>NZ_BMMH01000070.1 GCF_014645735.1 Nocardia jinanensis | reverse complement strand
GCGGGGGAGATGTTCTCGGCGGCGAAGAGTGATGAGTTGTTCGGGTTTTCCGGTACCGCTGATGGTGTGGCGAACGAGTTGCAGAACAATCACGGTGTGAAGCATGTGGTCGATATTCCGCGTTTCAAACCGTCGGAGTTGAAGATCGCCGAGGATTATCATGCGATCGGTCAGGAGGGGGTGATCAGTCACCAGGACGCGAAACTTTCGGCTATGGCCCATAGTGTGGCCGAGCGTCAGCTCGATGGTAATCCGCAGTTGGCTATCTGTAACCGCAACAGCGAGGTGGGCAGACTGTCGAGGATGCTCGACGATCTCGGTGTCGAGCATGTGGCTGTGGATGCGAAGTTCTTTCTGCGGCATGGGGAACACGCCGAAGCGGAGCTTCAGAAGATTTTCCAGGAGGCCGGTCAGCGGGGGAAGGTTCTGGTGATCAACCGGCAGGGTGGTCGTGGTGTGGATATTCCGGTGGCTCCCGATGTCGATGCCGACGGTGGTTTGCATGTGTTGATCTCGGGGCGTTCGGCGGAATCGCG
>NZ_BMMH01000069.1 GCF_014645735.1 Nocardia jinanensis | reverse complement strand
TATGTGCCGTTGGATCCCGCGCATCCGGCGGAGCGGATCGGCTACATTCTGGATACCGCGTCGCCGTTGTGTGTTCTCACGACAACCGCTGATGTGGCCGCGGTGGCCGACGGCGGTGTTGCGGTGGTGGCACCGGATGTCGCGGTGCTGATGTTGGACACCCTGGATGTGTCGGGGTATGCCGAGGCCGAGGTCGTCGATGCTGATCGGCGTGCGCCGGTGCGGTCGTCGAATACGGCGTATGTGATCTTCACATCCGGATCGACGGGTCGTCCGAAGGGTGTGGCGGTTCCGCATGCGGCGATCGGTAATCAGGTCGCGTGGATGCTGGATCAGTATCCGCTCGACGCCTCGGACGTCTATCTCCAGAAGACCGCGACCACGTTCGATGTGTCGTTGTGGGGTTATTTCCTGCCGTTGGCGGCGGGTGCGCATCTGGTGGTGGCGACTCCGGACGGTCATCGAGATACCGAGTATCTCGCGCGGGTTATCGCCGAGCATCAGGTGACGGTGACCGATTTCGTGCCGTCGATGTTGTCGGTGTTCGCTGCGCATACTCCGGCGG
>NZ_BMMH01000068.1 GCF_014645735.1 Nocardia jinanensis | reverse complement strand
CCGGAAATTGATCAGCTCGGCGTTCACTCCGCGCCAGATCCAGCGGGTGGAGGAGCAGGTCCGCGCCAATGCCACGCGGATCGTGGACGATTTCGTCGCCGATCTGCGGGCCGGCGAGACCCTCGATTTCGTCGATGCGGTGTCCCGGAAACTGCCCATGCAGACCATTTCGCAGATGATCGGGATCCCCGAGGCCGACCGCGAGGCGGTCGCGTTCGCGACCGAAGCCCTGTTCGGCACCACCGACCTCGAGTACACGAGCCTCGAGGAGCGTGCCGAGTTCTTCTACAGGCAGATCGGCATCCTCCACTCCGCCGGCACCGACCTGGCCCGGCGGCGCCGCGTGGAACCGCGCAATGACCTCATGAGCGCGATGATCGATGCCGAATTCGACGGGCATCGCCTCAGCGACGAGGACATCGGCGCGTTCATGGTGCTGATCTCCGCCGCCGGCAATGACACCACCAAACAGACCACCTCCCATGCGTTCAAGGCGCTGGTTGAGAATCCGGACCAAATCGATTGGCTGCGTGCGGATCTCGATGGGCGGATGAACGCCGCAATCGAGGAATTCATCCGCTGGGGCAGCGTCGTGGTGCATTTCGCCCGCCGAGCGACCCGCGATACC
>NZ_BMMH01000067.1 GCF_014645735.1 Nocardia jinanensis | reverse complement strand
TGCGAACACCAATCCGCCGGCGAACACGAACCCGCCTGCGAACACGAACCCGCCGGCGAACACCAATCCGCCGGCGAACACCAATCCGCCTGCGAACACGAACCCGCCTGCGAACACCAATCCGCCGGCGAACACGAACCCGCCGGCGAACACGAACCCGCCGGCGAACACGAACCCGCCGGCGAACACGAACCCGCCGGCGAACACGAACCCGCCTGCGAACACCAATCCGCCTGCGAACACCAATCCGCCGGCGAACACCAATCCGCCGGCGAACACGAACCCGCCTGCGAACACGAACCCGCCGGCGAACACGAACCCGCCGGCGAACACGAACCCGCCGGCGAACACCAATCCGCCTGCGAACACCAATCCGCCTGCGAACACCAATCCGCCGGCGAACACCAATCCGCCGGCGAACACGAACCCGCCGGCGAACACCAATCCGCCTGCGAACACGAACCCGCCTGCGAACACCAATCCGCCTGCGAACACCAATCCGCCGGCGAACGCTCCGGCGAACGCTCCGGCGAACGCTCCGGCCAATGCTCCGGCGAACGCTCCGGCCAATGCTCCGGCGAACGCTCCGGCCAATGCTCCGGCCAATGCTCCGGCGAACGCTCCGGCCAATGCTCCGGCGAACGCTCCGGCGAACGCTCCGGCGAACGCTCCGGCCAATGCTCCGGCCAATGCTCCGGCGAACGCTCCG
>NZ_BMMH01000066.1 GCF_014645735.1 Nocardia jinanensis | reverse complement strand
GTGGGTACCGGTATGGAACTGCGGGCCGCGGTGGATGCCGGTGATGTCGTGGTCAACGACAAGCCGGGTGTGGTCGAGGAGGTCTCCGCCGACTACGTCACGGTGATGGCCGATGACGGGACCCGTAAGTCGTATCGGATGCGGAAGTTCGCGCGGTCGAATCAGGGTACGTGTGCCAATCAGCGTCCGATTGTGGACGAGGGTCAGCGGGTGGAGTTCGGTCAGGTGCTGGCCGATGGTCCGTGCACCGAGAACGGTGAGATGGCTCTGGGTAAGAACCTGCTGGTGGCGATCATGCCGTGGGAGGGTCACAACTACGAGGACGCGATTATTCTGTCGCAGCGTCTCGTGGAGGACGATGTGTTGACCTCGATCCATATCGAGGAGCATGAGATCGACGCTCGTGATACGAAGTTGGGTGCCGAGGAGATCACGCGCGATATCCCGAATGTTTCCGATGAGGTCCTGGCCGATCTCGACGAGCGTGGGATCGTGCGGATCGGTGCGGAGGTGCGTGACGGTGACATCCTGGTCGGGAAGGTCACTCCGAAGGGTGAGACCGAGCTGACGCCCGAGGAGCGGTTGCTGCGCGCGATCTTCGGTGAGAAGGCGCGTGAGGTGCGTGATACCTCGTTGAAGGTGCCGCACGGTGAGTCCGGGAAGGTGATCGGTATCCGGGTGTTCTCCCGCGAGGACGACGACGATCTGCCTCCCGGTGTGAACGAGCTGGTGCGTGTCTATGTGGCGCAGAAGCGCAAGATCCAGGATGGTGACAAGCTCGCGGGCCGTCACGGCAACAAGGGTGTGATCGGCAAGATTTTGCCCACCGAGGATATGCCGTTCATGCCGGATGGCACTCCGGTCGACATCATC
>NZ_BMMH01000065.1 GCF_014645735.1 Nocardia jinanensis | reverse complement strand
CTCGAGCGTCATGCGGCGATGGATTGGAGTTTGGTGTCGCCGGAGGGTTTGGAGTGGATGGTCCGGCATGGTGATGGTCGTGAGGCGGCGGCGGCGATGGTGGAGGTCATTCGTCGGGGTGATCCCAAGCATCGGGTTCTGCGGTGGACTCAGGTGATGGCGGTGTTGGTCGCCCGGGATGGTGGTGTGGGGAATATGCAGGCGGGTGAGGGTAAGACGTTGGTGTTCCTGGCTGCGGCGGCGTTGAAGTCGGCTCAGGGTGGTGCGGTGAAGATCATCACGACTCGTGATGTGTTGGCCAATGAGGCATATGGTGAGTATCGAACTATTTTGGGTGAGTACGGGTTCGATATTGTGCGTATGAATCCGGATAATCCTTATGCCGATCCGGTCGGTGGGCGGCCCACTATCTATATCGGGACGATGAACGATGCGGGGTTCGGTGAGCTTCGTGGCAATGTGGCGCCTGCGCGGCGTAATGGTGTCGATGAGATCGATGAGGCGTTGGTGCATTCCGACACTACTTTCATTTTGTCGGAGGGTGCGGGTGATCCGGCGAGTGTCGAGGTGATCAAGGAAGTCGAGGATGCGCATGCTTTCGTGACCGGTGCTCGGAAGGCGGGGTTGTTGAGCGAGTTCGATTTCGGTCGTGAGCCCGGTCAGGTCGGTGGCGGTACGCGGTTGACCGAGGAGGGGCGGGCGAGGATCGTCGATATCCTCGGGCGGGATCCTACTGCGGAGGAAACGCATCGGTTGACGATGGCCGCGACCGCGGAATGGGAGTATGTGGAAAACGATCATTATGTGGTGTGGCATCACCGTGAGTTGGGTCCGGAGTATGTCGTCGTCGACGGGAGGACTGTTCTCAATCCGGATGCTCATAAGATCTATATCATC
>NZ_BMMH01000064.1 GCF_014645735.1 Nocardia jinanensis | reverse complement strand
GCGGGCGGCGACCTCGACGCAGGCGTATGCGTTGCGGTGCCGGATCGTGCTGGCATGTGCGGAGCCGGGGGCGGCGAATGCGCATGTGGCGGCAGCGGTCGGTGTCACGCCGATGACCGTGGCGAAGTGGCGGAAACGGTTCATCGACCACGGTCTGCCCGGGCTGGCCGATGAGCCTCGGCCGGGCCGGCCGCCGTCGATCCTGCTGGACCGCGTGGAGCAGGTGCTGGCGTTGACCCTGGAGCAGACTCCGCGTGATGCCACGCATTGGTCGCGGTCCTCGATGGCCGATCGGACCGGGCTGTCGAAATCGACGATCGGGCGGATCTGGCGGCGGTTCGAGCTGAAACCGCACCTGGTCGACGGGTTCAAGCTGTCGACCGACCCGTTGTTCGTAGAGAAAGTGGTCGACGTCGTCGGCCTCTACCACAATCCGCCCGAGCGGGCCGTCGTCCTGTGTGTGGACGAGAAATCACAGATGCAGGCTCTGGATCGTTCCCAGCCGGTGTTGCCGATGATGCCGGGCATGCCCGAACGCCGTACCCACGACTACGCCCGCCACGGCACTACCAGCCTGTTCGCCGCGTTCAACATCGCCGACGGCACCGTGATCGGTGAGCTGCACCGCCGCCACCGGGCGACCGAGTTCCGCAAGTTCCTGGTCACGATCGACAAGACCGTGCCCGCCGAACTCGATGTCCACCTGGTCTGTGACAACCTCGCCACCCACAAGACCCCGATCGTCAACGAATGGCTCGCCCGGCACCCCCGCTTCCACGTCCACTTCACCCCGACCGGCTCGTCCTGGCTCAACCAGGTGGAGCGCTGGTTCGGATACCTCACCGACCAGCTCACCCGCCGCGGTGTCCACAAAAGCGTTGCGGCACTGGAGAAAGACGTCACCACGTGGATCGAGTGCTGGAACGAGAATCCACGGCCGTTCG
>NZ_BMMH01000063.1 GCF_014645735.1 Nocardia jinanensis | reverse complement strand
GGTGGTGATTATAGGTATGTAGCCAGGTGATGTAGGCCGTGTTGCGTTCGGTATCGCTGTGGTAGACGCGAGCGTAAGCCCATTCCTCGGTCAAGGTGCGGTGGAAGCGTTCCACTTTCCCGTTGGTTTGTGGCCGGTAGGGGCGGGTGCGTTTATGCACGACCTCGCCCAGAGCTGTAGCGAAGACCCGGGATCGGTAACAGGAACCGTTGTCTGTCAGCACCCTTCGGCTGGTCACGCCGCGAGCGGCGAACCATGCCGCGGCGCGGGTCCAGAACTCCGCGGCTGTGTGTTGGCGTTCGTCGGTGAGTACTTCGCTGTAGGCGAGGCGGGAGTGGTCGTCGAGGGCGGTGTGCAGGTAGTGGTAGCCGATGACGGGATGCTTGCCGTGGCGGACGCGGGTGTGGGCCAGTTTGTTGCGGTAGCCGGCGCCGCGTCCGTGGGCCCGCCAGCCACCGCCGTCGGGGATCTTGCCCAGTTTCTTCACATCGACATGGATCAGATCGCCGGGCTGGTCGTGTTCGTAGCGGCGTACCACGCGGCCGGTGGCGCGGTCGAGCCACCGCAGTCGGGTCAGCCGGTAGCGGGTCAGGACCCGGTGCACTGTCGAGGGGTGCAACCCGAGGAGGTAGGCGATGCGGGCCGGTCCCCACCGGCGCAGGACACGAACTTTGATGATGCGGCGTTCGGCCCGGGTCGGTGTCCGGTTCGGGCTGCTGTGCGGACGGCTCGAACGGTCGGCCATACCGGCCTGGCCCTGGTGGCGGTAGCGGTCGGCCCACCGCTTGGCGGTGGTGGCCGAGACCTGGAACCGTTCGGCGGCCCGCCGCAGCGGCCAACCGTCCTCTACGACACAACGAGCCAGCCGCAGCCTGCCCAACTCGGACAACGGGGCGTTAGGGTGGGACACGAAGACCTCCGGTTGGTGAGTGCGTTCCTAGACAGCTCG
>NZ_BMMH01000062.1 GCF_014645735.1 Nocardia jinanensis | reverse complement strand
CGCGCAGCAGGGCCCACAACACCGAGACCCGTCGCCGAGCCAACGCGATCACCGCCTGCACGTGCTTGCCGCCCTCGCTCCGCTTCTTCAGGTAGAAGTCCCGGTTCGGCCCGTCACGGATGACGCTGGTCTGCGCCGACAGGTAGAACACTCGACGCAACCGCCGGCTATAGCGTTTCGGCCGATGCAGGTTACCGGTCCGGCGACCCGAATCCCGTGGGACCGGTACCAATCCTGCCGCCGAGGCCAGATGCCCGGCATCGGCGTAGGACCCCAGATCACCGGCGGCGACTACCAGCTCCGCTCCCAGGATCGGACCCATCCCGGGCAAGGACTCGATGACCTCGGCTTGCGGGTGAGCACGGAAGGTGTCACGGATCTGAGTCTCGAGGCGTTTGATCCGGTCGTCGAGATCCAGGATCGCCCGCGCGAGCTCGGCCACGATCTGGGCAGCCACGACCTCACCGGGCAAGGTGGTCTGCTGGGCGGCCGCGGCGGCGATCGCGGTGGCCGCGACCGTCTCGGCCGACCGGACGTGCCGGTTGGCCAGCCACGCCGTCAACCGGGTGTGCCCACGGCGGCGGATCGCGGCCGGGGTTTGATACCCGGTCAACAGCACCAACGCTCCCTTGTGGGCGCTGTAGTCGAAAGCGCGTTCCAGCGCGGGGAACACCCCGGTCAGCACATCACGCAGCCGGTTGATCATGCGGACCCGGTCCGCGACGAGGTCGCTGCGGTGCGCGGTCAGCAACGCGAGGTCGGCAGCCAACTGTGCGGGCACGTCGATCGTCGCGAAATCGTTTCTGTGCCTGGATGTTTCAGCAATGACATAAGCATCCTTGGCGTCGGTTTTGCCTTCACCTCGGTAGGCTCCCGACATGCGGTTGACGGTGCGGCCGGGCACATAGACCGCGGAAATGCCGTGCGCGGCGAGCAAGGCCAGCAACAGCGCCGACGCGGTGCCGGAGATATCGACAGCGAAGGACACCTCCTCTGCCAGGGCGAAGATCTCACCCAACGCGGTCAGGATCGCGGTCTCGTCGTTGTCGACCTTCTTCGACCACAAGGTGGCTCCGGTGTCATCGACGACCGCTGCCCAATGGTGGCCTTTACCAGCATCGACACCAGCCCACGCTCGGGCCCGTGGTGGGGTCACTCCGCACTCCTCGCTCGTTACAGC
>NZ_BMMH01000061.1 GCF_014645735.1 Nocardia jinanensis | reverse complement strand
AGCGTAGTAGGCGGCTTCGTACTCGGCCGGAGACCGGTAGTCCAGCCGCGAATGTAAACGGGCATTGTTGTACCAGTCGCACCACTCCATCAGCGCGTACTCGACCTCGGATAGTGTCTTGAACGGGCCGTGTCGGCGCCCGACCTCGGTCTTGAACAAGCCGATGATCGATTCGGCGAGTGCGTTGTCGTAAGCGTCTCCGACCGAACCGATTGATGGTGTAATACCCTGCAGGGCAAGTGATTCAGTGAAGTTGACCGAAACGTATTGCGACCCCGCATCGGAGTGATGTATCAGTCCGGGCTCGACCGGGTGACCATAGTGCTTTCGCCGCCACACGGCCATGTTGACCGCTTTTGACACCAGCGGTGTCGTTTTCGACGCCGAGACATTCCAGCCCACGATCGCGCGAGAGTAAGCGTCGAACACGAACGCCACATATGTCCACCCGGTCCAGGTCGACACATAGGTGAAATCGGCTACCCACACCTGGTTCGGCGTGGTCGCGGTGAAATCACGGTTGAGCCTGTCACCGGCACGTATCCCGTCCTTGGCCGGGATCGTAGTCCGATGCCGGCGGCCTCTGACAACCCCGTTCATGTCCAGTTCGCGCATGATCCGGTCGACAGTGCAGAACGCCACGTCGTGACCCTGACGCCGCAGCCAACGCGTCATTTTCCGGCGCCCGTAGAGCTGCTCGGGCTTCTCGCCGAGCCCGCGCAGGGTGTTCTCCACGGCAGCGTCGGCGACGTCACGAGCGCAAGCGGGCCGGTGGCGGGCTTTGCGGTAGGTCCTCGGCGCAATCTGAACCCCGTGCGCAGACAGGGCTCGGCAGATCGACTCGACGCCGTAGACCTGGCGGTATTCGTCGATGAACCCGACGATCAACGGTGTCGCGGGTCGAGTTCCCGCGCGAAAAAAGCCGACGCCAGCTTCAGTATCTCGGTGGTCTGTTTGAGGTCTCGATTCTCTTTCCGCAGCCGAGCCAACTCTTCGCGCTCGGCCGACGACAAGCCCGGCGCACTCGGTCGCGGGCTTTCGTCGAGGGCCTTCTTGATCCACAACCGCAGAGTTTCGTGATGCACGTCGACCAGCGGGCCGATCGCACGCGCAGCAGCGTAGGCGGATCCGTACTCATCGAGCCGTTCGAGGGCCAGACGCACGGCCTTGTCACGAACCTCGGGCGGGTA
>NZ_BMMH01000060.1 GCF_014645735.1 Nocardia jinanensis | reverse complement strand
TCGGCATAGAAGAGCGGATTGTCGATACCGGCGAAACCGCTGTTCATCGAGCGCTTCAGCACGATCACCGATTTCGCCTGGTCGACATTGAGGACCGGCATCCCGTAGATCGGGCTGGCGGCATCCTCGCGGGCGGCCGGGTTGGTGACATCGTTGGCGCCGATGACCAGGGCGACATCGGTGCGGCTGAACTCGCCGTTGATATCGTCCATCTCCTTCATGGCGTCGTAGGACACCTCGGCCTCGGCCAGCAACACATTCATATGGCCGGGCATCCGACCCGCGACCGGATGGATGGCGTATTTCACCTCGACACCCTTGGCTTCGAGCAGCCCCGCCATCTCCTTGACCGCGTGCTGCGCCTGCGCGACGGCCATACCGTAGCCGGGCACCACGATCACCTGGTTGGCGTAGGCCATCTGGATCGCCGCGTCGGCCGCCGAGGTGGCCTTGGCCTGCTTCTGTTCGCCGTCACCGGAACTCACCACCGCACCGCCGCCACCGAAACCGCCCGCGACGATCGCCGGGATGGACCGGTTCATGGCCTTGGCCATGAGGTTGGTCAAGATGGTGCCGGACGCGCCGACGATCATGCCTGCCACGATCATGGCGGTGTTGTTCAGCGCCAGCCCGGCCGCCGCCGCCGACAGACCGGTGAGCGCGTTGAGCAGCGAGATCACCACGGGCATATCGGCGCCACCGATCGGCAGCACCACCATCAGCCCGAGCACACCGGCAGCCAGCAACAGACCGACCATCCACCACTGGGATACGCCGCCGTCGGAGGCCCCGAGGCCGATGACCACCGCGGCCCCCACCGCGGCCACCAGCAGCACCAGGTTCACCAGCTGCTGCAACTTCCCGAGCCCGATCGGGCGGCCGGGCAGGACCTCCTGCAGCTTGCCGAACGCGATCACCGAACCCCAGAACGAGATCGAACCGATGATCGCGGCGAACAGCGAGCCGACGATGATGTGCACCGTGGGTTCCTCGCCGTGCTGGAACGCCGAGAAACCGGTGGTATCGATGAATTCGGCCCAGGCGATGAGCGCGACCGTACCGCCGCCGACACCGTTGAACGCCGCCACCAGCTGGGGCATCGCGGTCATCTTGGTGTAGCGCGCGGGCGGAACACCCAGCACTACACCGACGACGAGGCCGGCCACGATCAGGATCCAGTTGGTGCTGTCACG
>NZ_BMMH01000059.1 GCF_014645735.1 Nocardia jinanensis | reverse complement strand
TTTCATGAGTGTGCCGTTGGTGGCTCGAGGAGCTTGGCCGCCCGATTCCCCGGGACGACCCGGCCGCATATTGGGATGTGCGAATCAGTCGCTGTGTAGGGCAATGCCGGCGCGGTCGTTCACGAGCTGTGGTTCCAACGAGCTGATGGAGGCGGGCATGGCCCAGATCTGGGCTGGTGTGGATATCGGAAAAACCGACCACCACTGCGTGGTCATCGACGGTGACGGCAAGCGGTTGCTGTCGCGTCGGGTCGCCAACGACGAGTCGACGCTGTCGGCCCTGATCGACGAGGTTCTTACACGTTCGGGCGAGGTGTTGTGGGCGGTGGACCTCAACGACGGCGGTGCTGCCCTGCTGATTGGGTTGCTGCTGCAACGAGACCAGCCATTGTTGTATATCCCAGGCCGGACCTTGAACCGGGCTGCCGGCGGTTACCGCGGTGAGGGCAAGACCGACGCGCGGGATGCCGCAATCATCGCCGACCAGGCCAGGATGCGCCGTGACTTGCACCCGATCCGCCCCGGTGACGAGACCACCGTGGAGTTGAAGCTGCTCACCGCCCGCCGCGCCGACCTCGTCGCGGACCGCACCCGGGCGATCAACCGGCTCCGCGGCCTGCTCACCGGTATCTTTCCCGGGCTCGAGCGCGGGTTCGACAACCTCACCCTGACCGGTCCACTGGTCCTGCTGACCGGCTACCAGACCCCTGCTGCATTGCGCCGGATCGGCGTAACTCGACTCGAATCCTGGTTGCGGACAAGGAAAGTCAGAAACCCCGGAAAGATCGCAGCGGTCGCGGTCGACGCCGCCGGGCACCAGCGCACCCGCCTGCCGGGCGAGGAGCTGACCGCATCGATGGTTGCGAGCCTGGCCGAGGAGGTGATGGCCCTCAACGAGCGGATCAAGAACGTCGACACGCTCATCGAGGGCCGATTTCACCGCCACGAACTCGCCGAGGTGATAGTCAGCCTGCCCGGCATCGGCACCCTGCTCGGCGCCGAGTTCCTCGCGGCCACCGGCGGCGACATGGGCTTCTTCGGCACTCCAGACCGCCTGGCCGGGTTCGCCGGACTCGCTCCGGCGCCCTGGGACTCCGGACGGATACGCGGGAACCTGCACCGGCCCAAGCGCTACCACCGCGGCCTCAACCGCGTCTTCTACTACTCGGCAATGATCAGTATCAGCTGCTGTCCCGAATCCCGACAGTTCTACGACCGCAAACGCGCCGAGGGCAAGAAACACACCCAAGCCGTCCTCGCCCTGGCCCGCCGCCGCGTCAACGTCCTGTGGGCCCTGATCCGCGAGAACCGGCCCTACCAGCCACTGCCACCCC
>NZ_BMMH01000058.1 GCF_014645735.1 Nocardia jinanensis | reverse complement strand
GTGGGTGAGCACTTCTCGACCCAGGATCTCGAGTCCTGCACAAAGACCGTGCCCCCGCCGGTGGGCCGGGAGAGTTGATCGCTGCTGGGATGTCGTGCCCGCCCGGAACGGGGCGTGAGCACTGCTTGATTAGGTCGCTGATGGTTCTCCTGCCGGCTGCTCGACGGTGATCGGCATCGAGGATCGGAGGATCGTTGCGACTGTTCGTGGGAGATGACTGGGCTGAGGATCACCACGATGTGGAGGTGATGGACGGTTCCGGTCGCCGGTTGGCCAAGGCGCGGGTGCCCGAGGGGGTAGCCGGGATGGCGAGGTTGCACGCGCTCGTCGGGGAATTGGTCGGCGACGACCCTGGCGAGGTCGAGGTGTTGGTCGGGATCGAAACCGACCGCGGCCCGTGGGTCGCGGCGCTGGTCGCCGCCGGATACACGGTGCTGGCGGTGAACCCGTTGCAGGCCTCGAGGTTTCGTGACCGGCTGGGGGTTTCGGGAGCCAAGAGCGACGCCGGGGACGCGCACGTGCTGGCGGATATGGCCCGCACCCACGCCCATGAACTGCGGCCGGTCGCCGGGGACTCCGCACGCGCCGAGGCGATCAAGGTCGTGGCCCGCACCCACAAGACGATGATCTGGGAACGCACCCGCCACACCCAGCGGCTGCGTCACGCGCTGCGTGACTACTTCCCCGCCGCGCTGGCCGCGTTCGACGACCTCGGTGCCGCCGACACCCTGGAACTTCTGGCCAAGGCGCCGTCTCCGCAGAAGGCCGCCCGGCTGACGATCGCCCAGATCAGTGCCGTGTTGAAGCGTGCACGCCGCCGCGACATCGGCGACAAAGCCGCGGTGATCCAGGCCGCGTTGCGCAGCGAGCAACTCGGCCGGCCCGAGGTCGTGACCGCCGCCTACGCCGCGTCGGTGCAGGCACTGCTGGCGGTTCTGGGTGTTCTCAACACCCAGATCAAGGTGTTGGAAGGGCAGGTCGGTGCCCATTTTGGGCGGCACCCGGCCGCTGAGATCATCGTGTCCCAGCCCGGTCTGGGACCGGTTCTCGGCGCCCGGGTGCTCGCAGAATTCGGTGACGACCCCCACCGTTACGCCCACGCCAAAGCCCGCAAGAACTACGCGGGTACTTCCCCGATCACCCGCGCGTCGGGCAAGAAGAAAGTCGTCTTGGCCCGGTTCGTGCACAACGACCGCCTCATCGACGCCCTCACCGCACAAGCACAAAGCGCGATACTGAGATCCCCCGGCGCCCGCGCCTACTACGACCGGCAAAAAGCCCGCGGCATCGGCCACAACGCCGCCCTGCGCCAACTCGCCAACAGACTCGTGGGCATCCTGCACGGCTGCCTCAAAACCGGGACCCACTACGACGAGG
>NZ_BMMH01000057.1 GCF_014645735.1 Nocardia jinanensis | reverse complement strand
AGGATGGTCGGCGAAGGCTTTGACGGGATCGTAGGTCTGGCGTGTTTGCAGGCAGTGGTGGAGCTGGCCGACCATCTTGTTGAACAGGTGGCGGACCGCGGGAGCGTGGCGGTCACCGTGATCGCGGCGGCGCCGGTAGTGCTGTTGGGCGGGGCCTGGAAGGACGACCATGGTGGTGGCCCAGATCCAGCCAACGGCGGCCAGGCGATCATTTTTGATCCTGCGGTGGGTGATGGAGATACTTTTGCCCGAAGCCCGGGTGACGGGCGCTGATCCGGCGTATGCCTTGAGTGCGCGGGCGTCGGCGAATCGGCGGCGGTCGTCACCGATCTCGGCGAGCATGCGCGCTCCGGTGAGGTCGGCCAGTCCCGGGAAGCTGGTGATGATGGCGTGATCGGGGTGCGTTCTGAACTGTTCGGCCGCAGCCTGTTCCAGCTCGTAGGCGCCAGCACATGCGGCATTGAGCATCGCCAGTAATGCGAGGGCCTGCTGTCCCATTGCTCGCTCGATCGGTCCGGGTTGCCGCAGCTGCGGCAACCGCATGCTGGTGACGATCTCGGAAGCGAGTTGGTCGATACCACGCTGTCGGCCAGCACGGCGCAGTGCTGCGGCGACTCGCGTCTTGGTCAGTTTCGCTGCCGCAGCAGGTGTCGGCGCGATGGCGAGGATTGCCCGTGTTTCGGGTTTGGCCAAGTTGGTGGCTGAGCGGCCTGCGAAGGTGTCCAGGAACGCCGGGTAGTACTCGCGCAACAGAGATCGCAGTTCGTTGCTGGCTTTCGTGCGTCTCCAGACCGCGTCCTGCTGGGCGCGCGCGAGGACTGCGATGGCTTGGGCCAGTTCGCTGTCGGCAGGAAGTCGACGATGCAGATGGGCGTCGACCCGCAAGATGTTGGCCAGGGTCATCGCGTCAGCGTGGTCCGACTTTGCTCGAGCCACCGAATGGCGTTCGCGGTAGCGGGCCACGGCCATCGGGTTGATCGCGAACACCGGCCGCCCGGCCGCGCGCAAAGAAGCGACCATGAGCCCCCGCGGGGTCTCGATCGCGATCGGGACCGGGTCGTCCTTCGTGTCGCCCGTGTCGGCCAGCAGCTGGGTCAGCTCCGCGAAACCCGTTGGGTTGTCCGCGATTCGCTTCTTCGCGAGCAGCCTGCCGTCTCGGTCGACGATGGCGACATCGTGGTGACCTTCGGCCCAGTCCATGCCACAGTAAATACTCAATCGAGCCCTCCATCAGGTGTATTCCGGTGGCCCAGAACCCCAGCGAGAACGCGCAGCACCCTACTTACGAGCCTCTGTCGGGCTTGCCTCCGATGAGCTGTTCGCGATCCCAGCTCACCCGCACGGCGCCGATCTCTCCCAGAGCTCGAAGCTCACGAATGACGGGGCGTCCGGTCGCGCAGGCCGGCTCGAACCACGAGCAATCACAACCGCTGACGACGGACAGACAGAATCGACACACCGTCTGGATGAGTGTCGTTTCCGTTGCCGCGCCGCGCCGCGACTCGGCTCGGTCCGGCCGCGACGCTCGCGATCTATCCGAAGGACTCGTGGCTCCACGGTGACATCCAGGAGTCGTCGCGACCGGACCT
>NZ_BMMH01000056.1 GCF_014645735.1 Nocardia jinanensis | reverse complement strand
GCATGCCAGGTGAGGCCCTCGGCCGCGCGCAACCGGGCGAACGCCGCCTCCCGACCGTCGAAGTCCCTCTCCCAGAACCCGTAACTGGAGATATCGACCTCATGATGGGACCGCGTGGACGCCGCGCTACCTGTCTGTGTCATGACCGCCTCCGAACCGGGTGTGCTCTCCCCATGGTGGCACCTCGGGGCATCGAGGGCTCGGAATCGACCTGGACACCGAACCTGGGCCGGCAGGGAGTGGTCGGGGTCGGCGGGGAGAGGGCCTCGCTCGCGAATTCGGATGCCAGCGGCGTGAACGTCGAGATGTGGCCCTACTTCTGACGCCGCGTTTGCCGTCGCCAGGGCGGGTGATCAGCACCAGCCCGGAGGTGACCTGCCAACAGCAGGTCACCGGGGTACAGCGAGGGCGTCGACGCCGGCTTTGTCGACGACACGTCCATTGGTGCCGACCGGGCGAAGGCTGTCATGCCGTCGGTCGCAATTCTCACCCTCGATCGAGGTGAAACCGGAGGCCGCAGCGTGGACAAGGAAATTGCGTCCAGGGGATGCCCGGACACGGTTTTGGGGCAGGACTACGTCGTCTTGGTGATCGCGATGGCGCTGGTGGGGATATAGGCTGATCGCATCCCAGTTGATGCTATCGGCGGGTGACCCGCGACCAGTCGGCCACGCACCGGTCGGTGGTCTGCACGGAGTCACCGCCGAGGTCGACGTCGAGCGAGGACGGCGCTTTCGGGAACGTCGAATCGTTGCGTGCACCGCCGGTGGCGGCATACACCTTGCCCAGGACCCGGACCCAGACATCAGAGCGCTGCAGGTACCTCGTGTTGTCGGGGCTCACGATGGATGCGCCGATGTACTCGTAGCCATCGGCACCGGCCAGGGTGATCACATGCTCGGCGCGGGCACCGGTGGCTTCGAGTCCGCCGGTGATAGTCGCAGCGGTGGCTGGGTCTGCGGGGGTGCATCGCGGGTCGAGCCCCGATGGAAATGGTGCGATGACGAGCGGCTCGGACGGTGGCAGCACGGCCGAGGCCCGCGTCGTCGTGGGCACGGTGGTGGTGTCCTTCGTGGGCGCGGTGACGGCGCTCGTTGCCGGGGCAGGCGGGGTGGTGGTACTCGCCGCGGTGTCCCTTTCGTCGCCGATGATGGCACCCAAGGCGGTCAAACCGCCGCAGACCACAATGAGGACGCCGACAACGACCAGGACGATGATGGTGCCGTTGTTGGACTTGCGGGGCGGGCCGGGGTGGCGTGGATAGGCCGGCGACGGTGGAGTGGTCAAGGATCCCCCTGGTGGCTGAGATTGCTATCACCGAACGATCGGCCGATGACGAACGGCCGTTACGCCATCAGGTCGCTCGCCTATTCAGCTCGCCGATGTCCTGCCGCAGTCGGCGGCCCGGCCGATCCGGCAACCGCGCAGGAGGGGCCCGATTCGCGGATCACGGCGCGGTCTCGACTGACCTTCAGGCCACCGACCACCACTCAGCGTGGGGACCAGCCCCTTGGTACAACGTGGTGTACAGGGCCCGGAAGGAATCCGGGCTGCGCTGTACTCGTTGGATCCCCCGTTGTACAGCACCGCAAGCAGGTGCTTGTAAAGCTTCGGTTCCATCGAGGAAGAATCCAAGCCGCTGCTGTCGCTGGTATAGCCGTAGCGGTAACCCCATGGTTCCGCAAGGGGCTGCTGCACGGATAGACCTCCGATTCCGCTAACTGTCAAGCTGCGGGCGCTGATTCGGGCGCCGGCGGGCGAGG
>NZ_BMMH01000055.1 GCF_014645735.1 Nocardia jinanensis | reverse complement strand
TGTGGTGACGGTCGCGGCGTCGGATCTGGGTGAGCAGCTCGTTGCTTATGTGGTGCCGGCTCCGGGTGCGCAGGTTGTGTCCGGTGTGTTGCTGGATGCTTTGCGTGAGGTGTTGCCGGTTTATATGGTTCCGGCCGCGGTGGTCGTGTTGGATGCGTTCCCGTTGAACACTTCTGGGAAGTTGGATCGTAAGGCGTTGCCGGCGCCGGTGTTCGAGACGAAGGAGTTCCGGGCGCCGTCGACTCCGATCGAGGAGATCGTGGCGGGTGTGTTCGCCGAGGTGCTGGGTGTGCAGCGGGTGGGTGCGGATGATGATTTCTTCGCCCTGGGTGGTAATTCGCTGATCGCGACCCAGGTGGCGGCGCGGTTGGCCGCTGCGTTGGATACGCAGGTGCCGGTTCGGTTGTTGTTCGAGGCTTCTACTGTGACCGCTTTGGCGGCTGTCGCCGAGACCGCTACCGGGCGTGGGGATCTGCCGGTGTTGGCGCGGCGGGAGCGGCCGGAGCGGGTGCCGTTGTCGTTGGCGCAGCAGCGGATGTGGTTCTTGAACCGGTTCGATCAGCAGTCGGCGGCCTACAACTTGCCGATGGCGATCCGGTTGTCGGGTGCGTTGGATGTGGACGCGCTGCGTGCGGCGGTCGCCGATGTGCTGGAGCGGCACGAAGCATTGCGCACCCGGTATCCGGTAGGCCGGGATGAGCTGCCCTACCAAGAGGTATTACCGGTCGGGCAGGTGATCAGCGGTGGTCTCGAGATCGCGACCGCCGACGACCCTGTCACTCGAATCGCCGAGTTGATGTCCGCCGGTTTCGATGTCACCGAGGCGGCGCCGGTGCGAGTGCTGCTGCTCGCGACCGGTCCCGATGAGCATGTGCTGGCGATGGTGGTGCACCATATCGCGGCCGATGGTTCATCGGTGGGGCCGCTGACGCGGGATCTGATGACCGCCTACGCGGCCCGGACCGTCGGCGAGCTGCCGGGGTGGGCCGCGTTGCCGGTGCAGTACGCCGACTACGCACTGTGGCAGCGTGAACTGCTCGGTGACGACGCCGATCCGGAATCGCTGTCCGCCGCGCAGATCGACTATTGGCAGTCGGCGCTGGCGGGTGTGCCGGATCAGCTGGATCTTCCGGTCGATCGGCCGCGTCCGGCGGTGCAGTCTTTCGCGGGTAGCCGGGTCGAGGTCGCGGTCGATGCCGAGGTTCATGCCGGGTTGGTGCGGGTCGCGCAGGAGCGGAACGCGACGCTGTTCATGGTTGTGCATTCGGCGCTGGCGGTGTTGTTGTCGCGGTTGTCGGGTAGTGATGACGTCACGGTTGGTACGCCGGTCGCGGGTCGTGGTGAGCAGGCGCTCGATGGTTTGATCGGTATGTTCGTGAACACGTTGGTGTTCCGTACCGAGTTGGATCGTGGGGAGTCTTTCGCGGAGCTCTTGTCGCGGCAGCGGGAGGCCGATATTGCGGCGTTCGCGCATGCGGATGTGCCGTTCGAGCGGCTGGTGGAGGTACTCAACCCGGCGCGTTCTACCGCGCGGCATCCGTTGTTCCAGGTGGGTTTCACGTTCCAGAACCTCGCGCAGTCGAGTCTGGAACTGCCGGGTCTGACGGTCTCGGGTGTGGAATTCGATTCCGAGATCTCGCAGTTCGATCTGAACCTCGTGCTCGGTGATTCCTACGACGAATCGGGTGCCCCGCAGGGGGTGGCGGGTTACCTGACCTATGCCACGGCGTTGTTCGATCACGCGACGGTGGAGGGTTTCGCGCAGCGGTTCGCGCGGTTGTTGCGGGAGATCGTCGCGGCGCCGGAGACCGCGGTCGGTGATCTGGAGATCTTGGCGCCGGTCGAGCGTGCGCAGGTGCTGGCGCAGTGGAATGCCACCGAGCACGCGATCCGTGCCGGGCTGCTGCTGGACGGGTTCAATGCTGTGGCTGCCGCTCATCCGGATCGGGTGGCTGTCTCGTTCGAGGGGACGAGTCTGTCCTATGGCGAGTTCGCGGGTCGGGTGAATCAGCTGGCGCGGTACCTGATCGCCGAAGGTGTGG
>NZ_BMMH01000054.1 GCF_014645735.1 Nocardia jinanensis | reverse complement strand
GTTTGAACGATCGCCCAGCAGTGCCTGTCTACTACCCGACAAATCGTTGCGGGATAAGTAGGTGACATCGTGCCCCGCCCTCACACCCCCACTTCACCTCGACACGCTGGAGGGATGTCGAGGCCACGCTTCCTCTCACCTGAGTTCCCGACGAAATAGCGCTAGCCGGCGAGGACACTCGCACCTCATCCCCGTGTGCGGGGCGCGGCTTCAGGTTTCCGGCAACAGCAGCGCCAGGATGTGGGTTGGCCGCCGCAAAAGGACACTATGCCAGCTGGTTCTCAGACCTGTCTCAGCTGGACCCGGACTTGAACCCCCACGCCGCTGACCTGCGCATATAGTGCGAGTGATTGATACTCACACCAAATAACAGCAGGTAGAAAGAGGGAGAGATGTGTCCGGAGGGGGAATCGACCAATACGCCCACGCGCTCAGCCACCGAAAAGTCCTGGTTATCAACCAAGCGTAGCTCCCGGTCTGCCCCAACGCTCCAGCAGACAAGCCGCATTTCGGTGCGCCCCGGGCATCGGTTCATCGGACGCAACGGCTTTGCCAGTCGGCACCGGACGCGCCGACCTCGGTCGTGGCAAGCACCGAACCCGATGCCTCGTCCTTCCACGGACTGGTCCATTACGCCCCGCGCTTCGGCCGTGCCGCCGACGCACCTAGACTTCTCTCACACAGAGTCGGGTCTCATCCGAGCTTCGGCGAAGGGCTCTCCTATCTCTGTGGCCGCCCGACTTACCATGCTTCGCGGGGGCCTCGCCGTCGACCGGCGAATCCCGTTGAAGGCTGGTGGCCCGGCTCAGCAATTTCACCTGCCGGGTACAGAATCCAGCGCGACAATGATCCTGTCGAAATCACGCACCGACCGTCGACCGTATTCCGGGTTTTCTCGGGCAATCAGATCCGCGGCCTGCGCTTCCGTAGCGAAGCCATGGCGCGCCTTCTCTTCCATGACATACGAGGGAACCAGGACCCAGTTGCGGCGCGCCGTGTCGAATAACCAATCGACCTCACGCCGCTCGTCTCCCACAATGCGCTGAAGAGTCTCCGCAACCCACACGGGCCGGGGTTCGGAAAAACGCCATACTACCAGTGGCGGCCTGAAATACTCGCCGTCAACGCCGCCGCCGGCATGGCGGTACCATTCGAGGGAACCGAAACGGCGCAGGCGCGCAATAAAGTCACTCGAATCCATCATCCCACCGGTTCGATCGTTGCACCTGGATTGTCCCCCAGCATAGTTCTCCGCCATTGCTCGATCGGGATAGGCTCCGGACTGTGCCTCGGGTCGTAGACGTATTTTCCGTCCGTGTAGACCTCATGGTAAAGGAACTCTTCGGGAATGCCGTATTCTTCAACAGTAAGTTCCTGACCTGGTGCCGGTTCGACTTTGAGTATCTCGCCTACTTCTCCTGCCGTCTTCTTCAGTTTCTCAGCGATCTCGGAACAGTCTTCACCCGGGTTGATTCCCTCCGCCAGCATCCGCGCCATCTCGTCGGTGACATCCTTGTTCGGCGCAATCTCAGGTACCGCATCGCCGGGCCCGGGCGCCCCGTCGTCGATGAGCACTTTCATGGCGATGATGGCGCCGAGGGAAGTGAGGGTGCTGCCGAGGTCGGGGACCCCGTCGAAGGCTTTGATGGTGCCGACAGCTCCAGCCGCCGCGGTCGCGAGGCCGAGTACTCGGAACAGGCGGCTGGCCTGGTAGGCGGTGCGGATGGCGTTGATGCAGTTGCCGACCATGACCGTCACTCCTCCGCCGGCCGCGGCAGCGGATGCGCCCCAGCTGAAGAAGGCCGCGGCAGCGCCCGCCACGACAGTGATACCTATGGCCCATTCGGTGCTGGTGATCGTGCTGTCGATCTCGCCTCGGACTTCGACCATTCCGGTGTGGTACGTGCCCACGGGTGTGGCTAGTGCCTCGTCCAGATAGGTTGCGGCTGTAATCCGGGTGTCGGTTTGATCGTGTGCTCGCCGACGGCGATGCTGCCGGTGGAGGTGGTGTCGATGGCCCGTAAACCAGAAGTATTCGTGCGGGAGGTGACCCCGGACGAGGGGCGTCGCTTGCAGAAGATCACCAAAACGAGCAAGCAACCGATCAGGACCCGCCGCGCGATCGTGGTGATGGCC
>NZ_BMMH01000053.1 GCF_014645735.1 Nocardia jinanensis | reverse complement strand
TTGAATACCCATGGTGTGCCGCGTCGTATGAATATCGGGCAGATCCTGGAAACCCACCTCGGCTGGATCGGTAAGACGGGCTGGGATATTCAGCCGGTCGACGGCGCTCGGCCCGATTGGGCGAACCGGTTGCCCGAGGAGCTGATGTCGGCGGCGCGGGATACGAACCTCGCGACACCGGTGTTCGACGGTGCGCGCGAAGAAGAGCTGGGCGGTCTGCTGGCGTCCACCCTGCCCAATCGAGATG
The DNA here is from genome assembly GCF_014645735.1 of Nocardia jinanensis. Taxonomy (GTDB): domain Bacteria; phylum Actinomycetota; class Actinomycetes; order Mycobacteriales; family Mycobacteriaceae; genus Nocardia; species Nocardia jinanensis. Next base: position 2,100 of record NZ_BMMH01000053.1, on the reverse strand, counting down.
GGGAGGTGATGGTGGGAGCGGATGGAAAAGCGACGTTGTTCGATGGTCGTTCGGGTGAGCCGTTCCCGTATCCGGTGGCGGTGGGTTACATGTACATCCTGAAGCTGCATCACTTGGTCGACGACAAGATCCATGCCCGTTCGACCGGTCCGTACTCGATGATCACCCAGCAGCCGCTGGGTGGTAAGGCGCAGTTCGGTGGTCAGCGTTTCGGTGAGATGGAGTGCTGGGCCATGCAGGCCTACGGTGCGGCCTACACCCTGCAGGAATTGTTGACGATCAAGTCCGACGATGTCGTGGGTCGGGTGAAGGTCTACGAGGCGATCGTCAAGGGCGAGAACATTCCGGAGCCGGGCATCCCGGAATCGTTCAAGGTTCTGCTCAAGGAACTCCAGTCGCTGTGCCTCAACGTGGAGGTGCTCTCGGCCGACGGTACGGCTGTCGGACTGGACCACGGCGACGACGACGAACTCGAGCGCAGGGCCACGAATCTCGGGATCACATTGTCCCGGGACGAATCACCCGCCATCGACGAGCTCACGAGCTGAGCGAACCGGCCGAGCCGCGCCCGGTCCACGGCGCGCGGCTCGGTGTTGCGGGTCCACTGCGACACAGAACGCGTATGCGGCGGGTGGCGAAGACAAGATCGCTGCGGCGGTCTCGCACCACGCGACCTGGCGGTTCGCTATCGTCTCTGCTCAGTCCGTGCGGAGTGCAGAGCGGATCGTGGCCACATGTGATGCCGCGGCTCCCGTGTTGTCGATCAGAATTCGAGGCTCGGTGAACGGTTCCCAGCGCCGGGCCCGCACCTGTGCCCAGGTCGGGTTGCCCTGTCCCGGCCGATCGGGTTCGCGCGTCTCCACACGGCGGCGATGCTCGACCGTATCCGAGCAGATGACCTCCACCCAGTGCAGCCGAACCTGCGATCCGAGGGCCAGGTCGGTCCACATCGACCTGGCCGCCTGCAGGTTGTTGCAGGCGTCGACGACCACCGTGCGCCCGCCCAGTAGCTGGTCCTCGGCCACCCAGGCCGCTGCGACGTAACCGACAGGATTGTCCTCGAACGGCATCAATGTCGATACGATCGCCGCCTCGAAGGTATCGATACGCAGGAAAGTCGCCCCGAGCTCGTCGGCCAGCGCACGTGCCAAAGTGGTCTTTCCGCAGCCGGGTAGACCGGCGAACACCACCAGACGAGTCGACCCGGTCGCCACCCGACCGATCCTATGTGGCGGACCCGAGCTATGTCAGGTGATGCGTACCCATCGACCCGATCAGGGAGCTGCCGCTGCCCCGATCGCGCTAGCTTCGATCGGAACGACCGCCGGAGGTGCTACCGGTGAAGGTGTCCCACTCGGCGGCGGTGAAAACGAGAGCCGGGCCGGTGGGGTTTTTGGAATCGCGAACGCCGACGCGCCCGCCGCCGAGGAACGCGACCTCCACGCACTCCTTTGTTCCGCCGCTACGCCTGCTCTTGAACCATTTCGCTTCGGATAGGTCGACGTTCACCGTTCGTGCTCCCTTGCTGCCGTGCGCAGCAGATTCCTGCTGCTGACCTCGTCGAGCGAGGCTCGCTCGACGAGGTCGCACGCCTCTACGTATCGCTGCACGATACCGACCTTCTCGCTGTACATGTCGCCGGTGTAGTTCTCGGCGTAGACAATTGTCGGCTCGGCTGGTCTGCCCGGAGTTGCCGCGCTGAACTCCATGATCACGAACGGCCCGATCTGCTCACCGACAGGTATCCCGGCGGAGAAGGGCAGGACTCGCAGTCTCACGTTCGGAAGGGTCCCGGCATCGGCGAGATGCCTCAGTTGCATTGCCATTACGCGCGGTCCACCGACAGTCCGGCGTAGAACCGTCTCTGCCAGAACCACATTGAGCCGGGCAGGACGGGATCTCCGGGTGATCAGTGCCTGCCGACGCATTTTGAGCTGCACGCGTCGCTCGCGCTCCTCCCCGGTGTCTTCAGGACTGGCCACCCGAGCCAACGCTCGTGCGTACTCCTGGGTCTGCAGTAGTCCGGGTACAAGGTGAATCGTCACGGGTTTGGGGCCGCTTCCTTCTTTGAGGAAGATGGTCTCCATCATGTCGAAGCGC
>NZ_BMMH01000052.1 GCF_014645735.1 Nocardia jinanensis | reverse complement strand
GGCGTTGCCGGCGCCGGTGTTCGAGACGAAGGAGTTCCGGGCGCCGTCGACTCCGATCGAGGAGATTGTCGCGGGTGTGTTCGCCGAGGTGCTCGGTGTCCAGCGGGTCGGTGCGGATGATGATTTCTTCGCCCTGGGTGGTAATTCGCTGGTCGCGACCCAGGTCGCCGCGCGTCTAGGGACTGCGTTGGATACGCAGGTGCCGGTGCGTTTGTTGTTCGAGGCCGCCACTGTTTCGGCGTTGGCCGCCCGGATTCAGGAGCAGGCGGGTTCGGGTGGGCGTGCGGCGTTGGTGCCGCAGCCGCGGCCGACCCGCACGCTGCCCTCGGGTGAGGTTGTCGACGCAGCGCCGTTGTCGCTGGCGCAGCAGCGGATGTGGTTCCTGAACCGCTTCGATCAGCAGTCGGCTGCCTACAACATTCCCCTCGTGATCCGGCTCTCGGGCGATCTCGACGTGGCTGCCCTGCGCGCCGCGGTCGCCGATGTGGTGGGCCGGCACGAGGTGCTGCGGACGGTGTATCCGGAGACCGAGTCGGGCCCGGTGCAGCTGGTATTGCCTGCCGCGCAGGCAGTGCCGCGACTGCAGATTCGGTCGGTGACACCCGATCAGGTGGTCGCTGCGGTATCGGAACTGGTGTCCACCGGTTTCGACGTGACCGCCGAGGTGCCGCTGCGGGTGGCACTGTTCGAGCTGGACGGTACTGCCGGTGAGTTCGTCCTGACCATGGTCGTCCATCACATCACCGGTGACGGTTCCTCGGCCGGCCCGCTGACCCGGGACGTGATGACCGCCTACGCCGCGCGTGCCGCCGGTGAGGCGCCCGCATGGGCGACGCTGCCGATTCAGTACGCCGACTACAGCATCTGGCAGCGTGAACTGCTCGGTGACGAAGCCGATCCGGAATCGCTGGCGGCTCAGCAGGCGGGCTACTGGCAGTCGGCGCTGGCCGGTGTGCCGGATCAGCTGGATCTACCGACCGATCGGCCGCGTCCGGCGGTACAGTCCTTCGCCGGTAGCCGGGTCGATATCGCGATCGATGCCGAAACCCACGCCGGTTTGCAGCGGGTTGCGCGGCAGCAGGGTGCCACCCTGTTCATGGTCGTGCATTCGGCGCTGGCGGTGCTGCTGTCGCGGTTGTCGGGTAGTGACGACATCACTATCGGTACACCGGTCGCGGGTCGTGGTGAGCGAGCGCTCGACGATCTGATCGGTATGTTCGTGAACACGCTGGTGTTCCGTACCGAGCTGGATCGTGGGGAGTCTTTCGCGGAGCTCTTGTCGCGGCAGCGGGAGACCGATATCGCGGCGTTCGCGCACGCGGATGTGCCGTTCGAGCGGCTGGTGGAGGTACTCAACCCGGCGCGTTCTACCGCGCGGCATCCGTTGTTCCAGGTGGGGTTGATCTTCCAGAACCTGGCCGCCTCCGTACTGGAACTGCCGGGGTTGACGGTTTCGGGGTTCGATTTCGATACCGAGATCTCCCAGTTCGACCTGAACCTGATCCTCAGCGATTCCTACGACACCACCGGTGCGCCGGAGGGTGTGACGGGTTTCCTCACCTATGCCACAGCGTTGTTCGATCACGCCACGGTGGAGGGTTTCGCGCAGCGGTTCGCGCGGTTGCTGCGGGAGATCGTCGCGGCGCCGGAGACCGCGGTCGGTGATCTGGAGATCTTGGCGCCGGTCGAGCGTGCGCAGGTGCTGGCGCAGTGGAATGCCACCGAGCATGGGGTGCCGGCAGGACTTCTGCTGGACCGGTTCGATGCCGCGGCCGCTGCTCATCCGGATCGGCTGGCGATCTCGTTCGAGGGGACGAGTCTGTCCTATGGCGAGTTCGCGGGTCGGGTGAATCAGCTGGCGCGGTACCTGATCGCGCAGGGTGTGGGTCCGGAGACTCTGGTGGGTCTGCTGGTTTCGCGGTCGGTGGATCTGGTTGTCGGTATGTATGCGGTCGTCGCTGCGGGTGGTGCGTATGTGCCGTTGGATCCCGCGCATCCGGCCGAGCGGATCGGCTACATCCTGGATACGGCGGCACCGTTGTGTGTGCTGACCACGACCGCCGATACCGGGGCCGTTCCCGAGGACACGGGTGTTCCGGTGCTTGCACTGGACACGCTCGATATCAGTGGTTACGACACCGCACCGCTCACCGATGCTGATCGGTTGTCGCCGGTGCGGTCGTCGAATACGGCGTATGTGATCTTCACGTCGGGTTCGACGGGTCGTCCGAAGGGTGTGGCCGTCTCGCATGCGGCGATCGGTAATCAGGTCGCGTGGATGCTGGATCAGTATCCGCTCGACGCTTCTGACGTCTATCTGCAGAAGACCGCGACGACGTTCGATGTGTCGTTGTGGGGTTATTTCCTGCCGTTGGCTGCGGGTGCTCATCTGGTGGTGGCGACTCCGGACGGTCATCGAGATACCGAGTATCTCGCGCGGGTTATCGCCGAGTATCAGGTGACGGTGACGGATTTCGTGCCGTCGATGTTGTCGGTGTTCGCTGCGCATACTCCGGCGGAGTCGATCCGGAGTCTCGAGCATGTGTTCGTGATCGGTGAGGCGTTGCCGCCGGAGACGGTGACGGCGATGCACAGTATTTCCGATGCCGCGGTGCACAACTTGTATGGTCCGACCGAGGCTGCGGTGTCGATCACGTATTGGCAGGCCACCGGAACGGATCAGGGTTCGGTCCCGATCGGTGTCCCG
>NZ_BMMH01000051.1 GCF_014645735.1 Nocardia jinanensis | reverse complement strand
GTGGACGCGTAGCAATCTTTGTTCAGTAAGCCCTCGGCCTATTAGTACCGGTCACCTGCACACGTTACCGTGCTTCCAGTTCCGGCCTATCAACCCCATGGTCTGTAGGGGGCCTTAACCACTCTAGGTGGTGGGAAACCTCATCTTGGAACAGGCTTCCCGCTTAGATGCTTTCAGCGGTTATCCCTTCCGAACGTAGCCAACCAGCCGTGCCCCTGGCGGGACAACTGGCACACCAGAGGTTCGTCCGTCCCGGTCCTCTCGTACTAGGGACAGCCTTCCTCAAGTTTCCAACGCGCGCGGCGGATAGAGACCGAACTGTCTCACGACGTTCTAAACCCAGCTCGCGTGCCGCTTTAATGGGCGAACAGCCCAACCCTTGGGACCTACTCCAGCCCCAGGATGCGACGAGCCGACATCGAGGTGCCAAACCATCCCGTCGATATGGACTCTTGGGGAAGATCAGCCTGTTATCCCCGGGGTACCTTTTATCCGTTGAGCGACACCGCTTCCACTTGCCGGTGCCGGATCACTAGTCCCGACTTTCGTCCCTGCTCGACCTGTCAGTCTCACAGTCAAGCTCCCTTGTGCACTTGCACTCAACACCTGATTGCCAACCAGGCTGAGGGAACCTTTGGGCGCCTCCGTTACATTTTGGGAGGCAACCGCCCCAGTTAAACTACCCACCAGGCACTGTCCCTGAACCAGATCATGGTCCGAGGTTAGAGGTCCAATACGATCAGAGTGGTATTTCAACGTTGACTCCACACACACTGGCGTGCATGCTTCACAGTCTCCCACCTATCCTACACAAACCGTACCGAACACCAATACCAAGCTATAGTGAAGGTCCCGGGGTCTTTTCGTCCTGCCGCGCGTAACGAGCATCTTTACTCGTAGTGCAATTTCGCCGAGTCTGTGGTCGAGACAGCAGAGAAGTCGTTACGCCATTCGTGCAGGTCGGAACTTACCCGACAAGGAATTTCGCTACCTTAGGATGGTTATAGTTACCACCGCCGTTTACCGGGGCTTAAATTCTCAGCTTCGCGCCGAAGCGCTAACCGGTCCTCTTAACCTTCCGGCACCGGGCAGGCGTCAGTCCGTATACATCGTCTTACGACTTCGCACGGACCTGTGTTTTTAGTAAACAGTCGCTTCTCTCTGGTCTCTGCGACCACACCCAGCTCCCACCGTAAAGGCGTTCACCGGACATGGTCCCCCTTCTCCCGAAGTTACGGGGGCATTTTGCCGAGTTCCTTGACCACAGTTATCTCGATCGCCTTAGTATTCTCTACCTGACCACCTGTGTCGGTTTGGGGTACGGGCCGTGTACCAACTCACTAGAGGCTTTTCTCGGCAGCATAGGATCACTGAATTCGCCTCAATCGGCTACGCATCACCTCTCAGGCTATATGCTGTGCGGATTTGCCTACACAACGCCCTACAGGCTTACACCAGTACAACCACTGACTGGCCCAGCTACCTTCCTGCGTCACCCCATCGCTTGACTACTACACCCAGGGTCGTGCGCAGCCGCTTTCAGCCTCCCGAAGGAGGTCCGTCCGCATTTGGGCACTTAGCACAGATGATTCGCCATTGGGCGCGGATACACGGGTACGGGAATATCAACCCGTTGTCCATCGACTACGCCTGTCGGCCTCGCCTTAGGTCCCGACTCACCCTGGGCGGATTAACCTGGCCCAGGAACCCTTGGTCATTCGGCGGACGAGTTTCTCACTCGTCTTTCGCTACTCATGCCTGCATTCTCACTCGCGCAGCCTCCACAACTAGGTCACCCCGCTGCTTCCCTGGCTACACGACGCTCCCCTACCCAGCCACACCACTGCACACCAGACCGTAGTCCGATGCGGATGTATTGTGTGACTGCCGCGGCTTCGGCGGTGTACTTGAGCCCCGCTACATTGTCGGCGCAGGATCACTCGACCAGTGAGCTATTACGCACTCTTTCAAGGGTGGCTGCTTCTAAGCCAACCTCCTGGCTGTCTGCGCAATCCCACATCCTTTTCCACTTAGTACACGCTTAGGGGCCTTAGCCGGCGATCTGGGCTGTTTCCCTCTCGACTACGAAGCTTATCCCCCGCAGTCTCACTGCCGCGCTCTCACTCACCGGCATTCGGAGTTTGGCTGATTTCGGTAAGCTTGTGGGCCCCCTAGACCATCCAGTAGCTCTACCTCCGGTGAGAAACACGCGACGCTGCACCTAAATGCATTTCGGGGAGAACCAGCTATCACGGAGTTTGATTGGCCTTTCACCCCTACCCACAGCTCATCCCCTCAGTTTTCAACCTAAGTGGGTTCGGGCCTCCACGACGTCTTACCGTCGCTTCACCCTGGCCATGGGTAGATCACTCCGCTTCGGGTCTAGAACACGCGACTCAAACGCCCTATTCGGACTCGCTTTCGCTACGGCTACCCCACACGGGTTAACCTCGCCACATGCCACTAACTCGCAGGCTCATTCTTCAAAAGGCACGCCATCACCCACCACAGTAAACTGTGCACAGGCTCTGACGGATTGTAAGCGCACGGTTTCAGGTACTATTTCACTCCCCTCCCGGGGTACTTTTCACCTTTCCCTCACGGTACTAGTCCGCTATCGGTCACCAGGGAGTATTCAGGCTTACCGGGTGGTCCCGGCAGATTCACAGCAGATTTCACGGGCCCGCTGCTACTCGGGTACTCACTACAACAGAGAACATGTTTTCGCCTACCGGACTCTCACCGTCTACGGTTGGCCGTCCCAGACCAATTCGACTAACATGAACTTTTCTGACTGTTGCTCGCCACGGCAGTGACAAGAAAGTGAGCCCCACAACCCCACACGTGCAACGCCTGCCGGCTATCACACACGCATGGTTTAGCCTCATCCGCTTTCGCTCGCCACTACTCACGGAATCACATGTTGTTTTCTCTTCCTGTGGGTACTGAGATGTTTCACTTCCCCACGTTCCCTCCACACACCCTATATATTCAGATGCGGGTAACACGACATCACTCGTGCTGGGTTTCCCCATTCGGACACCCTCGGATCACAGCTCGGTTGACAGCTCCCCGAGGCTTATCGCAGCCTCCTACGTCCTTCATCGGCTCCTGGTGCCAAGGCATCCACCGTACGCTCTTAAAAACTTACAAAACAAAGATGCTCGCGTCCACTGTGCAGTTCTCAAACAACACACCCACTCAGACTGAATCACCGGACCTACCAGCCAACCGGCTGACGGTATCTCGAGAAATCCGAATGGATCGTATTATCTTGCCTGGAAAGAACGTCTGTTCTTTCAGGACCCAACAGTGTGTTGATATATCCACCACGACCAGGACACTGAGTTCCCGATCGAATGCGATAGAAGTTGTCAGCGTTCCACCCATGAGCAACCATCGGAAAACATTCGCTTCCGAAATGGCCTCTGCCAGAAACACACCCACCTACGTGAGCGGTCCTGGAGAAATGCTCCTTAGAAAGGAGGTGATCCAGCCGCACCTTCCGGTACGGCTACCTTGTTACGACTTCGTCCCAATCGCCGATCCCACCTTCGACGGCTCCCTCCACAAGGGTTAGGCCACCGGCTTCGGGTGTTACCGACTTTCATGACGTGACGGGCGGTGTGTACAAGGCCCGGGAACGTATTCACCGCAGCGTTGCTGATCTGCGATTACTAGCGACTCCAACTTCACGGGGTCGAGTTGCAGACCCCGATCCGAACTGAGACCGGCTTTAAGGGATTCGCTCCACCTCGCGGTATCGCAGCCCTCTGTACCGGCCATTGTAGCATGTGTGAAGCCCTGGACATAAGGGGCATGATGACTTGACGTCGTCCCCACCTTCCTCCGAGTTGACCCCGGCAGTCTCTCACGAGTCCCCGCCATTACGCGCTGGCAACATAAGATAAGGGTTGCGCTCGTTGCGGGACTTAACCCAACATCTCACGACACGAGCTGACGACAGCCATGCACCACCTGTACACCGACCACAAGGGGGCCTACATCTCTGCAGGTTTCCGGTGTATGTCAAACCCAGGTAAGGTTCTTCGCGTTGCATCGAATTAATCCACATGCTCCGCCGCTTGTGCGGGCCCCCGTCAATTCCTTTGAGTTTTAGCCTTGCGGCCGTACTCCCCAGGCGGGGTACTTAATGCGTTAGCTACGGCACGGATCCCGTGGAAGGAAACCCACACCTAGTACCCACCGTTTACGGCATGGACTACCAGGGTATCTAATCCTGTTCGCTACCCATGCTTTCGCTTCTCAGCGTCAGTTACTTCCCAGAGACCCGCCTTCGCCACCGGTGTTCCTCCTGATATCTGCGCATTTCACCGCTACACCAGGAATTCCAGTCTCCCCTGAAGTACTCTAGTCTGCCCGTATCGCCTGCAAGCTTAAGGTTGAGCCCCAAGTTTTCACAGATGACGTGACAGACCGCCTACAAGCTCTTTACGCCCAGTAATTCCGGACAACGCTCGCACCCTACGTATTACCGCGGCTGCTGGCACGTAGTTGGCCGGTGCTTCTTATACTCCTACCGTCACTTTCGCTTCGTCGGAGTCGAAAGAGGTTTACAACCCGAAGGCCGTCATCCCTCACGCGGCGTCGCTGCATCAGGCTTCCGCCCATTGTGCAATATTCCCCACTGCTGCCTCCCGTAGGAGTCTGGGCCGTGTCTCAGTCCCAGTGTGGCCGGTCGCCCTCTCAGGCCGGCTACCCGTCGTCGCCTTGGTAGGCCATTACCCCACCAACAAGCTGATAGGCCGCGGGCTCATCTTGCACCAATAAATCTTTCCACCCCCAGTCATGCAACTGGAGGTCATATCCGGTATTAGACCCAGTTTCCCAGGCTTATCCCAGAGTGCAAGGCAGATCACCCACGTGTTACTCACCCGTTCGCCGCTCGTGTACCCCGAAGGGCCTTACCGCTCGACTTGCATGTGTTAAGCACGCCGCCAGCGTTCGTCCTGAGCCAGGATCAAACTCTCCGTTGAAGACTCACAATCACACCCGAAGGCGCAATCAAAAGTA
>NZ_BMMH01000050.1 GCF_014645735.1 Nocardia jinanensis | reverse complement strand
TACGGGTACTGCGCTGCTCCTCCACCTTGTCACTCATGCCGCATCTCCCTTGTCAGCGGGGGCAGTAGCCAAACCGAGCTCGCGCTCACGTGCTGAAGCGACTGGCTGTCGTCGACGGGCAGGGTGACCACGTCCAGAAAGTCACCGGCCAGTCGGCGACCATGACGAATGTCTTCGATAGGTCGACCGGTGCGGTGGCGAGCACATCGACCCGACGAAGCCAGTCAGCCGATCAGAAGTTCGCGCTCCACGGCGAGCGTCGCCACCGTTTGGTGGCCGGCGTGGGCCTGCCGGGGCAACCACACATCGGCTTCTGGACGTAGGGCACTACTTGTCAGCGGGCAGAATCCGGAACGAGCGGAGACCAGGTGTCAGCGGTTCGATCGCACGGAAATCGCGTTGATCGAGTGTGAAGACGCAGTCGGTTTTGTACTTGTCGGCGAGCGCGACACCCACCGCATCAGCAAGATCGAGCTGCAGCCCTTCATATTTGGCACGGACCGATTGCGCCGTGGACAAGTCGACGTGCTTCAGTTCGGCGAGCCGGTAACTTCCGTCGATCGTTCGCGCCAGCAGCGCGTCGGTGATCTTCATCGCCGCGGGAAAGCCGAGATCGCGACGAGTCAGGTGGTCCAGCTCGGTCAGCACCAGCGGCGAGATGATCAACGTCTCGTGCTCCATCACCGACAGTGCTTGCTGGTGTTCCTCCTGATCGGCATCGAATGCGGCGAACAGTGCTGAGGTGTCGGCGACGATGATCACCGGCGGGCCGACCGCTGCTTGATCTGGCGGTAGATATCGTCGCGCATCTCGTCGACGCCACGTGAACGCCCGCTGCGGAAGACAGGCAGCGGTGCGTTGTCGCGTGGACGTTCGGAGGCGTCCAGCAGCATCGCGATACCGCGGCGGATGAGTTCCGCCTTGCTCACCCCCGTGGCCGCGGCCTCCGCATCGAGCCGGACCTCCAAGTCCTCGGGGAGGTACACGGTCGTTTTCAACATGCCATATATGGTACCAGCCGCCAGCTCGGGTCGCTGCTCGAACAAGCCGACAATTGAACGAACCCGGAACGACGAAGGCCCACTTCCCTCAACGGGAAGCGGGCCTTACGTCTACGACCTTTTCAGCCGGAGAGCGACCTTACTTGGCCTTCTCCAGGACCTCGACCAGCCGCCACCGCTTGGTGGCCGACGTGGGCCGGGTCTCCATCAGCTGCACGCGATCGCCGACACCGGCGGTCTCGTTCTCGTCGTGCGCCTTCACCTTGGAGGTGGTGCGAATGATCTTGCCGTAGAGCTTGTGCCGGTGACGGTCTTCCAGCTCGACGACGATCGTCTTCTTCATCTTGTCGGAAACAACGTAGCCGACCCGGACCTTACGGGTACTGCGCTGCTCCTCCACCTTGTCACTCATGCCGCATCTCCCTTGTCAGCGGGGGCAGTGGCCAAACCGAGCTCGCGCTCACGCATGACCGTGTAGATACGCGCGATCTCGTGACGCACCACACGCAGCCGGCGATTGTTGGTCAGCTGACCGGTCGCCATCTGGAAGCGCAGGTTGAACAGCTCTTCCTTCGATTCGCGCAGACGGGAGACGAGCTCCTCTTCGGTCAGCTCGCGGAGCTCTGCGGCAGGGGTACCGGTTGCCATCAGAACTGCTCCTCCCTCGTCACGATCCTGCACTTCATCGGGAGCTTGTGCATCGCGCGGCGCAGGGCCTCACGAGCGGTCTCCTCGTTCGGGTAACTCATCTCGAACATCACGCGACCCGGCTTGACGTTCGCGATCCACCACTCCGGCGAACCCTTACCGGAACCCATGCGGGTTTCGGCCGGCTTCTTGGTGAGCGGGCGATCCGGGTAGATGTTGATCCAGATCTTGCCGCCACGCTTGATGTGGCGGGTCATCGCGATACGCGCCGACTCGATCTGCCGGTTGGTCACATACGCCGGCTCCAGCGCCTGGATGCCGAACTCACCGAACGTCACCGAGGTGCCGCCCTTGGCGAGACCGCTGCGGCTCGGGTGATGCTGCTTGCGGAACTTGACCTTGCGGGGCATCAGCATTGGTCAGCCCTCCTGCTTTTCTGCCGGGGGCTCGGCCACCGCGGTAGCGGCGCGCCCGGCCTCGGTGCTGGTCGCGGTGGTGCCGGAGGAACCGGAACGACGCGGACGGTTCGGGCGCTCCCGGCGCGGGCGATCCCCGGCCGGCGCGCTCGGGGCGGCCAGCTCACGCTTGCCACCGACGATATCGCCCTTGTAGATCCAGACCTTGACACCGATACGACCGAAGGTGGTCTTGGCCTCGTACAGGCCGTAATCGATATCGGCACGCAGGGTGTGCAGCGGGACGCGACCCTCGCGGTAGAACTCCGAGCGCGACATCTCGGCGCCACCGAGGCGGCCCGAGCACTGCACGCGGATGCCCTTGACGTTCGGCGAACGCATGGCCGACTGGATGGCCTTACGCATCGCGCGACGGAACGCCACACGGTTGGACAGCTGCTCGGCCACACCCTGGGCGACCAGCTGGGCATCCGATTCGGGGTTCTTGACCTCGAGGATGTTCAGCTGGACCTGCTTCTTGGTGAGCTTCTCCAGCTCGGCCCGGATCCGGTCGGCCTCGGCGCCGCGGCGGCCGATGACGATACCCGGACGCGCGGTGTGGATATCGACGCGGACCCGGTCACGGGTGCGCTCGATCTCCACCTTGGAGATGCCGGCACGTTCCATACCGGTGCTCAGCAACTTGCGGATGGCGACGTCTTCCTTGACGTAGTCCGCGTACTGCTTATCGGCGTACCAACGGGACTTCCAGTCGGTGGTGATTCCGAGGCGGAAGCCATGGGGGTTGATTTTCTGTCCCATTTACTTTGCCCCTCCCTTCCGGCGGCCACGAGTGCCACCGGCGGTGGGGACGCTCTCGACCTCGATGGTGATGTGGCTGGTGCGCTTGCGGATCCGGAACGCGCGGCCCTGGGCGCGCGGCTGGAAACGCTTCATGGTGGCGCCCTCGTCGACATACGCCGTCGAGATGACCAGGGTGTCGGGGTTGAGGCCGAGGTTGTTCTCAGCGTTCGCCGCGGCACTGGCCACGACCTTGGCGACCGGTTCGCTGGCGGCCTGCGGGGCGAACCTCAGCAGGTCGAGCGCGTCGGAGACGCGCTTACCGCGAACCAGGTCCACGACTCGGCGGGCCTTCATCGGGGTCACGCGCACGTGCTTGGCGGTCGCGCGCGCAGTCGGATTCTGAGTTTCTGTGCTCATCGCCGCTTGCTCTTCCGATCTTCCTTGACGTGGCTGCGGAACGTCCTCGTCGGCGCGAACTCACCGAGCTTGTGCCCGACCATGTTCTCCGAGACGAACACCGGCACGTGCTTGCGACCGTCGTGGACGGCGAAAGTGTGGCCGATGAAATCGGGGGTGATGGTCGAACGACGCGACCAGGTCTTGATGACCTGCTTGCTGCCCTTCTCGTTCTGCACGTCCACCTTCGCTTGGAGGTGGTCGTCGACGAACGGGCCCTTCTTGAGGCTGCGTGGCATTTCTTACCTCCTCCTTAGCGCTTGTTCTTGCCGGTGCGACGGCGACGGACGATGAGCTTGTCGCTCGGGCGGTTCGGCTTACGGGTGCGGCCTTCCGGCTGACCCCACGGCGAGACCGGGTGGCGACCACCGGAGGTCTTGCCCTCACCACCACCGTGCGGGTGGTCGACCGGGTTCATCACGACACCACGAACCGTGGGACGGCGACCCTTCCACCGCATACGACCGGCCTTGCCCCAGTTGATGTTCGACTGTTCGGCATTGCCGACCTCGCCGACGGTGGCGCGGCAGCGCACGTCGACGCGGCGGATTTCACCGGAGGGCATACGCAGCGTGGCGTAGGGGCCTTCCTTACCCAGCAGCTGGATGCTGGCACCGGCCGAGCGGGCCATCTTGGCACCGCCGCCGGGACGCAGCTCCACCGCGTGGATGGTGGTACCGGTCGGGATATTGCGCAGCGGCAGGTTGTTGCCGGGCTTGATATCCGCGGTCGGACCGGACTCGATCCTGGTGCCCTGCGCGATGCCCTTGGGGGCGATGATGTAGCGCTTCTCGCCGTCCACGAAGTGGAGCAGCGCGATATTGGCGGTGCGGTTGGGGTCGTACTCGATATGAGCGACCTTGGCCGGCACGCCGTCCTTGTCCAGCCGGCGGAAATCGATCAGCCGGTAGGCGCGCTTGTGACCGCCACCGCGATGCCGGGTGGTGATCCGGCCGTGGCCGTTACGGCCACCGCTCTTGGTCAGCGGGCGGACCAGTGACTTCTCGGGGGTCGACCGGGTGATCTCGGCGAAGTCCGAGACGGACGACCCGCGGCGGCCCGGGGTAGTCGGCTTGTACTTACGGATTGCCATGAGTTCTTCTCTGCTTTCTGGATTCCCCGCCGCCTACGCGACCGGGCCTCCGAAGATCTCGATGGGCTTGCTGTCGGCCGAGATGGTCACGAGCGCGCGCTTGGTGTTCTTGCGCTTGCCGTAACCGAAGCGGGTCCGCTTGCGCTTGCCCTGACGGTTGGCGGTGTTGACGCTGGTGACCGATACCCCGAAGACCTTCTCGACCGCGATCTTGATCTGGGTCTTGTTGGAGTCCGGGTGGACCAGGAAGGTGTAGGTGCCTTCCTCGATCAGGCCGTAGGACTTCTCCGAGATGACCGGCGCCAGCAGGATGTCGCGCGGATCGGCGATGGTGCTCACTTGCTCTCCTCCTGTGCAGCCTCAGCCGGGCCGTGCACGAAGGCATTGAGCGCCTCGACGCTGAACACGACTACGTCGCTGTCCAGAACGTCGTAGGTGTTCAGCTGGTCCGGTGCGATGGTGTGCACGTATTCCAGGTTGCGGGCACTCTTCCAGGCCGCGATATCGTCGCGGCCGACGACCAGGAGGAACTTCTTGCGATCCGAGAGCTCGGACAGGAAGGTCTTCGCGGTCTTGGTCGAGGGGTCCTGGCCCGCGACGAGTTCGCTGATCACGTGGATCCGCTCGTTACGCGCCCGATCCGACAGCGCACCACGCAGGGCGGCCTGGATCATCTTCTTGGGGGTGCGCTGGCTGTAGTCGCGCGGCTTGGGGCCGTGCACGATGCCACCACCGGCGAACTGCGGAGCGCGGGTCGAACCCTGGCGGGCGCGGCCGGTGCCCTTCTGGCGGTACGGCTTCTTACCGCCACCGCGGACTTCACCGCGGGTCTTGGTGGAATGCGTGCCCTGGCGGGCGGCGGCCTGCTGGGCCACGACCACCTGGTGCATCAGCGCGATATTCGCGGTCACGTCGAAGATCTCCGCGGGGAGATCGACGGTGCCGTTGGTCTTACCGCCCAGTTCCTGCACCGGCAGGGTGAGGACGGCGGACTTGTTTTCAGTACTCGCCTTTTTCGTACTCACTGCGGAGCTGCTCATGCGTGCGCACCACCCTTCACGGCGCTCTTGACGATCACGACGCCGCCCTTGCGGCCCGGGATCGCACCCTTGATCAGCAGCAGGCCGTTCTCGGCGTCGACCTTGTGAACCGACAGGTTCTGCGTGGTGACGCGGTCGTTACCCATGCGGCCCGACATGCGCATGCCCTTGAACACGCGGCCGGGGGTGGCGCAGCCACCGATGGAACCCGGGCGACGGTGCACGGCCTGCGCACCGTGGGAGGCGCCCTGACCGCTGAAGCCGTGACGCTTCATGGTGCCGGCGAAGCCCTTGCCCTTGCTGGTCCCGGTCACGTCGACGTAGGCGCCCTCTTCGAAGGCCTCGGCCGAGATCTCCTGGCCGACCTCGAAAGTGGACGCGTCGGCGATCCGGATCTCCGCGACGTGCCGGCGCGGGGTGACACCGGCCTTGGCGAACTGGCCGGACTCCGGCTTGTTCACCTTGCGGGGGTCGATGGCACCGAAGGCGACCTGGACGGCGCTGTAGCCGTCGCGCTCGACGGTGCGGATCTGGGTGACCACATTCGGTCCGGCCTTGACGACGGTGACCGGGACGACCCGGTTCTTGTCGTCGAACACCTGGGTCATGCCCAGTTTGGTGCCCAGGATGCCGGCCGCGGGCCTGCTCTTGTTGTCAGTCATAGCTCGAGTCCCCGTCACTGGATATTGACGTCGACGCTGGCCGGCAGGTCGATGCGCATGAGCGCGTCCACCGTCTTCGGCGTCGGGTCGAGGATGTCGATCAGCCGCTTGTGCGTACGCATCTCGAAGTGCTCGCGCGAGTCCTTGTACTTGTGCGGCGAACGGATGACGCAGTACACGTTCTTCTCGGTCGGCAACGGCACCGGCCCGACGACCCGGGCCCCGGTGCGGGTCACCGTTTCGACGATCTTGCGCGCAGACGCGTCGATCGCCTCGTGGTCATAGGCCTTGAGCCTGATGCGGATCTTCTGTCCCGCCACGCTAAGTGTCCTTTTCTCCGCTTTCGTCCGTGATCCGGATACCGGCTAGGGCGTCCGTACCACCTTCATTTGCACAGCCCGAACACACGATGACGATCTCAGTGGAGACCACGATCGGTACGTGCCCGATCCTCGCCGCTGTTCATCTGTCATGGTTCTCCGGTCCACGCGGTCGGGCGTGTCGCCTCTCCGCTCATTCCTCGGCCCCGGAAGAAATCTTCATCATGGCCTTCGGAACGGTGTCCCGGACGTACCCACATCGGTGAACGATGAGGTACTCGCTGGTTTTGCTCACCCCGCCCGGCCTGGTCGTTTCATGGAAACAACCGCCACCCGGGGCAAGGCAACCCGAACAGTATGCACGAGCCCCCCGAGGCGTTTCAAATCGGGGTCGGCCGAGGTCCGGCACTGCGGCAACCATACCGCGTCGTCACTATCTTACCGATGAGTAAGATAGCGGTATGACGAACGAGACCGGTACCTACCGTGGCTGGCGGAAACTGCCGGACAACCCCTTCGGCCACGGCCTGTTCTCCCTGTCGATGGTGGCCCGGGTGCCGTACTTCGCCACGGTGCTGCCCCGGGTGGTCCGGCTCGAACCCGGCCTGTGCGAGGTCAAAGCGCCGAAATGGTTCGGCGTGCACAACCATCTGGGGACCTTCCACGCGATCGCGGCCTGCAACCTGGCGGAGATCGCGATGGGCATGCTCAGCGAGGCGACGGTGCCCACCACCCACCGCTGGATCCCCAAGGCGATGCAGGTCCAGTACCTGACCAAGGCGACCACCGGCCTGCGCGCGGTCGCGGAACTGACAGAGATCCCGGACTTCGCCGCGATCACCGAGGGACAAGACCTCACGATCCCGGTGTCGATCTACGACAAGACCGGCAAGGAAGTCGTCCACGCGGACATCACCACCTGGGTGACCCCGAAGAGCTGACTGTGTTTATCTGCCCCGCCTTCGGCGGGGCGGGCGGGGCCCTGTTAACCCCGGTTCTTCACTCCTTCGCTCAGTCGCTGCGCTCCTTCGCTACGTCGCTCCAGAACCGGGGCGGGCCCCGCCCACGAAGGCAGACCATCCGAGATAGACAGAAGGTGTAGGTCCGCATGCCGACCAGGACGTGGAATGCTTACGCAACCCGCATGAGTCGAGTTTTACGAGACACCTCAAAGACATCCCAGGAGCTTGGATGTCAAGCGGTTGACCTTTCGG
>NZ_BMMH01000049.1 GCF_014645735.1 Nocardia jinanensis | reverse complement strand
GTTCGCAGTGAACTCCACAATCCGGCGCCCGGATTACCTATCCAACGTTGCTTGACGAGGCACTAGGCACCCAGAACGCCGAAAACCTTGTGTCTAGTTGGCTTTCGGCGACCGTCGCCAGATCTGCTCGTGTCGGTGGGTGGTGATACACCACCCTGCGCGTCCGGCGAGAGCTCGGCCGGGCGATGTTCCACTTCCTCCGCTCACCAGAGGCAGGGGTCGCATCGACGTTCAGGAAGGTTTCGACTTGATCGGCATGGGTGTTTTCGTGGTGATGGTTTTCGTGGTGGCCGGCCTCACCGGCGGTA
Organism: Nocardia jinanensis; assembly: GCF_014645735.1. Taxonomy (GTDB): domain Bacteria; phylum Actinomycetota; class Actinomycetes; order Mycobacteriales; family Mycobacteriaceae; genus Nocardia; species Nocardia jinanensis. The sequence continues at coordinate 7,499 of NZ_BMMH01000049.1, read as the reverse complement.
TCGGATTCATGGTCGGGCGCGGCCGGGCGGCCGTCGCCGAGGAGCAGGCACGCAACTGGCGGCAGGCGGCCGAACGGATGCAGTCAGAGTGTGACGCCGCCGTGGAGCAGGCTCGGCAGGAGCGGGATTCAGGCGTGGCGGAGGCGCGGCGCGGGTGTGATGCCGAGGTCGCGCGGGCGCGGTCCGAGCGTGACGTCGCACTCGCGCAGATTCAAAGTGAGCGCGCCGACGCAGAAGAGCAGCGGGCGACGCTGCATGAGCGGCTGCACGAGGCGGGGACCCGGAGCGCAGCTGCCGAGACCGAACTTGCGGCGCTGCAGCAGCGCCACACCGAGGAGCTCGCCGAGCTGCAGGAGCGTCATGTCGGGGAGCTCACTCGCGCGCACAGCATGCACACCGAGATGGAGGCGGCCAACGTGCGGCTGACCACGGCGGCATTGAATTCGGCCGGGGAAAAGCTGGTCAAGCAGTTCACCGATATGGCCGAACAGCGTGCGCAGGCGACCAGCCGTGAGTTCGACAAGCGGGAGAGCTCGTTCGACGAGCTGGTCAAGCCCGCGGTGGAGCTGATCAAGTCAACGTCGGGGCAGATGACCGAACAGATGACCGAGCTGATCAAGCAGAGCAGCGTCGCCCAGGCCGAGTTCCGTGCGCAGGTCAAGCAGGTGAGCACCGAGCGGGACCTGGTGGTGAAGTCCACCAGCGAAGTACTCAGAGAGGTCGCGCAGCTCAGAAACGTGTTCCGCAAACCAGAGGCGCGCGGCCAGTGGGGCGAGCAGACCCTGCAGGCGGTCGTCGAGGCCTCCGGGATGGTGAACCTGATCAACTTCGACGACCAGCCGACGTTCGACACCGAAGACCGCCAACAGCGCCCAGACCTGGTGGTCAAGATCAACGCCGACATGGCGGTGGTCGTCGATGCCAAGGCCCCGTTCAGCGCACTGATCGAAGCGTCCGAAGCCGGTGACGAGGCCGAAATGCAGGAACGGCTCGCGGTGCACGCCAGGCATGTCCGCACCCACATCGATCAGCTTTCCGCCAGGCAGTACTGGCTGCTGCCGAGCAGGTCGCCGGAGTTCGTCGTGATGTTCGTGCCCTCGGACACGTTCTTGTACGCGGCGTGGGAGCACGACCGTGGCCTGTGGGACTACGCCGCGCGCAAGAACGTCATCCTGGCGACCCCGACCAGTCTGCTGGTGATCCTGCAATCCGCCGCGGCAGTGCTGCGCTACGACAAGAGGGTCACCAACGTGCAGGCCACCGTGGACATCTGCACGGAGCTGGTCAAGCGGCTGGCCAAGCTCGCCGATCACGTGGGAAATCTGGGTGGGTATCTCGGCAAGTCGATGCAGAGCTTCAACTTGGTGGTGGGCTGCATGAATACCCGTGTGCTGCCCGAGGCCCGCAGGGTCAACGAGCTTCAAGGTGGGGAGACTTCGATTCGCGAACTCAACGCCGTCGAACTGGATCTTCGCCAGGTTGCAGGTTCTTTCGCCGAACTCGACGGCGACAATCCGACCGCAGCTTAGTGGAGTTCCGGTAGTAACCGCCGACGAAACAACGGGTATGCCGGTTCGCGGGTCCGGTCAACTTTCGCGCGGTTACTACCGGAACCCCCTATGAGGCCGGTGGCTCGTAGAGCCGGCGGTGCATCTCGCCGAGGAGCCCCACCGCGGTGGTGAACGACGAAATCGCCTCAGCCGGCAGTGAGTAGGCGGACACCTTGGAGGTCACCGGATGCGGAAAGCGGTGGGCCTGGATCAGCCGCCTCTCCGGCAGTGTGTGTGCAGCGCCTTCCCGACGGGCCGCCATATTGAGCGACTGCGTGGCCGCCCGCAGCGTCGTGTCACCGGTCAGCTCGGTGAGCCGGTCGATAGAAGCGGAGCCGCCCTCGGCGAGCAGGGCCTGCACCAGCCGATGGCCGGCGGGTGACGAGGTCCGCAGGATCCGCTCGCACAGTGCGGGAGTCCACCGCACATCCTCGGAGGCCTTCCCGGCGGCGAGCGCCAGCTCATCGACGATCGCCAGGCCGTTGTCGACCGACGGATGTTCCGTGGGATCGGCTTCGGCGGTCGCGTTGCCGGGGATCAGCGCGGATAAGCGATCGCTGAGGGCGACCTGCGCGGCCAGAAGTCCCAGCTGGACGCGGTCTCGTGGTGTCATCTCGGTACCCGACAGCTCTGCAACAGCGAGATGCAGTTGCTGGCGCGCGAACTCAAGGTCGTCGAAATCTGCCGCACTCATGCCGATGACGGTATCGACACCATTACAGACCTCCACCCAGACAGTGCGTAACCAGTCGACCGTTACGCACCAGAGCTGAGTGCCGTTCGAAGAACTGCACTTGATGTAGCCCACGCCACACACATAGATAGCTTCCGGCTATTGAACCGGTTAGCCAGGCAGGGGGTAGGGCAAAAGCGCAGGTCAAAGACGTGCCCATACCGACGGCACCATCGAGGTAGGGTAGCTTCGATTAAGTGGCGTACGTCACAAAACACACGTGCCCCTGGTATTATCCCTCGGGCATGAAGCTATGTTGAGTTCCGCGCACCAATGTGGCGTTTCGCAACATTGGTGCCCGAGATAACCGAAAGGCCCGGCGACGGGGCGCGAATCCCGAACACCGGACCTGACGGGCCTATCTATGCACGCGGACTAGTTGGTCCTGGCTCCGCGTGACATCAGTACAGTCGCCAGCCGGGCGACGGTCATCAAAATCGCCGTCCGGTTGGTGTCGGCTTCACCCAGCAACTGGAGAAGCTCGGCGAGATCCAACACGAACGATCCGACCGCACACAGCTCGGCGACTTCCCCCCGAATCCGATCCCACTGGGATACAGGTTTCGGAGCATCCGGCCCGTAACTCTCTTCCACAACACCTGCCTACGTACAAGGCGGTGCCCGCCACTGCGGGCAGGGTGACCGAGAAGGCCCCGGTCCCAGCTGGAGACCGGGACCACCTGTACAGGAGGCTCGTTCGCGCTGAAGGATCGGCACGAAGCGGACAAGCTGTGAGACTACCCGGTGCGGTACGACACGCCTGAGGACTACCCCGCACCCAAGATGCCCGCAGCTATGAACCCACGAGGGCCGTTGCCCGCCCGGCGATTCCGGTCACGGCCAGATAGCTGAATGAAATTCCAGCTCACAGGCATATTCCGCCGTCGCGCGGAACGCACCGAATACGCTGTGGCGGTGCGTGACTTGTAACCTTTCTCGCAGTCAGCGCCGCGATCCAGATCAGGACGGCGTAGCCCGTGGACGCGGGGATTGCGAGCTCAGCGGGGGAGTCGGCGAAACCGAGTTCGTAGATCGGGTCCAGGCATTTCGAATCGGGTACCGAGTTGGCAGAGCTGCCAGTTCACATGGCAGAGGAATCCGCCGACAATGAATACTCGGTCCGGTGTGACGGATTTGTGGTTGACCGCCTCGGTGATATGCGTGCCTGCCGGCCGGGCCCGTCGACCTCGTTGTCGTAGGGGTGGATGACCCGGTCCACGATTGCCGTATTCGTAATCGTCCGATCACCGCGATCGCTCAGCGTCTGCAAACCGATACCGGCGCCATCACGAACTGCGGGCGGCGGACCCAGACACTGTCTCATTACCAAGGTTTCGAGACACCCCGGTGGTCTTCGACCGCGCTCTTCTGGAGCGGCGCGCCTGAACACGTATCGGTACGCGCCGTTCCTGCCTGTGGTCTGGCGGGTACCGGCCTCGATCGGTTGGCTATGCCGGTGGGAGGTCTGTCCAGAATTCGGTCGCCAGCGCCGCGAACTCGTCGGCTCGTTCGATCTGTGGCACATGCCCAGTGTTGCGGAGCAGATGGGTGCGGACGTGGGGAAGGCGCGTCCGGGCAGCGTCGAGGTGTGCGGCGGGGAAAAGACGGTCCTTGTCGCCCCAGACGATAAGCGTCGGCACCGCACGGTCGGCCACGACCTCCAGTAGCGCCGCGCGCCAGCCCGCATAGGTGCCCCTCGGGCCACCCAGTGCGGTTACGGTTTCGAGGAGAACCCGTGTCCCATCCGGACGCCGGGCCAGGCGATATCCAAGCTGGATCCGCTCCTCGGTCGCCATCGCGGTGTCGTGGAAGAGGGATCTCTCCAGGCGCCGCGAAGCGCGTGGACTCCACGTGCGCATGATCAGGCGGCCCAGCGGCGGGATCGACAGCATCCGTATCGACAGGGCGACTTCTCGCCCGAATCCGGCGGGGGCGGCGAGGACCAGCGAGCGCACCCGGCCGGGAGCCTGCGCGGACAGTTGCATTGCGACGGCACCGCCCAGGGAGTTGCCCACCACGTGAGCTGGCTCCGTGATGCCGACGGTGTCGAGGAAGTCCGCGAGGAACGTCGCCAGTGCGGAAAGGCTGTACAGCTCGCTCAGGGGCTCGGATTCTCCGTAGCCGGCCAGATCCACGCTGATGACCCGTAGCCCGCGGCCGGCGAGCAACCGGTGCTGTTCGATCCAGTCTTCGAGGCTGCGCCCGATCCCGTGGATCAGCAGTGTGGGGGTCCCGGTCCCCTCATCGAGGTAGCGGGTCCGGCGGCCGCGCACGGCGATCTCCTGTGTCCCGGTCGCCCGGAGGCCCTCGGGTGGAGTGGACTCCGGTCGCATCAGGTCCTCACCTCCGCACCGCCGACCGTGGCCCGCTGCCGTGGCTGAAATCTCATCACCGGGTCCGCGACCATCAGATAGATGTAGGCCTGCCCGATCTCGTCCTGACTCGGCTCCCACACCCTCGCCGGCGCACCGTGAACAGCGATGACAGCTCCCCTTCCTTCTGATCCAACCCGCCTGGTCAGCCGCACGATACGACGACCACCTAGGGAGGCCGAGCAGACACACCGGCCCTGCGAAACGGATCTATCTCCGCCCACCCGCCAGGGTGGCACGGACCGACATCCCTGTAAGGATGTCCAATAACCGATGCATTCTTGAACAACGCGAGAGGCAATCATCGCTGTTCAACGATCTTTAGCGGCAGGTAAACGTTCAAGAACGCCCGGTTCTTGAACACCGCGCGGCTGGGCATGATGCCCTGGCAACTGGCGCCGAACGGGCTTCAGGCGAGGGGGTTGGTAGAGAAGTCGATCTGGCGTCGGGCGTTGGACAGGGTGGTGACCACGCAGGTGCCGACGGGTCCGGTGCGGTCGTAGAGGGTGGCGGCGCCGATGGAGATCCCGGCGGAGGCGATGGTGTTGTCGGCGCGCAGGCCGAGTTCATAGCCGATCGGGAGCCGGGAGAGGTTCACGGTGACATCGGCGTTGATATAGCCGGCTCCTTCGGTTCCCCAGTGGCACAGGTGGTTGGTGGCGTCGCCCATGATCGCGGCGCGCTGAAACTGTGTGATCGGTTCGCCGGCGATCAGCGGCGGGAGGCTCTGCCAGGTGATCTTGCGGTCGGCGTTCTGGTTCGCCCCGAAATCGGAGGTCCAGTCGCGGTCACCGCTTTTGAACAGGGGCGGGGAGCCCTGCGGGGACATACAGCCCTCGGGCGGACCGGGCAGTTCCTCGGAGGGGCTCCATACTTCACCTGGCGGTTCGGCGCCGGGAGTCAGGAATATCGCCGAGGCCCGGACTCGGTCCTGACCGTCCTGCACCAAGGCGGTATCGGCGACGGTGATCCGTGACCCGCGGCGGACCACGGTACTGCGCATCTCGAAGGGCGCGTTGAGTACCGGCTGATAGAGGTCCGCGGTGAGGCGGGCCGGAACGAAGCCGTCGGGGCAGTACCCTTCCAGCTCCCGGGCCAGCAGACCGCATACCCCAGTGCCGCTGAGGTTCGCCGGCGCCCACGGGCTGATCGCCAGCTTCTCCGCGACGAGTTGATCACCTTGACTGTCGAAGAAACTCACCATGTGTGGTCTGTCCCCCTTCGGACTGTCTGCTCGAAAATCCAGGAGTGGAACACGTTACAGCCGCCATGCTGATGTCGCGCGCCACCTTGACACTCGGTGCAGCCCATACCCACTGTTCAAAAACTGATGCGTTCTTGAACACTCGTCTTCGGAATCATCGCTGGTCAGCGATAATCATCCTGCCGACTTCGTCCAAGAATCTCCCATTGGTGAACACCTTGCTGGCGCCCGCTTCACGATGGCCGTTTGATGCGGCCGGCGATGCCGTGGCCGGCCGGGGTGTCGAGGCTTGCGAAGCGCATATCCCTCAAGAGCTATCCCGCAAACCGCATGTCCGTGGCGGTGTTGTCGCGAGTTTCAGCGGGAGGTTTCGGCTTGCTCCTCACGTAACGTCAGGCCCTAGCGTCGGCGGCACCAGCGCGAGGTGCGCCGGTGGAAGTGAGATGGAAGCGGATGGACGAGACGGGAATCGAGCGGGCGTGGAAGGTTGGTGAGCTCGCGGTCGAGGCCGGATTGACGGTCCGGACGTTGCATCACTACGACCACATCGGGTTGGTGCGCCCGGCCGGTCGCACCGATATCGGTCACCGGCTCTACACCGGAGCCGATGTCCAGCGTCTATATCAGGTTTTGGCATTGCGTCAGCTGGGTCTGGGTTTGGACCAGATCGCGCACGTGCTCGCGGGCACCGTGGCCATGGCGCGGGTGTTGGCCACCCATCGCGATTGCCTGGCCGCTCAGGTGTCCGCGATGCGGGACCTGCACGCCCTGGTGGCGACGCTGACGGCAACGGCGCAGAACCGGCCCGACATCTCCGCCGATCACTTCCTGGACTTGATCAGGAGGACTGTCATGGTCGACGACACCGTCGGGAAGTACTTCACCCACGAGAACGCCAAGGCTTTCACCACCCTCTACTTCGCGCAGCTCACGGCCCGACAGAGCGCACTGAAGCTTTGGTACGCCGCGGACGCGCGACTCACCGTCGGGAACACTCCGTTCGCAGGCACGACGGCGATCTTGGAGCAGCTCGTCCGACTCCCGCAAGCCGGGTACAACGTCAACGCGATTGATGTCCGGTTGGACACCGAGGCCTCTACGCTTCTTCGGGTGACTGGCGATCTCATACCGGACGGAACCCGACAGGCTCGTCCGTTCGAGACATCCTTCACGCTGAACTGCTTCTCGATGATCGCCGACCAGACCCTCCAAGGCATCTAATCAGTTCGACTTCGTCGAACCAGACGATCTCGCCGGCCTGTCGAGAGGCGGGTAGTCGGGCGCGAGGTGTGGGGGGTCGATGTTGCCGGGTAGCCGGTTGTCGCGGCGGGCTGTGAGGTATCTGTCGGTCAAGACGCAGAACACGACGAGCAGGAGCAGGGCCCAGCCGAAGGTGACGCGGAGGTATTCGAGGTTTCGTCCCCAGTCGGGCCAGCGGTGCAGTAGCCATTTGTCGGGGGCGGTGAAACCGAACACGGCCAGCCACGCCGGCCAGTTCCGGACCACGGATCCGCGTAGTACGACGGTCATCAGCAGCGGGAAGATGAACATGGAGTAGTACTGCTGGCTCAACGTGAATCGTCACGGGTTTGGGGCCGCTTCCTTCTTTGAGGAAGATGGTCTCCATCATGTCGAAGCGC
>NZ_BMMH01000048.1 GCF_014645735.1 Nocardia jinanensis | reverse complement strand
GCCGCACTCGGTGGTCGCCGCCCCGGAAAGGAATGTAGTTCCTGGACGGCGCCCCTTGGATGCGGTGCGGTTGGCACCCGGTGCCGAGGCTGCCACCCATCATCGCTGAGCAGTTGCGCACCGTGATCGGGCAACCTGATCGAAGCCGGGCACCGGGAGCCTGGTGATCCGGATGCCTGCACCGAAACCCTTCCGCACCGCCGAGCCAGGACCCCCAGAAAATCAATAAACAGCAACCAAAGGTTAAGAGGGTGTCTTATGTGGCAAGTCTCTTGTAGCAGGTGAGACCGGCAGCGAGTTGCAGAAATGCTGCGAAGAGACGGCCGTGGCGTTCGTAGCGGATCGTCAATCGTGGTCGTATCGACAGCATCCATCCCTGCCTAGAGCCGACACGCCGGACAACTTCCGGGTCCGTGTTTTGGGTCTGCCGCCGCACCAGCGGCGGCAGACCCAAAACAGGCTATGAGATACGAAAAACAACCGGCGACGCACAGTTGGTGCCGATTCGAATGTGTTGTTCGGTCTGTTCGGCGCACTCGGCCGTGTTGACTGATTCTTCAGATTCGCTGTGCTTCGAGTGCCAAGATGGGCATGAGCATCAGCCCTTCCTCAGTAAACTCCGGGTAGAAGTCGTGTTGCGCAAACCGGTTCAGCAACGGCTCAGGTGGCTTGAATCCCTCCATATGACCGGGCTGCAGCCCGATGATAGACCAGTCCGGTGCCGCGAACGTCGTGCGCAGTTCCTCCTCCGAAATTGGATATAGTCCGTTTGTCTCGATACGATCGTCGAGATCGGCGGAGAATTGAATCAATCGGCCGCCAGGTTTGAGTACCCGGACCAATGCCGCCACATGCGCCTTGCGCTGCACAGGGTCCAAACAATGATAGAGCTGACTGCTGACGACCGTGTCGAATTGGCCATCGTAACCGTGCAGGGCGGTTGCGTCGGCAGTGTCGAAAGTCAGCGGTACTCCCCGCTCGTCCGCTCGGTGGCGGGCCTGTGCGACGGCGGAAGCCGCGATGTCGAGACCGGTCACCTGGTATCCCAGCTCAGCCAAATACGTGGCGGTATCGCCTGGTCCGCAACCGACGTCGAGCACCTGGCCGGTGATACATCCGGCCTCCTCGAACGCCATGAGCAACGATTGCGGCCTGCCGATGTCCCAAGGTATCCGTTCGAAGGCCATACCGTCGACGGCTACCTCGCCTTTGTAGACGAGGTCGAAATCTACTCGCGCCGACTCATTCTCCGCTGCTTCCTTGTTATCCACCATCAATCCCGTCCCTTCTCACAACGGCCGTCGTCTACGACCGAGTCCAATTTCCTAACTTTCAGATCAAGTCCGCACGTTCCATGCACGTCACCGCGCGTCGATCAGTCGAGGTGGCCACCCGCTATCTACCGGATAGGCCTGAGCTCCTGCCGCTATTCAGCGCAACGCCGGTCCAGGCGACTCGGTGCCGCCGCCCAACGTCGTCGATGACCGGAACCGCACTTTGGTAGATGCGTTGCCATCGGGCCTGTGCAGCTGCTCACGGTTGCGGGGCGCCATAGTGGGCAGCCGCGCACCTTCCCCATAGCCGTGATAGCGGTAAACGACGGGCGCTACATCTTCCAGGCGTACGCCAGAGCGGCATGGGTCGCAAACGCGCGCAGCAGCGGAACAGGCCGGCGAACATGTGACCTTGCGGAGGGGCCGGCAGGCGTCGACTGCCCGGCTGGTCGAAGTTCCGATCGGAGAGCGCCCGCCTCTGCTGCGTCAACTAATCCGGACAAGTTCTCGCTCCGTTGCGAACCGCTTCGTCACGAACGGGCTGGCTGATGCACCGACCCCTGATGCCGTCGCGGCCGCGGCCGACAGAATCGCGGTCTTCAAACTGGAGCCGACCGGACGAGCGGCGCGGTCGGGTATGAAACGCGGGCGGCAAACGCGCCCCCCGCTCAAGGCACCTCCGATGGGTTCGAAGGCGGGTGCATCGGAATGGTAAGACCGCGGACGGCTGTTCGACGAGCACGGCACGCGGCTACAGACGATCGACGTTATGGGTACGGAGCCGGTGGCTCGGCAGACATCGACAAGATACTGACCGCAGGCGTACACGCTGCACCGTGGACGCGTCGCAACAGATGACTTCACGGTTCGACTAGGACAACAGCGGCTGAAAAACGCTCAGCTGGAATAGGATTCACGCCGACGACATATCGGATCATCGACCCCACCGGCCTGAAGACACTAATGTCAGCGAATTCCATCGACGATAATGTCCGATCAACGGAACGAGTCCACGTGATCGACGGCCCACTCGGCAAAGGTACGCGCCGGGCGACGAAGAATCTCTTCGACCTCGTTGGAGACCAAGCCTCGTTGCCCGTATGACTCGGCCTGCATCGTAAGGAAACCTTCGGCAAGCGGCGTCGGTATGCCGGCACGGATCATCGCTTGGGTAGCAGCGTCGGGCGAGATCTCTTCGAATCTCAGACTTCGGCCGATCGCCGCGCCGATCGCGGTTACCATGTTCGGCTGGGTCAGCGAGTGCGGTCCGGTGAGCACCGGTCGTCGACCGAGGAGACCGTCGGTGAGCAGAGCGTGCGCGCCGACGGCGGCGATATCGTGTTCGTGAATCGGTGCCCAGGTAGAATTCGGATACGCACCGCGGACGACCTCACCAGCCCGGATTTGCCCCGCCCACATGGCAATCGCATTGTCAGCGTACGCACCCGACCGCAATGCCACCCACTCGAGGCCGGATTCCACCACCGCAAACTCGACTTCTTTATTGTATTCCCCGCGCAGACGGGACGGTTGTCGTTCGACATCGAACTCGACGTTTAGTGCCGACATTGTCACCATCCGCTTCACCCCCTGCTCCCGGGCGAGGGCGATCAACTCAACCCCTGCCGCGCCAACCGCCCGCGGATTGACGAATATCGCTGTGACGCCGACCAGAGCATCACGCAAAGTCTCAGGTTCCGATGGTTCAGCTTGGATCACCTCGACAGCGGCGGGGAATCGAGCGGATGTCATATCTCGGGTAACAGCACGCACGCCGACGCCTGCATGGTCGAGCATTCCGACGAGCGGTCGCCCTACCGTACCGGTGGCTCCGGTAATCAGAATCATGATGTTCTCCTGGTTCGGTTGTCGGCGAAATCCGGGAAGGCAAGTGCGGCGTTCCCCTGCCGAATGTTTACAATTGACCGAATGACCTCGTGAAGCTGTCGACCGGATGGCGACCGATGCCCGCGTTCGCGTCGGTCATCCGGCCGATTGCGCACCCGCCGGCACCTTGGTCCAGCCAACGGACAACGAGAGACGCGTGGAGAGAAGTACAACCGGGCGCCCGGTGCCGACCTCATCGCCGCCCGGTCCTCCATCATCTGTGGATGAGGACTACAAGCGTCCGGCCGCTCCACTGGATGGTCGCCAATAGGTCCAGCCGCCGCGATGGGCCAAGATCGAGAACAGCCGCATTCGTGGCGATCCCTCGCAAACTGAGTCAATTTCTGGTGAGTGACCCGATATTCAGAACGTAGGGGGTTCCGCCGGCGTCGGTGCCGGCCATGACCGAGGACTGACGTCCGTTTTCGGCAGCAATCGTCCAGAAAGTTTTGGTTTCGCCGCCGCACTGTTGGATAGATGGGTGCAGAACAGCGGTATTGCCGTCTGCGTGCAGAGTCCAGTCGCAGCCGTCATCGGTGTGGGCCACGATGATTCCGCCGCCGCCAGGGGTGAAGGTCACCGATCCGGTTTGAGTAATCGGTGGTGCTGTAAGGATGTTGGTGAGTTTCACCGGGTCAGGATGATCATAGGTCCATCGACCCTCGAATCGCCGCATCGTCTCGGCCTGGTCCTCGGTTCCGGTCTTCGTTCGGCGGCCGTCGGCCAGCCCGAAGCTGAATTCCACCCCCGAGTTGTAACTGGTGGCATGTAATGTTTCCTGCATATGACCGTTGCCGTCGACGGTCACCCGCCAGGTATCGATGTTGTAGCCCGAACCGATCACCTTGTTGAAGCAGTACTGGTCGCGAGATGCCAGTTCGAGCCGGTCGGGCAGGACCGTGAAACGCCAGGTGCATCCCTGGTCTGTCCGGCCGATCACACCGCCACCGTCGCGTTCGAAGGTAATGTTGCCGATCTGCGGGATCCGTACCGGCAGACCGAAAAGGTTTATCATCGCAACATTCGTATCGCCGGCGGGCTGGTCGTAGTTCCAGGTGCCGAGATAGCGGTCGGCGACATCCGATGGCACCGCCGAAGCGACGCCGGGTTCGGTGATTACCGATGCCGTCGATGCGGCAAGGCCGAACGTAACCATCGTCAGTAGTCCGCGGAAGATAGCTGATCGCTTACGCCGTGTCATAGGAATTTCCTTTATCTCCTGGGAAGAATGGTCGTTTTGAAGTTATGCGAGGACGGAGTAGTTGCTGCGGAATATGTGATCCGGATCCACGCGGCGTTTTATGTCGCGGAGACGGGTGAGTGCACCGGGAGTGAAGGCATCGGCGGCCGACTGGCCAGGTGCCAAGAAGGTGAAGGGTGTGCGGTTGCTGAGACGCGCGTCCAGCGCCGTCCTGAAGTCCTGTACGCGAGTCCGGATCGCCGCTGCGGCTTCCGGCGCTGTCGGGAGGCCCTGGAAGGTGATCTGATAGGGTTCTGCGATCGCACCGGCCGGGGTATCGGACGGACCGGCAAATGCTCCGCCCAGATGACGTATCTGCACGATCAGTAGCGGATCGATCGGCCTTGCCAGCAGTTCCTCAGCGGTGTCGCCATCTAGACGGGCCAACAATTGCGTATGTCCCTGCGACCGACCAGGCTTGGTCGGCTCGGCGGCGATGGTGCCCAGTTCTGTCATCGGCAGAGGCCGCCTGTTATCGGAGATGCGGCCCCCGATGGAATCGAACTCTCTCAGCAACGCGTCACCTACGGCCGCCTCGCCCAAGTAGGCGATGTCGACACCGACTAGCGGCGGCCGGGGGCCGGGAGGGTCGAGTAAGTTCAACCAGACACTCAGCTCGTCGACGGCCGAGGCGGTGATCGTTCGGAAGGCTTCCAACACCCGCGGGGCCCGGTCGACAGGCCACAGCATTCGCCCGCCATAGAGCGCCGGTGCAGGATAGAGATCGAGTTCGACTGCCGTCACGAGAGCGAAGTCGCCTCCACCACCACGCAACGCCCAGAACAGGTCGGCATCGGAGTCGGCGGTCACTCTGGCCAAATCGCCGTTGGCGTCGATCACCTCGAAAGCGGTGATGCTGTCGGCAGCCCACCCGTGTTTGCGGCCGAACCAACTCAGTCCGCCGCCCAGCATATAACCGACCACACCGACAACCGGTGAGCTACCCGCAAGCCCCGTCAGACCGTGCGGCGCGACGGCTTCCTGCAGTCGCCCCCATGAGACACCCGCACCGACTCGGGCCGAGCGGGCAACAGGATCGACCCGCACCTCATCGAGCCGCTTCGTACGCACCAGAATCGTGTCCTCGACCTCGCCGGAGGCGCCATGGCCACTGGGCTGGACAGATATCGTGGCCCGGGTGCGACGGGCGAACCGCACAAGTGCCGCGGCGTCGGCAGCATCGGCCACTTCGGCAACGGCGGCCACGGATTGGTCGACAGCGAGATTGAACGGAAGCCGCGCCTGGTCGAACCCGGTATCTCCCGGCAACAGCACTGGCCCCTGGATTGCAGAGCGCAGATCACCACCAGCCCTGGCTTCAGCACGCATGGTGGCGCCATCGTTCGAACACGCGGCCAGCGCCATGGATGTAGCGAGTCCCCCACCCAGCGCCAGGAAGCGACGCCTGTCGATATCGAAGTTCGGGGAATTCGTTACGCCTCGTATGGGCATTCATGTACCTCTATTCACACTCGTGTATTGCGGTGATACTGCCGAGCTGTCCTCATGGCCCGATCGCGCCGGCGATTCCCGATCACGCTCGGGACGCAACCCTGCCGTGTCGACCCCGGATCAGGCACCTGGCGTTGCGGAATGGTCAGCCGTCGTGACGGCGTTCGATCGCCGCCAGGCCGAGAGCACCGAAGGCAATTGTCGCCAGCACGACGCGAACAACATGCGCCAGTTGCCATTGATCGCGGACGCTGGCCCAATCAGCGGGCGGCGATGCAACGGTCCACGCTTGCTGATCGGTATTGATCGGAAGGTTGACGAGCATGGACAAAACCAGAACGCCTGCCAGAAGCACCAGCGCGGCAGCCGGCAGCCAACGGGCAGCACCCCGCCGCAACCACCGTCCGAAGACGACGACGGCCGTCGTCGCAATAGCAGGCAGCAAGGTCACGCTCGCAAGCGCATCGAGCCCAACGAGTTCGATCTTCCGCACCTGGGTATACACCGAGCCGTCGGCGCTGCGCATGGAAAGCTCCAGCACGAGGACAGCCACCAAGAAGCCGGCGAAGATCCCGGCCAACATCAGGCTCGAGAGCACTGCATACCCGAGAGCCACTCCGGTCCGCCTACGTCTGGATACCTGCTCAACAACCATCACCATCTACCCCTAGCAAGATCGGTTCTAATACAGAGACAATATAGTACGGTTTTAATATTATACGACGTAGCCTGTAGTGCCGCCGAGTTCGTTCGAGTGAGACGTCAGGTAGAGGACGCAAGACATCTGGGCGGGTACCCAATGGATGCATGCCCGCTCGCCACGACCACTCCCTCGGCGCCACAGGCCATCTCAACGACCGGCCGGGGCGCAATCTCGGGAATCAAACATCGTTTCAAGGTGGTCAGCGCGCATCAGCCGGCGAGTCGGCGATCAGCTTCCCCGGCTCCGATCGCCGTGGCGGGAACGAACCGATAGGGGCCCATTCACGTTCGACTGCCGATGCCGAGCCGGATCGAGCCCGGTCCGGCTCGACCATCGGGTGCCCGCCGTACTGCGGCACCCCATCGTGCAGTCGATGATGCCTCGAGCGTCGAGGGCAACAGCAATTGGGCAATGGTGCACAACCCGCGACAGATACACAGAGAAGGTCGCGAACCCACCCCGCCGTGCAGCGCGCCGGGCGCCCTTTGCTCACACTGTCGTCCGACAGGCAGTCCAATTTCAGGGAGGGCCGTTGCACCGAACGGGCCATCAGCGGTCCAGTCGAACGTACCCGAACGCGGCAGGCGACCATGGGCGGAATGCACATCCCGAGTGGAACAACCCGGAACGATTTAGATTCTCGCGGGCGGACGCCACACGAAGCGAGTCGCGCGACCATGAACTCGACTATCGCGAACCGGTTCAGATGTGGACCCCCGCAGGCCCCTCGTCGAATACCGTCGTGCAGATCATGGGCCGAGCGGTCAAGTCCAGTTCGGGATCGTCGTTCATCCCCTGTAGCGCTTGCTGCCACTCAACATTCTTCCGTGCCTCATCCAGCGCAGTCCCGCTCTCCCACTCGCCCACCATGACATAGGTCAGCTCAGTCGGAGCGCTCATCACCTGAAACATTCGAACACGAAGGAATCCTGGCGCCGCCATCATGCACTCGGCAGTTCGCTTCCAGTGGGCCATGAACCGGTCCCGTTGGGGGGTCGGCACCGAGAAGACATTGATGAAGGTCACGGGCTGCCGAGTGGCGGCAGGAGTAAGGCCAAAAGGAGTGGTCATATTGTCACCTTATATGACAATCGCGATGTGGGTTGCTACCTATGTGGCACGTGGAATCGGCCACTTGACGACCGCGCCGCCTTCCTGCTCTCCAGATCGTCCACCACGTCTCACGCAGATTCACCGCCGGCCTCACCCTCTTCGGCTCGCCCCGGTACCCTTCGGAATCCTCGGCTATCTCGTCGCTGCCGATGGGCGGAGCCAGCAGCGGCTCGCCGACCTGTTGCACGTTCACCGCCACACCATGGTCGGACTCGTCAACGAGCTGGCGGAACTCGGGCTCGTCCGACGCAGCCCTCACCCATACGACCGTCGTGCCCATGTAGCGCATTTGACAGACGGAGCCCACCGGGTGCTCGACATCGCCCAGACTCAGGCCCAATCCATCGAGGAATATTTTCACCCCTCGACGACGCCGAACGCGCTCACCTCATCTGCCAATTGCGCCACTTGTCCGCTCGTGCTGGATTGACCCAGGCGTACACCCGGCCTGCAACGCCGGCGACGCCCCTCATCCCGGAGAGTTGTTGCACGCGATCGACTCCAAGCGAAGCGCAATTAACGCCGGGCAGCCACGAACCGAAATGACCGCGAACGAGATTCGCCGCGGCCAACCAGCCGGCGGGCGGCCGAACTTCCAAACCGGGGCAGCAGCCCGCCTACTGGGCATACCGCCATAAGGAGCCCACCCCGCCGGCGGAGGAAGAGCTAGGGCTGCGGGCGGTCTCATGCGATGGTCGACACAAGGGTCGACCGACCGTCGACCAGCGCACACACCAATCACTAGCGATGTGACCTGATTGTCACTTATAATGACATTATGACATTTCCTGTTGGACACACCAAAGCCGCCACGGACCGGCCGGTCACTCTCGTCAACGCCTTCTCGGTTCCGATGACACAGAAGAACCGCTTCTTGAGCCGCTGGAAGGACAACGCGCGGTGCATGACAATGGCAGCCGGGTTCATCCGCGCACGGATGCTCCAAGCTGTCAACGAGAATGCCGAGCTGACGTTCATCAACGTAGCGGAGTGGGAGAGCGGAACCGCGCTCGACGCCGCTAGAACCAACCCGGAATGGAAGCAATCGATCCAGCGGATGAACGATGACCCCGCGCTCGATGTCACCGCACTCCCGATGGTCTACCGAACCGTCATCGATGCCGCGCCCGGGGATCTACTCCCCTGACAGATACCGTGCGCAGAAGCCGAACGGAGCAACCAGCACAAACGTGCCGCCGGGAAGGGCCACAAGGAAGTAGGGCACTACCTCCGTCTTCTCGGCTAACTTCGGGCAGGTGCCGGTCTAGTGTTCCGCGCCTGAAATACGTTGGTCAATCGTAGGATTCGGCGGTGGTGAGGACTGGGCGCCCGAGGTCGGGTCCGGAGTTGGTGGTGACCGGGGCGCAGCGTCAGGAGTTGGTGCGGGGTGCGCGGGCGGCGACATCGACGCAGGCGTATGCGTAGCGGTGCCGGATCGCGCTGGCGTGCGCGGAGCCGGGCGCGGCGAACACGCAGGTGGCGACACTGCTTGGTGTCCGCCGATGACCGTGGCGAAGTGGCGGAAACGCTTTATCGAACACGGGCTGCCCGCACTGGCCGACGAACCCCGGCCGACGCGGCCGCCGTCGATACTGTTGGACCGGGTGGAACAGGTACTGGCGTTGCCCCTGGAGCAGACTCCGCGTGATGCTACGCATTGGTCGCGGTCGTCGACGGCCGGACGGACCGGGCTGTCGAGATCGACGATCGGGCGGATCTGGCGGCGGTTCGAGCTGAAACCGCATCTGGTCGACGGGTTCGAACTGTCGACCGATCCACTGTTCGTGGAGAACAGTAGTGGATGTCGTCGGCCTGTACCACAACCCGCCTGAGCGGGCTGTCGTCCTGTGCGTGGACGAGAAATCACGTGCGCCACGAGGCGCTGATTGTAGCCGTGCGGGAGGTGGTGCCCGCCGCCGGTCGTCGTAGCGGTCGGTCGAACCTGGAGGCAGGCCGAACCTCACAGCGACCGACCACCTGGACCTGTTGAACCAGAGCCTCATCAATGCGGGGCCCAGGCCTATGGCTCAGTACACCCTTGCCCGCGCTGCATTGTTCGCCAGCGCGAGAACGGTGTGAATACTCGCGCCAGAAGGGCAGAAAGATCGACGAAAACACGCGCTCTGGGTTGCGTACGAAGACGTCCGGTACCTCCGAAACGATGGCGAGCAGTTTCTGAGCAGCAGCCTGGGCAAGAATATTCCGGCCACCACCAAAGCTGAGCTCAGAGCCCAAGTTCAGGCACCAGTCGATGGGGTCAAAGGGATCGCCAGGCAGATGGGGATCAAGCTGGGCGCTAGTGCCTCGTCCAGATAGGTTGCGGCTGTAATCCGGGTGTCGGTTTGATCGTCTGGCCGCCGACGGCGATGCTGCCGGTGGAGGTGGTGTCGATGGCCCGTAAACCAGAAGTATTCGTGCGGGAGGTGACCCCGGAGGAAGGGCACCGGTTGCAGAAGATCACCAAAACGAGCAAGCAACCGATCAGGACCCGCCGCGCGATCGTGGTGATGGCC
>NZ_BMMH01000047.1 GCF_014645735.1 Nocardia jinanensis | reverse complement strand
CGAATCGGAGTTCGCCGCGTTGCGGTACTTCGCTTTGAACGGGACCGATCACCGCAGCCACAACGAGCAAGACGCCGCGATCGGCGCCTACATCCGCTGGCGCAACCAGCACGCCCGACCCAAACGAGAGTTCGCAGTGAACTCCACAATCCGGCGCCCGGATTACCTATCCAACGTTGCTTGACGAGGCACTAGCTGACAGCCTTACCGTGAGGTTCCGGCTTATATAGATGCACCGGTTGGCAGGCTGGATGATCACCGGCCGTAGTCTGCCGGAGGTGTCGAGTCGGGGCTGGCTCGTGAGGTTCCTGCCGCCCGTTCGGGCTGGCTCACCGGGGGTTTGCGCCCCGGCTCGACACCGGTCGCGGGCCTGACTCAACAGAGGTGTGGGACACACAGGCCGAAAGCCGGAATGTCGCCCGCGGCTTCCTATACCCGACGAGGCGTAAGGAGATGTGGTTGACGGTCGTGATCGGGGTCGACCCGCACAAGTCCACCCATACGGCGGCAGCGCTGAATGCCAGAACCAACAGGACGCTCGAGTCGATCCGCATCGACGCCACCTTGCCCGAGTATCGGCGACTCCTGGTGTGGGCAAAGCGATTTCCTGAACGGCGCTGGGCCTTGGAGAACGCGTGGGGCCTGGGCCGGCACCTGGCCCAATGGCTGATCGCCCACGGTGAGACGGTCATCGATGTGCCGTCCACGGCCACCGCGCGGGTCCGGGAATTGTCGCGGGGCGGGCGGCGCAAGAACGACAATATCGACGCGGCCGCGGCGGCCAGTGTGGCGGCGTTGCGCGGGGATGCAGCGCCCGTCGAGGCCGAGGGCCCCAACACCGTGTTGCGAATGCTTGATGAGCGGCGCACGAATCTGACCAGACAGCGCACCCGGACCGTCAACCAGCTGCACGCGATGATGCGGGAGTTGCTGCCCGGTGGCGTGTCCACCGATCTGACCGCGAACCAGGCCACCGATGTGTTGCGGCGGGTCCGCCCATCCTCACCGGTGGAACGCGCCCGCAAGGAACTCGCCCGCGAACTCGTCGCCGACGTGCGGGCTCTGGACGTCCGACTGAAGGCCAATCAGCAGCGTATGCAGGACACAGTCGCCGATTCCGGCAGCAGCCTTCTCGACGTCGTCGGCGTCGGACCGGTGGTCGCGGCTCGGCTGCTGGGCCGAACCGGACGCGCGTCACGGTTCCGCACCGCGGGAGCATTCGCAGTCCACACCGGCACCGCGCCGATAGAAATCGCCAGCGCCGGTAAGTCTCGGCATCGGCTGTCCCGCCACAGCGATCGCCAGCTCAACAACGCCCTGCACACCATCGCATTGACGCAAGTGCGCATGCCGGGCACCAGAGGACGGATCTACTACGACGGCAAGATCGCCGAGGGCAAGGGACACAAAGAGGCGATGCGCTGTCTCAAACGCCGTCTCTGCGACCATGTTTGGCGCACCATGATCGCCGATGAACAATGCCACACCAGCGGGGCGGGTTCCGGAGGACACTCAGGGGCGACTACGAAATCCTGCGCGGCCGGCTCAACCCCGCACGCCAGCTCTTCGGACCAGTCACTTCCGGAACCCGCCATCGACCAGATTACGGCCCAACCCGCTCCGGCAGCTTGACAAAACACAGAGGAACCCCCGCATTGTTGGAGGGGGTAATCAGGTTCCGGCCCGGCCGGGACCGGGTCATGACAGCTCGCTTCGAACTCGTCGGGCGATCGCCAACCGAGCTTCTTTTGGGCGCGCTGGCAGTTGTACCAGCCAGCGATATGGGCGAACAGGGCGTTCTCGGCCTCGTCCCGGGTCCGCCAGGCCCGGCGATAAACCAACTCGGTTTTCAACGTGGAGAAGAAATTCTCCATCAACGCATTGTCATAGCTGTCGCCGACCGAACCCATCGATTGCGCGATCCCGTTGTCCGCCAGCTGGTTAGCGAAACGAATCGCCGTGTAGGTCGAGCCCCTGTCACTGTGATGAATCAACTCACCGTCGCGGATGTCACGGCTCCAAACCGCGAACTCGAGTGCACCCAACACCAGCTCGGTGTCGCAGCGATCCGAGGTTTTCCAGCCCACGATCCGGTTGGAGAACGCATCCCGCACCGCTGCCAGCCAGAACACGCCCTGACCGCACGGGATCCTGGTCGCGTCGGCCACCCACAACCGGTTCGGCCGCTCCGCGGTGAAGACCCGCTCGACCAGATCCGGTGCCGGCGCTGCCCGCGGATCAGTTCGTGTCGAGGCGATGCGCCACCGTTTCCGCAGGAACGCGCCCTGCAACCCGGCACCCCGCATCACCCGCTCCACCCTTTTGCGGCCGACCGAGATACCGCGGCGGGCCAGCATCGCATGCACCCGGGGAGACCCGTAGGTGCCGCCGGAGCTGGTATGGATATCGACGATCTCGGCCAGCAATGCTTCGTCGGCGATCTGCCGAGCCGAGGGCTGTTCCAGGCGTTTGCACCACCAGTAATAGGTCGACGAGGCGATGCCGAGGACCCGCAATACGAGCTCGACCGGGTGCCGGCTGTCCTTGACGAACCGCACGATCACCTCCGGGTCTGGCCGAGCTCCGAGGCGAAATACGCACTCGCAGAACGCAGTGAGATCCTGCGACACGCGGGAGGGGCATCATGGCTGCTGATCGGCGCCGATGCCAGAACAATCGATATCGCCGCAGACTACGGATATTTGTATCGTCTTCTGAATAACGGAAGGATTTACGAGTACCAAGGAACGACCTGGGATCCTCGCAGCTATGTACTGGGATCCGGTTCGGCAACGCCAACCATGATCGTCGGTACGGGCCCGGAGTTATACAAGCTCTTCCAGAACGGTGCCATCTTCCGTTGGAACCTGTAGGCGCTGGGACGGGTGAGAGTAGGCGCGGTAGGGCTGCTGCGGATAGCTTGGGTTGGGCACGTGGGTTGCCCTTTGGTGGTTGGATTTGCGCGCAGTTCGACCCCGGCGGATTGATATCGCCGGTCGCTGTGACGCGTAACACGGTTTCTTCATATGGAAGAGGTGTCGCGCGTCAGACTTTGTGGCAGGACCCGTTTCTTGCGGGTGTGACCTGTGAAGAGGAGTCTGATCGTTCATGGCGAGACCTGCGGCCGTACCGGCGGAGGAGAAGGTCAGGATCGTGTTGTCGGTCCTGGCCGGTGAAGTGACCGTCGCAGAGGCAGCGCGGCGGGCGAAGGTGTCCGAGCAGTCGGTGGGGAACTGGAAGCGTCAGTTCCTCGAGGCCGGCCGCGCCGGTCTGGTGGCCGGGACGTCGGGGCCGTCGACGCGTGAGCAGCAGTCGGCGGCCGAGATCGAGGAGCCCCGTGGGCCAAGGTCCACGAGCCGCGTCCTGGGTGCGGTCGGTCCGCCCGGCCCTGGCTGTCGGCATCGTGGCCTCCGGCTCGACCTTCGCCGTGATCCATGGCTCGACCGACCCGTGGCTGTTCGGCTATTACCTCTCGCTTGGAATCTGCACCGGGCTGATGGCGGTCATCAGTGGCGGTGTCGAAGCGCCGGTCGCGTTTCATGTCGCCAACAACGTCATCACGACAACCGTCAACACGCTGATGGCGGACGGTGAACCTTCTCCATCTATCGCTCCACCGACGTCGGCGATGCGTCCTTGCTGATTCTCGTCGCCGTCAACATCGGTATGGTCGTGTTCGTTTGGGTGCGTGAGCGGCGAGAGCGGATTATTCGGTAGGCCCTCGCCGCGGCAGACTGCGCCGATGAGCGCGGCCGGAGCGACCCCGGCTGCGGTGGGTCAGGAGGCCGTCGACGCTCGTCCGCCCAGGTGTCGGGCCAGGAACCGTTCGAGCGTGCGGTACAGCTCGATGTTGCTGTCCGGGTTGCTGAACCAGTGGCCCTCGGCCTCGTTGAGCAGATACTCGACCTCGGCGCCGCGGGAGCGGAGTGCGTCGGCGATGCGGTCGGAGTGGCGCCGGTGGACGCGGACGTCGTTGGCGCCGTGGATGAGCAGTACCGGTGCGGTGATGTCATCGACCCGGGTGATGGGTGAGCGGGCAAGCATATCGGCTCTGTGGCGGGGGTCGTCGGGGTCGCCGATGTAGCGCAGATAGCTGTTCTCGACCGAGCGCCGGGCGAACGGGACGACCGACTCGACAAGATCGACGAGGTCGGACATGCCGGTGTAGCTGATCGCTGCGGCGAACCGTTCGGGAGTGAAGGCTGCTCCGACGAGTGCGGCGTAGCCGCCGTAGGAGGTGCCGTAGATCGCGACGCGGTCCGGGTCGGTGTAGCCCTGGTCGATCACCTGGTCGAGGGCGTCGATGAGGTCGTCGTGCATGCGTCCGGCGAACTGGCCGATCGCGGCCTGGGTATGGGCCTTGCCGTAGCCGGTCGAGCCGCGGACGTCGACCTGCAGCACGACGTAGCCGCGGTTGGCCAGTAGTTGCACTTCCGGGTCGTAGCTCCAGCTGTCGCGGTACCAGGGGCCGCCGTGTACCAGCAGCACGGTGGGCAACTTCCGGGGTTCGATCCGGGTGGGCAGGGTGAGGTGGCAGGGCAGCGTCAGCCCGTCGCGGGCGGTGAGGGTGATCGGGGTGACCGGGGCCAGCTGGGAGGGGTCCAGGTGCGGGAACGGTCGGAACAGGCGGCGCGCCCGGCCGGTGGCATGGTCGTAGAACCAAGTGACTCCGGGGTCGCGGTCGTGGGTGAAATCGACGACCCAGCGCTGCGCGGTGGAATCGCAGGACACGTGGGCCAGGTCGCCGTCGGACAGCTCCGCCAGCCGGGGCAGTACCGCGGCGAAGTGCGGGTCGAGCGCGTGGATCTCCTGGCGGGCTCCGAGGTAGCGGGCGCCGAGCAATTCCCCGGTGCCGGGGTGCAGGATCAGCGAGGACGGGAAGCGCGGGTCGGCCTCGGGGCGTGGGGTGTCCAGGTCGAATACGGGGTGGCTGTCCACCCCTGTCTGCTCGCCGGTCGCCAGGTCGAGCCGGACCAGGCGGGTGCGGTCCGACCCGCGCGACGAACCGATCCAGAGGCCGGTCCCGTCCGGGGTGAGAGCCGCTGGGAGGACCCCGAAGAGGACGTCGGTGCCCGGGAACCGGGCGATCGGGCGCCGTCGGTCACCGTTCGTCCATTCCGACAGAAGATGGTCACCTCCCTCCTCCATCGTGAAGACCAGCGCACGGTCCGGTGTGTGCAGCCAGTGCACGACATCGCCGGGGTTCTCCGCGATCGAGATCAGCCGGCCGGTCGCCAGGTCGAGTTCGAACAGGTCGGCCAGGTCGGGGCGCCGCTTGTTGAGCTGGATGAAGGCCGTCCCCGGCCGGTCCGGTGGAAGCTGCGCGCCGAGCAGTCGCACACCCTCGAAGGGAGTCAGGTCGACCGCGGGCCGGTCGGGGCGGGCTGGGTCTACGCGGTGCAGGTGCCAGTTCTCGTCGCCGTCGGTGTCCTGCTGGAACAGCAGGTAGCGACCATCGACGGTCCAGAAGAAGGTGTCTATGTTGCGCCGCGTGTCGGAGGTGACGCGCCGGGCGCCGGGGACATCGGCGCCGGGTACTTCATCGGGGGTGGCCCAGTCCGAATCCACATTGCGGAGGGACACGTTGAGCCGGCCACGCCACGGGGCAAGGTAGGCGACGGTCATGCCGTTCGGGGACAGCCGGGCGCGGCTGCGGGCCGGTGGACCGAAGAACTCCTCGACTGCGATCAGCTCCGACGCGGATGTCATCGAGCGCCCTCCTGGTAGATGGGTGTTCACCTACCGAGTGCACACCCTGACGTCGCGGCGAGCTCAAGCCCGCCCGGCGTGATCTCGGTCATTGGGGCCACGGCATGCGAGGTCGTCCTCATCCGTCGTTCGGGGCGCTCCATTCGACGAGGGGGTGCAGAACACGCATCAGTCCGGCGCCTCGCTCGGTGGGCCGGTACAGGATCTGGACCGGTGTCGTCGGCACCACGACTCGCTCGATCAGTTGGTGGCCCTCGAGTTCGCGGAGTCGCTGGGACAGTAGCTGGTTCGAGATTCCGGTGATCCGTGAGCGGTAGTCGACGAACCGGCGAGCCCCCCGCATCGCCGCCAGGAGCACGGCGGCAGTCCACTTCTTGCCCACGAGCTCGACCGACTGCTGGAATTCGCCTTCTCGCTGTAGGCGAACAAACAACGGTCCGAATGCCGCTCCTCCAAAGCGTTTACCACCTGGAGGCCCACACCGCGGCTTCGGGCTTGGACGGCTACCTCGATGAACTGGATCTCCAACCGCTCTTGTCCGAGAGCGGGCGCCCCTGCGTACTCAGGGTTGATTCCGCCAGGGTCATCCAGCTCGACCCGCGCTTATATACAGCTGTCGACCTGAGCGCCTGATCCGATGGGTGAGCGTATGTTTGGCACATTGGTTACGCGCTCTATTGCAGGTTGGTGGTGTGGCATCACAGGACACGGTCGATTGTGGATGCCGCACGTACACCTCGCGACGATCTACGGATCCGATCAGCGTCGAGGGCCGATGGCAACGGGAAGCGTGAGGCGGGTTCAACATCCTCGAGCTGAACGGCTCTCGACATTCAGACGACGGGCCTTCCTTCTGCGCAGACGAGCAGCAGAGGCGATAGGTCCACTAGCCACTGCCGCCCACCCTCGGCTGGAACGTCCCCAAACTCCGCGACCCCGCCACCGCAGACCGATGGACCTGGCTGCTTCTCACCGCTTGCACCCAACTACGCCTTGCTCGTGAACTCACCGTCGACATCCGGCGCCCCTGGGAGAAACCTTCAGCCCCGCAACGACTTACACCCGCACGCGTCCGTCGAGGGTTTCGGCACCTCCGCTGGAAAACGGCATGTCCGGCCAGAGCACCGAAACCCTCCCGTCCCGGACCGGGTCGACCGGCCGGGCACCGCAACAAGCGGCCGGCACCACGCTACGACGTGCACATCAAGACCGCCAGCGACAAGAGACCTTCCCGAACAGCCGAGCCGCGACCCCGCAGAAAGCCCACAAAACAGCAGCTCAGAGGTTAAAACTCAAGCTAGTTGTCGGCGTCGGAACGCTCCCCACCGAGCGTGAGCAGGGCACGAGTAGATGATTCAGTACGGCTGGATCAGTGTTGTTGTCGCCCGGGCTCGCAGTGCCCCCATCTCCTGCGGGGAGGCGCCCGCTCGGTGCATCTCCAGCAGGCGGGCGCTCGCCTCGACCACCACTTTCACCCGTTCGTATCGTCGATCCTGGAAGCGGTCGAGAGCCGTTGCGGTGGTGGATGCGGTCGCCAGTTCCTGCGCCAGGACCACGGCGTCCTCCAGAGCCATTCCGCCGCCGGAGGACAGATGGGCGGTGGTGGCGTGTGCGGCGTCACCGATCAGGGCGACGCGGCCCCGGTGCCACGGTGGCGGGACGAGGATCCATTCGTAGGGGTGTACGAGCACGGTCTGGTCATCGGTGAGCTCGGCCCGCAGCGCCGTCGGTGTCGGGGCGGGGAATCGCGCGAGCACGCCGCGGAGCAGTTCTCGTGCCTCGGACCTGCCGACCTGATGTCCTTCCGGGGCTTCGGCTCCGGTCGCCACGTAGGTCATCCCGCCCTTGACCGGTGCGATGGCGATCATCTCGTTCTCGGAGTTGTAGAAGCCGGGCTCGCCCGGCGGCTCCTTGTCGAGCATCCAGCGCAGCGCGACCGTGCCGGTGTACTGCGGTTTCGATCCGGGATGCAATAGCTCGCGGATCCGGCTGCGGACCCCATCGGCGCCGACCACCAGTGAATAACGACCGGTGCTGCCGTCGGTGAGGGTCACGCCGACCCCGTCGGCGTCCTGGACCAAGGACTGCACCGACACCCCGTATCGGAATCGGGCGCCGGCGGATTTCGCGGCCCGCACGAGGATATCCGAAAGCGCGGGCCGGTAGATGTTCACCGCCGCCGGTAGTCGGGTGTCGGGACGAGGTGGTGGAGGGACGGGAATCGGGTCGCCGTTGGCGAAGTACATGCGGACGAACACCGTGTCCTGGTGTGCGCTGCCGAGTTCGGTGGCCTCGTCGAGCACGCTGAGATCGGCCAGCACGTCCACCGCACGATTGGTCAGCCCGATATGGGCACCGTCGGTGTGGTCGCGGAGATCTATCACCTCGCTGGGGATGCCGCGCTGCCCGAGCGCGGCGGCCAGGGAGGTGCCGGCGAGCCCGGCACCCACGATCAGAACGGTACCTGCGGTCATGGTCCCAACCGTATAACTGTCCTGTGCCGTGGACCATGGCTCGGAGGTTCGGCGGGGAGGAATCTCACTCACTGACCCGTCCCGGGCCCGCCCGCGAACATCTCGGCGCGGCACTCGACCCACTCGACGACAACCCCGAACTTCTGGAAACGCTGCGTGTGCACATCAGCAACAACCTCAATCGCCAGCTCACTGCACGAGTTCTGTATGTGCACGCCAACACCATCGACTACCGGTTCAAGCGCATCGGCCAGCTCATCGGTTTCGATCCCGGCCAGGTCAAGGGTTTGTGGTATCTCCGGTCGGCCCTGGTCGCCCGCAGCTATCAGCGGGACCGTAGGGCGTGATCTCGCGCCGGCCGACCGTATCGACCCGGGCGAACTCCGGTTGCGGGTATCGAACGGCGGCTTGTCGCTGCTCAGGCACCGGCGTCCTGGACCCGACCTGACAGACTGTTCCTATGACCGAGGGGCCAGCCACCAATGCCGCAGAACGTATCGCCGCCACCCTTCGTTACGAAGTGATCGGAAACTTCACCGATGGGGAGCATCTCGGTTCGGCCGACGAGTTCGCCGAACGGTTCGGTGTCAGCGTCCCGACCGTCAGGCAGGCGCTGCGGATATTGGAAGCCGAGGGGCTCGTACGGGTGCGCCGTGGAAACAGCGGCGGGTATTTCGCCTCCACTCCATCGGTGCGGGTGATAACGCAGTCGGCGGCTTCGCTTCTGCAACGTGACGGTGTCCAGCTCGCCGAACTCCTGGCATGCTCCCAGATCATTGCGCCCGAGGTCGCCGCCCTGGCGGCGGCGAACCCGGATGTCGGCGCCCGCGTTGCGTTCGCTGATTACGTCGAACAGGCGTGGGCGGGCCATACCGACACCGACATTCGAGTCGCGAGGGAAGTCGTGATCGAGATGGGGCGGCGATTGGCGGATATCTGCGGTAACGCACCGCTCGCGCTGTTTGCGATGGTGCTGGCCAACTTGGTCGTCGACCTGCAGTCACAGTACGTGCCGTCTCTTCCTGCGAAGACGCTGGACGAGGTGACACGGCGAACCCGCGAAGGCCAGCTCGTGATCGCCCGGGCGGTGGGCAAAGGCGATCTTGTGGGGGCTCGTCTCGGCCAGCACCTGATGATCACCGCGTTGTACCTGGATGCCTCGCTGGACCCTCGAGCCGCACTCGGCGATGCGGCGGTCATCGGGGTCGATCGAGAATCACACAGTAGTGGATGATTGCCGTTGACTCGGTCGGGCGAGTTGCGCTGTTACCGGAGCATGCCGATCAACATGGCCGCCATGGCGATATCCATGGCGATATGCGGAACGAGTGCCGTCCGGGCCGACAGGAACTGGATGCGTGTGTGAGTTCCGGCGACCCGCAGGGTAGCGGCGATGCAGATTTGACCCAGTGCATCGATGAGGAAAAGCACGACGAACACCCATCCGATCACCGGGTAGGGCAGCGCGGTGGTCGCTGCACCGGTTTCGGTCGTCAGCGCGGTCGTATGTGCGTGGTGGTGAGATGTGTTGTGTGCGACCTCTGCCGTCATATAGAGCATTGCTGTCGCGGCGACTACATGGTAAGTAGCCGCCGCGATGTGATTGCGGCGTGCAATGGATCCACGCGAGGAGCGCTGCCGGATATGAAAGATCAGCAATCCGCCGTTGACGAGGAGGAGAGCGACAAATATCGTTCGCCACACTCCGAGGGGGATCGGTGCATGCGGAAATGCGAACATGACCAGCATGGCGGTGAGCATGACGAGGTGGGTGGCTTCCGATTCCGGATCGGTAGCGTAAATCCCTTGTCCCTCGGCGGTATTCTTCCTCATCAGCCCGAAGGCCATGTGTATCGAACCAATCGCCAGCGCGGTACCTGTGAGGACAACCAATGCCCAGCGCCATACAGGCGGGAGCGCGTCGTGCATCCGAGGCTACGTCGACGATTCGAGGGGGCGGATCGTGACTTCGGTACGGTCACTCAAGTCGATGTCGAGGTATCCGCGGCCGGCATCGTCGGCGACCAGTTCGGTTTCCGTGGCACCGGAAGTCCGGTAGCTGCTTCCCGGGCGCAAACGGTCGAGCCCCAACCGGACGCGCCGCGTTCCATCGCCGGGGCGCACGACGAGGTCGAGTCCGAGCCCGTCACTCACTGCCTTTGCGACAAGGACATCGGGGTAGGCCGCCTCGGCCAGGCGCGGCCCGGTGCGCCAGTGCTCGGGAACGTCCCCATTGACCAGATTCCGCAGGGCATTCGGCCGGGCGAAACGTGCGAAAGCGCACCTCGTGTGCGAGAAGTTGGATTCGCCCTTGCTGCGCAGCGCACCGTTGCGCCACACGGGATCAGCGTCTTCGTCCAATGATGCCAGCAGGGCCTCGCCGATATCGGCATCGCCGATCTCCATGGCGGCCACGGCCAGCGCTGCGAAGACACCCCGTCCGCGGTCCAGGCCTACCTTCTTGGTGCGCACGGTGATCGAGCCGCCGTCGTTCTCGATGAACTTGTCGTTGATCATCGCCCAGCTTCGTTCGGCTACATCCGGCATGATCGAGTTGAGCATATAGACCATCCCGGCGTCATTCGCCAGCGTCGGCCCTACCAGGGTGAAAGAGGGCCCCACGCGAATGGTTACGAACCGGTCGTCCCGTAGTCGATGTGCTCACGCATCGCGGCGATGAACTCGGTGAGGGCCTGCTCGAAGTCCGCAGTCCCGACATCGGAGCTCTCGATGCGCTCGAGCAGTTGTTTGCCCGTGTCCTCTTGTTCCAGGGCACGGTCGGCGAGTTCGTCACCGTCGGGCAATGCCTCGCCCAAAGGATCGGCAGGGGAATCGGACACCACCTCGACCGGTCCGCCCTCCGGGCGGCTGTGCTGATGCCGGGGTTCGCGATGGGGGAGGTTGTCTAGCGCGGGGGCACGGACAGTTCGGCGCCGGCGCCGTGTTGGTCGGCGCGTCCGATGTGGGATTCTTCGCGTAGGCGTTCGGCCATGTGCGGGTAGTGCAGTTCGAAGGCGGGCCGTTCGGAGCGGATCTTGGGTAGTTCGTAGAAGTTGTGCCGCGGTGGCGGGCAGGTGGTGGCCCATTCCAGGGAGTTGCCGTAACCCCACGGGTCGTCGACGGTGACGACTTCGCCGTAGCGGTAGCTCTTGAAGACGTTCCACACGAAGACGATCATGGAGGCGCCCAGGACGAACGATCCGATCGTGGAGACGGTGTGCAGGGCGGTGAAGCCGTCGTCGGCTTGGTAGTCGGCGTAGCGGCGCGGCATGCCTTCGGCGCCCAGCCAGTGCTGGACCAGGAAGGTGGCGTGGAAGCCGAGGAATGTGGTCCAGAAGTGGAGCCGCCCGAGGCGTTCGTCCATGAACCGGCCGGTGAGTTTGGGGAACCAGAAGTAGATGCCGGCGAAGGTGGCG
>NZ_BMMH01000046.1 GCF_014645735.1 Nocardia jinanensis | reverse complement strand
GGCCCGCTGGCCCGGCGAGAAGCTCTACGTCATCGCCGACAACTTCTCCCCGCACAAACGCGCCGAAGTTCGGGACTGGGCCGCGGCCAACAATACGGAGTTGGTGTTCCTACCGACCTATTCGTCCTGGCTGAACTGGATCGAATCGGAGTTCGCCGCGTTGCGGTACTTCGCTTTGAACGGGACCGATCACCGCAGCCACAACGAACAAGACGCCGCGATCGGCGCCTACATCCGCTGGCGCAACCAGCACGCCCGACCCAAACGAGAGTTCGCAGTGAACTCCACAATCCGGCGCCCGGATTACCTATCCAACGTTGCTTGACGAGGCACTAGATGCCATCGGAGACGCCTACGAGTTCGGGCTGGTCGACGTCGAACACGCCGCCCTCGGTGACGTCAAACCCGCCGATATCGACCTCGCCGCCGCCTGACCTGCCGCGCTGCGGTCCGCGGTCGCCCATGCCGCGGGCCGGAGCGCGGCCACTGTCCGCCGCGACCCAGGAAGGAATTTCAACCCGTGAGCAACGCCGACTCGATCGACTTGTGGTTCCCGCTACCAGACGTCACCGCCGTCGCCGAGCACGCGATGGCCGCCCCGCGGCATTCGCGCTGCCCGTTCGCCGGCGACGAGATCCCGACCGCGCCCTCGCTGATCTGGACCAAGAACGACGGCACCTACCTCTGGAGCAACGGGATGCCCCGCCAACACAGGAATCCCAGCGATCCGGATTCCGATCCGATCTCGGTCCACGCACTCGGGTGGGGGCCCGGCGCCGGGCCCGCGATCGGGTCCACTCCGGTCGGTGGCGATGATTTCCACTTGCCTGAGCCCACCTTCGAGCCGGCCGTACCGGGGTGCAACTGGTGATCCAAGTCGTGGACGTACTTCAACACATCCTCGTCTTCCCACCACCGCCGCAACATAGGCAGATCGCTCGACGTGTATTCAGTGAGCTCGATCTCGGGCAATGCCATGGCCGACAACGTATTCGTGCGCAACGGGCAGCGCAGCAAGACCACCGATTCGGGTCACTTATCGGCGGCCAGAAATCGAACCCGGGTTCGATGGAACGAGAAAGGCCCCGCCGAATCGGCGGGGCCTTCTCCATCTCCGGGCATCGTGTGCCGCACGGACAGTGCGTTGCTCTACCAGCTGAGCTACAGGCCCTCGAATGGACCCGACGGGACTCGAACCCGCGACCTCCGCATTGCCGGTCACTGTAGCAGCGGCCACCGACAGCTCGCGGCCCCCGGCATTGAGCCGGCCCCGTCTATCTGGGGCGTGCCCCAGATAGACAGGCCTCGAAGTACGGACAGGTCAGGAGTTCTGCTCGATCATCGCGAGGAATTCCTCGGCATGCCGACCGGATACCTCGAAGGTTACGGTTGCCGGCTCGGCTGGGCCGTGCTCACCGGTGACCGGGCCGGGAACGACCGACCTTGCCAGATGCTGCACTTCATCGAAGGTCAAAGCTCCCAGCTCCTGCTGCTTCCAGTGCACTTCCATGGGCGGTGTGGTCTCCAGGAGCGCGGTGAGCAGGTCTTCCACACCGAGATAGTTGTGGCCGTGCTCGGCAGCGATGACCGCGGCCCGGCGCAGCGCGACGATCACCCCGGGCGCCGCGCCGGTGATCGTGGTGACAGTGCTGTCCCGATCGACAGTAGTCATACCCGTTCGATCCTTTCGAGGTGAGAGCTTCGATCGTCGTACGCTACTGCGGAACTCCGTAACGGGAGTCTCCACCGGTCTCCAGGATCTCGAGACCGTTGTAGAACCCACCGATACACCAGATGCGTTTGGCCTTGCCAGGCGTGGGGCAGACGATCTTGTCTTCCCGAGTGACCGGCTGCTCGGAGCAGCGAACGACGATCCCGCCGCCGTCCACACAGTCGGAGACCCGGACCGCGTTCGCCGGCCCGGCCGCGATGATCAATGCGACGATGACTCCAGAGAGCACCCCGAAGCCTCTCCGGACCGTGGTCGATGTACGTAAAGACATGCGCTTTCCCTCCCGAAAACAATCCCCGTGACAGAAGCGTCACCGATTCGGCGGCCAAAGATCTCCTGTCGCTTACCTACTTGGACGCCCGCCCCCGCCCATCGGTTCCAAGCCCCACCCAGTCGATCCGCCGAGGGCCCGTTTTTCTGCACTAAGCCCATTCGCTGCGGATCCTTCCGGCCACCGATAACCATCCAGGTACCGACACTGAGCAGCGCGAAGGTTTCGAGACACCCCGCCGAGATCCACCGGCCCGGAACGTATCCCCACGTCAATGAGTCTCATATTCTTATCTCGAAATTGCGTGCGCAGGTCGTGGGCGAACCTGATCGTCGCCGGCCACAAGACGGTGGAGAACCGGAGTTGGTCCACGGCCTACCGCGGTCGCCTGGTGATCCATGCCGGGCGCACCTGGGTACCGGCGGCCGTCGAGTTGGCGCGCACGCTGGGAATCACCGGGTTCAGCTCCGCGAAGGAGACCGCCGGCGGGTTCCTCGGAACGGTCGAGGTGCTCGACATCCACCCGACCGCAGGCTGCTGCGCCCCGTGGGGATTCCAGGACCCGGGCACCTTCCACTGGGTCCTCGGCGACGCCCGTCCGTTCGATATCCCGATCCCGGGCCCGGGACGACTCGGGCTCTACCGCGCTCCGGACCACCTCCTCGATGTGGTCTCCGCTCTCACCCTGCCCGGTCCCGCCGGGCGGAAAGGCATGTGAATGGACCTCGGCTACGCCCGCGTCTCCACCACCCACCAGGACCTCGAACGCCAGCTCGTCGCGTTGGGCGAGCACGGGATATCGGAGGAGCGGATCTACGCCGACAAGAAGACCGGCGCCACCGTCGACCGGCCGCAGTTCAAGGCACTGCTGAAGTACGCCCGGCCCGGCGACACCATTGTCGCCACCAACCTGGACCGGCTGGGCCGCAACCTGCGTGAGTGCCTCAACGTGATCCACGACCTGTCCGAGCGCGGGGTCGGGGTGAAGACGCTGCGGGATCCGCTGCCGATCGACACCACCGATACTTCGGGCATGGCCGAGATCAGCGTCGCCATGTTGGCGCTGTTCGCCCACATGGAGCGCGTTTTCATGCGGGAACGGGCCGCTCACGCGCGTGAAGTCGCTGCCGCTCAAGGCAAGCAGCCCGGCCGGCCGCGCAAGCTCAGCGCGGCCCAGCTCGCCATGGCCCGGGCCGCGCTGCGTGAGGAGCAACCAGTCGACCAGGTCGCCGAAGCATTCGGGGTATCGCGGGCCACGCTGTACCGCTACCTCGCCGAAGCCACCGACGCCGAACAGGGCGCCGGGGAACCCGAAAGAGAGAAAGAAGAAAGATGAACTGGCAGAACAACGACGCCCACTCGCCCGCATCGGGCCCGCCGGCGGTGATACCGCGCTTCCGCGACGAACGGTTCGATACCGAGGTGGGCCCCGGTGCGCCCCTGGCGATACCAGCATCCGGCACCGGCGGCGGCCGTCCGACGGTGACCATCTGTGGATCCATGCGGTTCTTTCCGCTGATGATCGACGTCGCCGCGGAACTGACGAGCAAGGGCGCGATCGTGCTCATGCCCTACAAGGTGGTTCCACCCGGCGAGCAGAGCGGACCGGCCAAGGCCGCCCTCGACCAGCTGCACAGGGACAAAATCGACCAGAGCGCCAGCGTTGTCGTGGTCACCGACCCAACCGGCTACTACGGCGACTCGACCCGCGGCGAGATCGCGCACGCGATCCGCACCGGCAAGCCGGTCACGCTGTGCCAGCGCACCGTCGACACCTCCGGTATCGGCCAGGAGCTGGCGGCCGATGAGGACCGGACGATACTGCTGCCCGAATTCACCCCGGAAGCGGCCAGCAAAGCCGATGCCCTGCGTATCGCCGCGATCGAAGGCGCCGAGGGCGGTTACGCCTGCGGCCACGACGCGGTCTACTTGCTGCCCGACGAGCTGTTGGCGGAACTGCCGGACCCGCTCGCCTGGGCGTTGTCCGGTGTGGAATTGCAGCCCCCGGAAGGCCCGTGGCCGGAGTGGGCGCGCACCACGCACCCGGTCAACTGGCCCTACCTGATCAGGACCCACCCCGAGGAGATGACCTGGAACTACGCGATGTTGGAGAACAACTTCGGCGCCGCACCCGCCGCGATCGCCGACGCCTACCAACTCCTGGCCACCAACGGCGCCCGCCCGTATCTGGAGGTGTGCCTGTGGGTCGACCCGGACGGCAGGATCGCCGTCGAACCGCTGGCACTGAACGCCAGGACCCTCGTTGAGGTCGGACTGCTGGATCAGGTCGACGACATTCTGGTGGCCGGTGGACGCCCCCGCGAACTGCTACGCGACGAGGAGGAGGCCTTCTGGAGTCTGATCGCCGCCTGACAAACACCCAGTAACGAGAACCGGCCGGCTGCAATCCGGCCGGTTCTCGCGTTTCAGGGTTGCACACGCGGAGCAGTAGGGGCTCGTGGAGCTACTGCGATATTCCGATGACACCGCACGCCGGACGGCCCCCGGCATTGCCGGTCGTCAGAGAGTCTGAGTGGCCCCCTCTGCCCAGATCATCCGTGCCGGCGTGGATGACGATCGTGCGCCCGAGCACACTGTTCGGACCGATCACCTTCACCTTTTTATCGGTGATCGTGCCATTGGCGCGGCCATTGGCATCGGTTTTGAGGTTGCCCAGGTCACCCACATGCCGGTTTTCGTCCTCGGGGGCGCCGTGGTTTTTGCCAAACGGATTGAAATGCGGTCCGCACGAGGTGCATCCGTTGGTGGTGTCACCGAACGTGTGGATGGCGAACCCCCGTAGGGCGTGCGCGTCGTTGCCCGATATCTCGTAGGTGATCGTGGTCGGACCGTCCTCGGTTTCTTGCTCGAATGTGACTATCCCTTCTACGTTGCTGTCGCCGCGGAGCACTGCAACCGCCTTCACCATTGGCCTACCTCTTGTCGTAGAGCTGGACATGCTCACCAGATGACACGCTGCTCCGGCGCCACTTGATGTCGCGCCCACAGACCCCGCGTCAAGATCAGTATCCGATCACGGAAGGATCTGCGGGGAAAAGCGGTTCGGCTGATCGGGCGATAAACAGTCGACGAGTTCCTACACCGTCCGGCCTTTCCCCTGACTCTCCGAATCCTGCCTGGACATGGTCGTCCAGGTGCTTCGCTCGACCCACCGGCGCCGGACCGGGACCACGCCCGACCCGTTGTTTTTCGGCGAGTTCTACCGGGACCCCCAGTACCTCGGCGGATTCAGGCTGGGCGCTCGCCTCCGGGGCCGGCTCCCCCGCAGAGCCCTCCGGGGGAGAGTCCGAACCGACGTCGAAGACCAGTACATCCGCACTCGCTGGCTTCGTGAGACTCGGGCCGAGATGAACTGAGCGCGTCGGTCGTTGCGCTTCCCGCGCTGGTCAACAATGATCGGGGCCGTCCGGTTCACCCCTGCTCCGGACGTACGAAGCCCCTGCCATGTTGGGACGCGGCAGGGGCTTCGTGCTGATCAGACCTATATGGGATTACGCGGCGTCGCCCTGTGCGGCTTTGGCTTTCAGCGCTTCCAGTTCCTCGTCGGTGACGCAGCCGAGGAATTGCGCCTGCCAGGGATGGTTGCGGCTGTCGATCCAGACGCCGGCGGAGGTCTCGCGCAGCATCACCTCGCGGTACCAGTCGACCTCGGCCGGGGCACCGGCCTCCATCTCGCGGATCTTGTCCGCGCGCACGGTGGTAGCCCATTCGATCTGCTTGGGCGAACCCGTGAGCTCGGGCCACCCGGCGGCGCGGGCCGAGGTCGCGTTGGCGGTGTTGACGGCGTCGTGCTCGCTCATCCCTCGATGGTGCACCCGCCCACCGACAGGAGCCATAGCGCAACTTCCAGCGTGGTCGGGTCCGAGAGGTACTGCCGCCGGCCTGCGGCCCTTGCCACCGGGATACCGCGGCCGGCCTCGACGGGCGGGGTCCGGGTAGGGGTAGCCACATCTCACCACCTCTATTTCACATCCCCGGTATCCCGCCCGCGCAGTCCGGTCAGGATCTCCCCGGCTTCGGCCTCGACGGTGTCGGCGTCCTGCTCCCGAAGCTGTCCCGAACCCCAAACAGTATCTGTGCGCCAGATCACAGTTGCAGTTGACCTTAGGTCAGGGTGGACGCTCGTCGCAGCGGCACGAAGCCGACCGGGACAGACCAGATTCGATGGAGCAAAACACCATGTCGATCACCCTTTCCGACCAGGACAAGAGCACTCTGCGGACTGCCGCGTACGGCGCCGTGTCGCTGATCGCCGCCGCCGGTGCCGCCGGCAAGCCCCACAAGATCGCCACCGAAGGCGCCCTCGCCCTGTACACCGCGACCGGCCCGGTCGGGCACGTACTCGCCGCGAAATCCAAGGACATCGACCTGACAGGCAAGTCGGTGGCCGAACTCGCCGACCAGGTTCTGCCAGCGTTGACCGCAACCATGAGCCTGCTCGCGCAGCAGGATCCGGCCGAGGCCTCCAACTTCCGCACCACCGTCCTCGTCGCCATCGAAGCAGCCCAGACCCACCCGGGCCAGCCCGGCCCCGCGACAGCCGAGATGGCCCGCAAGATCACCGCCGCCCTCCACGTCACCGGGGTGTCCACCACGCACAGCGGGGCCACCGTGTCGAATGCCGTTGTCGGGCGAGATCGCCCGGAGTTGCAGCAGGCGATCGAGGAGATCGTCGAGTCCGGTTTCCTCGGGGTGTCACTACGCGTGCACGACGAGCGGGGCGAGTGGGTCGGCAGTGCCGGGCTGGCCGAGCTGGGCGGGACCGCGAAGCCGCCGATCGATGGGCACGTCCGGATCGCCAGCAACACCAAAACTTTCACCGCGACCCTGGTGCTGCAGCTGGTAGCCGAGGGCAAGATCGGCCTCGACACCCCGGTGGCGGACTACCTGCCCGAGTTCGGGCTGGACGAGCGGATCACGGTGCGAATGCTGTTGCAGCACACCAGCGGGGTGTTCAACTTCACCGGCGAGATGTATGAGGACGGCACGATCGTGCTGGGGATCCCCGCGCCGAGTACCCCGTTGGGTCAAGAGTGGGTGGAGGACCGGTTCCACACCTACCAGCCGCGGGAACTGGTGGAGCTCGCGTTGTCCAAGCCGGCGCGGTTCGAACCGGGGACGAAATGGAGCTACTCCAATACCAACTACGTGCTGGCCCGGCTGCTGATCGAGCAGGTCACCGGCCGATCCTTCGCCGCGGAAATGCACCGGCTGATCCTGGGTCCACTCGGGCTTTCGAGCACCGTGGTGCCGGAGACCTCGCCGGAGATTCCCGAACCGCACGCCCACGCCTACTACCGGTACGAGCAGGACGGTGTGGAGAAGACCGTCGACGTCACCCGCCACAACCCCTCCTGGGCCCCCGGCGGCGGTGACATGATCTCGACCACTCAGGATCTGGCCACATTCATCTCAGCGCTGCTGCGTGGCAAGCTCCTGCCGGCTGAGCTGCTGGCGCAGATGTGCACACCGCACCCGACGGGCATTCCGACTATGGACTACGGCCTGGGGGTGTTCGTGCGGGACCTGGGTCCCGGCGGCGGCATCGTTATCACGCACAACGGCGGTCTTGCGGGCTACGCGACGCTGATGTGCGCCACCCCCGACGGCAGTAAGACCATGACCGCCTCGCTGACCTGCGTAGACGACTCCGCCATGTCTGTGGCGGTGCCGTTCCAGACCGCGCAGCAAAAGCTCCTCGCCGAGGTGTTCGGCGGCGGGCAGGCCGATCCGGCTCAGTAGCCCGCAAACCGCGGCCACGCCGAACTCAACCAGCTCGGCGTGGCCCGTCCGCTTGTCCTGTCCGCCGAGCTCTGCTCGGCCGGGTGGGGCACTTTCCAACTCATTTCACCTACCGTCACGAACAGGTTGTGAGGAATTCTTGTCATGCGCGCCTTCGAAGACACACAACAGCATGGGATAGTCGAGCGGCTGCTGGACGACCGCCACTCCCTGCCGCTGTCGGTCGTGTTGCATCTTGTCCCCGGCGCCCTGATCGTCGCCGTCTACCTGCTCATCGGCGAACCATTCGTCGAGGCCATCGGTTATCCGGCCTTCGCGGGCTGGGCGATCGCTTTGTGCCTGGTTCTGATACCGGTCCAGTTGGGGCTGCTGTGGCTGGGCCGCCAGCGCAACGGCCGGTTCTCACTGCACGGTGTGCTGCACTACACCGACAAGCCGGTCCCGCGCGCAAAGCTGGTGGTGATGGTCATCGCGCTCATCGTGTGGATGATGGTGCTCGGGTTCGCGTTGGCACCGTTGAACAACTTCTTCTTCGACAACTTCTTCACCTGGCTTCCGTTCGCGGACACCGGTGGCAGCGGCAACAACACCTACCTCGACCTCGATGGATACTCGCACTCGATGCTGCTCACCACGATGGTGATATGCCTGCCGCTGACCGGAATCTCCCTCCCGCTCATCGAGGAGCTCTACTTCCGCGGTTTCCTGCTGCCCCGCATCGCACACTTGGGTGGATGGGCGCCGGTGCTCAGCACGGTTTTGTTCGCGCTGTACCACTTCTGGTCGCCGTGGGTGTTCGTGTCGCGGGTGATCTTCACGTTCCCGGGGTACTGGTTCGCGTGGCGGCACAAGGACATCCGGCTGTCGATCGGAATGCACGTCGGCGTGACCTCGATCGTGGCGACGCTCGGCACTATCGCCGTTGCACTGAACCTCATCTAGTGGCGCGGTGGTTGCGCTGTGGTGTGTGTGCCGCTCCGTCGTATCGGATGGCTGTTGAGGTGGAAATCCCGGCGGCCGCCGGTGCGCACGGTCGCCGGGTTCGAGGACAAGGCAGGCTGAGCAGATGAGGAACGGAGTCACGATCGGGCAGGCGGCCGCATTCGTCGGTGTCACGGTGAAGACGGTGCGGCACTACCACAAGCTCGGCCTGGTCGAAGAGCCCGAACGCGACAGCTCCGGTTATCGGCGGTACGGATCGGCCGATCTGTTGCGACTGGTGCAGGTCCGGACACTGGCCGCCGCCGGGGTGCCGCTGGCCGAGATCGGACCCGTGCTCAACGCCGACGCCACGCAGTTGGCGACCGCGCTCGCCGACGTCGGGCGGCAGCTCACCGAACGGATCGAGGAGTTGATCGCGCGGCGTGACACGCTGGACCGGCTCGTCGATGGCGACCAGGCGCTGCTGGGCGACCGCGCTGTGGCGCTGTTGGAGCGGATGGTCGGCCTCGGCTTCCCCGCGGGCGAGGTGGCGAACGCCCGGGAGGGCTGGATATTGGCCAAAGTCCTTGTCCCCGACGGCTTCGACGACTACCTCGCCCATGTCGAGCATGCCCTCGACGACCCCCGGTACGTCGCCTTGATCAAGCGCGCTGCCGAGGCCGCCGCCTGGGAGCCGGACGATCCCCGCGTCGCCGAGCTCGCCACCGCCATGGCCGAGCACTACCTCGCCAACCCCGCACACCTGAAGATCGTGACCGCTCTGCAAGCCCGCACCGAGGCCGCGACCCGGTACACGCTGATCGCGCGCCACGGCGAAGAGCAGACATCGGCCACGACGCGGGCGGCCGCAGTTTTCGAGAACGAGCTCCGCGCCGCCGGCATCCATATCCCCAGACCGGACGCCCGTTGACCGCGCCGTGCTCTGGTCCTTCCCGCAGACACCGCTGGAGCGGCTGCACGGCGTCCGGGATCCGCCCACGATCAGCACCGTGTCAGGGGGCAGCCAAGATAAGCCGGATAGGGGCAACGGTCAGGTCGGAGGGGTGCTGGCTGGGGTGGGGTGTTGGCGTTGGCTCGGTTGCGGTTCGGTGGACTGTGCGGGTGTGGGCTGATTACCGACCGTTTATGGTGCGTGGGTCCTGTGTCGGTGTGGTGAGATCCTGGATCCGGTGCGCTGGCGTCGGCCGTGGGCGCAGTGGCACCCGTGGGGGATGTACCTGGCCGGCCACCAGGAAAAGCCCGCACCGCAGATCCTGGCGGAGCTACGCGGTGTGGCGTGCGAGACACGGAAGCGGCTCCTCAACGGCTTCGACGTCGACGACCAGCACTTCCATACCGCTCGCCTCCGTGAGGCCAGGGCCGGACTGAACTGATCCACCGGTAACGCCGTGGATACAGCCCACCCCACACCCAGCACGCACGCACGCGGAATAGCCGGTAGGGGCGCGCCGTTGAGCACCGGTATCGGTGTCCGGACAGCCCCGGGTCTCACCCCATTCGTCGCTACGAGCGACCACTCGCCAAGAGGCGCTATGGGACGTCGACTCCCACAGAACGCCGCCAGGCTCCTGCCCAGCGCCGGGATACTGGTCGACGGTGGCTTGATCGAGGCGACATGGGAGCATCGCTGCATGAATCCTGAACGGCGACAGAAACTTGCTGAGCTCCAGATAGTGATCGATGGCCTGCTACGTCATGGTGACCCGAGGGAGGATCTGGCCTACGCCGTGGCTCCGGACGGCTCGGCGAGCCGGCGTCATTCCCCGGCCGAAGTTGAGCGATTGACCGCTGATCTGGAGTTGGTGAGCAAGGCGCTCGACAACGACAGCTCCATGCGAGACGAGGACCTGGAGCGCCTGATTCACGAATACCTCCAGCCCTGACTCGCTGTGCGCAGCTGGAGCCTCTGGTGTGACGCGCTGATCACGCTGATCAGGCACCGACCGCTCCTTCCCACGACCGCGACCGTCCTGGCTATCCTGCCTCTGTCTCTGGCCTGGACAAATGCGCAGCATAGTCTTACATCAGCTGGTGTTGGTCGCCCCGGACGCAGCGTTGGAGCCCGACTGACGATGACGGGTCGATGTTCCCGGCCCCCGAGTTCGAGCGCACTCGAATCGCCGGCGTTCCCGATCAGCGACTAGGGCCGGTCGGGAACAAGGCATTTGCATTGATCGAGTCCACTCAGTCGATCCGATCCGACAATGTACGGGAGCACCGCTTTGTCGGTGGTTTGTACGACGGCGGCGAGTTCGTCGGCTGCTCGCGCGATCCGCTTGGCGTCGAGGTGAGCCAGGTCGTAGGGCGTGCTGTAGTCCTTGGACCCGAATTTCTCGCGTTGTTCGTCGGTGCGTAGCTCGCCGCGCTGGTGCGTCAGTATGTTGCGCAACGCACGGATTTTCAGGACTTCGTCGGTGCCGACGGTGCCCCCGAGGCAGTCGCGGTAGAAGCCGCTCATCGTGCCCCAACTCACGGATTCTTGGTATCTCTGGAGCTTCCACCGATAGCGGTGGCGGGTCAACATCTCCGAGCCGACGGAGTCCAAGTAGACCTCGAACGCCGTGACCAAGTCTTTGATGGCGGCTGAGCGCAGCATCCAGTCGTAGTCGTGGGGCATGATGCCGATCTCATCGTATAGCAGATCGATCTGGTCAAGGCTGTCATCGTGCGCGGGCCGCTGCCCGATCTCGTTCCAGTGGCGATCGATCATCTCAGTGGACCATTTCTCGCTTAGACGCACGAAGGCCGCGACATCGGAGTGCGACGTCTTCCAGGCGCCGAGAGCAGAGGTC
Organism: Nocardia jinanensis; assembly: GCF_014645735.1. Taxonomy (GTDB): domain Bacteria; phylum Actinomycetota; class Actinomycetes; order Mycobacteriales; family Mycobacteriaceae; genus Nocardia; species Nocardia jinanensis. The sequence goes on along the minus strand of NZ_BMMH01000046.1, from coordinate 779 downwards.
TCCCCGGCGTACGTGCCTGTCCAGTGTTCTTCGAATCGCCCCTGGTCATCGATCATTTAGCCAGGGTATTTGAGCGGATTGGGGCGAGATAGGGGTTTTCATCCAAGGTGCGGTGGCGGCGGTCGTGGCTCCAGAGGCGGTTTCCTGGCTGGCGGTAGCAGGACTCTGTTGGGTCATGCCGGGCCCCGGGGGCCCAAGAGCACCATCAGCACCGCACGGCCACGGCGTAGCAGGGCCCTCTGAACACCAACACGAAGATCAGTGTGAGCACCACGCTGGCCACCCAGGCCGCGTCTATCAGGCTGATCGTCCCCTGGGAGACGAGAAACCCGATGAACACGAAGCTCATTCCGAGCGCACCCAGCGCAAGCACTACCTCAGGCCAGGTCGCCGAGCTGTTGAGACCCCTCGACGCGCGTGAGGTCGCCGCCCAGATGGTGAGCCGGGTGGCCGAGACACGGGCGGCCTGGCAGATCAACCACCTGCGCGCCGAGACCTAACGCCAGCTCCGCGGCCGCGTTGACCCACACCAGTGGGCCACCCTGCTCGATGAAATCCTCGACGCCGCCCTGTCCCCGCCCCTGTCGATCCCCCGCGGCACCCCGGACCCCGGGACCGCGCCCGGCGTGCTGGCCCGCAGCGACGGCACCAGCATCTACACCCCGACCCGCGCCCAGCTCTACACCAGCCCCGACATCGTCGCCGACGAACAATGAACCGTCACGGATATGGGACCGGCTTCGGTTTCAGACCAGCGCCGGTCGGCGTGGCAGGTTTTG
>NZ_BMMH01000045.1 GCF_014645735.1 Nocardia jinanensis | reverse complement strand
CAGGAAGGTCATCAGCGAGAAGAAGGGCAGCAGTACCGCGCCGGTGGCGTACATGTGGTGGGCCCATACCGCCATCGACAGGCCGCCGATGGCGATGGTCGCGAAGACGAGCGCGGTGTATCCGAAGATGGGTTTGCGGCTGAATACCGGGAAGATTTCGGTGACGATACCGAAGAACGGCAACGCGATGATGTAGACCTCGGGGTGTCCGAAGAACCAGAACAGATGCTGCCACAGCAGGACACCGCCGACGCCGGGGTCGTAGATGTGGCCGCCGAGGTGGCGGTCGTAGGCCAGCGCCATCAGCGCGGCGGTCAGGATCGGGAAGGCCAGCAGCACGAGGATGCTGGTGATGAAGATGTTCCAGGTGAAGATCGGCATCCGGAACATGGTCATCCCGGGTGCACGCAGGCAGATCACGGTGGTCATCATGTTGACCGCCCCGAGGATCGTGCCCAGACCGGAGACGGCCAGGCCCATGATCCATAGATCGGCGCCGACCCCGGGCGAGTGCAGGATATCGGTGAGCGGCGAATACGCGGTCCAGCCGAAATCGGCGGCACCGCCAGGGGTGACGAATCCGGCGGTCGCCATGGAGGCGCCGAACAGATACAACCAGTAGCTCAGGGCGTTGAGCCGGGGGAACGCCACATCCGGCGCACCGATCTGCAAGGGCAGGATCGCGTTGGCGAAACCGAACACCACGGGTGTGGCATAGAACAGCAGCATGATTGTGCCGTGCATGGTGAACAGCTGGTTGTACTGCTCGGGTGAGAGGAATTGCAGGCCCGGGCGGGCCAGTTCGCCACGGATCAGCAGCGCCATCAGTCCGCCGATCAGGAAGAACGCGGTCGCCGAGGCCAGGTACAGCACACCGAGCACCTTCGGGTCTGTCGTGGTGACCATTTTCCGCAGGTAGGAGCCCTTGGGTCCGACCCGTGCCGGAAACGGGCGGGTGGCGGTCAGTTCTGTGCGCCGAGACGGTGTCACTGCCACAAGCTCTCCTCTGGTCGGTCCCCGAGATTCGAAACCACTTGTGCTGCGCCCGTACCCCCGGCGCGTTCCGCCAAACCTTGCCTCAGCTTCCGGAGATATCGGGGCAACGACACAGGTCAGCGCTCAGAAATTCTCCTGGAGCCGACGGCCACTATATGGGCGGACCGGACGCGTCGGAGTCAACCGGCGGGGCCGTTAGGTTTGCCGCGCAGTGAACAAGTATGGCGGCGGAATGAACCTGCATCGAGTTCTGCGAGGAGTCGAGGAGGCCGGTGTGGTCGATCGGCCGGCTGCGGTGCTGTCGGCCGTGGCGGATCGTGTCGTGGGGCGGGGCCGTACCGGGCAGTGGTTGCGTGGTTCGTGGCTGGGTCATCCGGTGCACCCGCATCGATGGTGCGGTGTGGTTGCGCGGATCGGTCCTCGTCGGTGCCGGGCTACTGCTGGCGGCCGTGAACCGTCCGCGCGTGGCTCAGCTGGGTGACCGCAGTATTCGCAGTGTGAGAACCAGCCCGAGCGCGATGACGGTGGTGGCGAGCACGGCAGCAGCGATGGATCCGGTTAGGACGGCGGTGCCTGCGGCGACGACGAGGCAGGCGATGACGGCGAGCACAGCGGTGCCCCACTCCATCCCCGCGACCCGGATGGGTCGCGGGCGAGCAGTTCGATCCCGAGAGGTGATACGGCGAGCCATGTCCGAAACCTTCCGTGTTCGTTCGCACTCTTTTCGGTGCTTGGTGATAACGACCCGGTCGCACAGGAAACGGCACGCCCGAATCATGTGAGTGCCGCCACACCCGGGGCGGGCCGCAGTCTCCGGAGACGGTGAATGCGGCGCATCAGCACTGGTGAGGGCGGGTTTCATTTCTGCAACGGTCGTTACGCACCGACTCGTGCGGGTACTGACGCGGCCGGGCAGGTCTGTCCCGCGCGACCATCGTGATTGTGACCGCGATCACGTGATAATCGTGCGTGACGATCGCCGGGCTGCGGTGTCCTTCGTACGTGCGGATGTTCTGGGTGGAGGAGGTGGTGGTGTGACCGCGCTGGAGTCCGCGCCGATCGCAAGCCTGGACGACGCGACCCTGGTCGGGCGCGCCCGAGACGGCGACGTGCAAGCCTACGAGCAGCTGGTGGTGCGCTACCAGGGCCCGATGTTCCGGCTGGCCGTGAAGATGCTGGCCGATCGAGGCGAGGCCGAGGATGTTGTCCAGGAGGCATTCCTCCGCGCCTGGCGCGGGTTACCCCAACTCAACGACGACGCGGCATTCGTAGGCTGGCTGTATCGGATGACGACCAACCGCTGTCTCAATGTCCTGCGAGCCCGCCGCCCACACGTCGAGGTGGATCTCGATACCGCGGAGTCACCCCGCACTGATACCCGGCCCGAGCACGCGGTGCTGATCAGCACCCAGCTCGAAGCGCTCAACAACGCATTACAGACTCTGACCGCCGAACAACGCGCCTGCTGGCTGTTACGTGAGGTGCACGGATTGTCCTATGACCAGATCGGCGACATCGTCGGCGCGAACATTACCGCGGTCCGCGGTCGTATCGCGCGGGCACGAGCCCAATTGTCCGAGGTGATGAAGCCATGGCGGTGAACAACACGACCGAACAGGACTACCGGCTCCCGTGCGGTCGAGAACTGGAACAGGTGTGGGAACGCCTCGACGCGGTCGAGGCCGGAGATGCCGACGCCCACGAGGCGACGTGCCCCTACTGCCGGGTCGCGCGCGAAAGCCTTCTCGCTCTGCGAGCCGCGACCCAGGAGCTGATCGCCGAACCCGAACCGACCCCGCCCGATCTCACCGGACGCATCATGTCCGCAGTCCGCTCCGAGATACGGCGCGGGCGCACCCTGGACCTGCCGACACCTCATGCGGGCACGCTGGAGATCAGCGAACAGGCCGTCGCAGCGGTCCTGCGATACGCGGCGGATTCGGTGCCCGGCGTGCGGGCCCGGCGGTGCCGGATCCAGGAAGCGGAGGCCGGGTCCGGGCAACAGCGGCTGGTCGATGTGGAGATGAGCATCGCCATCCGTGCCGGCGGACCGCCCGTCGACGAGTTGCTGCCGTTGGTACGGGCCCGTATCGACGCCGCACTTCCCGACAGCATCGGCGTAGGACTGCGCCGACTCGACGTGCACGTCACCGACCTCTATTCCGGTAACGACGGCAGCGCGGGAGGCGACCGATGACCACCGGTCGCGCCGAAATAGTCGTTGCAGCGCCGGTGATCGCCGCAGTGGCCGCCCATGCCGCAGCGAACACGCCCGGTGTCGTCCGGCTGGAACCCGGTGTCCGCGGGTTGCTGAACACGTTCGTCCGCGCCGGCCGGCAGCGGTGGACCGATACGGACCCGGCACCGGCAGACGGCGTGCGGATCCAGCACACGCAGGCCGGGCTGGTGGTGTCGGCCGACATCACGATCGCCGCCGGAGGCCAGGCCGCCGCGATCGGACACGCCGTCCAACAGCAGATCACCCGAGCTGTACTGGACCACACCGGCCAAAAGGTGGACCGGGTGTGCGTGTGCATCATCGATATCGCCGGGCAGCAGCCATGACCGTCGACGGCGAGATCAGCGACAAGATCATCGACGCTGTGGCGGCGGTTCCCGGGCTGCGCCCTGCAGCGCCGATCGCCCGCGAGCATGCCGGGTGGTGGCCCTTCGACCCACGCAGATACGCGGTCGGTGTGACCGCGACAGTGGTGGAGGTTCGAGTGGTCGCCACCGCACTGCCGCTGGCGCCGCTGCTGGACAATTTGGTCGCCACCCTCGGTCCGCTGTTGTCGGGCACCCGGTGGGAATCGGCCGAATTACGCCTGATGGTCACTGAACTCGACGCATCCGCACTCACCACAGGAGGCGACCCAGATCACGATACCGGGACATGAGATTCCCGCCCGATCGGTGTCGAACACACACAGGGAGAACCGGATCCGTTGCGTCGTAGCGGATTCGCAAACACGACAGGAGAGACCATGACCACTCCGACCAGCGAGAAGAACGCCACCGACAACGTCACCTCAACGCCCGGGACCACGAAGACACCCGAGACACGCGAATCCACCAGAAAGAACGTGCTGGTCACCGAACAGGGCAGCACCACCATCGCCGATATCGTGGTGCAGAAGGTCGCCGGCCTGGCTGCCCGCGAGGTCAGCGGTGTGCATGAACTCGGCGGTAACGCCGCACGTGCGTTCGGCGCGCTGCGCGACCGGATTCCCGGCGCGTCCGCCAGCGTCGGACAGGGCGTTTCGGTAGAAGTAGGCGAAACGCAGGCTGCGGTGGACCTGCAGATCGTCGTCGAATACGGCGTTGCCATCGCCGACGTGGCGCGCGTGGTGCGCCGCAACGTGATCTCGGCAATCGAGCAGATGACCGCACTCGAGGTCGTCGAGGTCAATATCCATGTCAACGACGTCTATATCCCCGGTGACGACGATGAGGCCGAAGCTCCCACCGGCCGAGTCCAGTAACCGGGGCACGGCAGCAGCGGAGAGGAGTCGACTGTGAACGCCACTTCGATTTGCCTTGCTATCGGTCTCGCTCTCGGATTCGCCGCAGCTTTCGGCGGATTCGGGGCTTTCGCGATCGTGCTGGTATTCGCCGCCGCCGGTCTGCTGGTGGGCCGATGGCTCGACGGCGGGATCGACCTCGACGGCTTGGGGCGCAATATCGGGCGGGCCAGGGACCGGCGGTGACCGCTGTCGCCGCCGAGCTTCCCGGCGAAACCACCATCAGCGAACGCGCGGTCGGGCGCCTCGCGGCCGCAGCCGCCCGCGAGGTCGCGAGCGTCGGCGGGCGCCCCCAGGTGGATGCGACGGTATCCGGCGATCGCATCGCACTCGAGGTCCGGTTGCCCGTGCGCTACCCCGAGCCGGTCGGGCAAATCACCGAAGCCTGTCGAGAACACCTGATCCGACGCACCGAGGAACTGACCGGGCTCGGGGTCTCCCACGTCGATATCGTGGTCAGCGAGATGACCAGATCGGCCCCGGCTACCGGGAGGGTGCGGTGATCCGCCGGCCGCGGCGGACCGTTCCCGCGATACTGAGCGCGGGGATCCTGCTGGCGGCCTGCATCGCGGTGATCGTCGCGCTGATCCAGCGGCTCACCGGCACCCACGAATATCTCTCCTACGACAGCGTCGCCCGGTACCTGCACGGCCTCACGTGGGACGACCCAGTGGTCGCCGCCGTGGCGGTGGCCGCCATCGCCATCGGAGCGCTGATGCTACTGGCCGCGGTGCTACCGGGGCGGGCAAGGGTACTGCCGCTCAACGCTGATACCGCCGACGGCATCGAGGCCGGAGTCGATCGCCGGGACCTGCGGGCAATGCTGCGGGTCGCCGCGAACTCGGTCTCGGGGGTTCACTCGGCGCGAGTGAAGATCCGCCGGACCACAGTGACCGTCACCGCGCGCACCGACCTGCACAACCGCGAAGGTATGGCCGAGGAGATCTGCGACGTCGTCGGCACCCGGGTCCAACAGATAGGACGCCCTGTGAAGAAGGTAGGCGTCAGGTTGCGCGGTCCCCAACGCACCGTCCGGGACCGCCGCAAGAATCGACAGTCCCACGAGATGCTGCGCCGCTCGCCCACCCACGCCGATCCCCGGGCACGAGTACCTATCGCGGCAGAGACACCGTCACCGCGAACAGGAGCATGATGATGGCTCGGTCCAACCACCCCGCGGTCGCAAACCGGACCGTGCTCGCCCTGCTCGGCGCCGCGCTCGCCACCGGTGGCGGCCTCGCGCTGGCCGCCCACTTCGACCGGTTGAACTGGGTGGACACAAACGCCCGGCTGGTACCGGGGACAGCCGCCCCACCGACCTGGGTATTCGTGGCGCTTATCACCGCCGCGACCGCGCTCGCACTCCTGTGCCTGCGCTGGCTGTACGCCCAGATTTTCCGGATGCCCACCGCCCGGATATGGCGCATCGAAGCCGACGATGCAGCCGGACACACCACGCTGGCCTCTCGAACCGCCGCGCTCCCGGTCGCCGCCGACATCGAAGAATTTCCCGGTGTCAGATCGGCTTCCGCCTGGCTGACCGGACACCGAGACACCCCTGAACTGCACATGATCGTGACCGCCGAACCCGATGCCGACGTCTCCGCTCTGCGTCGCCGCATCGCAACCGAGGCCGTAACCGCTCTTCGGCACGCCCTCGAAATCGACGAGATCACCGCCGAACTCGAACTGCGCTTCGCCGACGCCGACCGACCCGCACGACTGCACTGAAATTCCTCGAGAGGCTTCTCTGAACGACCTGCAATTCAGTCTGTAATGCCACCACCGCATGCTGCCGTCGAAGAACAGAATTCTGTAGTCGCCGCAGCCTCGGTTTCATCTGTGCGGAATTCGAGCGGCCGGCAGGTCCGAGTTGGTGATCTCCACGGCCGCCGTGAAAGTACGGATAGCGCTGGACATGGCAACTTCAGAATCTTGGTCCGGAGAATGCGAGGTCAGCGGGCTTGTGCGCGATCAGGAGGAGTGCATGGTGAACTCGACGGTGAATTGAACGTTGCCCGGGGCGGTGGTGTGCCCGTTCGTGGCCGTGAAGTCGCGTATGAACCATGGTCTCCGTCGTAGCGGTAGCGGGTGTCGTTGGGGTGGAAGTTGTAGACCCCGGGCTGCGCTACGGCGGTCGCGGGCCATCCCAGAAGGGCCACGGCACTCGCCGTGACCAGAGAAGCGACGGTCAGGGCTCGTGGCGCTGCACCGATACGGCGCGGCTGGTGTACTCCTCTTGGGGTACGTTCTCGATCTCGGCGTCGACCGTGTCGCCCTCCTGCAGGGCCAGCGCATCGTTCTGAGCCACGCTGGACATGTGAAACCACGCCAGTGAGCCATCGGCGCGGGTCAACACCCCAGTACCGTTGCGGATGTTCCAGCGGTACACGGTGGCCTGTTCCATGAGCCGAACCCTCTCTCACTGGCTCCCTCGGGCTGGCGCAACCAGCACGCCAGACCGATCCGAGACTTCGCTGTCGGATCGAAGATCCGGCGGCCGGATTACCTCACCAACGTTGCCTGACGCGGCACTAGAACATGAACTTCATCCATAGGTTGTTCGCGGCGGGCGCGCTGATTTTCGCCGTGCTGCCGTTGGCCGGAGTCGCCGGCGCCCAGGTCCCGATGGCGACCCCGGCTGCACCGCCGGCGACTGTCGGGATCGTATTCGGTCCCGTCGAGCCGCACTTCGAAACTGTTGGGGGAAAGCGATTCTCCGACGGAGAGGATCGTGCTGCCGCACAGGCCCTGGGTTTCAGCGAGGCATTCGTGGGCCGTAGCCACGGATGTATCATCTTCAAGCACAAGAAGAAAGACCTCTACATCACACAGGATGTGGACGGGCACAACGGCGGTCGGTGGAAGATGGCCGATGCGGCCGCCAAGCTCGGGAAGAAGGAAACCAGAATGGGTACCTACGACGAGCACCTCAACCGGGTCGGGGACTAGCGTTGGACGATGCGGGCAGCGGTACGTCGAATGCGGACCCGGTTGTGCAGTGGCAGATCCGCTTCGATCCCGGGTTGAGTGAAGAGCAGGTGGCGCAGATCGCCGAATTCGCTCTCGCGGAAAGGATCGTGGGCTCGGAGGGTGCGGCTGCGGTACGGGTCGGACAGGATCCTCGCTACTGGTTCTCCGGTGTCCTGGACCGTGCCTCCGCTGCCCGTCATCGTGACGTCGTCCGGAAGGCGCTGGACGGTCGTCCTCTGGACGAACAGGATTCGGACCTGGTTCGCGGCTGCATCGAACGATTCGACGAGTGGCTGGTGGGCGTCGCGTACGCGCGCAGCGAAATCTATGACGGCGATAGCGATTTCTTCGACTTCGATTGACAGGTGAGGAGCAGTGGGAATTGAGTTACCCCGTGTCGAATGGGTGGCAGTTGACATTCCCGGACGGTTTGAGTGAATCGCAGGTCGTGCGTATCGCTGAATTCGCGGTGCGTGAAGGTATCGCGGCTTCCGCGGAAGGCGTGAATACTCGGCGCGATGTCCTCTATTCCTATGACCGAGCCACCGTCGAACTGTACCGCCACGTGTTGCAGAAGGTGATCGACGGTAGAGAGTTGACATCTGCCAATCGCATGACGTTGACAGATCACGTGGACGAACTTGAGCGCTGGCTACAGCCTTCCGACGGCAGCCCGAGCGTATCGGGCGATCCGGACAAAGCGCCGGACACAGACTGACGGCGGTGGCCTCCCCATTCGGGTGGAGTCGGCGGCCGCTGCGCTACATCGCTCGGGATCACCGTCCTGATAGCGAACGAAAGGATCATCGGTGGTTCTGCCGATGCGTAAGGGGATGAGCCACGGGGAATTCTCCGGAACGGCAGAGGAAAAGACGTGGCCTCCGGCGACCCGGGTAATGTTCCGCTTCTGCTCCGTATATCACTGGAGGGGCAGGGGGTAACCATCACGCTGCGGAAGGCCGACACGTCGGATCTGCCCCTGAAAGGACGCGGATTCCACTGGGTTCAAGACTATCCGTACAATCCGGACAGTCGCTGACCGTCGGCGGCCGGGCCGGCGGTTCGCTCAGGCGTTCCGTACCCACTGCGGTGCGCCGGCACCGCGGTTGGCGCCCTTCTCGATAAAGACCATGTTGTGGTAGAAGTGCAGCCCTTTGATCTGTGCGTCGGTATCGCGGTCGGTTCTGTTGTCGGCCTCGGCGTAGTTCAAGCCGTCGATCAGCGTTTTGACGAAGTCGATCGCCGTCGGGGACTTCGTATGATCACCGGAGTGCTCGGCGAAGCTGGGCCAATAGGATGTCTGCAGATCTTCGATCACATACCAGCCGCCGTCGCGGAGGGCGGGGAACAACGCCCGGAACGACGTGATGATGTGGGAGCCCAGGTGGCTCCCATCATCGATGATGATATCCAGCAGGCCCGTGGTCCGCACGATTTCGGCGAGGTCGGCAGGTACGGACTGGTCGCCGCGCAGCACGGTCATCCGCTGTCCGGACAGCGCTGTCTTGTCGACGATATCCACGCCGAACACTGTGGCCCGGCAGAAGTAGTCCCGCCACATGCGCAACGATTCGCCGCCGCGCCGGGGATCGGAGTAGCCGCCGACTCCGATCTCGAGCACAGTGAGCGGTCGGTCACGGATCGCTTCGAAATGGCTTTCGTAGTGCTGCGTGTACTGGTGCAGGCCCCATTTGTCCGAGCCGTGCGCGACGCACAGTTCACCCAGTCCGAGGGCGTACGGGCGATCGATCGAATCCAGGATCCTGCGGACCGTTTCGAATATCGGCAACGAGACGCCGAAGACGGCGTCGGTATCGCGCCACTTGATCGAACGAGTCGCGGCGGCGGCGGTGCCGCGCGGTCCGAACAGGCTCGCGACCACCTCCGACAGCGACTGCTCGACAGTGACATCGGGATCTGCGGCGGTCGGGTCGGCGAGGCGGGTCGCCTCGAATTCCCCGGTGGCGCCAGCCCGGGCCAGGACACCGAATATTTTCCCGCGATGCTCGAACAGCAGCGAGGTATCGGCCGGCACGCAACCGCGCAGCTCGGTCCGGTGGCCCAGTTCCGCGATCACTATATCGGTGACCTGTACAGGGCCGATTTCATCGACGATATCCGCAAGCTGGCTCCGGCCCGCGCCGGCTCCGGCGATCATCCGGTCGAGAGCAGCGCGGGGTGTGCTTCCCAATTGTGTCATGGGGTGACGCTCGCACTCGGTGAGCGGCACCGTCAACCCTGGTGGCAGCGCCTTGGCAGGGGGTCCCGAACCGGACGCCGGGCGCCCCAGCGAGGACTACGCGGTGAACACGCACAGGCCGAGCGCTCCGCTGCGCATGGCCCCGAGACTGATTGCGTCGCCGTCGGCGCCGGTGGCGCGCAAGGGTTCGATACCGGGAATCCCGGCCTGCTCCGCCTTGTCGTTGAGCGCGTACGAACCGCCGTCCGGTGCGACGAACACGACTTGATCACCGGGACGGCATTCGAGTGTGCCGCGCTCTACCGTGAGCGGCCACAGGTAGCCCAGATTCTCGCCGGACACCTGCTGGGTGTTCGATGTTGGTTCGGGCAACGGCACCGGGCTCCGATGCCCGGGCTCCGCCGGGCCCGAGCCCGCGCCACACGCTGTCAGCAACACGACGCCGGTGCAAACGAGGCCGATCGGCAGCGCGGTCGAAGCTCTCGCGATCATCGTTCCTCCAAGAGGTCGGCTTTCCTGATAGAGGAGTGGCGCACTGTGCCCATCCGGTTCACCGGTGGCAGCCGTCGGCGGGAAATGGCAGTCCCAAGGGGACCGGTGTCGGGAAGAATCATCTCGTCGGCGATGTACGAGGAGGGGACAGGTGCGCAACGGGCTTCGATCGAGGATCGACGTGGTGTGTCCCACGTTCAACCGGTCATCGGGTATTCGAGCGACGATCAACAGTGTTTTGGCGCAGTGGTGTACGGACATCACGGAGCATCCTGCGAGAGACGGAAAGGTGTACTGCTGCGCGATTCTCGACTGTTTCAGCAAGAAGATCGTCGGGAGGTCTTTTTCGACCGTTGCCGACACTGCGCTGGTCGACAATGTCGTAAATATGGCCATGGCCGAGCGTTCGGGAAATTCGGGGTTGATCCTGCACGCGGATCATGGCAGTCAGTTCACGTCATGGTCGTTCGGGGAGAATCTTCGGAGACATAATCTTCTGCCTTCGTTCGGGACAGTCGAGGATTGTTTCGATAACGCCGCTATCGAATCATTCTGGGGTTTGCAAACCGAGTTGCTCAACACCAAGAGGTGGGCAACGACCCTTGAGTTGACCATCGCGATGGCCAATTGGATCGACAATTTATACAACTCCGGACGCCGCCGCTCCTATCTGGGCTACACCAGCCCCGACGAGTATGAAATGCTGTGTCTCGATATCCAACCAACCCCTCAACTCTCGTAAGACTGGTCCGACGAGAGGGGGTCAGATCAGAATGTGCAACCACTGAAGTTCGCTCCGCGAAGATCCGCCCCCGAGAATGTGGATCGCTGCAAACGGGCCCCGTGGAAATCCGCACCCTCTAATTCCGACACCGAGAGGTCGGCGCGCTACAGATCCGCACCGTGGAAGACAGCATGCTGGGCGTGACAGCCGCGTCCTTGCACTTTGCGGAGGTCGGCGCCACTCAGGTCTGCGCGGCGAATGTCGGCTGCCGTCAGCCATGCCGTATACAGATCCGTTCCGATCAGCTTCACATCGGTCAAGATCGCTTCGCTCAGTTCCGCGCCGAGCAGGTCCAGGCCGGATAGATCGGAGTTGGTGAAATCGAGCCCGGATCCGCTGAGCAGCATCGAAGGGCAGCTCTCTATCGTCGCATCGGCGGGCAAAGCTGAAAGGTAAGCAGTCAGGGTCCGGCGAGCTATGGGGTTCGTAGGCCAGATACGAACCTCTGCAACGGTACGGCCATACGTGGTCGCCAGTTGTTACCCGAGCTCCTTTCCTTGCCATTCGGAATGGCTCTCCACCACCTGCCTGCTTATGGGTGCTCATTGGGCGCCATTTCGGAGGACTCACAGTTCGGGCTGGGTATCGCTCCACTCTCCGTCGCGTATTGGGCAGGTGGGCGTGTCTTCGTCCGCGTCGGATCTCATACCTCAGCGGGCGTTCGTGTTGTCCGGGGTAAGCGGCCGTAGACGTGGAGGCTCGTTACTCCAGATTCGCACTGACCCCCAGTCGCCTTCCACGCGATAGCCGTCATCGAGGGTGAGGAGGGAATCTATATTCCCATAGTCCTCCTCGCCGGAGGCATCCTTGTACTTCCGGAAGTTCCTCTTGTCCCAAGTCGACTTGCTAACCCCCTCGAAGGTCAGGGTGCTGTCAACGTAACAGTATTGTTCGCCGGGCTTCGGCGGAGAGTATCTCGGATTATCCGGCGTCAAGACCGCCTCGATTGTGAACCGAAGAAAGTCCGGTCCCTCCACGATATCCATTACATAGCTGTCTTCCAAGTACACGCCTTTCAGCGACTCGTAATCCTCATAATCTGCTGTCATGGGATATCCATTTCGATCGGCGTATGGTTGCCAGGGCTCTTCCTGGTTACAGGATTACCGTCCGGATCGATTCGAACCCCGTCGGGGTTCCGCATTTCCACATGAGGGTCACTGCTTCCCGGAGCTCTGTCAGAACCCTTCTTAATAGTTATTCGAACCACTCCGTCCTCGTCCGTGTATTTGATCGGCCCGTTCTCTGTCTTCGACCTGGTCCATCCTTGTTCCTGTGCATACTTTTCGAGTTCGCTTGCCTTAGGAGTGCGGCCGTCTTTGAAGATATCGGACCATGTTTTCGCCTGGTCACTCGCTTTGCCCGAGTCGTCTCCCGATGGCCCGGTTTCGCCGTCGTCAGCGGTGGTGTGGACGGTCATTGCTGCGATGGCTGTGAGGGCGGCGTTGATGCCGTTGGTGGTGAGGTCGGGGATGGCGGTGAAGGCGCCGGAGGCGGTTCCGGCGACGACTACGGCGCCGAATATGGCCAGTAGTCGGCTGATCGAGACGGCGTTTTTGATGATGCCGGCGGTGGTGGCGACGATCTCGGCGGTGACCACGGCCCCGCCACCCGCGGCTGCGGGGGCGGCGAGCCCGGCGCTTGCGACCGCGGCGATCGCGACGATCGCGACGGTGATCCCGATAGCGGCGACGATCTCCTTGCCGGCGTCGGCGACTGCGGCCTGGATTTCGGTGCGCATTTCTTGGAGTGCGTCGCGGTGTTCGCCTACGGGTGTGACCAGGGCTTTGGATGCTCGAGCCAGCATGTCGGCGGCCTGGGTCAAGGTGTTGAGCTTGGTTTCGATTTCCTTGATATTCGGGTCGGTGTTACCGGTGAAGGCGGTGTTGCGCCCCTGATCCGGTCCGCGGCGCCCGTGATGGTGGCGTGGTCGGCGAAGGTCTGCCAGGCATCTTTGGCCTTGCCGAGTTTGGTGACGTCCCCGTTGGGGATCCGGCCGACCTGTTCGAGAAGGCCGGCGACGGCGCCGGCGTCGAGGCCGGCGCCGTTGTTGCCTTTGGCGGAGGCGGGGAGCGCCATCCCGGAGTCGTAGAGCGGCTCGGAGGCGGTCGGTCGGTCGGGTTCGGGGCCGCTGGCTTTGGCGCGGTTGGCGTGCCACCAGTTGTAGCCGTTGGCGGCCAGCACATCACCGAAGCGTTGCAACGCGTTGGCCAGGGTCGCGGCGAGGGTGACCATATCGGCGGTGTGCTTGTCGTAGCCTGTTGTCCAGGGCTCGGATTTCTCGTGGTCGCCGGCCATGCCGCCGCATTCGTGGGTCAGCGTGTGCAGCAACGGTCCCAGCGCGAGGCAGATGTCCCCGGCCAGCAGGTGACATTTCTCGGCCGCGGCGTAGTACATGCCCGAGTCGATCACCCAGGTCATGGGCTACCCGCCCTCGAGCATCTTTTTGTTGACTTGGGCCGCGGTGGTGTAGCGGGTGTGTGCGGCGTCGCTGATATCGGCCAGGCCGGTGGCGAATTCGCGTGCGCCGGTCGACCAGAGGCGGTGGGCGTCGCGGTAGGCGTTGGCGGCAAGGGTCTCCCAGGCCCCATCAAGGGTGGCGACCTTGTCGTCGATGAGGTCGAGTTGTTCGGTGAGGTAGCCGGCGAGGTTCGACAGGCGGGAGACGAGGTTGTCGAGTCGTTCGATATCGACGGCGAATTCGGAGTTCATAGGTTCAGGCTCGGGAACTGCTGGGAGTTGGCATCGTCGGTGGCCTGGTAACTGCCAGCCTGCACACCGAGTTCGGCGGCCATGCCGTCGAGTGCCTGCAGGATCTTGACCCCGCCGTCACGCAGTTCGGTCCAGCCACCGCTGAACTCGTTCGCGGCGTCGCCACGCCACCCGTCGGCGAGCAGCGCATCGACGTCTGTGCTCGCCGAATCCAGCCCCGAACGGAGATTCCGGGCGATATCGGCAACGAACTGTCCCACCGCCCGAACCTCTTCCGGCACAACAGTGACATCACCGGCAGGGTTCGGATTCCCCCCTGGATCGACCATGGCTGCGAGGCTATCTGGGAGCGCCTGACCCAGCTACTCGCTCGCGCGGACATCGATCCGGCCCGCAGCTTCGGCTACCCGAGACGAGCGGTAGCTCGGGTTCGCCCGCTCGGACCGCTCACATTCCGTAGAGTTGCAATCCTCTCGAGGCCGACTGCTCAACTTCACCGCTTGCGATGAGGTGATCGAGATCTGCTTGTAGGCGATCGTTCTGCTTCACGCATACCCTGCTCCGCTGCGATGATCGCTTGCTCGTTTCTTCGAGAATCTTCGGGAGACCAATTTCCCGCGCGGCTACCACGGTGAATTCCCCTCGATGAGCTCGGCCGAGGCAGCCCCCGGCCGGACGGGCAAGTGATGAGGATCCCTACGTGGGCCTCAACTCGAGCGCTTATCGGCACTGCGCTGCAATGCATGCAATGCGTTTCAGCCCGCAGCGAGGTTGCGCGTGGAACTACCGGCAGGCCGCTATCCCGGCGGGGGGAGAGCCTGCCGAGCCGGGTTCCGGTCGCTTTCGCGAGCGCTTCCAGGTTGTGGGCACCGACTCGGCCGGCGATGGCGAGGGCGATATCGGCTGCCGCCGCGGCATCGGCTCCGGCCTGGTGATGGGTGATCAGGCGGACGCCGAGGGTGCTGGTCACATCCGGCAGCCGGTGCCGGGCAAGATGCGGCAAATGTTGTTGGGCCCAGCGGCGTGTGCAACCGTAGGTCCAGGTCGGCACGGGTATCCCGCTGTGGTCGCAGGCTTGGCTCACCGCGTTAATATCGAAAGCTGCGTTGTGCGCGACGACAGGGAGCCCATCGATCACCGTGAGCGCCGCGCTCAACTGCTGGGCGAAGCTCGGCTGCCCGGCCACCATGGCGGCGGTGATGCCGTGGATTCCGGTATTGCGGGGTTGAAGCTGTGCACCGGCTCGGGTGGGCGGCAGAGCCATGAATGGGTGTCCACCCGGACACCGTTGCGCACGATGGCGATACCGATCGCGCAGATGCTGCTGTACTTGGGGTTGGCGGTTTCGACGTCGAAGGCGGCGAAGTTCAGTGTGCTGGTCACCGGACTGCCTTCAGTGGAAGGGACAGGGAAGTTCCCCGCTGGACGGGATGGGGTTTCGGGAGAGGCGGAGCTTCTCGAACCGTTGTTTTCGGCGATTACTACCGGAACCCCCGATCAGAGACCGCCTGGTCCCACAACGGACGGAGATCGGCAGGGTCAGCGGACACGATGGCCAGAAGATTCGGTATCGGTGCGGAGGCGGCCGGGTTCGGTGTCCAGGTCGATTCCATGACCTCGACGCCCAGGGGTGCCACCATGGGGAGAACACACCCGGTTCGGAGGCGGTCATGACACAGACAGGTAGCGCGGCGTCCACGCGGTCCCATCATGAGGTCGATATCTCCAGTTACGGGTTCTGGGAGAAGGACTTCGACGGTCGGGAGGCGGCGTTCGCCCGGTTGCGCGCGGCCGAGGGCCTCACCTGGCATGC
>NZ_BMMH01000044.1 GCF_014645735.1 Nocardia jinanensis | reverse complement strand
CACACCCGGTTCCCCTGGGCCGCCGGGACATTACCGGCCCAACCGACCCAGGAAGAAAGGTAGGGCACCCATGACCACACAGGCAGCCGCGGCGACCGAGCACGACGCGTTCATCGCCGACTGGCAGGACTGGCATCGTCAGCAGGAAGCGCGTCTGGCCGATCCGCACGGATTCCTGGCGATCACCGGCCTGCACTGGCTCACCGGGACACCGCAGCGGTTCGCCGACGCGCCGGGCGCCTGGTCCACCGGAGCCGACGGTATCGAGGTAGTTCTCGACGACGGTGCGGAACTGGTGATCGACGGAACCGCGGTACGCGGCTCGTATCGGTTCGGAATCATCCCGGAACGTGGCGGGGTCGAGGCGGTCTGGGGCGATGCCGTCGTCGAGGTCGCCCGGCGCGGCGGTCACGATATCGTCCGCCCTCGGCACCCGGACAATCCGTTGCGGACCGCGTTCCACGGCACGCCCGCCTACGCACCGGACCCGAAATGGGTGGTCTTGGGACGGTACACCGCCTTCGCGGAACCCCGCCCGACCACTGTGGGAGCGGCGGTGGAAGGTTTGGAACACGTCTACGAGGCGCCCGGCCGGATCGAATTCGAGCTCGGCGGCGAGAAACTCGGGCTCACCGCATTCCCCGGGAAGGCGCCCGGCTCGCTATCGGTCCTGTTCACCGACACCACCTCCGGGGTCACCACCTACGCCGCCAACCGGGTATTGCAGGTGCCGCCACCGGCCGCCGACGGGACGGTGCACCTGGACTTCAACCGCGCCGCCAATCTCCCCTGCGCCTATACCGACCTGGCGACCTGCCCACTACCCCCCGCCGAGAACCGGCTCCCGGTCGCGATCGAGGCCGGGGAGAAGATCCCCTACGAGCGCCGGTGATCCGATGAGCGCCACCCCATCAGCGATCGAGACCCTGTCGTTCCTGACCCCGGGCAATTATGCCGACAGTAATCCCGCGGCCGGGCTGGAAGACACCCTCCGCCTGTTCGAGTTCGGTGAGCGTCTCGGTTTCGACGGCGCCTGGATCCGCCAGCGGCATCTCGAGCACGGCGTCGGGTCGGCGGCGGTGTTCCTGGCCGCCGCCGGCCAGCGGACCAGTCGCATCGAGCTGGGCACCGCCGTGATCCCGATCGGTTACGAGAGCCCGTTCCGGCTGGCCGAGGATCTGTCCATGGCCGATGTGTTGTCCGGCGGGCGTTTGCAGCCGGGCTTCAGCGCGGGCACTCCGCCACACGCCGAGCTGATCGGAGATCTCGTCTTCGACGGTGACTGGCGCGGCTACGACCTCTCCTACGGGCGCATCTCCCGGCTGATCGACAATCTCCGGGGCGAATACCTGGGTGATCTGGATACGGTGATCCACTCCCCCGGCAACACGCAGCGTCCCCGGCTGCAACCGCACAATCCGGGCCTGGCCGACCGCCTCTGGTACGGCGGTGGCAGCACCCGTTCGGTGCGCTGGGCGGGCGAGAACGGGTTGAACTTGCTCACCGGCAATATCGTTTTCGGCGAGCACAGCGACGATTTCGGCACCGCCCAGAGCACGCTGATCGACGAGTACCGGCGCCGCGTCGACGCGACCCGGCAGACCAGGCTCGCGGTGGGCCGGGTGATCGTGCCGGTCGACAGCGCAGACCGGGCTACCCAGGAGCGCTACCGGCGCTATGCGGCTGGGCGCTACGAGCGGACTCTCGCCCCGCAGGGGGACCGGCGGGTGCTGTTCGCACCGGATCTGGTCGGCACCGCCGACGAGATCGTCCATCGGCTGCGCACCGATCCGGTTCTCGTCCGGACCACCGAGCTGCGCCTGGAACTGCCGTACGAATTCCACCGCGGCGACTACGAGCAGATCCTGCACGACACCGTCGAATCGATCGCGCCCGCACTCGGCTGGCAGCCTGCCACGAAGGAGCCGTCGGCCGCCCGGCCCGAGCCGGCCGCGCCCGCCTGATCCGGCGCTCATCCGGACCACGTCCTTGCCGCATGCGACCGAATTCCCGGAAAGCAGGGAAATCCGGTTACGAACGCGGGGCGCGGCGGTGAGGTGGTATTCGGCCTCTGCCAGCTACTCCGGCTTCCATCGTCAACTGGTCTGACCACTTGACCTCTTACCAATCACCGGTCTACTGTCCTCCGCATGGCACTGAAACGGATCGCCCGGCGGTCGGTCCCGGACGAGATCTACGACCAGCTCGTCGACGACGTTCTCACCGGCGAGCTCGCACCCGGCTCGAGCCTGCCCGCCGAACGCCAGCTGGCCGAGGCACTCGGTGTGTCCCGGCCGACCGTCCGCGAGGCGGTACAGCGGCTCGCACGCGCCGGACTGGTGGAAATACGCCAGGGCGGTAGCACCACGGTTCGCGATCCACGTCGCTCCGGAGGCCTGGAGTTGCTACCGCGGTTGATCCTGCGGGGCGGTCGCCTGGACCACTCGGTGGTGCGGAGCATCCTGGAGACCAGGGCATCGCTGGGACGTGAAGTGGCCGGCCTGGCCGCCCGTCGCGACGGCGCAGCCGCCGGACCCGCCCTCACCGCCGCGGTGGACGCGCTCGCCACCGAACGGGATCCGCTGGCGCGCCAGCGAGTAGCGCTCACCTTCTGGGATCACCTCGTCGACGCCGCCGACTCGATCGTCTACCGCCTGCTGTTCAACCAGCTGCGCACCGTCTACGAACCCGCCATGGCAGCTCTCACCGGGGTGATGGATACCGAGGTGGGACAGCCCGACCGTTACCGCGCCCTCGCCACGGCCGTTATCGAGGGTGACGCCGAATCGGCCCGCGCCCGCGCCGAGACACTGCTCTCGCTGGCCAGCGCGGAATTCGACAACCTCCTGCACCGATTGGAACAGACCGCGCCATGAACCTCTCCCATACCCTGCGTGCGCGACGGGCCCGCAGCTCCGCGATCGACAGCGTCGCGTATCGGCGCCTGGCCGCCGACGAGGCGAAAGCCGCCCGGCGCGCACAGGAATCACTGCCGGATGTATTCCGGTCGTTCCTCCACGCCCCGTCGGCCTGGGTGATCGCCGGACTGCTGGTCGCCGCGGCCACCGCACGGATCCTGGTGGGCGACTGGCAGCTCACCGACGCACTGGTACCGGTGCTGATGGTGGCCGCGTTCCCGTTCGTGGAATGGGTCATTCACGTCTGCGTCCTGCACTGGCGGCCGCGCACGCTCGGCCGGTGGCGGATCGACTCACTGCTGGCACGTAAACACCGCGAGCACCATGCCGATCCACGCGTCCGGGAACTGGTCTTCATCCCGTGGCAGACCTTCCTCTGGCTGCTGCCCGTCCTGGTGGCCGTCGCGCTACTGGCCTTCGGCCGGCCCGGCCTGGGCCTGACGTTCCTGACGACCGTGGGCGTGCTGGGATTGGTGTACGAATGGACCCACCTCCTCGTACACACCGACTACCAGCCACACAACGCGATAGTGCGCGCGGTGCGCCGCAACCACCGCCTGCACCATTTCAAGAACGAGCACTACTGGTTCGCCGTCACCACCGCCGGGACCGCGGATCGGCTCCTCGGCACCTATCCCGATCCCGCATCGATCCCCAACTCCCCCACCGTGAAAGCCCTGCACAACTCCCCGGCAGCGTGAGATTCCCGCACGACCCTCGCCGCGGCGCGGATTCCGCCCCGCGGCCCGGTCGCGCCATGTAATGGGAGCACCACTCATCTCCGTAGGTGGGCTTTGCGACTTCCTCGCGTCGCACTGCGCACCGCCGTCGTGCACGGTGCTCCGGCTTCCGCCAGCCGATCGAGGTACGCGGTCGGGCGGGATGGAGCGACTGCGGCAGGTGGAACCCGGGAATGCTACCGGCCGGAGCATGTTCGAAACCCGTATTGCGCATACGCCGGTGGCACCGTCGGGCGATACCGGGTGCACGGGCGCCGGGGGCACAGGGTAGTAGTGATCCCACGAGCTTCACGGCGTTCGAGCGGTGCAGGGTTCGATGTGTACCGCAGGGCGGCCACCCTTCCAGGTTCCACCGAAACAGTTCCGAGGATGGCGTATGCACCGATTTCCCGGTCAGGACACGAACAAGGCGCCGCACGATATCGCCTGCCACGTGGAAAGCCTGCTCGATGAGCAGGCCCGCGTGGTCGACGAGCTGATGTCGGCCGAGACGGCGTATATCGAAGCAGTCGCCGAAGCTCAGCGGGCGGGCCTACTGAGCCGGGGTGAGCTGAGCGAGGCCTACACTCGGCTACATAGTTGGGGTATCTCCAATTTCTCGAACCGCTGGCGCAGGCTCGTCGGTGTCGTCCCGGAGCAACTACGCGCGGCACCGGTCGCGACGCCACCCGGTATCGAACCGCTGCCCGCGACTCGGATGCCGCCGGTGGATACCTACGGCCGGTGAGCGATATCGCCGTCGGGGTCGGTGACAGTTGGTGCCGGCCTGTACCAGTGGCGAGGGCATCGCCGGATGCCACCCGGTCGCCGTGACGCGGCGACCGGGTCGCGACCACTACCGCACGCGGTCGTAGACCAGCGCCATTTCACCCAGCTCACCGGCCTCCTGGTGCGTCAGAACCCATTTCGACGCGGGCAGGCCATCGTCGAACAGACGCTGCCCGCCGCCGGCGATCTTGGGTGTGATCATGAGGTACAGCCGGTCGAGCAGATCCGCGCGCAGCAGCGGTTTGATAATGCTCGAACTGCAGTTGACGAGAATATCGCCCACACCGCCGGCCTTCAGCTCACGCACGACGTCGGTGGCCGCGGCGTTCACGATGCGGGCGCGCTCCCAGGGCGCGTCGGTCAGCGTGGTCGACAGAACCACTTTCTCGGTATCGACCAGCCATTTCGCATATCCGCGGTCCCGTGGGTCGGCGTCGGCGTCGGCGGCGACCGACGGCCAGTAGCCGAGGAAACCCTCGGCATTGCGGCGGCCGAGCAGCACCGTCGTCGCGCCGTCCCAGATGCGGCTCAGATGGCGCCGGGCGACCTCGGTCGCCGCATACGCGACGATCGCGCCCAGATCGCCGGGACCGCCCGGCCCGCTGTAGCGGCCGTCGAGGGTGAGGTTGATATTCGCGGTCACGGAGCGTCCGGTGGATTCGGTCATCGTCGTACTTCCTTTTCGTTATCGGATTTTTCGTTGTCGAGCCCCGTACGGTCGCGACCGTCTGCGCCCACAGCGGAGGCGAGGTTGTCCAGTACCTGATGCCAGCCGGTGTCGATACCGGCGATGTACGGCACGGCCTCGACTTCGGTTTCGGTGATGGTCAGGCCCAGCCACAGCGCGGTCCCCTCTTCGGTTGCGGCGAGAGCCACGTCGTAATGGCCGGTGAACAAGATCTCCCCGGCCTCGCCGAATACCGACAGGTCGAATTCGAGGCTTTCGGGTTCCCGCGCCGCGCGGACCCGCCCCGCCGACCGATAGCGCCGGCCCTCGGCATCGCGGTAGTCGAGGATGGCGCGACCCTGCGGTTCCGGTTCCAGCACGCAGTCGGTGACCGTCATCGACGATGGCGCCCACCACGACGCGAGCAGGTCCCGATCGACCCAGTACCGCCAGACGACCTCGGGGGGAGCGGACAGGACACGCTCGAAGGAGAACGCGCGCCCGTCCGCCCATCGACCCCGTTCCGCGAGTGCGGATTCGGCGTCGATCGCGGCCCGGTAGCGCGTGATCACATCTCGTTCCCCGGCATGCGCTTCGGCGATATCGGCCAGGTCCCGCAGACGGCGAGCGAGCGCTGCCAGCGGCCGTGTCTCGATCGCGTAGACGCGGCGCTGCCCGAGCGGAAAGACCGTAACCAGCCCTGCCTGGGCGAGGGTACGCAGGTGCTTGGTGGTTTGCGGCTGCCGCAGACCGGTCATTTCGGCGAGTTCGCCCACCGACCGTGGCCGCTCCGCCAAGAGTTCGATCAGACGCCACCGCGCCCCATCCCCCAATGCTGATGCGATCAGATCCATGGTCAAAGTATTCACCGCGAGGAATATTCCTACCGCCGCCGCGATCTCCACGAAGTCGCGCACGCGGCGCTCGCGCCGGTTCTCGGCGACCGCGATACAGGTCTCGACAGGCTCCGTGTCCATCACCTGCCGGTAGACGAGGTCCGGCCGTGAATACGCCTCCGCCACACGCCGCGGCACCACCGCGATACCGTGCCCGGAGGCGATGAGTTCGAACTTCTCCTCGATCGACGCCGTTCGGCGCACCTGGGCGCCGAACGGCGGTTCCCGGCGAGATCTTCGATGAGCAAGGGCCTTTCGGCCGCCCGCGAACCGGCGAGCGGATGGCTCGCCGGAAGGCAGGCGATCTTCGACTCGGTGCCCACCACGACAACGTATTGCGCCAGGTGCATTCGATCCGTGACGAGGGTGTTTTCACCGGCACGCTCGCCGCCGATCTCCCCGCACCGCTGGCCTGGACCGGCGAAACGCTACCGCGCTTCGGGAGCAGGGCCCTCCAGGTAGGCGGCGATTCCGCCGATCAACGCCTCGAGCGCATCGTCGAGGTCGCCGTAGGTGCCCAGGGTCCGTTCCGAGGTGATACCGCGCATCGCCGCCGGGATAAGGGCGGCGACCTGCCGCACTTTGACCGGGTCCAGATCCATATCGGCGAAAGCACGCTGACAGGCCTTGTCCCAGTTCGGTTTCCACGACGCCAGTTCCGCGGCTGTGCGCGGATAGTCGCGTTCCAGTTCGGCGTGCTCGCGCGGTAGTGCGGCACGCAAGGTTTCGATCGCCAGCGATTCCGGTCTGCGCAGCCCGCCGGCCATGGCTTCGATCATGGCGGTCACCCGCTCGTGCACGGTTCCGTCCGGTTTGATCCCGGCGGGCAGGTCGCCGCGTTTATCCGCGGTGTGCCGCAGCACCGCCGCCCACAGGCCGTCGATATCGCCGAACTGATATTTGATCACCCCCCAGGTGGCGCCGATATCACGGGCGATCCGATTACCGGATACCGCCGCGGGATCGCCGGTGGCCAGCGAGGCGATCGCGGCTTCGAGCATGCTCTCCCGGGACTGGATCCCGCGCCTGTTCGCGCGTCGCCCGCCTACTGCCACCTCTGTCACGAGATCCGACTCTACCTGCCCTGACCTGGGTAATCCAGTTCAACGGAGCCCTCTTGTATTCTTTCAAAGAGGGTTCTATGCTCGATAGCGCCGCGTGACCGACGTCATATCGAAGCGCCATCGATGCCGTCGCAGCGCCCGCAACAGCCCTCGAAAGCCTGGAGGATCGCGATGGCAAAACCACCACTGCCGATGGAGCCGACAGGCTGGTTCCAGGTGGCCTGGTGTACCGAGATCACCATCGGCGCGGTGCACAGGATGAAGTACTTCGGCCGCGAGATGGTGGCCTGGCGCTCGGCGTCGGGCCGGACCGCCGTATTCGACGCCTACTGTGAGCATCTCGGCGCGCACCTCGGCTACGGCGGTCATGTGGAGGGCGAGAGCCTCGTATGCCCGTTCCACGGCTGGGAATGGAATCGCGAGGGCCGCAACGTCTGCATCCCGTACGAGAGCCACCCGAACAAGGGCCGCCGCATCCGCAGCTACCCGGTGGTCGAGCGCAACGAAGGCGTGTGGATCTGGTACGACATCGAGGGCCGGCCCCCACATTTCGAGGTGCCGGACATATTCTCGGCGTTCGGCGACGGTCGTACCGCCGCGGACTACTACCCCCCGGTTCCCGCGGCCACGCTGTATCGACCGGGGCTGGAACTGCATCCGCAGTACGTCATGGAGAACGGTGTCGATTTCGCGCATTTCAAGTATGTGCACAAGACCCCGTTCGTCCCGGAGTTCACCCGGCACGACTTCTCCGGCCCTGTCTCCTACGTGGATTTCACCATCGCCTTCGACGAGGGTGTGGCCGAGGATCAGGTCAACAGCGGAGTCGAATCGATCAACGCCGGATTGGGCTGCTCTGTCACGAAGAGCTGGGGCATGGTCGACAACCGCACCATGCCCGCGGTGACACCGGTCGACGAGCACACCTCCGATGTCCGGTTCACCGTATGGATCGGGCGGAAACCCGGCGACGAGAGCCCGGAGATCGGCTCTTATGGCAAGGCGATGGCCGGTTTCGTCATCGAACAGTTCGAAGCCGATATCCATATCTGGTCCCACCAACGCTATTCGGACCCACCGGCCCTCTCCCGCAAAGAGTTCGAGGGGTTCCGGGCCTTGCGCGCATGGGCGCAGCAGTTCTATCCCGTCGGCGCGGCGCCCGTATCCACCCCGAGCGTGAACGCGACCGCCACCGGTCCGTGACCACGCACCCGCCGTATCGATCCACCGACGCCACGAAGACAGAAAGGCCCACACCATGAGCACCTCCGGCAAGATCCGGGTATTCCAGGTCGCCACCGGTAATCTCGGCACCGAGATGATCGGGCGCATCCGCGACCATCCGGATCTCGAACTCGTCGGACTGCACTGCTACACCCCGGACAAGATCGGCCGGGACGCCGGTGAGATCGTCGGTACAGACCCGATCGGCGTAACCGCCACCGGTACGGTCGAGCAGATCATCGAGGCACGGCCCGATGTACTCACCTTCCACGGCGTCTTCCCCGACGAGGATCTCTACGAGCAGGTGCTCGAAGCCGGGATAGATGTGGTGACCACCGCGGATTGGATCACCGGGTTCCATCGCGATACCAACCATCCGCACCCGTCGGGCCGCAAGGTCAGTGAGGTCATCCAGGCGGCCTGCGAACGCGGCAATTCCACCTTCTACGGCACCGGCATGAATCCGGGCCTGGCCCAGATCCTCGGCATCGTGCACACGGCGGATGTCGCACGGATCGAGAACATCACCGTCACCGAATCGGTCGACGTGTCCTGCCACCATTCCGTCGACACCTGGAAGGCCGTGGGCTACGGCCGCCCGATCGACGACCCCGCCATTCCGGACTCGCTGCACAAGTACACCGCGGTTTTCGCCGACTCGGTGTACCTGATGGCCGATGCCTTCGATCTCGAACTGGACGAGGTCGCCTTCCACTACGAACTCGGCGCCTGCACCAAAGATGTCGACCTGGGCTGGTACTTCATGCCCAAGGGTTCACTCGGCGCCAACTACATCAAATACCAGGGCATGGTCGACGGCGTACCGCGCGTGGAGACCCACCTCGAATGGCAGATGACCCCGCATACCGATCCCGCCTGGAATATCAAGGGCTGCTACATCACCCAGATCACCGGCGACCCCAGTATCTACAGCAAGCATATGATCTTCCCGCGCAAGGGTTTCGACCTGTCGAACCCCGAGAACTTCGCCTCGATCGGGATGACCGTCACCGGGTTGCCCGCCCTCAATTCGATCAGGTCGGTCGTCGCCGCACGGCCCGGCATCATCACCAGTGCCGACCTGCCGCTGCGGGCGTTCGCCGGCCGCTTCGATATCTGAGAGATACGCGAGCCCCATACCGGAGTCGTCCGTGTGGGCCGGACCTATCGGACCGGACTGTCGGCGGTGGACCTCGGCACGCTCACCGTGTGGTGATCCAGTCGGCGATATCGTCGACGACCTGCACGTCCACGTGGTGGGGCCGGACGTAATCCGCGGGCAGAGAAATTCCGGCGCCGGGGAAGAACATGTGATCGTCGGCCGGATAGGTGCGGATCGTCACCTGGGGCCGGTCGGCGAGGGCGGCACGCCAGCCGGCCAGGTCGGCGGCCACGGTCACCTGATAGTCGCGTTCGCCCTGTAGGAAGAACATCGGCAGATCCAGCGTGGCGGCCACCGCGGCCGGGTCGTAGGCACGCAGGTCCAGCCAGTACGGCGCGGGCATTCCGAAGGGCAGCCGATCGGCCGGCGTGGTGGGCGAAAGGTCCTCGCCGTCCACCAGTTCCGCCTGGGCGGTAACGGTCTCGGCCGAAGGCAGGGCGGCCGCGGTCGCCGGATCGACCCGCCCGAGGTGTTCGACGACCCGCACCAGCGACCACTGCAACGGCACGGTGTCCCCGGCCAGGACGACCAGCCCGGCCACCGCGGGACCGGCGGCGACCGCTACCCGCGGCGCGAATCGGCCACCCATACTGTGGCCGATCACGAACACGCGGCCGGCGTCCACATTCGAGAGTCCGCGCAGGTGCTCGATCGCCGCGGTGGCATGCGGCACATACTCGTCGGTGGGCGTGAAGCCGACTGTTGCGGCGACCGACTCGGGGTGGGCGTGGGTGACCTTGTCGAACCGCAGCACCGCCACCCCGCGGCCGGCCAGCCCCCAGGCGATGTCCTTCAGGTTCTTGTTCGGGCCGGCGGTGCCGTCCCGGTCGAAGGGCCCGCCGCCGCCGAGCAGTACCGCCGCCGGAAACGGACCCTCACCACACGGCAGGGTGACGGTCCCCGGTACCACGAACTGCCCGGATCCCACTGTTGTTTCCCGCTCGGTGAAAGCGGCCGGATCGATATATTCCGGCGCCTGCCACGTCTCGGCACGATCCACGACAACTACCTTTCTCTATTTTGAGAAAGGTAGCACAGATGAGAACATTACTGCCGTGAACTCCCTGGAGCTGCTGGCACACCCGGTTCGGTTACGGATCGTGCACGCCATGTCCGCGGGCGAGGCCCACACGACCGCGCAGCTGTGCGCGCGCCTGCCCGACGTATCGAAGGCCACCGTCTACCGGCACGTCGATATACTCGCCTCCGCGGGCATCCTCGAGGTTGCCGGTGAACAGCGGGTGCGTGGCGCGGTGGAGCGCAGCTACCGGCTGCGACGGGAGTCGGCGGTGATCGATCCCGAGACGGCGGCCTCGGCAACGCCGGAGGATCACCGCGCGATCTTCGCGGCCGCCATGGCCACCCTGCTCGCCGAGTTCAACACCTATCTCGACAGCGGAAGTGCGGACCCCGCAACCGATCTGGTCGGCTATCGGCAGCACGCGCTGTGGCTGAGCCCGGCGGAGGTCGCGGAACTGATCGAAGATCTCCGGGCGGCACTCCTCCCGCGGCTGCGGAATTCTCCCGAACCCGGACGCGCCCAGTATCTGCTGAGCCCCGTCCTGTTCCCGACCGCGGGCCGACCTGCACCTGATCAGCCGGCGGATATCGAGCGGAATCCCTGATCGAACCGATATCCCGGCACATCGGACTCCGCACCTACTCGCACCGCGCACGATAGGACCGGGCCCACGATTCAGCCGAGTAGCGCGTGCGCGGCGGCATAACCCAGTGTCGACGCGACCAACCCGGCAGCGACACTGGCGACGGTATAGCCGATCGCATACCTGTAGGCACGCTGTTCGGTCAGGCGCACGGTCTCGTAGGAGAAGGTGCTGTAGGTGGTGAATGCGCCGCAGAACCCGGTGCCCGCCAAGACCGTCCACGCGGCCGGTAATCCCGCACCGGTGAGACACCCCAGAACCAGACATCCGGATATGTTGACCACGAAGGTGCCCCACGGGAACCGGCCGTCGTGCCGCGCTTGAACGGCTCGGTCCAGTACGTAGCGCAGCGGTGCACCGACCGCGGCCCCGGCGATCACCAGCAGTACGTTCACCGTGCCTCGCCCCCACCGATGCGCCGGGTGAGGCCGATGCCCAGTGCGCACGCCGCTACCGCCGCGAACAGGGTCGACACCAGATACACGGCACCGACCACCGCGCTGTCCGGTTCGAGCAGAGACCGGATATCGTTCGCGTAGGTGGAGAAGGTGGTGAAGCCGCCCAAAACCCCGACCCCCAGGAACGGGCGCAGCAGCGGATGCGCCGGGCGCAGTTCGGTGATCACCACCATCAACACACCGAGCAGGAAACTACCGGTGACATTGATGACGAACACTGCCCACGGGAACCCCCCGGCCGGTGTGGGCCAGTAGACGGTCAACCCGTATCGGGCCAGCGCGCCGAGCGCGCCGCCGGCGGCGATGACAGCGAGGATCGCGCCGTGGGAAGCGGTGAGTTCCGCGCGTTGAGGCGGGTCCCGCAGATCGATATCGGGGTTCACGGGCAGTGACGGTCCGTGGATGGGTCGCGGATCATCGGGCACAGCGGTCTCCTACTCCAAAGCCGTCCGGGCCGGACGGGATGATGGGGTAGGGACTGTCGGCGGACGGCCTGTCCGCGGTTGTTCCGGATCCGATGGCCGGAGCGGCGAGCCCCACCGCCGCGACCAGCAGTCTAGCGGCTCGCATTCCGTTCGCGGTGCACGGCCGGACGCATTGCACGGCTCACCGGCCCGCCGGCCCCACTTCGGTGGAGCCGGCCGCCGAGGACGCGGCACACGCCGGGGTTTCCGCACAGCGCGGCGTCCCGGGGGCCGGTTTCGGAACCCGGCGTCACGAGGTTTCGTACTGGCCGATCCGGCAGGTGTCCTCGACAGGCCGGGTGATCGACCAGATGCGGCGGAACCGGGAGACCGCGATCTTCCAGCGGCCGTCCTCGAAGATGTAGGAGTCCTCGTATTCGCCGGTGGACAGGGTATCGGTGTGGTCGAGCAGGTTCACCTGACGGAACTGCAGGGTCCACTGTCCGGAGGCGGTGCCATCTGCGTGCACGGTGATATCGGGATGCATACCGTGGTGCATATCGAGCACGACGTGTTTCCCGTCGACCCGGCGCAGGGCGATGGACTCGAATACCGCCGCCATACCGTCGGCGTCCGAAACACCGAGCTCGCCGTAATCGAGCACGGCACCCTCGGCTCGGAAACACTCGCGGAAACGCCCGGGGTCCTTGGCATCGCAGGCGCGGAAGTAGCGGTGTTTGAGCGCCTTGATCGCCTCGATCGTTTCCAGCACGGTCAGGCGCTGGGCCGGGTCGGAATCGGGCGACGGTGATCCGGACATTCGGCCTCCTCGTTCGATGACCGGTATCCGTTGCGCTACGCCGGGCCCCGGCCGAACCGGCTCGTATCGCATCCCATCACATCGCGACCGTTCGGTCGCGGCCCGGCTCGGCCGGAGCGGTCGCACCCGGGAACCTCCCGGGACTACCGATACCCGACGAGCGGTATGCGACGCGGCGAACCCGGCACGACCGCACCCACGAATCAGTGCCTCCGCTCCCGGACACCCGTTTCGCAAGGTTCCGGGGCAGGTTCAGACCGTCAGCAGGATGCCGGCGCCGGGGATCACCGCATTGGACTGCGGCGGCGCCTGGTACTGCTCGCGATTGTGGGTCACCGTCACCAGCACCGGACCGGCACCGGTCACCGCCCGAGCACCGGTGGGCAGGGCCGCGGCATACTGTTCGCCGCTCGGGACGCCGCTGTCCATCCAGTGCCGCAGATCGATACTGCCCGCGGTACCGCTGTTCAGGTTCCGCCAGTGCACGGTGATCCAGCGGTAGTTGTACTGGTAGTGGTAAGGGGCCGGCGTGGGCACCGAGAAGGTGATCGTCCCCAGCTGCTCACCCGTTGTTCCTATCACGGAGATCGTCTGGAGCACCCCGCCCGGGACGGCGCCGGGACCGAACTCCGGTCCGGTCACCACCGGAATCGGCAGCGGTGTCGCGACCGGGGCCGCGGATGCCGTGCTCATCGCACAACCCAGCGTCAACGGCGCGACCAGTGCGGCGATCATTACGGTTCTACGGGTACGGGACATAGGATCCTTTCCTCGGTCGGTAATTTCCCCACGCAGCGGATCGGTGCGCGGCGCCGGAGATCATCGCCCGGATAGAGCGTCCAGCGCGGGAGTAACACCCATCGGCATGCTCGGACGACAGTAACCGAGCAGGCGGGTACGAGCGCGGAAACGAGTTTCTCGGAACGCGATTCGTGCCGGATCCGACAGCCGGGGCCGAGCTGGAGGCGCGCCCGGCCGAAGATGCTCTACCCACGAAAGGCGCGTCGGGAACCATCGCCGAGTGGGGACGTTCGATGAGCTCGTGACCGAGCCGAGGGTCGCCGATATCAGCGGCCGGGGCTTCGACCGGCTCGCCTGCCGATCGAAGCATCGGCACCGGTGCGCGACACTGGGGCGGTGAGTACCGACAACGGCCGGACACCACCGGCGACCAGCGCCTCGATCATCGTCCTGACGCTGGCACGCCGAGTGGAGACCGAACTCAACGCGGCCCTGGCCACCTTGGATCTGACCGTCGGGCGTCTGGGCCTGCTCGGTCATATATCCGGCGTTCCAGGAGCGTCGTTCTCCGATCTGGCACGTATGTCGGGGATCAGCGTGCAGAGCGTGCACACCGCGGTGAAGGCGCTGGTCGGCGCCGGGCTGGTCCACGACCGCACCGCCCGGGCCGGTTCCGCCTCGGCGATCGAACTCACCCCGGACGGTGTCCGGCTGCTCCGAGCCGCCCAACTGGTGGTCGCCGAGGTCGACGAACGCCTGTTCGGACCCGACGCGGATCCCATACAACATCGGCTGGGTACCGCCGTCGTGGCCGCGTTCACGAGCGGTCCCGCTACATCCTGATCCGGGCGCCGCACCTGTTGCGGCGACTGAGCACCCGCCCGCCGCGAGCCCGTCGAGTGCGGAAGGATCCCGTAGTGTCGCCGCGACGACCGAGCGGTGCCACGCCTGGGCAGCAGAGGAGGCCGTGAATGCCGGGAACACCCTGGTCACACCGGATGGGGTTGACGATCCCGATCGTGAACGCGCCGATGGGCGGCGTGGCCGGTGGGCGACTCGCCGCCGCCGTCTCCGCGGCCGGTGGGCTGGGGATGATCGGTATGGGCAGCTCAGGATCGGTCGCGGCCCTGGAATACGAACTCACCCAGCTCGAGCCGGTGCCCGCGATGTTCGGTATCGGCTTGGTGGCCTGGGTGGTCGAACGCGAACCCGTCCTGCTGGACGCGGCCCTGGCCGCTCGGCCCGCGCTCGTCTCGGTCGGTTTCACCGAGGACTGGTCCTGGGTCGGCCGGGTGCACGCGGCCGGCATACCGGCGGTCGCCCAGGTCTACGACGGGGATCACGCGCGCCGGGCGGCGGCGGCCGGCGTGGATGTACTGGTCGCACGCGGACGTGAGGGCGGCGGCCACGGCGACCCACGGCTGGGCACGCTCGCGGTATTGGACGCGGTCCTCGAAGCGGTACGGGTCCCTGTACTGGCGGCCGGTGGAATCGCCACCGCCCGCGGTCTGGCGGCCGCGCTCGCCGCGGGTGCGGCCGGGGCCTGGCTCGGCACCTGTCTGTCGGTGTGCCCGGAGGCACTGACCCCGGAGCCCGCGCGCGCGGCGCTGTTGCGCGCCCATGCCACGGATACCGTCCTCACCCGCGTCTTCGACCTGGGGCAGCGACTGCCGTGGCCGGACCGCTATCCCGCACGCGTCCTGGCGAACGAGACCACCCGATGCTGGGCCGGCAGAGAAGGAGAGCTGTCGCTCGACGACGCGGCACGCGACGAGGTCGCGGCCGCCGCGGCGACGGGCGATCCCCGGCAGGCTCCGGTCGACGCCGGCGAGGGCGTCGGCGCGCTCACGCGGAGTCGTCCGGCCGATGAGGTCGTCACCGAGTTGTACCGAGAAGCCGCGAGGTTGCTCCAGCGGCAGCCGGGCGGCACCGACACAGGCACGGCCCCCGGGTCGGGAGCCGACGAATCCCGGTTCGGCGCCGGAAATTCGGAATCGGGCCACGAACAGGGCTCGCGCGCCTAGATCCACCCCTTCTTCCGGGCTTCGAGGGCGGCCTCGTAACGGTTGGACACACCGAGCTTGGCCATCGCCGCGGACAGGTAGTTGCGGGTGGTGCCCGGTGACAGGTGAGCGCGTCTGGCGATATCGTCCACCGACGATCCGTCCAGGGCATATTCGAGGACGTCGGCCTCGCGAGCGGTGAGCACGGAATCGCCGGCGCTGATGGCCTCGGCCGCCAGTTCCGGATCGACGTACCGTCCGCCGTTGTGGACGGTACGGATCACCTCGGCCAGCGTCGCCGCCGAGGTCGTCTTGGGCAGAAAACCGCGCACACCTGCGGCGAGGGCGCGTTTGAGGTAGCCGGGCCGACCATGACTGGTCACGATCAAGGTGGCCGCGCCCGGAGTGAGCCGCAGCAGTTGGACGGCGGTCTCGATACCGTCGATACCGGGCATCTGCAGATCGATGACGGCCACCGCGACCGGTTCGTCCGCGCCCCGGCGCTGCCACGCGGTGACGAGTTCCTCCCCGGAGCCGACATGGCCGACGACCTCGATATCGGTTTCGAGATCGAGCATCGTCGCCAGTGCCGCGCGGATCAGCGTCTCGTCGTCGGCGAGGAAGACCGGAATCATTGTTTCTCCCACAGTATTTCGAGGACGAACTCATCGGAGGACGCGGTGACGGCGAGGCTCGCGCCGACTGCGGCGAGACGTTCCGCGAGACCGCGCAGCCCCGAATGCTGACCCGGTATGCCACGGGGGCCGTCGTTGCGCAACGACATACCACTACCGCCGAACGCGAGAGTCGCCGTCGTCGCCGCGGAATGTTCGACGATATTCGTCGTGCCCTCACGCACCACCCAGGCCGCGACCTCGTGGAACCGAGGCGGGACCGCCGCCGGATCACCCTCGACGCCGAGCGCACAGCCCACTGCCGCGAGTAGCGAACGCGCACCGGCCACCTCGCCGAGCAGGTCGATCCCACGGTAGCCGCGGACCAGTTCGCGCATCTGCCCCATCGATTCGACCGCCAGCGCTTTGACCTCGTCCATCTCCGCCGTCGCTCGGTCGATATTCCCCGCCCGCGACAGCGCCACAGCGAGTTCGCTCTTCACCGCGATCGCCGAGAATCCGCGGCCGACGACATCGTGCAGGTCCCGCGCGAACCGCAGCCGCTCCTGCGCCACCTGGAGTTCGGCCTCGATCTCCTTGGCGTGTTCCACCTCGTCGACCACCCGCAGTCCCCAGACCGTGAGCCATGTCGTCGCGATGACGAAAGCCCCGCAGAGAAAGGTCACCACCGTCCCGGCCACCGCCGTCGACGGTGACGACGCGAAGACCAGCCCGGTCACCACGCTGAGCGCGAGCAGAATCCACCATTTGTACCGGATCAGCGATACGACGGAGAACACGCCCAGCACCGCCACGTAGACACCGGCCATCCGGGCCCGGACGAGAACCGATTCGTCGTCCGCCTGCCCGGCCACCACGGCGCACGCGAGCCAGACGCCCATCAGCGTCGCGATGGCGACGGGCAGTACCCAGCGATGGGTCGCCAGCTCGGACGATACGGCGAAATCGGCTCTGGCTTCCACTGCCACGACCGCCGCGATACCGGCGAGCACGATACCGGCGGCCGCCCACGGCGAGCGAGCGGTGACCGTCATGGCGACGACCACCGCTGCGATGGCGCTCTGGTAGGTGATACCGGTGTAGAGCCGGAACTTCGCGCCCGCCGGCAGCGCCCGCCAGCGGGCGGTCCAGCGGCTCACCCGCGGTCGTCCCAGCGGAAACTCCGGCGGGTCAGCGCGAACGCCAGGACGGTCCATATCGCCAGTGTCGCAAACGGGCGCCCGAGTTCGGCAAAGGTACCTGCGAAATCGAGCGCCGGTTCCGATGCCGCGGCGGTGGCGGTTTTCCCGGCTACCCCGAGTGACATCAGATCGGCCACGGCCGCGAACGGGGTCGAGTCGGCCAGATCGGCGAGGCGATCCGGCAGCATCGTACGGATGGAACCCATACCCAGCATCGCGATCGTCATCACCGGTAGCGAGGTGATCTGGGCGGCCTCGGCGTTCTTGGTGAACGTGCTGGTCGCGAGGGCCAATAGCGAGAACAGGACGATCCCGCCCACCAGAGCCAGCACGATCGCGACCGGGTTGACCGGCGCGGGCGCACCCGCACCGTAGACCACCGCGGCGACGACGACGGCGCAGCCCAGCGTCACCACCGCGCCCGGAATCGCGGGCGCGGTCCGGATCTGCCAATCGGTGGCCTCTCCCGTACGCAGTCGTTTCAGCACGCCCTCCCCGCGGCGCGTCGTGACCATCGACAGCACCGAGTAGTACTGCACGAACAACAAGGTGACCAGGGCCAGCAGTTCGAATGCCAGTACCGCGATATCGGCGGCGGGCGCATCGCCGCGGCGGGCGATGAAGAACATGGCGACCGGGATGCCGATGGGGAACACCGTGGCCATGTAGAGCAGCGTCTTGTTGCGCCGGAACTGAAGGTATTCGGCCTTCGCGAGTGCGGCGAGCGGGCGGCGGCGCGAGGCCGCGGCGCCTGGAGTCGCGGTGACGGTCATCGTGTGGCTCCGATCATTTCGGGGGCTTCCGCCGATGCAGCGGCAGGTTCGTTCGCGATATCGAGGAACACCGTCTCCAGAGATGCGGCGCGCGCCTCCAGCCCGCCCAGCCGCACTCCGTGCGCGGCGGCCCACGTGAGCAGCACCGACAGGTCTCCCTGCAGATCATGGGTGGTGACGGTGACCCGGCTCTGCGCGTCGATCCGCGCGGTGGACAAGGCCGGCAACGGCAGTCCCGGATGGTCGAAGACGATCCGCGCCGGATGACCGTCGACGATCTCGCGCAAGGTTCCGGCCCGTGCGACCTCTCCCCGGTGCATGATCGCGATCCGATCGGCCAGCGCCTCCGCCTCGTCGAGATAGTGCGTGGTGAGCACCATGGTCACCCCGTCGGCTTTGAGGTCGGCCAGCAGCCGCCAGGTCCCCCGGCGGCTCTCCGGATCCAGCCCGGTCGTCGGCTCGTCGAGAAACAACAGCCGCGGCTGCCCCAGCAGGGCACACGCCATATCGACGCGACGCTGCTCGCCACCGGACAGCGCGCCGACCCGCACATCGGCGCGATGGGTCAGAGCGACCTGCGCGAGCACCGTGGCGGTGGTCGCCGGATTGCTGCACGTTCCCCGCCACATCTCGAGGGTTTCGCGGACGGTCAGCTCGGCGGGCAGACCACCGGACTGCAACATGATGCCCACCTGGGGCCGCACCTGGTCACGGTGACGCACTGGATCGAGGCCGAAGATCTCCACCGAGCCGGCCGAGGGTTCGGCGAGTCCCTCCAGCAGGTCGAGTGTCGAGGTCTTACCGGCGCCGTTGGTGCCCAGTAGGGCGAAGACCTCTCCCTCGGCGACCTCGAGGTCTACGCCCCGGACCGCCTCGAACGCGGTCTTTCCGCGGCCGTAGGTCCGGCGCAGGCCGCGCGCCGTGACGACTTCGTTCGGCGGTCGTTCCCGTGATTGCCGACGATCGGGATATGCGCTGTTCATGGTCTCCACGATCGTGGAGCCGCCGTGTTTCCTGTAGTAAGCGCAGTCACCGGATTGTGGTGGATCGGTCATGGTCCGGTGATGACAAAAGTCATTCCGGTTCCCTCGCCGCAGGTGCCGCGGCGGGCGTATCCCGGAGCTCCGGCCACTGTCCCACCGAGTGCCGAACCGAGGAACGAACCCTACCGGGGCCTTGATATCCGCACTCCCCCAACATAATTGATCCAGCAAGCTCTGGACCGGATCAGTACTCCGGCCGTAGAATGAGTGGGGCGCCGAGCCGTTCTTCCAGTTCCCGCGCCGTCCGGCAGGCAGCGCCGGTCGGTCGCGAGACCCGTTGTTCCTTCTGATATTCCGTTCACTTCTTCACCGGGTCGTCGGTAGAGCTTCCCCGTCCCCGAGAGTCGCGCCCGAGATATCGGCACCCGGCTGCCACACAGGTTCCCTACGAGCCACCCGCGTCCCTTTTCCCTCACCCCTGAAAGAAACTCCCGGCCGCGCCATCGGCACAGCGTCCGTGCGCACGCACCGGCACAGCGGGCCCGTCCGATCGGCTCCACGACCGGGCGGACCACCTCAGTGACATCGGAAACGACCGTCCCCCAGTAGACTTCGGAGACACGAGATGACATCGGATATCGGTGAACACCAGGGCGCATCGGCGGATGCGGTCGAACACCACTACGACATCGGAACCGAGTTCTACCGGCTGTGGCTGGACCCCGGCCTCACCTACTCGTGTGCGATGTGGGCCGACGGCGACGATCTCCGCGGCGCTCAACAGCGAAAACTCGACTACCTGATCGAGCAGGCGCAGATCGGCGGGGCCGGACGGGTTCTCGATATCGGTTGCGGCTGGGGAAGTCTGATGCGGGCCGTCGCCGATCGCAACGACCATGCGCTGATCACCGGGCTCACCCTCAGCCGGGACCAGTACCAGCACATCCTCGCCGATCCCCCGGATCGCACCGAGGTCCGCCTGGAACACTGGAACGACCACCGTCCCGGTATTCCCTACGACGTGATCTTCTGCGTCGGGGCGCTCGAACATTTCGTCCGGTTCGGGCTGTCGCGCCGGGAACGCACCGCGACGTACCGGTCGTTCTTCGCCTACTGCCACAGCATGCTGGCTCCCGGCGGGCGGCTCGTGGTCCAGACGATCGGGAAGGGCAACCGTCCGCTCGACCAGGTCTCGATCACCGATGTGCAGTTCCTGGCCAACGAGATCTTTCCCGAATCGGATCCGCCCCGGCTCGCGGAACTCGCGCACGCCTCGGAGAAGTTGTTCGAGATCCGCTCGGTGATCAACGACCGCCTCGACTATTCGACGACCTGCGCGGAATGGCTGCACCGCCTACGGACGCATCGGGCCGAGGCGGAGCGGGCGGCCGGAACGCGTGTCACCGAGGCCTACGAACGCTATCTGGAGGCATCCATCCGGCAGTTCGACGAACAGCATCTGGTGCTGTATCGAATAGCGCTCCGGAAGGCGGACGGTCCGCTGTCCGGGTAACCGCGTCACACCGGCCGCTCGGCCGCTCCGTCCTGCGGCGGTGATACCGCCCGGGGAGCCGTGGCGGCCGCCGGTTCGGCTCGGTCGAGCAGTCGTTTGGGATGCATACCGTCGACGGCACCCATGAACGGCGGATGGATGCTGTAGCCCAGCATCCGGCGGATGTCCTCCGATACGGTCCGCACGGTTTCCCGGCTGGTGGCCAAGGTGTACGCCTCCTGCGGCCGTAGCCACGGTTCGCAGTACTGCGCGGTCACCCCCAGTCGCGAACCGGCGGACCGGTTCGCGCCACCGCCGTGCCACAGTGTGCCGAGATAGAACGCACACGATCCCGCGGGCATACGCACCGCCAGCCGGGTATCGGCCTCTTCGGGGCCGCGTCCGGAACCCCACTGATGACTGCCGGGTAATACGACCGTGCCACCGTTGGATTCGGTGAACGGATCGATCGCCCACATCGTGGCGGCACTCAGCGGCGGCCGGGGCCGCGGGAGCGGATAGAAACCGTCGTCGTGGTGCAACATCTGAGCTCGTTCACCGGGGTGTATCTCGATCGCCTGCAGCTGGGAGAGCAGATAATTGGGTAGGAACAACTTGTCGAGCAGGGCGAGCACGCGGGGATGCTCGACGACCCCGTCGCATGCGCGGGTCTTCTCGAGCAAGTTGTAGGCCCGCCTGGTCCGCTGCCCCTCGAAAGTGTTGCGGCCGGTCCGCCCGAGCAGAGGCGCGATCGCGACGCGCAGCCGCTCGCATTCCTCGGCGGTGAGCAGGTTCTCCCAGATGATATAACCGTCCCGCTCGACAGCCGCCAGGTCCGCGGCGACGACCGCCGGATCGATCACCCGAAGGGAAGTATTGGCGGTGGCCGGATGGCGGCGCGCCAGATCGACCCGTAGATCGTCCAGTGTGTGAATGACATCCACCGCGCGCGGCGATCGTGCAGAGTTCATGACTGCCCTACCTTTCTTCCTGGGTCGGTTGGGCCGGTAATGTCCCGGCGGCCCAGGGGAACCGGGTGTG
>NZ_BMMH01000043.1 GCF_014645735.1 Nocardia jinanensis | reverse complement strand
TCGGCGAGCACACGATCAAACCGACACCCCGGATTACCAGCGCAACCTATCTGGACGAGGCACTAGCAACCCGAATCGCCAATTCTTGGGTATAAGCGGCGAGATTCTCGAAGTCGCCGATGCCCTGTTCCACTCCGAGTTCATAGCCAGCGCCGAATCCTTTGCCGGGTTGGTCATCACCCCAGAACACTCCTCTCCGAGTATGAGCCTCGCGCAATTCCGCTGCGATCTGTGCGGTCTCCGCGGCGAGCCGTTTCAATTCCGCGATCTCGGCGTGCAGCCTGTCGGGATCGATCGAGAATTGCCCCTCGGCCAAACCTGGTCCCCTTCTACGAGTCATTCGGCACCGCAGTCACACATTGATGTCGTGGGCATCGGTCACTCGTTCCCGGCGTAACCTTGTTCCCCAAACCGGAATCCGGCCCACCGTGCGTGCTCGCCGACTGGTCGACAGGGATCGGACCCGCCTCGGACCCCGACGCACGGTAATCTTGACCGCTGCTGACACCTGGCGGAGGTAGGGATCTCGCGGACCGAACGCCCGGCCGATCGAATAGCTCGGTACGAAACAAGGACCTTCGACCGGACCGAGGTGCGGTACGGAGAGCCTCGACCATGCCGGTGGCGCTGCTTGCGAAATAACTGCGCGGCTGATCAACTCATAATCCGTCGGCTGTTTTCCGCGACCATGACGGGAATCAGCGGATGATCTCGACCCGGAACACCGCAATGCGATGCGCGGCCGCCACTACACTGGCCGATGTGGCTTTCTCGGCCAGCCCGGTCGCGACCAACCGTTCAGCAACGCTCGCCGGACTTTTTTCGATCAGTTCGCGCAACACCGGGCGACGTTGCTCCACGGGAAGATCCACAAGGCGTGCTGTGACGGCTCTTCGCCCCCGGCTGAGCGTGACCGTCTCCGCCGCACGCACATTGGCCACCCATGCGGCCTTCGGGTAGGCCTGGATGATGTATCGGCCGGTGGTCAATTCGCTCACGGCCAGCGGAAAGATTCGGGGCTGCCCACTGCGCCGCCCGGGTACGGTGAGTACTTGCATCGGGCCGAACACGACACCGAGTCGCTGTAGTCCGATGATGATCTTGTTGAACGGCTGACGATAACGTGTATCCACGGATCTCTATCCTCTGTCCATGTTCGAAGCAATTTCAGCAGGCTTATAACTTGTGATGCGCATAAGGGCGAGTGGGCCCGGCGATTGCCGCCGATGAAGCAAGCTACCGGCGGAGAAGTGGGATCACCGTCCCTCGGACGTACTTCTCGATCCCGCCCTGTCTCGGTTTCGCGCTTATCACCATCATCCCTCGCGCCGCGGCATTGCGGCGGAGCGCGGACCGTGAGCTACGAGGTACCCCGGCACCGATGACAAGGTCGGTGAAACTCGCCGACTGGATATATGCAGTAGCCTCATCGTCCTCGGTGGCACCGACCGCGTCGAAGCCTTCCGCTCGTAGCACGGCCAGCGCGGCCTCGACTCGCTCCCGGATTCTCCCCACCACCAGTATCTTCATTACTTCCTCCCTCCAGCTGGACCCGAGTGACCGGAACCCGAAATCCTCAGAGCGTTTTCCGCGGAGGCCTATATACGCGCGGGCCGCCGAGGCGGCGCACCGGCGATGAGCAGCAACCCGAAGCCGGCGAGCGCGGCAACCGTCCGGACCGCGTGCGATACCTGCCACCGGTCGCGTATGGCGAGCCAATCCGTCGGCACCTGATCGGGCCGCCAATCGGCCTGATCGAGGTTGATGGGCATATTGACAACCGCGCTGAGCAGGAAGATCGCCGCGAGTACGACCGTGACGGTCGCGGCCGGCACCCAGGAGCCGCCGCGGCGGTGACCGATTACGGCGACAACGCCGGTGCAGATCAGGGCAGGGATCAAGGTAGCAGCGGCCAAGAGATCCAGCCGGTCCAGCTCGACCAAGCGGACCTGGGTATAAACAGCCCCCTCGGCGCCTCGCAAGGAGAACTCCAAGACCAGAACACCCACCATGAAGCCCGCAAAGACCCCGGTGAACAATCGGCTGACAAACCATACAGTTCTCAATATCGTCCCCTACTCATACTATCTCGTCATCATACGATACTCGCTGCGTTTCAACTACAAGATGCGACCAAGGAGCGAACCGGATTCGGCCAGTACGACAAGGGTGCTGACGCCGCGCATGTCGCGACTGCCGCCCGCCGAGCAGGTGTCGAGCATGTGGTGCTGGTGTAATCGATCACCGACCAGACGCGTCCTCACCTCGGACCTGCTGCGGAAAACTTGACCTTCGAGCAGTTGCTCGAGACCAGCGGTATGGATTGGACAATCCTGCAGCCGACTCCAGTTCGCCTCGAACACCATGCTGTGGACGGCAGAGATCCGTGGGCACCAGCCTGTACGGGCGCCCTTCGCCGATATCGGGCCTCCACGATTCATCCCGCGGACATCGCGTCGGTGGCGCGTGTTGCCCTCACCGAGCCCTCTCGCGGGGGCCAGAGATATGCCCTGACCGGTCCCGAACAGGTGACAGCGCGTCAGCAGGTAGCGATCCCCGCCACCGAGTTGGGCCGGGAGATCGAATTCGCCGAGATCAGACGGGAGCAAGCGCGTTCGAAATGGTGGCCGCCTTCAGCGAAGAGGCCGCGGATGCGGTACCGGATGTGACGAGCGGGGATGTCAACGACGAACTGCTCGAGGTGCGCGACACCGTCTCGCGGATCACCGAGTCCCCTGCCAGACCGCTGGTCGGTGGGTTGCGGAGAACGCCACGGCCTTCCGTTGACGTATCCCGACTCTCTTCCGTTGACGCGGGGTAGATATCTTCCGGGGCGGCAGCCTTGGCGAGCCTGGACACCCGCATCGGCCACCCACGCTCTGGTCCGATGCGGTCAGCGGCCCGGCCGGCGGCGGGCGGGCCGGGCCGCTGTCTGCCTGGAACCGCAGCAGCCCTTCGTCGGACACTCGAGCGTATTTCGCCAGGCTGCGCACCGAGGTGCCCGTCAACTTCATCAGCACCGGAGTCGAGACCCACTCGTCGGCAGCGTGCGTGAGCCGCGAATGCCGCCACTGGTGCAGCGCGTAAGGGCCATCGGCGTAGTGGCTGGTGTAGGTCTCGAATAGCTCGGCCGCCCGCCGGTAGGACAATCGGGCCCGTCCGGTCACCGCGTCGACGTCGTTGCCTGTAAGCATCTTCCCGCCGTCGGTCGTAAACCTGACCGTTGCTGATCAACGCTCGCGCGGACATATCGATCGGCATCGCAGCATCACGTTCCGCACGCAGGAACATTTCGGCCAATGCCCGAGCCTCGCTGATCCGTCCCTCACTGTTTGCCGACCGCGTCCGAGGTACCCGTGGTCAATGCTCACGCAAACCGAATGGCAGCCTCTCGAGAAATCCCCGCCAGGCTGTTCGCACCTGGCAGATCCAGGCCATTCATCCGTCCTCTCGAGACTCACAATCCGAAACCACGAGCTGACCAACCCGCTGACCATTAGCCCGGAACCCGCGCCTTAGCGCCGGATACCGGCCAGCTACACCACTATCCGCGGCGTTGTGCGACCGCGCCGGAGCGCCGACCGCACGGTCACAGGGCCCTCTCGACCAGCACTCCATGACCGGCAAGTGGATCCGATAGCGCGGCCCGGCACAGCACTGGCTCCGCGACCTGACCGGCCCGCAGCTATGCTCACCCCTCGCCCGGCACAACCGGACCGCAACGTCACCCCCAGATCGCGCAACGTCCGGTGTTCGTTCACCGCATGCCGCCGAAGATCTCGGCCCGAACTGGTGAACGTTACCGGCTATTGATCGGCGAGATGGGCGACAATCGCTCGCACCCGGACCCGCGGGGCCCTCGTCGAGGCGAATTTCCGCCGACTACCCGCGCCCTCCTTGCCCGTACATCAGGTCCGATTCCGATAGGACGGACTCCACAGCAACCCACGCTGGTGCGGTCGGCCTTCTCGGATGGGCCGCCCCGCACCGGCGCCGACCGACTCAGACTCGCCGAGCTTCGAGCACACAGACGGGTAGCAGCATCAATCCGTCCTCGGTGAAATCTGGATGGTAGCCGTGTTCGGCAAAACGCTGCATCAATTGCTCCGGCGGCTTGAATCCCTCCATATGGCCGGACTGCAACGTGTCGATCGACCACTCCGGCGGAGTGAACGTGGCACGCAGATCCTCCTCGGAGATCGAGAACAGACGATAGAACTGAGCAGACTCACCAAGGGTGAAACTGAATTGGATCAACCGGCCACCGGGTTTCAACACCCGCGTCAAGGCCGCTACGTGAGCTTCGCGCTGAAACGGCTCGAGGCAGTGGAGGAGCTGGCTGCTGACCACGGTGTCGAAACAGCCCTCGTAGCCGTCCAAGCTGGTCGCATCAGCGACCTCGAACGTCACCGTGATCCCACGCAGCACTGCACGGTGCCGAGCTTGGTCGATCGCTGCTGGGGAGATGTCGAGCCCGGTCACCCGATATCCGCGACTACTCAAATAGATGGCCGTGTCGCCCGGTCCACAGCCGATGTCGAGCACCTCACCGGCGATGCGACCGGCCTCTTCGAATTGCACGAGCAATGGCTGAGGCCTGCCGATATCCCATGGCAGCCGTTCGAAAGACATGCCGGCGGTGTCTCCGTCGCGGTAGATCTGGTCGAAATCGGCTGCGGC
This sequence comes from Nocardia jinanensis, assembly GCF_014645735.1. Classification (GTDB taxonomy): domain Bacteria; phylum Actinomycetota; class Actinomycetes; order Mycobacteriales; family Mycobacteriaceae; genus Nocardia; species Nocardia jinanensis. The sequence continues at coordinate 24,207 of NZ_BMMH01000043.1, read as the reverse complement.
CGAATCGTTTTTTGATGCAGCCCCGCTATCGGTCATACAGACCAATCCTTTCGGGTAAGAGGTCGACGTCGGTGATTGCACATGGGTTCGCCCACTGGTCCACGGTCGGGCGGCGCGCCGGTTGGGTCACCGTCGCAAGATAGAACAGACCGCCGTGGTGGACGATCGCTTGCGCTATGCCACCATAGCATATGATACTTGTTTCATATTAAACTATTTGGATATAAAAAGCCACAACGCTCGGGTGCGTCAGACCGAGTCGCTCGCAGGTCCGACCCCTCGGAGTGATGCTTGGTTCGTCCGACAGCTCAGTTCCCATCTGCCGGGCGGTGCAAGAAAACTCATGCGACCAACCAAGGTCACATTCGACACCGCCCGCAATCAGATCATCAAGGCCGCAACTTCGCTTACTGGGCAGCTCGCTCGCCGTGGTGGTCGCCCGCCTCATGCGAGCGACCACCACGCGGGGTAGAAGTAGGCATCCCGAACAGTCGAAAGTTCGCCGAGTTGACAGATGGGATCGAATGCCTCGATGTTTCCCCGCTGTGGAGCCCATTTTCCCCAGCAGCGCCGAGGTCTGTGCGCAGAGCATGGTTGGCCGGTTGACCGAACCGACTCAAAGACCTGTTGGGTCCTCGACCAGTGCATATACAAGCGCGGCAGCGTATTCGACTGGGCCGATTGCCGCGAGATGTCCATCCGGCCGAACCAGCTGTGCGACAGCCATTTCGTCGCTGAACACGATCCCCACCGGTAGCGGCGCGCGGGCCACTGCCCGTCCGATCTGCTCGCTTCTGGTGCCGTTTGGCAAAATCAGTTGATAACTGAGGCCACTGCTGGCATGAGTGTCGATCGGTCCCCAGGCCGGATGTTCTTCCCGGTGCGCCCGACTGCGTAGCTCACCTGTAGGTGCGAGTTGACGAGGGCCATCCCGTTGCCAACTGCGCCCCGCCGGCCCGCCGACCAGGCCAGTGCCCGGATCAGCCGCCCACGAACATGCCCGGACAGCGCCTGGTCGAGCACGATCCCGGCGAGCATGGTCGTGGTGCGGACGACATCCTGCGCCACCGGCTTTCGCTCGGTTTCGTAACTGTCGAGCAAGGTCTCGGTGGCCCTGCACTCCGAGATTCATACCCTGCCCGCCGAGGGGCCAGTGGGTATGTGCCGCGTCTCCGCACAGAAATACCCGGCCCGCTCGACAGCGCTCCGCGAGCCGGTCCTGCACCTGCACAGTCGATGCCCAGCGCACCCGATCTACTTCCACCCGAGCTCGGTGCGGGAATCGTCGTCGAACAAGGTCTCGGATGTCCGCGAGCTCGGGGGTGGCGGATGCTCCCTCCTGCGGGCCCACCACGCGGTGGAGCCCACCTGGCAACGGCCCGGCGACTACCGCACCAGCAGCGGAAATATAGCCCCGTAGTTCATTCGAGGGAAGCACTGAGCGGAGGCATACGTCGGAGAAGACCACCGGATGCACCACTGCGCCACCGGCGAAGTCGATTCCGAGCGCCGCGCGGACCATGCTATGCGCGCCGTCGCATCCAACCACGTATCGCGCTCGCACAGTCGACTGTTTGTCATGGTCGTCCGTCACATCCAGTTCGGCGCCGGAGTCATCCTGCCGGATCGCATGCACCGTACACGGGCGACGTACTCGAACGCCGAGTTTTCGAGCCGGTTCTCCAGCACTCGGTCGATCTCACTCTGCGGGACGGTGAGCTGGTAGGGATAGCGGCTGGGCAGACGGTGGTAGGGAATGGTGAGCAGGTCCCGCTTCGCACCTCCGATCACATACCGGTGGATCTTGACGCCCTGCGACACAGGGGACTCCGCAACCTCGATCGACTGCCAGGGGCTGCCGCGATCCGTTGAGTGACTCGTACTCCTTGTTCCTTCAGCTTGTCGCACGCTTCTGACAGCGCGTCCGCGTCGCGGTCGACCGGGACAATCGTCCATCCATCGGCTCTGAGCAATTCAGCTGCTGCGTAGGCAATACCAGAAGCAGCGCCCGTGATGATCACACTCTGATGGAAACTCATTGCTATTCCTTGATTCTGCTGGATTGCGAGCTCACGCCGGACACGGCGAAGTTCCGTAAGCTCGGATGATTTGACCGGTCACGTCACCCTCGATCATGTCTAGGTAGTATTCGATGAGCTCATCCATCGGAACTACCGGCAACCCGGGAAAGAGATTTCCGAACTGGTCGACGGAGTCACCTATCATCGTCGGACTGACGACGTTGACCCGGAAGCGTCCCTGTAGTTCCAGCGCAGCGGACAAGACGAAACTGTGCAACGCCCCGCTGACCACCCCGCCGCCAGTGACCGTCTTCCAGGGGTGGTCGGCGAAGATGCCCGAGGTCAGAGTGAAAGAACCCCCCGGATTCAGGTATCGCTGCCCGATCAGTACTAGGTTGGCTTGACCGTAGAACTTGCCCCTCATGTTGTCGTCGAGCTTGTCTTCGGACAGTGTCTCGAAGTCATCGAGTGCACCAGAATCTGCGATACCCACAACTGCGTCGAGAGGCGGCAGTTCCTTGTACATGCGTTCGATCGATTCCGCAGAGCGGATATCGACGTTCACATCGCCGCTTGTCCGACCGGCGGTGAGCACCTCGTGCTGCTCGGCCAGAGCCGGTGCAAGTCTTTTTTTTCCCGGCTCTGGCCCACTTTCGGTGGTGCCTGTGAGGTGACGGCGGCACGATAGCCCCGTGGCTGAGGTGAGTGTTGGTGTCGGCGTGGTGTTTTCAGGTCTAGCGCCGCTGGTTGTCGAGGACGTGGGTGTGGCGGGATCGCGGCTGGTGGTCCAGGCCCGGACTCCAGGTGGTGTGGCTGAATGCCCAGGTTGTGGCGCGGGATCAGCCCGCGTTCATGGAGTTCATGAACGGCGACTGGCCGACCTGCCGGTCGATGGCCGCAGCGTGGTGGTGCGGGTGCGCATCCGGCGCCTCTACTGCCAGACCCGGGGATGCCAGCGCACCTTTCGGGAACAAGTCCCCGGCGTGCTGGAACGCTATCAGCGGCGCACTACCCGGCTGACCGGACACGTGCGTGCGGCCGTGCGGGAGCTGGCCGGACGGGCCGCGGTCCGAATGCTCGGGCGCTGGTCGGTACGTTTGTCGCGGCAAACCGCGGTGCGGGTGCTGCTCGGCATCCCGCTGCAAACCCAGAAAGTGCCGAGGGTGCTCAGTGTGGACGATTTCGCCTTGCTGCGCCGCCACCGATACGGCACCGTGCTGATCGACGGCGCGACCCACCAGCGCATCGATGTCCTGCCCGACCGCCGCTCCACCACCCTGGAAACCTGGTTGCGGGCGCACCCCGGCGTCGAGTTCGTCGTGCGTGACGGGTCGGCCACCTATGCCGAAGCGATCCGCCGCGGCGCCCCGAGGGCGATCCAGATCGCCGACCGCTGGCACCTGTGGCACAACCTGGTGCGAGCAGCGGAGAAGGTGGTCGCCGCCCACGCCCGCTGCTGGGCTGCAGCCGGCCCGAAACGCCGGCAGTTGACCCGCGAAACCACCACCCTCGCCCGCTGGCACGCCATCCACGACCTCCTCGACCACGGGGTCGGACTCATGGACTGCGCCCGCCGACTCGGCCTCGGCCTCAATACCGTCAAACGGTATTCCCGCGTCAGCGCACCCGAGAAGCTGCGCCGCCCACCGCAATACCGGGCCAGTCTGGTCGACCCCTACCGTGATCACCTGCGTGCTCGCCGCGCCAACGAGCCCGGTGTTGCGGTCACTACCCTGCTGGCCGAGATCACCGATCTCGGCTACACCGGCAGCCTGAATCTCCTGCACAAATACCTGAATCAGGGCCGAGCCGAGTCCGACCGAGTCATGCCCTTGCCCCGGCGTCTCACTGCCTGGATCACCACCCGCCCCAGCGAACTAGGCCAGCAGCGCCGCGCTCACCTCACCGAGCTGCTGGCGGCCTGCCCGGACCTGACCGTGCTCGCGGAACTGGTGAGCAGTTTCGCCCGTATCGTCACCGACCACCGCGGCCGTGACCTCGACGACTGGATGAGCAGCGCCCGCGCCGCGGCGCTACCCGAACTCGACCCGTTCTTGCGCGGCATCGACCGTGACTACCACGCGGTCCTGGCCGGACTCTGCATGCCCTACAGCAACGGCCCGGTCGAAGGCGTGAACACGAAAACGAAGCTGATCAAACGACAAATGTATGGCCGCGCCGGGTTCCGGCTGCTCCGCCACCGCATCCTCTTGGCCTGAACCCGCCAGCCACCACCGAAAGTGGGCCAGAGCCCTTAAAAAAATCCACAGTCCCTAACAGAATGATCTTGGATTTGGTTTGATCTTGCTGGACTGATGGTGGTTGGTCTCGGCAGGAGGTGCGGGTGGTTCAGCGCAGGCCGTGGGAGGTCGAGGACGGGCTGTGGGAATTGGTCGAACCCTTGTTACCCACCGTCGAGCGGCGGTTCCGTCATCCTGGGCGCAGGCGGCTGGACGACCGGAAAGTGTTGTGCGGCATATTGTTCGTGTTGTATACCGGCATTCCGTGGGAGTTCTTGCCGCAGGAGATGGGATACGGTTCGGGGATGACGTGCTGGCGCCGGTTGCGTGATTGGCACGGGGCCGGGGTGTGGCAGCGGTTGCATGAGCTGTTGCTGGCAGAGCTCAACGCTGCTGGGTTGATCGACTGGTCTCGTGCCGCGGTGGACGGCTCGCATATCCGGGCTTTAAAGGGGGGCCCAAAACCGGCCCGAGCCCGGTAGATCGGGCCAGAACCGGCTCCAAGCATCATGTGATCACCGATGGTGGCGGGGTTCCGCTGGCGGTGACGCTCACCGGCGGCAACCGTCATGACCTCACCCAACTCGTGCCACTGATCGAGGCTGTTCCGCCGGTCCGGGGGCGACGCGGACGGCCTCGCCGACGCCCCGGCACTCTCTACTCCGATCGGGCCTACGATTCCGGCATTCACCGCAGGATCGTGCGTGGTAAGGGCATCGATCCCCGGTTCGCCCGCCGCGGCAACGACCACGGATCCGGGCTGGGCGTCTACCGCTGGGTAGTCGAACAGACGATTGCACTGCTGCACTGGTTCCGGCGCCTGCGTATCCGGTGGGAGATCCGCGATGACATCCACGAAGCCTTCCTCAGCATCGCTTGCAGCGTCATCTGCTGGCGTCGGCTCAAAAACAACTCATTCTGTTAGGAGTTCTTAGCACATCCGATATCTAGCCCCGTGCGATCGGCGCAACGCCGTCAGCGGCCGCGGGCCGAGGCCGGGTGCCGGTTCCGGAAGGTGCCCGGCCCCGCCTCGCTCATGGCGCTACCCGCCGCCCCGCGGGTGATCCGCCGGATACAGACAGGACTGTATCCGGGCCCAGCACTGCGCTGCTGCCCGTGCGGACACGCGGATGGGATCGGGCGAGAACCGACAGTGTGGTCCCGGGACCGGTGTCCACGAGCCTGTAGTCGCGGTCCGCGAGCAGATCCGACAACGCGGCCCAGTACAGGACCGGAGTCGCGATCTGCTCGGCCCAGAACTGCGGGCGCGCCTCGGCAGCGCCGACTCGCCCACCGGTTCGTCCCGACCAGAGCGCGATCTTCGGCTCACCCAGCGGTTCGGCGGCCACAGCCCGTTCGAATTCCGAAGCGACCGCGGCCATGCAGGGGCTGTGCCACGGCTGTTTCGCCCGCAACCACCGCGTAACGACCCCACGCCGCGTCAGCGCCGACTCGGTGGCACGCACCTGTGGATACGGGCCGGAAACAATGGTGCGCACGGGACTGTTGACCGCCGCGATCGCGACTCCGGCGCGAACCCACGACGGCCGCAGATCCGCCAGGACCGCGTCGACTCCCGCGGCGACCGCGAACATGGCTCCGGGTGGCGACCGGTCCAGCGCGTGACAGCGGGCGGCAACGATCCGGGCGGCCGCAGGCAGATCGAACACGCCGGCCACTGTCGCCGCCGCGAGTTCCCCGATACTGTGGCCGAGCACGGCAGCAACCTCCACACCGTTGGCGATCACGGTGTCGGCGAACGCGTACGCGAGCGCGAAGATCAGCGGTTGCGCGATTCGGCCGTCGTCGAGATCGGCGTCACCGGAGAGCCAATGTCGTTTCGGTTGATGCCCTTGTTCACCCATCAGATCGAAGAAGTCGTCGATCACCCGCGCGAACCGTTTACCCTCCCGATACGACTCCAGCGCCATCCCTGCGAACTGGCTGCCCTGTCCCGGCAGCAGCAGTGCGATCGGAGTATCGGTCATATCGCGGCCTCTTCTTCCGCCGGGCGGACTCGGGCACAGGCCTCTACCGCGTGGCCCAGCTGGGTCCAGTCATCGGTCCGGTAGACTGCGGCTCCGGGGTGGATACGCCCGCACATCCCGGCAAGCGCTTTTCCGGGCCCGACCTCGATATAGCTACCGACCCCGAGACCGGACAGGACTTCCACCGCCTCGACCCACCGCACTCGCTGAACGAGCTGAGCACGCAGGCAGTCCACCACTTCGGTGGCTGTCGTCAATACCGAAGCGGACACACTGGAGACGAAGGGAAGGGCGGGAGCACGGACCTCGATCTGCCGCAATGCCGCGGTGAACTCGGGCTCGATATTGCCCAGCAGACTGCAATGCGCGGACCCGCCGACCCGCAGTACGACTGCACGTTCGGCTCCGGCGCCCTCGATCAATTCCATGAAACGGGCGACTGCGGCCACTTCTCCCGATACCACCACCTGGCGCGGGTCGTTGTGATTCGCGACTTCGATCACTCGCCCGGTCTCCCGGGCGACCATGCCGCACAACGACTCCACTTCCACAACCGGTAATCCGATCACTGCCGCCATCCGGCCGGGCACCATCGCGTTGGCCTCGGCCATCAACCGGCCGCGTAACCGCACCAACCGCAGGGCATCCACCCAGTTCAGCGAACCGGCACAGACGAGCGCCATGTACTCGCCGAGACTGTGTCCGGCCACCACATCGGGAACCACCCCCTGCTCCTGAAGCACCGCAAGCGCGGCGACGCTGGTCAACAGTACCGCCGGCTGGGTGGTCGCCATCTCACGCAATGCTTCCACCGGGCCGCTCAAGCACAACTCGGTCAAGCCGAAACCGAGCTCGGAGTCGGCGCGCCGATAGTAGGTTCCGAGCAGGTCCGGCCGATGGTCGAGAATGCTGCCGCCCATACCCGGCCGCTGTGAGCCCTGGCCCGGGAATACGAACGCGACACGCGGGCTCACCGGACTATTCCCGCCGCCGGCGCGGGCCGGTCTCGATCACCGCGAACGCGAATGCCGTTGTCGTTGTTCACCGCCGAAGCCGTTCCGCGTATTCCTTCGCATGAGTGAGGGTCGACCGGCTGTTGGCGCTCAGCGAGTCACGGATCAGGTTCCGGGCGTCGTCGACGGTGGCTCGAGCACCGAGCACCGCGCCGATATTGTCGGTGGCGATCACGACGTTGTGCCGGGACCAGATCCGGCACGCCGCCTCTGTACGGGTAAACGACCAGCACCCGATATGAGACCTCATCAGGGCCGGCGGCGTCGTCTGTTTGTAGACGATTCGCTCGCCGGGGAAGGACACCCGCACCGATTCGGTGGTGTGTGTGGACTCGTCTCTGGCAGCGGTATCCATCCGCAGGATCTGCGCACCGGTGTCACCGACGGTACGGAAATCGACGGCGCTCACATGTGGCAACCTGTCGGCCCAGTGCTGGGCGTCGTTGAGGAAGTCGAATACGTTCTGGGCATCGGCACTGTCGATCTCGACATCATCCAGAATTGTCATCGTCTCGCGCGGACCGTGGGCCGCGTGACCGGCGAGAGCCTCAAGTTCCGACGTGCTGTTGGTTTCGACGGCGTCGGCGATCCACTGTGTAGCCGCGGGATCGTCGTCGACGGCACGGTACTGATGGTCCAGGCGCACCAGCGATCGATTACCGGACAGCTCCTCGACGGCCCACATCCCACCCATCGAAGCCACCGGATGAGCCGATTTCTCCTGGAGGAACACAATTGTTCGTTGCCCCCGGTCCAGTCTGCGGCGCGAAGTCCACGACTTCACCTCACCGTTCGCGGTCGCCCAGATCGCCAACCGCTCGTCGTCACCGTTCGACGAGAGCTGTTCGATATGCACCGTGGGTGGAAAGATGGTGGGCCAGACAGCCGCATCGGAGAGCCAGGTGAACACCCGATCCGCGGATGCCGGGACAACGACCGTATGCCGTGTCGTGCGCCCGGGCGGACCGAGCTCGGTTTCTGTTGTCATGGAGAACCTTCCAGTGCCGGATATCGGATATCTGTTGCTACGCGCTCTGAAGAACCAGAGCGGAGTTGAAACCACCATGGCCGCGGGCAATCACCAGCGCCGTTTGCAACGGCTGGATACGAAGATGCGTCACCAGGTCGAGTTCGTATTCCGGGGCGGGTCTGCTGTGCACCGTGGGCGGGATCAGGGCATCACGCATCGCCAGCAGAGCGGTCGCCACATCCACCGCGCCGGCACCACCGCCCAACCGGCCGGTCATACTCTTGGTCACGGTAACCGGAACAGCGCCCGCGCCGAAGACGGCCCGGAGCACCGATGCCTCGATACGATCGAGATCCGGTACGGCGGCGCCGTCTGCGAAGACGACATCGACCGCACCGGGCTCGATCTCCGCGTCGTCGAGCGCGCGCTCCACCGCTGCCCGCAATGCGGGCGGCCGTCCGGTCCGAGGATGCGGATCGAAGGTGGCGCCGTATCCCGCAATGCGACCATAGATCCGCGGGACATCGCGGGCCGTCGCCGCGGCCTCCTGCTCCACCACGAGCATCGCCCCGCCCTCGCCGGGAACATGGCCGTCGGCCTGGGCGTCGAATGGCAGGTATGACCGATCGGGATCGTTGCTCCCGCTCATCCGCCCGGTGGCCTGATGGGCGATCCAGCCCCACGGGCACAGTGAGGCGTCCATGCCGCCACCGACCGATAGTGGAGTGCCGCGGCGGATCTGACGGCGCACCTGTGCCAGCGCATCCAGCCCTCCGGCCCCATCGCTGACAACTACACCGGCCGGCCCGCGCAAGTCGTGCCGTATGGAGATCTGCCCGGTGTTCACGGCGTAGAACCATGCGTAGGATTGATACGCGCTCACCCGGTCGGGGCCGAGGCTCCAGAGATTCTGGAGTTCTCGCTGACCGAACTCGTAACCACCCGACGTCGCCGCTGTCACGACTCCGGCCTCGGACCGATCGAACGTCTCCGGGCTCACCGCCGCGTCCGCCAGCGCCTCGGCCGCGGCGACCAGCGCCAATTTCGTCATCCGGTCGGTTTGCGGGATCAACCTGCCCGGTAGGAATTCCTCGGCGATGAAATCTGTGATCTCGCCGCCGACAGTCGACCGATAACCGGTGGTATCGAAACTCGTGATCGCCTGGATGCCACTACATCCATGACAGGTCCGGTGCCAGAAATCTTCGGTACCCAGACCGTTGGGCGCTGTGACGCCGATTCCGGTCACCACTACTTTCATTACCGTGCTCCATCCGGGGTCGCCAGCACCATCGCACTCTGAAAGCCACCGAAACCGCTTCCCTCGGTCAGAACGGTTCTCACCGCGCACTCGCGAGCCGTGAGCGGCACATAGTCGAGGTCGAGAGACGGATCCGGGGTGCGGAGGTTGGCGGTGGGCGGGATCACGTTGTTCTCCATCGCAAGAACCGAGGCGGCGATCTCGATGGCGCCGATCGCGCCCAGCGAGTGCCCGATCATGGATTTGATGGAGCTGACCGGAACGCGGTGCGCGTCCGCGCCGAGACTGCGTTTCAGGGCGGCTGTCTCGTGGATGTCGTTCCGCTTTGTTCCCGAGCCGTGCGCGTTGACATAGTCGATATCGCTCGGGTTCACCCGGGCCTGTGTGAGAGCCGCCTCGATGGCCGCTGCCATCTCGGCTCCGTCCGCTCGGAGTCCTGTCATCGTGTAGGCGTTGCTCCGGGTGGCATACCCCCGCACTTCGGCGTAGATATGTGCCCCCCGCGCGCGGGCGGCGTGCAGTTCTTCCAGGACGAATACAGCCGCCCCCTCTCCGAGAACAAACCCGTTGCGCGTCGAATCAAAAGGCCTGCTGGCATGTTCGGGGTCGTCGTTGAACGTACTCGTGGCCCGAATCGCGTCGAAGCAGGCCACGGTGATCGGTGAGATGGGGGCCTCGGTCGCGCCGGCGATGACGACGTCTGCGCTGCCTTCACGAATGAATTCACAACCGTGAGCCACCGCGTCTATCCCGGAAGTGCATCCGGTGGAGATCACCGTGCACGGTCCCTCGGCGCCGGTCGACCATGCGACTTCGGCAGCGAAGGAACTGGGGACGAAATGGTTGTAGAGCAACCTGGTGGAGTATTGCTCATCCACCAGCCAGTGGCGGCCGTCATCGCTGGCGGCACGGTATTCCTGCTCGAGCGCGGTGGTCGCACCGACCGCCGTCCCCACCGAGACACCGATCCGAGAAGGGTCCATCGCACCCAACTCGATGCCGCTGCCCGCGACAGCTTCCCGCGCCGCTGCCACAGCGAATTGAGCCGCTCGGTCCATCCGCCGCTGCTCCCGCGGACCCAAACCGTGTGCCGTCGGGTCGAAATCGACTTCGGCGGCGATACGAGACCGGTAATCCGAAGCGTCGAACATGGTCATGGTCCGTGTGGCGGTACGCCCTTCGCTGAGTAACTCCCAGAATCGCTCGGTTCCGATGCCTCCGGGAGCCAGCACACCGATACCGGTGATCACTACCCGCCGGTTGTCCACTAGGTGCTCCATCTGATTCTTCGCTCCGTCCGGCTCACTCGGCGGACCAGTGGTAGAACCGGTCGGCCATTGCGTCGGCGGGTGTGCGCCAGCCAGGATCGTAGGCGGTGATGAACGGCTTCAGATCCGAGCTGATACGAACGAACCGTGGATCGTTCTTCGCGCCCTCCACCGAATCTCGGCCATTGTCCGAGTCGAAATCCTGCAGGTGGAAATAGAGTCCCTTGTAATTGAAGAGCTGGCGTCGGAATGTTCCCATTCGACGTGGAAGATCGCTTTTGTCGAAATCACTGAATAATTCAGCTACTCGGCCACCGTCCTCAGGATTCATCCGGGCAACGATAAGAGTGCTGTACATGGCGGTACCCTTCGATCGATCAGTTTTCGGTATGAAATTCGTGGAATGCGTGACCGACTGCCGCGGGGTGGCCGTCCGGATCGCCGAAGTTCTTGCGGATCACCCGGCGCATCTCGTCCAGATCTTCTCCGGACCAGGCGACATGGCCGTCGGGCCGGACCACGACAGCGGCCGGGGCGGCAGACCGTTTCGGTGGGTCCACCGCGACGGCGTAGTGCATACGGGTGCGTCGGCCGGCGGCCGCGGCTCGCACCTCGACGTCGCCGTGTAGGTCCAGGATCAACCCGCGACCATCGCGCAGCAGCGCGGTACAACTGGTTGTCACACCCCCGGCTGTCGTGACCCGCAGATCCGGAACCACTCCGGCATCCAACGACCCGGTGCGCGCACCGGCCAGGTAGTGTGCGACCGTCGGTAGGCGCGCGAGATCGCCGATCACCCGTCGGATCGGATCGAATTCGGGCCCCCCGAGCAAGAGGTTCTCCTGCGCGTCAATCGCCGCAGCGGTCGTGGTTCCCGCCACGTAGCGCTCGCTGTGATAGGTATCGAGCAACCCGGCCGGAGCCCAGCCCGCGATCTGCGCCGCCAGCTTCCAGCCCAGGCATATGCCGTCGTGCAGACCCTGATCGAGTGACGATCCCCCGATAGGCAGGTGCCGATGCGCCGCGTCTCCCGCCAGCAGGACAGGACCGCGCCGATACTCGGTCACGTGACGATTCTCGTTCTGGAATCGGCCGATCCGCAGGACGATTGCCGAGCCGATGTCCTCTCCTGTCACTGCTCGCCAGGCTCGCGCGAGTTCGCCGGGTGTCGGCGGCCCGGGTTCGCCCAGGGGTTGTTGCCGCGCGTGCACCATGATTCTCGTAGACGCGGCGTCCCGGCGCGCGGCTACGGCCAGCCCACCAGGCAGTCGGTGAAATCTTCGTTCCGGTATGTCCACCCCGACGATGTCGGCCCACAACAGGCATCGAGTCGTCGGCCGCCCCTCGAACGGGAAACCTCCGATACGCGCGACGGCGCTCTGCGCACCGTCGCAACCCACCAGGTAGTCGCTGACGATGGAAATCGATCCGATACCCGTTCCGACTTTGGATCGAACCCTCTCCCCCGCAACGAAATCATGCAACTCGTAGGGTTGCCGAATTGACACCCCCAGTGCGAGCGCCCGTTCTCTCAACACTTCTGTAAGGCGCGGCTGGGATACCGCCCAGTCACCGCTGTAGCGATCTGCCTGCTTGCCGAGCTCCAGTGGCACTCCGCCGAAGTGAAGGGTCGTGTAACGGGCTGCTGGGGTTACCGCGCCCATCAAACCTCGTTGGTCGAGGAACGCCATGGTGCGGGCACCTATCCGGGATGCGCGCGGCGCGGTACCCGTTTCGCGGAGCCTGTCGATGACAAGGACATCGACACCTCGCAGTGCCAGCTCACCGGCCAGCGTGAGACCCACCGGCCCGGCCCCCACAATCAATACCTGGGGTGAGATCAATTCGCTATCGATCACAGCACTATCCCGAGCTCTCAGAAGTTTCCGAGACCGCCACAGACATTCAGCGCCTGTGCGGTGATCGAGGCTGCGAGGTCTGAGCTCAGATAGCTGACCAGGCCCGCGACTTCCGCGGCAGTCGAATACCGGCCCAGCGGAATCTTGGCATGGAACCGTTCCAGGACATCATCTTCCGAGATTTCCCAGGCTTCCGCATAGCCGGCCCGCACCCGTTGCGCCATAGGGGTTTCCACATATCCGGGGCATACGGCATTGACCGTGATCCCGGTGGCGGCGAGTTCATTACCCACAGACTTGGTGAATCCGACGACTCCGTGTTTGGAGGCCGAATAGGGTGCGGCAAGAACCACGCCCTGTTTGCCGGCCGTCGATGCGATATTAATGATCCGGCCCCACCCGCGGTCGCGCATTCCACCGAGGCGCAGCACAGCCCGGGTGGCACGGAAGACACTGTTCAGGTTGGTCTCGATGACGTCATTCCACAGGTCTTCACTCAATTCGGCGGTAACGCCACCACCACTACGGCCGGCATTGTTGACCAGTATGTCGATCCGGCCGCATTCTTCCGCTACCGCCGATACGAATTGTTCGAGCTCGACACCCGACCGGACGTCGCAGGCGGCCCCGGAAACCCGCATCCCGAACTCGGTGAGCCGGGTGACCAAATCGGTCACTCTCGCCCCGTTCCGGCCGCAGATGAACACCCGATCGCCCTGACCTGCCAGATGTTCCGCTATCGCCAATCCGATTCCGCTGGTGCCGCCCGTCACGATCGCGACCCGGTCGGTCGTGGTTGGCAAGACGCCGGATTCGACCGGTTCCGTTGTCGTATCCGCACTTCGTGCCGGAGGGTTCATGCTTCGATCACAGTCTTATTGACCAAGTCCAGCAATTGCCGCGGGGTACGTGCACCGTCGACCTCCTCGAGGTCGAGATTCCGGCCGAACTCCCTGACCAACCGGGCATTCGCCTCCATGACGGCAACAGAGTCGTAGCCGAGTTCTTCGAATTCTGTGTCGATCAGATCGTCGTCCGGTAATTCGGCCTCACCGGCTACTTCCCGCAGTAGACGCAGGAGGTCGGCGATCGTCACCGTCTGCGATGCACTCATCAGGTCATTCCTTTCCGCACCTCGGATGACCGAGGCACGAGTCGATGGTTCTACACCGTTGTTTCGAGCCGCTGCGGTTTCCCACCGATACCGACGGGTGCCATTCGCGACGTGGGGGCGCCTTATGGCCAGCCGAGCACTGTGGTGGCGACAGCCAAGGGCAGGAAAATAGTGACCGCCCCGTAGAACTGCGCTACATAATCGCTGACCCTGACGTGGGTATATGCCGCGCAAACGAAGTAGAGGACGAGTCCGATTGCCGACGCCGTCCCGATCCACGGAAAGCCGAAGAGGCCTATGGCAATCCCGAGTGCTCCGGCCAGCTTCAGAGTCCCGATCGGGAACACCAGCCACGATTCCGGTATACCTGCGGTCGCCAGAGCCGGCCGCAGTGTGCGCATGACCGGCCCGAACTTCGTGATAGCGGCCAGCCCGGAGAACGTATTCGCCACGATCGTGACGATCGCGACTATGACATGAGTGGTTTCCACAGCGGAATCGGTCCCTTCGGTCGATATGGCCGGCGACTATCTGCCGCCCGGCTGAATCAGTGGATTCGGCCGGTGGCGTGGAGGTCCGCTATCGGAGCCTTCCGCTCGGCCCGATATGACTTCGACGTTCGCCAATCCCGCCAAATTCAGATGATACGAACATCGTATAATATTGAGTCAGAATAATACAGTGATGTCGGACACAGCTTTACCTCGCGTCACAGGCATGCGGCGGCCTCCCCCAGCCCGAGAACACGTTCTTGCAGGCGGGGCAGTACGGGAGGCGAGGACACGGGATGACCGGCAACGGCGGGAGGCCCTCGAATCGGCGCTCTAGTACACGAAAGCCGGCCCTGAGCAAAGGCCGGTAGCCGGTGCCGACAGCGACACCGGCGGAAGTCCTCGCCTGAATAGAGAAACCGGACCGGAAACAAGCAGGCCCGATACGCGGATCGTGTTCACCGGCCGACCATTACCGGACCGGAGGTTGCGGTAGGCACCTACGCTACATCGGCACAACCGATGTCACAGTGTCATCCGGCCAGCTCATCGGAGGCGTCTCGCCCCGCGCCGGTGGAACGTTGCAGGAAGTCCGCGATCAGCTCGAGTTCGGCCTCCGTGTAGTTCGCGCAGACTTCGTCCATGAGGGTGTTCATCCCCGAGAAATGACGGAAGATCTCACCACTTCGGTTCCCGACCGTTCGTATGGTGACGGCACGCCGGTCGGACGAGGACCGTTCACGAACGATCCAGCCGCCACGCTCGAGCCGGTCCAGGATCCCGGTCATCGTGGCGGGATGCAGCCCCGCCGATCGGGCGAGAGCGGACGGACTGAGACCACCGTGCCGATTGATGAGATCCAGGCAGTCCATATCGACGTCCTTGAGCTCGATTTTCACACCGACATGGTGATTGAGAACGGACAACTGGACACGCAGATCTCGCAGCGACTGCTTGACCGCCACTACCAGTCGCCGACGCCGGCGCGCCGCATTCGCCTCCGTATCGGACTTCACGTTGCCAACCTCCGGACTGTACGAACCTCCGATGATACGACATCGGTCGCCCCCTGCGGTGCGCCTGCCATCCCGATGATCACCGTCGTCGCGACCGGCGCACCGGACGACGAGGCCATTGGTTACTCCAACCGTGAGATCAGGCCGGTGACCGCCCACGCCGACACCAACACTTACCTCAGCCACGGGGCTATCGTGCCGCCGTCACCTCACAGGCACCACCGAAAGTGGGCCAGAGCCGCAATTTTCAGACAGTCCCCGCCGGCGAGCTGGCGTGACGGTGGGGACGCCGAGCGGCGGCGCTAGCGTATTGGTGCGATGCGCTGTTGCTCACTGACGCTGGGCTCGATCGGGCGTTTTGACACCACGACAAGGATGGCGATCGTTGCAGGGATAATGGCGACTATAGAGCCCACCAGGACCTCGTCTGGAATGGCTGGTGCGTCGGACACTTCTGGCCACCGACCGATCGCGATTGCTCCGGCGAGTGCGGCCCAGAGGGCGCACTCGATGGAATTAAGCGCTTCGCCAGCGGCGCGAATATGAAAGCCGCTTGCCATCAGCGAGACGACGCCTATGCCAAGTGCGGCAAGGGGTGTCGTCCATCCGGCAATGTCGACGAGCATCGGCGCAACCAGCCCGACAGCGGCCGCGATCTCGGAAAACCCGATGACGATGACTAGCGGTCGCGCAAGGGAGTCGAAGCCGACCCAACAGTCGACTCCCCGACCGAACACCTTGGGCAGTCCGGCAGCCAGGAAGAAAAGTCCGAGGAATGCTTGAGCAGCCCACAAAGCGGTTTCGAGCATGTGTGGATCCTCCTGTCTGTAGCCGACGACATCGCCGCGGCGATCGGGGCTGCCTCCATCATATACGAAGCTCGTATGATCAGTAAATTGTATTGTATCCGGGCGGCCATTCAAGTGCGGCAGCAGTGGGCGACAGCAGCTTGTTCCCCTAAGCTCCCCCGAGGCAAGCGGGGTAGCAGCCGTAGGTGACAACTACGGCTGCTGGATTCGCCTTCTGAATGCGCGTGCCGCAGCAATTGACCAAGCGGATAGTTATGCCATCCGGAGGAACAGTGGTTGTTGGCCTGAACGAGGCGCTGCATAGATGTGCGGAAACGCCACGCTCGCGCGCCGGGTCGGCACTGGACACCGAATCGGTCGGACGCGGCGCGTAGTGCGACCGGAATCAGGGTGATCGAGCGGGGTTCGTCGCCGATATCGCGGCATCAGAGAACGAGGTCCTGCTATTCATAGCCACTGCGGCCTTCGGTCAGGCATCGTGTTGTTCGATCTGAGGCGTGGTGTCGCCTGACGCACCAGCGGGGGCTCGAGGGGTCGCGCGCCGGCGTCGTTGCAGGCCGGGATGTACGCCGGGAGGCAAGTCGGCGTGCGCGGACAGACGGCGCAGCTGGTAGATGAGGTGGGTGCGTTCGGCCTCGTCGAGGGGGGCGAGAACCTCGTCCTCGATGGCTTGAGCTTGCGCTGAGGCAGCTTCTAATACGTGGTGTGCGTGATCGGTGAGGTGCAACGCGTGGGCGCGGCGGTCGGACGGGTGCGGACTGCGTTTTACCAGGCCGCGTGCTTCCAGTTCGTCGACGAGTCCGACCATGGCGTTGCGATGAACATGCAGCAGATCGGCCAGCTCTTGCTGGCTGCGTCCGTCGATGGCTGCGAGGTGGGTGAGGATCCCGAAATGCGCCGGAGCCAGCCCGAGCGGCGCAAGGCCGACGGCGAACTTGCGCGCGACATAATGGCCGATTTGAGAGAGCAGGAAGACCCCGCGGTCATCCAGTGGCTGATTCGGCACACGCTTAGGGTAGCAAGACGACTTGATTGTCATTTAAATTGGCAATGCAAATGAAATCTGCGAACCTCGATCCGGCTGCTACCGACGAGTCCGTGACTTTCCTTCACGTCTGCTCGATGCCTGCTCATCAGAAGGACCGATTCCTGAGCCACCGGAAGGGCGCCGACCCGTGGTCCACCGGCGGCGATCCGGGATCGACTTTCTAACGGCGTGCGTCCCGGCCGTGGCTGTCCACAAGGAGTGGCTCGAGAGAGGTCTGCACCGCCCGAGTTGGTTTGCCCTCCTCGTTGGGGCCTGTTCGTTCGTAGGCCTCTTGGAGGTGTCATGCCGAAACCGCCCCGATTCGACCAGCCCTCTGACCGCGGCGATCTGGGCGAATGAAGGGGCTCGTGGACTCGGCGCTCCGTTGGCGCAGAAGCCGGCCGTCGATGGCATCGAAACCCTGGATTTTCCAGTTGAATTCGCTGTACCGAGTCCGGGTGC
Source organism: Nocardia jinanensis (assembly GCF_014645735.1). Classification (GTDB taxonomy): domain Bacteria; phylum Actinomycetota; class Actinomycetes; order Mycobacteriales; family Mycobacteriaceae; genus Nocardia; species Nocardia jinanensis. Next base: position 6,668 of record NZ_BMMH01000043.1, on the reverse strand, counting down.
TCTCGACCGCACACGGCCGCAAAATCCGACGAAGTCGACGCATTGACGGTCGGTATCGCCGCGCTGAACAGCACCGGACTGCAGTCCACGCACACCGACGTGACCGCTCAGGTGCTGCGAACGCTCACCGAATACCGCGACGACCTGCTCCGAACCCGCACCCAGGCCGTCAACATGCCGCACCGGCTGCTGGTCCATTTGGCGGCCGCAGGGCTGCCGAAATGGCCACTGCTGAGGCCGCAGCCCAGCTACCGCGGTCGATGCGTCTCCGTGAACACTGCGGCCGGTCCCTTTGGCAGGCTGCCGACCTGGCCGGCGAACTCCGCAGGCTCGACCGCAGTCTGGATAACGCCACCAGCTCGCTGGCCGCTGCCGTCACCGGTTCGGGAGCAGATCGCCGGGTGGCTGCGTCGGCACTTCCCCGACGACCCGGAAATGCAGGTCTCGCACGAAGCGATTTATCTGGCACTGTTCGACCCGCGAGGCAAAGCGATCGACCGCACCTTGACGCAGCGGTTGCGCACCGGGCGTCCGATGCGCAGCCCGAAACGGGCTCGCAAACCTGATGGGCGAGGCGTGATTCGGGACTCGTGCCGATCAGTGAGCGTCCGGTCGAGGTCGAATCCCGGCAGGTTGCCGGTCACTGGGAAGGCGATCCGGTGATGGGCCTCTCGGCCGTCACCACGATCGAAACGACGTTCGCGGACTGGACGTCGAAAGCCCTGCTGCAACGACTCGACGAGCTGGGTATACCGTCCGGACGCGTGCGGTCCATCGATGAAGTCTGCGAATGGGACCAGACCCACAGCCAAGGCCAGCTCGTCGAGGTCGAGCACGACTCACTGGGAACGCTCACACTGCCGGGGCCGCCCCGACGGGTCCTTCGACGCGCGGCCGCGAGACCACACGTTCCGGCCACCGAGCGCCCCCACTCTCGACCGGGACTCCGCCGACATCCGCGCCTGGGCGGGTAGCTGACCATGGGCCATATCGCTAAAAGTGTCCGCGAATCGGGCCGGAACACCGAATCCACAGTGGCCGGCAGTCCGGTCGTCTCGGTCAAGCGGCGAGCGGTTCTTCTGCTCGATCGAAAACTTGGCATCGGGCTCGGCCCATAGGAACACACCTATACCCGACTGGAAACCGTGGGCATCCAGGAGCCGGTAGGTGGCAGCGATACGGTCCTTGTCGGTCCAACATTCCCTGGTTCCGGGCCAGCGTTTCGGGGTTGTGGTCGATCAGCGCGGGCCAGCTGAGCGGGAAATCGGTCCGTGCTCAGCCCCGCCCCTGGACTCTCCGGTGGCTCATTCGTTCGAGGACAGTTGGGAGCGCAGCCGTTCGTATATTTCGCCGTCGTGTTGCGCTTCTGGTGTGAAGGGGTGCGGTGAACCACCCATCTCTTGATAGAGTTGCCGCATCGGTTCCAGATCGAAAATTGTCACTGGGTCGGCATCGTCACTCAGCTCGAAGACCCTGTCTTGCCATTGCTTGTACCGGCTGCTTCCGGCCCTGACCGCGTCGATCCAGTCGGAGAATGATGTCAGCAGGTCGTTATCGAACTCGGCAACCGCGCTAGGTGGTGCACCCGACTGCTCCAAAACGAAGTTCATCAGTATCCGGGAGTGACGGCCGTGGAAATCGCCCTGCCACGCATGCGCACTGATGAAATCACGCTGTAGTTCGGCGGCGGCCTGATACGCGTCGTAGCCGGGCACGCTTGCTGCCGCTTGGTGGCGTTGGCACAACGACTCCATGAATTCGCGGGTGCCTTCGACGCTGCCGAAGTTGGGGTAAACGATCGCACCATGTTCATGGATCGGCATGCCCGGACGCCGATAACTGAGTAAGGGGTCCTGCCTGATCACTGCCACCTCCACATCGGTGAGGGGCTCATGCAACCATCGCACTCCGCGTGCTCCAGGCCGGCCCTCGACGATCGGAGTCAGCACTATGCCGTGAGGGTCGGATCGGAATGGCCCTGGAGCATAGGTGATCAGGGGGTTCTGCTCGATGGCGCTCAGTTCGCGCTCGGTTAGTGGTCTATCCAGTATGCCCATACTCCACGGGAGCTGACCGCACATCTGTCCGGCACCGCCAGGGTCATGTCGGATCCTCAGCCTTCGATGAATCTCCCCGATCAACTCCACAGTCAGGGGTTGGTCGAGATGTTGTCGGGCACACAACCGGGCGTCGAGCCAACTGGCCCAGCCTTCAAGGCCATCGAAGATCGTTTCAGGGCGCGGTTGGCCAGCGATGAAGGCGATGTCGCGGAACTTGTCCTCCATGAACAAGCTGAGCTCGATCGCTCGCTGTGCATCGGTGTGGATGCCGAGCGCCTCCTCGAGCGTGCGCACCTGGTGTTCGATGTCAGTGTTCAGAAACTGGGCTTCGGTGGCTGGGTCCCGCCGCATGAACGGTTGCAGTGGCGCCCCCGCCTCTCGCGGCCCTGGGCTGCCAGAGTGAAACACGCCAGGGAACTGTCGACCGGCACTGTCGATATGCCCAGCCAATCGATTTTCAGCCCGCATGACCGTGCGGAGACCGGAACGGATTTCAAGGGGAAACACCATGAGCCGATCGCGCAAGCAGCAGCCCCCGGCTAGCGCTATCACCTGCAGGTCACTAGCCAGCCCACGCAAGGCGGCAGCGGCAGTCCACTGCACACTATCCAACTCCTATCGCCTTGTCGTTGCGTTGTGCCCACGGTGACCCCCGCTGATGATGCGGTGAGAGGGGCTGCCGACGCGGTATTCTTCGGCGAGGCTGGTCAGGCTCACGTCGTCGGCGTCCTGGCCCCGGCGAGATTGTCTTCCGCGCTGGCAGCGGTAGTCGGCTGCTCACCCTCGAGACAGCCCTTCGCCGTACCCTCACGGGCGCAGGTGGTCGAGGTCGGCCGCAACCTCGACCACCATGGCCAGGGCGCTTGCCCAACGGGTCGGTCCAGTCGTAGATCGAACTGACCAACCCGAACTACACCCTGGGCTTGCCCGGCCTGCCCCGAATCTGGCCAGCGTCAGCTATGTCGCCCGCGACCGGTCGAATTTCGTTGCAATCAGAATCATCTGGTGAGACGGCCCCATGTGTAACAGATCGGAATCGAACAGACGGCGGACCGCGCACTGCCGACTCCTGACGATTTATTGACTTGCCAAACATTTCGTATAAGAATCCCGGGCCCTACCGTAACACCGCTTTCTCGAATCAAGGTCCCTATAGTCTTCATCACAGTTCATGATCAACTTCTTATATAAGACGCTACAGTTATCGCTTACAGTTCGGAACTCGCTGTAGGTGATTACCTGCACATCTTCTGCTATGGCGGAACCGGAACCGAGTCCCGTTGCAACACTCGGCAAAACAGCCACAACGGCCATCATAGGCAAGCTACGCATATTAATATCCTAGGAATTGACGTAAATAAATCAGCCGATTTGCAGGCGAATGAAACTTCCCAAATTCGCACCGGATGCGACTGCCTGGTCATTCGGTTTCCAGACCACGTGCACGACCACTCTCCAGAGCTCATTCAGTCAGGACCGACTGGGTGACACCCGGACCGGACCGGCGCGAGCGGGCAGTCGCACAACATCGAACTTTGAGGGGGCATCCTTGAGTCTCCTGTCGACCGCGGGAGTATTTGCCCGCGTTCGTAGCTTATATGATTCCAATACTACATTGCAAGCATATGGTATGGAATGAAGCACGGTCCGCGCCCAGAGATTACTCGAGCTCGGCCACGGACGCCGTCGACCGGCTCTCAGCAACTGCTCGCGACTGACGTGAAGCGGGAAGGGGCGGCGAGCGATGCACCTACCAACGCTCGGGCAAGGAGGAGCTTCAGGCATCGGCGGGCGCCGAACGCCGGCTCAGCGAGGATAGTGTTTCGCGCCTGAAATACATTTTCCGACAATATGATTCAGCGCTGGTGAGGACGTGGCGCTTGAGATCGCGTCCGGATCTGGTGGTGACCGAGGCGCAGCCTCGGGAGTTGGCGCGAGAGGTGCCCGGGCGGCGACGTCGAAGCGGCGTATGCGTTGCGGTGCCGAATCATGCCGGTGTGCGCCGGGCCGGGTGCGTTAAGTTCGAGAGTCGACTGGACCACCTGCTGTATCTGATCCAGTCGGAATCGACCCCTGGCGGCCCGGCCCCGACTCATCGCACCCATGTTGCGGCCGAGGCAGGAGTGTCGGAGATGACGGTGCGAAAATGGCGGGGCCGCATCGTTGAGCACGGGCTGGCAGGTCTCGCTGGTCTGCGACGACTGCGCCACCCAGAAGGCCCCGCTGGTCCAGCAATAGCTCGCCGCCCAGCCTGACAGGCACCTGACCTGTAGGGCACACCGGCAGATCACGGTGATGAGTTCAGCTGTCGCGGTGTCGGCGGATCGCGGTATCGATCGCTTCTTCCACCTGACCGAGGAAGCCGGCGATGAGTTGCAGATCCCGAATGTCGTACGCGCCCATCAGGTCGCGCCAGGCACTGACCAGGGCAGGAATACCGGCCCGACCTCGGCGCTGACCCGCTCCGCTTGGAGTTCGACGACTTACCCGTCGTCGGTCCGCCGTGTCGCGAGTGCGGATCACAAAGCCGGCCCGCTCCAGCCGATCAACCATGGTCGTCACTGCGGCTGTCGTGAGCCCGGTGCGGCGCGCCAGTTCTCCGGCAGTGAGCGGCCCGCCCTGAAGCAACTGGATGCACTGCAGGTCGGTGGGGTTGACTCCGATCACGCCGGCCGCGGTGGGTCATCTCGACGGCACGCTGCGTGGTACTCCTGAGCCGATCTGAGATTTCCCCAACAACCCGAGCTCGCTCACTTGACATCCCCGAACTCCTTCGCGACTCTGATGACTAGAAATTCTAATCATCTGGAATTCATATCATCTGGAAGAGCGCCTCCGTCTGTTGGCGCCCACAGGCATTCACCTCGGAGGACGGAATGCACTATCCCAAACCCGTGACCACGTCATCGCGGGTGTGCCGCATCCTGCTGCCCCTTACGGTCGCGGCTGCGGCGATCGCGTGCACGCCTCAGCCGAGTCACACCGACGACCGAAGCAGCATCGTCGAGAAGTACTTGGGCAAATGGAATTACACCCAGCCGGATCGCGCCACGATGACGAACATCACGGTGTCGGACGCCCCTGGCCGAACTCAGGTGCCCACGATCGGTGATCTCGTGGTGACCACGGAGGGGCCAGACCGGATTGTTGGCCGCACGGATCTCGGATGCACCTGGAGATTCAAGGCGACCGCCGCATCCCTGGAGCTGGACCCACCATCCCAGCTGTGCCACAACCCCACCCAGAACGTCAAATACACTGTCACTCAATGGACGGTCACTGTGAACGGCGACCAGGAGAAGGAGACCATTCGCGCCAAGACCCATCACCCCGAACGCGACTACGACTTCGTGCTGGAGAACGGTGTGCGCACGAAGACGGAGGAATACGACCCGGAGGCCGCCGAAAAGTTCACCGGCACATGGGCATACGATTCTGTCGACCCCACCACCGGGATCAACATGCGGACCACGGCCCGCCCAGCTCCTGGCGACACCCGTCTCACAGAACGGTCGCAGGAGCACGGGAATGTCCGGATCACACAGGACTATGACAACAGAGTCACTGCTCGAACCGACGACGGGTGCACATGGACTCTGTTGGCACGGGGAAATACCGCCCGGCTCGATCCCGCCGTCCAAACGTTCACGCGGCCCACATCCGCCGCGGTAACCCTGCGGTCCTGGACCATCACCACCGACGGTGAACGCCAGGCTTCGATGGTGACCGGCACAGACGAGCAGGGTGGCAACTTCATCCTAAGTACCGGCAGTCTCAGCAAGCGCTGATTGCGTGGTTTCGGTGGCCGCCTGCTTCCTTGCGGGCAACCACCGTCCGCGGAAGCACCACGACGATCAGACATCTCATCCGGTGAGCATGCGAGATTCACCCCATCGTTACCGGGGGTCGTCCTCGCAATCGCAAGGCTCTATATAGCCGCGCGATGCGCCTGCAATGCGCCGAAGGCACCGATCCGGGCGGCGTGGGTTAGTCGGCGGCCAGTTGGTCGGTCGCCTCTCGTCCCGCACCCGTGGTTCGCTGCAGGAAATCTGCGATCAGTTCGAGTTGCTCATCGCTGTACTCACCGCATAACTCGTCCATTAGGGTGTTCATGCCCGAGAAGTGCCGCAAGAGGTCCCCATTACGGTCACGGACCGCCCGGACAGTGACCAACCGCCGATCGGCCGAATCACGGTCCCGAACGACCCAGCCACCCCGTTCGAGCCGGTCGATAATGCCGGTCATGGTCGCCGGATGCAATACTGCGAGCCGGGCAAGAGCGCTCGGACTCAGCCCGCCGTGGCGATTGATTATGTCCAGGCAATCCAGGTCGACGTCCTTGAGCTCTATCCGAGTACCGACCTGATGATTGAGCACGGACAGCTGAACGCGCAAATCCCGCAACGACTGCTTGACGGTTGTCACCAACCGCCGGCGCTCGCGCGCCTTACTCACCATCCGCTCAGGCTTCACGCCATCAACCCTCCAACTCATACGTAACTCCGATGATACGGTAAGCGAGTACAGCTGAGGATCCTGTGTCACGCCTACGGACGCGCCGAGGAGACTCACGAGATGATTTCAGGCTGGCCGCACTCGGTGGTCGCC
>NZ_BMMH01000042.1 GCF_014645735.1 Nocardia jinanensis | reverse complement strand
GGCCGACTACACGCGCCGCTGCGCACCTTCGCTACGTCGCTCCAGAACCGGGGCGGGCCCCGCCACCGATGCCGCCCCTCGGGGAGGAGTCGAGGGGACGGCGCTCGCCCTGTGGGCTTCGCTGAACTCGGGATCAGCCTCGGATTCACATCGAGAACCGCGCTCACACAGTCTTCATCGGGCCTGCGATCGGGGCCGATGACGATTCAGGAGCGACGCGCACCGGCTCGTCCCAGTCGATCCGGTAGCGGTGTTCGCCGGCGAGTGTCTTCTCCGGGTTCATCACCGTGCGCGCCATGATCGGCATGATCAGCTGCATCACCTTGCGGGCGACCGGACCCGGGGTTTTGCTGTGGTTGATCTTCGCAGCGCGCGCGGCCACGCCCTCGACGCGTGGGCGGCGCAGACTCTCGTACGCGGCGAACGCGGTCGCGGGATCGGGGATATCGCGCAGACAGCGCGCCAGCTGGATCGCGCTCTCGATCGCCAGCGACGCCCCCTGACCGGAGCTGTTCGACGGCGCGTGCACGGCATCGCCGACCAGCACCATCCGGTCGCGGTACCAGCGCGGAACGGGCGGCATGATGTGCAGCGCGCCCACGACCTCGAGCTGTGCCGGGGTGGTCGCCCGGGCCAGCTGTCCGCCGGGGGTGTCGTCGCCGTAGGTTTCGCGCAGGATCTCCAGCCACCGCTCGGCCGGCACTCGGCGGGCCTCCGGCAGCGAGAGATATTCCTTGCTGGGCAGATTCGCACCCCAGCTGATCCGGCCGGGTCCGGCCGGCCAGTACAGGTAATAGGCGCGGGCACCATAGGCGAAGACGATGGTCTCCGGTTCGGTGTCGACCGCGCAGTCGACCGTCGCCCCGAAACCGAGCATCCCGGTGAAATCCGGCCCCGGGGCGTCCGGATCGATCAACCGGCGGACAGTCGAGCGGATACCGTCGGCGCCCACCAGCACATCCGCCGTGGCGGTGGTGCCGTCGGCGAACCGCACGCGGACCCCGTCCGCCGCCTGCTCCGCCGAGACGAGGCGCTTGCCGAATTCGACCGGCACCCCGGCCGCCACCGCCCGGTCGTACAGCACCCGGTGCAATTCGCTGCGCTCCACCAGTTGCAACGGTGGCTGATCACCCAGTGTGGGCATCGGCAGCATCTTAGGGCCGACCGATAACGCCATCCGCGGCACCGGCACCGCGATATCGCGTACGGCGTCCCCGGCGCCGATCACATCCAGGGCCGCGACACCGTTCGGTGCCAGGGCGAGGCCGCTGCCGATGGTGTGGGCCGGGCCCGGGTAGGCCTCGTAGACGCGGGCCTCGATACCCGCCTTTCGCAATGCGGTGGCCGCCACGGGCCCCGCGATACCGCCGCCGATCACCAGCGCGGTCTCGATTCCGGACATGGGTGTACTCCTCAGGAGTTCGGTTCGTGTTCACAACCGAACCGCCCCGGCGATCCACCACCCGGTTATCCTGTGTTCTGCCAAACTCGTGGCCGGGTGTGCGTTCGCGCGGGCACGGTCCGAGACGGTAACCCGAGCTCGATGGTGGTGTAGCCGCACCTCCATCGAGCCCGGTTCTCGATTCACTGACCGGTCGTCGTATCAGCCCCCTCCACATAGGCACGGGCACGAGCGCTGTCCACAGCGGACCCACTCCGATGCCATGCCTGCCATTCCGCCATATCGGGGAAGGTCCCCTCGATCAGTTCGGCGCGGAACGCCCTGGTCCACTCGGCTTCGGCTGCCAATACGGCCAGCCCGTACTCGGATTCGATGAGGAACAACCGGGGCAGGGTTGCGGCGAGCTCCGCGAGTTCCTGTTTCACCTGCGCGATCTGCTCGTCCAGCACGGTGAGCCGGCGTCCCAGCAGTCCGGCCACCTCGTCCGGCGGCAGCACCGCCAGGATCGACAGTCCCGCGAGGAACCGTCCGGGTTCGGGTTCGGGCTCGGCGATCAGCTCCCGGGTCCAGTCGACGAGTTCATCGCGTCCGGCTGCGGTGATCCGGTAGATCACCCGCTCCGGCCGCGAACCCTCCCGTTCACTGCCCACCACCTCGAGAAAACCGGCCTTGGCCAGGTTCTGCACAACCGTGTACAGGGACCCCCACTTGATATCGAGATCCCGGTCCTTCCCGTAATCGCGCAGCCGCGCCGCGATCTGATACCGGTGCATGGCTTCGTCCTGCATCACCGCGAGCACCGCGAGGGCCAGTAGATTTCCGACCTTGCGTTTCTTCGCCATACACCCTCCTTACTCGTCCACGAATATACGTGAGCGAGTATTTGGCGGCAAGGGTGTCGTGTTAACTCGACTCACGGGGTTGCGTCGGCATTCGACCGCCGGGTCGAGATGTCTGTCTTCTAGCGGGTCTCCGCCAGGGGGCCGGGAGCGGCAAGACGCCACGAATCCAGGACTATGTCGCGCATCTCGTCGAGATCATCCAGCGCCGCGAGCCGGACCCGGACCCACGCGTTGTTCGCCTCGTGCCCCGCGATCCAGAACTTGTCCGGCTCCGCCCGCACCAATTCGTCGCGATCGATGATCGGGCAGCGCACCGCCATCGAGGTCTCGTCCTCGGGCAGGGTCAGGAACAACCGGCCTTCCACTCGGAAGATCGGCATACCCCAGGCGAACTGTTCGGTCGTGGCCGGGAGGGCCAGGGCATAGGCGCGGATATCGTCCCCGGTGGCGGTCATGACCGTGATTGTGCACGGGCCCGCTGACAAGAGACCCCTTGCGGACCGGCCTCAGGCGCGGGCCGTGACCACCGCACCGGAGAGCTCGACTCCGGCACCGCTCAGTTCGTCGAGTGCCTTCTCGACGGTGGCCGCGGTGACCCCGGCCGTCAGGCCCAGCAGGATGCGTGTCGCGAAACCGGCTGCCACCGCGTCCAGGGCGGTCGCCCGGACACAGTGGTCGGTGGCGATACCCGCGACGTCGACCGCGCCGATATCGCGGGCGCGCAGCCATTCGGTGAGCGTCTCCCCGGCGGTCGAAGCGCCTTCGAATCCCGAATACGCCGCCGAGTACTCACCCTTGGAGAAGATTTCCTGTAAAGCGCCGGTATCGAAGCTCGGATGGAAGTCCGCTCCCGGGGTGCCGACCCGGCAGTGCGGCGGCCAGCTGTCCACATAGTCGGGGGTCTCGGAGAAATGCGAGCCCGGATCGATATGGTAATCACGGGTGGCCACCACCGCGTCGTAACCGGTTTCGGCCAGATATTCGCTGATCAGCTCGGCGACACGGGTACCGCCCGATACGGCAAGCGAACCGCCCTCGCAGAAATCGTTCTGCACATCCACCACGATCAGCGCGCGTCTCATAGATCCAGTCTCCTCGCCCTCGGCCGGTCAGGCCAGGAATGTGGTCGGAACGGCCGGTTCACCATCGGAGAGTTTGAGTCCCTCCCACGGCAGACTCACCAGACCGCGGGCCACCAGCTCCCGGGACACGGCGAGAGGCGGCAGGTCCAGGACAGCGCCGCCACGAACGAGCGGAACCATCAGTTCGCGTACTTCGTACCCGTCGGGCGCCGGGCGGTCGGCGGTCGCCTGGTAGACGATCTCCTCGACGATGGTTCCGGTATCGCGCGCCGAACGCACCGCGCGTTTCGCACCGCCGCGGGATTCCTTGTGGCTGGATCGTTTGGCCACCGGCACACCGTCGACCTCGACCAGTTTGTAGACCATCCCCGCGGTCGGCGCGCCGGAGCCGATGACCAGCTGGGTACCGACCCCGTACGCATCCACCGGTTCGGCCCGCAGCGCCGCGATGGCGTATTCGTCGAGGTCCCCGGATACGACGATGCGGGTTTTCACCGCACCGAGTTCGTCCAGTTGCCGGCGCACCTGCCGGGCCAGGACACCCAGGTCGCCGGAGTCGATGCGCACCGCCCCCAGTTCCGGCCCGGCGACCTCGACCGCGAGTGCGACACCGCGGGTGATGTCGAAGGTGTCGACCAGCAAGGTGGTGCCGGTCCCGTGCGCCGCCACCTGGCTGCGGAACGCTTCGATCTCGTGCTCCCCGTCGGCACCGCTGTGCACCAAGGTGAACGCGTGTGCGCTGGTGCCCGCGCCGGGAACGCCGTAGCGGCGCACCGCCTCCAAGTTGGAGGTCGCGTCGAAACCCGCCAGATAGGCCGCCCGCGCACTGGCCGGGGCCGCCTGTTCGTGGGTGCGTCGCGACCCCATCTCGATCATCCGGCGACCGGCGGCGGCACCCACCATCCGGGCCGCCGCGGACGCGATCGCACTGTCGTGGTTGAGCACCGACAGGGCCAGCGTCTCGAGCACCACACATTCGGCGAAGGTCCCGGTGACCGAGAGGACCGGCGAACCCGGGAAATACAGCTCGCCTTCCGGGTAGCCGGCGATATCGCCGGTGAAACGGTAGTCGCGCAACCAGGCGACCGTCTCCGCGTCCAGGAACCCGGCGGCGATCTCCAACTCGGCGTCACCGAACCGGAACCGGGCCAGCGCATCGAGAAAACGGCCCGTACCGGCCACTACTCCATACCTGCGGCCGTGCGGCAAGCGTCGGGCGAACACTTCGAAGGTGCACCGCCGCGTAGCGGAACCGTCGCCGAGAGCCGCGGCCAGCATGGTGAGCTCGTATTGGTCGGTCAGCAGAGCAGTGCTGCCGGCCGCGTCGCGCAGGTCCACGGATGTCACTGTAAACAGCCCGTGCGCGCAGCGGGGAAGCCCGCCGGAGGCGGCGCCGGGCGCCGAGCACCCGCGACGGTGTGTCGCACGCCTGGCCGGGCCTATCGTTGCTGCTCCGGGTGTTGTGAATTACTCCTCGCGTCGTACTCTTGAATTCATGGTCCTGTGCAACACCGCACCCCCCTCATCGACGGCAGAGGTCCTCCTCAGCGCCTCCGGCGTCACGGTGTCGGCACCCCAGGCGACACCGGAGGCTGTGGAGTACACCGAGATCCTGGAGGCAGAGGACCGGCCGTGGGTCACGGTGGTCTGGGACGATCCGGTCAACCTCATGCACTATGTCGCCTACATTTTCCAGAAGCTGTTCGGCTACAGCAAAGCCAAGGCGACCGAGCTCATGCTCAAGGTGCACAACGAGGGCAGAGCGGTCGTATCGTCGGGATCGCGGGACAAGATGGAACAGGATGTCCGCCGCCTGCACGCGGCCGGTCTGTGGGCGACCATGCAACGAGACGACTGATCGGACGGTTACCGTAGCGACGTGCGTAAATGGAGCCGGAAGAACTCATTGAGCGGTCTCAAACTGCGGTCGGAGATGGATGCGCGCGAAGCCAGTGTGCTGCGCTCGCTGGTCGGAGCGGTTTCGGGTCTGCTGGGTGAACGGGCCTCCTCGGCACCCGAGGACGAGCTCGCCGCCCTTACCGGTCTGCGCAGCGGTAACACCGCGCCGCCCGACGATCCGCGACTGGCCCGGCTGCTGCCGGAATTCCATCGGGCCGAACCGGGATCCCCCGACGCCGACCGAGCCGATCTGAACAGCGCGTTGCGCGGCCTGCACGAGCCGGAGATCATCGACGAGAAACTGGCCGCGGCCGGGGTGGTGCTGCACACGCTTCCCGAGGACGGCGGCAAGATCCTGATCACTCCGGAGGAGGCCGACGCCTGGCTCACCGCACTCACCGATGTGCGGCTGGCTCTCGGCGTGGTCTTGGAGATCGACGCCGACACGCCCGAACAGTTCGCGCCCGACGATCCCCGCGCACCGCATCTGGACGTCTATCACTGGCTCACCTGGATGCAGGATTCCCTACTGCAGGCGATGGCGCCGTGACCGCCGCCCCCGGACCGCGCAACTCGCTCACCGACGTCTCCGGACTGCTGGTCGGCCACCACCATGTCCTCGACCCGGATGCGACCCACGGTTCCGGCGCGGCCACCGGCTGCACCGTGGTCCGGGCGCCGGGCGGCGCGGTCGCCGCGGTGGATGTGCGCGGCGGCGGGCCCGGCACCCGCGAAACCGATCTGCTCGACCCCGCCAACACAGTGCGGCAGGCGCACGCGATCCTGCTCACCGGCGGCAGCGCCTACGGGCTCGCCGCCGCGGACGGGGTGATGCGCTGGCTCGAGGAGCACGGCGAGGGCCTGCCCATGTCGCCCGGAAACCCGGCCCGGGTGGTGCCGATCGTGCCGGGCGCCGTCATCTTCGACCTGCCGGTCGGCGATTGGTACACCCGCCCGGACGCCGAATTCGGTTATCACGCAGCCGAAGCCGCCGGACCCGATTTTCTGCGCGGCTGTGTCGGCGCCGGCACCGGCGCCCAGGCCGGCGCCCTCAAGGGCGGCATCGGAACCGCCAGCATCCGGTTCACCGACGGCGTGGCCGCCGGAGTGACAGTGAGCGCGCTGGTCGTCGCCAATCCCGTCGGCTCGGTTTTCGATCCCCGAACCGGTATCCCCTGGGGCGCGGGCACCGACGGGCCCGAGTTCTTCGGGCTGCGCCCCGGTACCGCCGAGGAGCTCGCCGTCGCGAACGCACTGGCGGTGAAGAGCACCGTGCTCAACACCACGATCGGCGTGGTCGCCACCGACGCGCCGCTGGACCCGGCGGGCTGCCGCCGGCTGGCCACGGTCGCCCACGACGGTTTGGCGCGAGCGGTACGCCCGGCCCACTCCCCGCTCGACGGCGACACCTTCTTCGCACTGGCCACCGGTACCGCGACGCCACCGGACGGCCCGCGGCTCCCCGCCGCCTTCCCGCCCGACCTGCCGCTGGTGGACGCGCTGAGCACGGCCGCGGCGGTATGTGTGGAACGCGCGATGGTCGACGGGATCCGCACCGCCCATACGGTGGCCGGTATCCCCGCATACTCCGACCTGTTCAGTGTTTGATTGCGGCGCCTTCGGCGCCGCTGGGCGGGGCCCTGTTAACCCCGGTTCTTCACTCCTTCGCTCCAGAACCGGGGCGGGCCCCGCCGCTGAGGTGGACCATCCGGGGTGGACAGAAGGTGTGTGCGAGCATGCGCCTCGATCAGCCTGGGCCGACTCACGACTCTGTAAGTGCTCAACGGTCGCCGATCTATGGACTACCAGCCGCACGCGATCGGTCGCTGCGCTCCTTCGCTTCGTCGCTCCAGAACCGGGGCGGGCCCGGGGGTGAATCCACTCGCAGGGGAACGGCGGTGGCGAATGTGCCGGTCGGGGGCTCGATATGGTCCGAGTGCACGGGCGGGATCGCACCGGATGGCCGGGGGGTGTGTGGAGTGCCGGGAATACCCGAATATCCTCGACAGTTGTCGGCAGTGAGGGGTCGGCGATGGCCGTGACAAGAGGTGGAAGGGTTCGATTGTGCTCGTGATCAGGGCCGACCTGGTGGATGCGATGGTCGCGCACGCGCGCGCCGACCATCCCGACGAAGCCTGCGGCATCATCGCGGGGCCCGAGGATTCCGACCGGCCCGAACGTTTCGTGGCGATGATGAACGCCGAGCGCTCCCCCACCTTCTATCGTTTCGATTCCGGCGAACAGTTGAAGGTCTGGCGGGCCATGGACGACGCCGACGAGGAACCGGTGGTCATCTACCACTCGCACACCGCGACCGAGGCCTACCCGAGCCGCACCGATATCTCCTACGCCGCCGAACCGGGCGCCCACTACGTACTGATCTCCACCCGCGACGCCGATCAGCACGAACTGCGCAGCTACCGGATCGTCGACGGCGAGGTCACCGAGGAGCCGGTGCGGATAGTCGACGCCTACCAAACCGCCTGACCACTATAGTTTTCCGACCCATTCACCGAGTACACAGCGAGGAGCAGCACCCATGCCGGTCACCGTGTCCATCCCGACCATCATGCGCACCCACACCGGAGGCGAGAAGCGCGTCGCGGCCGAGGGGTCCACGCTCGCCGCGGTGATCGAGGATCTGGAATCCAACCACCCGGGTCTGGCCGAGCGGCTGCTCAACGAGGGCAAGCTGAACCGGTACGTCAATATCTACGTCGACGACGAGGATGTGCGGTTCTCCGGCGGGCTGCAGACCTCGGTGGGTGAGGGTTCGACCGTGACCATCCTGCCGGCCGTCGCGGGCGGGGCCCGATAAGTCCCGTGGCACGCTACGAATCACTGATCGCGACCCTCGGGAACACCCCGCTGGTCGGACTGCGCACCCTGTCCCCGCAGTGGGAGGGCGAACAGCCGGTGCGGTTGTGGGCCAAACTCGAGGACCGCAACCCCACCGGGTCCATCAAGGACCGGCCCGCGCTGCGCATGATCGAGCAGGCCGAAGCCGAGGGTCTGCTGACGCCCGGGTGCACCATCCTGGAACCCACCAGCGGCAATACCGGGATCTCGCTGGCCATGGCAGCGAAACTCAAGGGTTATCGTCTGGTCTGCGTGATGCCGGAGAACACCTCGGTGGAGCGGCGGCAGCTGCTCACCATGTTCGGCGCCGAGATCATCGACTCGCCGGCCGCGGGTGGTTCGAACCAGGCGGTCGCCAAGGCCAAGGAGATCGCGGCCGCGAACCCCGACTGGGTGATGCTGTACCAGTACGGCAACCCGGCCAACGCGCTCGCCCACTACGAGACCACCGGTCCGGAGATCCTCGCCGATCTGCCCGAGATCACTCATTTCGTGGCCGGTCTGGGTACCACCGGAACCCTGATGGGAACGGGCCGGTACCTGCGGGAAAGGGTGCCGAATATCGAGATCGTCGCGGCCGAACCCCGCTACGGCGAACTGGTCTACGGCCTGCGCAACATCGACGAGGGTTTCATTCCCGAGCTGTACGACGAAGCGGTGCTCACCAGCCGTTTCTCCGTGGGCCCCTACGACGCCGTGCGCCGCACCCGCGAACTGGTCGGAGAAGAGGGTATCTTCGCGGGTATCTCGACCGGCGCCATCCTGCACGCCGCGCTCGGGGTCGCCCGTAAAGCGGTCGCCGCGGGCCGACGCGCCGATATCGCCTTCGTCGTCGCCGACGGCGGCTGGAAATACCTCTCCACCGGCGCCTACGACGGGACCCTCGAAGAAGCCGAGGAGCGCCTCGACGGCCAACTCTGGGCTTGAGTTATCGGCGCCGAAGGTGCCGCCGAGAACAAGGAGATCGCCATGACCGGTGGTGCACCGCTGGGGGCATCGTTCGACCCCGACCGTATCGCCGCACTCCGACCACAACAGGGTGGTGGACCGGCCACCGGCGGGCCGGCCGCGGGGCGGTTCGCCGCGACTCGTCGCACCTGGTCGCGGGCCGGGATCCTGGCCGTGGCATTCCTGATCGTGCTGTATCTGATCGAGGTCGTCGACGCGATGATCGACTTCTCGGTCGACCGGACGCTGGGGATCGAGCCCCGCGAGGTCGACGGTCTGGACGGGATCGCCTTCGCGCCGCTGCTGCACCACGGCTGGGACCATCTGATCGGCAATACCCTGCCCGTGCTGATCCTCTTCTTCCTGACCCTCGCCACCGGTATCCGCCGTGGCCTGGCCGCCACCGCGATCGTGTGGATCGTCGCCGGTGTGGGCACCTGGCTGACCGGCGGCGAGAACACCGTGCACGTCGGTGCGTCTTCGCTGGTGTTCGGCTGGCTCACCTACCTCATCTGCCGGGGCTGGTTCGCCCGGCAGATCGGACAGATCGTGCTGGGGCTGGTGGTCCTGGTTCTCTACGGCTCACTGCTGTGGGGAGTACTGCCGGGTCAAGACGGAATATCCTGGCAGGGACACCTTTTCGGCGCTATGGGTGGACTGTTCGCCGGGTGGGTACTCTCCAGTGATGAACGTCGACACCGCCGTCAACTCCGCACCGGGCCACTCGTCCCACCCCGGTGACCGTGGGCGCGGCCAGTATTTTCGGGGGATGCGGTCTTGAGTCGGGAAACATCGTGGCAGCATGGTGACATGCGCCTCACCGTCCTCGGGTGCTCGGGCAGTGTGTCCGGCCCGGATTCCCCCGCGTCGGGTTATCTGCTGACCGGTCCGGACATGTCGCCGGTCGTCATCGATTTCGGTCCGGGCATCCTCGGTGCGCTGCAGCGTTTCGCCGATCCGGGTGAGGTCGACATCTTCCTCACCCACCTGCACGCCGATCACTGCCTCGACCTTCCCGGTCTCCTCGTGTGGCGGCGTTACCACCCTTCTCCCCCCACCGGGAAAGCGATCGTACGCGGCCCGTCGGACGCGCCGCTGCGTATCGGCAACGCCTCGGCCGAGATCGGCGGGGACTGCGACGACTGGTCCGATGTGATCGACTTCCGCCCGTGGGCCGAGGGCGAGGCGGCGGAGTTCGGGCCCGGGCACACCATCACCGCGCGGCGCATGTTCCATCCGCCGGAGTCCTACGGTCTGCGGATCGTCACCGCGACGGGCCGCACCTTCGTCTACACCGGTGATACCGCGGTCTGTCCGGCCGTACAGGAACTGGCCCAGGGCGCCGATGTCCTCATGGCCGAAGCGTCGTGGACCCACGATCCGGCCAATCGCCCTGCGGGCGTCCACCTTTCGGGTACCGAAGCCGGCCGGATCGCCGCCGAGGCCGAGGTCGGGGAACTGCTGCTCACCCATATCCCGCCGTGGACCTCCCGTGAAGATGTCATCGCCGAGGCCAAGGCCGCGTTCGCCGGGCCGGTGCACGCGGTGACCCCTGGTGAGACCTTCGACCTCTAGACCGCCCCAGGCATGTCCCGGCACGGGTACCCACTACGCTGAGCCCGTGTCGAGACGAGCCGATGGCAGGGCGGACGACGAACTCCGCGAGGTACGGATAACTCGAGGTTTCACCACGCACCCGGCAGGTTCGGTGCTGGTGGAGTTCGGGCAGACCCGGGTGATGTGCACGGCCAGCGTCACCGAGGGTGTGCCACCGTGGCGGCGCGAATCGGGCCTGGGCTGGCTGACCGCCGAGTACGCGATGCTGCCGGCCGCCACACATACTCGCAGCGGCCGGGAATCGGTCAAGGGCAAGGTCGGCGGACGCACCCAGGAGATCAGCCGTTTGGTCGGCCGCTCCCTGCGGGCCTGTATCGACCTCGCCGCCATCGGCGAGAACACCATCGCCGTCGATTGCGATGTACTGCAGGCCGACGGCGGCACCCGGACAGCCGCGATCACCGGCGCATATGTGGCACTGGCGGATGCGGTCACCTATCTCGGCGCGGCCGGCGGCCTGGCCGATCCGCAGCCGATCTCCTGCGGAATCGCCGCGGTCAGTGTCGGTGTGGTGGACGGCCGGGTCCGGCTCGATCTTCCCTACGAGGAGGATTCCCGCGCCGAGGTCGATATGAACGTGGTGGCCACCGATACCGGGACATTGGTGGAGATCCAGGGCACCGGTGAAGGCGCGACCTTCCCACGGTCCACCCTCGACAAATTGCTCGACTCGGCATTGGCCGGTTGCGAGCAGCTGTTCACCGTGCAGAAGGAGGCGCTGGCCCTGCCCTATCCGGGCGTGCTGCCGGAGGCCGCCGAGAACTCGAAGAAGAAGTAATGACGCGCCGGGTTCTGCTCGCCAGCCGCAATGCCAAGAAACTGACCGAACTGCGCCGCATCCTGGCCGACGCCGGGGTGGCGGGCCTGGAAATCGTCGGGCTCGACGATGTGCCGGAGTACCCGGAGGCACCGGAAACAGGCGCGACCTTCGAGGAGAACGCGCTGGCCAAGGCACGTGACGGGGCGCGTGCCACGCGGTTGCCGTGTATCGCCGATGATTCCGGGATCGCGGTCGACGCGCTCAACGGGATGCCGGGGGTGCTGTCGGCGCGCTGGGCGGGCCGACATGGCGACGATGCCGCGAACAACACGCTGTTGCTGGCGCAACTGTCCGATACACCGGACGAGCGCCGGGGCGCCAGTTTCGTCTCCGCGTGCGCACTGGTGATCCCGGCCGGTGCGGAGATCGTGGTGCGCGGTGAATGGCCGGGAACCCTGGCCAGGGAGCCGCAGGGTGACGGCGGTTTCGGTTACGACCCGCTGTTCCACCCCGACGGCGGGCAACTCAGCGCCGCGCAGCTCACCCCGGCCGAGAAGGACGGGGCCTCACATCGTGGTCGCGCGCTGGCGCAGCTGCTCCCGGCGCTCGCGGCGCTGGCGGGCTAGCGCGGCTCGGTCAGACCCCGAAGTCCCGCTTGACCTGCTGGGTGTTGCGATGCTCGACGAAGAACGACAGCAGCGGGATCGTGCCCGCGAGCAGCGTGCCGACGGTGCGTTTTATCGGCCAGCGGACCTTCACTGCCAGATCGGCGGTGAGGATCAGGTAGATGAAGTACGCCCAGCCGTGCACCACCGCGATCCAACTCGGGGTGTCCACGCCGAACCCGTATTTGGCGATCATCTCGGCGGTGAGGAACAGCAGCCACAGGCCGGTGACCCAGGCCAGGACGCGGTAGCGCAGCAGCGCTCCAGCGGTCCGCCGGTCGCCGGTGGGCGCGGCGGCGCCGGCCTCGGGTGTGGTGGTGGCGTTCTCGCTCGCGGTCAACCCGCGCTCCTCTCGGTTTCGCGGGCCCTGCCCGCCGGGCGGCCCGTGGCGCCGTCGTCGGCATTCAGGCGGGCCAGGTAGCTGTTGTATTCGGCGAGCACAGGGTCGTCGTCCTGGGCGGCGTGTGGACGTTCGGGCAGGAAACCGGCCGGAATCTCACGCGGGGCGTACGCCGGGGCACTGCGCCGGCCGGCGAACAGTCCGGTCTTCGCGCGCGAAGCGGCTACGTCCACCGTGCCTTCCGGTCCGGCCGGCGCATCCGCCTCCGCGGGCACGCCGGTGGCACCGCCGGGCTCCCCCGCGCCGCCGGACTCCTGTTCCAACCGCACGAACCGGAAGTAGGCGTACAGGGCGAACCCCGCGAACAACGGCCATTGCAGCGCGTACCCGAGGTTCTGTGCCGTACCGCTGGCCGAGGAGAACCGCTCCCACTGCCACCAGCCCAGGAGCAGCGCGGCCAGTGCCAGCACGACCACCAGGACGATCAGGGCCGGGCGGTGCACGGTGCGACGAGCTGTTGCGGACACGGCTACCACGGTACCCGTCTACTACACGGACCGTAGTGTGAGGTGGGTATCGCGGCCGCCGGTATCGGCGCCGGTCAGAACTTGTAGGCGACCCCGGTGAGACGCTCGGATTCCTCCCACAGCCGCCGCCACAGTTCGGTGTTCTTGGACAGACGGGTCGACGGCGACGCCTCCACCGGTCCCTGCGACTGGAACAGCCGGGTCGGGCCCCAGTACGTTTCCGGGTCGGCATCCGGAGTGGTGGCGGCGAACAGTGTCGAATGCGCGGCTTTCGCCGGGGCGTGCCCGATCAGCTTGATGACCGGCTTACTGACCCAGTCCAGCGGAGTCTCGGTGCGGGTGAACAGTTCGGTCGCCGAGACGCCCGGGTGCACTCCGTAGGAGCGTTTCGCGGATCCGGCCGCTCCCAGCCGGCGCTGGAGTTCACGCGCGAACATCAGGTTGGACAGTTTGGCCTGGGCGTAGGCCAGGTTGCGCTGGTAGCGCCGGTGCTCGTAGTTCAGGTCGTCGACCCAGAACTTGGGGGTCTGCTTGTGGGCGATACTGGCCAGCGTCACCACGCGGTCGCGCATCCGGTCCAGCAGCAGCCCGGTCAGCGCGAAGTGACCGAGATGGTTCACCCCGAACTGGGTTTCGAAACCGTCGGTGGTCCGCGAGAACGGCACGTTCATCAGACCGGCGTTGTTGACGAGTACATCGAATTCATCGGTCGCGTCGGCGAATTCCCGGACCGAGGACAGATCGGCCAGATCCAGCCGACGCACCCGGAGATCACCGCCGATGGAGTCGGCGATCTGCTGCGCCTTCTCGGTGTTGCGGCAGGCCAGCACCACGGTGGCCCCTTTCCCAGCGAGTACCTTGGTGGTCTCGGCACCGAGCCCGCCGTTGGCTCCGGTGACAACGAAGGTGCGCCCGCGCTGGTCGGCAATCTGATCAGGTTTCCACGCCATGACCCGACCTTACTTCTGAGTAAGATCGGTGGGAAGAGCGGTACGGCCTCCGGTGTCCAGTGGGAAGGACAGGCCGGTTCGCGACTGGGCGCACAGCTGTCGGTGCGGCGCAGTAGGCTGCCCGAGTGCCCGAACTCCCGCCCGTATCAGACCTGCTGGCGAACGCTGTGACCGCGCTCGGCGGCAAGGAACGCCCGGGTCAGATGACGATGGCCGCGGCGGTGGACAATGCCATCCAGAACAAGGAGCATCTCGCCGTACAGGCCGGGACCGGCACCGGGAAATCGCTCGCATACCTGGTGCCCAGCCTGCGGTACGCGGTGCGCACCGGTCGCACGGTGGTGATCTCCACGGCGACCATCGCGCTACAGCGCCAGCTGGTGGACCGGGATCTCCCCCGCCTGGCCGAGGCGCTGACGAAACCGCTGGGCCGTACGCCGGAGTTCGCGATCCTCAAGGGGCGCAACAACTACCTGTGCCTGAACAAGATCAATAGCGCGATCCCGGAGGAACCCGCCGAGGCCGAACTGTTCGACGCGTTCGCGGTCTCGCGGCTCGGCCGCGAAGTGAAACGGCTCAACGAATGGGCCTCCGATACCGAGACCGGCGACCGCGACGAACTCACGCCGGGCGTCGGCGATCGGGCCTGGCGGCAGGTCAGCGTCTCCTCGCGCGAATGCCTCGGTAAATCCCGCTGCCCGTTCGGGCAGGACTGTTTCGCCGAACGGGCGCGGGCCGAATCCGCGCAGGCCGATATCGTCGTCACCAACCACGCCCTCCTGGCGATCGATGCGATCAGCGGCGTGCAGGTCCTGCCGGAACACGATCTGGTGGTGGTGGACGAGGCACACGAGCTGGTCGACCGGGTGACCGGGATCGCGACAGCGGAACTGTCCGCCACCGCCATCAGCACCGCCGCCCGGCGCTGCGCGAAACTCATCGACGAGCAGGAGGTCGACCGGCTCGAGGAGGCAGCCGAAGCCTGGCACAGCGTGCTCGACGAGCTGCCGCCGGTCCGCTGGGACAGCCTGCCCGAAGGTATCGGCGGAGTGCTGGCGCTGATCCGGGACGCCGCCTGGAACGCCCGCACCGCGCTCAACCCGCAGGGTTCGGGCGGTCCCGGTAACGATCCCGAGGCCGCCGCCGGCCGCAACATGGCCATCGCCGGGGTAGAGGAGATCCACGACAGCGCGGTCCGCGCGCTCACCGCCTTCGACGAACCCGATCCGGCGGTACGCCGCGATGTGGTGTGGTTGTCGGCGGACGAGATCCGCGGTGTCACCCGGCGCACGCTGCGGATGGCGCCGCTGGCCGTGGGCGGGCTGCTGCGCAGCCAATTGTTCGGTGCGGCAACGGTCGTCCTCACCTCGGCGACTCTGCAGATCGGCGGAAATTTCGACGGCCTCGCCCGCACCTGGGGTCTGCCGCCGCAATCCGGCGGCCGGGTGGACCCGGCGACGGCCAACAGCGCCGAGGCGCCGAACGACGCCGATACCGTGCGCTGGACCTCGCTGGACGTCGGTTCGCCGTTCGATCACGCCAAGTCGGGGATCCTCTACGTCGCCCAGCATCTGCCGGCGCCCGGCCGGGACGGGCTGCCACCGGCCTACCTGGACGAGATAGAGCGCTTGGTCGGCGCCGCGGGCGGGCGCACGCTCGGGCTCTTCTCCTCCATGCGTGCCGCCAAAGCCGCCACCGAAGTACTGCGCAAACGCCTCGACACTCCCATCCTGTGCCAGGGCGAGGACTCCACCGGCGCCCTGGTGCGGAAATTCGCCGACGACCCGGAAACCTCGCTCTTCGGAACTCTTTCGCTCTGGCAGGGCGTGGATGTCCCGGGCCCGTCGTTGAGCCTGGTGATCCTGGATCGCATCCCGTTCCCCCGGCCCGACGATCCGCTGCTGGCGGCCCGGCAGCGGGCCGTCGAATCGCGCGGGGGCAACGGGTTCCTCACGGTTGCCGCGAGTCACGCGGCGCTTCTCCTCGCCCAGGGCACGGGGCGGTTGCTGCGCAGTGTCGACGACCGCGGGGTCGTGGCCATCCTCGACCCCCGCCTGGCCACGGCGCGCTACGGCGGATTCCTGCGGGCGTCACTGCCGCCGTACTGGGAGACGGCCGACCCGGAGGTGGTGGCCGAGGCGTTGCGCCGCCTGTCCGCCGCCGCGACGGTCTGACCGGACCTTCGTTCGCGGGAACGAAACGAGGACCGGCCTACGGTGCGAGCGCCCGGCGGTCCGCCCGGAGCCCCGGTCCCCGACGCGTCGGTGAGCACCGGCGCTACCGGCGCCGGATATGCGGCCACTTACGGCCAGGACCTGCCGCTGTTCCGGAAGCTCATGATGCCGCTGAGCGCACGGGGCCCCGGCGCCGCCGGTCCACTACCGAAAGCTCAGAGCACACTCTTGAAGATCAGGGTGAGCACCGCGGCAACCACGGCGACCACCACCGCGATCACACCCCAGACCACTCCGCCGCGAGCCCACGGGCGATTGCCGTCCACCGAGAAGCGGCCCGGCCCCGTGAACGCCAGGGCGGCCGCGGCAGTGGCGTAGAGCAGGCCCGTCTCGTAGCCCTCGCCGCCGGTGAGCAGCCCGCCGCTGAAGCTCGTATTGATGATGACGATGGTGGTGCCCAGTACAATGGCCGCGCCCAGCGGGGACAGCGCGCCCAGCGCGAGCAGCAGTCCACCCACGGATTCGCAGAGCCCGGCCAGCGTGCCGAAGAAGCTGCCTGGATTGAAACCCATCTCTTCGAAAGCGGCGTTGTTGGCCCGTAGGCCCGGCCCGTCGAACCAGCCGAAGAGTTTCTGACTACCGTGCGCGGCCAACAGTAGGCCGAACACCACCCGCAGGATCAGCAGGCCGATATCGGAGGACAAATTCCGGTCCGTGCTCGCCGGAACGGCGGTACGGACCGACGTCGAGTCGACGGTCATGAGAACCCCTCATTCCTATCCGGATAGTTAGCCACGGAAACAAACGGACCGCAGTCCCGTTCTTTCCGATACCGGTAGCCAACCAGGTCCTCGGCTATTCCGCCAGGAAGAAGAAATAGCTCAGGAAGATGAGTGTCAGCACCCACATCACCGGATGCACCTCGCGGAACCGGCCGCGGGCGGCCATCACCACCGGATAGAAGATCATTCCCATGGCCAGGCCGTTGGCGATCGAATACGTCAGCGGCATCATCACGATGGTGATGAACGCCGGTACGGCGAACTCCAACCGGGTCCAATCGATATCCCCCAGCGACCGGGCCATGAGCACCCCGACCACGATCAGCGCGGCCGCGGTCACCGCACCCGAACCCGCCACCACCGCGAAGATCGGATAGCAGAACATCGCCACCGCGAACCAGGCGGCCGTCACCACGGCGGTGAGCCCGGTTCTACCGCCCGCCGACACACCGGCGGTCGATTCCACATAGGCCGTGGTCGTGGAGGTACCTATCACCGCACCCGCCATAGTGCCCACCGCATCGGCCGACAGTGCGCTCTTGGCTCGCGGCAATTCGCCTTCACTGTTCAGCAGACCGGCTTGATTCGCGACCCCGATGAGTGTTCCGGACGCATCGAAGAAATCGACGAACAGCATGGTCAGGATCACCACGGCCATCTGCGCGGTGAACGCGTCGGGCAGATGAATGACCGCCTGCCCGAAGGTCTCGTCCAGACCGCGGGGCAGCGCGGCGATTCCGTCGGGTACATCCACCAGTCCGGCGATCATTCCGACGACGGCGGTCAGCACGATGCCGTACAGCACCGCTCCGTGCCAGCCGCGCACCAGAAAGATCACCGTCACCACCAGGCCGAACAGCGCCAGCATCGTAGTGCCCTGGGTGAAGTCGCCGAGCTTCACCAGGGTCGCGTCGCTGGCCACTACGATGCCCGCGTTCTTGAATCCGAGAAACGCCACGAAAACGCCTACCCCGGCCGCGACCGCCAGCTTCAACTGCAGCGGGATCGCGTTGAGGATCTTCTCCCGGATCCTGGTCACCGCCAGCACGAAGAAGATCACCCCGGACAGCAACGTGCCCGACAGCGCGACCTGCCACGGGATCCCCATACCCAGCACCACCGAGAAAGCGAAGAACGCGTTCAGCCCCATCCCGGGCGCCAGCGCGATCGGATAGCGCGCCCACAACCCCATCACCAGGGACCCGGCCACCGCCGAGACCGCCGTCGCGGTGAACACCGCCTGTGTGGGGATGCCCTGCTCGCTGAGCGCGCCCTGATCGCCCAGGATGGACGGATTCACCGCCAGCACGTAACACATGGCCAGGAACGTCACCGTTCCCGCCATGAGCTCGCGGCGCATGGTCGAACCGTGCACCCCGACAGCGAAATAGGTATCGATCCGCCCGCGGGTCCGGGTCAGAAGATCGGTGGCCATGGGACCTCCAGTCGGCTGGACATGACATCCGTCCGCACGCGGACGGGGAGCGGACCGGAGTCCGGCAGGAACTCGCCGGGCGCCACTCCGGCCGGCACCCGGCGTGTATGTGGCCGAACCCGAACCGGAAGGCGACAGCCCCATACGCCCTGCTGGTGGTCGCGCAGTACACAGCGGGAGGTCCGGCGCCCGGCAGCGCCAGTGTGGAACGGTATCCGATCGCTGTTACGAACCGAAGTCACCGCCACCGCGCACGTGCGGTCGGGGCAGATCGAGTGGTACAGATCCGGGGCCGGAGCCGATCTGCCCGAAGGCGCCGATCCGTTCGCCGCGTGGGACGACGTCCTCGCCGAGATCGGTGTCCCGGCCGGGCGGCGTAGAAACTGTCCGCGCGGGCCGCGGCGCGGTATTCAGGCGTTCGCCACCCTGCCGAGTTCGGCCGGCGTCGCGAGCAGCTCGTGAGACGGCAGCACCCGGACCGTGTAGCCGACCGCACCGGACAGCGGTACCGGAGTGTCGGCGGTGAAAACCTCGAGCGCGGACTCGGCGGACTCCCGGCCGGCGGGCGACATCGCGACAGCAGTCGTATCGGAGAGATCGTCCTCGGGTGAGACCCGGCCCAGGACCGCCTGAACCGTGACATCAGCGGGGCCGAGGCCACCGAGATCCACCCGCGCGGTCAACGACAACCGCGCCCCGATCACGGGAGTGTCCGGCAGGCCGGCCGCGTCCACCTGCACGACCCGCACACCTGGCCAGGCGTCCTCCACTCGCCTGCGGTACTCCGCGATCTCCCGCGCGCCCCCCAAATCCGCATCGGTGACCTGTCGGCAGGCCGCGGCCGCCGGCGCGTAGTACCGCTCGGCGTACTCGCGCACCATCCGGTCCGCCGGCACCTTCGGCCCGAGAGTGTGCAGGGTGTGGCGCACCATCTCGACCCAGCGCGCCGGTATCCCGTCCGCGCCGCGATCGTAGAAATGTGGTGCGACCGTCCGCTCCATCAACTCGTAGAGCGCGGTCGCCTCCAGATCGTCGCGGCGCTCGTCGTCGGCGACCCCGTCGGCGGTCGGGATCGCCCATCCGTTCTCGCCGTCGAACATCTCGTCCCACCACCCGTCCAGGATCGACAGGTTGAGCCCACCGTTGAGCGCCGATTTCATACCGGAGGTTCCGCATGCCTCCAGCGGCCGCAGCGGATTGTTCAGCCACACATCGCAACCCCAATACAGGTACCGGGCCATCGATATGTCGTAGTCGGGCAGGAACACGATCCGGTGCCGGACCGCCGGATCGTCGGCGAACCGCACCACCTGCTGGATCAGCGCCTTACCGCCTTCATCCGCGGGATGGCTCTTCCCAGCCACCACCAACTGCACCGGGCGCTCGGGGTCCAGCAGCAGATCGCGCAGTCGCCGGGGATCACGCAACATCAGGGTCAGGCGCTTGTAGGTCGGTACCCGGCGCGCGAACCCGACGGTCAGCACCTCGGGGTCGAACACCGAACCCACCCAGTTCAGTTCGGCATCGGCCGCACCCCGCTGCCGCCACGACTCCCGCAGCCGCCGCCGCACCTCCCCCACCAGCTTCGCGCGCAGGGTCGCGCGGATCCGCCAGAGCTGCTCCGGTTCCAGACCGCGCATTCGCTCCCAGGCACCCGGGCAGTCGGCGGTGTCGAGCAGTTCCCCCCATTCCCGGGCCGCCCAGGTCGGGGCGTGCACGCCGTTGGTCACCGACCCGATCGGCACCTCGGCGGCGTCGAAACCGGGCCACAGCGGATTGAACATGTCGCGACTCACCGCGCCGTGCAATCGCGATACCCCGTTCGCGCGCTGCGCCAGCCGCAACCCCATATGCGCCATATTGAACACCGTGGGATCGGCTTCCCGGCCGAGCGCGATGATCCGATCCACCCCGATCCCCGGCAGCAGCGGCGACTCCGATTCCCCGGACGACCCGCCGAAATACCGGTGGACCATCGATACCGGGAACCGGTCGATCCCGGCCGGAACCGGCGTATGCGTGGTGAACAACGTTCCCGCGCGCACTGCCGCCAGCGCGGTATCGAAATCGTGTCCCGCGGCCAGGTATTCGCGGATCCGTTCCAGACCGAGAAATCCCGCATGTCCTTCGTTCATATGGAAGACCTCGGGGTCGGCGAGCCCGGCGGCCGCCGTATAGGCACGCACCGCCCGCACCCCGCCGATCCCGGCGAGGATCTCCTGCTCGATCCGGTGCTCCTGATCCCCGCCGTAGAGCCGGTCGGTGACCGCCCGCAGATCCGGATCGTTGGCCGCGATATCGGTATCCAGCAGTAGCAGCGGCACTCGCCCCACCTGCGCGATCCACACCCGCGCCGTCAGCACCCGCCGATCCGGCATCGCCACATGCACCAGCACCGGCGAAGAATCGGCGGTCAGCAAACGCAACGGCAAACCCTGCGGATCCAGCGCCGGATACCGCTCGGCCTGCCAACCGTCGGCGGTCAGCGACTGCCGGAAGTACCCCGACCGGTACAGCAGCCCCACCCCGATCAGCGGCAACCCCAGATCGGACGCCGCCTTCAGATGGTCGCCGGCCAGAATCCCGAGACCACCCGAATAGTTGGGCAGTACTTCGGTCACCCCGAACTCCATCGAGAAGTAGGCGATCCCCCGCACCCCGAAGTCGGCGACCGGCCGATCCAGATAGGCCCGCAGATCGGCCGCCACGGCATCGACCCGTCCGCAGAACTCCGCGTCCCCGGCGAGCGCCTCCAGCCGCTCCGGTGACACTTCCCCCAGTATCCGCACGGGGTCGTGCCCGATCTCCTCCCACCGGCCCGGATCCAGCGCGGCGAACACATCCTGCGTCGGACCATGCCACGACCAGCGCAGATTCGTGGAGAGCTCGCCCAGCGCGGCCAGACGCTCCGGCAGATGGGCGCGGACGGTGAACCGACGCAGTGCCTTCATCCCGGTGAGCTTATTGGCTGTGTTTATTTGCGGCGCCTTCGGCGCCGCTGGCGGGGCCCTGTTAACCCCGGTTCTTCACTCCTTCGCTCAGTCGCTGCGCTCCTTCGCTACGTCGCTCCAGAACCGGGGCGGGCCCCGCCGCTGAGGTGGACCATTCGGAGAGGACAGGAGGTGATGTGCGGATGTGCGCCATTGATCACCGGGCGGGTTGACGATTCTGTGAGTGCTCCGGTCCGAGTGGTGGCTGTGCCGGATACGACCGGGGCAGGCTGGCGAATCCGACGCCTCTGCCCCGGATGTTTCCGGCGTGGGCGGCCGGGGCATCTCCCGAGCGCGGGGTGGACGCGTTGGTCAGGCGCCGACTTCACTCGCGCCGGTTTCCGCCACCGGTGTCGTTGCCAATAACGTGTATGGATGACCGGCCGCATCGCCATCGATGACATCGCCCCGCGAATCCCCGGCGGCTACCCGGCGAAGGCCGTGGTCGGGGAGGTCTTCCCGGTGCGGGCTGTGGTGTGGCGGGACGGGCACGGTGCGGTCGGGGCCACTCTGGCGGTGCGGGCCCCGGGCTCGTCCCGGTCCGTGCGGGTGCCGATGACCCCCGACTACGAACCCGATGTGTTCAACGGCGTGTTCACACCCACCGGACCCGGTGTATGGCATTTCCGGGTCGAGGGCTGGGCCGATTCCGTCGCGACCTGGCGGTCGGCGGTGGCGGCGAAGCTGGCGGTCGGGCAGAGCGCGGCGGATCTGGACAACGACCTGGAGATCGGCGCCCGGTTGCTGGACCGGGCGGCGCAGGCGGTGCCGAAGAAAGAGTTCGAGCGGCTGCGGGCGGCCGCGGCGGCGCTCCGTGACGACGAACCGCTCCCGGCGCGGGTGGCTCCGGCGTTCACCGACGAGGTCGCCGAGATCCTGCGTCGTATGCCGCTGCGGGATCTGCTCACGCGCGGACCGCAGTATTCGGTGCTGGTGGAGCGACCGCGGGCGCGCACCGGGTCCTGGTACGAGTTCTTTCCTCGCTCGACCGGCGGACGCGACGCCGCCGGCAATCCGGTGCACGGCACCTTCGCGACCGCGGCGAACCAACTGCCGCGAATCGCGGCGATGGGTTTCGATGTGGTCTATCTGCCGCCGATCCATCCCATCGGCGCGGTCAACCGCAAGGGCCGTAACAACGCGCTCGCGGCAGGTCCGGGGGATGTCGGCTCGCCGTGGGCGATCGGTTCGGCCGAGGGCGGTCACGACGCGTTCCATCCGCGGCTGGGTACCGAATCCGATTTCCGCGCCTTCGTCGGCATCGCGGCCGGGCTCGGTCTGGAGGTCGCGCTGGATCTGGCTCTGCAGTGCGCACCGGACCATCCGTGGGTGAGCGCGCACCCGGAATGGTTCACCACTCTGCCCGACAGCACCATCGCCTACGCCGAGAATCCGCCCAAGAAGTACCAGGACATCTATCCGCTCGAGTTCGACAACGATCCCGACGGCCTCTACGCCGAGGTGCTGCGTGTGGTGCGGTACTGGATCGGGCTGGGAGTGAAGATCTTCCGGGTCGACAACCCGCACACCAAACCGGCCGAATTCTGGGAGTGGCTCATCGCCGCGGTGCACCGGACCGATCCGGACGTGGTCTTCCTGTCCGAGGCGTTCACCTACCCGGCACGCCTCTACGGTCTGGCGCGGCGCGGTTTCAGCCAGTCCTACACCTATTTCACCTGGCGCACCCATAAGCACGAACTCACCGAGTTCGGTCTGGAACTCGCCGCCAAGGCCGACGAAGCCCGGCCCAACCTCTTCGTCAACACCCCCGACATCCTGCACGAGAGCCTGCAACACGGGGGCCCGGGCATGTTCGCGATCCGGGCGGTGCTGGCCGCGACCCTCGGCCCCAGCTGGGGGGTGTACTCCGGCTACGAACTGTACGAGCACCAGGCGGTCCGCCCGGGAAGCGAGGAGTATCTGGATTCGGAGAAGTACGAACTGCGACCCCGCCCATTCGCACAGGCCCTGGCCCGCGGTGAATCGCTCGAACCGCTGCTCACCAGGCTCAACGAGATCCGCCGCCGGCATCCAGCGCTACAGCAGTTGCGGTGCCTGCATTTCCATCACATCGACAACGACAATCTGCTCGCGTATTCGAAGATCGACCCCGCGACCGGCGACGCGGTCCTGGTGGTGGTGAACCTGAATCCCTTCACCGCCGAACAGGGAATGCTGTCGCTGGATCTGCCCGCTGTCGGCCGGGAATGGCACGACCATCCGGTGGTCCACGACGAGATCAGCGGCGAGCAGTACCACTGGGCGCAGACCAACTACATCCGGCTCGATCCCGCCCGCGCGGTCGCCCACATCATCGCGCTGCCGCCCGTCCCCCATCACGCGCGCATCGCTCTGGCGTATCGGCGCAGTTTCCGGTGACCGTGTGATGAACCGTCGTGACCTGCTGCTCCTCGCAGCGGGCAGCCACCCGGACCCACATACGGTGCTCGGCGCGCACCCACACCCCGACGGCACCGTCGTCCAGGTGCTGCGGCCCGCCGCGGAATCGGTGTCGGTGCTGGTCGGCGGTGTCGATCATCGGCTGGAATCGGTGGGTCACGGAGTTTTCGCCGCCGTGCTGCCCTATCCGGAGATCCTGGACTACCGCATCGTCACCGTGCACCCTCATCTTCCGGCCACCGTGACCGCCGACGGCTACCGCTTCCTGCCCACCCTCGGCGATCTCGATCTGCACCTCATCGGTGAGGGCCGGCACCAGCGGCTGTGGGAGGTGCTCGGCGCCCATCCGCGCACCTACCGCGGCCTCGACGGGGAGGTGCGGGGTGTCTCGTTCGCCGTCTGGGCCCCGAACGCCCGTGGTGTCACCGTATTCGGCGATTTCGACCACTGGCAGGGCGGGACCTGGCCGATGCGCGCGCTCGGACGGTCGGGAGTCTGGGAGGTCTTCGTCCCCGGCGCGGCGCCCGGCGACCGCTACAAGTACCGCGTGCACGGGGCCGACGGCCGCATGGCCGATCACGCCGACCCGGTCGCGTTCGCCACCGAGGTCCCGCCCGCCACCGCCTCGGTCGTGGCCGACTCCGGCCATCGCTGGACCGATCGGAACTGGCTCACCACCCGCGCCCGAACCGACCCCGCCCGCGCCCCCTTCAGCGTTTTCGAAGTCCATCTCGGGTCCTGGCGTCCCGGTCTGGGCTACCGCGAGCTCGCGACCGAACTCAGCGAATACGTGCGTGGCCTCGGGTTCACCCACATCGAATTGCTGCCCGTCGCCGAGCATCCCTTCGGCGGATCGTGGGGATATCAGGTCACCTCGTACTACGCCCCCACCTCGCGCTTCGGCAGTCCGGACGATTTCCGCGCCTTCGTCGATCACCTGCATGCCGACGGTATCGGCGTCATCCTCGACTGGGTGCCCGCCCATTTCCCCCGCGATACCTGGGCGCTGGCCCGTTTCGACGGCACTGCGCTCTACGAACACCCGGACCCGCGGCGCGGAGAACAGCCGGAATGGGGCACTCTGGTATTCGACTACGGGCGTCCCGAAGTGCGCAATTTCCTCGTCGCCAACGCCCGGTTCTGGATCGCGGAATTCCATATCGACGGCCTGCGCGTCGATGCGGTCGCGGCCATGTTGTATCTCGACTACGCCCGGCCCGGTGGCGACTGGGAGCCGAATATCCACGGCGGCCGCGAGAATCT
This sequence comes from Nocardia jinanensis, assembly GCF_014645735.1. Lineage (GTDB taxonomy): Bacteria > Actinomycetota > Actinomycetes > Mycobacteriales > Mycobacteriaceae > Nocardia > Nocardia jinanensis. Next base: position 7,600 of record NZ_BMMH01000042.1, on the reverse strand, counting down.
GGAGGCGGTCGCGTTCCTCACCGAACTGAACGACAGTCTGCACGGTTCGTATCCGGGTGTCGTCACCATTGCCGAGGAATCCACCACCTGGGCCGGTGTCACCCGGGCCACCGAGGTCGGCGGGCTCGGCTTCTCCATGAAATGGAATATGGGCTGGATGCACGACACCCTCGGCTATCTGGGCCGAGATCCCGTGCACCGCACCTGGCACCACAACGAGATCACTTTTTCGCTCATGTACGCGTGGAGCGAGAACTATGTACTGCCCATCAGTCACGACGAGGTCGTACACGGCAAAGGCACGTTGTGGACCCGGATGCCCGGCGACGAGTTCGCCAAAGCGGGCGGCGTCCGGGCACTGCTCGCCTACCTGTGGGCCCATCCCGGTAAACAACTGCTGTTCATGGGCCAGGAGTTCGGGCACTACCGCGAGTGGTGGCACGACCACAGTCTCGACTGGCACGAACTCGACAATCCGCTGCACCGCGGTATCCAGCTACTCGTCGCCGACCTCAACCGTGTGTACCGCGACCATCCGGCCCTGTGGAGCCAGGACACCACCCCCGGCGGGCATTCCTGGATCACCGCCGACGACCGGGAGAACAATGTCCTGGCTTTCCTCCGGCACGGCGCCGACGGCTCCACGATGGCCTGTGTCTGCAATTTCTCCGGCGCCACCTACACCGACTACCGGATCGGCCTGCCCGCGGCCGGTGAGTGGCTCGAGATCCTGAACACCGACGCACTCGAATACGGCGGCACCGGTTCGGGCAATCTCGGTATCGTCTACGCCGATCCGACGAGCCGGCACGACCGCCCTGCCTCGGCCGCGCTGACGCTGGGCCCGCTCAGTGCCGTCTGGCTGGCCCCGCGTCTCTGAACAGCAGCACACGCGCCGAACAGGGATCCCGCCCGGCAGCGCAGATCAATACAGCGCGGTCGCCAGTTTGCGCCGTGCCGCCACCACGAAGGGTTCCGCCTGGTCGAAGAGTTCGAACAGTTCCAGCAACCGGATGCGTACCGCGGTGCGCTCGTCGCCGGCGGTCCGGGCGACCAGACCGATCAGCCGGTCGAACGCGGCCTCGGGCTGCTGCTGGAACAACTCCACATCGGCGGCGTCGAGAGCTGCGGCGACATTGCTCGGGTCCGCGTCGGAAGTGGCGATCGCCGACTCCGGCAGTTCCTGGGCACGACCCAGGAACTTCACCTGCCGCAGCGCCGCCTTGGCCTCGGTATTGCCGGGCTCCTGGGTGACGATCGATTCGTAGGCCGATTCCGCGCCCGCGAGATCGCCTTGTTCCAACAGCGCTTCGGCCGCGGCGAACCGCGGATCCGCGCGCTCCTCCTGCGGTGCCGCCGGGTCGCCTTCGAGTTTGCCCTCTACCGCCTGCACCACCGCGGCAAGCCACTGCGATACCTGAGCCTCCGGCTGGGTCCCTTGGAAATCGGCCAGCGGCTGTCCGCCCGCCACCGCGATCACCGTGGGAATGCCCTGCACACCGAACGCCTGCGCGATCCGCATATTGCTCTCGGCCTCGACCGCGGCGAGGTCCCAAGCGCCGCCAGCCTCGCCCACGAGCCGCTCGAGCAGCTGCACCAGTTCGATGCTGCCGGGGCTGCGCTGCGAGTACAGCACCACCACCACCGGCACCTGGGCGGAGCGGTGCAGCACCTTGGTCTCGAAATCCGCCTCGGTGACCATATGGTCGCCCGCGGCGGCCGGCGCCGCACCCGCGGGTGGCTGTTTCAGAGCGGACAGATCCACCGCCCCGGACATGGCTGCGGCTGTGGCGGGTGAAGGACGGCGGGATGCTGGTCGAGTCACAGGTTCCAGTTTGTCACGAGGATGCCGCGAGAGTCTTCGGGGACTCGGTGACGCCGGATGCGCTCAGCTCGCCCAGCTTGCCGGTGCGCACGGCCCACACTTCGAAGATCACCGTGAAGAACGGCGGGATGCTGGACAGCAGCGCCAGCACGGTGGTCTTCCAGTTCCACTCGAGCTCACGCGAGGTCAGCAGCGCGGTCAGTACGAACAGGATGAAGACGGCACCGTGTACCGGACCGAAGATCTTCACCCCGATCTCGTTGCCCTCGGCGGGAAGGTATTTGAACGCCATCCCCACCAGTAGTCCCAACCAGGACAGCGCCTCGAGCACTGCGAAAAATCGGAACCTACCGGCAATGGTACGCAGACCAAGGAAGTTCATGCGCCCCATTGTGCCCTAGCCACTACGCGGCGTCGTAGTCGAACCGGTCACATCGGTCACTCGAGACAAACCAGACGGTCTACACCTTGACGATCAGTGCGTCACCTTGACCACCACCGCCACACAGCGCGGCCGCACCGATCCCGCCACCACGCCGTTGCAACTCCAGCGCCAGATGCAGCACGATCCGCGCACCCGACATCCCGAGCGGATGCCCGACCGCGATGGCGCCACCGTTGACGTTCACCTTCGCCGGGTCGATACCGAGTTTGCGGGTCGAGGCGATACCGACCGCCGCGAACGCCTCGTTGATCTCCACCAGGTCCAGATCGGCCGGGGCGATCCCTTCTTTGGCACATGCCTTGGCGATAGCGTTGGCCGGCTGATCCTGCAGAGTCGAATCCGGACCGGCCACCACCCCCGCCGCACCGATCTCGGCGATCCAGCTCAGACCCAGCTCCTGGGCCTTGGCCTTGCTCATCACGACCACAGCGGCCGCACCGTCGGAGATCTGCGACGCCGACCCGGCCGTGATCGTCCCGTTCTTGCTGAACGACGGACGCAACGTGGACAGCGATTCCGCGGTGGTATCGGCACGGATCCCCTCGTCCCGGCTCACCACGACCGGATCACCCTTGCGCTGCGGCACCTCGACCGGCGTCACCTCGTCCCCGAAGACCCCGTTCTTCCACGCGGCGGCCGCCCGCTGATGCGAAGCCGCGGCGAACGCGTCCTGATCGGCCCGGGTGATCGGATCGGCGTCGTTGCGCTGCTCGGTGAGCGCCCCCATCGCCTGATCGGTGAAGATATCGTGCAGCCCGTCGTAGGCCATATGGTCACGCAGGGTCACGTCACCGTATTTGAACCCCTCGCGGCTCTTCTCGAGCATATGCGGGGCGCGGCTCATCGATTCCTGTCCACCGGCAACGACGATCTCGTATTCGCCGGCCCGGATCAGCTGATCGGCCAGCGCGATCGCATTGATCCCGGACAGGCAGACCTTGTTGAGTGTCAGCGCGGGAACATCCATGGGAATCCCGCCGGCCACCGCGGCCTGCCGCGCGGGAATCTGCCCCGCGCCCGCAGTGAGCACCTGACCCATGATCACGTAGTCGACCTGGTCGCCTCGCACACCGGCCTTCGCGAGCGCCGCGGCGATCGCGAAGCCGCCCAGATCCGATCCGCTGAAGTCCTTCAGACCGCCCAGCAGCCGACCGATCGGGGTACGCGCACCGGACACGATCACGGAGTTGGTCACGACGAGCCTCCTGTAGCTGTATCTATTGCGGCGCTTTCGGCGCCGCGGCGTCGGGGCCCTGTCAACCCCGGGCCGTGTTCAACGGCGTCGCCTTCGGCGCCGCTGGGCCGGGGCCCGACCCCACACGGGTGACCGGTCCCGGCCGGCCTCGATGCGGCCTCCGGATACGTCCGGAAGGCTCACGATGCGACCACGCGATCCCGCGCGCCACCGGAGAGCGACGCGCGGCGCGGACTACTCCACGGTAGCCTGCAGCCTTCGCGGATCGGAGTACTGGGATGCACAGATCACCCGGCGATATTTGACGGCACCTGCCCTCTATCGAGCCCGATCCGGGTGGGTAAGCAACTGCGCCACGCGGGAACGCGCTACGTTCGAAGGGTGAGCACCGCTACCCCGTCATCAGAATTCATCCCCGCCGATTACATCGTCGCGGTGGACCACGTCGGTATCGCAGTCCCGGATCTGGACACCGCCGTCGCCTGGTACGCCGAAAATCTCGGCCTGGTCGAAACCCACCGCGAGGTCAACGAGGAACAGGGCGTTCAGGAGGCAATGCTCTCCGCGCCCGCCGCCGAGGACGATTCGACTGCTCTACAGTTGCTGGCTCCGCTCGACGAAACCTCCACCATCGCGAAATTCATCGATCGCAGTGGCCCGGGTCTGCAGCAGCTGGCCTTCCGGGTCACCGATATCGAAGCTGTTTCCGCATATCTTCGTGATCGCGGCATGCGCCTGCTGTACGAAGCGCCGCGCCGCGGAACCGCCGACTCCCGTATCAATTTCGTCCATCCGAAGGATGCTGGCGGTGTGCTGGTCGAGTTACTGGAACCGGATCCGAATGTTACGCACTAGTATCAAGTTCGGGCTGTAAGGAGACGCTCCGATAACATTCCCGGTCGGCTCACCATGCGCAGGTCTCAGGCTGTAGTTTGTTGCCCATGTCGTCACCCGAGTCCGATCGCAATCGCTTCGTTGCGCTGCCCTTCACCGTTGTGCGCAAGGGTTATGCGCAAGACGAGGTGCGTAACTATTTCGACCGCTTCGATGCCGAGTTGCGGGTTACCGCCACCGACCGCGACGCCGCTGCCGCCCAGGCCCGGAACCTCGCCAGTCAGCTGGAAGACGCCCGCGACGAAATCGACGAGCTCCGTAAGGAAGTCGACCGGCTGTCCGTACCGCCGACCACCGCGGAGGGGATGAGCGACCGCATCTCCCGCATGTTGCGATTGGCCTCGGACGAGGCGTCCGAGGTTCGCGCTCTCGCTCAGGCCGAAGCCGCCGAGATGGTTTCCATCGCGGAGCAGCAGGCCACCGAGATGCGCGGTAAATACGAATCCCTGCTCGCCGAAACGAAGGAAAAGCGCGAAGCGCTGGAAATCGAGTACGAGCAGACGCTGGCCAATGCTCGTACCGAATCCGCGAAGATCATCGAAGCCTCCCAGGCCGACGCCGAGCGTCTCGCCAAGGAGTCCGAGGCCAAGCGCAAGGCCACACAGCAGGACTTCGAAGTCACCATGGCCGAGCGTCGCACCAAGCTGACCCGCGCCATGGAGGAGCTGGAGGCCACCAGCCGCGCCGAGGCCGCACAGCGGATCAAGGACGCGACCGACGAGGCCAACCGTCTCATCACCTCCGCCACTCAGACCTCCGATCGCAAGATCGCGCACGCGAAGGAACTGGCCGAGGAGATGCGCGTGCTGCGCGGCCGGGTCCTGGCCCAGCTGCTCGGCATCCGCGGCCAGCTCGATTCCGTGCCGGCCATGCTCGCCGCCGTCAACCGGGAGAGCGAACTGCTCGACGGTGTGCCCGAGCAGCCGCGTAAGTCCATCGGCAGCGGCCAGAGCAACAAGTCCGTGAACGGCCCGCGTCAGAAGGCTATCCCCGAGTTCAGCTCCGAAGACGGATCCGACGATATCGTCGAGGACGAGCGCGAGAACGCCGACATCAGCCGCTGAGCTGCTGTCGGGACGTACACGGCGACAACACGAATCAATCCGAAGGCCGCCCCCACAGGGCGGCCTTCCTCATTTCCCCGGCCGTCCGGCGATGGGGGATATGAGGGCTCGGTCATCGGTCCATCGCGTCCGATCACCGGAACTGTGGGGACTTCACCGAGACAACCGACGTAGCGGTGAGCTACGGCCGGACAGCGATCGCTGGAAGGAACGCCGTATCCGGCAGCACCGCAGGCCAGGGCGGCACCACCGGACGCTGCCCCGGAGATCCGGTCCGGTCCGCCCGGCCAGTCGAACTACTGCGGGCCACGCGCCGACACGTCATCTTCTCCGCACCCACCACCAACAGCGCTGCCCGGCCGGACCGGATAAGGCCCATCGCGGCCATGCAGTGCGTCGCTGCCGGTGGCACACACTTTCTCCTGGCGCGCGGCGAGAGCGCGGAATGCCGTCGCCACCGATCCCGCTCTATTGCTCGGACATCCACCGGGTGCCCAGCTCGAGTCTCAGGTGTACGGCTCACGCCTCAGGACCAGCGCCGAGTGATCCCGCGGGTCCGCCTGCCGTTCCAGCAGCCACCGTGCCAGTGCCGGCGGTCGGTCTCACCGCTGCCGGCCGGCCAGGCCACCACATGTGCGACCCCCGGCATGATCTCGTGATCGCAGCCCGGGCAGCGGTACCGTTTCACCGCACGCGCCCCCGGAACGGTGCGGACTACGTACTCGTCCCCGTCCGGCCCCGATTCGGTCCGCCGGTAGACATCGCCCAGCCCGGGGCCCGTCCGCGGCGGCTCCGCCCTGGAGCGCGCGTTGCGCGGATTTCGTCGTGGCATGGTTCCAAGTCTAGAAGAGCCGGAATTCGTTGCTCTCTGTCCCACGTAGGGCGTTGTAATCCAGAGTGAGGCATCGGATCCCGCGGTCCTCGGCCAGTGTTCGCGCCTGGGGTTTGATCTGCTGTGCCGCGAAAACGCCGGCGACCGGCGTCAGCAGCGGGTCCCGGTTCAGCAATTCCAAGTATCGGGTGAGCTGTTCCACTCCGTCTATCTCGCCGCGGCGCTTGATCTCCACTGCGACCGTCCGCCCGCCCGCGTCCCGGCACAGCAGATCCACCGGCCCGATCGCCGTCATGTACTCCCGCCGGATGAGGCTGTAGCCGGTGCCCAGAGTTTCCACGTGCTCGGCCAGTAGTTCCTGTAGATGCGCCTCGACCCCGTCCTTCACCAGACCGGGGTCGACCCCGAGTTCATGGCTGGAATCGTGCTCGATCTCCTCGATACCGATCCGCAGTTCCTCCCCCGCCTTGTTGGTCACCACCCACAGTGCCTTCAAAGTCTCCGCTGCCGCGTCCGGGGCCCGTTCGTCCAGCCAGCACGGCGGGCTCATCCAGTTCAGCGGCTTGTAAGACCCCCCGTCGGAATGCACCAGCACCGACCCGTCCGCTTTGATCATCAGCAGCCGGCGAGCCATCGGCAGATGGGCGGTGAGCCGCCCGACGTAGTCGACCTGGCAACGAGCAATCACGAGTCGCATCCGGCAGAGTCTAGGACAGTGCGCCTCGCCCGTGAGCCAGGGCCCGAGAAGGGAAACACCGCACTCCGCTCCAGCGGAGGCTTCGGTTCCTAGCGTTCACGATTACCGCATCGCGGCTCGGTGGTGAAGGACCCGGCTCCGAGCTGGTATCGGCGACCGACCAGGCGCCCGAGGATCCGCACAGCCCCGATGATCGGCGGATCGCATTCGGACGACTCATGGAGCCCCTACTTCGAAAGCGTTCTCGCATGTGTCCATGTGCGTGAGTCCGCGCCCGCGCTGAATCACACCCCCCGCCGACGAACACGAAAGAGAAAGTACCGCAGCCAGATTCCGCCGGCTCACGACGAGCATGCCCCGGAAAAATCTTTCACAACTGCCCCGAAAACGCCTTCAGGGGCCCACAATGTGGGCCCCTGAAGGGAAATATGTTCCGGCGGTGTCCTACTCTCCCACACCCTGTCGAGTGCAGTACCATCGGCGCTGGCAGGCTTAGCTTCCGGGTTCGGAATGGGACCGGGCGTTTCCCTGCCGCTATAACCGCCGTAACTCTATGAAACTATCCACAGAGAGCCACCCACACCCCCATCACCATGGATGGATCGTGTGGTGTCTTCTGTATCTGTGTGTTGTTTCAGATACTGCACA
>NZ_BMMH01000041.1 GCF_014645735.1 Nocardia jinanensis | reverse complement strand
ACCCGAGTACGGGCACAGCGCGCTCATCCACGGAATCAAACGCATGACGGTCCGGCAGGCCACCCCTTGACCCGGTCATCTATCTGACGCCGTGCCTTCCGCCTCGCGACACTGCTTTTGAGCGGTCTGCGACAGGCACGGTCGGGCCGGCTCAGGTGCGGACCGCGGGTGGGGGTTTGCGCGGGTCAGTGCGCGGCGGCTTCCTTGGGCTTCCGCTTCGGAACGAAGTGCATGATCAGCACGACGAGGGCGCCGACGACGAGCCCGACGAGTGCGGAGGCAACCGTCCCTCCGGTCCAGGACAGGACACTTCCGAACCCGCCATGGACGAGTTCTGCGGCCCAGTGTTCGAGGTCGTGGAGACGGTCGGCGGGCCAGTGGAATCCGGCTTCGCCGACGTTGACGAGGAGGATATGGCCGCCGACCCACAGCATCGCGGCTATCCCGACGACGGTGAGAACGGACATCACCTTCGGCATCGCGGCGACGAGTCCGCGTCCGACCCGCTGACCGAACGGCGACTCGCGCTCGGCGAGTGCGAGTCCGACGTCGTCCATTTTCACGATCACCGCGACGACGCCGTAGACCAGGGCGGTGATGAGGAATGCGACGACGATCAGCACCAGCAGCCGGGTGGCGAACGGTTCGTCCTCGACCGACGAGAGGGCGATCACCATGATCTCGGCGGAGAGGATGAGGTCGGTGCGGATCGCGCCGCTCACCATCGTCTTCTCGTGTTCGGGTCCGCTCGATGCCGTGGGTGCCTCGCCGTCGTCGTGGTGACCGCCGGTGAGCGCCTCGTACACCTTCTCCGCACCTTCGTAGCAGAGGAACAGGCCGCCGGCGATGAGCAGGTATGGCAGCGCCTGCGGCAGGAACTGGCTCAATATCATCGCCACCGGCAGGATGATCAGGAGCTTGTTGCGGATCGACCCGATTGCGATCTTGCGGATGATCGGGAGTTCGCGTTTGGGGGAGAACCCGTGCACGTAGCGGGGGGTGACCGCGGTGTCGTCGACCACCACACCCGCGGCCTTGATACCTGCCTTGCCTGCCGCGGCGCCGATGTCGTCGACGGACGCTGCGGCCACCTTCGCGATCGCCGCGACGTCGTCCAGCAGGGCGACGAGACCACCAGCCACGGGATCCTCCACTTCGATGTATCGAGCAGATCGAACAGTACGCGTACTGCCAGATGCTGATCGCTTGTGGTCGGGTCCGAAGGTTCCCGTCCACTGGGAAACGTTCTCGGGGCCTCGCCGGGGCGATCTTAGTGTGATTTCAGCCACTGGAACGTTCCAGTTCGGCCCGACCCATATCCACGAGGAAGTGCCTATGAACCTGATGAAGTCTCGCCTGTTCGCGATGATCGCAGCGATCATCGCAGCGGTGGCGCTCATGGCAGCTGGAGCGGGTAGCGCGGCCGCGGCGCCGCAAACCGGTGAAATGTTTCTTACCTTTGTCCGCCACGGAGAATCGGCCGGCAATAATTCCGGTCTGATCGACACTTCTGTCCCCGGACCCGGCCTGACCCAGAAGGGGCGGACGCAAGCCGCTGCGGTATCCCGGCTGCTGGCCGATTGCAAGTTCGACGGCATCTACGCGTCGACGATGGTCCGGACCCAGCAGACGGCGGAGCCGACCTCGCAGCTGTGTGGTCATCCCACAGTCGTCGAGGCGGGACTGCACGAGATCGAGGCCGGCATCTACGAGGGCACGGCGGAGCAGGACGCGCGTGAGGGCTACCTGGCCGCGCCGATTCAGTGGCTGCAGGGCAACCTGGATGCCCGGATCCCCGGCTCGATAAACGGTCACGAGTTCAAGAAGCGTATGGACGACTCCATCCAGGATATCCAGGACCGCCGCAGCAAGCGTGCTGTGATCTTTTCCCATGGCGGTGCCATCATGTTCTGGACACTCATGTCCGTCTCCAATCCTGATATGGGCAAGCTGCAGTCCGATCCGCTGCACAACACCGGCCGGGTGGTCGTGAAGGGCACCCCGAAGAAGGGCTGGAAGCTCGTCTCGTGGGACGGACACCCCGCCGCCTGAAAAGTCGCGCGGCACACGAGAGGCCGGTCCCTTACCGCAGGCCCTCACCGAGCGATACATCTCGAGCGCACGCCCGGCAGTGATCCGCTCGGCGGAGATCTACCGGCTACTGATGAGGACGGTCGGCGGCTCGGTCACCTCTGAAGTCCAGCACGGCACCCGTCTCGTGACAGAAAGGCACGTTCGGTCGGCTCACCCGGATGCCACCAGTACCGGCAGTTCCGGCAGGCGCGCGAACCCCAGTGGCGCCGGCCCGGTGACGGGGTCGGCGAGTCGCAGGTCCGGGAAGCGCCCGAACACTCCGCGCAGGGCGACCTCGGCCTCTTGCCGGGCGAGTGCCGCCCCGAGGCAGTAGTGCGCCCCCTGCCCGAACCCGAGATGTCGCTCACCGTGGCCGGTCTCGCGCCGGACGTCGAGCTCGTCGGGATCCTCGGTGAACTCCGGATCGAAGTTCGCGGACAGGATCCCGGCTGTCACCGTCGAACCGGCCGGCACGGTGACTCCGCCGAACTCGATGTCGGTCGCGGCGTAGCGGGGCAGGCTCGTCGGGATCGGGCCGCAGGTGCGTATCAGCTCGTGCACGGCCCGCGGCCACAGCCCCGACTCCGAACGCAGTGCCGCGAGCTGGTCGGGCCGGGTCAGCAGCACCTGCACGGACTTCGAGATCAGGTGGGCGGTTGTCTCGAACCCGGCGATGACGAGTTCGAACACCATGGTGATCATTTCGTCCTCGGTGAGCCGGTCGCCGTCGTCGTGGACCTCGACCAGAACGGTCATCAGGTCGTCGGCCGGGGTGCTGCGGCGGGCCTTGACGAGGACGCGGATCTGCTCGACCACCGCATGGATCACCGGTGGCATCCGGTCCGGGTCCGGGGAGGTGAGCAGCTCGGCCAGCTCGCGCCAGCGCGGCTGGTCGGGCTCCGGCACCCCGACCAGCTCACAGATCACCGCGATCGGCAACGGGTAGGCGAAGGCCTGCACCAGGTCGACCGGGCCCCCACCCGCCCCCACCGCGGCGATGTCGTCGAGCAGACCTTCGGTCAGCGTCTCGATCCGCGGACGCAGCGCGTTCACCCGCCGGACGGTGAAAGCCCGGGAGACGAGCTTGCGCAGCCGGGTGTGCTCGGCCCCGTCCAGACTCAGCAGGCTCCGCTTCATCCAGTCCAGCTCCGGCGGGATGCCGAGCTTGCCCAACAGGTCGGACAAGGCGTTCTGCGCCCCGTCCACTGTAGATGCGTCGGCCCGCAGTCGAGGATCGGTCAGGACGGCGCGAACGTCGTCGTGCCGGGTGATCAGCACGCCGGAGTCGCCGCCGAAACCCGGGAAGTCCACGACCGGCCCCTGCTCGCGGAGTCGCCCGAACTCGGCCACCGGGCAGCCGCTGCCGGGCCCGGTGGCGGCTGAAGCCGCGTCGTCAGGTGTTGGAGTGCTGGCGTCCATGCATCGTCTCCTCGGGAACGTCCTCTCGGTGCGGCTCCAACCAACACCATGCCGTCGCGGCATGGTCAAACCCGCCTGCTGACCGGCGTCGGTGTCAGCGCGGTCTCCCACGACGCCGACTTCTCCCGTGAGTACATCACCCAGATCCGGGACGGAAAGGGCCCCAAGACGCCCGGAAGCGATCAACCACGGACGACGGCGCCGACGACGAGTTGTTGCACCCCGCGGTTCGCCGCGGCCGCGGCGGCTGTGTCCTGGGCTCGGACGTAGACCTGGTCGCGGTCACTGACAACGAGGGCACGACGGTGCAGGTGGAGCGGTTCACTCACGCATTCCTACAGGCGTACCCCGATATCGACAGCACCGTATTCACCGTGCGCCGCCAGGATCTGGGCCGGATAGCGGGCCGGTTCGGCGCCGACCTGCACCATGGTGCCGCTCACCCGCTGACCGGTCCCGCCCCGACCACGGCAGCGAATCCATGCATCGGCCCACGGGAAGGTCTGGAAGGCCTGATCCACCAACTGGCGACGATCTATTGTCCCGACAGCCCAGCAGGAGCGACACCGTGGCGGGTCAAGACGGCACTGGAAGCGCTGCGCGCTATCGCCTGTCTCGATCGCCATCCCATCGGTGAAGGCCCGCCGCGCTACAGCGGCCTGATCGACAACCGACGGGTGTGCACGATGCTGGGCCGCGACATCGTCGCCGAGTTGGTGCGCGCCCGCGAACTCAGCACCCGGATGCCGATCACCGACGCACATACCTATGAACTGGTCGTCGGTGCGGCTGCCAACCTGTTCGGTGTTCCGGCCGCCGACGGTGACCTGATTGCGGCACTGCACACCCCACCGCCTGGAATGCACCTACTCGATGGATTCCAGCGGGCCGTGCTGGCAGCCACGATCATCACGTTTGGGCCGCCCCGGTGTCGGGGTGCGGCGGCCTCGGCCGTGCATGTCACCCTCGTTGCGATCGACCGCGACACCGTGCCCACCGCACTCGACTCTCGATGTCCTGACCCGGATATCGCCGGTGGAGTTCGGTCGCGGCATCGACCACCCGAACCGGGTGTTACGCAGCCATCTTCAAGAGCTGCGCCGCTCCCCGGCGGCGCCGACGTCGCCGTAGATCACCATCACCACACCGAAGCCAACAGCAAGCGGCCCGCCGACAGCAATGTCGGGATCGGACTCATCGTCTCGCAACGTGTTTCGACCGTGACCGCCCGGTTCGGGAAATCCGCAGCGAGTCGGCGCAGATGTCCGCGCGATTACTACCGGAACCCCTACCGTTCGGAACATGAACGTCGACACTGACCTCGACGAGTTCGATCGAGAAAAATTGATTGCTGAGGTACGGCGGCTGCGCGCCGGTATTCGCGCTCACCGCGACAGTTCAGGACACGACCTCTGCTGGCACCACCCCCAGCTTTGGGGCCTGTTGCCCGAGCGCGTCGAGCCCGAGGTTGCTGTTCCGCCGTGGCCGCGCTTCATGCGTGGATGTGTGGCTTACCGTGAGTCACTCGACAACGAGTTGCCCCATGCTCGTGTCCACGACCGCGAGTTCGAACCATAAAGACAATGCCTGGGATCCTCTTGCTCGCGCCGCGCCATGAACTCACAAGCGGAACCGATGACTCGGGGGTCACTTATCGGCGGCCAGCACTCGGGGCCGCACCGGGCGAGAACCTGTCCATCTGGGGTCTACCTCGAGTAGGCGACTCTCTTCACGGAAAACGCCGCCAGGTCCAGCCCATCTGGCGGCGTTCCGCTTCTGCATGCTCAGTAGACGGATCCGAGCAGTTCACTGCGGAGGATGGTCGTCTTCTTCGCAGTGAAAGATCGTATTACCGGTGCTGCGATCGTAGTGGGAATGCGGGGTGCAGGGCCGGGGAGTGACTTCGCCGTCCTTGCCGTCCTTGCCGTCCTTGCCGTCCTTGCCGTCCACACCGTTCCTACCGTCCACGCCGTCCTTACCTTTGGGGCCTCGAGGTCCAGGCACTAGCCCCGCGGCACGCGTCACGTTCGCGTTGGTGAAGTTGGCCCGGGTTATGTCGGCATACCGCAGGCTGGCATCGGTCAGGTTCGCGTTCTCCAGGTTCGCCGTGGTCAGGGTCGAGAACTCCAGTTTCGCGCGGGACAGTTTCGCGCCGGCCAGTTTCGCGCCGGGGCAGGACGTCTTGCTCCCCAGTATCGTGGGGTCGGCCACGATGGTGCAGGTACCGTGCTTCGGCGCGGCGCTCGCCATCGAGGCCGACGCCGCGAGTCCCGTTGCCGCCAGCCCCGCGGCGAGTACGAGCGCGGCCGCCCGGCGGGCCATCGGAACTCGCACTGCCGCCGCGTAGTGAGACTTCTTCGCCATGGTCTTCTCCTTCGATGCGGTGGAGCAGGGGGATCCGGTTCCTCTGGGCCACCGTCGGCGGCGTAACGATGTCGAGCGCGAGCAACTCGAACTGCGGTCTGAACGTGCGCGTGAGTCCATAGAGAATGGCATCCGGAGAGCCGAGAACTCAGAGGAGATCTGACCTCCACACACGCCCCGATCAGCGCAACGCATGTCTGGCTGAGGCGTACTGCGGAAAGGCAGCCGCCCGGGCGGAGGCCGGCTACGGTGTCGGGCTCAGGGCCGTGGTGTGGCGTCGACGCGTTCGGTGGTGGTGGTGCCGGCGAGGTCGTTCGGGTCGTAGAACTCGCAGAACGGCGCAGTGCCGGTTGGGAGGATGTTGTCGAGGTGCCACAGCGGGATGTGTGCGGTTCGTCCGGTCAGCCAGTCGAGCAGGTAGGCGGGCGCCACTCAGGGTGGGCGGCCGTGTCCGCCGCGCGCCGCGACCGCCATGTCGAGAGTGTCGGTAACCAGCTCGGTGCGCATATGGTCGGCCACCGACCAGCCCAGCACCCGTTTGGAGTGCTGCATGCGGCGATGGTCAACCCGACGGATCTCATCCTGCGCGCGGGCACGATGCCCCGGCGCGGCCGGACCATCCCGGGTCCGCCGCATATGCCCGGGATGGACGCTGCCGGGGTCATCGACGCGGGTGGGGTCGGGAGTGGATGGTCGGTTGTCCCTCGGTGACCGGGTCGTCGCTCTGGTCAATGTGCGTGGCCGTCTCGTCCTCACCTTCGTCTGAGGTCGCGCATGAGGGGCGCCCGTCGAGCGGGTGCGCAGGATGACCGAGCAGGCGGCTGACGCTGCCGTCGATCGGGCGTGCCGGTTGCTCCGGCTGCCGACCGTTCGCGCTCGGTTCAACGAGATTGCCGACGGCGCGGCCCGCGAGCAGATGACTTACCGGGCGTTTCTCGCTGAGTTGTTGCCGGCCGAATGCTTCACAGTTGACACCGGTGGCTGGTCGTGAGTTGCCCTGCCGTTCACCTTTCGTGGCTTGGGTGGGCGGCATGGACTTCCGCCAGATCGAGATTTTCTGCGCGGTCGCCGAAGAGCTGCACTTCGGGCGGGCGGCGCGACGGCTGTTCATCGCCCAAGGATCGGTGAGTGAGCAGATCCGGCGGCTGGAGACGCATCTCGGCACGCTACTGTTCCATCGTTCCTCGCGCTCGGTCGTGCTCACCCCCGCGGGTCGGGTGCTGCTCGCCGAAAGCCATCGGCTCCTCGATTGTCGCGACAGGGCAGTTCAACTCGTGCGCGCCGCGGGGGCGGGGCGTGCGGGCGCGCTGCGGCTCGCGGCGAACTATCCCGCCAGCAGGATGCTGCTGCTTCCACTCCTGGATCGACTCCGTGAGACGCACCCAGAGGTGGCGGTGACTCCACGCGAGCTGGCCTCCGCTCAGCAGTTCCGCGAGGTGGGGCAGGGTGATCTCGATCTCGGTCTCGTGTACGGACCGGTGGACGACACCTCGCTGCGCAGCGAGCACCTGCTGGACGTGCCCATGGTCGCGGTAGTGCGGGGAAGTCATCCGCTGGCGGGCACCGACTCGTTGCGGCTCGACGAACTCGCCGCGCACCGATACGTCACCACCTACGCCGGCGGTACCAACAGCATCGAGGAGACGCTGATCTCGACGGCGGCACGCGTCGGGGTGCGGGTGCGGCGATCGCAGAGCACGACCGACCTCTCCGGATACCTCCTCGAGCTCGAAACCACCGACACCATCGGCTTCAGTTCCCTTCCTCGCGGCGAGCAGAGCCGCGCCCAGGGGATGCACCTGCTGCGGCTCGAACCGCAACCGATGCTGACCATGCACGCTGTCTGGCGTGCCGACCGCGATGAACCTCTGGTGAACAGCGTGCTGAGCGAGCTCCGCGAACTTGCTGCCGCCCACGGCGAGCGTCATAGTGCCGTCTTTCGTCAATCGGCTGCGCCTATCAATCCATGGATAATCGCTCGTTGATCCCTGGCCTCGCGGCGATGGAGCATGGCGGCATGCGACTGACGCCTCTCGGCTGCCTGGCAGCAATGCCCGCCTCCGGACTCGCAAGTTCCGGCTACCTTGTCGAGCACGGCGACACCCGTGTGCTGCTGGACGCCGGACCGGGCGTCGCCGCTCGGCTCTCGGCGGTGCGCACCGGCAGGCTCTCCGCTGTGTACGTCAGCCACGAGCACACCGACCACATCCTCGACCTGTTGGTGATCGGGAAGACGGTGCTCGCCGAGCGTCTGCGCCGAGAGGACGAGCACGGTCCCCTGATACTCGATGAGGACATCCCGCCAGTGCCGCTCTACGTGCCGAGAGGGGCGGTCGCCCGGCTGCGTGCGCTCGCCGGGCTGTACCCGGTCGTCACCCATCCGCTGCTCGACCGTGCTTTCGAGGTCGGTTTCGACTGCCGGGAGTACGAGCCCGGCGAGCGGTTGCTCTTGGGCGAGCTCGAGGCCTCGACCGCCCTGCTCGACCACTCGGCTCCCAACTGCGGTATTCGTCTCGAGTCGAGGGACAGCAGCCTCGTGTACACCGGTGACACGGGCGTCACCGATGCGCTGGTGACCCTCGCCGAGGGCGCGGGAACGCTCCTCTCCGAGAGCACGCTGCGCGAGACCGATCGCAGTGGGCACGGACACCTCAGTTCGCTCGACGCCGGTCGCGCCGCGCGTGCGGCGGGAGTGGCCGACCTCGTGCTCACGCATTTCTCCTCGCCCGATCCCGCCGAGCACCGGTGGCACCGCGATCGCGCCGCCTCCGTCTTCGACGGCCCGGTCTCCACCGCGCGTCCGGACATCGCCCATCCCGTCCCGACCTCCCGATAGGCCTGAGCATGAAACGTTCCCGATCGATCTCCGCCTTCGCCGCCCTCGCGGCGCTCGGCCTGCTCTCTGCCTGCGCGGCACCCACCGATGTCGGGTCGACCGGCTCCATAACCATCACCTTCAGCTCCTACACCTATGGCACGCAGGGCGCCGCCGCCGAGGGCACGCAGGCGCTGCTCGACGCCTTCGCCGCACAGCACCCCGACGTCACGGTCGTTCCGCAGGCGGTGCCCACCGCGGATGTGCTCACGAAGGCCAAGGCCGACGTCGTCGCGGGCGACGCTCCCGACGTCGTTCAGCTCGGCTACAGCAAGATGGCCGAGGCCTTCCACACCCTTCCTGTGCAGTCGATCGAGCAGATCGCGGGCGACGACTGGGCCTCGCACGTGGAGGGCATCAACGCCGCGCTCGTGCAGACCGGCGAGAGGGACGGTTCGATCGCCGCGCTGCCGTTCACGAACTCGGTGCCCACGGTGTTCTACAACGCCGATCTGTTCCGCGCGGCCGGTCTCGACCCCGATGAGCCGCCGACGAGCATCGACGAGGTGCGGGAGGCTGCGGAGGCGATCGTGTCCACCGGGCACAACGGTGTCTACTTCGGCATCGCCGACCCGAGCAAATCCGACTATGTGACTCAGTCGGTCATCAACAGCGCGGGCGGCGCGATCGTCTCGGACTCCGGCGAGGTGACGGTCGACTCGGCCGAGGCGATCGAGGGCCTCTCGGCCGTGCAGGCGCTGACGACGGACGGTCTCCAGCCCGCTGTCGGGCTCGAAGACGCGCTCGCGAACTTCTCGTCGGGGGATCTCGGCATGCTCGTCGCCAGCACCGCCGTCGCCGGCAACCTGCAGACGGCGGCGGAAGGCGCGTTCGAGCTGCGTACGACCGGTTTCCCGAGCTTCAGCGACGGGCCGGCGCGGCCGACCTTCTCGGGGGCGGGCCTCATCGTGCTCAGCAGCGATTCCGCCGAGCAGCAGGCCGCGTGGGAGTTCGTGAAGTTTCTCACCAGCGCCGAGGGCTACTCGATCGTCACCGAGCAGATCGGCTACCTGCCGCTGCGCGCCGACCTCGTCGACGACCCCGACTACCTGCAGGGCTACTTCGAAGAGAACCAGCTGCTGGTGCCGCCACTGGAGCAGCTCGCCGACGTCGCGCCCTACCTCGCGTTCCCGGGGGAGGACGCCAACCAGGCGGTCGTGCTGCTGCAGGACGACGCGGTCGAGCCGATCGTGCTGCGCGGAGCGGACCCCAAGGACACTCTGACCCAGGTCGGCGATCGGATCCGGGAGCTGACCGCGCAATGAACTCCCGCGCCCGGGCGTGG
Organism: Nocardia jinanensis; assembly: GCF_014645735.1. GTDB lineage: Bacteria > Actinomycetota > Actinomycetes > Mycobacteriales > Mycobacteriaceae > Nocardia > Nocardia jinanensis. Next base: position 23,143 of record NZ_BMMH01000041.1, on the reverse strand, counting down.
CCGTATCTCACGCCGCTGCTGGTTCTCCTGGCGCTATGGGTGTACGGCCCTGCGGGGGTCAGTGTCATACTGTCGTTCCTCGACTGGAACCTGACCACCCCGCCCTCGGGATTCGTCGGCGTGGAGAACTACGCCACGCTCCGGCGGCATCCCGAGTTCATCCGGTCCGTCGGCCAGACGCTCCTGTACGCCCTCGCGTTGCTCCCCTTCTCCACGCTCGTCCCACTGGTGCTCGCGGTGATGCTGTGGCTGCGTCCCGGGCGCGCGTCCGATATCTACCGGGCGCTGCTGTTCCTCCCGGTCGTGCTCGCCCCGGTGGCGGTCGCGGTGGCATGGCGCTTCCTGCTCAACCCTCTGCAGGGACTGGTGAACGAGGCGCTCCAGGCGATCGGGCTCCCGGCCGTCAACTGGCTGGGCGACCCGGCGACCGCCCTTCTGGTGATCGTGGTCATCACCGCCGCGAAAGTGGTCGCCTTCAACCTGCTGCTCTACGGCGCGACTCTCTCGGCGATCGGCCATCGTATCGTCGAAGCCGCGCGACTGGAGGGAGCGACCGGGATCGATATCGCGCGGTCGATCGTCCTGCCGCAGGTCCGACGGCCGACCATCGTGCTCGCCCTGCTGAGCATCGTCCTCGCCGGGCAGTGGACGTTCGCCAACATCTCGGTGCTGACCCAGGGCGGACCGGACGGCGTCACCGACAACGTGTACTACCGCATCTACACGCTGGGATTCACGTTCTTCGACATCGGCGAGGCATCCGCCGCCGCCGTGCTGTTGCTCGCCGGGTTCGCCGTGGTCGCGGGCGCATGGAGCGCCGTTCGGAGGTTCGTCCGTGCGTCATGATCGCCGTATCCCGGCCCTCGGCGGGCGCGTTGCCTGGCACGCTGTGCTCGCCGTGAGCTGCCTGCTCATGAGCTTCCCCGTGCTATGGGCGCTCGTGACCTCCTTCAAGACACCCGGTGACGTGTTCTCGCCCAGCCCGCTGCCGGCGCCGATCACGCTGGAGAACTATGCGGCGGTGCTATCGGACTGGCCCGTCCTCACCCTTGTCGGCAACACGTTCGTCATGTCGGCCGGAGTCGCCGTCGGCCAGCTCACCGTCGCCGTACTCGCCTCCTTCGCGCTGGTGCAGCTCAGTCCGCGACTCCGTCCGGCGATCCTGGCCGCGGCGACCGTGGCGCTCGTCATTCCGCCCCAGGCGCTCGTCATCCCGCAGTTCCTGCTCGCCACCCGTCTCGGCTGGCTCAACACCCACCTCGGCCTGATCGTGCCGCAGCTCGGCGCCTCCGCTCTCGCCGTGCTGCTCCTCGTCCAGCACGTGGCCGCGGTCCCCCGCACGCAGGTCGAAGCCGCGCGCGTCGAGGGAGCGCGGCCGCGCGAGGTGCTGTGGCATATCGTCCTGCCCTCCCTTCGACCGGCGATGTCCGCGGTCGGCATCCTCGTGTTCATCACCACCTGGAACGAATACCTGTGGCCCCTGCTCATCGCTCCCCGCCCAGAGAACGCGACGGTACAGATCGGACTCACGCAGTTCCAGACCGAGAGCGGAACCGACTACGGCGCGCTCATGGCGGCGGCCACGCTCACCAGCCTGCCGATCGTCCTCGTCTACCTCCTTGCCTCCCGTCGGGTGACCGACGCCTTCCTCCAGTCAGGATTGCGCACATGACATCGCCGCCCACACGCCTCGGGGTTCCCGTCCACGCCGCCACGATCCAGCTCGCCGGGATCAGCCGTCGGTTCGGATCGACCACGGCACTCGACTCGGTGGACCTCACGATCCCGGCCGGGTCGCTGACGGCGATCGTCGGACCGTCCGGATGCGGAAAGTCCACCCTCCTGCGCCTCCTCGCGGGACTCGACCGACCCGACGGCGGCAGCCTGACCGCAGACGGAGACGATCTGTCGGCGCATCCTCTCGGCACCCGGGACGTCGCGATGGTCTTTCAGGACTACGCGCTGTTCCCGCACATGACGGTGGACCGCAATATCTCCTTCGGGCTCAGGTTGGCGCGTCGGCGGGATCGGCGGAATGGACCCGACTCCCGCTGCATCTCCGCGGAGGTGCAGCGCATGGCGGAGCTGTTCGGACTGGAGGAGCTCCTGGGCCGCCGCCCCGACCAGCTCAGCGGTGGGCAGAAGCAACGCGTGGCCCTTGCCCGAGCCGTCATCCGCAGGCCGTCGCTGCTGCTGCTGGACGAACCGCTTTCGGCGCTGGACGTCGCGTTGCGCGCCAGCGCCCGCGCCGAAATCCTCCGGCTGCACCGCGACCTCGGAACGACCCTCGTGCTCGTCACCCACGACCAGCAGGAAGCCCTGTCGATGGCCACCGATCTCGTCGTCATGAACCAGGGCCGCATCGCGCAGGCAGGCCCGCCCGACAAGGTCTACCGGCGCCCCGCAACGAGGTTCGTCGCGGGGTTCGTCGGTTCGCCCGCGATGAACCTGGCACCCACGGCGGCGGGCGGGATCATCGGATGGCGGCCGCAGGACGCGCAGCTGATCGAGGGCGATCGCGCAGTAGCGGGCGACGGGCAGGTCGTCGACGGGGTGGTCGACGTGTGTGAGTTCACCGGCTCGGGCCAGGACGTCGTCTGCCGCGGTACCACCGGCGAGACTTTCACGCTCGTACAGCGCGAGGGCGATCGGTGGCTGTGTCCCGGCCACACCGTCCGGGCCTTCGTTCCTGCCCCCGCTGTCCATCGGTTCGCTCCTGACGGGTCCCGCATCGATGGCTGAGCAGCCGATCGCCGTCCTGTGGTGCGACTTCGGCGGGGTGCTGACACCTCCTGTGACCGAAGCAGCAGCCAGGATCGCACGGGCTGCCGGCATCCCCTGGCCCGTACTGTGGCGTGCGATAGACGCCGTCGCATCCGACCTCGGGCTACGCGGGATGGCCCCGCTCGAGCGCGGACTGCTCAGTCAAGCTGAATGGGGAAGCCGCGTCGAAGCCGCCTTGCCGATCCGCCCGGCGATCGAGTTGGGTGATTGGGGCGAGCACTGGTACCGCGATCGGCCCGTCAACACGCCACTGCTGGCGGCACTGGCACGGCTGCGCGACAGCGGAGTGCGGATCGGGATGCTGACGAACAGCGTCCGCGAATGGGAACCCTACCGTGAGCGCATGCTGCGGGATCACGTCCGTGTCTTCGACGCCGTCGTCCGATCGCACGAGAGGGCAATCGCCAAGCCCGACCCGCGCATCTTCGCGGTGGCGGAAGAACACCTTCCGTCAGGAGGAGCCGCACTCCTCCTCGACGACGGCGCCGTGAATTGCCGGGCGGCGCGCGACTTCGGCTGGCAGGCCCACCTGCACCGCGACTCGAACGATTCCGTCCGGCTCCTCGCCCGGCTCGCGAGGCGGGATGTGCTGCCGTCCTGAGGCACTTCCGTCAGCGCCGGCGCGTACTCAGGGGACCTCGATTGTTCCGTCGACCGCCCGACGAGTTCGCCGACCGCCACCTCTGCCTGCCGCTGTGACGGAGCATGGACAACGGGACCATCGAGCAGGTGATCACCGCAGTCGAGGCCGCGATCGCCGGTTAGTGCGCCGGGCCGGGCCCATCCGGCTCGAGCATGGAACTCTTCGGCACATTGCGCACCCGCCTGGACCACAACGGGATTCACCAATATGCCTGGCGACCACATCACCGATGAACTGTCGGTTACGTCAGCGCAGTGCCTCGCCCGCGGCCTCGGACGTTTCGACGTTCGAGCTGCAGCTGAACATGGTGGTGACCATGTGACTCGCTGCAACCGGGCTCCGTGGAAATCCGCGCCCGCAAATTCGGCAACCGAAAAGTCGGCGCGCTGCAGGTCCGCATAACGGAGAAGTGCATGCTCGGCGTGGCAGCCGCGTCCTTAGACCTTGCGGAGGTCTGCGTCACTCAGGTCTGCCCGGCTGATGTCGGCGGCCGTCAGCCATGCTGTATACAGATCGGTTCCGATCAGTCTCACATAGCCGACGAATACGACAAGCCGGTGGCGGGGGATATCGAGGTCGAGACCGGCCGGGTTGTGGGTGCGTGCGCCGCGGGTCGATTGGTTATTCGACAATTATCGACCGACTCGGCTCTCTGTGTGAGAGAAGTCGAGGTGCGTCGGCGGCGCGGCCGAAGCGCTGGGCGTAATGGACCAGTCCGTAGAAGGACGGGGCATCGGGTTCGGTGCTTGCCACGACCAAGGCCGGCGCTTCCGGTGCCGACTGGCGAAGCCGCTGCGTCCGATGAACCGATGTCCGGGGCGCGCCGACATGCGGCTTGTCTGCTAGAGCGTTGGGCAGACCGGGAGCTACGCTTGGTTGATAACCAGGACTTTTCGGTGGTTGAGCGCGTGGGCGTAGTGGTCGATTCCCCCTCCGGACACAGATATCCCTCTTTCTACCTGCTGTAATGTGATCTGAGCATCAATTGTCTGAATCATATGTGCAGGTCAATAGCGTCAGGGTTCAAGTCGGGTTCAGCTGAGGCGGTCCTGAGAACCGACTTGTGCATATGTCGTTTCGCGGCGGTGAACCGCGCATCGCGGCGCTGCTGTTGCCGGAAACCCTGAATCCGCGATCCGCATGAGGACGAGGTGCGGGCGTCCTCGACGGCTGTGGGCTATTTCGTCGGGAGGCCGGGGGAGCGGCAGCATGTACAGCGTGACCCGCGGGGAGGGACGACGAATCAACTGCGCCATAGTCGAGTTGGGTGAGTCGATGCCCGACTGCGAACGATCATGGCTCAAGGGGGCGGGACGCGGCGACGGCCGCATTCTCGATGACGGATTGGAAGGAGGTAGCCGACCGGACCGATCGAGGGATGGATCTCGGGCAGGCCGTCGCAGGACAGGCTGGTAGCGCCGCCCGGGATGCAGTACGCGCCTGATTCGATGAGAAGTGCTCGTCCTGGGTGCGCATCCAGGACGGCGTCTCGTTTTGTCCACCGCGACCTGTGGCCGTGTTCAGTGCAGGCACCGTTGCCATTGCGCGCGAATCTCTGACGGCGTGCCCGCAAGGTCGACGGACATGACCCGAACCCGATGCGGCTTGATCGTGAACTCGACATCGACCGGGTCCTGTCCTTCCGTGAGCGCGAACAATAGAACTCCTTCGGTGGTCTCGTCGGCTGATTGCCGCGATCTTGCCTGCGTCATCACGTACGCGTACACCTGGTATAGATATTCCGACCGTATCTTTTTGGTGCCGAATCGGTTTACCTTTAAGGCGTTGGTGAATTTGGTTTCGATGATGATTCGCCTGCCGGCCCGGTTGTCGAGGACGGTGTCGGTTTCGAGCCGGGGAAGTAGATCGAGTGCTGCGGGGTCACCGAGTGCGCCCCAGTCGAGCTGAGGCCGTGAAACGGTCCAGGCGGTGTGGTCGAGGCTGTACCGGAAATATCCGTTGATGGCCTTCTCGAACAGTATTCGCAGGCGCCCGTGGTGTCGAGCCAGGACGGGGACCGAACGCCTGCCTGGAATATGGGCAGGGACAGCCATATCCAGGACCAGCGCCGCAGCATCAATAACCCGCTGGTCAGATCGATCGTGATGACCAACGCGGTCTCTGGAGATCTCGGTACGGGCCGGCCTGCGGTCGGAGACACCGAGGCGCTGCATCCGGAACGCCGCGATAGTGCACCGGGAGGCCAACTCCTTCGACTGCACGACACGGCCTGCCCACCGCAGGGCCGAGCAGATGAACTGGTTGCGTGGGGTGTCGACCGTCAGTTCATCGAACCGACAGGCGATCCGGCCCCGATCGGTCAGCCGGTTCGCGCTCGTTCGGAGGTGATCGATGCTGCCTCGAACGCGGGTCATTTCCGCCGCTCGGGGCTGGTAGGCGAGGGTGAGGTTGCTGCGCAGGCGCCGCTCGACTTCTGTGGCCAGCACGTCAGCGATGGCATCGAGCAGGTCGGCGTCGCGGGCGCCGGAGAGCAATGATTCGCGTTCGTCGGTCCGCAGACCCGGGAGCAGGTCAGAGGCGTAGATCAGCAGCAGCCACAGACTGCTCACTGGGATGCGTGTCTGCCCCTGGCCAGCCGTGATCATGGCGCTGACCTTATTGGAGCATCGCGGCGACAGCGTCCGTCGCCGTATCGGGGTAGTCGAACCAGTACTCGGCGAGTAGCGGTGCGATTTCGCTTTCTACAACACCGGCGAACCAGCCGCGGCCGTCGGCTTCTGCGTCTGCGGGGGTGAGGTAGCTGTGGCCGATCTGGAATGCCGGCCCCAATGCCGGGTCCGTCCGGATCTGTGTGTTCAGGGTCTCGACCTTGGTGCGGATCACGTCGACGAGTTCAGGGTTGTTCGGCAGTCGCTTGGTCACGAGGGCAGACCATGCCGCAGTGAATGCCGGTTCAAGCGTTTCGAAACAGAAGCGGCGCCGAAGTGCGAAGTCCACCAGCGCCAACGAGCGGTCCGCGATGTTCATCGTCGCGACGATGTAGAGATTGTCCGGCAGGTGGTATTGCTCTTCAACCGTCCGGGGATACGAGAGGACCAGCGCGTCTTTGGGGGAGCGTTTCGTGCCTTCGATCAGGGTCAACATTTCGCCGAACACTTGAGCAGGGTTGCCGCGGTTGACCTCCTCTATCACGATCACGTGGGGGATGTCCGGTTGTTTTCTGGCCTGTTCGGCGTGCTGCAGCAGTGGGCCATCGGTGAGGACGAGTTGCCCGTCGCCGCCCTTGGTTGCTGACGGTCGCCAGCCCCGTACGAGGTCCTCATACGAGCTGTTCGGATGAAACTGCAGCGACCGGACCGCCCCCGGCGACTCCGAACCGATCAGCGCGTATGCGAGCCTCTTCGCCAGCCATGTCTTCCCGGTGCCTGGTGCGCCTTGCAGTACCAGATTCTTCTTCCCCTCCCACCGCTTGAGGATCTGCTGCAGACGATCGCGACTGTGGAAGGCGCCGTCCTCGATGATGTCGGCAACCGAGTACGGGCGCGCGGTGGGTGTCTCGGTGCCGTCGTAGTCGGCGTCGTCGACAGTATCGTCGTCATCGATCGCCGACGAAGTCGACGGCTCCGTTCCATCGTCACTGGCAGCCGTCGCGTGTTTGGGCTTGCGCCATTTGGCGCTCCACTCGCCGACGTAGTAGTCGACCGGACCACCCTGCTGTGCTCGTACCCGAGTGTCGATTTCGTAGAGGTCGGCATCGACATCGTCGGTGATGCCGTCGGGCAGGTACTCGTCTGCCAGTGCACTTCGCAAAAGCCGCTTCTGATTGATGTTGACGATCGGCAGGTAGTACTGAGGATGGAACAGATAGAGGAGTGCCTGACGCTGGGCAGGTTCCCTGTGCCCGGGTGAATCGAACACCAGACGCTTCATCACGGCAGGATCGTCGGCCGCCATCTGCTGTACGGACACCACCTGAGACTTGAAGTAGTCGACGAAATCGACGAGGAACGACAGCTGCGCCCAGCCGCGCTGGCTCGAGGCTTGTCCGCCATGGAAGACACCACCGCTGAACGCGTCCACCACCGCCGGTGGAATCGGGACAGGGGACTGCATCCCGTCGAGAACACCCTGGATATAGCCAACTTTCGTGGTTTGCTTGAAGTTCACGAGAGGCAGGACGTTTAACGCGTAGATCTCGGCGAACAGTTGCCGGGCAGCGTCCGAGACGTCAGAGAGCTGGCCCGCCAGCTTGTCCGCGAACTTGCCCGTCGACACGTCAGGAGCATCGACATACGCGTGGTGGAGTTGAGCGAGGTGCTGCCGAGTCCACACCTGCTGGTCGGGTGTGAACAATGAGCCGTCAGCTAATAAGCAGCGCTCAAGGATCTGCGCTGCGGTGCTCTCGACAGCTGTGGAGGCGACCCGATTGAAGGTCGGTGCGGTGCTCGGCATGTCTGCATTATCGCCACTCGTCCAAGGTTCGGTACAGAGCCGACAACGGACCCTCGGGTAGATCGCCTGCGACCCCGGAGGACGGGCATCTGCACGAGCTGCCTGGTGGAATGTGTGGTGACCGATCGGCGCGTAGTCTCCCCTCTGTTCGGAGAAAGCATGACACAGCTTGTGTCGGCGGTGGGCTCGGCGAAACTGTTCCCTTTCGGGGCTCATGGCACCCAGCTGTCGGCTCCGCCGGTCGACGAGGCCGGCGCGGAGTGGATTCACGATGTCTGCGACCGGTTTTGGAGCTATCGAAGTGCTGATTGCGGGCCCGATATCACCGTCCCCCGCGCAGAAACCCAGTGGCGCGAGAACTGCGCGCTCGCAAGATCGAACGCAGCATCACTGATGCTCGGGTATCGAACCCCGCCGAGATCCTATGGCAGGAGGACGCGCCGAAACCGTGGCGGGATAAGCCAGTCGGCATGACTGCCGGGTGAATCCGGGAATAGGCGGCGGCCACCGGCGACCGTGTGCCGTTCAGACTTTGGTGCGTTTGGCGAGTTGGATTAGTGCGTAGGGGTGGATGGGCTCGCGCGGGCGTAGTGATCGGTAGGTGAGTTCTTCGATGGTCCCGGTTTTGGGATTTCGTAGCAGGACGATGTCGGAGGCGATTGTTTGCCGACTGGGGTTTTTGGTGAAGAGCCGGGGGAAGTCTTTGGGTGCGCGCGCGTAGCAGGTGTTGAAGATTTCGTCGAGTCGTTGTCGGGGAACAATTCCGGGGCCCACGATGCGGAGCATGTAGACGAGTCGGGTGGCGCAGTCTTCCCAGTTGGCGATCATGTTCTTCGCGGTGGGGGTCATGAACCATTCGACGAGGTTGGTGGGTCGCGGGGAACGTAGGTCGGGGACCAGACTGGGGTTTGCGGCGCGGGCGATGCTGTTGGCGGCCAGGAGATCGCAGTGGGGGAAGCTGTAGTAGTAGGCGGGGCCGGCGATCAGTTCGAGGTGGTCGAGGTCGCTGCCGCTGAGGGTGGGGGCCAGGTGCCGGCGTTGAGGCTGTCCATTTCGCCGAGGACGAGTGACACCACTTTGCGGAGCATCCAGACGGGTAGATCGAGGACCTGGCACCACACGCGGAGGTTGTCGAGGCTCGGGTTGCGTAGGCCTGCTTCCCATTTCCTCAATGTCGACACGGTGATCGATGCTGCGTGGGCGACTTCGTCCTGGGTCAGTCCGAGGATTTCGCGGCGCGAGCGCATATAGGCCCCCACCGTGGGTTCTTCGCACACCCATTGAGGCGCGGGGCGTTGTTGTTGCGCGTGCGTCGGGGCGGTGCTCAACACTGGGCGTGCTGGTGTGTTGCGGAAACTGTCGACGCGGGGCATGGCGGGCCTCCTGTGGAGCTCAATCGGAAACTGACGATGCCTCGCGCCGCATTTTGGCGAACTAAGAGCAATCCCCTGTTTTGGATGAAATTAACCCTCCAAATTGCCGTTTGGCAAGATACCCGGACAGCCTCCCGTGTCATTGTGAGATGAACCACAAATCGATGAAATACCAGTTCGGCCGATGTGGGGACGCATATGCGCCATCGCGGGATCGACTCGCATGGTGCGCTCCCCGGGGGACGTGAGCAGGCCGGACGCCAGCGACACGAATTATTCCCGGGCGCGTGGCGTGGTCGGCCGCTGAGGTCGGCCGAAGTGAAGGACCAGCCGATTGTCGGGCTCGACGGGACCGGCCGCAAGACCACCGCGGTCTACGACCATGCCGACCGTCTCGTCGACACCTACGGCCCGGCGCCGGCCGACTGCTTCCAAGGGCAGCTACCGACCGAGGCGTGCAAGAACACCGTCCCGCACGTCCATACCGGCTACGACGAGGGCATGGCCGGGTTGCAAGCCCAGCTCTACACAAACCCCTCACTGTCCGGGATCCCCGACATCTGGCAGACCGGTGTCGGCACCGACGACGGCACCCTGGCGGTGAACTGGGGTGACACACCACCGGTGGACGGCTCCGACCGGTGGTCTGCCCGCTTCACCGGAGAGATCCAGTTCCCCGAAACCGGGGATTACCGGCTCGGACTCACCCTGGTCGACGGGGCTCGGTTGTGGATCGACGACTTCCTGCTCGTGGATTCGTGGACCGACAAAACCTCGACGACGGTCGCCGAAACCTACACCAACGCCACCGCGGGTTCCTGGCATCGAATCCGCATCGACTACTACAACCGATCCGGCGACACCGGCGCACTCAACTTCGCCTGGATGCTACCCGAAGCGGCCGAAGCCGTCACCGTCCCCGGCCAGCACCTCCATCCGCGCTACGGTCTCGAAACCAGCAAGGTCACCGACAACTCCAACGACGCCAACACCGGCCGAGCCCCGTCGTCGGTGGTACTCACCGACTACAGCGACGAAACCAACGGCATCGACCCCGTCCTCGGACTGGTCACTGCGAAAATCAACGACTCCGGCGGGCTGCAACTGGTGCGCCGTAACCACTTCGAAAACCCCGGCGACGGATACCTGAGGGAACTGGCCCACGCACTACCCGCCGGCGACATCACCAACCCCGCACAACGCGGCACCTACACCTACTACGGAGACACCGAAACCCGCGCCAACCCGTGCGATCCCGACGGGGAACCAGCCGTCCAGGCCGGCATGGCGAAGACACTAACCAGCGGACAGAACGCCGACGGCACCGCCCACACCGCCGAAACCGTCTACGACAGCACCGGACGCATTGCCGCGATCCGTATCGATGACGAACCCTGGGCGTGCACCAGCTTCGACACACGCGGCCGCACACTGCGGCAGAGCCACCCAGCCATGGGTGATCAGCCGGCCCGCACCATCACCTACGACTACGCGGCCGGTGGAAACCCCCTGGCCACCCAGGCAACCGACGAATCCGGCACGACCACCACCGTGGTCGACCTGCTCGGACGCACCACCTCCTACACCGACGCCAACGGCGTCGTCACCACCACCACCTACGACCCCTACGGCCGTCCCAACAAATCGGTCACCACCGTCAAGGGCACCTCCTCGACACAAACCTTCGCCTGGACAGGCGCCACCCGGCTGGCTCGCGTCGATCTCGACGGATCGACCGTCGCCACCCCGGCCTACACCAACGGGGTCCTGACCGGAGCTACCTACGGCAACGGCTCCTCGGTAGCGATCGGCTACAACGCTGCCGCGTCCCTGGCGCAACTGGCGTGGACCACCGGTGGCTCCACCGTCACCGACACCGTGACCCGTACCCGTGACCAACGTGTCGTCGACGACCTGATCACCGACTCCGCCGGCGGCACTTTCGCCTCGTCCTACGCCTACGACGGTGTAGGGCGCCTGATCGCCGCACGGGTCCCTCACCACGAACTGAACTACAGCTACGCCCCCGACGGCGGATGCGGACCCAACCCGAAAGCAGGACTGAACTCCAACCGCACCCGCTCCACCGACAGCTTCAACGGAGCACCTGCCGAAACCACCATCTATTGCTACGACCACGCCGACCGGATCCTGTCCACCGACGGAGCACTTGAGCTCGACTTCACCTACGACGACTACGGCAACGCCACCACTGTCGGAACCGACACCCTCGGCTACGACTCCACCCGCCGCCACGTCTCCACCACCACCGGAGACGGAGTCGCCCTCCGTTACAGCCGCGACGTCAACGACCGCATCCTGATGCGCGAAGTCCAAGGCAACAACAACACCTCGGTCACCACCGGAATGATCCGCTACGGCTACACAAGCGAGTCCGGCGGCATGGAATTCGTCCTCGACGGCAGCGGGGCACTGCTCCAGCGGATCGTGTCCCTGCCCGGTGGAGTGGTACTCACCAAGAACTACAGCGGCACTCAGACCGGCAACTGGTCCTACCCCAACGTCCACGGTGACATCCTGTTCACCGCCGCCGGCAACGGCGCCCGGACCGGGAAACTGCACCTCTACGACCCGTTCGGTCAGAATATCGACCCCGGCACCGGCGAAATCGGCGACATCGCCATCCCCGAAACCGCCCAAGGCGGCCTCGACTTCGGCTACCTCGGACGACACACCGTCCCCATCGAACACGTCGCCGGCCAACAAGTCTTGGAAATGGGTGCCCGCACCTACCTCCCCATCCTCGGCCGCTTCCTGCAAACCGACCCCGTCCTCGCCGGATCCGCCAACGCCTACGACTACGCCAACGCCGACCCCATCAACAGTCTCGACCTCACTGGACGACTAGCCATGGTGGCCCCTCTCGTCATCCCGCTGATCCCTCAGTTGGGCGCCGGCGCCGCTCTCCTCGGTGCCACCCTCCGAGCCGCCGTCTTCGGCGCAGAGAGAGACGAGCCAACAGAACAGGCGAAACCTCAGGAGAACCGCGCACAGCCCGAAGCGGCAGAGCGCCCGAGGCCCGAGGTCGAGCTGGAAGGCGGAACCATCCGCGACGTCAGCAATAGGATCTGGGACACCGATCCTGCAACCAAGAGATCGACCCTCAAGGAGGGGATTGATGTTAATGATCCAGATCAGCTCCGGGGTATAGTCAGCGAACACGATACTAGGCAGTTGCGAGAGGTATATGGGTGGGTCGCTGAGGCAGCGACGAAGAATGGATATAGGGGTGGGAATGCCGCGCAAGATCGGGTTGCAATTCTGGATAAAATAATCAAAACGTACGAGAAAGAAGTTAAATAATGACGGACGGACCGGAAGTGATGAACATCAAGTTCGGTGCGAGATCGAGCGCCACTGAGATATATGTATTATTCGAGCCGTTCGCGTCTTTCTTCCAGCTCTCTGGCGGTGGCTACGTCGTACTTCGGGCGCCGCAGTCCGTTGTGGGATCAATGGAAATCTGCGCCGACCGGGATACCCTAGCGGTATGGGTGGATCATCGTGTGGAGCATGTCGTCCTGGACAGCACTGGAAATGAGATCGAAACTCTGTAGAGGCCAGTCGCGCGCCAGGCGATGCAGCTAATCGACACCGCCAGAACTGTCCCGCCCGATCATCAGAATCAGATGCCGGTTGTACGCACTCCGTGCAACGCCACACCGTGATGATGTCCCGGGGATACTTATCGTCAGCGAAATGGGCCGGCTACCAGTAGCTTCTGCACTGGTAGCCGGCCGGGCGTACGGCACGACGTTACCCACGGCGGACAGCAAGACGCCGCGGCACCAGATGAAAACACCCCAGAGCCTGAGAAACAATGAGGAACTATGGACCAAGAAGACCTAATCGACCTGAGATTCAATGCGAATCGACCGGGACCAGAGGCATGCGTCCGGTTCGAACCTCATGGAGCTTCCTTCCCTCTTCCTGGCGATGAGAGCATTATTCTTCGGACGCCCCGATCCGCAGTGTCATCGATGGAAGTATGGTTCGAGCCGCGCACAATCGAAGTGCGAGTTGACCCCCGAATAGGACACCTGATCTTGGACAGTTCCGGTAATGAACTCCAAAGACTGAGCCCCACTCGTCCTGCCTGATGCGCGTCAACGCTGCCCTGCGCGGGATCCGGGGTGGGAGAATGTCGCCCTGGTGTCCCAAGTGCAACCTGCGATGCTCAACTGAGTCGCGAAAAATTACGGGGCCGCCGGGTGGACTACTTGCGTCCAAACTCGCGCACGGAACCGTCAAACCGGGCGGATAAGGTCGAGGTTCGTCCGTTCGTCCGGGGGGATCCGGTCGTTCCACATCGACCGGGGCCTGCGTCTGGTCAGCGCATCAGTGGGACCCGGTGTGTCGGTGGATGACACATTTTGTGACGGTGACACAAGATGTCCTTCTGGTCGAGACCGATCCCGGTGCGCCTTCACGTGCCGCATTCGAAGCGCAAAACTGCAGAATGCCTTGGCTTTTCCATCGACGCTCAGGTGATTCGGTGCGGCCAGCGCCTGTCGGCGACGTCGTAGCGGCCATGCCGACGTATTGGCGGGAGGTCGGTCGTCGGTTAACGTTCCCGGCACTCCGGGTTTGGGTAGGGCATCGGGGTCGTACTCGGGTGCCGCAGCAACCGCAGGCGCGGATCGCGGAGAGACCGCCCGATCAGCTCGATCACAAGTTGTACGGATCGGCCGAGATGTCGGCCGTCTGAAAGAGGGTATGTATGAACACCTGGCGCGATTTGGCCCCTTCCACCCGGAAGGCACTCCTGCAGGGCGAACCTGCCGGCGATCCCGATACCGACCGGATCGCGAGGGCATACGCGGAGAAGCGGCTCGGGCGCTCTCAGCTCAAGATTTTCTTGATCGGTATCCCCATCGGCCTGGTCGTGGGTCTGCTGCTTGGGCTGTTGGTGGCGATGCTCGATCTACCTTTCGGGATTGTCGCGCCAGTATTGGTAGCGGTGTGGCTCGGTTACTGGTTCTTCGAGGCGCGCCGGAAGCTGGCGCTGGTCCGTCTCTTGAACGTGAGTCAGGGGGCACCTCGGGTACCGGTCGTGCCCGGGGTGCAGGAAGGGCTGGAGATCAGGGTGCCGACTGTAGGCGTCCTGCGCATGATGCTGCCGTTCCTCGGGACTTTCGCGATACCGGTTGCCGCCGGATTGCTGCTCTCGGCACCTGCCATTACCGCAGCGGCCGCCGTCCTGGCCATTCCGGTAATCGCTTACTTCGGCCACTTGCTGAGCTGGTCTATCCCCGGACACCCCACCGTCCTCGACGCCGACGGCGTGCACTCGCCGAAAGATGGGGTGCGAGTCAGCTGGGAAGCCGTGCGCGAGATCAGAGTCGTTCCACTACGCGCGACAGCTGGAGACAGTCGGCAGGTTATTGCGTTCATGCTCCACGACGACGAGACCTACCTGCGTCAACTCCCGAGGTGGCAGGCATTGCTCGCCAAAATGAACAAGAAGACTTACCTCTCTCCACTGGTCTTCATGGACAGCATGGTCGACAAGTCGATTGCAGAGATCGCCGCATCCGCAGCCGCCTGGTCGGGCATCGCTGTATCCAAGGCAGGGTGACAGTGTCAGCAGGGTTGCGATGATCGAGCCATCGCTCGTGCCTCGCCGAAAGTACCGATGGAGGCCGCGGCGGTGGGATAGCCGGGGCCTCCATCGTTCTGCCCGGTGCGCTCGTCCGGCGGTCTGCAGGGGCTCGACCAGCGCGCCGGATCCGCCACCTGGTGGCGGTGACCACGGTGCCTGCGGCACCGACCGTGAGGGTCCCCGCCGCGGTCATTACGGGGCGTGATGCGGCGAAGTGGCGATTCGGAGTTTGGCCATGCTGAGGGAACTCGTTCAGAGCTTTCGGGGCACGCGGCGGATGTAGTGCAGGCCAGGGAGATAGCTGGTGACCACCCAGCAGCTCCTGCGCGGTCGCCGATCGCCCGATGGCTGCTGACCGTTTGACCTCGGTCCCGGTTGGTTTGCAGACCCTTCGCGACCCGGGTGACCGACGCGCCGAGGTCGAGCATCTGCGCGACGCCGGCCGCACGGACTCCGGCGGTGAGGGGGACGCGGCGGTCGTTGAGGTTGATCTGGGTCAACGTCCGCGCGATCCGGCGCTCCCGGTCGTCCCCGGTGGGGGCGTCGACGATCCACACCGGAATCTCGGTGAGTCCGATCTCGCGGGCGATGAGCACGCGCAGTTGTCCGTCGATGGCGTGGACGGTGCCGTCGGGGTCGCGTTCGGCGCGGATCGGCAACCCGACACCGAACTCCCGGATGGACGCGATCTGCTCGGGGTGATCGGCCAAGTCGAAGGTCGTGCTGACGTTGTCGGCGATCAGCACATCGTCGGGGTGCATGTAGGCGGCGTCCGCCGGCCGCGAGCGGTTCTCTGCGGTGGCCGGTGGGGAGTCGGGGGTGTCATCGGGATCGGTGACGACGGCGAGCGAGGTCGAACTCAATGTGGGCTCCTTCGCGGGAGTGGATTCGCTGGGTTGGTGTCAGGCTGCGGTGGCGGTGGTGCGGCGAGCGACGTTGACCGCCGCCAGCCGCAGGACTTCGTCGTCGTTGAGGTAGGCCCAGTGCCGGGCCCGCCACCCGGGGGATTGCTGCTGCCACCGGTTCACGACGTCGGTGTCGGTGGTGGTGAGCGCGGTGGTGGGGCCGGCGTAGCCGTAGTGTTCGAGGCGGTCGTAGTCGGCGCGGGTCAGCGTGCGGGGTTCGGAAGACGATTCGGACACGGGGTTACCTCCGGCTCGCACAGACCGCACTGTACGGTGTGACCGTCGGCCGCTGCATTCGTCGCTTCGTGCCGTCTCGCATGGCCGCCTGGCAGTGAAACCCGCTCCCGCGAGAGCGCTCACCCCTGCCGATGAGAGCTCTCGCGGGACCGGCCTTTTGCAGTCGATGGCGGTCAGTCGGGCCGAGGATGGACAAACCACGGGGTCCTACCAATTCAGACCCCCAATTCGGGCTCACCGTAGTTCTGGATGGTCGTAGAGCATGCCCATCCCTCCGGTAGCGAATTTTTCCTGGTAGATCGTCTGTAGCTGGCCGGCCCACTCCGTTGCGGTTCGCGGCCGGGTGGGCAATCGTGGATGAGTCGACCGGAAGAAGTCGGTGCCCGCCGAGAGGTCCTCGTCGGTGGGTAAGGCGACTTCCTCCTCCGAGTAGTGACCGGTATGTCGCCGCACGAACCCGTTTGCGGCAACGCGCTCCTGCACCCGTAGCGAGACCGGCCGAAAATTGTGGTCGATCACGCCTTTCGGGCGCAACAACGCGACCAGCGCATCAACCGCCGCCCGGACATCCTCCGAGATACGCCACTGACCTCCACGGGCCACAACAAGCTGTCGTCGCGGGTGTTCGGCGCGATGAATTCCTGTATCGGCCGACCTGTTGCGGCGTCGGGCAGCAGCGGTCGCACAGCGACCTGGTCCGGGCGTGTGGGCAGCTGTGTGGCGAAGTATCCGAAGAAGAACTCCGGTGGGACGTCGACAACCCGGCAGTCTCGGTCGAGCAGGACGAATGCCTGGATCAGGTGTGTGGGTTGCCCACCGATATTCCTCAGCACCCAGGCCTTTTCGGCCCACTCGATTTCGAGCGCGGCGCGAACCCACCCCTCGGCCTCGGCGCGCGGCACCTCGACACCCCTATGCGCGGGCACGGATTCGCCCTGCGGACTACCCCAGACTTCCATCAATACACAGATGACCGTGCGATTCCCGAAGTTGCCCCGATCGGTGACATCGATATGACCCGAATCGGTCATGACATCCAACTCCGGCACACTCACCGCCGGCCCCGCCACCGGCCCGGCCTGCACCGTCTGGGGAATCACGCCCATGATCGGGCCGGGGCCGTCACGCGCAGCTTCACGAGCGTCAGCACGCAGTACAGCAATCTGAGAGGGGTAGCGCTGCTCTATCTCAGCAGCGATATCGCCAGCACTTGAACTCACGGCCTGCCTCCACACGCTGATTCTGACTACTTGAAGATGCGGCCTGACTCGGATGACGTTCCACTCGGTGAGTGAGGTAATCAATCCTTCGAAGCGCTGCCCGGTCATGCGCCCGACCGGTACCGCGAGATCCTCGGTACCGCCGCCCCAGGCCATGGACACTCGGCTCCGGCGTGTAGCCGCTCATCGGCCCGTAGCCGCGGTGGGGCGACCGAGACAAGCTGATATCTTTGACCAGCATGTTTGCAGTCCATCTCTATGAATGGCCGCCGTACCCCACGAGGAGCCGACCGTGACGGCATCACATCCCGACGAACAACCTCGGGTCACCGCCGAAGATTTCCTCGAGGCCGAACCGGATTCTCTCGGCGATGTCGAGATCGTGGACGGCCTCGTCGTGCGGTTGATGGCGCAGAGCGAAGCACATAGCCGCGTGGTGCGGCGTTTGGCCGCCGCCCTGGAAGACGCTCGCGACCCCGCCGGCCCATGCCTGCGTGTCGGCTCCGATGTCGCTGTCCGCTTCGCCGACGCCGACGATCACCGAGACGACCACCAACTCAACATCCGCTACCCGGACATCTTCATCCGCGACTGCGAACCGTACGACGTGAACACCGTCCGAGACCATATCGCCCTGGTAGTCGAGGTCGTCTCGAAGAGCACCGTCGATGCAGATACTTCCGAAAAGCACAAACTGTATGCACGGGCCGGTATACCCGGGTACTTGATCGTCCATTTCGACAAGAGCTGGGAATCCATCGACCGCATCGAGGAATACCGACTCGACTGGTCCGGACTGCGGTACATGCCTCACAAGGTCCACCACACCGCCCTGGTCCTCGATACACCGGTCACCGTTGCCATCACCTTCGACGCCCTCCATCGCCCCTGATCTGGTAGTCCAGAATCAGTGTTTCCGGAGGTCGATCTCTGTGGATAGCCGCTGTATCCCCCTCCGGACACTTTTTTGCTGCATTTGTGCCCCAAAAACCGTGTCCGTGCACTGCCTGGACACCTATTTTCCTGTCACTGCCGTGACCTGCGGTTTCACCCCGACTGGGGGTGAAAATTGTGACCAGTGACACACTGCGGCCGCTGCTTCCTTCCTTCACCGACCGGCCCGAATCGGCGATCCGTCCGTCTTCGCGTCGGGTCCCGCGCTGCCGATGGCGACCCTCGAGGAACCCGTGCGATCGAGGGCCGTGCACCGCATCCGGCCCGTCGATACCAACGGCCGCGTCGTCGACAAAGCCATCGTCGCCGCCCTGGACTGGCACCCCGGAGACCTGCTGTCCTGGCGTGTGACCGGCGGTCTGGTCCTGATCACCCGGCCCAGCTTCGGCCGCCGCGGCGTCACCAAATACGGCCACATCTCGATCCCGGCCGCTGTCCGGCACGCCGCCGGAATCCGCATCCACGACTGCGTCCTGCTCGCCGCCGACCCCGATCAGGCCCTGCTGGTCGTCTATCCCGCCGAGGTCTTCGACGACATCCTCGCCCGCCGCTTCGCCGAAGGAGCACCCCGATGAGCATCGGAACCCAGGCCGATATCGCCGCCGTGCAGATGATGATGGAACGCTTCGGCCTCACCGTCGCCGACCTCGGCACCGCAGCGCCGACCGAGACCGCGCGGCTCGCACCGACCTTCGCCGAGTTCATCCCGGCCGCGATCGACCGGATGCCCGCGGGCCGCACCCGCGACCACTACTGCACCTACTGGAACAAGATCCTCGCCCAACCCGGTTGGGGTGAGAGGCGACTCGACGAACCCACCACCGCGGACCTGCAGGTGCTGTGTGAACAGATCCGCGCCGCCCGGGTGATCCGTCGCTCCGACCGCGGCGGCAACGAGGTCGTGCGCCACGTCATCGACGCGCTACGGAAGCTGTACAAGCACGCCGAAGACGGCCGGCTCATCGACCCCCGCGACAACCCCGCGACCCGGCTGACCAAACCCAAACGCACCCGCTCCAACCGCCGGGCCCTGCCCACCGATCTGTTGGCGCAACTCGTCGAGGTCGCTGCCACCACCGGTAACGCCCCCGAACTGGACAGCCTGATCCTGCGCCTGCACACCGAAACCGCCTGCCGCCGCGCCGGAGCACTGGCCCTGCGACCGCAGGACCTGGACCCGGTACAGTCGGTGATCCTGCTGCGGGAAAAGGGCGGGACCCAGTTGTGGCAACCGATCTCACCGACGCTCATGCAAGCTTTGTGCCGGCACGCCGAACAACGCGGAGCACCCGCCTCCGGCCCACTGCTGCGCGCGCGGAACGGCACACCGATCACCCGCCGCCGCTACAACCACCTGTTCGAACGACTCGGTAAACACCTCCCCTGGGTGCTCACCCACGGGATCTCCATCCACTGGCTGCGTCACACCACCATCACCTGGGTCGAGCGCCACTACGGCACCGCCGTGGCCCGGGAATTCGCCCGTCATAGCCAAACAGGTGGGGGAGTGACCGGTATCTACACCACCGCCACCATCACCGAAGTCGCTCTTGCTGTCGCGCACCTCACCGGCCAACCACACCCACTGGCCACCGAGTCTTCCGATCGCCACGGGTCTTCACGGAGTCCGGCTCAGCGCGAGTAAGAGATTCACGTCGGATCGTCGCCGAGACGGCAGGGGCGAGTTCGACATCAAGATGTCGGTTCCGCAACCTCGGCGTCCCCTCCAGCTCGGCGGGCGGGGACGCCGGGGCCCCTTACGACCGACTGGCAAGCTCGACTTCTTCGCCTGAGCGCAAAAGGGCGGTGCGCGTGTTCATGAACAGCTCGCGTTCAGTACACGATTTGTGAACACTGGAGGAGAGCAGCGACCGGGCAGTATCGGTCCTGGTTCTATCGGCTATCTGCGACGTCACTCATCGGTGAATTTCGGCGTCGGTCGGGATCGGGGGATGTTCGTATCGGCGGATTCTGACGTCGCGATGATGGTTGCGATGCAAGGACCGGTGTGCTCGGTCCCGGGTGCCGAGCCCGGCTCCAACCCACAGCGCCGACGTCACAGTTCACCGATACCTCGGAATTGCCGGCTCGTTCCCGAGGTGGGCCCTCGCGACTCACAACAAGTAGTCGCGCCAAAAAGGCACCGTCACTCGCGACTTCCACTGCTCGCTCCGCCAGTCATCACCGACGTCGGTGAACTCCAGACGAACCCATACGTTCAGGTCACCGCCATAACAGATAATGTCCCCGAGCTGCCACACCGACAGGACAGGATGCCCCCAGCTTCCACGTCCGGCCGGCAGAAACCGGTGTGCATACACCGGAACCAGCGGCGGCACGCCCTGCAACCGCTGCCGCGCCCGGGCCACCGCCTCAACGGGATCGGCTGGTCGCTCACTCCAACCCCGCGGCCAGTACCTTTCCTGCTCGACCTGCCAGATAGCGGCATCGACCGGCCAGTCGAGATGCCGCTGTAGGTCCTCGGGAGCACCGTCGCGCCAGTCCGGCCACGGCTTTTTCCACGTTTCCCATTCCGCATCGTCCTCATCCGAGTCGCGCACCGGTAGCCCGGCTGCGAGAAACGCACGATGCTCATCAGCGAACTCGAACCCGTAACGCATCTCGATGCGCCCGAACTCGGAGTCGGTCAACCCCGGCCTGATCTCGCAACACCCCAGCTCTGCCAACCGGGCTGCGGCCTCCCGCCCCAACCGGATTCCACTGCCCTCGACCACAGGGCGACACTAGCTTCCATCCCGGCAACCTCACGCAGGAGCACCGGGATGGACTCTTCCTGCGACATTCCGATTCGGCTGCCGCCACGCCGACCGATGACGTCACTTTTGGCCGATCAGCACGACCCCGATCCACGCCCCCCGACGTCAGGATTGACCAGCCAACGACGTCGGAATTCACCAGCGTAGCCATCGGTCCCGAGTTACACCTCCTCAGAGTGTTCAAAAGAGGATCGGTTGATGAACATCAGTTCAGGCGGACGGGTGGGGAGATGTCCCCGCAGACCCGGCCCGCCGGTCAGGTTTCCGACACTGCCGCGAAGCGCTCGGACAGCCGGCCCGGGTTTTCCAGAGCGGATTCCAACGCCAGGACGGGTGTGAGCCGATGCGTTTGCCGTGGTCCGAGACCTCTCATGGTCGGGAAGTTCCGGTTACCGGCTTGCTTCAGTTTGATCCACCGGCCACCCAGCCGGCGTCGGAATGTCTCGCCGAGGTACCACGCCGCACCATCCCTCAGTCTGCTGTGTCCCGGCTCGGAGAGTTCGGCCGGGCCGTCGACCGATCGGCGTAGTACCTCCTCAAGGGCGGGGAGGGAGGCCGGGTCGAAATCCCATACGCAACCGGCACCGAAATCGGCTACCCAACCCGGAAATCCCGTCTCCTGCTCCTCCAGCCAGCTACGGAGAGCCTCTGTTTCCTCGAGAGGATCATCGGCCATCGTCCGCTGCTTTTCCGGCTGCCACAACCGGTCGCTACCACGGTATGACTCGACAGCGCGCGCCCAGCGGTCGTAGGTCCCGGTCAACCGGTCACCGGATCGAGCGGTCACGACGTCGACCAGCAGCTCGACGGGCGCGACCGGATCCAGTGCGAGCACCGGATCCGCGGAAGCGACCGGACCGTAGGCCCCGCCCAGAGCTGATCGCTTCTGTCCCCAAACCCATTTCCCTCCCGCCGCGCGCATGAGGGTTTCACCGATATAGGCGGTCAGGCCGTCGACGAACTCCTGCGGCCCCGGCCGCCGCAAGTCCTCCGGTCCGGCGAACCGCTCCAGTACCTCGCGCTCCAACTCGACCAGCGAGCGTCGAGAGTGATCGAGCCGGACACCACTGCCCTTCAGATCGATATCTCTCAACCCGAGCAGGAGAAAGAAGATCCTGTCGTGCCAGGACCGAAGAGGATCCGGCGTCATCACAACCTCGCTACCCCATCAAACCGGTCTTCCACGCGATATCCACCTCTCGACCCGGGCTCCATCCGCACACAGACCATACTGAACACCTGACGGATCTGCCCGGTACCGGCTTCGACGAACTCCACTCGCTCCATCACGCTCATGGAAGCCCGACAAACCGACCCGGACCGCCGGTGCTGTCTCGAATTCTTGGTATCGAGACCGCGCCCCGAAACCACCCCGCCCACCGACACCGAAACCGACTACAGCGCCTTGCGGCCAAGCGAACTGTCCACGCGCCTTCGCTGCTCCGAGTGTTCATAAAAGGCCTATTCATGGACCGCTGAAGATCAATAATCATCTATGAGCAGCGATGATTATCCGTTCGAGTGTCCAGTAATGCGTCGTTTTGCGACACACTAACTACCCGGCGTCACGCGTTAACCCGCGAACGTTCCCAGTAGAGCTGAAAGCCTTTCTGGGTCAACAACCAGGCGCCAGCAAGCGCCTCTGCAAGCAACTCCTCGTCTCCGGAAATCCGACGAAACTTCTTGCCACCTGCAGTTGTCACGATCTCCGCTGGCTTCAGAAGGTGCGGCCAGCCAAGCCCATGCGCATGGCCAGAATGAGCGCGCCAGTGGTGCTTGAGGGCAGCCGCAGCTCCTTCGTCTTTGGGGTCTACATACTCGGCGGCGTACGCGACTATCGCGGTGTCCTCGGGGATCTTCTCGCAGTTCTTGCTAGTGCCTCGTCAAGCAACGTTGGATAGGTAATCCGGGCGCCGGATTGTGGAGTTCACTGCGAACTCTCGTTTGGGTCGGGCGTGCTGGTTGCGCCAGCGGATGTAGGCACCGATCGCAGCGTCTTGCTCGTGGTGGCTTCGGTGGTCGGTGCCGTTCAAAGCGAAGTACCGCAACGCGGCGAACTCCGATTCGATCCAGTTCAGCCAGGACGAATAGGTCGGTAGGAACACCAACTCCGTATTGTTGGCCGCGGCCCAGTCCCGAACTTCGGCCCGTTTGTGCGGGGAGAAGTTGTCGGCGATGACGTAGAGCTTCTCGCCGGGCCAGCGGGCCCGCAAA
>NZ_BMMH01000040.1 GCF_014645735.1 Nocardia jinanensis | reverse complement strand
GTTCGCAGTGAACTCCACAATCCGGCGCCCGGATTACCTATCCAACGTTGCTTGACGAGGCACTAGCGTCGCGGCCATGACGACCGGGACCACAGCGCTCAACGACATCACCGACGCCACCGCGAAGGCGGTACGGCAGGACCCCGCGAATGCCACCGTGGTCTTCCGTGCCGTGGGCACCCCGCAGGGCACGGTGGGCAGCACGATCACGGCGGGAGCACACCACATCCAAGTGGACGAACCACCTGCCCTCGGCGGCGCGGATACCGCCGCAAACCCAGTCGAGGTGTATCTCGGCGCGTTGATCTCCTGCCAGATCGTCACCTACCGGTTCTGGGCGCAGCGCTTGGCAATCGCGGTCGACGAATTGTCCGTCGAAGCCGAGGGCGATCTGGACGTCCGCGGTTTCTTCGGCCTCGACGATCGAGTGCGTGCCGGGTTCCAGGCTGTGCGGGTGCGGGTACGTATCTCCGGACCGGAGACGGCAGAGCGCTACGCCGAACTACAGGCCGCGGTCGACGCCCACTGCCCCGTCCTGGATCTGACCACCGGCACGACACCGGTGCACACCACCCTCGAAACCGTCTGAGCCGCGCCCGGCGGGCGTGATCGTCGCGGTGTCCCGATGCGCCGGCACGCCGGGTGGGTACGGCCGCGCGGGCCGGAGCCGCTCGACTTCCGCGAACGCCCGCCCGGACCGGCAGGAATCGAGAAGCGCCGATCGTGATCCCGAAACTAGCGTGGGCAGTATGACGACGACGACAGCCACAGCCCTCACCGTCCACCTCGAGGTGGACGACCCCGATGCCGCCCGGATCACCTACGCTGCCGCCTTCGGTGTGGGGGCGGAGTTGAGTTTCCGCCCGGCGCAGACGCCCACGAGCGGGTTCCGCGGTTTCATCATCTCCCTGGTTGTGTCCCAGCCGGGCACCGTCGACAGCCTCGTCGGCACCGCGCTCGAGGCCGGGTTCACGACCCTGAAACCAGCGGAAAAGACTTTCTGGGGCTACGGAGCGGTTGTCCGCGCCCCCGACGGGACGATCTGGAAGGTCACCACCTCCAACAAGAAGAACACCGGTCCGGTCACCCGCGATATCGACCAGGTCGTACTGCTGCTCGGCGTGGACAAGGTCCAGGCGAGCAAACAGTTCTATATCGAGCACGGCCTGACCGTGGCGAAGAGCTTCGGCAGCAAGTACGTCGAATTCGCGACCCCGGACTCACCCGTCGGGCTGGCGCTCTACGGACGCCGCGCCGCGGCCGAGGACGTCGGCGTCGCCCCCGAAGGCAGCGGTTCGCACCGCATCGTCATCGGCAGCGACGCCGGCCCGTTCACCGATCCGGACGGGTTCCCCTGGGAGCCCACCTCCGACTGAGAACGTGGGCCCCGCACGGCTCAACTCCCCTCGGTTCTCCTTGTGATCGTTTTCCCCGGTTCGAGCGACTCGTCACAGGGTGAGCCTGAAATGGTTTGATGCGCATATCTCAATATTTAGATTTGATTGTTCGCCGGAGTTTCTCGACCCGGCGGTTCGGGGGCGCCTCGACTGCACGCCCTTCACCAGAAGGGATCGGCCTCACATTTCAGCGGGACGTACCGGCATCGGCGGCTCGACGCGATGGCCGCGCCACTCCCCCGCCCGGCCGTCTTCGTCGGGCCTCCTGCCGCCGACCGCCCGAGGCACGCGCGGCCGTCCCGACCTCAGCGCGCGAAGGTCGCGGTATGCGCGGCGGCGACGAGCCGGGCGAGGTCGGCGCCCGCGGTCTCGCCGAGAGCGGCGAAAGCGGGGGCGATGAGCTCGTCGGTGTTCGATTCCGCACGCTGCCAGGCGTTGCGGATCTCGTCGGTGGTCTCCTCGAACGGTTCGGGCCAGCCGTACCAGCGAGCCTGGCCGGGGCCGTCGTTGAGCGGGGAACCGGAGATCAGGACCGCCTGCAGCGGGGTGATACCCGCGGCACGCACCGCGAGGAGATGCAGCCCGCCGCGAAGTTCGCGCAGGACGTAGGTGAGTTGCATAACGCGCCCGGGTGCGTCACCGGGCAACGGCACGGCGCGCCAGCCCGCGAACAACGGGAGTCCGGCGGGATCCGCCGCGGCGACCACGGTTTCCAGCAGTTCGGCGAGGCGTGCCGCCTCCTCGAATGCCCCCAGTTTCCGCCTGCCGAAGTCCTGACAGGCGAGCGCGTACCGATGGGCGGCCTTTGCGGCGGGCATCGGCACCGATTCCCATGCCGTGCGTATCGAATGCTCCGGGAAGAAACCGAACGCCGCGGTGACCACATCGGCATCCACATCACCCAGCACGCCACCGCGGCCCCGGGTATACGGGCCGAAGAATTCGTCCACGCCCGTTTCGGCCGCGTACTGCCGCGCCTCCCTGGAGAACATGAAACCGCCACCGAGTTCCTGGATATGCGCGTTCACTATGGCGCCGATCGACATCTTCGTTCCTTCCGCTGCCCGATATCCGCCCCACCGTAACTAGTTCTTACGGCGTATGGAACCCGTCGGCGCGCGCTGTCGAAGTACCGCCAGGGTATGGGCGTCGGGCGTGCCGGATCCGCCGGCCCGGCGGCGGCCCGTTTGGGCGCGAAGGAGCGCGTGTGGACAGCGGGGTCCGGGGTATCCACGCGCTGTGAACACAGCAACCGGAGCGGCCGAGTCCTACTGGACGGGCTCCCCTGAGCCGACGTCGTACCCACCGATGACCGCTGATCTCGAGGCGGATGTTGCGGTGATCGGCGCGGGCCCCTGGGCCGCCTCGGAGCTCGCCGCGACCGGACGGTCGGTAGTCGTGCTCGTGGGCGACCGGATATCGCCGTCGTCAGCGCCGGCGATGAAGGCCCGGTCGGCACGCCACTCGAACCCCTCGATCCGGAAGCCCGGCGACCGGCCGGGGAATCGCCCACCGCATGTCGCCGTCCGCGAGCACCCCGCGACGATCCTGCCCGGCGAAAACACGGAAGGAGACGAGCACAGATGGACCTCGCACTATCCGCCACCCTGCACACCGGCTTCGACGACGCCGTAGAACGCACCCGCACCGCACTCTCGGAACAGGGATTCGGCATCCTCACCGAAATCGATATGCGCGCGACCCTGCGCGCCAAACTCGGTGCCGAGATGGAGGACTATCTCATTCTCGGCGCGTGCAACCCACCGCTCGCCCAGCAAGCCGTGGGGGTGGATCGGCAGATCGGACTTCTGCTGCCGTGCAATGTGGTGGTACGCCGTGACCCGGACGACGCGAACACCGTCGTGGTCGACGCGATGAAACCGCAATTGCTGGTCGAGGTGACCGGCGAGCCCGGTCTGCAACCGGTCGCGGCCGAGGCCGCGGCCAAACTGCAGGCAGCCATCGATACGCTGACCGAGCCGGACGCCGGGCCCTGACGCCACCCGCCGGCAGCCTTCCGGCACGGCCGCGACCTCACCGCACGCAGCCCGCGCCGTCGGCACATCGGTGGCCGGTGCACCGACCCCGCGCTGGGGGAATCGTGCCGCCGGCCGCAGGCGGAGGCAAGGGACTGCCCGGCGGCGGGTCGCAGAGTTCTTCTTCGATGAATCCGGTATCGAGGGGCCGTAGCTCGCTCATCGCGCGCACGTCCCTTCGTGGCATCCCCGCGCCGGGTGGGACACAGCCGACGCCGCAAACTTTCAGCGGGCTGCCGACCGCACTTCGTCGGCTACCTCGTCGTCGATACCGATTCGGACCAGCGCCGCCGCGAACTCGGCGGCCCGGTTCCGGGGCGCCAGGCGGGCGAGTTCTTCCCGGTCGGCGGGCAGGCCTGCCTTCTCCGCGCCACGCAGTGCGCGTTCGTCGAAGTAGGGGCGCGCCCAGGTCCACACATCCTGCACCTCGCGCAAGAAGATATCGCCGCCCGTGGGACCGATACCTTTGAACTGCTGGATGAGTTCGGCGGCCCGGCCGACGTCGTGATCGGCTTCATCAGCGAGTTTGCGCAGGTCACCGTCGTACCTGTCGAGTGCGGTGGTGGCGGCGTCCCCCAGCTGGGAGGCGGCGCTCTCGTCGTAGCGGCGGTAGTTCCCGCGACCGAGCGCGTCGACCAGTTCCTGCCGGTCGGCGTCCGCGACATTCCGCGCGGTGCGGTAACCGCTGTCCACCAGTTCCGCCGTCGCGGCGATCGCGATATCGGCGGAGATCCGGGCGCTGAGCAGATCGGTCAACATCAGCAGCTGGAACAGCGGGGCCGGTTTGTCGTCGAGTCGTATCCCGGCTTCGGCGGCGTAGGTGGTACCCGCGCGGTCGAGCAGTGCGTGCACAACGTCTCGATGGCTCATCACTCCTCCTCTCTTCTCTCCTGGGCGCGCGTACCCTCCTCGGCCCAGTTCACACGTCCGCTCCCGGCGCCTACCGTGGGGGAGTCGCCCGCCCGGTCGTCGACCGGACTCGGCGGTGGTCACTGTCGGGGCATCGGCCTGTTCCGGCGCACTTGTCCTCAGCCGCGAATCTCCGCGAGATCGCTGTCGCCCGGGGACGCTGTCACCGCGTCCGCCTCGCTCACCAGCCACTGCCCGCATACGCAGCGCCAGTACCGGACCGCGCCGTGCCGGGAGATCAGGACCGGGTCGGGCCAGGAGCACGCGGAGCAGATGATGGTCATGCCTGGAAGTCTGCTGTAATGGTTCTGTGCATTTCAACCCTTACGGCGGGCTCGCGGCCGAGCTAGCGGCCCGGCTGGTCAACTCATCTCCGGACCAGGACTTGACCGCACTGCTCGATGAGGCCGGATATAGGCCGATCGGCACGATGACCCCCCGGCAGACGACCGAACTGCGCCGCTGGACCGCCCGCCTCGACACGGTGTTCCGGGCGCCAGGGGTAGATCCGATCAATTCACTCCTGGCCGAGACCACGAGCCGCCCCTACATCTCGACCCACGACGGTCGTGCACCGCACCTGCACTATGCCGCCGAGGACGCGCCGATCGACGAACGAGTCAAGGCCTATACGGCCGCCGGACTCGCCGAACTGTACTGCGCCGCGCCCGGCCGAATCGGACAGTGCCGACGGGCGGACTGCCCGCGCGTATTCGTCGACACCTCCCGTAACGGACGGCGCCGGTACTGCTCCGAACGGTGCGCCGGCCGGGTGAACGTGGCCCGGCACCGGGCCAGAGCGGCGCGCCGAGCCGGCTGATCGAATCGCCTCGGCCACCGACGGCGCCGTCGTCACGGCGTCGGCACGGCCTCGAGCACATTCTCCGGCGACATCGTGGGCGTACAGGAGACCAGGGTGAAACCCGAATCGGCGAGCAGGGCACGGTATTCGGATTCGCTACGTTCCCGCCCGCCGGTGTTCACCAGCATCTCGAGGTCGATGAAGTTGCCCGGATGCGGGCGATCGTGCTCCGGGAGAACGAGTTCGACCACCAGGAGCCGGGCTGTCGGCGGCATCGCGGCGCGTACCGTCCGCAGGATCTGTCCGGCCTGTTCGGCGGGCCAGTCGTGCAGGATGTGTTTGAGCAGGTAGGCATCCGCGCCCGCGGGAACGCTCTCGAAGAACGAGCCTCCCACTGCGGTGCACCGGCCGGTCGCCCCCGCCGGCCATCCTGGAGCATCGGCCACCACCTCCGGCAGATCGAACAGGATTCCCGTGCAGTTCGGTACGCGGCGCAGTATCTCGGCCAGCAGCGCACCACGACCACCGCCGATATCGACGATCGACCGGTAGCGGGTGAAGTCGTGGGCCGTGAGCACCGCCTGCTGTCCGAGCCCCTCGATATCGGACATCGCGCGGTGGAACATATCGCCGAGTTCACGATCGGTGCGGACGAGGTCGAAGAACGCCCGTGCCGGAACGGCCGGCGCGCCGGTGCGGACCGCGTCCACCAGGCGCGTCCAGTGGTCGCGGTGGGTCGCGCCCCCGTAGAACAGCACCGCGTCCCGTAACGGGACGGGTGCGTCCGTCCGTAATGCCCGAGCCATCGGGGTGAGCGTGTAGCGCCCGTCGCGGCGGCGGGCGAAGATACCGTGCGCGATCAGCAGGCGCAGCAGCCGCTGCAGTGCGTCGGGGTCCGCCCCGACC
The DNA here is from genome assembly GCF_014645735.1 of Nocardia jinanensis. Taxonomy (GTDB): domain Bacteria; phylum Actinomycetota; class Actinomycetes; order Mycobacteriales; family Mycobacteriaceae; genus Nocardia; species Nocardia jinanensis. Next base: position 29,690 of record NZ_BMMH01000040.1, on the reverse strand, counting down.
GTCCGGGCGAGGTCGGCACCGTCCCGCGGCCCGTCGGCGAGAGCGCCCGCGATATCCAGGGCGGCGGCCGCGTGGATCGCCTGCGACAGCCACCCCGCGGCGACCATCTCGAGCAGGGCGAAATGCCCGGGCACCAGCCGCCGGTGCGCCCCGGCAAGCCCGTCACGGACCCGCTCCACCGCGCGAACGACGGCCCGCGGCGGTGTCTTCCTTCGATCGGAGATCATCGCGACTCCATATCGTGGACCGGTGTTTCCGCTGAGACTACGACCTCTCGCGGACAGGTCCCGACAGCGCCGCGGCCGTGTCGGCCGGGTACGCGTCCGGTTACTCGATGCGGCCGCTCTCCCCGGACCGCGGCAGGTGTACGAGAATCAGCCCCACAGCGGCGATCAGGAAATTCTGGAGCGCGGCCGATGACGCGTTCACGTCGTCGTTGGCCCACATCCGGAACCATTCACCACCGATGGTCAGGAAGCCACCCGCGAACAGCAGTACCGCCATGGTCCAACCCAGGCTGGACAGTTTCGCGGCGGTACCGGCAGCGGCCGACCGGCCGCGCAGCGCGCGCAGCCACGCGATCGCGGCCGCGAGCAGGACGAAGGCGATGAGGAATTCCCAGCCGACGATGAGGATATAGGCGATGAGGGCGACGGTCTCGTTGCCTATCCCCCGCCAATCGGTGGCCGCACTGTGGATGGTCTGCTCCATCGACAGCACCGCGGCGACACCCCGGCGATTGGTCTCGGTATCAGTGCAGTTGGTTATCGCGACGAGCAGATAGTAGAAGCCGGTGATGGTGGCCAGTACGGCGACCGCGAGGTGCCGGCTGCCCACCAGATCGAGAAAACCGTTCCACCGCTGAGCTTTCGGGCTCGCTGACGCGTCCGTTGTGGTTGGCATCCGGGGATCATGTCCCATCCCCGGCGCCGCCACAACGTGACCCGTTCCCCCCGCCGGGGGGCTGCGCGCTCGTCATCGACGCGCAGCCCGGCCCGCTACCCCGTCTCTGGTACGGGGCGCGATTCCCGGACCCGCTCGACGCGCCCGACCAGCATGACGTACGAGGCGATACCCAGAAGCGTCACCACCGTCATATAGACGAAAGCGGGTGCGAAACTCGCGTCGGTGACCAGGAACCCGATCACGATCGGAGTGGCGATCCCGGAGAGGTTGCCGATGAAGTTGAACATTCCACCGGTCATTCCGATGAGCCGTTCCGGGGCCAGCGCTGACACCAGTGACCAGGTGATGGACGCCAATCCGTTTCCGAAGAACGCGACGGACAGGAACACGATCACCAGGGTGGTTGAATCGGTGAAATTCGCACCGATCAAGGTGGTACTCAGCAGTAGACCCGCGACGATCGGCCCCTTCCGGGCGATACCGAGCGAAACACCGCGCCGCAACAGGAAATCGGAGAAGACACCGGAGAAGAGCACCCCGATCACCGCGGCGATGAATGGTAGCGAAGCCAGGAACCCGGACTTGATGTAGTCCATATCCCGGTACTTGACCAGGTAGGTCGGGAACCAGGTGAGGAAGAACCACAGGGTGGAGGTGAGACAGAACTGCCCCAGATACACACCCCACAGTTTCCGTCGTCCCAGCACCGTGGCGATATCGCTCCACGTCACCCTGGTGCGCTCGCGTCGCGATGCGGTCAGATCGACCAGACCGCCACCCTCGCGGATATGCGCGATCTCGGCGGAGTTGGCACGCGAATCACGCGGCTCGCGGTAGACGAAATACCAGACGAAGGCCCACAGCACACCGACCCCACCGGTGAAGATGAACACCCAGTGCCAGCTCAGCACCGACTGCAACCACGACAGCACCGGGGTCAGCAATGCGAGGCCGATGAACTGTCCCGAGGTGTAGAACCCGATGACGGAGGCGCGTTCACGCTCCGGGAACCAGGCGGTGGCCACCCGGTTGTTGATCGGATAGGCGGGAGCCTCGAATACGCCGACCAGCAGTCGCAGTGCGATGAGCGCGACGAAACCGCCGATGATGCCCATGAATACCGTCGCCAGCGACCACAGCAGTAAGCAGGCGGGATAGAGCACCCGGGGCGGGACGCGGTCGACAAACCAGCCGCCGGGGATCTGCAGCGCCGCATAGGTCCAGCCGAACGCCGACAGCAGCAGACCCTGCTGTGCTGAGGACAGATCCATCTCATCGGCGATGGCGGGTACCGCGATGGAGAGATTCGCGCGGTCCATATAGTTGATGACCACGGTCAGGAACAGCATGACCGCGATGAGGAAGCGGGCCTTACTGGCCTTGGCAGCCAGTGCGCCGGGGACGCCGGGCCGTTTGTCGAGCATTGTCTTCATGATCACCACTCCGCGAACGAACCATCACTGTGACGCCAAATCGGGTTGCGCCATCGGTGCCCGACAGCGGCCCGTTCCGCCACATATTCCTCGTTGATCTCGATACCGAGACCGGGTCCGGACGGTATTCGCACCTGCCCCTCGGCGTAGGTGAACACGGCCGGATCCACCAGGTAGTCGAGCAATTCGTTGGTGGTGTTGTAATGGATGCCCAGGCTCTGCTCCTGGATGGTCGCGTTGTAGCAACCCGCGTCGATCTGCAGACACGCGGCCAGCGCGATCGGTCCGAGCGGGCAGTGCAGCGCGAGCGCCACATCGTAGGCCTCGGCCATATGCGCGATCTTGCGGGCCTCGGTGATACCGCCGCAGTGCGACGGATCGGGCTGGATGATATCGACCGCGCCCGACGCGATCACCGATTTGAAGTCCCAGCGGGAGAACAACCGCTCGCCCAGCGCGATCGGAATCGGCGACTGCCGCAACACGTCCACCACACTGTCGATATGTTCGGACAGCACCGGCTCCTCGACGAACATCAACCGGAACGGTTCCAGTTCGCGCAGCAGTACTTTCATCATCGGCTTGTGCACCCGGCCGTGGAAGTCCACCCCGATGCCGATATTCGGCCCGACCGCGTCGCGGACCGCGGCAATATTCGCCACGCAGCGATCGATCTTGTCCCAGGTGTCGAGATATTGCAGTTCCTCGGTGCCGTTCATCTTCACCGCGGTGAAGCCGCGGCCGACTGCGTCCTTTGCGGCTCGCGCTGTCTCATCCGGCCGATCACCGCCGATCCAGGAGTAGACCTTGATGCGATCGCGTACTCGGCCGCCGAGCAGTTCGTGCACGGGAACACCCAGCGCTTTGCCCTTGATATCCCAGAGCGCCTGATCGATACCCGCCAGGGCGCTCATATGGATACCACCCCCGCGATAGAACCCGCCCCGGTAGAGCACCGTCCACAGATCCTCGATCCGGCCCGGATCCTGTCCGATCAGATAGTCCGACAGTTCCTCGACCGTCGCGGCGACCGACGCGGCGCGCCCCTCCAGCACGGGTTCGCCCCAGCCGACGAGGCCGTCATCGGTCTCGATACGCACGAACAGCCAGCGCGGCGGCAGCGTGAACGTCTCGATCGACGCGATCTTCATGAATTTCCTCCTGTGCAGCGGACAGCACTGTCCGGTGACGAGCGGTACTACAGGGTGGACGCCCAGATATCGGACAGGCGCCGGGCTTTGACGCGCACCTCGCCGGCACTGTCGCCCGGCCGGTAGACACTGGTGCCGATACCGGCTCCACCGGCCCCGGCCGCGCGCCATTCCGCGAGGTTGGATTCGTCGACTCCACCGACCGGGATCAGTTCCACGCCAACCGGCAAGACGGCACTCAGGGCCCGCATACCGGAGATGCCCAACGCGGTGGACGGGAAGAGCTTGAGACTGCGGGCCCCGGCACGAATGGCACCGAACGCTTCGGTCGCAGTGGCGACCCCGGGGTACGAGCGCATACCGAGGGCGCGCGTCGCGGCGATCACCTCCGGGTGGGTGTCCGGTGAAACGATGATTTCGGCGCCCGCCGAGCGAGCCCGCTCCACTTCCTCCGGATGCAGGACGGTGCCGGCACCGACCGGGCAGACCCTCCCGAAGTTCGTGGCCAGCAACTCGATGGACCGATAGGGGTCCGGCGAGTTCAACGGCACTTCGATGGCGTGGAAGCCCGCCTCCACCAGCGCCGAGCCCACGGCGACGACTTCATCCGGGGTGATACCGCGCAGAATGGCGATCAGCCCGGACCGGGGTGCCTCCGATACGCCGACCATGAATCTCTCCTCGCTGCTGTTGGTTTCCTGCTGTCCGGTCGTCACGCGTGCCCGCCCACCGCGACCAGGCCGGACGCGACCGCGACAGACCACAGTCCCGCCGCGGCGGCGTCCTCGTCGACGACCTGTGTGCGCACGTCGCGCATCCGTAGCGCGGCGGCGTATCGCCGGCACAGATCATCGTTGCCGCACAAGATGATTCGCTCCGCTCCGCCGTGATGCGGTAGCAGATGGCGCACCTCGTCGGCGATCACGACACCGGACAGGTAATCCGCCAGCGCGGCCGGTTCGAGCAGGCCGTCGAGAACCAGCGCCCGCGCACCGAACATGGCGGCGGCCAGACCGCGTTCCCGTGCCGAGAATCCCGCCGTCAGTCCGCGAGCGAAAGCCGCGTCGTCGCGCCGCGGGGTGGTCCCGGTATGACTCAGCAGTCCGTGCTGGGTGACCAGTGCAAAGAGCTCACCGGTCATGGCCGTGGTGAAGGACAGTACCTTGCGGTCGGCGATCCGGATCCACTTGGTATGGGTGCCCGGCAGCACCAGGAGATGCTCGGCATCGGGTCGTTCGATGGACTGGAGCGCGCCGATGACCTGCGTCTCCTCCCCCCGGAGGACATCCCCGGCGATATCGTGGCGCGGCTCGGAGGGGACGCGCAGCCCGGGGACGAGATGCATCGAGCCGATAGCCAGCGGGACCGGGGTCAGGGCGGGACCGGTGATATCCAGGCGAGCCGGGACATCGAGGTAGCCGGCTTCGCGCCAGCCCTGCGCGCTGCCCACCATGCCGCAGGCCAGGGCCGGGAGCCCCGGGTCGGCCCGCAGCCACGGCCCGCACACATCCAGAAAGGTCTCCTGGTAGGCGCGTGCCCGCGCCGCCGGATCGGCCGTGTCGATCCCGGCGGCCATATCGAGCAGCCCGCCGGCGAGCCGCCGGGAGTCCAGGACCCGGCCGTTGTCACCGAGCAGCCAGCAGCGCATCGACGTGGTACCCCAGTCGAGGCCGATGAGGCGCGGGGTCGAGAGCCCAGGCCGGTCCGGTGTCATGACGGTCACTATGGACATCGAGTCCCGCTATTTCCAACCAAGTCCCTATTTATGGGACTCTTGACAGGTGACCGCTCCTCTCGAAACCATCCCGCCCGGCACTCAGACCCTCGCCCGCGGCCTCGCCGTGATCCGCGCGGTCGGCGACGGCGCGCAGGGTTTGCGCGAAATCGTCGAACACACCGGTCTGGGTCGCAGCAGCACCCACCGTCTCGCGCAACTTCTCGTGGCCCAGGGTTTCCTGCGCCACGACAACCGGGGCTACACCCTGGGGCCGGCACTGATCGAACTCGGCTTCAAGGCGCTGCACGGCAACCCGTTGCCGCTGGTGGCACGCCCCGTACTCGAGGAACTGTCGGCCACTGTGCTCGATACGATCCATCTGGCCGTAGAGGACGGCGGCTCAGTGCTCTACCTGGACAAACTACCCGGGTCTCGGGGCGCGGAGATGCGCTCACGGATCGGGTACCGGATGCCACTGACCCGCGCGGGAGTGGGTAAGGCGTTACTACTCGACGCCGCCGATCGCTGGGCCGGACAGTACGCCGCCGATACGGCCCGGGTTCCGGCCGGAGCCCGGCCCGGCGACCTGGAGGATTTTCTCACCCGCATGCAGACCTACGCCCGGACCGGCGCGGCCATGGATCTGGAGGACAACGAACCCGGTATCCGCTGCGTCGCGGCGCCGATTCGCGACGCCTCCCGGGCCATCGTCGGAGCGATCAGCGTTTCGGCGACCACCCCCTACATGCCACACGAGCGGATGCGCGGCCTGGTCCCGGTGGTACGCCGGGCCGCGGGGCGGATCTCGGCGTCGCTCGGTTTCCAGGCGGCCTGACGCGACCGTGAATCCGACGGCCCGGGCCCATCAGGCCCGCTGGTTCGCTTTGCCCGCCGCAGCCATCTCCTCCCAGATCGGCCCGAAGAGCAGCCACAGGCCGGTGATCGTCCAGGCCCGGCCGATCCATCCGTACAGACCAGCCGCCTGCTCGCTGTCCGTGACGGTGACAACGACGAGACCGAGCGCCGCCGAGGCGATAACGGCGGCGAGTACCACCCGGCCCCATTCGCGCCAGGCCGCCGCGGCTCGCTCCCTGCTGCCCCGCGCCGGTTTCACCGGCGCCGGACCACCCGCGAAACGGTGGGCGAAACGAATATCGGCCCAGCGCACGATCGCGGGACCGAACGCGACGCTCGTACCGAGGTAGATCGCAGCCAGACCGTGTACGACTCCCGGCTCGGCGCCCCGCCGCAGGTCGAGCGCCGCGGCCACGATCAATGCCACATCCAGGAGCGGGATCCCCCACAGCAGTATCGCGCCGGCCGTGCGCAACCGGAGCACGTAGCGGGCGGTGAGTCCCGCGGCGAGTAGTACCCACAGCCCGATCTCGGAAGCCACGATCATCAGTGCGACGGGGTTGTCCCGGATTGTGTCGAGCATCGTGCGTCCTCTGCTGGTCGGCGGCTACCGGTCGAGTTTCGGTCACTCGGCGCGGGGACGCGTCGTCCGATCGGACGATCGCGGGCCCTACGAAGGAAGGACAGCACGCGGCGGGGCGGCCGGCCGGATCCCGAAAAGAAAAGCGCGACAGGACAAGACATAATTACCTGTGCGAAATGCATTCTTCGAAAAGCGTGAGCGGGATATATGACAAATTCATACAACCGCTCCCGATATTGATCATGAACCACCACGGGACGACACGAATGTAATTCAGACCAGCACTGTGCAAACTATGTCGGATAGGTCACAGTTCGGTTTGATTTAACCCCCGATACCTATAACGTTCGGATAACACCAGTACCAAGGTGTGCGGCGATGCCGACGGCATCGCCGAAGCAACGGATACGACAGGAGCATTACCATGGGTTCAGTGGATTTCAGCAGCCTCGGCGATTTCTTCGGCGCCTTCGGCGACATCTTCGGTGGTATCGGCACCTTGTCGAGCTTCTCCGCCGAATAACATGCACATTGCATGAACAGGGAATCCTGCGACCACAGCCCCCCGGACTACACCCGGTGGGCTGTTGGCGTTCTACACACCCGCGTCATCGGCAATCCAGATATTCACCCCCGCACACCGGTGACCGGCGAACCGTTCCGCGTGGTGGGAGTGCGATGAGTAGCGACAGGATCCGCTTATCGGGGATTACTTCACCGGCCGGCTACGGCGAGACCGGTTCTGTCCGGAACGCGAGGTTCGAAAATCGGGCTCCGGCCGAGAACCGGGAAATCCACCGGGAGAACGGTATCGAACTCGATCGTAGATATATATCGACGATCGATATCGCCCGAAATCATCGCCGAGTTCGATCACGCGCAGCCGGGCGCGGCAGCGTCCCGGAACAGCGGGGCCCCAGCGGGCGGCGCATAGATCACAGAGAGGACCACCGGTTCGGCACCGAGGTTGCGGCCGATATGAGTGTTGCGAGCACCGGCCTCCTCGTAGATGAACTCCCCGGGGCGGAATTCCGGAGCGGCACAGTCCGGGCCGGGATGAGTAAGCGTCCCGGCGGCGACGAATCCGTAGACCGGTCCTTCGTGGTAATGCCAGCCGGTGGAACCGCCGGGGCCGACGGCGGTGTAGCCACCGGCCACGCCCGCCCCGGGCACCGGCCGATGCGCGAGACTCCCGCCGGATCGACTATGACCCCGGTCACTCCCGCTGAGCGGGCCTGCCCGGGTCGACACCGTTCTGACCAGGCATTATCCGGAAACAGGTATACCCCGGGCCATTCGACCGGCGCGCCCCGGCGCCTGGTGCAAGATCCTGGACTCGGAACGAATCAGCACCATCACATCGAGGGCAGTCATGCACGAGTGGAATCCCGAGAACATCCAGAAATGCGGCGATATATACGCGGAATGCACCGAGGCGGCACTGATGATCCGTCGGTGCGGAAGCTGTAGCAGGCTCTTCGCCCCACCGGTCACCCGGTGCTCAGCCTGCCGGTGCGACGATTTCGAACGAGTCCCCGCGGGCGGCAACGGGTCCATCGTGTGCTGGAGGATGGTGACCTGCGCACCGGACGCCCGCACCGATTCGGTGAAGTCGATGATCGCGATCGTGGAACTCGACGAGGGACCGTGGGTGTACACGACCATCGACGGGGAGCCGCCGCGGGCCGGACGCCGACCGGTCCGGGTGCGCTTCCAGGCGCCTCCGCGCGGAGATCGCTTCCCGGTTTTCGTGATCAACGCGGGGCAGGCCGTCGCGGCGGAGTGACCGCCTCGCCGGGTCGACACCGTCTCTCGAGAACATCTCGCCGCCGTAGTGTCCCGGCGATAGAGTTGGGGTGGCGAGAGGGACGCGTATGTCACCCGGTTCCCACAATCGTATTCGATGGATCGCAGTCACCCGATGAGCGGCGACGACCCTGTACGTACACGCCGCGAGTCGACGATGACCGTCGCGACGGAACTCGACGCGGCCGGTTTCGAGAATGCGGCCGAAGTGGGCCGCGGCGGTTTCGGTGTGGTCTACCGGTGTACCCAGGAGCCCCTCGACCGGACGGTCGCGGTGAAGGTGCTCACTGCGGAATCCGATGAGGACAATCGGGCGCGGTTCGCGCGGGAACAACGCGCGATGGGCCGGCTGACCGGGCACCCGAATATCGTCACCGTCCTGGAAGAGGGCATCACGCCACGGGGGCGGCCTTATCTGGTGACCCCGTTCTACCCATCGGGCTCGCTCGACGCGTGGCTCCGGCAGCACGGCCCGCTCCCCGCCGAGGACGTACTGCAGATCGGTGTGAAGATCGCGGGAGCGCTGGAGAGCGCGCACCGGCTCGGCGTCGTGCACCGGGACGTGAAACCGGGCAATATCCTGCTCACCGACTACGGTGAACCCGCACTGACCGATTTCGGGATCGCGCATATCGCGGGTGGCTTCCGGACAGCGGAGGGTACGGTGACGGGGTCGCCGGCGTTCACCGCGCCCGAGGTACTCGAGGGCGAACCGCCCACCCCCAGCGCCGATGTCTACGGTCTGGGAGCCACCCTGTTCTGCGCGCTCACCGGGCATGCGGCCTTCGAGCGGCGCAGCGGCGAGAAAATGGTGACCCAGTTCCTGCGGATCACCACCCAGCCTCTGCCGGACCTGCGCGACAGCGGCGTGGCCACAGATATCAGCGATATGGTGGAATCGGCGATGAACCGCGACAGCCGGGAGCGGCCGTCGGCGGCCGCTCTCGGGGAAGCTATCCGCCGGGTGCAGGAGCGCCACGGGTACCCGGTGGACGAGATGGCGCTACAGGACCGCCCCGCCCGCGAGGAGCACACCGACAGGTCCCACATACCGGCGCAGCGTAAACCGATCGGGCCCGGTCACACCGGAAATCTCCCGCTGGAGCTGACGAGCCTGGTGAACCGGCGCACCGAGGTAGCCGAGGTGAAGAACCTGCTGGCGACGTCCCGGCTGGTCACCTTGACCGGAACCGGGGGTGTGGGAAAGACGCGGCTGGCGCTGCGAGTCGCATCGCAGATGACGCGGGATTTCCCCGACGGTGTCTGGCTGGCCGACCTCACAGAGGTTTCCGAGCAGGCGATCCTGGTCGATGTGGTGGCCGCCGCGGTCGGGGTGCGCGACGAAGCATGCCGGCCGCTGATCGACGTACTGGTGGAGCACCTGTGCCCGCGTGAGACCTTGCTGGTGCTGGACAACTGCGAGCAACTGGTCGACGCCGTCGCCGAGCTGGACCAGGTCCTGCTGCAGGGCTGTGCGGGTCTGCGCATCCTGGCCACCAGCCGCGAACCGTTGAACATCGCCGGGGAGGCAGTGCTGCGCGTAGCGCCACTGAAGGTTCCCGACCCGAGCCGCGAACCCACACTGCTCGGGTTGCCCCGATTCGACGCGCTGACCCTGTTCGCCGAACGTGCGGCCGCGGCGGTGCCGGGGTTCGAGCTCGACGAGGACAATAAGGGCGCGGTGGCCCGGATCTGTGCCCGCCTGGACGGGATACCGCTGGCCATCGAGCTGGCGGCCGCTCGGCTGCGGACCATGACGCCGCAGCAGATCCTGGAGCGAATCGATATCCGCAACCCGGTGCTGACAGTGTCCAGCCGCAGCGCCCCGAAGCGCCAGCAGACACTGCTCCTGTGCATGGACTGGAGCTATGACCTGTGCAGTCCGGCCGAACAGCGACTGTGGACCCAGCTCTCGGTGTTCGCCGGGAGTTGCGAAATCGACGCGGTGGAGAGCATCTGCGATATCGATCCCGGCCCGGCCAGTGTGCTGGACGTGTTGTCGTCGCTGGTGGACAAGTCCATCCTGATCCGCGAGGAATCCGGCCACGCTGTGCGTTTCCGGATGCTGGAGACGCTGCGCGACTACGGCAGGCACAAATTACGTGCGGCGGGCCGGGACCAGGAACTGCGCCACCGGCACCGCGAGTGGTACGAACGGCTGGGCGCGGATGCGGCCGCCGGCTGGATCAGCGCGGCTCAGCCGGACTGGATCGCCCGCCTGAGCCGCGAACAACCCAATCTGCGGGAGGCGATCGAGTACTGCCTGGCCGAGGACTCCGAGGCGGCGGCCGATGCCGGGTTGCGCACCGCGTCCGGACTCTACGATTTCTGGAACTTCCGCGGCCTCTACAACGAGGGCCGATCATGGCTGCGGCGCACGCTCGCCCGGCCCGGATGGCATTCGGTACCCGATCGGATCGAAGCGCTCTGCGCGGCGGCCGGACTCGCCGCGCAGCACGGCGAGTTCGCGGCCGCGGCCACCGCGCTGGCGGAGGCACACGACCTCGCCGGGCCGGCAGCCGCGCCGATGAGCCGGGCGCAGATCGAGTTCGTCGAAGGTCTTTTCGCGCTGGCGCGCGGCGAAGCCGATGCCGCGGCCACCCATTTGGAAAGCGCCGTCGAGCTCACCGACTCGGATCCGACCGGCAAATTGCGGATGAGCACGCTCACCGTACTGGGCTGGGCGCACGAACTGAACGCGGATACCGACCGGGCGCGCGACTACTACCGCCGAGTGCTCGCGGTCACCGAACCCTGTCACGAGGTCCTGCATCGCGCGGCGTGCCTACGAGGTGTGGGTGTCGCGGTCTGGCGCGACGGTGACCGGGACCGGGCTCGGCAGCTGCTGGAGGAGGCATTGCGGGTCAACAGCGGACTGAACAGCACCGTCATCAACATGTTCTGTCTGGAGGGGCTGGCCTGGATCCTCGACGCGCGAGCGGAAGCCGAGCGCGCCGCGGTCCTCATGGGCGCCGCGCAGGGGCTCTGGCCGGCCGGAGCGCAGGTGACGACCGTATTCCACAATATGGCGGGGTTCCACGAGGAATGCGAGCGCAACGCCCGCGCGACCCTGGGCGACCGCCGGTACGACGCGGCCCATCAGCAGGGACGGACCATGGGCATGGACGCGGCCGTCGCCTACGCGCTCGGCGAGTCGACCGGTGCGGCGACCGAGGCGGCGGCCGACCGGGCGCCGAAACTGACCAAGCGGGAACGCCAAGTGGCCGATCTGGTCGCGCGAGGGCTCAGCAACAAGCAGATCGCGACCAAGCTGGTGATCTCGCAGCGCACCGCTCAGGGCCATGTCGAGAACATCCTGACCAAGCTCGGGTTCACCTCGCGCGCCCAGATCGCGGCGTGGATCGTGGAGAACGCGCAGGGATGAAATGCTTCTACCTGAGCAAACACGCACGTTACCGGACCCGCGCGGCCATCCGGTGCGGTATGACCGCTTCTTCCACAGCCGGTGGCCCCGGCCTGCCTCGGCCACGGCAGATAGCCGAGTCGAGCGCCCCGCACCGGCGAACGAGGTCACTGTGGGGCGTGAAATGTGCGGACCGCGGGTAGCAGCCGACCGGCTTCGTCGGTCGTCTGCTCCAATGCGAGGGCGGCGATATCGGTTCCCGGCAGAACTTCCGGCTTGGCGATACCGGTCGGCACATGTATATCGCTGACCACACCTCCTTCGCCGTGCATATAGGTAGCGAACTCCTGCGCGCCGGTGGCGCCGGGCCGACTGCTGTTACACGACAACACCACCACCGGCCGTTGCGGACCGGTAGTGATCGCCCGGTGAAAGTCTGGATGGCTTCCGACGATGCGACCGAAGGCCTCCCCGTCCACGACCACCTTCTTCCACACGCGATTCTCGGCAGTGCCGATATCGACGTCGGCACCGTAACCGTGTAGACCCGCATGGGCATCGACGTAGATCGGCGGAGTTCCGTTGCGCCGCACCGCTGCACCCCAGGCGGCCGCGCGGGAGTGACCCCATTCCCAGATCGTCTTGGCACCGCGTATCGGTAGCTGCCTGCGGACCGCCGGTGAGTATTCGGTGTCGGCCAGACGGTCCGAACGTGCCCAGGTGCGCAAATACTCACCCTCCACAGCGTCGTCGACACCAGGTTGTGTACTCAGCACACGCAACCCGAGGATATTGCCGTCGGAGTCGTACATGGTGGCGGTGCGCGCCCGGTCGGCGCTGAACGTGATCTCCTCGCCCGCATCGGTCCGTCCGCGCAACGGCGCACTCGCATCGACCGGGGATCTCTCGGCACCACCGCGTGCCGCAGCAGCGGCAATCCGAGCGCCATCCGCATCGGCGCCCGTCTCCGCCTTGACAATGCCGCGTACACCGTCCGCCGTGGTGGTGAGGTCGCCGTGCGCGCGGGTCCTGATGTAATCGATAGGATTCTGAAGACTTTTGACGGCTGCGAGCATCAACTCCTGCAGTCGTCGGCTCATACCACGAGTTTGCTCCTGTCCTCCTACTCGAGCCAATCCGTGATCGGGTCGCTCCCCAGCGCACCCACAGACCCGCGCCCGGCCCGAGCAACAACCGCCGGGGTTCGACGAACCCGGCACCCACTTCGTCACCGTGCGGGTCTCGTCGCAGCCGGACGGCGACCCCACCACCGCCTGCGCCCGGATCGACAATCTCGCCCGGGTCCGCGTCGTCGTGCGGTGAATCGGTTCCACCGGAGACGAGGGGCGCAGTATCGTTACGTCGGTGACACGGCCCGCCCGGCTGCGGCGGCTCGGCCCGGTGCCCCGCGACGGCCTAGGGTCGAGCCTATGACCGTTCCGAATCTGACCCTGAACAACGGGATCGAGATGCCCGCCCTCGGGTTCGGCGTCTACCAGACGCCCCCGGACGAAACAGTCGCCGCGGTGGACTCGGCATTGACGACCGGCTACCGCCATATCGACACCGCGGCGGTGTACGGCAACGAGCGGGAGGTCGGCGCGGCCATCCACCGCTCCGGACTCGCCCGCGACGAGGTGTTCGTCGAAACCAAGATCTGGATCACCGATTTCGGCTACGACCGCACCCTGCACGGCTTCGACAAGAGCGCCGGCAAACTCGGCGTCGAACAGATCGACCTGCTGATCCTGCACCAGGCGTTGCCCACCGACTTCGAGCGGACCGTCCAGGCGTACCGGGCGCTGGAGAAGCTCTACGCCGACGGGCGGGCCCGCGCGATCGGTGTCTCCAACTTCATGCCCGATCACCTGACCCGGCTGCTCGCCGAATCCGAGGTCGTACCAGCCGTGAACCAGATCGAAGTGCATCCGTATTTCCGCCAGTCCGAGCTGCTCGCGGTGGATACCGAGCACGGCATCCTGAACCAGGCGTGGTCGCCGATCGGCGGCGTCACTTTCTATCGCGACGGGTCGCACGGCTCGACCCTGGAGGATCCGGTGATCGGTGAGATCGCCGCGGCGCACGACCGGTCACCCGCCCAGGTGCTACTGCGCTGGCATCTGCAGCAGGGCCGCCAGGCGATCCCGAAATCGGTGCGGCCCGCACGGATCGCCGAGAACTTCGATATCTTCGGGTTCGAGCTCACCACCGCACAGCTCGACGCGATCGACGCTCTCGACACCGGCATCCGCGGCGGACCGGAACCTGCCGATATCACCCTCGAGAAGTTCGGTATCGAAATCCCGGAAGCCTGAGTGCGGGCGGCGAGGGCCGGGCGCCGCCCACACCATCGCCCCGGCGGCCCCCTCGCGCGGCAACGCCGACCTGGAGGTCAATATCTCCGGGGAGAGAACGGTGGGACCACCCTCGGCGCCTACAGACCGGCCGAGCCCAGGGCCTGAGCGACTCCGCCCAGGAAATCGGTGATGGCGATGTACCCCACGGCGAGCGCGACCAGGATGAATTCCATACCGATGAGATCGCCGATCACGGCACCGCGTTACCCCGGAACGTGAACACCCTCGCGGACCACGCGCTCGGACGCCCGGAATTCACCTCCGGGCCGCCCCGTGGGACGGCCCGGAATTTCGGCTGCGCGCTCAGGCCAGGTCGAACCGGTCGTTTTCGGCGACCTTCACCCACGCGGCCACGAAATCGTCGACGAACTTGGCGCCGGCGTCCCGCTGGGCGTAGACCTCGGCCACAGCTCGTAGTACCGAATGCGAACCGAACACCAGGTCGTTGGCGGTGGCCGTCCATTTGATCTCGCCGGTTCGCCGATCGCGGCCCTCGCAGACGTTCTCCGCCGACTCCGAGGCCTTCCATTCGGTGTTCTGGTCGAGGAGGTTGACGAAGAAATCGGTCGTCAGAACGCCCGGGCGGTCGGTGAAGACACCGTGCTTCGTACCGCCGTGGTTCGCGCCGAGGGCACGCAGACCGCCGACCAGCACCGCCAGTTCCGGCGCCGTGACATCGAGCAGATAGGCCCGTTCCAGCAGCAATCGCTCCAGCGGAGCCTTCTCACCGGGCCGCACATAGTTGCGGAACCCGTCGGCACGCGGTTCGAGCACCGCGAAGGATTCCACGTCGGTGCTCTCCTGGGTCGCGTCGGTGCGTCCGGGCCGGAACGGCACGGTGACGTCGTGGCCCGCGTCGCGGGCGGCTTTCTCGACCGCCGCCGAACCGGCGAGGATGATCACATCGGCCAGCGAGACCTTCTTCCCGCCCGACGCCGAATCGTTGAAATCCCGCTGGATCCGCTCGAGGACGGGCAGCACCTTCGCGAGCTCGGACGGTTCGTTGACCTCCCAGTTCTTCTGGGGTTCGAGCCGGATCCGGGCGCCGTTGGCACCGCCGCGCTTATCGGTGCTGCGGAAACTCGCCGCCGCGGCCCAGGCGGCCTTGACCAGCTGCGGGACGGACAGACCGGAATCGAGGACCTTACGCGCGAGGTCGGCGATATCCTTATCGTCGATCAGTGTGTGGTCGACGGCGGGGACCGGATCCTGCCACAACTGCGGTTCGGGGACCCACGGGCCGAGGTATCGGCTGATCGGTCCCATATCGCGGTGCAGCAGCTTGTACCAGGCTTTGGCGAATGCCTCGGAGAGTTCCTCCGGATGCTCCAACCAGCGGCTGGTGATCTCCCGGTAGATCGGATCCTCTCGCAACGCCAGGTCGGTGGTCAGCATGGTGGGCGTACGGGCGGGCCCGTCGAACGGATCCGGGATGGTGCCCTCGCCCGCCCCATCCTTCGGCTTCCACTGATGAGCCCCCGCGGGGCTCTTGGTGAGCTCCCATTCGTAGCCGTACAGATTCTGCAGGAAACCGTTGCCCCATTGGGTCGGCGTAGCGGTCCAGACGACCTCCAGACCGCTGGTGATCGTGTCCTTGCCCTTGCCGGTACCGTAGCTGCTCTTCCAGCCCAGGCCCTGCTGTTCGATCGGGGCAGCCTCGGGTTCGGCGCCCACCAGATCGGGATCGCCGGCGCCGTGCGTTTTACCGAAGCTGTGCCCGCCGACGATCAGCGCGGCGGTCTCCTCGTCGTTCATCGCCATCCGCCCGAACGTTTCCCGGATATCGCGCGCCGCGGCCACCGGATCGGGCCGCCCGTCGGGCCCTTCGGGATTCACGTAGATCAGGCCCATCTGAACATTGGCCAGTGGGTTCGCCAGTTCACGTTCACCGCTGTAGCGCTCGTCACCGAGCCAGGCGTCCTCCGGACCCCAATAGACCTCTTCCGGTTCCCAGATATCGGGACGGCCGAAACCGAAGCCGAAGGTCTGGAATCCCATCGAGTCGAGCGCGACATTACCGGCGAAAACCAGCAGGTCTGCCCAGGAGATACTGTTGCCGTACTTCTGCTTGACCGGCCACAGCAGCCGGCGCGCCTTGTCGAGGCTCGCATTATCGGGCCAGCTGTTGAGCGGTGCGAAGCGCTGCGCACCCTGACCGCCGCCGCCGCGGCCGTCGGCGATGCGGTAGGTGCCCGCCGCGTGCCAGCTCATCCGGATGAAGAGGCCGCCGTAGTTTCCGTAATCGGCCGGCCACCAGTCCTGTGAATCGGTCAGTACCGCCGCTACATCGGATTTGAGGGCGTCGACATCGAGTTTCGCGAACTCCGCGGCGTAGTCGAAATCCTCTCCCAGCGGGTTGGATTTGGACGAATGGGCGTGCAGCACCGACACATCGATCTGTTCCGGCCACCAGTCCGCATTGCTGCGCGGGCGGTGATCGGTATGCGGAGTGGGGGACGGGATCGCCGGGTTCTCGCTCTCGCTCGTGCTGCGAGTTCCGGTGTCAGGAGCGGGTGGACGACTTTCGGAGGTCACAACTTTCCTTCCTGAATAAGTGATCGGAGCTGCGATCAGGTGCGCTGCGCGACCGCGCAGCCGGGACACAGGCCCCAGTAGATGACCTCGGCTTCGTCGATCGAATAGCCGTGGTCGTCGGAGGCTGTCAAACATGGGGCCTCGCCGACCGCGCAGTCCACGTCGGCGATCGAACCGCAGGTCCGGCAAACGACATGGTGGTGATTGTCACCGACACGCGACTCGTAACGGGCCACGAGACCGGAGGGTTGGATACAACGGATCAGTCCGGCCGCGGTGAGCGTACGCAACGAGTCGTACACCGCCTGGTGCGATACCGCGGACAGGCGGTCCCGCACGGCACGGATGATCGAATCGGTATCGGCATGCGGGTGGTCGTACACGGCGCTCAGCACCGCCACGCGCGGAGCTGTCACGCGTAGCGAAACTCCCCGCAGCATCTGCTGGAAATCCACGGCCGCATGCACAGGCGAAAGTCTCGTCTCTTTTCTGGAATGAGTCAAGCAATGAGGATCCTACCGAGCGTCGGATCCGGTCACAGTGTCCCGTTCGTCATAGCAGCCGTACGGCGAGCGCCTCGGCTCCCCCGGGCCGCCGGGCAGTGGAGAACTCCACCCGCTGGTCGGCGAACAGGACCCGATAACCGTCGGCCTCGATACTCCGGTACTCCACGAAGACCGGACCGATATCGTCGTCGGGATCGATGTAGCCGAAGCCTTTCTGAGCGTCGTACCAGATCACCCGCCCGCACCGGACCGATGAGCAGGTGGCCGCGGACCGCAATTCCCGGATACCGGATTCGTTCCCCAGTCGTGGAGAGACCGGCGCCGTCACCGGGCGCCGACTTTCCGGGTGTGCATGATCCGGTTCCACCAATCGTTGAGCGGGCTCGGATCAGGCCAGACGACCTGCGGCTCGACCCGGTGTGATTCGGTACGTGGCACGCGATACCGGGTGCCGGGGGCCGTCGCGGATTCCGGGCCGGTTCCGGCAGAAGGACCGCCGGCCCGGACGAGGGGGCTCGAATGCATATGCGGCGTCTACCCCGGATCCACCGGTTCATGCCTTTGGGCGCGCAAAGCCACCGCAGCGGCGGTTTCAGCGCGCCGCCCGCGAGGGAGCGACCGCGGGCCCGCCGACCCCGCACTGCGGCAGGCAGTCCACCTGGTCCAGTTCGGGTGCGCGCCGGGGCGGCCGCAGCAGTACGGCGGCCAGCGCAGCGCCGGTGAGCAACAGGCCGACACAGATCCACATCGCGACGGTGAATCCGGCGTCGAAGACCGCCGGATCGTCGAGCGCCCCGGAGATTCCGGCCAGCCCGGGCAAGGCCGCCACCGCGAGTAGTTGCGCGGTCCGGGCAACCGCGTTGTTGACGCCGGAGGCGATTCCCGCCTCGCTCGGCGATACCGCGCCCAGCACAGCCCCGGTGAGCGGGGCGACCAGCACCGACAATCCGAGACCGAAAACGAATACGCCGGGCAGCACATCGGCCGGATAGGACGCCCCGGGTCCGACCCGCAGCAGCAGTATCAGTCCGGCCGCGGCGAGAACCGGTCCGATTGTCATGGGCAGCCGGGGACCGTGCCGCTGCGCCCACCGGCCGGAAGGCGCCGACAGGACCAGCATCAGCAGCGTCACCGGCAGGGTGGCCAGCCCCGCGAGCAGCGGTGAATACCCCGCGACCAATTGCAGTTCCAGGACCAGCAGGAAGAACACCCCGCCGAGCGCGGCGTACACCGCGAGGGTGACCAGGTTGGCGACAGTGAACACTCGCGCGGCGAACAGCGACGGCGGGACCAGCGGATGATCGCTGCGCACCTCGATCAGGACGAACGCCGCCAGCAGTAGAACGCCCGCCCCGACCAGTAGTGGCAATCCGTCGATCAGTCCGAGAGTCAGCGCGCCGAGCGCGGCCGCGATCGTCAGCGCGCCCGGAAGATCGAGGCGGTCGGCGGCGTCGGGATCCCGGCTCTCCGGCACATGCCGCACCGAGACCAGTACGACAACTATCACCAGCGGCACATTGATGAAGAAGATGGACCGCCAGCCCGCGACCTCGATCAACCAGCCACCGAGGAACGGCCCGAGTGCCCCGGCCATTCCACCGAAACCCGACCACAGCCCGATCGCCGCGCCTTGATCGCGGTGGTCGATCGACGCGGAGATGAGGGCGAGACTGCCCGGGGTCAGCATGGCACCGGCCACGCCCTGTAACACCCTCGCCGCCACCAGCATCTCTATGTTGACCGCGGCACCGCACAGCAGCGACGCGACAGCGAACCCTATGGCGCCGGCGACGAACACCTTGCGCCTGCCGAACCGGTCGCCGAAGGAGCCGCCGAGCAGGATGAACGAGGCCAGCGTCAGGGTGTAACCGTTGAGCGTCCACTGCAGTCCGGCGACATCGGTATCCAGTGCGGTACCGATACGGGGTAGTGCGATATTGACGACGGTGGCATCCAAGGACGCCACCGAGGAGCCGAGCACGGTGGCCAGCACGATCCAGCGGCCGGCCGCCGACCCGAGGCGGGGCAGCTCGGTGGGGTTCACCTCACCGAAGATACGGATTCGGGCGGATCGCAACTCGGCGACACACGCGTAGGGATGCGGAGCCTCGAACACATCGGACCGGACCCGGCGGCCTCACTCGCCCGGTCGGTCCGGATCAGCGTCCGCGACCCCGGTTGCCCGGCCCACCGAGGTGGATGTGCGGTCAGCGCGCACTCGGGCGGCGACACCGGAGCCTCCCTGCCGATCGGCCCCCACCTGCCTCACGCTGTTCGGGCGACGGCGCGAAAGGCAGCGGGAACCAGACCGGCAGGCGTGACGCTCGCCGCGGGATCACATCTTCGCGTAGCGGGCACAGGCCAGATCGTAGAGACCGTAGGCGGCTATCCCGAGCCCCGCCGCTACCAGGAGAACAGGACCGAACGGCTGTGCGCCCAGGGTTTTCAGCGCGGCGTCCAGACCGCTGGCCTTACCGGGGTCGGATCGGTTCACCGCCACGAGCACGAGCACACCCACCCCGGCGATGGCCGTGCCCTTGCTGAGGTATCCGACCGTTCCCAGTTTGCGCAGGAGGCCGGTGTCGGTATGCAGTTTCTCGAGGAACTTCCGGGTCGCACCCTTGTAGATGTGATATCCGCCCACGGCGAGGATCACCAGACCGGCGACGACGAGTACGACCTTGCCGCCGGTGCTCTCCATCAGACGCGCGGACAACCCGGCGTTCTGACCGCCGCTGGACTTACCGCTACCGCGCACGAAACCGAACGCGGTGATCGCATAGCCGACATAGACCACGCCCACGGCGAAGGCCTTGGCGCGGTGGAACAGATCGGATTTGCGATCCTCGTCGCCACCGCCGTTCCGCGAACCCAGCGCCGCCTCGGTGAGCCGCCACAACGCCATGAAGACGAAGGCGGCGACACCGACGACCAGGGCGGGGACGCCGCCGGGTTTGGCGGCCAGTTCGGCCATGGCGCCGGACTGGTCGGTGGTACCCCCACCGCCGAAGGCGAGCCGCACGGCGAGATAGCCGATCAGCAGGTGCACGATGCCCGCCATCACGAAACCGGCACGGGCGAACCGCTCGAACACGCGACTGCGGGTGACTCCGTTCACCGCGGATTTCGGCCCGGACGTAGAAATCTCGATCATCTGGCCTCTCTTCGTACCGGAGGCGCGCGACCAGGCAGCGCGGAACAGGCGCGACAGATCCGGCCCCGGGTCAAAGCCGGACCGAAACCACTTCTCGCACCGCTCTATTCGCTGCTGCGCCTCCTCGAATGAACGTAACGTTCAGCAGATACCCGGGGATACGGCGGTGAAACGGTGCGCGCGCTCCTGGTCGATGGCGCAACAGCGCCACCGGTCGTCGCATATTCAGGCCGACATCACCGCGGCCGCCATCCCCTGGCCGCCGCCGATACACATCGTCAGCAGCGCGCGGCCGCCGCCGCGACGGCGCAGCTCGCGCAATGCGGTGGTCAGCATACGAATCCCTGTGGCACCGATCGGATGGCCGAGCGAGATACCGGAACCGTTGACGTTCAACCTGTCGCGATCGTCCCAGCCCCATTCGTGCAGGACACCGAGCACCTGGCACGCGAATGCTTCGTTGAGCTCGACCAGGTCGAAGTCCGATAGCCGTGCGCGATCGTGGTGCCGTAGGGCCCCGCGGCCGCCCGTTCGGGATCGATATGGATCCACTGCCGGTCGTCGGTCGCAGCGGCGAACGCGTCGACCCGAGCCTGGGTCACCTCGAACCATTCACTGTAACCGAGATGGGTGCCGATCGCGGAGGCGGGTGACTGGTGTGCAGCAGGATGGGATCCATATCGGCGAAGGCTTTGACGAGCCCGGCGGCCGGAATACGGTGTGAGCGAGGTCCGTTCGGTCACACACAACCGTCGCGAGAAAAGTGAGGCGGCTCACTTTGATGATGCTGATCATACGTCTGAATTACGACCTCGCCAAGATCTATGCGCATGATTATTAGCACGGGGTAATATCAGCGCCGTGTCCGACACCTCGGGAGGAAGCGCCGCGAGTGCGGCAGCGCACCGGGTGCTCGACTGGGCCGAGAGCGGAGTGCCCGCCCTGACCGGATTTCCCGACGGTCCGGCCCTGATACCGCCCGGATCGGCGGCGACGGTCGCCCGGCGGCACACCGACCGGATCGCGACGATCACCCACGGCCGAGTCCGTCTCGACGGTGCCCGCCTGCTCTCCGAGCGCGCCGCTTTCACCGGGTTCGTACGCGGTGGCACACTCTCGGCCGGGCGGCACTGCCGCCTCCTGCCCACCGCCGACGGCTGGGCCGCCGTCAGCTGCGCCCGGCCCGACGATCCGGTACTGCTCGCCGCACTCATCTGCCACGATGCCGCGGACGATCCCTGGCCCGGCGTAGCGGACTGGCTGCGCACCCACACCGGCGCCGAACTCGCCGAACGCGCGGACCTCCTGGGGCTGGCCGCAGGCCCGGTCGCCCCGGCGCCGGCGGATCTTCCGCAACCGCTCCGCCCGCGTCCGGTGGACGGATTGCGCGTCGTCGATTTCAGTGCCCTGTGGGCAGGCCCGCTGTGTGCCCATCTGCTCGGTCTGGCGGGAGCCCGCGTCATCAAGGTCGAGACCCCCACCCGGCCCGACGGCGCCCGCCGCGGCGAGCCCCGTTTCTACCGGCTGCTGCACGGCGGGCACGAATCCGTGGTCCTCGACCCCGGTGACCCCGCCCAGCGTCGCGCGCTGACCGAACTCGTCGCCTCCGCCGATATCGTGATCGAGGCGTCGCGGCCGCGCGCGCTGGCCGGATTCGGGCTGGACGCATCAGCGTTCGCCGCTGCCGGAGGTACCTGGATCTCGATCACCGCGCACGGACGAACCTCTAATCGGATCGGCTTCGGGGACGATATCGCCGCGACAGCGGGCCTGACCGCCCAGGACCGGGGCTCCCCGGTGTTCGTCGGCGACGCGATCGCCGACCCGCTGGCGGGCCTGACGGCGGCGGTCCTGGCGATGTCGGCTCCCGCCGACGGATCCGGCAGGCTGTGGGATATCGCTATGTCGGCGGTGGTGGCCGCGACTCTCGGTCCCGAATCGGCGGTGACCACGGCGATCGACGAATCACGCATCGTCGCACCGAG
The DNA here is from genome assembly GCF_014645735.1 of Nocardia jinanensis. GTDB lineage: Bacteria > Actinomycetota > Actinomycetes > Mycobacteriales > Mycobacteriaceae > Nocardia > Nocardia jinanensis. Next base: position 7,338 of record NZ_BMMH01000040.1, on the reverse strand, counting down.
CCGCCGCGAAGCCGGCGGCGATGCGCCGGACAGCGGACAGGACACCGATGCGGTACTCACCGAACTGGGTATTCGCCTGCGATGACGAGCCTGCTGATCCGCGACGCCGAGGTATCCGGTACACCCGGTACCGATGTCCTGCTCCGCGAGGGCGTGATCGCCGCAGTCGGTACGGATCTCCCCGCGACCGGAGTCCCGATACTCGACGCCGGTGGCGGGGCCCTGCTACCGGGCCTGCACGATCATCATCTACACCTGCACGCGCTCGCCGCGGACGCGGCCTCGGTGCGCTGCGGCCCACCCCGGGTGCACACAGCAGCCGATCTAGCCCAGGCGCTGGCCACCGCACCGGGCGACGGCTGGATCCGCGGGGTCGGCTACGTCGAAACCGTTGCCGGTCTGCTCGATTCCGCCGCGCTCGATTCGCTCCACGCCGAGCGGCCGGTGCGTATCCAGCATCGCAGTGGCGCCCTGTGGATTCTCAATTCGGCGGCAGCGCGCCGGATCGGCCTCGATACGACGGACGAACCAGGTATCGAACGCGATACCGCGGGCCGTCCCACGGGCCGGCTCTGGCGCGCGGACACCTGGCTCAGGTCGCGACTGCCCGATACCGGCCCGCCCGACCTCACAGAGGTCGGTGCGCAACTGACCCGCTTCGGAATCACCGGGATCACCGATGCCACACCAGATCTGACCGATGATTCACTTGTCGCGCTGATCGGCGCCGCGGAGTCGGGCGCTGTCCCCCAGCGGCTGAACCTGCTCGGTGTCCCGCTCGGTGGGGAGTGCGGCCCGGGCGTCGCGGCCGGGGCATACAAGATCGTCCTGGCCGATTCCGGATTCCCCGAGATCGACGTATTGGTCGCGACCGTCCGGCGCGCGCACGCGCTCGGGCGCCCCGTCGCGGTGCACTGTGTCAGCAGGGAGGCCCTGCTCATCCTGCTCGCCGTATTCGACGAGGCGGGAACGATCCCCGGCGACCGGATCGAGCACGGTGCGGTGGTGCCGGGCGAATCCGTCAGCGCGCTGCGGCGTCTCGGGCTCACCGTGGTGACCCAGCCGGGGTTCATCGCGGCGCGTGGCGACGACTATCTGCACCGTGTCGATCCGTCGGACCTGCCCGATCTCTACCGTTGTCGCAGTCTGATCGCGGCCGGTGTGGGGTTGGCCCTGTCCAGCGACGCTCCGTACGGTCCGGTCGACCCCTGGCAGATCATCACCGCCGCGGTAACGCGTCGCGCGCCCGGTGGCCATATCGTCGGCGCCGGCGAAACCCTCCGGGTGCCGGAAGCGCTCGGCCGCTGTCTCGCGCCACTGCACGATCCGGGCGGCCCGGCCCGGACGATCACGCCGGGTGCGGCCGCCGATCTGGTGCTCCTGGACCGGCCGATCGAACGGATGCTCGCGGCACCGGTGGCCGAGGCGGTGCGCACGACGATCATCGACGGCCGGATGGTGTTCGACCGATAGGGCGGTGGGCGACCCGCGACCGCTCGGGCCACCCACCGGTCAGATCCCGACGAGCTCGGCGAGCAGCTCCGTATGGTGCGCGTGATCGCCGAAAAGCGGTTCGACCGCTTTCGCCGGCCGGAGGTACAGGTGCGGGTCCGCCTCCCAGGTGAACCCGATACCGCCGTGGATCTGGATATTCTGCGCCGCACAGAGGTTCAGGCATTCCGCTGTCTGCGCCCTGGCCATCACCGCGACCCGCGGGAATTCCTCGTTGTCTTCGGTCGCACAGAGGGAGGCGTACATGACGGTCGCCTGGGCGGCGTCGATGGCGATGGCCATATCGGCGCATTTGTGCTTGATGGCTTGGAATGATCCGATGGGCCGATTGAACTGGACCCGCTGCTCGGCGTACGCCACGGCCATCCGCAACTCCACATCGCGGAAGGTCATCGGCGGTAGTACCGCCCGGATCGGCCTCGAGGTCCACACCCAGCGATTCCTTGCCACGGTTGAGCCAGACGAAGTGCGCGGCCAGACCGTGCACTGCGGTGTCGTAGTTACGGGCGAAGTCGCCTTCCCCGATTCGTTCGACCTCGACCACCCGGGCACCGAGGTCGGCGGGATTCGGCGATCATGGCCTGCACCAGCTGGAATTCCCCGATCGGGGTACCGCCCTGGGTTGCCGTGGCCGCGTACGCGACGGCTTCGTCGAGCGCGCGCTGGGCGGTGCCGACCGCCAGTGCCGCGATATGGACGCGGCCCCGGGCCAGCGAGGTCATCGCGGCCCGGTATCCGAAGTCCTCGCTGCCACCCACCAGAGCCGAGTCCGCAACGCGCACATCGGTGAAGTGGACATCGGCGGTCCAGGCGCCCTCCTGACCCATTTTGCGGTCCTTGGGTGCCACCGCGAGACCCGGAGTGCCGGCGGGGACGAGGAACACCGCGATACCGGTGCCGTTCTCGTCCGCGGGCCGGGTACGGGCGAAGACGACGAACAGATCGGCCAGCGGGGCATTGGTGATGAACCGCTTCTCCCCGTTGATCACCCAGTCGCCACCGTCCCGGACCGCCTTGGTACGCAGTCCGGACGGATCCGAACCCGCGCCGGGTTCGGTCAGCGCGAACGAGGCCACCACGGCACCGGAGGCGATACCCTCGAGCCATTGCGCCTGCTGCGGGCCGGTACCGAAGCCCACCAGTACCTGACCGGCGATTCCGTTGTTGGTGCCGAACATGGAACGCAGCGACAGTGATGTGTAACCGAATTCCATTGCCAGCTCTACATCCTGGGTCAGATCCAGCCCGAGGCCACCCCACTCCTGTGGGATCGCGTAACCGAACAAACCCATCGCGTCACCGTCGCGATCCGCGGGGTTCCGATCCGCACTGAGCCGCTACCGGCCGGCGCGATCGGCGGTCGCATCGGAACAAACGGCGGATGTTCCCTTCCCACAAGCCGATAGAAAAGCGGAGGCAACCGGCGTTGCCTCCGCTTCTCCGCACACCTCTCGGGTGATCCGTCGATCAGCCGCGGGTGCCCCATGCGATCGGGGTATCCAGCACCTCGGGGTAGTGCTTCTCCTCGTAGCGCCAGATCGCGTCGATATGCTCTTCCATCGCCGTCAACGCCGCGGCGGCATCCCCGGCGGCGACCGCGCGATAGATCTTCTCGTGGATATCGCAGGTCGCGACCCGGTGCCGCTCCGGGTACTCCATCCCGACAGCCGATCCGTCGAGCATATCCAGCAACGCGTGGATGAGATAACCGAACAGCGCGTTACCCGAGCCCTGGGCGATCGTGTCGTGGAAGACGCGGCTCATCTCGACGAAAACTTCCTCGTCGTCGAGGTTTTCGCGCATATTGTCGACCGAGTACTCGAGCTTGGCGAGTTGTTCCTCGCTGATCCGGTCGGCGGCGAGCTTGGCCATCATCGGCTCGAGGGCGGTGCGGGCTTCGACGATCGTCCGGAAGGGCGCGTTCTCGAACTGCAGCAGCAGGGTGATGGCTGTCGCCAGCCCCATACCGTCGGGCTGTTGCACGATAGGGCCACCGCCTGGGCCGGGCTTGAGCGCGATAACACCCTGGAGTTCCAGGAATCGCAGCGATTCACGCAATGTACCCCGGCCGATCTCGTAGTCCTCGAGCATCACCCGCTCGGGCGGCAACTTGTCGCCGACCTTGTTACCACGTTTGTTGATGCCCTCGACGATCCGCTGCGCGACCAGCATCGCGGTCTTCTGCGGACGAAGCCCTGGCTGTCCCATTACACGTACCTCCATACGGTAAGGCCGCTCCCCCGCACCGACTGAAGTTCGAAGCCCCAAAAATCTATGATTATGTTTACCTCATTTTAGGTGTAAATATCATCTCGAGCGGACCCGATTCCATGGCCGAACGGCACGCTCCCCGCCCCGCCCCGCCCCCCGTACACGGGGCGCACCCCGTCCGCCGAACCATCCGGTGAACGCGAACCCGCTGTTTCCGCATCCGGGCTCGGACTTTTCCTATCGGACCCCGCCGGCGATCTCGTCGACCAGTCCCCACTCCCGCGCGCGCTCGGCGCCGAGCGCGCTACCGGTCACGAACAAGTGCAGCGCACGCCAGCGCCCGATCCGCCGGGGCACACTCACCGTGCCCCCCGCGCCGGGTATCAAACCCATCGCTACTTCGGGCAAGCGGACCACTGTGTCCGGTGCGGCGACCACCAGTCCGGCGAACGCGGAGATCTCGATCCCGGCTCCCACACAGTGGCCGTGCAACCGGACCTCGAGGCGCTCCGCGAGGCGGGCCATCAACCGCGCCGCGCCGCCCCGGGTCCGGACCAGGTGCGCAGTCGCGGTATCCGGTGTATGGCCGAACTCGTCCAGATCTCCTCCGGAGCAGAAGGACGAACCCGCGCCGTCGAGGACGATGTGGGTGAAGCCTCGGGCGAGCACCGCGGTCCGCAGCGCCTCGACCAGACCGTCCCGTAGCGCCGTACCGTAGGCATTGCGTCGTTCCGGACGGTTGAGTGTTATCCGCAGGGTGTCGCCCTCGGCCGACAACAACACCGGCGACATTTCGGGCGGGGGCGGTAGCGGCCGGCCCAGACGGCGCCGCTCGTCGAGCCACCCACCGAACTCCGCTCCGCCTTGCAAGGTCGAGTACCCCAGCGATTCCACATCGATCGCGGCGTCCACCGGAAGATGTTCCGATGCGCGCAACACCTGCCCGGCGATATGCGACGCCTGTGGACACCGCCGCACACAGGTGAGGAATTCGGTGAGCGCGCGATCGAGGTCCTCCACGCCCACGACCGGACGATCCGCCGCCCCGGCCACGGCGGCGTAGGTCAGGTCCAGCGCCGCGGTCAGCGGCGCCAGGTCCGGGGCGATCGCACCGGAGCAGACGCCGACTGTCAGGTTTCCCAGGCTCGCCACCCGGGTGGCCGCGGCTTGCGCGGTCGCACCGTCGGCGCCGTCCAGATCGACGATCAGCACCGGTTCCAGCAGCGCGGCCGGGTCCAGGACCGATTCGAGGAGAGCGCCGCCGGCCACATCCGCCGCGGTAAGGGTTCGCACGTCCATTTCCACCGTCCTGACTTCGTACCTCGGAACGTAGCAGGGTCCGGTCCGCACGACTCCTTCGCCCGGTGAAGTGATCCAGGACCGGCGATCGCGCGGTGGACAGCGGCGCCCGGGATACCGCGGGCCGAGAAGAACCCGGGCGCTGGACGCCACCCCTCCGCTTCCCCGCCGGGGAGTGAACTCGGTGATCTTTTCCTCGGTGCCGGGATCGGGATCACCTCACCGGCAACCGGGTCGCTCGCTCCACCGAGCCCCGCGTTTCCGGCCGATCCGCGCCCCGAACCCGTCGGACACCGCGCGATACTGGTCGGGCTGATGCGGTCCGGCCCACACAGAAACATGATTCGAGGTGCCGCAAGTTGTTACACCATGTGCAGATAGCCTGCCCGCCCGGAAGTGAAGAGCGTATGCGCGCGTTCTATCACGGCGTCCTCGGCTGGCCCGAACTCACCAAGCCGCCGTTACTGGCCGCGCGTGGTGGCTGTTGGTTCTCGGTCCCGGGGGTGGGCGGACCGACTGCTGAACTCCATATCGGCGTGGAGGAGCCTTTCCGGCCCGCCCGCAAGGCCCACCCCGCCTTCGTCGTCCACGTCGACACCACAGCGGCCACGCTCATCGCCGCGGGCCATACGGTCCGTTGGGCCGATCCCGCCGAGATTCCGGGTCGCCGCCGTTTCCATACCGACGATCCAGCGGGTAACCGTCTCGAATTCCTGGACTCCGAGCACAGCGCCGGGGCGGGCCGGGTTCCCTTCGATATCGGGGACTACGAACGCCGGGTGCGGGAGAGCCCGTGTTTCGTATGCGCGATCGTCGCCGGAACCCACGACTCCGAAATGGAGCAGATCATCGACGAGGACGACGAGAACATCGCGTTCCTGGGCCGCTACCCGACGCTGCTCGGCCATACCCTCGTGGCGCCGAAACAGCATCGTGAGCACGTGGTGCGTGAGCTGGACCTACCCCAGTTCCAACGTCTGACCGGTATGGTCCACCGGGTCGCGCGGGCGGTGGAGGCGGTACTACCGACCGAACGCATGTACGTGTCGAGTCTGGGCAGCCAACAGGGCAATTCGCATCTGCACTGGCATATCGCACCACTGCCACCCGGCGTGCCATACCGCGAACAGCAATTCCATGCGCTCATGGCCGAAAACGGCGTGATCCCGTGGACACTCGGCGACGCCGTCGATCTCGCCGGGCGGCTGCGCCGGGCGCTGGACCCACCCGCCGCGGAGTGAGTCCGGCGGAACCTCCGCGCCGGGCCCGGGCCCGGCAGCACCGACCACACCGGCACTCGCAGATCACCGAACAACGCGGCCAGGGTGAGCAGGCTCAAGCGCTCCATCGTCTACGGCGATATCGACGGCGCACCATATCACCATGCGCTTCCCACCGCTGGTGATCGGGAATGATCGGTGCATGGATCGGTGGAAGCGAGAGATGCTGCTGTCCGCCAACAACGGCTTGCGCGGTCAGGTCGAGCATCTGCTCGATACCTACGAGCGGCAGCACGACCGGCTGGCCGAGACCTACCGGCAGCTGGAGGCGATGCGGGTACAGGCCTGCTCACCCGACCGATCGGTGGAGGTGACGGTCGACTCGAGTGGCGTCCTGGCGGAGCTGGAGCTGACCGCCTCCGCACTGCGCAAATCGCCCGAGGCGCTCGCTCGCACAATCATCGACGCGGTACAGGAGGCGGCTCGGCACGCCCGCGAGCAGCAACGATCCCTGACCGCGTCCAGCACAGAAGAACTCGGGGATATGGACGATCTACCGGACATCATGCCCGGGGTCCCCGGTCTGGACGGCATCCGCGCCTATCTGCGGGGCGAAGAGAGCCGGACGGACTGATCCAGCAGATCGGGCGCATCTCCCACCGAAGGTAAGGGAAGATTCGATACCGCACCGACTTCAGGGCGAAACCAGCTGCACCAGCAGAGCACCGGCCAGCAGCAGCGCCGCCCCGGCCAGCTGGGCCGGACCGAGTGTCTGGCCGAGTAGCCACCAGGCCAGCCCCGCGGCGGCCACAGGTTCCACGAGAGCCAGTACTGCGGCCGCGGCCGCGGGCAGATCGCGTAGTGCCCGCGATCCGGCCAGGTAGGGCACTACCGTCCCCGCGACCGCCAGCACCAGTTCCCGGGAATTTGCGTTCCGGCTGATCGCAATCCTGTCCGGCGGCCGGTACGCACGATTGGATCGATATTGCCGGCTGCCGGTGGACGGGAGAGGCCGGCCGGGTATCGAAAGAGGAGCTTCCCAATGAAGATGTCAAGCCCGGGAGATGAGTCCCGGTGATGAGATCAGGCTGCGGCA
>NZ_BMMH01000039.1 GCF_014645735.1 Nocardia jinanensis | reverse complement strand
GCCGCAGCCTGATCTCATCACCGGGACTCATCTCCCGGGCTTGACATCTTCATTGGGAAGCTCCTCGCTGTGGTGGGTGCGGCCAGGCCGGGGACGGTGCCGTAGATCGACCGCAGCCAGACGGTGACCACCGATTCGATATAGCGCTCGCGGTCCAGTTCGGCGGCGAGAGTCAGCCGCTCGAGCAGGCGCTCGTTGAGCAGGAGCAGTACATCGGCGACGGCAGTGGCATCACCACCGGCCGGGGCACGACCGGCCGCGCGTTCGGATTCGATCATGGCCGCGATGGAGGGGATGAAGGCCTGGCGATCGGATTCCCACATATCACGCACTCCCGGTGAGGAGCTGCGCGCGGCCAGTACCGCGCTGTAGAGATGACGGTTGCGGTCCCAGAACTCGATGAGCCCGCGGATGGTCCGCTCGATACGTTCGGCGGGCGCCCCGCTCCCGACGAGGATGTCGTTGACCGCGAAGACTTCCTCGTAGGTCTGCTCCAGCGCAGCCGCCACGGCCGCCGCCTTGTTCTCGAAGTAGAAGTAGAAAGCGGATCGGGTCAGCCCGGCACGCCGCGAGATCTCGGCGATATTGATGGGTTCGAGCTGACCGCCGTTATCGCGCAGCAGTTCGTCCAGCGCCGCCAGCAGAGCGCTGCGCCGCTGGTCACCGCGCTGCGGAGCCCGGCGGTCGGTCCGGGACCGAGTGGTCATCCGGCCTGTCCCACCGGTACCGGTCCCTGCGCGCGGGCCCGGCGTAGTCCGGCGGGCAATTCGGCGAGTCGCAGATCGCGTTCGTAGACCCAGTAGTCCAGCTGCTGGGTGTGCCGGGGCCGGTCCACCACATGGCCGGTGAAGCGCTGCTGATCGGCCGCGATGACCCGGTGCATCGCCTCCGCCGGCGGTGGCCGATAGTGCCCGGCCGCGTAGGCGGCCACCAGGCGGGCCTGGCATTCGACGAACGGGAACAGAGTGGGGAACGGCTGCGCGAATCCCACGAAGGCGAGGTCGTCGATACCCGTCGCGAAAATGCGTTTGTACAGCGAGATCCGGTTGTCCGGGGCACTGAGGAACTCCGGATCGAAGAACGGGAACGTGATGTTGTAGCCCGTGCAGTAGATGATGACGTCGAAATCCTTCGCCGTCCCGTCCTCGAAATGCACGGTGGCGCCGTCCAACCGGCTGATATTCGGTTTCGCGACGATATCTCCGGAACCGAGCCGCAGTGGCAACTCCACCGATTGGGTGGGATGCGCCTCGAAGAATTTGTGATTCGGAGCGGGCAGCCCGTATTTCACCGGATCACCCGATACGAACGGAGTGAAGAACTGGGTGATCTTGCGCTGCCAGGCCAGCGGCACATAGGGCACGGTGCGGAAGTAACGGTCGGCCGGGGTGCCCGCGAAATATTTCGGCACCACCCAGGCACTCGACCGGGTCGACAGCCAGACGTCGTTTTCCGTACTGCGCGAGGATAATTCGACGGCGATATCGGCGGCACTGTTACCGATACCGACGATCAGGATGCGCTTACCGTGGAGATCCAGCGGCGTACGCGGGTCGATATAGGCGTGGGAGTGGATGGATTCCCCAGTGAACTCCCCGGGGAAATCCGGGAACCGTGGGTCCCAGTGGTGCCCGTTGGCCACCACGAGCAGATCGAATCGGCGCGTCCCGCCGGCCCGTGTCTCGATATCCCAGCCGCCGCCCGCCGCGGGCCGGGCGTGTTCGACCGGATTGCCGAATTCGATGGCGCCTTTCAGGTCGAAGGCCGCGGCATAGCTCTCGAGGTACTCCTTGATGAGGCTGTGGTGCGGGAAGTCGGGATAGGACTCCGGCATCGGATAGTCACGGAACGAGAGCTGGTACGAGGTGTCGATATGCAATGAGCGGTAGGCACTGGAATGCCCGTTCGGATTGCCGAATGCCCAATTCCCGCCGATACGGTCGGAGGCTTCGAAGCAGGTGTACGCAATGCCGTAGTCACCCAGCATTTTTCCGGTGGTCAGGCCGCTGATACCGGCTCCGACGAGGGCGACGGTGGGCTGTGACATACGACCTCCTGGAGCACGGCGTGGTGCTGTACCGACGCGGTGAGTGACACCGGTCACATGGACACTAGGGGCGGATTTGACATGTGTCAATAAAAATCAACTCTTGTCAGCCGGTCGCGCGGCGGCCTAGCTTATGAGGCACGCCACAGTCGGCCGGAACGGGAGGACACCCATGAGAGCGCTGCAACTCACCGAACCCGGCACTCTGGAGATCCGCGAGGTCCCGACTCCCGAACCCGGGCCGGGCGAACTCCTCATCCGCGTCGGCGCCTCCGGGATCTGCCATTCCGACCTGCATGTTCTTCATCTCCCCTTCAAGGTCCGAGAAGAGCCGCTGACACTCGGCCACGAGATCGCGGGCACCATCGCCGCCGTAGGCGAACAGGTCGGCGGACGCGAGACCGGGGAACGCGGGGTGGTGTACCTGTGCTGGTCGTGCGGACACTGCCCCGAATGCGCCAGCGGGAACGAGAATGTGTGCCGGGCGGCCGGGCGGGTCGCCATGCCACCCTGTCCCGGCCTCGGCCCCGACGGGGGAATGGCCGAATATGTTGCCGTACCGGCGAATTCCTTCGTGCCGATCGGTGAGATGGATTTCGTGGCCGCCGCGCCGCTGGCCGACGCCGCACTGACCAGCTATCACGCCATCCGCGGCGCGCGCGATCAGCTCTACCCCGGCGCGACTGCCGTGGTGATCGGCGCCGGGGGCCTCGGCCACGTCGGTATCCAGATCCTGCGCGCGATCACTCCGGTGCGGGTGATCGCGGTGGACACCGATCCGGACAAGCTCGAGCTGGCCGCGGAATGCGGTGCGCACGAGGGGCTGGCGGCTGATGCGGAGACCGCGGCCCGGATCCTCGCCATGACCGGCGGCCGCGGCGCGGAGGCCGTATTCGATTTCGTCGGGGTGGACGCGACCGCGAAACTCTCGGTCGAATCGGTGGGCCCGAACGGGGCCTACCGGATGATCGGGCTGGGCGACGGGAACCCGGAGATCACCGCGGGCCCGGCGGGTGGGCCCGGTCTGCCGTGGGGCGCGACGGTACGCAAGTCATACGGCGGCACCAAACGCGATCTCATCGACAGTATCGCGCTGGCCCGGGACGGCCGCATCACCGCGCACACCCAGCAGTTCCCTCTCGACGAGGGCGCCCGCGCCTACGAACTATTGGAACAAGGCAGGATCCGGGGTCGCGCGGTCCTGGTGCCCTGACGGGCTCAGCTCGGATCCGCTGCCCACATATTGCTGAGCAACGTATGACTGGGGGTATCGGCCAGCGACTGCGAGGATTCATAGATCCGCACGTAGGAAGTCGCGTGAATACGCCAGATCCCATCGGCGCCACGGCGGTAGCGGTCGGTGTAGTACCCGGCACCCCGGATCAGCACTCCGAAATCGGTCGCGAGCACGGTGTCCTCGAACAGCCAGCTGCCGGTCGCGGTATCACCGTCGACGGTGATCTCCGGATGGTTGGCCACATGGGTGGTGACGATGCCGGGGCCCATGTTCTCGCGCATGAACCCCACCACCGCGTCGCGACCGTCGAGGGTGAGTTCCTTGCCCATCGCGTGCGTGCCGTAGCGAGCTTCGATCTCGGGGTCCAGCGTGGCGGCGAAATCGTCCCACTGCTTCAGATCCAGGGTGCGGAAGTACCGGTACTTGAGTCCGCGGAGTAGTTCGAGTGCCTGCAGATCCATGGAGTCACCATGGCACGGCGACCCCAGCACGGCAAGAACATGTTCTATTTTCTCCCCGCCGTCCTGGCCCGGGCCCGTCCGCGTTTGCCGAACGCGAACCGTGGTACTGCGCCGACACCGGACGACAGTCCGCGGCACCCGGCCGCCGCACTGCAGCGCCCGAGGAGCGACGGAGACAGGAATGAACAGTGCCGAGATACTCACCGACGCCTTCGACCGGATCCGCGGAGTGGTCCACGACGCGGTGGACGGACTCGACGAGGACGCGCTGAACCATCGTCTCGATCCGGGCGCCAACACCATCGCCTGGCTGGTCTGGCATCTCACGCGGGTGCAGGACGAACATCTGGCGGAACTCCAGCACACGGAAGCGCTGTGGACGGGGCGCGGCTGGTACGAGCGTTTCGCCTTGCCGATCGACCGGAACGCCACCGGCTACGGCGACACTCCCGCCGAAGTGCCCCTGATCAGCGCGCCACCCGAACTGCTCATCGGTTACCACGACGCCGTGCACGCGCAGACGGTCCGGTTCCTGGCAGCCCTGCAGGACCGGGATCTCGACGCGGTCGTCGATACGAACTGGGATCCGCCCGTCACCATGGGGGTACGCCTGGTCAGCGTGATCGCCGACGACTTGCAGCACGCGGGCCAGGCCGCATTCGTCCGCGGCATCCTCTCCCGCACCTCTACCGGGCACACGAATCCGGCCACCGCGGGCTGAGCCGCACGCCGGACGGATCAGTCGCGCAACGCCTGATCGCGGAGCCAGCCGAGCGTGCGGGACAGAATCCGCGAGATGTGCATCTGGGATACCCCGAGTTCCGCGGCGATCTGCGATTGGGTGCGGGATTCGAAGAACCGCATCCGCAGGACGTGACGCTCCCGCTCCGACAGCTCGCCCAGCAGCGGTTCGATCGCGAGATAGTCCTCGAGCCAGCCGTAGGACGGTTCCTCGGCGCCCAGCGATTCCACGAGCGGTAAAGCCGAACTCTCGCTGTCCTCCCCGGTGGCGGGCGCGTCCAGCGAGGACGCCTGGTAGGCGTTGCCCGCGATGAGAGCCTGCGTAACCTCCACCACATCGATATCGAGTTCCGCGGCGATCTCCTTGGCACGCGGCACCCGCCCCAGCCGTTGCGACAGGATCTCGACGGTGGGGCCCAGATTCAGCTGTAGTTCCTTGACCCGCCGCGGCACCCGGACCGACCAGGTGTTGTCCCGGAAATGCCGGCGGACTTCACCCATGATGGTGGGGACGGCGAAGGAGAGGAACGACGAGCCACGCGAGACGTCGAAGCGGTCCACCGCGTTCACCAGGCCCAGCCGGGCAACCTGGAGGAGATCGTCGTAGTTCTCACCGCGGCCGGAAAACCTGCGGGCGATATGCTCGGCCAGTGGCAGGCACCGGCGCATGATCTCGCCGCGCAGGTCCGCTCGGGCCCGGTCGCCCTCGGGAAGGGCGGCCAGTTTGCCGAACAACGGCTCGATATTGTCGTAAGTATCGTTGCCACGATGGCGACGCGAAGGTCCGGGATCGGCCCGCGGTCCTTCATCCGCCATCGGCGCCTCCTCGGAACCAGCTGAACTCGACATCGGTCGGGTAACCACCGCTCGCCAGGTCGTAGGGGTGCTGTACCACGCTGACCGAGCGGGTCAGCGTCCGCACGATATGCCAGCCGAATCCCTCCTGGTCCCGGAGCGAATCGACCTCCGAGATCGAGGTTACGCGCACTGTCATGTGATGCTCGTCGTAATCGAAATCGCAGGTCAGACTCGAATCGGGAACGGCGGCGGCAATCAGCGAGGTAGCCACTTCGTCGAGAGCGAGCCGGATATCGGTCACTTCGTCCAGACCGAAGTCGGCGATCAGCGATACGGTCTCGGCCAGCGCGCGCAGCATCACCAACTGCTCCTGCCGGGCCGGGATCCGTACGCCCACGGTCATATCCGCCGATGTCGTATACACGGAATCGGAGATACTCTCCGCCATGCGCACCACCACCTCGTTCCTACCGCCCGCACCACAGCGGACGAGGGCGCCCGCCGGGCCCCGTTATGCCCGTGACCGTTGGTGACGCCGCGATTCGTCTTTCTCGGATGTCGGCCTGATTGTCACATGCGCACATACCCCGGTCGGAATCTCCGAAACACCGCCCAGCTCAGGTGCGGTCGATCCGCTCGTGCAGGGTCAGCAGCAGATGATCGAATTCGGTGCGCAGACCGGGTGCGCCGTGGTCGAGCGTGCGGAGTTCGGCCACCAGCCGCTCCGCAAGGAAGCGGAGCTTGGTGTTGGACTCCTGGGAGCGCCAGATCAGCACCCGGAACGCCTGATCGGCGCTGATCCCGTAGACGAGCATCAACGCACCCTTGGCCTGTTCGATCACCGCGCGCGCGGCGTAGAGGCCCGGCAGCGTGTCCTGCAGGGTCTCCTCCCGCTCTTCGGCCAGTGTCTCGGTCAGATCCACGTAGTAGCCGGCGCACCCGACGACCGCGCCGTCCGCACCGGTCATGACATCGGCCACCACGATCACCGGCCGGGTATTGCCCTCGAGATCGACGATACGGTGCCTGCTGCAGAAGGGCTGCACCTCGGCCACCGATTTCGCCAGTGTGTTCGCCACCTGGGCGCGGTCATCGGGATGTTTGTGGCCGAGCAGCAGCTCGGTACTGGGCGTCATCGGCTCGGGTGGATAGCCGTGCATCTGCGCGACTGCCTCCGACCACTCCCAGCGTTGATCGGCGAACCAGAACCGGAAGGCCCCGGCACACTGCGATACGCCGGCGATCGAATCCAGTAGATCGTCGTCCAGGTCGTCGGCGATATCGCCGTCCTCTCGGGTCACGGGTCGAGTATCGACGGTTCCGGCGCGGAAAGCGACCCGCCCCCGGTCGTCGCGACGGCCGGGGGCGAGGTAGGTGTTCGGCGACGGATCAGCTCGTGAGCGCGGTCCGCAAGGTCGGGAAGTACCGGAACTGCGGCCGCACCCCGGCGACCTCGAGCGCCCGCTCCACTTCTTTGCGTCCGCTCACCACCCGGAGTTCGATCCCGGCACGCCAGGCGTCGGCCTTGGCGTCGGCGAGCACGGAGGCTGCCCGGATGCTCATGAATGTGGTGGCGCGCAGGTCCAGCACCACCACCCGGCACAGCATCGAGCGACACCGGCCGAGCGCGGTGCGCAGTTCATCGTGCAACACCGCGTCCAGTTCACCTTCGACCCGTGCGATCACACAGTCGGGGTACTCGGTGCTGCGACGTGACCACATACGAGTGGTGGCCGGCGGCCGTGGATCGCGACGGCGGTGTTGATCGACCTGATACAAAGCGGCGGTAACCGACATATCAATCCCGTCCTGCTGGTAGGGATTTCCGGCGGGCGTACGCACTGCGGGCGGATATCGGAACGGGATCGATTCCCGCTCGTCCGGCCCGGGCACCGAGAGGAACGCGGTACCGGGATCGGCTGCATGTTTTCAACCTGAGAACCATTCTGGCATGGACTTCCGAGGCTGTACACCGCCCCGCGACCGGCGGATCTCCACGCGGAGGGGATCGTGCGGACGGATAAACATGTTTATCCCCGGACCCACCGGCTATTGCGGAGGCAACCGGCCGGGGCGAACCGGCCGACCGACAGGGGCGGAGGTTTCCGGTATGGCTTCTCTGACCGCTGCCGCAGGTAATGCGGCCCATCTCGCCCGCGCGTCGCGGGACGCGCACTACCCGGCCGGATAACGAGCAGCGTACCCGCTGCCCTCCCCAGGGATCCGATGCTCGATGCCTGCGAAAGGCGAACCATGGTCGAAACACTTTCCCCGAGCGAAGCGGCTGTCCACGCGCTACCCCTGCCGCTGCCCCGAGGTCCGCTGTCGGCGGCGCTCACAGAACTGCTGTCCGATGCACCGGGCAGGCCGGTACCCGAGATCCCGGCCGATCTCGATCCGTACGGCGACGACTTCCAGCTGACCCTGCACACCTGCTACGAACTGCACTATCAGGGTTTCGGGGGCGTGGACCCGGACTGGGAATGGGATCCCGGATTGCTGCGACTGCGCGCGCAACTCGAACGCCGGTTCCACGCCGCCCTGCGGGCCGAGGTACCCGGTGGTGACGATGTTGCGGCCGAACTGGACCGGTTGCTCACCGTGCCCGCGTCGGGCGGTATACCGGGCCTGCTGCGTGACGAGGGTGCCTGGTGGCAGCTGCGCGAGTATTTCGTCCACCGTTCGATCTATCACCACAAGGAAGCCGATCCGGTGGCCTGGGTGATCCCGCGGCTGCGCGGCCGGGCGAAAGCGGCGCTGGTGGCTATCGAATTCGACGAGTTCGGCGGCGGGCACGGTGATCGTATCCACGCCCGCCTCTACGCCGATCTGATGCGCGGCGCCGGGCTGGACGGGGGTTACCTGCACTATCTGGATGTGGTGCCCGCGCCCATGCTCGCACTGGTCGACATGATGTCGATGTTCGGTCTGCACCGGTCGTTGCGAGGCGCGATCGTCGGACATTTCGCGGCGGTCGAGATTACTTCGTCACCGGCTTCCCAGCGGATGGTCGAGGCGCTGCACGGCTTCTCCGCCCACCCCGACTGCGTGCGGTTCTACAGCGAACATGTCACCGCGGACGCAGTACACGAGCAGGTGGTACGCCGCGATGTGCTCGACGATCTGCTGACCGGGGAACCCGGACTGGCCGAATCGGTCGTCTTCGGGATCCAAGCGACAGATCTCCTCGAAGACCGGTGGGCCGCTGCCGTACTCGATCGCTGGCGTGCGGGCGAGAGCTCGCTACGGACGACGGCCCGGTGAGTCCGGTGTTGGTCCGGGTCCCGGGGGTCTACCGCCCACAGCCGGATACCAGGCTGCTGGCGCGGGCGATGACCGATGCCGCGCTACCGCCGGGAGCGCGGGTGCTCGACGCGTGCACCGGCACCGGGGCGCTGGCGATCCACGCCGCGCGGTCCGGGGCGGCGGCGGTGACGGCGGTGGATCTGTCGCGCGCCGCACTGGCCTCGGCCTGGTTCAACAGCCGGCTGTACGGCGTACGGCTGGAACTGGTGTGCGGCGATGTCACCCGGGTGGTCGAGGGCCGCACCTTCGATGTGGTGGTCGCCAACCCGCCGTATGTGCCGAGCGCGACGCACCCACCCGAAGTGGGCCCGGCCCGCGCCTGGGACGCGGGATGGCACGGCCGCCATCTGCTCGACCCACTGTGCGAGATGATGCCGCATCTGCTCAGATCCGGCGGTACCACCCTGATCGTGCACTCCGCCGTCTCCGGTATCGCCGCCACCCTGACCAGGCTGCGGGCGGGCGGATTGAAGGCGACCGTCGTGGCACGCACTGTCGTTCCCTTCGGGCCGGTGATGCGCAGTCGAGTCGACTGGCTGCGGGACCGCAGCCTGATCCAGCCCGAACAGGAGCACGAGGAATTGGTGGTCATCCGTGCCGACCGAACCCGCTGACCAACCACCCGGCCCCGACGAGCTGCTCGCGGCGCTCCGGCACACCGAGGACGGCCCCCACGCGCCGCCGGATGCCCCTGCTTCCGACGCGGCGGCCGGATCGCCGGATCGCGCGGTGTGGGCGCGGACGCGCCGGATCACGTTCACCGAGGAGGGACCGGCTCTGATCGAGGGGCCGGTGGAGGTGGTCGCGCCGAATGGGGATCGCATTCTCGCCGACCGCTTCCTGGTCGCGCTGTGTATGTGCAAACGGTCCGGTAGCTACCCGCTGTGCGATACCAGCCATCGCCGCCGGGCCCGCCGTTCCGGAAAAGACCGAGAAGGGAAGTAGACAGCAATGTCATCGATGGATCCCGACCCCGACCGCACACCCGGCCTGGAGCCGGGCGGCGGTGTATCGCCCGGCTCCACACCACCGGACACCGCGCAGACATCCGGGTTGTCGGCGGACGAACCGGCCACCCGTTATCGCTTTCCGCGGACCGGAGTAGTGGCGGTCGTGCTGACTATCGCCTTGGTGGTGGTGTTCCTCGCGGTGGCGGTGGGCCTGGTGGCCATGATCGTGGGCTGATTGGCGGTGCCGTTTCCGGGTAGCCGCCCGCTATGGCTCCGACCCATCAGCAATTGCTCCATGCGCTGACGCGGGCCGCGAACGCGTTGACGCACCACGGCGTCCCCTTCGCCGTGGCGGGTGGATGCGCGGTCTACGCGCGGGGCGGGCCGCCCTCGGACCACGACGTCGATCTCTTCGTCAAACCCGCCGACTGCGCCCGGGCGCGCAGCGAACTGGCGCGGGCGGGGCTGCGGATCGCCGACGCGGCCGAAGATTGGCTGACCAAGGCCTACGACGGCGACACCCTCATCGATATCATCCACCGCCCCAACAACCGGGAGGTCGACGACGCGCTGCTGGCACGGGCGGAGGTCATGCGGGTGGGTCCGACGATGGCGCCGGTGGTACACGGCACCGATCTGCTGGTCGACAAACTGCTGGTCTTCGACGCGCACCGGCTCGATCTGAGCCCACTGTTGCGGATCTCCCGCGACCTGCGCGAACAAGTGGACTGGCCGTGCGTGCGCGCGCAGACCGAGCATTCGCCCTATGCGCGCGCTTTCCTCGGGCTGATCGACGACCTCGGGATCGCCGACACCCGCACAGGTGATCGAACTTCGGGAAGGGCCGGATAGATGGCGCAGACCCAGAACCACCCGGCGGGACGGCCACCGGAATACCTGGCCGCCGAATTGCACCGGGCATTGACCGAGGACCCCCGCACTGCCGAGCAGGGTGTGCGGGTACGTATCCGCGGGGACGTGGTGGTACTCGACGGTGAGGTGGGCACCGCGCAGCGGCGGCGCCTGCTGGAGGACGTGGTGCACGAGATCGCGCCGGACGCGCAGATCCACAACGACGTACACGTGACCGCGACGCCCGGCCCGGGCGAATGCGAGGACCTCGGTGACTGACACCGGGTGGAAGGGAGAGTGCACCGATGCGGATCGCCGCCGTGGGGGATGTCCATCTGGGAACCGATTCGCGGGGGCTCCTGCGTCCCGCGTTGCGCGGACTGCCGGACCACGCCGATGTACTGCTGCTCGCCGGTGATCTGACCAATCACGGAACCCTGCCGGAAGCGGAGGTGGTGGCCGCGGAATTCGCCGACGTGGGCGTTCCGGTGATCGCGGTCCTCGGCAACCACGACCATCACAGTGATCTCCAGGACGAGATCACCGTGATGCTGGGCGATGCGGGGATCACGGTCCTCGAGGGCAGCGCCACCACGATCACGGTCGGTGATCGGACGCTGGGCGTCGCGGGCACGAAGGGCTTCGGCGGCGGTTTCGCGGGCAAATGCGCCAGCGTCTTCGGGGAACGCCAGATGCGCGATTTCGCCGGGCACACCGTGGACGTGGCCGCCCGCCTGGACACCGCGCTGGCGGGTCTGGACACCGATGTCACGGTGGCTCTCACCCACTACTCCCCGGTCAGCGACACCCTGCACGGTGAACCGCGGGAGATCTATCCGTTCCTGGGCTCCTACCTGCTCGGTGAACCCATCGATACACACGGGGCCGACCTGGCGCTGCACGGCCACGCCCATGCCGGTACCGAACGTGGCAGCACTCCCGGTGGGATCCGGGTCCGCAATGTCGCCCAGCCGGTGATCCGATCGGCCTTCGCGGTGTACGAACTGCGCCCACGACCGGCGCACGAGTCCGAGCGCGCCGAAACCGCGCTCACGGGATGAGGTCGGCTATACGCGGCGGCGGCCACCCGATCGGGTGGCCGCCGCCGTTTCTACGTGGGACCCGCGGACGCAGATCCGCAATACCTGCTCAGGGATCCCGCGGTGTCGGCGCCACAGTGTTCTGCTCCCGGCCGGAATTCTGCTGGGCACGCTGACGCTGTTCGGCGTGGGCGGCCGCGAGGCGTTCCTTGTCCGCCTCGGCCTCTTTCTCGGCGGCAGTGCGCTGAGATTCGCCTTTGTCCTGCTGGGCCTTACCCTCCGCACGCAGCGAGTCGTTGTCGAGAACCGCGCCCGCGGCCTCCTTGGCCTTGCCCTTAGCGCCTTCGACGACGCCTTCGATTCCTTCGCGAGCGGTCTTGTGTTCGGCCACCATATCCACCTCCGAATCGATGTTGCCCATCTCGGACATTCGGCGTGTACCCGGCTCGCCGGGGCCCAATCGGACCGCCCGCACCGGGTTCGGGGTGTGCTCGCTCACACCGGCCGCTACGGGGAGAAGGCTGCCTCGATACCGTCGAACCAGGCCGCTTCCTCGATCAGCCGGGCACTGCGCCAGCCGTCCGGAGTGCGGATCAGGTCGTGGTTGTACCAGCCGCCACAGGTGAACTGCTTACCCGGCGACACGATCATCGGGTTGAAGAACATCGCGCGCACTTTCGCGCTGTCGCCGGCCAGTTCGACGGCGATATTGGAGATGAAATGCTGTGTGCAGGTGAACAGGCTCAGCTGTTCGGTCAGCTGGGTCACTACGCTCTCGCGATCGCCGACCGGGCCGCCGGCCGTGCTGTAGTCGATATGCGCGTCGGCGGTGAACACCGACCGGTAGAGGTCCCAATCCTTGCTGTCGACAGCGGTGGCGTAGCGGGTGAGCAGATCGGTGATCTCGAGCCGATCGGCGAGGGTCGGTGAATCCATCCCTCCATACAACCCCACCGGTTATGCGCGCCGGGTGGGTTCGGCCTCAGCGGCCCCGGAAGATCCTGCGCCACCGGAACACCCCAGCCGAGGCGCGCTGCGCGTCATCGGGCAGCCGGCTGGTATCCGGTACGGCGGGGTGCTGCGCACGGCTCTTCTCTTCCCGCCATTCCCGGACGATCTCGTCGGCATCGACCGGCGCGATCGGTACCTGCGGTCCGGCGGGCATCCGCAACCAGTCCACGATACGGCGATTGAGCTCGGCGACCGTCGCGCGTACTTCCTCCTCGGAGTCCGCCTCGCGCACGGTCTCCGGTAACCGTTCCGCATCACGGCGCAGTAGCAGCGAGGGCGGCAGCATGACATCACCGCTCACACCTTCGCGGCGCAGGTAATCGCGCAACCAGGCATTCTCGTCGTGGTACGAGTTACCCGCGCCCGGCAGCGGTTTTCCGGCACCAGGGAGATTCTCGAATTCGCCGCGTTCGGTGGCTTCCCGGATCTTACGATCGACCCAGGACTCGAAGTCGGTTCCCGCGGGTTTGCGCTCTGCCATCGCGCCTCCTCACCGTCTCCCGCCACGGTAACGCTCCCACCGGCATCGGCACTCGCGGTGACCCGCGGCGCCGCGGGTCACCACCGACCCCGGTCAGGCCCCGTTGGTGGAAGCGCTACGGGTACGACCGCTGCGGGCCCGGCGGCGCTCGGCCTGCAGTTCGGCGAGCTCCTGCTCGAGGATATCGGCGACCCGGAACTGGCCGGTGTCGTAACCGTCGGAGGACCGCACGACGTCCAGGAACTCGTCGGTCTCCTTGTCCCCGGACATCTTGCCCTTGCCGTTGCTGTCCGAGGAACCGTTCTTGGCCCCGTCCGACGAGGTCTTGCCGAGCCCCGGGATCTTCTTGGTAACAGTGGCCGGTTTGGTCACCGGAAGCTTGTCGGTGGTATCCGCGGCCTTACCGGCGACCGGATCTCCATCGAACAGCGGCGAATTGGCGGCCATCTCATCGAGCAGCGAGCTCGTCCGTCCGATCAATCCCGAGGTGACCTCCGCCAGGTCCCCCGATCGGCGTTTTCCCATATCACCGCCCTTGCTGTCCGACCGGAAGGCCGAACCACTCGATGCGGTACCCGACGACTTCTTGCCGGCCGGTTCCAATTCGGCCGGTCTCGCCGCGGGCTCGACCTCGGCCACCGGCAGCGAGGCCGCCGCCTTCGCGTGATCGAGGCGCAGGCTCACCCGGGGCAGATTCTTGCGTATGTGGTCGGCGGGGTCCGGCAACACCCGGACCTGTTCGGTGGCCCGCAGGATGGCCATACCGTACCGGGCGCTCGCCGCGTCGTGAATGAGCAGCGCGACACCGATCATCACCGGAGCGACCGCGTGCACGGCCGCGTCGTACCATTCGCCGAGTCTCAGATACGGGTAGGTGTTCAGCCCGATGGTCAGCGCGAGCAGCGCGATCTCGGCGGCGGCCGTCTGCCTCCGGTTGTTGATCACTCCCCACTCGGCCACCTTGTTGGTGCCGATCATGATGATGATCAGGCAGGCGCTGATCATCGCCTCCAGCAGGTAGCTGAACCAGAACAGCGGATCGCTCGGTCCGGTGGGGGCGATGTTCTGCTGCACGTTGACGGCCGACCAGAGCATCCCGGCACCGACCACCCCGGCCAGCGCGCGCAACGACCAGGATCGATGCCGGTACAGCGAGGCGAGTTTGGCGTGCGGGCTGGACTCCCGGCGCTGAGCGGCGATGGCTTTACGGGCGAGCAAGAGGTCGCGCATATCCGCCTTCTCGATCTGCTCGGTGGTCTGCCTGGCCCGATCATTGGCCCCGGCGACCGCTTGGATCTCCTTCCAGCGCTGCCCACGCTCCTGCTCACGGATACGTTCGGCGAGATCACGTTCGGCGCGTAGCTCCGACTCCGACAGCGCCTCGGTGAGGGCCGGGTCGAACTGGTAGGCCAGCCGGCCTCGAGCGTGTTCGACGCGCTGGGCCAGTTGCGTGACATCGTCCTCGATTGGCGGTTCGACAGTCATTACGGCTCCCGCCTCGGGTGATTCGATGGCAGACAAGTAGTCACGCCGGGGTACGGTACCGCGCTTTGCTCCGCGATGCATCGTCACGGTCGAAACAACCGAATTCCGTGGCCGTTCACAGGCTGTTCACGAGTTCCGCTGGCAGCGTCGCACTTCCGCGATCACAGAGCATCGACAGTGGTCAAGACCGATTTCAGCACCGGCCGCGCCTCCGGCACCGGTGCGAGTGGATACACATGGAACGCACCGGGCTCCGCAGTGAAATGCACTCTCGCCCCGGCGTGTTCGGCGAACGATCGCGCATCGGGAAAGAGAATGTCGTGCGTACCGACGAAGAGATCCGTTTCCGGCAGCCCGTCCATCGGACCGTTGATCGGACTCAGCTCCGGCAGCCCGAGGTCGTCGCCGCCCGCCCAGACCCGGCCGGCCTCGAGCAGACCGGGTCGCGCCAACCAGGGGTCGGCGGCCTCCAGCCCGTCGATCTCCGGATTGCACAGCCGCATATCGAGACACGGCGCCAGCAGGATCAGCCGCGCGGGAGCGGGCAGCCCGGCGGCGGGCAGCGCCTGGGCGAGCAGCAGTGCCAGGGTGCCGCCGGCCGAATCCCCGGCGAGTACCACCCGCCCGGGGTCCACCTCGCCGATCACCTGCCGGTAGACCGCGACGAGGTACGGCCGCGCCGCCCGGTAGGTGTACCGCGGCGCCAGCGGATAGATCGGCACCTCGACCCGGTGTCCGGCGCTCACCAACCGGTCGATGAACCGCCAGTGCCACCAGCTGATCTCACGGAAGAAACTGCCGCCGTGCAGATAGATCACCACTTTCCCGGAGTCCGGTGCCCTCCGGGGAGCCACCGTGTAGCACGGGAAACCCTCGACGATCCGGTCGGTGATCCGGTGGCGGCGGCGCAATCGCGACGGCGGGGTATGAGCGCCGACCGGTTCGGCCATAGCGGCGCGAGCCTTCTCCGGGGTCGCCATACCGCGCTTGCGCGTGACCCGCAAGAACATCGACAGCCCCCAAGTACGACAACTAACCATCACATCTCCTCCGACGCGGTGACATGCAGTCCGCGGAGGCCGCAGCGAAGGCGAAGGTATCGCACCATCACACCCTCCCCCGACACGATGACATCCGATCCGCGGAGGCCGCAGCGAAGGCGAAGGTATCGCACCATCACACCCTCCCCCGACACGATGACATCCGATCCGCGGAGGCCGCAGCGAAGGCGAAGGTATCGCACCATGACGTCGCCTCACTCCGCACCCGGCGGGCCGACGGAACCGTCCGGGAACGGCCCCGGCTCCCGGCAGCATATTGCTAGGTGTCCGTCGACGCGGCCGCGTGACGTTCATTCCATATGCGAGCACAGGGCGCACCGCTGTCGCACGTACTACATAACCTGCGATGCCGGACGCCACAGAAGCGATGGAACCGGCGACCGGCGGCAGATCCATATTCCGGCATAGGATACGGTTGTCCGCGTTGTGGAAATGAAATACATTGCGCCGGACCAAACTTCGCCGCACTCACCCGGAGCGACAAGCCCGAGTGGCCGGACGCCGCCGCGATCCTGACGGCCGGCCCGCGCTTCCACGGCTACGAACCCTGCGGATGCGGCCGGGAGCCGAAATACCCGCCGCGCACTCGCGCCGAACTCCGAGCCCGCAGCATCCACGCCGCTCGGCACGCATCGCCGCCGGCCGCGGCCCAGACCCGGCGCAACCCTTGGACCGCGGCCGCCTGACAGCGGAGAAACCCTGCTCACCCGCCGTCACGGCGGGTGAGCAGTCGTTTCACTTCCGGGCGCGCTTCTCCCGCACCCGGATCGAGATCCGCACCGGCGACCCGTCGAACCCGAATTCCTCCCGCAGCCGCCGCTCCAGGAACCGGCGGTAGCCGGCCTCCAGGAACCCGGTACTGAACAGGACGAAAGTCGGCGGCCTGGTGGTGGCCTGGGTCGCGAACAGTACCCGCGGGAGCCGCCCGCCACGCATCGGCGGCGGCGTCGCGGCGATCACCTCTTTCAGCCAGGTGTTCAACCGGCCGGTCGGAATACG
This sequence comes from Nocardia jinanensis, assembly GCF_014645735.1. Taxonomy (GTDB): domain Bacteria; phylum Actinomycetota; class Actinomycetes; order Mycobacteriales; family Mycobacteriaceae; genus Nocardia; species Nocardia jinanensis. The sequence continues at coordinate 19,483 of NZ_BMMH01000039.1, read as the reverse complement.
CTTGTCCCAGGATTCGAGAGCGGTCTCCATGGCCGGAACCAGTTTCTGCACCGCCCGGCCCGTCTGCGCGGAGATATTGACCCGCTGCGCCCAGGGCACGCGTACCAGATCACGATCGACCTCACGGTCGAGTTGCAGCCGGCGATCCTCGTCCACCAGATCCCACTTGTTGAACGCCAGCACCAGCGCCCGCCCGGAATCGGCGACCAGACTGATCACCCGCAGATCCTGTTCGGTGACGGGCTGGGATGCGTCGATCAGCATGATCGCCACCTCGGAGGCCTCCAACGCCGATTTGGTGCGCAGCGAGGCATAGAACTCGGTACCGGTGGCATTGGCGACCTTGCGCCGCAACCCGGCGGTATCGACGAAACGCCACACCTTGCCGCCCAGTTCCACCAGCGAGTCCACCGGGTCGACAGTGGTACCGGCGATATCGTGCACCACCGAGCGCTCGTCGCCGCTCAATTTGTTCAGCAGGCTCGATTTACCGACATTCGGTTTACCGACCAGCGCCACCCGCCGCGGCCCACCGCCGGGGCCGCCGGTCTCCCGCGGGGTCTCCGGCAATACGCCGAGGATATCGTCGAGCAGATCGCCCGTACCGCGCCCGTGTGCGGCGGAGACCATCCGTGGCTCCCCCAGCCCCAGCGACCACAGCGCGGACGCGTCGGCCTCCAGTCGCTGATCGTCGACCTTGTTGGCGACCAGGATGACCGGGGTCTTCGCCCGGCGCAGTACCTTCACCGCGGCCTCGTCGGTGGCGGTCGCGCCGACCACCGCGTCGACCACCAGCACGATGGCGTCGGCGGTGTTCATTGCCAGTTCGGCCTGCCGCGCCACCGACTGCTGCAGACCCTTGGCGTCCGGCTCCCAGCCGCCGGTGTCCTGCACCCAGAAGCGCCGGCCCGCCCAGTTGGCCTCGTAGGAGACCCGGTCACGGGTCACTCCGGGCACATCCTCGACCACTGCTTCGCGACGGCCGAGGATGCGGTTCACCAGCGTCGATTTCCCGACGTTCGGGCGGCCGACCACCGCCAACGTAGGCATCGGGACATGATCGGCGGCCTCGGGATCACCGTCGAGATCGGTGAGCTCCCACTCGGATTCGTCACTCCAGACGCCGTCGCCGGCGAGGACGTCGCCCACGGTTTCCCCGCTCATCCGGCGACTCCCCGGCGGCCCGCGACCTGACGATCCCGCGGCCGGTCCAGCTGCCGCCCGACCTCGAGGTACAGCTCGTCGATGGTCTCGTCCATGGTCAGCTCGCTGGTATCGACCTGCACCGCGTCCTCGGCCCGCCGCAGCGGCGATACCGCGCGCGTCGAATCGAGGCGGTCACGACGCTCCACGTCGGCGAGGACACCGGCGTAGTCGTCGCCGCGTCCCTCGGTGATGTTCTGCTGATTGCGCCGCTGGGCGCGTGCCTGCGCGGACGCCGTCAGATAGATCTTGGCATCGGCATCGGGCAGCACGGTGGTGCCGATATCGCGGCCCTCGACCACGATGCGGCCCGCGCTCACCGCGATCTCGCGCTGCAACGCGACGAGCTGCTCACGGACCTCAGGAACCGCCGAAACAGCCGAAACGGCCGCGGTGACCTCGGGCCCGCGAATCTCGGCACGGACATCGTCACCGTCGAGTTCGATCAGTTCCCGTTCGGGATCGGTGCCGATCCGCAACGGCATATCGGTGACCTCCGCCGCGACCGCCCCCGCATCGGCCGGGTCGATCCCGGCTCGCAGCACCCGCAGAGTGGCGACCCGGTACATGGCACCGGTGTCGAGGTAGCGGGCCGAAAGCCGTACCGCCAGCCGTCGCGACACACTGGACTTCCCGGTTCCCGAGGGTCCGTCCATCGCGACGACCAGCGACCGGTCACGGGCCGGATCCGCGACGACCCCCACCGGGGCTTCCACACCGTTCACAAAGACACCGCCTCGTAGAGTTTGCCGATTTCATCGCGCCCCAGCACGCGCAGCGTGCCCGGGCGTTGATCGTTGAGAACCACCGGACCGATATGGGTGCGGACCAGCCGAGTGACCGGATGCCCGACCGCCTCCAGCAGCCGTCGCACGATATGTTTGCGCCCCTCGTGCAACACCACCTTCACCAGGGAACGTCCCGAGTCGACCTCCAGCACCTGGAAACGGTCCACCGAAGCTTGTCCGTCGTCGAGCTCCACGCCCTCGCGCAGGATCTTGCCGATCGAACGGTGCACTTCGCCCTGCACGGTCGCCAAATAGGTTTTGGACACCTCGTAGGAGGGGTGCATCAGCCGATGAGCCAGGTCACCATCGTTGGTGAGCAGCAACAGCCCCTCGGTATCGGCGTCCAACCGGCCCACATGGAACAGCCGCTGACCCGCCGCGACCCGCTCGGCGACAATATCGCCCACACAGGGACGGCCCAGATCGTCGGACATGGTGGACTGCCAGCCCTTGGGCTTGTTCAACGCCAGGTGCACCAGCTCCTCGCGCACCACCACCCGGGTACCGTCCACCCGCACCACGGCGTTCTCGGGGTCGATACGCAGGCCCTGTTCGCGCACGATGATGCCGTCGACCTCGACCCGGCCCTGCTCGATCATCTCCTCGGCGGCCCGGCGCGAGGCCACACCGGCTTTGGCCAATACCTTCTGCAGGCGCTCACCCTCGCCCCAGGGCAACTTCTCGTGGCCGGTCGCCTCCGGTTCCACATGCTGGCGACGGGCCGGTTTCGCGTTGTTCAGCTGCGGGGAACCGCCACCGGACCGGGCGCTCTGGCTCTTGCGCGGCGCCGCACCCCCGGCGGGACGGCCGCCGGTCCGCGGACCGGCGGGCCCGCCACGTCCGGCCGCGGCCGAGCCGCCACGGCTCGCGCCTGCGGGACCACCGCTACGACTCGCGCCCGTGGGACCACCCCGGCCGGCCCCGGACGCTCCGGTGCGACCCGGCGTCGCGGAACCACCACGACCTCCCACGGGACGGGCACCGCGACCACCGGTCGGCGTCTCCGCTCCCGCGTTCCGCCCGGAACGCGGCACCTGGTCGCTACGCGCTCCGCGCTCGGTGCTGCGCGCTCCCCCGGCACGACCGGTGCGGGGCGAATCCTCACTTCCCCGGCGGGCGTCCCCGGTACGGGAGGCGCTTCGCCCACGACCGGCCCGGGCGGGCTGGTCACCACTTTTCCTACGATCCGGTATGCCATCACGGCGAGCGGGTGTTTTCACGGTTTCCTGTCAATCCTCGGCGCCGAGTTTCAGATCGTCCTCGGCGGGTTTGCGCAGCCTGGTGTAACGGGGATCCGTCTCCAGACTGTCGTTGATCTCGTCGATCAGGTCGACGCCCGGCAGTAGGGGCGCCAGTGGCGGCAGATCGCTCAGCGACGCCAATCCGATCCGCTCCAGGAACAGTTCGGTGGTGCCGTACAGCGTGCCGTTGGTTTCCGGGTCGGTGCCCGCCTCGGTGATCAACCCCCTGGCCAGCAGGGTGCGCATCACACCGTCGACGTTGACACCGCGCACCGCGCTGACCCGAGCCCGGGTCACCGGCTGACGATATGCCACCACCGCCAGCGTCTCCAGAGCCGCCCTGGTCAACTTCGACCGGGAGCCGTCGAGCAACATACGCTCCACATACGGTGCGTACTCGCTGCGAGTATAGAAGCGCCACCCGTCTCCGGCGAAACGAAGATCGATCCCACTGCGCCGGGAGGCCAGCTCCGCCGACATCTCCCGCAGCGTCCGCTCCACCCGGTGCGGGGCCTCGTCCAGGGCGGCGGCCAGCTGCTCCACCGGCGCCGGAGTGTCCACCACGAGCAGCAGAGCCTCGAGCGCCGCCCGGAACTCGTCGTCGTCCAACGGCTCGGGCGCGAAATCGGTCACAGTCTCGGTCATGCTGCACCCTCCGCGTATGAACGAGGGCCCGGCGCGGTCGGTCGCCACGGTCCCGCGACAGGATCTGACTCGCTCATGCTCTCTCCTCCGCGTAGGGGCGAGGGCCCTGCGTGGTCACGCTGCGCTACCGCCTCCGGGCCCGACTCGCTCATGCTGTGTCCTCCGCGGATGAGCGAGGGCCCTGCGTGGTCACGCTGCGCTACCGCCTTCGGGCCCGACTCGCTCATGCTGTGTCCTCCGCGGATGAGCGAGGGCCCTGCGTGGTCACGCTGCGCTACCGCCTTCGGGCCTGACTCGCTCATCCGTAGTCCTCTTCGATAGTCACCGGCGCGGCACCGGCCTCCTCGTCGTCACCGATCCAGCGAACGGCGAGCGGGCCCAGTGGGTCGGGCTGGTCGAACTCGATCGTCTTACCCCGGTACAGCTCGAGCAAAGCCAGGAACCGGGCAACGATCTGGATCGGCGCCGCACAATCGGAAACCAGGTCGGCGAAAGTGGTCCATACCCCCACGCCCCGGGCACGCAAACGTTCCAGCACCAGCGTCGCCTGTTCGGCCACCGATATCGAATGCGCGTGCAGATGGTCCAGCCCCACCGTCGGCATCGGGCGGGGCCGGAACGCCGCCGCCGCGATATCGGCGAAACCGGCGGCATCGACACCGAGGTCGACCTCGGGCAGCAGACTCGCGAACCGATCTTCCAAGCCCACACTGCGCGCATAGCGGCGCAGTGCGGCCGCCTCCAACTCCGCGAACAACTCGGCGACCTGTTTGAACGCCCGATACTGCAACAGCCGGGCGAACAGCAGATCCCGGGCATCGAGCAGTTCCAGATCCTCGGGGTCGGTCAACTCACCCGAGGGCAACAGCCGCGCGGCCTTCAGATCCAACAGAGTCGCGGCCACCACCAGGAACTCGGTGGTCTGATCCAGGATCTTGTCCGTACGCAGTGAATTCCCCGGCCGGCTCAAACTCGCGGTCAACGCCTTGGTGTAGGCGATGAACTCGTCGGTGACCTTGTGCAACGCCACCTCGGTCACATCGAGCCGGCGCTGGGAGATCAACTGCAACAGCAGATCGAAGGGGCCCTCGAAATTGCTCAACCGCAGATGGAAACCGGACTTCTCCGGTTCCGTGCCCGGCTCTTCCGTGGGCGGGACGGGTTCGCTCGACTTCGACGGTGCGGGCCGGGTCGGCCCGCTCACCGACCGGACCGGTGGATGACTTCCCGTGCCATCGCCCGATACGCTTCGGCGCCACTGGACTTCGGTGCCCATGTGGTGATCGGTTCCCCGGCGACGCTGGCATCCGGGAACCGGACCGTCCGCGCGATCGCGGTGTCGTACACCAATTCTCCGAATACCTCCACCACCCGCGCCATCACCTGGCGGGAATGCAGCAGCCGGGCATCGAACATGGTCACGACGATGCCGTACAGGCTCAACCGCGGATTCAGCCGATCCCGGACCTTCTCCACCGTGTCGTTGAGCAGGGCCAGCCCGCGCAGCGAGAAGTACTCGCACTCCATCGGGATTATCACGCCGTCGGAGCAGGCGAGCGCGTTCACGGTGAGCAGACCGAGTGAAGGCTGGCAATCGATGAGGATGTAGTCGTAGCGGTCGCGGATCGGTTCCAGCGCGCGCCCCAGCGATTGCTCCCGGCCGACCTCGTTCACCAGCTGGATCTCCGCCGCCGACAAATCGATATTGCTGGGTAGCAGGTCCAGATTCTCGACTTTGGTCTGCATCAAGACGTCATCGGCGGAGACCGGCGTCCCGATGAGCAGGTTGTGCACGGTCTGATCCAGATCGTGATGTGCCACACCCAGGCCCGCCGACAGCGCGCCCTGCGGATCGAGATCCACCAACAGCACCCGGCGACCGTATTCGGCCAGCGCCGCACCCAGATTGATGGTCGAGGTGGTCTTCCCGACCCCGCCCTTCTGGTTGCACATGGCCACGATGAGCGCATTGCCCTCATGCGACGGGTCGGGCGGATCCGGAACCTGGCGCAGGGGCCGCCCGGTCGGCCCGAGCGCGGCGTCGGCGGGGACGGGTTCGGGGCCCGCGCCCCACACTGACGCGGCGCGATCGTCGCTCTCGGCGCCCTTGGGCGAGTTCGCCGCTCCGGCTGTCGTCACGATCCGCTGCTCCTTATACGTTCCTACCCGTCCGTCACCTCGTAGAGCGTAACGAGGCCGATCAAGGCACGGTCTCGCTTTCGCCACGGTCCGGCTAGTCCTAGACGCTACCGGTTGACTGCACTCGAGCGCGGCGTGTAGGTACGGCGTGTTCGCCGCAACACCGGGACCAGCCTGTATCGACAGCCACCGAGGCCGCCGACGACACCGAAACGTTACTGTATTTTTGGCGGCGCCTTCGGCGCCGCGGGGCGGGGCCCTGTTAACCCCGGTTCTTCACTCCTTCGCTCAGTCGCTGCGCTCCTTCGCTACGTCGCTCCAGAACCGGGGCGGGCCCCGCCTACGGAGGTGGAGCATCCGGAGTAGACAGAAGGTTTCGCGGACGCGCACCTCGAAGAGCCCGGATACACCCTCGGAAAGTGCTCGATGGTCGCCGATATACAGACCGGCCACGCGCGATCGGTCGCTACACGCCTTCCCTTCGTCGCTCCAGAACCGAAGCAGGCCGGGCGACTCACCTGGCTCGCGGGTGGGCCGTCGCCCAGACCTCGCGCAGCGTTCCCACGGTGACCAGGGTGTAGATCTGTGTGGTGGTCACCGACGCGTGGCCCAGCAGTTCCTGCACTACCCGGACATCGGCACCGCCGTCGAGGAGGTGGGTGGCGAACGAATGCCGCAGGGTGTGCGGCGACACCGTAGCGGTGATCCCGGCGTGTTCGGCGGCCCGTTGCAGGACCTGCCAGGCGCTCTGTCGCGAGAGGCGGCCGCCACGAACGTTCAGGAACAGTGCGGCCGCGGCGCCGGGGGTATAGCGGCCGGCGCGCGCTCGGGACGCGAGGACGGGACGACCGCGTATCAGGTAGGCATTCACCGCGGCCAGTGCGGGCCGGCCGACCGGGACGATCCGCTGTTTACCGCCCTTGCCGCGCAATACGACCGCCCGGTCGTCGAGGTCGAGGTCGTCGATATCGAGGCCGACGGTTTCGGAGATCCGCGCGCCGGTCGAATAGAGCAGTTCCAGCAGTGCCCGGTCGCGCAGTCCACGGGCCGCGGACTCCCCGCCGGTTCCCGCGTCGGCGCCGGCCGCGTCCAGCAGCCGCAGCACCTGGTCGACCGGTAACGCCTTGGGTAGCCGCTGCCCCACCATCGGTGGTTTCACCGCATGTGCGACATCGGCGCTCGTCAGGCCTTCGGCGGCCGCGAAACGGTGCAGTCCCCGCACCGCGATCAGCGCCCGCGCCACCGACCCCGGCGCCAGCGGCGGATGCTGTGCACCACCGGCGCGCAGTGCGACCGCGAACTCGGTGATATCGGTTTCGGCGACGGACCCGAGGTCGGTGATGTCGCGTGCGCTCAGGAACTCCCGGTAGCGCGCCAGATCCCGCCGGTATGCGGAAAGGGTGCTGCGTGCGGCACCCCGCTCCACTGCCAGATGGTCCAGGAAGATATCGATCTCCCGCACCGCTGGACCCCGGTCAGTCCGTGTTCCGCTGCGCGGCCTGGCGGCGCAGCAGTGCGTCCGGCTGGCCCGGCCACGGCGCGTCGGCCGGGCGCAGCGGTACGTCCGCGGCATCGGATGCGCTCAGCGCCAGCAGCCCGGCCACGGCGGTGGCGTTCACGATCGTCCCGGCCAGTGCCGCGCGGACCGCTTCGGCGACCGGTATGCGCACCAGTTCCAGATCGGCTTCCTCGTGTTCGGGTGCCGGTCGCTCGGTCTCGGAGAGCCCGCGTGCCAGGTACACCCGCAGCGCCTCGTCGGTGAATCCCGGCGACAGCGCCACATCCACCAGCACCGACCAGTCCCGGGCGGCCAGCCCTGTCTCCTCGGCGAGTTCACGCTGCGCGGCCGCCAGCGGGTCCTCACCCTGGATATCGATGAGCCCGGCCGGGAGCTCGAGCAGCCGCTCCCCGAGGGGATGACGGTACTGCCGGATCAGCACCACCTGTCCGTCGTCATCGACCGCGACCACCGCGACCGCGCCGTGGTGTTCGACCACTTCGCGTTCCACGATCCGTCCGTCCGGCATCTCCACCCGGTCCACCCGCAGCGCCAGGATCGCACCCGAATACACGACCCGGCTGTCGACCGTCGTGAAGGTGTGACTACCGGGCGCCGGGTTCGCGGGGGTCACGAAACCCGCTCGGAGGTACCGGCCAGTTCCTGCTCACCGGGAATATCGACCGGCAGCCGTTCGGCCAATTTGTACCGCAGTGCGGCGGCGATGAGTTCGGCGAACAGCGGATGCGGCCGGGTCGGGCGGCTCTTGAGTTCCGGATGGGCCTGGGTACCCACGAAGAAGGGATGGATATCGGCGGGCAGTTCGACGAATTCCACCAGATGCCCGTCGGGGGAGGTACCGCTGAACCGCAACCCGCTGGTCGCGATCTTGTCCCGGTAGGCGTTGTTCACCTCGTAGCGGTGCCGGTGCCGTTCGGAGACCTCGGTGGCGTGGTAGGCCCGGGCCACCACGGAGCCCTTCTCCAGGACGGCTGGATAGGCACCGAGCCGCATGGTGCCGCCCAGATCGGCCTCTCCGGCCACAGCCTGTTCCTGGTCGGCCATGGTGGAGATCACCGGATGCTCGGTCTCGGGTTCGAACTCGGCCGAATTGGCGTCGGTGAGGCCCACCGCCCGCGCGGCCTCGATAACCATGCACTGCAACCCCAGGCACAGCCCGAGCAGCGGCAACCCGCGGGTGCGGGCATGATGGACGGCTCCGACCTTGCCTTCGATTCCCCGGATCCCGAATCCGCCGGGGACGAGGATCGCGTCCACATCGCGCAGGGCGGCCTGCGCCCCGGCCGGGGTCTCGCAGTCGTCGGACTGCACCCAGCGCAGTTTCACCTCGGCCCGATGCGCGAAGCCACCGGCGCGCAGCGCCTCGGTGACAGAAAGGTAGGCGTCGGGCAGGTCCACGTATTTACCGACCAGCGCGACCTCCACCGTCTCCCGCGGCGCGTGCACGCGGTCGAGCAGATCACCCCAGATCGTCCAGTCCACGTCCCGGAACGGCAGCCCGAGCTTGCGCACAACGTAAGCGTCGAGGGCTTCCCGGTGCAGCACCTTCGGGATGTCGTAGATAGACGGTGCGTCCGGTGTGGAGATGCAGGCGTCGACCTCCACGTCACACATCAGCGCGATCTTGTTCTTCAGACCGGCCGGTACCTCACGGTCACAGCGCAGGATCAGCGCGTCGGGCTGGATACCGATACTGCGCAGCGCCGCCACCGAATGCTGGGTGGGTTTGGTCTTGAGCTCCCCCGAGGGCGCCAGATACGGAACCAGTGAGACGTGCAGGAAGAAGACATTGTCGCGGCCGACATCGTGGCGGATCTGGCGGGCCGCTTCGAGGAACGGCTGGGATTCGATATCACCGACCGTGCCGCCGATCTCGGTGATCACCACATCCGGCTCGTGACCCTGCAGGTCGGGACCGCGCATAGCCAGGATGCGCGCCTTGATCTCATCGGTGATGTGCGGGATGACCTGCACGGTATCGCCGAGATACTCGCCACGCCGTTCCTTGGCGATCACCGACGAGTACACCTGACCGGTGGTGACGTTGGCGTCCCGGGAGAGATCCCGGTCGAGGAATCGTTCGTAGTGCCCCACATCGAGGTCGGTCTCGGCCCCGTCCTCGGTCACGAACACTTCTCCGTGCTGGAACGGATTCATGGTGCCGGGATCGACGTTGAGATAGGGGTCGAGTTTCTGCATGGTGACCCGTAGCCCCCGCGCGGTCAGCAACTGACCGAGGCTGGAGGCGGTGAGACCCTTACCGAGTGAGGAGGCGACGCCACCGCTGACGAAAATATGTTTGGTGGCTGTCCGCGCCTGAATCCGTGTATGACCCACGGGTCTTCACGGTAACACGAAACCCCGGCGACGATCGACCGCCACCCCTGGTTAACCATCCGATCGCCGCACCCACTCGGCGCCACGGACGGCGATCCGGACCGAAGACCGATTACCCCTGTCCCGGAGGTACCACCGGCCACTTCTTTCACAATCCATTGGCCCGGATATCAGTATTTCGCGGATTCGTCACAATGCTGTGCGATTGCGCGCCGACGCGTCCCGCCCGGCACCGCGGCCGATCCGGGCACCCCGCGCTTCCGCTCCGCCCTTACTGCGGCCGGTTCAGCATCTCCCGCCCCCACAGATCCGCCCGATGCAACCAGTCCTGGACGAGTGTGAGCACCTCGCTTCCGTGCCCGGCGGCCAGAACCGCCACGATCAGCACGACCAGAGCCGCCATGACCAGCAGCGCCATGACCGCCCCGGAGACCCGGCTCCGGTACAGCGTGGCCACCGCGGTGGCATCCATGATCGTGCCGCCGACCTTCAGACGGGTGAGGAAGGTCGCGGGATTGCTCTCCCGCCGGCTCCGATCGAAGAATTCCTCCAGCGACGCGGCCGCACCCGCGGTGACGATGAGCGCCGCACCTCGGTGATGGGCCAGCAGCAGCGCCAGATCAGCGGGCGTCCCGGAGCCCGGGAAGGTGATCGCACCGATCCCCAGCTCTCTCACCCGGTGTAGCCCTTCGGCGTAACCGTCCAGTTCCGCCGGCACGATGAGCTCGGCGCTGCCGGTGAGGGTCCTGGCAGTGAGCTCCTCGGGGTTGGCGACGATCAGATCCAGCCGGTAGCCCGCGCTCCGCGCCGTCTCCGCGCCCTGCCCCACCCCGATCATGATCGGGGCGTACTCCTTGATGAAAGGTTTGAGTTTCCGCAGATCCTCGGCATGCCCTGGGCCGTCACCGACCACGACCACCTGCCGGCCGTTCAGGTCCAGATCCGGATCGGGCACCCCGATACCATCCATGAGCAGCGACGATTCGGCGCGAATGAACTCGAGGGTGTCACCGGCGAACGATTCGAGATGACCGGCGAGACCGATCCGCGCCTCCGATAGCCGTTCGGCCACGCCGCTCTCGTCGAGTTCGAGACATTCCACCAGCACCTCCGGTCCCCGGCGGGTGAGGCGGTCGGCGTAGACGACACCGTTCTCGATCCGCACCTTCGCGCCGTCCTTGATCCGGCCGAAGGCATCGGAGCTGACCGTATCCAGCAGCAGCACACCACCGGCGACCAGTAGTTCGGGTCCCGGATTGGGGTAGCGGCCGGAAATCGACGGCGAGGTGTTCACCACCGCCGCCACCCCGGCCGCGAGCAGCCGGTCGGCGGTGACCTGGTCCAGGTCCATTTCGTCGAGAACCGCGATATCACCGGGTTCCACGCGATCGAGCAGCCGCCGGGTATCGCGGTCGACCCGGGCGGTGCCGGTCCGGCCGGGCAGCGTCTCGGAATTCTTCGACAGCAGCGCCAGCATCCTCATGCAGCGATGATTGCCGCAAACCCTCAACCATTGGTGGAGACACGCCGCGAGTCGATATCGCACGGCTATCGATCGGTTACCGGAGCGCGGCGGCCACCCTCCACGCGACCCGGAGATCCGCGGCCGTACGCCGTAAGCTGCCCGGGACAGCTATACGAAGAGGAGTCTCCATGGCCAGCACCACCGTCGATACCGTGATCGCCGCCCCGCGCGCGACCGTGTACCGGCTGTTCGCCGACCGCGAGAGCATCGATCCGTTCCTCGCGGTGCACGTGACGCTCGTCAAACCGGGCACCACCGAACGGGAGGGGGTCGGCGCGCAGCACAAGATCGGTCTCGGTCCGGTCGGGGTGGTCGAGGAGATCACCGCACTGGTGCCGAACGAACGTGTGGAGTACAAGATCGTCAAGGGTGCGCCGGTGAAGAGCCATACCGGCGTCATCACCTTCGCCGACGCCGACAACGGCACCCGGGTCTCCTACACGATGACCTCGGACCCCTCGCTGCCCGTTCCGGCCAAGGTCCTGGAGATCGGTCTCAGGGGCCTGATCAACCAGTTCATCTCCGCCGCGCGCAAAGCCGTCGACTGACCCGTCGGTGTGACACCGGAGCGGCGCCACCACAGGACAGCACCGCTCCGGTGCGGGCGTAGCGCGCCGGACCATCGGCTCCTGCCAACAGCTCGACTCCGACCGGATCGAGTTTCACCCAGCCCGAACCTCACGCCGGAACCACACAGCACCCGGCCACCGATCAGTAGGCCGCCATCCGCTCGGCGCGCGCGGTATTCAGCAGCTCCCAAGCGTGTGCGCGACCGGTCTCGGTGTCGTCGAGTCCGGCCAGCATGCGGGCGAGCTCCACTATCCGCTCGTCCTGGGTGAGCGCCCGGACCCCCGAATTCACGGCGCCGTCGCCGTCATCGGATTTGTCGACCACCAGATGGGTATCGGCGAACGCCGCCACCTGCGCGAGATGGGTCACCACGATCACCTGATGGGTGCGCGCCAGCCGAGCCAGCCGCCGCCCGATCTCGACCGCCGCCCGGCCACCGACACCCGCGTCGACCTCGTCGAAGACCATTGTCGCCCCGTGCTCGGCGCCCGCCAGCACCACCTCCAGCGCCAGCATCACTCGCGAGAGCTCGCCGCCGGAGGCACTTTTGCTCAACGGCAGCGACTGCGCACCGGAATGCGCGGCCAGCCGGAACTCCGCCTCGTCCACTCCGGCGGGACCCGCGTGCAATTCGGTGCCGTCGACCAGCAGCGGCGCCGAATCCTGCGCCCCGGCCGGCAGCGGCCGCACCTCGACCTCGAGCCGCGCCTTACCCATGGCGAGCCCGCTCAATTCCTCGGTCACCGCCGCCCCGAGCTCACCCGCCGCCGCGGCCCGGGCTTCCGACAGCTCGACCGCGGCCGTACGCACACGGTCGGCGCCGGCCTCCACCTCGGCGGTCAGCGCCGCCAGAGTCTCCTCCGATACATCGAGCGACTCCAGCCGGGTGCGCGCCTCATCCGCCCACGCGATCACACCGTCGATATCGGGCGCATATTTGCGGGTCAGCGATTTCAGCTCGGCCTGCCGCGTCAGCATGGAGTCCAGCGCGCCCGGATCCGACGGCAGATCCGACAGATATCCGCTCAATTCGGTGGTCAGGTCCACCACCACCGCGATCGCCTCCGCCAGTCGAGGCGACAGCGCGGCGAGGGCCGGATCCTCGGCGCCCTCCACCCGGGACCGGGCGACCCCCAGCGCGTCCAGGGCGCCGGTAGCTTCACCGGGGTTGTCGGCCGGGCCTGCGAGAGCCTCGTGCGCGGTAGCCGCCGCCTCCCGCAGCGAATCCAGATCGCTGAGCCGCCGGACCTCCGCGATCAGGCGCTCGTCCTCCCCTGGCTCCGGTGCGACGGCATCGATTTCGGCCAGCGACTGGGTGAGCCGTTCGGCTTCGGCCGCCATCTCCCGGCCGCGTGCGGTCCGTTCCAGCAGGGAGGTCCGGGCATCCAGCCAGGCGCGGCGGTGTTCGACATAGTCACGCAGCAGTGGCCCCACTGTCGCGTCGGCGAACTGATCCAGCGCGTGCAACTGCTGCTCGGGCCGCTGTAATCGCAACTGGTCGTTCTGCCCGTGCACAGTGAGCATGGGCGCGGTGAAATCGGCCAGCACCGACGCCGGTACGCCGCGACCGCCCAGATGCGCACGGGAACGCCCGTCGCTACCGACCGTGCGGATCGCGATCACCGTACCGTCGTCGTCGGCGACGGCTGCCGCCGATTCCAGCACCCGCTCGGCTTCACCGCGCGCGGCGTCGTTCAACTCGTCGAGGGTGAACCTGCCCTCCACCACCGCGCGGTTCGCACCGAGCCGGACCCGCCCGGCATCCGCGCGCGCACCGCTCAGCAGGTGCAGACTGGTGACCACCATCGTCTTGCCCGCCCCGGTTTCACCGGTGAGCACAGTCAGCCCTTCGTGGAATTGCGCGGTGGCCGTCGAGATGACGCCCAGTCCGTCAATTCTTATCTCTGTCAGCACGTGTGCCCTCCGTTCGCCGCCGGCCCCGCCAACCCGTGACCGGCAGCTCGAACTTGCGCACCATCCGATCCGCGAACGGCGCGGAATCCAGCCGCACCCATCGCACCGGCTCGGCACCCCGGACCGCTTCGACCCGGCCGCCCCGCGGCAGTGCGAGGGTGCGCCTGCCATCCAGGAAAACTATCGCATCATGGCCGGTGGCAACCGATTCGACCGCGATCCGTGAATCCGGGCTGGTCACCAGAGGGCGAGCGAACAATGCGTGCGCGTTGCTCGGAATCACCAGCAGCGCTTCCAGTTCCGGCCATACCACCGGGCCGCCCGCGGAGAAAGCATACGCCGTCGAACCGGTAGGGGTCGCGACAAGAATCCCGTCACAACCGTAGGAAGACACCGGTCGCCCGTCCACTTCGAGCACCACTTCGAGAACGCCCATCCGGGCCGCGTTCTCGATACTGGCCTCGTTCAGTGCCCAGCCCTGTTCGATGATCACGTCGTCGAGGCGGACATTGACATCGAGAGTCATCCGCTCCTCGACGCGGTAGTCACGGCGGACGACCTGCGCGAGCGCCTCGTCCAGATTCTCCGCTTCGGCCTCGGTGAGAAATCCGATCCGCCCCAGGTTGATACCGAGTACCGGTACGGTCACGTGCCGGGCCAGTTCCGCGGCCCGCAGCAACGTCCCGTCACCGCCGAGCGCCAGCACCATCTCACAGCCCAGCGCCGCGTCCGGTTCGTGTGCGACCACCTGCACCGGGTACCCGCCCGGATCGGCGACCGGCTCGGCATCGGCATCGAACCGGGTGCTGTAAGCCTCGTCGGCCAGGACCCGCAACCCGATTCCGGCCTCCGCGCAGATCTTCGCGACCCGATGCGCGGTATCGCTTATCTCGGCTCGGCCGGGATGGGAGACCAGCAGAATCTCCCGCTGCCCGGACACCTCCGTATTCACTGTGGCCCCTCCTCGACTGCCCGCCGCACCAGCGCCCCCACCTCGTCGACGGGCCGGCTCGCCGATTCGTCGCGGCGCAGCCACAGAAAGTATTCGACATTGCCGGACGGGCCGGGCAACGGGCTGGCCACTACACCCCGGGTGTGCAGGCCGAGATCCGCGGCCGCGGCGGCCACCGAACAGACCGCGTCCGCGCGCAGCGCCGGATCTCGTACCACCCCGCCCGAGCCCACGCGTTCCTTGCCGACCTCGAACTGCGGTTTCACCATCGGCAGCAGATCAGCGCCCGGCACCACGCATTCGGCCAGGGCGGGCAGCACCAAAGTCAGCGCGATGAACGAGAGATCGGCGACCACCAGGTCCACCGGCCCGCCGATATCGGCGGCGGCCAGCTTGCGCACATTGGTGCGGTCGTGCACATGCACCCGTTCATCGGTACGCAGCCGCCACACCAGCTGGCCGTAGCCGACATCGACCGCCACCACCTCACGGGCGTCCCGGCTCAGCAATACATCGGTGAAGCCGCCGGTCGACGCCCCGGCGTCCAGGCACCGCCGTCCCGCCACCAGCAGCCCTTGCGGCTCGAACGCTTCCAGCGCGCCCAGGAGTTTATGCGCCCCACGAGATGCCCATGCGATCTCATCGGCCTGCTCCTTGACCAGCAAAGGTGTGCCGGTCTCCACCGCTGTCGCCGGTTTCACCGCGACGGTGCCGTTGATCAGCACCCGCCCGGCACCGATCAACTCCACCGCGTGTTCGCGTGACCGCGCCAGACCACGGCGGACCAGTTCCGCGTCCACCCGCGCCCGCCTGGCCACCTCAGATCTTGTCCACCGTGGCCAGCGCCTGCACCAGCACCTCGTGTGCCTGATCCAGGATATGCGCACGGCGGGCCAGATCGGTGCCGACGGATGCGTCCCCGGCTGTATCACCGGAGTTCGGCGCGGTACCGAGCTCGGCGAGCAGCTCACGGACCTCGGCGCGGATCCGGTCCGGATCGGCGGGTTCACCGGGCAGATGCCGACCGGGCAGCGGCACCCCGGGCCGGGCGGTACCGGGTGTGTTCGGGCGGGGAGTCGGGGTAGTCATCGTGAGCCCAACGCTATCGGATTTCCGAACGTGGCGCGCGTACCGCCAGCGCCCGGCCGGGGTGCGCCCGGAGCTCCATACGCGCCGCGGCCGGGTCGATACGACCGGGCACCGGTGGCTGATCGAGAGCATCGAGGCTCTCGGCGATATACGTGGGCAGCGCCTCTTCGGGCAGACCGGCGAGCTCGTCGACAGTGCTGACTCCGGTCAGGACCAGAAGCGAGTCCAACTCGACATTCTGCGCACCGGAGATATCGGTGTCGAGGCGATCGCCCACGACCAGGGCCGCACGGGTTTCCGCCCGGATGAGCGCATCCTCGAGCAGCGGTGGATACGGTTTGCCCGCGACCACCGGTTCCCGATCCGTAGCCGCCCGCAGCGCCGCGACCATCGCTCCGTTACCGGGCGCGAGGCCGCGCTCGTTCGGCAGTGTCCGGTCGGTGTTGGCCGCGACCCACACCGCGCCCGCCCGCACCGCGTACGACGCCTCCGCCAGATCCGGCCACGCCGTATGTGGCGAATGTCCCTGAACGACCGCCGCCACAGTATCCGTCGCGCGGCGCACCGGTTGCAGGCCGGCCGATTTGACCTCCGCCGCAAGATCGTCGGACCCGACCACCAGAACCTCCGCGCCCGGGGCGAGGCGTTCGGCCAGCAGCCGGCACGCCGCCTGCGCACTGGTCACCACATCCGCCTCCGTGGCCGAGTACCCCAACTCGGCCAGATGGGCGGCCACGGTGGTCGCCGATCGGCTCGCGTTATTGGTGACGTAGACCAGTCGCTGCGTACCGCCCGCCAGCGCCTCGGGCGCACCGTCGATCACCGCGGGCCCCCGGTAGAGGGTCCCGTCCAGATCCAGCAGCAGCGCCTCGTACCTGTCCCGCAACCGCGGCATCTCACTCGCTTCCCGCACACCCGGACCCTACGGCCTACCTCCGACGCCCCGAACACCCGCTCAGGCTCGAAACCCCGCAAGCAAGGTTCTCGTCCGGCGCTGTCGGGGAATTCCCGCACCGGCGAGCGATGAATTACGTGACCGAAAGGCGTCGGAAGAGTTCAGAGACCACCCGCTGCGGCGGACGAACCATCTTGTGGAGGACACCTGTGACCGCGGATCCGACCGATCACACCGCCCAGCCCGAACTACTCGAGGTCACCGAAACGATCACGGCCGTCGTCCGCGGCATTGTGACGCCGGAGCAAACCGTCTCGTTCTTCGACAGTTCGTTCGGCCTGCTGCCGCCGGCTATCGCCGCCCAGGCAGCGGTGATCACCGGGCCGGCCCTGTCCCTTTGGGGAACCGATTCCGAGAATTCCACAGAAATCGAGGTGGGTTTCCCGGTGGACCGTCGGATACAGCCCGACGGTGCGGTCGTCCCCGGCCGGCTCCCGGCGGGCCGGATCGCTCGCATAGTGCACCGGGGCGGTTTCGACACACTCGGTGTCACCTGGGGCCGTCTGCACACCTGGATCACCGACCGGGGCCTGACCCCGGCAGCGGATCGCTGGGAGGTCTATCTGACCGAACCGAATCCGCAGATGGACCCGGCAGACCTGCGGACCGAACTCAATTGGACGGTCGGGCAATCCTGACGGCTGCCCGGTCTCCGGGGCCCGGACCGTCCGCCGGTCGGATCAGCCCTCGCCCGTCAGTTCGGCCGCCCGCTCCTCGGCATCGGTTTCCCCGTCGAGGTCGGCGGCAGCCGCGTTGAAGAACCAGGTCAGGCCCTCATCAGTGCGGCCGGCCGCGACCAGCGCGTCGGCGTAGGCGTAGAAGAGCCGCGCGGGACCCGAGCCGGTGCGGGCCGGGTCGAGGTCGGAGGCCTGCAGGGTCACCACGGCCTGGTCGTACTGGCCCAGGTCCATCCGCGCGCCCGCGACCACGATGCGCAGTTCGATCGCCTCGTCGCCGGTGAGGGCCCGGCCCTCGTCACTGCGACCCATTTCGATAGCGCGTTCGGGCCGGCCCAGACCGCGCTCACAGTCCGCCATCACCGCGAGCAGACCGGAGCCACCGGCCATCCGCCGCGCCGCACGCAGCTCGGACAGGGCTTCGGCCCATTCCCCGGCGTGATACGCGACAACACCGGCGGTTTCGCGGACCACAGCGATCCGACCGGCCCGCTGCCGCGCGGCCCGCGCATGGGCCAGCGCCAGCTGGGGATCGTCGTCGAGTACCTGTGCGGCCATGACCAGATGCCTGGACACGGTCTCCGCATTGCCCTTGTCCAGGCTCAGCAGATCCCGCCGAATAGTGGTATCGAGATCGCCGGCCTGAATCTCATCGGGCAGATCCGGCTCTTCGGGCCGGGGCGGGCGACGATCGGCTCCACGACCCCCACCTTCACCGCCGCGGCGTCGCGATCCTGCGGCGTCCCCGCCACCACGGGAGAAATTTCCCGAACCATTGCCGCTCCCGGTTGACTCGGCCCGATCCCGGTACGGCCGATCCGCACCGCGTTCGGGCCGATCGGATGCACCGCGACCACCGAAACGACGCTCATCCGCACCGCGTTCGGGCCGATCGGATGCACCGCGACCACCGAAACGACGCTCATCCGCACCGCGTTCGGGCCGATCGGATGCACCGCGACCACCGGAACGACGGTCGTCGGCGCCGCGATTGTCCACACGACCTACGCCGCCCCGGTGATCCCGCCCGCGATCGGAATCGCCGGGGGCAGGGCGCCCCGGAGACCGGAAATCTCCGCGCTCCCGCGTCCCGTAGTCGCGCCGGTCACCATCCGGGCGCGATTGCGATCGCGGACCGCGCGAACGATTATCGTCCGAGCCCGGCCGCGCACCCTCCGCCCGGAAACCCGGTCGGCCGCCGGCCCGATCGGCGCCGCGCTCACGCTGCCCCGCCGATCCGGTCCGATCGTCACGGCCACCACGATCGGGCCGCTGCGGACCGCGCGACCGGTCGCCACCGAATCCGCCGCCGGAAGCTGCGTTCCCACGGCCTTCGCCGCGAGTATCCGGCTCACGGTTGCGGTGTGAATCGCCGCGATTGTCGTCGTCCCGACGGAACCCGCCCCGGCCGGTCGAACGGCCGGCGTCGCTTTTGCCACCCGATTCGCCACCCGCGCGCTCGCCCTCGCTGCGACGAAAGCCGGCAGCAGGCCCGGAAGAATTACGCCGGAACGGTTTCCGGCCATTGTTCTGTTCCGGCACGGCGGGTCCCTCTCTCGGTGACAAGACTGGATCGAATGGCGTCGCAGCGATAAGGTCTCGCCGCCGACATTGGTGGAGCTGTACTCACACCCAGTTTACGGGTCCATATCACCGTATACAGAAATGCAGGTAGGGGACCCATAAATGGGTCCCCTACCTTGAATGTATGTTCCGGCGGTGTCCTACTCTCCCACACCCTGTCGAGTGCAGTACCATCGGCGCTGGCAGGCTTAGCTTCCGGGTTCGGAATGGGACCGGGCGTTTCCCTGCCGCTATAACCGCCGTAACTCTATGAAACTATCCACAGAGAGCCACCCACACCCCCCATCACCATGGATGGATCGTGTGGTGTCTTCTGTATCTGTGTGTTGTTTCAGATACTGCACA
>NZ_BMMH01000038.1 GCF_014645735.1 Nocardia jinanensis | reverse complement strand
GCGGCCACACTGCACTCGGTGGACACCCACCAGCCAGCCGCGTCCCCAACCTCACAGGGCAATACAATTAGGCGTACCTCCGCCTTCGCTCCGGCCGTGCGCGGCTACCGATGGGCTTCGCCCAGCTGCGCCCACTAGTGTCTCAGACGTGAGCCGGATTTATGGTCCGGCGGCGGGTGATCGCGGCGAATGGGCAATAATCGGTGAGCGGATTCGTTCATCTGGCGATATCGGAGTAGACGTGGCAGACGACAGGACCGGACCGGCGATCCCCCGAACCGGTTCCCGAGCCGTGCAGCGCAGCGCGTCCCCGGGTGCCGGGCGCGCGTCGATCCCGGGACCCACTCGCGGTTCTTCCACCAACGGTGTGCGCGCTTCCACCGCCGGCGTCGAACGTCGGCCGCCGTCGAGTGTGGAACGCAGCTCCGATGTCGAGCAGCGGCAGATCAGCAACGAGGCCCGGCTGATCCGCGGGGTTTTCCGGGCGGCGGGCCTGGCGGCCGGCAGCGTGGTGCGCGGAGGTCAGTGGGCGGTGGAAACCTCCTACGAGGTGACCCGGGAGATCACCCAGGCCGCGCTGGAGGGGGAATCCTCGGCCGAGATCGCCGAACGGACCGGTAACGCGCTGCGTTCCATCGCGCGCAGTGCGCTCGGTGTGACCGAGGGATCGGTGCGCGAGATCGTCAGCTACGTGCCGACCGGGCAGACCCCCGCCCCGCAGACCGTCGCAGTCGGTTCCTACCTGCGCTCGGCCAGTGTCGCCGAACTACGCAAACGCGGGGACGCGCTGCTGGCCCGCTCGGCCGATGTGTACTTCACCGAAGAGGTGCATCCGGCCTACGACCGGATTCTGGACGAACTGGCCCCCGACGAGGCCCGCATTCTGCGCTATATGGCGCTCAACGGCCCGCAGCCGACGGTCGATGTGCGCACCAACCGCCCCCTGGGTATCGGGTCGGAACTGATCGCCGGGGGCCTGACCTCGGTTCCGGAGCAGGCCGGGGTGCGCTATATGGACCGCGCGCGCTCGTATCTCATCAACCTGAGCCGGCTGGGGCTGACCGATAATTCCGACGATCCGGTCGTACTGAGCCGGTATATGGTGCTGGAGGTCCAGCCGATCGTGGAGGCGGCGCTGAAAAAAGCGGGGCGTGCACCGAAAATAGTCCGCAAAAGCTTGCGCTTGACCGAGTTCGGCGAGGATTTCTGCCGGACCTGCTTCACCATCGGCAACGGTGAACGGCCCTGATATCGCCCGCCGGAAACGGTGTTCGAAGCTGTCTACCTGGACTTTTCCGTATCGACCGGCCGGGGCGGTCGAGCTCGTGATACCGCCGACGCAGGATAGCAATCCGATACAGATCTGAATTACCTCCCTATTTGTCCATTTCAGGTGGGATGGTGGAGGTATGGACCAGGGCGAGGAGCGCAACGATCCCGGGCCGAGCCCGGGTGGATTTCCGCGGCGGCCGGGCCAGAGCAGTGAAACCATGGCCTTCTCCGGTGCCGCGCTCGCGGCCGCATTGGGAGCCGGGCTCGACGTCTCGCTGCCACCGCGGCTCGAGCCCGAGCCGGATGTGCCGTTGACGATGGGGCCGATGCGTCCCGGCGAACGATCCGGGGTGAGTTCCGTGACGGCAGACGACGTGCTCGCGATACATCGCCTCAAATTCCGGTATCTGCGGACGCTGGACACCAAACTGTGGGATGAACTCGCGGAGACGATGATCCCGGAGGCAACGGCGACCTATAGCGAATATCTGCAGTTCGAATCCCGGGAAGCATTTCTCACATTCCTGCGAAATACTCTCGGGCCGCATGTCATCACCGAACACCGATGCGATCATCCAGAGATCGATGTGGACGGAGATCGGGCGACCGGAATCTGGTATCTGTCCGATACCGCGCTGATTCCCGAGAACAATATGTTGCTGCGCGGCTCGGCCTTCTACAACGATGAATACGTGCGCTGCGACGACGGACGCTGGCGGATCGCGCGCACCGGATACGAACGCACCTATGAAGTGGTGCTCTGCCTCAGCGATCTGCCCAGTCTGCGGCTCACCGCCAACCGCTGGGGCCTGATCCAGCAGCCCAGCGGAGTCGAAGAGGTCGAACGGACCCCGCGCGACTACCCCGCGGCCGGCCCCCGGCCCGATACCGGTGGATACGATCCGGATCGGGAGTACCCGGGCCCCGAGGAGCGGGCGGCCGGTTGAGCCGGCTCAGTCGGCCGCCGCGACCAGTGGTTCCAGCGTGAGGCCGGGCATCTCTTTCTGGATGTACTGCAACCGCCATTTATCGCTGAACACGGCCAGGATCGCGCCGTCGCTCCGGGTGAACACCTCCACCCCGCGCTGGCGATCCAGTTCGGACGCCGATTCGGCGTCGGTGCGCCGGGCAATCGTATAGGCGAGATGATCGAGCTGGGTCTCGACCCCGAATTCACCCTGCATCCGGGCCGTCACCACTTCGAACTGCATGGGACCGACGGCCGCGAGCACGGGTGAGGCGTCACCGCGCGAATCGTTGCGCAGTACCTGCACCACACCCTCGGAATCGAGCTGATCGATGGCCTTGCGGAACTGCTTGTACTTGCCCGCGCTCCGGGCCCGCAGCGCCGCGAAATGTTCCGGCGCGAACGAGGGGATCGGTGGGAACTCGACCTTCTTGTCCACGAAAAGGGTGTGGCCGGGGGCCAGAGCTGTCGCGTTCACCAGGCCCACCACATCGCCGGGATAGGCGGTGTCCACCGTCGCGCGTTCGCGGCCGAACACCGTGAGCGCGTATTTGGTCGCGAACGGGCGGCCGGTCTGCGCGTGGGTGACCACCATGCCGCGTTCGAACTCACCGGAGACGATCCGCATGAACGCCAGCCGGTCACGATGGGCGGTGTCCATACCGGCCTGCACCTTGAACACCACCGCGCTGAAGGGGTCCTCTGGTGCGCGCGCGGTGCCGTCGACCGCGGCCCGGAAGCGGGGTGCGGGCGCGAGCGCCACCAGGGTCTCCAGCAGTTGCCGGACCCCGAAGTTCAGCATGGCCGAGGCGTAGATCACCGGGGAGGTCTGCCCGGCGAGGAAGAGTTCCTGATCATGGTCCTGACCGGTGGCCGAGAGCAGTTCGCTCTCCTCCGCGGCCGTGCTCCACGGTTCACCCTCCCGGGCCTCGGCGGCCTCGGCGGTCAGCGATTCCTCCGGCGCGATGGTCGCGCCACCGGCGGTCCGGGTGAAGTGGATGTATTCGGCGGCCGTGCCGTCGGGCCTGCGGCGCAGCAGGCCCCGGAAATCTCCGGCGATACCGACCGGCAGGAACAGTGGGGTGGGAGTGAGCCCGATCCGCTCGTCGATCTCGTCGAGCAGTTCCAGCGGAGCCCGCCCCGGCCGGTCCCATTTGTTGATGACGGTGATCACCGGGATACCGCGATGGCGGCACACCTGGAACAGTTTCAGCGTCTGTGGTTCCAGGCCCTTGGCGGCGTCGATCAGCATCACCGCGGCATCCACCGCGGTCAGGACGCGGTAGGTGTCCTCGGAGAAATCGGAGTGTCCGGGGGTATCGACGAGATTGATCACATTGTCGACCTCGGAGCCGGCCGCCCGGTAATTGAACTGCAACGCGGTGGAGCTCACCGAGATACCGCGCGCCTTCTCCATCTCCATCCAGTCCGACACCGTCGACTTACGTCCCGCTTTGCCGTGGATGGCGCCCGCCTCGGAAATCTTGTGGGCGTGCAGCGCGAGAGCTTCGGTGAGCGTCGATTTACCCGCGTCGGGGTGGGAGATCACGGCGAAGGTGCGACGCCGCGACACCTCGGCGGCCAACCCGCGCGCGGCGGGCGCGACGGAGCCCTCGGTGGAGGCGGTCAACGGAAACAACCTTTCGGCGGAAGTGCGGGACAACCGTCCAGGCTACGTGACGGCCTCCAGGAGTCGCGCCGTGCACCTACCAGGGCGATCGGTGTGCACCACCGCCACACCACCGCGTCGATTCGTGGTCGGGGCCCGCCTCGGTTGTGGGGTGGTGTGGCGAAGGGGTGTGGTGACCGTGTGTGGGGGCGGTTGTTCAGTGATCTGTGGTCTTGGGCTGTTGGCGTGTGGTGGGCGACTTGGTCGGTGGAGACGTATCTGCGGGTACACCTTTGTCTTCTCCGGATGGTCCGCCTCGGTGGCGGGGCCCGCCCCGGTTGTGGAGTGGTGTGGCGAAGGGGTGTGGTGACCGTGTGTGGGGGCGGTTGTTCAGTGATCTGTGGTCTTGGACTGCTGACGTGTGGTGGGCGACCTGGTCGGTGGAGACGTATCTGCGGGTACACCTTTGTCTTCTCCGGATGGTCCACCTCGGTGGCGGGGCCCGCCCCGGTTCTGGAGCGACGTAGCGAAGGAGCGCAGCGACTGAGCGAAGGAGTGAAGAACCGGGGTTAATAGGGCCCCGCCAGCGGCGCCGAAGGCGCCGCCAATAAACACAGCCCCCGATTCAGGAGTTATGCGGTGCTCGAGTTACAGTATTCGGGTTGTCTCGGCGAGGGTTCGCATATCTGCGGCACCGTGATCGACGCGGCGCGGCTTCCGGCCGCCTCCGATCGGTCTTCGCCTGACGAGCAGACCAACCGACCAGGGGCGCGATTACCCTGGCACCGCCCACCAGCCCGGTAGAGCCGTAGGAGTTATCCAGTCATGTCCGACGTCAACCTTCTCGAAGCGCAGATCCGCACCGAGTTCGGCAAGGGCGCAGCGCGCCGTACCCGCCGCGCGGGCAACGTGCCGGCCGTGCTGTACGGGCACCAGTCGGACCCTCAGCATCTGTCGCTGGACGCGCTGTCGTTCGCGGCCATCCTGCGTCAGCACGGCACCAACGCGGTGCTGAACCTGAACATCCAGGGCAAGAAGCAGCTCGCGTTGACCAAGTCGGTCGTGGTGCACCCGATCCACCGCTACATCGAGCACGCCGACCTGCTGATCGTGCAGCGGGGCGAAGCGGTCACCGCCGATGTCCCGGTCACCCTCACCGGTGAGGCCGGCCCCGGCACCCTGGTCACCCAGGAAGCCACCACCCTCTCGATCTCTGCCGACGCTCTCAACATTCCGGAGTCGATCGAGGTCTCCATCGCCGGTGCCGAGGTCGGCACCCAGATCACCGCGGGCGCCATCGAGCTGCCCAAGGGCATCAGCTTGGCCGGTGACCCCGAGGCGCTCATCGTGAACGTGGTCGAGCCCCGCACGGCCGAGCCGGAGCCCGAGACCGAGGTCGCCGAGGCCGAGAGCGCCGAATAAAGATTCCGGCCTCCTTTCGATGGCCGATACCGCGCCGACGCTCGTCGTCGGCCTGGGCAATCCGGGTCCCGCTTATGAGCGGACCCGGCACAATGTGGGCTTTCTGGTCGCCGACTCGCTCGCGGAGCGGGTCGGTGGCCGGTTCACCGCCCACAAGAAATCGGGCGCTGATCTGCTGCAGGCCCGTTTGGATGGACGCCAGGTGCTGATCGCGAAACCGCGGTCGTTCATGAACCTGTCTGGTCGTCCGGTGGCGGCGCTGGCCCGGTTCTTCTCGGTCCCGCCGACCGAGGTCGTCGTCGTACACGACGAACTGGATCTCCCGTTCGGTGAGATCAGGCTCAAACGCGGTGGCGGCGAGGGCGGGCACAACGGCCTGCGGTCGGTATCCGGCGCTCTCACCACCAAGGACTATCTGCGCACCCGTATCGGTATCGGGCGCCCGCCCGGCCGGCAGGATCCAGCCGATTTCGTGCTCAAACCGTTTTCGCCGGCCGAGCGCAAGGAAGTACCCACGGTGGTCGAGCAGGCCGCCGACGCCGTGGAACTGCTGCTGCGGGTGGGTTTGGAGACGGCGCAGAACCGGCTGCACTGAATTTTTGGCGTCGCCTGCGGCGCCGCGGGGCGGGGCCCTGTTAACCCCGGTTCTTCACTCCTTCGCTCAGTCGCTGCGCTCCTTCGCTTCGTCGCTCCAGAACCGGGGCGGGCCCCGCCTACTGAGGTGGACCATCCGGAGTAGACGGAAGGTGTGTGCGGAAGTGCACCTTGATCGCCTGGGTAGGTTGACGACTCTGTAAGTGCTCAACTGTCGCCGATCTATGGACGGCCGACCGCACGCGCTTCAGAACCGTGCAGGCCCCGGCTGTGTCGATGGCGCCGGCTCCCGTGTTGTGTCGGGGTCGGGCCGATCGGTCTCACGGGGCTCTGGCTCAGACGCGGGCCGCGAGAACGAGGGCGAATCTGTCGTCGGGATCGGTCCAAGCGTGTTCGGTGACGAATCCGGCGCCGCGTAGTTCGCTGTCCAGCCCGGGCAGCCGGAATTTCGCGGATATCTCGGTGCGTATCTGCTCGCCTCGGGCGAAGCGCGCGGTGAAACCGAGATCGGCGACTGTGACACTCATATCGCGGGTCGCTTCCAGCCGCATCTCGATCCATTCGTTGTCCGGGTCCCAGTGCGCGATATGGCGGAAGGATTCCGGATCGAAATCGGCTCGCAGCCGGGAATTGAGGACCCGCAACACATTGCGGTTGAATTCCGCGGTGATCCCGGCGGCGTCGTCGTATGCGGGGACCATGATGTCCGGCTCCAGGACGAGCCCGGCGCCCAGTAGCAGTTGTTCACCCGGTTCCAGTACATCGTGGATGCCGGTGAGGAATTCGGCGCGTTCGTCGTGGACCATATTGCCGATCGTGCCGCCGAGGAACGCGATCATCCGGCGTCCACCGCGGGGCAGCGTACCGAGGGTGTCGGTGAAATCGCTGACCACACCGTGCACTGCCAGGCCGGGAAACTCCGCGGCCACCTCTGCTGCCGAAGCACGCAGGGCGGTCGCCGAGACATCCTGCGGGACATAGGTTTTGAGCGGACCCTCCGAGGTGAGGGCGTTCAGCAGGATCCGGGTCTTCGCCGCCGAACCGGAACCCAGTTCGACCAGGACCTCTGCCTTCGCGGTGCGGGCGATCGCCCCGGCGACCGATTCCAGCAGAGCCCGTTCGGTACGGGTCGGGTAGTACTCGGGCAGCGCGGTGATCTGTTCGAACAGATCGCTACCGCGGGCGTCGTAGAACCATTTCGGGGGCAGCCATTTCGGGCTCGCGGTGAGTCCGCTGCGCGCGTCCGTGCGCAGCGCCTCGGTGAGATCGGCGTCGGTGAGATGGACTTCCACGATCGGCTGGGTCATAGGGGCAGACTTTCGGTCGCGGTGGATCGGCCGAGTTCGAGGGTTTCGATACTCAGCCCGCCGGGTTCGGCGTGGACGAGACTCCGATCCGGTAGTTGCCGCCACCGGGTGTCGTCGTCATAGGGTTCGGAGGCCAGCACGGCGAAATCGTCGCCGATCAGGGCGTACAGCGAGTGATAGCAGGTGGTGGCCCACAGTCGCGCACCGTCGCCGAGCAGCAGGTTCACCCGGGCGTCGGGAGCGTGGTGCAGGACCCCGGTGACGAGCAGACGCAGTGCGGTGCCGGGAGTTTCGGCCAGTCCCGCGGGCGGCTCGGGGTCCAGCAACCGGCTCAGCAGCACCCACAGCGCGGCCGAATCGGTGAGCGCCTCGGCCTCGAGCAGATGGCTGGTCTCGTAGCGACGGGTCATTCCGGCGCGGGTCGCGGCGACATCCAGATCGGACAGGACGGCAGTCAGCACCGAGCGCCACCGCGGCACCACGCCGTTGTGGCTGAACGCCCATCGGTCCCACAGGAACGGCGCGCACGCCGAACGTTCCACCGGCATACCGACCGTGGCCGAGCGGACCGACCCCAGTACCGCGTGCGAGGTCAGCTGCGGCAGTACCTCGTCCACCGCCGGATCGGTCCAGATCGGCTCGGCATTGCGGTAGCGGGTGACCGGAGCCGGGTTCGGGCCCCACCACGCGACCCCGAATCCGTCGGCGTTGATCGTCCCGCCGCCGCGCATCTCACGGGGCGCCCATGCCTGGGTACGCAGGGAATGCGGGCCGCGGGTCAGCACCTCGCCCACCGGCACCGCCGGGCCCACATAGCCGATGTGCCGGCACATCAGGCCTCTTCCCGGTCCACGGTTCGGGCCAGCCGGAACCCGGCGAAGATCTGCCGGCGGATCGGATGGTCCCAGTTGCGGAAGGTGCCCCGGCAGGCGACCTGGTCGGTACCGAAGGAGCCGCCGCGCAGCACTCGGTAGTCGCCGCCGAAGAACACCTCCGAGTACTCCCGGTACGGGAAGGCACGGAACCCGGGATAGGAGTGGAATCCGGAGGCGGTCCACTCCCAGACATCGCCGATCAGCTGGTGTACACCCGCGGGTGAGGCACCCGCGGGATAGGCGCCGATATCGGCGGGTTCGAGGTGGCGCTGGCCGAGATTGGCCAGGCCGGGCCCGGGATCGGCATCACCCCAAGGGTAGGCACGGGTACGCCCGGTCCCGGGGTCGTAGCGGGCCGCTTTCTCCCATTCCGCCTCGGTGGGCAGCCGCTTACCGGCCCAGTTCGCGTAGGCCTCGGCCTCGAACCAGCACACGTGCACCACCGGTTGTTCCGGCCGCAGCGGCCGCGGCGCCCCGAAGACCCGCCGCCACCACCGTCCGTCCGTATCGCGTTCCCAGAACTGCGGTGCCGTGAGCCCGGCTTCGCGCCGATACGACCAGCCGCGCTCGGACCACAGTTCCCGGCGCTCATAGCCACCGTCGGCGACGAACTCGAGGTACTGCGCGTTGCTCACGGGCGCGGCGTCGATCGCGAAGGCGGGCACGTGCACCGGATGCGCCGGTCGTTCGTTGTCCAGCGCCCAGGGGTCGGTGGAGGTGCCCATCACGAATTCCCCCGCGGGGATCATCACCTCACCGTGTACCACCGTGGTCGCGGCAGGCGGGGCGGGCGCCGTCAGTACCGGTGCCCCCGTCCGCAACTGGTGGGTGGCGAGCATGGTCTCGTCGTGCTGCTGTTCGTGCTGGGCGATCATGCCGAAGGCGAAACCGCCCTCGACCAGGTCGTTGCCCCGCAGCGGGCTGCGGTCCAGAACGTCCCACACCTTGTCGCGTACCGCGCCGACATAGCCGCGGGCTTCGTCGGGACCCAGCAGCGGCAGCTGTGGCCGATTCGAGCGAGCGTGTTTGAACGCGTCGTAGAGTTCGTCGATATCGGGACGAACCGGCTCCCGGCCGCCGACATCACGCACCAGCCACAACTCCTCTTGGCTACCGATATGGGCCAGGTCCCAGACCAGCGGGCTCATCAGTGGGGAGTGCTGCGCGCGGAGTTCGGCTTCGTCCACGCAGTCGGTGAGCGTGGCGGTACGTCGCCTGGCCCGGATCAGAGCGGCCGCGATGTTCTCGCGTAACTGTTCGGTCCGGATGAGGTCGGAGTTCGGCTGGGTGGTGGTCACGATGCGGCTCCGCTCGTCGACGGCTGGTCGGTGGGTGGGTCCGGGTGTGCGCCGAACCGGGGCGTCACACATAACGTTCCTCGTGCTGCGGTGCCCACCCGTGCGCGCAACGCCGGACGGCGGCGTGCAGCTGCGGGTCCGGGTCGGCGGTGTGGGCGGCGGCGGCCTCCAGTACCGCGACGGCGGCGGCGCGCAGCTCCGGATCGGCGAGGCCGTAGCGGGCGGCATCGTGCCAGCGTCCGGCCGTGGCGGCCGCGGCGGCGGTCGCGTCGGCGACGGAGGCCGGCGTGGACAGCAGGGCGTCGACGACGCCGATCGGGACGGTCCAGCCGTCGCCGGGCTGCGCGTCGAGATACCGGACCTCGAAGTATCCGGCGGGGCGAACCGGCGGGAACAGTGTGGTCAGGTGATATCGCAGGTCACCGATATCGGGACGGCGGCCGATCACCTCGTCCAGGGCGCCGGACAGCCAGTCACCGAAGGTGGTATCGGGCGGCGCCGCCCAGGCGAGCCGGGGGGCCGGTTCGGTACGCCGGACGCACAGCAGGGGTGCGTCCAGTGCCCAGGCCGCATAGCCGGCGACCGGGTCGGCCCACTCGTCGACGGGCGGGCAGGCCCGCGCCGGGTCCAGGTGCAACCAGGTCCGCATCCGCTGGGAGGCCCATTCGCCGGTGGGCGCGCCGCGCAGCACCGGTGAACACGCGAACGCGGCGATCAGGGCCGGCCCGACCGCGTGCAGGGCCGTCCAGCGTGTGGTGAGCTCGGCGTGATCTGCGCCGATATCGACGCTGACCTGGGCGGCGGCGGTATTGCTCATCATCAGCCGCCCGAAAGGGCCGATCCGGGTGAAGTAGTGCTCCATCGCCTGGTAGCGCGGCAGCCGAAGCTGGCACCGGGGGGTGCGGGCCGGATCGGCGGCGGCGGCGATCATCCGGATGGAGTGGCTGTTCAGGAGTTCGCGCAGGTGCTGCTGATCGGTCCGGAGCCGGGCGCGCAGGTCGGCGGCGTCGGGGACGGCGATGCTGGAGAGTTCGACCTGCCCACCGGGTTCGACGGTTACCCGGCTGCCGCCGGGTAGTGGGCGGGCGGGGGAATCGGGCGCGATGGCGCGGGGTGCGTAGGGGCCCAGGGCCTGGGCGAGTAGTTCGGTCGTGGGCCGGGCGCCGGTGAACAGCTGCTGGGTGCTGTCCGGGGCCGACCGCGGTGCGCTCCGGCGTGCCGTACGACCGGTCCGGCAGACGGTGAACCATTCGAGTTCGGCGCCGATGAGGCTGGGCGGACCCAGCTTGAAACAGACCCCGCCGATAAAGGCTTCGGCCGCCGCTCGGCTGGACAGGGCCGGGTGCGGTGGTAGGTCGCTGGTCGATTCCGGATGTTCGAGGGTGACCGCCATACCAACCTCCGTGCGGCTTCGTGCTGGTTCGTGATTCGCGTGTTCGGTCCGGGGCGTTGCCCGAGCGGTGTGTTCGATTATCGGTTCGTCGTCGATCGACGGCGGGGCATGATCCGGACGGCCGGGCCGGCTCCGCGTGGAATCCAGAGTAGCGACGGGCACGGACACATTTGCGGCGCGAACGGGTCACGGATCCGTCATAGGCTCGGGTGCATGGTCGATGAGCAGCGAGTACGTGACGATACGCCCGGTATCGGGGCAGGGGCGGTTTTCCTGGACAGCGCGGGTTCCTCGCTTCCGCCGCGGATGGTCACCGAGACGGTGATCGCCCATCTGCGGCGGGAGTCCGAGATCGGCGGATACCGGGCCGCGAACGAACGCCTCGCCGATCTGGCCGGGGTGAAGCAGGCGATAGCGACCCTGCTGAACACCACACCCGACACCATCGCCCTCAGCGACAGCGCCACCCGCGGCTGGTCGGACTTCTTCTACGCTGTCCCGCTACGCCCCGGCGACCGCATTCTCGTTTCCGGGGCCGATTACGCCAGCAATGCCATCGCCGCCCTGCAGCGCGCCCGGGCCACCGGAGCCCGGGTGGAACAGATTCCCAGCGACGAGACCGGCCGGCTCGATATCGACGCGCTGGCCGCGATGATGGACGACCGGGTGCGGCTGGTATCGCTGCTGCACGTCCCTACCAACGGGGGCCTGGTGAACCCGGTGGCCGCGGCGGCGCGGATCGCACGCGAGGCCGGGGCGCTGGTACTGCTCGACGCGTGTCAGTCCGCGGGCCAGCTGCCGCTGGATGTCGCCGAGCTGGGAGTGGACGCGCTGTCGGCCACCGGGCGCAAATGGTTGCGCGGCCCCCGGGGCACCGGATTCCTCTATCTGCGGCCCGAACTGGCCGCCTCGCTGGAACCCGGCCGACTCGATCTGCACAGCGCCCAGTGGACAGGTCCGCACGACTATCAGATGGCGCCGGACGCTTCCCGGTTCGAGTTCTGGGAGCACGATGTCGCGGCCCGGCTCGGGCTCGGCGCGGCGGTGCGGTACCTGCTTGAACTCGGTCCGGAGGAGGTGTACGCGGCGGTAGCCGAGCGCGCCGAGTATCTCCGGGGCGCGCTCGGTGACCTGCCCGGAGTGACGGTCCGTGATCTCGGGGTGGAACACAGCGGCATCGTCTCGTTCACAGTGGCCGGTACAGCGCCGGTGGAGGTCCGGGATCGCCTGCTCGGCAAGGACATCACGGTGACGGTCAGCCATCGCGGGTCCACACTGCTCGATATGTCGGCCCGCGGACTGGATTCGGTGGTACGCGCCTCACCGCACTGCTTCGTGAGTCACGACGAACTGGACCGGTTCGTCGGCGCGGTCTCAGCGTTGTAGCAGATCTCGCCCCAGTAGTGAGCGCAGCCGAGCGAGGAGCCCGTGGGTCTCGGGTAGCACGGTGGCGTCCACGATCACCGGTGTGATGGTGCGCAAGGCGCGCAGCTGTCTGCCGGGTAGATGCGTCGTCGCCGCGACGATGACTGCGTCGGCTCCGGTCCGGTCCAGCGTGGCGCGAAGTGTCGTGAGATGGTCCGGACCGGGGTCGGCTGGGAGCTCGATCAGCCATAGGAGCCGGTAGCCGTGGGCGATGGCGGTCAACCGGAGGCGCGCGGTGGCAAATCCGCGATGCCCGCACAGATCGGTGCGCAGGTAGCCGATGGCTGTCGACTGTCCGCCTGGTTCGAGATGGGGAACGCGCGTGTCCCCGCCGGGTTCGTGGTCGGTCACCGGTGGACCTCAGGGGTATCCGGTATCCACCGGTCCACCTCACCGCGGCGGTACCAGCCGCACGGGCGCATCACCATCAGCCCGCAGCGTTCGAGTACGACCGGTGCGCGGAAACCGATGTGCTCGACTGTGGGCGTCACTATTGCGTCACCGCCCAGCATCTCCAATTTCCGTAATGTCCATGCCAATACATCGAACCCGGATTCCACGACCACCCGTGCGATACGGAAACCGTGCGCGACAGCGAAATACCGGCATTCGGTCTCGATCAGTTCTCTCCTTGTGCCACAAAGACTTTTGTTCAGGTATACGATTGCGACGGGCATGGTTTCCGCCTTTCGCGAGAGGCGATGGATGCAGCCCGGCGCAGGGTCCGATGAGCTGTGGCGGCCGTGATCGGACCACCGGTGGTGCGACGCTCCTGGTCGTACCGTCGGTGTGCCCCAAGGGGTTTCGGGGGAATTTCCTGCGCCGGGCGCGGAATAAGTAGATCGAAACAGCGCAGCATGTGGAACAGTCTCTGCGGAAATACCCGCCCGTATGGTCCGGCTTCCGTGCCGGGCCTTTCCTCGGTAATGCGCTCCGGCCGGGGCATTCCATCAGGGAATTCGATAATTAGGAGAGGTAACGACAATGACGGGTGGATCCACACTCCCGAAACGAGCATTGGGGCGGGAATTGCGCCGACTGCGTGAACGGCGTGAGATCAGTCAGGCCGCCGCGGCACGCGCGATCGAGGTGAGCCCCCAGACGATCGGCCGGATGGAGGACGGGCACGCATCCCGTCCGACGACGCTACAGGTCAACGGATTGTGCGATGCGTATCAGGCATCGGACGAAGAACGCCGATTCGCCCTGGACCTACTGCGGGAATTGCGAGCTACGAAACTGTCCGGGGGAGGGTGGTGGCGCGCGTACGCCGACGAGATCCCCCGGGATTTCAACCACTACCTCGGACTGGAGGCGGCCGCCCGCGAGATGACCAGCTGGCAGATCACTCTGGTGCCAGGACTGTTGCAGACCCCGGAATATCGTCGCGCGATCATCTGGGCAGCACATCCCGACTGGCCTACCGCGGACGTGGAACGTCGGCTCGCGCTCGCGCGACAACGTCGGGACAAACTCAGTGACAACACATTCCGGCTCAATGTGCTGCTTTCCGAAGCCGCGCTCCGGCACCATGTGGGCGGCCGGGCGGTCATGGCGGATCAGCTACTCCACCTGATCAGGGTGAGCGAGTCGCCGAACATATCCGTGCGCGTTGTGCCGTTCGACTCCAGGAGCCCGATCGGCCTGGTTGTTCGCTCCTTCGTGCTGCTCGAATTTCCGGTGCCGTCGAACACACGGATCGCAGAGCCACCGGTTGCTTACGTCGAGGGATACACCGGAGATCTCTACCTCGAACGGAGTGGCGAGGTCGCGCAGTACAGGGACGCCATACTCGATATCACCCGTGTAGCTTTGGATGAGCAGGGGACCAGGGACCTGGTCGAGAGTGTGGTGAAGGAGTACCAGCGGTGACCGATGATCTGGCCGGGGCCCGGTGGTTCAAGAGTTCGCACAGCGGCCCGGATCGAGAATGTGTCGAGGTAGCGCATTTCACCGGGGGCGTCGTTGGAGTTCGGGACAGCAAACGCCGAACCGGCCCGGCTCTGATTTTCTGCGCCACCGCGTGGGATGAGTTCCTGGCCTCAGTGCGGATCGACCGACCCTGATCCACCAGGGGCTCTCCGCCAGCGGAAGGCCCCTGGTGCACGGTGGAGGTCTCCCGGTCGACGGCGCACCGGATCATGACAGCGGCCGCAGCCTCGAGCGCACCGAGACAGCCGGTACTCGAGATGGAGACCGCTGAGCCCATGGTGGATGTGTGGCAACGAGGACGCGGTCGCCGGAATCAGGGGAACGATGGAGCGCTGCGGCGCGTCTTATAGTGATAGCGGGGCCAATCCGCCGCACCGACACAGGGGAGATTCATGCGAACCGCCGACTTCGTCCGTGCAATGCTCGCTACGGCGGCCGCAACAGCGCTGGTCACGGGGTGCACATCAGGCACCGAGGAATCCACGACCGGGACAGCAGCCCCGACGACTGCCGGGCTCATCGAAGTCTTCAATCCCTGTACCGGACTTCCAGATCGGGTCTTGACGGAGGTCGGGCTGAACCCGGCTACCAAGACCATCGTGACCGATGCACCGGAGGCGGAGTCATCCTGGCGAGTGTGTGGCTGGCGAACCCCCGATGATCTGATCCGGGTTGATATCTTGTCGACCTCGCACACTCTGGACGAAGCCCGCAGTAATGAAAACCT
Organism: Nocardia jinanensis; assembly: GCF_014645735.1. Lineage (GTDB taxonomy): Bacteria > Actinomycetota > Actinomycetes > Mycobacteriales > Mycobacteriaceae > Nocardia > Nocardia jinanensis. The sequence continues at coordinate 22,612 of NZ_BMMH01000038.1, read as the reverse complement.
GGTCCAAAAGGTTGAAACCACAGTCGGCTCCCGGCCGGCACTCCGCTCCTACGATAAATCCGAGACCGATGGAAGATCTTGCTACATATCCATGGGTGCCGAGCAGGGCATGTTCGAGATCGGCGCCTCGTGGTTCGAGGAAGACGGCTGGACCCGCGATATCTGCGAGTTATCGAGCGAGTTCGCCGCTGCCCTTGATCCGCATCTCCCCAAATAGCCGCTCGCCGTCTCCATCAACCCACGATGGATAAAGGATCACAGCATGACTGACCAGGTGAAGCACTGGCAGAATCTCAAACAACAGGCAATCGACGGCGAGCTGAGCATGGAGCACGACGTCGGAGTTCTACTTCGTCAGGAGTGCGAGACCCTGCTGACGAACCTCCGAGACCGCCGACGCTCCGCAATGACCCTCGGTCGTCTCGCCGGCTATGGCGGTCTGCCCTCTGCGCAGGATATTCAGAAGAAGTTCGAGCTGAAAGCAAACGGCGCCGAAAATGGCGACTCGGCTGTCGCACGGCTTGATGGACTGATCGAGGTAGTCAAGCTCATGGGAGATACCTACGCCGCCATGATCGGCGAACTCCAGGAGACCGATCAGCAGAACTCTTCGCAGACCGTCGCTGCCGGGGAAGGACTCCGCTGATGCCCGCACCCTTCCTTGTCGCTGCCGCGATCGTCGCCGCTGTCGGTACCGTGCGTGCCGGAGTGAACGAAGTCATGGGCAACTACGACGAATCCGACGGCAACCGCACTCGAGCCTCCGATGTCGCCGGCACCGGCGAGCAGGAGTGGAGCGGCGACCGGGCCCATATCAACAACGAACTGGCCCGGGTGAGCGAGGGTTTCGACGGCGAGTACGCGCCGGCCACGGCGACCAGGGAAGCGTTCAAAACCTGGACACACCAACAGATCTGGGAAGCGCTCAACGGTAACCCCACGAATCCGGGCGTGGAATCCGCCGATATCAATGCCGGTGCGGATGGTTGGCGGCGGCTCACCGGAGACCTTTCCGTCGCGCTCGACACCTTCGGCAAGAATGTCGACACGGTGATCAACGAGAAATGGGGCGGTCGGTCCGCGAACGCGGCGGTCGAGGGCACCCGCACGTTCACGACCGAGGCTCAGAAGCTGGTCAAGAGCTTCGAAATGGTCGCCAACGGTATCGATCTCATGCAGGGGTATCTGGCCCAGGCGAAGATGTCGATCGTTCCGCCGGTCGAGGTGTCCGGATTCGACGAATTCGTCGGCCATATTCCCGGTAACGGTGTCGTCAAGGCCGCCAAGCATCGCGCCAACGAAGCGCAGACGCAGGCCCAGGACCTGATGATCGAGTTCTACCAGCCCGGTATCACCGCCATCGACACCAAGACCCCGGTGCTGCCCGTGACGAAAAGCCCGGTCGGCGAGGGCCCCGGAACCCCGCAGCCGGTAGGGCCCGCAGGCACTCAGAACCCCGTCGGTACCAACCCGAGTGGCAGCAACCCGACCGGGACGAATCCGAGTGGCACGAACCCGCAGGACACGGCTGCTCCCGGCCAGGAGACACCGCAGGATTCGGCGACCAACCCCGCCGGCACCGAAACTCCGGCGCCGACCACCCCGTCGACAACCACGACACCGGCGAACACCGTGCCGCTCGAGGAACCGGTGGGCCGCCCGAACACCACCACACCCGGATTGCCGAGTGGCGCACCGATGGTCGCCGCCCCTGGTGGCCAACAGCCCGCGGGCACCCCCGGCCGTACTGTCTCCGGAGCCCCCGGTAGCCCGAATCAGACGGCCGGGCCCGCGACCCGTTCCGGTAGCCCGGCCGCCACCCGTGGAATGTCTGGGGCACCCGGCGCGATGGGCGCCGGTGGGCAGCGCGGTCGCGGGGAGGACGAGGACGAACACAAGACACCCGACTATCTCGTCCAGGACCGCGCCACCGAACTGCTCGGCGAACAGCCGCGGGTGCTCCCGCCGGGCGGGGTCATCGGCGCATGAACGAATCTCGCTGGCAGCTGGACGGTTACGATTTCACGCTGGCCCTCGAGGCGATGGGGCGCGACCGGTTACCGTATCCGCTGGAATACCGGCCTCCCCGGATGGCGCACGACGACGATTTCCAGCGCTACCGGCAGCAGTGCGCGCGCCGGTTGCGGACAGTGTTCGACGAGCGGCTCTACCGGGCGCTCACCGTGCTCCTGGAACCGGAGCTCCGCGTGGAGATCTACGGCGTCCACGGCTCCCAGCAGACCACCGCGGTAGGGATGCACGCCGGCGTCGCCGGCCGCGTCGCTGTGCTGGCCACGCAGTTACCCGGACGGGCACGGAAATCCGGCGGCGATATCGTCCTCACTCAGCTCCGCGCCGACCAGCTGGCTCCTCGGCTGGTGGCGGGCCTGCCTCAGGTCGCATCCGGCCGCCACGAACCCCTCCGTGCCCGCCGCGGCGACCTGAACGCACCCGTGTACTCCCGGCACCCGACGCAGCTGTCCCCGGTGGAGGATCTGCAGCGCTTTTTCCGCCGCCCGCGCACCGGCACCGGCGAGATCACCGTCTATCCGGGCTACACCGTCGACACGCGACCCACCGGCGACGGGTACGCCTTCCTCTGGCTCGACTACTCGGACGACGGCCGCTACCTGCTGCACAACCACAACACCGACGATTTCACCCTCACCCCGGGCCCGCCCGATGAAATCCTGCGGCAACTCCGCAGTCGCATGGAGGCCGCTCACCAGGCACGAACCCGCACCCGTCCATGAAGCACGGGACTTCCGAAGCGGCGGTGATGCGAGCTGCCGAGCCTGCAGGATCAGGTGAGTCGGGTCGTCGACTCGACAACGGAGGTATCCAGTCGAGACGCTTTGTCAGCGAGGGGGATTCGTGGAACCGGGGGGCATATCGATTTGTAACGCTCGACGGAATTCAGGGTGGGCTTGGACGAAGGCGAAACGTTCGTCATAGATAGGGCGAAACTTTACGGGATCGACGGACTTGTCGAACAGGTGCACGACAATCATGAAACCGAGAATCGAGCCAGGACAAAACGCGGAACCAAACCAAGGTTTGAGCCAGTCGATGTGTGCGAAACTCACCGTTAGAAAGGCTGCGAAGTTGGCAGCCATCACGGCGAGGATTCCGTATACCACGTAGCGGTAGATCCGAGCCCTCCGCGCGCACCGGTGACATATCGGCCACTCGCCGGTGACAATCGTCGAGACAGGTGCGATCCAAGCACTCTTCATCAGCGCTTTCAAGAATTCTTGTATGCTGCGGCGGTTGTGGAACCGTGGGTGCGCGTCGGTATCGAAGAACAAGGTTCGCACGGTTGAGGAGCCCGTCGCTGGTCTGCCATGCGCGGCACACACTTCTGGCAATGGCTGTGCGACTTCCAGTTCGAGGGGTACCACTCGAAGCGGTCGGCCCGACTTCTGCCACAGAATACGTGTATTAGGTAGCGGTTTCAGAGGTCGGCGTAAGCGAATAGTCACGTCGTTCTCGTGCGTCCACGGACGCTGGTAAGTCATCGGGGTCGGCGTGGACGTATCACTGACTATCTCAGCATCACCGTTAGGATGATAGAACTCAGGCTCCGGGATAATTCTTTTCACTGAAGCCAGCCGTCCTGATTCCGCTCACGGAAGTATCGGTCGTCGTCGTCTTCCCAATCTCTTGGTCCGACTACCTGCTCCCGATATGGTTTCCGTGTTCCGGGCGTAGTCGTAGGTTGCGCCCCGCTGACATCTTGCGCCTGCGGGGCCGAAGGTGCGGCAGGGGGCGTTTTTTCTGTGGATGGTTGAGAAGTCGGCGGTTCCTGATCCTGGTGCCGGTAGCTCTCGAGAACAGCCTCACCCCGTGCCGCCGTTCTCTCGCGCTCGTCCTCTGGCATCGAAGCGAAATCCGCGAGCGCTTGCGGGACGATCGAATCGCCGACCCTGTTGAATGCCTCGCTTTGCGCCAGATCTCGTATTGTCCCCGCGCCCTGGAGGATGTCCTGGATTTGCGCTTTGAAATCCTTGTCCACACCCGGCGCTGAAGAAAGAATCCCCAATACATTCGCCAGGTGACGAGACATGCCTGGGTCATCGTCCAGGATTATTTCCTTGCGATCCATTATATTACCCCCGGATGGTCATACGCGCCGTTGAGCACCTGCATATCGAGTTCGGCGGCCGAGCCCATCAAGCCATACAGCATGCCAACCGCCGCAGCCGATCCGGAGAGAATCGCTCCCAGTAGCTTGACTGTTTCAGGACATTGGCCTTCATCTTCGCCACTATGGCCAGGCAGACCGCCTCCAACGCCGCGGCGGCCGCCGCACCGTAGAGGGTGGCACTGGCAGCACGCGAGGCAGCCGCTGCTGCCTTCGTCAATGCCCATTGGATCGCCATGTCGACAAGCTCCAATATCAAGGCCTGCACCGCTTGGGCTACCTCGTACGCGTCCCACGCAAAGGAAGCGATCACATCCGAGATCTGCACCAGCGGATCGTGCTGCGAATCGATAGCGGAGGTGAAGTTTGTGAAGTACTCATTGGCGCTGGAAGCTGCGTTGCCGCGCCAGGAGGGTTCGAAACTTTTCACCGCCGCAGAGACTGCGTCACTGTAGGCGGTATTGAACTCGGCTAGGTTCTTCGCGGCTTCAGCCGATTTGAGCAGAGCTTCCCAGTCGCCACCGAGATATTTTTGAATATCCCCCACCGGGTCCCAGTTGGTCGTAGATTTTATAATTTCGAGTAGGTAATAGGAGACGCTATACGCGTTCCCCAATGCAAAATCGACCAGTTTTCCGCCGGTCGACCACCATACCTCAACCTCTGGAGTTGCCAGCTTGGTGGACGGATCGATAGCACCACTCATTTTTCACTCTTCGCAGGGTACGTTTTGTCGAGCGACTCAGCGACCCCCAGGTCCGTTGTTTCATACATTTTTGCCGCCTTCGCCAATTCTGTCGCGGTGGCAGTTGTTATCGAACTCATCTGCGAATAATTCCGGGACAGCCTACTACACATTTCGATCACCTGGTCCATCAGGGGTTTCAGCGCAAGGCCTGCATTTCCCTCGAGATCGAAGTTGTTCTTTGTGTACTCGACCGCTTTCATGCCGGTGTCGGCAATTTCGTGTAACTTGCTCGACGCAGTGTCGATATCACTCGGCGTGATCTTGAATTCGTATCCCATCCCCAAACCTGCCGTGCGTAATTCGACGGACGTGACGCCGCTACTCCGTCACGCAACCCTCCCGAGTTTGAATGGAGACGACTGTATCACTGGCACAACAGAATTTGTCAAGGTGGAAGGGGCCCGTGGGTGTAAGAGCGTATCCGAGAACTCTGTCGGCTGATTCGTAGCATGGTTCGGGTGCATTCCGATTTTCCGCCGACGAGCCGGACCGGGAACGCCGGTGCGCCCGTCCCATCGGGACGGACGCACCGGGCTGTGGTTCACGCGTTGACCGGGATCGACAGTACGACCTCCTTTTCGTTGCCGGGCAGGTAATGCGCCGTGACGATCCGGCCCACCTGCACGTTCCCGATCGCCGTCGGTGGCAGGAACTTCTCGGAGGAGGTACTGAAGGTGCTGCCGTCGGGACGGGTCACCACCAAGCCCACCGCGACCTTCGAGTAGCCGTCCCGGATCTCACCCGGAACCGTGAGCGATTGGACCACCGCTTGGGCCGCGATACCGCGGGCGGCGATATCCACCTTCTCCTTGGTCGTGAACCCCTTGCGGATCAGCGATTCGTTCATCACCTGCTGAGCCGCGGCGCTGTTGCCGGACAGATCCAGTTCGACGATGCCCGGGCGGTCCGGCCGGTAGCGCACCGGCAGCACCACACCGGGCGCCAGCAGGGCGAGTTCGGTCAGGGGCACCACCGATTTCGCGGTGGCATCGAATCGTTCGCCCTGCGCGCCCTCGACGCTGAACTGGATCCGGATCTGCGGTTGGTCGTTCAGGGTGACCCCGGTGTGCGCGAACGACCGCACCGTTCCCAGGCCCAGTGGGGCGTCCCGGAATTCACCGGTGTTGCGGCCGGTGAGGGCGGTGCCAATACCCGTGCCGGTGAATGCGAAGACGGTGACGACCAGGCTCGACGCGATGATCGGCAGGGCCAGGAATCCGTTGAGCCAGGCCAGTTCGGCGGGTTCGTAGACGCTGCTGGGTTCGTAGGTCAGGCCGTGCCAGAGGTAGCAGCCGATGGCGAGGGCGGCGCCGGCGAGGGCGGCGGCGCGCAGGGTGCGGATCATGATTATCTCCTGGGTGGTTGTGGTCCGGATACCTGGCCACCTCGTCGCCCCGGACGTTCGGCCGCAGCGCTGAGCGTGCGGGGCGACGAGGAGCCGGATGTCCGGCCCGCTGATCAGCCGCCGACGATGGTCGAGCAGGCGAAGGTGATCTCGAAGGCCGCGGTGGCGGGCCCGGCGAGCGGGTTGGACATATCGGGGGCGCTGATGCCCTCGCCGGTCACGGTGAAGGTGTCGCCGTCCCTGGTCAGCTGCGCCGAGCCACCGGGCTGGCCGTTGCCGTAGCCGACCGCGTAGGGCATTCCGTTCGCGCCGCCCTGGCTGCCGGCGATGGCCACCGCCTGCACGGTCTTGTCGTCGACGATGCTGGCGCTGACGCTCAGCTGGCCGTACTGGGTGTTGGCGGTATCGGTCAGGGCCAGCGCCAGAGTGTTGCCCTGTTCGGCGCAGGTGGTCTCGAAATTCCCGTCCAGCGCCTTGCCGTCCACCAGGGCAGCCGACCGGCCACCGGTGTCATCGGCGGGTGCCGCGGCCGACGAGTTCGGGCCCGCCGGTGCGGCGGTGGTGCTCGTATCGTCGCCGCAAGCGGACAGCAGCAGCGTGGCGGAGGCGGCGAGGACGACGGCGCCGAGGCGGAAGATCGTGGTGTTCATGGTGGTTCCTGTTCTCTCGGTGTTCCGGCCCGGTGTCCGGGTCCGTTACGAGAAAGGTAGGAATCGGCGCTCGCCTACCGATCCCAACTTTCGGCACCGCCGGGTGGGCTGAACTCCGATAATCTGGGCTCATGCGACGACCGCGGGCCATGGTGCTCGATGAGGTGTGGCGCGGTCTCGAGGGTGTCGAGGCGTTGAGCGGCTCTGCGGGTGGGCCATTGCGCCGGACCGTGAAGTTGATCCTCGATCCGCTGGTCATCCGGCCGGTGCAGTATCCGAGCTGCGGGGGCGCGGTGCTGACCGCCGACGGCGCGACGCTGCTGGCCGCCCGCATCTACGCCCACGCCGACGCGTTGCGCGCGACCGCGGCCTGGTTCACTCTGCTCAAACAGGTCCGTCGCCGGTTGCGGATCACCGAGGGCACCGCGCAGGATCTCTACTTCCAGCGCTGTTTCGAACTGGCCACCACCCGGGGGTATCCCGATCCGAACCGGGACAGGGTCCGTGCCGAGGCGCTACTGCGCGAGATCCACGGGTTCGCGGCCGGGCGTACCACCCAGGCCCTGAAGGACCATCTCACCGATCCCGCGCGGGCCGCACTGCTCGACGGTCTGCTGACCACGGCCTGGGGCCGCCGCCCGGCGCCGCCCGCGGCACCGGGCGAACACACCGAGGTGTTGCGGCGACTGCTGGAATACGCGGTCGCGACCCGCGCCGGGGCCGATACCCGGCCCGGGCGGCGACTGCTCGGGGAGCTGGTCGCCGCAACGGTGGGGACGCATACGGGAATCGAGCTGTGGCGCCGCGGATCTCGCATCGCGGTCACCGATCTCGCGCGATATCACGCGCACGGTTTGGGATTGACGATCCACCCGGCTCCGTGCCGTCCGGAGGTGGGGGTATCGGCGTCGACCGCCACCCTCGGGCTGCCGTTCGACCGCACTGTCCATGAGCGGGTTTTCACGGTGTTGCAGGTATCCACCGAACGTGCCGAACTGCCACCGATCCCGGACCTGGTCACCACCGAGATCGCCCGCAGTTGCGCGCCGTGGGCACTGCTCGGCGAATCACTGCGCCTCACCGCCGCAATCGGGGTGGAGCTCGCGCTCGGGCTCGCGCCGATCACACCGCGGGACCCGCGGCACGCATCGGAGGAGACGGCGGACTCGGCCGCGCATCAGCTGGTGAACAGCCGGTGGCAGCGCGAGGCCTATGTGCTGCAGGCGCGCCGGCTGGCGATCCATCCGGTGCCGGGGGAGCAGAGCCGGCTCGCCGTGATCGCCGCCGAATTGCGGACGCCGTGGCGCCCGTACCTGCGGCGGCTGTGGGTGCGGTTGCACGGCCGAGATGTCCGCGAGATGCCGGTCACCGAACCCGATGAGCTGTGGGATCTGCTGGACGGGGTGGCGCGTTCGGTGGTGCTCGATCATCGCACCCGGGTCCGCAAAGCGTTGAGCGCGCATACGGTGCGGGAGCCGGATTCGGCGAGGGCGGTCTGATGGTCGATATCGTGCGTATCCGGCTGATCCGGCCGGGCCTGTGGAGTATCGCGCCACCCGGTTCACCCACACCGGCAGACGCGGATCCGAGCCTGGACACCGCCGTACTGGAGGTCGGCGGCGGATATCTGAGCTGGAGTCTGCTGGCGGACCAGCGGGTTCCGGCCGCGACCCTGCACGATCTCGACACCGCCCAGGAATGGTTGTGGGCCCTCTACGGTGCCGAGATCGCGGTGGCGGCCGATGAATACACCGGGCCGGTGGATATGCCCGCCCGGCCCGAGCGGCCCGAGCTGGCGGCCGCGATACGCCGGCTCGGCTACGCGCACTGGGCGGCACGCTGGTGGCCCGCTTCGACGGTGGACGGAATCCCCGCCCTCGACCCGGCGGAACTCGACCGCGAGATCGCGGAGCTGAGCGAGTTCTGCGACAGCGTCGTCGACGGCTCCGACGCACCCGCGGAGGCGGCTGAACCCGATCCCGCCGTGGCATCCGCACACGGTTCCGGCCTCGGTCGTGCCGCCGACTACGCGCTGGCGGCCGGTGGGCAGCCGCGCGACTCCCGGACGGCACTGATCCTCGAAAGAGGAAGCGCGGGATGGGATTGGCGGCACTGCCCGCCCGGTGTCGTCGACGCTTCCGAGCGGGCGGTCTCCTGGGAGCTCGAAAGGGTCGCGGGCGGCAATACCCTCCGGGTGCGGGCGGTGGCCGCTCCGGGTCTCCACGGGGAACCGCCCGAGCATCTGCGACCACGTGCCCTGGTTCGTACCTCGGCCGGGACTCGCGGTGCCGCATTGGCGCTGAACGGGGACACCTGGACGGCCGCGGTGCCCGATTCCGGCGAGACCGTAACCGGTGTAGAGATCTATGTGCCGGGGGTCGGGCCATCGGCGCCGGGAGGGTCGGACCCATCACCCGATCCCGACCCACGTCCGGCGGATCCGGCGGCCGATGCCCGGCAGCGCGACCGGATCCGGGAACTCGCGCACGCCCGGCTGCGTCGCGCCGGGCCGACCGCGGTGGCCCTCGCGTATGCCGCCGGGGAACCTGCCGCGGGGCTCGCGGATATCGAACTCTTGCGCGCCGAGATCGCGGCCGCCGAAGCGGATTCGGATTTCTGAGATGAGCGAGCAGCAACCACCCGGGCTGGAACTGCTGTACGAGGGCGCGGCGGCCTATCAGCGTGGTGATATCGCCGAGGCATTGCGGATATTCGAGCACGCGGTGGCGACGACCACCGACGGCGTCCGCACCAGCGCGTTGATCAACGCCGCGAGCATGTACGACGAGCTCGGCGACCACGAGGGCGCGGCGATCCGGTATAGGTCCGCGCTCGGTCGGATCCCGGCGGACGCCACCGAGAAACTGGCTTCCACCTTGATCAACTATTCGCAGGCACTCCAGCATCTCGGTGCCCTCGACGACGCGCAGTCGGCCCTCGAACAGGCGCGGAATCTGCTCGCCGACGCCGAAGACCTCGGCGTGCTGCGGGTATCGTGCCTGCTCTCGCTGAGCGCTGTGGCGACCCATCGCAGTCAGTGGAACCGGGTCGTCGAGATCGCCACCGAATCCCTGGACGCGGCGCTGCGCTTCGCCCCACATCTGACCGGTCATCCGCTGATGAACCTGGCCGGTGCGTATTTCGAGACCGGCCGCCGCGAACTCGGTGTGGATTTCGCGCAGCAGGCGCTGGCGGCGTTCACCGCGGCGGGAGACCACAACGCGGTCGCCGACACCCAGCAGAACCTGGCCCAGCTCTACAGCCGGCTCGACCGGCTCGACGAGGCGGAACAGTTGGTCGTCGCGAGCCAGGACTACTACGAGCGGGCCGGACTCGGGTATCGGGCGGGAGTCGGCTGGAAGATCCGTGGTTTCCTGGCCGAATGCCGTGGCGAGGTCGACCGGGCCGACGAATGGTATCGACGCGGCCTCGACTGCTTCCGGGATTCCGGTGCGGTCCTGGACTCCGCCGCGGTGCAGTGCCGGCTCGCCACTGTGGCCTACGCCCGGGGGCTGGTCGGGGAGGGGCAGCAATTGCTGGACGCGGCGTTCACCGTCTATGCCGAACGCGGACTCGGCCTGCAGTGCGCTCAGCTCGACTACTGGCACGCGGTGCTGGTGCAGATGGTGGTCGACGATATGGATTCCCCGCCGGACGAACTGCTGGTACTGGGCCGTGCCCTGGCGGTGCCGGCCGCGATCGCCATCGACGCGGTGCGCTATACGCTGCCGGGCGGCAGTCAGCGCGATCAGTGGAACCGGGAGGTCGCCGACCCCGCCGTCCGGCTGGCCTTCCGCTTCGCCTACCTGTGCGGAGACGGTGTGCTGCTCGCGGATCTGATCGAAACACAGTGCGCGGGGACGACACTGGAGATGAATCCCGGTGAACGAATGGAAAGCCCCCAGTTCCCGCTGGACAGTCCCGCGCAGCCGCCCGGCGGCGAACCGCAGCCGGGCCCACTGCATCTCGGCGCCGCGCTGGCGCGGGTCGCGGCGGCCGCCGGACTACCGGTGTCCCCGCCGCCGCGGCTGGCCGTGGCGCCCGGCCCGCGTATCGCACTCGGCGACTACATCGCGGCCGCCGAACAGCGTTACGGGCAGCGTGTCCGGGAGGACCGGGTGATTCCGGTATGAGCGGCGACCAGGGCACCGGGGAGTCGCGATGAACGACCGGCCGACCGTACTGGTGCGGATGGCCGACGCGGGCGATGTGTACGTGTCCTGGCGTTGGCTCGGATACGACGCCGCCCCCGGCGTGACGGCATTACCGGGTGCCGATATCGACACGGTGGTCCGGGAATTGGCGGCCGCCCTCCCGGACCCGAATATCGCCGGCGGCCTGGAACGTACGCTCACCACCGCCGCCTTCGCCGCGCCCGATACCGAATACCTGCTGGCCCGCGACCTCTCCCGCGCCCTGCTGCCCTACGATCTGGCCGGCCAGCTGCATACGCTCTACAACCAGGGGATCCGCCCGCTGATCCGGCTCCAGCCCTCGCCCCGGGTCGCCCAGGTGCCGTGGGAGATCCTGGCCCCCGCGCCGGAACTGCGATTGATCGATATCGCCGATATCGGGCTGCTGGCACCGGCCGGAATCGTGCACGCGCCTACCCGGACCGCCCGTTCCTGGGCCGACACGCGTGAGTTGCCGGTGGTGGCCGTCCTCGACCCGCGCGTGCCCGGATTCCGCGCCGACTCCGAACTCGGATCGGTCCTCGGGCGGATGACCCGGCCGACACCGCTGACCGAACGTATCGCGGACCATATCGCCGCGGACCGGATCCGGCCCGAGGTCACCGAACCCACCGAGATCTTCCGCCGCACCGACCTCGACCGCGAATGGCTCTCGCGCATGCTGCGCGCCGGCGCCGCCCGGCTGCTCTACGTCGGCCATGTCACCGCCGCGCGGCCGGAATCCGGGCAGAGCGAGAACACCGAACTCCATCTGGCCTGCACCGCCGATACGGTCGGATTCGTCGAACCGCAGCGCACCCACCGCCCGCTGTCCGCCAAGGACCTGCTCCTCGGTACCCATACGCTCGATTCCGAACCGGTAGCGGGCCGGGATTTGTGGCCCGTGCCCAGCCGTGTCGCTCTCATCGCCTGCGAAAGCGGTGGCGATCTGCGGTTCACCGAGGCACTGGGCCTGATCGCCGCCATGATCACCGGGGGCGCCGAACTGGTCACCGCCACCCGCTGGCCACTGCCCACCGACCTCGCCTTCCAGCGCCTCGGTGGCGCGACCGGCGCCACCCCACTGCAGGAGGTCGTCTGCGCGGTCGATGCGGCTCACGAGACGCCCGATCCGCTCGTAGCTCTGGCCGAATGGCAACGCGACCGGCTGTGCGCCTGGCGCGCGACCGGGGCCATCGAGGATTCCCCGGTGCTGTGGTCGGCCTTCGCCACCTTCACGACCTGACGTCGCGTGGTCGGTCCGTGCTGGTCGGGTGACGCAATCGAGTCGTCGTGGCGCGGCGCGGTGTCCGGGTCAGTACATCCGACCCGGATTACGCCACTTCGCGAGTAGTCGGGCGTGCGAGTAGGGCGGTGGGCCGCCCGCGGTCCGGTGACGAATGCTCTCACGTTGTGCCGCAGAGGATTCTGTTCCGGTATACGATCACCCCGGGTGGATATCCCGCCGCTTCTCCGGAGGCGAGCGGATACAAGCCCGACGCAGGGTCCGATGTGCTGTGGCGGCCGTGATCGGACCACCGGTGGCGCGCCTCGGCGGTTCCACCGGTGCCCCCCGAAGGGTCCGGGGGCCTCCCTGCGTCGGGCACGAAATCGGTTCGGCGCGTCTATGTCTCGCCCCCGGTACCTTTCTCAGTGCTGGATCAGGCCACCGACCGGTACCGGGTCGACATGGCCGGTTGCCGGGCGAATCCGCGCGAGGGCGAGACCGATATCGACCAGCGACGACCGGCGTAGATCCGCGATGTCGGAAATCGGGGTCCAGGTCGGCTCGGCCGTCTCGCCGTTCGGCTCGGCACGTAACCGGCCCCCGAGGAGGCGAACCTCGTAGTAGACACCGACATTCTGGTGTTCGGATCCACCGGGAACAGCACGCTCGGTCGCCGGGATCAGCCTGGAATCCACGCCGAGCAGGCGTTTCACCGCCGCCGTGTAGCCGGTCTCCTCCCGAACCTCCCGGATCACCGTGTGGAACGGGTCCTCCGTGTGCTCGACTCTTCCGCCCGGGAGAGTCCAGTTGCTCGCACCGTCGTGGCCTACGTGCCGGGCCGCCTGATCGGGCATCGGCGCGATCAGGTCGTCCACGTTCCCCCTTCGCCGGCCGCCGGCGTCACCCGCGGATAGGCCGGTGAAATCGGGCGAATTCTCACCGCCTACGGCCCGATACCGATGACCGAGCTTCCGCGGCCGAGTCCGGATTCAGGGTCGGAGAACGTATTTCCCTCGCACCCCGCCCCGGGCGAGTTCCCGGTGGGCGTCGGCGGCCCGGTCGAGCGGAAGTACGGCGTGCACCCGGGCGGGGAGGCGGCCGTTCGCGGTATCGGCGAGAAACCCGGCCAGCCGGGCACTGTCGGACTGTACGGATACGGCGCGGACGGTGATATCGCGCTCGGCGGGTGGTTCGGCACCCGGCCGGACACCGACGAACAGCCCGCCGTCGCGGACCAGCGCCAGACCCTGTTCCTGCAGTGTCGCGGCGTCGGCCACCGCGTCCCAGCCGGGTTCCGCCGACACAGCGAAGCCGGCCCCGAGTCCGCGTACGAACTCCTCGTCGGTGGCCCGAGCCAGTCCGGTGACCAGCCAGCCGCGCTCCTGCGCGAACCGGATCACGTAGCTGCCGACCGCACCCGCGGCACCCGTCACCAGCAGGTCCCGGCCGTCGCCGTCGCCGAGCAGATCCACCAGCTGGGCAGCGGTGAGGCTGTTGAGCGGGACGGTGGCCGCGGTGGCCAGATCGAGTTCGTCCGGTACCCGGGCGATATCGCTCGCCGCGACGATCAGCTGTTCGGCGTAGGTGCCGAAACCGCGGTCGAATCCACCCACCAGACCGGCGACGCGACTGCCGAGCGGAATATCTACGCCCGGTCCGGTCGCGATGACGGTACCGGCGAAGTCGGTGCCGATACCGGTGTAGGCGGATCGGGTGATCAGTCCGAGCTCGTGGAAGACACCGGCGGTCAGCGCCAGGTCGACCGGGTTGACGGTCGTGCCGGCGACCTCGACCCGCACCTGCCCGGGCCCGGGTTCGGCAACGGGTACGTCGATGATCTCGATGGAATCGGGACCGGCCGGGGTGCGGACGACCGCGCTACGGAATGTGCTGGACATTGTTGTCCTCCTGTGGAGATATCTGTGCTGTAGCTCCACAATGGAGTGGCAACTCTCCATCGGGAAGTAGGCACCTGAAAGTGCGTATCCCACCGCGCGGTAGGAAGGAGCGGTCGTGGCGACGATGACAGCGGCTCAGCAGCGGGCCGAGGACAAGATGGACTACGACGCGTTCTTCGCGGGCTGCCCCAGTCGGCAGCTCCTGGAACGGATCTCCGGGAAATGGGTGGCGCTGATCCTGTCCGCGCTGGGTAGCGGTGGTCCGCACGCCGGGGCCGAATGCGGCGGGGAGCCGCGGGCGATGCGTTACTCCGAGCTGGCCCGGCGGTTGGCCGGAGTCAGTCAGAAGATGCTCACCCAGACCCTGCGCACCCTGGAACGCGACGGGTTGGTCGTCCGCACGGTGACGCCGACGGTGCCGGTCACCGTCACTTACGAACTGACCGAACTCGGGCTGTCGCTGCACGAGATCATGCGCGGTATCAAGATCTGGGCGGAAGCGCATATGGACGAGGTGCAGTCCAACCGTGCGGCATTCGATCTGGCGGCGCCCGGCAGCGCCGTCTAATGTCGTGCCGGGCCGACCAGGCCGGTGATCAGGGCCCGGAGGCCGAAGAGATTGCGCTGCGGCTCTACCTGCGCCCGGCGGGCCCCGGCGACACCGAAACCGACGTGCGCCTCACCGTGGGTACCGCGTTCGTCGTGCCACGTAGTCGCCGGCACCGGCTCGAACTGGAGCAGCCGTCCGACATCATGTCGATCGGGCTGCGGCACGGCACCCGGATCGGGCCGGTTACCGTTCCGTGACAGCCGGGCTTCCGTTTGGACCGGTACGGCTCAGCGGCGCGACGGGAACGGGATGTGATCCAGATCCGCCGCGATCACGATATCCCCGGCGAACACCTGTCGCGCCTCGGCGAGATGCTGGTCCAGGCTGGGGTAGCGCTGGGAGAAATGGGTCAGGACCAGTGTCCGCGCCCCGGCATCGGCGGCGATCCGGGCCGCTTGCCCCGCGGTGAGGTGCCCGTGCTCGGTAGCCAGCTGCGCGTCGGCGTCGAGGAAGGTCGCTTCGATCACCAGCATGTCCACCCCCGCCGCGAGTTCCCGCGCTCCGGTGCAGATACGGGTATCCATGACGAACGCGAAACTCTGTCCGCGCCGCAGGGTACTCACCTCGTCGAGGGTCACGGTCCGGCCCTGCCAATCGATCTCGCCCTCCCGTTGCAGACGGCCCACGATCGGACCGTGCAGACCGAGTTCGTCCAGCCGCTCCGGCCGGATGGTGCGATAGTCCGGTTCGCTGAGCCGGTAGCCGAACGTCTCCACCGGATGGTCGAGGCGCGCAGTGGTGACCTCGAACGGGGCGCCGGGCGCCGGCAGGATGCCCGGTGCGGCGATCGGGCGCTGCCGGAGATCTACCGCGCGGTGGTAGGCGGTGGCGTCGCAGAGGTTGTCGAAGAATCGCTGGCCCGAGGCCGGGTAGTAGGTGTCGATCGGGTGCGGCACCCGGTCCAGATTGATTCGCTGCACCACCCCGGCCAGGCCCAGGCTGTGGTCACCGTGAAAATGGGTTATCGCGATCCGGGTGAGATCGGTGGCGGAGATACCGGCGTGGATCATCTGCCGCTGGGTGCCCTCGCCGGGGTCGAACAGTACTGCTTCGCCACCCCAGCGAAGCACATAACCGTTGTGGTTGCGCTGGGCGGTCGGCACCTGGCTCGCGGTGCCCAAAACGACCAGTTCCCGCTGTGACATCTATCGGCACCACAGCGGCAGCGCCGCCCCTGCCGCCGCCGTGGATCCGCCGGCGTCTCGTTCGTCGGGCATGGGCCAGACGATATCCGCCGCCGCCGAGCCGCGCCGCGCATGGGCGAAAAGCGCGGATCCCGGGCGGCGGATCCCGGGTTGTCCGTTGTCAGCCGAACGATTCGTTGGGCACTATCTCGGTCCCGGTGAGGAGCAACCCGATGGCCACCCCGACGACGAGACATATCGCGGCCGCGATGGCCGCCCACTTGCCCAGCGGCTCGCCCCGGATATGCCCGACCACACCGAGCACGATCCCGGCGGCGCCGAACACGAGCGGGCAGAACAGCAGCGATACCGCGGCGCATACGAAGCCGATGATGGACAGGACCTGCGGTCCCGAACGTTCCGGTTGCTGGGTGGTGCCGTAGGGCTGGTACTGCTGCTGTTCGGGATAGGCCGGATATCCACCGGGCCCCGGCGTCCCACCGGGCCATCCGCCCGGTCCCTGCTGTCCGCCCGGCGCGCCGGTGCCGGACCACCCCTGCTGTGCGCCGGGCGCGCCACCCCAGCCCTGCTGTTCCGAGGTGCTCCAACCAGGCTGTCCCTGCGCACCCCAGCCGGGTTGTCCCTGCGCACCCCAGCCGGGTTGTTCCTGCGCGCCCCGACCCTGCGGTTCCGGCGCGCCCCGACCCTGCTGTTCCGGCGCGCCCCAGCCCTGCTGTTCCGGCGCACCCCAACTTTGTTGTTCCGGCGCACCCCAACCTTGTTGTTCCGGTGTGTTCCAACCTGGCTGTCCGCCGTATCCGCCCGGCTGCTGCCCGCCGTATCCGCCACCGGGCTGCTCTGCCCCACCGCCGTACTCACCCGGTGGTGGATACCCGCCTTGCGGAGGATAGGGCGACCCGCCCCGCGGCTGCTGCCCACCGGGTGACTGCTGCTGCCAAGCCTGCCCCGGCGACTGTTCCTCGGGCCGGGCCGACCACGCTTGCGGCGGCACCTCGCCACCGGCCGGTTGCGCCCCGGGCTGCCAGCCGTGCTCGTATGCCGCGGAGCCCTTGTCGGGTTCGGGTGTGGGCCGGCCGGGTCCGGCAGCACCTCCGGCGGGGCGGGATTCGCGGCCGAGCAGCTTCGGCAGGTACTCGGTGGGTGGATCGTGGGAGCCGGCCCCCCGTGCATCGGACGGTTCGGCGGTTTCCGGCTGCTGCGGGGCGCCGGGGGTGCGAGACGGTTCGTCCGGAGATTCCAGAGGGCGATCCGCAGCCGACCGGCCGGCCGTGCCGGAATCGGGTTCCGGACGGTCGGTGCTGTTCTCCTCCGGTGTTTCGCCGGAATCGCGCGGGTCCTGCGGTGTGCTCATCACGTCTCCTCGTTCGTATCGTCGAGGGCTCGTAGGCCGGTACCGCGGTGCGGGCGCAGCGTCAGCTGTCGGGTTCGTCCTCTATATGGATGGCGGCGGCCTCGGCGGGACGATCGTCGTCGTCGGCACGGTCGCGGCGGTCCGGTTCCTGCTGTAGCTCCTCGGCTATGCCGAGACGTCCGTCGTCGTCCCCTTCGCGGTTGCGAATGCGCAGATCGGCGGGCGGGTCCTCGATATAGCGTGCGTAGGCGCGGACCTCGTCCTCCTGCTCGTCGTCACCCATATCGGGCTCTCGTGGTTCGCGATCCATACCAACCAGTATGCGCTGCCCGATGGGTGCGCCGCGGGACCGTGACCAGCGGTGTCGGTTTCTGCTCCCGAACGCCGAACGGCCCCGGACCAGCTGGTCCGGGGCCGTTCGGAGAAGAAATCAGGCGTTGCCGTTGAACAGTCCGGTCACCGAACCGTTCTCGAATACCTCACGGATGGTGCGGGCCAGCAGCGGCGCGATGGACAGCACAGTGAGCTGCGGGAACTTCTTGTCCTCGGTGATCGGCAGGGTGTTGGTCACCACGACCTCCCGGGCGCCGCAGGACGCGAGCCGCTCGGCGGCGGGAGCGCTGAGCACCCCGTGGGTCGCCGCGATCACCACATCACCGGCACCGGCCTCACGCAGCACGTTCACCGCGCCGGCGATGGTGCCGCCGGTATCGATCATGTCGTCGATGAGGATGCAGGTGCGACCCTCGACGCTGCCGACTACGCGGTTCGACTTCACCTGGTTCGGGACCAGCGGATCGCGGGTCTTGTGGATGAAGGCCAGTGGGGCGCCGTTCAGCGAATCCGCCCACTTCTCCGCCACCCGGACCCGGCCGGAATCGGGGGAGACCACAGTGATGTTGTTCAGGCTGTAGTTGGTGCGGACATACTCGGCGAGCTGCAACTGGGCGTGCATATGGTCGACGGGGCCGTCGAAGAAGCCCTGGATCTGGTCGGTGTGCAGATCGACGGTGACGATGCGGTCGGCACCGGCGGTCTTGAGCAGATCGGCCACCAGGCGGGCCGAGATGGGCTCGCGGCCGCGGTGCTTCTTGTCCTGGCGGGCGTAGGGGTAGAACGGCAGGATGGCGGTGATCCGTTTGGCCGAACCGCGCTTGAGCGCGTCGATCATGATCAGCTGTTCCATCAGCCACTGGTTCAGCGGCGCCGGGAAACTCTGCAACACGAAGGCGTCGGAACCGCGAACCGACTCCTCGAAGCGGACGAAGATCTCCCCGTTCGCGAATTCACGCGCGATCTGCGGGGTGACGTGAACGTCGAGTTCCTTGGCCACCTGCTCGGCTAGTTCGGGGTGCGACCGTCCGGCGAAGAGCATCAGGTTCTTCTGGTTGTCGATCCATGACGCGGTCACTGCTGGTTGCCATCCTTAAGCTTTGTTGCCCGATCCGGTGTTCTCATCGGCCGCGAGCGCTTTCGCCGCCGCATCTGCTGCAGCCGTTCCTGGACGTTTCCGCTGCACCCAGTTCTCGATATTGCGCTGCGTACCCCCGGACACTGCCAACGCGCCCGGCGGAACGTCTTCCCGCAGTACAGTACCTGCCCCGGTATAGGCGCCGTCACCCACGGTCACCGGGGCGATGAACATCGTATCGCTGCCGGTGCGCACGTGGGAGCCCACGACAGTGCGGTGTTTGTTCACGCCGTCGTAGTTCACGAAAACGCTGGATGCTCCGATGTTGCTGTGCTCGCCGATGGTGGCGTCGCCGATATAGGTCAGATGCGGGACCTTGGTGTGCCGGCCGATATCGACGTTCTTGGTCTCCACGAAGGCGCCGATCTTGCCGGACTCACCCAGCACCGTCCCCGGCCGCAGATAACTGAACGGCCCGATCGTCGCCTTCGCGCCGATCGTCGCGGCTTCCCCGTGGGTGCGGATCACCCGGGCGCCGTCGCCGACCACCATATTGGTGAGGGTCGAGTCCGGGCCGATCTCGGCGTCCTCGCCGACCACCGTGGTACCCAGCAACTGCACCCCGGGACGCACCACGGTGTCGCGGCCGATCCGGACATCGGTATCGATCCAGGTATTGGCGGGATCCACGATGGTCACCCCGGCGCGCATATGCCGCTCCAGGATGTAGCGGTTGAGGGTACGGGCGGCGGCCGCCAGCTGGACCCGGTCGTTCACGCCGGTGACCTTGGCCGAATCGACCAGCCGGGCGCCCTGCACCGGGTATCCGGCCTCGCGGGCGAGCTTCAGGACATCGGTCAGATAGAGCTCGTGCTGGGCGTTGGCGGTGGACAGCCGGCCGAGCATAGTGCGCAGTACCGCGGCGTCGAAGGCGTACACACCGGAATTGACCTCGCGGATCGCGGCCTGTTCGGGGGTCGCGTCGGCGTGCTCGACGATCTCGGCGACCTCGCTGTCGGCGTCGCGCACGATCCGGCCGTAACCGTTCGGATCGTCGGGCACGAAGGTGAGAACCGTGACGGCGGGCCGTTCGGGATAGCTCCGATGCTCGTCGAGCAGGGCGGACAGGGTGTGCCCGTCCAGCAGCGGGACATCCCCCGACGTGACGACGACGTCGCCGGCGAAATCCGCGGGCAGTCCGGTGAGGCCGACCTGGACGGCGTGCCCGGTACCGAGCTGCTGTTCCTGCACCACCGGCACGATCTCCCGATCGAGTTCCGTGGCCACCGCGGCCGCGGCCGCCCCGACCTGCGCACGATCGTGACCCACCACCGTCACCAGATGGCGCGGGTCGATGGAATGGGCCGCGTACAGCGCGTGCGCCAGCATGCTGCGCCCGGCCAGCGGATGTAACACCTTGGGGGTCTTCGACCGCATTCTCGTACCGGCACCTGCGGCTAACACGATGACGGCGGTCTGCTCCTGCATGAATCTCCCTCGGGCCGACGATGGTCATCGTGCACGCGAGCTGCTCCGCCGCCAGGACTCGAACCTGAACTATCTGAACCAAAATCAGAGGTGCTGCCATTACACTACGGCGGACTGTCACACCGGCAGGTACCCGAAACCCGCCGCTGTGTCCCGGCACGGACACGATACTCGCATGCCACCCCGGGATACGTCGAACCGTGGTGGTGGCGACACGCCAGGGGGACGCCCGACGCGTTCCCCTTCGTGACCGGCGGGTCGGGACAACGCCCGGGTGACCCGGTCCGTCGCGGGTCTGAGACAGTTGACTCGATGGTTCTGGTCGCAGGTCCGGCTCCGGCCGCGCCGCGTGACCCCGATAACCAGGGAGGCGGGAACGTGTCGTCGGGAGAACCGAGAACAACCGAGGAGTTGCGGACCATCGGTGACACCGAAGAGGCCACCGAACACGTCCGGGCGGCTCGTCAGCGGATGACCGGCACCCAGCGGCGCCAGCAGTTGATCGAGATCGGCCGCGCCCTGTTCGCCGAACGTGGCTACGACGCGACCTCCATCGAGGAGATCGCGCAACGTGCTCTGGTGTCCAAACCCGTCGTCTACGAGCATTTCGGCGGCAAGGAGGGGCTCTACGCCGTTGTCGTGGACCGTGAGATGTCGATGTTGCTGGACATGATCACCTCCTCGCTCACCAACAACAGGTCCCGGGTCCGTCTCGAACAGGTGGCACTCGCGCTTCTCACCTATATCGAGCAGCGCACCGACGGATTCCGCATCCTGGTGCGCGACCAGCCGGTGTCCTCCACCGACGGCCGCTACTCGAGCCTGCTCAACGAAGCGGTCAATCAGGTGGCGCATCTGCTCGCCGGCGATTTCGAACGACGCGACCTCGACACCGGCCTCGCGACCCTGTACGCGCAGGCGCTGGTCGGAATGGTGGCCACCACCGCCACCTGGTGGCTGGATGTACGCAGCCCGTCCAAAGAAGTTGTCGCCGCCCACCTGGTCAATCTTTGCTGGAACGGATTGAGCCATCTCGAGGCCGACCCCCAGCTCAGCTCGGAATGGCCTGCCGTGGCAGGGCCGCGTCCGGCGAACTCCGCGGGCGGGCAGCGCAGTTCGGGCAACCGCGGATGAACTACCGGCGAACTCGGGTGGGCCGGTGAATCGAGAGACGTAGTGAACACGGATGGTACGGTTCACGCATCCTTTTGGGTGCTGTTCGGGCGGTAAGTCGGTCTACTTCGACAATGTCGGTCTACTTCAGGATGGCTGGTTATTGGGATGACAGGCGGAGCTCATGGCTAGGCAAGCGCGCGCGGAGATCACTCGCGATTCCGTTCTGGCGGGCGCTGCCGACGTCTTTCTGCGCTTGGGCTACGCCAATGCGAGCCTCAGCGAGATAATCGCGCAGTCCAACGTGACCAAGGGCGCCTTGTACTTTCACTTCGGGTCCAAGGAAGAACTGGCCCGGGCCGTGGTCGATCAGGGCAACGAGCGCCTTGTCGCATCCTGCAAAGGATTCTTCGACTCCCGGGTCCCGGCACTGGAGGCCGCGATCGGCATCACCTATGTGGTCGCCGATCTGTCGATGAACGATCCGATGGTGGGGGCCATGCTCAAACTCACCCACCAGATCGGTGACTACCGCGGCGCCAACGGCGACAATATCGCCAAGAACTGGGGCGATACCTACCGCATCCTCGCCGAACGGGCGATTGCCCAGGGCGATCTGCTCCCGGACCTCGACCCGGAGACCATCGGCCTGCTGCTGTACGGGCTCACCACGGGTATCCACATCGTCGCGGTCGGCACGGAATCGGTCGACCAGATGGCCTCCCGGATGGAACGGGCCTGGTACTTCCTGCTCCCATCGGTCGTCCCCGACGACAAGGTGTCGTACTTCCGCGAGTTCGCTGCCCGCCGCCTCCGCCGCTACGTGCCGTGATATCGGCGGCGCCTTCGGCGCCGCTGGGCGGGGCCCTATTAACCCCGGTTCTTCACTCCTTCGCTCAGTCGCTGCGCTCCTTCGCTACGTCGCTCCAGAACCGGGGCGGGCCCCGCCTACTGAGGTGGACCATCCGGAGTAAACCGGGGTGGGCCCCGCCACTGAGGTGGACCATTCGGAGTAGAAGGGGCGGGTACCTGGCAAGCTGGGGAAGTTTCGCTGCCTGAAAGTGCTCGATGCCCCGGTCTCTCGAGGGTTGAGCGCGTGCTTCGGGACCGGGGCGAGCACCGACCGGAGATATCGACTGTCCGGAAGTCGCGACAGGTCCGGGGCGTGTGTGGGGGTCCAGGCGCGGGTTTTCCACCTGTGACCCGGACGCCGAATGCCGACGCAACCTGCATGCGTCGAGTTTTACGAGACACCACAAAGACATCCCAGGAGCTTGGATGTCAAGCGGTTGACCTTTCGGCGGGGCCC
>NZ_BMMH01000037.1 GCF_014645735.1 Nocardia jinanensis | reverse complement strand
ATATCTGGGGCGTACCGATTTCCAGGTGAAGTTCCGTGGTCAGCGGATCGAGTTGGGTGAGATCGAATCGGCGGTGTTGGCGCGGCCGGTGGTGAGTCAGGCTGTGGTGACGGTCGCGGCGTCGGATCTGGGTGAGCAGCTCGTTGCTTATGTGGTGCCGGCTCCGGGCGAGCAGGTTGTGTCCGGTGTGTTGCTGGATGCTTTGCGTGAGGTGTTGCCGGTTTATATGGTTCCGGCCGCGGTGGTCGTGTTGGATGCGTTCCCGTTGAACACTTCTGGGAAGTTGGATCGTAAGGCGTTGCCGGCGCCGGTGTTCGAGACGAAGGAGTTCCGGGCGCCGTCGACTCCGATCGAGGAGATCGTGGCGGGTGTGTTCGCCGACGTGCTCGGTGTGGAGCGGGTCGGCTCGGATGATGATTTCTTCGCCCTGGGTGGTAATTCGCTGATCGCGACCCAGGTCGCCGCGCGATTGGGCGCGGCGCTCGATACCAAGGTGCCGGTGCGGACGCTGTTCGAGGCCTCCACCGTCACTGCCCTGGCCGCCGCCGCGGAATCCGCGACCGCGCGTGGCGATCTGCCGGTGCTGGCGCGGCGGGAGCGGCCGGAGCGGGTGCCGTTGTCGTTGGCGCAGCAGCGGATGTGGTTCCTGAACCAGTTCGATACCGCTTCGGCCGCGTACAACATCCCGGTCGCCGTCCGCCTGTCCGGAAATCTCGATGTCCCGGCCCTGCG
Source organism: Nocardia jinanensis (assembly GCF_014645735.1). Lineage (GTDB taxonomy): Bacteria > Actinomycetota > Actinomycetes > Mycobacteriales > Mycobacteriaceae > Nocardia > Nocardia jinanensis. Next base: position 39,194 of record NZ_BMMH01000037.1, on the reverse strand, counting down.
GCAGGCTGTCGCCGATGTAGTTGGCCGGCACGAAACCCTGCGCACCGTCTATCCCGCCCAGGACGGGCGGCCGTACCAGCTGGTGCTGCCCGTCGGCCGCGCCGTTCCGGATCTGACGCCGGTTCCGGTGTCCGCGGCAGAATTGCGCGACCGGATCACCGAGGCGATCGCGACCGGTTTCGATGTGACCGCCGAGGTGCCGTTGCGGGTGGCGCTGTTCCATCCGGGCGGTGACGAATACGTGCTGGTGTTCGTGGTGCACCACATCAGCACCGACGGCTGGTCGATGGGACCGCTGACCCGGGACCTGATGACCGCCTATGCCACTCGGGCCGCCGGTTCGGCCCCGGCGTGGATGCCGCTGCCGGTGCAGTACGCCGATTTCAGCCTGTGGCAGCGCGAGGTCCTGGGTTCGGAGGACGATCCGGAGAGCCTGGTCAGCGCGCAGGCCGAATACTGGCGCAGGGCACTGGCCGGGCTCCCGGACGAACTGAATCTGCCGAGCGACCGGCCGCGTCCGAGCGTCCGGTCGATGGTCGGCGGCACCGTGCCGTTCCGGATCGATGCCGAGTTGCACCGCGCGGTGACGCGGTTGGCCGCCGAGCACAATGCGACGGTCTTCATGGTGGTACACGCGGTGCTGGCGCTGCTGCTCGCGCGTTTGTCGGCCACCGACGATGTGGCCGTCGGGACACCGATCGCGGGTCGCGGTGAGGCCGAACTCGACGATGTGGTCGGGATGTTCGTCAATACGCTGGTGCTGCGGTCGCATGTGCGCGGCGAGTCGAGTTTCGGAGAATTCCTGGCGGCGACCAGGGAATCGGATCTGCAGGCGTTCGCACATGCCGATGTGCCGTTCGAACGACTGGTGGAACTGGTCGAGGTGGAGCGTTCGACCGCCCGGCATCCGTTGTTCCAGGTGGCTTTGTCGTTCGAGAATCTGCCGCAGGCGGATTTCGAACTGCCCGGGCTGCGGGTCGGCGCTGTCGATTTCGACGTCGACACCGCGAAGTTCGATCTCTCGCTCCGCGTCACCGAAACCGATGCGGGTATGGCCGCGGCCTTCTCCTACGCTCGCGATCTGTTCGACGAGATCACCATCGAGGTCTTCGCACGCCGGTTCCTGCACCTGCTGTCGGCGCTCACCCGGAATCCGGAGGCGCCGATCGGTGATCTGCCGATCATCGACGACTCCGAGCACCGGCTGCTCACCCATGTCCACGGTGACGAGGTGATGGCGACCGGGCTGTTGCCGGAGATCCTCACGAACGGGGTCCGGGTGAACCCGGACGGTGTGGCGGTTCGCTACCGGGGCCGGTCGGTGACCTACCGGGAGCTGGACGCGGAATCGTCGCGGCTGGCGCGGGTGCTCATCGAGCACGGGGTCGGTCCGGAGCGGATCGTGGCGCTGGCCCTGCCGCGGTCCTACGAGATCGTGCTGGCGTTCTGGGCCGTGGCCAAGGCCGGTGGCGCGCATGTTCCGGTGGATCCGAACTATCCGCCGGACCGGCTGCGGCATATGCTCTCCGATTCCGGTGCCGTACTGGGGCTCACCACCAGCGAATACGTGGACCGGCTGCCCGGCGATGCGCAGTGGTTGCTGCTCGACGAGCCGGATTTCCTGGCACAGGCGGCGGCGAAACCGGACAGTGCCGTCACCGACGCGGAGCGCATCGCGCCGCTGGCGATATCGCATCCGGCCTATGTCATCTACACCTCCGGATCGACAGGTCTGCCCAAGGGCGTGGTGGTGACGCATACCGGTATCGGCGGCCTCGTCGAGGTGGCGGTCGGGCGCTACGGCCTCGAATCGCGCCACCGGTTCCTGCACATCTGTTCACCGAGCTTCGATCCGTCGGTACTGGAATGGGTGGGCACCGCTTTCGCGGGCGCGACCCTGGTGGTGGTGCCGGGTGAGATCATCGGTGGTCCGGACCTGGCCGATCTCCTGCGGACCGAAGCCGTCACCCATGCGATCATCACGCCCGCTGTGCTGGGCACTGTCGACCCGGCGGGGCTGGACGCGCTGGAAGTGCTGTCCGTCGGTGGTGATGTGACCACCGCGGAACTGCTGGCGAAATGGGAGCCGGGCCGCAAGTACTTCAACGGTTACGGCCCCACCGAGACGACCATCATCTCGTCGTACGCGCGGTTGCTCTCCGGGAAGCACGTCACCATCGGCGATCCGGTGCACGGTATGGCGGCATTGGTCCTCGACGCGCGACTGAAGCCGGTACCGCCCGGCGTGGCGGGTGAGCTGTACCTGGCCGGTGGCGCGCTGGCGCGCGGTTACCACAACCGGCCGGACCTGAGCGCCGACAGATTCGTCGCCAACCCGTACAGCCTCGAGGGTTCGCGGATGTATCGCACCGGTGATGTGGTGCGCTGGTACGCGGCACCCGGGGAGCGGGCCGGTAACGAGGCGTTGCCGTCGGTGCACTGGGAACTGGACTATGTGGGTCGCTCGGACTTCCAGGTAAAGATCCGCGGTTTCCGGGTCGAACTGGGTGAGATCGATACGGCGCTGGGCGCGCATCCGGATGTCGAGTACGCCATCACCCTGGGCCACGAAACCGGTGCGGGTGCGACGATCCTGGTGTCGTACCTGCTGGCGGTACCGGGGCGGAGCGTGGATACCGACGCGGTCGCCGAATTCGTATCCCAGCGGTTGCCTGCCCATATGGTGCCGTCGGTCCTCATCGTTCTCGACGAGATCCCGCTGACCCCGGTGGGCAAGCTGGACCGCAGAGCCCTACCGGAACCGGTGCTGGAGACGCAGACGTTCCGCGCCCCGGTGGGTGAGATCGAGTCGATCATCTGCGAGGTCTTCGCCGACGTCCTGGGCATCGCGCGGGTCGGCGTGGACGATTCGTTCTTCTCGCTCGGCGGAGACAGCATTCTGTCGATTCAGCTGGTGTCGAGGGCAAAAGCCCGCGGTGTGGTCTTCACGCCCCGGGATGTGTTCGAGCGCAGGACCGTTGCCGCACTCGCCGAGGTCGCCGGGCGCGGCGGCGCGGACGAGCAGCGGTTGGCGGAACTGCCCGGCGGCGGGGTCGGCGATATGCCGGTGCTGCCGGTCATGTCGCAGGTCATCGGCGGAAACGATGCGTACCACCGGTTCTCACAGCCGATGCTGCTGCGGCTGCCGGTGGGTATCGACCGCGAGACCCTCGTCGCGACCCTGGCGGCGGTGTTCGACCATCACGATGCCCTGCGCACCCGGCTGGGAGTCGCGGACGGGGTGCCGGTGTTCGAAGCGCTCGAACCCGGTGCGATCGATATCGACGCCCTGGTACGCAGGGTCGAACTCGACAACGCGATCGGCGACGACGAACTGGTCCGGCTGGCTTCCGCCGAATTCGACGCCGCACTGGATCGGCTGGATCCGGCCGCGGCGGTGATGGCGCAGTTCGTGTGGTTCTCGTTCGACGGCGACCGGCGCGATGTGCTGCTCTTCGCGGCCCATCACTTCGTGGTCGACGGCGTCTCGTGGCGCATCCTCATCCCGGACCTGGCACTGGCCTGGTCGCAGCTCGCGGCCGGGGCCACGGTGGCGTTGCCACCGGTCGGGACCTCGCTGCGGCGGTGGGCGCACGGGCTCGCCGCGGCCGCTGCCGATCCGGAGCGAGTCGCGGAACTGCCGTACTGGCAGAAGATCGCGTCCACCCCGGACCCGCTGCTGGGTGCGCGCGCCTTCGATCCGGCCGTCGATACCAATGCGACGGTCGAACGGTTCGAGGTCTCGCTGCCCGCCGATATCACCGAGGCGGTGCTGACCACCGTCGGTGCCCGCTACCACGGCGGTCCCAACGACGCCCTGCTGGCGGCGCTGGCACTGGCGGTCGCTCGCTGGCGCGGCGACGGCCGGTCCGCGGCGGCACTGGTCAAACTGGAGGGTCACGGTCGCGAGGAGGCCCTGGTACCCGGCGCCGACCTGTCCCGCACCGTCGGCTGGTTCACCGCCGTGCATCCGGTCCGGCTGGAACTGCCGGGGATCGATCTCGACGATGCTTTCGCGGGTGGCGCCGCCTTCGGCGTCCTGGTGAAATCGGTGAAGGAACAATTGCTCGCGGTACCGGACAAGGGTTTGGGCTACGGTCTGCTCCGCTATCTGAACCCCGATACCGGCGACCGGTTGCCGGACCGGGTGCCGGGGCAGATCAGCTTCAACTATCTGGGCCGCGTCTCCGCCGGTGAGATCTCGCCCGAACTCGCCGAGCTCGGCTGGATGCCGACCGGCGAGCTGGGTCCGATCGGCGCGGACGCGGACCGGGATATGCCCGCCAATGCCGTGCTGGATATCAATGCCATCGTCAACTCCGGCGCCGAGGGCTCGGTGCTGAACGCGGTCTTCGCCTACCCGAGTGGACTGCTCACCGAGGCGCGGGCACGTGAGTTCGCGGACCTGTGGGTCGCCGCCCTCACCGCGCTGGCCGACCATGTCCGCGGGCCGGCCGCAGGCGGTTTCACCCCCTCCGATATGTCGCTGGTGCGGGTTTCGCAGGGCGATATCGAACGGTGGGAGAACACCTACCCGGCGCTGTCGGAGGTGTGGCCGCTGTCGCCGCTGCAGTCGGGTCTGCTGTTCCACGCCCAGCTCATCCAGGACGGCGTGGACGTCTACACCATGCAGTCGTCGGTCGATCTGGCCGGCAGTGTGGACCCGGCCCGGCTGCGCGACGCCGCGGAGACGATGGTCGGGCGGTACCCGAACCTGCGGACCGCGTTCGTCGCCGATACGGACGGTCAGTGGGTGCAGGTCGTCCTCGACCAGGTGTCGGTGCCGTGGCGCGATATCGATCTGCGTGGGCTCGCGGAGGGCGAACGCGCGGACGAACTGCGCCGGCTGCTGGCCGCGGATCAGGCCGAGCATTTCGATATGGCGGTGCCGCCGCTGATCCGGTTCAACCTCATCCGGTTGGCCGAGGACGCGTGGCAGCTGGCGATCACCAGCCACCACATCCTGCTCGACGGCTGGTCCATGCCGCTGCTCATGCGGGAACTGCTGGTGCTGTACGCGCTGCGCGGCGATACCTCCGCACTGCCGCGGGTGGCCTCGTACCGGAACTTCCTGTCCTGGCTGGCCGATCGTGACCCGGCCGCCTCCGGGCAGGCCTGGCGCGAAGCGCTGGCCGGTTTCACCGAACCCTCGCTGCTGGCACCCCAACCGGTGGCCGCGGAGAACTACGAGATCGACACCGTGGTGGCGGAGATCGATCCGGACCGTACGCGACAGCTCTCCGCGCGGGCCGCCGATCTCGGGATCACGGTGAACACCCTGGTGCAGGCCGCCTGGGGTGTGCTGCTCGGCTGGATGACCGGTCGCGACGATGTGGTGTTCGGCGCCACGGTATCCGGCCGTCCCGCGGAACTGCCCGGTATCGAATCCATGGTCGGCCTGTTCATCAACACCCTGCCGGTCCGGGTACTGATCGATCACCGCGCGACCACCGGGGAACTGCTCACCGAACTGCAGCGCGCGCAGGCCGCACTGCTGGAACACCACCACCTGGGGCTGACCGATATCCAGCGGGCAGCCGGTACCGCGGTGCAGTTCGACAGCCTGTTCGTCTTCGAGTCCTATCCCACCGATGCGGCCGAGGTCGCGGCCGCGGGCGAGATCGACGGTCTGTCGATCACCGGGGTCGGCACCCGGGACAACAGCCACTACCCGCTGACCCTGGTGGTGACGGCCGACAGCACGGTCAGGATCGCGCTGAAGTACCTGACCAGCCGGTTCGACGCCGGGACGGTCGAGACCACGGCCACGCGGCTGCTGCGGGTGATCGACCAGCTGGTCGACGCGCCGCGACTGCCGGTCGGTGAACTGGAATTCCTGAGCTCCACCGAGCGCGCCGAGCTGGGATCGCGTTCGGGCGGTCCGGCGATGCCGGCGCGGACGCTGCCGGATCTGCTGGCGGCGGCGGTGGTCCACAACCGGTCGGCGCCGGCGGTGGTGTTCCGGGATCAGCGTCTGTCCTACGGGGAGATGGACGAGCGTTCGAACCGGTTGGCGCGGGCGCTGATCGCGAGTGGGTCGGGCGCCGAGGATCTGGTGGCGGTGGCGGTGCCGCGGTCGGCGGATTCGGTGCTGGCCGAATGGGCCGTCACGCGGTCGGGTGCGGCGTTCCTGCCGATCGATCCGACCTATCCGGCGGATCGTATCGCGCATATGTTGTCCGATTCCGGTGCACCGGTGGGTATCACGGTGTCGTCGGTGCGGGCGGAGTTGCCGGATTCGGTGGATTGGCTGGTCCTCGATCAGCTTCCGCTGTCGCAGTACTCCGCGGAGCCCGTCACCGATGCGGATCGTGTCCGGCCGTTGACCCCGGCCAATACCGCCTATGTCATCTACACCTCGGGCTCCACGGGTGTGCCCAAGGGTGTTGTGGTGTCGCATGCGGGTTTGGCGAACTTCAGTGCCGAGCAGGTGGAGCGTTACCGGCTGACCCCGGATTCGCGGGCGCTGGCGTTCGCATCACCGTCGTTCGACGCCTCGATCCTGGAACTGTTGCTGGCCGTCGGATCCGCGGGTGCGCTCGTGGTGGTACCGCCGGGCACCTACGGCGGTGCCGAACTCGGTGAGTTGATCGCCCGCGAGCGGGTGACGGTCGGTTTGATCACGCCGTCGGTGCTGGCGTCGCTGGATCCGGTGGATCTGGCGGGTATGCGGGTGATCATCGCCGGTGGTGAGGCCATCTCGGCGGACCTCGTCGCGAAATGGTCGACGGTTCCCGAGGGTGGGCTGGAGCGTCGGTTCCATAATGCTTATGGTCCGACCGAGGCGACGGTCGCGACGAATATCAGTGGTGTGTTGTTGCCGGGTGATCCGGTGACGATCGGTGGTCCGGTGCGGGGTATGCGTGCGCTGGTGCTGGATGATCGGTTGAATCCGGTGCCGGAGGGTGTGGCCGGGGAGTTGTATGTCGGTGGTGTCCAGTTGGCGCGTGGTTATCACGCGCGGGTGGGTTTGACTGCTGAGCGTTTTGTGGCTGATCCGTTCGGTGAGCCGGGGTCGCGGTTGTATCGCACGGGTGACATTGTGCGGTGGCGGCGTGATGGTGCTGGTGATCCGGCGGTGGAGTATGTGGGTCGTAACGATTTCCAGGTCAAGGTTCGTGGTTTCCGGATCGAGCTGGGCGAGATCGACGCGGCGCTGACCTCGTACGGCAGCGTCGATTTCGCGGTCACCCTCGGCCACCGGACCGCGATCGGTGCGGACGCTCTGGTGTCGTATGTGGTGGCCGGAGCGGGATACTCGATAGATGTGGCAGCTCTGCGCGCGCATATCGCGCACCGATTGCCCGCGCATATGGTGCCGTCGTCGATCACCGTGATCGACGAGATCCCGCTGACCCCGGCCGGGAAACTGGACCGCAACGCCCTGCCCGAACCGGTTTTCGCGGCCGATGCCGGCTATCGCGCTCCGCGCACCCCGCTGGAGCGGACCGTTGCCGAGGTCTTCGCCGAAGCCCTCGGTCTGGACCGGGTGGGTGTGGACGATTCGTTCTTCGCCCTCGGCGGCAACTCGCTGCTGGCCACCAAGGTGGTGGCCCGGCTGGGTGCGGTCACCGGTGCCGAGATCAGTGTCCAGTGGTTGTTCACCGAAGCGACGGTCGCCGGGCTCGCGGCCCGGATCGCCGAACCGGCCGCGGCGGGTGAACTGTCCGAGGCAGCGTTGCGGGTGGTGTTGCCGATCCGGGAAACCGGGACCGCGACACCGATCTTCGCCATCCACGCCAGGGACGGACTGGCCTGGAGTTTCGCCGGGCTGACCGGACTGTTGCCCGAAGACCAGCCGATCTACGGTATCCAGTCGCCCGCGTACTCCGAACCCGATTACGATCCGGCCTCGCTGACCGAGATCGCCGCCCGCTACCTTTCCGAGATCCGCCGGGTTCGGCCCGCCGGTCCGTATCGGCTGCTCGGCTGGTCGCTGGGCGGCGTGCTGGCCCATGCTGTCGCGACCGAATTGCAGGCGGCGGGAGAACAGGTCGAGATGCTGGCACTGCTGGACAGCCATCCCGACGTGGACCCCGGGGTGTTCGAATCCCTGCTCCGGGCGGCGCTGGTGGACCAGGGCATCGTCACCGAGGAGCCGGGTACGGACCAGGGTGTCGGCGATCTGAGCGATGTCGAGTTGGCGCGCCTGCACCAGCTGATCCCTCCGGAGCTGCTGACCTTGCCGGTGGAACGGCTGCGCGGGGTGTACCGGACCGCGGCGCGCTCGGCGGAACTGATCGCCGAGTACCGGCCCCGGACCTACCGCGGTGTCATCGATTTCTTCCGTGCCGAGGTGCCCACCCCCGGTGCGCGGCAGTCCGGTCCCCGAGCCGAGGACTGGTTGCCGTATGTATCCGGTGAAGTCACCGAATACGCGGTACCGGCGACACACGACGAGATGACCACTGTGGCGGCGTTCTCGGTGATCGTGCCGTGGCTGTCGGCTCGGCTCGGGGAGGCGTCCGGCGGAAAGTCCTGAGCCGGTACACCGGACTCGCGGCGGCCGGCGCGACCCTGGTCCGCGCTGTCGCGGATCGGTGGTCGCGGGGTTCCGGGAACTCGGCGGGATGTGCTGTGGGGTCGATCGAGCGACCCGACCCCAGCCCGTTCGGACCGGGGGTTGAGGAACAGATCCGCCCGATCCGGCGCTGAGGACTCGACGTCGAGCGCCCGCTGTGCTGTAGGTGGTCTCATGTCCCGGTGACCGATGAGGGCGGCTACGGCCGGTTCGGGGCGTTGTCCCATGTTGAGTTGGAGGCGGCATCTCTATCTCGACGACGAGGACCGTCGGCTGATCGCGGCGCGACGTCGGGACTACAAAGCACCGCTGCTGCGGTGCTTGGACCCGCGTGAATACCGGCTCGCAGTGATGGTGTCGACGGTGAAGGGCGGCGCGCACCGACCGCTGCGCGATCCAGACGCCCACGGGGACCACTGATCCGGCGACGCCGGTCCTGTGGGTTGGTCGTCAGCCCACCGGCCCGGCGGTCAGGTTGCCGAGGAACTCCTGGAGGATGGCGTTGTCTCGTAGGCGAGTTGTGTTTCGGCGGCGGTGGTTTCGTCGAACCGACCGAGGCATTGCCCCTCGGCGAGGACCACATCGTCGATCTCGAAGTCGATGCCCGAAGAACGTGTGCTCGATGCCGTAGTGCAGATCACGGGTCCCGTTGCCATGTTGGATTGGCATGTACGAAACTATTTCGTACAGTTACAGAGTGTCGACCAATCGCCCGCCCCGTTCGCGCATGTCGTCCGAGCGTCTCGCCGAGTTGTTCGACGCCGTGCGCGCGTTGCTGTTGGAAGTCGGCTACGAGCGGCTCACCTTCGATGCGGTGGCGGCCCGTGCCCGAACGAGCAAGGCGACGCTGTACAGGCAATGGGGCAGCAAATCCGGCCTGGTCATGGCCGCTCTCACACATCAACGTCCGGCCCTGTACGACTCCGCCGGGGCGACCTCGCTCGACGAGGACTTCGCGCAGATGGCTCGCGCCGACAGCGTGCCGGCCCGCGACCTGCGCATGGGATTCATGCTGCTGCATTCGGCGGCGACCGACCCTGATTTCGGTACCGAGCTGCGCACGGAGATCATCGCGCCGGTCGTGGACGCGCTGGCCGCCGTTTTCGAGGCTGCCGCCGACCGCGGCGAGGTCGTGCGCGACTCGCCGCTGTTCCAGCGGTTGGCCTCCCTGATCCTCACCGACGTCGCCCTCTCCCCCCTGATCAGCGGCCGGGAGGAGACCGCGACGTCTCGACAAGAGCTGTTCGCGACGATCATCCGGCCGGCGCTCACATTCACCGATCACAGCAACAGCTAGGGGTTCAACTAGACATATGTTCGAGTCGAACGAACGTATGAGTGAAACGACACGCGAAAGCGGGTTTTCATGAAACTGCTCGTGTATGGCGCCGGGGTTACCGGCAGCCTGTTCGCGGTCCGCCTGCATGAGGCCGGGCACGACGTCTCGCTCCTCGCCCGCGGAGAGCGCCTGGCCGCCCTGCGCCGGCACGGCCTGCGGCTCGCCGAGGAAGGCAGCCCCGCCGTCCGGCGGGTATCGGTGCCGGTGGTCGAGCACCCGGTCGGCGGGTACGACCTGACCGCCGTCTTCGTCCGCACCCATCAGGTGGACGCGGTGCTGGAATCACTCGCTGGCCTCGAAGGCGACGTGCTGTTCCTGCTCAACTGGGCGGCCGGCGGGGAGCCGCTGGGCACGGTGATCGGCCCCGAGCGGGTACTACTCGGCTTCCCCACGGCCGCCGGCACGATGGACGGCGACGTGGTCCGTTACCGCGCGACCAACTTCATGACCCGCCGGGTCCCGATGCCGATCGGCGAACCCGACGGCCGTAGCACCCCGCGACTGGACCGGATCGTGCGGGCGTTCCGCACCGCCGGGATCAACGCCAAGGCCCAGCCGCAGATGGATGCCTGGCTCGAGACGCACGCCGCGTTCGAGGTGCCGCTCGGGCAGGCGGTGCACGCGGCAGGCGGCCCGGCAGCGCTGGCCGAGGATCCGGACGCGGTCCGCGGCATGCTCCGCCTCATGCGGCAGAACCTGGCCGCAATGCCGACGCCGCCGGTCCCTCGCGGTTTCGTTGCGTTGCAGACTCTGCCGCAAGGGCTGCTCGTGGCCATGCTGCGGCGCTTCCTGCGGGGCCCGACGGCCGCACACAGCGGGCTCAACGACGCCTCGCCTGCGACGGCGGCCGAACTCGAGCGGCTGGCCGAACAGATGCGCGCCTATGCGAGGGTCCGGTAGGCGATAGGTGGCTGCCTCCTCGCGCCGGTACGCGCGCGGTGCGCAGCGCGCCAGTCGGATGTTGAACGTCGTGGCCGCCTTGTCGTCCCACACGAAGGTGAACCACCCGCTCACTCGATCCGGCTCCGGACCCAGCAGCATCACATCGGTGTCCGCGCCGTAGTCTTTCACCAACCGGTTCGGCACGACGCCGTAGCCGCGGCGGGTGTTCGCCGACGGGATGGTGTCGAGGAAGATCTTCACCGCGTCCGCCGGACGAACGCCGGCCGCTCGCGTCGGCAGGCTCGAAACCGTCCCCATCGCACCGTCTTCCGCGGTATCGCAGATTGATTCCGGAGTCGACCCCGCCCGAGAGACCCATCGCGCCGAATCGCCACCCAGACCATCGCAGATAAAGAGTACTTATCTGCGGTAACTCCTCAGCACCGGATCGGGCAGTTATGTTCCTCGACCCCCGGGCCGGCCGAACCGGACATGGACAACGGCCGGCACCTGATGGCCCGTCGTCACTCCGGCGCGGCCCCGGCCCGCCTTCCGCGTGCCGACCCGGCGAACCGCGGCGATACCAGGTACACCAGTTGCCCCCTGTCGTCTCCACCGAGATGGTGGCGGGTGAATCCCGCCTTCGCCGCGACACGTATCGAGGCAGTGTTCTTCGGCCGGATCGTCGCCCATACCCGGGGCACACCGCAGGCCGCTGCCTCTTGCAGCACAGCTCGCGCGACTTCGCTCGCGAATCCTCGTCCCTGATGAGACCGGCGGATCTCGTAGCCGATCTCCGGCTCATCCGCACCGGTGCGTCCGGCGAAGAGGCCGCAGTCCCCCAGAAGCAAGCCTGTGGCGCTGTCCCGAACCGCGTACCACAGCAGGCCCGACCGCTCCCGGCTGTCGATCCGGCGGTGGATCCAGTGGCGGGTCTGCTCCGGCGAGGTGAACGGCCCGTCGCCGATGGTGTGGGTCGCCGGGTCGCCGAAGATCTCGTGCAGTTCGGTGCAGTCCGCGAATTCGAACGGACGCAGGATTGTCCGCGTGGTCCCGAGAACGAGCCTCATCCGAGTACGAGCGGAAGTTTCCCGGTCAGTTCGCCCAGGGCCGCGGTCTCCTCGTCGGTCGGGGCGCGCCGGCCGGTGCCGACCAGTAGTGCGTCCCGATCGGAGAACGATGCGGGGAACGGGGTGCCCGCGATGATCTCCAGCAGTTCGCGGGAGCGGGTGAGGCCTGCCTCCGGAGGTTGCGCCGCATCCGGGAGATAGGCGACCAGATCGAGGTGGTGCAGGGTCCATTCCAGGACGTAGGCGGTCAGATAGTCGCTCACGGTGAGGACTTCGTCACGCGTGCTCACCCGTAGATCCGGGTCGGCCAGAGCGGCGGCGCGACCGGCGGCCGAGCCCACATCGTCGAGGTGCAGTTCCAGCAGGCGCGGCTCTCCGTACGCGGCGGCCAGCCGGACGATCAGCGCGTCCAGCGGGTGGTCCCCGGTGGGCGGTGTCTCGGCGATATCCCAGTAGGTCGCCGCGTCGCGGGTCGGTTCCTTCTCGGTGGGCGTCACCAGTGTGATCAGCACATCCTGTGCGTCGATGATCAGGTGGCACACCAGGTCGCGGACCAGCCAGCCGGTACATCCGCACGGCCGTGCGAAATCCTCGTCCGGGAGTTCGGCGACCGCCGTGCGCAATGCTGTCCACGAAAGTGAGAACGGGTCCACCGCCGCAAATTAGCAGCGCTCACCCGCCGCTGCGACCGATTTCGTGCTCGTGGAGAGTTCTGCCGCCCTTCCTCGGCGCGCCCGGGCACCGTGACGGGCGGGCGGGCAGATCATGGCCCCATGGCATCTCGACGTATCAGCGGCCGGGCGCATCTGTGGCGCAACGCGGGCACGGTGCTGTGTGCGCTGCTGTTCTACTATTTCGTTCCGGTCGGCCTGGAATTGCCGGGCTTCTGGCCGACCCGGGTGGTCACCGTCGTCGCGTTCGTCGCAGGGGTGGGTGGATTATCGTGGCTGGCCTACCGGCGTATCGGCCAGTTCCTGTCCCAGAGCGGCGATACCGGCCACCGGGTCGACGGTTTACTCTTCCTGATCTCGCTGGTCGTGCTGTTCTTCTCGCTGTTCTACTACGTGCTCGAACTGCGCCAGCCGGGGCAGTTCAGCGATCTGCGGACCCGCAACGACGCGCTCTACTACACCGTCGCCACGCTGGGAACCGTCGGATTCGGCGATGTGCACGCGGTGGGCCAGGCCGCGCGGATCGCGACCACGGTGCAGATGGCGTTCGACCTGGTGGTGATCGGCACCTTGCTGGCGGTGACCACCACCGGGATCACCCGGCGTTTGGACCACCGCGATGTCGGAGGGCCCCGGTAGCCTGATCGTGTGCCCGAACTACCGGAAGTGGAGGCGCTGGCGCAGTTCCTGCGGGAGCACGCGGTAGGCGCGGTGGTGGGGCGTATCGATGTGGCGGCGCTGAGCGCGATCAAAACCTTCGATCCCCCGGTCACGGCCCTGTCGGGTCGAGATGTCACCGACGCCGGGCGGTGGGGAAAATTCTTGGGGATGAACTGCGGGGGGCTCTGGCTGATCACCCATCTGTCCCGGGCGGGCTGGTTGCGCTGGACCGACAACCCGAGTGTGAGCCCGCCCAAACCCGGTCGCGGCCCGCTGGCGCTGCGCGTGCACTTCTTCACCCCGGCGGGCGATACCCCGGCTTTCGATCTCACCGAGGCGGGCACCAAGAAGCGGCTCGCGGTCTATATCGTCGACGACCCCGCGCAGGTCCCGGGGATCGCCCGGCTCGGTCCCGACGCGCTGGCGGTCACCGAGGAACAGTTCGCCGATCTACTGGCCGCCGCGCCCGGACGGATAAAGAATGTCCTGGTCGACCAGACGGTACTGGCCGGGATAGGTAATGCCTATTCCGACGAGATCCTGCACACCGCCCGGATCTCACCGTTCGCCACGGCGAAAACACTGTCGGCGGCGAAGGTCGCCGACCTGTACCGGGCACTGCGCACCGTACTGCTCGATGCCGTGGACCGCTCGGCCGGGCAGGACGCGGCCCGGCTCAAGGGGGAGAAACGCTCCGGGATGCGGGTGCACGGCCGCACCGGCCTGCCCTGCCCGGTGTGCGGGGATACCGTGCGTGAGATCGCCTTCACGGATCGGTCGTTCCAGTACTGCCCCACCTGTCAGACCGGCGGCAAGATCCTCGCCGACCGCCGGATGTCGCGCCTGCTCAAATAAGCTGCCGATCGCCCAGGGTCGGGCTACTCGTCGCCGGTTCGCACCGGGACCGTTGGTGACCGCGCTGCCACCTCGAGAAGTCGATATCCGGATCTGCCTATGGTGCGATTCAGTCGGCCCGTTTCGGGTCGGATGCGTCGGTGTCCGGCTCGGGCGCGGGATCGTCGTCGCTGTCGGAGAGTTCGTCCACGACTTTCACCGCGGTATCGGCGGCGAGGGCGGCCACCGGGTGTTCGGCGGCGACGGCATCGAGCAGCGACCCATCGCCTACCGGATCGGCCTCGGCAGCCTCCGCGGCCGGGAATTCGCCACCCCAGGCTTCCGCCGGGACCAGCATCGGCGCGCGCACTCCCGCCCACAATTTCCGCTGGGCGCTGTCCGGATCGATATCCACCCGGGCGGGCGCATCGATGATCAGGGTGTTGCGTTCCTGCTCGGTGTATCGCGGCCAGGACGGCAGCGGTTCACCTGTCCGGGCGAAATGCAGCCAGTTGTTCTGGATCCGGCGGGTCACCGAGAGCAGGCCGCGCCGGCTCCCACCGGCGGTGAGGGCGCGGCCCCACGGTTCGTAGACCGCGCCGAAGGTCGGCAGCAGATCGGTCGCGTGTGTGGCGCCCAGTTTGTAGAGCTGCAACAGCCGCGGCGCGAAATCGTAGCGGTAGGCATAGGTGGGGGAGTGGCGGCTGTGTCCCTCCATCACCGCCACCGACGGACGCCAGAAGAAGTAGTCGCCGCCCGCGCGGATCGCCGCTCGTTCGGCCGGGAATCCCGGATAGGTGGAGAACACGCGGGGATAGATATCGGGTCCCGCGACGGATAGGGCACGCTTGAGACGTTCCGGGCGGGTGGGCAGCATATCGGTGAACCGGTTGAACAGAGCGCCCTCGTTGCGGCAGGTACCGATGATCAGCGGGACCCGATGGGTGCGGCCCTCGGCGAACGCGTCGATCGGGGTACGCGGCAGCAATTCGCCGTCGGCCACCGGCGCGGCCGGGAAGAAACCCGGGAACTCCGCCATGACCGCGTTCGAAGCCCGGTTGAACGCCCGGCGGATATCGTGCGGATCGGCCTCGCGCAGTGCGCGATTGGCGTTCTCGGGTTCGATACCGAGCCGGTCGAGGATGCGGCGGGCGAACTCCCGGGATTCGGCGATCGTGAGACCCCAGTCCGCGGGCGGGCTCTGCGCGATCCCACGGTGGAACAATCCCTCGGCCGCGGGAGTCGCCAGCAGGCTCAGTACCGCGTGCGCGCCCGCGGATTCGCCGAAGATCGTCACATTGTCCGGGTCTCCGCCGAATTCGGCGATATTGGCCCGGACCCAGCGCAGCGCGGCGATCTGGTCGCGCAGACCGAGATTGGAGTCGTAGGGGCTTTCCGGAGTGGAGAATTCGGAGAAATCCGCATAACCGAAGGCGCCGAGCCGATAGTTGATCGATACGACGATCACGTCCCCGTCGGCCGCCAGCTGGACGCCCGAATAGAGGCGCAGCGCCGAGGTGCCGAACAGGTAGCCGCCGCCGTGGATGAATACCAGCACCGGCCGCGGCCGCACCGAGGCGGTGGCGGGAGCCACGACATTCAGTGTCAGTGAGTCCTCGCTCATCTCCTGGAGCTTGCGCGGACCGAGCCGGACGCCGAAGCTCGGCTGGATCCCGGCGGCGCGGAAATAGGTCGCGTCGCGCACACCGGTCCACGGCTGCACCGGTTGTGGAGATCGAAACCGCAGGTCACCGACGGGCGGAGCGGCATAGGGGAGCGACCGCCAGTGCATCACGCGGCGCCCGCGGCGACCACGGACGACACCGTCGGTGGTCGTGATCTGTTCGATTGCGCTCACATGTCCATCGGGTATGTGCGCGGGCCCTTCGTGGTTACGCTCCGCTGCCGCCTCCGGGCCTGACTCGCTCATACTGTGTCCTTGGGGTATGTGCGAGGGCCCTTCGTGGTTACGCTCCGCTGCCGCCTCCGGGCCTGACTCGCTCATACCGCCGATGGTAACGACGACCGGTCGGTCTCCAACAGCCGTAACCAGAATTCGCTGATCGCCGGAAAGGCGGGCACCGCGTGCCACAGCGCGTCCAACGGGACGCGCCCGGCGACGGCGATGGTGGCGGCGTGCAGTTGCTCCCCTACGTCGGGTCCCACGAAGGTGGCGCCGACCAGTGTGTCGGTCGCGGTATCGATCACCAGGGCGGCGCGGCCCATGTAATCGTCGCGGGCCAGTGCCGAACCGGCGACGGCGATATCCAGTTCCACCGTGCGGATGTCGTATCCGGCCTTACGGGCGGCGGCGGCGTTGAGCCCGACGGCGGCGACCTCGGGGTCGGTGAACACGACCTGCGGGACGGCTCGGTGGTCGGCGTAGGCCCGATAGCGCGGCCCGGACAGCGACCGCCCCTCGGCACGCGCGGATATCACATCGCCGCAGACCCGCCCCTGATACTTGCCCATATGTGTGAGTGCGGCCCGGCGATTGATATCGCCCACCGCGTAGAGCCATTCGCCGGTGACCGCGGATACGGTCAACTGATCGTCGACCTGGACGTAACCGGCGGGCAGGCCCACCGTTTCCAGGCCGATGCCGTCGGTATTGGGCACTCGCCCGGCCGCCACCACGATCTCCTCGGCGACGAGCGTGATCTCGCCGCCGGATCCCTGTGCGTGCACCGTTACGAGGCCCCCGTGGATACGGCCCTCGCCGTGGTCGGCGGACTGCGGGCGCTGTACCCGCAGCGGCTGGGTCCCGAACAGGATCTGTACCCCCTGCGCGGTGAGTGCGGAGGCGACGTACTCACCCGCGAACGGTTCCACCCCGGCGAGCAACCGCTCGCCGCGGACCAGCACGGTGACCTCCGCCCCGAGCGCCGACAGCCAGGTAGCGGCCTCGCAGGCCACCACTCCGCCGCCGATCACGACGACCCGTTTCGGGATCTCGTGCAGGTTGGTGGCATCGCGGGAGGTCCACGGCAGCGCGTCGCGCAGGCCGGGGACGTCCGGAACGGCCGCGTGGGTGCCGGTGGCCAGTACCACCGCCGAGCGGGCACGCAGGATCCGGTCACCGACACGGACGCGGCGTTCCCCGTCGAGCCGGCCGGTACCGCGGATCACCTCGATACCCTGCTGCACCGCCCAGTCGACCTGGCTCGAATCGTCGTGGTCGCCGTTGTGGGCGTGCACGAATTCGTCGCGACGCCGCAGTACCGCGGCGGTATCCGGACCTTCGGCCTCGATACCCGGCAATCCCAGCGCCGCCCCCAGGACATGGCCCGGTCGCAGCAGCGCTTTGCTCGGGACACAGGCCCAGTACGAACATTCACCGCCGACCTTCTCCGGTTCGACGATGGCCGCGGTGCGGGCGCTGCCGGCGATGGCATACGCGGCCGCGTTCTCACCGGCGGGGCCACCGCCCAGCACGATGACGTCGTATTCGGTGGCGCCACTGTCCGCGGTGGCGCCACTGTCGCTGTCGGGCATCGGGCTCCTTACTGTAGGTAGCCCTCGACCTGGCCCGCCGATCGTGGCTGGGCGTCCTCCGGGGGTTCGTTGGTCTCGATCCGGGCGCGCCGCTGCCGCAGCAGATCCCAGCACTGATCCAGCATGACCTCCAGTTCGGCCAGCCGGCGCCGCTCCACATCGGGATCGAGCTCCCCGCGCGAGGCCCGCGACCGCAGGTCGTGCTCGTCGTCGACGAGATCTTTGATCCGCCCGAGAATGTCCTGTTCGGTCATGCCGACCATGCTACGACCCGAGCGCCGATCACCTGGTCATTCGGCCGGGCGCAGCAGATAGATGTCCATGATCCAGCCCTTGCGCTCACGCAGCTCCGCGCGCCGGTGCGCGATCTCGCCGCCGATCTCACCGACCCGCCCGGCGAACAGGGTTTCGTCCGGCATTCCGAGATAGGCACCCCACCAGATGAAAGTGTCGCCGGGGACCGTGGTGAAGGTGCAGTCGGCGTCGAGCATGACCACGGTCGAACCGGGCCCGAGGCCTTCCTCGCGCAACCGGCGCCCGGTGGTGATGTGGACCGGTTCACCGATCCGGTGCAGGACGGTCCGATGCCGGGCCGCGAGCGCGTGCACGCTGGTGACGCCCGGGATGACCGTGTAGTCGAAGTCCAGCGTGCCCCGGGCCAGCACCCGCTCGACCATGCGCAGGGTGGAATCGTAGAGGGCGGGATCACCCCAGACCAGGATCGCGCCGACCCCGTCGTGTGCCGCGAACGCCTCCTCCAGCAGCAGTGAACGCCGTTCGTGCCAGTCCTGAACGGTGCTCCGGTAGTCGTCGGGGGCGCGCTCGCGGGGCGGATCGGGTATCTCGACGATCCGATAGGGGCGGTCGGCGTATCCGGTGAGGATCGCGGTGCGCACCTCCACCAGCTCCCGCTTCTCGGCGCCCTTCCCGATCACGAAGAAGACGTCCACCTGCCGGAGAGCCTTGATCGCCTGCACAGTCACCTGGTCGGGGTCACCGGCGCCGATACCGATCACATACAGCGTGCGCATGAGGTCAGCTTGGCAGGCCGGATTTCCGGTTGCCGCCAGGGCCGGTGGACCGGGCCGGGACCCGTGGTGCGCGCCGCGGTCGCCGTTACGCTGCCCGCCGGTGCCGAACCTCGCCGGAGCGGGGCGGCCTCCGCCCGGCCCCGCCGCGCGTTCTCTCGGGTGCGCAGTAAGCTCGGCGCGTGGTCAGCGCAGCGAACAGTCAGGTCCCGGACCCGCGACACGCTCCGGATACCCAATACGAAGATCTGCTCCGGCTCGTCCTCGATACGGGGACCGCCAAGGCGGACCGCACCGGTACCGGCACCCGCAGTGTGTTCGGTCATCAGCTTCGGTACGACCTCTCCGCCGGGTTCCCCCTGATCACCACCAAGAAGGTGCATCTCAAATCCATCGTGTACGAACTGCTGTGGTTCCTGCGCGGAGATTCCAATGTGCGGTGGTTGCAGGAGCACGGGGTCAGCATCTGGGACGAATGGGCCGACGCCGGCGGCGAACTCGGTCCGGTGTACGGGGTGCAGTGGCGTTCCTGGCCGGCTCCCGACGGCCGCCATATCGATCAGATCGCCCAGGTGCTGCACACCCTGCGCACCGACCCCGATTCGCGGCGGATGCTGGTATCGGCCTGGAATGTGGCCGAGCTGGACCGGATGGCCCTGGCGCCGTGCCACGCCCTGTTCCAGTTCTACGTCGCCGACGGCCGGTTGTCGTGCCAGCTGTACCAGCGCAGCGCGGATCTGTTTCTCGGGGTGCCGTTCAATATCGCGAGCTACGCGCTGCTGACGCTCATGGTCGCGCAGCAGGCCGGCCTCGCACCGGGCGATTTCATCTGGACCGGCGGCGACTGCCATATCTACGACAATCACCACGAGCAGGTCATCGAACAGCTGACCCGCCCGCCGTACCCGTTCCCGGTGCTCGAGCTCGAACCCGCGGCCTCCCTGTTCGACTACCGCTACGAGGACATCCGGGTGCGCGACTACCGGCACCATCCGGCGATCAAGGCTCCGGTGGCGGTGTGACCGCGGTGGACTCCACACGCGTCATCGGCCTGATCTGGGCGCAGACCCCCGATGGGGTGATCGGGGTGGACAACACGATTCCGTGGCGGGTACCCGAGGACGTGGCTCGTTTCAAGGCGACGACCGCCGGACATCCGGTGATCATGGGACGGCGGACCTGGGATTCGTTGCCGGCCCGTTTCCGGCCACTGCCGGGGCGCCGCAATATCGTCGTGACCCGGCAGTCCGGGTGGTCCGCGCAGGGTGCGGAACCGGCCGTATCGGTCGAGGCCGCGCTGGAGCTCGCGGCCCCCGCCACGACCTGGGTGATCGGTGGCGGTGAGATCTACCGGCTCGCCCTGCCCTGTGCCACCGAACTGCTGATCACCGAGGTCGATGCCGAGGTGGACGGTGATGCGTACGCCCCGGCACTGGGCCCCGAGTGGTCCTCGGCCGATCCGGCGACCTGGCTCGAATCCTCGGGCGGGCACCGCTACCGGATCAGGCGTTTCACCCGCCGCTGACGGCCACCGGCCGCGTGCCGGTTCGCGATACCGGAACAGCCTCGGAAAACGCCCGAACGGCGGCGCCCGGTCGGGCATACTCGGCTGTACGTCCCGCGATCACAGCCCGGTCGTGGGTATGCGGAGGCGAAAGGCTGTCCATGGACAAGAAATCGCTGACAGCGGTGGCCCGGCAGCAACTGAAGCTTGCCGCGACCGTGACCAGCGGCCGCAGCTCGCAGACCATCTACGGCGGCCACGCGAATTCCCTGCGTCAGACCGTGGTGGGGTTGTGCTCGGGGCAGAAGCTGGCCGAACACGACAACAGTGGTGAGGCCACACTGCTCGTACTCTCCGGAACGCTGACCCTGCACAGTGGGGACAACGAGTGGAAGGGGTCGGCGGGCGATCTGCTGGTGGTGCCCAAAGCGCGGCACAGTGTGCATGCCATCGACGATGTCGCGTTTCTGCTGACTGTCGCCAAGTAGCCGCCGGGGTCGCGCGGTCACCGGTCGTTCGCCGGTAATGTGATCGGCTATGGGGCAGCCGCAGCCGATCTTGGAACCGCTCACGCCGGCCGCGCATTTCCTGGTGGCCACCGTCGAGCCCGGTGGCGAGGTGGCGGCGCGGGGCCTGCTCGCCGAGCTGCCCGGTCTGCGCCGGTCCATCGGATTCCGGCTGCCGGGTGCCGGGCTGGGTTGTATCACCGGGGTCGGCTCCACCGCCTGGGACCGGTTGTTCGGCGGCCCGCGTCCGGCCGAGCTGCACGAATTCCCCGGGTACGACGGGCCGCTGCATCACGCCCCGGCCACACCGGGCGATCTGATCTTCCACATCCGCGCCCAGGTGCACGACGCCTGCTTCGAACTGGCCATGGCGATCGGCGACCGGTTGGCCGATATCGGCACGATCGTCGACGAAACGGTCGGTTTCCGTTATTTCGAACAACGTGACCTGCTCGGTTTCGTCGACGGCACCGAGAACCCGGAGGGCGGGTTCCCGGATACGCCCGCCGGTCGGGCCGCGCTCATCGGCGCCGGCGATCCGGATTTCACCGGTGGCAGCTATGTGATCGTGCAGAAGTACCTGCACGATCTGACCGCGTGGCGGGCCTTGCCGGTACCGGAGCAGGAGCGGGTGATCGGCCGCACCAAACTCGAGGATTTCGAACTCGCCGACGATGTGAAACCCGCGGATTCGCATATCGCGGTGAACCAGGTGATCGAGCCCGACGGCACCGAACGGGAGATCCTGCGCGCGAATATGCCGTTCGGCAGCGTCCGCGATGGTGAGTTCGGCACTTATTTCGTGGGTTATTCGGCCACCCCGCGGACGACCGAGACCATGCTGGAACGGATGTTCTTCGGGACCGACGAGGCCACCCACGACCGGATCCTGGATTTCTCCACCGCGGTCACCGGCACCCTGTTCTTCGTTCCGCCACAGGATTTCTTCGACGATCTGCCCGCCCCGCCGGATGCGGCCGAGGCGGCGGATCCGGGCTTGCCGCCCGGCGCGGACGGTTCCCTCGGTATCGGCACGTTGAAAAGGAGCAGCACGGTATGAACAACCTCCATCGCGAACTCGCGCCGATCACGGATTCGGCCTGGGCCGTTATCGAAGAGGAGGCCACGCGGACCTTCAAACGGCACAATGCCGGCCGCCGCGTGGTGGACCTGTCCGGTCCGCACGGTACGGATTATTCGGCCCGCGGTCTCGGGCATACGACGCCCATCGCCGCCCCGCACGACGGTGTCCAGGCGCGGCAGCGGGTGGTGGCGCCACTGGTGGAGCTACGGGTGCCGTTCACGCTCTCGCGGGAGGAACTCGACAATGTCGAGCGCGGCGCCCAGGACACCGATCTGGATCCGGTGAAGGACGCGGCGCGCAGTATCGCGTTCGCCGAGGACCGGGCGGTATTCGAGGGCTATACGGCGGCCGGTGTCAACGGTATCCGGGCGGGTTCCTCGAACAAGGCGATCGCCCTGCCCGACGATGTGTTCGGAGTACCCGAGGTGATCGCGCTGGCGGTGAGCCAACTGCGGCTCGCCGGTGTCGACGGACCGTATTCGGTGCTGCTCAGCGCCGATCTGTACACCAAGGTGAGTGAGACGTCCAACCACGGCCATCCGCTGCGCACCCACCTGGAGAGGCTGGTCCCCGACGGCGAGATCATCTGGGCGCCGGCCATCGACGGAGCATTCGTGCTCACCACCCGTGGCGGAGATTTCGATCTCACGCTGGGGCAGGATCTGTCCATCGGCTATTCGTCCCACGACGCCGAAACCGTGCAGCTCTACTTCCAGCAGAGCATGACGTTCCACGTGTACTCCGCCGAGGCCGCCGTCGCGCTTTTCTGAGCGGGTGACCAGCGTCACCGGATCCACCGCGCACTGTCCGGTAGCGTGTGGCCGAGAGCACCGGTGCGCGGGTTGAACGGAGTCGGTATGCAAATGGTGCACGCGGGTGTCGTGTCCACCGGCCGGGTACTGGGCTACAGCCTCGCCGGGGTCGCGGTGGTCGTCGTGGTGACCGTTCCGACGGTATTGCTCTTCGGGCCGGCCCGGGTGTTCACCGGGATCGTGCTCGGTGCGCTGCTCGCCGTCGCCGCGCTGTTCGCGCTGTTCACCCGGGACGCCGTGGTCCTCACCGACCGGGCGATCCATCGGCGGACGCCGTGGTCGGTGACGAGTATCGACTGGGACCGGGTGGTGGCCGGGCGCTTCGGCCTCGACGAGAAATCGCGCTGGTCGCTGGCACTGGATCTGGCCGGAGGTGAGGAATTGCACGGCGAACTCGTCCTGCTGTCCATACCGCCGGTCCACGGACCGGTTTCGGGCGCCTATGACCTGCGTAAACGCGAACAGATAAACGAGATACGCAATATGTTGCGGGACAAGCGGATTCCCATTACCGTGCTTCCGGATATCGCGGGTGCGCTCGAGAAACACTGGCGGATCGCTCCGCCTACGCGGTGAACGACGGATCGCCGGGCCGCCGCGTGCGCCTGGACGGGTACAGATTCCGGCCGCTGCCACTATGGACGATTCGACCGCCGCACGTCAGAGGAGAGTAATGGTTCGCCACGCCCGGGTAATAGTGGGGATAGTGACGCTGGTGGCGGCGCTGTGCTCCGGCCTGCCGCTGGCCACCGCGCAGGCGGAGGAGACATGGCACCCGGGACAGTTGCTCGCGGCTACGCCGCTGGGCCGGGAATGGGCGGGCCTCGACGATGTGCAGCGCATCGAATACATCACCACCGGACCCGGCGGCAAACTCGTTCCCACCGCCGCCCTCGTACGGATCCCCGACACGCCCGCCCCGGATGGCGGACGGCGTGTGGTCGCTTGGGATCACGGCACCTCCGGCCTCGGTCAGGAATGCGGGCTCACCGGTTCGAAGCAACTGGAGGAGCACACCGGCCCTACCGTGAAGCGCCTCAACGACGCCGGATACGCGGTCGTCGCCCCCGACTACATCGGTCTGAGCCCCAATTCCCCGGGACCGCACCCGTATCTGCAGACCAGCACCGAGGCCACGGCCACCATCGACGCGGTGCGTGCCGCCCGCTCGGCGTTCACCGAACTCTCCCCGAGCTGGGCGGTGGCCGGCTGGTCGCAGGGCGGCCATGCCGCGCTCGGTACCGGCCGGTTCGCGCCGGAATACGCTCCCGAACTCGACTTCCGCGGCACCGCAGCGCTGGCCCCGGTCACCAATCTGGAAAGTATCTTCCTGCGTTCGCGTCCGGACCAGACCGAGATGCCCGGATATGTGGGGCGGGCCGCACCCCTGGTGCTCGCCGGTATGACGGGTGCTCAGCTGGGACCGGAGGTGCGCGACTTCCTGACCCCGCAGGGGCGCCAGTTCATCGCCGGGCTCAGCACCGGCTGCAACGCGCAGGCGCGCACGATGCTGTCCTCCGTGGAGATCGGCGCGCTGCTGACGCGGCCGCTCAACGACCCGGAATTCGCGGCGGTGACGCGCGACTATATGAGCGTCCCGGTCGACGGCTACCAGGATCCGATCCTCATCGTGCACGGCAACTACGACACCGTGGTTCCGCTCCCGCTGAGCCTCGCGCTGGTCGGGCAGTTCGTGCTGAGCGGCACCCAGCACCAGGCCCGGTGGCTGAACGCCGGACACGAGGATCTGGAGAGCCAGGGTGGTATGGACCTCACTCTCGCGTTCCTGGAGAAAGAGCTTCCGGCCGGCTGAACCCGCTCAGACGAATGCCCGCTCGATGATGGCCGTGGTATCCACCCCGGTGGGCAGGGTGCCGAACGCGGCGCCCCAGTCCGCGCCGAGGCGGGAGGCGCAGAAGGCATCCGCGACGGCGCGATGGCCGTGCTGTACCAGCTGCGCCCCCTGCAGTACGAGCGCCATCAGCTCCACGATCCGCCGCGCCCGGTACTCGATATCGGTGTGATCGGCCAGTTCCTTGCCGACCCGGTCGATCGCGTGATCCAGGTGGGGATTCTCGCCGCGCGCCCGTGACACCTCCGCGAAGTATGCCTCCACGGTCTCGGGCCGGGTGCCCATCGCGCGCAGGGCGTCGAGCGCGGCGATATTCCCCGACCCCTCCCAGATCGACATGAGGGGTGCCTCCCGGTAGAGCCGGGGCATCCCGGACTCCTCGACGTATCCGTTCCCGCCGAAGCATTCCAAGGCTTCCGCCGCGTGTACGGCCGCGCGTTTGCACACCCAGTACTTTGTGACGGCGAGCGCGATGCGGCGCAGCGCGGCCTCGGCCGGGTCCGCGGCGGCGCGGTCGGTGGCCCCGGCCAGCCGCAGCATGACAGTGGTGGCGGCCTCGGATTCGATCACCAGATCTGCCAGGACGTTGCGCATCGCGGGGTGATCGATCAGCGCGGCACCGAAGGTCTTGCGATGGCGGGCGTGATGAACCGCGCGCACGGCTGCCGCGCGCATCCCGACCGAGGAACCGATAACGCAGTCGAGGCGGGTCATATTGACCATCTCGATAATGGTCTTCACCCCGGCGCCCTCCGCGCCGACCGGCCATCCGGTCGCGTTCTCGTATTCGATCTCCGATGAGGCGTTCGACTTGTTGCCGAGTTTGTCCTTGAGCCGCTGCAACCGGATCGGGTTGCGCGAACCGTCGGGCAGCACCCGCGGCAGCAGGAAACACGACAGCCCGCCCGGTGCCTGCGCGAGGGTGAGGAAGATATCCGACATCGGCGCCGAGGTGAACCATTTGTGCCCGACGATCCGATACGTGCCGTCCGGCTGGGGGGTCGCGGTGGTGGTGTTGGCTCGCACGTCCGAACCGCCCTGCTTCTCCGTCATCGACATACCGGCGATGAGCCCGGCCTTGGACGATGGTTCGCGCAGTCCGAAATCGTAGGTGCGAGCAGTGAGCAGCGGCTCGTATTTCGCCGCCAGCTCCGGGTTGTGCCGCAGTGCCGGAATCGCGGCGTAGGTCATCGAGATGGGGCACATATGCCCGGCGTCGGCCGTGCCCCAGACGTAGAACTTCGCGGCCCGTGCCACATGCGCGCCGGTCCGGTCGTCGGCCCAGGGCGCACCGTGCAGTCCGTGTTCGACCGCGACCGTCATCAGGTCGTGCCAGTGCGGATGGAACTCCACCTCGTCGACGCGGTTGCCGTAGCGGTCATGGGTGTGCAGCACCGGCGGATACTCGTCGGCGAGCCGGCCCCACTCCTGGACCCGCTCGCTGCCGGCGAGCGCACCGAGTTCACGCACTCCCGCCTCCGCCCACCCGGCGCCCTCCCGGTGCAGTCCGGTCAGCAACGCGGGGTCCCGGGAGGCGTCGAACGGTGTGATCGGCGGGACCTGATTGAAGACCTCGTGCGTGAGCATCCATCGATTATGCGACCCAGGTCACACCGCGGAGACGTTGGGGATCACGACCGGTCGGTATCGGTAGTGCGCGGGTGCTGGCGGTGGGGCGCTCCGAGCTTCGCTCGCGACTCCGAACTGCCGATCACTGTGGCCACGAGTGCGACCGATCCGCCGTCGCGCGGGAGGGGCGGCCTCACCCGTGCCGGGCGGTATCACCCGACCGCCGCGGCGGCGGCCACGGCCGGTCCGTCCGTCCATATGCGATGAACGAGGGTTAGCCTGTGCGAATGCGTCGGTTGAGCGTTGTCGACGAGATCTTTCTGCGGACCCACCAGGGATTCGGCACGCCGATCGTGCTGCAGGGCCTGTGGCGTACCGAGGATGTGGTGGAACCCGCGATGCTCACCCGCTTGCACGAAGCGCTGCGCACCGGTCCGCTCGCTCGCCGCGTGGTCCGCCCCCGGATTCCGGGCGCACGGTCCAGGTGGCAGCACAATGGTCGCGCGCATCCGCTGGAACTCCACGGCACGCCACTCGTGCCCGAGGCGATCCCGGCCTGGGCCGATACTCGCGGTACGCACCTCGATCCCGAACACGGCCCGGGCTGGCGGCTGTCGGTGGCGCCGCTCACGGACGGGGGCACGATCGTCGCCCTGACCTGCTCCCACGTCCTCGCCGACGCCCGGGGCCTGATCATCGCCGTCGAACGCGCGCTCCAGGCGGTGGATTCCGGTGCGGACGCGAATCCGGGCACAGGTCCCGGAGAGCTACCGGACTCGAGAAACGCCGGCGCACATGATTCGGACTGGGTCGATGCCGCGCGCACCTGGGCCACGGTCGCGCTCGGCGGGGCGCGTGCCGCCGCGGCCCGGTTACCCCGCCCGGTGCGGAGGCACCGATCCGAGCTCGCCGAACGATCCGACTCAGCCGTGCCTGAGCTCGGCGGACGGTCTGAGCTCGGCGGCCGACCCGAGCTTTCCGGTCGGCCCCGGCCCGGTAACGCCGAAATGTTCGAGCCCGCGCTGATACTGCGCTGCCCGGCCGCGGAGTGGGAGCGGATCGCCACCGCATACGGCGGGACAGCGAACAGTCTGTTCATCTGGTTCGTCGCGGATATGTTGTGGGCCGCCGGTTTTCCCGCCACCGTGATCGCGGCCAGCCTGCCGGTGGACACCCGGGACGAACCCCGGATCGACAATGAGCTCGCCATGACCGAGATCGTGGTGACCCAGCGGGACGGTCCGGCCGGTATCCGCGCGAAGAGCCGGGCGGCCTACGAGCGGCGGATGTCCAGTCCCGGCGGTCTGCCGGAGGAGTTCCTGTACCTGGTGCCGGACAAGGTGGCCCATCTGCTGTCCCGGGGCGCCGGTGAACGCGACATCCTGTGCTCGAATATCGGCCCCATCCCGCCGGCGCTGTCCGCGCTCGGGCCGCACGAGTGCACCGGTATCGCGACCCGGGCCCTGCACCCCGGCCTCATCCACGCGAACAGGCCCCGGACCCGGCTGTCCGGCTACCTGTGCCGGTTCCGCGACGACTACCTCTTGACACTGGCGAGTCTCTACCCCGAACACATCGCCGACGTCGCCGCGCTGCACCGGCTCGCCGCCGCGACAGCCGCGCGTGTGGACCTGCCGATCCGCCCCTGGTGACCCTCAGCGGTTGGTGCGATACCAGCGGACCAGCGCATCGGTGGACGAATCACCCTGCGGTGCGGGTTCTTCCGGGTCGGTGAGCAGCGGCGCCAGCGCCAAGGCCTGCTGTTTGCCCAGTTCCACACCCCATTGGTCGAAGCTGTCGATTCCCCAGATCGCACCGGCCACGAACACCTGGTGCTCGTAGAGCGCGATCAGCTGTCCCAGCACCGCGGGAGTGAGCCGGGGCGCGAGAATCGTGGTGCTGGGCCGATTTCCGGGCATCACCTTGTGCGGTATCAGTTCCGGCGGCGTGCCCTCGGCGGCGATCTCCTCGGCGGTCTTCCCGAACGCCAGGACCTTGGTCTGCGCGAACAGGTTGCTCATCAGGATGTCGTGCATACTGCCGGTGCCATCCCGGGTGGGCAGATCGTCGGTGGGGCGGGCGAATCCGATGAAGTCGGCGGGGATCAGCCGGGTGCCCTGGTGCAGCAGTTGGTAGAAAGCGTGCTGACCGTTGGTTCCGGGTTCGCCCCAGAAGATCTCGCCGGTAGAGGTGGTGACCGGGGAACCGTCCGCGCGCACCGATTTTCCGTTCGACTCCATGGTGAGCTGCTGGAGGTAGGCCGGGAACCTGGCGAGATCGTTCGAATACGGCAGTACCACACGCGACTGCGCCCCGAAGAAATTCGAATACCACACACCGAGCAGTGCCAGCAGTGCCGGTGCGTTCTCCGCCAGCGGCGCGCCGGCGAAATGGCGGTCCATATCGTGCATACCGGCCAGGAACTCGGCGAAGCGGCCGGGGCCGATCGTCACCATCACCGAAAGTCCGATGGCCGAATCGACCGAATACCGGCCGCCGACCCAATCCCAGAACCCGAACATATTGGCGGTGTCGATACCGAATTCGGCCACCCGCCCGGCATGTGTGGACACTGCGACGAAATGTTTCGCCACCGCGTCCGCGCCGAGAGCGTCCACCAGCCAGCGGCGGGCCGCGGTCGCGTTGGTGAGTGTCTCGAGGGTGGAGAAGGTTTTGGAGGCGACGATGAACAGGGTGGTCGCCGGATCCAGATCCGCCAGGGTCGCCACCAGATCGGCGGGATCGACATTGGAGACGAAGCGGGCGCCGATACCGGCATCCGCGTAGTGGCGCAGGGCCTGGTGCACCATCACGGGTCCGAGATCCGAACCGCCGATACCGATGTTCACCACCGTCCGGATCTGCTCTCCGGTCGCACCGCGCCAGTCACCCGAGCGCACCGAATCGGCGAAGGCGCCCATCCGGTCGAGCACCTCGTGCACTGCGGCGGCCGCGTCCTCGCCGTCGATGGTGAGCGAACTACCTTTCGGCAACCGCAAGGCGGTATGCCCCACCGCCCGGTCCTCGGAGGTGTTGATGTGCTCCCCCCGCAGCATGCGATCGCGCTGGGCCTCGACACCTGCTTCCCTGGCCAGTTCCACCAGCAATTGCAGAGTTTCCCGGGTGACGCGATGCTTGCTGTAATCGATCCGCAACTCACCCGCGGTCAGCGTCAGATCGCGACCGCGCGGCGGATCTTCGGCGAAGAGGTCCCTCAGTTGTAGGGCGGCGATCGCCTCGTGATGATCGCGCAATTTCTGCCATGCCGCCGATGCGGTTATGTCGACGCTCACACTGGCCGAGCGTACAACCCACCGGATCAGGACGCAGGCGGGGCCGGGCCGTGCCGCGGGTTCCGGGCGGTCGTGCGGCGGGAACGCGGACAGTTGCCAGTCGGTAACCCGGGACCCGTTCGGGCACCGCCGGAGGAGACCGGCCAGGGATTTCCCGGCAGTGTGGGCCTGGGTTCCCGCGGTTCGCCGGGCCGAAATGGCCGCATTCGGGCGCCCGCCCCGGTTCCGCCGCGGGCAGTCGGCCCTTCAGCGCCGGCCACGTGAGTACGCACGCCGCGGGCCCACTCGGACCGGCCGGATCACGCTCGTGCGCGCCCTCCCGTCTCCTCCGAATGTTCGGCATCAGTGGTCGGGGTCATGCGGGTCCCGGCCCCGCCCCGCCGAAGGCGGGGCCGGTGAACACTGTCCTCGTGGGCCGGAGATTTCGGGTGTGCCGCGGCCTAGGCTGACTCGTATGGCTTCAGAAACCGAAGTACTCGCATCCGTACCGAAGCAGCTGTGGATCGGCGGGCCCGTCGACGCCACCGGGGGTGGCACTTTCGCGGTGCGCAACCCGGCGAACGGCGAGGTTCTCGTGGAGGTCGCGGACGGGTCACCGGAGGATGCGGTACGGGCCCTGGATGCCGCGGCGGCCGCCCAGGGGGATTGGGCCGCGACTCCGGCCCGCGAGCGGGGTGAGATCCTGCGCGCCGTGTTCGAGCGCATCACCGCGCGTGCCGAGGAATTCGCGCTGCTGATGACACTGGAGATGGGCAAGGCGCTGCCGGAGAGCCGTAACGAGGTGCGGTACGGCGCGGAATTCTTCCGGTGGTTCAGTGAGGAGGCCGCGCGGATCCACGGCCGTTATCTGCACGCGCCGTCGGGTACCGGGCGGATTCTGGTGCACAAACAGCCGGTCGGCCCGTGTCTGGCGATCACCCCGTGGAACTTTCCGCTCGCGATGGGCACCCGCAAGATCGGTCCCGCACTGGCGGCGGGCTGCACCATGATCGTGAAACCCGCTTCGGCGACCCCGCTCACCATGCTGCTGCTGGCGAAACTGTGCTCCGAGGCCGGCCTGCCCGACGGCGTGCTGTCGGTGATCACCTCGCGCCGGTCCGGCGCAATCACCCAGCCGCTGCTCGAGGATCCCCGGCTGCGCAAACTCACCTTCACCGGGTCCACCGAAGTCGGCCGGACCCTGGTCGAGAAATCCGCTTCCGGCCTGCTGCGTACCTCGATGGAACTCGGCGGGAACGCGCCGTTCGTGGTGTTCGACGACGCCGATATCGATGCGGCGGTCGAGGGGGCCATGCTGGCGAAGCTGCGCAACGGCGGTGAGGCGTGTACGGCGGCCAACCGCTTCCATGTGCAGCGCGGGGTGGTCGAGGAGTTCACCGAGAAATTCGTCGCGGCGATCAATGCACAGGTGAAGCTGGGTCCGGGGACCGACCCGGACACCACGCTCGGACCGCTGGTCGACGAGCAGCAGTTGAACACCGTGTCGGAGCTGGTCGAGGACGCGGTGACCGCGGGTGCGTCGGTCCGTGTCGGTGGGAAGGCTCCGGGTGGTCCGGGCTGGTTCTATCCGGCGACCGTGCTGACCGATATCCCCCCGCGGGCGCGGATTCTGCGCGAGGAGGTTTTCGGGCCGGTGGCGCCGATCGTGGCCTTCGATACCGAGGAAGAGGGGCTGGCCGCCGCCAACGACACCGAGTTCGGGTTGGTGAGCTATATCTACACGCGGGACCTGGACCGGGCGCTGCGGGTGGCCGAGGGTCTGGAGAGCGGCATGGTCGGGGTCAATCGCGGGGTGATCTCGGATCCGGCGGCCCCGTTCGGCGGGGTCAAGGCCTCCGGTTTCGGCCGGGAGGGCGGTACCGAGGGTATCGAGGAATACCTGTCGACCAAATACATCGCTATGACGTGACCGACAGTACGAACCGCCCTGGGGCGTAATCACCCGGGGCGGTTCGTGAGGTTGCGGCGGTCTGCGGGCCGCCGCGTCGGTATAGGGCCCTAGCGGCCGAGCCGTCCGCGACCGAGTCGCAGCAGCAGCATCGCCAGGGTGTGACCTTCCTGACCCAGCTCGCTGAAACGTTCCAGCACTTTCATTTCCCGGCTGTGCACCAGCCGGGTACCCCCGGAAGCCATCCGGGTGCGTCCGATTACCCGCGAGATCTCCGTTCGGCGCTTGATCGCCGTGAGGATCTCCGCATCGAGCCGGTCGATCTCCTTACGGAGCTTCTCGATCTCGGCTTCGGTCCGAGGGAGCTCCGAGTCCGTGTCGGTTGTCGAACCCGACCCGGTCGCCGTAGCGGGTGTGCTCATTTCTCATCTCCTCGTGTCAGAACCTGGATCGGCGTCGAGGCGCGTCGTGTTACCGGTCCAGAGCTCCTACACCGTGAAATAGACCCGGCGGGTCTGGTAGTGCCGTTCCCCCTTACCTGCCCAGATAGGGCGTCAGGTGCCCGGTCTGCGGCCCCGCCGTCCACACGACCGGCGCGGATGTTTCGCTGAAGGGCAAACCATATTGCCAGTTTGCCACGGTGGGCGAGGTATGCAAAACGCTCACTGCTGGGGATATCGGGGGCGCGCGGCGCTCGCGTGGAGCGAATTCGGCCGAGTGTTCGATCGTGTCGGGTCGCGGCGGTAGCGTGAACAGACGATGGACACCACCGCGGCAGCACTTCGTTCGGATTCGCACACTTCCCGTGCCACCGCCTCCGCCGCCGGCTCACCGGAGCCCGGCGCGGCGGAGGATATGACCCTGCCCGGGCTGGAGCTACCCGGCGGCGCTCGGAAGGGGGCGAGCCCCGGCGGTCCCGAAGCCGGCGGTCGTGAAGCGGGCGGTGCGCCGAGTGGGCTGGCCGCGTTGCAGCGTCGGGTGCAGGCCGAACAGACGCAGCAGCGCACGGATACCGCGCAGCGCCGGGCCGAGGACGCCGGGCAGCTGCTCGAGGGACTCAATCCGCAGCAGCGTGCCGCCGTCCTGCACACCGGGCCGCCACTGCTGATCGTCGCCGGGGCGGGTTCGGGCAAGACCGCCGTGCTGACCCGCCGGATCGCCTACCTGCTGGCCGCTCGCGGGGCTACGCCCGGGCAGATCCTGGCCATCACCTTCACCAACAAGGCCGCCGCCGAGATGCGGGAGCGGGTCATCGAGCTGGTGGGTCCGCGCGCGGCGAGTATGTGGGTGTCGACCTTCCACTCCAGTTGTGTGCGGATCCTGCGTACCCAGTCGGCGCTGCTGCCCGGGCTGAACTCGAACTTCTCCATCTACGACGCCGACGATTCCCGGCGGCTGCTCACCATGATCAGCCGGGATCTGGAACTGGATGCCAAGAAGTACACGCCGCGGTTGCTCGCGACCGCCATCTCGAACCTGAAGAACGAACTCGTCGGTCCGGAACAGGCAAGCGGCGACGCGGGATTCGAAGACGCGGAACTGCCGCGCGTCGTGGCCCGTGCCTACACCGAATATCAGCGGCGGCTGCGTACGGCCAACGCGCTGGACTTCGACGACCTCATCGGTGAGACGGTCGCACTGCTGCAGCGGCATCCCGAGGTCGCCGAGTACTACCGTCGTCGCTTCCGGCATGTTCTGGTCGACGAATACCAGGACACCAACCACGCGCAGTACGTGCTGGTGCGAGAACTCGTCGGGCATCACACCCCGGGCGCGGCCGGTGAGGCCGCCGATACCGATGCCGGTGCGGCGGCTGCCGCCGGTTCCGATATCCCGGAACCCGATCCGCACACCGTGCCGCCCAGCGAACTCTGCGTCGTCGGCGACGCCGATCAGTCCATCTACGCCTTCCGCGGCGCCACCATCCGCAATATCGAGGAATTCGAGCGCGATTTCCCCGATGCCGAGACCATACTTCTGGAACAGAACTACCGGTCCACGCAGAACATCCTGTCCGCGGCGAACTCGGTGATCGCGCGCAACAGCAACCGTCGGGACAAACGGTTGTGGACCGACGCCGGTGAGGGCGAACTCATCACCGGCTATGTCGCCGACAACGAACACGACGAAGCGGCTTTCGTCGCCCGCGAGATCGACCGGCTGGTGGACGAGGGAGCGGCGGTATACTCCGATATCGCGGTGTTCTACCGAACCAACAACAACTCCAGGGCCCTGGAGGAGATCTTCATCCGGATGGGCCTGCCGTACAAGGTGGTCGGCGGGGTTCGGTTCTACGAGCGCAAAGAGGTCCGCGATATCGTCGCCTACCTGCGCGTCCTGGAGAACCCGGACGATGCGGTGAGCCTGCGCCGGATTCTCAACACCCCGCGCCGCGGTATCGGGGACCGCGCCGAGGCCTGTGTGGCCGTGCACGCCGAACAGCGCGGTATCGGATTCGCCGAGGCTCTGCGTGATGCCGCCGCCGGCGAGGTCGCGCTGCTGAACACCCGCGCGCGCAACGCCATCGCCGGGTTCGTCGCTCTGCTCGAGCAGATCCGGGCCGCAGGGGAAATGGACGAGGTGGATTTCCCGGATGTGGGCGTGGTGGTCGAGGCGGTGCTGGACCGCACCGGCTATCGGGCGGAGTTGGAGGCCTCCGACGATCCGCAGGACGGTGCGCGGCTGGACAACTTGAACGAACTGGTCAGCGTCGCCCGGGAATTCAGTTCCGAGGCTCGGAACGCACTCGTTGCCGCACAGGCCGAAGGTCTGGTCCCGGAGACGGGCGAGGGCGAACCCGAACCCGGTTCGCTGGCCGCGTTCCTGGAACGGGTATCGCTGGTGGCCGATGCCGACCAGATACCCGAGGACGGCTCGGGCATGGTCACCATGATGACCCTGCACACCGCCAAGGGTTTGGAGTTCCCGGTGGTCTTCGTGACCGGGTGGGAGGACGGCCAGTTCCCGCATCTGCGTGCTCTCGGCGATCCCGCCGAACTGGCCGAGGAACGGCGACTCGCCTATGTGGGTATCACCAGGGCCCGGCGCCGCCTGTATCTCACTCGCGCGGTGGTCCGCTCGGCGTGGGGGCAACCGGTGTTCAATCCGGAGTCCAGGTTCCTGCAGGAGGTTCCGGATCATCTGATCGACTGGAAACGGCTCGAACCCAAACGGTCCTCGGCTCCCGAGCAGTACGGTCGCCGTCGCGGCGCCGAGTCGGCCGGTGAGGACTGGACCGGCGGCTGGCCGCAGTCCCGGGACCCCCGGCCGGGTATCGGCGAGGGGCGCCCGGCCCGGCGGGGCGTATCCCGCAACAATGTCGGCCTGGCCCTGGCGGTGGGCGATCGGGTCAGCGACGACAAGTACGGTCTCGGCCGGGTGGTCGCCGCCGACGGTGTCGGCGATATGGCCAGCGTGACGATCGATTTCGGATCCAGCGGCACCATCCGGCTCATCCCGAAGTTCAGCCAGACGCTGACCAAGCTCTAGCGCCCCCGGCGGGTTCGGCGGCGCGGTAGGTTCCGATCATGGAGTCTGTCGCGCAGCATCTGATGTGGTTCGTGCCGATGCTCTGGCTGGGTATGGTGCTGGCCATCTCGTTTCTGGAGGCGCCGCTGAAGTTCCGAGCGCCCGGCATCACGACCGAACTCGGGCTGGGTATCGGACGGCTGGTGTTCCGGGCGTTGAACAGCGTGGAGGCGGTCCTTGCGGCGGTTCTGTCGGCGGCGGCTGTCGTTATCGCGCCGACCGGTGCGGTGTGGGCGTGGCTGGCCGTCACGGTCGTGATCCTGGTGGTCCAGCTGGGCGTGGTGCGACCGCCGCTGTCCCGCCGCTCGGATCGGGTGCTCGCGGGTGAGGAGCTACCCCGGTCCCGGGCGCACTACTGGTACATCGGGCTGGAGATCGCGAAGGTGATCGCGTTGATCGGGCTGGCGATCCACGCCGCACCCTGAAGGGCGGCCGGAGCCGTATATCCCTGAACCCGAGTGCGATCGACGGATACGGAAACCAGGTCAGTCGCCGTTGCCGGTGAGGCTGATCCCACGAGTGGCCAGCCAGGGCACCGGATCGACTTTGTCACTGCCGTTCAGCCATACCTCGAAGTGGCAGTGCGGACCGGTGGAGAACCCGCGGTTGCCCACCGTGGCGATCTGATCTCCGGCGAACACGTATTCGCCCATCGAAACCGTGGTGGTGTCGACGTGTCCGTACACCGTGATGGTGCCGTCGGCGTGGAGCAGACGCACCCACATACCGAAGCCCGAGGCGGGACCCGCGTCGATGACCTCACCGTCGGCTACGGCGTAGATCGGAGTGCCGATCGGTGCGGCCACGTCGATACCGAGATGCTGGACGCCCCAGCGGGCGCCGAACCCGGAGGTGTAGGAGCCGCTGGCGAACCTCGAGAACAGCGGCCGGAACTTGGCTTCCTCGGCCTGGGCGAGATCCTCGGCGAATTGGGCCCCGTTGGCGAGCATTTCGCCGAATCGGCCGGTGTCGACCGGGAGGTTGCCGCCGAGCATCTGCGGCGAGGCGGTGTTCGCGGCGGCCGGATCCTCGGTCGCCATCGACTGGGCGGCGATCTCGTGAACCGATCCGGCGGCCTCGTAGTCGGTGGCCTGCTGGGCCTGTTTGTGATCGCTGGGCTCCGCGGTGGCGCACTGCCCGGCCGCGACCACCGCGCCCGCCGCCACCGCGACGACCGCGGCGCGGCCCTTGAGCGCGGACGGCGGGGCCGCTACGCGATGCGCGCCCCGGGAGCGGGATTGCCGGGGCTCCTCGGTGTCCTCCTCGGCGACCGGCGCGCTCTCCAGCGCCTCGGCGATCGTCGTGGGTCTGTCGTAGCGGGGGGGTTCATCGTGTTCGCGCACCGCGGGTTCGGCATCGTGCCAGGACTGCGCGGGAGTCGCGGACCAGGACTGCGCCGGAGCCTCGGACCAGGACTGTGCCTCGGTCCAGCCCTGCTGGGTGTTCCAGTTCGGATCACTGTGCCAGGCGGGTTTTTCGTCCTGCTGCCATCCGCCCTGCTGCCACTCGTCCTGCTGCCAGGTGTTCTGCGGCTGCCGATCGGCTTCGGACCAGTTGTCGGCCTGTGAATCGGCCCAGCCCTGGTTGGTCGACCAGAAGTCATCGGCGGCGGTGCGATGGGCGTCGGCGGCGGCCGACGCGGCGGCGGTGTTGAGAGGGCGGCGACGGGACCGGCTGTCACCGGGGGCGCCGAACGCGTTGAACGATTGGCCCCCTTCGGCCGGCTGCGCGTTCTCGCGCCGACGCCGACCGGGACGACCGTCGGTTTGCGGGTCGAGGGTGCCGCGGTGGTTCATCGGCCGGTTCGCATCCGACTGGCACCGGAGATCTGATCGGCGGTGACGGGATGCGGCGCCGGAATGGCAGCTGCCGAACGGCCCTGCGACTGCGGAGCGGGGTGCTGCGTCAAGCTGCCGTCCTCTCTAAACCTGCTCGCGAGAGCAATA
The DNA here is from genome assembly GCF_014645735.1 of Nocardia jinanensis. Classification (GTDB taxonomy): domain Bacteria; phylum Actinomycetota; class Actinomycetes; order Mycobacteriales; family Mycobacteriaceae; genus Nocardia; species Nocardia jinanensis. Next base: position 2,712 of record NZ_BMMH01000037.1, on the reverse strand, counting down.
TCACGGAGATCTCTACTCCCGCGACAACCGAATGCGCAAGCACCCACGCCTGTGCAACGTTTGTGATCGGGTTGTGACATCGACGGTTCGACGGTAACGAAATGATTGCGAAGCGGCAAGCGGTAGGACGTTTTCAAACGTTACTGTGACATTGATCACGTTTCCCTCGTGGGTGGAGCTCACGATCGGACTCTCTGTCCTGTGATTGCGACGCCCGGACCACCTACATCTCCTGGACGGTCTGCGCGCACCGCCTGCGGCTCGTCCGGAAGCTACTCGCCGGTAGTCATGGCCTGCGGGTTTGGCCTCCCCGCGGGCGGGCCCGTGACCTGCGCCACTTAGGATGAACGTGCCCGATCGGGCGTCCCTATGAGTGGTTAGAGTCCGAACGACCCGCTACCGACGTCGGGCCGCCAACAAAGACGTTGTCATAGCAACGCAGACGAGACGGTGAGTACATGGATCTCTTCGAATATCAGGCGAAGGAGCTCTTCGTAAAGCACGGGGTGCCTTCGTCGGAAGGCCGCGTGACCGACACCGCCGAGGACGCCCGCGCGATCGCCGCGGAAATCGGCAAGCCGGTGATGATCAAATCCCAGGTGAAGGTCGGCGGCCGCGGCAAGGCCGGTGGCGTGAAGTACGCGGCCACCCCGGAGGACGCGTTCACGCACGGGCAGAACATCCTCGGCCTGGACATCAAGGGCCACATCACAAAGAAGATCCTGGTCGCCGAGGCGAAGGATATCGCCGAGGAGTACTACATCTCCTTCCTGCTCGATCGCACCAACCGCACCTACCTGGCCATGTGCTCGGTCGAAGGCGGTATGGAGATCGAAGAGGTCGCCGCCACCAAGCCCGACCGGCTGGCCAAGGTCGCGGTCGACGCCGTCAAGGGTGTCGATCTCGCGTTCGCCCGCTCGATCGCCGAGCAGGGCCATCTGCCCGCCGATGTGCTGGACACCGCCGCGGTGACCATCCAGAAACTGTGGGAGGTCTTCGTCAACGAAGACGCCACCCTGGTCGAGGTCAACCCGCTGGTCCGCACCCCGGACAACGAGATCCTCGCGCTCGACGGCAAGGTCACCCTGGACGAGAACGCCGAGTTCCGGCACGCCGACCACGCGGCGTTCGCCGACAAGGACGCGACCGATCCGCTGGAGCTCAAGGCGAAGGAGAACGACCTCAACTACGTCAAGCTCGACGGTCAGGTCGGCATCATCGGCAACGGTGCCGGGCTGGTCATGTCCACTCTGGACGTCGTCGCCTACGCCGGCGAGAACCACAACGGCGTGAAGCCGGCCAACTTCCTCGATATCGGTGGTGGCGCCTCCGCGGAGGTCATGGCCAACGGTCTCGACGTGATCCTGAACGATTCGCAGGTCAAGAGCGTTTTCGTGAATGTGTTCGGTGGCATCACCGCTTGTGACGCGGTCGCCAACGGCATCGTGAAGGCGCTCGAGATCCTGGGTGACGAAGCGAACAAGCCGCTGGTGGTCCGCCTGGACGGGAACCGGGTGGAAGAGGGTCGCAAGATTCTCGCCGAGGCCGCGCACCCGCTGGTGACGCTGGCGAAGACCATGGACGAAGGCGCCGACAAGGCCGCCGAACTCGCGGCCCGCTGAGTCGACCTACTAGGGCACGCCCAGTAAAGGACAAAAAGAACTATGTCAATCTTCCTCAACAAGGACTCGAAGGTCATCGTCCAGGGCATCACCGGCGGCGAGGGCACCAAGCACACCGCGCTGATGCTCAAGGCGGGGACCCAGGTCGTCGGCGGTGTGAACGCGCGTAAGGCGGGCACCACCGTCTCGCACACCGACAAAGACGGCAACGCCGTCGAGCTGCCCGTTTTCGCGACGGTGGCCGAGGCCATCGAGAAGACCGGCGCCGACGTCTCCATCGCGTTCGTGCCGCCGAAGTTCTCCAAGGACGCCATCATCGAGGCCATCGACGCGGAGATTCCGCTGCTCGTGGTCATCACCGAGGGCATCCCGGTGCAGGACACCGCCTACGCGTGGGCCTACAACGTGGAGAAGGGTGCCAAGACCCGGATCATCGGCCCGAACTGCCCCGGCATCATCACCCCCGGCGAATCGCTGGTCGGCATCACCCCGGCCAACATCTCCGGCAAGGGCCCGATCGGCCTGGTGTCCAAGTCCGGCACCCTGACCTACCAGATGATGTACGAGCTGCGCGACTTCGGCTTCTCGACCTCCATCGGTATCGGCGGCGACCCGGTGATCGGCACCACCCATATCGATGCCATCGAGGCGTTCGAGAAGGACCCCGAGACCAAGCTGATCGTCATGATCGGTGAGATCGGCGGCGACGCCGAAGAGCGGGCCGCGGCCTACATCCAGGCCAATGTCACCAAGCCGGTCGTCGGCTATGTGGCCGGTTTCACCGCGCCCGAGGGCAAGACCATGGGTCACGCGGGCGCCATCGTCTCCGGTTCCTCGGGTACCGCGCAGGCCAAGAAGGACGCGCTCGAGGCCGCGGGTGTGAAGGTCGGCAAGACGCCGTCCGAAACCGCCGCTCTCGCGCGCGAGATCCTCGAGAAGGCGGCCGTGTCCGCCTGATCCGGTCACTGCGCCGAACTCCGGGAGGCCGTCCGCGTCGCGCGGGCGGCCTCTGTGTTTATTTGCGGCGCCTTCGGCGCCGCTGGGCGGGGCCCTATTAACCCCGGTTCTTCACTCCTTCGCTCAGTCGCTG
>NZ_BMMH01000036.1 GCF_014645735.1 Nocardia jinanensis | reverse complement strand
CGTCTCGCCGTTCAGGCCTCGAAAGCGCATGAGCCGAAGGCTCGAGTCTCGAGGCCTGAACGGCGAGACTCAGGGCCTCAACCCCCGCGCGCCAGCGCGCCGAAAACACAGCCGCTGGTAATTCGCTGGATGCTCGTCGATAGACTCGCGAGGCCCGGTGGAATCGCTTTCGTTCGGCGTTCAGGAGAGAAAATGTCTGCCCCACGTCCACCACTGGCGGGACTGGCCGCCGCGGCCGGTGCCGATACCGCGTTGCGGACCGTTTCCGGGATGCTCGGGCGATCGCTGGTGGAATTGGTGGCGCCGGCGGCGGCGCGATCGTTCGTGGCGGCGACCATGGCGGCCGAGCGGCCCGTGGTGGTGGTGACCGCGACCGGCCGGGAGGCCGATGATCTGACACTGGAACTGAGCGAGATGCTGGGGTCGGCGATCGCGCAGTTCCCGTCCTGGGAGACGCTGCCGCACGAGCGGCTGTCGCCGGGTGCGGATACCGTCGGGCGCCGGCTCGAGGTGTTGCGGCGGCTGGCGCATCCGGAGGATCCGGTGTTCGCGGAGCCGTTGCGGGTCGTGGTGACCACGGTGCGGTCGCTGACGCAGCCGATGGCGAGCGGTCTGGGCGATATCGAACCGATCGTGCTGCGAATCGGCGGGGAAGCCGATTTCGACGAATTGGTCGCGCGGCTGGTCGAATTCGCGTACACGCGGGTGGATATGGTCGGTAAACGCGGCGAGTTCGCGGTACGCGGCGGCATTCTGGATCTCTTTCCGCCCACCGCGGATCATCCGGTCCGGGTGGAGTTCTGGGGGGACGAGATCACCGAACTGCGGCCGTTCTCGGTGGCCGATCAGCGTTCCCTGGGGGAGAACTCGGTCGATACCGTGGTCGCGCCGCCGTGCCGGGAGCTGTTGCTCACCGCGGCGGTGCGGGAGCGGGCCGCGCAGGTGGCGGCGGCGAATCCGGCGGATGCCGCGCTGGTGGAGATGCTGGCGAAGCTGGCCGAGGGTATTCCGGTCGAGGGTATGGAGGCGTTGCTGCCGGTGCTGCAGCCCGGCGAGCTGCGGCTGCTGACCGAGCAGCTGCCCGAGAACACCCATCTGCTGGTGTGCGATCCGGAGAAAGTGCGGACCCGGGCGGCCGACCTCATGCGGACCGGGGAGGAGTTCCTGGAGGCGTCGTGGACCGCGGCCTCCTTCGGAGCCGATGCGCCGCTGGGCGCGCACGGGCTGGACCTGGCGGCGTCGGCCTATCGCCCGCTCACCGATATCCAGGCGAGCGCCGCGGCCCGGGAACTGCCCTGGTGGACCCTGAGCCCGCTGGCGTCCGGTGATCCGTCGGAAGTGGAGTTGCCGGTGCAGTCCGGCCCCACCGCGCGGGGCTCCGACGAACTGGTGGCGACCATTTTCGCCTCGCTGCGCGCGCATGTGACAACCGGCGGCCGTGCGGTGGTGGTGCTGGCCGGGCACGGTACTGCCCAGCGCACCCTGGAGCGGCTCGGTGAGGCGGAGGTTCCGGCCGCGGAGTTGACCGCCGGTGCGGAGCCGGTGCCCGGGGTGGTCGGGGTGTTGTGCGGGTCGCTGCACGACGGGGTGATCTTCTCCGACGCCGGCCTGGTGGTGGTCGCGGAATCCGATCTCACCGGTAACCGGGTCACCGCCCCGGGCGACGGGAAGCGGCTGCCCGCCAAACGCCGCAACCAGGTGGATCCGCTGGCATTGAACGCCGGGGACATGGTGGTGCACGACCAGCACGGGATCGGCCGGTTCGTGGAGATGATCGAGCGTACGGTCGGTGGCGCGCGGCGCGAATATCTGGTGATCGAGTACGCGCCCGGTAAACGAGGGCAGCCCGGCGACCGGTTGTTCGTGCCGATGGAATCGCTGGATCAGCTGTCCAGGTACGTGGGTGGGGAGCTGCCCAGCCTGTCGAAGCTGGGTGGTGCGGACTGGGCGAATACCAAGCGCAGGGCACGTAAGGCGGTCCGGGAGATCGCCGGTGAACTGGTGCAGCTCTACGCGGCACGGCAGGCGGCGCCCGGTCACGCGTTCGGGCCGGACACCCCGTGGCAGCGGGAGATGGAGGACGCGTTCGCGTTCACCGAGACCGTGGATCAGCTCACCGCCATCTCGGATGTGAAGGCGGATATGGAGAAGGCCGTGCCGATGGACCGCGTGGTCTGCGGCGATGTCGGTTACGGCAAAACCGAGATCGCGGTGCGGGCGGCGTTCAAGGCCGTGCAGGACGGTAAGCAGGTGGTGCTCCTGGTGCCGACCACCCTGTTGGCCCAGCAGCATCTGCAGACCTTCTCCGAACGGCTCGCCGGGTTCCCGGTGACCGTGAAGGGTCTGTCCCGGTTCACCGATCCCGCGGAATCGCGGGAGGTGCTCGCCGGGATGGCCGAGGGGGAGGTCGATATCGTGATCGGCACCCATCGCCTCCTGCAGACCGCGGTGCGCTGGAAGAACCTCGGCCTGGTGATCGTGGACGAGGAACAGCGTTTCGGAGTGGAACACAAGGAACACATCAAGGCGCTGCGCACACATGTGGACGTGCTCACCATGTCCGCGACCCCGATCCCGCGCACACTGGAGATGAGCCTGGCCGGTATCCGCGAGATGTCGACCATCCTCACTCCGCCCGAGGAGCGGCATCCGGTGCTCACCTATGTGGGCGGCTACAACGACAAACAGGTGACCGCGGCGATCCGGCGCGAACTGCTGCGCGACGGCCAGGTGTTCTATGTGCACAACCGGGTGTCCTCGATCGAGAAGGCGGCCAAGCGGATCCGCGATCTGGTCCCGGAGGCCCGGGTGGTGGTCGCGCACGGGCAGATGAACGAAGACACCCTCGAACGCACCGTGCAGGGATTCTGGCAGCGCGAATTCGATGTCCTCGTCTGCACCACGATCATCGAGACCGGACTCGACATCTCCAACGCCAACACCCTGATCGTGGAACGGGCCGATGCCCTCGGCCTCTCTCAGCTGCATCAGTTGCGCGGGCGGGTCGGGCGCAGCCGTGAACGCGGATACGCCTACTTCCTGTATCCGGGGGAGAAACCGCTCACCGAAACCGCCTACGACCGGCTGGCCACCATCGCGCAGAACTCCGATCTCGGCGCGGGTATGGCGGTGGCGATGAAGGACCTCGAGATCCGCGGCGCCGGTAACGTGCTGGGCGCCGAACAGTCCGGGCATGTAGCGGGCGTGGGATTCGACCTCTACGTGCGGCTCGTCGGCGAGGCGGTGGAGGCGTATCGGGCCGCCGCGGACGGGAAGCCGATCACCACCGAGGAGACCAAAGAGGTCCGTATCGATCTCCCGGTGGACGCGCATATCCCGCCCGACTACATCGCCAGCGACCGGTTGCGGCTGGAGGCATACCGCAAACTCGCCGCCGCCCACGACGATCCGGCGCTGGCCGCGGTGGTCGAGGAACTCGTGGACCGCTACGGCCCGCTGCCGGTCGAGGTCGGCCGGCTGGTCTCGGTGGCCAAACTGCGACTGCTGGCGCGTGAGTACGAGGTCACCGAGATCGCGGTCACCGGGACGACAGTGAAGGTTTCGCCGCTGTCGCTGCCCGATTCGAAACAGATGCGGCTCAAGCGGATATATCCGAGCGCCACCTACCGGGCGGCCAGTTCGGTCGTGCAGCTGCCGCTGCCCCGGGTGCGGGACAGCGTCGGTGCCGACCGGTTGCGCGATGTGGTGCTGCTGCAGTATCTCGCCGATCTGCTGCTCGCGCTCGACGGCAAAGCCGCCGGAGCGGTCGATCTCACGGTCGCGACCGAGGTGAGTCCGGCGCGATGAAATCCGATCCCGGCGACGAGCGGGCCGATCGCCCCGAACCCGGTGTGCTCGAATCGGAAACGGCCACCGTCGCCGCCGGTCTGACCGATGCGGTGGAGGTGATGGATCGGCTGTGGCGGTTCGGCGGCTGGGAGGTCACCCAGACCCACGATTCGCTGCGTCCCTACCTGCTCGAGGAAACCTACGAGCTGCTCGACGCCATCCAGCAGGAGGATGCCGCCACCATCCGGGAGGAGCTGGGCGATCTGCTGTTGCAGGTTCTGTTCCACTCCCGGATCGCCGAGGCGGCCGCGGAATTCACCATCGACGATGTGGCCGCCGCCCTGGTGGCCAAATTGGTGAATCGCAGCCCGCATCTGGCCGCGGGCCCCGACGAATACGGTTTCGGTGCGGCGGCCACGGTCGAGGAGAAAGCGGCGGCGCAGGAAAAGGCCTGGGAGGAAAAGAAATCCGCGGAGAAGACGCGGCGTTCCTGCCTGGACGGTATCGCCATGGCGCAACCGGCGCTGGCGCTGGCCGAGAAGATCTGCTCGCGTAGCGTGCGTGCCGGTCTTCCGGCGGATCTGATCCCGGAGGATCTGCGTATCGTCCACCTGGGCGGCCCGGAGAGCGCCGAAGAGCGATTGCGCAAAGCCGCCCTCGCCTTCGCTACTGCCATTCGGCAGGCGGAGGACGCCGCCGAAACCGCACGGGGTGCCCGTCTTCCGCTGTCCGCCGAGGATTGGCTCGAGCACTGGCCGGCCGGCACCCGGCGAGGTCACTGACCGCGGCTGTCCTAGATGTTCACTCCGTAGTCGCGGGCGATCCCCGCCAGCCCCGAGGCGTAGCCCTGGCCGATCGCGCGGAACTTCCATTCGCCCTGCCGGCGATAGAGTTCCCCGAACACCATGGCGGTTTCCGAGGAAGCGTCCTCGGACAGGTCGTAGCGGGCCAGTTCCGCGCCGGTGTTCAGATCGACGACACGGATATAGGCGTTGCGGATCTGTCCGAAGGACTGACCGCGCTGGTCGGCGTCGTGGATGGAGACCGGGAAGAAGATATTGGTGATCGTCTCCGGCGTATTGGCCAGATCGACATTGATCACCTCGTCGTCACCGTCGCCCTCACCGGTCAGGTTGTCGCCGGTGTGCTCGACGGCGCCCTCCGGTGACCGGAGGTTGTTGTAGAACACGAAATGCTGATCCGAAAGGACCTTCAGGCTCGGCCCGGTGACCAGGGCACTGGCATCGAGGTCGTAGTCGGCGCCCACTGTGGTGCGCACATCCCAGCCGAGGCCGACAGCGATCTTGGTCAAATTGGGGGCCTGTTTGGACAGCGAGACATTGCCGCCCTTGGCCAGTGTGACGCTCATATTCTCCTTCCCACGGCGCCGGAAGCGCCCGATGGCCGACGGCGCCGGGGTGCCCGGCAGATGTATACGAGGCGCCGCCGCACCGGATGAGTACTGTGCCGGGCGGCCGGACTCAGATCTTCTCTTCGTTCTCGGCCCAGGACTTCAGCGTCGCCACCCGGTGCTCCAGGGCCCGCAGCTCGCTGTCGTCGAGCACCGTGCGCTGAATACCCTGCGCGACCGCGAAAGCCGACTGCCGGTGATCGTCGATAACGTCCACATCGAGCCGGACCGCCACATAATCATCGGCTCCGGGCATCTCCTCGGCGATAACCTTGGCCGCACCACGAGCACACAGCGCCACATTGCCACCGCCCAGGATCAGCAGGGCGACCTGCGGCCGCTCCCGCAGCCGGGCCAGCGATCCGCGATCGAACTTGAGGCTCAGCAGGATTCGCCGGTCACCGGCGCGCACGGGCCACGAAACCGGAATGGCATGCGGCGCGGGATCGGTGGTGACCAGAACCGCGATCGTCTCCTGCGGCCATACCGGCAGTGCTTCCAGCTCGGGATGGTCGGTTGCGGGATCTTCCGCAGGACTGATTGCGGCTGCCATATCGTCCCCTCCTGGATCGACGTGGTACAGCGGGGGTATGCCGCACCACGTACCAGTCTAGAGGGCGGCGCGGACACGCGCGTGGGAAGCACCGGCCGCGACCTGCGATGGAACGCACTGGTACCGACCGGAATCGGTGAGATGCCGGAAAGGGGAACCTCAGAACCCGAGGTAGGTTGTTTTTGCAGGCCGGTCAGATCCGGGTGGTGCGCTTCCCTCGGCCACTTTCTCCGCTGTGCCCATTTCCGAACCGAACAGGACGACGATACGTACGCGCCACTCCTTCCCTCGGGTTTTGGAAGGCAACCCTAACTTACAGCCTCCCGCTGGCGGGGTGCGAGCATTGCGTCCTGCTCGTCCAGCAAGCTGAAATATTTGCGCAGCATGAGGGCAGCGGTGGCGGCCAGGCCCGCGGTCAGTCCCCACCAGACCCCGGCCGCGCCCAGACCTGCCGGATAGGCCAGGACCAGCGCCGTCGGCAGTCCGACGATCCAGTAGCCGACCACCGACAGCCGGAAACCCGCATTGGTGGCCTGCAACCCGCGCAGCAGGCCGGTGCCGATGTTCTGGGCCGCGTCGAAGAGCTGCAGCACGATACCGATGAGCAGCAGCGACCGGGCCATCTCGACCGTCGCGGAGTCGGTGGGATCGAGGAACGGGCGCAGCACCAGGTCGGGGACGAAGGCATAGGCCAGGCCGGTGAGCAGCGTGACCGCCCCGGCGAACTGCAGCGCCAGCCAGGCCAGGCCCCGCGCGTGTGCGGTCTCGTCCCGGGCGACACTGTGGCTGACCAGGATCGAGGCGCCGTGCGAGATACCGATCGCTATCTGGAACACGATGTAGATCACCTGGTACACCACGTTGTGAGCGGCCAGCGCCGCCGGCCCGAGCGCGCCCATGACCAGTGCGAGTACCGAGAACATCCCGGCCTCGGAACCGTAGGTGAGGGCGATGGGTGTGCCCAGCCGCAGTTCACCGCCCACGGTCGCCATTCGCACCGGCCACGGGCGGACCGGCAGGGTGCGGCCCAGTTCCGGATCGCGGCGCACCATCGTCCACAACACGGCGAACATGAGCAGGAACACCAGCGAGGTCGCCACCCCGACACCGGTCAGCCCGAGCGTGGGCAGCCCGGCCCAGCCGTGGATGAGAGCCATGGCGAGCACGAGATTGACCGCGATCGAACCCAGGGTCACCGCCAGCAGTGCCTGCGGCCGCTGCATCCCCACGGTGTATTGGCGCAGCACCTGGAACCAGAGGCAGGGCAGCAGACCGGGCGCCAGCGCCACCATCAGCGGTCGCGCGTCGGCCAGCACGCCGGCGTCCTGGCCGAGCCACTGCAGCGACCAGCCCAGTCCGATCAGTATCGCGCCGCCGAGCAGGCCGGCGATGGTGGCGATCAGGAAACTCGACCGCACCACCTCGCGGACCTCGGGGTCGGGATCCTCGCCGCGTTTTCCGGCGGCGCCCACCGCGGCGGCGATTTGATTACCGCTGCCCGTGATCAGTCCGACGCACATGGTGCGGATCTGGTTGAACAGCACCAGCGCCAGACCACCCGCGGCGACCGCGCGTACACCGAGGCTGCCCATCAGGGCGATATTGGTGGTGGAAACGGCGACCTGCGCGAGCTGGGTCAGCGCAATGGGGGCGGCCAGGGCGGCCAGCCGCCGGGCGTCGGGACGATATCGCGAGAGGGGTGTGCTGATCACCGGGCCCGCACCATAGTGTCCGATTCCTCCGTATGGTCGTGATCGCCCGGTCGAGCGACGCGGACGGCGTGGGTATTCCCGGCAGCGGCATCGTTCAAAACAGCCGCCCCCACCGGATGATTGCCCCGGCCCGCCGGGGCGTACTGCGCCAGCATGGCGTGGACTTCGCGTTCGGCCTCGGTATCGAGCAGTTCACGAGCGGCCATCCAATCGTCGTCGAAGACGGTATCGAGATACTTCTCGCCACCGTCACAGACGATGGTGACCACGGTGGACCCGGCCGGGAACTCCTCCAGCCGGGTCAGCGCGGCATGGACCGAACCGCCCGCCGAACCACCGAGCATCAGGCCCAGCCGGCGCGATACCGCGCGGCAGGTGGCGAACGCGGCCCGATCCGTCACCTTCACTCCCTCGTCGAGCAGGTCGTAGTCCACGGCGGTGCCGATGGTGGCCCCGGGCGGGGTGCCCGTGCCGGACTGCCAGTACGGTCCGCCCGCTCCGCCGAAGGCGATCGACCCGACCGGTTCCACCCCGATCACCCGCGGTACACAACCCAGCTGTCGCAGCCGGGTCGCGGTACCGAACAGGGAACCGCCGGTACCGACCGCGGACAGCAGGATATCGACGCGGTCCACCTCGGCCAGTAATTCCTCGGCGACCGCGTAATACCCCACGGCGTTGGCGTCGTTGTTGTGCTGTTCGGTGAAGAACGCGTCGGATTCCCCGGCCGCCATCGCCGCCGCGTGATCTTCCCGCGCCGAGGTCGCCAGATTGTCGTCACCGTCGTCGGCGACGAAAACCAGCTCCGCGCCCATTGCCCGCATCGCCCGCAGTTTGTCCTTACTCGCGTGATGGTCTACTACCGCGGTGAAACGATAGCCGCGTTCGGCGGCGACCACCGCGAGACCGAGCCCGGTATTTCCGGAGGTGGATTCGATGATATGTCCGCCATCGCGCAGCAAACCCCGACGCTCCGCGTCGAGAACCATTTCCCGCGCCATCCGGATCTTGGCGGCGCCGGTGGGGTTGAACTGTTCGAGCTTGAGAAGTAATCGGGTGCCGGACGGGGTCGCGGCCAATTCGAAGAGCGGGGTGCGGCCGATCAGGTCCGTGACACGGGTGACGAGGGACATGGCGGTTCTCCTGGGCGTCGATAGCGGGCAGTGCGACGAGACCGGGGCTGCCGGTCTCACTGACAGGATTGATCGAGAGCCCAGCGATACCGGCCGCCCGGTGCCTCGGAGAGCACCACCTTCGGCGGGAGGGGTAGTTCGTGAAAGGGCGATTCGTTGGAATCCATTTGATATCCGGCGGTATTCGGGTAGATCAGCAGATCGCCGGGAACGGCTGCGCGGGGCAGCGGAATCCGGCGCCAGCTCAGCATGTCGGATTCGAGGCAGGTGGCGGCACCGACGACGGTGGCCGTCGGGGTACCGGGCTCCTCGGGCCAGAGCACCGGGTCGGGGAGGTATTCACTGTCGAACCATTGTTCGGAAAGGCTCAGGCTGGAGCCGTCCACGGTCAGGATCCGGTAGGGCTGCCCGTGTTCATGGCGGGTCTTGCCGCCCTGTACCCGGAAAACCGTGCTGCCCGCCCGGTCCAGCAGGGCGCGGCCCGGTTCGACCGCGACGGTCGTATCGGTACGCCGCAGTCGGCCCGCGAGATCGTCGCGTTCGAGAATCGTGGCGAGCATGGCCGGGCCGGGCTCGGGAAAGGAATACGGGTAGTACGACTCGAACGCTTTGCCGGAATGGAACCAGCGACGGGTCACCTGCTGCTGGAATGCCGACCATTCGGTGGCGGGAACATAGTCGACACCGAAGCCGCCGCCGAGGGAGATGATGGTCGCCGGATGGCCCAGTGAGCGTGCGGCACGGCAACGGTCGAGCAATTGCCCGGCCATATCGGCGCGCGGAATCGGGTCGTAACCGGAGAGATGGAAGCTGAAGCCCTGCACCGAAATCGACGGATACTCCGCCGCCTCGGACACCGCGTGGTCGAGTTCCTCGGCCGACATCCCGAACCTGCTGGCCGACGCCGCGGGCAGGGCCCGCAGCAGGACTCTCATCGGGATATCCGATGCGGCCAGTCGTTTCAGCTCACCGATACTGTCCACCGCGATCAGGCAGTCGTGCCGGGCGGCCAGCCAGTGCAGCTCGTCGGATTTCTCGGGGCCGGTGACCATCAGCTCGGATCCGCGGATTCCCTGCCCCAGCGCAGCGGTGAGTTCACCGGTGCTCGCGATATCGATACCCGCCCCGGCGGTGGCGCAGGCGCGCGCCACGCAGGCCGCTTTATTGGCCTTCTTGCCGTAGTAGACGGTTCCCGAGACCCGGGATTCGGTGAAAACCCGCTGGAATGCCCGGATATTGTCCACGACCCTGGCCGGATACATCAGATGGAAAGGGCCCCCGACCGCGAAGGCGATATCGCCCAGGAGTTGCGGGTCGGCGAGGACCTGCTGCTCCCATCGATCGCGACGGGCGGGCACCGGTACCGCCACCGTCCCGGCGTTTCGGCCGGGAGAACCCGGTTCTGCTCCGGCCGGGGCGTCGGCTCCGGTCAATCCCATAGCGGAACCTCCGTGCCGCGGCCTTCGGCGATCGCGCGGACGGCCAGGGCGTGCGCCACCGCGACATCGGTGAGCACCAGACCGCTGTTGTAGACGAAGATCTTGTCCTCCGCCCGATGCCGGGCCACGGCCCGCCGGCTCAGAATCTGTGGCAGTTCCGCGTCGACTCGGCGCAGTTCGCCGTTGTCGTCGGCCATATCAGTGCCCGTGAGCGCCATCTGCTCGGCACTGGTGGCGACGACCCGGTCGGCGTCGTGCAGGGTCGAGGGGGCCAGTCCGTAACCCACGAGAACGACTACCGAACCCGGTTTCAGGTGTTCGGATTCGATGGCCACCTCGGTGCCCGGCCCGGCGGTCGCCAGCACCACGTCGGCCGTCCGGGCCGCGGCGTACGGATCGTCCACATTCTCCAGCAGCGCGTGCGGTGCGTAGTCGGCCAGCTGCCGGTGTACCGCCTCGATGCCCTCGGGATGGGTGCCGTACAACATCAGTTTGCGCAGTTGCGGATTGGCGGCCAGCAGATGCGGCAGTGCGTTGCGGCCCTGGGTGCCGGTGCCGACGAGCAGCACGGCTTCCGCGTCCCGGTGCAGCGTTTCGCGTACCAGCAGCGCCGAGACCGCCGGGGTCCGCAGCGCGCCCACCCGGGAGCAGTCCATCATGGCGATGGGCGCGCCTGTGGTGTCGTCGTAGAGCGTGATGGTCGTGAAGTAGCGTTTCGTGGTGCGGTCGTGACCCGGATCGAACTTGTACGACGTCTTCATGGCGACCACCCGGCGCCGGCCGTCGCGGCCGAGCATCGCGTAGGCGACCGACCAGCCGTCCGGATTGGCGACGCTGAGCTTGCGTGGATTATCGGAATCCCCAGCGGCCAGTGCGATATACGCTTCCTCCACCGCGCGGACCACCTCGACCGGGGCCACCGGCACATCGGCGAGATCGCCGCGGCTCAGGATACGCAAGGGGGTCGCTCGGTCACGTGTGCTCAACGGATCCTCGATCATCTACTGCACCGTTCCGCTCTGCTCGCGCCCGTTGCGCCGGTGGCGGCGCGAAGGGCGCGATGATCTGCTGACCGTATCCATTCTCCTCGGATTCGGCCGCGCGGCGTGGGCGTTCGGGTAGCCGGATGTTCACTCGTTTGAGCCAGCGGTCGGTGCCGTCGTAGCGCGCGGTGAACGGGACCCGGCCGTGAACTGCGACGTCGTTATCGACCAGGAGCAGCTCTCCGGGTTCGAGACAGGCCAGTACGCAGACTCGTTCGAGTTCGTCCTCCAGCCGCCGGTAGGCCGCGCGGTAATCCGGATCGGCCTCGTCGAGCGGGGTGTAGGCAGGGTCGAACCGCATCGTGAGCGCCCCGGATACGCCTTCGTACCCGGGCTCGCACCACAGTGTGGGCACCGATATGGCGGTGTCGCGGTCGAATCCGGACCCGTAGGAGACATCCGGCAGGATCGGTAGCGTAGGTCTGCGCAGCGTGTCCTGTTCCGCCGCTGTCAGTTCTACTCGGCGCACCGACGATACCGTGGTGCCGACCCGGTCTGGGTTGCGCAGACAGCTCAGCAGCAGCAGGTTCGCGCGCCGCGGATGGAACGCGTCCTCGGTGTGCGGGCTGAGCAGGATAGTGCTGCTGGCTCCGGACTGCTCGAGTTCGTGGCCGACGGCGGGCACGATGTTGTTGACCAGGCGTCCGTCCTGCTGACCGGCCCAGCCGAAGGGTTCGCCGGCCGCCGCGGCGAGCAGCAGCATGGCGATATCCAGCTCGAACGAGCAGCCGGGGCGGTTTGATTCGGCGGTCCACGCGGTCGCGGTCTGCCAATCCGGCGGGGTGGGGCCGATCTCGTCGTCACGCAGTGGCAGCCGCCGCAGTACACAGGCTCCGGCCGGGGCCGCCGGTGGGCGCATCGCCCGGCGGACCGCCGCGGGAAGTTCGCCGGAACGAGCGCGGATCAGCTCGAGCAGAGCGGGGTCGGCGAGGGTGCGCGCGGCAGCGCCCGGGGCGGGATCCAGTGTGAACGCGATCTCAGCGGCCAATTCACGTACGGCCTGTCCGGCGGCTTCGGGTAACTCGCGGTGCTCGATATCTTCGATGCTAGGTGGGTGAAGCGTCTTACGTTCGGAGAGAACGCTTTTCACCAAAATTCCCCTTCTCGGAAGCGTTGTTCGGAGTACCGGAGTGCGGATTCGATGTGCGAAATTAGTGCCTTTGCGCGGCCATAGCAAGGGTTACCTAACTAAGGCGTGTGATAGCAATTGCGCATTGAACACTCAACGTACAGGTGGGCGGGTATGCGGGCGCCCGGCGTTCGTGCTGTGATGAGACGCAGAACACGGTAAGGCTAGCCTGCCCTTGGAGCAAAATCGGCGCGGCGCGCCGGGCGGCGAGAGTGTCCGCGCCGCAACGAATTCCGTGCGGGTCACCGTCCGGCCGGCGTGGGATCAGAGACTGTTGGCGAGCAACGCGTACTGGGCCGCGGTCTTCTGCTCGACCTCGGTCTCGTTATCGCTGGACACGACGCCCACATACCGCTTGTAGGGGACGAAGCAACGAAACCGGTACTGGTGCTGTGGATCGCCTTCATCGTTGAGCCGCAGGCATTTCGCACCGGGAACACCGGCCACGGCGGGATACGGATCGTAGGCCTCGCCCGCCGATTCGATGAAACCGTCCACCAGGATCGGCGCGCCCGCCGGATCGCGCACCCGGGCCACCGAACTGCCGTCGGCGTAGGCGGCGCTCTCGAAACCGGATTCGTCGAGCAGACGGGCGCGGGTGGGCTGATCGTCGGCCGAATCGATCAGGTGGTTCCGGCCGTAGACGGCGAACTTGTCGGGATCGGGGACCTGCCCTTTCCGATCGGCGACGACCACCCGGGACAGCATGTTCTCGGGATCGACCGGCAGATCCGCGATATCCGCGATGGGGGTCGGCCGGAACCGGCCGAGCTGAGCGAGCTGGGCGGTGAGCGTTTTGTCGACCCAGGACACCAGATCCGAGCTATCGGCTTTCGGCCGCTGCACGAACAGTGAGATCACGAATTCGTCGTGGGCCAGGAATGCGCCGATATTGGCGATACCGGGCCGCCAGTGCACCAACGCGTCGGGATATTCGTCCGATTTCAGCCGCCGGTTGTCCCGGGAGACATTGATATCGGCGTCCTCCAGCTCCTTGGCCGCTTTGGTGGCCGCCGTGGTGTCGGGAAAACGCAGTGCCACCACAGTGATCGCGGTGGCGCCGGACTCCGGCCGGGTCTGGCCCTCCGGATCGTCGCGGTCGGCGCCACTGACGGCGTAACCGACCACCAACTTCCGGTTCTTCAGCACCGGCTCGGACACATTCGCGAGGAAGTCGATCGCGGTGGCGGGATCGGGCAGTACCTTGGACCCGCGGCCGTATTTCAGTGCGGGGTCGATCTGATCGCTGGTCACGACAGACTCCGACATCCGGATGCCCTCCAGTATCGGGCCGTAGTCGCCGGCATCGCCCGGATAGCTGAATTTCTCGACCGGGAAATCGCCGACAGCCAGGGTGCGTACGTCGATCTCCCCCGGGACCGCCGTCCCGGCCAGCGAACCGCATCCGGACAGTGCGGCCGCCACGAGAGCGACGACCGCGGTGACGGTGCCGGCACGCGATATCCGAACCATGGGCTGGCCCCCCGTTCCGATCGAAGCTGCGGTGTCGAAGTTACCCGACCGAGGACGATCTCGGGGAGGGGCGCCGGGCCCCGTGCCATACCCTGGAGCGGTGGCAGGCGAACCGCAGCGCGACTCCGACGGAGGCTGATCCCGATGCGGGATCAGCAGGTCGAGGTCGTCGCCGGACCACACGCGGCGGCCCGGGTCGCGGGCGCGGTGGTACTGGTCGCCCATCGCGGGCCCGGCCGGCCCACCGAGGACGCCCCCGCGATGCGAGCTCTCGTGGCCTTGGCCGAACTGGTGCACGAGGCAGCCGCGCGGCGGCCCGACGGTCCGGGAGCGCTGATCGCCCGCGAAGCCACCAGATGGCTCATGGCGCAGTCGGACCGGACCAGCCCGGGGACCTCGACAGATTTCGGCATTCTCTCCGCCGCGGGGCC
The DNA here is from genome assembly GCF_014645735.1 of Nocardia jinanensis. Taxonomy (GTDB): domain Bacteria; phylum Actinomycetota; class Actinomycetes; order Mycobacteriales; family Mycobacteriaceae; genus Nocardia; species Nocardia jinanensis. The sequence goes on along the minus strand of NZ_BMMH01000036.1, from coordinate 27,384 downwards.
CGGTCGCGTCGCGATATTCCTGCACGGCGCCGTCACCGCGGTGCTCACCGGTGTGGACAGCGAGTACTTCCACGGCCGGGACGCGGTGTTCACTGTCGACCGTGCGGCGGCGACACCGGCCCGAGCGGTCGCGCTGTTCGTCGACGACACCTCCGTCGACCCGGACGAGGATTTCCGGCCCGCACTACCGTCCACCCGCGGTATCGGCCGGTTGGTGGAGGGGATCGCCGAGGCCGGCGGGGTGATCGCCTGGACGCCCCCCGGCGACCCGGGCGGGGCCGTCGCGCCCGGCACCGCGACCGGGAGCCGGACGATCCGGGAGCCGGCCGCCGATCCGGGGGAGACCGCGGATACTGTCCGGCCGCTGCGGGGATCGCCGGATCGGCAGCCGGTATCGTCCCCGGACCCGGACGCTGTGGTCACGGCGGTATCGACGCCGTTGATAGATACGGTCGAACTCTCCCAGCGGGGCAGCCGGCCCGGCGCCGGGGTGGGCGACCCCGCACTCGCCGGCGGGTCGCGCGATGGCAGCGATACCGATCCGCATCGGGCGCAGACCGAGATCAGCGGACGGCAACTATCGCGCGGCGGCACCGGACCGGAGGACACACCGGGCGCCCGGCCGGACGATGCCGATCCACTCCGGCGGACCCCCGCGCATCCCACTCCGCGCCAGGACCTGCCGTACGTGGCGCACGGGCCGGTCGAGCGCGGTACCCCGCCGCTGGACCCGGAACTGCGCCGCCGGACCGAGGCCACGGCCAAGGGCAATGCGCTCACTGTCAAGGTCATGGGGTTCAAATGTGCGCGCGCGCATCCCACCGATCCGCGCGCGGCCTTCTGCAGCGTCTGCGGTATGCCCGTGGATCAGACCCAACCGCTGATCGAAGTGGTGCGGCCGCCACTGGGCATCCTGGTCCTCGACGACGGCGCGACCTATCTACTGGAAGGCGATTCCGTGCTCGGCCGCGACCCGGAACATTCCGAACCGGCCCGGCGTGGGCTCACCCCGCTGCAGGTGATCGACAATTCCGGCGGGATGTCACGCGCGCACGCCGAACTGCGGCTGGTCAATTGGGATGTGGCGCTCGTCGATCGCGGGTCCACCAACGGCACCCGCACCCGGGCCGCGGGCTACCGCGACTGGGTCCGTATCCCGCCGCACCAACCGGTGGTGCTGGTCCCGGGGAGCGAGATCCTGATCGGTCACCGGATGCTGCGGTACGAATCGGCCGCGCCGCCGCCGTTCGGTCTGTGAGACGGCGGCGCGCACCTGCTCTATTCGTACCGGGCGCTACAGGTGTCCTCGCCGCCGAGAACGCCCGCGCGGAACGCGTCCACTCGGGAGAATCCGCTCGGCACCGTTTTACCCTCGACATCGCTGGCGGCCAGGCCGTCGGCCAGCAGACCCGATACGGCCTCGTCCAGATCCCCGGCCGCCAGCGTGATATCGCCCTGTGCGCGCCCGGATTCCGCCAGCTTCCCGGTGGCCACCCCGGACAGGCAGGCCGCCCGCAGTCCCGTTTTCGCGCCGACCAGCCCCTGGTCCCGGCTCTGCTGTACCGCCAATGTGTAGCGCGAGATGAACACCACATAACCGTTGAAATCGCCGGTGACCTTCACCGGTAGCGGGACTTCCGAATCATCGGTGGCCGTCCCACGCTCGGCGAGCCCGTCGATATTGGTGGCGATCGTGTTGCTCGCCGGGCAATAGGTGACGGGTTCGGTGGAAACCCCGTCGCTGCACTCTATTTCGGCGCCGTCGTAGCGATAGGTCGGTTCCTTCGGGGTCGGCAGGATCACCGACAGGGCCTTGCTCAGCTCGACCAGGCTCTTCTCGGTGATCTCGAACTCCCCGGACGCCCCCTCGAAACTCTGCGGCAGATCACCCCGGCGCTGCTCGATCTCGTCCATATCGATCCCCTTACAGCCCTTGGCGCCGTCGGTGAAACCGATCTGCACCGCCGAGACCCGTTCGAAGGCCGAGCCGTGCACGCTCTCGGGGTCGTCGGGGTCGGAATCGCGGATCGCCACCGTGGCGGCCAGTACCGAGTTCAGGCCGTCGGAGGTGTTGATGGTGAAGTAGTCCGATTCTCCTTCGGCGACCCAGCGCATGTACGCGCCGGCGAAACAGTCGGCCTGCTGTTCCTTGACGATCACCGGATCGTCGCGATCGACGATCTTCGCGTTGTTCTGGATCGCGTGCCCGTACTCGTGGGCGATCACCATCACCACCGACATCTGCCCGAATGTCTCGGTCATGGTGGGCAGCAGCAGCGCCCGGTCCCAGCCGATGGAGTTGTCCAGCCGACAGTAGGCCGCGTTCACCATGCGATAGGTCGACTCCGTGCAGAACTCCACCGAATCGCGACGCGAATCCCGGGCACTCCAGGAGATCAGTTTGTCGACCGGTTCGAATTCACCCTCGAACTCGGCGCCGTAGTGCTCCTCCCAATACGCCTGCACATCGGTCACCGCGTTCAGCGCCAGCGTATCGACCTCACCGCCGTCGCCGTGTTCGGCGATCAGATCGGAGGTCGGGGCGTTCTCCCGCGGACCGCTGGGACCGCTCGTGGTCGGCAGACCGGCCACCTGGAAGGGATTGTCGTAGATCGATACCGCGCGACCGTCCACGGATCGGGTACACCCGGTGACCAGCAACAGTGCGCACAGGGCCGAGACGACGACAGCGGAAGTCGTGAGTTTCGGCATGGATCCTCCCCCATTTTCGGCCGGTTCGGGTGCAACTACGTTGCCTCCGGAGCGGGGAGATCGCCCCCGCTCGGGGGCACCTCCGACGCCCGGGTAATGGAATAGTATCCGCTGCATGTCTGCACCGGGGGTGCGCACCATCACGGTGCGCCATGATGGAACCGAACGAGTCTTCGATTCGAATCAGCAGATCACGCTGGGCCGCGCGCCCGATGTGACGCTGTTCGTCGACAGTCCGCTGGTATCACGAGTACACGCGATACTGGCCTGGCAGTCGGGAGCCTGGGTACTCTCCGACAACGGCAGTACCAACGGGGTGTTCGTCGATGCGCGGCGAGTCGGTGGGCCTGTTCCCATCGACCGGCCCACCCAGGTCCGTCTCGGTGACGCGATCAGCGGTCCGCTGCTCTGGCTCGTTCCCTCCGGAGTCCCCCAGCAGCAACAGCAACCGCCGCGCCCGCAGGCGCACGCACGGCCACCCCAGCAGTCGCAGCCGCTGCGGCGGCCCGCTCCGCCGCCGCGGCCGCAATCCGGTTCGCAACCGCAGGTCCCGCCGCACGGGCAGCACGGACCGGCACCGAGCCAGCCGCTGCCCGCGCAACGTCCGGCGCCGGAGCCGTGGCCGCCGCACGGTGGGCAACCGCCCCGGGCACCGCAGGTCGCCACCGGCGGCCGGCCGCCGGTGGTACCGCCGCAGGCCGCCAATGTGAACATGACCGCCAAGGCGAGTGTGGCGGCGGTACCGCCGGTGCGCCACCGGGCCACCGAAGGGCCGATCGCCCGGGCCGACCGGATCCCGCCGGGGGGTCTGGCGATCGGGCGTACCTCGGACAACCAGATCGTCGTCAACGATCCACTGGCCTCGCGTAAGCACGCGCGCCTGGTCGCCGGCGCCGAGGGCCTCACCCTCGAGGACCTCGGTTCGGCCAACGGGACATTCGTCAACGGTGTCCGTCAGCAGCGCACCGCACTGCGCGAACGCGACATCATCACCATCGGCAACATCGACTTCGAGGTACAGCAGGGCACCCTCGTACACAGGCAGCGTCCGGTCGCCGAACAGGGCCTGGCCGTGCACGGGGTCGGGTTCACCGTCGAGGGCAACAAACAGTTGCTCGTCGATGTGAACATGCAGGCCGCGCGCGGCACACTGACCGCGTTGATCGGACCCTCCGGCGCCGGTAAGTCCACACTGTCGAGGCTGATCGCGGGCAGCACCCAGCCCTCCGGTGGTGCGGTGAGCTTCGAGGGCCGTGATCTGCACGCCGAATACGAGGCGCTGCGTTCGCGTATCGGCATGGTCCCGCAGGACGATGTGCTGCACCGTCAGCTGACCGTCCGGCAGGCGCTGGGCTTCGCCGCGGAACTTCGGCTGCCACCGGACTCCTCCAAAGCGGACCGGCAGCAGGTCATCGACGGTGTCCTGCGTGAACTCTCGCTCACCGAACACGCCGATACCCGGGTCGACCGGCTCTCGGGTGGTCAGCGCAAACGTGCGTCGGTGGCGCTGGAACTGCTCACCGGTCCCTCCCTGCTGATCCTGGACGAACCGACTTCCGGCCTCGACCCGGCACTGGACCGGCAGGTCATGGTGATGTTGCGGGAATTGGCCGATGCCGGCCGCGTGGTCATCGTGGTCACCCACTCCGTGGCCTGCCTGGACATGTGCGATCAGGTGGTACTGCTGGCGCCCGGCGGCAAAACCGCCTACGCGGGAAACCCGGCGGGTGTGGAAGCCGCGCTGGGTACCAGCGATTGGGCCAAGATCTTCGCCGATGTGGCGGCCAACCCGGACGCCGCGTTCGCGCACTACCGATCCCGGCAGGCGGCGCTGCCACCACCACCGCCGCCTGCCGCGCGGCAGAGCGGCGGGGGCTCGCCCCCGCAGTCCGGCGCCTGGAAACAGTTCTCCACCCTGGCCCGGCGGCAGTTGCGTTTGATCCTGGCCGACCGCGGCTACCTCGTCTTCCTGGTGGTGCTGCCGTTCGTGCTCGGCGGATTGTCGCTGGTGGTGCCGGGCCAGTACGGGTTCTCGCCACCGCCGCTGACCCAGACCGACGACGGGAGCTTCGTCCGTATCGGCAGCTCCGAACCGCAGCAGTTGCTGGTGGTGCTCATCCTCGGCGCCTGTTTCATGGGATCCACCCTCACCGTGCGTGATCTGGTCGGGGAGCGGACCATCTTCCTGCGGGAGCGCGCGGTCGGGTTGCGGTCGGGTGCGTACCTGACGGCGAAGATCGTGGTCTTCAGCGTGGCCGCGCTGCTGCAGTCGGGTGTGATGATCGGTTTCGTGTTGCTGGGCAAGAAGCGGCCGGAGGAGGGGTCGGTGCTGGCCATCGGTGGCGCCGAACTCTATCTGGATATCGCCGCCACGGCCGTCGCCTGCGTGGTGTTCGGACTGCTGCTGTCCAGTCTGGCCAAATCCAGTGAACAGGTGATGCCGCTGCTGGTGGTGGCGATCATGGGTCTGCTGGTGATGGCCGGGGGCCTGATCCCGGTGACCGATCGCGTGGTGCTGGAACAGGTCTCGTGGCTGTTCCCCTCGCGCTGGGGTTACGCCGCCGGAGCATCGACGGTGGATATTCGCTCACTGTTCGTCCAATCGCAACAGGACGGGTTCTGGGAACATACGCGAAGCGCATGGTTCCTGGATATCGGCCTGGTGGTGGCCATCACAGTGGTGCTCGGACTCATCACCTGGACCCGCTTGCGACTGAAGAAGTCCGCGAGATGAGAGCGTCGAACGGGCCGATCCGCTGCCCCCGTCGCTGGTGGGTGGGGGCGGCGAGCGCGACGACCACACACCAGGCACACTGATGCCTGTGATGGTGCGAGTTGGGGCGGTACATCTCGGGTGGGATGTGGTGTCCGTCGCCGCGGGCGGATCCGGCGTGCCCATCCGCCCCGTGCAGGTCGAGGGAAGCTACAACCCGCCCGCCTATCTGCTGGCCGACGCCTCCGGCCGTCTCTACACCGCCGGTGCGGACCGGCAGCGGCCCGATCTCGGGATGGCGATCCCGGATGTGCGGGAGATCCTCGGTCATCCCCAGATCGTCATAGCCGGGGCCACCTGGCCGGCCGAGCTGGTGTTCCGGGCCCGTCTCTACAACCCGCTGGCGTCGGTGGGGACCTATCTGCGGGGTAAGCCCGATGTGGTCGCACTGCCGTATCCGGACGACTGGCCGGACGCGAAGATCGACGCGTACGCCCAGCTGGTCGAACAACTCGACGTAGAGGTCGAGCCGATTCCGGAATCCATCGCACTGTCCGGTTACGTACGCGCGCTCGGCCTGGTCCGGCCGCCCGACCCCGTGTTACCCGAGGGCATCGGGGCCACCGCGGTCCATTTCGACGGGCAGGTCGTGGACGGCCGCGCCAACATACTCGTCGTCGCCGTACACGGTGACGACGAGCGGCCGACCGAATCGGTGTACGTGTCGATCGACCCCGAATCGACCCGCAATCCCCGGATCGCCGACGACACCGTGATCGAAGTGATGGCCGCGGCACGCTCGATCGGCGCGGACAATTCGACGGTGCTGCTGGCCGGGCAGGTGGTGTTCAACGAAACCCTGCGGTTCGCGTTCCGCAACCATCTGGGGCAGCGGCTGAAGAAGGCCGAACATCCCATGCACGCGCTGGTACTCGGCGCCACACACCTGCTGATCAGCGAAAACGAGGACGACGAAGCGGATCCGGCCCCTCACCCGCAGGCCGCGCCGGGCGCGCCGGTGCCGCAGCCGGAACACGGTGCGCCCGCGGCGAACTACGCGGCTGGCGGGTGGCCCGCGGGCGGTCCCGGACCGAACGGCCCCGCTCCCGGTCAGAACCCGCCGCCGGACTCGTATCGACCCGCGCCCGGGCCGCATCCACCGGTACCGGCTCCGAATACCGCGCCGCCGGGGCCGCCGTCCCCGAAACCTCCCGAGTGGAATGTCCCGGATACGGGCCCCTACCCGCCGCACGCCGGGCCCGGGCCGTCCGGCGCCGGTGGTCCGCTGCCGGGACAGGCCCAGGGCGGGCCCGCCGCACCGCCGCCACCCGGTCCGCCCAATTCCTCCCCGTACGGTTCACCGGATCAGGAAGCCACGGTGAAGGTCGAGCGCGGGGAGTTGCCGCCGCCGATAGCGGGGCCCCCGAGCCGGTTCACCCGGGCCCCGGATCCGGCGACCGGTAACCAATCGGCGGTATCGCCGGGGCCCGGATGGCCCGAACCCGGCCGGAACGGACCGGCCGCCGAATCGCGGACCGGTGCGGAACCGGAAGGTGACCGGGGCAAGGGCAAACTCTGGAACAAGATGAAGGACAACCTGTTCGGCGCGCACGCCGTTATCGGGGTGGCCGCACTCGCTGCCACGGCCTGGGGTACCGACGCGGCGGGAACAGCGCGGGCTCAACCGGGAACCGAGACCGCGGTCGCCGCTCCGGTCGCCCCGGGCCACCCGGTGTCGACCGCGACGGCCGGATGCGTGCCCATGCCGCGGGTGACCATCGAACCGCACGGCCGGACCGCCACCGGCGACGAGGCGCCGGGCGGTACCGGTCACCCGCTCTACGCCCGTGTTCCCGCCGCACCCGGACCGGGAGATTCCGTGCGGGGATCGGCGCCGGAGCCCGGCGCGGCCGAGGCGCCGGACCGGGCCGAATGCGCGGAACCCGGTATCGACACCCTGCGGTACTCGGTGCCCGGTGTGCCGGGTATCGCCGACCCGGGCCCGCCGATCGATATCTGAGCAGCGTCCGGGCAGTTTCCGGGTGCCGATACCCGGCTGGTATCGTGGCCCGCTGGTGTGTGGAACGCCGAGGCCCGGGTCTCAACCGGCCGCCGGGAACCCCTCGACCACGCACCTGGGCCGGCAGCATCGACGACAGACAGGGAAGCACTGTGCCTACGTACAGCCCGAAGGCGGGTGACGTGACCCGCCAGTGGTACGTCATCGACGCCACTGACGTAGTGCTCGGCCGTCTTGCCGTTCAGGCAGCGAATCTGCTGCGCGGTAAGCACAAGCCGACCTACGCACCGCATATGGATGGTGGCGATTTCGTCATCATCATCAACGCCGACAAGGTCGCCATCAGCGGCAACAAGCGGCAGAACAAGCTCATCCACCACCACTCCGGGCATCCCGGTGGCCTGAAGTCCCGCACTGTCGGCCAGGTGCTGGAAGCGCGCCCCGACCGGCTGGTGGAGAAGGCCGTCAAGGGCATGATCCCCAAGAACAAACTCGGCAACGCGATCGCCGGCAAGTTGAAGGTGTACGCGGGCCCGACCCATCCGCACACCGCTCAGCAGCCCGTTCCGTTCGAGATCAAGCAGGTGGCCCAGTGACCGCTCCCGAGGAATTCACCGAATACGACGAAGCGGTCGTCGAGGACGCCGCCGCCGAGGTGCTGGACGAAGACGTGTCCTACGACGACGATGCCGAGTTCGTCGAGTACGCGGCTCCGCTGGATCGCCCGGTGCAGACCGTCGGCCGCCGCAAGGAAGCCGTCGTCCGCGTGCGCCTGGTGCCGGGTACCGGCAACTTCGTGCTGAACGGCCGCTCGATCGAGGACTACTTCCCGAACAAGGTGCACCAGCAGCTGGTGAAGTCGCCGCTGGTCACCGTCGAGCGCGTCGAAGGCTTCGATGTGTTCGCCCGCCTGCACGGCGGCGGCCCCTCGGGACAGGCCGGCGCGCTGCGTCTGGCCATCGCCCGGGCGCTGATCGTGGTCAACGCGGACGATCGTCCCGCACTCAAGCGCGCCGGGTTCCTCACTCGTGACCCGCGTGCCACCGAGCGCAAGAAGTACGGCCTCAAGAAGGCCCGTAAAGCGCCGCAGTACTCGAAGCGCTGATATCGCCGATGCCGGCTGTCCGCCCGCCGCGTGCGGGTGGGCGAGCCGGTGTCGGTTCCGAGAGCAGGCGACCGGCCGGAGTCCGGTCGCCTGCTCTCGTGCTATATCTACCGCGGTGTTCGCCGGCCGGCCGTTCCGAGGGCAGTTTCGGCAGGGATCGTCGCGCGCTGTGGACTCACTGACGAGGGGCAAGGTATGGGACATCTGTTCGGCACCGACGGCGTACGCGGGCTCGCCAACGATTCGTTGAGTCCGGAGCTGGCGTTACGGGTCGCCGGGGCGGCGGCGCAGGTACTGGGCGGGAACGTCCATTCCGGCCACCGTAGGATCGCGGTCCTCGGGCGGGATCCGCGCGCCAGCGGCGAGATGCTGGAGGCCGCGGTGACCGCGGGACTGACCGCCGCGGGAATGGATGTGTTACCGGTCGGCGTGCTGCCCACTCCGGCTGTCGCCTATCTGACCGGCCTGTACGGCGCGAGCCTGGGTGTGATGATCTCCGCCTCGCACAATCCCATGCCGGACAACGGAATCAAGATCTTCGCGGCCGGTGGGCACAAGCTCGAGGACGCCGTCGAGGAACGTATCGAGGCACAGGTCGACGCCGGTGGCTTCGATCGCCCGACCGGAGCGAAGATCGGCCGGGTGCTCGGCGCCGCCGGAACGCGCCAGCCCGGTTCGGATCTGCCCGATCAGTTCAGCGTCGGCGGGACCCACGAACGTTATATCGAGCATCTGGTGGAGGCCACCGGTCAGGACCTGAGCGGGCTGACGGTTGTCGTGGACTGCGCGCACGGCGCCGCGTCCGAAGTCGGGCCCGCCGCCTACCGGGAGGCCGGAGCCCGAGTCGTCGCGATCAACGCAGACCCCGACGGACTGAACATCAACGCCGGATGCGGGTCGACCCATCTCGAGCAGGTGCAGCAGGCGGTCCGGGAGCACGGAGCCGATCTCGGCCTGGCCCACGACGGCGATGCCGATCGCTGTCTGGCGGTGGACGCGGCGGGCGATGTCGTGGACGGTGACGCGATCATGGCGATCCTGGCCATCGGTATGCGGGAAGCCGGGACTCTCGTCGACGACACCCTGGTGGCCACCGTCATGAGCAATCTGGGACTCCATCTCGCGATGCGCGCCGCCGGAATCGCCGTGCGCACCACCGGCGTCGGCGACCGCTATGTGCTGGAGGAACTGCGCACCGGTGGTTACACACTGGGCGGCGAGCAGTCCGGCCATGTCGTCTTCCCGCGGCACGGCACCACCGGCGACGGTATCCTCACCGGCCTGCAACTGATGGCCCGGATGGCGCGGACCGGTGAACCGCTGGCCGAGCTGGCGGGTGTGATCCAGAAAGTGCCGCAGGTGCTGGTGAACGTCCCGGTCTCGAACAAATCCGCGGTCACCTCCGATCCCGGGGTCCGCGAAGCCGTCCGCGCGGCCGAGGACCTGCTCGGCGAATCCGGTCGAATCCTGCTGCGCCCCAGCGGTACCGAACAGCTGGTCCGGGTGATGGTGGAAGCCGAGGATCACGACCGGGCTGTGCAACTCGCCGACGATCTCGCGAAGCTGGTCGCGGCTGTCTGAACCGGTAGGTGGCTCAGGGATCCACCCTGAGCCACGGGCCCCGGAAATCAGGGTGCGGGTCGGTAGCGCTACCGATGCGAGCGTCCGGTGACGGTGCGGATAGTGGACGGTGTAGCAACCGCGATCGAAAGGACCGCCATGACCGCCCCCGCACGCCGTTTCACCCGCTCCACCGCCGATAAGTGGATCGGCGGAGTCTGCGGCGGTATCGCCGAATACTTCGGCTGGAGCTCAGGTATCGTCCGGCTGCTGTTCGTCGTGTCCTGTGTGCTGCCCGGCCCGCAGTTCCTCATCTATCTCGCGCTGTGGCTGTTCATGCCGAAGCGCTGATCGCGCAGCCGGTTCGGCAACGCCGTAACCCCTTGTGTCCCATAGCCACCACCAGCCCCGTTCCTGTCCAGGAGCGGGGCTGCGCTGTACGGTCGGGGATGGAAAGATGAACGGGAAATCGTTCCCGTGGTCGACCAGTGGAGCTCAGGAGAATCCATGCCTACATCAGGAGAGTTCCCCGGCATCGGTATGCCGAGTTTCGAGGCTTCCTCGTCGCTGGACGGTCTGGGTCCGGTGGAAATGGAACCACCCACCCAGGATCTCGACAGCGACGGCATCCTCGACACGTTCACCACCAGCGGCCCCGACTCGATGAGTGTCTGGACCGATACCGATCTCGACGGCTACGCCGACCAGTTGAGCGTGGTGGAGAACGACGGCGACTACTCGGCCTGGGAGTACCACCGCAACCCGGACGGGACCGGGGATTGGCGGCAGACCGACCAGGGGACGCTGGGGGAGTAGGGAATATCGAACGCCCGGGTCCGGTAGGGAACCGGACCCCGGGTGGGCGCGTCGAATCAGGTAGCAGCAGAGCGCCGCAGGGCCGCTCGGGGTGGTTCCCGGGAGGGCGGGCAAGAAAGAGGGGAGACCCGTGAGCACAGGTGATCAGCCGGTCGGGATGGACGCCGATGCGCTGGGAAAATTGGGCAATGATTTCTGCGGCAGCGCGGGGGTGATCAAAGATCAGGCCAAGAAGGTCGCTGACAACATCATCCCACCGTCGGCTACCGGATTCGCTTATATCGGAGATCAAGGAAAAAATATAGATAACGGGCTCCGGAAGATCGAAACATGGTTGAACGACTGGGCGGAGGCCACCGATCTCACAGGTGATGCGATCGGACAGGATGTTGTCACCTACTCGAATGTCGATAAAGAGAATGCGAATCAGACTCAGCAGGCGGCGAGCTGATTCTCATGACAAACGATACGGCTCCGGTGGCTGACACTGTTACAGTACTACTCGAAAAGGGCTCTGAAGCTCTGCGTTTTTTTGAGCTCTTCGAGCCCCCGTACCTCAAATGGGTCGGTGGTAATAATCCTGGTTACCGGAACTATGGTGACCTACACGGGTTGTATTATCAGCAGAACGGCCTGGACGAAGACAGCTTCACTCGCGCGGCCGATGCCCTGAAAGAAGCTTTGGACAACGTCGAAGCCCAGCACGGGCAGCTGCAGCAGCTCGCGCAGAATCTGCCGTCCGTGTGGTCGGGGCAGGCGGCCGCGAACGCCTCGGATATGATTGCCGATCAGCTTTCCATGGCTCAGGCCGATATAACTATCGTCAAGAATGTTCACACGGAGATTTCCGACTCTGTCTCGGAGTTGCGCGCGGCGGTTTCTCTGAAAGCCGCGCTCGTCGGGGCGATTCTGGAGGACGGGAACATGACGATTCTGGAAGGTAAGTCCCCGGAAGACGTCTATACCGTTATCGAGGGCGCGGAACACCTCGGCGTCACGCACGCGTGGGGATCTGCGATGGAAAACCTCGAACGTATATTCCCGGATATGTACAAGGATATCAGCGCCCCGCGAGGGATGCTCAACGATGCCGTTCAATGGATATCGCTCGGGTTCATCGGCCCCGGTAGTCCGACGACACATTCGATCGAGACTTTTTGTAAAGACTGGCTGGTGAAGTTCGCGGAAGAGTACGAACGCCTGATCGGTGTATTCGTCACCGCATGCACGGAAACCGATCGGATGGTGCGGGAAGAGTACGACAGGATCGTCGCCGCGTTCAAAGGTCTTTCCGAAAAGCCCTATCCCTGTCCGCAGGGCACTCGGCAAGCCACCACGCCGCAGACAACCACCGGAACGCCGACTACCACCGGAACCCCGTCGACCACCACCGGAACCCCGTCGACCACGACCACGACCACTCCTTCCACGACGACCACGCCGTCCACCACAACTACGACTGCAGGGGACGATCCGCTGTCCGCGCTGACGCAATTGGGTACACAACTCGCGTCGTCCGGACTCGGTACCCAGCTGGTCGAGGGAATCGGTCAGCTGGTCAGCTCGGCCACCGAACAGGTCGGCAATACCCTCGAGCAGCTTCGGGCCGAAGCGGAGCAAGAGGTCGACACGGAGGGCGAGGGTGAGCCGGACGACCCGGCGGGTACGCCGGAGCAGCCGGGCGACCCCGCGGACGGCAACGGCATCGAACTGGATGGTAAGGAGTACAAACTCGAACTCGGACCCGACGGCAATCTACAGCTCGTGGTAACCGGGGACGCGGGTGAACCACAGACCTATCGTGTCGAAATAGGCCCTGATGGAAAACCGATCATCGTGGACGGAGAAACCGGCGATGAACAAGAGCCTGAATCGACCGACTCCGGTGCGGGGCAGCAGCCCACCGGGCCATCGCCGGGCATGCCGGCCGGTAGGAAGGAAGAGGACGGCGAGCATCAGCCGCAGGACTATCCGGTCGAGCCTGACACTGACCCCGAGCAGGAAGAGCCCTCGGGCCCACCCGAATCGGAACCGGACGTGCAGACGCCGCCTGCCCCGCCACCGGTTGACACCGGGGCCCAACTGGCAGAAGCCGGCCCGTTGTGATGGGCGGCCGGTCGTGTCGATAACAACCGACGGAGGATCGAGCAATGACTCGCGGTGAGATCGCGGACCAGGCCCGGAGGCTTACGCAACAGATGCTCGAAGAGGCGACCGAGCACCGACGACGGAACTCGATGAAGCTGAGAGAGCTGGAGCAGCGCACCCATCAGCGCCTTCAGCAGATAGTCGAGGACGCCCAGAGTCAGGCGGAACGGGTGCGAGGAGAATCCACCGCATCGCCCTCCGAGGCCGGCCGGCATACCGAGAGTGCGCCCCGGGGAGAGGGCGCCGGGGAGTCGCCCCGCTCGAGGGACGAGGAGCCGCGGAGGCAGCAGGAGCCGCGGGCACGGCCTACCGAGAGTGGAGGCGTGCCGGTGCGGTCGGGGGATGGGGACGGAAGCCGTCCGACGACAGTGCCGAGCGGTGAAATCGACCGACAGGAAGCAATCGCGCGATCCGTTGCCGCTCGTCGCAGAAACAATGTCGTCGCACCGATCGACGACGACGGTGATGACGAAGCGGAGTACTACCGGCGCAACAGCTGGCTGGTCTGACCCGGCCTCCGGCAGCGCGACCGGCCACCGCCGGGTGTGTCATGATCATCCGATGAGTCTGGGGGACGCCTTCGGGTTGACGGATACGCCCAATTTTCTACCGGGATACCACGGGTCCGACGGGGATACGCGGTATCCGTCACCACGCAGTCTGCGATCGATGGGTGCCGCGTTGATCGACCTCGTTCTGCTGGTCGGCCCGATTCTCGCGTTGAGCGTGCTGGTGGTGGTGGTGGAAATGCCGAGAACGTATAGCTATTCGCTGCTGCCGATACCACTTGTCATCATCGGCGGGAACCGGATTCTGCTGCGGAAATGGGTGCATGCGAGTGTCGGGGAGTTGATCTTCGGGCTGGTGGAGATTCGCGGTCGTGACGGGGCGTGGCCCGGCTGGGGCGATCTGTTGTCAGGACGTGCGGCGGGTCGCGATGGCGTGCCGAATATCGTGAGCGTCCGCCGCTGCGATATCCGAAGCCGAGGCCGCGAATCGGACCGATGAGGCCCTTTACGGCCATGCCGATCCGCCACCTCTGTCACCCGAGGGGTCGTCGGGACGGCTCGTCTCCGGGGGACTACTTGCGCAGCGACCGGACCAGCTTGCCCACCGTCGCCGGGTCCGGAGTCGCGGCGGCTTGCCGGCTCTCTTCCTGATCCAGCAGGGCGGCGGCGGGATCAATCACATGCGTGTGCTTGATCGCTGTCTCCGGGTCGGCGAACGGCTTGTAGGTCTTGTCGCCGAGCAGGGTGTGCAGCAGGAACCCGGTGAGCAGGGCGCGGGTGGCGCGGGAGGTCTTCTCCTCGTGTTTGCCGCCACCGAGTGCGGACAGCAGGCGGCGGCCCTCGGCGAGGCCGTTGTGGCCCGCGCCGTCGAGTGTGCGCAGGATCACCGGACCGCCCCAGGTGGCCGCCAACGGGACCGCGTCGGAGCTCAACGAGTCGATATCGCTCACTCCGGCCAGGATCAGGGCCGGGACCGTGAGGTCACCGGCCACCGAGGTGGCGGCGGGAGCGGTGGGCGCGGGAAACAGCGGAGCCACCGCGGCCACCCGGCGCTGGGCGGCGGCGAGTACGGCTGCGCCCGCTCCCATCCCGTGCCCGGCCAGGGCCAGGCGTTCGGGATGCACGGTGAGAGTGCCGTCACCCAGCCGGACACCGGTGCAGATATCGAGGGTGGTGAGCAGGTCGGTGGCCAGGTTCAGATGGGAGGGCACGGGGCCGCGCTCGGTATTCGGCGCCGCCGCCACGATCCCCCAGGACGCGAGGTGTTCGAGCAGCGTGCGGTAGTTACCGGCGCCGCTCAACCAGCCGTGCCCGAACGCGACCGCGGGTAGGTCCCGCCCGGATTCCGGCGTGTACACCACCCCGGGTTGCCCCGCGATGGCAAGATTGCCGCGGAGCACCCGATTCGGGCCACGGCTGGTCAGAGTGCTCAGAAGTGATTTCACAGACGCCGACACGACGAGAACGTTAGCCGATAAGTAGGCTGGGGAGCCATGTGCGGAATCGTGGGGTACGTCGGGTACCGGGACGCGTTGGGCGTCGTCGTCGCTGCCTTGCGCCGCATGGAGTACCGAGGTTATGACTCCTCCGGGGTGGCGATTCTCGATGGCGCCGGTGGGGTAGCGGTCGAGCGGCGCGCCGGGCGGCTGAGCAATCTGGAAACGGCGTTGGACTCCGCGGCGGCGGGCGTGTTCGCGGGCAGCACCGGAATGGGGCATACGCGGTGGGCCACCCACGGCGCGCCGACCGACCGCAACGCCCATCCGCACCAGGATGTGAGCGGCAAGGTCGCGGTCGTGCACAACGGCATCATCGAGAACTTTGTCCAGCTGCGGCGTGAACTCGAGGACGCCGGGGTCGAGCTGCGCAGCGAGACCGATACCGAGGTCGCCGTGCACCTGGTCGCCCGGGCCTACGCCGAGGGGTCGACCGCGGGCGATTTCGAGGCCAGCACATTGTCGGTACTCCGGCGGCTCGAGGGCGCGTTCACGCTGGTGTTCACGCACGCCGACCATCCGGGAAAGATCATCGCGGCGCGCCATTCGACCCCGCTGGTCGTGGGAGTGGGCGAGAACGAGATGTTCATCGCCTCCGATGTGACCGCGTTCATCGAGCACACGCGGGAAGCGGTGGAACTCGGTGAGGGCCAGGCCGTGGTGATCACCGCCGACGGTTACCGCGTCACCGACTTCGACGGCTCCACCGACGGTGTGAGCACCCGGCCGTTCACCATCGACTGGGATCTGGCCGCCGCCGAGAAGGGCGGCCACGACTACTTCATGCTCAAGGAGATCGACGAGCAGCCCACCGCGGTCGCCGATACGCTCATCGGTCATTTCGATCAGACCCCGAGCCGGGCCGGCCGGATCGTGCTGGACGAACAACGCCTCTCCGATCAGGAACTGCGCGATGTGGAGAAGGTCTTCGTGGTGGCCTGTGGCAGCGCCTACCACTCCGGGCTGGTCGCCAAGTACGCCATCGAGCACTGGACCCGGCTGCCGGTCGAGGTGGAACTCGCCAGTGAGTTCCGCTACCGGGACCCGGTGCTGGACCGCTCGACCCTGGTGGTGGCGGTTTCCCAGTCCGGTGAGACGGCAGACACGCTCGAAGCCGTCCGGCACGCCAAGAGCCAGAAGGCCCGGGTGCTGGCGGTCTGTAATACCAACGGCGCGCAGATCCCGCGCGAATCCGACGCGGTGCTCTACACCCGGGCCGGGCCGGAGATCGGGGTCGCCTCCACCAAAGCGTTCCTGGCGCAGGTGACGGCGAACCTGCTGGTCGGGCTGGCGCTGGCGCAGGCGCGCGGTACCAAGTACCCCGACGAGGTGGCACGCGAGTTCGCCGAACTGGAGGCCATGCCGAAGCTGGTGGCGCGAGTGCTGGAAACCGCGCCGCAGGTGCGGGCCATCGCCCGGGAGCTGGCGCGCGAGCGGACCATCCTGTTCCTGGGTCGGCATGTCGGATATCCGGTGGCGCTCGAGGGTGCGCTCAAGCTCAAGGAGCTGGCGTACATGCACGCGGAAGGTTTCGCTGCGGGTGAGCTCAAACACGGTCCGATCGCGCTGATCGAGGACGGTCTGCCGGTGATCGTGGTGATGCCGTCGCCGAAGGGGCGCGGGGTGCTGCACTCCAAGCTGCTGAGCAATATCCGCGAGATCCAGGCCCGCGGGGCGCGCACGATCGTGATCGCCGAGGAGGGCGACGATCTGGTGCGCCCGTTCGCGGACGATCTGATCGAGATCCCTTCGGCGCCCACTCTGTACCAGCCGCTGCTGTCGACGGTCCCGTTGCAGATCTTCGCCGCCGAGGTGGCGCAGGCGCGCGGCTACGACGTGGACAAACCCCGCAACCTGGCGAAATCCGTCACCGTGGAATAGGCGTACCTCCGCATTCGCTCCGGCTGTGCGCGTCGACGTGTGGAGCCGACCGGGTTACGTCTTCTCGACGGTGATCGTGCCGCGCATATCCGGGTGGATCGGGCACAAATAGCGGTATTCACCGGGTGCGGTGAAGGTGTGACTCCAGTCGCCCACCTCGAACAACGGGCTGTTGATCCCCATCGCCTTGTCGCCGATGCCCTGCACACCGTGTGGCAGATCGCCGTCGAAATGCCAGGCGACCGTATCGCCGGCGGAAATGGTGATATCGGCCGGCGAGAAGCGGTCCTCTTCGACCTCCACCGTGACGGTGGCCTCCGGAGCGTGCTGCGAATGCGCGCCGGAGGTATCGGATTTCGTCGCCCCGTCCGCCGAACTACCGGAATCACAACCGGACAGCAGCGCCGCGACGAGGGCGAATCCGGTGGCCGGGACGAGTACGGCGCGGTGAGCTCTGGGCATGAAGGTCAAGCGTAGTCTGCTGGCATCGCTGCCCGTCCAACTGCGGAGGTGTGTCCGGTGACCCAGCCGCGCGGCTACTACACCGCCGACGAGGTGCGCCTCGCCGAGGCCGAACTGTTCACCAGAGTTCCCGACGGGGTGCCCATGCGCCGCGCCGCGTACGGGCTGGCCACGGTGGTCGCGTCCGAGCTGCGGGCACGCAGCGGCGGCGTCGCGGGGCGGACGGTGGCGCTGCTGGTGGGGTCGGGTGACAACGGCGGCGACGCGCTGTGGGCGGGGTCGATGCTGCGGCGGCGCGGTGTCGCGGTGACGGCGGTGCTGCTGAATCCGGCACGGGCGCATGCGGCGGGCCTGGCCGCGCTGCGGCGCGCCGGGGGACGGGTGTGCGCCGATCCGGTTGCGGCGGTAGCGGAAACGTCTCACGCCGATCTGGTGATCGACGGGATCGTCGGCCTCTCCGGTCGTGGCCCGCTGCGCCCGGGGGCGGCGAGAATCGTTGCGGAGTGCGATGTTCCGATCGTCGCCGCCGATCTGCCCAGCGGCGTCGACCCGGATACCGGTGTGGTGTCGGGCCCCGCGGTCCGGGCGGCGGTCACGGTCTCCTTCGGTGCTTGTAAACCCGTGCACGCGCTGGCCGCGGACCGCTGCGGCCGGATAGAGCTGGTACCCATCGGTCTACGGCTGCCCGAGCCCGGTCTGGCCGCGTTGGAGCCCGCCGCGGTGGGCGCGGGCTGGCCGGTGCCGGGAGCCACGGACGACAAGTACACGCAGGGGGTGACCGGTGTCCGCGCCGGCAGCGCCACGTATCCGGGCGCGGCGGTGCTGTGCACCGGGGCGGCAGTCGCCGCGACCTCCGGGATGGTGCGCTACGCGGGCACCGCCGCCGCAGCCGTCCTGGCCCGGTATCCCGAGGTGATCGCGGTATCGGACCTGGCAGCCGCCGGTCGCGTCCAGTCCTGGGTTTTCGGTCCGGGCTCGGGTACCGACCGCGCCGCCCGCGATGAGCTCGCCGAGATCCTGGCCACCGATCTGCCGGTGGTGGTCGACGCCGACGGTCTCACCGTGTTGGCGAGCGAACCCGAGTTGGTGCGTGACCGCCGGGCGCCCACGGTGCTCACCCCGCACGCCGGCGAGTTCGAACGGCTCATCGGCCGTGAGCCGGATCCGGACCGTGTCGCCGCCGTCCGGGAATTCGCCGACACCTGGCAGGTCACCGTTCTCCTGAAAGGCCGAGCGACCTTGGTCGCCGAACCGGGTGCTCCGGTACTGATCAACGAAGCCGGTGGGTCCTGGGCGGCGACCGCCGGGGCCGGTGACGTGCTGTCGGGGATGATCGGCGCTCTGCTGGCCGGCGGCCGGGAGCCCGGCTGGGCCGCGGCCGCGGCGGCCCGGGCGCATGCCGTGGCGGCCGAGCTGGCCGCCCACGACACAGGTCCGAGTGGGTCCGGCGCGGCACCGATTTCGGCGAGCCCGCTGCTGCAGCACCTATCCCGCGCCGTCGGAGCACTCCGCTCGCTGCCCGCTTGACCGGCCCCCGTCACCGGCGGCGAGTCCCCTCGGATGTTTCGACATCCGGGCGGCGGGCGAGCCGGGCGAATGCGACCGGACCAGCGTCGGTGGAGCTCTGAACCACTTCTCGCCTATCGCTCATCGGATGGGCACCGAGGACCGAAGAGTTGTGGCACTATTTTCTTGCCACTGTCCGGTCGGCGAAGTTCTGAACGGATATACGCGACGGCTTCGACGCTGTCAGCGAGGCGATCCCGTGCCGGTGCCACGACCGACGATGCGGGGTTTACACCGCATATGACGCACGATGGGTGTGAACACCGTTGCTGGGAACGGACATATTGCGGGCTCTGATGGCCGATACCGTCGATGCCTTGCGCGAGCAACTGGTCCGGCGCGCGGCTCCGGCTCTGGCCCGACGTCACAGTGGGGAAAAGCTGCGCCGGGGCAACGACTCCCTGGAGGGAGGCGGTGACCGGGCCGGCGAAGCATCGGTCGCAGATGTTGCCACCTCCCGCGCCGACGGTGCCGAGCCCGGGCACCTCCATACCTCCGCGGTACGCGTTTCGCAGGACGCCGACCCGACCTTCCTCGATATTCGTGAACGTCTCTTCGTACGCGGCGACGCGGCGGCGCGTACGGCCTGGGGCCGTGAGTTGATGGAGCTGACGGAACTCGGCTACGGCAGGCAGGCCGACCACCATCTGGAACAGGTCTTGGGTCTGCCCGAATATCGATACCACGAAACTCGAGGAGCAGACCGACCGGTCGCGCCGTTCGAAGGATTGTCCGCCGAACTGGCGGGGCGGCCGGGCGTGCACGCACCGGAACCCTCGCGAATGGTCTATCTGTCTCCGGTCGCGAAGGCGTTGAACCTCACCCCCGACGATGTCGTCTACGACATCGGTTCCGGCCTCGGCAAGGCCGGTCTGTTCTTCGGGGGGTTCACTCCGGCCAAGCGAGTGGTCGGCCTCGAGATCGAGCCGGCGTATGCGATGTTCGCCGATAGGCGCGCACGCGAACTGGGGCTTTCACATGTGAGCTTCGCGAACCGGGACGCGCTGGAGGCCGATATCTCCGACGGTACGGCCTTCTACTTCTACAACCCGTTCGGATCGACCCCGGACCGGGATGCCGTGGGCATGCTCGCGGATCGGTTCGCTGAACTGGGCAGTGCGAAAGATATCCAGATCGCCGTCAAGGGGAAACCGTTGCAGACGCGTCTGGATGAAACCGGTGTGTTCTCGGCGGAGACCGTACTGGAGGATCCGGCGGTCTGGAAGGTATTCCGCAGTCACCAGGATCCGTCCTAGCTGTATCGGCGGACTCCGGCCACCTATCGGAAGCGCCCGGCAATGCCCGTCCACGCTGGACCCTCACCGGACAGAGGGTTGCCGGGCGGTCGTCCACGCCACGACGCGGGTGGCCGTTCGACCGGGCGGCCCGGACGGATGGCAGTATCGGCAGGTGTGAACGGTCAAGTGGAGGCAGTCGTCGATCTGGACGCCATCGCGCACAACGTCGGAGTGCTGCGTGCGCACGCAGGCGACGCCGCGGTGATGGTGGTTGTCAAGGCGGACGGCTACAACCACGGTGCCGTCGAGGTCGCGCGGACCGCGCTGGCCGCGGGAGCGGCCGAACTGGGGGTCACCACGGTGGCCGAGGCGGTCACCCTGCGCGCTGCCGGGATCACGGCACCGATCCTGTGCTGGCTCAATGTCTGTGATTCCGATTACGCCGCGGCCGTCGCCGCCGATATCGAAATCGGGATCTCTTCCCTGGAGCAGTTGGACGCGGTCGCCGCGGCCGCCCGGAAGGTGGGCGAGCAGGCCGTCGTGAGCCTCAAGATCGACACCGGGCTCAACCGCAACGGGATAGAGCAGAGTATCTATCCCGTGGTGCTGGCGGCCCTGCGAAAACTCGTGGACGAGCAGGTCGTGCGGTTCCGCGCGATCTTCTCCCATCTCGCGCACGCCGACGAGCCCTATCACCCGACCATCGATGTGCAGCGCGTCCGCTTCCTCGACTCCATCGCCGCGGCGAAGGAATACGGGCTGGAACCGGAACTGGTGCATCTGGCGAATTCCGCGGCCACTCTCACGCGGCCCGATCTGGCTTTCGATATGGTCCGCCCGGGTATCGCGGTGTACGGGCTCACTCCCGTACCCGATATCGGCGAATTCGATCTCCGGCCCGCGATGACATTCCAGGCCGAAGTGGCGCTGGTCAAACATGTCGCCGCGGGTGAGGGCGTGTCCTACGGGCACGAGTGGATCGCCCCGGCCGATACCACCGTCGCGCTGATCCCCGCCGGTTATGCCGACGGTGTCTTCCGGCCCCTGGGCGGTCGGATGGAGGTGTGGGTCGGCGGACACCGCCGCCCGAACCGCGGCCGGGTGTGTATGGATCAGTTGGTGGTGGATCTGGGTGACAACGCCGAGGGCGTCGTCGAAGGCGATACGGCGATCCTGTTCGGATCGGGTAGCCGCGGCGAACCGCGGGCCCAGGATTGGGCCGATCTGCTCGGCACGATCCACTACGAAGTGGTGTGCGCGCCCCGTGGCCGGGTACACCGGCGGTATCGAGGGGGTATGCGATGACACGACGAACAACCCTGTTGCGCGGTGGGCTGGCCACCGCCGGGGTGGTCGGCGCCATGGCCGGTGTGCACGCATTGCGCCGCGCCGGCGCGAAGGTGCTGTGGCCCCCGGTCCGCGACGAATACCGCGACGAGAACTTCGCGCTGATCGATCTGGACCGCGCCGGTGAGGTGCTTGCCGACGACGGTGTGTGCTTGGCCACCCGTGAATGGGGGTCCGGTGACGCCGACGCCACAGTGGTTTTCGTGCACGGCTTCTGCAACAGCATGGAGTCGTTCCATTTCCAGCGACGCCATCTGGCGCAACGCTGGGGCTCGCGACTGCGGCTGGTGCTGTTCGATCTGCGTGGCCACGGTCGCTCGGGAACACCGGAAACCGATACCTGTACCGTGTCCCAGCTCGGCCGGGATCTGCTCACGGTGATCGATGCCCGGGCACCGCGCGGGCCGTTGATCCTGGTCGGGCATTCGCTGGGCGGGATGGCGGTGCTCGCCGCGGCCGCGCATGCCGGTGGACTCTTCGCGCAGCGAGTGCGCGGCGTCGCGCTGCTGTCCACCGCCGCGGCGGAGGTGACCTCCGCGGGTATCGGACAGTTGCTGCGCAACCCCGCGATCGACGGATTCCGGCTGGCCGTGCACACCGCGCCGGCGCTGGTGCAGGCGGGGCGGGTCACCGCCCGGCATGTGATCACCCCGATTCTGCACGTGAGTTCTTTCCACGGGCCGGTGAGCCCGACACTGTCGCGGTTCACCACCATGATGATCGACCGCACGCCGGTGGAATCGGTCGTGAAATTCCTGAAGGCCATCGAATTGCACGACGAGGCGGCGGCGTTGCCGGTGCTGCGCGATATTCCGGCGCTGGTCCTCGGCGGTACCCGGGATCTGGTGATTCCGTTCCGCAATTCCCGTGTACTGGCACGGGAATTGGTGGATTGCGAACTCGTCCGCCTGCCGGATGCGGCACATATGCCGCAGTTGCAGTACCCGGACGAGACCAATGCCGCGCTGGACCGGTTGCTGATACGAGCCGGGGTGGTCGGCGAGGACGATCGGCGGGAGGCCGCCGGTGGCTGACCGCGGCGAACGCCGGCTGCCGGAGGTCGCCGATACCGAGGCGCTCGGGCGGGAACTGGCCACCGGACTGCGGGCGGGCGACCTGGTGGTGCTGGACGGGCCGCTGGGGGCCGGTAAGACGGCCCTGACCCGCGGTATCGCGGCGGGCCTGGGGGTCGGGGGCCGGGTGAGTTCACCGACCTTCGTCATCGCGCGCCGGCATCCGGCGGGTGACCGCACCGACGGCCCACCCGTACCGCTGGTCCATGTGGACGCCTATCGGCTCGGCGGCAGTCTCGACGAACTCGACGCACTCGATCTGGATACCGAACTCGACGACGCGGTCGTGGTGGTCGAGTGGGGCAGCGGAATGGCGGAACGGCTCACCGGCCGGCATCTGCTGGTGCGATTGTCGCGCGCGCCGGAATCCGAAGTCCGCACGGCATCTTGGGAGTGGGTGCACATCGCGGAAGCGCGATAGGTCGCGCGAATTCGGTAACCGGGCTGCTGGGGCGCCGTGCGCCACCGCCGTGTGAAGCGGGTCACCCGGTATCGTTGACCAGACCATGCTTGCACTTGCTGTCGACACCGCGACGCCTGCCGTTACGGCGGGACTTGTCGAATTGGAGCAGGCGGCCGCCGGTACGAACACCTCGGACGCCGCTCTTCCGCGCACTCTGGCCGCCCGGGTGCTCGTCGATGCCCGCGCGCACGCCGAGGCATTGACTCCGCAGATCCTGGAATGCCTGGCCGAGGCCGGGGTGTCGCGTACCGATATCGCGGCGGTCGTCGTCGGTATCGGGCCGGGGCCGTTCACCGGTCTGCGAGTGGGGATGGCCACGGCCGCCGCATTCGGTGACGCGCTGGGTATCCCGGTGCACGGTGTCTGCAGTCTGGACGCGATCGCGGCCGAATGCGTACCTGAACTCGGATCCGGCGACGAACTGCTGGTGGTCACCGATGCTCGTCGCCGCGAGGTCTACGCCGCGCGGTACCGCGACGGCGGCCGCACCAGGGTCGCCGGGCCCGAAGTACTCAAACCCGATGAGGTGCCGGTGGCCGGCGCGACCGTGATCGCGGGATCGCCCGCGCACACCGCGCTGTTCGATCTTCCCGCGCTGACCGTGCAAACGCCCTCGCCCGCCGCCCTGGTGCGGGTAGCGGCAGCCGCGCTGCTGTCCGGCGCGACCCCCGAACCGCTGGTCCCGCTGTATTTGCGCCGCCCCGACGCGGTCGAACGCAGCTTCCGCACTCTCGACCGGATGGGAGCGTGACAATGGGAATTCGCATCGAACCCATGGAGCCGACCGATATCGCGGGCTGCGTGGAACTGGAGCAATTACTGTTCCCGGAGGACGATCCGTGGCAGGCGGTATCGTTCCGCTCCGAATTGGCCGCCCGGTACAACCGCTACATCACCGCCCGTGACGACGCCGGGAACATGGTGGGCTACGCGGGGATAGCGCTGCTCGGTGACGCCGAGCACCCGGAGGCCGAGGTGCACACTATCGGCGTCGACCCGACCTGTCACCGTGCGGGTATCGGAACACTGCTGTTGGAGGCGCTGCTCACCGAGGCCGGGCGCCGCGGTGGGCCGGTCTTCCTCGAGGTGCGCACCGATAACGCCGCCGCGATCGCGATGTATGCCAAACACGGCTTCCACATCATCGGCCTGCGCAAGAACTACTACCACCCCAGCGGCGCCGACGCGTACACGATGCGCCGCCCGGCGCTGGAAGACGTCCCGGTGGTCTTCGGCACCCGGACCCCGGACGGAGTGTTGTCGTGATCGTCATGGGAATCGAGAGTTCCTGCGACGAAACCGGCGTCGGAATCGTGCGCCGCCACCCCGACGGCAGCTGTGAACTCCTGGCCGACGAGGTCGCCTCGAGTGTGGCCGAACACGCCCGGTTCGGCGGTGTGGTGCCCGAGATCGCCTCGCGGGCGCATCTGGAGGCGATCGTGCCGGCCATGCGGCGCGCCCTGGCGGTGGCGGGGATCACCGCGCCCGACGCGCTGGCGGTGACGATCGGTCCCGGCCTGGCGGGAGCGCTGCTGGTCGGGGTCGCGGCCGCGAAAGCCTATGCGGCGGCTTGGGATATTCCGTTCTACGCGCTGAACCATCTCGGCGGACATGTCGCGGTGGATACGCTCGAACACGGGCCGATGCCGCCCTGCGTGGCGCTGCTGGTTTCGGGCGGGCATACACATCTGCTGCATGTGAAGGATCTGTCGGAGCCGCTGATCGAGTTGGGTAGCACCGTCGACGATGCCGCCGGGGAGGCGTTCGACAAGGTCGCCCGGCTGCTGGGTCTCGGTTACCCGGGTGGTCCCGCGCTGGACGCGGCCGCGGTCACCGGCGACCCCGGGGCCATCGCGTTCCCACGCGGGATGACCGGTCCGCGGGATCCGCGCTACGACTTCTCTTTCTCCGGATTGAAGACCGCGGTGGCGCGCTATGTGGAAGGGCAGGCTCGGCAAGGGGTCGAGCCGGGACAATTGCCGATTCCCGATATCGCGGCCTCGTTCCAGGAGGCGGTCGCCGATGTGCTCACCATGAAGGCGGTGCGCGCGGCCCAGGATGTGGGTGTCGACACCCTGGTACTGGGCGGCGGCGCGACGGCGAACACCCGGATCCGCTCGCTGGCTCGAGAGCGGTGCGCCGCGGCCGGTTTGACGCTGCGTATCCCGAAACCCCGGCTGTGCACCGACAACGGTGTGATGATCGCGGCGCTGGGAGCACATGTGATCGGCGGCGGCGCCGCACCCTCGCCGCTGTCGGTGGCCTCCGATCCCGGGCTGCCGGTATCGGTCAGCCAGGTGGGCTGACCGGGGAGCGGCCGTATACCGGCGGTTGCGCCGGGCTCGGTAGGAGCTTTCGGAATACCTTGCCGCCGACGATCGCGAATGCTTCCGCGCTCGGCTCGCCGGGCCGCGACCTCGTAGCTGTGCGGCGGTGTGAACGGGCCGGGGACGACCGGCTAACCGGCCGAACCGGATCCGGGCAGTTGCGGACGTGGCTGGGGCGGCGGAATTTCCAGTGTTGTCTGGGTTCGCTGCGAGCCGGTCGGCGGCGGGACGTCCGAGATGGACGGCTCATCGGTCGGGGGCTGGTCCGACGAAGGCGGCGCGGGGACGAGCCCGCCCGGCCCGATACCTTCCGGGAAGGGGATATGCGGCAGGTTCGGATCCGGTCGCAGCGTGGGCGGGGACGGTTCGGTGACCGGCGGTGTGGTGCTCGTGGTGGGTGACGGGGGTGCACCCGATGTCGTGGGCGTGCCGCCGTCCGACGGATACTCGCCCGTGGTGGGGTCTGCCGTGATCGGTGGTTCGGTGTAGGTGGTCGTGCCCTCGCCGGTGTCCGCGGGTTCCTCCACGGGCTGCTGAGGGACCTCCTCGGTGGTGCCGGGTACCACGCTCGTGGTCGTCGGAGCGATCGTCGCGGTGGTCGGCAACTGAGCACTGCTGGTGGTACCGGCGGGAGAGACCTCTTCATCGGAACTCGGGGCCATAGTGTTCACCCCGTACCCGACGATCAACCCCACCACCACGATCGCGCCGGCCACTGTGCCGAACGCTTTGAGCAGAGTGTTCCCGGATTTGTCCGGTGTCAGTGCGCCGATCGGCGCACTGGACCGCGCGGTATCGGCGAGCAGGGCCGCGCCTTTGGCGATCACCGCGTCCGGGTCCGGCACCGTGAGTACCGGGAGATCCAGTTCGGTGCGCAGTGTTTCCAGCACCGCCGGGATATTCGCGCCGCCGCCGATCACCACCACCGCTTCGGGAGCCCGGTCGGCCAGGCCGAAGGTCATCGAGGCGAAGCGCGCCAGTTCGCGCATCAGGCCGGCGGTGAGCGATTCGAAATCCGCCCGGGTGAGTTTCAGCGGCCGGCCCGCGATGTGGTCGATGGTGACGGCCTGGGTCACCGAAAGATGTTCCTTGGCAGTGCGGGCCCGGTTCACCAGCACACTGCGGTTCGGCCGGGTGCCGCGGCGGGCGTAGTGCTGATCGACCAGGTGCCGGTACAGCAGATCGTCGATCGCGCGGCCGCTGACCGTGCTGGAGCGCGCGGTGTGCAGCACGGAGCCGTCGGCCGGGTCGGCCACCGAGACGGTACAGCCGGAGGCGCCGAGATCCACCACGGCCACCGTGCCGTAGCGGTCCATCAATCCGGTATCACGCAGGAAGGTGAGCGCTGCGGTGGTCTCCGGAACCAGTTGCGGGTCGCGGTATTTGCCGGTGCCGACCCGGATGGCGTGCGCCTGCTCTTTGCTGCGATAGGCGACCGCGACACCGGTGGGCGGACGGTCGGCTACCACGTCGAGCCCCGAGGTCTTGGTGGCGGGGACCTGGGTACCGAAGATCGCCTCGTGCGGGTGGCTGGCGGGCAGCTGGGTGGTCATCAGCTCGATGGAGGAGGCGACGAGATCACCGAGATCGGAATGCGCGTCCGCGGAGACCACCCGGTAGTCGAAGGTCCGCGCGCCGTTGGCGGCGGTGGTGACCAGTGCGGAGCACACCACTTCGTTCCCGGCCGAGATACCGAGCGATGTACGCATACTCACTTCACCTCCCTTCGAGTGGACGCGGCTGTCGTGGCGGCCGGCGGTGTCCGGACATGGCGAAAGGTGTTCGCGAAACCGCCGTCGTCTGCGGTGAACGGTGGTTTCGCGAACAACCATCACACATGGTGTCACGATCTGTTATCCGAACGTTACAGAGTCGGAGAATTATTGGGAAGCCCTACCTTTCTTCCTGGGTCGGTTGGGCCGGTAATGTCCCGGCGGCCCAGGGGAAC
>NZ_BMMH01000035.1 GCF_014645735.1 Nocardia jinanensis | reverse complement strand
GCTGATCATCGCCCGACTGGCATCTGTGCTGCTGACTCGCGGATACGGTAGCTAGCCTTCAATTCCGCGTGTCTTCAGGGAGTCCGGTGGGCGGGGGTCGCTACCCCGGTCACCGGCTCCACCTGGTTTTTCTGCTCGGTTCTGAGCAGAAAACTAGCGCGTTTCGGGGTGAAATACCACATCTTGTGTCGAGCGGGTTGCTTAACCCCTCCGTCGCCTGGGTGATGTGCAGCACTTCTGTGTTGGTCCCCATCTGGGCATATTCCGACCCTTCAACCGGCATTAATGCATGGAAGCTATTACGCGGGATGATGCAGATCACACCCCGAAAATTTCGTGTCCGGGGTCACACAAGGGTGGTAGCTCGGCCCGCATCCGGCCTCGCGTACGACCGCGGACCGCCGAACCGCGACCCCATGTCATCACCGCCGCCCGCGCCCGCCTGATTTCCCCGCTCGGGTCGGGTGCACGGCCATATCCTGTTGGGAGCCTGCACGTTTGGCGGATCAGCTACCAGGAGGCGCCGATGGACCACGTGGACCGAATCCCCGACCACCGCCTGTTCCGGCTCCCGCGCGGGCTCATACGTCTGGGTATGGCGCTCATCGTCGTCGCGGGGACCACGGCGTTCTCCTTCACGGCCACCCTGGCGCGGGTGGCCGGCGTCCCCGAGCCGCTGGCGTGGCTGTATCCGGTGACCGGCGGTCTCGTTATCGCGGTGATCGCCTACTCCTGGGTCGCGCTGTCCCGTTCACCCTACAAACGGGTCGCCGCGATGGCCTGGCCGTATCTGGGGCTGCTGGTGGTGTTCTTCGGGGGCAGCGTCGCCGGGAACGTCTTCGTCATCACCCGCCCACCGACACCGATGGACACCCTCGAAATCGTCATGATCGTCTGGCTTCCCCCGCTGTGCGTGCTGGGCTGCCTGTTCAACCACGCCCTCCTCGCCACCATGCCCGCCCGGGCCAGATCCTCCATCCGTGAGGACGGGCTGCGCTCTCAGGCCGCCTTCATCGGCACGATCAAGAAACCCCCTTCCACCCCCACACCGGGCGACCAGGAGGAGGAACAGCCCTGGTGGAACCGGTACGGCTCGACCGACGACCCGGAAAGCGTTGCGGGGGCGCCGGCCCCGGATACGGGTGCGCAGCCTGAACCCGGCGAGCCCGGTACCGCCCCGCGTGTGCAACCCTGAAAATGCGAGAACCGGCCGGATACTGGCCGGCCGGTTCTCGTTTCTCTCGCAGGTATCAGGCGTCCAGCAGCCAGAACCCGTTTCGCGGTCGTCGTGAAGACGATCCCGCGGGCGTCCGCTGGCCACCAGGATGTCGTCCACCCGGCGAGTCAGGCCGTGGTCGATCGCAGCGTCTGCGAATAGGCCTGCGGGTTCGACGGAGAACCGGCCATCGACCTCCATCCACAGGATCGCGTCGATACGCGGGTCGAGATCGTGGTCGGCCAGCAGCCGGTACGCGGCGGCGACACCGTTCCCGCTGGCACCCATGTTCCCTCTCAACATGTCGTGGTTCCAGGTCAGATGCGCCGGATCGCCGTCGATCAGCTCCGGCCAGTCGATCCGATGCTCGGTGCGGGCCCAGTTCGGCCACGGGCCCTCGGGCAGTTCCAGCGGCACGCCGGCCAGCGCCCCGGCCAGCGGGCCCGGCATCTCGAGCAGCAGCTCCACCGGCAACAGGTACCGGGCACCATGCCCGCACGCCGCACCGTCCTCGGCACCGCCGAACGCCGCGATCCGCAGAGCGTCGGCCCACCGCACCGTCTCGCGGGGGAAGTAGGCCCGGCACTCGTCCCAGTCGCTCTGCGCGATCTCGACCACCTCCGGGTCGGCGGTGGCGAGATTGCTCTCCCAGTTCATCACTGGTTCTTCCTTTCCTTTCGGATCTCCGGCGCCCGGTCGAGCGCCGGTAGTTCTACGGGGCGGGGCTACAGCAGTGTGAACTGCTCCACCTCCGGTTCCGGGTCGAGATAGCTCCACTCGATGCGGGTGACCTCGCTGTCCGGGGTGCACCCCTTGTGGCTGCCGCAGAAGAACTCGACGAATTCGGGCGGGCTCATCTCCGGGAAGCCTTCAGCCAGGACCTCATCGGGAGTGATCTCGTCGAGGCGTTCCCGGCGGACCGTCAGCACCCGGACGTCGACGATCCGGACCAGCGGTTCACCGCGGTGCCGGCCCATCACCTTGCGGCACAGGGTCAGCCGGTCCCCGGGTTTGAGTACGTGCCACCCCATGCGCCGGGTGACGGTTTTGCTGCGGGCCCGGACCTGCGGTTCGGTCAGGGCCACCGACATCAGTCGTGCCATCTTTCTCGTTCCAATCGGTTCCCAGCTCCTGGTCAGAGCCGGACGTATTCGCGGAGCTTGCCCTTGACGTGCGGGCGTTCGTCGCCGAGCTGCAGCCCGAGGGTGGGCAGCTGCTTGGCGATCTGGATATCGGTCAGGGGCGCTGTGAGCGGGACATCGGCGTAGCCGCGGTCGTCTTCGTGCCACTGGCCGGCGGGGTCCACCGCGCGGACCCGGGCCACGACCCCATCGACGATGTAGACGATCGCCTTGAGCTTCGACCGTCGCGTCGGGGCGATCGGCCACCATTTCCGGTCGGCGTCGAGCTGCACGGCCTCGGACTGGCCGGTCTCGCCGTAGCGGCGGTTGGTGTCGGGGTTCACCTTGGTCTTGCTGCGGCGGTAGACGATCAGGGCGCAATCGCCCTCGTAGGTGCCGAGCTGGCGGTAGAGGGTGGAGCGGCCGACCTTGAGCGCGTCGGCGATCTGGTCCACGGTGAGCTGGTCCTCGTCGTACATGCGCTGGGCCTGGTCGAGCTGGATCTGCGACAGCGCCCGCGGTCGTCCGCCGACCCGGCCGCGGGCCTTCGCGGCCGCCAGCCCGTCTTTGGTGCCCTCGACGATGAGTTCGCGGTCGTACTCGGCCAGCGCGGCGAGGAAGTGGAAGATCAGGCGCCCGCCGGGGGTGGCGGTGTCGATGCCCTGCTCCAGGACCACGAAGTCGATATCGCCCTCGCCGAACTGGCGGACCAGATCGAGCAGGTGCGCGTGGCTGCGCCCGATACGCCGTAACCGGGTGACCACCACCTGATCCCCGGGCCGCAGCGTCGCCAGCAGCTCATCGAGCTTCGGCCGCGACGACAGCTTGCCGGAGATCTTCTCGACGAACAGGTCCTCCTCGGCGACGCCGGCGGCGAGCAGCGCGTCGATCTGGTGGTCGGTGGACTGGTCGCGGGTCGAGACCCGTGCGTACCCGTAGCGGGTCACTGGAGACCGCCGATATCGCCCTCGCCGAGCTCGCGCCAGTTCCGGCCGGACAGCTCGTTGAGCAGAGCCGTGTTCCCGGTGCTCATCGCGCAACGCAATGCCATGCCCTGCAGCGCATCGGCGAGTGCGGCCAGGTCGTCCGGGGCGTACCCGTCCGGCTGCATCGACAGCGCGGTCATGCGCTCGCCGAGCAGCCGCAGCTGCCCCGCGGTGCGGAACGAGAACCGACCGAGGTCGTCCACCTGCCCGTCATCCTCTGACACTGAGAGTCTCCAAACTCGCAAACACCGTATACGGAACGATGATTTAGGGATTGAGTTACAAGACTCATTCTACCTGGAAGTTCCCGTACGCGTGGATGGTTCGCAAAAACGATCGTTTTCGGAACCCATACCACCCTGCTGAACTTGGTGATCAACGCCTTCGTCGGCTTTGCTCGAGTTGGGCGTGTGTGCGGTATTCGCCCGTATGGACCCAGCGCTGCATGGACAACTCACAGCCGGTGACCAGGGTGATGCCATCGGCGCGTCCGGTGTGAGTGGCTTTACCGCCGCACCCGCAGTAGCACCGGCGGCGTGACCGGTACCGCGGCGGCATCAGCGCACTGGTCCGGTCCCCGGCTGCTGCTGACCCCACTCGCCCGCCGGTCTCGCTGCTTGCGCCGGTGGCCCAGTTGTAGATGGTGTCCCAGTCCAGGTTCGGCAGGTGCTTGCGCAGCATCCCGTGGCGGCCGTCCTCGGTCGGTGCGTCGCTTGCGATCGTGGCCTTGACCCATGCGCGGGCGCGCGCGTCGTCGGCGCCTCGGGTGAGGGTCGCGATTTCCCGCAGTGACGTGCCCTGCCGGCGTGCGAGCTGCCGCACGTTCGAGTCCTGTTCGGCTTGCCGCCGTTCGGCCCACATGGCAACGGCTTCCTCCATCGCCAGCGCGATGAGAAGTAAGTCACCCACCAGCTCCGGGGTCAGCATCATCGCTCGGCGCTGCTCGTCTCGGGTGTGATCTTCTGGATTCATCAGCGTTTCCCCAGTTCAAAGGTGGACGTCCACCTTTGATTCTACCGCTATCGACGGGTGGACGTCCACCGTGAGATGATAGAGAAATGCCTAGTCAGCACCGATTTCCGGTCATGACCGTCCGAGCGGACCCTGAGCTACACGAGCGGTCGAAAGCGGCTGTCGCTGCCATCGATTCGAACCTGAACGCACACGTGGTGGCGTTCCTGCGCTGGCTCGTCCACGACACCGATGAGTTCCCGACTCGGCCAGCGGAACCAACCTCATGAGATG
Source organism: Nocardia jinanensis (assembly GCF_014645735.1). Taxonomy (GTDB): domain Bacteria; phylum Actinomycetota; class Actinomycetes; order Mycobacteriales; family Mycobacteriaceae; genus Nocardia; species Nocardia jinanensis. The sequence goes on along the minus strand of NZ_BMMH01000035.1, from coordinate 39,265 downwards.
GCACAGCTAGGCGCAGCACGGCGAGCTACCAGTATCGAGACAGGATTACGCGACCTCTCCGGCCGGGGTCGGGGGTGAACCCGCACTGCTGTCTCGAAACCTTGGTTATGAGACGAACGCCCAGAGCAGGCCCGCCCTGCTCTGGGGCATCATCGATCCGTGCTCACGTCCGATTACTTCATCGCCGATGGGTTCGGCTCCGGGTTCGGCGGGACCCAGCAGACTCGCTTCAACCAGAAACTGGTGGTGGCTCTTCGCCGCGGCCCGCTATCCGATCGTCCCGATATCGAAGCGGCCATCCCACTGCTGGATCTCGTACACGATGAGCTGCTGGCCTTCGGCACCCGCGGCGGCGAGCAGCTGGACGACTCGGAACTCGAAGCCGCGCTCTTCGCTCTGCGGGCTGTCACCCAGCGTCTCGGCGTCGACTTCGAACCACCGTTCCGGAACTTCACCACGTTCAAGACGTACTGGATACGCAACGACGCCAGCGGGTCCTGGCACGCGCGACGCATAATCCTTTCCGATCTGTTCGAGCCGGCGCGGGTCAAACTCGTCGCTCTGGAAGAACGCAGCCTAGATGCTCTCGCGGATCCAATATCCCCTCGTCCGCTCACCGGCTGGCCGCGGGTGGACGAGGAGATCCGCGAACTGCGCCGGCGGTTCCAGACGGCTACCACCCCACAGGACTACCGGGCGATCGGCGCTCACTGTGTGGGCGTGCTGGAGGCGCTGTCCCGCACCGTTTACGAACCTGCTCGCCACCTCCGTGACGGAGAAACTGAGCCACCCATCGACAAGACCAAGATTCGGATCGGTCGCTTCATCGACGACTCCGCCCCCGGACCGGGTAACGCCGAGGTCCGCGGCCTCGCAAACAAGGCAGTTGAGCTGTCCCATCACGTCAAACACTCGTCGACGGCGACCCGCCGCTCGGCCGGGATCGCTGCTGACGCCGCTATCCTGCTCGCAAACATTCTGCGGCGACTCGCCGAAGGCACCTGAACTGCACTGGTTGCTGATCACCCCCGGCTTCGAGCACGCGGTGGATAGCATGCGCGATGTACATGGCGAGTTGCAGCCCATCGTGAAGGAGAACTTGGAATGACGGACCTCAGCACTCGGCTCGAACTCGTCCACGAAGGCATTCAGAACTGCAAGAGTGCGACTGCGAAGGTCTCTAGGCTTCGGTCCCACAACGATCCGGCCGTCCAGGAGCTCGCGAACGCGATCCACTTCTTGTCGTTCGGGGTCCAGCAAATTGGCCTCGCGCTCGCCGACCAGGGCCGTGGTGACGATCTCCCGGTCCAACGGCGCCAGTAGCGGGTCGCCCGGTACTGGGTCTCACTCGGTCGCCGACCGGGAGCGCTGCGCCGGCGGTGCGGATACCGTCGGCGCCATGAGTGTGGCAGGTTTCGACGATCTTGAGTTCGCGCGTCAACAGCTGCGTCTCGCTATCGACGAGTTCGCCGATTCCGAGATGACGCCACAGGTGCGGGTTCGGCTGGGCTTACTCGCCTCCCAGGTCGCCCTCGCCGATCTACTGTCGGGCCTTCTCCCCGGTGCCGCGTCCGATAATTCCGATACCGTGGAACCTGAGCTGGCCGCCGATGACCCCGACGAGGTCGTGCGGTGGACTCCTGCACTGTGTGAGCGGATCCTGCGAACTTCGGCGGCCGCCGGGCATCGGCTGGTGCAGGCCCTCGTCGCCGAGGGCGGCTCGGCTTCTGTCGCACGGCTCACCGAGCTGACCGGTGACCCGCTGCTGCGCGCGGCGACGCAGACGCTCAACATGGCGGCTCGGCGAGAGGGCGTCGGGCACGCACTCCCCGATCGGCGGTTGATCCAGGCCTACCGCTACCCGAATCCGGTCACCTCCAAGGTGACCGCCTACTCCTTGCCCGCCGATTCGCTCCCGTCGTTCACCACCGCGGTGGAACGTCTGGGCGAGCTGCACCGCCGACTCCACGAATAGCCGGCGCGTGGGGCGGGCGAGGTGGTGCTCACCAATGTCGTCATCGTGATCCGTCTGGATATTCGAGGGCTACGACAACGAGGTCTACATTCGGTGAAGGTCTCCGAGTTGGAGGAGCTGGCCGGTTTCAAGTCCGCCACCCGCCCCCGGACCCGGATCCAGCATGGCAGCCAGCGTCTGCTTGTACCACCCGAACTGGGATATCCACGACACCGATCACAACCCCCTACGCAGGGCAGATCTTCGTATCGGGTATCCGGAGTCGTCGTACTGTTCACCGGTTCCGGCTGGTGACGAAGTACGTCTTCGGCAAGCGGGTCAACGGTGACGGCTACCAGATCGTCTACAGGTGGTCTACAAATTCCGCACCGAGCCAGGGCGATTCGGTGAGCTTTCGGAGGCCGGTTCATCCCCCGGTGAGCTGGCCTTATGCTCGAATCGGCCGATTCGCGGTTGGGATCGCCTGGCGGCTGGGCCGTCTCGCGGAACCCCAATGACGGTATTCACCGGGGGTGTGTCGCGAGGGTGTCGGGCCGGACGGGGTAGTCTCTCCGATTGTCGCTTCGTGCTGATCTTCGCAGCTCGGACACCGCTGAAGTACAGGCATTCCCGGTCACCCGGCCGGGATCGGGAATCTCCCGATCGCCCTGCCCCTCGTGGGTATCGGTATCTGTACCAAGGCAGGTTCGATGAACGATGAGCACGATCCGGGTACCCCGAAGGTTGCGTCCGTGTGGACGCGCATGAGGGGTGCGGCCGTCGACGTGTGCACGATCGGTTCGTTCGCGTTGGAGATCGTCAGGCTTCTGCAGATTCTTGCCGAGGTCGACTCCAGCCGGGCGGCAATCTCGGTGATCGTCGCCCGGCTGGTGGTCAATGCAGTACACGCGGTGCTGGTTGGTAGCCGTCATACCGCGTAGTTAGACCCGAGGTCCGGTAGCAGGGTGGGCGCCCAGCTGCCGGGCTTTTCGGTATCTGGCCCAGGCTGTCTCCAAATGGAATTACCCAAGCGCAGGACTCAACATAGCTCCCTGCTTGAGAGACAATACACGGGGGACGTGGCTTATGTGACTGACCTCACTAGAAAATCTGTGTGTCAAATCCGTCGGCAAATCGGCAACTATACGCCGTTGTACTGGGGTTTTATCTCGAGGTCGCCCAGATGCACCCTGGCGAACTTCTTTTCGTCGCCTGAGCCGACAGCGGGGCTGCCGAGTCGGTCGGAGACTCCAAAAGCTCTGGAGTGGTGCATGTTTGAACAAAATTTGGCCTCCTCTCGACGGTGGTGCTCCAGTCTTCGCGGGGTTCGTCAGCGTCTCTGGTCCTTCAATGACCTGTCCCTGTAGCGAAACATCTTGATAGGCAACGACTCTGATATCTGCTCGCATGTCGCTGCCTCGAGTCATACTCCGGTCATGGGGATCGAATCGCCGAGGATGCACGCTCGCGGGGGACGCCTGGGCGGGACCAACGTGAAGGCCTACACCCGCTTCACCGACCGGCCCGCACCTCGCCGGGGTGGCGGCCGGTCGCCGTACTATCCCGGATCCCGCAGCGCCTCGGTCATGCCGACCCTGTGGTTCCTCGGGGCGCTGCTGGTCGCCGGGATTCTCGTGCTGGTCGTGCTGACCATCACCCACATGGACGTGCCCACCGAGGAAACCGGGACGCCCGCGGTGCCCTCGCCGGTCGTACCCGCGCAGCCGGCGGTTCCACCGGAACCGTGCTTTCCGCTGGCGCCCTGCTGACCCATGACGGGGTAGGTCCGCTGCCACGCCAGCGGGACCGAAACTGCCTCGGGTGTCGCCTGGGGTTATTCGTTATCTGAGCATGTCGAACTCGGCGAGCCACCGGCGGAGCGTTTCGTTGTCACTCAGTTTGGCGAGTGCATCCGTGTCTCGGGTCGTCGCTTCCACCACGAAGGTCCTGTGACCGTCCTCAAAACCTTGGTAGGGCAGGAATTCGTGATAGATGTCGGTCACCGTGACCGTTAGCCGGCACTCCGAACCGTCGGGGTCGAAGACGAGGTGATCACCGACTCGTGGCAACGTCAGCAGGTTGGCAGTGAACGCGATCTCTTCGTCGATGCTTTTGCCTCGCACCGCCATGAGGCTGGCCCGCCGGATCGCGATCACGCACTGCAGCGGGCCGGTCACGGCAGGGATCGAAGAAGTGGGTTTCTCGGAGGTCACTGTCGGGCTCCCCTTCCAAATCGTCCTGCGCGACGGCCGGTTCGCCGAATCACCCTACTGGGAAACTGTTGCACAGCAATGGTTTACCGTCGACAAGGCCGATACCGCCGGATCCGGCGAATTAGTCTCTACCCCGATCCCACGGCTCGCGCAGATCCCCGCTATCGCTTGCGTGCAGTTCCAGCGCGATGGCCCTCACGCCGTTGCGTGGATCGGGGCGCGGATGCGTGGCCATCCTCCACACCGCGGAGACGATCGCCTGACCTCAGCCGAGAATGCAGTGTGGCCCGGCGGAGAACGGCTGCTGTGCAGCCCAGGGCGGGCGGGTGTATTCCGGAGAGGGGGACTTGAGGGAACTGGAAGGAGCTCGCGATGTCGAAATCAGGCGGCAGAGGCCACAGTGGCGGCAAGATGACCAGTTCGGCCGCATCCCGGATCCAGTCGGCGGCCGACAAGAATCCCGACAGCAGCTCAGCGCAGTCCGGATTCGCCTCACGCGCCCAATCGAGTGCGGCGAAGAGCGAGAACGAGACCAGTTCGGACAGGAAGTAGGTTCCGGGACACAGCGCAGCCCTGGCGGGTAACGGTCGCCAGGGCTGCGCTGTATTTCGGGAGTGGGTTATCGACCCAGGTCGCTGTGGAGTTGTCGACGGCCCGCAGCGCGGGCCGGTGCCGGGGTGCTGCGTTGCGCGGGCCGGTCTCCGCGGCTGGCGCAGTTCCGGCTTTGGCGGGGTGCCCGGCCGGCCGCGACAGCGGCGCGTTGGGCGTTGCCGTCGTTGCGTACAGCGATGACCGCATCGGTGCGGGCGGTCCACCGCTGCGCCCGTCCGGCCGCGGTGCGGCCGAGTTTTCCGGCGTCGCGGGCCCGGTCGTCGACCAGTGCCCGGACTTCGAGTTTGGTGTCGCGGTCGACCCCGGCGTTGGCCAGCGCTTCGCCGAGGCGACCGCGTTTGTCGGCGAATTCCCTGCGTGCGTTGTCGACCCCGAGGGACGCGCCGGCGGCGACGCTGAACAGGGTGTCGCTCATCGAGGACAGCGCGTGGTCGAGCACTCCGGCCTCGCGGTCGCGGCGTTCGAGGACGCCGGTGCGGTTGAGCACATCCCGCATCGCCGCCTCAGCGGATTGAGAGAGTTCACCGGCGGGCGCCATGCTGCGTCGCTGGTCGACATCGGCTTTGTTGCGTTCGTCGGTCCACAGCAGTTCCGGGAGCTCCTTGTCGTTGCGGATCCGGCCGGCGTCGAGGTCGGTGAGCACCGCCGCCAGCTGGGCCCGCTCCAGCGTGGTCAGCCCGTTCGGGCCGGTGGCGACGGCGTGCAGCTGTTCACGGCGGGTGGCCATCCGTTCGAGGCGCGGGCCGAGTTCGTCGCCGACACCGAGCTGTTCAGGGGTTTCGCCGCTGATGTCGTGTTCGGCGATGTAGTCGGCCTGCTCGCGCTGTTCCTCGACGTCCATCGCGTACAGGTTCAGCTCCTCGGCGACCTCGTCGCGGTCGACGTACTCGGGCCACACCCGGTAGTCGACGGCCTCCCCGGCGGCGATCGCCCGGCCGACGGCGCGGACGGCCTCTTGGTCGGCGTCGGTCATCACCGAGATTTCCTCGGCGATCTCGCCGGGAGCGATCCGTTTGGCGGCGAAGTGTTCCAGCAGTTTCGGTATCCGCCCGCGGACTTCCTCGCCGGGGTCGACCAGGACCGGGGTGTCGAGCAGGTCGGTGCGGGAGATATCGGCGCGCAGGTAGTCCACGATGAACTCGACCCGCGCGCGGTCGGTGTCGTTGAGCTGGGCTTCGGCCAGGTCTTGGCGCAGCTGCTCGCGGCGTTGTTCCTGGGTGGCGATGTAGGTGCGGGAGCTGTCGGGTTCGCCCCAGCTGTGGGTCCAGCGGATCAGTGCGTCTCTGGCCGCGTCTTTGGCTGCAGGGGTCATCGGCGCGTCGGTGACGATATCGAAGGCGGCGTCTTCTCGGGCCCACACTGCGGCGGCTTCCTCGAACTGCTGCATGGCGGCGGGGTCGAACTGCGGGTCGATGCTGACGGTGAGTGTGTCGGGGTCGATGATCACTCCCCAGTCACCGTGGTAGTTCTCGACGATCTCACCGGCCAGCGCTGCGGCGCGGGGGTCGTCCTCGCGCCAGAGCAGGCCGGTCGCCAAGGCGAGCGCTTTGCGTTCGCGCTGGTCGAAGAAGGCGGCGGCGTGGCGGCTCAGCACCGGCTCGGCCTGCTCGCGCAGTTTCTGCAGCGCGGCCACCGCCTCTTCGCGGCCGCGGTCGGCTGCGTCGCGGAGACCGTGCAGTTCGGTGCGGGCGTGGCGGGCCTGGCTGGTCGCGGCGACCGCATGCAGGTAGGTGATGCGCTGTCCGTGGCCGGCCGGTGCACCGAGCAGTTCCTGAGCTTCGGTGAGGGTGGCGGCTTGTTCGTCGTCGATGAGGCCGTGGGCCTGCAAAACACGTGCGTCGGGGTGCAGTTCGGTGTGCTGGTTCATGGTGGTGTGCTCCTGGAATGTGGGTCCGGCGGTCCAGGCCGGGCCCGGGTCGGTGCTCTGGTGGAGTTGGTGTCGCGGGATCCCGTGGCGTTCGGCGGCGCGGGTCTGGTGCTCGGTGGTGGCCTTGCGGATCGCGGCCAGCTGCAACGGGGACGGTGTGCGTTTGGGTTTGGCCTTGCGGATGTCGAATAGGTGCGCGATCAGTTCGCGGCCTCGGCGTTTGCCGACCATGTAGGCGGCGATGTCCTGGCCTCCGGGACAAAGACCCGCCGACCTGAGCTGTCGGCGGGTCTTGTACTCCGGTGGCGCAGTCATCCACGCGTACGTCGGTGTTCCGGTCTCGGGGTCGTGCGCCATCACAGGGTCAGCGGCCGTACCCGGGTTCACCGCGGTCGTTGTTGCGGTGATGCACCCGGTGCACACCCGAACCGGGCGAGGTGCGCCGCGATCCGCCCTGCCCCGGTGCCCGTTTCACCGCCGTCGAGGGAGGATTCGCGCGGCCGGACGCGGCGGCCATACGCTGGGCGACCTGGTCGGAGTCCAGCCCGTCCGCTTCCAGGGCCGCCTCCATTTCAGCCTTGTGCTCGGGAGAGTTGAAGGCGGGTTTGGCCGGGGTGCGGGCGGCGATGACCGCATCGGTGCGATCGGCCCACCGGTCCCGGATCCGCTGGGCCTGTTTGCCGTCGATCGCGGCGTTGCCCGCAGCGTCGTCGATATGGTTGATCGCCCGGTTGCGCAGGGGTTCGGCGATACCGGCGCCGGCCATCGCGACCGCCAGCCGGTCCTGGCTGCCGTGTTCGCCGTAGTCGCGGTAGCTCATCCGGCCCGCCGCCAAGTGCACCTGGTCCTCCATGACGCGGTCGATATCGGCGCGCACCGCCCGGACCGCCTGGTGGTCGACCTGGCTGGTGGACAGGATCTCGGTCAGCTGTTTGCGGTGGATGCGGGTGGTTTCGCGGGCAAGGATGTCGGCGCGTTCGGAATCGACGGCCGCCGCGCTGCGGTCATCGGCCCACAACATCGCCGGGGCGCTCTGGCCGGCGTCGACATCGCGCAGCACACACGACAGCTGGTCGCGCTCCAGATCGTGCAGGCCCTGGCCCTTGGTCAGAGCGGCCACGATCTTGCGCCGGTACTTGCTCGCGTTCTCGCGCAGCGCGGTGGCCTCACCGGCGCCGTAGTCGCCCGCGGTGACCACCGCCCGGTCGGCCTGGGGACGCAGCGCGGCATACATCTGCACGGTGGTGGTCAGCTCGTCACGGTCCACGTGATCAGGCCACAACGGCTCGAACTTCGCGGTGGGGTCCTTGCGGATCTGGACCCCGCGGTCCCGGGCGATCTTCTGATCCTCCGGGGTCAGCATCGCCACCGCCTTGCCCAGCGCGCCGCGGGTGCGGTCGGTGACCATCCCGGCGCGCAGCTGATCCTGGTAGGAGACGAGCATCTGGTCGACGCGGGGCTTGGTCTCCTCGCCGGGGTCGACCAGCGGGGCCTCCATCGACCGCAGCAGGTGGGTGCCGGTCAGCGACGGGGCGCGGCGGTCGCGGTCCTCGTCGCGTTCGGCGGTGTGCGGGGCGAGATAGACCGCGGTGAACCGGATCTGGTCGCGCACCCGATCCGGAACCTTCGCGGCCGCGAGCTTCTTACCCAGGTCGTCGAGGGTTTTCGGGTTCGGCGTGGTCGCCCATTCGCGGATATCGGCGTAGAGCTGTTCACGCACCGACTGATCGAGGCCTTCGACCGCCGCGACCTGCTGCACCATCCTGTCCTGGGCCTTGCGGGTGCGTTCGGAGGTGGCCCGAAACTGCTGCTTGGCGGCGATTTCGGCGCTGACCTCGGCCGGGCTGCCCTGGGTCTGGACCTCGTCGTTGTCGTTGACGTAGATGCCGTATTCGCGGAACAGGTGCTGGCGCAGGCTGTACCAGGCCTGCTGAGCGGGTTCGGAGTCCGGCGCCCAGGCCCGGGCGTCGGTGATCGCGGCGGCGAGTTCTTCGCGGGAGGCGGTGTGCCAGCCCTGCTCCTTCATCGCCTGCAGCCGGGTCTCGACGGCTTTGCGCTCGGCCGCCAGGCGCTCCTCGTCGGCTTCACGCTGCGCGGCTTCGCGTTCGGCCAGGGTCTCCAGGTCCTTGCGTCGCTGCTCGGCCAGCTTCTGCGCGTAGGTCAGCAGCTGGTTGAGCAGCAGCCGCCAGAACATCGACAGCTGCGCGCCGGCGTGCTCGATATCGGAACTGTTGTCGGCCGGAGCGTCGTCCAGATCCGGCGCCATCATGTATTTCGGCATTTCTGCGGTTCCTCCCGGGTGCGGAGATGACGCCGCCGAGACCGGTTCGGTCTCGGCGGCAGGGGTGTGCGTGCTCTGTGACTGCTGCGGCCCGGCGTCGGCGCCCGGTCCGGAGCGGGCGGTCGGGCGGGTGTAGGGATCGAGGTAAGGGATCGGGCACAGCTCGCCGATCTCGTGCCCGCACTGCAGGTGGTCGGTGAGGTCTTTGCCGGTGGCGGCCTCCACCACCCGAACCCGCTCCACCAGACCCGACAGGCTGGTGGCGACCTTGTCCGCGCGCCGGTATCCGGCGGTGTCGCGGTCGGCGACGATGACGACCGTGCCCGCCCCCTCCAGCCATTTGGCGTGCCCGGGAGTCCACGACAGTGCTCCCCCGGCGTTGCAGGTCGCGACCAGCCCGGCGGCCTCGGCGGAAGCGACGTCCTTCTCCCCTTCCACGACGTAGATGACGCGGCCGTTGCTGATGGCGTCCAGCACCATCGGCAGCTGGTACGGGATGGCCTCGAACCCGCCGGCCTCCATCCGGCCGGTCTTGGAGTTCCACCGCTTCTGGTGGAACTCCTTGTCGCGGCCACGTTCGAACTCGGCTTCACGCCGGATGACCTCACCAGCGACGGTGCCGTCGGCCCGCATATACGGGTAGGTCGCGACCTGCTTCCACGGCGTCTTCTTGGCCCCGTGGTCGGTCTTCTTCGCCTGCACCAGCGGCATCCCGGCGGCCTTGAGCGCCCGGTCGGCGCGCGAGACCTTCTTCGCCGGAAGCCGCGGCCGCTGCCGCCCAGGCCCGGCGCTGTAGGTGCGCTGGCCGCGCTGGCGGGGTTCGTCGTAGAGGTCGGAGACCTTCAGCCCGACCGCGTCGAGGACCTGCTCGTCGGGGCAGCCCGCATGGCACATGACCTTGGTGCGGCCCCGGTCGGGCAGATACTTCGCCGACAGCGACGGCCGGTGACGGCGGCCGTCGTTCTCGTGCACCGGGCAGCACCACTGGGTCCACGACCCCGCAGTGCGCCCCGGGCCCATCGCATCGTCGAGGGCGGTCGAGATCCGCTCCCACGACCCCTGATCCCGTGGGCCCGCCGCCTGCTGGGGTCGGCGGGCTCTGGCCGGCGCGTTCATTCCGGCCACGCCATGACGGTCTTGGCCCGAGACGGTGTACCTTCGGGCCGCCACAACGTCGAGGCGGCCGCGGCCTGCTCGTAGTTGCCGTTCGGGGCGGTCGACGCCACCGCGGTGACCGTGGGCAGCGCGACCAGCCGGTTGCTGTGTCCCTTCTCGTTGGTGCAGTACTTGAAGGGCCCGTCCGGGCTCAACAGGATCGCCATATGCGGGTCGATGTGGTTGAGCCACAGCGTCGACATCTCCTCGCCATCGCCGTGGCGCAGGTGCTCGAACGCGAGCCACATCGCCTCGAACCGGGCCATGGCCTCACCGTGCAGCCACCAGTGCGGGCACCAGCGGCGCTGGCGCTCGGTGCCCATCGCGGTGGTCTCCCGCCGATACAGCTGCGCGATATAGCCATCCACGAACGCCGCGACCGTCTCGTACTCCAGCTCCCGCTCCGGCTCCTCCTCGTCGGCCTCCCCACCCGCCGGGCCTCCGGCGGGCCCGGTGGGGGCCTCGCTGGTGTTGTGGTCGAGGGTGGTCGCGACCTCGCGTTCGGCGGCTTCGCGCATCCCCTCCACGACCTCAGGCGTGAGCATCCGCTCGACCACACCAGCGGCGATATCGCGAGCCTGGGCAGCGATCTTCGTGCCGACCGCCTTACGGACCGCGTCGGCGAGGGCGTCGGTGACCTCGGCCGCCGAGATCACCGGCGTGCCGGTTTCCGGGGTGGCGCCGTTGGTGGTGTTTTCGGTGGTGGTCATGGCTCTACTCGCCTTCTTCGGTGGGGGGAACCAGATGCAGGGGGGTCTCGCCGAAACCGCGGGCCCGTATCGCCTTGTCGACCTGGGAGGCGTAGGCGCGGTCCATCCACGGCACCGCGACCGCCAACGTGGGGCGATGCCCCGACACCGACACGACGATGCGGCCCTTGGGCAGCGCCGCCAGATCGCTGGGGGTCAGCGTCTTTTCGGTGGTCCGGGAGATGGAGTAGGAGCGCCCGCCGTTGCTGCGCGAGGACGACACGGTGCGCTCGTAGTGATCGCCGATGATCTCGGCGCGGTCGCGCAGGAACCCCGCGTCATCGAGACCGGCGCCCAAGACCTTGACATTCGCGGCCGACCACAGCGCCCGCATCCCGTCGTGACCCCAGCAGCGCTCCCCCTGCGCCCAGCTCTGCAGGATCGTCATCACGACCATCCCGCGGGAACCGAAATGCGAGTACTGCTTGGGCAGCTGCGCCCATTTCACGATGTTGGCGGCCTCGTCGAGGATCATCGTCAACGGCACCGGCAGCCGGCCACCGTGACGCACACCCTCCTTCTCCGCGGCATCGGCGACCGCCGCGCACAACGCGGTGATCAGCGGTCCCGCAGACCCGGTGCCCTCCTTCGACAGCGGATACAAGGTGTCCCGGGAGGTGACGAACTGGGCCACATCGAACGACGTCCGCGGCCGCTCACCCTTGGCCGGCGGTGTCACCCACGGCCGGATCCGCTCATATTTCAAGCAGGCGGCCATCTTCTTCGCGGTCGAGAACACGCCGGACCGCTGCTTTTCGGGGGCGGTGTACTGGTCCGACAGCGCGGCCGCGACCATCGAAAACCCGTGCTGGGTCAGGATGTGCACCGGCTCGTCGTCATGCGACCGGGTCACCCACTCGAACGCCGCCGTGATCGGCTTCTTCGCCAGCGCGGCCGCCAGGAACAGACCCGCCAGCAGGTCCTCCCCTTCCGGGTCGAAGAACGCGTCCTTGGACGAGGCCTCTCCACCGGCCGCGAAATGCCCGGCCAGCTCCGCCGCGCGCTCCTGCGCACCGGCGCCACCCTCCTCGCCCAGGACCCACGCCACCGGATCCCAGAACCAGGTCGGCTCCTTGCCGACCACGCCCTGCGGGTCGAACACGTGGGTGTTGCGGTTACGGGTCGAGCGCGGACCCTCGGTCGCATCGACCACGTCCCGCTTGTTGCTGGTCACGACCACCGCGCCGGGGGCGTCCATCACCGCCGGGATCACCCGCGAGGTCGTCTTACCCGACCGCGGACCCCAGATATCGAGGTGCAGGTCCTCGTAGGAGCCATACAGCGGCTTGTTCCCGACCACCGACCGCCCGATCAGCACACCCGGCTCATCGTCGTCGGCCAGCTGCACATTCAGCCGCGCCGCCGTCGCGGCCACGGCCTTACGGGACAACCCGCGCAGCTCTTTGCCGCGGGCCATGTACTTCGCGCGCTCATCGACGGTTTCCTTGCGGGTCCGCAACCGGCCCGCCACGACCGCGCACTTGCGGCACCCCGCCGCCACAGCGCCCGCACCGACCAGCAGCGTCACCGCGCCGCCGGTCGCCGCACCCGTCCACGCCACATCGCCGGTGACCAGGTTCAGCGCCAGGCTGATCGGGTTCACCGGGACCGCCTGATCCGGGCCACCGTAGAGGATCTCGCCCAGTTCCAAGCTCGCGTAGGTACTCAGGCCCACCGTCCCGGCCGCACCGACCGCGATCAGCTCTTTCCACTCGTTCAGCCCGGTCCCGGGCTGTCGCACGCTGCGATCCATCACGCAGCTCCCTTCGTAAAGTCATGGGTCCGGGTCGCTGAGATCCGGCGGGAGATGCCGCGCAGCACCGCGGCTGTCTTCTCGAACTCGTCGAAGGACTTGCGCCGGGGCGGCACATGCACCGCGGCGATCACGCAGTCCTCCAGGTCTTTGCGCGCCACCAGCGGCGCTGCCCAGGCCGCGCATTCGGCCAGCACTGGGCACCGGGCACAGATCCCCTGCGCCCGGGCGACGGCCTTGGGCTGCTGCGCGGACGGGAAGAACACGTCCTGCGCGACGTTGTTGCAGGCCCGGTCCTTCCGGGCAGCGGGGTCACTCATCGCGCGACCTCCCCCGCCGGGTGAGCCGCGCTGGTAACGGCGCAGAACGGCTCACAACTGGACTCGGGGATCTGGGCGCCCTCACCGAAATCGGCGCAGGACACGGCCGCGCACACGATCACGGCGAACACGACGACCCCACCCAGCAGGGCGAAAATCGACCCGACAACACCGACCCCGGCACCCGGCCCGACCGGCACGTAGATATCGAAATGGCGCTCGCGGGACATCACGCCACCTCCGCTGGCATCGCTGCGAAACCGCGGGCTTCCGCAGCGGTCAGACCCAGCAGGCCCGCCCACCGCTCGACCTCCAGCCGCTCCGGAGCGATCGCGATCTTCATCGCAGCCCGCGCCTGCGTGCGGGTCAGCTGCCGCCCCGGCAGGTAAGAAACATGCCAGCGGTCCAGGCCTACGTAATCCGCATGATGTGCGGTGGCCTCGCTGACCAGGTGCCCGTCCCGCTCGATGACCGCCGGGATCGTCGGATTAGCTGCCCGGCGCCAGGTCTCGCGTGTCCAAACAGTAGGGATCTGCATCACGCACGCACCCCCAGCGCCGCCGCGTCGGCGGGGACCTCTCCGGCCTGGCAGCGGAGCACCGCGTCCAAGGCGTCCAGCCCGAGCGTCTGCGCCTGGAGTTCGATCATCCGCCAAGCCATTCGAGTGTTCGGGGTGTCGAACCACAGCCCCCGGCCCCACCTGGCGGACAACTCCGCGATCGTCAGGCCAGCTACAGCCGCGCGTGCCGAAACCCGGACACCCGGCCACAGCGTGATCCGAAAACGGCCTGGCGCAACTTCATACGCGCAGTGGGCGGACCTCTCTGCGGTCAACCACTGTCCCTCACGCCTTATCGCCATGAGGACTCCTCCTTCGCTCAACCAACGGTCTATCTGATTGAATCAAACAGAGTTGATAGAGTCAATGCGCGAAGGTGATTGACTTAAGTGACTCAAGGAGACTTACTCTTAGATGGTGAGCAAACCGCGATACGCCCTGATTGCTGATGACATCCGGGCCAGGATCAGCAGCGGCGACTACGCGCCCGGCGACCAGCTGCCGACTAAGGCCCAGCTGATGGAGCAGTGGGGTGCTGCGCTCAATACCGTCGCAAGAGCGATTACCGAGCTGCAGAACGAAGGCCTGGTCGAGACCTTCCACGGCGTTGGGTCATTCGTTCAAACGCCGTCGCCGGCGCAAGCGGAAGAGGCTGAGGGCGACGAGGTCGCTCAGCTGCGGGCCCGCGTCGAGCAGCTGGAGGGCATGTGCGCCCGCATCGAGCAGCTGGAAGCGCTGATGATGGAAGTGTTTTCTAACCTCGGTCTCGCCTATCCGTCCGCGCCGAACACGACAGACGCCACCTCGCGGGAGGCGATGTGAACGTCCGTCGTCTGCCCACGTCGGGTGGAACCGTCACGGGACTGCACACCCGCAGGTCCAGCTACCACCCTGACTACGCTGTCCTCGCTCGCGGCCGCGTCTCGATGGCCAGGGCTTCTGCTGGTATGTCCCCCGTCGAATTCGCCGCGGCACTGAGCGATCTGCTTGGTCGTAACATCCAGCCAGGGCATGTCACCTCCTGGGAGAACAGGGCAACTCCTCCTGGAGATGTGCTGATGGCTATCACTGCCCTGGCCCCGACGAACTCCAGCACTCTCGGGGTTCGTTCACACAAGTTCATTGCTGCGCACGTCGGACACGCCCGCGTTCAGCAGCTGGTCGACAGCCTGGAGTTGGAACGCGTAACCGGGTACCTGGGCCGGACCCCCTGCTGGATCGGGCCCATCCCCGAAATCGGCGACCACTGTTCAGTGTCGTTATTTCCCTTCGGAACAGCCATCATCCATTTGCTGGAAGATCTCGACCTGCCCGACGTCACCTCGCTCGCCTACTGGCGGTACCAGTCCTATCCGGAGAACCTCCAGTGGGCCGGGCAGTACCTGACCGAAGCAGCAGGTACGGAGATCACCGCCTCATACGTTCTCAGCACCTACTGGGTCTACGCCGCCCCGTGGGCCGGTCAGACCCTCGACACCGGACTGCGGCTGATTTGCGCTCCTCGGGTCCTCGTCGACCGTGAGGTCACTCCAACCGCTCAAGCTGCCAGCGAACGCACCGAACACGACCTGCTCGGTGCGGGATACCACCCGCCTGAAATGCGCAGTTTCGGCAGCCCCGGCGTTTCCAGCGCGTGGGCGAGCTGGTCAGGAGTGGTCTACCACCCACACGACCCGCTCCGCGGTATCGCCGAGAACGACCTGGTCCAGTTCGAAATCGGAGTGCAGGCTATCTGGGCGTTCACCGCCTACATCAACGAGCAGATCGAAACTGGCGTAGACCCCGATATCTCGCCGGAACACGGTGGTCGCTTCCTCCGGGCGATGCGGCTGCTGCTGTTCAACCCTCGACCGCAGGAAACCGGACAGTACCAGCAGATGAGGGAAGCGGTCGTCACCTCCAGCGGCCTGCCGTCCCAGCTTGAACTCGCCATGGAGGCACTGAAGGAGGCCGGCCAATGATCGACTTGGACAAAGCAGCGCTGCTCGTTGTCGACGTCCAGAACGGGTTCGTCAACGAGTTCTCAGCCCACGCGGTCCCGGTGATCGTCGACCTCGCAACGCGCTGGGCCGAGGCCGCCCGTCCGACGGTGTACACCCGGTACTGGAACTACACCAACAGCCCGTGGGAGCGCCTGATCGGCTGGAAGGCGCTGTACGGCCCACCCGAAACGGACGTCGTTGACGAACTCGCGGAGCTGGCCAGCGCGCCTGGATCGCACCTTCTCGACAAGACGGTCTACACCGCACTCACCCCCGAAGGTCTCGACCTGCTGCACAGCCTCGACGTAACTGACCTCGTCATCTGTGGAATCGCCACCGACGCCTGCGTTCTGAAGACGGCGCTCGATGCCTTCGAGTTCGGGTACACACCCTGGATCGTCCGAGACGCCGTAGCCTCCAACGCAACCCGACACCGCGCTGCCGAAATCCACGAGTCAGCGCTACTGCACATCTCGCGGTTGGTCGGCGCCAACCAGGTGATTGACTCCCCGCGAGTCCAGGAGTTGCTGACCGAACGTGCAGCTGCCGCTTCCCCCAAGCTCTAATTCACCGTTCTACATGCACATTGGTAACTCAACGGGTCAATGCCTGCGCGAGTTCGTAAGGCCAATGCGGAACCTGGCCGGAACTCACAATTTTCGTGGGAAACCAAAACCGGCGTGTCGGAAGGCGTTAACAGTTTGGACATGGAAGGCTGTCGCGCATGGCTCAGCTACCTAAGGGAGAGCGAGCCCAGGTTGGCCCACGCCTGGCGCTCGAAGTATTCGAGGCTGTGCGCTTGCTCGCCGAAGAAAACCGGATGTCCATGTCTCAGTACGTGGCGGACGTAATGGCCCTCCACGTTGATCGACCCGACCTCGTCCTGGAGCTCAACAAGCCGCGACATGTGCCGCGGCGGGCTCGGCCGAAAAAGGGCCGCAAACGGAAACCCGAGAAGACGAACCAGCAGGAGTTGCCACTGGCGGGATAACGCCGGCGGGCCCTGACCCGCGCCAGACAACCTCATAAAAGCGGAAAGCCCCCGACGTTGCAGGTCGGAGGCTCCGCGAAAGCGACCCTTAAAGGATCATGTCTTGCACGACAGATCTCAGGGTAACGCACGCCCAGATTCTCCCGGGCGTGAACACACCCGACTTTGTAATGACATTCCGCACAGCCGCGCTGACCAGGCGAGAAGTCGCCAGGACAAGCCCCGGGCGTACCGCCTAAGCCACGCGCCGGTGGCGGCGCTCTTCGCCCCTCCCCCGCTCCGTTTGGAGCTGTCGGAGGACGTCTACGCCGACGTTCCTTCGTGCTGGCTGTCCCGCGAACGGTGGGTCGCGCTGTCCCTTGCGCTGTACGACCTGATGTACCGCGACCTGCGCGCCACCCTGCGCGCACCCTCGGTATCACGGGACACCTTCGAAGCCTGGGCGATCGCCGAGTCCGGCTGCGCTGACACCGCCACCGGCCGCAACTGCCGCCCGTCGGTACGCCACCTCATCAAGGCGATCACGCGCAGCCGGCGCACCGTCCAGCGCTGCCGGGAACTCGCCAAGATCCTCGACCTACGCCAGGTCGTGTTCCGCGGGCGACAGCGCACGAAGCTCGAACGCCTGGAGTCCTGGGCACGCGAGGACCGCCACCGCGGCTGGACCGCCGTCGCTGCCCTCATCGACTCCCCCGGTTATGCACACGCTGTGGATAACTCGGCTGTCGAATCCATTCGTAACCAGGTCTTTGGCGCCCCTCCGCCCCGAAGGGGGGGTTCCGTTTCTATCTCCAGTACCAGCGTGGTTACTACAGAAAAGAACGTGAGGAAACGACGCGCTCCGCGCGACCCGGACAGGAAGGGGCGCACCAAGAATAGCCGCAGCTACGCCCAGGAAGCCCTATTGCTGGCCGCCAGAACGCGCGAGGACGAACGTTTCCCCGGCTGGCTACGCCGACTAGGGGTCAAGGGCCTGGCGGGCGTCCTGACCCCGTACGCGCTCGGCGGCTGGCACGCCGACGACGTGTTCGAGGCGATGGAGGACGTGCACCGCTCCGGCCAGCGCATCCTCACCACACCCACCAACCCGCACGCCTACCTGGCCTGGCTGCTGAAGTTCACCGACATCGCCGCTCCCCCGGCTGCCCACGACCGGGCCCGCGAGGACCAAATCGAACGGGAACGCCGCGAACAGATCCGGCAGGAGGCCGACCAGCGCCGCGCCGAGGCGATGGCCGCGGTTCCGGCTGGTCCCGACTCCCCCGGCCGGCGGGCCGCGCTGGCGGTGGCGGCCGCAGCAGGGCAGCACTCGATCAGCTCGACCTCTCGTGCGCGTTCCGGCGAGCGCATCGCTCTGCAGGAACGGGCTCGGCAGCACTGGACCGGGTGACCACACAAGGGTGGTCTGGACGGGCTACTCCGCCGGTACACCGATCGCAGCCTGGAATCGCTCGGGCAGCATGTCCAGCTCGACGCCGTGCCGCTGGCATGCCTCGGCGGCGAAGGCGTGCAGAACGGCCGGGTCGGTGCCGCGCTGGAGCGCCGCGTCGATCTCGGTACCGCACTCCTGCAGGCGCAGGACGGCTTTGCGTTCGGCGGCGGCCCAGGCGAATATCGCGCTGCGGACCCGGTTGCGGCCGCGGGCCTCGTCCAGATCGCGTACCTGTCCTTGCTCGGCGGCCGCCGGCGCGGCGGGCCGAGTAGGTGGATTCGCCACGGGCGGCGCGGGAGCAGGGGTGGGCACCGGTGCAGGTCCGGGTGCCGCCGGCGGGACCGCGGGTGCGGTCCACATGTCGTCCTCGCTGAGTGCGGACTTCTTCCGCGTTTGTGGTTCCGGGCTGGTCATGCGGGCACCTTGAGTAGGGCGGCGGCCATCGGCCGGAACACGTCCTGGGAGAGCACGCGGAGCTTGGACTTCTTGGACTCGTCGAGCGCCAGGCCGTTCTCGACCGCTTCGGCGATATCGACCCACTGGGGGATCCGCCAGTCCAGCCAGATCGGGACGCCCGGGAAGTGCCGCGCGATGCCCTCGGCGATTTCTGTCTCGGCCGCCCGGCTGAAATTCGTGTCCCGCCACTGGTTCACGACCACACCGGTGATCTCCAGCTGCTGGTTGTGGTAGCTGCGGATTCCGTTGATCGTCTTGCCCAGCAACGCCAGCCCATCGCCGGACCACTGCGACGCCTCGGTCACCAGCACCGCGGCGTTGGCGGCCGTCAGCGAGTTGGTCAGCAGCTGACCAAGCAGTGTCGGTGGGTTGTCGATCAGGACCAGGTCGTAGTTGTCGAGTTCCGGGGCCAGCTGCTCGCGCAGTTTGTGCTCGCGCCCGAATTCGGCGGCCATCAGCGCCCGGTCGGCGACCGACAGCGTTGCCCGCGCAGGCGCGAGGTCCACCCCGCCCCACACGGTCGGGCGGATCACGTCGCGCAGCGAGATCCCGGTCCCGGGAGTCAGCGCGTCAGCGAGAGTGACCTCATCGGAGGGGATCGGCTCCCGGACCAGCGACGAACTCACGTTGCCCTGGGGGTCCATGTCCACCACCAGCACTCGCGCACCGTGGTAGACGGCCGCGGCCCGGGCCGTGCACATCGTCGTCGTGGACTTGCCCACTCCCCCTTTTTGGTTTGCGAACGCGACGATCCGGGCTTTACCGCTCATACCCCGCACCTTGGCACACTCCGGCTCCCATCGCGAGAGGGCGCGCGGACGCGCGAGCGGAATGCGCGCGAGATCGCCCGCTCCCGCATGGGCGCGGCCGCGCTCTCGCAGTCGCGGGATCGCGCGGTGGTGCGGGCGCCCGGTAGCGCGCTCTCGCGGTCGCGGGATCACGCGCCCTCGCGTGTGCGCGCATGTGAGCGCGCGGGCTCGAGCACGCGAGCACGCGCGTACCCGAGAGCGCGCGAAAAGAGTTACGTTGTGTTAAAACGTTTTTACGAAAACAAATATACATAAAACATAAACGAATATGGTAGAATCGAGAGGTGACGCAACCAGAGAACAACCCCGGCGAGACCGGCGTTGAGCAGCACGTTTGCAAGTTCCCAGTCGGCTACGACCCGGAGAACCCGGACGATCCCTTCGTGCCCGCCGGGCATGCGATGGAGGCTCCGGCCCGGCGGGGCCGTGGCCGCCCATCGGAGTACTGCGGTGAGGAAAGGGTCGATCCGGATGGGGTGCGCCGGCGCCACGACCGGGCCACCGCGTTCCAACGGCGCCGGGAACTCGAACTGGAGGCCGCCGGGCAGGCGCCCCGCAGGACCGGCCCACCACCGCGACCGGTGACGAGTTCGCGCGCCTCCCTGCGTGAACTGCTGGCCGAGATCGAGATGACCACGACCTCACACCGCGAGCAGATGGGTCAGCTGCTCGATCGGGTCACCGACGTCGTGGCGACCGCGGGGGATCCTGACGCCGCCGTCGCGGAGGTGGCCCGCATCCGCGCAGAAGCCCAGGCCGAGAGTGACGCCGCCGCAGCTCGCGCCGCCGACGCCGAACAGGACGCCATCATCGCCCGCCGGGAACGTGACCGCGCTCTGGAAGACAAGACGCTGGCCGAAGGCGCCGCCGAAGACGCACTCGCTGCCCGTGACGAGGCCATCGCCGACCGTGACGAGCAGGTAGCGGCCGCTCGCGCCGACGCCGAACAGGCCCGCCAGGACGCGGCCGAAGCCCGCGCAGACCGCGACACCGCGCTCGCCGCAGCTGAGCAGCGCATCGCCGACACCGAAACCGCAGCCCAGGAACGGATCCGGACGGTGACGGCCGAGGCCGAGGATCGCATCGAGCAGGCACGATCCGATGCTCAGGCTCGCGTCGACCGGGCCGTCGAGCAGCTGCAGCAGGCGACCGTCGACCGCAACGCGGCGATATCGGAGCGCGCCGGCGCCGAGCAGGCGGCCGCCGATGCCCGCGCCGAAACCGAGCGGATGCGCCGTGAACTGGTCGACACCCAGGCTGCACACCGCGAAGAACTCGCACAGGCCCGCCGAGATATCGCCGCGGTCCGTGCCGAGGCCCGCGAGGATCGCGAGCAGCAGCGCAGCGACCACGCCGCCGAGGTCGCCCGCATCCACGAATCCACCGCTGCCCAGGTCAACGCCCTGCGTCAGGCCCTGTCCACCGCCGAATCCGCCAACTCCCGACTCGAATCCGAGATCGCCCGAACGAAAGGTGCCCCCCAGTGACCACCACCGACCACCAGCCGCCGACGCGCACCCACCGCGCTCACGACCACCGGGCCGCGCTGATGTCGCTGAACACCAAACGCGACCAGGTCCGCTACGCCTGCTCCCAGCTGCCCTCGCCGACCGGCGGCGCGGTTCAGAACTGGCTGCGCCACTACGGCATCGACGCCGGACGCACCCTGGCCGCCACCGAGGCCACCGCCTGGCGCAAGCAGAACGGCATGGTGAACACCGGCGACCTGCAGGCGCTCACCGCCGAGGTCATCGCCGGACTCGACGCCGAACGCGCAGAGAAGACCACAGCAACCGATGGGCACACCCCCGAAGCGAACAGCGAACACGAGCCGGTGAACACCGAACAGCCGGAGAGAGCCGACCTGCCCGACCTCCCGGCAGCGGTCACCACCGCGGTGAACACCGAACACGACTACGGCAGCGAACAGCCCGAGCGAACAGCGAACAGCGAACAGGTGGGCCTGGAACCGGTGAACACCCCGACGGTGAACGAACACCCCACCGGCGAACAGGTCGCGGCGAACAGCGAACACACTGCCGTTCCCGTGAACACCGAACAGCGGACGAGCGGCGGTGAACAGGTGAGTCCTCCGGCCGCGCCACCGATGTTCGGCGCTCCGCAACTGGCCCCGGCCGAACACCGCACCGCGGAACCGGTGAACACCGCGCCGGATATCGAGATGCGGGCCGAAGGCGACGAGGACGAGCCTGCCCGCACCGATCCGGTTGTACCGGAGGCGGACGCGCCGGCGGAGGAGCGCAAGCCTGCCGCGCCGCTGGTGGTGTGGCCGGTGCTGCTGATGGCGATGGCTGCCTTCGTCGCGGTATGGAGCGGCTGGGTCGGCCTGGGCGAGATGACCGGATTCGGTGAGGTCCGGCCGCTGCCCGGCATCGCGGACAGCTTCGTCATCAACTCCGCGATCACCCTGCCCATCGGCGTGGAGGCCTACGCCGCGTACGCGATGTATGTCTGGCTGTCCGGGCGCTGCCGCAACGACTCCACCGTCTCGTTCGCGAAATGGTCATCCATCGGCGCGTTGCTGCTGGGCGCGGCCGGCCAAATCGCCTACCACCTGCTGGAACAGGCGCAAGCCGACGAGCGGTCCGCCGCCCAGGCGGTCGCTGCCGCTGCCGCGGCCGCGTCCGGCCAGATCGCCGAGCGCGTCGTTCTCGGCGCACCCTGGTGGATCACCACGTTCGTGAGCTGCCTGCCCGTCGTCGTGGTCGGCCTCGGTGCCGCTCTGGCCCACATGGTCCGCAGCGAACGCGAGAACGAGGGCGCATGACCTGTTCACCGAACACCCCGCCGGTGAACACCGAACACTCGGAACGAACAGGAGGCTTCTCCGATGACAGCGAACACCGAACACCGAACAGGCGCCAGCGGTGAACAGTCGCCGGTGAACAGCGAACAGCGCCCGTTCACCCAGGCGAGCGGAACCGAACACCGAACAGCCACCCTCACGCCCACCGAACACTCGGCGAGGGCTCACCGCTCACCCGGGCGAGCCGGTTCCCAGCAGCGAACACCGGTCCGTGTTCAGCGGCGCCGGGTACGCGGATGGCGGCGGCCGGCCACGGGCGTGATCGTCGATCGCACCTCCCGGTTCGGTAACCCGCATACGGTCGGCAACCAGCCTGGGAGCCCGACCGAACAGCACGCTGCGGCCGTTCGGCGCTACGTTCAATGGCTCGACGGCGAAGGACCGGACGTCATCGAACAGCGGAGTCGTCGATTCGACCGGCGTTGGGTCCTCGCGCACCTGCCAAACCTGCGCGGCCGCGACCTGTGCTGCCCGTGCGAGCCGGGATTGCCCTGCCACGCAGACGTGCTGTTGCACCGGGCGAACGCCTGACCACAACGCAATATCTCGACAGAGCGAAGGACCTGGCGGCCGTTAAACGCCAGGTCCTTCGCGTGTCCGAACCTACCCGGCCCGCTTCTCTTGGTTGACCTCGCCCAGTGCGAGTGTCGCGTGGATCTGGGCCTGGGTCTGTAATGCGGTGACCCGCTGCCACATCACCCTGTCGGCGGCCTCCCGTCCGCTGCTGTAGCTCAGCCACCCGCCGTCACCGGGTAGATCGGTCGTCGAATCGAGCGCGGCCTGCAGCTCCCGCCCCGCCCGTGCCGCGAGATCCGCGGCGAGTTCTGCGTGCATCCCCATGCCCGGAACCGTAGCGACAGCCGTCCGCCGGCGGAGCCGAATTTCCTTGATGTGGTCCCGATCCGAATGTCCTCACGCGCCGTACTGCTCCGGTACCCTGGTAGGTGAGAACGATCGCAGCGAGCTAGTGGTTATGGGCCACAAGTGGCCTCACCCCGGGGACGGGGTGGCGCTGCGCTGAGCCGGAGGAGGGTTGCGGTGGCAGGGGAGTCGCGAAGCCGGCGGGCGGCCGCGAAGCGGATTCGCCAGTCGAATGTCGATGGCGGTCGACCACATCGGATCAAGGTGTCGCTCACCGAAGCCGAGTACGCGGAGTTCACCGACGCGGCAGCCAAGGCGGGAGTGAGCGTGCCGCGACTGCTGGTGGAGTCGGCGAAGTCGGAGGGCCAGGTGGAGGCCGGCCGCGCGCACGCGGTGATGGGTCTGCTGGAGGTCGACGAGCAGGTCCGGCGCGAGCGAAACAACCTGAACCAGCTCACGCGGTATGCCCACCAGCACAAGGACGCCCCGGCGTTCCCGGAGGAGCTGGTCGCGCGTCTGCTGGACGCGCTGCACGCCAGCACCCGGGCCTCGCTCGGATTGGAGTCGGCGGCGCGGTGGGTGATGGGGTTGAACCCGGCGACGACGGCCACCTCGGTCGATGTCGATGAGGATCTCGCGTTGGGCAGTGAGTGGGCCGAGGCCGATCACGCGGGGCGGTGACCGGCGATGATGCCGAACATCAAAAAGGGCAGCTACATGTCCAACCTGCTGGTGTACCTGGCCGGGAAGGGCCGGGCGAACGAGCACCGCGATCAGCGGGTGATCGCCGGGGATGTGGTGGTGGAGGCGATCTACGGCGGCCGGCCGTTGTCGACGATGCAGGCGGCCGAGCTTGCGCGGCTGCTGGATTCCCCGCGGCAGCTGATCCTGCGCGGTGCGCCGGTTCCGGCGGTGGACCGGGCGAAGGCCCAGGTGCTGATGGATCGGGGGCTCCCGCGGGCGGAGGCGATCGCGGAGGCCACCAGCGATCAGAACACGTGGCACTGCTCGTTGAGTCTGGCGCCGGAGGAGGGCACGCTCAGTGACGAGACCTGGCGTGCGATCGCGCATGACTTCATGGCCGAGATGGGGTTCGCGCACCGCGATGACGGGGTGCCCGATAACCGGTGGTCGGCGATCCACCACGGCCTCAACGCCGGCGGTGGCGATCACATCCATATCGCGATGGCGGTGGTGCGCTCGGATGGGTCGTGCGCGAGCCTGTACCGCGACCATGTCCGGGCGCAGCGGGCGTGTAACCGGCTGGAGCACAAGTACGGGTTGCAGGTGCTGGCGTCGCGGGAGGAGGGCGGTACCGAGCGTGCCACCACCCCGGCCGAGCGGGCCCGCCAGGAACGCGTCGGTGCGCCGGAGACCGACCGTGAGGCGATGGAGCGGCGGGTGCGCGCGGTCGCGGCCGCCGCGGGCAGCGAAGCGGAGTGGCTGCGGGAACTGCGCGCGGTCGGGATCCTGCCGCGCCCCCGCTGGGAGAAAGGCGGGCAAGAGGTCATCGGTGGCTACAAGGTGGAGATGCGGCCGCAGCGCAACGCCGACGGGAAGCTGGAAAAGGCGTTGTCGTTCAGCGGCGGGTATCTGGCCAAGGACCTGACCTTGCCCGCGCTGCGGCACTGGGCCGGGTGGGATCAGTCGCCGCAGGCGCAGTCGGAAGCGCTGGCCGAGTGGCGCAAGGGCGTGGATCAGTTCGGGCGGCCGAAGATCGGTTCGGAGCTGGACGAGCGGCGGGTGATCGACGAGCTGGCGCGGTTCAGCGCCCATGCCCGCACCATCCCCGCCGCCGATCGTGACGAGTGGTGCCGTGCGGCGTCGCAGGCCTCGGGGATGTTCGCGGCGTTGTCGGTGAACACCGAACGCTCCCCGGGCCCGGTGCATCAGCTGGCCCGCCAGCTCGGACGCGCCGGTGACCAGCCGGCGTCTCAGCGGCGGCTGCGGATCCCGACCGGGCCGCAGCGCGAGCGGGAGCGGGGGTTGCGGCAGATATCGCGGTGGTTGTGGGCGACGCAGTCCCCGGTCACCGCGAACGCGGCACTGCTGTACGCGTTGACCGATTGCCTGCTCGCCGTGCAGGAAACACTGGCGGCGGGCGATAAGGAGCGGTTGGCGGCGGCGATGGCGTTCAAAGCGCGCCAGAGCCTGACCGAGATCCACATGCGCCGCGCCGGAATCGATCCGAAGCGGGAGTACGACCGCAGCGACGGCTCACCGGCGTGGGTTTCGGCCATGCGGGCCAACGCGATGGTCGACCGGGGCCCGGCCGGTGAGATCGAACCCGAACTCGCCCTGGCCAGTCAGGCATGGCAGGCCCGAAGGTCCGCGCTGGCGGGCCGGAGCGGCTACGACGCGGTCGACGAGTTCGGGCACATCACCCGCAAGGCCAGCGACCGGAAAACCGCGCCTCGGCCGACGAAGTCGAGCGTGGTCGGACAGCGGGCGGGCGGCGTGCGCGGGCGGCCGCGTCCCCGGCCGGAGCAGCAGAGCGACCGTGACTTCGATCGCTGACCCTGGGGTTCGGAGCCGAAGACGGGGCCAGACGATATTTCGGCTGGCCCCGTGGGGTTGCACCCGCGATCGGTGCCTATGCACACTGAGGGGAGCCCGCGCCGTTGCACCGGCAAGGGTTCCCCTCAGCTAGTGAGGTTCGAGCGTGATCGAGATGGACCCGCGGGTCCATTTGATCGTGATTCGTACGCCACGCTTCACGAGCGAAACCTCCTTTCTGAGGAGTGGGTTACAGGGGAGAGGGCGCTACCCGTCCGGAATCCGCCCTCCCCCTGATCATTCCGTCTCCCACCCTCGCCATCAAGAGTGCCCGAGGTGCTACTGGAGCGGGTGCTAGACACCATACTGGCACCCTGAAGCCACCTTACTGGCGCACTGGAAACCCATTTAACCAGTTTGTCGGAACCATATCAGCGGTCTAAAATCCGGGGTCTAACTGCATGAACGCGACGAGGCCTTGACTACTTGACTCCATGACCCCCGGAGTACCGCTGAGGCCGCTCAAACGGTCATGCCAAATTGCTATGGGAGGCGCGATGGGGCGAGTGACGGTAACGGCCAAGGAGCAACTGGCGGAGGCGGTTAAGCGATCGGGTCGCCGATCCACTGTGCAGCTACCTGAGGAGTTCGCCCGTATCCAGGACCCCGGTGACACGTCGACTCCCTTGTCCTCCCTGTTCCTTCAGGGGGAAGTCGCGTTGAAGATATATCTGACCTTGGTGATGCTGACCGCCGCCGAACCCCACAAACTCCGTCGCGTCGTGCCAGATCACTACTGGGCGGAACTTCTCGGATACGAGGAGCTGAACCCCGCCGATCCGATCGCCGGGGCGGGGACTCGGCGGGTCAGACGGGCGATGAAAGCGCTTGGAGCCGGTGGGCCCGAAGGAAAGGGCTGGGTCACCCGTACCCTCGACCGCGGTCGCGGGTACGCGATCACCGTTGTACATCCCGATGGCCCGAAACGAGCGCCGTACATCACCATCCCCCTCGAGTTCTGGTCCCGAGGCTGGATCAACGTTATTTCCGCTCGTGGCCTGTTCGTCTATCTCTGCCTTCGGCTCGTCCTCGCCGGCAAAAAGGACCATGAGGGGGCCCACGTGTCCACCACCGACCGAGCTCGCTTCCTCATCAAGGACGACACGTGGCAGCGGGGTGTGAGGGAACTCGAGGAACTCGGGCTTGCCAGGAGCGAGACCACCCGGGCTGCACCCGACAGGTGGTCGACCGACCTTCGCATCCGGAAGGTCTACTACCTCAACACCGAGTTCCTCAAGGAGAATGACAGCCGCCTTGAGCCCGTGGTGTTGTAGCGGTCGCGCCCGGAAGTCGGTGCCCAGGGCGATGATGGAGGTATGGACCGCCTGAACCCGCTGCGCTACGACCTGGGCTACCCGTGCCGTAATCCGCGGTGCTACGCGGCGGTGCACGTGTCGCCGAACTGCCCGGTGCCGCGCTACGACCGGCCACGGTCGGCGACGCCGAGTGAAGTGCGCGGCGCGCAGCGGCTGGTGCAGCTGCAGCGTGAGGGCAAGGCACCGGTCGTGAAACCTATCCCGATGTGGTGGGTGTGGCTGGTCCCGCCGGGGGTGGTGATTTTCGGGCTTCTTCTGCTGTTCGGCTGAGCGGGTAGTTTCGGAGAGGCGAAGGACCCGGCAGCTACCGACTGCCGGGTCCTTCGCTTCGTGGTGGGGTCTATGCGGGGGCGTAGCGCTCGATGTCGCGGCCGGTGATGGCTTCGACCAGGGCGCAACCGAGCACTTCGGCGCTCGGCGGGGTCACCGCGTTACCGAACCCGCGGGCTTGAGTGCGCTTGGCCATGCCCGGGGTGATCCGGTAGGTATCGGGAAAGGCCATCCCGCGGCGGATCTCCGAGGTTTCGAGCATGCGGAACGTGCACGCCTCGATGATCCGCTCCGGGTCCACACCGAGCAGTCCGTGACGATCCCGGGTGGTGACGGTGCCCATCGGCTCCGATACCGGCCGCGCCATACCGGTGCGGTGGTAGGGCACCAGCATCTGATCGCGCACGTCCTCGGATCCGGGCGGCTGCACCAGGCCGTGATGGAAGCCGTTCGCGGAGAACGTGGCCAGCGGGTCGCCGATCCCGTAGGAGGAGGCCTTGGAGCCGCCGCCGCGCAGGGTGGTGAGAAACGGTGGAATCACCATTGCCAGTTCACGCCGTGTGGTCTGGGTCGGCATCAGCGCGTGCACGGTGCGCGCGATCTGGGTCGAGCGCTTGCTGGTCTGCACGACCATCGGCGGCAGCACCAGCCCGTCGGATTCGCGGGTGGTGCGGGTGGGCATCGGCGCCGACAGCGGTGTCGGGTCGGTGCGCCAGGTTCCGCCGGCGGGCGCCAGGAACGGTTCGCGCGCATACCGTTGCAGGCCGAGCCGGATCCGCTCCATCGTCGCCGGTGCGAGCGGATCTTCGCGCTCGCCGATCCGTTCGCCGGGATCGATGCTCCAGTCGATCGCATCGGAGGCGGGCGCGGTGATCGGCTCCACGATCGCGAACCGGCAGGACTTGGACGGGCAGCGGTAGATGTACTGGCCGTGACGGTGCCCGTAGCGGCCCATGTCGATTCCGGGTTTCTTCCAGGTCTGGACCGCGTCCACGACGGTGTCGCACTGGGCGCACCAGGCCTTGGGGCGTAGCCATTTGTCCCAGTCCGGGCGGCGGCCGAGGGCTTTGAGCCAGTAGGCGACGTAGAGCCGGTCTCGTGATTGCGGGGCGGTCAGGGCGGTGCGGGGGACCACATGCGCGGAGTTCAGCGCGATGACCCGGGTTTCGTAGCCGATCTCCTCGATTTCGGATATCCAGCGGTTCCACTGGTCCCAGCGGCGGCACTGGATGACGTTTTCCATGATTCCGGCGAGCACCGGGGTGCCGCGGCCGGCCATCGATCGCAGGTAGCGCGGGATCTGCTCGATCAGTGCTCGGGACCGGTTCTCGTTGGGGTCCTCGGTGACGCAGCCGAGTTCGTCGTCGCTGAGGAGGCTGTACTGGTTGGACTTGTCGAAATAGCGTTTCTTGCCCTTGGCGTCGGTCCAGGCCGGGCACGCCGGCGAAGCCCAGAACAGTTCGCTGTAGGGCAGTTTCGCCAGGTCGATATCCTCCACATCTCCCGGCGGGAGGTGGTCGGCGGTGGGGAAGTTCAGCGAGTGGATATCGACGCATTCGGGGTTGTGGTTGGCCGCCAGCGCCAGTTCGATACCGGGGACTTCCTCCCAGCCGAGCGAGTCGCCACCGAATCCGGCGAAGTACACCGTCGATCGCAGGCTCATGACCGGACCTCGTCCCGGGCGCGGGCGATCCAGCGGTCCAGCACGGCGATCAGCCGGGCGGGCCGGGGGTCTTCCCACTCGCTGAGGTCGAGCCACGCGTGTGCCAGGGTGTCGGTCTCGCTGGGGCGCAGCGGGTGGGTCGGGACGAGTTCGGCGACGGAGGTGGTGGCCTCGGTGCGCATATACAGCCCGGTGCGGGCTTCGGTGACGCCGACGTAGTTGTAGTAGCCCTGCGCCGACAGGATCGGCCCGTACAGGCCGTCGTGTCGCTGCTCGTCGAGCGCGGCCAGCGCGGCGGCTTTGGTGGGGTCGATGCCGTAGGACAGCAGGTACTGGCGCAGACGCCGGGCGCCGAGCAGTCGGCCGTGCCAGGCCCGGGCGGCCCGCAGGTACCACTCGGTGACCGCCGGGGCGGGGCTGAGCAGCTGCTCGCGCAACCACAACAGGCGGCAGTGCGCGCGGGCGACCAGGATCTCGGGGGTATCGCCCCAGATCGGGGCCACAGTGATCGGCTCGCCGGCCAGGACCGCGCGCAGCGCCGACAGCTCGACGGTCAGCAGCTCGGGGCGGCAGGTCCGCGCCGAACGGTCCGCGACCGCGGCCATGCGGCGGGCCCGCCGGTGGTGCCCGAGGTTGCGGGCGTACACCGCTTCCAGGGCGAAGGTCACCGCGAGCGCGATATCGGCGTGCTCCTCGCGCACGATCCGATCGCAGAGGTTCGGCGCAATAGGCGCAGATACGTAATAGCGCGGCTCGGTGGGGGTGTAGTGGGGGGACGTGGTCGTCATCGAGACTCCAAACCAGAGGCGAATTAAGTTCGCGAACAAAGTTCGCGTACTCAATTCACGTTAGGTAGGGTCTTCGAGCATGTCAACAAAGTTCGCGAACAATATTGCTACGGTGGTGGCATGACCGACGCCGACGACCATCTCGCCGCGATCCGGACCGCCCGCGGCCACTACGTCGAGGCCCGGACCGCCCTGTTCGACGCAATCCGCGCAGCGCTCGCCGCCGATGTCGGCCCGTCGGCGATTGCGCGAGCTGCGGAGTTCAGCCGCGAGTACATCGCCAAGATCCGGGACGGCAAAGGCCCCAAAGGCGTGTGAAGTTGCAGCGCCGCGAGCCGGGCCCCAAACGACTGTGCCCCCGGAGGAATCCTCCGAGGGCACAGTTGCGTTCGTGGGCGGCTACAGGTCGAACCGTGCGCGGAGTCCGACGCGGACCTGCTCCATCACCTCTGGTGGTAGAACGCTGCTCTGTTCGGTCAGGCTCTCTTTGGGCAGGGTCGCCAGGTCGTAGAGCGCGACCACCTCGTCAGCGCCGAGGGCGACGGTGAGCAACTGGTGGCGGGAGGGGACCTCGCGGGCGGGGCGGACCGGTGCGACGACGAGCATAGGGCGTTGGCGGATGACCACATCGGAGTCCAGGAGCACGACGGTGGTGGTGCGTCCGGACAGGCGGCTGGTCGCGGTCCAGACCTGGCCTTGCTGCGGTTCAGGCACCGGCGGCCTCGGCGTCGAGTGCGCGTTCGAGGATGGTGGGCGCGCTCACCGCGCCTCGAACAGGGACTCGGCGGACTGTTCGGCCTCGGCGTGCCAGTCGGCCTCGGCGTCGGGCAGGGCCCGCAGTTCGTCTTCGACCATGCGGGCGCGGATCGCGCGGGCGATGTATTCCGATGGCCGACCGTCGCTGGCGGTGCGGAGCCGGTCCGCGAGGTCGTCATCCAGAGAGATATTCATGCGCACACTCATACACCCAACTTTACAGCGGACACGGTGCATAGCCAGCTGTATCAGCGTGCGGGGTTCTCGTTCGGAGTCAGCGCGTGAGCGGGGCACCACTGCCTAGTTTCGACGTATCCGCTGCGATTGCCGGTGGGGATCGCGAGGTGGACGAGCCCGATCCAGCCGCCGGTGATCGTGCGTGCCCAGGCGTGCAGCAGCCCGGGCACGGTGGCGGTGGTGTCCAGGCCGGCGGTCTTGGTGCGCATCGAGACCTCATCGCGGCGGTATCCGGGGGCGGGTGCGAGGACGGCGGTCAGGTCCACCAGGACCGGGGCCGGTGGATCCAGGACACGCCGCAGCGGGGCCGAGAACTCGTCGCTCCAAGATTCGAACACATGTGCGAGTATGCTCCTGTGTGTGATCGAAGTCGGCGACCAGGTAAGGATCGGCCAGTCCGGTGTGTCGATCTTCGTCGTGAACGAGATCGACACCGTCGAGGGCCGGGCCGTGATCGAGTCGGTAGAAGAATCCGCCCCTGGTAGATACCCCTTCACCATGCCGCTGACAGCCTTGTCGAAGGTGGAACCCGGCGACTGACACCACCCCGTCCCGGCTCGAGACGGACGGTGGTTGTCGGGGTGGCATGCGATCCTCACGGCAGAGCTGACCTGGCCGGAGGAGAAAGATGGCCGATACCGATGAACGGCCCACCGTGAAACTGGTGGTCCACTGCCGCCGCTGCCACGGATGGCTCCTGTCACCCCGTTCGATTGCCGAGGG
This sequence comes from Nocardia jinanensis, assembly GCF_014645735.1. Classification (GTDB taxonomy): domain Bacteria; phylum Actinomycetota; class Actinomycetes; order Mycobacteriales; family Mycobacteriaceae; genus Nocardia; species Nocardia jinanensis. The sequence continues at coordinate 8,135 of NZ_BMMH01000035.1, read as the reverse complement.
CATCGGGCCTACCTGCGCGATCCGTGAGCGGGCGGAACAGCGTGCGGCGGCCGCAGGCGAGTGGGCGTTGTTCGATATCGCAGCGTAGCTCGGGGCTACGCGAGCGGGCCGGCGGGTCTACATGCCGAGCCCGCCGCCGCGGCTGGGCCCGCGCGACATTCCGGGTTGGTGGAAGTCGCGGTAGTGGCTTCGTTCGCGGCGTTTGACCTGGGCGGGGGTTTCGGGCGGCCGGAAGTCGTAGCCCCACTGCTTGTCTTGGCGGTCGGTGGGGTCGGTGATCTGTTGGCGGGCCTGTTGTTCGGCGGTGCGCATGGGGCCGGGTAGGTCGGTGCGGCGTTGCTGTTCGGTTTCGAGGGTGTCGAGTTGTTCGCTGATGTGGGTGTTGCGCTGGTCGAGGCGTGCGATTTCTTTCTCGTGGTAGGCGATGGTGTCCTGCACGGCTTCGAGGTCGTCGGTGTAGTTCTCGATAGCGGTCTCGGCCTGGGCCAGGTCGTGGGTCCATCCGCTCGGGTAGCCGCCAGCCTTCTGTGCGGCCGCATCGACGCGGGCGGTGGCCGCGGCGAGTTCGGTTTTGGCCTGGTCCCGCTCGGTCTCGGCGGTGCGTAGCTTCGCGGCGAGCTGTTCGCGTTCGATCCAGTGCCAGCGGCTGGTGGTGTTGTGGGTGCGTTCGGCGTCGAGGTAGACCCGTTGCGCGGTCCAGTAGTCGCGTTCTGCCTTGGCACGGGCGTTCTCGGCGCGGATGGCTTCCCGGAGCGGTTCGAACACTGTCTTGCTGTGGTTGTAGCGGTCGGTGAGCTTCTGCATCCGTTCCTGGGCGTCGAGCAGTTGGCTGCGGGCGCCGATGTTGACTTCGGCCGGGTCGTTGAGCTGGCTGCGGCGCCAGGCGGCGGCCTGCTGCAGCTGCCGGTCGTCGAGGCGGCGGACCGGGTCCTCGCGCAGGAAATCGCGGATCCGTTCGGGGTCACCGGCTTCGCCGAGGGGTTCGGTGAGCCGCCAGTGCAGCGCGGCCGCGGGCTGCTCATACGGCAACGGCCGCTCGGCGGCAGCTTCCCGGGCCGCGGTGTCTACGTCGTGGCCGGCGGCTTCGGCGTGGGAGAGCTGTTCGGCCAGGTCCGGGAAGTACGGGTCACCGGTGATCCGCTCGTCGACACCGCGGGCCAGCGTCGACCACCGGCGGGTGTGCGCATCGAGTGCGCCGATCCGCTCGGCGACCGCGCGGTCCAGGCGGTCCTGGGCGGTGCGTTCGTCGACCGGGTAGCAGCGCGGGCCGGTGGGGCGCCGGTCGGGATCCGGAATCGCGTGGGCGGCGCGCCATACCGCCAGTTCGCCGGTGAGCTCGGGGTCGATCCCGTGCAGGCGGGTGGCCCACACCGGGGCGGTCTCCCGCGTCCACGCCTCGACCTCGTGGGTGATCCGGGCGGCCATATCCCGGATCTGGGTTTCCCGACCCCGTAGATGTTCCCCGTAGGTCGGGTCGTCGCGGAGCCGGTCCGGGACGGCGGGCAGCCAGGCCAGGGGTCCGGCGCCGGTGCGGTAGCCGATGCGCCAGTCCAGCACGGCCGCTTTGTCGTCGGCGGTGCCGAGTTCGCGGGCGCGCACCGCCTGGTCGAGCGCGGCAACCGGGTCCGCGCCTTCGAGTGCGATCAGGTTCAGGGTTTGGCGCAGGACCGGCCAGGCTTCCTCGTCGGTGATCCCGGGTACGAGCCGTTCGGCGGCCTCGGTGATCTCGGCGCGGTGGGTCTCGCCGAGGATCGCTTCGGCGGTGACGCCGAGTGCGTCGAGGTAGGCGTCGACCTCATGAGCGAGTTGGCGGTGCGGGTCGTTGGCTTCGCGTTCGGTGGTGGTCGCCGAGGTCTGGGTGCCCTCGCGGGCGAGGATCTCGGTCAGCATGTCCAGCGCGGTCGGCGGGTGCAGGTTGCGCCAGGTGTGGGTGTTGCCCAGGTCGTCGCCGGTGTCGGCGGTCGCCAGGTACAGGTGCGAGCCTGCCCGGGCACGGGTCGCGAGGACGTAGAGCTGGGCGCGGGACTCCTGCCCGGTGAGCACGCCGTGGCAGGTGTCGACGGTGAGGCCCTGGGCGGTGTCGATCGTGGTCGCGTAGCCGAGATCGACATGCTCGGCGACGTAATCGGCGGGCAGCGTGACGAGCTTCCCGGATCCCAGGTGCGCGGCGGTGATCCGGCCGTCGTCGTGCACAGTGCGGACCTGCCAGCGGTAACCGTTCCTCACATGGTCGGTCCGCGAGAACCACAGCCCGTAGTGGTTGCGCCGGGTGGTGATGATGTCGCCGGCCGACGCTGCCAGTCCGTCGCCGAGCTGGACTTCGGGCCCGGCCGGTTCGCCGGTGCGGGTGAGGCGTTCGGTCCGGGCGAGGGCGTTGAGCTGGGAGACCAGATCCCGGGTCGGGGCGAGCAGGATGCTGTCGCGGCCTTGGACGGTATCGGCGCGCCAGCCCCGCCACGCCGAGGTCACCGCATCACCGAGGGCACCGACGTGGATCCGGTTGTGGTCGGCGTAGTAGGCGATGGCAGCCGGATCGCCTTCGCGCAGTGCGAGGCTGGCGGCCTGCTCACCCGGGTCGGCGAACCGGACCACGCGGGTGAGGGTGGACGCTCCGGCGTGGTGGACGATATCGCGGATCACTCCACCGGCGGCCACCGATGCCAGCTGCCGGTCATCGCCCACCGCGCGGATACTGGCGCCGCGTTCCAGCAGCCAGGAAACCGCCGAGTCCAGGGCGAGGGTGGGGGTTTTCGCGGCCTCGTCGAGCACCACCAGCGTGTCCGGGCCGATCACGCGCACCCACTCGGGTAGGTCGGATTCGGGCCGGTCGGTGCGGGTGAGGGTGAGCAGCATATCGACGGTGGCGCAGTGATGGCCGAGTTCGTTTTGCAGGTTCGCGGCCGCGGAGCCGGTGGGGGCCAGGCCGACCACGGTGGCGCCGTCGCCGGTCCAGGCGCGGGCCAGGGTGGCGACTGCGGTGGTTTTGCCGGTGCCGGCGGGCGCGATCGCGACCTGCAGCCGGGCTCCGGATCCGGCGAGTTCGCGCACCATCGCCTGCTGTTCGGGGTTGAGTTCGGCGCCGTCGTGGTTGGCGGCGAACTCCACCAGGGCGGTATCCACCGCGCTGGCGGGGAGGGTGCGGCCGCCTGTTTGCAGGCTCGCCGCGATCAGCCGCTGTTCGGCGGCGACGATTTCGGGGCTGGTGTAGAGCTGGGCCTTGGTCGTGGCGTACACGCTGGTGCCGTCGCTGCGGGCCAGCACCCCCGGCGCGGTCCCGGGGTCGTGGGTGCCGCGCGGGATCGACAGTGGTGGTGCGAGCGCGGCAGCCAGGACCGCATCGGTGGTGGTGGCCCAGTCGTGCGGATCGACGCGGCCGCGGAGTTGGCGTTCGGTTTCCGCACGGATGTGGTTGATTCCCCAGGTCGCCCGGGTTTCGGCGACTACCGCCACCACCTGGGTAGCGACAGTGCCCGGGTCCACTGGATCCCGGGGAGGGGCCGGGCGGTGCAAGGCCTCGGCCAGCAGCTGCGAGATCGTGGCGGGCCCGCCGAGGATCTGTTCGGCGTCGCGGCGCCACTCTTGTCGTTCCTCGGCGCGGGTCCGGGCGTCGGGTTTGTGACCTCGGGTTTTCAAGGTGGCTTCTTGGGCCAGGTCGTACAGGATCTCCGGTGTCGGTTCGCGGCCGTGATCGGCGAGGAACTGCGCGGTGCGCCGGGTGAGTTCGGCGTCGATGGCCGCCGAACGTTTCGACCATGCCTCGGTCAGTCGCAGATCCACGCCCTCGACCTCGCGGACCGCCCGCTTACCGCGGCGCGCTGTCCGTTCGGTGAACCGCATCCCGAGCCGGAGTTCGAGGTGATGCTCCAGCCGCGAGTTGTACAGCTCGGAGGCGGTGACCTTCCACTTGTACATGGCCCGTCCGTCGATGCAGCCCCACTGCCCGTCACCGCGTTTGACCAGGTTGGACACGACAACGTGGGTATGCAGTAGCGGGTCACCGGCGCGGGACGAACGGTGATCGAACGCCGTGGCCATCAGGCCGGCGACCTCGACCTGGCGCACGCTGTGGCGGCCCACCCTCGTGCGCAGGACATCGCGCTCGATGAACGCGAGCGTGTCGGCGATCGCGGCATGGTGGGCGGCCTCGATCTCGGCCGCGTCCTGCTGAGACGCCAGGGCCCACACCGCCGAAATGCTCTTGACCGGGGTAAACGTCAAGTCGAACCCGGCCACGGTCTTACGTGCGGGCTGCGATGCCCGTGCCACCCAGCCCGACAGTTCCCGCTCGTTCAGCGGCGCCCGCCCGGTTTCCTCGCCGAACATGCCCACCGCGACCTCGGTGGCGATCCGGTCGCGCTCTCCGGCCGGGATCGGGGCGTAGTCGACGCGGCCGCGTTCGGTGTTGTAGGCGGCGTAGGCGCGAGTGCATTCCGCGCGGTAGGAGTAGTCGGCCTCGCTGTGAACGCTGAACCGCGGGCCCAGCCGGGCCTTCCGGATCGCCGAACTCTTCGCCACCTGATACGAGCTGCCGTCGGCCATCAGCGCGTCGATCTCGGCGGCGATCATCGCCTCGGCATTCGGATGGAACCCGTGACCGAACACCGCGCGCATCTGGGCTTCGGTCACCGGCTCGCCCTCGGCGATACCGACCTCATCCAACCCGGATCCGAGCCAGCGGCCGGGAGCCTCACCGCGCTCGCTGTAGTAGCCCGACAGGTTCTGTGTGGGGCCTCGGTCGTCGATGTCGTTGGTCGCGATGTTGCGCAGGTAATAGCGGAAACCGTCTCCGGTACCGAGTTTCGCCAGCGACATCACAATTTCGACGCTACGCCCGAAATCGGGCAATTCGCCGTGATCTTCTCGTGACCTGGGAGCACCAGGTGTGAAAGAAATTTGTGAGGAGAGGGTGAGAGTGGTGGTGGGAGAGGGAAAGTGAGTGGGCGGTGGTGTGGTGAGGAGGTGGTGAGAAATAGGGGGTTGTGGTGGTGGAGGGGTGTGAGGAATGGGAGAGCGAGAGGTAAATGAAGTGGTTTCACACCCGCCCGCGATTCCGGCCGGCCGCGTGGTGTCGGTGGCAAGCGGGCGGAGCCCGTGCGGCAGCACATTCGGACCGGACCCCGCCCAGAACTCCGCGAGCCGGTCTCAGTTTCCATATGGATACTTCGATTCAGGTGGGGTGGGTGTCGGCGATTCCCATGTCGGCGCGGGCGCGGTGGACCTGGGTGTGGTGGTAGCCCCCGTAGGCGACAGCGTCGGCGATCACCGCGGTGGGGGAGCGGCGCGCCCAGCGGTCGATCGCGAGTCGGGCGACGGTTCCGGCGGGCAGCTTGTAGGCCTTGGACGGCAGACCCGGTTCGGTGAGCACTCCTTCGCGCGCCGCGTCGAGCAGGTCGCGGTGGTGCTCCTGGGCGTCGGCGAGCATCGCGTCGAGCCGGGCGGCGTATCCGGCGGGCAGGTAGAAGGAGACCACCGACACCGCCGGGGCCCCGCGGCCGCGGGTCGCGGTCATGGCCTTGCGGATCCGGTCGCCGTAGCGGATCAGTTCGAGATGCGTGGGTTCGGCGCGGTCGAGCAGATCGGTGACTGCGGCCGCGAGGCAATCCGAACTCGACGCCGGCGGGCGGTGATCGCGAGTGGGCCAGCGCGGATCCATCACGGTGAGCTGGCGGCGCCAGCGGCTGAGCACCCGCGCCTGCGCGGCGGTGAGCCTGCCGGTCGAGTAGTGCCGCGCGGGGTTCGGCGGCTGCTCGGATTCGTCGTCCGGATCGGGTTCCACGGGCTCGTCCGGCGCCGCTCCGGCGTTAGTTTCCATATGGATACTTTACCTTGTTTCTGCTGGTAGACAATAGTTTTCGTGTCGTAGTTCTGTGGTTTACTGTGCTCGTGAGCGACCCAGAATCCGCACCAGTGAGGGGATATCCGCGATGACCACATCGACAGCCGATCAGCCACCAACGGCCGGGGCCGTAGCACCGGTGAAGAAGGAGCATCCGGTCGGCGCGGTCCGCTGCGCGGCGCGGTTGGCCGAGCGGACCGGGCTGGCGGTGGAGGCCGCCGATATCGACGCGCTGCTACGCGCCGGTGCGCTGCAGGTGGCGGATGTCTACACCAAGCGCGGGCGCCGCTACGACCTGTTCCGGCCCGAACACATCGATGCCCTCACCTCGGAACAGGTCACCCCGGTCATCGACGAGCGGCTGGCCTGGGTGGCGGCCTCGCTGGCGCCGGAGGACGCGGCGGCCGCGGTCGGTATCGGAGTGCGGGAACTGGCGACCGTGGCCCACGATCGGCAGATCGAGCGCGGCCGGTTCGGCCGGTACGCCCGCGCCGATATCGAGGCCCTGGCGGCCGAGGAGGACCTGGCCGAGCAGGTGCGCCTGGACCGGCTGGTCACCGCCGACCAGGCCGCGACCGAACTGCTCGACTGCGCCCGCCGGCACTTCGATATCGCTGTCGAGGCGGGCTGGGTGGCGCCGAAACTGCACCACCACAAGGAGGTCGGCCGGTATCGCACCGTCGCGGTGCCGCTGTACCGGACCGGGGACGTCGAGGCCCTGCGGGAACTGCCCGATATCGACTGGGAGCAGGTGCGGGCCTGCCCCAAGGGCGAGAAATCGCCGCTGCTCGAGATCGTCGGCGGCCGCAAGGCGTCCCGGGCGCAGGTGATCCGCGCCTTCCTCCAGGGGTTCGGTGCCGATCACCACATCGAGATGTGGGGATGGTGGGTCCAGGGTCCGGACGTGTGGGAGATCGACTGGGAACGCATTCCCGGCGGACCGACCAAGGCCGATGTCGAGGCCGCGATCGAGGCCAACCCCGTACTGCGCCAGCACCGCGACGTGATCCAGCTGCACTCCGATGTCGGTGCCGCGATCCGGTTCGCCCGGGCCATGCTCGCCCCCGGCGCCGCGGTCATCCTCGATACCGAGACCACCGACCTCTACGGCGCGGTCTGCGAAATCGCCGTCATCGACGCCTGCACCGGCAAAACCCTGCTCGACACCCTGGTCAACCCCGGCCGCCCGATCGAACCCGGCGCCGCAGCGATCCACGGACTGACCGACGAACAGGTCACCGCCCCCGGCGTTCCCACGTGGCCGGCGGTGTACAAGCGGCTGCTCCGGATCACCAAGGGCCGCACCATCCTGGCCTACAACGCCAACTACGACCGCCACGTCATCGCCGCCGACTGCGCCCACCACGGCATCACCCGCACCCGACTGACCCGCTCGGCGCACTGGGCCGACGTGATGATCCCCCGCACCGAACACGCCCGCAGCTACCGGTGGCTACCCAACGGCGGCGGCCACCGCGCCCTCGGTGACACCCTCACCACCCGCGAACACCTGCAGAGGATGACCGCACCCTGAATCCATCCGCACTGGCTGGGAGGGTGCGTTCCGCTGCGCCTGACCGCCCTTGAAACGTGATACGGATCATGTGCGACAGCTCACGGCCAATGCTCAAAAGCTATGAATTTCGGGGTTTTGGGCAATTTTGTCGCAAGGACCACAGAGCCCTCGAATGGGCATCGTCGGGCCCGGTCAACGGGTAAAGCCGTCGTAGACGAGGCGGCCGGGGTATTGGTGTGACCGATCTGGTTGTGTAGCAGGCACTGTGATTTCTCGCTCACAATTTGCCAACCAGTAGCCCTATTGGTGTATGTACCGGGGTGGTCGGGCTTTACGGATTGCCATACCGCTGTCGTAAGCTTCTGTGCGTTCGGTTCGAGCGAGCATCCAACGCCCGGACGCACTTTCGGTTAGGAGCTCTGGACTCCCGCGGGGTCGAGAAGATCCCCCGCCCGCCTGCTGCGGGCGGTGTCCAAACCGAAAGGAGTCCAATGGCCGGAGAACCCCTCGTACCGGATAGTCCCAAAGCCCCATCCCGCTGGGTGAGGTGGTGGGCCGCAGTTGTCGACGGGTGTTCCGTCGGATCGTTCGTTCTGGAGCTCTTCGGGCTCTGGTATGCCGTGAACACGGATGCCAGCCAGGCAACGATCCTGCTGATCATCGCCCGACTGGCATCTGTGCTGCTGACTCGCGGATACGGTAGCTAGCCTTCAATTCCGCGTGTCTTCAGGGAGTCCGGTGGGCGGGGGTCGCTACCCCGGTCACCGGCTCCACCTGGTTTTT
>NZ_BMMH01000034.1 GCF_014645735.1 Nocardia jinanensis | reverse complement strand
CAAACTAGAGTCCGAAAACCTAGCAAAACAAATCGCCAGCTGGAATTTAGCTGACTTAAATGTTCGGCCTCCACACGGGGGTATGAAGAACCGAAACCAAATTAAATATTTGGCACTGACATTCATCAACACACTATTGAGTTCTCAAAGAACACACGCACACATCTCAGCGACTGGAGTAAACCAGGGCTTCAATGGGGCAGGTTTTCTAGCTTAACCGTCCAGTGGCTCAGAGTCAAACTCCGCTCTTCGGCCGGTCGCGCCAGGCGCTCATCGTACAACCTCGTTGTCCCTGGTCCCTCCGGCTCGGCGTTTCCGCCTCACTCCGGGCCCCTGGTCGGTGTCCGTGTCGCTCTGACTTGGATAAAGTTACGCGGCGGGGAACGCTACGTCAAATCGCGGCTTCTACAGTGTGTTTGCGCAGTTCAGAGGCTTGCGGCGGGGCTATTCGGTGGGCTGGATCGCGGAACTGTGACCCAGCCCACCAAGATCAATTCGCCGGAGCCCGCCGGGCACCCCCGAAATTCCGCTTCCCCCGGCGCAATACGAGCCATTGTCCGTGCAGGTAGTCGCTGTTTTCCGGGGTCCACTCGAGGTCTTTCACGCGCTCGTTGTTGACCGATGCGCCCCCCTCGTTGACCGCTCGACGGGCCGCACCACGACTTTCGCAGAGGCCGGCGGCCACGAGCAGATCGACGATCGTGTCGCTCCCGGGTACGACCTCGGCGACCTCCCCGTCCACCGCCGCTTCCCGCAGCGCCGCAGCCAGGGTCGGCTCGTCGAGATCACGGAGTTCACCGCGGCCGAACAGCGCCTGGCTCGCCAACTGCACCGAGCGGGTGTTCTGCTCGCCGTGCACCAGCGTGGTCATTTCCACCGCGAGTCGGCGCTGCGCTTCGCGCGCGTGCGGCCGCTCGGCGGTCGCCTCCTCCAATTCGGCGAGCTCTGCGCGGTCCAGGAAGGTGAACCAGCGCAGGTATCGGACGACATCGGCGTCGGCGGTGTTCACGAAGTACTGGTACCAGGCGTAGGGGCTGGTCAGTTCCGGGTCGAGCCAGAGACTTCCGCCGCCGGTGGACTTGCCGAACTTCTTGCCGTCGGCGGAGGTCACCAGTGGAACCGTCAGCGCGTGGACAGCGGCGCCGTCGACACGGCGGTTCAGTTCCACACCGGCGATGATGTTGCCCCACTGGTCCGAGCCGCCCACCTGCAGCACGCAATCGTGCTGACGGCGCAACTGCAGGTAGTCATTGGCCTGCAGCAGCATGTAGCTGAACTCGGTGTAGGAGATCCCCTCCCCGTCCAGGCGGCGCTTGACCGTGTCGCGGGCGAGCATCACGTTGACCGAGAAATGCTTGCCGATATCGCGCAGGAAATCGATCGTGCTCAGCGAGCCGGTCCAGTCCATGTTGTTCACGATGAGCGCGCCGGTCGGTGAATCGTCCAGGTCGACGAACCGCTGGAGCTGCGATCGGATCCGGTCGGCCCAGGCGGCGACGGTATCGGCGGAGTTCATCGTGCGCTCCCCGACCTCGCGCGGGTCGCCGATCAAACCGGTGGCACCACCGGCCAGCACGATCGGGCGATGACCCGCCTGCTGGAAACGTTTCAGCGCCAGCAGTGGCACCAGATGACCGGCATGCAGACTGGCCGCGGTCGGATCGAAGCCGGCATAGAGATTGCGCGGGCCCGAGCCCAGCGCCTCCCGGAGCGCGTCGAGGTCGGTGGACTGCGCGATCAGACCGCGCCAGGTCAGTTCGTCGATGATGTCGCTGCTCACGGGTCCATCTTCGCGTACGTCCGTAACCGCATAACGGCCGGTGCGGGATCGCCACCCGGCGGTGCGGCACTGGTGGAGCCGGTCCTCACGACCGGCACTCGCCGCCGTGGCCCGGCGGCTTCCGCTACGGCTGTCGATGGCCCGGATCTCGGTCATCGCCCGGTTCCGCGACCGCACCGGAGGTGGTCCGAAACCTCGCGGTGCGGGCATCACTGCCGCCGGGACCGATCAGGCGGATTCCTCGATTCGTGGCGCGCGTGGGCTGCGGCGGTAGGCGGAGACCGCCGGCGAGTCGGACAACCAGACCCGCCAGGGGCGGTCGGCCTCGGCGCTCACACCGACGCGCGGCCCGGCGGCGATCCGGGCCGCGGCGACCGGGCGGCGCAGATCCAGCCGGATCGGGGACTCGGGATCGAACACATCGGTGCCGTAGTCGCTCAGACCTATACCGAGCGCGCTGCCCAGATTTCCGGGCCCTCGGGCCAGGTCGGCATCGGTGCGCGCGCCGGGCCGGCGGCTGCGGGCCGTATCGATACCGGCGACGATCTCGGCCGCCCGCAGCAGCACACCGCTCGCCACACCGTCGGGCCCGCTGATGATGTTCACGCAGGTGTGCATGCCGTAGCTGAAATAGCAGTAGAGCCGGCCCGGTGGACCGAACATCACCGCGTTGCGCGGGGTGCGGCCGCGACCGGAGTGCGCCGCGGGGTCGTGCCAGGGACCGGCCGGATCGCCACCGTAGGCCTCGACCTCGACGATGCGGGCGCCGACCGGACCGGACCACAGCGTCGCGCCGAGCAGGCGCCGGGCTGCGGTCAGCGGATCGACAGCCAGTTCCTCAGCACTCACGCCTGGATTGTCGCAGCCGCGGACGGGCACGCGGGTCCGCGGGGCGGGGCGCTGGTCGGCGAAAGCGGGGTGGACAAATCGATCCGCCGCGGGTCTTGCGGTGGCCGCGGAGCTGAGCCAATAATTCATCAAGCAATGAATTCAACACTGGATGAATGGAGGCGGATCATGTCCGATTCCAGCGCACCGGCCGCGGTGGAGGTTCGCAACCTCACCGTGCGCCGCGGCAAACGGGAAGTGCTGCACGATATTTCGCTGAGCATCCCGCGGGGGTCGATCACCGGGCTGCTCGGCCCATCGGGTTGCGGGAAGACCACGCTCATGCGGAGCATCGTCGGCACCCAACTGGTGGCCGCCGGGGAGATCACCGCGCTTGGGCTGCCCGCGGGAAGCGCGGCGTTACGGCGGCGGATCGGCTACGTCACCCAGGCGCCGAGCATCTACGCCGATATCAGCGTGCGCGACAATGTCGCCTATTTCGCGGCGCTCTACGGCGGTGACCGGGACGCCGTCGAATCCGCGCTGAGCGCGGTGGGGCTCCTGGATCACCAATCGCAGCGCGGCGACGAACTGTCCGGCGGGCAACAGACCCGCGCCTCCCTCGCCTGCGCGCTGGTGGCCGGCCCGGAGTTGCTCGTCCTCGACGAACCGACCGTCGGATTGGACCCGGTTCTGCGAGTGGAACTGTGGAAGCAGTTCCACGAACTGGCGGACGGCGGGACAACCCTGCTGGTGTCGAGCCATGTGATGGACGAGGCCGAACACTGCGACCGGTTGCTGCTCATGCGCGAGGGCGATCTGCTGGCCGAGCTGAGTCCCGACGAACTCCGCGAATGTACTGGTGAACAGAACCTGGAACAGGCGTTTCTCGCCCTCATCACGATGGGAGCCCCGGCATGAGCGACCAGCGAGCATCGACCGCGACCACGGACACCCGCCGGAACGGGCCCGCCGGGCCCGGACCCCGGCCGGGTATGGCATATCTGGCGACCACCACACGGATATTGCGGCAGCTACGCAACGACCACCGGACGGTCGCGATGATCCTGGTGGTGCCGGCGTTGCTGATGACCCTGCTCTACTTCGTCTACCAGGATGTACCGGCTACTCCCGCCCAGGAAACGACCCTGTTCGACCGGGTCGGGATCAGCATGCTCGGCATCCTGCCGTTCATCGTGATGTTCCTGATCACCGCGATCGCCATGCAGCGCGAACGCACCTCGGGAACGCTGGAACGGCTGCTCACCACCCCGCTGAGCAAACTCGATCTGCTGGGCGGATACGGGAGCGCGTTCTCGCTCGCGGCCGCCGCCCAGGCGGTGGTGGCATGCCTGGTGTCGTTCGGTCTGCTGGGCCTGGAGGCGGCCGGAAATCCCGGCTGGGTGGTGCTGATCGCGATGGTCGACGCGATCTTGGGGGTCGCGCTGGGACTGCTGTGCAGCGCGTTCGCGCGTACCGAGTTCCAGGCGGTGCAGTTCATGCCGCTGGTGGCGGCACCCCAGATCTTCCTGTGCGGCCTGCTGGTGCCCCGCTCCCAGCTGCCGGACTGGCTGGAGGTGATCAGCAATGTGATGCCACTGAGTTACGCGGTCGACGCGCTGCACGAAGTCTCGGTGCATACCGAGCCCACCGGGCTGATGTGGCGTGACCTGGCGATCGTGGCGGGATTCGCGGCCGTGGCCCTGAGCCTGGGCGCAGCGACGCTACGCCGCCGTACCGCATGACCGCCGCTGATTCCGACGGGGCGCGCCCGGCCCGTTCGGGGCGCCGCCCCGGACAGTCCGGAACTCGGGAGGCGATTCTCGCCGCCGCGCGAGAACGGTTCGCACAGGTGGGGTTCGACAAGACCTCGATCCGGGCGGTCGCGGCCGACGCGGAGGTGGACCCGGCGCTGGTCCACCACTACTTCGGGACCAAACAGCAATTGTTCGCGGCAGTGGTGGAGTTACCGGTGGATCCGGAGGTGGTGCTCCGGCAGGTGGACGCGGTCCCGCTGGACCGGCTCGGCGAAACCATCGTCGCCGCGGTGGTGGGCCTGTGGGATTCGCCGGCGGGCGCCGGCGCTGTCGCGCTGGTCCGCAGTATGGTCGCGAACGGAGACACATCGCTGGCCAGGGATTTCCTGCTGTCGGTGGTGCTGGAGCGGGTTCGGCAGCGGATCGCGACCGATACCGACGACGGCCGCCTCCGGGTGGCGCTGGCCGCCTCGCAGATGGCGGGCCTGGTGATCTCGCGCAAGATTCTGGATCTGCGGCCGGTGAGCGGTTTACCTTTGCCGCAGATCGTCGCGGCCGTCGGGCCGACAGTGCAGCGGTATCTCACCGGAGATCTGGGTCAGGACTCACCCGGGGCCGGGGAGCCCTGACCCGGGCGGTGTCATTCCCCGAACTGGCGGGCGAAATCGGCGTGCTCGCCGTCGTCGACAGGGCGCGCCTCGTCGGCGAGCAGTACCGGGATACCGCTGTCGATGGGATAGGCCAGCCGCAAGCGCGGGTTGTACAGCAGATCCGCGCCGTCGGCGGCGCGCACCAGATGCAACTGGCCTTTGTCCTGCGGGCACGCCAGCAGACTCAGCAGGGTGGGGTCCAGAATGGTTTCCTCCGACATGTGCTTCAACCTACCGGTCGGCGGAACGAGATATATCGGTGGCCGAAATAGCTACCGACCGCGACCGCGCCCATCACCACGACGGCGGCGGGAGCCGGCGGGAAACCGAGCAGTGTGACCGTGAGTTCGAGCAGCAGGGCATTGGCCACGAGTCCGCCGCTGTTGACGGCCAGAAAACCCGCGAAATCCCGGAGCAGTCGGCCGCGGACCCGGAATACCAGCCTGCGGTGCAGAACGAAGGCGATCCCGACTCCGGTGGCGTACGCGGCGGTCACCGCCATAGACGGCGGTACCGCGGTCCCGAGGATCCACAGCCAGCCGATGGTGAGGCCGATCCCCATCGCCGTGTTGACCGCACCCACCACTGCGAAGGCCAGCTCCTGGCGGCGGACGAGCCGCAGCAGGGGGCCGGGATCGGCGTGTTCCCCGAGCGCGGTCCCGCCAGCGGTGGCCGGCTTTCCGGCGGAATCGGTCACGGGTGCGCGGCCACCAGATCGTGTTCTGCGGCAACGGGTTCCGCAGGCGGTGACGCCGGTGGCCGCGCCCGATGCCGGCGGCGGCGCCGGTGTTCCGCCTCCAGGATCCCGAGACCGAACAGCCCGGCCACCGCGAGTGCGGCGCCGATCTTCCAGCCGGGTGGACGCCAGGTGAGCTCGAGGTCGCCCGCCCTGGTGCCGGATGGGATATCCACCGCGACGAAACTGTTCGCGACCACATCGATCGGGATCTGCCGACCGTCGAGGTGAGCCCGGTACCCCGGCCAGCCCAGCCTGGCGAAGACAATGCGGCCACCGGCGGGCGAATCGACCCGGACCCGGCTGGTGGTATCGGATTCCGCTGATGCGGCTGCGGTGACACCCTCGGTGTGGGCGACCCGGCCGCTACGACCGGATACCGGCCCCGTCTCGCGTTCGAGCACAGCGATGTACTGCTCGTGTCCCGGGTAGTCGACCCATTTCCAGCCCGGCGGCGCGGGCTGCTCGCGGGCATCGGGAAACAGGGCACGCTGCAACACCACGCGGTCGACGAGCATCAGATCCACCAGCGAACGCCCGGTTTCGGGTTCGGGCGCGAATGCCCGCCGGTAGGCGTCGGGGCAAACGCTGACATCCCAGCGCATGCACAGCAGATGACCGAAATAGAAATGGCCGTTCGGGGTGTATCCGCCCACATAGTCCACCTCCAGGTTCTTGGCGTAGTTGCCGAAGGCCAGTGAACCGTAGGCGCCGTCGAGAGTGCGCTCGGCGGGAGCGATCAGCGCCCGGTCACCCAGTTGCAGCGTGGTCCCGGGAAAATCGGGGAAGGCGGCCTTCATCTCCGACCGCTTCGCCGGCAGATTCCAGCTCATGGGCGTGGGCTGGGCCGCGTGCACCTGTAGATAGGCGATCGGAGCCACCGCGGCGAGCGTCAGCAGGCAGGCCGCGGCACGACCGCGTGTCCGCCCCAGCCACACGACCACTCCGCCCAGCACGCCGACTCCCGCGGCCGCCACGAGATGGGCGAGCACCGCCTCCGGCGCAGCCGCCGCGGAACGCGCGAGCAGCAGCAGCACCAGCAGACCGGCCGCGATACCGCGACGCCGACTCCCGGCGACCGTGCCGAACCGGCCGAGCAGGACACACACCAGCACCAACAGCGCCAGCCCGACCATCGGTAGTACGCGGGCCGGCCAGCGCAGCGGTCCCATGGTGCCGGGCCCGGCGGTCCACAGCAGGGTCAGCACGGCGAACAGCGCGGGGCCGCTCAGCTCCCGCGCCGCGCCCGCGGCCCGCTTCCAGTCGATGAACGCCAGCACCGGGACCAGGAACCAGGCGATGTAGACCATCGGCAACGGCTGCACGTACCCCCACCAGGAGGTGAAGGCCGGCAGGGTGCTGGGCAGGCTCGCGTTCAGCGATTCCGACCAGGGCACGGCCAGAAACTGGTCGTTGCGAATCTCCGACGCGCCGCGCCAGGTGACATCCGCGGTGAGCAGACTCGGCAGATAGGTCGCCAGACCGGCGAGCGCCGCGCACCCGGCGACGAAGGCGAGCCGGATCACCGGGGCCCACTCCCGGCGGTACACGAATTCGCCCACGAGCACCGTGGCGAACAGGACACCCGCTTCGACGGCGGGAAAAACGTATTGGACCGAAAGCGTCAGATAGAGGAACACGAACACCGGAACGGGCCCGCCGCGGCCGCGGGCGTAGCGCACGCCCGACGCCCAGGCGTGTACCAGCCAGGCCGTCCCGGTGAACGCGGTCATCCAGCTGGCCGCGTCGAAGAACAGTAGGAAACCGCTGAACGGAAACGCCACACCGGCCACTGCCGACCAGGCCGGGTGGCCACCGTAGGCCAGGCAGACCCGGTGGACACCGAGTCCGAGAACGATCGCGACCAGCAGTTTCACGGCGGTCGCGTACAGCGCGAGATCATCCACCGATACCGCGAGCAGATCGATCAGCAGCTGCGGGGGATTGAGCAGACCCGCTTCTTCGATCGCATAGTTACCGGCCAGCCAGTGTTCCGGCACCAGCACCGGGAATCTCCCCTCCCGCAGCGCACGGCCGGTCATCACCCACAGCGGCGCGTACTGGGCTTCGGTGTCGTCGGTGTAGAAATGCCGGGAGTTCGCCAGCAGCACAGCGAGATAGGCGGCGAGGACCCCCGCCGCGCACACCAGACCCCACCGGAACACATCCCGCCGATTCTCGGCTCGACCATCCGCCACGGGTCCCAGACCCTACCGCGTGCCTCGGGTTCTGCGGTCGTAACGACGCGCATCCAGATCTGCCCGCGCCACACCCAGTGCGCCTGCTAGAGTTCGCATTTCTCGGGCTCACCAGCGTCATCGAGACCCGGCACGCGTTATCCACCGTCGAAAGTCGATCTCGCCAATGCCGTTTTCTCCCAAGTTCGCTCCCACCCCGGTCACCGATCGGCCCCCGGCCGGCCCGCTCGTGCCGGGGCATGCTCCGGCCGCCCCGTGGCCCGGGTCCACGGTCCCGGCCACCGACCCGGAATCCGATTCGCCCGAAGTGTGCGGTATTTCGGTCGTCGTTCCCGTCTATCGGGGCGAACAGACCATCACCGCACTGGTGCGCGAACTACATATGCTGACCGCGCCCACCGCGACACCCGGCGGGATCCGGTTCCGCGTCGAGGAGATCGTGCTCGTCCACGATCACGGCCCCGATCGATCCGATATCGTGCTGCAACGGCTGGCCGGCGAATACGCGCGGGTCCGGGTGATCTGGCTGAGCCGCAATTACGGACAGGACGCCGCCACGATCGCGGGGATGGCTGCCGCCCGAGGCCGCTGGATCGTCACCATGGACGAGGATGGGCAACACGATCCGGGCTGTATCGCCGCGTTCCTGGATGCCGCCTACCGCGACCGCGCCGACCTGGTCTACTCCCGGCCCGTCAACACTCGGCCACACAGCCCCCTGCGCAATCTCACCTCGCGCGGCGCGAAACTGGTGCTGGCCACGCTGTTCGCCTTTCCCGCCTCGACCCGCTTCGAAAGCTTCCGGCTGATCCGTGGCGATATCGGACGCCGGCTGGCCGAAGTCACCGGTAACGGTGCCTATCTCGATGTCGCACTGAGCTGGGTCGTGGGCAGTACGGCGGCCGTCCCGGTACTGCTGCGCACCGAGGGAAGGCCCGAATCCGGTTACAACTACCGGCGGCTGTTCTCTCTGTTCTGGAAGATGGTGCTGTGCACCGGGACCCGCGGGCTGCGCGTCGTGAGCCTGCTCGGTGTCACGCTCGCACTGGCCGGGGCGGTCCTGGCCGGCGTGATCATCTACACGGCGCTGACCGGCGGGGGTGGGGATCCCGAGGGCTGGGCCTCGATCATCGTGGTGCTGCTGCTGTGTTCGGGGGCGGTCCTGTTCTCGCTGGGGCTCATCGCCGAATATCTCGGGGTCGTGCTGCACATCCTGGTCGGCAAACCGCTGTATCTGACGGTGGAATCACCGACGCCCCGGCCACCGGAGGCCCGGGAACCGGCTGTGCGGCAGCCCGCCGAGGCGGCGGCCGGGTGAACGACCGGATCATCTTCAGCCGGCCCTACCGGTCGGCCGCCGAACTGGCGAATGTGACCGCTGTACTCGATTCCGACCACTGTCACGGTGACGGCTCGTTCACCGCCGCCGCGACCGCGAAACTGCGCGCGATCACCGGTGCGCGCCACGCCCTGCTGACCACCTCGTGCACCCATGCGCTGGAACTGGCCGCGCTCCTGCTGGAGCTGGGACCGGGCGACGAGGTGATCGTACCGAGTTTCGCGTTCACCTCCGCCGCCACCGCTTTCGCGGTACACGGCGCGACCTGTGTGTTCGTCGATATCGACAGCGCCACCGGCAATATCGACCCGCAGGCCGCCGCGGCGGCGGTCACCGATCACACCAAGGCGATCGTGGTCATGCACTACGGCGGGGTCGCCGCCGATATGGCCGCCCTGCGGCAGCTGGCCGACCGGCACGGTATCGCGCTCATCGAGGACAACGCGCACGGCCTGGGCGGGACCTGGCGGGGCCGCGCCCTCGGGACCCTGGGCACGCTGGGTACGCAAAGTTTCCACGACACGAAGAATGTGCACTGCGGTGAAGGCGGCGCCCTGCTGCTCTCCGACGACATTCTGATGGGTCGCGCGGAGATCATCCGGGAGAAGGGCACCGACCGTGCCCGGTTCCTGCGCGGTCAGGTGGACAAATACTCGTGGCAGGACATCGGGTCCAGCTATCTGCCGAGCGAGCTCAATGCCGCCGTGCTCGATGCCCAGCTCGCCGAATTCCATATCATCCAGCGCTCCCGGCACCGGGTATGGCACACCTACGCGGCCGGGCTCGGCTCGTGGGCGGCCGACCACGGAGTGGCACCGATGACGGTTCCACCGGATCGCCGGCACACCGCGCACCTGTTCTATCTACGGATGCCCACCGAGGACGCCCGCGACGGACTGATCCGGCATCTCGCCGACCACGGGATCGTGGCACCGTTCCACTATGTACCGCTCGATTCCAGTGCCGCGGGGCTCAAATACGGCCGGACACCGTATCCGTGCGCCCGCAGCGCCCGGTTCGCGGCCACCATCGTCCGGTTGCCCCTGTGGCCCATGCTCACCCCCGATCAGCTCGACCGCGTACTCGACGCCGTCACCGCCTACCGGTGCTGAATCGAGGCCGGCGAACGGTCAGAACCAGGCCGCGTCGGTATCGGTGAGCACGGCGTAGCTCTCCGATTCGGGCTCGTACCACCAGGTGAGCGGGCCCGGCCGCGGGCCACCCGCCGCCGCGACGGCATGTGCGGAGGGCCGGAACCACGGACTGCGCGGAATATCGTCGACCACATAGACGACATCCGGGCGCTGGTCCGGTGCCAGGGAACGCAGGGCCTCGGTGATATCGACGGGTTCGAGCCGGAACCCGGGCCGCACACTCACCGCCGCGACGGCGAGCACTCGATCACGACCCGGCAGCGCGTAGGCCACTTCCATATCGACGGCGGCGATATCGTTGAGCACATCGACGATCGGCTGGGTGAACACCGGCCCGCGCCGGGTCCGGATCACCGTGTCGATACGGTCGACCAGCCAGAAGTCTCCGTCGCTGTCGCGCCGGAAGAGATTCTCGGTGGGCAACCAGGAGTCCTCCGGTTCGAACACACCGCGCAAACCGCCCAGCGACAGATCCACCGTCGCCCCGGCCGACCCGATCAGCAGCCCCACCTCGTTGTCTCCACAACGCCGGGCGTAACCGTTGTCGTCCACCTGGACCTGACCGGATACCGGGTCATAGGCGACCAGCTCCACTCGCGCAGTCCCCGGAACCGGACGGCCCTTACAGCCGAACTTCACCCCCGGCACATTCGCCAGCACCACATCGCCCTCGATGGAGGCATAGAACTCGAGAACCCGGGCCGGCGCGAACTGTTCGACAGTGCGCCGCCACAGTCCGGCGGGCATCCCGGATCCGATGAACAGCCGCACCGGATGCGCGTGCCCTTCGGGAAATACTTCGGCGTCGAGGATATCGCGCAGCATCGTCCACGTGTAGGTCACGACAGTGACCCCGTAGCGGTGCACCTCTTCGGCGAACCGGGCCGGATCCAGGGAGCGGGCCAGCGCGATCCGGCTCCCGCCGGCGATCGCGCCGCCCAGACTCACCAGCAGTCCGGACGAATGGTGCAGCGGCGCCAGGCAGTACACCGTGTCCTTGTGGTCCAGATCGGCCGCGGTGGCGGTGCCGAAGGCCGACAGCGCCCACCTGTGGTTGGTGATGTATTTGATGTCGAGCCGGTCGCCGACCCCCGCGACCAGGATGAAGGCCAGTTCGCGAGCCCGGCCCGGGTTCGGGCGATACCAGCCCGGGACCCGGACCCGCTCGGGATCGATCTGTTCGAGATCGACGAGATCGGTACCGTCGGGAACCGCCAGGCCACGGGCGTCACCGCCGCCGAGTACGAGCACGCGGGCCCCAGTGGCGACGGCATGGCGGAGATTCTCCGGATCCGAGACCAGGATCATCGTCCCGGTCTGCTCCAAAGCGGAGTTCAGATCGCTCTCGGGTGCCATGAGCACCGCGACGGCACCGATACGCGACAGTGCCGCCAGGGTCACCAGTGCGCTGGGCCTGGTCTCCATCACCACGCCGACCCGGGTCGCGGGACGGATGCCGACCGAGATCAGTCCGCGCACCACGTTCTCGATCCGCATATCGACGGCGACGTTGGTGTGCACCCGATCGTCGAAGAGGAAGCATTCCCCGCGCGGCGATCGGCGGGCCTGCTCGGCCATCAGCCGGCCGATGGAGATCCGGGTACTCGGTTCGATCATGCCCAGGCGGGTCAGCCGGGGCAGGGTGCGCGCGGCGCCCTCCACCACGCCGACCGAACCGCGCAAGGTATTGGTGGCCAGATGCTCCAGGGTCCGGCCGACCTCGGCGCCCGCTTCGACCAGGGCCGCCGCGGTGTGGACCACGCGCCGAAGCGCGGTTCGCGGTACTCCCTCCGGCACATGGTCCGACATCGGCACGATCTCCTCGGGCAGCGGATTGCTGCCGTCGATCCAGCCCACCCAGTCACGGACCTGCGGCCAGGTGAGCCTGGTCGCCACCGAACCGGCCACGAGACCGAAATGACCCGATACCAGCGTGGACTCGTACACCTCGGCACGTGGCGCCGCCCGCACGATCCCACGTACCGCCGCGGGCTGCCCGATCTCGTCGACCTCGCCGAGAAACGCCAGGATCGGGCATTTCAGATCGGCCAGCGAGATCGGCTGATCGCGGATCACGAAGCCGCCCAGCATCATCCGGTTGTGCACGACGAACTGTTTGAGCAGATCGGCCGCGGCGGGTCCCGCATAGCCGATCCAGCCCTCGTTGGTCAGAAAGCGCCGCTGCCGTTCCTTCGGGAGCAGCGCCTCCCGGTCGTGCAGCTGGCGCAGGAAATCGATCCGCGCCTTGGCAGTCTTCACCGGGTCGAGCAGCTGGAAGCCGATACGCACCATGCGGTCGGTGATGGGCAGCCGGGGCACCACGTGGTCGGCCGCGAAATCCACCAGATCAGAGACCGCGTCGTGCGGCAGCCCCAGGGGCATCCCGGCGACGATATCGACCGGACTGCCGAAGGTCACGATGCTCGCGATCCCCTTACCCGCCCGGAACGCCGCGGCCTGATAGGCGAACATCCCGCCCTGCGAATACCCCATCAGGTGTACGTTCCGGCCGGTCGTCGCGCACACCGTATCGATCGCGCTGTTCACGGCGAGCACATGGTCGGCGAGATCCCGCTTCCAGCCGCCCTCCTCCACCGACGGAGAACCGA
This sequence comes from Nocardia jinanensis, assembly GCF_014645735.1. Lineage (GTDB taxonomy): Bacteria > Actinomycetota > Actinomycetes > Mycobacteriales > Mycobacteriaceae > Nocardia > Nocardia jinanensis. Next base: position 32,359 of record NZ_BMMH01000034.1, on the reverse strand, counting down.
AGTCGATCACCCAGCAGTCGATACCGCCGCGATGCAGGATCCCCACCGCGCCGTCGTCACCGTTGACGTCCCAGATATCGGCGTTGACCATGAGCGGCGGCACGAACAGCGCCACCGGGCCACCGGTGGGGGCGCCCGGAAAATAGCGGCGTAACCGGTACATGGGCCGTCGCTCGACGATCTCGAAGGGTGAGGAATCGGTATCCCGGCCCAGGCCGCCGAAGCGGATCACCTCCAGGCCGTTCTGCGCTGTCGACATCACCCGCTGCGCCGACCCTGCCAGACCTCGCACACTCAACTTCACGTTCCGCTCCCAGCCCTACCCGTGGCGTGGCATACCTCACAAACCCTGCGGTATGCACCAAAGCCTGCCATATCGCACCCGGCACCCGTCGGTTCCGTTGTGACATCTACATCATGTACCCGTCACCTCGACGGAACCTCGTGCTCGCGCCGATAGGCTGAGGATCGTGACCGATCCGACCCTCCCACCGGCCCACCCGGCCGCGGCCGTCGACCGGGAAACGCTGCCCGTCGAGCTCGTGGATTCCGCCGGCAACACGGTCGGCTCGTGCCCGGTCGCCGAAGCCCACCGCGCCCCCGGCCTACCGCACCGGGCGTTCTCGGTACTCATCTTCGACACGGCGGGCCGGACGCTGCTCCAGCAGCGCGCGCCCGGCAAGACGCGGTTCCCGGCACGCTGGTCGAATACCTGCTGCGGCCATCCCGCGCCGGGCATTGCTGTGGCCGAAGCGGCCGGGATACGGCTGTCCGAAGAGATGGGGCTGCGGGTTCCGCTGACCGAGGTCGGCGTCTACAGCTATCGGGCGGGCGACCCGCGCACCGGTTTCGTCGAGGACGAATGGGACCACGTGCTGGTGGGTCTCCTCGACGGGTCACGGCCCGATCCGGATCCGGCCGAGGTCGCCGACTACCGCTGGGTGCGCCCGGAGGAGTTGCGCGACCGGCTGCGGGAAGACCCCGACGATTTCAGCCCCTGGCTGGCGGGGGTTCTGGAAATTGCCGCAGCGGCGCCCCCGGTGCGCGCCTGAGCACAGGCGCAGACACCGCACAGCCGGGCCCGGCGTAAGAGCGATACGAGCAGCTACCGGGCCATAGGACCTCGTACGCTCCTTGTCGTCTTCGGGTGTCTCGATCTCAGATCGACGAGGCAGATCAATGTTTAGATGCGCATATCTAGGTAGTTACACATATGACGATGCTATGGTGTCTGCCCAGCAGTCGCGCGCGTCGCGGCCTCCGACCACATCGCGCCGGATCGAGTGTCGTAGCGAGACTCGGCGGGCAGGCCGTGCCGCTCAGGCGGAAGACGGCGGCGTATCTCCGCCGGCCCGCACCCCGCCTCGGGCTACCGAGTCCGGACACAGCCGGACGCGGTCGCTCCGAAAATCACCCGTTCGGACGCCTACTCAGCCGAGCCAGCTGCGGATACCGTCCACCGCGGCACGGATCTCACCGAGCTGCTCGGCCACCCGCTCCCCCGCCGTGCCGCCGCGGGCATTGCGCGACGCGACCGAACCGGCCACTGTGAGCACCTCGCGCACCTGCGGGGTGAGCGCCGGATCGATCGCCGCGAATTCCTCATCGGTCAGATCGGCCAGCCCGACACCCCGCGCCTCGGCCGTACGCACACACGCACCGGCCGCCTCGTGCGCGACCCGGAACGGCACTCCGCTGCGGACCATCCATTCGGCGATATCGGTCGCCAGGGTGAAACCGGCGGGAGCGAGTTCGGCCATCCGGGCGGTATGGAAGGTGAGCGTGGAGACCAGTCCGGCGATGGCGGGCAGCAGCAGTTCCAGCTGAGCCACCGAATCGAACAGCGGTTCCTTGTCCTCCTGCAGATCCCGGTTGTAGGCCAGCGGCTGGGCCTTCAGGGTGGCGAGGAGCCCGGTGAGATTGCCGATCAGCCGGCCCGCCTTACCGCGGGTGAGCTCGGAGACATCCGGGTTCTTCTTCTGCGGCATGATCGACGAGCCGGTCGACCAGGCATCGGCCAGGGTGATATAGCCGAATTCCGGCGTGCTCCAGAGAATGACCTCCTCGGCCATGCGGCTGAGGTCCACCCCGATCATCGCCAGTACGAACGCGGCCTCGGCCGCGAAATCGCGCGCGGAGGTGGCATCGATGGAATTGGCGGCGGCGGCCGTGAAATCCAGTTCGGCCGCGATGGCCTCCGGGTCCAGGCCGAGCGAGGATCCGGCAAGCGCCCCGGAACCGTACGGCGAGACGGCGGCCCGCTTGTCGAAATCGCGCAGCCGGTCGATATCGCGCAGCAGTGGGTGAGCATGTGCCAGCAGATGATGGGCCAGCAGAACCGGCTGGGCGGCCTGCAGATGGGTTTTGCCGGGCATCACCGCGTCGGGGTGCGCCGCGGCCTGATCGGTGAGCGCGTCCACGACCGCCACCAGCCCGGCGGCGATCCGCCCCACGGCATCGCGCAGCCACATCCGGAACAGTGTGGCCACCTGGTCGTTGCGCGAACGTCCGGCGCGCAGCCGCCCGCCGAGCTCCGGGCCGACCCGGTCGATGAGGCCGCGTTCGAGCGCGCCGTGCACATCCTCGTCCGATTCGGCGGGCGCGAACGTGCCGGATTCGACATCGGCGGCGAGCCGGTCCAGACCGGCGAGCATATCGACCAGATCGGCCTCCGACAGCAGCCCGGCCTTGTTCAGCACCCGGGCGTGCGCCTTGGAGGCGCGGATGTCGTAGGGCGCCAGCACCCAGTCGAACTGGGTCGATTTACTCAGCGCCGCCATCGCCTCGGCGGGGCCGGAAGCGAACCGCCCACCCCACAACGCGCCCTTGTTGGTGCCCACTACCTCTCCCACGTCTCGGTTGGCTGTTCGTCTTGTCGGCCCACGGTATTCGCCGGGTGAGCATCGGAACGCACCCACCCTTCCGACGCGTCCGCGGCTCCGGTTCGTGGTCGCCGAAAGGAGCGACGCCGGGTCGGGCGACCGGGCACTCCCGGCGACCCACTCGCGGCCGCGATCGTCGACCCCGTTCGGCTGCGAAGCGGCGCGGATGCCTCGGATCGGACTCGTTCGTCCGGTCGCGACCGGACGAACGACGCACCGTATCGCCCGGACTCCGCGTTACTTCTGGTTCAGATCCCGTTTGGCGGCGACCTTGGAGGACAAGCCGTGGATCTGCACGAAGCCCTTGGCCAGCGACTGGTCGAAGCTGTCGCCCTCGTCGTAGGTGGCCAGGTTGAAGTCGTAGAGCGACTGGTCGCTGCGGCGACCGTTGACCACGACGTTGCCTGCGTGCAACACCATCCGGATATCGCCGGACACATGCTGCTGGGTCTCGGCGACGAAGGCGTCCAGGGCCCGCTTCAGCGGCGAGAACCACAGGCCGTCGTAGGCCAGCTCGCCCCAGCGCTGTTCGACCTGCCGCTTGTAGCGGCCGAGTTCCCGCTCCAGGGTCACGCTCTCGAGCGCGCGATGCGCGGTGATCAGCGCGATGGCGCCGGGGGCCTCGTAGATCTCACGACTCTTGATACCGACGAGCCTGTCCTCGACCATGTCCAGGCGGCCGACGCCCTGGCGGCCCGCCCGGCTGTTCAGCTCGGTGATGGCCTCGAGCACGCTGACCTGACGGCCGTCGATGGCGACCGGAACACCCCGGTCGAAGGTGACGATCAGTTCGTCCGGCGCCTCGAAGTTGACGGTCGGGTCGGTGGTGTAGTCGTAGACGTCCTTGGTGGGGGCGTTCCAGAGGTCCTCGAGGAATCCGGTCTCGACCGCACGGCCCCAGACGTTCTGGTCGATGGAGAAGGGCGACTTCTTGGTGACGTTGATCGGGAGCTTGTTCTCCTCGGCGAAAGCGATGGCCTTCTCCCGGGTCCAGGCGTAGTCGCGAACCGGGGCGATCACATTCAGATCAGGAGCCAGCGCGCCGATGCCGACCTCGAAGCGGACCTGGTCGTTGCCTTTGCCGGTGCAGCCGTGCGCGACTGTATCGGCACCGTGGAATTTGGCGGCCTCCACCAGATGCTTGACGATGAGCGGGCGGCTGATGGCCGAGACCAGCGGGTACTCGCTCTGGTAGAGCGCGTTGGCCTGGATGGTGGGCAGGCAGTATTCGTCGGCGAACTCGTCACGGGCATCCACTACGACCGCTTCGACGGCGCCGCAGTCGAGGGCGCGCTGACGCACGACGTTCATATCCTCGCCACCCTGCCCCAGATCGATGGCCACGGCCACGACCTCGGCGCCGGTCTCCTTGCCGATCCAGCTGATGGCCACGGAGGTGTCCAGCCCACCGGAGTAGGCGAGTACGACGCGATCGGACATGTTCTGGTGCTCCTCGGATGCTTTCGGTGGTGCGGATGGTCTGCGTGCGCGGGCCCGCCGGCCTCCCAGCAGTATGCTGGCCCGTTGCCGGATCGGCTCGCGCCGCCGCTACAAATGATTATGCACGATGGTGCAATCTCATTCATAATCGGGGTGGAAGTGCCCACTACCAGGCCCGATACGGGCAAGAGTGAAGGTTGCGATCGATCGCCGACCCTTTCCCACCCCTGCGCGGTATGAGACGCTGATCACACCGATCGGCGCTCGACCGGCAAAGGAGGACGGAATCATGCAGACGTTGCAGCAGTGGGCGCAGGACAATTACGAGACGATCGGTTTCTTCGTCGTCAACCTCGGCAATGCCGCCCTGACCATTGGCAAATGGGGCATCGAGATGGCAACACCGCTCCTACAGGATCTGGTGAACAACCACTGAGCCGCGGCGACCGGAGCCGGTAGCGCGACCGCGTCCGAACCGGCACACCGAGGCGCCCTGCGGGCACGGACCTACCGGTGCCCGGCGACCGGCCGGATCCCACGGACAGCTTGTCGAGCGATCGCCGGCCTCATCGGTATCGACACTACGAACCGTCCCGATCCCGGGCCGCTTTCACCGGCCCTACGCTCCCGGCAGCCCGTCGTATTGTGACCGGGTCGCGGCCGGTGGACGCAGGCTCGGCGCTGCCCCGGACACCTGCGGTCCTGTGCCGCGAAGTGCGGTAGCGTCACGGCATTCCGATGAGCGTGGAGGGAGCAGCGGTGCTGGGGGTGGGCGCGACCTTCGCCGGATATCGAGTCGAAGGAGTGCTGGGCCGGGGCGGTATGGGGACGGTGTACCTCGCCCGCCATCCGCGACTGCCCCGCCGTGTCGCGCTGAAACTGCTGAACCGAGAGGTGAGTACCGATGCCGAACTCGCCCGGCGGTTCGAGCTGGAAGCCGATGTGGTCGGGCCGGTGGACCCCGGTATTGATCGGCCGCTTCGGGCCGCACCGAACCCGCTACCGGGTCGAGCCGGGCCAGCGCCGGTTCGGCCACACCGCCGTCGTGCCACACCGCGCGCGTCAGGCCAGGTTTTCGATCTGCGCTGCCAGCTCGGCGCCGGTGAGGGGTTCGCGCGCGATCACCGCGATGGTGTCGTCACCGGCGATCGTGCCGACTATGTAGGGCAGCGACGCCCGATCCAGTGCGCTGGCCAGGAAGTGCGCGGCGCCGGGCGGTGTCCGCAGCACCGCGATGTTCCCGCTGGAATCGGTGGAGACCAGCAGATCACCGAGCAGTTTCGCCAGCCGGCCGGTGCCGCCGGTGACCCCGCGCACCGGACTGCCGTCCTCCGGCACCACGTAGACGCCCGCCCCGCCGTCGGCGGCGCGCAGTTTCACCGCGCCCAGTTCGTCCAGATCGCGGGACAGCGTCGCCTGGGTGGTCTCGATTCCCTCCGCGGCAAGCAGGGCGGCGAGCTCGGTCTGGCTGCGCACCGGATGCGCGGCCAGCAGCGCGATGATCCGCGACTGCCGGCCGGCACGGGTGGGGGCGGTGACCGGTCCCGCCGGGTGTATCCGGGTCTCGCTCATCGTCGCCGCGCGTCCTTGCGTGCCAGCAGCCACACCAGTAGCGCCTTCTGCACGTGCAGCCGGTTCTCCGCCTCGGCCCAGACCACGCTCTGCGGTCCGTCGAGTACCTCGTCGGTGATCTCCTCGCCGCGATGCGCGGGCAGGCAGTGCAGCACTATCGCATCGGTACCGGCTCCGGACAGCAGCTCGGTGTTCACCTGGTACGGCCGGAACGGACCGACCCGGTCCAGGCCGTCGCTCTCCTGGCCCATGGAGGTCCAGGTGTCGGTGACCAGCACATCGGCACCGACGGCCGCGACCACCGGATCCTCGGTGACGAGGATACTGCCCCCGGTTTCGGCGGCCCGGGCCTCGGCGGCTTCGAGCACGGTCGGCGCCGGGAGGAAACCGGCGGGAGCGGCGATCCGGATATGCAGTCCGGCGGTGACGCCGCCGAGCAGCAGCGAATGGGACATATTGTTGGCGCCGTCACCGAAGTAGGCCAGGCGCAGTCCGCGCAGCCCGCCCTTGTGCTCGGTGATGGTGAGCAGATCGGCCAGCACCTGACAGGGGTGGAATTCGTCGGACAGCGCGTTCACCACCGGAACCGTGGCGGTGGAGGCCATCTCCTCCAGACGCTCCTGACCGAAGGTCCGCCATACCACGGCCTCGACATAGCGCGACAGGACCCGTCCGGTATCGGCGAGGGTCTCGTCGCGACCCAGCTGGGTCGTCTGCCCGTCCACCACCACCGCGTGCCCGCCGAGCTGGGCGATACCCAGTTCGAAGGAGAACCGGGTGCGCGTGGAGTTCTTGTCGAAGATGACCCCCACACCGCGCGGTCCCTCCAGGGGCCGGTGCGCGAACGGGCTCTTCTTCAGTTCGGCGGCAAGAGCCAGCACTTCGGCCTGTTCGGCGGGTGTCAGGTCGTCGTCACGCAGGAAATGGCGGACAGCGGTGGCCGATGGTAGGGAGGCGGTCATCGGCGGAATCCTTTCGTTTCGGCCAGGACATCGTCGAGGATGCCCGGAAGATCCAGGACCAGGTTGTCGGCCTGCGTTTCGGTGAGCACCAGTGGGGGCGCCAACCGGATCACATCGGGTTTGGCGGGGTTCACCAGATAGCCCGCGGCACGCGCCCGGGCTTCCACCCGGGGGGCCACCGGTTCGGTGAGGCCGATCCCGATCAGCAGTCCGGCCCCGCGCACATCCGCGATCAGTGGATGCTCGAGCACCGCGATCCCATCGCTGAGCCGTTTACCCACCGATTCGACGTGCTCGAGCAGGCCGTCGTCCTCGAGTGTGCGCAGCACGGCGAGCGCCGCGGCCGCGCAGACCGGATTACCGCCGAAGGTGGTGCCGTGCAACCCGGGGGTGAACAGTTCGGCCGCCGGTCCGGTCGCCAGTACCGCGCCGATCGGCAGACCGGCACCCAGACCCTTGGCGAGCGTGATGACATCGGGAGTGATGCCGAAGGATTGGTGGGCGAACATCTTGCCGGTGCGGCCGATCCCGGTCTGCACTTCGTCCAGTATCAGCAGGGCGCCCGCTCGTGCGGTGATCTCGCGGGCCCGGACCAGATAGTCCATCGGCGGGACCACGACACCGCTCTCACCGAGCATCGGCTCCAGGAAGACCGCGGCGGTATCGGCATCGACCGCGCGCTCGAGGATCCGGGTATCGCCGTAGGGGATGTGCACCACACCGGGCGGCATAGGTTCGAACGGCGCGCGCTTGGACGGCTGACCGGTGAGCGCGAGGGCGCCCATGGTGCGGCCGTGGAATGCCTCGTCGCAGGCGATGATCTTGCGCCGGCCGGTGAGCCGGGCCATTTTGAAAGCGGCCTCGTTGGCCTCGGTACCGGAGTTGCAGAAGAACGCCCGGCCGTCACCGTCACCGAAATGCCCGAGCAGCCGCTCGGCCAGCTCGATCACCGGTTCGCTGCCGTACAGATTCGAGACGTGACCGAGTGTGCCGAGCTGGTCCATCACCGCGCTCAGAATCGCCTGATGCGCGTGGCCGAGACTGTTGACCGCGATCCCGCCCACGAAATCGATGTAGCGGTCGCCGTCCGCGTCGTACACCACCGCGCCGGTCCCCCGGGTCAGCACGACCTCTGGGGTGGCGTAGTTGCGCATCATCACGTTCGACCAACGTTGCCGCAGTTCCGCAGTGTTCATGCTCTGACTCCGTTTTCCTCGTTCGTCGGCAGTGTGACCATGGTCCCGATACCCTCCCCGGTGAAGAGTTCCAGCAGTACCGAATGCGGTACCCGACCGTCGATGACGTGCGCACCCGATACCCCGCCCCGGACGGCGCGCAGACACGCCTCCATTTTGGGCACCATCCCCGAATCCAGCGACGGCAGCAGCTCGGCCAGCGCGTCGGTGTCGATCACACTGGTCAGCGACGACCGATCGGGCCAATCGGTGTACAGGCCCTCGACGTCGGTGAGCACCACCAGTTTCTCGGCTCCGATACCCTCGGCCAGCGCGGCGGCCGCGGTATCGGCGTTGATGTTGTGCACCACGCCGTCGGCGTCGGGCGCGATGGTGGAGACCACCGGGATCCGGCCCGCGCGAATGAGGTCGAGCACCGAATCCGGGTGCACGTCGGTGACATCGCCGACCAGCCCGATATCGGTGGCCTCGCCGTCCACGAAGACGGTGCGGCGGGTCGCGGTGAACAGCCGGGCGTCCTCACCGGAGATCCCGACAGCGAACGGTCCGTGCGCGTTGATCAGCCCGACCAGTTCCCGGCCGACCTGGCCGAACAGCACCATCCGCACCACATCCATGACTTCCGGTGTGGTGACCCGGAATCCGCCGCGGAACTCCCCCGACATGCCGAGGCGCCGCAGCATGGCCGAGATCTGCGGACCACCGCCGTGCACCACCACCGGGTGCACGCCGACGGTGCGCAGGAAGGCCATATCGGCGGCGAACGCCCGTTTGAGCCCGTCGTCGATCATGGCGTTCCCGCCGTATTTGACGACCACTATCTTGTCGCGGAATTTCTGCAGCCAGGGCAGGGCACCGGCGAGGATATGCGCTTTGTCCAGCGCGGACAGTTCGTGCAGCGCTTCGGTCATGAGCTGTAGGCCGAGTTCTCTTCGACGTAACCGTGAGACAGATCGGTGGTACGGACAGTGGCGGTTCCGTCGCCGAGCCGCAGGTCGACGAGAACATGGACATCGGCGCCGGACAGGTCGACCTCACGCGCACCGGGCGCGCCGGTGCCGTCGACGCAGACCGGGAAACCGTTGAACGATACCGAGATCAGGTCCGGGTCCAGATCGACCGGAGCGGCACCGACCGCGGCCAGTACCCGGCCCCAGTTCGGGTCGGAACCGAACATGGCGGTTTTGACCAGGCTGTCCCGCGCGATGACCCGGGCCGCGGTGAGCGCGTCCGCCTCGCCGCGCGCTCCTTCGACCGTCACTATGACCCGCTTGGTGACGCCTTCGGCGTCCGCCATCAGCTGACCGGCCAGATCGTCGCAGACCGCGAATACGGCCGCGTCCAGGTCCTCCTGGCTCGGCGCGACCTCGCTGGCGCCGTTGGCCAGCAGCAGCACCGTGTCGTTGGTGGACATCGATCCGTCCACGTCGAGCCGGTCGAAGGTGAGCCGGGTGGCTCGCCGCAGGGCGGTGTCGAGTTGTTCGGCACTCGCGACGGCATCGGTGGTCAGCACGACCAGCATGGTCGCCAGCGACGGGGCCAGCATGCCCGCGCCCTTCGCCATACCACCGATATTCCACTTGTCCGGATGATGCAGGGACGCCTCTTTCGGCACCGTATCGGTGGTCATGATGGCGTGCGCGGCGTCGGTGCCGCCGGACATCCCGCCGCCCATCTCGTGCACGATCTCGGTGACAGCGGGCAGCAGTTTGTCCATCGGCAGCCGGTCACCGATCAGGCCGGTGGAACAGACCGCGATCTCCCCGGCTCCGGTTTCGGTACCCCAGTCGCTCAGCGCCGTGGCGAGTTCCTCGGCGGTGCGATGGGTGTCCTGGAAGCCCAGCGGCCCGGTGCAGGCATTGGCTCCGCCGGAATTCAGGATCACCGCGCGCAGCCGTCCGGCTTTGAGTACCTGCTGCGACCACAGCACCGGCGCGGCCTTCACTTTGTTGCCGGTGAACACACCCGCCGCGGCGTAGTCGGGGCCCTCGTTGAAGACGAGCGCGAGATCGGGGCCGCCCTTGGCCTTGATACCCGCGGCGATCCCGGCGGCCCGGAAGCCCAGCGGCGCGGTGACACCCTGGTTGTGCACGAGATTTCCGTTCTTGTCGGTGGTCACGGTGCCACTCCTACGGTGGACAGCCCGGCGGTCTCGTCGAAGCCGAGCGCGAGGTTCATGGACTGCACCGCGCCGCCCGCGGTGCCCTTGGTCAGATTGTCGATCGCGCCGATCACCACGAGCAGGCCCGCGTCGATATCGACGGCGACCTGCAGTGTGACGGCGTTGGCGCCCAGCACCGAACCGGTCTGGGGCAGGACGCCCTCGGGCAGCAGGTGTACGAACGGCTCGTCCGCGTAGGCCTTCTCGTAGACGGCGCGCGCCTCGGCCGCGTCCACCCGCACCGGCGCGGTGCAGGTCGCGAGAATTCCGCGCGGCATCGGCGCGAGCACAGGGGTGAACGATACCCGGACCGGCGCGCCCGCGACCGTCGATAAGTTCTGCGCGATCTCCGGCGTGTGCCGGTGCGCGCCGGCGACCCCGTAGGCCCGCGCGGACCCCATGACCTCGGAGCCGAGCAGACTCACATCGAGTTTGCGGCCCGCACCGGAGGTACCGCTGACCGCGACCACATTTACCGCCGGTTCGACGATGCCCGCCGCGACCGCGGGAGCCAGGGCCAGACTGCTGACAGTCGGATAGCAACCCGGAACCGCGATGCGGGTGGCACCCCGCAACGTGTCCCGCGCACCGGGCAGCTCCGGCAGTCCGTAGGGCCAGCTGCCCGCGTGCGGGCCGCCGTAGTACCGGTCCCAGGCGGCGGGGTCGGTGAGCCGGAAATCGGCACCACAGTCGATGATCACTGTTGTCGCCGGTAGTTCGGCCGCCAGCGCCGCCGACTGGCCGTGCGGCAGGCCGAGAAAGATGATGTCGTGCCCGGCCAGTTCATCGGCCGTGGTCGGGGCGAGGATCCGGTCCGCCAGCGGCAGCAGCTGCGGTTGCAGCGCGCCCAGGGCGGTGCCCGCGTTGGTACCGGCGGTCAGCGCCCCGATCTCGAGGCGCCCGGCTCGGTACTCCGGATGCCCCAGCAACAGGCGCAGTACTTCCCCGCCCGCGTAACCACTGGCACCGGCGACGGCCACGCGCAGGGGTCCGTTCCGGTCGGGCATATCCGTGAGATCAGCCATGTGATGATTATGCACGACCATGCAAGCTCATTCACAAACCGGTCCGGGCACGCTATTCGTGAGCCGTCACCGCCCCGGCCGAAGTGCCCGGCCGAGCCCTGAGCCCCGGCGGGTTACCGGACCGGCGATAACCAGGTCCGCGCGGCGGTCACCAAGGCGCCGACTCCGATCGACAGGGTCGGTTCCAGGACGGGGGCACAGCGGGATCGATTCGAATGCCCATTCTCCCACGCAGCCGGCCCTCGGAGCCTTGCTCGCCCACCCGGTCGGCGCGCCCGTGCCTCTCGACGGAACGCCCGCCATGATCGGCTACCATTAGAACATGTGTTCGAACGACAGGCTCAGGGCCCAGATAGGCGCCCTCGAACAGGCGGTCGACACCCTGCTCACCTGCGACCTCACCGCCGCCCCCGAGACCGAACTCGCCGAATCGCTGTCCAGGCTGGAATCACGAACACGCAACCTGATGGGGCTCACCGTCCGGATGACGGACGAACGCTCGCGCCGCGGCGGCAGTGCCGGACCACATACCGCTCCGCGAACCGCCGCGACCACCACCGAATCCGCGACCGGGCGCACCACCGCGACCGGTCCGTGCGCGGCGAACCGCACCTCGCGCTCGCTCGAACCGAACCGATCGGGCATTGTTTCCGGTGACCGCAGCACCGTGGCCCGAGGAGTAATCGTGACCGCACCCGTGCGCGTGGAGCGCACCGGCGACGTCGTCGTCTGGACCATCGACAATCCCGAGCAGCGCAACCCGATCTCCGACGAGGCGACGATCGAGGCGCTGGAGACCGCGGTGCGCGAGGCCGACCGCGATCATTCGATCCGGGTGGCCATCCTCACCGGCGCGGGCACGGCGTTCAGCGCCGGCGGCAATGTCAAACACATGCGGGACAAGGCCGGTATGTTCGGCGGCTCCCCGGCCGATCTGCGCCAGGGCTACCGGCACGGTATCCAGCGCATCCCCAAGGCGCTCTACCACTGCGAGATTCCCACCATCGCGGCGGTGAACGGCCCGGCGATCGGCGCCGGCTGCGATCTGGCCCTGATGTGCGATATGCGGATCGCCGCGACCACCGCGACCTTCGCCGAGAGTTTCGTCCGCCTCGGCCTGATCCCGGGCGACGGGGGCGCCTGGTTGCTGCCACGGGCGGTCGGTATGGCCCGCGCCAGCCAGCTCGCCTTCACCGGCTCGGCCATCGACGCCGCCACCGCGCTCGAATGGGGCATGGTCAACGAGGTGGTCGAACCGGATCGGCTGCTCGAGACCGCCCACCGCCTCGCCGCGGAGATCGCGGTCAATCCACCGCACGCATTGCGGATGACCAAACGCCTGCTGCGCGAGGGACAGCAGCAGAGCCTGGAAACCCTGCTCGAGCTCTCCGCCGCGATGCAGGCCCTCACCCATCACACCAGCGATCACGACGAGGCGGTCGCGGCCATGCTGGAGCGGCGCGCACCCCGTTTCACCGGGGACTGATCCGCAGTCCCGTCCCCCCGCGACCCCGCCCCCGTACGAGCACGCCCGCCCCGTCAGGCGTATTCGGAGATCAGGGTCGCCATCGTTGCCGGCACGAGCGCTTCGAAAATATGCGCCACGTCGGCGGGGTAGGCGATGTAATCACCGGGGCCGAGTTCCACCGGATCCGTCGCCGTCCCGACGAGCGCGCGCCCCGTCCCCAGCAGTACATGCTCGACCGCACCCGGCATATGCGGCTGCGAGGTTCGCCGACGCCCCGGTTCGGCGGCGACTCGGTAGATATCGCGGCGCACACCCGTGGGACTCACCGCCAGCAGGGTGGCCCGGTAATCGGCTTCGGCCGAGAACACCGCCGGGCCTTCCGCGGCCCGGATCACCCGGGTCCGCGGACGCGGCGGGTCCAGCAGCCGGGAGAACGGCATCTCCAGCGCGCCACACAACGCCCACAGGGTCTCCAGGCTGGGGTTTCCGGTCCCCGACTCGAGCTGCGAGAGGGTCGATTTCGCGATACCCGCCCGCCGGGCGACCTCCGTGAGCGACAGCTCCGCGCGCAGGCGTTCGCGACGCAGCGAGGCGGCGATCACCTGCTGCGGGGAGCGGTCCGGCCCCCCTTCGGGGCCACCCCGCCGAACCCCGTTCGGCACATCATCATCTTGTTCGATTTGACGAACAGTCGGTTCCATGTTCAACATAGTAGCTATGCGTTCGTTATGGCGAACAGTCGATCGGCCGGCCCGGTCCTTGATCCGAGCTCTCTGTATCGCGGTCGGCGTTGCCGGGATGTCCTATGGCGCCGCGGCCGTCGCCGCGGGACTGCCGCTGTGGTTCCCGGTCGCGCTCGGCATAGTGGTGCTGGCGGCGGGATCGGAATTCCTCTTCCTCGGAATCGTCGCCGCCGGCGGCAGCCCGGCCACCGCCCTGCTCGCGGGACTGCTGGTCAACGCACGCCATATCGGCTACGGGTTCTCGGTCGCCGATGTCCTCGGCACCGGGTGGCGGAGAATCCGCCACGCGCACCTGCTCAACGACGAAACCGTGGCCGTGGCGCTGTCGCAGCGCGCGACCGGGCACAGCCGGGCCGCCTACCTGGCCTGCGGGCTCGGGATCCTGGCCGCGTGGCCCAGCGGAACATTGCTGGGTGGCCTGCTCGGCAACTCGGTTCCCGACCCCGGCGCGCTCGGGCTGGACGCCGTCTTCCCGGCGGTCCTGCTCGCGCTGATCATGCCCGCGCTGAGTGAACCTCCGGTCCGGCGCGGGGCGGCGGCCGGGGCGATACTTGCGCTGCTCACGACTCCCCTGCTACCTCCCGGCCTGCCGATCCTGCTGGCCGGCGCGGGAGCGGCCCTCACGATTCCGCGACGGAGGCACCGATGAACAACCTCGGGTACCTGGTCGGTGCCGCCGCGATGCTGGCCGCCGGGACTTTCGCCTTCCGGCTCGCCGGACCCGCTCTGGGGTCGCGGATCTCCGTATCCGACCGGTCGGCGCAACTACTCGAGAACGCGTCCGTTGTCGTGCTCGCGGCTCTGGTCCTCACCACCAGCCTGACCGAGGACGCCGGCCCGGCCGGAATCGCCCGCCCGGCCGGGGTCCTGCTCGCCGCTGTTCTCCTGCGGTTCCGGGCACCGCTACCGCTCGTACTCGTGGCCGCGGCCGCGACGACTGCCGCGCTGCGCCTGTCGGGCGTCCCCTGAACACCCGGCCGGAACGACCCCCGACACCCGCCTATCGTTTCTCGACCACCCGCTCGCCCTCACCCGGCTTCCAGATGGTGACCTTCAGCAGGTCGTCACCGACCTCCACCGACGACGCCGAGATCAGATCGGCGACGAAGAAATGGTCGAACGGCTGGTTCCGCAGATCCAGGCCGCTGTCCTCGTACAGGTACTCGGCGAAACGCGCGTGCAGCGCGGTATCCGGATCGTCGACCACCACGCCGAAGAGTTTCGCGTCGCCCTCGGACACCATCGTGTCCTCGGTGGCGGTGTGCAGGCAGAAGCGGGGATCGCGGATCAGATCCCGGAACTTGGTGGTGCCGGGCATCCCGACGATCACCAGTCGCTCTTCGAAGATCAGCGGTTCCACCGGGCTGATCCGGGGGAATCCGTCCGAACGCAGGGTGGCGAGCATGCACAGATTGCTGGTCGCAGTGTGGCGACGACGGAAGATCTCGCTGATCCGCGGCGCCTCGGCGGTGAATTCGCTCCATGTCGTCATACACGCGACGGTACGACTTCTACCCCGAGTTGCGCAGTGCGGTGGCCAATCCGTTCATAGTGAGCAGGATGCCGCGTTTGACCAGTTCGGAATCGTCCCCGGCACGCAACCGGCGCAGGAGTTCGACCTGCATCTGGTTCAACGGTTCCAGGTACGGGAACCGGTTGCGAATGGATTCCGCCAGCGACGGATTGTCGGCCAGCAGATGGTCGTTGCCGGTGATGGCGGCGTGCACAGCCACGGTCCGGGCGTGCTCGCGCTCGATCATCGCGAAGATACGTTTCCGCAGATCGATATCGTCGACCAGTTCGGCGTAGCGGGCGGCGATATCGAGATCGCTCTTGGCCATCACCTGCGCGAGATTCGACAGGACGGTGCGGAAGAACGGCCACCGCCGGTACAGATCCGAGAGCCGGGCGAGCCGCTCCGGGTCGCCGTCGATCCATTCCTCGAGCGCGGTACCGGTGCCGTACCAGCCGGGCAGCATCACCCGGGCCTGGCTCCACGACATCACCCACGGGATCGCCCGCAGATCGGAGACCGAGTTGGTGGGTTTACGGGACGCGGGACGGCTGCCGATATTGAGATCGCCCACCTCGGCGACCGGGGTCGACTGCCGGAAGTACTCCACGAACCCGGGAGTTTCGTGCACCAGCTGGGAGTACGCGGCGCGGGCCCGGGCCGCCAGTTCGTCCATGAGCGCGTAGGACGGTTCGGCGTCGGCACCCAAGCCCTCGACATCCAGCAGTGTCGATTCGAGGGTGCCCGCGATGAGCGATTCGAGGTTGCGATGCGCCGAACCGCGTTCGGCGTATTTCGCCGCGATGACCTCGCCCTGTTCGGTGAGTCGTAACGCACCCCGCACAGCACCCGCGGGCTGGGCGAGGATCGCGTCGTAGCTGCGGCCCCCACCGCGCCCGACGGTACCGCCGCGACCGTGGAAGAGCCGCAGCCGGATCCCGTGTTCGCGCGCCAGTTCGACCAGATCGAGTTCGGCGCGGTACAGCGCCCAGTTCGCGGCCAGATAACCGCCGTCCTTGTTCGAATCGGAGTAGCCGAGCATCACCTCCTGACGCATACCGCGGGCGGCCACCAGTTCCCGGTACTCGGGCACCCGCAGGGCCGCCGCCAGTGTCGAGGCCCCGGCCGCGAGATCCTCGATGGTTTCGAACAGTGGGACGATCCCGGCCGGGCAGGAGGGCCCGCTGTCGGCGCCGCCCGGATCCAGCAGCCCGCCTTCTTTGAGCAACAGCGCCGCTTCGAGCAGATCGCTGACCGAAGTACACATCGAGATGATGTAGTTGGGCACCGCGTCCGGACCGAGCGCGGCCACCACGGCGGCGGCCGCGCGTACGATGCCCAGTTCCTCGGCGGCCTGTTCGCTGAGCCGCGCCCGCGGGCTCAGCAGGGGCCGACGGGTACGCAGTTCCCGGGTGAGCAGCTCGACCCGTTCGGGCTCGGGCAGGCTCGGGTAGTCCGGGTGCACTCCGGCCCAGGCCAGCAGTTCGGTGACGACCTGCTCATGGGTTTCGGAATTCTGGCGCATATCCAGGCCCTGCAGATGGAATCCGAAGGTTTCCACCGAATATCGCAGCGTGGCGAGAAGATCGTCGGCCAGCAGCGCGTCACCACCGGCCCTTAGTGAGGCGTCGACCGCGTCGAGGTCGTCGAGCAGGTCTTGGGGCGTCGGGTACGGAGTGCCCCCGTCCGGGTCACTCGCGCCGTAGGACTCGAACTCCCAGGGACCCGCCGCGGCCGGATCCAGCGCGGCGACGGCCTGCCGGGCCGTCTCGGTGAGCCGCACCCTGATGCCGTACAGCGCCCGCCGGTACGGTTCGTCGGCGTAGGTTCTCGGATCCGGGTAGCCGCGATCGGCGAGCGCGTCCAGCGCCGGAGTCACCGAAACCAGCCGCGCCGATAATGCCAGGGTCTTCTCCAGCTGCACCAGATCGCGCAGATAGCGCCCGAACGCCACCCCCGCGGCCTGGCTGGCAGCCGTCCGTACCACCTCCGCTGTCACATACGGGTTCCCGTCCCGGTCGCCGCCGATCCACGAACCGGGTCGCAGCAGGGGTTTCGGCAATAGCCGCTGCTCGGGCCAGCGCGACCCCAGCGCCGCGCGCACCCCGGCGTTGATCGCGGGTATGACATCGAGCAGCGTGAGTTCGTAGTACCGGAGTCCGACGGCTATCTCGTCCTGGATGCGCAGCCGCGACAGCCGGATCAAGGCCGTGCGCCAGAGGGTGAGCACCTGCCGCCGGATCTCGATCTCCAGAGTCTCCCGTTCGGCCTCGGGGGCGCGCAGCCGCTGCCGCATCAGTTCGGTGATACGACTCTGCGTATCGAACACCGTCCGACGCCGGGTCTCCGTGGGATGTGCCGTGATCACCGGCGACACCAGCGCGTCGGACAGCAGTTCGGCCACCCGCTCCCCCGGCACCGCCGCCGCGTCCAGCTTCCGGTAGGTAGCTGCCAGGGAAGAATCCTGCGGCGCCTCCCCTGCCGCCTCGTGAGCGGCGCGGCGGCGGTCGCGCTGGATGTCCTCGGCGAGATTGGCCAGCAGGACGAAATAGCTGAACGCCCGGATCAGTGGTAGCGCGACCGTGATGTCTACCCCGGTCAGCATCTCACCGACCGCACTGCGCTCCACCTCCTCGCGCCGGACCCGGAACGCCTCCACCCGCACCCGCTCGACGAGGTCGAAGACCTCCGGGCCCTCATGGTCGCGAATGGTGTCACCGAGTACGCCACCGAGGAACCGGATATCCTCGCGTAGCGGCTGGGTCGCGTCGTTTCCTGCAGCGGTCTGCGCATCGCCCATGATCAGACAGTATGGACGGCCACCGTGCCGGTAGCTGTGACGACGCACACGGGCCGGGCGAACCCGTATGCGCCGGACGCCGCGAACTTCCGCTATCAGCGCAGGTGACGCCCCTCGCGAGACCCTCAGCCCAGCGGCTGGGAGAAACGCAGGAAATTCCCCCCCCCCCCCCCGGATCGGCGAATCCGCAATCCCGCACGTCGTACACCTGGTCGATGGGCTCCTGAGTGACCCGCACCCCGGCGTCACGCAGCCGCGCGAAGGTCTCGTCGACCGATTCCGTGGTGCAGATGAGTGTGCCGTGCGCGCCCGTGACCGGCCGCCGTTCCGACTCGGCGATCAAGGCGCCGCGGCGGCTCCGCTGCCGGACGACCGCGACGGCTGCGACAGCCATATCGCCGTCGCGACCACGCCCGAGGTGAACACCAGTTCGGCGCAGTTGGTGAGCAGCATGGGTGGCATCGCGGCCGAGACCACCGTCATGATCACGGTGGTCACCGTCCACAGTCGATAGCCCCGGGCCCGCCACACCGCGACCGCCGCCACAAGGACCACCAGCACCGTCACGACCGGCGGCAGCACTCCGGCAGCCGACGCGTGCGCGGTCGTATAGCGCACGGTGCCGGCCCATTCCCGTGGCTCCAGCGTGAGCGGGGTCAGTTCACCGAGCACCCCCAGCACGATCACCGCCGCCGTCACCGCCCAGACCGCGGCCCGCACCCACCGGGCCCGGCACCAGCCGACCCCGGCCCGGACCGCGGCGGCGCACGCCCACGGCATCAGCAGTGGCGTGAGCACGATATGCGCCACGAAACGAGGTGCCGACCATCCCTCCAAGGTGGCGCCCGCACCGATCCAGCGGCCCGCCGCGAGCACCGCGTTGTCATAGGCCAACGCGGCGCACACCATCGCGGGCACGATCGGCAGCCCGTCGCCGGTCCGCCGGATTCGAAGGACGCACCGGGCCGCGAGGGCCAGTTGTCCGGCGGCGAGCACCGCGAAGAGTACGGAGGCGAGCATGGGCGTCCTTTCCGGCCGCCGTCACCGCGGCCGGTGGATCACGATACCGACGCCGGAGTCGAAGACCGAGGTCGTGACCACGTGGTTACGACCCAGCCGTGCCGAAGACTCAGCGGTGCCGACGACGACGACGGCCCCGGACCTCGACGGCCGCGCCGGGCGGCGTCGCCCCGCAGGGTCCCGCACCGACGCCCAGCACCTTCTCGAACCGAAAGAGCCGGGCGGCACCGGAAACCACCTCGGTGAACCCCGCCGCCGTGTAGAACGCCCGGGCCTCGGGCCGACGGTCTCCGGCGGTCGCGGATACCTGCCGATAGCCGAGCCGGATCATCTCCGCCTCCAGTTCGGCGAGCACCCGGGTCGCCAGTCCGCGCCGGCGATGCTCACGCGCGGTCCACACACGGTTCAGTTCGGCGGTCGTCGCATCGATACGACAGAAACCACCGCCCGCGACCGGGCCGCCGTGGTCCACCAGCACCAGCAGATCACCGTCGGGGGCGGCGAAATCGGCAGCCGGGCAGTCCCGGAGCCGCCGGTGGATCGCACCGGCGGTGCCGCCGTATCGGATGCTGTAGTCGATGGCGAGTTCCGCGAGCAGCGCGACGGCCAGCGGATGGTCCTGGTGCACGTGATACAACTGCGGGCCGCGGGCCCGCATATCGATCGCCGACGGTGTACCCATGCCGGTACCTCCATCACCCTCGGCCGTTGCGCCACACCACTCGGCCACTCCGCATGGTGATGCCGAGGTTAGCGGTCCGGACCGAGTCGGCACACCGGTTCAGGTCGCGTGTCGTCGAACTCTGGACACTGTTACGTCGCGTTTACACCACCTGCTGTTCACCGCGCCGCAATCCTGGCCGACCGGGTCGAATACGCATCGCCGGCAAGGGATCCGCCACGGCCACCGGTCTCCGGCGGACGGGGAAACTACCCATCGGCTGCTATCGGGACCGGGCTCGCAGTGAGAACAGCGCGAACCTTCGCTGCGAGCAGCAGCGCCACCGCCACCAGGGCACCACTCAGCCATACCGGCCCCCGCTCGCCCGCTCCGGTGTCCAGGGCGAAGGCCGCCACCACCGGTCCCACCGCGGCGCCGAGATTCAGTGCCGCGGTCGCATAGGAGCCCGCCATGGTCGGAGCCTCCGCGGCCTCGTAGAGGACCCGCGTGATCACGGTGCTCCCGACCGCGAAAGACAACGCACCTTGGATACACACCAGGGTGAACAGGGCGCCGGGACAGTCGGCCGTCGCCGCGAGAGCGAACCACCCACCACACAGCAGCGGTCCCGCTACCGCGATCACCGTCCCGGCGCGGCTGTCGGACAATCGCCCGGCGACCGTCACCCCCGCGAAGGAACCCGCACCGAACAGGACGAGCACCACCGGCACCCAGAGCGGGGCGAGCCCGGCGGTCCCGGTCACCAGCGGCGCGAGGAAGGTGAAACTACCGAAAGTGGCGGCGTTCACGAGGGCTCCCAGCAGCATCACCGCGAGGAGCCGCGGGTGTCGCAACTGTGCGAGTTCACGGCTGAGGTGCGGACGCGCGACAGTATCGGTTCCCCGCGAGCGTTCCGGAATCCCGGCGAGTACCCCCGCCGCCACCGGCAGGCAGAGCACCGCGATCGCCCAGAACGTGGCCCGCCAGCCGAGCACCGCGCCGAGCAGCGCCCCGCCGGGTACCCCCGCGACGGTGGCCACGGCGGTGCCGGCCAGCAGGACCGCCAGTGCCCGCCCTTTGTTCCCGGCCGGAACGAGCGAGGTGGCCGCGGTCAGCCCGACCGCGAGAAAGCCGGCATTCGCGACGGCCGCCACAACCCGGGTGGCCACCAGGAAGGCGAAGCTGTCGGTTACGGCGCCGATGATATGCGCGGCCAGGAACAGGAGCAGGAATCCCAGCAGGCTCGACCGCATCGGCCAGTTCCGGGCGAGACCGGCCATAAGCGGTGCGCCCACGACCATTCCGACCGCGAACGCCGAGGTCAGCAGACCGGTGGCACCGAGACCCACACCGAGATCGGCTGCGATATCCGGGACCAGCCCGGCCAGCATGAATTCCGAGGTACCCATGGCGAAAATCGCCAGGGCGAGCAGATAGAGAGCGAAGGGCATGAAGACTCCGAGGTGGAAGAGACAGGAAACGTCTCGTCACCCCGGTCAGCGCCCGGGATCACCGGATCACCGTGCCGGTCGGATGGACTCGGCACGGTAGGGAACAGCAAGGGTTCAGGAGCTGACGGGGATGACCGACAGCCCTGCTCTGGATGCCTCCGGGCTCGACATGGAACAGAGAGTAGCGACCCACTCGCGCCGGCGCACACCTATTTCGTGCACCGGCCCGCGGCGGCGGTCCGGCGGATGCCGGGTGCGTACGGAGCGATCAGCTCGGATCGTCGAGCCGGACCTGCACTGTGACCCTGCCCTTCTCATCGCGCCGGGCAGTCGCGTGTCCGCGCCGGTCGCCCTCGCGGAAGTGCAGCAGGATCGGGGCGCCCTCCCCCAAGAAGTTCCGCCACCAGCTCTTCTTGTCGGGCATGGCGACACCGATCACCAGGCCGCCGTCCTTCTTCAGATAGTTGACCGGGGTCCGGAAGGTCCGCCCCGACCGGCGGCCCACGTACTCGACCTCCACGAAGCCCTTGCCCAGCAACGGCCCCAGCACCGGGATGTCGAGCAGGGCGACCACGCCGGTATTGATGCCCCGGACCGCCCGGCCCAGCAGTGTCGACGATGTCAAGGGTTCCTCCTGCTCGGTAAATGTCCCCCCGTCGACTCGACCCTAGCCCGTGACGGGGTGGGGCGCCGATCACAGTGCACCCGGTCACAGCGGAGGTCCGGGCCGTCCGGGCGACCTACCGGATCGCTGCCGGTTTGCGCGGGGAAAGCGTGGCTGCCACTATCACCTGCGGTGTAGCGCCGGGACCCCGATCGCGGCGATACCGCTCATCGGCCGAGTCCGGGACCGGCGGTGAACAGCAGCGTTCGATACGGAGTGGGTTGATGCTAAAAGGTTTCAAAGACTTCCTCATGCGCGGGAACGTCATCGATCTGGCCGTCGCGGTCGTGATGGGCACCGCGTTCACCGCGATCGTGAGCTCGGTCACCAAGGGCGTGGTGGAACCGTTGCTGGCAGTTCTCGGTGGGAGCGGTCAGTTCGGCTTCGGCGTCACCCTGGTGGCCGGCAAACCCGCGACCTTCATCGCGCTCGGCCCGATCATCAGCGCCGCCATCGATTTCGTCATGGTCGCGGCGGTGTTGTATTTCGCCCTCATCCTGCCGATGAAAACCATGCAGAAGCGCTTCTACGCGAAGAACAATGTGGCGGCCGAACCGTCCACTCCGGCCGATATCGCGCTGCTCACCGAGATCCGCGATCTGCTCGCCGAACGCGCCGGGCGCCCCGAACTCGGTAAGCGGGACACCGAGCAGGTGCATTCCTCCTGAGTCCGGGGAGCGCTCACCCCTTATTCGGATCATGCGTCGTATGCTTCGGACCGGCCACCGTGCTGCACGATGCAGATCGTTCGGTCCGGACGCCATCCGGACCGACACCGGTCACCGAGATCCGAACCGCTGCCGCGCTCCGTTATTTCTCGACGATCAGGTGGCAGTAGCTTCCCAACTGCAATCTTGCCAGGGCCGACATGAATTCGGCTCCGGCCGCACGGTCCACCGCCGTCAGGGAAGCGCGGTCGGGAACACCGTGGTCATAGTAGTGCTGAGCGAGACTTCCCCACCGGGGATCCATAACCGTCAACGTGACATCATTTCCCGGCGACCAGCGGAATTCCGCGGCCCGTACTGTTTTCCCAGCCGTGACCGCGTGGAGGCTTATCACACGCAAACCAGCGGTCACTCGTTCACCTCGCGCGCCGGATTCATGATATCTGCCGTCCCGAATATACCCTGTGCAGGCAACCTGAACCAGGAGCAGGTATTTCCGCCGCCTGCGGGTACAACGGTCGTTGTCACTGCAGGTCCGCCGGATCAAGTGGATGATCCCGCCAGTAGTCGACCAGATCGCTGTATTCCGGCGGATAGATCACACGAAAATTCTCGTTGATAATTGCGCAGCCCCAGGATTCACCGGTTATTTTGCCGTCTCCTTGTATTTCCCTCAACCGCTGCGCCGACCAATCGGCAGTATCGCGTGAGTAGCCGAGTTCGACCAAGCTGTCACTGAACCCCTTCGGATCCACCTGCCCGAGTTGCTCCACCAGTGAACTGTCGAGATTCTCACCGAGATTCGCCGCGATGTATACCGATTGAATAGTGTTCGCGTCGTTGCTGAACCGAGGTGGCAGAATATCCTCGTTATCGACTGCCGCCAACCCGCCGCCCTCCCTGCTCAGGCAATTTGCCGAGTGTCGGTCACCACTCGCCATGATGTAGTCGAACACAGCCACCTTCTGACCTTCGACACTTCTGAATTTCCAACCCGGTCCATCGTTCGGCACGAATTCTTGAAATGATCCAGGTCCCCGCGGGCCCGACCATTCGCGGGTATAGGGCACGATATCCAGTCCGAGAATTCGATCGGCTTTCCACGCGCTCGACTCGTTCTTGATTTTAATGGGGCCCATCGGCTTGTACACTCCGATCGGCGTGTGGTTGTGTTCCACCAGATAGACATGCCCCGTGCCGCCCGAAAGACTGCTGAACCGAAGTTCGTCCATCGGCGGAATATTCCGGGCACTCACCGGTCGGGAAGGATCGAAGTCCGACCTCATGGACCGGTCGAAAGGTGCGCCGTGTGCGGCGGCTAGTTCCTCTGCGCTGAACCGTCTCTTACCGTTGCCTTCCATATACCGGAAAAGGTCGCTACCCCTCGCCAAGGGTCCGCTGATGCCCCGTTTGATCGCTTCGGAAGTACCTTGCCCACCGCCCACCACCGCACGCGAAAGGGTCTCGCGGAGATTTCGCATGATCGCGACCGCTCTGCTGATCAAGCCGCCGCTCCCTCACCCCACGCTCCGAGGCGCACCGCTGTCCCCGGTCGGACGGATATCACGGTACATCCGAAGCGTAAAAGATCCTGAACGCTATGTCCTGTTCCGAGTCGAGCCCGACCGATGCACAGCAGGTCCCGGGCCGGGCACCGGGCCCACACCCCTCACCCCGTCGGAGACAGGAGCTTCAGAACGGCTTCCGAGTGGTAGAACGGCTCCAGCCGCTCCCGGATCAACCCGGCGAGCACCCCATCCCGTTTGGCGGCCTCCACCACCGCCGGGCCATAGTGCAGGATCTCGGCGACGATGTCCTCACCGGTGAGCCCGAGTTCGGCGAGCAACGCGGCAAGCGTGTGGTCCCGGTACTTCTCGTGGAAGACCTGCACGCATTCGGCCACCAGCAGACCGAAGTACTCCTTCTCCCGGGTGGTCACCGCGATCCGGTAGCAGAGCAGGACGAGCTCGCCGAGATCCTTTTTGGTGAGGTATTCCCGCAGGCCGCTGATCGGTTCGTCGGCGTGCAGATCCCAGAACTCCATGGTCGCGTCGTGCACGGGGGCATCGCGCAGCATTTCGCGGATCGCGCTGTTGGTCCGTTTGAGCGCGTACATGGCGCCCTTACCCGCGATATCGCCGAGAATGGTGTTGGACTCCGCGACCTTGCGGGCGCGGTCGGCGGCGGATTGCCCGATCGACATGAGCGTGCCCATACCGGGGATCTTCTCCGCGCGCTGCCGGTTGACCTCCACGAAATCCCCGACAAGTTTGTCGACGAACTTGGAGGCGACGGTGGCCACCAGCGGGCTGTCGGTCAGGCGTTCCAGAACCCGTTCCTGGGTGTGGTGCATATCCACGATCTTCTGCAGCAGCGCTTCGACCGGTTCACGTTCGACCAGTTCACCGAGGGTGTGGTCCTCGTTGGCGGCGATACTGTCGTAGATCGCGTCGGCGAACAGGCCGACGGTATCGGCCAGTACAGCACTGCCGCCGACCTTGTCGACGAGTACAGCCACCGTCTGCTCGAGCTGTTCGGCCTCGACCACCTCACCCGCGTTCACCGTGCCCGCGATGTCGAGGACGGCGGCCACATCCCGGGCGACGACTTCGGCGAACCGGTCGCCACTCACTTCGTCGAGCAGCCACTGCACCTGAACGTCGAGCAGCCGGTCGGCGAGCACGCGTGCGACCTCACCCTCGATCATAGATCCTCCTTCGGAGCGGCTTCATGCGATCGGCGGAGGCCGCAGCGAAGGCGGAGGTATCGCCTCATCGGGTCGGCCCCCTGTCACTCCGGCGCGGGCCGGGCGGGATCACGCCTCTTCGCCCTCGTGCAGCGAGGTGCGAATCTGTGCCAGACGTTCCCGCGCGGCCTGTTCACGCGCTTCCCACTGTTCGTCGGTCCCGCGGCCCGCCGGGCTCTGCCGATCGAGTGCCCGGGCGCCGAACGCGGTGCCGATACGCCGTTCGACCTTATCGCGTACGGACCCGAACGTCGGCACACCGGAGCGGGTGTAGCCACCGGCCGGACCGGCGGCTCCTGCGCCCTGCCCGGTTACCGTACCGACACCCCCGCCGACCTGCGACGACGATATGAGATCGGGCGACGATCCATAGCCGGCGGCATCCGGGGTGCCCGGAATCACACCGGGCTCCGAGCCGCTCTGCCCGGTTTCCGACAGCAGCCTCGTAGCGGCCTCGTACAGGGGGGTCAGCTTATCGCGGCCCGCGGCGGCCACGACCAGGACGGCCAGCAACTGCTCGTCGGGCAGGGCCGCCAACCGCGCGGCGAGCGCGCCCGGATCGCCTGCGCTCGGTTCACTCATGCGACCACCCTACGACGTCCGGCCCGTCCGTTCGGACGGACCGACCACGCTGCCCGCGAACAGCCCTACCTACGAACGGATCACCGCGCCCACCGCGCCCGAGGCCGCGGTCACGGCGGCGTCGCGGGCGGCGCTGGCCTCGTCCTCGGTCAGGGTGCGGTCGGCGGCCCGGAAACGCAGGGCGTAGGTGAGCGATTTACGCCCCTCCCCGGCCTGCGCGCCCGCGTACAGGTCGAACAGCGAGATATCCTCGAGCAGTTCACCGCCACCGGCCCGCAGCGCCGTCTCGACGGCCGCCGCGGGGACGTCCGTGGAGACGCTGACCGAGACATCCTGCAGTACGGCCGGGAACGGCGAAATGGCCGGCGCGGGCCGGGACTCGCGCAGCGGCAGCGCGTCCAGATCGAGTTCCAGGGCACAGGTGCGCGGCGGCAGACCGGACCGTTCCAGCACACCCGGATGCAGTTCACCGGCGTAACCGATCACGGTGCCGTCCACCGTCAGCTCGGCGCATCGCCCCGGATGCCACGGCAGCTGCTTCCCGGGCCGGCGTTCGAGCTCGACCCCGGCGGCCTCGGCGATCACATCCGCCAGCGCGAACGCGTCGGCGGCCTCGGCCACACGACCCGGTCCCCACGGACCGCGGGGCTCCCGGCGGCCGGTGAGCACCACCGCGACATGCTGTGGCTGATCGGGCAGCGAGACCAGCAGTTCACCGATCTCGGCATCGGTCGGGCGGCGGTCCACCGGCAGTGGTTCCACGGGTTTGGTGTCCGGCCCGGGCAACACCACCTGCGCGATCCCGTAGAGCGACAGATCGCGCGCGCCGCGCGAGATATTGCGGACCGCGATCTCCAGCAGACCCGGCAGCAAGGTGGTGGCGAGTTCGGCACGCTCGACATCCAGCGGGTTGAGCACCCGGGTGGTCGTCCGTCGGGGGTCGTCCTCGTCCAGGCCCCATATATCGAATACACCGGCGGGCAGGAACACCGGCGGCGGCACCTCGACGCAACCGGCGAAGGCCAGCGCCCGGCTCACCGCGCGGCGGCGGCGCTGCACCGAGGTCAGACCGCGCCCGGCCGGCGCCTGCGGCAGTACCAGCGGGATCCGCTCCAGGCCCTCGAGCCGCAGCACCTCTTCCACCAGGTCGGCGGGCTGGGCGAGGTCGGGCCGCCAGCTCGCCGGGGTCACCACCAGCTGACCGTGACCGCTGGTCTCGTCGACCGCCACCTCGACATGGCAGCCGATCTGGGTGAGGCGGCGGGCGGAGGTGCCGGGAGCGTACTGCACGCCGGCCACGCGGTCGGGCAGGTCGATATCCACGCGGATCGGTTCGGGCGGGGACAGCGGCAGCCGGATATCGGTGAGAGTGGGCTCCACCGTGCCCCCGGCGATCTCGGCGAGCAGAGTCGCGGCCCGATCCAGCGCGGCCAGGTTGAGTTCCGGATCGACGACCCGCTCGTAGCGTTTACTCGCCTCCGACACCAGCTTGTGGCGACGGGCGGTGCGATAGATGAACAGCGGGTCCCAGGTCGCGGCTTCCAGGACGATATCGGTGGATTCCGCGCCCACCTCGGTGGTCGCGCCACCCATCACACCGGCGAGCGAGACCACACCGGTGTCGTCGGCGATCACCACATCCCCGGCATCGAGTTCACGTTCGATATCGTCGAGTGTGCGCAGGGTCTCACCGGCGCGGGCCCGGCGCACCACCAGTCCGCCGCTGAGTTTCGCGGCGTCGAACGCGTGCAGCGGCTGACCGAGTTCCAGCATCACGTAGTTGGTGACATCGACCGCCGGAGAGATCGGGCGCACGCCCGACAGCAGCAGCCGGCGCTGCAACCACCACGGGCTCACCGCGTCCGGATCGATACCGGTCACCCGGCGGACTCCGAAACGCGTGCACCGCGATTCCGGTTCCACCCGGACCGGCCAGGCCTCGGCGCCGTCGCCCAGGGTGCGTACGGCCGGGTCGGCGTATTCGAGGTCGAAACCGCAGGCCAGTTCCCGGGCCAGTCCGCGGACCGAGAAGCAGTAGCCGCGATCGGGGGTGATGTTCAGTTCGATGATGGTATCGCCGAGGCCGAGCAGTTCGTTGGCGTCGGTACCGGGTTCGGCCGTACCGGGTTCCAGTACGAGGATGCCCGAATGGTCCTTGCCGATACCGAGTTCGGCGACCGAGCAGATCATGCCGTGGGAGATATGCCCGTAGGTCTTGCGCGAGGAGATGGCGAAACCGCCCGGCAGCACACCGCCGGGCAGCACCACGACCACCAGATCACCGACGGCGAAGTTGGACGCGCCGCAGACGATCTCCTGGGGTTCCGCGGCGCCGATATCGACCCTGCAGAACCGGATGGGCTTCTTGAACTCGGTGAGTTCGATGATCTCGGCGACCCGCCCCACCACCAGCGGATGGTCGATATCCCCGCCGACCCGTTCGAGTGTGTCGATCTCTTCGACTTCCAGCCCGACCCGGACGAATCCGGCGTCGAGTTCCGCCGGCGTCACCGACCAGTCGGGGACGGTGCGGCGGATCGTTTCGGTCAGCCAGGACTGCGCTACTCGCACTGTGACGTTCGCTCTCTCGCTCGGGAAGATCAGGACCGGATGCCGAAGGGCAGGGTGAACCGCACATCGCCCTCGACGATGTCGCGCATATCGGGGATGCCGTTGCGGAACTGCAGAGTCCGTTCCAGCCCCATCCCGAAGGCGAAACCGGTGTACTCGTCGGGGTCGATACCGCTGGCGATCAGCACCTTCGGGTTGACCATGCCGCAGCCGCCCCATTCGACCCAGCCGGCGCCGCCCTTCTTGTCCGGGAACCACACGTCGACCTCGGCCGAGGGTTCGGTGAACGGGAAGTAGTTGGGCCGGATCCGGGTGGTGGTATCGGGACCGAACAGTGCCCGCGCGAACGCGTCCAAGGTGCCGCGCAGATGTGCCATGGTCAGGCCCTTGTCGATGGCAAGTCCCTCGACCTGGGAGAACACCGGCGTATGGGTGGCATCGAGTTCGTCGGTGCGGAAGGTACGGCCCGGGCACACCACATAGATCGGCAATTCGCGTTCCAGCATGGACCGCACCTGCACCGGGGAGGTGTGGGTGCGCAGCACCTGACGCGAACCGGCCGGGGCGATATGGAAGGTGTCCTGCATGGTTCGGGCCGGATGGTCGGGCAGGAAATTGAGCGCGTCGAAGTTGAAATGCTCGGTTTCCACCTCCGGGCCCTCGGCGATCTCCCAGCCCATCCCGACGAACACATCGGCGACCTGCTCGGAGATGACGGTGATCGGATGCCGGGCACCCACCGGACCGCGGTTCGCCGGGAGAGTGACATCGATCGCCTCGGCGACGAGCACCGCGGCGTCGCGTTCGGCGAGCAGCACCCGCTGCCGTTCCTCGAACGCCTCCGATACCCGCGCCCGCGCCTTGTTCACCCGCTTACCGGCGTCGGCCTTCTCCGATTTGGGCAACGATCCCAGCGACCGCTGCGCCAGCGCGATCGGCGACCGGCCGCCCATGTACTCGGTTTTCGCGGTGGCGAGCGCGTCCAGGTCGGTGGCGGCCGCGAAGGCTTTCTCCGCGGCCGCGGCCGCGGCGGCCAGGGCTTCTTCGGTGAGGGCGGATTCCTGCTCGCCGGTCGCTGCGCCTGCGTCGGTGTCGTCGGCCACGGTCTACTCGTCTCTCCCCTGGGCATCGGTGAGCGGGCGCGGTCGGCTCCGGCGCCCGTATTGCTGCTGGTGGAATCGTATTCGATGGCCTCCACTCGGCTCACGCCGATATCCCCCGTCGATCACTGCCCGGTACGCGGACACCTGCAACCGGTAAAGTCCCTTCCGATGACGAACGCCTTGACCCGCACCGAGACGCTCGCCGGACGTACCCGCCAGCAGGCGGTCTGGCTGCTGCCGCTTCTGGCGGTGATCGTGACGTGGGTGTGTATGTCGCACCCGATCGATCCGTTCCGCGCCATCAGCGGCGAGTACATCGACCTCGAGGTCTACCGCCTCGGGGTCGAGCAGTGGCGCGCGGGCGGCGATCTCTACGGTCATCTCCCCGAGACGGGCGCCGATATCAGCCTCCCGTTCATCTACCCGCCGTTCGCGGCGCTGGCCCTCGGGATCTACGCGCTGCTGCCGTGGGCCGCGTCGGTCATCACCTATCTGGTGGTCTCGATCGGCGCTCTGGCCATGACGCTGTTCCTGGTGGCCTGGCAGGTCTGGCCGCGTCAGGACCAGCGCAAACTCGCATTGGTGGTCACCGCGACCGCGACCCCGCTGTCGCTGCTGCTGGAGCCGATCTGGTCGACCCTCGACTTCGGCCAGGTCAATCTGATCCTGATGGGCCTGGTCGCGGCCGACTGCCTCACCCGCAGCCCGCGCTGGCCGCGCGGTGCGCTGCTCGGTATCGCCGCGGCGATCAAACTGACCCCGGCGGCTTTCGTCCTGTTCTTCCTGATCCGCAAGGATTACAAAGCCGCCGCGACGGCCGCGATCAGCGGCGCGATCGCCACGGTGATCGGTTTCGCGGTGATGCCCGACGAGTCGGTGCGGTACTGGTTCGGCGGGTTCGGCAACGTCGGCGGGTTGAGCGGCTCGGAGTTCCAGACCAACCAATCCATTCAGGCCGTCCTGGCCCGCTTCGAGGTCACCGGCACCGCGGCCACGGCACTGTGGCTCGTCGCCGCGGTCGCGCTCGTCGCGGTGGCGGTGGCCGCCATCCGGCGCACCGGTACCCCACCGATGATCGCGCTGGCCGTCAACGCGGTGGTCGCGCTGCTCGTATCCCCCATCTCCTGGTCACATCACTGGGTGTGGGTGGCACCGGCGCTGCTGGCGATGATCGGGTACGCGACCACCCGGCCCTGGTCCCAGGTCCGTGGCTGGTACGCCGCGGCGGCGGCCACGATGGTGGTGTTCGTACTGGCGAAGCACAACGACCTACCCGGTAACGAAGGCCGCGAGCTGGACTGGTCGGCATGGGAGAAAGTGATCGGTAACGGCTACGTCTGGTTCAGCCTGCTACTGGTCGTGCTGTACGCGGCCGCGGGCCGGCGGCAGCGGGCACTCCCCCGGCCCGCTCCCACCGGCTCCGCGGAATCGCTGGTCTCGGTCCGCGAACGCTGATCTGCGACACGCCGGTCGGCACGCCGCAGATCGATACGTCCGGTTTCCGGGCCGCCGCGCCGACGGGGCCGTGACCGTTCAGCGCACCGTGCTCAGCCGACCGGCTCGCCCCGGAAGCAACGCCGCGGCCAGCGCCCCGGCCGCCACCGTCCCCGCGCCGACCCATACCGCCGGCACCAGTCCGTCCACGTAGCTCTGCGGATCGGTGTACGCCCCGTACGAGGCGAACACCGACGCGAGGACCGCGATGCCCATGGCCACCCCGACCTCACGCACCGTGTTGTTGGTACCCGAGGCGACGGAGCGATCAGCCTCCGGAACGGCGGCCATCACGACGGTGGCCAGCGGCGCGAAGGTCAGCCCCATCCCGATCCCCGCGACCAGCAACGGTGCCACGAACGAGCCGTAGGCGAGATCGACCGAAATTATCGCGGCCATCCAGGCCAGGGCCACCGCCAGCAATGCCTGCCCGGTCACCAGCAGCGCCCGGGCGCCGACCCGGTCGATCACCAGGCCCGCGAGCGGGGCCACCACCATCGGCGCCATGGTCCACGGCATGGTGCGGATACCGGATTCGAGCGGTGTATAGCCCTGTACCACCTGGAAGAACTGAGCGAGCAGGAAGATCGACCCGAACACACCGATCGAGAACGCGAAGGCCACCACATTGGCCACGCCGAAGGCCCGGACCCGGAACAGCCGCGGCGCCAGCATGGGGGCGGCGGCCCTGCGTTCCCAGACGATGAGCGCGGCCAGCAGGACCCCGCCGCCGAGGAGCGCGGTGAGCACACCGCGCGAACTCCAGCCGTCATCGGCCCCGTGCACGATTCCCCAGACGACCGCCAGCACTCCGGCCGAGGCGAGGACCAGGCCCGCCGGGTCCAGCCGCCCGCCGCCACCGCGGGAGTCGCGCAGCGTCCAGACCACCAGCGGCAGGACCAGCACCCCGATGGGCACATTGACCCAGAAGATCCACTGCCAGCTCAACCCGTCGACCACGGCCCCACCGAGCAATGGGCCGACCGCCACACCCAGGCCGGCGATCCCGCCCCAGATCCCGATGGCCGCGCTGCGCAACCGTTCGGGCACCGCGTCCGAGAGCAGGGTCAGCGACAGCGGCATCACCGCCGCACCACCGAAGCCCTGTATCACCCGCGCGGCGACCAGCATCCCCGGATCGGCCGCGAGTGCGCAGGCCGCCGAGGCGAGCGTGAATACGACGATGCCCGCCAGGAAGACCCGGCGGCGGCCCAGCCGATCGCCGAGCGCGGATGCCGTGAGCAGCAGAGCGGCGAAGGACAAGGTGTAGGCGTTGACGAACCACTGGAGGTCACTCAGCGAGGCGCCCAGTTCGGTGCGGATCACCGGGAGCGCGTTGGTGACCACCAGGTTGTCCAGCGTGACCATGAACATCGGAATGCCGACGGCGGCGAGGACGGCCGCCAACGGGCGCCGTGACGGCACATCCGGCGCCGTAGTGGGAGCGGATGCCGTAGCCGGTGGGCTCAGGATTTCGGTCATATCCAGTCCTTGTTGTAATCGACTGATAACTAGGCTGGATTCCACGGTATGCATCGACTGATAACATGTCAATAGTCATACAGCCGACAAGGAGTCTCAATGAAGATGTCAAGCCGCGGGCGCGACCGGCGGAGTGGGGGTGAACACCCGATCGT
>NZ_BMMH01000033.1 GCF_014645735.1 Nocardia jinanensis | reverse complement strand
TTGCCGATGGCGATCCGGTTGTCGGGTGCGTTGGATGTGGACGCGCTGCGTGCGGCGGTCGCCGATCTGGTGGCGCGGCACGAGGTGCTGCGGACCGTGTATCCGGAGACCGAATCGGGTCCGGTGCAGGTGATCCTGCCCGCCGGTGAGGCTGTGCCGCGTCTGCGGGTGCGCTCGGTTGCTCCGGGCGACGTGGTGGCCGCGGTGGCGGAGCTGGCGTCGGCCGGTTTCGATGTGACGGCCGAGGTGCCGTTGCGGGTGGCGCTGTTCCGGGTCGACGACACAACCGGTGTCGATAGCGACGGTGCGGCCGACGAGTTCGTGCTGGCGATGGTGGTGCACCACATCGCCGGTGACGGTTCCTCTGTGGGCCCGCTGACCCGGGACCTGATGACCGCCTACGCGGCCCGCTCAGCCGGTGAGACGCCGGGGTGGACGGCGTTGCCGGTGCAATACGCCGATTACGCGTTGTGGCAGCGTGAGTTGCTCGGTGACGAGGCCGATCCGGAATCGCTGTCCGCACGGCAGGTCGGGTACTGGCAGTCGGCGCTGGGCGGTGTGCCGGATCAACTGGATCTGCCGGCGGATCGGCCGCGTCCGGCGGTGCAGTCGTTCGCCGGCAGCCGGGTCCGGGTCGCCATCGGCGCCGAGACCCATGCCGGACTACAGCGGGTGGCGCAGCAGCAGGGCGCGACGTTGTTCATGGTCGTGCATTCGGCGCTGGCGGTGTTGCTGTCGCGGCTGTCGGGTACCGAGGACATCACGATCGGCACACCCGTCGCTGGTCGTGGCGAGCAGGCCCTGGACGATTTGATCGGTATGTTCGTGAACACTCTGGTGTTCCGGACGCAGCTCGATCTCGGTGAGTCCTTCGCCGACCTGTTGTCGCGGCAGCGGGAGACCGATATCGCGGCGTTCGCGCATGCGGATGTGCCGTTCGAGCGGCTGGTGGAGGTACTCAACCCGGCGCGTTCTACCGCGCGGCATCCGTTGTTCCAGGTGGGTTTCTCGTTCCAGAATCTGGCGCAGTCGAGTCTGGAACTGCCGGGCCTGACGGTGTCGGGTGTGGAGGTCGATACCGAGATCTCCCAGTTCGACCTGCATCTGATCGTCGCGGACGACTACGACGACACGGGCGCGCCGAACGGTGTGAGCGGTCACCTGACATATGCCACCGACCTGTTCGACCACGACACCGCACAGGAATTCGTGGATCGTTTCGCCCGCTTGCTGGATGAGATCGTCGCCGTCCCGCATATCGCGGTGGGGGAGCTCGATATCCTCGAGCCCGCGGAACGGACGGCTATCGCTGTCGCCCGTAATTCGACCGAGCGTCGGCTGGATTCGGCGGCGACGCTGGTGTCGTTGCTGGATGCGACGGTTGCGGCGGGCTCGGATGCGGTGGCGTTGGTCGCCGCGGATGGTTCTCGGGTTACTTATGGGGAGTTGGGTGCGCGGGTCAATCGGTTGGCCCGGTATCTGATCGCGGTGGGTGTGGGTCCGCAGGATCGGGTTGTGCTGGGGTTGCGGCGGTCGGTGGATCTGGTGGTCGCGATGTACGCGGTCGCCACGGCTGGTGGTGTGTATGTGCCGGTGGATCCTGATCAGCCTGCTGAGCGTACGGGTTATATCGTCGAGACGGCGGCACCGGTGTGTGTGCTGACCACCGCTGACGCCGGTATCGAAGGACTCGCTGACGGTGTGCCGTTGCTGACCGTCGACACCTTGGATATCAGTGGTTTCGATTCGTCGCCGGTGTCCGATGCCGAGCGGGTGGCGCCGTTGCGTGCGGCGGATACGGCGTATGTGATTTTCACGTCGGGTTCGACGGGTCGTCCGAAGGGTGTGGCGGTTCCGCATGCGGCGATCGTGAACCAGTTGCGGTATATCACTGCGGAGTTCGGGTTGGACTCGTCGGATGCGGTGTTGTTGAAGACTGCGGCGACGTTCGACTTGTCGGTGTGGGAATTCTGGCTCGCGGCTGTGTCCGGTGGCCGGATGGTGATCGCCGAGGTGGAGGGGCATCGGGATCCGTCGTATCTGAACGCGTTGATGGCTCGTGAGCGGGTGTCGACGTTGACGGTGGTGCCGTCGATGTTGGATGCCCTGCTGGGCACCGATGAGGGGCTCGCGGGTTCGTTGCGGCGGGTGCTGGCGATCGGTGAGGCGTTGCCGGCGGCGACGGCGCAGCGGATGCTGGCGGGGTTCCCGGCCGTCGAACTGTTCAATTTGTACGGTCCGACCGAGGCGGCGGTGTCGATCACCACGCATCGGGTGACCGAGGCCGACCGGGTATCGGTGCCGATCGGTGTGCCGCAGTGGAATTCGCGGGTGTACGTGCTGGACGCGCGGCTGGGACTCGTACCCGATGGTGTCGCGGGTGAGCTGTATCTGGCGGGCGACCAGTTGGCGGTCGGCTACTTCGGACGACCGGAGCTGAGCGCGGAACGGTTCGTGGCCGATCCGTTCGTGCCGGGGCAGCGGATGTACCGCACCGGCGATCTGGCGGCATTCGATCGTAACGGCGAGCTGGAGTATCGCGGACGCACCGACTTCCAGGTCAAGATTCGTGGTTTCCGGATCGAGCTCGGTGAGATCGAGGCGGCGCTACTGGCCCTGCCACAGATCGCGCAGACCGCGGTCGTGGCTTCCTCGGATCCGCGTACCGGGGATCGGCTGGTGGGCTACCTCGTACCCGCCGCCGGTGCCGGGGGCCTGGATACCGGCCGGATCCAGGCCGAGCTGGCGCGACGGTTGCCGTCGTACATGGTGCCTTCGGTGTTCGTGGAACTCGATGCGTTGCCGTTGAACGTGAACGGAAAGCTGGATCGTAAAGCCCTGCCGGAGCCGGTATTCGAAGCGCAGGAATTCCGTGCGCCCTCGACCCCGATCGAAGAGATCGTGGCGGGTGTCTACGCCGAGGTCCTCGGTGTGGACCGGGTCGGCGCCGACGATGATTTCTTCGCGCTCGGTGGTAACTCGCTCATCGCGACGCAGGTGGCGGCGCGTCTGGGCAAGGCGTTGGACGCCACCGTTCCCGTGCGGGCACTGTTCGAGGCTTCCACGGTGGCTGGTCTGGCCGTACGGGTGGAACAGCATGCCGGGTCCGGTGGACGTTCGGCGCTGGTGCCGCAGCCGCGCCCGCAGCATGTGCCGTTGTCGCTGGCGCAGCAGCGGATGTGGTTCCTGAACCGGTTCGATCAGCAGTCGCCGGCCTACAACATTCCGCTGGCCATCCGTTTGTCGGGTGAGCTGGACGTGAATGCGCTGCGAGAGGCTGTCGCGGATCTGCTGCAGCGGCACGAATCCCTGCGGACACGCTATCCGGTGGGTCCGGACGGCCTGCCGTACCAGGAGGTGCTGCCGGCCGATCAGGTGATCGGCGGCGGGCTCGAGATCGCGCCCACCGATGACGCGGTGGCCGGGATCACCGAGCTGATGTCGGCCGGTTTCGATGTGACGGCCGAGGTGCCGTTGCGGGTGGCGCTGTTCCGGGTCGAGGACACGGCAGGTGCCGGCGCCGCGGCGGACAGTGACAGCGCGGCCGGTGAGTTCGTGCTGGCGATGGTCATCCATCACATCGCCGGTGACGGTTCGTCGGTGGGCCCGCTGACCCGGGACTTGATGATCGGCTACGCCGCTCGTTCCGCTGGTGCGGCGCCCGGCTGGGCTCCGTTACCGGTGCAGTACGCCGACTACAGCATCTGGCAGCGTGAACTGCTCGGTGACGAAGCCGATCCGGAGTCGCTGGCGGCTCAGCAGGTGGGCTACTGGAAGTCGACTCTGGCGGGTGTGCCGGATCAGCTGGATCTTCCGGTCGATCGGCCGCGTCCGGCGGTGCAGTCTTTCGCGGGTAGCCGGGTCGAGGTCGCGGTCGATGCCGAGGTTCATGCCGGGTTGGTGCGGGTTGCGCAGGAGCGGAACGCGACGCTGTTCATGGTTGTGCATTCGGCGCTGGCGGTGTTGTTGTCGCGGTTGTCGGGTAGTGATGACGTCACGGTTGGTACGCCGGTCGCGGGTCGTGGTGAGCAGGCGCTCGATGGTTTGATCGGTATGTTCGTGAACACGTTGGTGTTCCGTACCGAGTTGGATCGTGGGGAGTCTTTCGCGGAGCTCTTGTCGCGGCAGCGGGAGGCCGATATCGCGGCGTTCGCGCATGCGGATGTGCCGTTCGAGCGGCTGGTGGAGGTACTCAACCCGGCGCGTTCTACCGCGCGGCATCCGTTGTTCCAGGTGGGCTTCACGTTCCAGAACCTCGCGCAGACGGTGCTGGAGCTCCCCGGTCTGACAGTTTCCGGGGTGGATTTCGATTCCGAGATCTCCCAGTTCGACCTGAACCTGATCATCGGCGATTCCTACGACACCACCGGTGCACCGGCTGGTGTGGCCGGGTACCTGACGTACGCCACCGCCCTGTTCGACCATGCCACCGTCCAGGGATTCGTGGATCGGTTCGCGCGGTTGTTGCGGGAGATCGTCGCGGCGCCGGAGACCGCGGTCGGTGATCTGGAGCTCTTGGCGCCGGTCGAGCGTGCGCAGGTGCTGGCGCAGTGGAACGCGACCGAGCATGCGGTGCCGGCGGGGTTGCTGCTGGACGGGTTCAATGCTGTGGCTGCTGCTCATCCGGATCGGGTGGCGATCTCGTTCGAGGGGACGAGTCTGTCCTATGGCGAGTTCGCGGGTCGGGTGAATCAGCTGGCGCGGTATCTGATCGCCGAAGGTGTGGGTCCGGAGACTTTGGTCGGGCTGCTGGTTTCGCGGTCGCTGGATCTGGTTGTCGGTATGTACGCCGTGGTTGCTGCGGGTGGTGCGTATGTGCCGTTGGATCCCGCGCATCCGGCGGAGCGGATCGGCTACATTCTGGATACGGCGGCACCGTTGTGTGTGTTGACCATGACGGCCGATGCCGGTGCGGTGCCCGAGGGTGCGGGTGTGCCGGTGTTGGCGTTGGACACCCTGGATGTGTCCGGGTACTCCGATGTCGAGGTGACCGATGCCGATCGTTGCGCGGTGTTGCGGTCGTCGAATACGGCGTATGTGATCTTCACGTCGGGTTCGACGGGTCGTCCGAAGGGTGTGGCGGTTCCGCATTCGGCGATCGGTAATCAGGTCGCGTGGATGCTGGATCAGTATCCGCTGGACGCTTCGGACGTCTATCTGCAGAAGACCGCGACGACGTTCGATGTGTCGTTGTGGGGTTATTTCCTGCCGTTGGCGGCGGGTGCTCATCTGGTGGTGGCGACTCCGGATGGTCATCGGGATACGGAGTATCTGGCTCGGACGATTGCCGAGTATCAGGTGACGGTGACCGATTTTGTGCCGTCGATGTTGTCGGTGTTCGCTGCGCATACTCCGGCGGAGTCGATCCGGAGTCTCGAGCATGTGTTCGTGATCGGTGAGGCGTTGCCGCCGGAGACGGTGACGGCGATGCACAGTATTTCTGATGCCGCGGTGCACAATTTGTATGGTCCGACCGAGGCTGCGGTGTCGATCACGTATTGGCAGGCGACCGGTGATGAGACCACGGGTGTGCCGATCGGTGTTCCGCAGTGGAACAGTCGTGTGTATGTGTTGGATTCGCGGTTGCGGCCGGTGCCTGCGGGTGTGGTGGGTGAGCTGTATCTCGCGGGTGATCAGTTGGCTCGTGGTTATGTGACGCGTCCGGATCTGTCGGCGGATCGGTTTGTGGCGAGTCCGTTCGATCCTGCGGGGCGGATGTATCGCACGGGTGATCTGGTGCGCTGGCAGCAGGTGGATGGCCTGCCGGTGCTCGAGTATTTGGGTCGTACTGATTTCCAGGTGAAGTTCCGTGGTCAGCGGATCGAGTTGGGTGAGATCGAGTCGGCGGTGTTGGCGCAGCCGGTGGTGAGTCAGGCTGTGGTGACGGTCGCGGCGTCGGATCTGGGTGAGCAGCTCGTTGCTTATGTGGTGCCTGCTCCGGGTGCGCAGGTTGTTTCCGGTGTGTTGCTGGATGCTTTGCGTGAGGTGCTGCCGGTTTATATGGTTCCGGCCGCGGTGGTCGTTCTCGATGCGTTCCCGTTGAACACCTCGGGGAAGTTGGATCGTAAGGCGTTGCCGGCGCCGGTGTTCGAGACGAAGGAGTTCCGGGCGCCGTCGACTCCGATCGAGGAGATTGTCGCGGGTGTGTTCGCCGAGGTGCTCGGTGTGCAGCGGGTCGGCTCGGATGATGATTTCTTCGCCCTGGGTGGTAATTCGCTGGTCGCGACCCAGGTCGCCGCGCGTCTAGGGACTGCGTTGGATACGCAGGTGCCGGTGCGGATGCTGTTCGAGGCTTCTACTGTGACCGCTTTGGCGGCTGCCGCCGAGACCGCCACCGGTCGCGGTGGTCTGCCGATACTGGCGCCGCGGGAGCGGCCGGAGCGGGTGCCGTTGTCGTTGGCGCAGCAGCGGATGTGGTTCCTGAACCGGTTCGACGACCGGTCCGCGGCCTATAACATCCCGCTGGCGATCCGGCTGTCCGGTGCACTCGACGTCGAGGCGCTGCGTGCGGCGGTCGCGGATGTGGTCGCCC
The DNA here is from genome assembly GCF_014645735.1 of Nocardia jinanensis. Classification (GTDB taxonomy): domain Bacteria; phylum Actinomycetota; class Actinomycetes; order Mycobacteriales; family Mycobacteriaceae; genus Nocardia; species Nocardia jinanensis. The sequence goes on along the minus strand of NZ_BMMH01000033.1, from coordinate 48,375 downwards.
GGCACGAGGTGCTGCGGACCGTGTATCCGGAGGTGGACGGTATCGGCCACCAGCAGGTGCTGCCCGCCGGTGAGGTGAGTTTCGAACTCATCGCCGAACCGGTCACCGAGACGGAACTGCCGGCGCGGGTGCTGCAGTTGGCCGGAGTGTTCTTCGATGTCACGGCCGAGTTGCCGTTCCAGGTGACACTGTTGCGTCTGGACGAGCACAACCATGTCGTCGTCCTCGTCGCGCATCACATCAGCTCCGACGGTTTCTCGCCGCGTCCGCTGTTGCGCGATCTCGTCGTCGCCTACACCGACCGCAGTCGCGGTGTGGTTCCCGGCTGGGAGCCGCTGGCGGTCCAGTACGCCGACTACACGCTCTGGCAGCGCGAGGTGCTGGGTTCGGAGGACGATCCCGAATCGGTCGCCGCCGAGCAGGTCGCCTACTGGAGCGAACAGCTGCGGGATCTGCCCGACCGGCTGGAACTGCCGACCGACCGGCCGCGCCCGGAAATCGCCTCCAATGCTGGTGCCGCCCATGACTTCGCGATCGATGCCACGCTGCGGGCCGGCCTCGAGAGCTTGGCCCGCTCGCACGGCACGACCCTGTTCATGGTCGTGCACGCGGCGCTCGCCGCCTGGGCGGGCCGGTTGTCCAGCAGTACCGATATCAGCATCGGTACCCCGATCGCCGGACGCGGTGAACAGGCCCTCGACGATCTGGTCGGCATGTTCGTCAACACCCTGGTCCTGCGTACCGAGGTGGCTCCGGGGACGACGTTCACCGATCTGCTGGCCGAGGTGCGCCGCACCGACCTCGCGGCCTTCGCGAACGCCGATGTCCCGTTCGAGCGGCTCGTCGATATCCTCAATCCGCGCCGTTCGCAGGCACATCACCCGCTGTTCCAGGTCGTCCTGGCCTTCGAGGCCGCTTCGGTGGCCGATACCGCGGCGGTGTCGCTCCCCGGGCTCGACCTCGGTGTCGTCGACTTCGAGACCGGCCAGTCGAAATTCGATCTCCAGCTGACGGTCGGCACCGAGGGGGCCGCGGACGGTGGCCTGCGGATGCAGTGGGCCTACGCCACCGATCTGTTCGATCCGGAAACCGTGGCAGGTTTCGCCGATCGTTTCGTGCGGATTCTGCGCGCGATCGTCGAGGTGCCCGAAACCGCGGTCGGTGATATCGATCTGCTCGGTGATACCGAGCGCCTGGATGTGGCACAGCGCTGGGTGAGATCCCGTGCCGACGCGGCCCCCGGCGTGTTCAGCATCGACGGTGTACCGGTCGATCGCCCGGAAACGGCCACCCTGGCCGGGCTGTTCGAGGCGGTTGCCGGGGAACATCCGCACCGGACCGCCGCGAAGTACGAGGGCGACCAGCTCACCTACGCCGAGTTGGAGCGCCGCGCGAATGTGCTGGCGCGCCGGTTGATCTCCGAGGGCGCCGGGCCGGAAACCCTCGTCGCGGTGTTGTTGCCACGTTCGCTGGATCTGGTGGTCGCACTGCTCGCGGTGATCAAGTCCGGTGCCGGCTACGTGCCGGTGGACCCGGACTATCCCGCCGAACGGATCGCCTACGTGCTCGAGGACGCGCGTCCGGCGACCGTGGTGCTGGATTCCTCGGTGCGGGTGGAACTGCCCAGTGGTATCTCGCGTGTGGTGATGGACGGTTACTCCGTAGAAGTCGGTGATATCGAGGACGCCGACGACGGTCCGATCACCGACGCCGATCGCCTCGCGCCCTTGCGGCCGGACAACACGGCCTACGTCATCTACACGTCCGGTTCCACCGGCCGCCCCAAGGGCGTCGCGGTGGCACACCGGAATGTGGTGCGACTGTTCGCCAATACCGAGCGCGAATTCGGTTTCGGCGCCGAGGATGTGTGGACCCTGTTCCACTCCTACGCCTTCGACTTCTCGGTCTGGGAGCTGTGGGGACCGCTGCTCTTCGGCGGCACCCTGGTGGTCGTCGACTACTACACCTCACGGTCGCCGCACCAGTTCCTGGAACTGCTGCGCACCGAACGGGTCACCGTGCTGAACCAGACGCCGTCGGCGTTCTATCAGCTGGCCGAGGCCGATCGCACCGCGGCGGCGGAGCGTCCGCTGGCGCTGCGGTACGTCGTATTCGGTGGTGAGGCACTGGAACTGCGCCGGCTCGCCGATTGGGTCGCCCGCCACGGTGACGGGACGACCGGACGTACCGCCCAGATCGGCGACCGGGAAACCGCCTCGCCGCTGCTGGTGAATATGTACGGCATCACCGAGACCACCGTGCACGTGTCCTACCGCGCGCTGGACGCGGAGACCATCGCCGGTGCGGCCGGCAGCGTGATCGGCCGGGCGCTGGGTGGGCTGAAGACCTACGTGCTGGACAACCGGCTCCAGCCGGTGCCGGTCGGGGTGGCGGGTGAGCTGTACGTGGCCGGCAGGCAGCTGTCCCGCGGCTACCTGGGCCGCCCGGATCTGACGGCCGCCCGTTTCGTGGCGAATCCGCTGGCCGAACCGGGTACACCCGGTGCCCGGCTCTACCGCTCCGGCGATCTCGCGCGCTGGAACCGTTTCGGCGAACTCGAATACCTCGGCCGCGCCGACGATCAGGTCAAGGTGCGCGGATTCCGGATCGAACTCGGCGAGATCGAGGCAGCGGTGCTCGCGCAGGCGGGTGTCGCGCAGGCCGCGGTCATCGTCCGCGAGGACAACCCGGGTGATCACCGGATCGTCGCGTATGTGGTGCCGGAAACCGGGACCGAGCTCGATACGGAGCAGATCCGCGAGGGCGCCGGCCGGCGGGTGCCGGCCTACATGGTGCCGTCCGCGCTCGTCGTGCTGGACCGGATCCCGTTGACCATCAACGGGAAACTGGATCGCCGGGCACTGCCCGCGCCGGTGTTCGAATCGGGTGGTTCCCGATCCGCGTCGACCCCGATCGAGGAGATCGTGGCCGGGGTCTTCGCGGAGGTTCTCGGTACCGAGCGGGTCGGCGCCGACGACGATTTCTTCGCCCTCGGCGGCAACTCGCTGATCGCGACCCAGGTGGCGGCCCGGATCGGGGCCGCACTCGATACCCAGGTCCCGGTGCGGATGCTGTTCGAGGATTCGACGGTGGCCGCGCTGGCGGCCCGGGTGGAGCAGCAGGCCGGTGCCGGTGGGCGTCCGGTACTCGCCGCGCGTCCCCGGCCCGAACGGCCGCCGCTGTCGCAGGCGCAGCAGCGGATGTGGTTCCTCAACCGGTTCGAACCGGAATCCGCGGTCGACAATATTCCGATCGTGCTGCGCTTGAGCGGCACGGTCGATATGGCGGCGCTGCTCCAGGCGGTGGCCGATGTGATCGCCCGGCACGAATCGCTGCGCACCGTGTATCCGTCCCACGACGGTGTCGGCTATCAGCAGGTGCTGCCACCGGAGCGGGCGGTTCCGGATGTGGAGGTCATCGAATCGCATCGGGCCGCGGTGTCGGGTGCCGAGCTCAGTGCCGAACTTTTCGCTTCGATCGCCGACTTCGTCGTCCGCGGATTCGATCTGACCGGTGAACTGCCGGTTCGTCTGCAGGTCTATCGCCTGGCCGAGGACGACCACGTGCTGGCCGGTGTGGTGCACCATATCGCCGCCGACGGTTTCTCGATGCGGCCGCTGAGCCGTGACCTGATGATCGCGTACTCGGCACGTTCGGCCGGTGCGGTTCCGGAATGGGAACCGATGGCCGTTCAGTACATCGACTACGCGATGTGGCAGCGTGAGGTTCTCGGTTCCGATGACGATCCGGCGTCGCTGGTCTCCCAGCAGCTGGACTTCTGGAAGGCCGAACTGGACGAACTGCCCGACGAGCTGCGGTTGTCCAGCCGGCCCCGTCCCGCGGTCGCCAGCGAACGGGCGGCGACGCACCGGTTCGCCGTGCCCGGTGAGGTGATCGACGAGTTGAACCTGGTCGCCCAGGCTCAGGGCGTCACGCTGTTCATGCTCGTGCACAGCACTTTCGCCACCCTGCTCGCCCGGCTCAGCGGAACCACCGATATCGCCATCGGTATCCCGGTCGCCGGCCGCGGCGAGCGGGTGCTCGACGAGTTGGTCGGCATGTTCGTCAACACGCTGGTGCTGCGGACCCGGATCGATATCGGCGCACCGTTCACCGATCTGCTCGCGCAGGTGCGTGATCGCGACCTGGCCGCGTTCGCGCATGCGGATGTCCCGTTCGAGCGCCTGGTCGAGGTCCTCAATCCGGTCCGTTCCCAGTCGCGTCAGCCGCTGTTCCAGGTGATGCTCGCGTTCCAGAACTTGGGCGAGAATCGGCTGGAACTGCCGGGTCTGACGATGACCGGGCTGGGTGTCGATATACCGACCACCAAATACGATATGTCGCTCACCATGAGCGAGGCCGTCACCGGTGGATCGGGCATGGATGCCGAGATCCTCTACGCCACAGACCTCTTCGACGACGAATTCGTATCCGAGTTCGGCCGCCGATTCGTGCGGGTGCTGCGCGCGGTGATCGCGGACGAGACGGTGCCGGTCGGCGATATCGAGCTCATGGCCCCGGCCGAACGGGCCCTGGTACTCGATCGATGGAACGCGACCGGTTTCCCGGTGGAGACCGCGCTCACCGAGACCCCGGGCAATGCCACCGCCACCCTGGTATCGCTGTTCGAGGCGCAGGTCGCCCGGACCCCGGACGAGATCGCGCTCACCTTCGAGGGGACGAATCTGTCCTACGCCGAGTTCGCGGGCCGGGTACACCGGCTGGCCCGCCGGCTCGTCGGGATGGGTGTCGGGCCCGAGGTGTACGTGGCGCTGGGTATGCAGCGATCGTTCGACCTCGTTGTCGGGATGTACGCGGTGGTCGTGGCCGGTGGCGCGTATGTGCCGCTGGATCCGGATCAGCCGGTGGAACGGCTCGGGTACATCCTCGAGACCGCTCGCCCGGCGTGTGTGCTCACCGCCGGTGACGATCTGGATCCGGTGATCGAGCGGCAGGTGCGGATCGATCAGCTGGATCTGGCCGAGTTCTCGGATGCCCCGCTCACCGATGCGGACCGGCTGCGGCCACTGCGTTCGGGCAACACCGCGTACGTGATCTTCACCTCCGGCTCGACCGGCCGCCCCAAGGGCGTCGCGGTGGCGCACGGGGCGATCGTGAACTGCTTGGTGGGCACCCACGCGCGCTACGGCATGGCGGCGGCCGATGTCATGTTGCAGCGCGCACCGGTCACCTTCGACGCCTCGGTCCGGGAGTTCTTCCTGCCGTTGCAGGTGGGTGCTCGCCTCGTGGTCGCTCGTCCGGACGGACACCGTGACCCCGGCTATCTCGCCGGGATCATCGAGTCCGAGGGTGTCACGACGGCGCAGTTCGTACCGTCGATGCTGTCGGTCATCATGGCCGAAACCGGCCCCGAGGCGTGGTCGAGTCTGCGCCACATCATCGTCGGCGGCGAGGCGCTGCCCAATGACATTCCGCGACGGTTGCGGAAGCTGACCAACGCCCGGCTGCACAACCTGTACGGCCCCACCGAGGCCACGGTCGACCTGATCTACCACGAAGTGACCGAGGCCGATACGGTCTCGGTGCCGATCGGCGTGCCGGCGTTCAACACTCAGGCCTACGTGCTGGACGGCCGGTTGCGGCCGGTCCCGCCGGGGGTTCCCGGCGAGCTCTACCTGGCCGGCGCGCAGCTGGCGCAGGGGTATGTGGATCGTCCCGATCTGACCTTCGACCGGTTCGTGGCGAACCCGTTCGGTGCCGGCGAACGGATGTACCGGACCGGCGATCTGGTTCGCTGGAACCTCGACGGCGAGCTCGAATACCTGGGTCGCACCGACTTCCAGGTGAAGCTGCGCGGTCTGCGGATCGAGCTCGGTGAGATCGAGTCGGCGCTGATCGGTGTGGACGAGATCGCCCAGGCGGTGGTGGTCATGCGCACCGATGAGCACACCGGTGACCAGCTGGTGGCCTATCTCGTACCGGATACCGGCCGGGCGATCGATCCGGAAGCCGTGAAGACCGCACTGCGTGCCGAACTCCCGGCCTATATGGTGCCCGCGGCCTTCGTGGTGCTCGACGCGTTCCCGATGAACGTCTCCGGGAAACTGGACCGCAAGTTGCTGCCGGCGCCGGTGTTCGAGGCGCGGGTGTTCCGGGCGCCGTCGACCCCGATCGAGGAGGTTGTGGCATCGACGTTCGCCGACGTGCTCGGTCTGCAGCGGGTCGGTGCGGACGACGATTTCTTCGAACTGGGTGGTAACTCGCTGGTCGCGACGCAGGTCGCGGCGCGTATCGGTGCCGCGCTCGACGTCCGGGTGCCGGTGCGGGCGTTGTTCGAGGCGCCGACGGTGGCAGCGTTGGCCGTGCGGGTCGAGCAGACCGGTGAGAAAGCGCGCCCGGCACTGGAGGCAGGGCCGCGGCCCGAACTGGTGCCGTTGTCGTTCGCGCAGCAGCGGATGTGGTTCCTGAACCAGTACGACACGTCGTCGGTGGCCTACAACCTGCCGATGGCGATCCGGCTCTCGGGTGAGCTGGACGTGGTGGCGCTGCGGGCCGCGCTGGCCGATGTGCTGTGGCGGCACGAATCGCTGCGCACCTACTTCCCGGAGCGCTCCGAGAAGCCGGTGCAGGTGATCGTGCCCGCGGATCAGGTCGATCTGGGGCTGGAAACGGTCGCGGTCACCGCGGACGAGCTGCCCGCCGCGATCGCGGAGTTCGTGGGTGTCGGTTTCGATGTGTCCGTGGCCCCGCCGTTGCGGACCCGATTGCTCGAGGTGACGCCGCGCGAATTCGTGCTGGTCGTGGTGGTGCACCACATCTCCGGTGACGGTTTCTCGATGGCCCCGCTGGCCCGCGATGTGATGACCGCGTACGCGGCGCGGGTCCGGGATCTCGAGCCGGGCTGGGATCTGCTGCCGGTCCAGTACGCGGACTTCACGCTGTGGCAGCGGCGGGTGCTGGGCGCCGAGGACGATCCGGCTTCGCCGATGGCGCGGCAGATCGCTTTCTGGAAGCGCACTCTCGCCGGTGTTCCCGACGAGCTGGCACTGCCGGCGGACCGGCCGCGTCCGGCGGTCGCGTCGATGCGCGGTGCGACGGTGAGCGGTGAGTTGTCCGCCGAGCTCGTCGGGGACCTGGATGCGCTGGCGCGTCGCCGTAATGCCTCGATGTTCATGGTGTTCCATGCGGCGCTGGCGGCGTTGCTGGCGCGGTTGTCCGGTAGCGACGACGTCGCGATCGGTACGCCGATCGCGGGTCGTGGTGAGCGAGCTCTGGACGATCTGGTCGGCATGTTCGTCAACACGTTGGTGTTGCGGACGAGTGTCGGCTCGGGTGAGTCGTTCGCGGAGTTGCTGGATCGGGCACGACAGACCGATCTCGACGCGTTCGGTAATGCCGATGTGCCGTTCGAGCGGTTGGTGGATCTGCTGGCGCCGGAGCGTTCGCAGGCGCGTAACCCGCTGTTCCAGGTGGCGCTGTCGCTGCAGAATCAGGAACAGGCGGTGCTGGACCTGGCGGGCCTGGAGGTCTCCGGTGTAGAACTCGCCGACGACGTGGCCCGCTTCGATCTGCAGTTCACGCTGGCCGAGAACGGGTCCGGTGGGATGACCCTGTTCCTGAACTACGCCACCGATCTGTTCGACGAGGCGACCATCCGCACCATGATTACCCGGTTCCGGTGGTTGCTGGCCGCGGTGGCCGCCGACCCGGACGTGGTGCTGGGCGCGGTGGAGATTCTGGACGAGGCCGAGCGCGGCGAGATCCTCGCTCGTTCGGGTGGTCCGGCGGTGCCGGCGCGGACGTTGCCGGAGTTGCTGGCTGCGGCGGTGGCGGTGGATCCGTCGGCGCCGGCGGTGGTGTTCGAGGGTGTCCGGTATTCCTATGGTGAGTTCGACGAGCGGTCGAACCGGTTGGCGCAGGTGTTGATCGAGCGTTGCCTGGGTGCTGAGGATCTGGTGGCGGTGGCGATGCCGCGGTCGGCGGATTCGGTGCTGGCCGAATGGGCTGTGACGAAGTCGGGTGCGGCGTTCTTGCCGGTCGACCCGACGTATCCGGCGGATCGTATCGCGCATATGTTGTCCGATTCCGGTGCACCGGTGGGTATCACGGTGTCGTCGGTGCGGGCGGAGTTGCCGGATTCGGTGGATTGGCTGGTCCTCGACGAGCTCGCGCTCGAGGGGTATCCGGGTGATCCGATCACGGATGCGGATCGGGTGTGGCCGTTGACTCCGGCGAGTCCGGCGTATGTCATCTACACCTCGGGTTCGACGGGTGTGCCCAAGGGTGTGGTCGTCACGCATGCGGGTTTGGCGAATTTCAGTGCTGAGCAGGTGGAGCGTTACCGGTTGACCGCGGATTCGCGGGCGCTGGCCTTTGCGTCGCCGTCGTTCGATGCGTCGATCTTGGAACTGTTGCTTGCTGTGGGTTCGGCGGGTGCGCTGGTTGTGGTGCCGACGGGTACCTATGGTGGCGCTGAGTTGGGTGAGTTGATCGCTCGTGAAGGTGTCACGGTCGGTTTGATCACGCCGTCGGTGCTGGCCTCGCTGGATCCGGCCGATCTCGCCGGTATGGAAGTGATCATCGCCGGTGGTGAGGCCATCTCGGCGGACCTCGTCGCGAAATGGTCGACGGTCCCCGAAGGTGGGTCGCAGCGTCGGTTCCATAATGCTTATGGTCCGACCGAGGCGACGGTCGCGACGAATATCAGTGGTGTGTTGTTGCCGGGTGATCCGGTGACGATCGGTGGTCCGGTGCGGGGTATGCGTGCGCTGGTGCTGGATGACCGGTTGAATCCGGTGCCGGAGGGTGTGGCCGGTGAGTTGTATGTCGGTGGTGTCCAGTTGGCGCGTGGTTATCACGCGCGGGTGGGTTTGACTGCTGAGCGTTTTGTGGCCGATCCGTTCGGTGAGCCGGGGTCGCGGTTGTATCGCACGGGTGACATTGTGCGGTGGCAGCGCGACGCGGCTGGTGATCCGGCGGTGGAGTATGTGGGCCGTAACGATTTCCAGGTCAAGGTTCGTGGTTTCCGGATCGAGCTGGGTGAGATCGACGCGGCGCTGACCGCGCACGAGACCGTGGACTTCGCGGTCACCACCGGGCACAAGAACGCCGCGGGCGCGGTATCGCTGGTGTCGTATGTGGTGGCCGCACCGGGCCGTTCGATCGACGTCGCCGAATTGCGCGAGTACGTCGGGCAGCGGTTGCCGTCGTACATGGTGCCGGCGTCGGTCATGGTGATCGACGAGATCCCGCTGACCCCGGCCGGGAAGCTGGATCGTAAGGCGCTGCCGGAGCCTGCTTTCGAGGTGCGGAAGTTCCGGGCGCCGTCCACACCGGTCGAGGAGACCGTGGCACGCGTGCTCGCCGATGTTCTCGATGTGGAACGAGTCGGCGCGGATGACGATTTCTTCGCGCTCGGCGGCAATTCGCTGATGGCGACCCAGGTCGTGGCGCGGCTGGGTGCGGCGTTGAACACCCAGGTGCCGGTCCGGGTGCTGTTCGAGGCATCCGTTGTCAGCACGCTGGCCGCCCGGCTCGAAGAGCAGGTCGGTTCCGGCGGACGTCCGGCGCTGGTGCCGCAACCGCGACCGACTCGGGTGCTGCCGTCGGGGGAGGTCGTGGAGCGGATCCCGCTGTCCCTGGCGCAGCAGCGGATGTGGTTCCTGAACTGGTTCGATTCCGGTTCGAAGGCCTACAACATCCCGATGGTCATCCGGTTGACCGGGCAGCTGGACATTCCGGCGTTGCGGCAGGCGGTCGGTGATCTGGTCGCGCGGCACGAGGTGTTGCGGACGGTGTACCCGGAGACCGAATCCGGTCCGATGCAGGTGATTCTGCCGGTGTCGGGCGCGGTACCGGAGCTGGACGTGCGCCCGGTGGCCGCGGACGCGGTCGAGACCACGGTGTTCGAGCTGATGGCGGTGTCCTTCGATGTCGCCGAACGGGTGCCGGTGCGGCTGACATTGCTGCGTATCGACGGCGCCGCGGACGAATACGTCCTCGCCGCGGTCGTGCACCATATCGCCGGCGACGGTTTGTCGGTACAGCCGCTGACCCGGGATCTGATGACCGCGTACGCCGCGCGGGCAGCGGGTGCGGCCCCGCACTGGGCGCCGTTGCCGGTCCAGTACGCCGATTACGCGATCTGGCAGCGTGCGGTGCTGGGCGATGAGGGCGATCGGGAGTCCCTGGCGGCCGAGCAGATCGACTACTGGCGGTCGGCGTTGGCCGATATTCCGGATCAGCTGGACCTGCCGGTGGATCATCCACGCCCGGAGAAGCAGTCGTTCGCCGGTGGTCGCGTGGCGATCGATATCGATGCCGAGATCCATGCCGGTTTGCTGCGGTTGGCACAGCAACACGGCACAACCCTGTTCATGGTGGTGCATTCCGCGTGGGCGGTGTTGTTGTCGCGGCTGTCGGGCACCGACGACATCGTGATCGGTACGCCGGTGGCCGGTCGTGGTGAGCAGGCGCTCGACGATCTGATCGGTATGTTCGTCAACACGCTGGTGTTGCGGACCCAGGTGGATCGCGGCGCGGCGTTCGCGGATCTGCTGGCGCGGCAGCGGCAGGTGGATATCCAGGCATTCGCGCATGCGGATGTGCCGTTCGAGCGTCTGGTGGAAGCGCTCGACCCGGAACGATCGACCGCACGGAATCCGTTGTTCCAGGTCGGGTTCACGTTCCAGAACATGGCGCAATCGAGCCTGGAATTGCCGGGGTTGACGGTATCGGGCATCGATGCCGATATCGCGGTCTCGCAGTACGACCTGAACCTCACCCTGGGTGAGGTCTACGACGCCACGGGCACGGCCGAAGGTATGAGCGGTCAGCTGACCTTCGCCACGGATCTGTTCGAGGCGGATACCGTCGAGACCTTCGCCGATCGGTTCGTGCGCATACTGCGCGCGGTTGCCGACGATCCGCGGAGCCTGGTCGGTGATATCGATGTGCTCGGTGATATCGAGCGGTCGAATGTGCTGCGTCATTGGGTGAGTACGCGTGCCGATGCCGGCGCCGGAGTGTTCACCGTCGACGGAGATCCGGTCGATGAGGCGGAAACGGCCACTCTCGCCAGTCTTTTCGATGCGGTCGCCGCCGTGCACGCGCAGCGGACCGCGGTGAAGTTCGAATCCGATCGACTCACCTACGCCGAGTTGGACCGGCGGGCGAATATCCTGGCGCGGCGGTTGATCGCCGCGGGGGCCGGTCCGGAATCCCTGGTGGCGGTGTTGCTGCCCCGTTCGCTGGATCTGGTGGTGGCACTGCTGGCGGTGATCAAATCGGGCGCCGGTTATGTGCCCGTGGATCCCGACTCGCCGGCCGAGCGGATCGCGTATGTGCTCGCCGATGCCCGTCCGGAGGCGGTGGTCCGGGATGCCACGGTGACGGCGGATCTGCCCAGGGACCTGCCGCAGGTGATGGTGGACGGTTCCGGTGGCGATATCAGCGACGCGCCGATCACCGACGATGATCGGCTCGCGCCGCTGCGTCCGGACAACACCGCCTATGTCATCTACACCTCCGGCTCGACCGGCCGCCCGAAGGGCGTAGCGGTGGCCCATCGCAATGTGGTGCGGTTGTTCGCCAACACCGATCGTGAGTTCGGTTTCGGGCCCGACGATGTGTGGACACTGTTCCACTCCTACGCCTTCGATTTCTCGGTGTGGGAGCTGTGGGGCCCGCTGCTGTTCGGCGGGACTTCGGTGGTGGTGGATTACTACACGACACGTTCGCCGGAGCAGTTCCTGGAGTTGTTGCGCGCCGAGCGGGTGACGGTACTGAACCAGACTCCGTCGGCGTTCTATCAGCTGGCCGAGGCCGATCGGGCCGCGGCCGGCGATGCCACCGCGCTCGCGCTGCGCTATGTGATCTTCGGTGGTGAGGCGCTGGAGTTGCGTCGACTTGCCGATTGGGTCGCCCGGCACGGGGACGGTACGAACGGCCGGACCCGGGTGCTCGGTGGCCGGGAGACGGCGTCACCGGTCCTGGTGAACATGTACGGCATCACCGAGACCACTGTGCACGTGTCCTACCGTGCGCTGGACGCCGCTGTTGTCGCCGAGGCGGCCGGTAGTGTCGTCGGCCGGGCGCTGGCGGGGCTGAAGACCTATGTGCTGGACAACCGGTTGCAGCCGGTTCCGGTCGGGGTGCCGGGTGAGTTGTATGTGTCCGGTGGGCAGCTCTCGCGTGGTTATCTGGGCCGGCCGGAGCTTTCGGCGGCGCGTTTCGTGGCCGATCCGTTCGGTGCGCCCGGTGCGCGCCTGTATCGGTCCGGTGACGTCGCGCGCTGGAATCGTTTCGGTGAGCTCGAGTATCTGGGGCGTTCGGACGACCAGGTCAAGATCCGTGGGTTCCGGATCGAGCTCGGTGAGATCGAAGACGCTGTGCTCGCTCTGCCCGGTATCGCGCAGGGCGCCGTGATCGTCCGGGAAGATCGCCCCGGTGATCAGCGGATCGTCGCCTATGTGGTGCCCGAGCCCGGTACCGAGCTCGATCCGGACGCTGTGCGCGACGGCACGGCCACGCGGCTCCCCTCGTACATGGTTCCCTCCGCGGTGGTCGCGCTGGACCGGATTCCGTTGACCATCAACGGAAAACTGGACCGGAAGGCATTGCCGGAACCGGTTTTCGCCACCGGCGCGGCGTTCCGTGGTCCGCGTAATCCCATGGAGCAGATCGTCGCCGAGGTGTTCGCCGAGGTGCTGGGTGTGGACCGGGTGGGTGTGGACGATTCGTTCTTCGCCCTCGGCGGCGACAGCATCGTCTCTATTCAGCTCGTGTCCCGGGCGAAAGCGCGCGGGGTGGTGTTCACGCCGCGCCAGGTGTTCGAACAGCGCACGGTGGCCGGCCTGGCGGCTGTTGCCGAGGCCGGGGAAGCCGCTGAAGGTGTGCTGTCGTTGCCCGAGTTGCCCGGTGGCGGGGTCGGTCGGCTGCCGCTCACATCGATCGTGCGGTTCATGGTCGAACGGCGCGGTTCCTATGGCCGGTACCACCAGTTGACGACGTTGAGCCTGCCGGTCGGCGTCACCCGGGCGACCATCGCCGCGGTGCTGGGACCGGTGCTGGACCGGCACGATATGTTGCGGGCACGGCTGATCGCCGAGGACGGCGAGTGGTTCGTCGAAACGGCCGAACCGGGGTCGGTCGATGTGGACGCGCTGATCGATCACACGGTGTTCGATGCCACCGCCGATGAGCAGCGGCTACTCGAAACAGCCCAGGCCGCTGTCGATTCCACGCTGGATCGGCTCGATCCCGGCACCGGCGTGGTGGTCCGGTTCGTCTGGCTGGAACCGGATACCGCCGACCGAGCGGGGTACCTGGTCGTCGTCGCGCATCACATGGTGGTCGATGGGGTGTCCTGGCGCGTGCTGACTCCCGATTTCCTGCTGTCCGCTGGTGCGCACAGTGCCGGGCAGGAGCCGGAACTGTCGGCGCCCAGCACTTCGATGCGGACCTGGGCGCATGCGCTCGAGGAGCATGCGCACAGCCCGGAGCGGGTCGCGGAACTGGAGTACTGGCAGACCGTGGCCGGTACCGCCGATCCACTGCTGACCAGCCGCGCGATGGATCCGGTGGTCGATACCGCCGCGGCGGTCGATATCCATTCGGTGGAGGTGTCGCCGGAAGTCACCCAGGCGTTGCTCACCACCGTGCCGAAGTTGTTCCACGGCGGTGTGAACGACGGCCTGCTCACCGCACTCGTACTCGCCACCACCACGTGGCGGGCCCGTCGGGTGCCCGGGGCCGCGGCCGAGGATCCGCTGCTGGTCCGGCTCGAGGGCCACGGTCGTGAGGAAGAGGTCGTGCCCGGGGCCGATCTGTCCCGCACGGTCGGCTGGTTCACCACGATCTTCCCGGTGCGGTTCGCGCCGGCCGGCGATATCGAGGATGCGCTCGCCGGGGGACCGGCACTGGGCGCGGTGCTCAAGTCGGTGAAGGAACAGCTGCTCGCGGTGCCGGACAAGGGGATCGGTTACGGTCTGCTGCGTTATATGAACCGCGCGACCGCGGGCCGGCTGCCGGTCACACTGCCGGGACAGGTGAGTTTCAACTATCTGGGCCGATTCGGCGCGGGCGAGATCTCCGCGGAAATGCGTGATTTCGGCTGGTGGCAGACGAACGATCTGGTCGTCGTCGGGGCATTCGATACGGATATGCCGGCTATGGCACCACTGGATATCAATGCCGCAGTGATCGGCGGGAAGCTGACCGCGCGGATCGGGTATCCGTCGACGTTGCTGACGGCCGATGAGGTTCGCGAGTTCGGTGCGCTGTGGGCGCGGGCGCTGGAAGCGGTCGCTCGCCATGCGAATTCCGCGGAGGCCGGTGGGCACACCTCATCCGATTTCGGTCTGGTCGCACTGTCGCAGGCCGATATCGAGGGAATCGAGCGGCGATTCCCGATGCCGGTCGCCGATGTGTGGTCGCTGTCCTCGATGCAGGCCGGGATGTGGTTCCACGCGCAGCTGGCCGCGGAGTCCGTGGATGTCTACACCGCGCAGGTGGTGCTGACGCTGACCGGCCGGGTGGATGCCGCCCGGTTGCGTGCGGCGGCACAGGCCCTGGTCGATCGGTACGAGAACCTGCGTACCGCCTTCGTCACCGACTACGAGGGCAACCCGGTTCAGGTGGTCCTGCAGGATGTGCCGGTCGACTGGACCGAGTACGACCGCAGCAGCACCCGGACGGCCGCCGACCTCATCGAAGCGGACCGGTTGCGGCGCTTCGATCTCGCCGAGCCGCCGCTGCTCCGGTTCACCTTGATCGCGACCGGGCCGGATACCTGGCAGTTCGTGGTGTCGAACCATCACATTCTGCTCGACGGCTGGTCCATGCCGCTGCTCATGCGGGATCTGCTGACGTTGTACGCGGTCCGTGCCGATACCAGTGCGCTGCCGCCGGCCCATTCCTATCGGACCTTCTTGGCATGGGTGGGCCGGCAGGATCGCCAGGTCTCGCTGGAGACCTGGCGGGCGGCGCTGGCGGAGGTCGAGGAACCGACACTGCTCGTCCGCCCCGAAGCGGGCGGCTCCGCACCCGAAATCAACGCGCTGTCGGGTGAGTACGAGTTCGAGCTGGACCCCGCGGCCACCGCCCGGATGACCACGCTGGCCACCGAGGTCGGCGTGACGGCGAACACGGTGCTGCAGGTGGCGTGGGCGGTACTGCTGGGACGTCTGACCGGTCGCGACGATGTGCTGTTCGGCGCCACGGTCTCCGGCCGTCCGCCGGAGCTGGCCGGTGTGGAGACCATGGTCGGGTTGTTCATCAACACGATCCCGGTGCGGGTGCGGTTCGATCGACACGAATCCGTGCGGACAGTGCTGGCCCGGGTCCAGGTCGAACAGGCCGATCTGCTGGATCACCACTATGTGAGCCTTTCCGATATCCACGCCGCGGCCGGGATGGCGGCGCTGTTCGACACCCTGCTGGTGTTCGAGTCGTATCCGGTGGATGCCGAAGGCATCCAGGCGGCTGCCGCCGATATCGACGGAATGACGGTGACCGGCCTCGACGGTGTCGACGCCACGCACTACCCGCTCACCCTCGTCGCCGCACTCGGCGCTACCTTGCGGATCCGGGCCGGGTATCGGCAGGACATGTTCGACGAGGCCGATGTGCGGCGGATCGCGGACCGGTTGGTACGGATGCTGGACGGGATCGTCGCCGATCCGTCTGCCGCCGTCGGTGATATCGAGCTGCTCGACTCGGCGGAACGCGAACTGGTGCTGCACCGCTGGAACGCGACCGGCCGGGCGATCGATGCGCGGTTGCTGCTGGATGAGTTCGCCGGAGCGGTCGGGGCGTATCCGGATCGGGTCGCGGTGTCGTTCGAGGGCGCTGAACTGACCTATGCGGAGTTCGCCGGTCGCGTCAATCGTCTTGCGCGGCTGCTGATTTCCGAGGGCGTGGGCCCCGAGTCGCTGGTCGGGCTGGCGCTGCGGCGCTCGGTGGATCTGGTGGTGGCGATGTACGCGGTCGTCACCGCCGGTGGTGCGTATGTGCCGGTGGATCCCGAGCATCCGGCGGAGCGGACCGCGTATGTGCTCGAGACCGCGCGACCGATCTGTGTACTGACCACGACGTCCGATGCCGGTGCTGTTCCCGAGGGGACAGGTGTGCCGGTGCTCGTCGTGGACGCGCTGGATCTGTCCGGGTACACCGAGGCTCCGGTGACGGATGCCGATCGTCGTGGGCCGTTGCGTGCGTCGAATACGGCGTATGTGATCTTCACGTCGGGTTCGACGGGTCGGCCGAAGGGTGTGGCGGTTTCGCATGCGGCGATCGTGAATCGTCTGGTGTGGATGCAGGCCGAGTACGGTTTGACGTCTTCGGATGTGGTGTTGCAGAAGACGCCGTCGACGTTCGATGTGTCGGTGTGGGAGTTCTTCTGGCCGTTGCAGGTGGGTGCGCGTCTGGTGGTCGCGAAGCCTGATGGGCATCGTGATCCGGAGTACCTGGCGGAGGTCATCGATACCGAGGGCGTGACGGTGGCGCACTTCGTGCCGTCCATGCTCACCGTATTCGTGGCCGCGCTGCCGGGTGCGCCCGTCGATTCGGGCGCACGGTGTGATTCGCTGCGCTTGGTGTTCTCCTCGGGTGAGGCGTTGGCGCCGAAACCGGCGCAGCGGTTGCGGGAGTTGACCGGGACGGCTGTGCACAACCTGTACGGTCCGACCGAGGCCGCGGTCGATGTCACCTTCCATGAGGTGGTCGACGCGGATACGGTGTCGGTGCCGATCGGTGCTCCGGTGTTCAACACTCGCGTGTACGTGCTGGATGCCCGGTTGCGGTCGGTGCCGGTGGGGGTGGCCGGTGAGCTGTATCTCGCGGGTGCGCAGTTGGCGCGCGGGTATGTGGCGCGCCCGGACCTGTCCGCGGATCGGTTCGTGGCGAGCCCGTTCGGCGCCGCCGAGCGGATGTATCGCACCGGTGACCTGGTGCGCTGGACCGCCGCTGGTGAGCTGGAGTATCTGGGTCGTACCGATTTCCAGGTGAAGCTGCGTGGTCTGCGAATCGAACTCGGTGAGATCGAATCCGCGCTGCTGGCGCAGCCGCAGGTGAGACAGGCTGTGGTGACGGTCGCCGCGTCACCGCTGGGCGAACAACTGGTCGCCTATGTGGTGCGCGCGGCGGGCACGCGGATCGAATCCGCGGAATTGCTCGAGGCGCTACGTGCGGTCCTGCCGGCCTATATGGTGCCGGCGACCGTGCTGGAGCTGGACGAGTTCCCGTTGAATCCGTCCGGGAAGCTGGATCGCAAGGCACTGCCGCAGCCGCGGTTCGAGGCGCAGGAGTTCCGGGCGCCGTCGACCCCGATCGAGGAGATCGTGGCCGGTGTCTACGCCGATGTGCTCGGTGCCGAGCGGATCGGCGCCGACGACGACTTCTTCGCCCTCGGCGGCAACTCGCTGATCGCGACCCAGGTCGCGGCCCGGCTCGGCCGGGCGCTGGATGTCGACGTTCCGGTGCGCGTCCTGTTCGAAGCGCCCACCGTGGCCGCCCTGGCCGCGCGCGCGGAACTGCGGTCCGAGGCGGGCGGGCGGGCGGCGCTGGTGCCGCAGCCACGTCCGACCCAGGAACTCGCGACGGGCGAGATCGTGGAGCGGGTGCCGCTGTCGCTGGCGCAGCAGCGGATGTGGTTCCTGAACCGGTTCGATCCGGATTCGTTCGTGGACAACATCCCGGTCGCGGTCCGGTTGTCCGGCGACCTCGACACGGCCGCGCTGCGCGCCGCCGTCGCCGATGTGCTGGCGCGGCACGAATCGCTGCGGACCTTCTACCCGGAGGTCGGCGGGACTCCGTTCCAGCAGGTGCTGCCGACAGCCGAGGTGGCGCTGGAGCTCGCTCCGGTCGAGGTCACGGCGGCAGATCTGCCCGCGCGGCTCGCGGAGTTGGTGACGGCGGGCTTCGATGTCACCTCGAGTGTGCCGTTCCGGGCTCGGCTGTTCCGGCTGGACGCGTCCGACCATGTGCTCGGCTTCGTCGTCCATCACATCTCCGGTGACGGTTTCTCGATGGCGCCGCTGCTGCGCGACGTGGTGACCGCGTACGTGGCACGCACCGCGGGCGATGCCCCCGGCTGGGCGCCGCTGGAGGTGCAGTACGCCGATTTCGCGCTGTGGCAGCGGCAGGTACTGGGTTCGGAGAACGATCCCGAATCGGTGATCAACCAGCAGATCTCGTACTGGTCGCAGGAGCTGGCCGGATTGCCGGATCAGCTGGACCTCCCGGCGGACCGGGCTCGGCCTGCGCTCTCCTCGGGCCGGGGCGCGACCCATATGTTCGAGATCGACGCCGAAACCCATGCCAGGCTGACCGAATTGGCGCGGGCCGAAGGCGCGACCCTGTTCATGGCCGTACACGCGGCGTTCGCGGTACTGCTGTCGCGGTTGTCCGGGGAAACCGATATCGCGATCGGCACTCCGATCGCGGGCCGCGGTGAACGTGCCCTCGACGATCTGATCGGTATGTTCGTCAACACCCTCGTGCTGCGGACACCGGTCGATTCCGGTGCCGGGTTCACCGAGCTGCTGAGTTCGGTGCGCACTGCCGATATCGCCGCGTTCGGGCATGCCGATCTGCCGTTCGAACGTTTGGTGGAGATTCTCAACCCGGTGCGGTCGCAGGCCCGGCATCCGCTGTTCCAGGTGATGCTGGCGCTGCAGAACACCCCGCCGGTGCGCACGGAGCTGTCCGAGCTGTCGGTCAGCGCGGTCGAGATGCCCTTGGAGACCGCGAAATTCGATCTTCAGCTGGATCTGAGCGAGCGGACCGCGACGGCGGGAATCGACGCGGTCTTCACTTATGCGACCGATCTGTTCGATCGCGAGACGGTCGCGCGGTTCGCCCAGCGATTCGTCCGGTTGCTCAAGGCCGTGGTCAAGACTCCGGAACGTCCGCTGGGTGATCTCCCGCTCCTGGACGCGCTGGAAGCATCGGCGGTACTTCGCGGCGGGTACGGCCCGGAGCACGCTGTCGATCCGGCCGCGACCCTGGCCGGTCTGTTCGCCGACCGGGTAGCGCGCACTCCGGCAGCGCCCGCGGTGACGTTCGAGGGGACAGGTCTGTCCTACGCCGAGTTCGCCGGCCGGGTGAACCGGCTGGCGCGGCATCTGATCTCGCTGGGTGTCGGACCGGATGTCCCGGTGGCGCTGGGGATGCGGCGCTCGGTGGACCTGGTCGTGGCGATGTACGCGGTGGTCACCGCCGGTGGCGCGTATGTGCCGCTGGATCCGGAGCAGCCCACCGAGCGCACGGAGTACATCCTGGCCACTGCGGACCCGGTCTGCGTACTGACGAGCTCGAGGGACGAATTCACCACGGCGGAACGTCCGGTGGTGGTCGTCGACGAGATCGATCTGTCGGGCTACGCCGATTCCACCGTCACCGATGGTGATCGGGTGGCGCCGTTGCGGGCGTCGAATACGGCGTATGTGATCTTCACGTCGGGTTCGACGGGTCGGCCGAAGGGTGTGGCGGTTTCGCATGCGGCGATCGTGAATCGTCTGGTGTGGATGCAGGCCGAGTACGGTTTGACGTCTTCGGATGTGGTGTTGCAGAAGACGCCGTCGACGTTCGACGTGTCGGTGTGGGAGTTCTTCTGGCCGTTGCAGGTGGGTGCGCGTCTGGTGGTCGCGAAGCCTGATGGGCATCGTGATCCGGCGTATCTGGCCGGCCTCATCGATGCGGAGCGGGTCTCGGTGGCGCACTTCGTGCCGTCGATGCTGACGGTGTTCGTGGCGGCGCTGTCTGCCGATGCGGCGGCCGGGCGGTGTGATTCGCTGCGCTTGGTGTTCTCTTCGGGTGAGGCGTTGGCGCCGAAACCGGCGCAGCGGTTGCGGGAGTTGACCGGGACGGCTGTGCACAACCTGTACGGCCCCACCGAGGCCGCGGTCGATGTCACCTTCCACGAGGTGACCGATGCCGATATCGCGGTGGTGCCGATCGGTGCTCCGGTGTTCAACACTCGCGTGTACGTGCTCGATGCCCGGTTGCGGCCGGTGCCGGTGGGTGTCGCGGGTGAGTTGTATCTGTCGGGTGCGCAGCTGGCGCGCGGGTATGTGGCGCGGCCGGATCTGTCGGCGGATCGGTTCGTGGCCGATCCCTTCGAGACCGCCGAGCGGATGTATCGCACTGGTGACCTGGTGCGCTGGACCGCCGCTGGTGAGCTGGAGTATCTGGGTCGTACCGATTTCCAGGTGAAGCTGCGTGGTCTGCGGATCGAACTCGGTGAGATCGAAACCGCGCTGACCGAGGTCGACGAGGTCGCGCAGGCCGTGGTGGTGCTCCGCGGTGACGCGCGCACCGGCGATCAGCTGGTCGGCTATGTGGTGCCGGCCGCGGGTGCCGTGGTCGAGAACGATTCACTGCGCACCGCCCTGTCGGGGCGGTTGCCCTCGTACATGGTGCCCGCGGCGTTCGTGGTGCTCGACGCCTTCCCGTTGAATGCCAGCGGCAAGCTCGATCGCCGGGCGCTGCCCGAACCGGTCTTCGCGGCCCGGGCGTTCCGGGCACCGTCCACCCCGATCGAGGAGATCGTGGCGGCGACCTTCGCCGATGTGCTGGATGTGGAGCGGGTCGGCGCGGACGACGACTTCTTCGAGCTGGGTGGTAACTCCCTGGTCGGTATGCAGGTCGCTGCCCGGATCGGCGCCGCTCTCGGTACCCAGGTGCCGGTCCGCGCGCTGTTCGAGGCGCCGACCGTGGCCGCGCTCGCCCTCCGGGTCGAGGAGTCCGGGACCCGGTCCCGGCCGGAACTGGTGGCCGGACCGCGGCCGGAACAGGTGCCGCTGTCCTACGCGCAGTCGCGGATGTGGTTCCTGAACCAGTACGACACCTCGTCGGCGGCCTACAACCTGCCGATGGCGATCCGCCTCAGCGGTGACCTCGATGTGGCGGCGTTGCGTGCGGCGCTGGGCGATGTGGTGGCCCGGCACGAATCGCTGCGGACCCGGTACCCGGAGCAGGGCGGCCGGCCGGTGCAGTTGATCCTGCCGGCCGACCGGGCTGTGCCGGCACTGGAGCCGGAGCAGGTGTCCGCGGACGAGGTGGCGGCCGCGGTCGCCGAATTCGCGGCGACCGGTTTCGACGTGGCCGCCGCAGTGCCGTTGCGGGTCCGTCTCTTCGCCGTCGCGCCCACGGAGTTCGTGCTGGTCGTGGTGCTGCACCACATCTCCGGTGACGGTTTCTCGCTGGCGCCGCTTTCGCGTGATGTGATGACCGCGTACGCGGCCCGTGCCCAGGGCGAGCTGCCGGGCTGGGAGCCGCTGTCGGTGCAATACGCCGACTACACGCTGTGGCAGCGGCAGGTGCTGGGCGCCGAGGACGATTCGGATACCCCGATGGCCCAGCAGATCGCGTTCTGGCAGGACACGCTCGCGGATCTACCCGACGAGCTGGTGCTGCCCACCGACCGGCCCCGCCCCGCGGTGGCGTCGCTGCGCGGCGCCAGGGTGCACGGCGAGCTGGACACCGAGCTGGTGCGGAATCTGAACGCCCTGGCGCGCACCCGTGGCGCGTCGATGTTCATGGTGCTGCACGCCGGATTGGCGGCGTTGCTGGCGCGATTGTCCGGTAGCGGCGATATCGCGATCGGTACGCCGATCGCGGGTCGTGGTGAGCAGGCTCTCGACGATCTGGTCGGTATGTTCGTCAATACGCTGGTGCTGCGGACCGAGGTCGGGTCGGGCGAGACCTTCACCGATCTGGTGGATCGGGCCCGCCGGGCGGATCTGGACGCGTTCGGGCATGCGGACGTGCCGTTCGAGCGTCTGGTGGACCTGCTGGCGCCGGAGCGTTCGCAGGCCCGCAACCCGCTGTTCCAGGTGGCGCTGTCGTTCCAGAACCAGGAAGCACCGGTCCTGGACCTGGCCGGGCTGACCGTCGCCGGGCTGGAGATCGCCGACGATGTGGCTCGCTTCGACCTCCAGTTCTCGCTGTTCGAAAACGGTTCGGGCGGGATGGAACTGGTGGTGAACTACGCCACCGAACTGTTCGACGAAGCCACCGCGTCTACGATGATCACCCGGTTCCGGCGGTTGCTGTCCGCGGTGGCCGCCGACCCGGATGTGGTGCTGGGTGATCTCGAACTCCTCGATCCGAGCGAACGGCGTGAGGTCCTGGCCCGCACGGGTGGTCCGGCGGTGGCGGCGCGGACATTGCCGGAGCTGCTGGCCGATGCCGTAGCGGTGGATCCGTCGGCGCCGGCGGTGGTGTTCGAGGGTGTCCGGTATTCCTATGGTGAGTTCGACGAGCGGTCGAACCGGTTGGCGCAGGTGTTGATCGAGCGTTGCCTGGGTGCTGAGGATCTGGTGGCGGTGGCGATGCCGCGGTCGGCGGATTCGGTGCTGGCCGAATGGGCCGTCACGAAGTCGGGTGCGGCGTTCCTGCCGATCGATCCGACCTATCCGGCGGACCGGATCGCGCATATGCTCACCGATTCGGGTGCGCCGGCGGGTATCACCGTGTCGAGTGTGCGGGCTGATCTGCCGGATTCGGTGGATTGGCTGGTCCTCGACGAGTTGGATCTCGGGAGTTATCCGGCCGATCCGATCACCGATGCCGATCGGGTGTGGCCGTTGAACCCGGCCGATACCGCCTATGTCATCTATACCTCGGGTTCCACGGGTCTCCCCAAGGGTGTTGTGGTCTCTCATGCGGGTTTGGCGAATTTCAGTGCTGAGCAGGTGGAGCGCTATCGGTTGACCGCGGATTCGCGGGCGCTGGCGTTCGCGTCGCCGTCGTTCGATGCCTCGATCCTGGAGTTGCTGCTGGCGGTCGGGTCGGCGGGTGCGCTGGTTGTAGTGCCGACAGGTACTTACGGTGGTGCCGAACTGGGTGAGCTGATCGCCCGCGAGGGTGTCACGGTCGGTTTGATCACGCCGTCTGTGCTGGCGTCGCTGGATCCGGCCGATCTCGCCGGGATGGAAGTGATCATCGCCGGTGGTGAGGCTGTTTCGGCGGATCTGGTGGCGAAGTGGTCGTCCACGCCGGAGGGCGGGGTCGCGCGTCGCTTCCACAATGCCTACGGTCCGACCGAGGCGACGGTTGCCACGAACATCAGCGGTGTGCTGGGTGCCGGTGACCGGGTCACGATCGGTGGTCCGGTGCGGGGTATGCGCACGCTGGTGCTGGATGACCGGTTGAATCCGGTGCCGGAGGGTGTGGCCGGTGAGTTGTATGTCGGTGGTGTCCAGTTGGCGCGTGGTTATCACGCGCGGGTGGGTTTGACTGCTGAGCGTTTTGTGGCCGATCCGTTCGGTGAGCCCGGGTCGCGGTTGTATCGCACGGGTGACATCGTGCGGTGGCAGCGCGACGCGGCTGGTGATCCGGCGGTGGAGTATGTGGGCCGTAACGATTTCCAGGTCAAGGTTCGTGGTTTCCGGATCGAGCTGGGTGAGATCGACGCGGCGCTGACCGGGCACGAGACGGTGGACTTCGCGGTCACCACAGGTCACAAGAACGCCGCGGGCGCGGTCTCGCTGGTGTCGTACGTGGTACCGGCGCCCGGCGTCACGGTGGATGTCCCGGCGGTGACCGGGTATGTCGCCGAGCGGCTGCCCGACTACATGGTGCCGGCGGCCGTCATGGTCATCGACCGGATCCCGCTGACCCCAGCCGGGAAGCTGGATCGCAAAGCCCTGCCCGAGCCGGTGTTCCAGGCGCGTACCGCCTTCCGCGGGGCGCGCACGCCGGTCGAGCAGATCATCGCCGAGGTCTTCGCCGAGGTGCTGGGTGTGGACCGGGTGGGTGTGGACGATTCGTTCTTCGCCCTCGGCGGCGACAGCATCGTCTCCATTCAGCTCGTGTCCCGCGCCAAGGCACGCGGCGTGGTCTTCACCCCGCGGCACGTCTTCGAACAGCGGACGGTGGCCGGGCTGGCCTCGATCGCCGAAGCCGCGGACGCCGACACCGTGACGCCCACGCTCGTCGAAATGCCCGGCGGCGGGGTCGGCACCATGCCGCTGACCCCGATCGTGCGGTTCATGGCCGAACGGCCCGGCTCCTTCGGCCGGTTCCACCAGCTCATCACCCTGGACCTCCCGATCGGTATCGACCGGGAAACCATTGCCGCCGTGGTGGGCCCGGTCGTCGACCGGCACGATATGTTGCGGTCGCGGCTGTACTCCACCGACGGCGACTGGATCGTGGCCACCGCCGAACCGGGCAGCCTCGACGTGGACGCGCTGATCGACCACACCGTGTTCGACAGCGCCGTCACCGGTGACGAACTGTCCGCGATCGCCACGGCCGCGACCGATTCCGCCTTGGACCGGCTCGATCCCGAGCACGGTGTGGTGGTCCGGTTCGTCTGGCTGGAACCGGATACCGCCGAGCGGCAGGGGCATCTGGTGGTCATCGTGCACCACCTCGCGGTCGACGGTGTGTCGTGGCGTGTCCTGGTACCCGATCTCGTGCTGTCCGCCGTGGCGCGCAGCGCCGGCCAGATCCCCGAACTCCCCGCGCCGGTCACCTCCGTGCGGACCTGGGCGCATGCGCTGGAGCGCAACGCCCACAGCGCGGAGCGGCTCGCGGAACTGGAGTACTGGCGGACCGTCGCCGGCACCGCCGACCCGCTGCTCACCGAGCGTCGGATGGATCCGGCGGTGGATACTTCCGGAGCCGTCGCGGTACACGCGGTGCGGGTATCGCCGGAGGTCACCCAGACGCTGCTCACCACCGTGCCGGCGCTGTTCCACGGCGGTGTGAACGACGGTCTGCTCACCGCACTCGTCCTGGCGACCGCCGCCTGGCGGACGCGGCGCGTGCCCGGAGTGCCGCTGGACGATCCGCTGTTGATCCGGCTCGAGGGCCACGGCCGTGAGGAAGAGATCGTGCCCGGGGCCGATCTGTCCCGTACGGTCGGCTGGTTCACCGCGCTCTTCCCGGTGCGGTTCGAGACGGCGGGTATCGATATCGAGGCCGCCCTCGCCGGCGGGCCGGAACTGGGCGCCGCACTCAAGCTGGTCAAGGAGCAATTGCTCGCGGTGCCGGACAAGGGCGTCGGGTACGGCCTGCTGCGGTACATGAACTCCGACACCGCCGCCGACTTCCCCCGGGAGATGCCGGGCCAGGTGAACTTCAACTATCTGGGTCGTGTCGGCGCCGGTGAGATCCCCGACGATATGCACGGTTTCGGCTGGCTCCCGGCGACCGGACTGACCGTGGACGTCGGTTACGACCCGGATATGCCGGCCATGGCACTGCTGGATATCAACGCCATCGTGGCCGGCGATACCCTGACCGCGCGCATCGGCTACCCGGCCACCCTGCTGTCGCCGGACGAGGCCGCCGAATTCGGTGACCTGTGGGTGCGGGCGCTGGAAGCGGTTGCCCGCCATGCCGGTTCCGTGGACGCGGGCGGCCATACGCCGTCGGACTTCCCGCTGGTCGCGGTATCGCAGCCGGATATCGAGAGCATCGAGGAACGTTTCCCGATGCCGGTCGCCGATATGTGGCCGCTGTCCTCGCTACAGGCCGGGATGCTGTTCCACGCACAACTCGCCGCCACTTCGGTGGACGTGTACACCGCGCAGGCGGTGCTCACGCTGACCGGGCGGGTCGACGCCGAACGGCTCCGGGCGGCCGCACAGGCCCTGGTGGACCGTTACGAGAACCTGCGCACGGTTTTCGTCACCGGCCGGGCGGGCGATTCGGTGCAGGTTGTGCTCGATGAGGTGCGGGCCGACTGGACCGAACACGACCGTAGTGCCACCGGCACGGCCGAGGACCTCGTCGACGCCGACCGGCTGCGACGCTTCGATCTCACCGAACCGGGGCTGATCAGGTTCACCCTGATCAAGACCGGACCGGATACCTGGCAGTTCGTGGTGTCCAATCATCACATCGTGCTGGACGGCTGGTCCATGCCGCTGCTCATGCGGGATCTGCTGGCGCTGTACGCCGTGCGTGCCGACGGCACCGCGCTGCCCGCGGCCCGCTCCTACCGGCACTTCCTGGACTGGGTCGGCCGGCAGGATCACCGGGCGTCGCTGGCGGTGTGGACCGAGGCGATGGCCGGGGTGAGTGAACCGACCCTGCTCAGCCGCCCGGAATCCGGCGGTGGCGATTCCGCCCACGAGATCGAAGCCCTGTCGAGCGAATACCTGTTCGAGCTGGACACCGCGGCCACGGCGCGGATCACCGCGCTGGCCGCCGAACTCGGTATCACCGCCAACACGGTGTTGCAGGTGGCATGGGCGGTACTGCTCGGCCGGATCACCGCCCGCGACGATGTGCTGTTCGGCGCTACCGTCTCCGGTCGCCCGCCGCAGCTGGCCGGGGTGGAGACCATGGTCGGGCTGTTCATCAACACCGTGCCGGTGCGGGTGCGGTTCGATCAGAGCGAACCCGCCCGCGCACTGCTCACCCGGACCCAGGGTGAACAGGCCGATCTGCTGGACCACCACTATGTGGGTCTGGCGGATATCCAGGGCGCGGCCGGAGTGGCGACTCTGTTCGACACCCTGCTGGTGTTCGAGTCGTATCCGGTGGACGCCGAGGGGATCCAGGCGCAGGCCACCGATATCGACGGGATGGCGGTGACCGGGCTGAGCGCGATCGACGCCACCCACTACCCGCTGAGCCTGATCGCCTCGCTGGGCAGCACGCTGCGGATTCGGGCCGGCTATCTGCAGGACATGTTCGACGAGCCCGCTGTGCGGCGCATCGCCGACCAGCTGGTGCGGGTGCTCACCGCGATCACCACCGCACCGGACCGGCCGCTCGGCGAGATCGATCTGCTCGACGGTGCGGAACGCGAGCTCATGCTGCGCCGGTGGAACGACACCGCGCATCCCGTCGATTCCGCCGCGACCCTGGTGTCGATGTTCGACGCGCAGCTCGCCCGGACTCCGGACGCGCCCGCGCTCACCTTCGGTGACCGGACCCTGTCGTACGCCGAGTTCGCCGGGCGGGTGAACCCGCTGGCGCGGTGGATGATCGACCGCGGGGTGGGGCCGGAATCGTATGTGGCTCTGGGAATGCGGCGTTCGATCGACCTGGTGGTCGGTATGTACGCGGTCGCTCTCGCCGGTGGCGCCTACGTACCGCTGGATCCGGATCATCCGGCCGAGCGCACGGAGTACATCCTGGCCACCGCGGACCCGGTCTGTGTCCTGACTTCCGGGGACGACCTGCCGATCGATACCGCCCAGGTGCGGATCGACAAGCTGGATCTGTCTGGGTACGCCGGTACCGCGGTCACCGATGCCGATCGTCGTGCGCCGTTGCGGGCGTCGAATACGGCGTATGTGATCTTCACGTCGGGTTCGACGGGTCGGCCGAAGGGTGTGGCGGTTTCGCATGCGGCGATCGTGAATCGTCTGGTGTGGATGCAGGCCGAGTACGGTTTGGCCGCGTCGGATGTGGTGTTGCAGAAGACTCCGTCGACGTTCGATGTGTCGGTGTGGGAGTTCTTCTGGCCGTTGCAGGTGGGTGCGCGTCTGGTGGTCGCGAAGCCTGATGGGCATCGTGATCCGGAGTACCTGGCCGGCCTCATCGATGCGGAGCGGGTCTCGGTGGCGCACTTCGTGCCGTCGATGCTCACCGTTTTCGTGGCCGCCCTGCCCGGCGAAACAGGTGCGCAGGCGTGCGCCTCGTTGCGTCTGGTGTTCTCCTCCGGTGAGGCGTTGCCGGGCCGCCCCGCGCAGCGGTTGCGGGAGCTGACCGGGACGGCTGTGCACAACCTGTACGGTCCGACCGAGGCCGCGGTCGATGTCACCTTCCACGAGGTGACCGATGCCGATACCGCGATGGTGCCGATCGGTGTGCCGGTGTTCAACACGCAGGTGTACGTGCTGGATGCCCGGTTGCGGCCGGTGCCGGTGGGTGTCGCCGGGGAGCTGTATCTGGCCGGAACCCAGCTGGCGCGCGGCTACGTGGCGCGGCCGGACCTGAGCGCGGACCGCTTCGTGGCGAACCCCGACGGTGCCGGCGAGCGGATGTACCGCACCGGCGACGTCGTGCGCTGGAACTCTGCCGGTGAACTCGAATACGTGGGCCGCTCCGACTTCCAGGTGAAGCTGCGTGGTCTGCGGATCGAACTCGGTGAGATCGAAACCGCGCTGACCGATATCGACGAGGTCGGCCAGGCCGTGGTGGTACTGCGCGGCGACGCGCGCACCGGCGACCAGCTCGTCGGCTACCTGGTGCCTGCGGCGGGAGCGCTGCTCGATATCGAAGATGTGCGGGAAGATCTGTCCGCGCGCCTGCCGTCCTATATGGTGCCCGCCGCCTTCGTGGCGCTCGACGAGCTGCCGCTGGGCGCCAGCGGCAAGCTCGACCGCCGGGCGCTGCCGGCTCCGGTGTTCGAGACCCGGGTCTTCCGGGCGCCCTCGACCCCGATCGAGGAGATCGTGGCGGCGACATTCGCCGCGGTCCTCGGGGTCGAGCGGGTCGGCGCGGACGACGATTTCTTCGCCCTGGGCGGTAATTCGCTGAGTGCGACCCGGGTGGCGGCGCGGTTGTCGGCGGCGCTGGACACCGACCTCCCCGTGCGCGAACTGTTCGAGGCCTCGACGGTGGCCGCGCTGGCGGCTCGCGCCGAAACGCATTCCGGTGCGGGCGGCCGGGTCCCGCTGGTGCCGCAGCCGCGGCCGACCCAGACCCTGCCCTCGGGTGAGGTCGTGGAGCGGGCGCCGCTGTCGTTGGCACAGCAGCGGATGTGGTTCCTGAACCGGTTCGATCCGGAATCGGCCGCGGACAATCTGCCGATCGCGGTGCGTTTGTCGGGTCTGCTGGACCGGCAGGCCATGCAGATCGCCATCGCCGATGTGCTGGCGCGGCACGAATCGCTGCGCACGTACTACCCCGAGGTGGACGGGACACCGTTCCAGCAGGTGGTGCCGACCTCGGCGGTGATCCCCGATCTGACCCCGGTCGATGTTTCGGAAACCGACCTGCTCGCCCGGGTGGCCGAATTCGTCTCCGCCGGATTCGATGTCACCGCGGGTGTGCCGTTCCGGGTCCGGTTGTTCGAAGTGGACCCGACCGAGCATGTGCTGGTGCTCGTCGTGCACCACATCTCGTCGGACGGTTTCTCGATGGGACCGCTGACCCGCGATGTGATCACCGCCTACGCCGCCCGTATCGACGGCGGCGAGCCGGGCTGGCGCCCGCTCGACGTGCAGTACGCGGACTACGCACTGTGGCAGCGGCAGGTATTGGGTTCGGAGGACGACCCCGATTCGGTGCTCGCCGCGCAGCTCGCGTACTGGTCGACGGGCCTGGCGGGTATTCCGGAGCAGCTGGACCTCCCGGCCGACCGGCCGCGGCCCGCCGTGGCCTCCGGCCGGGGCGCCGCTCTCACCTTCGAGATCGACGATGCGGTGCATGCCGAACTGGTCGAACTGGCACGCCGCCGTGGCGTGACCTTCTTCATGGTCGTGCATGCCGCGTTCGCGGTGCTGCTGTCACGGTTGTCGGGCGAATCCGACATCGTCGTCGGAACACCGGTCGCCGGGCGCGGTGAACGTGCGCTCGACGATGTGATCGGCATGTTCGTCAACACCCTGGCGCTGCGTACCCCGATCGACTCCGGTGCCGGTTTCGCCGAGCTGCTCGAATCCGTGCGCGGTACCGATGTGGCCGCGTTCGGGCACGCTGATGCGCCGTTCGAGCGATTGGTGGAGGTGCTGAATCCGGCGCGGTCGACCGCGCGGCACCCGCTGTTCCAGGTGATGCTGTCGTTGCAGAACAACAACCCGCGGGTCAGCGGCGAGCTGCCGGGGTTGGCGATCAGCGGTATCGAATCACCTATCGAGACAGCGAAATTCGATCTGCAGCTGGAACTGGCCGAACGAATCGGCCCGGCCGAGTCGGCGGCGAATATCGCCCGCGGAGTCACCGCCAAGTTCATCTACGCCACGGATCTGTTCGACGAGGCCACGGTGGCCGGTTTCGCCGATCGGTTCACCCGGTTGCTGGCCGCGGTCGTGGCCGATCCGTCGGTACCGGTCGGGGATCTGGAGATCCTGGCACCGGCCGAGCGGACGCGAGTCCTGACCGGCTGGAACGCCACCGGGCAACCGGTGTCCGCGGCGGTGCTGCTCGACGGATTCGCGCGAGCGGTCGCCGAGTACCCGGACCGGGTCGCGGTGAGTTCCGGCGGTACCGAGGTCACGTACGCGGAACTGGATGGCCGGGTCAACCGTCTGGCCAGGTATCTGATCGCGCAGGGCGTGGGCCCGGAGTCGCTGGTCGGGCTGCTGGTGTCGCGGTCGCTGGACCTGGTGGTCGGTATGTACGCCGTCGCCGCCGCGGGCGGGGCCTACGTACCCCTGGACCCGGCCCATCCGGCCGAACGGATCCGGCACATCCTGGATACCGCGGCGCCGGTGTGCGTGCTGTCGACTACGGCCGACGCCGGGGCGCTCGGCACGGACGTGCCGGTATCGACGGTGGACACCCTGGACGTCAGCGGGTATTCCGATACCCCGATCACCGATGCCGACCGGGTCGCACCGTTGCGTTCCGGCAACACCGCGTATGTGATCTTCACGTCCGGTTCGACGGGCCGGCCGAAGGGCGTGGCGGTCTCGCACGCGGCGGTCGCCAATCAGATCGCGTGGATCGTGGGCGAATACGGTATCGATCGCGACGATGTGGTGCTGTTCAAGACCCCGGCGACCTTCGATGTCTCGGTGTGGGAGTTGTTCGCGCCGTTGACGGTCGGTGCGCGCATGGTGGTCGCCGAACCGGACGGCCACCGCGATCCGCAGTATCTGGCGGCGGTGATCGCCGAGCAGGGTGTGACGGCGACGTCGTTCGTGCCGTCGATGCTGTCGGTGTTCACCGAGAGCGCGGCCGCCGTCCCGGGCGCGTGGTCGTCGCTGCGGATGCTGTTCGTGGCCGGTGAAGCCTTCACCGGGGACGTGGTCGCGGCGGTGCGCCGGGTCAGTGATGTGGCGCTGTACAACCTCTACGGCCCGACCGAGTTCACCGTGCACGCCACGCACGCGGTCGCCGAGAATGTATCCGGTGCCGTCCCCATCGGCGGCCCGGTGTGGAACGCGCAGGCCTACGTGCTGGATTCGCGGCTGCGGCCGGTACCGGCGGGTGTCACCGGTGAGCTCTACCTGGCCGGTGCGCAGTTGGCACGCGGTTATGTGGGCCGGCCGGATCTGAGCGCGGACCGGTTCGTGGCGAGCCCGTTCGGTACCGGTGAACGTATGTACCGCACCGGCGACGTCGTGCGCTGGACCGCGACCGGTGCGCTGGTCTATGTGGGCCGTTCCGACTTCCAGGTGAAGGTGCGCGGCCAGCGCATCGAACTGGGCGAGATCGAGGCGGCGCTCACCGATCACGACACGGTGGCGCGCGCGGTGGTCGTCGCGAAGGCGGATCCGAATACAGGTGACCGGCTCGTCGGCTACGTGGTGCCCGCCAAGGACACCGTGGTCGACACCGCGGAGCTGCGCACCCGGTTGACCGACCGGTTGCCGGCCTACATGGTCCCGGCCGTGTTCGTGGTGCTCGACGAGTTGCCGCTGAACGCGTCCGGCAAGCTGGATCGCAAGGCGTTGCCGGAACCGGTGTTCGAGACCCGGGAATTCCGGGCGCCCTCGACCCCGATCGAGGAAATCGTGGCCGGGGTCTACGCCGATGTGCTCGAGATCGACCGGGTCGGCGCGGACGACGATTTCTTCGCCCTGGGCGGTAACTCGCTGATCGCGACCCAGGTCGCGGCTCGGCTCGGCGCGGCGCTGGACACCACCGTCGCGGTGCGGGCCTTGTTCGAGGCCTCTACCGTGTCCGCCCTGGCGGTGCGGGTCGAACAGCACGCCGGAACCGGTGGTCGCCGGGCCCTCGAGGTCGGACCGCGGCCGGAGCGGCTCCCGTTGTCGCTGGCCCAGCAGCGGATGTGGCTGATCAACCAGTTCGATCCGAGCTCGGCCGCTTACAACATTCCGCTGGCGATCCGCCTGTCCGGTGCTCTCGATATCGCGGCCATGCGCGCGGCGGTATCGGATGTGCTGGAGCGGCACGAATCGCTGCGCACCCGGTACCCGGCGGATGCCGACGGCCTCCCGTACCAGGAGATCCTGCCGGTCGCGGAGGTGCTGCGCGGCGGACTGATCACCGCCTCGGCCGCGGATCCGCTCACCCGGATCGGCGAATTGATGTCGGCCGGTTTCGATGTCACCCAGCAGGTTCCGGTCCGGGCACTGCTGCTCGAAACCGGATCCGACGAGCATGTGCTCGCGTTCGTCGCGCACCATATCGCGGCCGACGGTGCCTCGATGGCGCCGCTGGCGCGGGATCTGGTGACGGCCTATCTCGCTCGTAAGGGCGGCGATGCGCCGGGCTGGTCGCCGTTGCCGGTGCAGTACGCGGACTTCGCGCTGTGGCAGCGTTCGGTGGTCGGTGACGAGACCGACGCGACCTCGGTGGCAGCCGGTCAGCTGGCCTACTGGCAGAAACAGCTCGACGGTGTCGCCGGAGATATCGAACTACCGCTGGACCGGCCGCGTCCGCCGCTGCCGTCGCTGCGCGGTGGGCTGACGAGTTTCGCGGTGGACGCCGAGGTGCACCGGTTGCTGGACGAGTCCGCGCGAGCCCGTGGCGTGACCTTGTTCATGGTGATGCACGCGGCGGTGGCGGTGCTGCTGTCCCGGCTCACCAATACCGGTGACATCGTGGTGGGCACCCCGATCGCCGGACGCGGGGAGCAGGAGCTCGACGATCTGGTCGGTATGTTCGTCAACACCCTGGCGCTGCGCACCCGGGTGGAACCGACGATGACCTTCGCCGATCTGCTGGATCAGGCCCGCGAAACGGATCTGTCGGCCTTCGCCAATGCCGATATCCCGTTCGAACGGGTGGTGGAATCGGTGCTGCCGGGGCGGGCCACCGCGCACAACCCGCTGCTGAGCGTGGTGCTGGCCTTCCAGAACACCGAGCAGCCCACCCTGGACCTGCCCGGGTTGACCGTGCAGGCACTGGGTGAGCAGGCGCTCGCCGCGAAGTTCGATCTGCAGATCGGTATCGACCCGCAGCGGGCTGCGGACGGCGGTTTCGGGGAACTGTGGTCGGTGTTCGGCTATGCCACCGACCTGTTCGACGAAGCGACCGTGCAGTCCTTCGGTCGCCGGTTCGAACGGATCCTCGCCGCGGTGGCGGCCGATCCGCAGATCCGGCTGGCCGATATCGATATCCTCGATACCGCCGAACGTGACCGGATGGCCGCCCCCGCCCAGCAGGTGGCGCCCGCGGCCACCACCGGTACCGCGCTGCCGCAGACGCTGCGCGCATCGGTGGAAGACGATCCGGAGGCACCCGCGCTGGTGTGGGGTGACAACGAGATCACCTATCAGGAGCTGGACGCGCGTTCGTCGCGGCTGGCCCGGGTCCTGATCGCACGTGGTCACGGGCCGGGTACGGGTGTGGTGACGCGGCTCGGCCGCGGGGTCGACGCGGCGGTCACCACCTGGGCGGTGCTCAAGGCGGGTGCGGCGCTGGTACCGGTCGACGCGGTGGCTGCCGCCGCGGCCACGGGCCTGCCGATCGAGGCCGGGATCGCGGCGGGTTCGCCGCCGGACGTGCCGGAACTCACCTGGCTGGCCCTCGACGATCCGGAGACTGTGGCGGAGATCGCGGCGCAGTCCTCCCGCCCGGTGACCTACGCCGACCGGGTCCGGCCGCTGCAGGGCGGCGATCCGGCAAGCGTCACCGTCGGTGGTCGTGTCCTTTCGTACGACGAATTGGCGGCAGTGGTGGCCGAGGTGCACACCGCCACCGAGCTGACCTACGAATCCCGCACCTTCCGGTACGGCCGGACCGACGGTCCGGCCGCGGTGGTCGAGATCGTGGCCGCCGGCGCGGTGGGCGCGGCGGTGGTGCTGGTCACCGAGGTGACCGGCGAAACGCTCGGCGACGAATGGGTCACACACCTGTGGATCGACCGCGCGGGCCTGGACGCGCTGGATCCCGGCGCCCTGGAGGATCTGTCCGCGCTGGTCCTGGAGGAGAACGGACAGCCGGTCGGGCCGTGGGCCGAGGTGGAGCAGGTGCTCGAACTGAGCGCGCTGCTGGACTGAAGGGTCCGGGACCGGTGTAACGGTCCCGGACCGCCTTCGCCCGCCGTCGGCGGCGGCGGGCGAAGGTAGGTGTCCCCGGGTGATGGCATCCTCGGTGGTAACAGTCGGGCCCTTCCGGCCCATGTAATGATGGACGACGGCGAGTCCGGCGGCGATCGATCGCGCCCTGTGTGAGGTACCGCCCAGCAGGTCGGTAGCGGTATGCCGTCGGCGGGTGCACCGCAGTCGGAAGCGAACGAGGCAGGCAAGGCAGGTTGATGGGTTCGGTTGTCGGTGAGCAGTGTGACCACCACCAGGAAGTGATGTAGGCATGACCCGAACGGCGCGCACACGACCCACCCGGACCCGGCGGCCTCGGGGTACCACCCTCCCTCAGCTCATGGCGACGGCGGTCGAGACCAACCCGTCGGGTATCGCGGTCAGCTACGTGGATGCCACCGGTAATCTCGGCCGGCTCACCTATGCCGAACTCGACGAACGCTCCAACCGGCTGGCCCGGCTGCTCATCGCCCGCGATATCGGCCCCGAGGACCTGGTCGCGATCGGGATCACCCGCTCGATCGACTCGGTGATCGCGATCTGGGCGGTGGCCAAGACCGGTGCGGGCTATGTTCCGGTCGACCCGACCTATCCGGTGGACCGTGTCACCCATATGGTCACCGATTCCGGTGCCGTCCTCGGCCTGACCGTCGTGGAATCGGCGGCCGGACTGCCCGATCAGGTGGAGTGGCTGTCCATCGACAGCGCCGATACCGCCGCCGTGCTCGAACAGTACGCGGCCGAACCGGTTTCCTTCGACGAGCGGCTGCGCCCGCTGCGCACCGAGCATCCGGCCTATGTCATCTACACCTCGGGTTCGACCGGTACACCCAAGGGCGTGGTGATCACCCAGGCCGGGCTGGCCGGGTTCTGTGCCGAGCAGCGCGACCGGTACCGGGTCGATACGACCGCACGTACCCTGCACTTCGCCTCTCCCTCCTTCGACGCCTCGGTCCTGGAACTGCTGCTGGCGATCGGTGGTGCCGCGACCATGGTGGTGGTATCGCCGACCGTGTTCGGCGGCGAAGAACTGGCGGGACTGCTGCGCAGCGAAGGGGTGACCCATGCCTTCGTCACCCCGGCCGCCCTGGCCTCCGTCGATCCGGCGGGCCTGGACGAGCTGCGCGTGGTGATCACCGGCGGCGAGGCGTGCCCGCCGGATCTGGTGCGGCGCTGGGCCGTCACGTCGGCGGACGGGAATCCACGGGAATTCTTCAACGCCTACGGCCCCACCGAGGCCACCGTCGCGGTCAATATCAGCGACCCGATGCAGCCGGACGCACCGGTCGGCATCGGCGCCCCGATCCGCGGTGTGACCGAATATGTCCTGGACGAACGGCTGGCCCCGCTGCCCACCGGGGTGACCGGCGAACTCTATGTCAGCGGCGCCCAATTGGCGCGTGGTTACCGCAACCTGCCGGAGACGACCGCGCAACGTTTCGTGGCGCATCCGTTCACCGACGACGGTTCCCGGCTCTACCGCACCGGCGATCTGGTGCGCTGGCTGGCCGACGGCTCGCTGGAATATCTGGGCCGCAACGACTTCCAGGTGAAGATCCGTGGCTTCCGGATCGAACTCGGCGAGATCGACGCGGTACTGGGCGGGCACGAGTCGGTGGACTTCTCCGTCACCGTCGGCTACGAGCCACCCAGCGGTGCCACCGTATTGGCCAGCTACGTGCACCCGGCCGACGGGGCCTACGTCGACACCGGCGAGTTGCTCACCCTGGCCGCGAATCGGCTCCCCGCGTACATGGTTCCGGCGAGTATCACCGTGCTGGACAGGATTCCACTGACCCCCGGCGGCAAGGTCGATCGCCGGGCGCTGCCCGAACCGCAGCTGCGCACCAAAGAGTACCGGGCACCGGAAACCCCGTTGGAGAAGCAGGTCGCGGCCGTTTTCGCCGATCTGCTGAACCCCGCCGATCCGGTCGGCGCGGACGACGATTTCTTCGAACTCGGCGGTAACTCGCTGATCGCCGCTCAGGTGGCGGGCCGGTTGGGTGCCACCGTGGACGCCCGGATCCCGGCGCGCGTGTTGTTCGAGTCCTCGACCGTGGCCGAGTTCGCCGCAAAGCTGGGCGAGCTCAGCGGATCCGGTGGACGTGAGCCGCTGGTCGCGCGCCCGCGTCCGGACCGGGTGCCGCTATCCCTCTCGCAGCAGCGGATGTGGTTCCTGAACCGGTTCGACGGAGCGTCGGCGGCGTACCACATTCCGCTGGCGATCCGGTTGTCCGGCACGCTCGACGTGGATGCGCTCCGGGCGGCGGTCGCGGACCTGGTGGCGCGGCACGAAGTACTGCGGACGGTATATCCGGAGACCGAATCCGGCCCGGTGCAGGTGGTGTTGCCGGTCGGGGAGGCCGCGCCGCACCTGCAGGTGCGGTCGGTGGCCGCCGACGACGTGGTGACGGTCGTCTCGGAATTGGTGTCGACCGGTTTCGATGTGACGGCCGAGGTGCCGTTGCGGGTCGCGCTGCTCCAGTTGGCCGACGCCACAGACGAATTCGTGCTCGCCATGGTGGTGCACCACATCTCCGGTGACGGT
Organism: Nocardia jinanensis; assembly: GCF_014645735.1. Taxonomy (GTDB): domain Bacteria; phylum Actinomycetota; class Actinomycetes; order Mycobacteriales; family Mycobacteriaceae; genus Nocardia; species Nocardia jinanensis. Next base: position 11,778 of record NZ_BMMH01000033.1, on the reverse strand, counting down.
TCGTCGGTGGGCCCGCTGACACGGGATCTGATGACCGCCTACGCCGCGCGGGCGGCGGGTTCGGCGCCCGGGTGGGAACCGTTGGCTGTGCAGTACGCCGACTACAGCATCTGGCAGCGCGCACTGCTCGGTGACGAGAGCGATCCGGATTCGCTGGCCGCCGAGCAGCTCGGCTACTGGCAGTCGGCGCTGGAAAATCTGCCGGACCAACTGGATCTGCCCGCGGACCGGCCGCGTCCGGCGGTGCAATCCGTGCTGGGCGGCCGGGTGGGCGTGCGGATCGATGCCGAGACCCACGCCGGATTGCTGCGAATCGCCCAGCAGCACAACGCGACACTGTTCATGGTCGTGCATTCCGCGCTGGCGGTGCTGTTGTCGCGCCTGTCCGGTACCGACGATATCGCGGTGGGTAGCCCGGTAGCGGGTCGCGGTGAGCAGGCGCTGGACGATCTGGTCGGCATGTTCGTCAACACCCTGGTGCTGCGCACTGTGGTGGATCGCGGCGAGTCGTTCGCCGATCTGCTGGCCCGGCAGCGCGAGGTCGATATCGCGGCGTTCGCGTACGCCGATGTGCCGTTCGAGCGGCTGGTGGAGGTGCTCAACCCGGTTCGTTCGACCGCGCGGCATCCGCTGTTCCAGGTCGGTTTCTCGTTCCAGAACCTGGCACAGTCGAGCCTGGAGTTGCCGGGGCTGACTGTTTCGGGTGTGGACTTCGAGGTCGAGGTCTCCCAGTTCGACCTGCATCTGATCGTGGGCGACAGCTACGACGAGGCGGGCGCACCGCAGGGTGTGGCGGGACATTTCACCTATGCCACGGCGCTGTTCGACCATGCCACGGTGCAGGGCTTCGCCGACCGGCTGACCCGGTTGGTCGCCGCGCTGGTGGCCGATCCCTCGGTAGCCGTCGGCGATGTGGAGATCCTGGCGGCCGCGGAGCGGACCGCGATCGTCGCGCAACGGAATTCCACCGAGCGTCGGCTGGATTCGGCGGCGACGCTGGTGTCGTTGCTGGATGCGACGGTCGCGGCGGGCTCGGATGCGGTGGCGTTGGTCGCCGCGGATGGTTCTCGGGTTACTTATGGGGAGTTGGGTGCGCGGGTCAATCGGTTGGCCCGGTATCTGATCGCGGTGGGTGTGGGTCCGCAGGATCGGGTTGTGCTGGGGTTGCGGCGGTCGGTGGATCTGGTGGTCGCGATGTACGCGGTCGCCACGGCTGGTGGTGTGTATGTGCCGGTGGATCCCGACCAGGCTGCTGAGCGCACCGGTTACATCGTGGAAACCGCGGCGCCGGTATGCGTGCTGACCACCGGCGATACCGAAATCGGTGCCGAAGCCGGTTTCGCCACCGCGTCGGTGGTGGTCCTGGATGCCATCGATATCGGTGGTTTCGATTCGTCGCCGGTGTCCGATGCCGAGCGGGTGGCGCCGTTGTGTGCGGCGGATACGGCGTATGTGATTTTCACGTCGGGTTCGACGGGTCGTCCGAAGGGTGTGGCGGTTCCGCATGCGGCGATCGTGAACCAGTTGCGCTACATCACCGGAGAGTTCGGGCTGGATGGCTCGGATGCGGTGTTGTTGAAAACTGCGGCGACGTTCGACTTGTCGGTGTGGGAATTCTGGCTCGCGGTTGTGTCCGGTGGTCGGATGGTGATCGCCGAGGTGGAGGGGCATCGGGATCCGTCGTACTTGAATGTGTTGATGGCTCGTGAGCGGGTGTCGACGTTGACGGTGGTGCCGTCGATGTTGGATGCCCTGCTGGGCACCGATGAGGGGCTCGCGGGTTCGTTGCGGCGGGTGCTGGCGATCGGTGAGGCGTTGCCGGCGGCGACGGCGCAGCGGATGCTGGCGGGGTTCCCGGCCGTCGAACTGTTCAATTTGTACGGTCCGACCGAGGCGGCGGTGTCGATCACCACGCATCGGGTGACCGAGGCCGACCGGGTATCGGTGCCGATCGGTGTACCGCAGTGGAATTCGCGGGTGTACGTGCTGGATGCCAGGTTGTGTCCGGTGCCGGACGGTGTCGCGGGTGAGCTGTATCTGGCGGGCGCGCAGCTCGCGGCCGGATATTTCGGTCGCCCGGACCTGACGGCGGATCGGTTCGTGGCCGATCCGTTCGCCGTCGGTTCCACGGTCGGTGCCGGTGGGCGTATGTATCGCACCGGCGACGTGGTCCGGTGGACCACGGCCGGTGAGCTGGAGTATGTGGGTCGTTCCGATTTCCAGGTGAAGGTTCGTGGTTTCCGGATCGAGCTCGGTGAGATCGAGGCGGCGTTGCTGGCGTTGCCGCAGGTCGCGCAGACCGCCGTGCTGGCGTCCTCGGATCCACGGACCGGGGACCGGCTGGTCGGGTATGTGGTGCCCGAGGGCGACGCCGGTCTGGACACCGCACGGATCCGAGCCGAACTCGGGCAGCGGTTGCCGTCGTACATGGTGCCTTCGGTGTTCGTGGAGCTGGATGCGCTGCCGTTGAACGTCAACGGGAAGCTGGATCGTAAAGCCCTGCCGGAGCCGGTATTCGAAGCGCGGGAATTCCGTGCGCCGTCCACTCCGATCGAAGAGATCGTGGCGGGTGTGTTCACCGAGGTCCTCGGCGCCGACCGGGTGGGCGCGGACGACGATTTCTTCGCTCTGGGCGGTAATTCGCTGGTCGCGACCCAGGTCGCGGCGCGGCTGGGTAAGGCGCTGGATACAACGGTGCCGGTGCGCGCGTTGTTCGAGGCCTCGACTGTCGCCGGTCTGGCGGTGCGCGTCGAGCAGCACGCCGGATCGGGTGGGCGTAAGGCGCTGGTGGCGCAGGCACGTCCCGCGCAGGTGCCGTTATCGCTGGCGCAGCAGCGGATGTGGTTCCTGAACCGGTTCGACCAGCAATCGGTGGCCTACAACATTCCGCTGGCGATCCGGCTGTCCGGTGCGCTGGATGTGGACGCACTGCGGGCGGCGGTCGGGGATCTGGTGGCGCGGCACGAGGTGCTGCGCACGGTGTACCCGGAGACCGAATCCGGTCCGGTGCAGGTGGTGCTGCCGGCCGGGGACGCGGCGCCGCGACTGGAGGTGCGGTCGGTGGCCGCCGACGAGGTGGTTGCGGCCTTGTCGGAGCTGGTGTCGGCCGGTTTCGATGTCACCGGGGAGGTTCCGCTGCGGGCGGCGCTGTTCCGCGTGGACCCGGCGGCGGACGAACCGCGCGACGCGACCCACGTATCCGGTACCACGGGCGAATACGTGCTGGCGATGGTGATCCATCACATCGCCGGCGACGGTTCGTCGGCGGGACCGCTGACCCGGGATCTGATGACCGCCTATATCGCGCGTGCGGCAGGTGCGGCGCCCGGGTGGGCGCCCTTGCCGGTGCAGTACGCCGATTACAGCATCTGGCAGCGTGAACTGCTCGGCGAGGAAACCGATCCGGAATCGCTGGCGGCGCAGCAGGTCGGGTACTGGCAGTCGGCGCTGGCCGGGGTGCCGGATCAGCTCGATCTCCCGTCCGACCGCCCGCGCCCGGCGGTGCAGTCGTTCGTCGGTGGCCGGATAGAGATCGCGGTGGACGCCGAAACCCACGCCGGGTTGCAGCGGGTGGCACAGCAGCAGGGCGCGACCCTGTTCATGGTGGTGCATTCGGCGCTCGCGGTGCTGCTGTCACGGTTGTCCGGTACCGACGACATCACCATCGGTACGCCGGTCGCCGGTCGCGGGGAAGCAGCACTCGACGACCTGATCGGTATGTTCGTGAACACGCTGGTGTTCCGGACACAATTGGATCAGGGGGAGTCGTTCGCCGATCTGCTCCGGCGGCAGCGGGAAACCGATATCGCGGCGTTCGCGCACGCGGACGTGCCGTTCGAGCGGCTGGTGGAAGCGCTCAATCCCGCTCGTTCGCAGTCGCGACATCCGTTGTTCCAGGTGGGGCTGACCTTCCAGAACCTCGCGCAGTCGAGTCTGGAACTGCCCGGCCTGACGGTTTCCGGTGTCGATATCGATACCGAGACTTCCCAGTACGACCTGCACCTGATGCTCGGTGACCACTACGACGCCACCGGAACACCGGCCGGCGTGGGTGGGTATCTGACCTACGCCGCCGATATGTTCGATCACGCCACGGTGCAGGGGTTCGCCGACAGATTCGTGCGATTGCTGGCCGGCCTGGTCGCGGACCCGTCTGTCCCGGTGGGTGATCTGGAGATCCTGGCCCCGGCCGAGCGCGCCCGAGTGCTGACGGAGTGGAACGCCACCGAGCGTCCGCTGCCGGCGGGTCTGCTGCTGGACGGTTTCGCCCGCGCGGTGGCCGAGCACCCGGATCGGGTGGCGGTGGTCTTCGACGGCGCCGAGGTCACCTACGCGGAGCTGGACGCGCGGGTCAACCGGTTGGCGCGGTATCTGATCGCGCAGGGTGTGGGCGCGGAAGCCCTCGTCGGGCTGCTGGTCTCGCGCTCGCTGGATTTCGTGGTCGGTATGTATGCCGTCGTCGCGGCCGGTGGTGCGTACGTGCCGCTGGACCCGGCGCATCCCGCCGAACGGATCCGGCACATCCTCGATACCGCCGCTCCGGTGTGTGTGCTGTCCACGAGCGGTGATATCGCGGCCGTGGGTGACGGTGTGGCGGGGGACGCGCCGGTGCTCGCACTCGATGTTCTCGACATCGGTTCATATGACGCCGCGGTGGTGACCGATGCCGACCGGGTGGCGCCGCTGCGGCCGGGCAATGCCGCCTATGTGATCTTCACATCCGGTTCGACGGGCCGCCCGAAGGGCGTGGCGGTTTCGCATGCGGCGGTACGTAATCAGGTCGCGTGGATCGTGGGCCAGTACGGGTTCGATCGTGATGACGTGGTGTTGTTCAAGACTCCGGCGACGTTCGATGTGTCGGTGTGGGAGTTGTACGCGCCGCTGACCGTCGGTGCCCGGATGGTTGTCGCCGAGGCGGATGGTCATCGCGATCCGGCGTATCTGGCATCGGTGATCGCTGAGCAGGGGGTGACGGCGACTTCGTTCGTGCCGTCGATGCTGTCGGTGTTCGCCGAGAGTGTGGTCGGTGATCCGGACGCGTTGTCGTCGCTGCGGTTGTTGTTCGTGGCGGGTGAGGCGTTCACCGGTGATGTGGTGGCCGCGGTGCGCCGGGTCAGTGATGTGGCGCTGTTCAACCTGTACGGTCCGACCGAGTTCACCGTGCACGCGACCCATGCCGCGGCCGCGGACAATGTGGCGGGTGCGGTGCCGATCGGTGCGCCGGTCTGGAACGCGCGGGCCTATGTGCTGGATTCGCGGTTGCGTCCGGTACCGGTGGGCGTGACGGGTGAGCTGTATCTGTCGGGTGCGCAGGTAGCACGCGGGTACGCGGGCCGGGCCGATCTGAGTTCGGATCGGTTCGTGGCCGATCCGTTCGGCACGGGCGAGCGGATGTATCGCACCGGCGATGTGGTGCGGTGGACCGCCACCGGCGAACTGGTGTACGTGGGCCGGTCCGATTTCCAGGTGAAGGTGCGCGGTCAGCGCATCGAGCTGGGTGAGATCGAGACGGCGTTGACCGATCACGTATCGGTGGCCCGCGCGGTGGTGACGGCGAAATCCGATCCGCGTATCGGTGATCGCTTGGTGGCGTACCTGGTGGCTGCCAGGGGAGCGGTGGTCGATACCGAGGTACTGCGGGACCATCTCGCGGATCGGTTGCCCGCCTATATGGTGCCCGCGGTCTTGATGGTGCTGGACGAGTTCCCGCTCAACGCTTCCGGGAAGCTGGACCGGAAGGCATTGCCGGAGCCGGTGTTCGAGGCGCAGGAATTCCGGGCGCCGTCGACCCCGATCGAGGAAATCGTGGCCGGCGTGTACAGCGAGGTCCTGGGTGTCGAACGGGTCGGTGCCGACGACGATTTCTTCACCCTCGGCGGTAACTCGCTGATCGCGACGCAGGTCGCCGCGCGACTGGGGAAGGCGCTGGATACGACGGTGCCGGTGCGGGCACTGTTCGAGGCTTCCACGGTGGCCGGTCTGGCAGTGCGGGTCGAACAGCACGCCGGCGCCGGTGGGCGCGCGGAATTGGTGCCGCAGCCGCGGCCGACGCGGGTGACGGCCTCGGGTGAGGTCGTGGACGCGGTGCCGTTGTCGCTGGCGCAGCAGCGGATGTGGTTCCTCAACCGATTCGACGGCGGCTCGGCGGCCTACAACATTCCGCTGGCGATCCGCCTGTCCGGTGCACTCGATGTGGAAGCGCTGCGTGCGGCGGTTTCCGATCTGGTGGCGCGGCACGAAGTGCTGCGGACGGTGTATCCGGAGACCGAGTCGGGTCCGGTGCAGGTGGTTCTGCCGGTCGGTGCGGCTGCCCCGCGGTTGCAGGTTCGTTCGGTTGTTGCCGGGGATGTCGTGGCCGCGGTGGCGGAGCTGGCGTCGGCCGGTTTCGATGTGACGGCCGAGGTGCCGTTGCGGGTGGCGCTGCTGCGTGTGCACGGTACGGCCGATACCGCCGAAGAGTCCGGTGCCGCCGGTGAATTCGTGCTGGCGATGGTGGTGCACCACATCGCGGCCGACGGTTCGTCGATCGGCCCGCTGACCCGGGACGTGATGACCGCCTACGCTGCCAGGTCGGCCGGAGAGGCCCCGGGATGGGCGGCGTTGCCGGTGCAGTACGCCGATTACAGCATCTGGCAGCGTGCGCTACTCGGCGACGAGTCCGATCCGGAATCGCTGGCCACGAAACAGGTCGGGTACTGGCGATCGATGCTGGCCGGTGTGCCGGATCAGCTGGATCTGCCGACCGACCGGCCGCGTCCGGCAGCGCAGTCCTTCGCGGGTGGCCGGGTCGAAGTGGTCATCGACTCGAATATCCATGCCGGATTGCTGCGGGTCGCGCAGCAGCGGAACGCGACGCTGTTCATGGTCGTGCACTCGGCGCTGGCGGTGCTGCTGTCGCGGCTGTCGGCCAGCGACGACATCACCGTCGGCACGCCGGTCGCGGGTCGTGGCGAGCAGGCGCTGGACGATCTGATCGGTATGTTCGTGAACACGCTGGTGTTCCGGACGCAGTTGGATCGTGGGGAGTCGTTCGCGGAGCTCTTGTCGCGGCAGCGGGAGATCGATATCGCCGCGTTCGCGCACGCGGATGTACCTTTCGAACGCCTGGTGGAGGTGCTGAACCCGGCGCGTTCGCAAGCGCGGCATCCGTTGTTCCAGGTGGGCTTGACCTTCCAGAACCTGGCCCAGTCGGGTCTGGAACTGCCGGGGCTGACGGTATCGGGTGTGGACGTCGATACCGAGATCTCCCAGTTCGATCTGAATCTGGTGCTCGGTGATTCCTACGACGAAACGGGCGCCCCTCGAGGAGCCGCCGGATATCTGACCTACGCCACCGCCCTGTTCGACCACGCCACAGTGCAAGGGTTCGCCGACCGGTTCGTGCGACTGCTCGCCGCGGTATCGGCGGATCCGTCGATACCGGTCGGCGACCTGGAGGTTCTCGCCCCGGCCGAACGCACTCGGGTGCTGGCGGAGTGGAACGCGACCGAGCATGCGGTGCCGGCGGGGTTGCTGCTGGACGGATTCAATGCTGTGGCTGCCGCTCATCCGGATCGGGTGGCTGTCTCGTTCGAGGGGACGAGTCTGTCCTATGGCGAGTTCGCGGGCCGGGTCAATCAGCTGGCGCGGTACCTGATCGCCGAAGGTGTGGGCCCGGAAACGCTGGTCGGCTTGCTGGTTTCGCGGTCGGTGGACCTGGTTGTCGGTATGTATGCGGTGGTTGCTGCGGGTGGTGCGTATGTGCCGTTGGATCCCGCGCATCCGGCGGAGCGGATCGGCTACATTCTGGATACCGCGTCGCCGCTGTGTGTACTCACGACTGCTGCTGATTCGGCTGCGGTGCCCGAGGGTGCGGGTGTGCCGGTGTTGGGGCTGGATGCCCTGGATGTGTCCGGGTACTCCGATGTCGAGGTGACCGATGCTGATCGGCGCGCGGTGTTGCGGTCGTCGAATACGGCGTATGTGATCTTCACGTCGGGTTCGACGGGTCGTCCGAAGGGTGTGGCGGTTCCGCATTCGGCGATCGGTAATCAGGTCGCGTGGATGCTGGATCAGTATCCGCTCGACGCTTCGGACGTCTACCTGCAGAAGACCGCGACGACGTTCGATGTGTCGCTGTGGGGTTATTTCCTGCCGTTGGCGGCGGGTGCTCATCTGGTGGTGGCGACTCCGGACGGTCACCGGGATACGGAATATCTGGCTCGGACGATTGCCGAGTATCAGGTGACGGTGACCGATTTCGTGCCGTCGATGTTGTCGGTGTTCGCTGCGCATACTCCGGCGGAGTCGATCCGGAGTCTCGAGCATGTGTTCGTGATCGGTGAGGCGTTGCCGCCGGAGACGGTGACGGCGATGCACAGTATTTCCGATGCCGCGGTGCACAATTTGTATGGTCCGACCGAGGCTGCGGTGTCGATCACGTATTGGCAGGCGACCGGTGATGAGACCACGGGTGTGCCGATCGGTGTTCCGCAGTGGAACAGTCGTGTGTATGTGTTGGATTCGCGGTTGCGGCCGGTGCCCGCCGGTGTGGTGGGTGAGCTGTATCTCGCGGGTGATCAGTTGGCTCGTGGTTATGTGACGCGTCCGGATCTGTCGGCGGATCGGTTTGTGGCGAGTCCGTTCGATCCTGCGGGGCGGATGTATCGGACCGGTGACCTGGTGCGGTGGAGTCGTGTCGAGACGCAGGCCGACGGCCGCACCGATGCTCTGCCGGTGCTGGAATATTTGGGTCGTACTGATTTCCAGGTGAAGTTCCGTGGTCAGCGGATCGAGTTGGGTGAGATCGAATCGGCGGTGTTGGCGCAGCCGGTGGTGAGTCAGGCTGTGGTGACGGTCGCGGCGTCGGATCTGGGTGAGCAGCTCGTTGCTTATGTGGTGCCCGCTCCGGGCGAGCAGGTTGTGTCCGGTGTGTTGCTGGATGCTTTGCGTGAGGTGTTGCCGGTTTATATGGTTCCGGCCGCGGTGGTCGTGTTGGATGCGTTCCCGTTGAACACTTCTGGGAAGTTGGATCGTAAGGCGTTGCCGGCGCCGGTGTTCGAGACGAAGGAGTTCCGGGCGCCGTCGACTCCGATCGAGGAAATTGTCGCGGGTGTGTTCGCCGAGGTGCTGGGTGTGGAGCGGGTGGGTGCGGATGATGATTTCTTCGCCCTGGGTGGTAATTCGCTGGTCGCGACCCAGGTCGCGGCTCGCCTCGGGGCCGCGCTGGATACCACGGTGCCGGTGCGGTTGTTGTTCGAGGCCGCCACTGTTTCGGCGTTGGCCGCCCGGATTCAGGAGCAGGCGGGTTCGGGTGGGCGTGCGGCGTTGGTGCCGCAGCCGCGGCCGACGCGGGTGACGGCCTCGGGCGAGGTAGTGGACGCGGTGCCGCTGTCGCTGGCGCAGCAGCGGATGTGGTTCCTCAACCGATTCGATCAGGCGTCGGCGGCCTACAACCTCCCGATGGCGATCCGGTTGTCCGGTGCACTCGACGTGGCTGCCCTGCGTGCGGCGGTCGCCGATCTGGTCGCCCGGCACGAAGTGCTGCGGACGGTGTACCCGGAGACCGAGTCGGGTCCGGTGCAGGTGGTCCTGCCCGCCGGTGCGGCTGCCCCACGGTTGCAGGTTCGTTCGGTTGCTCCCGGGGATGTCGTGGCCGCGGTGGCGGAGCTGGCGTCGGCCGGTTTCGATGTGACGGCCGAGGTGCCGTTGCGAGTGGCACTGCTGCGGATCGGCGATACGCCCGGCCCGGGTAACGCATCGGATATCGACGGTGTGGTCGATGAGTTCGTCTTGGCGATGGTGATCCATCACATCGCCGGTGACGGTTCCTCGGTGGGCCCGCTGACCCGGGATCTCATGACCGCCTATGCGGCCCGTACCGCCGGTGAGGTGCCGGGGTGGGCCGCGTTGCCGGTGCAGTACGCCGACTACAGCATCTGGCAGCGCGCCGTGCTCGGCGACGAGTCCGATCCGGAGTCGCCGGCGGCGAAACAGGTCGGGTACTGGCAGTCGACGTTGGCGGGTGTCCCGGATCAGCTGGATCTGCCGGTCGATCGGCCGCGTCCGGCCGTACAGTCCTTCGCGGGCAGCCGCGTGCGCGTTTCGATCGACGCCGAAACCCACGCCGGATTGGTGCGGGTCGCTCAGCAGCAGAACGCGACCCTGTTCATGGTTGTGCATTCGGCGCTGGCGGTGCTGCTGTCGCGGCTGTCGGGTAGCGATGACATCACGGTCGGTACCCCGGTAGCCGGTCGTGGTGAGGCCGCGCTGGACCACCTGATCGGTATGTTCGTGAACACCCTGGTGTTCCGGACCCGGCTCGATCGCGGAGAAGCGTTCACCGGCCTGCTCCTGCGGCAGCGGGAAACCGATATCGCGGCGTTCGCGCACGCGGATGTGCCGTTCGAGCGGCTGGTGGAGGTACTCGACCCGGCGCGTTCGCAAGCGCGGCATCCGCTGTTCCAGGTGGGGTTGACCTTCCAGAACCTGGCCGCTTCCGTGCTGGAACTGCCCGGTCTGACGGTCTCGGGTGTGGAATTCGATTCCGAGATCTCGCAGTTCGACCTGAATCTGATCCTCGGTGACACCTACGACGAATCGGGTGCCCCGCAGGGAGTCGCCGGCTATCTGACCTACGCCACCGCCCTGTTCGACGAGACCACTGTTCAGGGGTTCGCCGACCGGTTCGCGCGGTTGCTGCGGGAGATCGTCGCGGCGCCGGAGACCGCGGTCGGTGATCTGGAGATCTTGGCGCCGGTCGAGCGTGCGCAGGTGCTGGCGCAGTGGAATGCCACCGAGCATGCGATCCGTGCCGGGCTGCTGCTGGACGGGTTCAATGCTGTGGCTGCTGCTCATCCGGATCGGGTGGCTGTCTCGTTCGAGGGGACGAGTCTGTCCTACGGCGAGTTCGCGGGCCGGGTGAATCAGCTGGCGCGGTATCTGATCGCCGAAGGTGTGGGCCCGGAGACTCTGGTGGGTCTGCTGGTTTCGCGGTCGGTGGATCTGGTTGTCGGTATGTATGCGGTGGTTGCTGCGGGTGGTGCGTATGTGCCGTTGGATCCCGCGCATCCGGCGGAGCGGATCGGCTACATTCTGGATACCGCGTCGCCGCTGTGTGTTCTCACGACAACCGCCGATGTGGCCGCGGTGGCCGACGGCGGTGTTGCGGTGGTGGCACCGGATGTCGCGGTGCTGATGTTGGACACCCTGGATGTGTCGGGGTATGCCGAGGCCGAGGTCGTCGATGCCGATCGGCGTGCGCCGGTGCGGTCGTCGAATACGGCGTATGTGATCTTCACGTCGGGTTCGACGGGTCGTCCGAAGGGTGTGGCCGTCTCGCATGCGGCGATCGGTAATCAGGTCGCGTGGATGCTGGATCAGTATCCGCTCGACGCTTCTGACGTCTATCTGCAGAAGACCGCGACGACGTTCGATGTGTCGCTGTGGGGTTACTTCCTGCCCTTGGCCGCCGGTGCTCACTTGGTCGTCGCGACCCCGGATGGTCACCGGGACACCGAATATCTCGCGCGCACGATTGCCGAGCATCAGGTGACGGTGACCGATTTCGTGCCGTCGATGCTGTCGGTGTTCGCTGCGCATACTCCGGCGGAGTCGATCCGGAGTCTCGAGCACGTGTTCGTGATCGGTGAAGCCCTTCCCCCGGAGACGGTCACCGCTGTGCACGCGATTTCCGATGCCGCGGTGCACAACTTGTACGGTCCGACCGAGGCCGCGGTGTCGATCACGTATTGGCAGGCCACCGGAACGGATCAGGGTTCGGTCCCGATCGGTGTCCCG
>NZ_BMMH01000032.1 GCF_014645735.1 Nocardia jinanensis | reverse complement strand
CCAGGCGTACTCCCGCGCGTGCCTTCCGTCTTCTCCGGATGGTCGGCTTCAGTGGTCGGGGCCCGCCCCGGTTCTGGAGCGACGAAGCGAAGGAGCGCAGCGACTGAGCGTAGGAGTGAAGAACCGGGGTTAATAGGGCCCCGACCCCGCCCCGCCGAAGGCGGGGCAAATAAACACAGCATAATGACAGCATGAGCGGTATCGAGCGTCCGCGGCGGTTGCGGCGTACGTCGGCGTTGCGGCGACTGGTGGCCGAGACCAGTCTGGAGCCGCGGCATCTGGTGTTGCCGATGTTCGTGGCGGACGGGTTGTCCGAGCCCCGGGAGATCTCTTCGATGCCGGGGGTGCACCAGCACTCGCTGGATTCGCTGCGTAAGGCCGCGGCCGAGGCCGTCGCCGCCGGCGTGGGTGGGTTGATGTTGTTCGGGGTGCCGAAGCCCGAGGACAAGGATCCGGTGGGCAGCGGGGCGACCGACCCGGACGGTATCTTGAACCGGGGGTTGCGGTCGCTGGCCGCCGAGGTGGGGGATTCCACCGTGGTGATGGCCGATACCTGCCTCGACGAGTTCACCGACCACGGGCATTGCGGCGTACTGGACTCATCCGGGGCAGTCGACAACGACACCACCCTGGAGCGGTACGTGGAGATGGCGCTGGCGCAGGCCGAAGCGGGTGCCGATCTGCTCGGGACGAGCGGGATGATGGACGGCCAGGTGGGCGCCATCCGGGATGCGCTGGACGAAGCGGGGCGGACCGATACCGCGATCCTCGCCTACGCGGCGAAGTACGCGTCGGCGTTCTACGGCCCGTTCCGGGAAGCGGTGGCATCCTCGCTGCAGGGCGATCGCCGGACCTACCAACAGGACGCGGCCAACCGCCGGGAGTCGATCCGGGAATTGGAATTGGACCTGGAGCAGGGCGCCGATATCGTCATGGTGAAACCGGCGATGTCCTATCTCGATATCCTGCGCGAGGTGGCCGACCGTTCGCCGGTTCCCGTTGCGGCCTATCAGATTTCGGGGGAGTACTCGATGATCACGGCGGCGGCCGAGCACGGATGGATCGATCGCCGCGATGCCGTACTGGAATCGCTGACCGGTATCCGCCGCGCGGGCGCGGATATCGTTCTCACCTATTGGGCGACGGAGGCGGCGCTCTGGCTATCGTGACACCGCCGGTGGACATCACCACCGCGCGGCAACTGTGGTGGGGCGTAATCGGTCTGGGTGTGGGCCGGTTGTTCATATCCCTGGCCGATACCCTGACCAACCGCGAGCGGTTCAGCGCGGAGTTCCGGGAGCGGATGCAATCGACGGATCCCCAGATCACACCGGCGATGGTCGATCTACTGGTGACGGTCGGGGCGATCCTGGGGGTGGTCCTCGGGCTGGCGGTGGCCGCGCTGGGGGTGCTGGTGGTCCATCAACTCGGCAAGGGAAAGCTGTGGGCGCGGACCCTGCTGACCTTCGTCGGAGTCTGGCTGGTGATCACCGGGGTCATCGCGCTGTTCTCCATCGGGGTGGTGGAGGGTGCGGGGCCGGTGCTGTCGGGGGCGGCGTCCATCGTGCAGGCGGTACTGGCGGGTGGCGCGATCTTCCTCTGCCAGCGGCCGGAGTCGGCGAAATGGTTCCTGCCTCCGCGTGGGCCGGGTAAGCCCGGAAGCCCGTAACATCCCGAAGCCGGCTTTCCCACCCGGGCATTGATACCGGGTGCCACAAATGCTCACCCGGAATCCACACTCCTTCCGAATGGTCCAGCTCAGTGGCAGGCCCCCGCCCCGGTTCTGGAGCGACGTAGCGAAGGAGCGCAGCGACTGATCGCGACGCATGCGGCCGACCGTCCAGAGTTTCAGCGACTATTGAGCACTTCCAGAGTCGCGAGCTTCCCCAGGCCGGTCGAGGCACACCTCCACACCCCCCTTCCGTCTACTCCGGATTGTCAACCTCAGTCGGCGGGGCCCGCCCCGGTTCTGGAGCGACGTAGCGAAGGAGCGCAGCGACTGAGCGTAGGAGTGAAGAACCGGGGTTGATAGGGCCCCGCCCCGCGGCGCCGAAGGCGCCGCCAAAGACACAGAGTTTGTTCCCGGTATTCCGCCATGTATGGTGAGGGCTGTCACAGAGGACATGCCAACCGGCGGCCTCGGGTACCCGGTCAGTAGGACGGAGACCTCACCGTCCGGGGATCGGAGGCAATGATGCGAGTGGTGATCCAACAGCCACAGAGTATTCGGCGCGACATGCTCGTATTGACTCTTCTGGTCCTGTTCGGGGTCCTCACCGTCGCGGTTCTGCTGATCCCCGGCGTTATCGGCTGATACGAGTGGTCCTCGTTCCCGGTCGGTTCCATTATGTCTGATCGAGTGGATACCACCGAGGCTGCGGGGGAGGTTCTCTTCTCCGAGCCGGGGGCGCGCTGGCGCGCTGTCGCCTATGGCCCCCTGATCTGTCTACTGCTCCTGGCTGCCGAGCTCGCTGCCGGAGTTACGCCGCACTGGTTCGCCCTGCTGTTCTGCGCGGTATTGATCAGTGGATTCGCGGTCTTACAGGTGTATGCGGCGCGTACCCATGTCAGTGTCGAGCTCACGGACGGTTTCCTGCGCAACGGTGCCGAGACGACACCGGTCCGCTCCATCGCCGCGGTGCTGCCGGTGGATGCCGACGAACCCTGGGAGGACGGCCGGGCGCTCGGTGAGCTGACGGGTGTTCCGCGGCGGCGTACCGCGATCGGGCTGCGCCGTACCGACGGTGAGCTGATACGTACCTGGGCGAAGGATCATCGTGCGTTGCGGTCGGCGTTGAACCAGGTGGTCACCGCGCCCGGCACCGATCGTGATTCCGAACCTGGTACCGGTCGCGACGATTGATTATCGGGTCCCGCGCGGGCAACATCGGGTGGTCGTATTCGAGTCGCCGCCGACATGAGGAGACCTGTGAACCGCTCGCTCGTCCTACCGGCCGCCGATATCGTGCTGGCGGTCCTCGCGATCGCTCTGGCCGCGCTCTGCTGGAACCTCGGGCTGCGCAACACCGACGTCCCGGCGACCGGTGATGTCCCGGCCTACACCGCGACCCGCTATGTGGGCCCCTGGTTGTTCTTGGTGATGCTGCTGGTGGCCGGTGCCGGGTCGGCGGTCATCGACGCTGTGGCCCGGCTCGTCCGGAGGTCCCGGCGGGTCTGAATGGCCGGGTCAGCGCCACTGCTGGTAGATATCGAACACCCGGCCGTGCGGCGCGCCGGGGACGTGGAGGAATACCAGGACCGTCCCGTCGTTGTCGGCCGATTCCAGGATCACCTGGCGCAGCGAGGCGTGGACCGCGCCGTTCTCGTCGCGGTAGAGGCGGGTCTCGCTGTCGAGCCCGGCGCCGATCCGGGAGGGTGGGACCACATGGTCCACCAGCGCCGGAATCGGACCCGCGGCCAGCGCCGCGGTTTCGGGCTGGCTCAATCGGAAGCCGGCGCGAGCATTGTCCGGATCCACGACCGGCTCGACGGCCGCGGCGGTTCCCGCGCCGAGCCCGGTTGCCAGGATTCCGAAGGCTACCGAGACCAGAGACAGAGCCGCAGTACTCGAGGCAATACGCAAAACGACCTCCCTGGCCGGTGACCCGCTGTTGATCCGTGCAGACTGCAGACTACGCACTCGGGTCCTGACCCCGCAGTATTTGGGTCGGTAAGTGTCGTCTCGGCGGCGTGTGTCACGTATGCGCACCCTGTCGTCGACGCCGCCGTGGCGGGCTGCCAAACTGGAGGCCGTGAGTTCTCTGCGCGTGGCCGGTACGGCAGTGCCGGCCTCCAGTCAGCTTTTCCAGCGAGCCGAAGCGGTTGTTCCCGGTGGGGTCAATTCCCCGGTGCGGGCCTTCGGTTCGGTGGGCGGCACGCCGAGGTTCATCACATCGGCGCGGGGCTGTCGTCTCACCGACGCCGACGGTCACGATTATGTCGATCTGGTGTGTTCTTGGGGTCCGATGATCCTCGGGCACGCCCATCCGGCGGTGGTCGAGGCGGTTCGCGAGGCCGCGGGGTCGGGGTTGTCCTTCGGGGCGCCGACGCCGGGCGAGGTGGAACTGGCCGAGTTCATCGTCGAGCGCGTGGCTCCGGTGCAGAAGGTGCGGCTGGTGAACTCGGGCACCGAGGCGACCATGAGTGCGGTCCGGTTGGCGCGCGGCTATACGAGACGTACCAAGATCATCAAATTCGCCGGCTGCTATCACGGCCATGTGGACGCCCTGCTGGCCGACGCCGGTTCCGGAGTCGCCACCTTCGGGCTCCCGACCTCCCCCGGCGTCACCGGGGCGCAGGCCGCCGACACCATCGTGGTGCCCTACAACGACCTGGACGCCGTACGCGCGGCCTTCGAAGCGAACCCGGGCGAGATCGCCGCGGTGATCACCGAGGCCGCCGCCGGCAATATGGGCGCCGTCGCGCCGCTGCCCGATTTCAATGCCGGGCTGCGCCGGATCACCTCCGACCACGGCGCGCTGCTCATCATGGACGAGGTGATGACCGGCTTCCGGGTGAGCGCGTCGGGCTGGTACGGACTCGATCCGGTGGCCGCCGACCTCTACACCTTCGGAAAGGTGATGAGCGGCGGACTGCCCGCGGCCGCGTTCGGCGGGCGGGCCGAGGTGATGGACCGGCTGGCACCGCTGGGCCCGGTCTATCAGGCGGGCACCCTGTCGGGGAACCCGGTGGCCGTCGCGGCCGGGCTCGCCACCCTGCGTGCCGCGGACGACGCCGTATACGCCGCGCTGGACCACAACAGCGAACGGCTCGGGATTCTGCTCACCGACGCCCTCACCGGCGCGGGGGTCCCGCATCGGGTGCAGTTCGCGGGCAATATGGTGAGCGTGTTCTTCGCCGATGAACCGGTACTCGACTATGCCGCCGCCAAGGCGAGCGCAACCTGGCGTTACCCGGGCTTCTTCCACGCGCTGCTCGACGGCGGGGTGTACGCGCCGCCCAGCGCGTTCGAGGCCTGGTTCGTCTCGGCCGCGCTCGACGACGCCGCGTTCGACCGAATCGCCGCAGCCCTGCCCGTCGCCGCCGAAGCGGCCGCGAGCGCCACACCCGAAGGAACTCGCGCGTGAGCAAGCCCGACCCCGAGCGCGTATCCACCGCCCCGGACGACCGGGATGACCCGGTGTCCCCGCCGGACACCGGCGCCGATCTCGCGACCTCCGGTGCGGTCGCCGCGTCCGCGCCGTCCGCCGGCGCGGCCGATTCCGAAGCGGTCGAAACCATAGTCCATGTGCTGCGACACGGCGAGGTGCACAATCCGCGCGGCATCCTGTACGGCAGGCTGCCCGGTTTCGGTCTGTCGGTGACCGGGCGGGCTCAGGCCGGCGCGGTCGCGCGGGCGCTGGCCGACCACGATATCGCCCTGGTCATCGCGTCGCCGCTGCAGCGCGCGCAGGAGACCGCCGAACCCATCGCGGGTGAACACGGGCTGATCGTGCGCACCGACGAGAACCTCATCGAGGCCGGTAACACCTTCGAAGGCCTGCGAGTGTCGGTCGGTGACGGCGCATTGCGCAAACCCCGGCACTGGTGGAAGCTGCGCGATCCGTTCACCCCGTCCTGGGGTGAGCCCTACCTGCAGATCGCGCACCGCATGCTGGCCGCGGCGAACAAGGCCCGGGTGGAATCGGCCGGTCGTGAGGCGGTGCTGGTCTCCCATCAGCTTCCGGTGTGGACATTGCGCCGGTTCCTGCAGGGGCAGCGGCTCTGGCACGATCCGCGTTCCCGGCAGTGCGGTCTGGCCTCGCTCACCTCGCTGGTGTACCGGGGCGACACACTGGTCGATATCGTCTACTCCGAGCCCGCGGGCGGTTCGGATCCGACGGTGCACGGCGCATGAACGGTCAGCGCCCGGAGGCGGTAGCGCAGCGTGACCACACAGTGGGTCCGTTCGTGCGCCGGAAGGCAGAGCGTATGAGACGAGGTGCCGCGGGATTCGGGTTCCGGCTGTTGCCGGCGCTCGCCGCGTTGCTGTGTCTGACCGCGTCGGCCTGCTCGACCGGAGCCGACGCGGTGGCCACCGGCGGTACCTTCGAATTCGTCTCACCGGGTGGACAGACCGATATCTTCTACGATCCGCCGTCCGCCCGCGGCACCATCGGCAAGCTCGCGGGCCCGGACCTGATGTCCGACGACGGCAAGAACGTCGCGGTGGACGATTTCCCGGGCCAGGTGGTCGTCATCAATCTGTGGGGGCAGTGGTGCGGGCCCTGCCGCGGCGAAGCCCCCGCGCTCGAACAGGTCTACGAACAGACCGAAGATCTCGGGGTCGCTTTCCTCGGGATCAATGTCCGTGATTTCCAGCAGGACAAAGCACGCGATTTCGTTATCGATAACCATGTCGGTTATCCGTCGGTCTACGACCCGTCGATGCGCACGTTACTGGCGCTCGGTGGAAATTTCCCGACCAGTGTCATTCCCACAACTCTGATATTGGATCGGGACCACCGAGTGGCGGCAGTTTTCTTGCGCGCCCTACTCGCAGAAGATCTTTTACCGGTGGTGCAGCGCATCGCCGCGGAGGGAGCATCATGAGAAGTCTTCGATCCCGAGGCGTACGCCGCTACGGGGCGACCCGGCCACCGCGCGGGGTCCGCGCCGAGGTGCTGGTGAAGTCCTCGCTCGGTTCGTGGGAGCTACAGCCCGCGCCCCAGCCGCCCGGCAGCGACCGGCGGGTATCGAGCTCGCGCCCGTCGGGTGGCCGGGGCTCGACCGCACCGGGTGGCCGCGGTGACGAGCGGCGCGCGAACAACTCCGAGGGCGAATCGGAGCGTAGTTCGCGTTGACGCTGTTGGCAGGAGTGGGGGAATCGTTTCAGCAGACAGCGGCCACGGGGCCGTTGCTGCTCGCCCTCGGCGCCTGCCTACTGGCCGGATTGGTGTCGTTCGCTTCGCCGTGTGTGGTGCCGCTGGTGCCGGGGTATCTGTCCTATCTGGCCGGCCTGGTGGGCGCGCAGGCGCCGCCGGTGACCGTGGACCAGGCCCGCGGCCGCCGGAGTACGGCGCCCGCGGGCGGCGCCACCACGGCGGTGCTCACCGAAACCCCCGCGACCGCTGATACCGGCCCGGCGCTCACCCTCGATTCGGCTCGGCTGCGGGTCGCGGGCGCGGCGGGGCTGTTCGTCGCCGGTTTCACGGTGGTGTTCGTCCTGGCCACCGCGACCGTTTTCGGACTCATCCAGACTTTGAACGTCAACCGGGAGCTGTTGCAGCGCCTGGGCGGCGTGGCCACCATCGTGATGGGCCTGGCTTTTCTGGGCCTGATCCCGGCGTTGCAACGCGATACCCGGATGGAGCCCCGGCGGCTCGCCGGGATCGCGGGGGCGCCGCTGCTCGGGGCCGTGTTCGCCCTGGGTTGGACCCCGTGCCTGGGCCCGACACTGTCCGGTGTGATGGCGGTGGCCGCCGGCACCGAGGGCACGACCGCGGTCCGCGGGGTGGCTTTGATCATTGCCTACTGCCTCGGGCTCGGGCTGCCCTTCGTGATCCTGGCCTTCGGGTCGGCGAGTGCGCTGCGCGGGGTCGGATGGTTGCGGCGTAATTCCCGCCGAATCCAGGTGATCGGCGGAATTCTGCTGGTCGCGGTGGGCGCGGCCCTGGTGACCGGGGCCTGGGATCAGTTCGTCGGCTGGGTGCGCGACGGATTCGTCGCCGAGGTGACACTGCCGATATGACCGTGACAGACCATCCCGAGGCGCCCCCGGTCCATCCGCCCCGGCAATCCCCGCTCGGCCGTGCCTTCGCGCTGGTGCGCAACGGCTGGCGCGGGCTCACCAGTATGCGGACCGCGCTGGTCCTGCTGTTCTTGCTGGCGCTGGCCGCGATCCCCGGGGCCCTGCTGCCGCAGCGCAGCCTGAACGAACAGAAGGTCGCGACCTATATCGCGGATCGTCCGGTGCTCGGTGAGTGGATGGACCGGCTCGAACTGTTCGATGTATTCTCCAGCTTCTGGTTCACCGCGATCTATGTGCTGCTGTTCATCTCGCTGGTGGGCTGCATCCTGCCGCGTACGGTGGACCACTACCGCGCGCTACGGACCCCGCCGGTGCGGGTGCCGCGCAATCTGGCGCGGCTGCCGCACCACCATCGCGTGGTGCTCGACGGCACCCCGGACGAGATCGCCGCACAGGCCCGCACCCGGCTGCGCGGCTGGCGTACCGCGATGCGGCCCGGTGAGCGCGACGGTGAGGTGACGCTGTCGGCGGAGAAGGGCTACACCCGCGAGCTGGGCAATCTGGTTTTCCACCTGGCCTTGGTCGGGTTGTTGGTCGCCATCGCGGCCGGGAAGCTGTTCGGCTACGAGGGCAATGTCATCGTCATCGCGAACAATGGGCCCGGTTTCTGCACGACCTCACCGGCGGTGTTCGATTCGTTCCGCGCCGGGAACGTGAACGACGGAACCGGTATGACGCCGATGTGCGTGCAGGTGAAGAACTTCCGGGCCGACTATCTCGACAACGGTCAGGCCGAGATGTTCACCTCCGATATCTCGTATCAGGAGGGCGCGGATCTCGCGGCCGGTACCTGGCGGGATACGACCATCAAGGTGAATCATCCGCTGCGCGTCGGCGGGGACCGGGTCTATCTGCAGGGGCACGGGTACGCGCCGACGTTCACCGTGACCTTCCCGAACGGCGAGAAGCGCACCGAAACCGTGCAGTGGCAGCCCAACGATATGCAGACCTTCCTTTCCAGTGGGGTGCTGCGCATCGATCCGCCGGGTGGGATGTTCGCCACCGATGCCGAGCGGCGGCAGAACCAGATCGCGATCGAGGGTCTGTTCGCGCCGACGGCCAGTTTTCACGGTTCGCTGCTCACTTCGGTGTACCCCGAGCTGACCGATCCCGCGGTCGCGGTGGACGTCTATCGCGGGGACACCGGTCTGGACACCGGGCGTCCGCAGTCGATCTTCGCGCTGGATCAGGAGATGGTGGCGCAGGGCCGGCTCACCAAGGAGGCCCGGGTGAATCTGCGGCCGGGTGAGACCACGAAGCTGCCCAACGGTACCGAGGTGCGTTTCGACGGTGCGGAGGAGTTCGTGAACCTGCAGGTGTCGCACGACCCGGCGCAACAGTGGGTGCTGGTGAGCGCGCTGGTGATGATGGGCGGGCTGCTCGTCTCGCTGCTGGTTTCGCGGAGGCGGGTCTGGTTGCGGGTGACCCCGGAGGGTACCGTAGAGCAACGACGCGTCGTAGTAGAGATGGGCGGGCTGGCCCGCACCGATCAGGCGGGCTGGGGCGGGGAGTTCGACCGCCTGCGGCACCGCCTGCTGGACGCGTCCGGCGACTGATCGCCGCCCCGAGAACATGCGTGGGTGACCCACGCACGGGCAGGAACTGCCCGACGAGCACCGCGGTACGAACACGGGAGATGCAACGATGCCGATCGACGACACGCTCGCCGGCTACAGCGACCTCGCTTACAAGACGGCGATCGTCGTGTACGCGCTGGTGCTTGTGCTACTGATCGTGCAGTACGCCTCGGCACGCGTCCGGCAGGTGAGCGATCGGGAGATGGTTCCGGCCGGTGGCGTCGCGGCGGGCAGCGGGACCCCGGGCAGGATCGACGAGGCGCCGGCGGTGCCATTGTCCGAGCGGCTCGGAAATATCGCCTTCTCGGTGCTGTTCGTGGCGGTGGCCCTGCATATCGGTTCGATCGTGCTGCGCGGTTTCTCGACCGGCCGTTTCCCGCTCGGCAATATGTACGAGTTCGTTTCCATGGCGACCGCGGCCGCCGCGGTGGTCGGTCTGGTCTTCATGCGAGACGCGCGCTATCGGGCGATGTGGGTGTTCCTGCTCGTACCCGTGCTGATCCTGATGTTCCTCGGCGGCACGATGCTCTATACGGACGCGGCCCCGGTGGTACCGGCGCTGCGTTCGTTCTGGCTGCCGCTGCATGTCACGATCGTGAGTCTCGGCAGTGGGGTGTTTCTGGTGTCGGGGGTGGCGAGCCTGTTGTTCCTGTACCGGCTGCGTCAGCCCGAGGGTGCGGAATCGGCGAACATCCTGGGGGTGATCGCGCGCCGATTGCCCGATGCCCGCGCCCTCGATCGGCTTGCCTACCGCACCACCATCATCGGTTTCCCGCTCTTCGGGGCGGGGGTGATCCTGGGTGCCATCTGGGCCGAGGCGGCGTGGGGGCGGTTCTGGGGATGGGACCCCAAGGAGACCTGCTCGTTCATCGCCTGGGTGCTCTACGCCGCGTACCTGCACGCGCGGGCGACCTCGGGCTGGCGGGATACGAAAGCCGCGTGGATCAATGTGGCCGGATTCGTCGCGATGCTGTTCAACCTGTTCATCATCAATCTGGTCGTTTCCGGACTGCACAGCTACTCCGGCCTGACCTGATCGGGCGGCTATTTCTCCGGCCGTAATGATCGTTACTCCGCTGCAATGCACGGTTGCTATTGTTCGGTCGAGTTGTTTGCTGAACTGTACAAGGCCCGGCTTGCGATTTATCGGGTGTGACCGGTCATTTCCCCTCCATAGCGCGGCGAGCAATGAGGAGAGCGGCAGTGGATTCGGAGAATTCCAGTTCGGATAACAGCGGCGATGCCGAATACTGCACAACTGTGGCCGCCGATAACGCGCTCATCTGTGGTCTGGAGCCCGACTCCCTGCTCAGACTGGTGCGGACGGCGGTGGGGTTACCTGCCGAAGCGCTCGAACGCCTGGCCGTGGTCGCGGATAAATTACGGGCGGTGGAAGGGCTGCCGCAACTGGACAGCACCGGCGATTGAACCCGCCCCTGCCGTGCCGCGGGAAAATCCCGCGGCCGGGCGTTATGAGGGCGAGGCGATCAGTGTTCTGCCGATCCCGGATCGCCGTCCCGGTGTTTCTGCTGACGTGAGATACGCCAGAGGAATTCGGGATCGTCATCCGGGCCCAGAACACGCTTTCGGGCCGGTCCCGGAGCGGGAGTGCTACGCCCGGGGCCGAAAGCCTTCCAGCACAACACCACGATCGCCACGATCGCGATGAGTGCCAACAGGTACATCACGTGGCTCACCTCCTCCAACGAGGTTAACCCTCGCAGCCGCCGGTGGGTATGGGCGGCCGAGGTGGCGATGGTCGGCGTGCTGCCCGGGTCGAGCTCAGCCGCGGTGAAGGGGGGCGGCCGAGCTGCCCTGTGTGGGTGCGGTGTGGCTCGGCTACCCGCGTATGGTCGCCTCGGTGGTGAGCGATTCGAGCAGTCGCATCACTTCTGATTCGCGGAACCGGCGGTGTCCACCCGGGGTGCGCAGCGAACCGAGCCGGCCCGCATGCGCCCAGCGGGTGACGGTCTTGGGGTCTACGTGGAACAGGGCGGCAACCTGGCCCGGGGTCAACAGGTTCTCCTGCACCCCCACGGCGATCGCGGTCATGGCAAACCTTTCTGTTTCGTCACGTTTTCTCATCGGATTCCGACATAGTGGCACCGCGACCCCCGGGTGTTCGAACCACCTACTGTTGGTAAAGCGGAGGTAATGGACAAAACGGATACGCGGTGTGGAGGGGTCCGGCTCGTCGCATACGCTGGTCAGGTGAGTGACGCGAACCCATCCGAGGAACCGACCGCCCCCCGGCCCGGTACGTCGCCGGGCCGCCGATTGGCCCGCAACCTGGCGCTCTACACCCTGGCCCGGCTGGTGCTGGTCGCGATACTCACCGTCGTGATCATGGTCGTGGCGGCGGTTGCCACGGTGCAGATACCGCTCATCGTCGCCATCCTCTTCGCAATCGTCATCGCGCTGCCGCTCTCGCTCACCCTGTTCAAGGGTCTGCGGGGGAAGGTGAACTCCGATATCGCGGCTGTGGACGAACGCCGCCGCCGGGACAAGGCGCAGTTGCGGGCCCGGCTGCGCGGCGACACCACGGCCGAGGAACCGGTGGAACCCGCCGCGGGTGAATCAGGGACCACGGCCGAGCGCGCGCCGGAAGCGGATAAGAAGCGGGGGGACCCGGGCGACTCCAGCGGCCCGGCGTGAAATCCTGCGCCCGCGGTAACCCGCGCGACTGGGCCGACGAGGCTGTCCGGCTCATCGATGCCGACGCCCAGCGCAGCGCCGATACCCATCTGCTGCGTTATCCGCTGCCGGTGGACTGGAATGTGCAGCTCTATCTCAAAGACGAATCCACCCACATCACCGGCAGTCTGAAGCATCGACTGGCCCGGTCGCTGTTCCTGTATGCCCTGTGCAACGGCTGGATCACCGAGGGAACCACGATCGTGGAGGCATCCTCCGGTTCGACCGCGGTGAGCGAGGCGTATTTCGCCCAGCTGCTCGGCCTGGATTTCGTGGCGGTGGTCCCGGCCAACACCTCGCCGCAGAAGATCGCCCTCATCGAAGCTCAGGGCGGGCGGTGCCACTACGTCCGGCGACCGCCCGATATGTATGCCGAGGCGGCCCGGCTGGCCGCCGAATGCGGCGGCCACTACCTGGACCAGTTCACCAACGCCGAACGCGCGACGGATTGGCGCGGGAACAACAACATCGCCGAGTCGATCTTCGATCAGCTGGAGTTGGAGACCCATCCCGTCCCGGAGTGGATCGTCGTGGGCGCCGGTACCGGCGGTACCAGCGCGACCATCGGCCGATACCTGCGCTACCGCCGGTATCCGACCCGCCTGGCCGTGGTCGATCCGGACAACTCCGCGTTCTACGGGGCCTATGAGACCGGCCTGCGTGACTACACGACCGGTATGCCGTCGCGGATCGAGGGGATCGGCCGGCCACGGATGGAACCCTCGTTCGTACCGGAGGTGGTGGATCGGATGATCCACGTACCCGACCCCGCCTCTATCGCCGCGGCCAGGTTCGCCGGCCGGGCACTGGGACGGCGGGTGGGCGGTTCCACCGGGACCAACTTCTGGGGCGCGTGCGGGCTGATCGCGCAGCTGCTGGCAGCCGGGCGCAGCGGCAGCGTGGTGACCCTGCTGTGCGATGGCGGCGAGCGGTACGCGGGCACCTATTTCAGCGACGAATGGGTCGCGGGCCAGGGCTGGGACCTGACCGGGCCGACCGCGGTCCTGGAGGAGTTCCTGGCCACCGGCCGGTGGCCGGCCTGACGTCACGGCCGGGTGGTGAGGGCACGCTCCCCGGGCCGGGCAGCGCATGCGTACCTTCGCGTTCGCTCCGGCCGTGCGCTCTTTACGATGACGTCGGTATGGTTCTCGATCCGGGCCGCTCGCACGGCCGTCCTCCCGTGACCCCGGCGTCCACGGACGAACCGCTCGTGGTGACGCTGCTGGGCCGTATCGCGTTGCGCCGGGACACCGAACTCGTGGTGTTGCCGGGGACCCGGGCCCGGCTGCTGCTGGTGGCGCTGGCCCTGCGGCCGGGCCGCAGTCGCAGTGCCGCCGCGCTCATCGAGGAGGTCTGGGGCGGTGCTCCGCCGCGTTCGCCGATGAACGCCCTGCACACCCAGATCTCCCGGCTGCGTGCCGCGCTGCCGGACGGGGCGCTGGAGGCCGGACCGGCCGGTTACCGGATCGCGTTGCGTCCGCAACAGGTGGATCTGACGGCTGCCCAGCAGTTGGCGCGGCAGGCCGACGGGGTGCTGGCCGCGGGCGATCCGGCGGCGGCGCTGGCGATCGTGGGCCGGGCGCGCAACCTGTGGTGCGGTGAACCGGGCACCGATCTGCCGCGCAGCGAGCCTGCCGCTGAGCTCGCTGCCGTGGCCGCGGAATACGCCGGGAAGCTCGACGATATAGAGCGGGCGGCCCGGGAGGCCGCCGGCGATCTGGACGGCGCCGTCGCCATCGCCCGCGAGCAGTCGCGGCGGCGGCCCACGGACGAGGCCCGGGCCCGGACGCTTATGCGCTTGCTCGCCACGGCCGGCCGGGACAACGAGGCACTGGACGTTTTCGCCGCCCTGCGTACGACTCTGGCCACCGAACTCGGTACCGATCCCGGGGCCGCGATCACCGAACTCAACACCGTGATCCTGCGTGGCCGGTTCGGTTCCGGTGTGGAACAGCAGCGGCCCGATCCTGTCGCACCGCCACCCGTTCCCGCGGCCGTCGGGGTGCGGGCCGCGCCCAACGCGCTGCTCGGCCGGGCGGACGATCTGGCCGAATTGAGTCGCCTGCTCGGGATCTCGCGGGTGACCACCGTCCTCGGACCCGGCGGGGCCGGAAAGACCAGGGTGGCCAACGAGCTCGCCGCACGATCGGCGGCCGCCCAGCCGGTGGTACTGGTGGAACTGGCCTCGGTACGCCCGGAGGGCACAAGCCGGGACGCGGCGGTCGATATCGAAACCGCGATAGCGGGGGCGGTGGGTCTGGGGGAAACCGTTCGCGATCGCGCACTGCCGCAGGTGCGTCCGCCCGCCGACGGCCGTCGGCGGCTGCGCGACGCGCTCTCGGCCCGGCCGATGCTGCTCGTGCTGGACAACTGCGAGCACCTGATCGAGGGCGCGGCTCTGGTGGTGGCCGATCTGGTGGGCAGCTGTCCCCAGCTGACAGTGCTCACCACCAGCAGGTCGCCGCTGGCGATCACCGCCGAGACGGTCTACCCGCTGGCCCCCTTGGCGATAGACCCCGCCGGGTCGCCGGCGACCGACCTGTTCGCCGCCCGGGCCCGCGCGGTACGGCCGTCGGTGCGATTGGACGCGGCGGTAGTTGCCCGGCTGTGTCACACCTTGGACGGACTGCCGCTGGCCATCGAACTCGCCGCGGCCCGGGTGCGGACCATGAGTGTGGAGGATATCGAGCGACGGCTCGATCAGCGTTTCGCGCTGTTGCGCACCGGCGATCGCACGTCACCGGAACGACATCGCACGCTGCACGCTGTGATCGCCTGGAGCTGGAATCTGCTGGAGCCGGCCCAGCAGGTCGCCCTGCGCCGGATATGCCGTTTCCCCGCGGGATTCACCCTCGACGCGGCGGAAGTGGTGGCGGGTGGGCCGGAGGTCGGCGATACCGCGGCCGCGGTGGACGGGCTGGTCGGGCAATCGCTTCTGACTGTCGTGGAAGACGAAGGCGGCGAGACCGGTCCCGGCCTGGGCGTGCGCTACCGGATGCTGGAGACAGTTCGCGAGTTCGGCGAGCAGCAACTGGTCGCCGCGGACAGCGGTACCGGCGCGGAGATCGAGCTGGTGGAGTCCCGGATGGCTCGCTGGGCCCGCGAATTCGCGGTGGCGGTCGCACAGCGGTATCTGTCCGGCGACGAGATCGGACCCGCCCTGCTCATGGTCGCCGAACTCGACAACCTGGTCGCGGTGCTGCGCCGGGCCGAGGCGGCAGGGGATCGGCACACGGTGTACGCGGTCTTCCCGGCGGTCTCCATGCGATGGGTGGCACAGGGAGCACACCTGGAACTGATGGGGTGGATACCGCGGCTGTTGGCGCTACCGCCACCGGACCGCGCGTCCGGAACCTACGCGGACCTCCACATGCTCGGCCATGCGATGACCGCACTGCACCTGGCCTTCATGAGCCGTAGCGTCCGGGAGCTGGCGGTGGTCCGGTTCCGGGTGCGTGCGCTGCTGCGGCGCGAGACCGGGATCGACGGGACTCTCCGGTTCCTCGGGCAGCTGCTCACCTGTCCCGCCGATATGACCCGGATCGCACGCCTGCTCGCGAACGGGGCGCGTTCGAACGATTCGCGGATCAGGGTGGTCGCGCTGGTGGCTCGGGCGAATATCTGGGAGAACATGGGCCGGATCTTCGCCTCCCGTCGCGACGCGCGGGCTGCTCGGGCGCTCACCACCGAGACGGAGGTGTGGAGCCGGGCGATGGTGGTGCAGCATCTGGGGGCGCTGCACGGCCAGACCGCGCGCTATCGCGAATCGGTCGGCTATTACGAGGAGGCAGCCGAACTGCTGTACCGGATCCGGGCTTACGACGAAAGCCTCGAGGTGCGGTCGTTCATGGCGGTCTGTCTGGCGGGAATCGGAGAGCCGGTATGGGCGCGGCGAGAACTCGCCGCAGCACTGGGCCTTTCCGATTCCGGCGGAGCGGGACTGGAACTGATCGACGACCCGACCATTCGCCGCAACCACCGGTTGTCGACGATCGCGGCCGGTCTGGCCGAGATCGAACTCGCCGAAGGCGATACCGATGCGGGACTGGCTCATTTCCGGCGCGCGCTGGATCTGCTGGGTTGGCCCGGAGGTGAATTCACTCCCGGGCCGGGGGCACTGCTGATGTGTTCGACGGTCGTCGCCGCGCATGTACTGGCCGGGCGGATAGCCGACGTCGCGCCGCTGGTCCCCGAGCTGGCCGTCACCGCGCTGGACCGGCTCGGCGTGGTCCCCGACCTCCCGCAGATCGGTGCGGTGGCCTGTGCGCTCGGATCGGCATCGCTGGCCCTGGACGGGCAGTCCGAGGCCGGGGTCGAACTACTCGCGCTGGCACCGGTGGTGACAGGCCGGCAGGACTATCCGGTCATGCGATGGGAGCGGCATCACGCGCTGTGGCGGGAACAGCTCGGCGAGCTCCGGCTGACCGCCGCGATCGAGGCGGCCCGGCGGTTGCGCCGGACCGTGGCCGCCACGCGGATCCTGGAATTGATCGATACGGTCGGCGCGGTTCCCCGGACGGGTGCGCCGGCCCCGCTCGCTCGGCCTGCGACCGAGTGAGCGGATCCGGACGCATACGCGTCACGCGCGGCGCATGTAGGCCCGCACGGTCAGCGGCGCGAATACCGCGACGATCGTCGCGGCGCCCACCAGCGACCAGACCACGTGCATCCCGATATGCCCGGTGTTCATCAGGTCCCGGCAGGCCCACACCAGATGAGAGACCGGGTTGACATCGATGAACGCCTGCAGCCAGCCCGGCATCGTCTCCTTGGGGACGAATGCCGGAGAGGCGAAGGTCAGCGGGAACATGACCAGCATCGAATAGCCCTGCACCGCCGAGGCTTTGTTGGCGATCACACCGAAGAAAGCCCAGATCCAGCTGGTGGCGAACGAGCAGACCACGACCAGTAGCACCGCCAGCAGAACACCGGCGGGTTCCGGGCGGTATCCCATGATGAAACCCATCACCACGGTCAGCACCGAGGCGATACCGTAA
This sequence comes from Nocardia jinanensis, assembly GCF_014645735.1. Lineage (GTDB taxonomy): Bacteria > Actinomycetota > Actinomycetes > Mycobacteriales > Mycobacteriaceae > Nocardia > Nocardia jinanensis. The sequence continues at coordinate 45,302 of NZ_BMMH01000032.1, read as the reverse complement.
CGCACCATATCGGCGGTGAGTGCGCCCGACAGGGCGGCTATCCGGGCTATCGGCAGGGATTTGAAGCGGTCGAAGACCCCTTTCTCCATATCCTCTTTGAGCTGCACACCGGTGACCACCGAGGTCATCACCACGGTCTGCACCAGGATGCCCGGAATGATCACCGGCAGATAGCTTTTCACATCGCCGGAGATGGCCCCGCCGAAGATGTAGGTGAACATCAGGGTGAAGATCACCGGCTGGATCACCACGTCGAACAGCTGCTCGGGGTTGTGCTTGATCTTGAGCAGGCCGCGATAGGCCATGGTGAGGGTGTTGTCGAAAGTTTTGCGCAGCCCGATGCGGGCTGCCGGTTCCGGAATCCGCGCCGCCACCGAGGGTGCGGGTTTCGTCAATGTCGTGGTCATGCTGCGTTCCGTTCGGTATCGGCTTCGGCCGGGCGGCCGGTGAGGGTCAGGAAGACTTCGTCGAGGCTGGGCTTGCTCACGGTGATCTCCTCCACCGCGATATCGCGGTCGCGCAGCCTGATCAGGAGATCTGTGGTGCTGTTCGGATCGGGTAGCGCCGCGGTGAGGCGGCCCGCTTCCGGTGTGGTCTGGACGTCGGCGCGCAACACCTCGGCGATGATCCGGCGGGCGTTCTCGAGCTGGGACAGGTCGGCGATGGTCAGGTGCAACGAGGAACCGCCGATCGACGCCTTCAGTTCGTCGGCTGTGCCGTCGGCGATCACCCGGCCGTGATCGATCACCGCGATCCGGTCGGCCAGCTGATCGGCCTCGTCCAGATACTGGGTGGTGAGCAATACCGTGGTACCGGCCCGCACCAGCCTGCGAATGGTCTCCCACATCTGGGCCCGGGTCCGCGGGTCCAGGCCGGTGGTCGGCTCGTCGAGGAACAGCAGCGGCGGGGTCGCGATGAGGCCCGCCGCCAGGTCCAGCCGGCGGCGCATACCGCCGGAGAAGTTCTTCAGGGGTTTGTTCGCGGCGTCGGTCAGTTCGAATTCGTCGAGTAGGTCGGCGGTCCGCGCTCTGGCCGCCGATCGGCTCAGTCCGAGCAACCGGGAGAAGACCATCAGGTTCTCGGTGGCCGTCAGATCCTCGTCGACCGAGGCGTACTGGCCGGTCACGCCGATGAGGGACCGCACCGCGCCCGGTTCGGCGACGACATCGTGGCCGAAGACGCGAGCGCTGCCGGCGTCGGGGCGCAGCAGGGTGGCGAGCATGCGGATGGTCGTGGTCTTCCCCGCCCCGTTCGGTCCGAGCACGCCGTAGACCGACCCCTGCGGGACGGCCAAACTCACCCCGTCGACGGCCCGCTGGGTGCCGAATACCTTGACCAGGTCGTTCGCTTCGATCGCGAGCGTGGTCGCTGATGCGTGTTTCGTCATACCGGCAACGGTCCTCTTCCCGTCTTGCACGGCTCTTGCGCCGCGATTGCGCCCACCTGTCGTCAATTTTTGTTGACATTCGGCGGAGATGTCAATAAAAATTGACATATGACAGAAGCAACCACGCTGGCCGCGGCCGCGGGCAGCCCGGACCCCGCTGTGGGTCTACGGGCGGTGCTGGCGCTGCGCAGACTCCTCGAACGGCTCGAGGCGATCCAGGTGAGCAACGCCCGCGACCAGGGCTGGTCCTGGCAGGCCATCGCCGACGCACTCGAGGTCAGCAAACAGGCGGTCCATCAGAAACACACCCGGAGAGGCAGGGGTCGATAGATGTTCGAGAGATTTGCCGGAAACGCCCGCATGGCGGTCGTCGCCGCACAGGAACAGGCGCGCGAACTGCGCTCACCGGAGATCCGGGTCGAGCATCTGCTGCTCGGGCTGCTGCAACAGGCCGAACCGCGGCTGCGCACGCTCCTGGCACAGAACGGGCTCACCGAGCGGAACGCGCTGCGTTCACTCGGTACCGCCGGAGAGGACGAACCGCTGGGAGCCGGCGACGCCGAGGCGCTGCGTTCCATCGGAATCGATCTGGACGCGGTCCGCGAAAGCCTGGAAGCGAACTTCGGCGCCGACGCGCTGAACCGAGCTGTACCTTCGGACGAATCCTGGGGATTACGCGGCCGCCGGCGCGGCGGGCGATTCGGCCATATCCCGTTCACTCGGGGCGCGAAGAAGGTGCTGGAACTGTCGCTACGCGAAGCACTGGCGCGCAGAGAAAAGACCATCGAGACCGGACATGTGCTGCTCGGCATCCTGCGCGCGCCCGGCCCGGTCGCCGCCGAGCTACTGGGCGGCTCCGAAGGAATCACCCGGCTGCGGGGCGAGGTACACACCTTCCTCGATAAGGCGGCCTGAACTCGGACGGCCCGCCCGAACCCGGCGAAGGAGCAGCCGCCCGGGGCGCTCCGGACGCCGATAGCGGGCGGGCCGTAAAACGGCGGTATGCGGCGCGCGGCGCCCGCTGTGCTTAGCATGACGATATGCAGCTTGTTCTCCGGTTGATCGGCACCGCCTTCGCCATCTGGCTGGCCGCCTTATGGGTCGGCAAAATCGAGATCGTGTCCCCGCCCGACCAGGGCAACGGCGCGAAGATCGTGGTCCTCCTGGCGATCGCCGTGGTGTTCACGGTGGTGAACGCCTTCGTCAAACCCCTCGTGAAATTGCTGTCGCTGCCGCTGGTCATCCTGACCCTCGGCCTGTTCCTGCTGGTGATCAATGCTCTGATGCTCTGGCTCACGGCGTGGATCACCGAGGCCACCGACTACGGCCTGCGCATCGAGGGATTCTGGGCGGCGTTCCTGGGCGCCGTCATCGTCACGATCGTCAACTGGGCCATCGGAATCCTGATCCCGGACAACGACTGAGCTATCGGCGGCGCCTCCGGCGCCGCGGGGTCGGCCCTGTCGACCCCGGGCCGTCACTCCGCCGCTCAGTCGCTGCGTTCCTTCGCTACGTCGCTCCAGTACCGGGGCGGGCCCCGGCTGCGGGTGCTGACTGTGCGGAGTGGTGGGGTCGGGGTGTGTGTCTGGCGGCCCGGGGTGGCGCCGGTGGGGTGACAGGAAAACGCGCCGGTGGGGGCATGCGTGTGGAGTCCTGTCCGGCGCGTCCGTCGCCGCGGCGAAATCAGGGCCTTGCGTCATCGGTGGGCGCCAGGCCGAGGACGCGGGTCAGGTCGTGCAGGCATTCCTCGTAGACGGGTTCGAGATCGGAGTAGGCGAAATCCAGCTGGTGCAGGACTTCCATGCACAGCAGGCCGTAGAGCCGGATCCAGCAGGACAGAAAGACGTGCGCGGCCGCGGGGGGTAACTGCTCGCCGATCGTGGCCGAGTAGGTGATCAGTTGTTCGCGTAAGGACGCCGGCAGATCTGCCGGGTCGGGCACCGGGAACGGGCGCGTCTGCCAGAGCTCGATCGTCAGGTCCAGCAGCACCCGTTCGAATCGCCGGCCGGCCTGATGGCGTTCGGAATCCGGTTCCCGGTTCAGTGGGGTGATCGGGGCGGCGAAGATCCAGCCGAACTCGGCCGGGTGGCTGATCGCCCAGGTACGCATGGCGCGGCAGACCGCCAGTATGCGTTCGCCGACCGGCGCATGGGCGCGAGCGTCGCGGACCTGTTCCATCGCGGTGGCCAGCTCGTCGAAGAAATCCGCGGTCACCGCGCCGATCAGCGCGTCGTGGCCGGCGTAGTAGTGATAGAGCGCCGGCCCGCTCATTCCGACCTGCCGGGCCACCGCATTGATGGTCACCGCGGCCGGACCCTGCTCGACCAGCAGTGTGCGTACTGCCTCGTGGATTTCTTGCAAGGTGGCCTTGCGCAGCCGCTCGCGCCTTCCGCCGGTCTGGGTCGACATCATCACCTTCCTGTCGGTTCACCGCAATCGTTGACATTCTAGAGCATCTATGGTGTCTTAATGACTCTAAATATTCTAGACCATATAAGGAGTTGCTATGGAGCGTTGGTGGTGGGTCCTTCTGGCGGTTGTGGTGGTCACGACGGCGGTGGGGTGGCGGCAGTCCAGATCCGCTCACATGCGTGACGGCGCCCGGTCGGCCTGCGATCGCAAGGTTCGGCGATGAAGGCCCTCGTGGTGGGCGGCGGTATCGGCGGGCTGGCCGCCGCGGTGGCTTTCCACCAGCACGGCTGGGAGGTCGAGGTACTCGAACGCGCATCGGAGATCACCGAAATCGGTGCGGGGCTGTCGATCCAACCCAACGGGTTGCGCGCCCTGGACACGCTCGGCCTCGGTGGCCTCCTGCGCACCGGTGGGCAGGCCGGCCCGCCGCGGGGCATCCGAGCCGCCGACGGCGCCTGGTTGATCCGCAACGATATCGAAGAACTGGAACGGCGCTTCGGCCGGTGGGCGATCATTCACCGGGCCGCACTGGTGGACATCCTGCGCGCGGCTCTCCCCGCGACTGCCCTGCGACCGGGAACCACCGTGCGGCAGGTACTGCCCGACGGCACGATCCACTACGACGGCGGTACCGCCAGCGCGGATCTCGTGATCGGCGCGGACGGCCTGCACAGCGTGACCCGACGCTCGATCTGGCCGCAGGCCGCCGGCCCACGCTACGTGGGATACACCACCTGGCGCCTACTCACCGCGCCTCATGTCGTCGAGGGCAGCGTCGAAATATGGGGTAGGGGCGAGCGGTTCGGCTACCTTCCGATGCCCGACGGCCGCGTCTACTGCTATCTGATGGGTAACGCCCCCGCCGGATCTCGTACGGGGCTGGATCGACTGCGTGACCGGTTCGCGCGCTGGCACGACCCTGTTCCGGCCCTACTCGATGCCGCACGCCCGGATGCCGTCCTGCAGCACGACACCTACGAGCTTCCGAATCTGCGCACCTACGTCCGCGGGAAAATCGCGATTCTCGGGGACGCCGCGCACGCCATGGCCCCCAACCTCGGACAGGGTGCCTGCCAGGCACTCGAGGACGCCGTCACGCTCGCCGCGGCTGTGCACACCCTCGGCGTCGACGCGGGATTGGCGGAATACGACCGCCTCCGCAGGCCCCGCACCCAGATGATCGCCCAGCTCTCGCGCCGGGTCGGCGCGCCCGCGCACTGGACCTCACCATTGGTGACCGCGCTACGCGACACCACGCTTCCCCTTCTACCCAGCGCACTCTTCGGCCGTTCGGTGACGCCCGCCTACACCTGGACGCTCTGATCCCCAGAACTCCTATCCCCCGAGCGATACGAAAGGTTCTGGCTCGATGCCCTTCCCGCGAATCGTGATCGCCGCTGTAGCGGTGATCACGATGGTCGGCGCCGTACTCGCCGACCTGGTTGTCCCAGACCTGGCCGCACAGCACGCTTTCAACCCGAATCGGCCGCCACACGCGAAGTTCCACGACGCTCAATACATGGTGATGACGGTGCTTCTCGGCATCATCGGCCTGGCGCTCGCCCTGCGACCGGGCCGGGACGCACGCGGCCGGACGCTGTGCGTCGCAGCAGTTGTGGCCACCCCGTGGCTCGGGATGGCCGGCGCGCTCCTGTTCCCCGGCAGCCACCTACGATCCCGAGTTCGCCGATCGCACCGTTTTCGTTCTCGGCCTGCACGGCCAGGTCTTCTCGGCGCTGATCCTGCTCACGGCCCTACTCGGCGCCGCGGCGCGGCATCGCTGCGGCGCCCGGACCCGCACTGAGTCATATCGGGGCTGTCCGTCTGAGGTGTGACCTGGCCGACCAGTGTCGGCAACAACCCCTTTTATGGACACTCATGTCCGGGGCACGCCTCGCTCGACTGCCGTATTCGGTGGTTACCGGTTCAGGGCGGCCGCGGTGTCGAGATCGCGGTAGGCGGCCGAACAGCGTTGTACGAGGGCGATCGCGATATCGGGGGCAGAGTTCTCGGAAGTCCTGTGTTCAGTTCCGGACTCGATCGTGGTTGTCGGCGAAGTCCAGGAAACGAGGGATCACCACTTCTTGGTTGGCCCACAGGAGGTCGTGTCCGATACCGGGGTAGATCTGCACATCGGCCGACGGAATGTGCTGCCGGGCACGAGCCGCCCCTATCTCGGGATTGTTGACGACCGTGTCGGCGCCGAACAGCACCAGGGTCGGCGCGGTGATGGCTGCCAGCTCTTCGTCGGTGAGCACTCGGTCCCATGGCATACCGGTCCGGAATTTCAAGCTCGCCATCACCATCGCGAACTCGTCCTCGGTGAGGTCGGCGCGAGGTGTCAGCCATGCGTTGAGTTTGCGCATGCGTTCGGGGGTCGGGCGCATGCCGGTGGCAAGGAATTTGAGCAGCAGGCTCCATTTCGGCTTGGCGAAGGTGGCCCCGCCGGGTTCGAACATGGTGAGGCTCGCCAGACGGTCGGAGTGGTAGACGCCGACCATGGTGGCCATCCAGGCGCCCAGGGAATTCCCGGCCAAGTGGACTCGACTCTCCCCGAGTCCGTCGAGCGTCTCGACCACCCACTTCGCCACGTCGGCGCCGTCGCGCACGGGCGCGGTCTGCACACAGCGACCCGGCCACCCGATGACATCCGGCGTATACACCACGCGCTCGCTCGCGAAATCCTCGATGAACCGCTGCCACACCAAGCCGTTGCCCGATATGCCGGGCAGAAGCAGAACCGGGGCGCCCTTTCCGCTTCCGGACTTGCGCACATGTGTCGTTCCGAACGATGTCTCGACGTCGAGGACGGTCGAAGGAATCGGCCATCGCTCTGCCCCTGCGTCGTAGATGCGCAGAAAGTTGGTCTTCGCCTCGTCGCTGGTGAAACGCCCGATCTTCGGCATGAGCTCTCTCCTCCGAGTTTTATAGTATGAGCATACTATGTTAGATGGTACGGGCATACTATGAAACCGGAATTCTTCGAACCAGCGACAAGGAGTGAACCGGTGCCACGATTGGTCGACCACGAACTGCGGCGGCGGCAGATCACCAGTGCGGTGCGGCGACTCATCGTTCGTGGCGGATTGGACGCCGTGGCTTTCCAGTCGGTCGCCGCCGAAGCCGGGTTTTCGGTGAGCCTTGTGCAGTACTACTGCGGGACCAAGAAAGACCTCCTCCTCGCTACCCACCGATCGGTGATGGAAGACGTCGGTGCCCGATTCGCGCAGCGCTGGGCCGGTCTGGGCGAAGACCTGACGCCCCGCGAAGCCGTCCACGCGGTACTGACCGAACTACTGCCTCTCGACGATCAGCGTCGAGAGGAAACCATCGTTCTCGGAGTATTCGGCACGGCATCGATCACCGGCCAGGGCATCACCCCCGAGGAAACGCTCACGGCCTCACGCCTTCTGGTCTCCATCCTCGCGGACCAACTCGGGCGAGCACCCCGCCTCGAACCGTCGGTGAATCGAATCGATCTCGTCGCCGAACTCATCACGGCCGCTATCGCCGGGATCGCCCAGGGCATGATCCAAGGCCACGGGACAGCCGAGCTGGCACTCGAACTCGTCGACCAGCAACTCGACCTCATCCTCGGAAGACAACACTGAAGCCCACCCGAGTCGGTTGTCGGGAATCCGGGGCGCTGGTGGCCCGGTGAGGGATTCACCGACTCGCCGGGTCAGTAGGTAAGAGGCTGAAGAGCACTGAGTCGCGGCGACCTCCCTTGAACGGGAGATGGGATCTCAAGAGCCCTTCGCGCGTAAAACCACTTCGTTCAGCGACCTTTTGAGAGGCCAGGTTGTCCGGGCCGCAGGTCAGTTCCAGTCGCGCGACGGCGAGGTCGTCGAAAGCCCAGCGGGCCAAAAGCCGCACGGTTCGCGTGGCACTGCCACGGCCGCGCGCGCGGCCGGCGAGCCAGTATCCGACCGCGGCCCGCCCTTCAGCGACAGCGATGTCGTAGATCGATGCCCCACCCCACACCCGGCCGAGGTCGCTCGCGTCGACGATCGCGAACCCGATCGCCGCGCCGCGCATTCGAGCTACTTCTTCTTCTCCTCCTGCCCAGCTCAGCTGGTGTTGTTCGGTGAAAGGCTCGTTTGATCCCCAGGAGAACCGCTGGCACAGGGGGTCGGAGAAGCCGGCAAATCTCTGCGCGTGGTCGCTCGGACGCCAGGCGCGCAGGGTCACTACTCCGTCGGTGAGTTCAGGATCGGGAAAAGGTAACTCGGACATGGACGAAAGCTACGAGACGGTCCGCGAGGGTGAGCCTTCCTCTGCCCTGCGGGACCGGTAGTTTGTGGTCGAAGTGTCCGGTGCATACCCCTCCGGCCGTTCACAGACGGTGGTTTGCGAAGGGCGAGGGGACCGTACCGCTGTCACGGCGGGCAGGGGCGTCACGCGATGGTGGGCTGCCGTCTCCCCTGCTCTCTCAGGAGAAGGTGAGGATGACGCAGCCGCCGACCGGGCTGGATTCGCCCTCGACGCCGGTGCCGCCGCCAGCGCCGCTGGTGCCACCAGTGCCTCCGGTGCCGCCGCGGCCGGTTTCTGGGCGGCAGGCGTTTCGCAACGTATACACCGGTTCCGTCCTGGCCTGCACAGCAGTGTGCCCCAGCGGATACCGGCCTCGATCGGTTCGCTATGCCGTTGAGAGACCTGTCCAGAACTCGATCGCCAGCGCCGCGAACTCGTCGGCACGTTCGATCTGTCGCACATGCCCGGTGTCGCGGAACAGGTGGGTGCGGGCGTGCGGGCGAATAGCGCCGATAGGTCATCGCGGCCGTGCATACTCGCGACGTGGGTTGACCTTGACCCAAGGTCAGGGTGCACGCTGAACGGGTGACCAACCTCAACTCCACCTGGACCGGCATGGTGCCGGTCGACGACACTGCACTGGCCGTGACCGACACCGGTGGGATCGGCCCTTGCGTGATCTACCTCAATGGCCAGTTCGCCAATCAGGCGTACTGGCGGCACGTCATCGCCGATCTCGGCAGCGAGTACCGGCACATCACCTATGACATGCGGGCCCGCGGCCGATCGAAGCGTTCGGCCGCAGCCGCCTCGTTCGAGACGCACGTCCGTGACGTCGACGCCGTCCTTGCGGCCAGGGGCGTGGACCGGCCGATTGTGGTCGGCTGGTCCTACGGCGCGACGGTCGCGCCGCACTGGGCCAGCCGGAATTCGGACCGCGTCCTGGGGGTGGTGTCCGTGGACGGCGCCTTCCCGTACGACTACCCCGACGCTCCCCCGGAACAGGTCCGGCGGTTTTGGCGCCGGATGCGCTGGCTGCTGCCAGTGCTCTCCAGGCTGGGCATGGCCGCGAAGATGTCCGCCGAGCAGCATGCCCAGAGCAACATCGAGCTCATCGAGATCTGCGCCGCCCTCGACCCGATCCTGGACAGTCTGACCTGCCCGGTCCGATACGTCGTCGCCACGGGCGCCAACCTCGGAGGCAGCCATGATGAAATGGAAAGCGCGCGCGCCACCCTCACCCCAGTACTCGCCGGCAACCCCAACATCAAGCTGAGCGCGAAGGTCGCCAGCAACCACAGCAAGATCCTGAGCAAGGACTTCCGCGCCGTGGCGGGCGCGGTTCGCGAGCTCGCCGGCACCCCGCGATCACGAGGTCGGCAGAGCAGATGACGGACGGCGTCACGATCGGCCAGGCGGCGGCATTCGCCGACGTCACGGTGAAAACCATTCGGCACTACCACCAGCACAGGCTGATCGACGAACCCCGGCGCGACAGCTCCGGCTACCGACGCTACGGATCGGCCGACCTGCTGCGGCTGATCCAGATCCGGACGCTGGCCGCCGCCGGCGTACCGCTGGCCGAGATCGGGGCGATACTCGACGCCGATCCCGACCGGTTCGCCGCCACACTTGTCGACGTCGAACGGCGCCTCACCGACCGGATCGACGATCTGATCGCGCGGCGTGGGACGCTGCGCCGGCTCGCCACCGGCGACCGGGCCCTGCTGCCCGATCGCGCTCTCGCCCTCCTGGACAGGGCCCCCGATCTCGGCTTCACCCCGGACGACGTGACGATGGCCCGGGAGGGCCTGGTGCTGATCAAAGCCCTGGTGCCGGAGGGCTTCGACGACTACATCTGCCGGATCGAGCGCGCCCTCGACGATCCTCAGTACATGTCGTTGATCAAGCGCATGTGGCGTGCCGCCGAGTGGGAGCCGGACGACCCCCGGGCCGACGAACTCGCCACGGCCATCGCCGACCACTTCCTCGCCCATCCCGCACTGCTGCCCATCCCGGCCGGACTCCAGGCCCGCACCGACAGTGCGATCCGGTACAGCCTGCTCACTCACCACGGACAAGAGCAGAAGCCAGTCTGGACCCGACTGACCGCGTTGATCGAAGCGCGTCTGCGCTCGTCCGGCATCGACATCGCGGACCAGATGCCCATTGACTGAGCCCTGAAATCGCACCCCCCGCTTTCCACCGCAGGTCGGGCCCACCCCGACCTCCTGAGCCAGGGGCACTCTGGCGGCTCACGGCGCAGCCGTGGGCCTTCGGGTCTATGTCAGCGGCTTCTTCCTGGTCAGCCGCCGGGTCATGAGCGTGATCCAGGCAACGGTCAGGTGTGCTTCGCTGTGCGTGGGGCGTTACGGGCCGGGCACCTACTACCCCGATTCGCTGCCAGGCCACCCGCGGATCCATATCGCCGACGCTGCCGCCCGGACCGTGCCGCTGCTGGAGGCGCCGAGCGGTGTGGTCGTGCTCGCCGACGAACCGGACGACTGACGGTTCGAGGCCATCGCGGATGATCCGGTGCCGCGACAACGCCGAGTTCCACCGCGCGGGGAGCCGCTGGCGCGCATCGCCGACGTGCGCGTGCTCGCGGTCCGCCGTGAACGCCTCGACGAGTTCACAGCCGCGCGTACAAGAGTCATTTGGCACCCCGAAATGCTGCACGCCCGACGAAACGCCGGTGAGGGTCACTTATCGGCGGTCGGAAGCAGCGCACTCGCCGACTGCGAAGCGCCGTCCCCGTAGGCGCGCGGAAGACAGCGGTCGCGGCCGCGGGGCCTGCGAAGTTCAGTATCTCCCCCTCGGGGCGGGGGCGAGAGCAGCGGATCAGGCGCCGAGCCAGAGGGCTGCGGCCGAAAGGACGGACCAGGCGAGCAAGGCGAGACCAGAATCGCGCAGGGCGGGTATCAACTCCAGTCCACCCCGGTTCGCCCGGACGGGAGCATTCGCGCGGACGGCCAGGGGGACGGCCAGCAGGCCGGCCAGGGCCCAGGGGGTGCGGGCCACCAGTACCAGGGTCATCAGGAACGGGATCAGCAGCAGCACCAGATGTACGGTGCGGGTGCGGGTATCGCCCAGTTTCACCGCCAGCGTCGTTTTACCGGTTTCGGTGTCGGTCGGGATATCGCGCAGGTTGTTGGCCACCAGTACCGCGCTGGAGAACGCCCCGACCCCGACCGCCAGCGCGCCTCCGGCCCAATCGATCCGGAGCGCTTGGACATATTGCGTCCCCAGTACCGCCACCAGGCCGAAGAAGACGAAAACGGCGATCTCGCCGAAACCGCTGTAGCCGTAGGGTTTGCTACCACCGGTGTAGAACCAGGCGCCGGCCAGGCATATCGCGCCGACCAGCAGCAGCCATGGGGCCGACCACAGCGCGAGCAGCAGACCCAGTACCGCGCCGACCGCGAGGCTCGCGACCGCCGCGCCCCGGACCGCGGCGGGGGAGGCCAGTCCGGAGCCGACGAGCCGAAGCGGGCCGACGCGTTCGTCGTCGGTGCCGCGGATACCGTCGGAATAGTCGTTGGCGTAGTTGACGCCGATGATCAGCGCCATAGAAACACCGAGGGCGAGTAACGCTTTCCACCACACCGCGCCGTCGATGGCGGCCGCGGCGCCGGTACCGGCCACGACTGGGGCGATCGCGTTCGGCAGAGTTCGGGGCCGGGCGCCCTCGATCCATTGTGCTGCGGTAGCCATCTCCGCAGCCTAATGGGCGCGACCGGGCTGGGCCCATCCACAGACCGCGCACAGCAGGGGCAAGGCTGAGGTGCGCCTGGTGAGGACCGCGGCGGTCGGCACCTGTTTGTCCGGATAGAGGGCGTCGGCGGCAGAGCGGGGTGAAGGTATGCCCCAGGGGCGCGCTCGGGCGAAGCCGCCGGCCGCTCGAACACGGTCGGAGCGAACGCGGGGGTACGCCGAGCGGGTCGGGCCGGTGTCACGCTGCCCGGCCGGGATCGTGAGGTAGCGGTGGCGGTGCGCCGCGGAAACGCTACTTGCCCGATCGGGTTACCGGGGGCATCCTCGACAACGTTGGACTGATCTTCCTCTCGGTGGGTAGTCGCCCGTCGAGGCCTATACGGAGGAGAGGAGCCCGCCATGGCCCAGCGTGACAAGCCGAACCGTCCGATCGAGCCCGGCACCTACGACGCGGTGCCCGAAGCCGATCGTGCCGAACAGGCCGCACCGGCCTACCCCGACGATGCCCCCTACACCGATATCGATCCCCGTTCGGTGCCCGACGATATGCCGGTACCCGATGGACCCGCCCTGGTCGGCGCCGGCCGGGACGAGTGGACCGCGAATCCGGCCGATATCGTCGAACAGGCCATCCCGGTCCCTCTGGGCGACGACTACGACGGCGACTACGACGACAACGACGAACCCTGATCCGGCGAGCGGTCTGCGGCGGGACCTGCCGCGGACCGCTCGGTCAGGACGCGGACTCGGCCAGCAGTTGTCTGCGCAATGCGCCGCGATCGGGTTTTCCCGGGCCGAGCAGCGGGATCTCGTCGACGAGGGTGAGTTCGCGCGGTACCGCCACGGCGTCCAGTTCGGCCAGGATGTGTTCGCGTAGTTCGTCCAGGGTGGGCGCGGTGCCCACAGCGGGTACCACCGCGACCGCGACCCGCTGGCCCAGCCGCTCGTCGGGTAACCCGAGCACCACACATTCGGAGACGGCGGGATGTGACGCCAGTACCGCCTCCACGACCTGCGGGATCACCAGCAGGCCGCCGGTGCTGATCGCCTCGTCCAGCCGGCCGAGGACGCGCAGCGCGCCGTCCTGGAAGACGCCCGCGTCGTCGGTGCGGAACCAGCCCGGCTCGGCGAAAGCCGGATGGTCGGGCATATTGCGGTAACCGGCGGCGATCATATCGCCGCCGAGCAGGATGCGATCGTTCTCGATCCGCACCTGGGCCCCGGTCAGCGGGACACCGTCGTAGACGCAGCCGCCACAGGTCTCGCTCATTCCGTAGGTCCGCACGACATTGATCCCGGCGTCCCGGGCCCGCTCGTAGACCGGGGCGGGGGTCGCGGCGCCGCCGATCAGCACCGCGTCCAGCTCGGCCAGCGCGGCTCTCGCGGCGGGCGCTTCCAGGACCTTGATCAACTGTGTGGGGACCAGCGAGGTGTACCGGCGTTCGCCGCGCATACCCGCGATCGCCCCGGCCAGCGCCTCGGGCAGGAAGCCGCCGGAGACATCCACCACGGTCGGCTCGGTACCCGCCAGCAACGACCGCAGCAACACCTGCAATCCGGCGATGTGATGGGTGGGCAGGGCGAGCAGCCAGCTACCCGGGCCACCGAGGCGTTCATGGGTGGCATCACCGCTGGCCCGCAGTGCGGCCGCGGTCAGCAGGGCGCCCTTCGGAACCCCTGTCGTACCGGAGGTGGTGACCACCAGCGCGATATCGTCACCGATCGGTTCCCCGGGTGCGAGCGCGTCACCGAGGCGACGGGCTTCGCGCCGATCACTGGCCGGAACCGGCAGCCAGGCAGCCGAACCGCTGCCATCGAGAACCTGCCGCAGATGCGGCAGCACATCATTGATTCCGCTGCCGGTGGGGATGGGCAGAGTACGCAAGGTTTTGGTCACGGCCGCGCCTTGTCTCCGGCACACCGGAGGGCCGCGATTCGCTCGCTGCGCTCGCTCACGGCAGCGATGGTGTCATGTCCGCCGGAAAGCGGACAGCAGGGGTCGATACTGCCGGAACCGGGGGCCGGAGCCGGCTGATCGGATTGGGCTGGGCCAGGCATGGGACTGCGATTCACTCGTCGGACGGTACGAAAGCGGTCGCACCGGGCGTCGGTGATCGGGCGGCCATCCGATCGTATCGTCGCCCGGGGGACCGGGGGTTGGCAACCCGGCAGAAAACTTCCGCCCGTACCGGCTCAGCGGTTGTCCCGCCGGATCGGATGGTCCTCCGGCACCTCGACCAGTACGATCGGCACCCCGTCCGGGTCCTTCAGCCACATTTCCACCAGGCCCCACGGTTCGGTCACCGGTGCCCGGTCGATCGCCACGCCGTTGAGCGTCAACTCCACCGCCACCGCGGAGACATCGCGCACCTGCAACCAGATCGCTCCCGCGAACCCCCGCGGATCCGACTCGGCCGCGCCGTGGCCCGCCACCTCGATCAGCGACTGCCCGGCGAAGAAAACCGTTCCGCCCGGATATTCGCGATAGATCGCGAGGCCGAGGGAGTCCCGGTAGAAAGCGAGGGTGGTCGCGTAGTCCCGGGGGCGCAGGATGAGGCGGCTGCTGAGGATGTCCATCGTCGGAAAGTCTAGGGGCGTGGAGGCGATGGTGTGTCCGATTTGCACCCCGGGGCTTCGACCCGCGACGCCGAGAATTCAGAAGTACCAGGGGTAGGGCGTCCAATCGGGCGCCCGCTTCTCCAGGAACGAGTCCCGTCCCTCGACCGCTTCGTCCGTCATGTACGCCATCCGCGTCGCTTCCCCCGCGAACAACTGCTGTCCGACCAACCCGTCGTCGGCCAGGTTGAACGCGTATTTGAGCATGCGCTGGGCCTGCGGGGACTTCCCGTTGATCGCCGCCGACCATTCCAGGGCGACATTCTCCAGCTCGGCGTGGTCGACGACTTCGTTGACCGCGCCCATAGCGTGCATATCCTCGGCTGTGTAGGTGCGGCCCAGGAAGAAGATCTCGCGGGCGAATTTCTGACCCACAAGTTTGGCGAGGTAGGCGCTGCCGTAGCCGCCGTCGAAGCTGCCCACGTCGGCGTCGGTTTGTTTGAAACGGGCGTGTTCACGGCTGGCGAGGGTGAGGTCGCAGACGACGTGGAGGCTATGGCCGCCACCGGCGGCCCAGCCGTTGACCAGCGCGATCACTACTTTGGGCATAAAACGGATGAGGCGCTGGACCTCCAGGATGTGGAGCCGCCCGGCGCGGGCCTTGTCCACCGTGTCGGCGGTGTCTCCGCTGGCGTACTGGTAGCCGCTGCGGCCGCGGATGCGCTGGTCGCCGCCCGAGCAGAACGCCCAGCCGCCGTCCTTGGGGCTGGGACCGTTGCCGGTGAGCAGGACGGCGCCGACATCGGCGGTCATCCGGGCGTGGTCGAGGACGGCGAAGAGTTCGTCGACGGTATGCGGCCGGAAGGCGTTGCGTACCTCCGGGCGGTCGAACGCGATTCGGACGGTGCCCTGTTCGATGTGGCGGTGGTAGGTGATGTCGGTCAGGTTCTCGAACCCGGCCACCTCGCGCCACAGCGTCGGATTGAACGTCATAGGGTGATTACATCAGGCTCGGCGGCGCCGCCGGCGGGCCGTTGAGTTCACCACATATGAGCCGAAATGTTTGGACGCCGTATAACCCAGAGTTACGGTGCCTCTATGAGCGAGCAGACCCAACCGACGATCGACGACAGCGCTGTCGACGAAGATCGGTACGAGCGGCACGGCGGGTTCCCGAAGGTCACCCCGGCCCGGGTCGGGCCCGAATTCGGCGCATTCGTCGAGGCCATGCGTACGCTCCAGGACCTCGCTGTCTCGGCCGACGCCCCCGATGAGGTGTTCGGCGCGGCCCGCGAACAGGTGAACGCGCTGATCGATCTGCTCGAGCCCTATCGCGCCCCGGAACAGCAGGGACCGGCGGGCCGGGCCGTCGAACTTCCCGGGCGCGGCAGCCTGCTCCTGCTGCCCTGGCGCACGGTCTCGGCCGGACCCGACGGCATCGTGATGCAGGGCGTGTTCCGCCGCTTCCATCTCGGCGGCAACTCCGCCGCGCACGGCGGCGTCCTGCCGTTGCTGTTCGACGACCTGTTCGGAATGACGGTGCACTACGCCGGGCGCCCGATCAGCCGGACCGCCTTCCTGCATGTGAACTACCGCAAGGTCACTCCGCTGGATACGCCGTTGACGGTGCGCGGCCGGGTCGAGCGCATCGAGGGCCGCAAAACTTTCATCAGCGCCGAACTCGTCGATGAAGAAGGCGCCGTGCTGGCCGATAGTGAAGGGCTGATGGTTCAACTCCTGCCCTGGCAACCGTGATCGGTCGCCCCGGCGGGATACCGCCATGGCGTCCTTGACGGGACTTCCGATTTCGTCGGGCCGGGGATCGCACGGTTTTGCCCGGTCATGCCGCCGGGGATGCTGCTCAGCGCGGTCCGGCCCGCCGAATCGCCCGGACGCGTAACACTTCCATGGTTGCGGAGGTGTCATCTCCGTCTGTTGCTTACCCATGCGGGGCGGAAAGTACTCCTGCGGGTGATGCGTATAGTTGCGTTGCCCGTCCATACGAGTACTGATCCGGAGGATCCTTAAATTGGTTGCAGCACTGTCTGAATCACTGCTTGACGAGACAACGCGCCCGGCCTTCCTCGCCGACGCCGTCCAGGTCCTGGACGCCGAGGTCTCCGATAAGGGTGGTGCGTCGGGTCTTGCCGTGAAGGGTGGGTACGCGGCGGTGAAGAAGATCAGCCCGTCCATCGTGCCCGACGCCCTGGAATCGCTGGCGCCCAAGCTGCTCGAGCAGCTCCAGCCTTACTGGGGTGAATTCCAGGCCGGTGGCACCGGCTCCTTCGGTGAGCTGCTGAGCTCCAAGGGTGACGAGGTCGCCGAATCCCTGCTGACTGTCACCGACGCGCGTGCCGCCTCCTCCAGCCGCCCGGCGCTGCAGAAGGTCTACAACTCGATGCGTTCCTCGGCGAAGAAGAACGTCATCGAGGCGCTGCCGCGGCTCGGCGAGCTGGTACAGAAGCACGCCGGCTGACCGACGTGTGATCAGGCCGCGCATGCGCGCGGCACGTGGGGGGCCTCGACGACGAGGTCCCCAACGGGGGGAGTAGACGGGGGTGTTCGAAATCCGGCCAGTGGCGCGCCGGGGGTGGAGCCGCTGGGATCGTTGTCCACGGAGTTCCGTGACGACTCATGGGTGTGAGCAGGCCGACGCAGACGTAGCGGCCGTGGTCTGACAGGCTGGAGGCGTGAATCCGTCAACAGCGCAGGCGCGGGTGATCGTCGACGAACTCGTACGCGGTGGGGTTCGAGAAGTCGTACTGTGTCCCGGCTCGCGTAATGCTCCGCTCGCGTTCGCCCTGCAGGCCGCCGACGCCGCGGGCCGACTCCGGCTGCATATGCGCATCGACGAGCGGACCGCCGGATTCCTGGCGATCGGCCTGGCCATCTCTTCGGGCACCCCGGTTCCGGTGGTGATGACCTCGGGTACGGCAGTGGCCAACCTGGGGCCCGCGGTACTGGAGGCCAATTACGCTCGGGTACCGCTGATCGTGCTCAGCGCCAATCGCCCGTACGAGATGCTCGGAACCGGCGCCAATCAGACGGTCGAGCAGCTCGGCCTTTTCGGCAGTCAGGTCCGCGCGACCATCAGTCTGGGTCTCGCCGAAGCCGAGTCGGCCGCCGATTATCCGCGGCAGAACAGTGTCTGGCGTTCATCGGTGTGCCGAGTGCTGGCCGCCGCGCGCGGGACCCGGTCGGGTAATGCCGGTCCGGTGCACTTCGATATCCCGCTGCGTGAACCGCTGGTGCCCGATTCCCGGGAGGGCGAGACCATCCCCGCCGGACGCGGCACCGAGCAGCCCTGGACGGCAACGCAGTACGCCACGCTCGACGTCGCGCTCGATATCGATCTCACCCCCGATACGGTGGTGATCTCCGGGCACGGCGCCGGGCTGCGCACCGAGCTGGCCGCGCTCCCGACGGTCGCCGAACCCACTGCGCCCGTACACGGCCCGACCCTGCATCCACTGGCGTTGTCGCTGCTGAAACCCCGCCAGGCCATCATCACCGGCCGGCCCACGCTGCACCGGCAGGTTTCCCGGGTGCTGGCCGACCCCGAGGTCACCGTGTACGCGCTGACCACCGGCCCGCGCTGGCCGGATGTCTCGGGCAATGTGGTGGGCACCGGGACCCGTGCGGTGACGACCGGTGCGCCCAGCGCGGAATGGCTGGCCCGCTGCCGTGAGCTCGACCAGCGAGCCTGCTCGGTGGTGCGCGAGGAACTGTCCCGGCATCCGAAACCCACCGGTTTGCATGTGGCCGCGGTGGTGCTGGATACCCTGGGCGAGGGCGACCAGCTGCTACTGGGTGCGTCGAACCCGGTACGTGATGCCGCACTGGTGTCCGCGCCGCGGCCCGGCGTGCGGGTGCTGTCCAACCGAGGCGTCGCGGGTATCGACGGCACGGTGTCGTCGGCGGTCGGCGCGGCGCTGCACCATCCGGGCCGGACCGTCGCGCTCATCGGCGATCTCACCTTCCTGCACGATGCGTCCGGTCTGCTGATCGGGCGCGGTGAACCCCGCCCCGAGGATCTGACCATCGTGGTCGCCAACGACGACGGGGGCGGTATCTTCGAACTCCTCGAACAGGGCGACCCCCAGTACGCGGGTGTTTTCGAGCGGGTCTTCGGCACCCCGCACGGTATGGATCTGTCGGCACTGTGCGCCGCGTACCGGATTCCGCACCGGCAAGTGGGCCTGGACGAACTGGCGACCGAACTGACCGGGTCCGCGAACGGGTTCCGGGTGTTGGAAGTCGTCACCGATCGGGCCGGGCTGCGGGATCTGCACACCGCGGTCCGGACGAATGTCGGGGCCTAGGCGTACCTCCGCATTCGCTCCGGCCGTGCGCTCCTTGCGTACCTCCGCGTTCGCTGCGGCCGTGCGCTCCTTGCGTATCTCCGCGTTCGCTGCGGCCGTGCGCGTCCGTATCGCCGGGTCCGATCACAGCTCGGTCGGGTGTGATCCCGGCCGGTAGCGGTTCGGTATGTTTTGCGCCGCGGCCGGTGAATTTCATCGGCCGGGTTCGTCGGTACAGGTGGATCCACCGACTCCGAGGAGCCCCGATGCAACCCGAATTCGACCTGTCGTCGGCAGCGGCCGCGCTCGCCGATACCGTCGCCGCGATCGGCGACGAACAGCTCGACGTCCGAACTCCCGCCGATCTCTCGGTCCGCGCGATTCTCGAACATGTCGGCGGACTGGCGGAGGCGTTCCGTGCCGCGGCGACCAAGGAGGCGGCCGGGAAGTCCGCGGCACCCGAATTCGATTCCGCCGCAACCCTGGCGCCCGACTGGCGGACCCGTATCCCGGCGCAGGTGAAAGCCCTCGCCGAGGCATGGCAGGAGTCCCCGGCGTGGCAGGGCGATACCGAGGCCGGCGGGGTCACCATGCCCGCGGCGATCACGGCGCGCGTCGCGCTGGACGAATTGGTCGTCCACGCCTGGGATCTGGCCCGTGCCACCGGTTGTGACGTCGAGGTGGCCGAAAGCGATCTCGAAGTACTGCTGGAGTTCTTGCAGGACACTCCGCCGGAGGGCACGCCCGGGCTCTTCGGGCCGGTGGTGCCGGTCGGGACGGGTGCTCCGCTGCTGCATCGGGTCCTGGGACTGACGGGGCGCGATCCGTTCTGGATTCCCAAGGCGCGGTGAGGGGGCGCCCGTCCGCGGGCTCGTCCGAGCGATGGCGGGCCCGGACGGCTGTGCTCACCGGACGGTGAAGACTCCGGCCGCCGCCGCGTTCGCCGCGCTTTCGGCCGCGACACGGGCGGCGTGCTCGTCGATGGGGTCACCGCTGGCCAGCAGCCGGTAGTAGAGCGGGCCGGAGACGGCGCTGAGTACCGCGCGGGGGTCGGTTCCGGCCGGGACCTCGCCCCGCGCGACGGCGTCGGTGATACAGGGCGACCATTCGGCGAGCCGTACATCGTAGAACCGGTGCAGCGCGGCAGCTGTGCTCTCGTCGCAGGTCGCGGCGGCGATCACGGCGCGGAACAGGCGACCCTGCCGAGGGTCGGCGAGTGTTTTCGCGACCAGCCGGGCATTGGCGGTCAGATCGCCGAGCAGGGTGCCGGTCTCGGCGCGGGGCAGTGACTGGTCGGCCATATCCACCAGGAGGTCGGCGATGAGCCCGGTCGGGGTGCGCCAGCGGCGATAGACCGTCGTCTTGCCGACATCGGCGCGGGCCGCGATATCGGCGAGGTCGAGATCGGCGAAGCCGTGTTCGGCGAGCAGATCGCCGGCGACCTCCAGTACCGCGGCCCGTACGCGGGCGGTGCGGCCGCCGGGGCGAACAGATCCGGGGGTGGCCACCTCTTCAGTCATAACGGAACTCCGGTTTCATTTATCGTTCGGCAGGTGTATGTTCGGGTTTGTTAACGAAACCATAGACCCTTTAGGAGTCGAAATGGAATACCGGCGGTTGGGTACCTCGGGTCTGGTCGTGCCCGCGCTGAGCTTCGGCGCGGGCACCTTCGGTGGACGCGGCGAACTGTTCGAGGCCTGGGGCGATACCGATGCCGACCAGGCGCGCAGGCTCGTCGACATCAGCCTCGACGCGGGCGTGACCATGTTCGATACGGCTGATGTCTATTCCGACGGAGCCTCCGAGGAGGTGCTCGGCGCCGCGATCCGCGGCCGCCGCGATCGGCTGCTGCTGTCCACGAAGGCCGGTCTGCCCATCGGCCCGGGCCCCTACGACGCCGGAACCGGCCGGAGCCGCCTCATCGCGGCGGTGGAGGCTTCGCTCACACGGCTGGGCGTGGAGCATATCGATCTGTTCCAACTACACGCGTTCGACGCGCGGACCCCAGTGGAGGAGGTCCTGCACGCGCTCGACGATCTGGTCCGTGCGGGCAAGATCCGCTATATCGGGGCCTCCAATTTCGCCGGCTGGCAGTTGATGAAATCGCTGGCCGCGGCGGATCGGCACGGTCTGACCCGCTATATCGCCCATCAGGTCTACTACTCACTCGTCGGCCGCGATTACGAATGGGAGCTGATGCCGTTGGGGCTGGCCGAGGGGGTGGGCGCCGTGGTCTGGAGTCCGCTCGGCTGGGGGCGGCTCACCGGCAAGATCCGGCGCGGACAGCCGCTGCCCGCAGGCAGCAGGCTGCACCGGACCGCCGAGGCGGGCCCGCCGGTGGATCAGGAACATCTCTACGACGTGGTCGATGTACTGGACGAAATCGCCGCCGAAACCGGCCGATCCGTGCCGCAGATCGCGCTCAATTGGCTGCTCACCCGGCCCACTGTCGGCACGGTGATCATCGGCGCGCGCAACGAGGAACAGTTGCGGCAGAACCTCGGGGCGATCGGCTGGGAGCTCACCGCCGACCAGCTCGCGCGTCTCGACAAGGCGAGCGCACTCACCCCGCCCTACCCCTATTACCCCTACTACCGCCTGCCCGATTTCGCGCGGCTCAACCCGCCGGCCGCCTGAGGACGGCGGATCCGGAGCGGGGAGTCAGTACACGTCGCGGACGTAGCGTTTCTCGGCGATGAGCTGCTTCTTGAAGGCCAGCGCCCCGTCCTCGTCGAGTTTGCCGTGGATGCGGGCGATACGCAGCAGCGCGTCGTCCACATCCTTGGCCATCCGCGCGGCATCGCCGCAGACATAGAAGTGGGCGCCGTCGCGCAGCCACGACCACAGCTCGGCACCGTGTTCGATCATGCGGTGCTGCACGTAGATCCGTTCCCGCTGGTCCCGGGAAAATGCCAGGTCCAGCCGGGAGAGGTGACCGGTCCGGAACATATCCTCCAATTCGGTCCGGTAGTAGAAGTTCTGGGCCGCGTGCTGGTCGCCGAAGAACAGCCAATTGCGGCCGGTGGCACCTCGCGCGCGACGTTCGTGCAGGAAACCGCGGAACGGCGCGATACCGGTGCCGGGTCCGACCATGATCATGGGGGCGCCGGGATCCAGTGGTGGTCGGAAATGCGGTGCGCGCTGGAGGAATATCGGCACCGTAGCGTCCGCGGACCGGTCGGCGAGGAAAGTGGAGCAGACACCGCCGCGCCGGGCCGCCGACCCCGCGGCGATCGGATCGCCGTAGCGGACGATCCCCACGGTGAGTTCGACCCGGCTCGGGCTCACCAGTGGACTCGACGAGATCGAATACTGCCGCGGCTGCAATTTCTTCAGGGCCTCCAGCCACTCCACCAGGTCGGCGCGCACCGGGAAATCACGCAGGACATCCACCAGCTGGCGATCCCACAGATACGAGGCCAGCTCGTTGCGGTTGTCGCGGCGCAGCAGTTTGGCGAGCCGGTTGCTGGGGTTGTGCGCGGCCACGAATTCCAGCAGATCGCGGGAGACCTTGGTGATGTCGTAGTGGGTGCGCAGCGCCTGTTCCAACGGCATCTCGGCACCACCGGCCGCGACCCCGCGGCGGCCGTCGAAGCCGGTCGCCGCCAGCCATTCCCCGACCAGCGACGGGCAGTTGGTCGGCCACACCCCGAGGGAATCGCCCACTTCGTACCTGGCGTCCAGCCCGTCCAGGCCGAAACTGATCCGCCGGACCTCCTTCTCGGCGTCCGGCGCGGTCAGTACCTCGTTGCCGACCAGCGGTGCGGTGACCGGTGCGGTGCGGGTGAATGCGGTGGGCGCGATTCGGCGAACCGGAAGCGGAGCGGGTGCGGTGCGTTCCAGAACGCCGGTCGCGGTGCCGGTACCGGACGGGAATCCGACGCTCTCCCGTGGGCTGCCACCGCCGGACTCCGCGCCGGAACCGGTATCACCGGACAGTGCGGCGATCACCATATCCAGCCACTGCGCGCCCGGTTCGCCGAAATCGGGTTCACAGTCCTGGCGAGGTAGCAACCGGGTCGCGCCCCGGTCGGCGAACAGGGTGTCGAGTTTGCGGCCGTGCCCGCAGAAATCGTCGTAGGAGGAGTCGCCGAGTGCGAACACCGCGTACCGCATCCCGGTCAGCCGCATCGCGCTGTCATCGAGCCGGGTCCAGAAATCCGCGCCGTTGTCCGGTGGTCCGCCGTCACCGAATGTACTGGTGACGACCAGAACATCGCCGGAGAGCACGTCGAGTTCGCAGGAGTCCATATCGAGCAGCCGCGGGGCGAGCCCGGACTCGGTGAGCCGCTGAGCGGCGGTCGCGGCGAAATCCTCGGCATTGCCGGTCTGCGATGCCCACAGCACCGAGACGGTCCGGGCGGGAGGTGCTGGGGCGGGATCGCCGGCGGCCGCCGGATCGGCGGGCACACCACGCGAATACATGCCGGCCAGGAGACCGTCCACCCACAGCCGGCCGCGCTCCGACAGTGGTGCGGACGACGGCAGTACCGGTTGCCCGGACACCGGTAGTGACTGGAGTGCGGCGAGATAACCGCCCAGGTAGATCCGTTCGGTCTCGCTGAGCGTCGGCGTGGCCGCTGTATCCAGGCCGAGAATTGTGGCCAGGGGGTGGACGCCGGGTGCGGATTCCGGCGCGTTCGCGGGTGTTTCCGGGGTGTGCGCCCGGGTCATCGGCGCGACCCGGCGCAAGGCGACCGCGCACGCCTTGAACTCCGGTTGCAGGGAATCGGGATCGACGGCGTCGTGGGTCACCGCGTTGACGGTCAGGTATTCGCCGTGTTCGTCGTTCCAGTGGAACGGCGCGAAGCAACCACCGGGTCGTACCCGGTCAGTGATCCGGGCGGGCAGTACCGCGCGCCCGCGCCGCGAGGTGATCTCCAGTTGATCGCCCGGGTCCAGCTCCAGGGCGCGGGCGTCGTCGGGATGGACCTCCACGAACGGTTCGCCGTTGAGTTTGTTGAGTTTGCCGACACGTCCGGTCTTGGTCATCGAATGCCACTGGTGTTGCAGCCGGCCCGTATTGAGCAGGAACGGGTAGTCGTCGTCGGGCATTTCGTCGGGCAGCATATGCGGGCGCGGCCAGAACACGGCCCGTCGGCTCGGCGTCGGGAAGGCCAGCCGCGGCTCGTTACCGTCGGCATCGGTGTAGAGCGGCCGGCTCACACCGTCGTTCAGGTATCGGATCGGGTTGCGTCGCTGTCCGGGGTCGGGGCACGGCCACTGCATCGGACCCTCGCGCAACCGGTCGTAGGTCATACCGCTGAGGTCGTAACCGGTGGCGGGATTGGCGAAACGACGCAGTTCGTCGAATACTTCCGCGCTCGAGGTGTACTCGAAACCGGGGAAGCCCATCGCGGTCGCCACCTGCGCGATCAGCTGCCAGTCCGGTCGGGCATCGCCCGCCGGGTCGATCGAACTGCTCAGCAGGGTGACATTGCGTTCGGAGTTCACCATCACCGAATCCGCCTCGGCCCACAGCGTGGCCGGCAGCAGGATATCGGCATAGGTGTTGGTGGCGGTTTCGGTGTAGGCGTCCTGCGCTATCACCAGTTCGGCCGCTTCCAGGCCCGCGATCACCGTCTTCCGGTTGGCGACTGTCGCCACCGGATTGGTGCAGATGATCCACGCGGCCTTGATATCTCCGGCCGCTAGTTCGCGGAACATCTCGATGGTGCCGGGCCCGGCCTCGGCGCGCAGCGTCCCCGGCGGCAGTTCCCAGGCATCCTCCACGAAGGCACGGTCGGTGGCATTCAGCACACTGCGCTGCCCGGGCAGACCTGGACCCATGTAACCCATTTCGCGGCCACCCATGGCGTTCGGCTGGCCGGTCAGCGAGAACGGCCCGCTGCCCGGACGGCAGAGGGCGCCGGTGGCCAGATGCAGGTTGCACAGCGCGTTGGTGTTCCAGGTTCCGTGCGTCGACTGGTTGAGCCCCATGGTCCACAGGCTCATCCATTCACCGGCCTCCCCGATCCAGCGCGCGGCGGTACGAATGGATTCTTCGGTCAGGCCGGTCAGCGCGGCCACTTTCTCCGGTGTGTAGTCGGCGAGGAACTCGGGCATGGCGTCCCAGCCCTCGGTGTGCTCGGCGATGAAGTCGGCATCGATATCACCGGCTTCGACCAGGAGATGCAGCAGGCCGTTGAGCAGGGCCAGATCCGTACCGGGCGCGATCTGCAGAAACAGATCGGCGCGCGCGGCGGTATCGGTGCGCCGCGGATCCACCACGATCAGTTTCGCGCCCGACTTGAGCCGGTCGGCCATGCGCAGGAAGAGGATGGGGTGGCAGTCGGCCATATTCGCGCCGATCACGAAGAACAGGTCGGCATGCTCGAAATCGTCATAGGACCCCGGCGGCCCGTCGGCTCCCAGCGACTGTTTGTAGCCGGTGCCGGCACTGGCCATACACAGCCGGGAGTTCGCTTCCATATGGATGGTCCGCAGATGACCCTTGGCGAGTTTTGTGGCCAGGTACTGGGCCTCGAGTGACATCTGTCCGGATACGTACAGCGCGATGGCGTCGGGGCCGTGCTCATCCAGGATCCGGCGCAGCCGTGTCGCGGTCTCTCGCACTGCCTCGTCCACACCGACCGGTTGCGGCTCCACTCCGCGTTCGGGCCGCCGGTAGGCGGTGGTCATCCGGCCCGGTGCCCGCATCAGCTCCAGGTGGGTGGCGCCTTTGGTGCACAGCCGCCCGGAGTTCGACGGATGCAGTTTGTCCCCACTGACCTTGGCGATGACCGGCGCACCGGAGGTATCCGCCTGGGTGGTGACCTCGATTCCGCAGCCGACGCCACAGTAGGAGCACGCCGTCCTGGTCGTGCCCGCCTGCCGGTCGCGGTGTCGATCGGGCATATGCGAGGGCCCTGCGTGGTGACGGTCCGCTACCGCCTCCGGGCGTGACTCGCTCGTGCTCTGTCCATCGGGCATGGGCGGGGGCCCAGCGTGGTTACGCTTCGCTGCCGCCTCCGGGCGTGACTCGCTCGTGCCGTATGCCTCGGACATGCCTCCGATCGTGCCCGCGGCCGATTTCCTCGGGTTTGCCCGATGTTATCGCCGGATGACATTCCACTTCACCGGCGAGAATCACAGCTGTGAGGTAGATGAACCGGCCGCGTCCGGGCGGATCAGCCGCCGAGTTTGTATCCCCGATGCAGGGCGACCACGCCGCCGGTGAGGTTCCGCCATTTCGCCCCGGACCACCCCGCGTCGGCCACCCGGCGACCCAGTTGCCGCTGATCGGGCCACGCGCGGATGGATTCGGCCAGGTAGACGTAGGCATCCGGGTTGCTGCTCACGGCCCGGGCCACCCGCGGGAGCGCCTTCATCAGGTACTCCATGTAGAGGGTTTCGAACCCTGGGATGACCGGTGTGGAGAACTCACAGATCACCAGCCGGCCGCCGGGTTTGGTGACTCGCAGCATCTCCCGCAGCGCGAGATCGGTATCGGCGACATTGCGCAGCCCGAACGAGATGGTCACCGCGTCGAAGGAATTGTCGGCGAAGGGCAGCGCCATGGCGTCCCCGGCGACCATGGGTACCTGCCGGAACCGGCCCGCGGCCAGCATGCCCTGTGAGAAATCGGTCGCCACACACCAGGCGCCGGACCGGCCCAGTTCCACGGTGGACACCCCGGTGCCCGCGGCGAGGTCGAGCACTCGCTCGCCGGGCCGCGGATCGATGGCCTTGCGGGTCATCCAGCGCCAGTAACGGTCCTGACCGGCCGAGATCACGGTGTTGGTCAGGTCGTATCGTCGCGCCACCCCGTCGAACATCGACGCGACCTCGTGCGGTTGCTTGTCCAGCGAGGCCCGGACCGATTGTGTTTTCACCACATCCCGACCCTAATAGGCGCAGCCGGGCGAAGCCCGTCCGCAGCCCGCGCACGGCCGGAGCGAAGGCGGAGGTACGCCTAATAGGCGCAGCCGGGCGAAGCCCGTCCGCAGCCGCGCACGGCCGGTGAGGCGCGCACTGTCAGGCCGAACGCGATAACCGGTATTCGGTGCCGATCACCTCGGCGTAATGGCCCATGAGTTCGGTGCAGATGGCCGGCCAAGTGCGATGCAGCACCGATTTCCGGGCCGCCGTGGCGAACCGGTCGCGCTGCGGAATATCACGCAGCGCGGCGACCGTGCTGGGCAGCAGTTCGGTGAAATCGCTCACCGGCAGCAGATACCCGTTACGGCAATGCGCGATCAGATCACGGGGACCGCCGGCGTCGGGGCCGATCACCGGAACGCCGGAGGCCAGCGCTTCCTGCACTCCCTGGCAGAACGTCTCGTGCTCACCCGGATGAACCATCACGTCCAGGCTCGCGTAGGCGCGGGCGAGTTCGTCGCCGCCGAGTTCGCCGGTGAAGATCGCGTCCGGCAGCAGTCCGGCGAGTTTCTGCCGCTCGGGCCCGTCGCCGACGATCACCAGGCGCACGGACGGGTCGTGGGCCAGGACCGCCAGCCGCTCCACATGTTTTTCCGGCGCCAGCCGGCCGACGAAACCCACCAGCAGCCTCTCGCCGCCGCCGAGCCACTCTTCGCGCAGCTCCCGGCTCCGCGCGCCCGGGGTGAACCGGGCCGTATCGACCCCTCGACCCCATTTGTGTACCCGCGGGATGCCGTGCCGGGCCAGATCCTCGACCGCCGCGCTGGACGGTGCCAGCGTCCGGACCGCGCCCTCGTGGATCCGCCGGGTCCAGCCCCACGCGGCGCGGGCCGCCAGGCCCAGTCCGTAACTCTTCGCGAACCCCGCCACATCGGTCTGGTACACCGCCACCGCGGGCAGGTCCAGCCGCAATGCGGCCGCCAGACCGCCCGCACCGAGCAGGAACGGTGAGGCCAGATGAACCACATCGGGATCGAAATCGTCCAGGATGCCGACCATGCCCGGTTGCGGCAGCCCCACCGGCAGTGAACTGATCTTCGGCACCATCACCGCCGGAACCCGGTGGACCGGGAATCTGCCGTGCGACCGGGGCGCGGGCGGCTGCCCGCGGAGGGTATCGGGCGCGATGACCAGGGCTTCGTGCCCGTGCCGGTCCAGATGATCCAGCACTCGGAGTACCGAGTTCACGACGCCGTTCATATTCGGAAGAAATGACTCCGCAACGATGGCTACGCGCACCCGGTCAGTCTGCGCGGCCGCGGTCCCCCGGCACGCGTCGCCGATATGACGCCGGATCGAAGATCGGGCGAACACTCATCGAACCGGTCGCCGCCCGCATCAGCAGCCATAGCGTCGGCAGGGTGATTGCCCAGGTCACGGCCAGCACCGACAGCGTCGGCAGGATCGCGACCCGGACATCGCGACCCGCCACCCGGACCAGATCGGGATCGGCGCGACTGTATTCGACATTGATCCGCTCGCCCGCGGTGAGGTTGGTCGGGTAGAGGACGCCGACTTTCGGGTTATGGGTCACCCCGTCGGGGGTCACGTACATCACGGCCGAGCGCAGCCGTCCGGCCGAGAGCACCTCACCGGTGGTCGCGCCTTTGTCGGATTCGATCAGATAGTCGTTGCGCCAGGCCGCCAGGAACAGCAGCAACACCAGCACGCTCACCGAGAGCGCGGTGATCACCACACCGACGCACACCTTGCGCAGTCGTTCCGTCCGGGCCGATCGTGGTGCCGGGCCGGTATCCGGCGCCGGTCGGCCGCCGGATGCCGGGGCCGCGACGAGCGGCTCGGCCACTGCTGTCTGCTCGGCCACGCTGCCTCCTGCGGAATCGTTCTCGGCCGGGGCGGCTGCGCCGTCGCGCGTGCCGTCCTCGAGGTAACCGGGGTCGCGCGGTTCGCGGCGGCTGGTTTCCGGCACCGCAACAGGCTAGCGGGGTCGGCTAGGGTGAGCGCTCATGGCCCGAAAATTCGGCTTCACGCTGTCCTATCCGATCCCGGTGGCCGATCTCCACGCCGCGCTCACCGGAGAAGAACTGTGGCGCGACCGGTTCGCCGGCGCCCCGACAGCCACCCTCGACCTGTCCCACCCCGGTGGCCCGGGGACCAGCCGTGTCGAAATGAACGAGACGATCCGCCAGGACAAGATCCCCGGCCTCGTGCGCAAGGTGCTCAAGAGCGAATTGGTCGTCACCCGTATCGACAATTGGCAGGCCCTCACCGGATCCACCGCCGCGGGGACCTTCGAGGGGACTTCCTCGGCCATTTCTTCGGAGATGAAGGGCACCTACGAACTGCGCCCCACCGCCGAGGGCTCGGAGATCGTGATCTCCGGCTCGGTGAAGGTGAAGGTTCCGCTGGTCGGCGGCGCCATCGAACCGCTCGCCGAGCAGTTGCAGCGGCGGGTCGCCGAGAGCGAACGCAAGTTCATCGTCAAATGGTTCGACGAGCGCGCCGAGGTCTGATGTCCCTCCGGGGCCGCGCGGCAGTGCGCGGCCCCGGACCTACACGTCCCGGTCCGGTACCGTTCCCGGTGGTCGGGGTGGGCGACAGTTACCCAGCGGAACCCGTTGTCACCCATTTGGATATCGGCCGTTTCCACGAATCCGAGTATGTCGATATACCAGTTCTTGGCCGCTGTCCGATCGGTCACGTACACGGTGACCAGCGAAACGTTGTTGATGATCGGAGGCATGGTCCGAGACTATGGGCAGGTCGTATCGCCGGGCTTCTCCGAAATTGCGATATCGGGCCGCCGATCGGACAACCCGTGCATGAACATGTAGCAGCCCGGGATCCGGGGTACGCCGTCGGCGAACTTCGCCTGGTACTCCGACGGTGAAACCCCCACCAGATCGGTGAACTTCCGGGAGAACGAGCCCAGACTGCTGTATCCGACGAGCATGCAGACCTCGGTCACCGTGGTGTTGCCGGCACGCAGCAGATCCTGTGCTCGCTCGATGCGGCGCTCGGCCGGATATACCGCGGGCGTGCGGCCGTAGGTGGCCGCGAAACAGCGCGGGAAAAGGTATTTCGACACCCCGGCGGCCGCCGCCATACCGTCGAGATCCAGCGGACGGGCGTACTCACGGTCGACGAGATCGCGTGCCCGCCGCAGATGTGGCAGCAGATCCCGGGGTACCGGCCGGACCGTCACGACGACCTAGCAGAACGGTGCGAGGTCGTCGAAGCGCATCGAGGCCCGGCCCGCGGTGCGCCAGGCCCGGGCGGTGAGGTCCACGTCCTCGTCGGTGACGAGATTGCCCATCACCCGGACCGCGGTGCGCTGCAGGAACTTCGAACGCATCACCGGCGGCCCGCTGATCGGAACCATCCGCGGGTGGGTGGCCAAGCCCGCGATCCGCCGCGCCACCGAATAGGTCCGGCCGTACTTCGCGCGTAGCAGTTCCGGCCACACGCGGGTCAGATCCGGCTCGTCCAGCAGGCCGGCGAGCATATGCCCGCCCTCGAGGCCGTAATCGATCCCCTCGCCGTTCAGCGGGTTCACACAGCCGGCGGCATCGCCGAGCAGCGCCCAGTTGCGGCCCGCGATACCGGAGACAGCACCGCCCATCGGAAGCAGCGCCGACGAGACCGCGCGCACCGAACCACTCAGTTCCCACTCTTCGCGCCGCAGCTCCGCGTAGTGCTCGAGCAGCGGCTTCAACGCGATATGCGACGGCCTGCGTTCGGTGGCCAGCGAGCCGACACCGATGTTCACCTCGCCGTTGGCGAGGGGGAAGACCCAGCCGTAGCCGGGCACCAGTTCGCCCTCGGCATTGCGCAGTTCCAGATGCGAGGTGATCCACTGGTCGTCGCTGCGGCCGGAAGAGATATAGGCCCGCGCCGCCACCCCGTAGGCGTACCGGCGATGCCAGGTCCGGCCGAGCAGTTTGCCGACCGGGGAGCGTACGCCGTCGGCCACGATCAGGGTCCGGCAGCCGATCTCGTGCGATGCGGCACCGACCCGGACCGTCACCCCGGTGACCCGGTCGCCGTCGCGCGCGATATCCACGACCTTCGCACCGTCGCGCATCCGTGCGCCGGATTTCACCGCGGTCTCGCGCAATTTATCGTCGAGTTCGGTCCGTGGGATCGCGCTGCCGTAGGTCGGGAACGAACCCCCGGGCCAGGGGAGCAGGGCCTCGCCACCGAAACCGGCCATCCGCAGACCGTGGTTGACGGTATGCGCTCGCACCCATTCGCCCAGCCCCAGATGTTCGAGTTCCGCGGTGGCGCGCGGAGTCAGGCCGTCGCCGCAGGTCTTATCGCGCGGGAAGACCGCGGAATCCAGCAGCAGCACATCGCGACCCGCCCGCGCGGCCCAGGCCGCGGCGGCCGAACCGGCCGGGCCCGCACCCACCACCAGCACCTGTACGCGCGCGGGCAGCGCGTCCCGGTCGGTATCGGATGGCGTGGCTTCGGGTGCACCCATGCGGTCAATAGTTACAGGCCGTCGCCGGTGATGTCGATGGCGGTACGGTGCACAGCATGAGCGTTTCAGGCCCGGCGGCGGAAGTGCGATACCTTCGCCTGCGCTTCGGCCTCCGCGCCAGTGTGATGACCGATCGCCGGTCTCGCTCATGCTCGATCAATACAGTGACGGTGTTCATGGGCGTTCCGACGTGAACACGCTAGGTTCATCACCGTGGGGTCGGACGCGTCCTTGGGAGAAGGTATGAGCACATCTGCTGTGAGCGAAGCCGGCACGGTGGTGGCGGGGGTAGACCTCGGAGACCCTGCCCTTGCCGAGACCGTACGCAACGGTCTCGAAGAAGTAGAGAAACTGCTGGTCGAGGAACTGTCCTCCGGAGCGGCCTTCCTCCAGGAAGCCGCACTGCACCTGGCCAAGGCCGGCGGTAAACGGTTCCGGCCGCTCTTCACCATCCTCACCGGCCAGCTGGGCCCCCGGCCCGGCGATCCCGACCTCGTCACCGCCGGCACCGTCGTCGAACTCGTACATCTGGCCACGCTCTACCACGACGACGTCATGGACGAGGCCACCATGCGCCGCGGCGCGACGAGTGTGAACTCCCGCTGGGGCAACAGTGTGGCGATCCTCGCCGGTGACTATCTCTTCGCCCACGCGTCCCGGCTCACCTCCACCCTCGGCCCCGATGCCGTCCGCATCATCGCCGAAACCTTCGCCGAACTGGTTACCGGCCAGATGCGCGAAACCATGGGTGCCCGCGAATCCAGCGACCCCATCGCCCACTATCTGCGCGTGGTGTGGGAGAAAACCGGTTCACTGATCGCGGCCTCCGGCCGTTTCGGCGGCACCTTCTCCGGCGCCGACAGCGACCACGTGGAACGCCTCGCCCGCCTCGGCGACGCGGTCGGCACCGCCTTCCAGATCTCCGACGACATCATCGATATCTCCTCGGAATCGGCCCAGTCCGGCAAAACCCCCGGTACCGACCTGCGCGAGGGCGTTCACACCCTCCCGGTCCTCTACGCCCTGCGCGACGAAGGCCCCGACGGCGACCGTCTCCGCACCCTGCTCGCGAAGCCCCTGGAATCGGATGCCGAGGTCACCGAAGCACTGGAACTGCTCGGTCGCTCCCCGGGGATGGCCCGGGCGAAGGAGAAGCTCCGCGAATACGCCGATATCGCCCACACAGAACTGAGGGCGCTGCCCGCGGGCCCGGCCAACGACGCCCTGGTCCGATTGGTCCAGTACACGATCGAACGAGTCGGCTGAGCCTTGTTTTCGGCGCCGCACGAGGCGTCGCGGGGTCGCGGCCCCTCCCGCCATCGGACAGCGCGCCCACTACGCGCCCTCCCGTCTCCTCTGGTCGGTCTACCTCCGTGGTCGGGCCCGTCCCCGGTTCTGGAGCGGCGAAGCCACTGAGCGCAGGGGTGAAGAACCGGGGCTGACAGGGCCCGACTCGCGGCGCCGAAGGGCCGCCATAAACCCGGAACTTCGCGAAGACCGGGCTCGTTGTCCTGCTGTAGCGGTTCTGGCCGAAACTCGCGCGTCCGGTCGCGCGCCACGTATACAGGAGTGCTATGCACGGGCACGGGTTTGCGAATGGAATGAAAACGTTCGGGCTCATGGTCGGACTTTCCGCGCTGATAGTGCTGGCGGGCGCGGCGTTCCGGAACACGACCATTCTGATCGTCTCGGTTCTTCTCGCCGTGGCAATGAACGGCTACGCGTATTTCAACAGCGATAAGCTCGCGCTGAAGGCCATGCGGGCGCAGCCGGTGAGCGAGATAGAGGCGCCGGCGATCTATCGCATAGTGCGTGAGCTGGCTACTATCGCCCGGCAGCCGATGCCGCGGCTGTACATAAGTCCTACGAATGCGCCCAATGCGTTCGCCACCGGGCGTAGTCCGCGGCATGCCGCGGTGTGTTGTACCAGCGGTATTCTGCAGATTCTGGACGAAAGGGAATTGCGTGCCGTGCTGGGGCACGAACTCTCCCATGTCTACAACCGGGATATTCTGATCTCGTCGGTCGCGGGGGCGATGGCCGCGGTGATTTCCGGACTCGCGAATTTCGCGTATTTCGCGGCGGCGTTCGGCGGTAATCGAGGCGGTTCCGGGCCTAATATCATCGGTGTGCTGCTGGTCTCGCTGCTGGGTCCGATCGCCGCGGGGCTGATCAAGATGGCGGTATCCCGATCGCGGGAGTATCAGGCCGACGAGTCGGGTGCGGAACTCACCGGCGACCCGCTCGCGCTGGCATCGGCGTTGCGCAAATTGGAGCGCGGGGTGCAGGCGGCACCGTTGCCGCCCGAACCCCGGCTGACCGCGCAGTCACATCTGATGATCGCCAATCCGTTCCGGACCGGTGATCGGATGGCTCGGATGTTCTCGACGCATCCGCCGATGGCGGACCGTATCGCGCGGCTGGAGCAGATGGCCGGTCGCTGAGGGCTCGGGTCGGCGGTGTGCATGAGCGAGTCGGGCCCGGAGACGGCAGTGCGATACCTTCGCCGCCGCTTCGGTCTCCGCGTCAGCGGGATCGCCGCCCGCCGGTCTCGCTCATGCACGATCGACACAGTCGGCTACCGGTAGTTCACGAATTGCAGGGCGATCCCGAAATCGTCGCCTTTGAGCAGCGAGATCACGGCTTGCAGGTCATCTCGTTTCTTGCTGCTGACGCGTAATTCCTCGCCCTGGATCTGCGCTTTGACGCCTTTGGGGCCCTCGTCGCGGATCTTCTTGGAGATCTTTTTGGCATGTTCGGAGTCGATGCCCTGGACGAGCGTCCCGGTGATCTTGTAGGTCTTGCCGGAGGCGATCGGCTCGCCCGCGTCGAAGGCCTTGAGGGAGATATCGCGCCTGATGAGCTTTTCCTTGAACACATCGAGCGCGGCTTTCACCCGCTCTTCGGATTCTGCGGTGAGCACCACTTTGTCCTCGCCGGACCATTCGATCTCCGCGCCCGTGTTGCGGAAGTCGTAGCGTGTGTTCAGCTCCTTCTCGGCCTGGTGCAGGGCGTTGTCGACCTCCTGCCGCTCGACCTTGCTGACGATGTCGAATGATGAATCGGCCACACTGCGCTCCTGTTCGCTGTTGGATCACCCTGAGTGCTTACGCAAGCTACCTGGTCGGTAGCGCGGGGCTGTGCCGCGATGGTGATCGGGGGCTGTTCGAGCGATCTGGCCAGCGGGTTTGCATTCGGGGTGCGGGTTCGTTGTATCCTGCTGAGCGCACTGGGAAAGCGATCGAAAGATCAAGAGTGCGGTACGAGGCAGGTTGCCCGAGCGGCCAATGGGAGCAGACTGTAAATCTGTCGGTGAAAGCCTACGTAGGTTCGAATCCTACACCTGCCACCTCCGAGCCCCCGCTGGTGAACACCGGCGGGGGTTCTGTTCTTTCCGGACCGACACGGCCGGTCCGTTAACCGGAAAATATGCTCTGACCACTCGGTTTGGAGCTCATGGCGGTGAGTGTGTACTCTCGTTCAAGTCTTCGAGGCAACGGGTACGACTTCGTCGGTTCCGTTGCTGAGAGGTCGTGCCCCCTTAGCTCAGTCGGTAGAGCGTTTCCATGGTAAGGAAAAGGTCAACGGTTCGATTCCGTTAGGGGGCTCGCCGGATTGCCGGTGGTGTCCCGACTCGGCACTCCAAGCCGCGGCGTCGCCTTCGCAGTCGGCGCATAAGGCGGTGTAGCTCAGGCGGTAGAGCAAACGACTCATAATCGTTGTGTCGCCGGTTCGAGTCCGGCCATCGCTACCCATACTGATTGACCCTCTGGTTGACCGGAAAGAAGGCATATCGTGGCCGCGAAGTCCACCGATGTCCGGCCAAAGATCACCTTGGCCTGCGAGCAGTGCAAGCATCGCAACTACATCACCAAGAAGAACCGGCGCAACGACCCGGATCGGCTGGAACTGAAGAAGTTCTGCCCGAACTGCGGTACGCACCGGGCGCATCGCGAATCCCGCTGATTCTCGCGTGACGCCGCTGCGGTAGCAGCGGGTCCCGAGCGTCCGCGTGCGATTCGGCGTGTCGGATGTTCACAGCGTCGAGGTCGTGGTCACCACCGGGTTCCGACTCGGTGGCCCGAGGCGCTGCGGGGTTCGTATTCCGTCCGATGGCGGCGTCCTGGTCCTGCGATGGTTACGCGAACCACCGATTCCGTGTCCGATTGCGGCCGCGGTAATGATCAGGCGGCCTGCTCGGTCACGCCGACTACTATCTTCAGGCCCGATGTCCAGCCGCCATGCAGACTCCGTGCTGCGGGGTCAGATAGGTACAGTCCTCCCGTGACATTGAACACTGGTACAGACGAAGCGGTCGTGACGGATGCGGAGTTGGATCCCGCCGTACATGCGGCCGCCATGGTCGGTCACCACTATCGTGTGGACGACTACTACGAGGTCGGTCGCGAAAAGGTGCGGGAATACGCCCGTGCCGTTCAGGACAGCCACCCGGCGCACTGGGATGAAGACGTCGCCCTGGAATTCGGCTACGACGGCCTCGTCGCCCCGTTGACCTTCATCTCCCTCGTCGGGATCCTGGCCCAGCGAAAACTCTTCGAGACGGTCGTCACCGGCTACGACCTGAGCCAGATCATGCAGACCGACCAGATCCTGGAGTTCCACCGACCGATCGTGGTCGGCGACCAGTTGATCTGCGATGTACATCTGCATTCTTTCCGGCAGGCGTTCGGTGGCGACATCATCGTCACCAAGAACATCGTCACCGATCAGCGTGACGAGCTCGTTCTCACCACCTATACGACCCTGGTCGGCCGCAGCGGCGGCGATATCGACCCGAACCTGAACGCCGCTGTCCGCAAGGTGCTCATGCACGGGATGGACGCGGCCGGGCCCGATCACACCCCGCGCACCCGGCACGAGGTTCCCGCTCCGGCTGCGGGCGAAGTGGTACCGGTCCGGTTCGCCCGAGCGTTCGACGACGTCTCGGTCGGTGACGAGCTGCCCGCCCGCGTCGTCCAGCTGACCCGGGGCGATCTGGTGAACTACGCCGGTGTCTCCGGTGACGCGAATCCCATCCACTGGAGTGACGAGGTCGTCAAACTGGTGGATCTGGACGCCTGCGTGGCGCACGGGATGCTCTCCATGGGCCTGGGTGGCGGTTTCGTCACTTCCTGGCTGGGTGATCCCGGCGCGGTCAAGGAGTACAACGTCCGATTCACCAGCCCGGTGTTCGTGAGTGCCACCGAGCCGGCCGAGGTCGAGTTCACCGGTAAGGTCAAGTCCCTGGACCCGGAGACGCAGACCGCGGTGATCGCGATCGTGGCGAAGTCCGGCGGCCGCAAGATCTTCGGCCGGGCCACGGCTACCGTCCAATTGTCCTGACCTGGTCGAGCGACCCTGATTGGCTTCCGTCGCCGACCGTGCCGTACACTCGGGTTTCTGGGGTCACCAGCCGATGCGCGCTGCTCTGCAAGCTGGTTCCAGGCGGGGTTCGTTCATATCGGCCGTAGTGGCTGAGTAGGCTCGAGCCGATACCGGTTCGACCGGCCCCGCCGACGGGCCGGCGCCTGCTGGAGCGGCGCGCGTGTTGTGTGACACCAGTGCCGATAATTGAATATCGCAGTGTGGCTGGACCTCACGACAGTGTCGGAGTCCAGCCGAAGGGGCGTAGCTCAAATGGCAGAGCAGCGGTCTCCAAAACCGCAGGTTGCAGGTTCAAGTCCTGTCGCCCCTGCCCTGGATTACCGGCGATGAGAGAGGATCGACGTGACCGACGAGCGGGACAACCGCCGCGGCGGATACGGTGCCGACGACGGCGACAACGCCGCCGCCGCGCAGCGGCCGAGCGGAAAGCGCTCCGCTCGCCGGGGCCGGTCCGCCTCATCGGGCGCATCCGATACCGGCTCGATCGCTACCATCGATCGATCCACGCGCGAGGCCAAGTCCGGCCGAGCCGATCGCGAACGGTCTCGTAATCCGTTCGTGCGGTTGTTCAAGTTCCTGCGTGAGGTGATCGCGGAACTGCGGAAGGTTATCTGGCCCAACCGGAAGCAGATGATCACCTATACGACCGTTGTTCTGGTGTTCGTGGTCTTCATGGTCGCGTTCATCAGCGGGTTGGATCTGGCGTTCATCAAGGGTGTCGACTGGTTGTTCGGTTAGCCAGGCGATATCGGAGCCGGTAACCGATCCGCACCGCGGGCCGGACGGAGCCCGACGCCGCGCCCGAACCTTGGCACGCAGAGGATGCACGTGACGACACAGGAAGCGAGTGCCCAGTGAGCACCCCGGAGAACGACACCACCGACGAGTTCCCGGTCGATGATCAGACGGCCGAGGAGGCCGCTGTATCCGTCGAGGAGCCGGCGTCCGACGCCGCGCCCGAGGCTGCCGACGAGGCCGCACCCGCATCCGCCGACGCGGAAGAACCGGACCCGGTCGAGCAGATGAAGGCCGTACTGCGGCGTGCTCCCGGCGACTGGTATGTCATCCACTCCTACGCCGGTTACGAGAACAAGGTGAAGACCAATCTCGAGACCCGTGTGCAGAACCTGGACCTGGAGGACTACATCTTCCAGGTGGAGGTGCCCACCGAAGAGGTCACCGAGATCAAGAACGGTCAGCGCAAGAGCGTCAACCGCAAGGTGCTGCCGGGTTACATCCTGGTCCGGATGGATCTGAACGACGAATCCTGGGGCGCGGTCCGTAATACTCCGGGTGTCACCGGATTCGTCGGTGCGACCTCGCGTCCCTCGCCGCTGACCATCAATGATGTGGTGAAATTCCTGGTTCCGGCTTCGCAGCAGAAGAAGGCGGCCGCACCGGCCGCCGCCGGTGGCG
The DNA here is from genome assembly GCF_014645735.1 of Nocardia jinanensis. Classification (GTDB taxonomy): domain Bacteria; phylum Actinomycetota; class Actinomycetes; order Mycobacteriales; family Mycobacteriaceae; genus Nocardia; species Nocardia jinanensis. Next base: position 7,552 of record NZ_BMMH01000032.1, on the reverse strand, counting down.
AGACCGCCGGCGAGACCAAGGCCAAGCCCACCATCGAGGTCGATTTCGAGGTCGGCGAATCGGTGACCGTGATGGACGGTCCGTTCGCGACCCTGCCTGCCACCATCTCCGAGGTCAACGCCGAACAGCAGAAGCTCAAGGTGCTCGTTTCGATCTTCGGACGCGAAACCCCGGTCGAGCTGGAATTCACCAAGGTCGCCAAGATCTAACCGGCGGCGCCTGTGCTCCCGGGGCCGCGAGCCCCGGGCCGGAACTTGCAGAGAGCAAGGAAAACCACACCCTAGGAAAGAAAGATGCCCCCCAAGAAGAAGAAGCTCGCCGGGATCATCAAGCTTCAGATCCAGGCCGGCGCCGCGAACCCGGCTCCCCCGGTGGGTCCGGCGCTCGGTCAGCACGGCGTCAACATCATGGAGTTCTGCAAGGCGTACAACGCGGCGACCGAATCGCAGCGCGGCAACGTCATCCCGGTCGAGATCTCGGTATACGAGGACCGGTCCTTCGACTTCAAGCTGAAGACCCCGCCGGCCGCGAAGCTGCTGCTGAAGGCCGCCGGTGTGCAGAAGGGTTCGCCCGAGCCGCATCGCAACAAGGTCGCCACGGTGACTATGGATCAGGTGCGCGAGATCGCGAAGACCAAGCAGGAAGATCTGAACGCCAACGATATCGATCAGGCGGCCAAGATCATCGCCGGGACCGCGCGCTCGATGGGTATCACCGTCGAAGGCTGAGGCGATACTGCGATACCTCCGCCTTCGCTGCGGTCTCCGCGGTCATGAGTGATCCGGCCGCAAAGGTGTAGCGCAGCCTCTCTATCGCGATCCCGCTCCGGGTGGGAGGGCCGGCCAGGCCCGATAACCACAGCTGAACCACGACAAGGACAGAGAAACATGGCAAAACGAAGCAAGGCGTACCTCGCCGCAGCCGAGAAGGTCGACCGCGACACGCTGTACTCGCCGCTGAGCGCGGCGCGGCTCGCCAAGGAGACCTCCAGCACCAAAACGGACGCGACCGTCGAGGTCGCCATCCGGCTCGGCGTCGATCCCCGTAAGGCCGACCAGATGGTTCGCGGCACCGTGAACCTGCCGCACGGCACCGGTAAGACCGCCCGCGTCATCGTGTTCGCGGCCGGTGAGAAGGCGGCCGAGGCGGAAGCCGCGGGCGCCGACGCTGTGGGCGCCGAGGATCTGATCGAGCGGATCCAGGGCGGCTGGCTGGATTTCGACGCCGCGATCGCCACCCCCGACCAGATGGCCAAGGTCGGCCGTATCGCGCGTGTCCTGGGCCCGCGCGGTCTCATGCCGAACCCGAAGACCGGCACGGTCACCACCGATGTCACCAAAGCGGTGAACGACATCAAGGGCGGCAAGATCAACTTCCGGGTCGACAAGCAGGCCAACCTGCATATCGTCATCGGTAAGGCGTCTTTCGACGACAGCAAGCTGGTGGAGAACTACGGTGCCGCGCTGGACGAGATCCTGCGCGCCAAGCCGTCGACCGCCAAGGGGCGTTACGTCAAGAAGGTGACGGTCTCGACGAACACCGGACCGGGCATCCCGGTGGACCCGAACCGCACCCGCAACCTCCTGGAAGAGGACGCGTAAGCGCTACCCGGAACACGAATACCGCCACGGCGGGAGCGTCATCCGACGCTCCCGCCGTTTCGCGTATATGTGGGCGTTCCGTTTCCGGATACGAGGGAAACGCTGGGGGTCTCCGGAAGTCGTTTCCTGAGCCGCGCCTCATCGGCAAGTGTCTTCGAGAGATTGTCGGGTGCGAGTTTTCTCGCCGCGTGGGTTATCGCCGGCGTTCTGTTGCTCCGGGGGAGACGTGCCGTGCGCCGGTACACGACTCCCTGCCGCTGTAGGGGACTATTTCCACACGGATCATCGTTGCGGCATTGCGTGACGGTGGTATTGCTGGTTTCCGGGAGTACGCGCGTCGGCTCCACCAATTCGACCGCCCTGCGCACTGTCCGCGCTGTGGCGCCGGATGGAGTCGAGGCGCGGTGGTACGGCGGATTGGCCGAATTGCCCGCGTTCGTACCCGATGCGGCCGAGCCCGCCCATCCCGCGGTGCTGGATCTGAGGCGGCAACTGGCGGCCGCGGACGCGGTGCTGTTCTGTACGCCGGAGTACGCGGGCACGCTGCCGGGCAGCTTGAAGAACCTGCTGGACTGGACCGTCGGCACAGGTGATCTGTACGGCAAGCCGGTCGCCTGGCTCACCGTCGTGGCGACCGGGCGCGGTACGGGCGCCACGGCCGCACTGGCCAGTGTGCTCGGGTACCTCGGTGCCGATGTGGACGAGGCGATCTGCGCGCGACTGCCCCTGTCGCGGACGGATATCGGCGAAGACGGGCTCGTCGCCTCGCCGGAATTCCGGGCCGGCGCGGCCGATGTGGTGCGTCGGCTGGTCGGGCACCGCCGGAGCTTCGACAACGGCCGGATCGACGACGGCATCCGTTAGAAGAAGGCCGAGACCCCGGCCGGTCGGGCTGTCTCGACCGTTTTGCCAGATGAGGGACTGTCCGGGTATGCTCGATCAGGTTGTCGACCCGTTCGACACCACCATTCTGTTCTACCGAAGACCGTTGGTCGTCGATTCCTCATGGAATCGGTCGAAGGTCCGGCGAGAGTGCCGGCGGCCCACGCAGGGAGAGCCGAGGCTGGAAGCGACACGGTTACCCGTGTGGAGATTTCCTTACGCGCCCCGGAACGCTCTGCGTTCGGGGCGCTTGTTCTTTTGCCGGCCCCTGATTCGGTAGGCCAGTTCCATACCGACATCAGAGAGGAGGCGAAGTATGGCGAAACCCGAAAAGGTTACCGCGGTCGCGGAGATCACCGAGCAGTTCAAGGGCTCGACGGCCGCAGTTGTCACGGAATACCGTGGCCTGTCCGTCAGTGCGCTCACCGAACTGCGTCGTGCGCTCGGTGCCGATGCCACGTACTCCGTCGCCAAGAACACCCTGGTGAAGCGCGCTGCGGCCGAGGCCGGCGTGGAAGGTCTGGACGATCTTTTCGTCGGACCCACCGCGATCGCGTTCATCTCCGGTGAACCGGTCGACGCCGCCAAGGCGCTCAAGGCCTTCGCGAAGGACAACAAGGCGCTCGTCATCAAGGGCGGCTACATGGACGGCGCACCGCTGTCCGTATCCGAGGTCGAGCGGATCGCCGATCTGGAGTCCCGCGAGGTCCTGCTGGCCAAGCTGGCCGGTGCCATGAAGGGCAACCTGGCCAAGGCCGCCGGTCTGTTCAACGCTCCCGCTTCGCAGGTGGCCCGCCTGGCCGCCGCGCTGCAGGAGAAGAAGCAGGCCGAAGGCGCAGACGCCGCCGCGGAGTAACGCCTTCCGCATCCCCATTCGCGGAACGGTCGACTCCGGCTCGCCCGCACAGACATTCACAATCGAAAGGAAACAACAATGGCCAACGTTGACGAGCTGCTCGAAACCTTCGGCAACATGACCCTGCTGGAGCTCTCCGACTTCGTGAAGAAGTTCGAGGAGAAGTTCGAGGTCACCGCCGCCGCTCCGGTCGCCGTCGCGGCCGCCGGTGCCGCCCCGGCCGCCGCCGAGGCCGCCGAGGAGCAGGACGAATTCGACGTCATCCTCGAGGGTGCCGGCGACAAGAAGATCCAGGTCATCAAGGTGGTCCGTGAGATCGTCTCCGGCCTGGGCCTGAAAGAGGCCAAGGATCTCGTCGAGGGCGCGCCGAAGCCGATCCTGGAGAAGGTGGCCAAGGATGCCGCCGAGGCCGCCAAGGAAAAGCTGGAAGGCGCCGGCGCCAAGGTTTCGGTCAAGTAATACCGACCGGCACTGCCGGAAACGGGCGGTCCCCTTTCGGGGCCGCCCGTTTTCTCGTCTTCCGCCTGTTTCCCCCACGCTGGTTAACGGCCGTTCTGCCGTATCGAGATCGGCAGCCGAGGTTACTCTTCGGTCAGGTCGGGTGTGCTATGGGCGTGCCATGGGTTACAGTGACCGGACCTACTGTGACGTGACGCACCGCTTCCGGGTCTGCGGTGCCGAGTGGGTGGCTCGCTGAGAAATGTGGAGGTTGGCGTGGGCGTCGAGGTCAGGACCGAGAGTGTAACCAAGTCGTTCGGTTCACAACGGATTTGGCAGGACGTTTCTATTACCCTGCCTGCCGGTGAGGTCAGCGCGCTGCTGGGCCCGTCGGGTACCGGTAAGTCCGTATTCCTGAAGTCGCTGATCGGCCTGCTGCGGCCTGAGCGCGGCTCCATCTTCATCGGTGGTACCGATATCACCACCTGCTCCAACAAGGAGCTCTACGAGATCCGGAAGCTCTTCGGTGTGCTGTTCCAGGACGGTGCGCTGTTCGGCTCGATGAACCTCTTCGACAATGTGGCCTTCCCCCTGCGGGAGCATACGAAGAAGTCCGAGTCCGAGATCCGCAAGATCGTCATGGAGAAGCTGGAGCTCACCGGTCTGCTCGGTGCCGAGGGCAAACTGCCCGGCGAGATCTCCGGCGGTATGCGCAAACGCGCCGGGCTGGCGCGCGCCCTCGTGCTCGACCCGCAGATCATCCTGGTCGACGAGCCCGACTCCGGCCTGGACCCGGTGCGTACCTCTTATCTGAGCCAGCTGCTCATCGATATCAACGCCCAGATCGACGCCACGATCCTGATCGTGACCCACAACATCAACCTGGCCCGTACGGTGCCGGACAACATCGGTATGTTGTTCCGCCGCCAGTTGGTGATGTTCGGCCCACGCGAGGTACTGCTCACCAGCGAGGAGCCGGTGGTCAAGCAGTTCCTCAACGGCCGCATGATCGGCCCCATCGGTATGTCCGAGGAAAAGGACGAGGCCCAGATGGCGCGTGAGCAGGCCATGGTGGATGCCGGCCATCATCACGGTGGCGCCGAAGAGGTCGACGGCATCATCCCGCAGATGAAGGCTCAGCCGGGTATGCCGGTGCGGCAGGCGGTGGAGCGGCGCAAGAACCGGGTGCGCGAGATCATGCACACGCTGCCGCACGCCGCGCAGGTGGCTATCCGGGAGTCGCTGGATCAGAACGACGAGACGATGGTCATGTCGTACAACTCGGGCCAGCGTGGCAGTGGTGAGCGCGGTAACGATTTCCCGGGGTCGGATTTCGACACCATGCAGTACCCCAAGGTATAAGAAAAGCCTGTTTCCAGAGCAGCGCGTCGGGTCCGTACCCGGCGCGCTGTTTCGTGTTCCGGGAACGGTCGGCAGGCTTCTGCGGCCCGGCGGATCCGGCCGGAACAGGGGCGATGCGGGCAAGCGTTACTGATCTTGTAGTGCGCCCGGCGATCCGAAGGAAGCCAGGTCGGCACGGGCACTTGACGAGTTTCGCCGGACCAGTCACGCTATTGGTGGCGGCTTCGGCCGCCGTCGGTAGTGGACAACCGCCAGCGCCGAATTCGTTGTCGGAGGCTCCGCCCGTGGTCGGCCAACGCAGCCAGCGGAACCGGCCCGGCGCGTCAGCCACGCAACGCTTCGCCGGGGTGGTACTTTGACACCTCCGTGTAGGTAGGTGTAGGTTTGGACGTTGCGCTGGCTGCCTCCTGTCCATTCCTTGATCGCACTACGAAAGTCCCACCCTTCCGGTGTTGCTTCCGTTGTTTGCTGTTCGAGTCTCGTTCGGGTTGTGACCAGCGAGAATCCCAAAATGTAGCAGACAAGCGACGGTCGCGGACCACCACGCGACGCGCGTGAGGTGCTGGAAGGACGCATCTTGGCAGTCTCCACCCAGACAAGCGCCAATACGAAGCTGGGAGTTTCCGGGGGTATCCCCGGGGCTCCGTTGCGGGTGTCTTTCGCGAAGATCCGGGAGCCGCTGGAGGTGCCCGGACTTCTCGATCTACAAACGGAATCTTTCGCCTGGTTGGTCGGCACGCCGGATTGGCGCGAGCGCGCTGCCGCTCGCGGTGACGGCGGGCTGGTCGGCGGGCTCGAGGAGGTTCTCGAGGAACTCTCCCCGATCGAGGATTTCTCCGGCTCGATGTCCCTGTCTTTCTCCGATCCTCGTTTCGAAGAGGTCAAGGCCTCTATCGACGAGTGCAAAGACAAAGACATGACCTACGCGGCGCCGTTGTTCGTCACCGCGGAATTCATCAACAACAACACCGGCGAGATCAAGAGCCAGACGGTCTTCATGGGAGATTTCCCGATGATGACCGATAAGGGCACCTTCATCATCAACGGCACCGAGCGTGTCGTGGTTTCCCAGCTGGTGCGTTCGCCGGGCGTTTACTTCGACCATTCGGTCGACAAGAGCACCGAGAAGGATCTGCACAGCGTCCGGGTCATCCCGAGTCGTGGTGCATGGCTGGAGTTCGACGTCGACAAGCGCGACACCGTTGGTGTGCGTATCGATCGCAAACGTCGCCAGCCGGTGACCGTGCTGCTCAAGGCGCTCGGCTGGAGCGCGGAGGAGATCACCGAGCGTTTCGGGTTCTCCGAGATCATGATGTCCACCCTGGAGAAGGACAACACGGCCGGCCAGGACGAGGCGCTGCTCGATATCTACCGCAAGCTACGTCCGGGCGAACCGCCCACCAAGGAGTCCGCGCAGACTCTGCTGGAGAACCTGTTCTTCAAGGAGAAGCGCTACGACCTCGCGCGCGTCGGTCGCTACAAGATCAACAAGAAGCTCGGTCTGCACCCGGGCGAGGCGATCAACGGGTCCGTGCTGACCCGTGAGGACATCGTCTCCACCATCGAATACCTGGTGCGACTGCACGCCGGCGACCGGATGATGACTGCTCCCGGCGGCGTCGAGGTGCCGGTCGGCGTGGACGATATCGACCACTTCGGCAACCGTCGTCTGCGTACTGTGGGCGAGCTCATCCAGAACCAGATCCGGGTCGGCCTGTCCCGGATGGAGCGTGTGGTCCGTGAGCGGATGACCACCCAGGACGTCGAGGCGATCACGCCGCAGACCCTGATCAACATCCGCCCTGTCGTGGCCGCGATCAAGGAGTTCTTCGGAACCTCGCAGCTCTCGCAGTTCATGGACCAGAACAACCCGCTGTCGGGGCTGACCCACAAGCGTCGTCTCTCGGCGCTGGGTCCCGGTGGTCTGTCCCGTGAGCGCGCGGGCCTCGAGGTCCGCGACGTGCACCCCTCGCACTACGGCCGTATGTGCCCGATCGAGACCCCGGAAGGCCCGAACATCGGCCTGATCGGTTCGCTGTCGGTATATGCGCGGGTCAACCCGTTCGGTTTCATCGAGACGCCCTACCGCAAGGTGGAGAACGGCCGGGTCACCGACGAGGTCAAGTACCTGACCGCCGATGAGGAGGACCGGCACGTCCGGGCCCAGGCCAACTCCGCGGTCGACGTCGACGGCAATTTCGTCGAGGACCGGGTGCTGTGCCGCCGCGGCAACGAGGAAATGGAATTCGTCGACGCCATCGAGGTCGACTACATGGACGTGTCGCCGCGGCAGATGGTGTCGGTCGCTACGGCGATGATTCCGTTCCTGGAGCATGATGACGCGAACCGTGCCTTGATGGGTGCGAATATGCAGCGTCAGGCGGTGCCGTTGATCCGTTCCGAGGCTCCTGTG
>NZ_BMMH01000031.1 GCF_014645735.1 Nocardia jinanensis | reverse complement strand
CACTTCACTCGGAGGTCTTCGCTTTGTCAGCTCGCCACGCCGTCACCAACGTCCATGGTCATTACACCTAATGTGCCGGACCCGAACGCGCTGCCCGCCCGACGGCCGCCGCAGCACGGTCGTCATTCGGTAGTGGTGCTAATTTGAGGGTCCCGGTGAGGCGGCGATCACCGGAGCAGGAGGATGTGTCGTGTTGGAGAGTGTGTTCGGGGTACACCCGACGATCCTCCTGGAATTGCTGACCATTCCGCTGTTCACCGGAGTCATCGGTTACATCACCAACTGGACCGGTGTGCTGATGCTGTTCCGGCCGATCGCATTTCACGGTGTCCGGGTACCCGGCCTGCGATACCTGTACCCGTACCTGCCCAAACGGATCCAGATTCTGCCGTTGCTCAGCCACGACGGCCGGTTCGGCTGGCAGGGCATCGTGCCCTCGCGGGCCGACAAGATGGCCAGTATCGCGGTGGACAAAGGGCTTTCGAAGCTGGGCAGTGTCACCGACTTCTATCGGGAACTGGAACCGGACGCGCTCGCCGAACACCTCGCGGTGACCGCGGAGACACAGATTCGCGATATCGTCGAGACAATCCTGCGCCGCGAACATCCGCAGCTCTGGTACAACTTGCCGACGCAGGTCCGGGAGCTGGTCCATGAGCGGGTCCGCCAGCAACTACCCGATATTCTGCGTGAACTCACCGCGGAACTCGGCGCGAACATCGACCAGTTGCTCGATGTCAAACAGATGGTGATCCGTTATTTCCAGTCCCGTCCGCAGTTGCTCAATCAATTGTTCCAGGTGCTGGGCGCCAAGGAATTGCGGTTCATGCAGAACTTCGGCCTCTACTTCGGCGCGCCGATGGGTGTGGTGCTGGTCGGAATTCTGCACCTGACCGGATGGCCGACGCTGGCGGTCCTGCCGATCGGCGGGGTGATCATCGGCTGGGTGGTCAACTGGGTGGGACTGAATATGATCTTCGCGCCCGCCGAACCGAAATGGTGGTGCCCGTGGCGGCAGGGCCTGCTGATCAAACGTCAGGGCGAGATCACCACCGGCTACGCCGAGCTGGTGTCCACCCAGGTGATGACGCTGGCCAATATCGGTGACGAACTGCTGAACGGCCCGAAATCCGACCGCACCCTGCAGATGCTGGAGGACACCCTGCGCCCGGCCGCCGATCGGGCGCTGGGCCCGGCCCGCGGCGCGGTGAAACTGGTGCTCGGCAGCCGTGAGTACCAGTCGCTGAGCCGGACCCTGACCTCCGAAGCGATGGCGATCGCCCCGCTGGCGTTCTCCGACGCGGATTTCAACGTGCGGCAGGGTAAGCAGATCAGCGCCTATATCGCCAAGCAGATGTCCGAACTCTCGCCGAACGATTTCGTCGATATGCTGCGGGCGGCGATCAAACAGGACGAATGGCTGCTGTTCGTGCACGGCGGCGTACTGGGACTGTTCGCCGGTTACGCGCATATCCTGGTCTTCGGAACGGGGGTTGCGACCACATGGCTGTGAAACGAGAAACGCAGGACGGCGACGAGCCCGGGCGGCCCGGCGGGGGCCCCGCCGCGACGATTCGCGCGGTGAGCGGCGTCGCGCGGGTAGCGGCGTCGGCGGTATCGGGAACGACACGCTGGGGTGTGCACACCGCCCTCGACGTCACCGAAACCGTGGTGCGCGGCAGTATGGCCGGGCTTCCGCCGACGGAGATCCGCACCGAGGCGGTACAGCAGGTGCAGGAGGCGTTACGCCGGGCACTGGGGGTTCCGGCGGCCGAACCGGCCGCCGAGTCCCCGACCGAACGCTCGCTGCGCGAACAGGGTGCCGCGCTGCTCCGTCTGGCCGCCAGTCCCCGGGCCGCCGACGAGGGCCATCCGGCGTTCGCCCGGATCCTGGCCGAACTCACCTCCGACGAGGCCCGCATCCTGCGGTTGCTGCGGCTGGACGGCCCCCAGCCGGCGGTGACCGTACGCGGCGGCGGACGCCGCGCGAGGCGTAGCGGCCGCAAGGCCGAACAAGGGTCCGGGACGGCCGAGATCGGGGTGAGCATGATCGGTGAACATGCCGGGCTCCGGCATCCCGAGTGGGTTCAGCGCTACCTGACCAACCTGCGCCGGATCGGCCTGATCGAGCTCCTGCGCGAACCGGTGGGCACACCCGAGCGCTATCAACTGCTGGAGGCCCAGGCACCGGCGATCGAACTGTTGAAACAGGCCGGCGGGCGCGGCAAACTCCAGCACCGCGGTATCGCGCTCACCACGTTCGGCGGGGAGTTCGTCCAGGCCAGCCTGCCGATCACCGGTGAAGCCGGGCCGACGGCCGAGAATCACTGACCACGGCCGGTCCCTCACACTTCGTCGGCGAGTTCCATCCAGCGTTCCTCGGCCGTCTCCTGCTGCGCCTGCACATCCTTGAGTTCGGCGCCCAGGGTCATCAGTTTGTCCGGTTCGGTCGCGGCATCGGCCAGCGCCGCGTGCAGGGTCTTCTCCCGCTCGCCCAGTTTGTCGATGGCGCGTTCCAGCCGGGTCAGTTCCTTGCGGGCGGCGCGGTAGGCCGCGGAGTCGGTCCGGGACGCGGCCGTTTGCGGGCCGGACGGCGTCGGCCGTGCTGACCCATCGGCCGACAGTTCGGCCCGGCGGCGCAGGTACTGGGTGATCCCCCCGGGCAGATTGGTGAGGGCTCCGTCACCGAACAGCGCCCAGGTGGTATCGCAGATCCGCTCGACCAGATAGCGGTCATGGCTGATCACCACCAGAGTTCCGGCCCAGTTGTCCAGCAGATCCTCCAACTGCTGCAGGGTGTCGATATCGAGGTCGTTGGTGGGCTCGTCCAGCAGCAGCACATTGGGCTCGGCCATGAGGATGCGGGTCAGCTGCAGCCGGCGCCGTTCCCCACCCGAGAGATCGCGTACCGGGGTGCGCTGGCGGGCCGGGGTGAACCCGAGCCGTTCGGCGAGTTGCCCGGCCGACAGTTCGAGCGCTTTGCCGCCCTCCCCCAGCGTGATGCGCATGGCGATCTCCTGGACCGCCTCGAGTACCCGCATATCGGTCGGGAGATCGTCGAGTTCCTGCCGCAACCAGCCGATCCGCACGGTCTGACCCTGTACCCGCTTCCCGGACACCGGGCCGATATCACCGGCCAGCGCACGCAACAGCGTCGTCTTGCCCGACCCGTTCACCCCGACCAGACCTACCCGTTCCCCGGGGGCCAGCTGCCAGGTGAGATCGCGTACCAGCTCGCGGCCGTCCGGCGTGGTGAGGGTGGCGTCCTCGAGTTCGATCACCACGCGCCCCAGGCGCTTCTTGGCGAACGCGGCCAGCGAGACCGAATCACGCGGCGGCGGCACATCGGCGATCAGCGCCTCGGCGGCCTCGACCCGGTAGCGCGGTTTGGAGGTCCGGGCCTGCGGGCCGCGCCGCAGCCACGCGAGTTCCTTGCGCGCGAGGTTGCGGCGTCGCGCCTCGGTGGCGTCGGCCTGGCGGGCGCGTTCGGCGCGCGCGAAGATCCAGTCGCCGTAGCCGCCTTCGTAGGTCTCCACCCCGCCGCCCACTACCTCCCAGGTGCGGGTGGCGACCGTATCCAGGAACCAGCGATCGTGGGTGACGACCACCAGTGCGCTGCGCCGGGCCAGCAGATGTTCTGCCAGCCATTCCACGCCCTCGACATCGAGATGGTTGGTCGGTTCGTCGAGTACCAGCAGATCGAGGTCGCGCACGAGCGCGGCGGCCAGTGCGACCCGGCGGCGTTCCCCGCCGGACAGGTTGGTGACCGAAGTGTCCAGGCCCAGGTCGGCGATGCCGATACCGTCGAGCACCGATCGGATCCGTGGGTCCGCGGCCCATTCGTGTTCGGCGATATCGCCGGTGGGCGCGTCCTCGGCCAGCCCGGCCAGCACCACCTCGCCGATGGTCGCGCCCTCGGGCAGGACCCCACGCTGGGTGACCACTGCAATTCGCAGTCCACCGACGCGACTCACCCGGCCGCTGTCGGGTTCCTCGATACCGGTCAGCACCTCCAGCAGGGTGGTTTTACCGCCCCCGTTGAGGCCCACGACCCCGATCCGGTCGCCGGAGTGCACGCCGAGGGATACCCCGTCGAGCAGCGGCGTGATCCCGAAACTCTTGCTGACCTGTTCGAGGTTGATCAGGTTGGACATGGATCCTTCCGCCTACGGCTGCCGGCCACGCCTGTACGGGCCACGACCAGCCTAATGGGCGCTGTCGGGCGTGACCCATCGCCCGCCCGTCAGGCCCGGCGCGGGCCGGGTCCGGGCTCGGGCGCCGGTGAATGCGGCTCCTCGTGCATGGTCACCCGGGCGCCCGGGACCGGACCGGTGGCAGTCCGCACGCTCCGGGCCACCCCCGCACCGGACAGCTCCGCCGCGACCGCGACCGCCGATTCCGCCGATTCGCACAGGAACGCACAGGTCGGACCGGACCCGGAGACCAGTCCGGCCAGCGCCCCGACCTCCACGCCCGCGCGCAGAGTGCGGCGCAGATCGGGCCGCAGCGATACCGCGGCGGCCTGTAGATCGTTGCCGAGCAGGGGCGCGAGCTGTTTCGCATCGCCGGAGGCCAGCGCCTGCATGATCTCCTGAGGTTCGCCGAGCCGGGGTGGATCGCCGTGCACCCGTAGCCGGTCGAGTTCGGTGAAGACCTCCGGGGTGGACAGACCCCCCTTCGCCAGCGCCAGCACCCAGTGGAAGGCGTTGCGCGACAGCACCGGTAGCAGACGTTCGCCGCGTCCGGTGCCCAGCGCGGTTCCGCCGTGCAGCGCGAACGGTACGTCACTGCCCAGTTCGGCACCCACGTCGGCGAGTTCGTCGCGGTTCATCCCGAGTTCCCACAGTTCGTTCAGCCCGACCAGGGCGGCGGCTGCGTCGGCGCTACCGCCGGCCATCCCGCCGGCCACCGGGATGCCCTTGTCGATGGCGATCTCGACCAGCGGTGCGCGGCCGGCGAGCTGGGCGAGCCGGACCGCCGCCTTCCACACCAGGTTGGTCCGGTCTGTGGGTACTTCGGCCGCCCCTTCCCCGGTAACCGTCAGGGTGAGCGAGTTGGCAGGGGTGATCTCCAGGTCGTCGGCGAGGGAGAGCGCCTGGAAAACGGTGGTGAGCTCGTGGTAGCCGTCGGCGCGCAGGTCACCCACTCCCAGATGGAGGTTCACCTTCGAAGGAGCCCGCGCAACGACGGGACTGGGCACAACGGACAGCACGGTGACTCAGCCTAATAGGCACAGCTGGGCGAAGCCCATCCCTAGCCCGCGCACGGCCGCAGCGAAGGCGGAGGTACGCCTGATAGGCACCGCTGGGCGAAGCCCATCCCTAGCCCGCGCACGGCCGCAGCGAAGGCGGAGGTACGCACCTCGCATCCGGGACCCCATTGCCTTCATTTACCCCCGGGGGGTATGGTTGCCGGACCTTCCCGGAACGGGATACGAGCACGAAGGAGACGCCATGGCCACGACCAGCACCTACACCGTCACCGGTATGACCTGTGGACACTGCGTCCAGTCGGTACAGACCGAGATCGGGAAGATCGACGGTGTCACCAGCGTCGATGTGGACCTCGCGTCCGGCCGGGTCGTCGTCGCGGGCCGCGCCCCCATCTCCGATGCCGATATCGCGGCAGCGGTGGACGAGGCGGGCTACGAGATCGCCGGCTGAGCGAGCGTCGGGGAGCCCGGTTGTTCAGCGAGCGAGGTCGTCCGCCGGTCGGCGGGCGGCCTCGGTTTCGATGGGACCCCGGGGCTCACGGTCTCCCCGTCGAGGCGAGCGGCCATGAGCCCGATCATCACGACCTGGACAATCGCCTCGGCGCGGGCGGTTTCGCGTTCGTAGTCCCGTGCCGATCGTCTGCACCTCGTCAACCCGCCACGACAGCACCGAGTTCCCCGACACGTTCCGAGCCGGCACCGATTCAGGACTGCGCGGCGAGACGGACGAACGCCGCGGTATCCAGAGTCTCCCCGCGGGCGGTCGGTGCGATACCGGCGGCGAGCAGCCGCCGTTCGGCCTCCGCGGGGCTACCCGCCCATCCGGCCAGGGCGGCCCGCAGCGTCTTCCTGCGCTGCGCGAACGCCAGGTCGACCACCTCGAAAACTCGCCGCCGATGCGCCACATCGACCGGCCACGGCGGTTCGGCGTACCGATCGATACGTACGAGACCCGATTCCACCTGCGGAACCGGCCAGAACACCTGGCGACCCACCGCGCCCGCTTTGCGCACGGTTCCGTAGAAGCCCGCTTTGACGCTCGGCACCCCGTACACCCTGCTTCCCGGGTCCGCCGCGAGCCGGTCGGCCACCTCGGCCTGCACCATCACCAGCGCGGTCGTGATACTCGGGAACTCCGCGAGCAGATGCAGCAGGACCGGTACGGCCACGTTGTAGGGCAGATTCGCGACCAACGCGGTGGGTGCCACCGATACCGCGTCCGACCCGATCCGCAGTGCGTCACCCGGGATCACGGTCAGTCGCGGCGCCAGCTCTCCGGCCCGCTCCCGCACCGTCGCGGGCAACTGTCCGGCCAGCACCGGGTCGATCTCCACCGCCAGGACGGCGTCCACCACATCCAGTAGGGCCAAGGTCAGTGAACCGAGCCCGGGCCCCACCTCGAGCACGGTGTCCGCCCGCCCGACGCCGGCCGCGGTCACGATCCGCCGGACGGTATTGGCGTCGTGCACGAAGTTCTGCCCGAGCTGCTTGGTCGGGCGTACCCCCAAGCGCTCGGCCAGTTCACGCACCTGCGCGGGGCCCAGCAGAGCTGCCTGGCCACGCACCATCATCTCGGCATCGGACACCGGGAGAACCTACCAACCCGGCGCGAGGCGCGATTCTCAGGCGGCGTCGATATCCAGCGAATACGAAACAGAGGCCGGAGCGGAGTGCGCCCGTTCGCCGCCGGAGTCGTGCGTGGCGATCGCCGCACCGGCACCGGCGATCAGGGTCACCAGCACAGCGGCGATGACGAGGTACAGCAGCAGCGAGCGTGAGGAGTTGATCCTCGCAAAGGGTGACACGGTCACGGGACGATAACGAAGCCCATGACACCCCACAACCGCTACGAACCGGACCACCGATACTTCACACCACACCCCGGCGGCGGCACCCCTGGTAGACGAGATGCGATCTTATGAAATTGTGATTCGTATCACTCATGATCAACAAGGCTCAGCCGCGCCCGAACCGATACACACGACGCGCGTTCGCCGTACTGATCTCGGCCAGTTCGGCCGGATCCTGGCCACGGATCTCGGCCACCGCGCGCACCGTGTAGGGCAGGCAGTAGGGCTCATTGGGCGCGCCCCGGTAAGGATGCGGCGTCAGATACGGCGCATCGGTCTCGAACAGCAGTTGCTCATCGGGCACCACCCGCACCGCCTCCCGCAATTCGTGCGCGTTTTTGAAGCTCGATGTCCCGGAAAAGCTGAGGACATAGCCCTCGGCCACACACGAGACCGCCATATTCGCGTCCGAGGAGAAACAGTGGAAGATCACCGTCTCCGGCGCACCCTCGTCCAGCAGTACGGTCAGCAGATCGTGATCGGCTTCCCGGTTGTGGATCATGAGCGGTTTACCGATTCGCTTGGCCAGGTCGATATGCCAGCGGAAACCCTCGATCTGGGTCTCGATATCCGCGCACCCGTCCAGCTTGCCCGGCCAGTAGTAGTCCAACCCGGTCTCGCCCACAGCCACCACCCGGGGGTCGGCGGCCAGCTTCTCCAACTCGATCCTCGCGTCATCGTCGAGCGCGTTCGCCCGGGTCGGGTGCAATGCGACCGCGGCGTATACGCGGTCGTCCCAGTGCGCGGCGTCCACGGCCCAGCGGGCGGCCGCCAGATCATCGGCGACGGTGACCACCCGGCCGACACCCGCTCCGGCCGCCCGATCGACCATCTCGGCCACCGACGCCGCGTCGGTGGCACCGCACGCGTCCAGATGAGTGTGGGCATCCACGAGCGGCGCCAGCGGTTCGGGAAGCGGTGGCGCGGGACGCCGGGCGCTCATCGGCCGGCCGTCTCTGGCCGGAACGGAACCACGAGGGGGCGGGACTCTCGTACTGGGTCACGAAGGGGCACGTCTCTCACAGTAGAGTTCGCGCCCGTCCCCCGACGAGACGGTGCCCGGACCGTCGAGAGGTCGATCACACGCGCTCCGCCCGTGTCGTGCGCCAGCTGCTGCGCTCCTCGATCGAGAGCGGGATACTGCCCGAAGGCGCACAGCTCAACGAAGACGCGCTCATCGAATATCTGGATTCCACCCGGGCGTCTGTCCGTTCCGCCGTGCAGATGCTCTCGGAAGAGGGCCTGGTCGCCCGGCGCCGCCGGCTCGGGACCGTGGTGCACAGTGCCCCCGTTCAGCTCCCGATCCAGCATTGTCGAACGGCGCCTTGTCGGTCACCAGCGGCATCATGATGAAGGTGTTCGGATTGTCCACTTCGGGCACCGTGGCATTCGGGTCCGACGCCAGCGATCCGAGGTCGGCCGGGTGAGCACTTCCGCCGGATCCGCGTCCCCGAAACGCACCGCGTTGGCCCGGGTACCCGCATCGGCGACGATCCGCGCATTGATCGTGCGCACCGGCGGTGGGCCGTTCACGAAATCGTCGCGAGCCGTGAGCACCACCGATGTGCCCGGCCGACAACTCGTCACCCCTCGTACGGCCCGAAGCCGTAGTTGGGGTTCTCCGCCGACCAGGCCACCGCGTACGGGTCCTCTTGGGTGGCATGCTCCTTCAGCAGCGTGCTGTCGAAGACAGGCCCGGCCAGGTCCGCCATCAGCGCCGGGAACCTCGCCCCGAGACCCGCGTTCGGCAGCGAAATCCGGGCGCCGAATTTCTCCGCCCGGCTATGGATATCGTCGCGGCAGGCCTTCATATTCGTCAGGCCGTTCGGAATGCACAGCACCATATCCGCGGCCGCCGCGCAATCCCGGCCTCACGGTGAGGAACCGGCCTGGCAGATCACCGGTTCACCCTGCGGGTTCGGCGAAACATCGAGCGGCCCGCGAACGGCGAAATGCCTACCCCGGTGGTCGATCTGGGCGACCTTGGTGTGATCGACGAAGTGACGCGGTGTGCGAATCCGCCCGACCTGGTCCGGTCCGCCGTGTCGTGCGGCACCTCGTCACGGGAGCCGACCGGCCACAGAAAAGGGCGAACCCCACCCTGGTCTTCGAGTTCCGGGCCGGTTCCCGGCGCTCGGAACGGCACGGCGCCCAGTAGCAGAGGGACAGCGATCACACCCCGGTGCACCCGCCCGGTGGCGAACTGGTCGGCGAATGGTTCCAGAACACTCGAGCAGGTGGGCTCGAACGGAAGCCGGCGCGACACCGCACCGCCCACGACAGGCCGTTCTCACCCTCTCGAACAGCGCACTCCGCCGAATTGGATTCCGGCCCGGAAACCCGGCCCGGTAGCCTCTGATGGCATGAACACGCAGTCGAGTCGGGTTCACTGCGGTCCTCATGATGGAATCGACACACCATGAGCGCAGTCGATCGCCCCGCCTTCTACCTCACCACGGCCATCGCGTACCCCAACGGTGCGCCGCATATCGGGCACGCCTACGAGTACATCTCCTCGGACGCGCTGGCCCGGTTCAAGCGGCTCGACGGATACGACGTGTTCTTCATGACCGGAACCGACGAGCACGGTCAGAAGATGCAGCAGACCGCCGCCGCCGAGAACATCCCGGTGGAGGAACTGGCCGCCCGTAACTCCGATGTGTTCGAGCGGATGGACAAAACCCTCGAGGTCTCCTTCGACCGTTTCATCCGCACCACCGACGCCGACCACCAGATCGCCAGCGCCGCCATCTGGCGGCGGATGCTGGACAACGGCGATATCTACCTCGACAACTACTCCGGCTGGTATTCGGTGCGCGACGAGGCGTTCTACACCGAGGAGGAGACCACGCTGCTCGACGACGGCAGCCGCATCTCCACCGATACGAAAACCCCGGTCACCTGGACCGAGGAATCCAACTTCTTCTTCCGGCTCTCCGCCTACCAGGACAAACTGCTCGCGCTCTACGACGAGCACCCGGAGTTCATCGCCCCGGCCACCCGGCGCAACGAGATCGTGAGCTACGTGAAGGCCGGTCTCAAGGACCTGTCGATCTCGCGGACCACCTTCGACTGGGGCGTGCCCGTCCCCGATCATCCCGACCATGTGATGTATGTCTGGGTGGACGCGCTCACCAACTACCTCACCGGCGTCGGTTTCCCGGATACCGATTCGGCCGCCTTCCGGAAGTTCTGGCCCGCCGATGTGCACATCATCGGTAAGGACATCACCCGCTTCCACACGGTGTACTGGCCGGCGTTCCTGATGTCGGCCGGCATCGAACTGCCGCGCCGGGTCTTCGTGCACGGGTTCCTGTACAACAAGGGCGAGAAGATGTCGAAATCGGTCGGCAATGTGGTCGACCCACTCGATCTCGTCGACGCCTACGGACTCGACGCGGTGCGTTTCTTCCTGCTGCGCGAGATCTCCTACGGCCAGGACGGCAGCTACAGCCACGAGGCGATCGTCTCCCGGATCAACGCCGACCTCGCCAACGAGTTCGGCAACCTGGTGCAGCGCAGCCTGACCATGGTCGCCAAGAACTGCGGCGCCGCCGTCCCCACTCCGGGCGAGTTCACCGCGGAGGACCGTGCGCTGCTCGATCGCGTGAACGGTCTGCTGGAACGCTGCCGGGCCGAATTCGACGTCCAGCAGATGCATCTGGCGCTCGAACAGATCTGGCTGACGCTCGGCGAGACCAACCGGTATTTCAGCGCCCAGGCGCCCTGGGCGCTGCGCAAATCAGGTACCGAAACCGATCTCGCCCGGATGGCGACGGTCCTCTACGTCACCCTCGAGGTGGTCCGGATCGTGGCGATCCTGGTCCAGCCGGTGCTACCGGGTTCGGCCGCGCGGATCCTGGACCTGCTCGCCCAGCAGGACCGCGAATTCGCCGCGATCGCCACCCCGCTGGTACCCGGCGTCGCGCTCCCGGCGCCCGAACCGGTGTTCCCGCGCTACGTGGAGCCGAAAACCGACGACTGATCCGGCCCGGATTCAGTCCACCGCGGCGCGGCGGGCAGCCAGCACGGCATCGTAGAGTTCCCGGCGGGAGACCCCGGCGACCTCGGCGATCTCCGCGCTCGCGTCTTTGAGACGCAGGCCCGCCGCGGCGCGCTCCTCCACCTGCGCGACCAGGTCTTCCGGATCCACCACGGTGGCCGAGGCGCCCGCGAGCACCACGGTGATCTCGCCGCGCGCGCCGTCCACCGCCCATTCGGCGAGCTCCGCGAGGGTGCCGCGGACGACCTCCTCGTAGGTTTTGGTGAGTTCCCGGCACACCGCGACCCGGCGGTCACCGCCCAGCACCTCGACGGCATCGGCCAAGCAGTCCGCCAGCCGGTGCGGCGCCTCGAAGAAGACACACGCCCGCTTCTCACTCACCAGCGTCCCCAGCCACTCCTTGCGGCGGCCCGATTTCCGCGGGGCGAAACCGTCGAAACAGAACCGGTCCACCGGGAGCGCCGAAAGCGCCAGCGCCGTGGTCACCGCCGACGGACCGGGCAGGCAGGTCACCGGCAGCCCGCGTTCCGCGCATGCCGCCACCAGCCGATATCCGGGATCGCTCACGGACGGCATACCGGCGTCGGTGACCAGCAGCACCGTGCGCCCGTCCGCGATCTCGGTCAGCAGCGCCGGAATCCGCGCCTCCTCGACATGGTCGTAGAAGCTGACCACCCGCCCCCGGATCTCCACACCGAGCGCATCCGCCAGCGACCGGGTGCGCCGGGTGTCCTCCGCCGCGACGATATCGGCGCTGCCGAGCGCGTCCCGCAGCCGCAGCGAGGCATCCCCGATCGCCCCCAGCGGTGTCGCCGCCAAAATCAGCCCGCCGTCGGTCACCGCACTCCTATCCGGCCCAGCCGATCCGGGCGCTGTGTTCTCGGCGCGCCGGCGCGCGCGAAGGTCGAGGCCCCGAAGTGTCGCCGCTCGGGCCCAGGGACTCGCACCCCGGCCTGGGTCGGTCCCCTTCGGCCGAAGGCGATCAACGGTCGCATCCTCGGATGGTCGGCCGCACGTCGCCTGCGCTTTCGAGGGCTGAACGGCGAAACGGCCTCAACCCATCGAGGTGTCTCCTAGAACTCGACGCATACAGGTTACGTCGGCATTCGACGTCCAGGTCGGCAGGTGCGCCCGCATACATCGCAGGCCACCGCCGGACTTCACCCGTTCAGGGCGGCCGCACAACGCCGTCGGCCGGCTTCTCGGGCCCCGACCCCACCACGCTGGAGCCGGGGCAATGACACATAAGCTCGGGGCGTGACTCAGCTGACCGAATCGCGCCGCGGCGTGGCCTGGCGGCCGCCGCGCACCTGGTCGAGCCCCGCTCCACTGCGGCCCGCACCCGACTTCGGTCCCACCGATACCGCGCGCGGCTGGGTGGTCACCCTGTTCCTCACAGTGATCGCGGCCATCACCCGCTTCACCATGCTCAACTATCCGACCGACGCCGGAACGCCGGTCTTCGACGAGAAGCACTACGCACCACAGGGTTGGCAGTTCCTCACCGGCGGTATCGAGGACAACCCCGGTTACGGGCTGGTGGTGCATCCGCCGGTCGGCAAACAGATGATCGCGATCGGGGAGGCGCTGTTCGGGTACAACGGCTGGGGCTGGCGGTTCTCGGCCGCGCTGGCGGGGACGGTACTGATACTGCTGGTCATCCGGATCGTGCGGCGGATGACCCGCTCCACGATGCTGGGCGCGCTCGCCGGGATCCTGTTGATCACGGACGGGACGACATTCGTCTCGTCACGGATCGGGATGCTCGACATCTTCATCACCGTGTTCGTCACCGCCGCCTTCGGCTGCCTCATCGTCGACCGTGACCAGATGCGCGCCCGGCTCGCGAGAGCCGACGCCGAGGGCCGCATCGACGAAACTCCGTGGGGTCCACGCCCGGGCGTGCGCTGGTGGCGGTTCGGCGCCGGGGTCCTACTGGGACTGTCCTGCGGAACCAAATGGTCCGGACTGTATTTCATCGCCGCGTTCGGATTGCTGAGCATCCTGTTCGACCTCTCCGCCCGCCGCACCTATGGTGTCCGCAAACCGGTATACGGCACCGCCATCCGCGATCTCGGCCCCGCGCTGTACGCGCTGGTACTGATTCCGCTGGGTGTGTACCTGGCGAGCTACGCCGCCTGGTTCCGCAGCGAAACCTCCGTCTACCGGTACATGGCCGGTAACCCGTCGGCTCCGGAGGACGGGATCGGCACCGGCGGGTTCTGGGCACATGTGATGCCCGACGCCATGCGTTCACTGTGGTACTTCCACTCCCGCACGCTCACGTTCCATTCCGAACTCACCAACTCCGCCGGAAACCACCACCCGTGGGAATCCAAACCGTGGACCTGGCCGATGGGGTTGCGGCCGATGCTGTACTACTACGCCGACGACGGGGTGACCGGTTGCGGGCAGACCGAATGCGTGAAAGCGGTCATGCTGGTCGGCACCCCCGCCCTCTGGTGGGTCTCGCTACCCGTGCTGGCGTGGGGTATCTGGCGCTGGATCGTGCGCCGCGACTGGCGGTACGCGGCCGTCCTCACCGCCTACGGCGCGGCACTGCTGCCCTGGTTCCTGACCCTGGACCGGCAGATGTACTACTTCTACGCGGTCACCCTTGCCCCGTTCCTGGTGATGGCGGTCGCGCTGGTACTGGGCGACATACTCGGCACCGCCGGACGCCCGGTGACCCGTGGGCCGGGCGGCATGTTCCTCCCCGCCGAACCGAGCGAACGCCACAGTCTCGGCCTGCTGGTGGTCTGCCTCTACCTGGGCTTGGTGATCGCGAACTTCATCTGGCTGTGGCCGATCCTCACCGGCCTGCCGATCACCATGGGCAACTGGCAGGACCACCTGTGGCTCCCCAGCTGGAGATGAGAGCGGTGTTTATTTGCGGCGCCTGCGGCGCCGCGGGGGCGGGGCCCTATCAACCCCGGTTCTTCACTCCTTCGCTCAGTCGCTGCGCTCCTTCGCTACGTCGCTCCAGAACCGGGGCGGGCCCCGCCCACCGAGGTGCACCATCCGGAGTAGACAGAAGGTGGGTGCGGGTACACCGCGCGCATGGGGCGGGCCCCGCCCAAGGCCGGGCGGGATGTCGAACGGGCCGAGAGGCAGTGACCCGGTCCAACCGGTCTATGTCCCCAGGGCGATCTTGACGTAGTGGATGGCCGCGTCGGCTTCGAGGCCCAGCCGGCGGATGGTCGCGACGTATTCCGACGCCGCCCGGCCCGCCGCGTCGGCGGTGGGGTCGCCGGAGGATGCGATGAAGGAGCCGAGCCGACCGCGGGTTTCCAGAACTCCGTCCTGTTCCAGTTCCCGGTAGGCGCGGGCCACCGTGTTGGGGGCCAGACCCAGTTGCACGGCCAGGGCCCGCACCGTAGGGATCTTGGTGCCCGCGGCCAGTTCACCCGCTCGAACCTGGGCGATGACGGCGAGCCGCAGTTGTTCGTACGGCGGGACGCCCGAATCGTGGGATACCGTGATCTCGAGCATGGCTCGTTCTTACCGTATCCGGCCGGTTTTCATACCGGATCCCGCGCAAGCGGGCAGGACAGGCAACGTGGCCCGCCGCGGCCCGAGCCCAGTTCCGAACCGGGGATGCGCAGTACTTCGATACCGGAGTCCTCCAGCCGGGCGTTGGTCATCTCGTTGCGTTCGTAGGCGACGACGACACCGGGTCGTAGGGCGAGGGTGTTGTTCCCGTCGTCCCACTGTTCGCGTTCGGCCGTCACCCCGTCGAGTCCGGTGTCGATCACGCGGAGTTTGCCGATGCCCATGGCCGCCGCCGCGGCCGGCAGGAACGGCTCGGGACCGGTGACCACACAGCCGTCGGAGTTCTCGTCCGGGCGGATCGTGTAGGCGGTGAGGCTTTCGCGCACACCCGGGTACATCACGACCGCATCGGTGTCGACCATCGTGCACACCGTATCCAGGTGCATCGTGGCGCGGTTCTGCGCGATCGGCACCACCAGCACCGTATGCGCCAACCGGTCGTCGAACAGGCTGCGCGCCAATGCTTCCGCGCCCGCGGGGGAGGTGCGCTCACCCACACCGACCGCTACCACCCCGGGTGCCAGCAGCAGAACGTCGCCGCCTTCGATCGGCGCGGTATGCGATTCGTAAGCCCGCCGGACCCCGAGAAAACGCGGATGGAAGGCGTAGATGAGATCGGTGAGGGAGGTTTCCCGGGCGCGGGCCGGTAGTGCCAGTGCGGTGATCGCGACCTTGGGCCCGACCCAGAACGAGGAGTCGCGGGTGAACAGCAGGTTCGGCAGCGGATCGATGACGAAATCGCCGCCCTGGTGCATCCGCCGGACCAGCGAGGTGCTGTCGGCGGCGAAGGGCAGTTCGTCGAAGGTCATCCCCGCCATGAGGATTCGCGCCAGTTCCGGCGCCGGTACTCCTCGAAGGTGGCCGGCCAGATCGTCGGCGAGGGTGTGCCCGAGACGGCGGGCGTGGACAGCGGCGGAGATGCCCTGGATACGGGCGGCGCCGCTCACCTCGAGAGTTTCGGTGAGCATATCGGCCACCAGCGCGACCTCGACTCCGCGGTCGCGTAGTACCTGCGCGAATATGTCGTGCTCCTGCTGGGCGCGTTCCACCCAGGGAATTCCGTCGAACAGCAGCTGATCGTTGTTGCGCGGGGTGAGCCGACGCAGTTCGTCGCCGGGGCGGTGCAGCAGTACCGCGCGCAGGTCGCCGACTTCACTGGTCACTCCGTAGGCGGCAGGCAAGGTCCGGTTCTCGTCCCGGGCCCGTCCGGCGGACGTCGGATCGGGTACGGCTTCTGGTCCCATGTCCCGACACTAGTGCGCGAACGGGTCGC
Source organism: Nocardia jinanensis (assembly GCF_014645735.1). GTDB lineage: Bacteria > Actinomycetota > Actinomycetes > Mycobacteriales > Mycobacteriaceae > Nocardia > Nocardia jinanensis. Next base: position 47,362 of record NZ_BMMH01000031.1, on the reverse strand, counting down.
GGGCACGGCGACGCCCACCGGTTCGCGGGGCAGTTGCCCCGATTCCACCCCGGCCTCCAGCAACCTGAAGTATGGTTCAGATAAAGGAGGAATATCGATGCCGACAGCGGACTGGAAGATCAAAGAGCTGACCCCGGGCCAGCTTTCCGAGCGTAGCGGAGTAGCTGTGTCCGCGTTGCATTTCTACGAACGTGAAGGCCTTATCTCCAGCCGCCGGACCAGCGGAAACCAGCGACGCTACACCCGTGAGACGCTGCGCCGGGTAGCCTTCATCCGGATCTCGCAACGCGTCGGCATCCCACTGAGTGATATCCGGGGCGCCCTGGACCGTTTGCCGGAAGGTCGCACACCCACCCGTCGCGATTGGGAGACGCTGTCCACCGCCTGGCGGGAAGACCTGGACGAGCGGATAACTCAGCTGGTTCGGCTGCGCGATAATCTCACCGGATGCATCGGCTGCGGTTGCCTGTCATTGGGTAGCTGCAAACTGGTGAACGAATACGACCGGCTCGGCGCCGAGGGGCCCGGCGCACGGGTGCTCGATGTTCATCTGAACTGCCCGGAGCCCGGCCGCAACGGCTGCGACGACTCGCTCAGCGCGCTGCCGGAGAGTCGGGATTCGCTGTGTTCTCAGCTGGCAGATCCCGATTCACCGACTGCTTCAGCGTGCTGAACTGCCCATTGGCCTGCCGCATCAGCAATTCGTAGGGGAAGGCGAATTTCCGCTTCCACCAGTACCCGAAGCGGATGTCGAAGGAGCTGTACACCAGGAATCGGTTGCGCTCGATCCCCTTCAGGATCACTGCGGCGACCTTTTCCGGCGCCACCGCGTGCCGGGTGAACAGCGAGGTGACCTTCTGCACCCGTGGATGTTCCTTGTCCACGCCGACCAGGTCGAACGACCGCACCAGCGGGGTGGCGACCGCACCCGGCGTCACCACATGCACCGAGATCCCGTGCTCGGCCAGCTCGAAGCGCAGCACCTCCGACAACCCGCGCAGCCCGTACTTGCTGGCGCTGTAGGCGGCGTGCCACGGGAGGGCCAGCAGACCGGCGGCCGAGGACACGTTCACCAGTGCCCCGCCCCGACCGGCCCGCACCATCGGCGGGACGAATCGCTCGATGACATTGATCGGGCCCAGCAGGTTGATATCGATCATCCGCCGCCAGTGCCGGATCTCCAGACTGTCCACGGTGCCCCAGACCGAGGTCCCCGCGATATTCATCACCACATCGAGGGCGCCGAACTGCTCGTGCACCCGGGCGGCGAATCCGGCGACGGAGTCGTAATCGGTGATATCGAACGCCTCGGCGATGAGCACCGTGCCACCGGCTCGTTCGATCTCGGCGACCGTATCGGCCAGCCCGGCGGCGTCGATATCGGTGAGTACCAGCCGCGCCCCGCGCGCCGCGGTCGCCAGCGCGGTCGCCCGGCCGATACCGCTGGCCGCGCCGGTGATCAGCGTTTTCGCATCCTGAACCGATTTCCTGCGGTCGACCCGCCCCATACTGAACTCCCGATCGTCCGGCTGCGCTGTCGGCAGCAGCCTACCGATCCGGTGGCGGCCCGGCACGACGGAATCGGCGGCCGGCCGTGCTATCGCTACAGCAGCGGACGAACGAGGGCGCGGACCAGCCCCGCGGCGGTATCGCGCGAATCGGCCGGCCCGTCGGCGGCGCCGCTGTAATAGTCCAGGAAAGCCTCGTGGAAGCACGCACCGACCAGCAGCGAAGCGATATCGTCCGGAGCCGTGTCCGCGGCTATCCGGCCGAGTTCCCGCTCCGCCGTCAGATACGCCGCGAAGGCGCCGACCGCCTTCTCCGGGCCGGCTCCGTGCTCGCCCATCACGGCGCGATGGGCCGCCATCCGCCGCGGATCGGCCAGTAGCGCGCCCAGCATCGGAATCGATTGCCGGTAGAAATCGAGCGCCGCGCGAGCGAGTTCGGTGAGGTTGGCCGCCACGTCGCCGTCCCCTGGGACGACCCCCACCCGGGCAGGCCCCGGTAGCCGTTCCCGGAGCACGGCCAGCAGCAGTCGCTCCTTGTCACCGAAGTACTTGTAGAGCGTCGGCTCCGAGACACCGGTGGCGTGTGCGATCTCCTTGGTGGTCGCATGGACGACCCCCCGGGTCCGCAGGATGTCCGCCGCCGCGTCCAAGATCCGCTCGCGCGTGCTCATCTCGGTCTCCTTGTTGCGCGCTTGACAGGTTAGTGAACACTAGATCATTCTGTGGTTAGTGTTTACTAACCCACGGGAGGAACTGATATGCGACCGTCGATCACCCGGAAACGAGTGCTGCTCGTTCTCGCCGTCACCCTCACCGCCGTGCTCGGCGCCGCGGGCACGGTCGGCTACCTCACCTTCCTCCGATCGCCGGTGGACGCCCCGGCACAGGCCTGCCGAGGCGAGTCCCCCGGCCGACCCGTTGTCGTCGCCGCCGGAGCCAGCATGACCCGGGGCACTCTCGGCGCGGACTGGGTCGGCGCGCTCCGGAAACGGGACGAGTTCGGCGATCACCGTTTCGTCAACGCCGGAGTCAACGGAGATACCAGCGCGGACCTGCTGGACCGGCTCGATACCGATGTCCTGCACTGCCGTCCGGACGCGGTCATCGTCCTGGTCGGCACCAACGATGTCCGCGACGACGTCCCGCTGGACAACTACCGCGACAACCTCACCGCGATCGTCGACCGCGTCCGCACCGCGGGCACGGCCCATGTGGCACTGATGTCGCTGCCGCTGCTCGGTGAGGACCCCGACGACGAGATCAATCGGCGACTGGCCGGATACAACCGGGTCATCACCGAAACGGCCGCCGACGCCGGTATCGACTACATCCCGCTACACGAACATATCGCCGACCTCGTGCGACGACAGGGCGATCCGAACGCGCGGTACGACTTCGGCTTCACCCTCGCGTTCACGGCGGCGGCGCAGCACTATCTGTTCGGCCGCAGCTGGGATCAGGTCGCGCGGAGCCGGGGCTCGAACATCTTCGTCGACAGCATCCACCTCAGCGACCGCAGCGGGGCCGTCGTCACCGACCTCACCGCGCGGTGGCTGGCGACCACACTCCGCTGACCCCCGGTGATTCCACCTGCCGAGCCCGGGGCGGCGCGAGACAGTGGTCACACATCCCAGGGGTCCAAGCCGGATTCGGGGACCGTGTGGTCGAGATTGGCGAGACGTTTGACCGAGGCCATGAGAGAGTCGCGATTCGCCGACGTGGGATTGTCGCTGAACGCGCGCGCGATCGTGTAGTGATCGGTGGCCAGCCGGTGGGCGATGGCGGTTCGGGTGGCACGTCCGACCGAATTCCATTCGTCGGGGCTGATATTGGCACGCAGAGCCCGGTCGGAATCCCAGTGCTGCTCGACTCGCGCGATGAAGCCGCTGTCGAGTTGCGCGCCGGGATCCGGTGCCAGGGTGTGGCGGGCCAGGCTGTCGGCGTCGGCCACCGCCTGCGCGGCGAAGGCCGCCTGTGCGTCGGTCCCGGCGTGGTTGATCACCCCGTTACCGGAGGCAACGGCCTTCTGCAGCGGAGCGAAACCGTACGGGTTGCGGGATCTGGTCTCATTACGGGCCGAACGCGCGCGCAGTGCCTGGTTGATACTGCTGTGGCTCGCCCCGGCGTCGAGCAGTACAGCGGACATGTGCTGATAGGGCACCCGGTTGTTGTCGAGGTACTTGAGCGCGCGGGCGAGCCCGAGTTCAGTGTCGATACCGCCCCATTCGTCGCCCTCCCGCCGCGCCAGCAATCGCCAGTTCTGCCGGGCCAGCGCCTTCCACTGATGTCCTTCCAACCGGCTGTCCGCCGTGGCCACATTGACCCGGTCGTTGCGCATCTTGCCGAACGCCAGCGGGCTGAGCGGATTGACGGTTCGCCCGGCCATCCAGGCCGTCAGTGGCGAGGCGTTGACGGTGTTCAGGGCGGCGAGGCTCGCGACCGCGCCCATTCCCGACCCACCACCGGAGCTCTTACCGCCACCGCCCATACCGAGCGCGGTGCCACCCGACCCGCCACGTGCGCCCTGGATGGTGAGCGAGAACCGGTTGGCCATCCAGTCCGAGCCGCGGGTCAGCCCTTTGGACAGCCGCCCGAACTGCAGGATCGCCACGGTTTCCACCACCGCCGCGATCACAATGACCGCGAGTACCTGCCCGCGGGCCTGCTGGAACAGATTGCCGAGGAACAGCAGGTACACCCCGACGAACACCGTGTACGCGCACAATCGGGCCGCGGCGATACCCGAGTTCACCAGGTTACGAATCAGGAAGGTCTGGGTGGGCCCGAAGACGAATCCGCCCGCGGCGAATCCGAAGATCGCCAGGAACCCCTGCATGACCGCGTCCAGCGCGGCCCGCATCAGCCGGTAGGACAGCACCACCGCGAACAGCAGCAGCAGGGCCGCCGAGACCAGTAGCAGCAGACCGGTACCGATCTGGCCCACACTCGGGTGGGCCGCGGCAGCGGCCGCCGCGGTGTCCCCGCAGGCATGCAGTGCGCGCTGGGTCCGGTCGGTATCACCTGAGGTCACGCCGGAAGACCACGCCGCGGCGCAGGTGGACTGGTTGTCCACGACGTGACCGAAATTCCATACCTGCACCGGACGGCGTGCGAAGTTGTCGGCCATATCGCCCTGCAGCGTGCTCACGGCCAGATCCGGGTTCCGGTTCGTCGAGCCGTTCAATCCGGTCGCGACCGCCAACCCGACGTCGCGACCGCGGGCGAGCAGACCGTCGGAACCCAGCGCGGTCGCCAGCGGGTCGGCCAGGAAGAGCGGGCCCAGGACCGCCACAGCCAACATCGTCACCGTCTGGATCACGGCGCGGGCGTGGAAACCGCGCACGATGAACCAGGCAACGAAGAAGGCGCCGATGGTCGCCGCGGTGATCAGGACGGAGGGAGTCGCGAGCTGGTCGGCGAACGCACCGGCGGTACCGCGCAACGCGTTTGCGAAGAAGTCCAGCCAGGCGAAGCTCAGAACGAAACCGATGAACCAGATCGCGCTGGTCACGATGACCATATAGCCGACGAATTCCAGGCCCACGATCGTCCACACCACCGTCGCGCCGGGATCGAACAGGCCCCCTTTGTCGCTGATGTAGGTGTAGTCGGCGAGCGCGACACCGAAAGAATCCCGGACGTTCATCCAGGCGACCCCGTCTATCCGGGACTGCCCGGTCGCTCCGTCCTGCGCGACGGCCACCGCCCCGAGCGCGCCCGGCAGGACGGTCAGTACGAAGAGTCCGGCGAGGCACCAGAGAAGGCGACGCCCCCACCTCGCTGCTGTTCGCGGTGTACTGCTCCCGCGCTGACCCCACACGCGCATAGCCGTCGATCCGGTCAGGCGGCCGCGCGTTTCGCGCGCTCGACGGGTGCGGGCACGGCCCGCCGATCTGGTCTGCCGATCATGCTGGCATTGGTATCGACGCCGAATGAAATTCAGCTGAACTGGTAGTGGCGGATCGGGCCCACCGCGATGAATTACGAAACAATAACCGGAAAAATTCCCATCATTGAGAATGGCGGTAGAATGCCGAATTCAGCTCGTAGCAACGGTAATTCGTCCCATGGGACGATTACTCCCGAATTGCCCGGCACTGGTGCGAACACGGAATTCCGGTTCATCATGGTGGGTTTCGGGTCGTGCCGCATCCCATCGGGCGACGGCCCGCCGCCATCGCCGCGGAGCAGGGCCTCGATGCCGGGCGCGGGCGAACGACCGGCACCGCCGCCGGTTGATAGCATGGCGGATCCAGCGGACCATTCGGTCGGCTTGCCGACCAGGACATATCTCGAAAGAGTCGTTCCATGCAGTTTGAATTCGTCGAGCGGGACGAGACGTGGGTGGCCGGACTACCGGTACGCAGCCCCAAGCGAGCGCTCGGTGAGTTGTACGATCGCGACCTCGAAGGCGCCTGGGCGTCGGTCCTGCATCACGAACTGGGGGGCCCGCTGGCCACGGCCTATACCGACTACTCGACGGAGCTGGGCACCTACAACACCCAGATCGTCGGTTACCGATGCACGACGTTCGACGAGGTGACCCGCGGGCATCTGGTCGCCCGCCTCCCGCGTGGCACGTATGCGAAATTCTCCTCGGTGGGTAATTTTCCGCAGATCATGACCAGCTTGTGGACGCAGATCGCCTACGCCGAGGAACACAACCAGATCAACCGGACATTCTCCGGCGATTTCGAGTTCTACCCGCACGCCTACAAGATCGACCTGTATCTGGCGGTAGAGCCGCGATGACCTACACGATCGTGGTACGCGGCGAAGCCGTGTACGCCGGCCTCGTCTTCCCGAAGGTCCGGCCCAGTTTCAAGGTCAGCAACAGCGAGCTCATCGAATTCCTCAAGGACCGGGTGCGGGAGCGGATGGACGCCGGCGCCGAGTCGGCCGATTCACAGCGACCCATGTACACCGTGTACGTCCGGACACCGACCGGGACCTACAACGCGCTCGTGTGTTTCCAGTACATCGAACCGGACGAAGCTCCGGTCGGCGATGTCCTGGTCCGGGTGCCCAGGGGCGTCTATGCCCGGTTCGTGCCCAACGGGGACTACCACGATCCGGTCGAGGACGTCTGGGCCCAGGTCGACGACGCCACCGCGTCCGCGGAGATCACTCGCGCCTACCGCGAGGAGATCGAGATCTGGCACGACTCGGAATCGGTGGAACTGTTCATCTCGATCACCCCCTGACCACATGAGGAACGGGTCGTTGCCCGTCGGTAACTAACTCAGTACCAACCGGTCTGGTGGTAACGGTCCGCTCCTTCTTCATCCGGTTTGACCTGCGATAATGACCGGACAGCTGCATAGTTTTCGGAAGATTAACCAGAGTTCTGGTCAATTGGGTTCCGATGACGGATACTGCACAGGGCACGCTGACGAGCCGGGGCGTCGGACGCGCTGCTGGACAACAAATCCCGCACGACCATTGGGTCGTGCGGCGAAAGAGTAGGAACTGCATGACTGTCGAATCGATCGCAGTCGGCCAGGAAGACCCGTGCCGTGGCCGCACTGCGAGATTTCGCGACAACGTCTCCGGCTACGACATCTGCGTAACCACCCCGAATCTCTCCCCCGGCCTCTGGCACCGATACCTGACAGGAGCGCGGGAAGCATACCGCCACTTCGACAACGAGTCCGCACTGGATTACGACAGCGTGGCCGACGGGACGTCCACCGCCCTGTTCTTCGCCGCCACCGACCCCGGCGGCGAGGTGGTGGCCGGACTACGCGTCCAAGGCCCCTACATCTGGGTATCCGAGGTCGGCTCGCTCGCCCCGTGGGCCGGCCGGGCGGGGGCGGCGGAACTGGGTCTGATGATGGCCCGGCGCATTCCACGCGGAGTGGTGGAATCCCGCGCGGTCTGGGTCGCCCGGGACGCGTCCCGGCGCAACGATCTGGCCGCGGCCATTTCACGTTGCATGGCCCACGCGCCGCGCCTCCTCGGCGCCCGGTACGGCTTCGCCACGGTGGCCTCCTTCACCGCCGAACGGCATCGCGCGAGCGGCGGTGTCCTCGCCCAGCTGATCCCGCCGGTGCCCTATCCCGACGAGCGCTATCACACCCTGCCGATCTGGTGGGATACCAGGACCTATCACGTATTTGCTGACAAGTTGCAGTATCTGCTCATGCGTGGTGAACTTCGCGCTATGGGATTAGCTGAACCGAGGTCACGGCGGTCGCATCGACTATCCGGCCACGGTGGGGAGGAATGCTACGCATATGGTCGGTGAGGCAGATCTCGGAGTCGAATACCGGCCGCTGACCCTGGACCCGAGTGATCCCGACGACGAACGGGCCCTCGCGGGACTGCGCGCCACCCCGCATATCGAATTCAACGATCTGCGGGGCCTGCTGGCCGCGGAGTTCGGCCGGCTCAACGATCCCCCGGACACCGGCGAGGGCGCATACGACGACCGCTGGGTGTACTACCCGTGGCGGCGCAGCGTCCTGGTCCTGCCGGGACCGCGGACCTTCCGCGCGATCCGCCTGGACCGTAATCGCAACAAGCTCACCCGCGCCGAACAAGACCGGTTGAGCACTGTCACGGTCGGTGTGGTCGGCCAGAGTGTGGGCCACGCCATCGCCTACACCCTGGCGCAGGAGGGGGTGTGCGGCGCGTTGCGGCTCGCCGATTTCGACGAGCTCGAGCTGTCCAACCTCAATCGGGTGCCCGCCACCCTGTTCGATATCGCGGTGAACAAGGCGATCGTCACCGCCCGGCGGATCGCCGAACTCGACCCTTATCTGCCCGTCGAGGTACGCGGCGGCGGCGTCGACGCCGAAACCGCGGACGATTTCGTCGACGGCCTGGGAATCGTGGTGGAGGAATGCGATTCCCTGGATATCAAACTGCTCATCCGGGAATCGGCGCGGCGCCGCCGGCTGCCGCTGATCATGGAGACCAGTGATCGCGGGCTGCTCGATGTGGAGCGTTTCGACCTGGAACCGGACCGGGCACCCTTCCACGGTCTACTCGGCGATACCGCGGCCGAACAACTGCGCGGCCTGTCCACCCGCGACAAAGCCCCCTACGTCGTCGGTCTGCTCGGCGCACGCGATCTGTCGGCCCGGATGGCCGGCAGCCTCGTCGAGGTCGGCGAAACCCTCAACAGCTGGCCACAGCTCAGCGGCGATGTGGTGCTGGGCGCGGCCAGTGTCGCGACGGCGATCCGCCGTATCGGACTGGGCCGCCCGCTGCGATCGGGCCGCACCCGGGTGGATGTGGAGCAGGCCCTCGACGCGCTGGCCGACCCCGAGATCGATACCGGAGAATGCCCGGCCGACCCTGAATCCGACGACCAGGCCGGCACCACGACCGACCGCATCCTGGTCTGCGCGCAGCGCGCGCCCTCGGGCGGCAACATCCAGCCGTGGTCGCTGCACTCCGCACCGCAGGAGACCCGGATCACCCTCGAACCCCGCTACACCACCGCCATGGATATCGGCTGCCGGGGCAGCGCCGTAGCGGTCGGCGCCGCCCTGTACAACGCCCGGGTCGCGGCCGCGGCCTACGACATCCTCGGCACCCACGAGTACCTCGCGGGCACGGAACCGGGCTCCCCGCTGACCGCGGTGCTCCGGCACGGGAACGGCACCGACCCCGTGCTGGCGGCGGACTATCCCTACGCGCTCGCCCGCGAGACCAATCGCCGGCTCGGCTACGGCGGCCAGATCCCAGCCACCGTGCTGACCGGGCTCGCCGCGGCCGCGACGGCCGAAGGCGCCCGGATGCGGGCGGTTGCCGATTCACCGGGGATCCGGGCCATGGCCGCGGTCCTGGCCGAATCGGACCGGATCCGCTACCTCACGCCGCTGCTGCACCGTGAGATGTTCGCGGAGATGCGCTGGCCCGGCGACGACCTGACCGACGGTATCGACACCCGTTCGCTCGAACTGGCCCCCGACGAGCGGGTCGCCCTGCAGATCGGGCGACGCGCCGATGTGATGGCCCAATTGCACAGCTGGTCCGCCGGTGCGGCGCTGGGCGACTACGCCCGGGACAGGGTGCGTTCGAGTTCGGCCATCGTGGCCCTGACCTTCACCGACGATCCCGACGCCGAGCCCGGGGCCTTGACCGGATACGCCCGCGCCGGGGCCGCTGTCGCACGGCTGTGGATCCAGGCGCAGCGGTCCGGCTTGGCCGTCCAGCCGATGTCCCCGGTCTTCTTGTTTTCTCGATCCCGTACCGAACTGGCTGCACTTTCCCCGGCATACGCGGATAGACTGTCCACACTTCAGGGTCGTTTCCTGGAAATACTGGAAGTGCCGGAACAGGACAGCGTGGCGCTGGTACTACGCCTGAGTTACGCGGCAGCTGCCAGCGTGCGGAGCCGACGGCGCCCGGTACCGGGCGCGGACAGCCGCAGATAGTGTGATCGGAGATCAGGTGCCTCGGCGGACACTCGACTCGCTGGTGACCGAAGTCGCCGCGGAGCTGATGGGCGTCGATTCGGCGACCATGGTGTCGGCGACCGAACAGGTGCTGGCCATGCTGATCGACTACTTCGACGTCGACTTCAGCTATCTGCGGCACAACGATCCCAAGAACCGGTCCACGGTGCTGGTGGCCGAATGGCCGCCCCGCCAGGACGTGCCCGAACCGGATCCGCTCAAGATCGTGTATTTCGATCAGGCGGATTCGGTTTTCAAATCGCTCGAACACGCCACCGAGCCGTTCCTCATTCCCGCCAGCGCCGCCGACTACCAGCAGACCATCCATTCCGCGTCCGGACTGGGTGATATCAGCTCCGCGGCGGTTCCACTGGTGTCCCGGGGCAGATCCACCGGCCTGCTCGGCTTCGTCAAGGTCGGCGATCGCGACTGGAGTACCCGCGAGTTGAATGTCCTCAAGGCGATCGCCACCCTTTTCGCGCAACTACAGGCCCGGGTGGAGGCCGAGGAAAAGCTGCGGTTCATCGCCCTGCACGACGATCTGACCGGCCTGGCCAACCGCCGGGCGCTGCTGGAACATATGGAGCAGCGACTGCAGGCGGGCAGCCCCGGGCCGGTCGCGGCCTTCTTCCTCGATCTGGACCGGCTCAAAGCCCTCAACGACTTCCTCGGCCACACCGCCGGGGACAAGTTCATCCGGACCCTGTCCGAGCGACTACGCGACAACTTGGACCCCAACGATATGATCGCCCGCCTCGGCGGCGACGAATTCGTGATCGTGCCCGCCAAACCGATGGACACCGTCGCCGCCGAACACGAGGCGACCCGGATCCAGGAACTCATCAGCCGCCGGGTCACCGTGGGCGGGGAGTCGGTGAGCCGGGGCGCAAGCGTCGGGGTCGCCGTCGGCATCCCGGGCGAAACCACTGTCGCCGATGTCCTGCGGCGCGCCGACCATGCCCTGCTGTCGGCCAAATCCGGCGGCGGTAACGGGGTGGCCCTGTTCACCGACGCCATGCGGGCGCAGTTCGAACTCCAGGACGATGTGGAACTGAACCTGCGCAGTGCGGTGTCCGATGGATCACTGATCCTGCACTATCAGCCCGAGGTCGATCTGCGCACCGGCCGGATCGTGGCCATGGAAGCGCTGGTCCGGTGGATGCATCCGACCCGCGGCCTGCTCCCGCCCGGCGCGTTCGTGACGGTCGCCGAGGCCACCAACCTCGCCGGTGAGCTGGGCCGCTGGGTGCTGCGCACGGCCTGCGCGCAGTTCGCGCAGTGGCGGCGGCAAGGGCTGGCGGCGAATATGGTCATGCGGATCAATGTGTCGCCGGTGCAACTGGTGAGCCTGGATTTCGTGGAGCGTATCGAGGATATCCTGCGGCATTTCGGGATCGACGGGAGTTCGATCTGCCTGGAGATCACCGAACACGTGGTGGTGCAGGACCTGGCCCGCACCCAGGTCACGCTGCGCGGTCTCAAACGTATGGGCGTGCAGATCGCCATCGACGATTTCGGGACCGGTTATTCCTCGCTCTCGCACCTCAAGGCGCTGCCGGTGGACGCGGTGAAGATCGACCGCGGCTTCGTCCAGCGCCTCGGCGCCAGCACCGATGATCTGGCCATCGTGAAGTCGATCATCGGCCTGGCCGGGTCCTTCGGTCTCGGTGTGGTCGGTGAGGGGGTCGAGACCCCGGTCGCGGCCCGCACCCTGGTCGGACTGGGCTGCTACCGGGCCCAGGGGTTCCTCATCGCGCGCCCGCTGCCCGCCGACGAGGTCGGTGAACATCTGGCCCTCGGCCGGATCCCGCTGAACCTGGACCTACCGCGAACAGGCCGGGGCCCGGCCGCCCCGTAGCCCGCCGGTGACCAAATAACACCGGCCCTTCACCACGAATTCAACGGCTCGGCTCCGGTGGTAACCCGGCCCGCGCCACGATCGGCGACGTGCGCATAGTGCAACTGGCGAATTTCTACGGCCCGCGCTCGGGCGGGTTGCGTACCGCGCTGCACCATCTCGGTGCGGGGTATGTGACGGCCGGACACGAAGTCGTACTGATCGTGCCCGGGCCACGGCGTCACGAAGAGGTCCTGCCCAGCGGAGTCCTCCGGATCACCCTGCCCGCTGTCGGGATCCCGTGGACGGGTGGTTACCGGGCCGCCGACCCGCGCCGGGTCGCCGATGTCCTCGACGGCCTGCGGCCCGATGTCCTGGAAGTCTCCGACCGGCTGACCCTGCGCGGTTTCGGACGCTGGGCCCGCCGCCGGGACGTGGCCGGGGTGATGATCTCCCACGAGCGTCTCGACAGGTTGCTGGGGCAGATCATGCCCGACCGGATCGCCCGGCGCTGCGCCGATATCGCCAACCGCCGCACGGCCGCCGAATACGACATGGTGGTATGTACCACCGAATTCGCGCAGGCCGAGTTCCGGCGCATCGGCGCCCCGAATGTCGAGATGGTCCCGCTGGGTGTCGATCTGGACCTGTTCAGCCCGCACCGCCACGATCACGGCCTACGCGCCGATCTCGGCGTGCCGGGGCAACCCCTGCTGGTGCACTGTGGCCGGCTGTCGGTGGAGAAGCGCGCCGACCGCAGTATCGAAGCGCTCGCCGAACTACGCCGGGGCGGTCTCGGCGCGCGACTGGTGGTCGCCGGTGACGGTCCGCGCCGCGAGGCGCTCGAACGCCGGGCGAAGCTGCTGCCGGCATTGCCCGGCGGTCTGCCCGCGGTCCATTTCACCGGGTTCATCAGCGACCGGTCGGATGTGGCGCGATTGCTGGCGACCGCGGATATCTCGCTGGCGCCGGGCCCGCACGAGACCTTCGGGCTGGCCGCGCTGGAAGCGCTGGCCGCGGGTACGCCGGTGGTCGCGAGCAGATCCTCGGCTCTGGCCGATATCCTCACCGCCGACTGCGGTGCGGTCGCCGCCGACGATCCGGCGGCATTCGCGGACGCGATCACCGACGTTCTGGCCCGCCCACCCGCACAGCGACGTGGCGCGGCCCGCCGCCGGGCCGAACAGTTCACCTGGCCCGCAGCCGTTTCGGGAATGCTGGCCGTCCTCGACCGCTGATCACCAGGTGCGACGGTTATCAAGAGCCTGCCCGACGACGATCCTTCGCTCACGGTGCCCGGTGGGCACCGTGAGCCCGATCTCACACCCGGCCGGGGAGCCGCCGCCCACCCTGGAGGAGATCGCCGATCAGTTCCGTGTAGCCGTCGATCAACTCGGCTAGTCGATGCCAGCGCTTTCGCGCCTGGTGATCGCGTGCCCCGTCGATCTCGACCGACTGGTTGGCATCGACCCACCCCCAGGCCATCCGATCGATCACCGCTCCCAGCGTCTCGGCGTGGATCAGCGCGTCACCGCCGCGATGCGGAGACCGTGAGTGGGCCCAGTCGTCGATATCCTCGACCAGTTCCCGGCGGCGTTCGTCGACCTCGGCGACCAGGAGCGCGTCTCGCATGGTCACCCGCCGGCCGTGCAGTAGAGCCAACGCCCGGGCTGAGCGGAGCACCTCGTGATCCTCGAACCGGGTTCCCTGGAAGCTGCACAATAGTTGGGTCGCCGTGGGCAAGCCCGGGGAGGCCGCGATCACCGCCGCCCCTGTGCGAACGTCACCCGGCACCATCACACTCTGTTCAAACATGATCGGCTCTCGATTCGGTCGTACCGCATATCGGACAGGCTTTGTTCAGTCACTGACAATAGTTGATACACATAACTCGAGACAGAAGAAACGCATTATTGCGTTCTCCGGTTCGAGACCGGGAGTCGATCGCTCTCTCATCGAATCGATTGCGCAGGAGATCAACCGATATCGCGCACACCGAGTATCGCCGACCGACGACAACCCGGCCGATCTCCGGCGATCGATCCCACGGGCAAGAGGTCCGGACCGCAACCGCGGGTCCGAGCTGCCGCGCGCCGCGAGTAGCTCCGGCGGCCGCAGCTGCCCGTTACGATCCGCTCCATGAGCGGTGGGGGGAATTCGGCTTCGAGCCCGAACGTCGTTGTCGCACCGGAAAAGGCGAGGGAGGCCGGCAGGCACCCCTACACGTGCGCAGGGACGTCGCGCACGGCCGGTTGTTCGGCCGCAAAGGATATCGGCTCACCTGGCACTTCGAGTTCGGCGCTGCCGCGAGCTCGGAATTATCGGTGGATCTGGACCACCTCGATCAGATCGTCACCAAGCTGGCCGACCTCGCCGGGTTCATCGGGGAGCGCCTCGACGAGATCGACGACCGGGTCGCCACATTAGCTGGCACCGGTTGGGAGAGTGTCGCCGCGCTGGCCTATACGGACGCACATCGTGAATGGGCGGTCGGTGCGCGCGAGTTCGTCGAAGGCCTCATGGACATCAGCGATGCCGCCAAGAAGGCACACGAGAACATCGCGCATGCTGTCGATCTCCACAGCAAGATGCTCAACGGGGGATAATCATGGCGCTGGTCGTCGACTGGCAGGTGTACTACGAAGCTGCCAAGAAATGTCACGACCTGGCCGGGGCGCTGCGCACCGCCGACAAACCGCTGCACGATATGAAGAACGAGTGCGCGGGTATGGCCGGTGATGCCAACGGCTGCAAACAATGTGGCGAAAAGTACGACCAGGTCGCCCACGACACCATGCAGGCCTGTACCAACCTCGCCGACGCCTTGACGAATTTCGGATACGTCCTCTACGCCGCCGGATACAACTACGGCACCCGAGCCGGGACCGATCCGGCGCCCGAACGGCCCACCGTCGAGGCGATATCGATGTACAAGGTGACGATCCCGTCCTCGGTCGGCAGCAACGGAAACGGCGCCGAACAATCCCGCGCCGGGCATGACCCAGGGGTCAGAGGATTACATACTCGGTAAGCACATCAAGGACGCGGCGAATTACGACGCATCGAAGGGCACCTGGCCGGACGGCACCACCGGCGAAGACCTCGACGACCTGGCCGAGGCCGCCGAGAACTCACCCGCGCGAGGACCGAACAAGGACGGCAATTTCGAACGGGAAATCGATGCGGGAAAGACAATCGGTAGCGTACCGGAGCAACTGGGTGGTCACGTCACCACGCGATACAAAGTGGTCACCGACAGATTCGGCGGCGTCATCACCATGTATCCGATCCCATGATATGACGAGGTGAAGAAGTGGGAATATCGATCACTGTCCAGAATCAAGTTCACGAGAAGATCGAGATAATTACCGGGAGACCCTCGGAAACTCTCGAGAAGATGATCTGGGATGCGCCGAACGGTTCGATGATGTGGGCGATTCACGGCCACGCCGACACGATGTTCAATACGACGCAGCTCAATGCCTTTCTGGACGAGATCGCGGCACTGTCGCCGAAGGACGACAGCGAGCAGGAGCTGTTCGCCGTGTTGCGCGACGCTGCGGAGACCGCTATCCGCCAACGCGGATATCTGTGGTTCAGCGGGAACTGAGCAGATCCGCACCACGAAGACCGATCCGGGCCCGAGCACGGGGCGCCACCGCGATGACCGGAGCGTCCGTGCCGGCTCCGGTGCCCATCGGGTACGCGACTCGTACCGAGCCGCCAGCGCACCGGCCACAAAAATCCCGAGAGCCTGTCGTACAGGCCCCCGGGATCCGGAGTAGCAGAGAGATACTGCCTCGGTGGAGCTAAGGGGAATCGAACCCCTGACCTTCTCGATGCGAACGAGACGCGCTACCAACTGCGCTATAGCCCCGTGCGGTCGGTGAACCGCGCTGTGTCACTCTAGCAAACAGGGTTACCAGAAACCGAATCGGTCCCCTGACCTGCAAATATAGACTCACAACGGACTGCCGGGACAGCCGCCGGCCGCCGATGTTCACGCGCCGGCGGCCCGGCGGACATCACCACCGGTGGCCCGGTTGCGCACCGTCCGCGCGACGCTCGCGTCGTAGGCATCCAGATGTTCGAATGCCGGATCCTCGTCGTCGGGCTCGAGCAGTTGAGCGCGCCGGCGCAGGGCGCGGGCGGTGTCACGATCCATCCCGGGACGGGCCGTCCGCACCGAACCCGACTCGGTGTCGGCAGGGCCGTACTCGGCGGATTCGTGGCCTCGTCCGGTGAGGCGGGCGCTGCGCCGCCTGCGGATCTCCTGTTCGATCCGGACCTGTTTGCGCAGATATCCCAGATAGGTGCCGAGCGACAGCACCGCACCACCGCAGCCCCACCAGAAGATGGGCGCGACAGCCACCGCAAGACCGCCGCACAGGATGGCGCCGAGCACGAGAGCCACCACGGCTCGCTGCCGGAAGGTATAGCGCGCGGCCCGCGCGACGGCATCGGCCTCGGGGTCGTAACCGCCGCGCCCGCGCCGGGTCGGCACGAAGTCCTCTTCGTCGTATTCGTATTCGGGTTCCGGTACCGGCGCGCGCACCGTGGCCCGGACCGGTGGTATGCGCGCGGGAACATTGCTCTCGATCGCGGGCGCGGCACTCCCGCCGTCCTCGGTGGAAGACAGGATCGGCTCGTCGCTTTCCGCGGCGCGTTCGAGACCCTCGCCGTCTCCGCCCGCGCCGGACTCCATATCACCGGCTGCGCTCTCGTCGCCGGGTTCGGACCCGGCCACGGCCCGGTCGTCGTCGGCGTAGTGGTCCGGTTGCTCCTCGTCAGCCGCGGTGCCGTTCTCGTCGGCCGATGTGATCATCGGATCCTCCGCATCATTGGCGTGGTGACGCTTTCGGTAGGGCCGGGCGGTCCGCTTCTTACGACCATGCCCACTTCCCTTACGCCGTTTGGAATCTCCACGATGCAGTACCCGCGTGGCCAGGGCCGTATCGGTTGTCCGGCGGATTCTGGGATGCCGGTCGGCAAGGATGGGAAACAGGACGAAGACCCACAACACGACCAGCCCGATCCACAGGATCGAATTCGGCATCGTCGTCAGCACCTCCGTCCCGCCTGGTCGTCGTCCGAGTCCACACCATGAACCGTGTGCGCCCCGACGCCGGAGTCCTTCCCCGCGGGTACGTCTCGCAGATCGTGGTACGAGCTCTCCACCGGTGGCGCAGGACGCACCACCGACGTCCGTAGGTTAATTCCGAGTAGGGGTACAACACGGCAGGCGCGCCGTGCACATCCGCCACATGAGTCACATTTCCACCAAAGCCGGTTCCGGGCAGGCCGGTTTCCGGCGCCGCTTCACCGCAGCGTCAACCGCCCTTCCCGAGCCAGGCGATCGACCACCCTGCCGGACAACTCCTCCGCCGTCATCCCGACCAGCAGATGATCACGCCACGCGCCGTCGACATCGAGATACCTACGTAGCAGACCTTCTTCGCGAAACCCCACATTGCGCAGCACAGCCTGGCTCGCCAGATTCTCCGGCCGCACCGTGGCCTCCACCCGATGCAGCCCGACCGGACCGAAACAGTGATCGAGCCCCAGCGCCAGCGCGGCGGTCGCGACACCCTGCCCGCCGAGATCCTTGGCCACCCAATACCCGATCCACGCCGAACGCAGCGCGCCGCGCACGATATTGCCGACCGTCAACTGCCCGCTGAACGCACCGTCGACCTCGATCACCAGCGGGATCATCGCGCCCCGGCGCGCTTCCGCCTTCAGGCTCGACCACAGCGGCGGCCAGTTCGAGGCGTGATTGCGCGCGTCCCAGGCCCCACGCCCGGTGGGCTCCCACGGTTCCAGATGGTTCTGGTCCCGCAACCTGATCCGGCTCCACGCGGCCGCGTCCCGCAATCGCACGGGTCGCAACGTCACCTCTCCGGCCACCACCCGCACCGGGCCGAGGTGCGCGGGCCACCCGGGATGCTGGGTGGCCCGGAAAACATTCATGGACTCCACTTCTAGCCGCGCTGCGCCAGGAACGCGACCCGAACCTTGTCACCGGTGCGAATTTCGGTGTCGTCGGGTTCGACGACGATGAGACTGTTGGCCTCCGACATCGCGGCCAGCAGATGCGACGACGCGCCCGCGCTGTTGCCGAGCGGCTGCACCAGGTATTCACCGGTGGCTTCGTCCCGCATCAACTGGGCGCGCAGATAACCCTTACGACCCGCCATCGACTGGATCGGAGTTATGGTCCGCGCCCGGACGATCCGGCGCATCGGCTGCCGCCTTCCCAGCGCGATCCGTATCAGGGGCCGCACCATCACCTCGAAAACCACCAGAGCACCGACCGGATTGGAGGGCAGCAGGAACGTGGGCACCTCGTCGCGGCCGAGCCGGCCGAACCCTTGCACCGAGCCCGGGTGCATCGCGACCCGGGTGATCTCCAGCTCGCCGAGTCCCTCCAGTGCCTCACACACCTGGTCGGAGGCCCACCCACCGACCGCACCGGCGATCACCACGACTTCCGCCCGCACCAGCTGGCCCTCGACCACATCCCGAAGTCGGCGGGGGTCGGCATCGACGATGCCGACCCGGTTCACATCCGCACCGGCATCGCGGGCGGCGGCCGCCAGGGCGTAGGAGTTCACGTCGTAGACCTGACCGGGCCCGGGAGCCCGATCGATATCGACCAATTCCTCGCCGATCGAGATCACCGACAGTCGCGGGCGCGGATGGATCAGCACTTTGTCCTGACCGACCGCGGCCAGCAGGCCCACCTGGGCAGGACCGATGATCGTGCCGGCGTGCACGGCGACGTCCCCGGGTTGTACATCGTCACCGGCCCGGCGCACATAGTCACCCGAACGCACCGGTTCGTACACCTTGAGCCGGCCCCGGCCGCCGTCGGTGAAATCCAGTGGTAGCACCGCGTCCGCGAGGGTGGGCAGGGGCGCGCCGGTCGCCACCCGCACCGTCTGGCGGGGTTGCAGCCGGATCGGTTGCCGGGAACCGGCGAGCACCTCACCGACCACCGGCAGCGTCAGGTCGACCAGTTCGCCGTCCTCGTCGCGGATATCGGCACCGGCGGACGCGACATCCACACTGCGCACGGCGTATCCGTCGATGGCGGCCTGATCGAACCCGGGCAGCGGCCGCTCGGTCACCACGTCCTCGGCGCAGAGCAGGCCCTGGGCCTCGGAGATCGCGACCCGTACCGGCCGCGGCGCGACGGCCGCGGCCGTCACCTTGATCTGCTGATCCTCAACAGAGCGCATCCAGCCCTTCCCGATGTCCTCGCCCCGCAGGCGATCTCATTCGTCCGCGGTGAGTTGCGGATTCCACGCCGGATCGAGCCGGTGCTGGAGCCACTCGCGCAGCGCAGGACCGTATTCCTCGCGCTCCAACGCGAAATCCACCGCAGCACGAAGATAGCCGCCCGGGTTACCCAGATCGTGGCGCGACCCACGGTGGACGACAACATGGACCGGATGTCCCTCGTCGATGAGCAGCGAAATCGCATCGGTGAGTTGCAGTTCTCCGCCCGCACCGGGGCCGATGCGGCGCAGCGCGTCGAAGATCGCGCGATCGAGCAGGTAGCGTCCGGCGGCGGCGAAGGTGGAGGGCGCGTCGTCCAGGTCCGGCTTCTCCACCATGCCTTTGACGCGCAGTACGTTCGGATTGACGGCATCGGGTACCGGCGCCACATCGAACACCCCGTAGGCGCTGACCTGATCCTTGGGCACGTCGATGGCGCACAGCACCGACCCACCGCGTTTACGGCGGACCCGGTTCATCACATCCAGGACTCCGCGCGGCAGTACCAGGTCGTCGGGCAGCAGCACGGCGATCACGTCCTCGTCGGGATCGAGTACCGCTTCGGCCTGCGCCACCGCGTGCCCGAGGCCGAGCGGTTCCTCCTGTACCACCGAGGTCACATCGAGCAGACCCTGGGCCTTGCGCACCTTTTCCAGCAGCTGGAACTTCCCGCGCTCGGCGAGAGTGCTCTCCAGCACCAGATCCTCCACGAAATGCGCGACCACCCCGTCCTTACCGGGGGAGGTCACGATCACCAGTCGACTGGCTCCGGATTCGGCCGCTTCGCTGGCCACCAACTCGATACCGGGGGTGTCGACCACCGGCAGCAGTTCCTTGGGGACCGTTTTGGTCGCGGGCAGGAACCTGGTTCCCAGCCCGGCCGCGGGCACGACGGCCGTGCGGAAGTCCGCTTCCGACGCGGAAGCGCCCTCGTTGCCCTGTTCTGCGGCCTTTTCTGTCATATACACACCCTATCCATCCACAGCGCCGCCCAAACGGCTGTACACCGGCTCGTACCGGACTCACGCCGACGTAACCGGCACCGGTGAGAGCCTATGGTTGTCGCCGTGCCCATGCCCGACGAGCGTGACAAGCAGGCCTGGCGCGCGGAGATCCGCGGCCGCCGGGCGCGACTACCCGAACTCGTATACGCCGCGGAGGCGGCGGCGCTGGCCGCGGCGGCCGCAGACCTCGGTCCCGCTGAGTGGGTGTGCGCCTACGTGCCCATGCGCGGGGAACCGGGATCGGTGGCCATCCCGGAGACACTGCGCGATTCCGGTAGCCGGGTGCTGCTGCCGGTGACCGGTGAACCCGGCCCGCTGAGCTGGGGCGAGTTCACCGGCGCGGGGTCGCTGCGTCCGGCGCGCTACGGCCTGCTCGAACCGGCAGGCCCCGTGCTGCCGCCGGAAACCGTGGCCCGGGCCGAGGTGCTGCTGATCCCGGCGCTGGCGGTGGACAGGCGCGGAGTCCGGCTCGGTCAGGGCGCCGGCTACTACGACCGGACATTGGGGATGGCCGATCCCGCCGCCCGACGCACGGTCGTCGTCCGCGACGACGAACTGGTCGAGCGACTGCCCGAGGAACCGCACGATATCCGGATGACCTGGGTGCTGACTCCGGGCAGCGGCTTGCGGCGGCTCGACGCGGACCCGCGCTGATCACCCTCCCACGTGGTGTTCGGCACAATGAGGGGTGTCCGGGAATCAATCGGCGATTGGCACTGTTGGCACTGTCGGCTGTAGAGTGCTAAGTCTCGAATACTGCGGAGGACCCAGTGCCAACCTATTCATACGCGTGCACCCAGTGCGACAACCGCTTCGATATCGTTCAGTCCTTTACCGATGAGGCACTCACTGTCTGCTCGGAGTGCTCCGGCACCCTGCGTAAGCTCTTCAACTCGGTGGGCATCGTCTTCAAAGGTAGCGGCTTCTACCGGACCGACAGCCGCAGCGGCGCCTCGACCGCCAGCGAGCCGGCCAAGTCCGACAGCTCCTCGTCGAACTCGTCGAGTTCCGGTTCGAAATCGAGCTCGGACAAGGGTTCGACCGGCACCTCCTCGGCACCCGCCGCCGCGGCCAGCTGAGAGCTGGATCGCACGCCGATCCGGCTCTGATCGTCCGGCGATAGCGACCGAGCATCGAAGTGATCTGTGCACACCCCGGGAGTTGTCCACAATCGTGCACAACTCCGGGTCCGGACCGGAAAGCATTCATACGCTCGGCTTATGAGCCGTATCCGAACTATCGCCCGCACGGGCACGACCGGACGGGCCCGTCTCGGCGCCGGTGAGACCTGGCGCGACGCGTTCGACAACCGCCCATCCTGGGCCGACGGGGTCCTGCTGCGGCGCATTCTGGCCGTACTCTGCGCACTCGCCGCCGTCACGCTGCTCCTCCGCGGCGATCCGGCCCACGCGCGCATCTCGGTCGTAGTCGCGGCACGCGACCTGCCACCCGGCCATATCCTCGGCGCCGCGGACCTACGTCTCGCGTCCCGTCCCCCGGATACCGCACCCGACGGCGCGGCCACAGACCCCGCACCACTGTTGGGCGCCGTATCGACCGCCGCCCTGCGCGCGGGTGAGGTACTCACCGACGTGCGCGTGGTAGGTCCACGGCTCGCCGAGGTCGCGACCGGGCGAACGGATGCCCGGATCGTGCCCGTTCGACTGGCCGATACCGCGATCACCGAGATTCTTCGGGCCGGCGATCGGGTCGATGTGGTGGCAGCCGGCTCCGAGGATCCGGCACTTGCGCGAACTCTGGCCGTCGACGCCGCCGTGGTACTGGTATCGGGACCGCCCACGGACTCGGGAACGAACCGGCACGCGGAACGGGTCGTCCTGGTGGCGATGGATGCCCGCCGGGCGGCCGTCGTGGCCGCTGCCTCCCTGAACAGCGCACTCACCGTGATCTTCCACTGATCACCCGGTCCGGGCCGCACAGACGGAAGGGACCTGCCGCGAATACGCGGCAGGTCCCTCCACCGAGATGTGGGTCCGGCCGGGCCGGAACCCGGCCGGATGAGCCGTACGGCCGGATCAGCCGAGGCTGAACGGCTGACCCCACAGGGTCACCACGGACATCACCTGATCGGTCTCGACCTTGACCCTCACGAAAGAGCGCGCCTGCGCGTAGCCGCCGCAGCCGTTGACGCCGATGGTCTGGTCGGACCAGGTCACCGAACCGCTGTTGCCCTTGAACTTGTTGTTGGTGGCGTGGTCCTCGTCGCCGTAGTCGTCGGGCTTCTCGATATCGAGGACGTAGAAGGACTTCGCCTGGCCGGGGCCGAGGGTCAGGTCGCCGCCGACCTCACCGCTGGGGCTGACCTCACCGGACGAACCGTCGATATCGGCGCTGGCTCCACCTTCGGCGCCGCCACCATCGATGTTGACCTGGCAGCCCACGACATAGCCGGGGTAGATCTTGCCGCCGACCTTCTCGCCGCCGGCGATCTCGACCTGCGCGCTGGCGGAGGCCCACGCATTGCGATGGATGGGGGTGGCGCCCATGGACGGGCTGATGGTGGCGGATTCGCCGACCAGGCGCACGGTCACCACGGTGCCGTCGGACAGGGTTTTGGTGATTTCGCCGCCGGGCAGCGGGATGAAGGTATCGGCGTTGGCAGCGCCGGTGGAGAACAGGCCCAGCGCCATCGAGGCAGCAGCGCCGACGCCGGCAAGGCGCGCCAGATTCTTACGGTTGAACATGTGTTTGTGCCCCTCTGGGGTTGAATTCGCGACAGCGAGAGATGTGGTGGGTGAATTCGACCGGTACCGGAATCAGCCGATGCTGAACGGCTGCCCGTAGAGGGTGGTCTTCGAGTAGTGATCGCCGATGATCTCGACGACGGTGTAGGCCCGGGCCTGCGCGTAACCGGCACAACCCTGGATCGCCATTTCCACATCCTGGTATTCGACGGAGTAGACACCGGCCTTCTCGATGTCCTTGTATTCGACCTGCACGAACTTGACCTCACCGGGGCCGAGTTCGATGCCGATCGAGCCGCCGATGCTGCCGCCGCCGACCTCGAGGCCGCCGGACACGCCCAGGCCGATCGCGTCATCGGCGATGCTCACCTGGCAGCCGACGATATAGCCGGTGTTGAGCTGCGAGGCACCGTGCGTGGAGGAGTTGTTGGTCCCGTCCGCGCCGGTCGGGCCGTTGTTCGGGCCGGCTTCGCCCTCGGGGGTCACCGAAACGTCGGCGGTGGCGTTGCCCGAGACCCAGACGGTCCGGCCCGCGCCGTTGGCGGCCAGGGACGGCGAAACGATCGCGCTCTCATGGGTGCGGGTGATCTTCACGCCGGGCCCGGCTTTTTCACCGTCGGGCAGCGGCACGAACGTATCCGCGTTCGCGGCACCGGTCGAGAACAGGCCCATGGCCACGGCCGCAACAGCGCCGGCGCCCAGTGCGCGGGCGCCGCAGCGCAGACCGGTGGTGCGGTTCTTGCTCATATTTCCCCTCATCAAGGTTTTCAGCGACACCCGGCATCGCAGCGATTCGATGTCGGGGCGGCCCGAGAACAGGCTTCATAGAGCTTGAGGGATGGCTGTAGCCGCGAGATGAACCCGAAACCACACAACCGGTGAACACTCGAATACCGTGCCGCCGACGTGGTGTGTCACTCGGATGATTGTCAGGTGGCCGGGAAGTGACGGGTGCTGGGAGCACGTGCCCGGGACACCGGCTGTCCCCGTCTGCGCGAACAGAATACGGGCTCACCGCAGCTGCGGTGAGCCCGTATTCGTGCCGATATGTCGGTTCGTGCCTCTATCAGCCGAGGCTGAACGGCTGACCCCACAGCGTGACGAAGGTGATCACGTTCTCGGTTTCCACCTCGACCTTGACGAACGACCGCGCCTGCGCGTATCCGCCGCAGCCGCTCAGGCCGATGGTCTGATCGGACCAGGTCACCGAACCACTGTTGCCATCGAACTTGTTGTTGGTGGCGTGATCCTCACTACCGAAATCGTCCGGCCCCTCGATATCGAGGACGTAGAACGATTTCGCCTGGCCGGGTCCGACGGTGAGATTGCCGCCGGTTTCGGCGCTCGGGCTCACCGCACCTTCGGTATCGACATCGGCGCTGGCGCCACCCTCGGCACCGCCGCCGTCGATATTCACCTGGCAGCCTACGACATAACCCGGGTAGATCTTGCCGCCCACGTCCTCGCCGCCGGCGATCTCGACCTGCGCGCTACCGGAGGCCCACGCATTGCGGTGCACCGGGGTGGAGCCCAGAGACGGGTTGATGGTGGCCGATTCGCCGACCATGCGCACGGTCACCACCGTGCCGTCGGACAGCGTCTTGACAAGTTCGCCGCCGGGCAGCGGCACAAAGGTGTCGGCACTGGCCGCTCCGGTCGAGAACAGGCCCAGCGCGATGGTGGTGGCGGCGCCGATACCGGCCAGGCGCGCCAAATTCTTACGGTTGATCATGGGATTACACCCTTCGAAGGGAGAGCTCGCGGATCACGCGAGGAAGTTCGGTTCGATGCGACGTGGGGACGGACGCGGCGGCTCAGCCGATGCTGAACGGCTGGCCGTACAGCGTGGTCTTCGAGTAGTGGTCGCCGATGATCTCGACCACTGTGTACGACCGCGCCTGCGCGTAACCCGCGCAACCCTGGACCTCGATCTCGGCATCCTGGTACTCCACCGAGTACCGGCCGGGCTTTGTGATGTCCTTGTAGTCGATCTGCACGAACTTGACCTCGCCCGGGCCCAGATCGATGCCGATGGAGCCGCCGACTCCACCGCCGTCGAGGGACAGGCCCGCGGAAGCTCCGAGGCCGATCGCATCCTCGCCGATGCTCACCTGGCAGCCCACGAGATAGCCGGTGTTGAGCTGCGAGGCACCGTGCGTGGACGAGTTGTTGGTCCCGTCCGCGCCGGTCGGGCCGTTGTTCGGACCCGGTTCACCTTCGGGCGTCACGGCGACGTCGGCGATGGCGTTTCCGGAAACCCAGACCACACGGCCCGCGCCGTTGGCCGCCATGGAGGGCGAAACGACGGCATGCTCACCCGTACGGGCAATGGTCACTCCGGGGCCGGCTTTCTGACCGTCGGGCAGAGCCACGAAGGCATCGGCATTCGCGGCGCCCACCGACAGCAGGCCCACGGCGACAGCGGCCGCGGCACCGACACCCGCGATCCTGGCACCATTACGTACAACGTCGGTGCGGTTCTCGCTCATATTTCCCCTCATCATGTCGAACAAACAGCAGTGGCCTACGAGACTCGGACACAGCACTCGCCGGCTCCGACCCAGTGTTTCGCTTGTTTGTTACCTACAGGTGACCTGTTGTTATTTCGGTGCAACGCCACAAATCGGACAATGCACGCCAATGCGACCAGCGAGATCCGCAATACGGAGCACACCGGACCGCCATTGCGGCGGTTGACGTTCCGAGATTAACGGTCGGTAACAGATTGGACAAAGGTTGCTTTCGCTATACGTTAATGTGATCCAAGTCACATCAGATTGCGGAGAAGCGACATTCGCGGACAAACACAGGTAGGCCGGGACGAACACGGCCGACGGCTACGGAAATTCACCGCAAAGAAAGCGTCAAGAGAATCGTCCGGTAAACCCGAAACAGAAGTGGCCGAACATTATAAACTCGCCCATTCCGGTACTGGACAATTTCAAAGAAATTCACTTCCCCCCTGTAAACCCCCCGAGATAACGCATTCACCTCGCGTTCAAGCGAAAAGTGTTATGCGCCAACATGTTTCCGGATCAGCCGGCGCCACCGTGATGCGGTGGCACCTGCGAACGCAACCAATCGTCGCCATCGGTGCCCGACTCCGAGCCGTCGTCGCGTTCGTCCCGCGTGGTGGACGGCAGCACCTCGCCGAAAACCCGGTCCAGACGCGCCGGGTCCCCCGCCCGGCGGTGTGCCCGGCGGGGGACCTCAGGGGTCTCACCCTCACTCATACCGCTTGCTCCGGCTCATTCCAGCAGTCCGGACAGTTCACCGATCACCCGGCTCGCCAGCGGCCCCAACGTCGCCATACCGTCGCGGATCGCGGCCCGGGTACCCGGCAGATTCACCACCAGGGTGCTCCCCGAGATACCCGCCAGCCCACGAGAAAGCCCCGCATCCACCGAACCGGCTACCCGGCCCGAGGCCCGCAATGCCTCACTGATCCCGGGCAGATCCCGGTCGAGCACCTCGGACGTGGCTTCGGGCGTCACATCGCGCGGCGACATACCGGTACCGCCGACGGAGATCACCAGGTCGACACCGCCGATGACCGCGGTGTTCAACGCGTTCCGGATCGCCACCTCGTCGGCCTCCACCGAAACGGACGCGTCGACGAGGAACCCCGCCTCGGTGAGCAGTTCGGTGACCAACGGGCCCAGCGAATCCTCACCGCCGTGCGCGGTTCGATCGTCCACCACAACGACCAGTGCGCGACCGGCAACAGGAGCATCGATTTCCATACCGCTCACCGTAGCGCCGAGCCCGACCGCCGCGTGCCCGCCCCCGGCCACTTTCTGCATCATCGGCCGCCCTCCACCGCAGCGGCGGCCAAGGTCACCTCGGCCGTTCGGGTGTTACCGCCTCGTTCATCGGTATAGGTCACTGTCACCTTGTCCCCCGGCTGCTTCGACCGCACCGCCGCGACCAGCGCGTCACCGGAATCGATCGTGCGGTCGTCGAGCCGGGTCACTATCGAACCGGCCGGAATCTTCGCCGCGGCCGCCGGACCGTTCGGCGTCACATCGAGGATCCGCGCGCCGTGCACCGACTCGTCGCGCTGCACGGTCATCCCGATCTGCGCATACGTGGCATGACCGCTCTTGATCAACTCGTCGGCGACCCGCCGCGCCTGATCCACCGGAATCGCGAAACCGAGCCCGATGGAACCGCTCTGCTGACCACCCGCGCCCGACGAACCCAGGCTCGCGATCGCGGTGTTGATCCCGATCAGCCGGCCCTGACCATCTACCAGCGCACCACCGGAATTGCCGGGGTTGATCGCGGCATCGGTCTGGATCGCGTCTATCACCGGATTCGGCACGGTCGGATCATTACCGCCCTCCCCCGTAGTGGACACCGGGCGATTCATGGCCGAGACGATCCCGGTGGTCACGGTGCCCGCCAGCCCCAACGGCGAACCGATCGCCACCACCGGCTGACCGACCTGCAAATTCGCGGAACTACCCAGCTCGATCGGTTTCAGATCCGCTTTCCCGCGCACCCGGATGACCGCGAGATCCGATACCGGATCGGCGCCTACCAGCGAAGCCGGCGCCGTACTGCCGTCGGAGAACGTCACCGACATTTCGCCGTTCGCGCCACCACCGGCCGCGACATGGTTGTTCGTCAGGATCAAACCGTCCGAGGACAACACCACCCCGGACCCTTCCCCCTGGCCGCGGTTACTGGCCACCTCGATCATCACCACCGACGGCAACACCTGCTGCGCGACGGCCTGGGTCGACCCCGCCGGGGCGTTCGCCGCGTCCCGCACCTCCGGCACCGGCGCGTCCAGCGCGTTGGTCACCGCCGGGCCGTCCCCCGAATCGCTGACCAGGGCACCCACCGCACCGCCGATACCGCCACTCACCAATGCCAATGCGACAGCCCCGGCCACCAAGCCGGTACGCACCGAACCACGCCGCGGGGGCGGCGGCGCGGCGGCCGCGTAGAAATGCCCCGGCTCACCGGGCGGTGGACCACCGAACGAACCACCCGCGACGGGATACGCGGCGGTATCGCCCGGCCGACCCACCGGAAACTGCGGCCCGCCCGGAAACGGCGCCGGACCACTCACCGGCGGCTGCCCGGGCACGACGGACCGACCGCCGTCCGGCCCGGGACCGTGCGACAGGCCCGCCTGCGGCTGCTGCGGCGGTGGAGACGAGGGCGGCACCGGCCCGGCTTCCGCATCGGCCGGCCGATTGGTGAAATCCTCGGTCATAGTTTCTCTTTTCTGCTCATATCCGATATCCAGCCTGCCGACCACTGCTGAGAACGAACTGAGAGCTGGATTAATTTGCTGTGCTATTGGCGGCGCTGGGTTGATTTGCCCCGCCTTCGGCGGGGCGGGCGGGGCCCTATCAACCCCGGTTCTTCACTCCTGCGCTCAGTCGCTGCGCTCCTTCGCTACGTCGCTCCAGAACCGGGGCGGGCCCCGCCTACTGAGGTGGACCATCCGGAGAAGACGGAAGAGAGGTGGGTGCGGGTTCGGCCCGAGCAGCTCCGGTAGGCCCACAGCACTGTAAGTGCTCCTCGGTCGGTAGCCCGGAAACCCAGGAGACCGCACGCGTGCCTCGAATCGGAGGCAGGCCGGGCGAGGCGCCTTCGGAAGCGTGCAGGAAGGCTGGGAGGGCGCGCCTCGACCTTGTGGGCCCCTGCATTGTTCGGCACAGCGTTCGAGTCCACATATCAACCCGGGCATAAATGCTGACGCAACCCGCGCGTCCCGCCTTCCCCTGCACGCCCACATCCCACCCCACCGACACACCCACATCCGACGGGATGCCCCGCACTCACCATTACCGCGGCAAGCCCGCCCAGCACGCCGCCCCTGTTCTTGCTACCACCGGCCTGTACATCAATCGAAATTTCGGCAACCCCGCCGAATCCGGACAATATTTACAGCTCAGCCGATTTACTCGCTGTCGGCGCTTTCGGCACGATATTCCTCAACGGGCGGGTTTTCACCCGGCAATACGATGCGGATGAGCGCGCCACCGCGATCGGAGGTGTCGATCGCGATGGTGCCGCCGTGTTTGGTCACGACCTGTTTCACAATTGCCAGGCCCAGTCCGGATCCGGGCATGGAACGTGAGGCGGTGGTGCGGTAGAAACGCTCGAAAACCAGCTCGCGTTCGCCGGGTGGAATACCCGGCCCGGCATCATCGACCGATAATTCCAGCAACCCGCGGCCGGTCTCGGCCATCAGCACCCGGACCTGTTCGCCGGGCGGGTTCCATTTCGCCGCGTTGTCGAGAACATTGAGAATCGCGCGTTCCAACGCGGCTTCGTGGCCGTAGACGAACCAGGGCCGCAGTTCGGCGGCGAAGCCGACGGCACCGCGGCGGCGTACCCGTTCCAGTGCGCGCTCGGTCACCTCGCCGAGGTCGACCCGTTCGTACACCGTTTCCGGAGCGTCCTCGCGAGCCAGGTCCACCAGGTCGCCGACCAGGTTGGACAGCTCCTCGATCTGCGCCACCACATCCGAACGCAGTTCGGCCATATCCTCTTCGGGGATGGCCGGAGCATCCGGGCGGCTCGAGGCGATGAGCAGTTCCATATTCGTGCGCAACGAGGTCAGCGGGGTGCGCAGTTCGTGCCCGGCGTCGGCGACCAGCCGCCGCTGCCGGTCCCGCGACTCGGTGAGGGCCCGCAGCATAGTGTTGAAACTCTCCGTGAGCCGTGCGAGTTCGTCGTCACCGGTCACCGGGATGGGAGTCAGATCGTCGGTGCGCGCGACCCGCTCGGTGGCCGCGGTGAGCCGGGCGATCGGGCGCAGGCCGGTGCGGCCGACCGTCGTCCCGGCACCGGCGGCGAGGACGACACCGCAGGCGCCGACCGCGAACAGCAGCCAAGCCAGCCGGTCCAGCACTTCCCGGGTCGGCTCCAGGCGCTGCGAGATGATCAGGGTGACGCCGGAATCCATCCGCTCGGCCAGAACCCGCTGATTGTTGTAGGTGCGCAGCGATGAATCCCGCTTGCCCTGGGCCACCGCGATCTCCTCGGTGCCGATCGGCGGCGTGGTCGGCTGCGGCGGAATATAGGCGGGCAGGCTCGGCCGCTGATCGGCCTCCGCGTTCGCGGGCGGATAGATCAGCGCGACGCCGATATCGTTGGAGAACAGCGTCGCCACGCCCAGCGACTGGAAGGCCATGCTGTCGATATCGCCGCTGATCATGGTCGCGGCACGGGCCCGCAGCTGCGCGTCGACCTGTCCGTAGAGGGCACGGGCGACCATGGCGTAGGCGGCGATCGAGGTGATCGCCACGAAGATCGCCACCAGCGAGGCGGCCAGCAGGGTGACCCGCCATCGCAACGAGACGGTGCGGGTCAGCGGGGTCGGCGGGCGCATGGGCGGCGGCTCGTCCGGCCAGGGCCGGCCGAGCGGCGCGACCGAATGCTTCTCGGCCGCCGAACGGGAATTGCGTGCCATGGCCGCGCTTACGGAGGTGTCTCGCGCAGGACATACCCGACCCCGCGCACCGTATGGATGAGCCGGGGTTCGCCGTCGGCTTCTGTTTTCCGGCGTAGATAGCCGATATAGACCTCCAATGCGTTACCGGAGGTGGGGAAGTCGTAGCCCCACACCTCTTCGAGGATGCGGCCGCGGGTGAGTACCCGGCGCGGGTTGGACATGAGCATTTCGAGCAGGGAGAACTCGGTACGGGTCAGCGAGATGGATCGTGAGCCACGGGCGACCTCACGGGTGACCGGGTCGAGCGAGAGGTCGGCGAAGGTCATGGCCTCGGAGATCTCCCCGGTATCCGGGGTACGGCGGCGCAGCAGCGCGCGCAGCCGGGCCAGCAGTTCTTCCAGGGCGAACGGTTTGGGCAGATAGTCGTCGGCACCGGCGTCGAGGCCCGCCACCCGTTCGGATACCGAATCGCGCGCGGTCAGCACGAGGATCGGCAGGTCGTCACCGGTGCTGCGCAGGCGCCGGCAGACCTCCAGCCCGTCCAGTCTGGGCATCATGACATCGAGCACCAGCGCGTCCGGGCGCTCCGCGGTCGCCTTCTCCAGTGCGTCGAGACCGTCCACCGCCAGATCGACGGTGTAGCCGTTGAAGGTCAGCGACCGCCGCAGTGACTCCCGCACGGCACGATCGTCGTCGACCACCAGAATCCGCATCACACCAGTTTGACGGCCGCGACTGAGAGGCTACTGAGAGGGCCCGCCGCGCCGCGAGTCCGCTGACCTCCGGTTTCGCCGGCGGTTTCCCGGAGCCGGATCGTGGGAGCGTCGAATAGCGAGCAGAACTTCCCTGTCGCGGGAAGGAACCGGACGGTCGGCCTAATACGGATGTGATCGGCGCGCTCCACGTCGCAGGTGCCTTGACCAGGCGATTCATCCGATAACCGGATGAGTCATTACCGACCTGTGATATCCCACGAAACCTGTTCCCCATCCGCTTTATTCGCGGTATAACCGTCTGAACGCCCCGATTGCCGACCGCTAACATGCACGGTATGTTCCGATCGGTAAAAACTAGACCTCCGGTTGGTTCGGTGTGCAGTGAATCATAACTGAAACGGCCACGCACCAAAAAGAGGTCGATCGTGATGCGGAGGCGACAGAGGCGGATGGAAACACCGCGACCGTGGCAATTCAGCCTGTCCAACTGGTCGGTCACCCGCAAGGTCGGCATCGTCCTGGTCCTGCCGGTCGTCCTGGCCACCCTTTTCGCGGTGCTACGGATCAACAACGAGCTGCGCACCCTGGAACAACTCGAGGCCGCGACCGAGCAGTCCCGCATCATCGGACCCATCGTCGGCTACAACGCCGCCGCCGAACACCTGGCGGTGACAGCGACCGCCGGCTGGGCCGACAACAGGGCACCGCAGGCCACCGCGGCCCTCGCCGGGTTCGACACAGCCCATGAGGCCCTGGAAAGGGCACTGGACTCCAATCAGATCCGGCCCGGGGTCTCCCGCGAACTCTCTTCGGCGCTGACCCTCGGCAGCACCATGCGCAGCGGACTCAGCAACGGTTCCCCCGCCATGGTCGGCGACCAGGCCGACGAGATCGCGGTCCGGATCGGTAATGCGCTCGCCCAATCGCCCACCGTCGAGGACCTCTCGATCCAGCGCTACTTCTTGCAGGTGAGCGCCATCCAGAACGCACGCCGGTCGCTGACCGCGCAGCGCCTGGTGATCAGTTCCCCCACCGCCGAGGACAACCCGGCGATGCGGGCCCGGATACTCACCTCCGGTGGCGCCGAACTCACCATGATCCACCAATACGGGCAGATCATGCCGGACGTGACCGGCAATATGCGGCCGCTGCTGGACGCGGTGCAGACCCGGCTGGCGATCTTCAGCCAGGGCACCCAGGGCGCGATGACCGATCCGGCCGCGCTGGAATCCCTCGACACCAGTTCCCAGGCCTACCAGGTCACCACCGACCAGCTGACGGCCACCATCAGCGGTGCGCTGCATCATGCGACCGTCTCCGCACAGAACAGCGCACTGCGGGAGACCGCGCTGCTCATCGCCGCCCTGCTGGGTGGTCTGACCCTCGCGCTCGCGGTCGCCCGGACCCTGGTCGTCCCGGTGCGCCGGTTGCGCCGGGACGCACTCGAAGTGGCCCATGTGCGTCTTCCCGAGGAGCTCGAACGGGTCCGCGGCGGCGCCGATACCCCGGAGATCGAACCGGTCGGCGTCCACGGTACCGAGGAGATCGGCCAGCTCGCCCGAGCGGTCGACGAAATGCACCAGCAGGCCCTCAATCTCGCCGCTGAACAGGCCCGTCTGCGCGTGCAGATCGGGAATATGTTCGAAACCCTGTCCCGGCGCAGCCAATCGCTGGTCGAACAACAGCTCGGTATCATCGAGGAACTCGAGCACGACGAGGACGATCCGCAGCGGCTGCAGAGTCTGTTCCGGCTCGACCATCTCGCCACCCGGATGCGGCGCAATGGTGACAACCTGCTCGTGATCGCCGGCACTCCGCTGCGCCGCGGCCAGCTCGAGGCGGTCCCGCTCTCGGATATGCTGTGGAGTGCGGTTTCCCAGGTCGAGGACTATCAGCGGGTCGAGATCGGACATGTGCCCGATGGTGTCGTCGCCGGTGAACCCGCGGTCGATATCGAACACCTGCTCGCGGAGGTCATCGACAATGCGCTGCGGTACTCCCCGCCCAATACGCCGGTGGCGGTGACCGTCTCCCGCGCGGTCGACGGTGGATACCTCATCGAGATCACCGACCGCGGACTGGGTATGGCCAACGAGGATCTACAGGCCGCGAACGCCCGGCTGGCCTCCGGTGGTGAGATCAATATCGAAACCGCCCGCCGGATGGGCCTGTTCGTCGTCGGACGGCTCGCCAAACGGCATCAGATCACCGTGGGCCTGCGCCGTACGTCGACCATGGCGCAGCAGCCCGGGATCACCGCCAGCCTGCACCTGCCGGGTCTGCTGGTCTCGCCCGACACCGGGCCCGACAATTCGAGCATCCTCACCGCAGGCCCGTCCATGGCATCGCCACCGCAGTTGCAGCAGACCTCACATCTACAGCACCTGCCGCAGCTCCAGGAGCCGCCCGCCCCGCGGCAGCTGACGCCGGTACCCGATCTGCCGTCCTCGGATTCGTGGTCCTCGCGGACCGATCTCCCCCCGGTGCGCCCGCTCACCCAGGCTCCGTCGACCTCCGGTTTCGGCACCACGTCCACCGGATTGCCGCAACGCCGCCCGGCCACGCCCGCCCCGCTGGGGCTGGGCGGGAACACCTCGGACGGAAGCGGAACCCGAGACACCTTCTCAGCTTTCGATCCGGTCCCCGAGACACCTCCGACCGAGGATTCGCCGACCGGATTGTGGTCGGAAACCTACAAGACCCAATCGTTCCCGCCGCCGGTCGATTTCCCGGCGCCCACCGAACATCGGTCGGTCACCGAACCGGAGCCACCCGCGCTCACGGCCCGCTCCGGACTACCGATCCGCCGCCCGGGTATGGACTACGAGGATCCCTTCGGCCGCTCCGAACCACGCCGGAACGAACCAGTGGCGACCACGACCACCGCCTCGCGGCTGCAACCGGTCGGCGGCGAAACCCCCACCCCGATATACCAGCGTATGGTGTCGGAATGGCTGGTCGAGCCGGCAACCACGCAGGAGCAGCCGCGCCAGGACTGGACCACTCCCGCCGATATCGGCTGGCTGGCAGCCGAGGACGCGGCCAGGCCGAGCTCGGACTCCAAGACCGCGAACGGGCTTCCCATCCGCCGGCCGGGTGCGCAGCTCGTACCCGGTGGGCTGGCCCCCGTCGAAGACGAGGCCCCGCGGGATCCCACGGAGATCCGGAGCAATCTGACCAGACACCTGAGCGGGGTCCGCACTGGGCGGGCCGACGCGCAGAACAATGACGGAGGGCTTGCATGACCGACCCGAAGAGCAGCACGGACGAGAACCTGAACTGGCTGGTCGCCAGATTCACCCGGGACGTTCCGGGTGTTTCCCATGCCGTCCTGGTCTCCGCGGACGGTCTGCTGCAGGCTGTCAGCCCCCATCTGCCCGCCGACCGCGCCGAACAGCTCGCCGCGGTGACCGCGGGCCTGGCCAGCCTCTCCACGGGTGCGGCCCAGTTGTTCGACGGCGGCAAGGTGATGCAGTCGATCGTGGAGATGCAGCGCGGCTACCTATTGGTGATGAGCGTCGGCAACGGCTCTCATATCGCGGTACTCGCCAACAAGCAGCACGATATCGGCCGGATCGGCTACGAGATGGCCCTGCTGGTCGACCGCGTGGGTTCGGTCGTCAGCGCAACTGCCCGATCCACCGTCTGAACGCCATGTCCCAATTCGGCCAAGGTATGCCCGATTACAACACCGGTGGGCCCGGATTCGGCCCCGGCGCAGAGCATTACGGTCCCGGCGCACAGAACTTCGGACCCGGTTCGTCGCAGTACAACACCGGTGCCTATCGGTTCGACGCGCCTGCGCAGCCGAAAAACCCACGCCGGGCCGGACGCGTCCGCCCGTACGCCCTCACCTCCGGCCGGACCCAGCCGGCAGTCGATCTCCCGATGGAGGCGGTTATCGAAACCATCTCCTATCATGCACAATTCGATTGGCCGTCCGGTGACATCCGAGCCGAGATACTCCGGCTCGGAACTCACCAGCTGTCGGTCGCCGAAATCGCCGCACATCTCGATCGCTCGCTCGGTATGGTCCGCGTCGTCATCGGTGACCTCGTTGTGGACGGCAATTTGCGAGTGCATTCGACTTTGACCGAGCAGGCGAGTTACGACGAACGCCGGTCGCTGATGGAGAGGACATTGCGTGGACTCCGAGCCCTTTAGCAACACCCAGGGTGGTGGCGCGGCGGAGACCGATACCCGCGTCGCGTCGACCAAGATCGTCGTCGCCGGTGGATTCGGCGCGGGTAAGACCACTTTCGTGGGAGCGGTATCGGAGATCGTGCCGCTGCGCACCGAGGCCATGGTGACCAGCTTCTCCGACGGCGTCGACAATCTGGACGATACGCCGGACAAGCAGACCACCACGGTCGCAATGGATTTCGGCCGTATCATCCTGCCCGGCAACCTGACCCTGTACCTTTTCGGCACCCCGGGCCAGCGCCGGTTCTGGTTCATGTGGGACGACCTCATCCGAGGCGCCATCGGCGCGGTGGTGCTGGTCGATGCCCGCCGGCTCGAGGACAGTTTCGCGGCCGTCGATTTCTTCGAAGCGCGGAATCTGCCGTTCCTGATCGCGGTCAACAGGTTCCCGAACTCACCGCGGTTCGCGATGGCCGAGCTCCGCGAGGCGCTGTCGGTACGCGAGGGTGTACCGATCGTGGATATCGACGCCCGCGACGCGAAAGAGGTCCGGCAGTCACTGGCCGCCGTCACCGAATACGCGATCAACCGCCTGAAGACCAAGGAATACGAGGGAGTCGCCCGGCATGGTTGAGGTGCTGGCCGCGGAAACGGTCGAGACCGTCGATCTGTTCACGATGGGCTACTGGCTGACCCTGCTCACCTTCGGGGTGTCCGCGGTCGGGATGTTCGTGGGTCTGGCCTGCGCGGTGAACGGCCGTCGTTCGGTGCGGTTCCGGCCGGTGTGGATCGCCGCCGCCGCCGTCTCGATCGGCGGTATCGGAGTGTGGCTGGCCAGTACGGTCTCACTGCTGGGCGTATCCATTCCGGGCCGCATCCTGCGCTACGACATCTCGGATCTGACGCTTTCCCTGGTGTTCTCCGTCGCCGCCGTCTTCCTCGGGCTGCTGCTGGCCGGTCGTGAGTTCCAGGTGAAGCGCATGGTGAACGCGGCCGGCGCGCTCGGAGTCGGCTTCGGGATCATGCTGTGGCTGCAGCTCGCCTCGGTCGAAATCCAGGGTTCGGTATCGGTGACCCCGTGGCTCTTCGTGATCGCGATCGTGATCGCGGTGACCGCCTCTTCGCTATGTGTGTTCCTGTTCCAGCGGTTCCGTTTCCCGGCGGCCCGGGTGGGGTCGATCGCGATGTTCGGAGCCGGGGTGGCGGTCTTCTACTTCACCGGTATCGCCGCCCTGGAGTTCCGGTTCGACCCCGACGCCGAACTCGCGCAGGGAATGGAACTGTTCGGCTACGCATTCCCCATGTTCGCCGTCGGCCTGCTCGCACTGGCCGTTCCGATCACCGCGGTCCTGGTGGCCCCGGATCGCCCCGACCCGACACCCCGGGTGAGCCCGACCGGGACCGCCGGCGGCGATCCCGCGGCCGGGGGCGGCGGGGCACCGAAACCTGGCGAGCAGGGCCGGCCGGCCGCTCGGCCCAACGCGGCGGCCGCGCTTGCGCAACGGGCTCAGCCCCTGCCCGAACCAGCGCGTTGATCCGGGTGGACGCCGATACCGTGCTGTCCGATCAAGAGAAGCTGCTGCGCGAACTGTGGGCGCAGATGCGCGGATTGCGCTCCGAGGTGGCCGAGCTCCGGGTGGAGATCAGCGAAATGGAAGCCACGGTGGCCGATCTCGCGGCCCGGGCGGATCAGCCCGAACGGGTCGAACTGCCGTGGCCGGTTTCGCTGCTGCTGCTTCCGGCCGCGCTCGCCCTGGCGCTACTGCGACAGGTGGGCGATATGGCGCAGGCGCTTTCGGCGGAATGCGATACGCGTGAGCAGGCAGAACTACCCGCGGAGACCGGGGCGAAAGCCCTCGGAAGTGGCGATGAGCGGGTCTCCCATCTCTGGGAGACCCGCCCTCACGCACGAGGATAATCGGTACGGACCGGTGAAGCAGTAGTCCGGCAAGTTTTTTCGCAGATCACCGCACGCCGGTCCGGAAGAGCGGCATCCCACCCGTCATCGGCCCGCAATCGCACAGCATGCGATATCACGAGGTGAAGGCCATGATCATAGTTGCCGAACATTAGCTTGAACAGTTTCGCCCGCCCCACTTCGCTGTCGGATGAGCCTGCCCCCGCCCTTTTTTCGCATCTAGGGGGCCTGACATCTCACCGGCGTTTCGGATCCAGCAGGCCGCGCCGGACCGCCCCGACCAGGCGCCGCGGCACCCTGTGCACCACACCGTCCACCGTGACCGGGACCAGGTCCGGCGGCGTCGCCTTCCAGTTCGACCGGCGGCTACGGGTATTGGACCGCGACATCCGCCGCTTGGGTACCGCCATCTCAGTGCTCCTTCCGGGACCGGACGGCACGTTTGCCGTATTTGCGTTCGAATTTCTCCACCCGGCCCTGGGTATCGAGCAGGCGTTGCGCGCCGGTCCAGAAGGGGTGGGAGTCGGCGGTGACGTCGACCACCAGCAGCGGATAGGTATTACCGTCGGTCCAGGTGACAGTCTGCTCACCGGTGACCGTGGAACGAGTCAGGAACCGGGTCCCGGTACTCGCGTCCTCGAAGACCACCGGGTGGTAGTCGGGATGGATATCGGCTTTCATCACTTCTCCTTCCGGGCGCGCTCGCCCGTATCGCCGCCCCGGCCCTCGCCGGTGGCGGCCGGATGCGGTTCTTCCGGATCGCACGGATCGGTATGCCGTTCACCGAAGGGATCGGGCCAGCGGGCCACCTGCCGCGGTGCCCGCTCCACCAGTCTCAGTTCGGCGTCGTCGACCAGGGCCCGGTCCAGCGCCGCCCGGATCTCGTCCGGGTCGGCGGTGTGGACCAGCACGACCAGCGAGCTGTCGCGGTCACCGAAGCGGTCGTCCCAGCGCAACCCGGCCATAGCCGACCGTTCCGGCTCCACCTCGGCGCGCTCGTCGGGCGTCATGGCCGCCACCCAGCGGCCCGCACCGCCGATCCGCAGTCCACCGCCGGCGGACTCCAGCCGGACGACCTCATCGGGCTGGGTCGCCAGCCATACCCGCCCGCGCGCGGTGACCACGCCCTCGAGCAGGGCATCCAGCGCCTGATGCAGGCGTTCGGGGTGAAAGGGCCGGCGCGAGGCGAATTCGACCAGTTCCACACCGCATTCCGGGCCGAGCGGCGGCTGACCGCGCAGCAGCGGGGCATGCGCGTCGAAAACCCGCCCACGACGTGACCCGGCCGGAATACGCCTCAGCAAGTTCTCGACCGCATCCGGCGTGATCGCCGCCTCCGCCGGGGCCCACAGCGCCGGGGCGAGTGGAACCAGCCGGGCCAGGACCGCTCCGAGACGGGCCCGTTCCAGGGGGTCCACGGCCTCGCTTCCGGTGATCACCAGGGCGTCGGCGAAGTCGACCTGCCCGACCGCCAGCTGGGCGATCGTGCGGTCGTCGTCGGCCCACGCCCAGCCGAGTTCGTCCAGCGCCTCGTCTCCGGTCGCCGACGCGAGCCACGTACGCGCGTCGAGACCGGTGAGGACGGCTGCGACGCGGACGTCACGGGCGGCCGGGCCGTCGACCCGGCCGACGACACCGGCGACGACCACCTCGGCGATCCCCTGACATACCGACTCCGCTTCGATGGCCGGATCCAGGGCGAGCACGATCCGGTCCACCGAATCGCGGGCCGCGAGGGTGCACAGCAGCGGCAGGAGGTCCGCCTTCAGCGTGCACGAGACACAGCCGTGTGCGAGTTCGTGCACCGAAACCGTCACCGTGCCGCCGTGGTGGACGGTACGGCGCACGATTCCCTCTCCGAGTTCGGCCAGGTCATGGCATACCACCACCGTGCCCGCGGCCGCGCCGAGCGCGCCCGCGACGAGGCCGGCGGAACCGGCCGGATCACCGTGCAGGCCCGCGACCACCACGACGGGCGTACGACGGTCACCGGAGGCGATGTCTTCTGGGAGTTGTGCGGAATGGGACACCACTACCCTTTCGGTAATGATTTTCAATTACGACGGCGCACACGCTACAGTGTGGATCCGTCGTTGTCGAAAACGATTGTCATCATCGTTACCCCGTCGGAAGGAGCCGTATGTCGGCGCACTGTCAGGTCACCGGTCGCAGACCTGGATTCGGCAAGGCCGTTTCGCATTCGCACACACGCACCAACCGGCGCTGGAACCCGAACATCCAGCGCAAGACCTATTACCTGCCCAGCGAAGGCCGCCGGATAACCCTCGACGTCTCCGCCAAGGGCATCAAGACCATCGACCGGGACGGGATCGAGGCCGTAGTGGCCCGGCTCCGGGCCCGCGGGATGCGGATCTGAGCGGCCGATGGCATCGAAATCGACCGATATTCGCCCGGTGATCAAACTCCGCTCGACCGCGGGCACCGGATACACCTACGTCACCCGCAAGAACCGCCGTAACGACCCCGACCGCATGGTCCTGCGGAAATACGACCCTGTAGTCCGTCGCCACGTCGAGTTCCGGGAGGAGCGCTGATGGCCAAGAAATCCAAGATCGCCCGGAATGAGCAGCGCCGGGTGATCGTCGCCCGGTACGCCGAACGACGGGCCGAACTCAAAGAGACGATCCGGAAACCCAGCCCCCCGAAGGACGAGCGCCTGGCCGCGCAGGCCGCCCTGCGCCGACTGCCCCGGGACGCCAGTCCGGTACGATTGCGCAATCGGGACACCGCTGACGGGCGACCGCGCGGATATCTCCGGAAGTTCGGCCTTTCGCGTGTGCGTGTTCGTGCGATGGCGCATCGAGGAGAGCTGCCCGGTGTGCACAAATCGAGCTGGTAACCCCACCGATCTCGTGAGTTAGGAGCCGGTCACATGGCAATCAAACGAGGCCCGTCGAAGAAGGTCCGCGCCGAACAGGCCCGCCGGCCCAAGAAGAACCCGCTCATCGCCGCGGGTATCGAGACCGTCGACTACAAAGATGTGAACCTGCTGCGCACCTTCATCTCCGATCGCGGCAAGATCCGCAGCCGCCGGGTCACCGGCCTGACCCCGCAGCAGCAGCGCCAGGTCGCGGTCGCGGTGAAGAACGCGCGTGAAATGGCGCTGCTGCCCTTCACCAGCCGCTGAACCGATCGCATCTCCTCCCCCACGCCCGGCACCGCGGATCGCGGTCCGGGCGTTCGACTGCGCCGGGCGCGACCGCCCCCGCTCGTGGCAGCGGCCATCCGATCCGGGCCCACTACAGTGGTGCCCATGGTCACACTGCGGGGATTCACGGTAATTCTGGCTCTCGGCGCCGTCCTCGCGGCCACCGCGTGCGGTAACGACGAGACGGCTGCCTCGAAAGCAAGCCCTTCGCCCACTGTGACTTCGGTGCCCGCGCCGAGCACCGAACCCGCCGCCCCCACCGAAGCCCCCGGTGCCGATCCCGGGCAGATGTTCACCGCCGACCCCACCCTCGTGGGTGCCCATCCTCTACCGTTCACCTCGTGGACCCGGGTGGCCGCGGATCGGATCGCCGTCCACTTCGAATCCGGCGTGCCCGAATGCTACGGGGTGGACGCCACGGTCAGCGAGGACGCCGGCTCGGTAACCGTGGCGCTCCGGCAGGGCACTCGCGCCGACGCCACCGACAAGATGTGCGTGATGATGGCGGTTTTCGGCACCCTGGAGATCCAGCTGTCCGGTCCGCTCGGCGATCGCACGGTACTCAGCGCAGTCTGAGCGACGCGAATCGGTCGAGCGTCCTGTGGCGCACCACTATTCGTGACCCGAGAAATACCGGCACCACAAGTCGTGGCTGTCCGGCGGATGGGTCCGGCCGCAGAATCCTTCCGTGCGATGCGATGGTCGTACACAGCCTTCGAAGGGAACACGGAATGCGCAAGAAACTCGGTTTCGCAGCGATAGCCACGGCGATAGCGATCGGCTCGTTCGCCGGAGCCGGTGCTGCGGCGGCCGAATCGGGACTGCCACTCGAACCGGCCGCTCCCGCTCCGGTATCCGGCCCCGAGACGGCGCGCGGCGAGGTCGCCGGGGGGTTGTTCAGCGGATCGGCCCTCGTCGAACTGGCGACCTTCTCGTCTTGCGGGGCTACCCCGAGATGCATGTGACGCCGCACCGACCGGTTCGCCGGAACGCGTGATAGCCGATACCCGATTCGCAGCAGGCGCATCGGACACCGGCACATCTCATGGCGACCCGACAGTCCGCAGCGCGCCGGGTCCGGCCGAACGGATATCGGAACGCAGGAGCCCACAACAATTGTGGGCTACCCACGCCCACCGTGGCTTTCTACAGTGCCGATAGGAGTTGTTCCGGTCGCCACAGCGGCCGGCGAGTAAAGGACCCACCGATATGCGACGTGCACTCGTCACCGCTTCGGCAGCGACAGCGTTGATTCTCGGCTCGGTGACGGGCAACGCCACAGCCGGGACCGGGATACCACTGGAACCACTCACCAGCGGCGCCGCCCCGGTGCGGGCACCGGGCGCCGGTACCGGATCAGCAGAAGCGCTCGCCGCGTTGACCTTCACCCTGTCCGGCACACCCGATCCGTGTATGCCGATTCCGTTGTGCATTCCGCCGACGCTCGACTGACACCGGCGCCCCGGAGCGCCTCTCGTCTCTTACGTCCGCCGGTTGTGCTCACAACCGCAGAAAGGAACATGAATATGCAGAAAGCTTTGGTCGGAAGTATTGCCGCGCTGGCGATAGCGGCCGGTTCGGTGACCGCTGCCGGGACCGCGACCGCGAGCGGACTACCGCTCGACACCACCACACCGCACACAGTTCAGGATGCTTCCACCGGGTCCGGTGTCGGCCACCAACCCAGTGGATCTTCACTGGGCGGCCCGATCTCCAGCGGTTCGGCCGAGGCGGCCGGCAGCTTGATCGCCCTCCTCGGCATCATTTTCGGTGATCCCAGACCTTGCCCCGTTTTGTGCTGAGGCCTCTTTGATGAACCGCACGCACCAGGGCACCAGAATTCTTGTCTACCCACGTGCTGCCGGTTTCTCGACGGTGCCGGTGTGTGAGTTCCGGTCGCCGCGGCGGTTCGCGGATGAGAGTTCTTCGGAGTAGCCGGCCCGCGCGCCGTATGGCCCCTCGTTTCACAGCGATCGAGGGGCCATACGGCGTTTGCCGCGTCTGCCGATTCAGTGGGCGAAGTGCCGGGACC
This sequence comes from Nocardia jinanensis, assembly GCF_014645735.1. GTDB lineage: Bacteria > Actinomycetota > Actinomycetes > Mycobacteriales > Mycobacteriaceae > Nocardia > Nocardia jinanensis. The sequence goes on along the minus strand of NZ_BMMH01000031.1, from coordinate 5,221 downwards.
CGGTGAAGTACATGGTCACCCCGGCCGCGCGCGCCGCGTCGATGGTGTCCTGATCGCGCACCGAGCCACCCGGCTGGACGATCGCCCGGATACCCGCGTCCAGGAGCAGCTGCGGGCCGTCCGGGAACGGGAAGTACGCGTCCGAGGCCGCGACCGAACCCGCCGCACGATCACCGGCCCGCTGCACGGCGAGCCGCACCGAGTCGACCCGGTTGACCTGGCCCATACCGACACCCACCGAGGCGCCGTCCTGCGCCAGCAGAATGGCGTTGGATTTCACGGCCCGGCAGGCGCGCCAGGCGAATTCGAGGTCGGCGAGTGTCGCCGCGTCCGCGGGTTCACCGACCGCGAGCGTCCAGTTCGCCGGATCGTCACCGTCGGCGTCGATCACATCGCGCTCCTGCACCAGCAGCCCGCCACTCACCGGACGGTGCTCGGCACCCGTCGGCGCGGGCGCTTCGGCGATCAGGATCCGGATGTTCTTCTTGCGCTGCAGCACCTCCACGGCACCGTCGGCGTAGGCGGGCGCCACGATCACCTCGGTGAAGATCTCGGCCACCTGCTGGGCCATCGCCACCGAGACCTCGCGGTTGGTCGCGATGACGCCGCCGTAGGCGCTCACCGGGTCGCAGGCGTGCGCCTTGCGATGCGCCTCGGCGATATCCTCGCCCGTGGCGATACCGCAGGGGTTGGCGTGCTTGATGATCGCGACCGCGGGAGCCGCGTGGTCATAGGCGGCGCGGTGGGCGGCATCGGCATCGGTGTAGTTGTTGTACGACATCTCCTTGCCGTGCAACTGTTGCGCCCGCGCCAGGCCGCGACCGCCGTCCCCGTCGGTGTACAGAGCGGCCCGCTGATGCGGATTCTCGCCGTAGCGCAGCACGGCCGAACGATCCCAGACCGCCCCGACCCAGGACGGGAACTCCGCGTCGTCGGAGGTTTTCTCGACCAGCGCCGACGACATCCAATTCGCCACCGCCACGTCATAGCTCGCGGTGTGCTGGAAGGCCTTGGCGGCCAGCGCGATACGCTCCGACAGCGTGAAACCGCCGTCGGACACGGCCTTGCGCACGTCGTCGTAGTCACCGGTGTTCACCACCACGGCCACCGACGGATGATTCTTGGCCGCGGCGCGCACCATCGACGGTCCGCCGATATCGATCTGCTCGACGCACTCGTCCGGGCTCGCACCACTGGCGACGGTCTCACTGAACGGGTAGAGGTTGACCACCACCAGCTGGAAGGCCTCGATACCCAGTTCGGTGAGCTGAGCGAGATGTTCGGCCTTGCGGGTATCGGCCAGGATGCCCGCGTGTACCCGCGGATGCAGCGTCTTGACCCGGCCGTCCAGAGTTTCCGGGAAACCGGTCAAGTCCTCGACCTTGGTCACGGGCACACCGGCGTCCGCGATCCGTGCCGCCGTGGACCCGGTGGATACCAGTTCCACTCCGGCCCCGTGCAGGGCGGTCGCCAACTCCACGAGCCCGGTCTTGTCGTAGACGCTCACCAGCGCCCGGCGGATCGGCGTACGTTCACTCACCGGAGAACTCGCTCATCAGGGATAACTGCCTTTCGTCCATCGGAGACAATTCCGCGGGTCGCGACGGCCGCGACAACCTCGACCAGTAACCGTCGCTCCACGACTTTGATGCGCTCGTGCAGGTCTGCCTCGTCGTCCGCCGGATCGACCCGGACGGCTTCCTGGGCCAGGATCGGTCCGGTGTCCACACCGGAATCGACCAGATGCACCGTGGTCCCGGTGACCCGGACCCCGTAGGCCAGCGCGTCCCGCACCCCGTGCGCACCGGGGAACGCGGGCAGCAGGGCGGGATGGGTGTTGATGATCCGGCCGCCGAAACGATCCAGGAACTCCGGCCCCAGCAACTTCATGAATCCAGCGCAGACCACCAGATCGGGCGAGTACCCGGCCACTGCCTCGGTGAGCGCGCTATCCCAGGCGGCGCGGTCGGCGTGATCACCGATCGCGGCACGGAAGGTGGGGATGCCCGCCGCTTCGGCGTACTCGACAGCGGCACACTCCCGGTCCACACCCACCGCACGGATCCGGGCCGGATACGCGGGGTCCGCCGCGGCCTCGATCAGCGCGCGCAGCAGCGAGCCGGTCCCCGAGGCGAGTACGACCAGTCCGGCCGGGGTGGAATCGGTGGGTTCCGGGGCGGTCAGGGCTCTACTCCTGGAGTTCGAAGGAACGGCGGGCGGGGCTCACCCGCCGGCGGGGACGAACCCGCGGCACGGATAGAGCCTAGTAGACGCGCTCCGGCGGCCCTCCAGCTCCCCCAGCGGGCGCCCGGCCGGGGGATTACCTAGCGGCCGTCCCCGGTATCGCCGTCGGGCACGTCCTGTTCGACCACTTCGACGTCCACGATCTCCGGCGTCGAATCCGCGGCGGCGAGGGGGCCGCTGTCCGATCGGCGCGGCTGTTCCTCGATCACCTCGGCTTCCAGCGGACGCTCCGGGCCGGGCGGCTCGGCATGCGGGTGGTCGAGCAGACCGGCGTAGCGGTCGGCCGGGTCGGCCGCGGTATCACCCGGGAGCTCCGGGAGCCGCCCGAACGGAAGCGCACGGTCCGCCGGGGCGCGGACGGTATCGGCCCGGTCCGCGTAGTACTCCTCGTCGTAGTCGGCCTCGTCGGGGTCGAAGAGCGCGTCGGGATGGCGCATCAGCGGTGTGGGGAACGAGACCACGAATGTCCGCGCGAACAGCAGGCCCGCGTAGCCGGGGATCGCCAGCCAGGCGAACACCGCGAGAGCGAACACGGGCAGTTCGACGCCCAGCCGGCCGAAGTTACCGAGCTCGCCCCCGGACAACGCGGCCAGGGCGGTGAGAGCCGCGCTCCCGAGCCCCGCGGCGGCGAGCAGAGCCCAGGGGGCACCGGGACGGTCGTAGCTCACGCGGGCCGATTCCACGCCCCCGTACACACCCACGGCGGCCGGGACCAGCAGTAGAACGGCCCACCAGAGTACCGCCGGCCCCGTCGGCACCGCGGCCAGAACCGGGACCGCCGGAATCGGTCCGCCGACTACCGTGAACACCCCGATCGACGCATCACCGAACTGAACTCCCGGGCCCACCAGCATTCCCACACCGGCCACCACCGCGTTGGGCAGGTACAGCAGCGAAAGCAGGGTGAGTCCCAGCACGTCCACGAACCCGTCTGTGGAGCCATAGGTCTCACCGACCCGCGACCAGCTCACCAAGAGAGCCAGTACCAGCAGGATCGCCGCGGCGGCGAGCAATCGCAGCACCGCCCGGCTCGCCACGTACGCGGCGGCGATCACGTCGTAGGGCAGACCCTCGAATATCCTTTCCCGGCAACGGAAGGCGATCCCGCACAGGACAGCCGTCAGCTGTAGGAGCAGTACCCAACCGAAGGCGGTCAGCGGGTTGGGACGTTGCAGGGCAATAGATCCCGACGCGTCCTCGGTGACCGCCAGGCATACCGCCGTGATCAGCAGCGGACCGCCCACGGCCGCACCGCACAACCAGCCCAGTTCGGCCCGGGTAGGTTCGGTATCGGTGGCGGCGACCGCTTCCCGGGCCGCCGCCCCCAGCAGCAGCGCCGTCGGAAGCACCGGTAGCAGGCCCACCGTGGTGGTACCGATGAGCAGCGGCACCTGATGGACAGCGAGCCAGCCCGCGGCCACCGCGCCGCTGAGACCGGTGAGATCGCTTCCCGCGGTGAAAAGGGTCGCCAGCATGGTGACGACGATGGCCGCCAATGCGAAGGCCGCGGGCCGGAAGGCAACGAAGAGGAGCACCCTGGCGCGATCGGGTGGCAGTGAGAGAAAGCCCGGCTCATCGCCGGAACGCGCCGAACTCTTGCGCGCGCCCCGGAGCGAGTGGTTCGACGAGGTACGCGGGGAGCTCATGGATTTCAGAGTGGCAGCCGCCCCGGCGCGGACGCTTCAGGCGCGCCGCGCCGGGTGCTGCCGATGATCACTTCTGGTCGTCGGACTGCCGGAACGCACGGGTGGCATCGGCGGCCGGATCGGAGGGCTGCTCGCCACCGAACGGCTGGGCCGCCGGCTGACCCGGCTGCTGCTGCGGCTGACCGTAGGCCTGCTGCTGCGGCTGCTGCCCATAGGGCGAGGCCTGCTGCTGGCCACCGGCATACGGCGACTGCTGCGGCTGCTGACCGTAGGCCTGCTGTTGCTGCTGCTGGCCGTAGCCCGGCTGCTGACCGTAGGCCGGCTGCTGACCGTAGCCCGGCTGCTGCTGCTGGCCACTGCTGTACTGCTGGCCGTAGCCCTGCTGCTGCCCGTAACCCTGCTGGCCCTGGTACTGCTGCTGACCGTAACCCTGCTGGCCGCCGGGGAATCCGGACGACGCGGCCGGGCGAGCCGCCGGCGGGGTCAGGATTCCGGCGTCGAACAGTACGACCGCCACTGCCAGACCCGTCTGCACCAGCGCGAGAACCAGGATCAGGTAGAGCCCGATCTCGGCCTTGGCGCCCTCGGGCAGGCTGAACAGCTGGAACAGGATAGTGATGAAGGTTCCGGCCGCCACCGCGGCCGCCGCGCCGACCCAGTTCTGCTTCGGCAGCAGCGAAAGCCCCGCGAGCAGCGCGGCGATCAGCAGCAGTCCGCCGATCGTGGCTTCCTGGTACTCGAACAGATTCAGGCTGGTATCGGCCGAGGACGGCAGATCCATATCGGTATCGGCACCCACATAGGACAGGAAGCCGAGCAGGAAGGCGATCACGCCGACCGCGGCGACACCGATGGTCAGGAAGAACGGCAGTCCTTTCCCGCCGGCCTCAGCGGTACTCGCACCACCGGCCGCCTGCTGGCCGGGATTGGGCGGAACGGAGGGCGGAACGGGTGCGTTGTACCCGGAGCCCCCGGTCGGGTATGACATGTCGTCATCTCCTAGGTCGAGTAATACGTACTTGACGGCTGAATTCCCTTTGACGCTACTGCACGCGCGCGCACAGGTCATCACCGAAGGATGCGGCTGTGTTTTTTGGCGCCGCCTGCGGCGTCGCGGGGTCGAGGCCCCCTCGGCCTCGCCGTTCAGGTGTGGCACACCACCAACCTCCGACTTGCTTGCCCCCTTCACTTACCGCCGGATGGTCGCCATCCGTGGGCAGGGCCCGCCCCGGTTCTGGAGCGACAGAGCGAAGGAGCGCAGCGACCGATCGCGTGCGAGGTGTGACGTGCGACGTGCGGTCGGCCGTCCATAGATCGGCGACCATTGAGGA
>NZ_BMMH01000030.1 GCF_014645735.1 Nocardia jinanensis | reverse complement strand
GTCGTCAACCTCCTCAGGTGCCCCAGGCGCACTCCCGCACCCACCTTCCGTCCACTCCGGATGGTCTGCTTCCATGGCGGGGCCCGCCCCGGTTCTGGAGCGACGTAGCGAAGGAGCGCAGCGACTGAGCGAAGGAGTGAAGAACCGGGGTTGATAGGGCCCCGCCCGCCCCGCCGAAGGCGGGGCAATTAAACACAACCCTCGAAAATCGCCTTCGCGTACCCGGCGGATTGATAGACGTAGTCGTAGGCCCAGCGCGGGACCGACAGCCGTGGGCGAGTGTCCACGAACAGCAGCTGCCCGTCCCAGCACTTCCCGAGAACGAACCTGGCCCGGGATATGTGCGGGGTGAAAGTGACCACGATGACCCGCTCCCAACCGTGCTCCCGCGCCTGGTCGGCCAGATAGTGCCCCTCCCCCCGGGTCGTGCGCGGCGAAGGATCGAAGCAGACCACCTCGAAGCTGTATCCGCCGTGGCAGATCCGGTTCACCAGCGGACTGTCCTCGTACGGGTTGGAGATCAGCACCCGCGGCGCGTACCCCGCGCGGGCCAGTCGCAGCCCCAGTTCTTCCCGCCCGTCGTGAGCGCCGCCGAGCACCAGGATGGCATCGGCCGGCGCGGGCTCCTCACGTTGCGGGCTCACATAGACCGGCCACAGGCCGAGCGCCAGTACGACGACAGAGGCCACCCCCGCGGCGAGGACGAGTCGGCGGCGCACTGCCGCGATCCTAATGGGAACGATCCATCCACAGATATCCACAGGCCGCGTATGCCCGATGCCCGCCGGGCATCGGGCATACGGGTACGAGACGGCGGGACTCGGCGGCGCCGGCGGGAGCGAATGCGAAGGTAAGCCCTGGTCGGCGCCGCCCGGCGCATCGCGTCGTCGGGTGTACATCTGCTGTTGCCCAGCACCTCGCCTCGGTTTTCTGGTGTGTGCACCGGCGAGGATTACCAATCGATCATGCGATGCACAGTCTTCGGAACCGGGTACCTGGGGGCCACGCACGCAGCGTGTATGGCCGAACTCGGACACGATGTGATCGGAGTCGATATCGACCCGGGTAAGGTCGCGAAACTCTCCGACGGTGTCACTCCCTTCTACGAGCCGGGCCTCGAGGCGGTACTGCGCCGCAATCTCGATTCCGGCCGCCTCAGGTTCACCACCTCCTATGCCGAGGCAGCCGAACACGCCGACGTCCATTTCCTCGGGGTCGGCACTCCTCAGAAGAAAGGCGAGTACGCCGCCGACCTGAAATACGTGCACGCGGTTGTGGATACGCTCGCGCCCCTCATCACCCGTCCCTCGGTGATCATCGGCAAATCCACCGTTCCGGTGGGCACCGCCGCCGAACTCGGCCGCCGTGCGCGCGCCCTGGCCCCGGTGGACATCGAGGTGGCGTGGAATCCGGAATTCCTGCGCGAGGGTTTCGCCGTCAAGGACACGCTGCGGCCGGACCGGCTGGTACTCGGCGTGGATCAGGAACGGGAACGGTCGGCGTGGGTGCGTGAGCTCGTCGAAGAGCTCTACGCGGAACTGCTCGCCGCCGAGGTCCCGTTCCTGCTCACCGATCTGGCCACCGCGGAACTGGTCAAGGTGTCGGCGAACGCGTTCCTGGCCACCAAGATCTCTTTCATCAACGCGGTCTCCGAGGTCTGTGAGGCCACCGGCGCCGATGTCACAGTGCTGGCCGACGCACTCGGTCACGACGCCCGCATCGGCCGCCGCTTCCTGAACGCCGGAGTCGGTTTCGGCGGCGGCTGCCTGCCCAAGGACATCCGGGCCTTCATGGCGCGTGCCGGGGAGCTCGGGGCCGACCACGCCCTGGCCTTTCTGCGGGAGGTCGACAACATCAATATGCGTCGCCGCACCAAGATGGTGGATATGGCGGCCCGCGCGTGTGGCGGTTCGCTGCTGGGCGCGAACGTGGCGGTGCTCGGCGCCGCCTTCAAACCCGAATCCGACGATGTGCGCGATTCCCCCGCGCTGAACGTGGCCGGCATGATCCAGCTGCACGGCGCCGTAGTCACCGTCTACGACCCGAAAGCCCTGGAGAACTCCCGGCGCGTATTCCCCACACTGAACTACGCCACCTCGGTGGTGGAAGCCTGTGAACGCGCCGATGTCGTTCTGGTACTCACCGAATGGAACGAGTTCGTAGAGTTGCGGCCGCAGGATCTGGACACCGTGGTGCGGGCTCGCTCCGTCATCGACGGCCGTAATTGTCTCGATAGGGCCGCCTGGCGCTCGGCCGGATGGGTGTACGCGGGGCTGGGCACCCCGTAGAGTCGTGGGGCCGGTCGGCTCACGGCAGCGATTGCTGCCTCCCGCGGTATCGGGGCCGGGCGGTACTGTCGGAAGAGTGGTTCGGGGGATGAGCCGTCACCATCGACCGGGCGACGCTCGCATATCGTGACGCGGGAAGTACGGATGGGCTGCCGATGAGTTCAGCACTGGGAGTGTCGGTGGGGACCGGCGCGATCCGCTTGGCGCGCCCACCTGCGGGCGCGGCGACGCCCGACCCGCAAGCGTTCGAGCTGCGCACCTTCATCATCCCGCCCGAGACACCGAGCGCCGAGCGGGCCGCGCTCTCGGTCGCCGCCGCCCTGAACTCCGATCCCGAGATAGCCCGGACCATCCTGGCCTGCCGCGACGAATTGCAGGCCGAGGCCATGCATGTGGCGATGGCCGAACAGGGCCTCGACGATTACGATATCGTGCCCGATATCGAGGCCACGCTCGAATTCGCCACGGCCTCCGGCGCCTTGGCCGGAATCACCACCCTCGGCGTCTACGACCTGGGCGCATCGGGTCTGTCGGTGACCGTTGTGGAGGTCGCCGACGGCCGGGTCGTGCACACCGAGCGCACCGGCGATATCAGCGGTGAATACTTCGACTCGCTCATCCGGGAACAGCAGATCAACTCGGGCCGGATCGCCCATCCGCCCGACCCTGCCGGTCTGGCTCGGCTGGACGCGCTGTGCCGCTCGGCCAAGGAGAAGCTCTCGGCCACATCCGCGGTCGCGCTGCCCAGCGATTACGGGCCGGTGCTGCTCACCCAGGAAAATTTCACGGCACTGATCACCTGGGCCGTCGAGGCATCGGTTCGCTCCACCCGCGAGGTCATCGGTCGTTCGGGCCGTGTGGTGCAGGCGGTGCTCGCGGTGGGCGGTGGCCTACGCATTCCGCTGGTCAGCCGTGCGCTGCGGGAGATTCTGGAGATGCCGGTACTGGTTCCCCCGGAACCGGAGGCGGCGACGGCCCGGGGGGCCGCACTGCTGGCGCAACGGGCCCCGGAGTCGCGCCCGGCCGTTACACCGGCGCGAGCGAGCGAATCGCCGCGACCGGCCCCCGCCGCCCTTCCGGGCGATACCCCACGGACGGTGAACCGGGTCGGCGTCTTCGGTCCCGAGCCCGAAACCGGCACCGCGGCACCGGCGGACACGGCGACCGAATCGGGTATCCCCGCCCCCGTACCGACGGTTTCCCGGCCGAGTCTTCCGATACCGCAGCCGGGAATCTTCGGCCCGCCCGCCGGTACCGCCGTCGGAATTCCGCCCGCCCCCGTTTCGAAGAGCGGCCCGGCCGTTCCTACTGCGCCGACCGGCCCGGTCACCACCCCGCCCGACGCGGACAAATACCCGAGTGGCGCCACACCGGCGCCATCGGCTCCGGTATCGCGCCCGGCACTTTCAGCGGTGCCGCAGCTCTCACCGGACGAGGATCCGCCGACCATCGCGTTGCGGATCCCGCAGAAGCTCCTGCCCCGGCGGTCGTTCGGCGAGCCCCCACATCGCAAACACCGTGAACTCGGTGTCGCGGCGGTCGCTGTGAGCGCCCTGGTGGTGGTGGCCGCGATCGGTATCGGTCTCGGCTACGGCCAGCACATGTTCCGCCAGGAATCGACCACCGTCGAAGGTACGACCCCACCGCCGACGACCTCGACGACCACACCCACGGCTCGTCCGGGGATGGCCGGCGCGTCGCTGACCACCCCGCCGGAGCACGAATCGCTGGCCGAGCCACCGCCGGTGGCCGAGCCGCAGGAGACCGAGGCGCCGACGACCACCAACGGTCCGAACACCTTCCAGGTGCCGGGGCTGCCGCCGATCGTCGTACCGACCATTCCGCCGCTGCCCTTCCCACCGCCCAACCGCTGACCGGGGCCGCACCGATTCCCGCGGTGTCCCGGCGGACCGGGATCAGCCCTCGCCGTAGCCCGGTCCGGGTCGGCGCGGTCGCCGGACCTCCCGCTGCTCCTCATTCCACGGTCGCTGGTTGTCCGCACGAGGTGGGCCGGCCTGCTGGGATCCGGGATCGGGAGGTGCGGGATATCGCGCGGACCGCGGCGGCCCGTACTGCCCACCTCGCGCGGCCGGTGTCTCGCCCGAGCGCGGGCCCGGCCGTTGGTCACCGGATCCGGGGCGCTGCACCCGCGGCTGTTCCCCGGTCGTCGGCCAGGGCTGGTAACCGCGACCGGACCGGCCGTGCGCGGCGCCACCTTCGGAGCCCGCGCCCGCGCGGGGCACTTTGCGGTGCGTACCCGTCGTTTCCGAACGCGTCCTATCCGAGCGCCGCGATACCGCGCTCCGCCGGGCGGGACCAGCACGCCCGGGCTTGTTGCCGAAGGGCCGGGCCAGCATGACCGCGATACCGGTTGTCAGCGGTACCGAAAGCGCCAGGCAGATACCACCGACCGCCGACCGCGCGATCTCGATGGCCACCGCGTCGCCCACCAGTACGTCCCGGATCGGGCGGCCGGCCACGCTGAACAGCAGCAGCAGCGGCAGCGCCCCACCCGCGTAGGCGAGGACCAGGGTGTACACGGTGCTGGCGATATGATCGCGACCCACCCGCATCGCGGCGGTGAACACCTCTCTCCGCGTGGCCTTCTTATCCAGTTCCGCGAGTTCGAATGCCGCCGACGCCTGGGTGATGGTCACGTCGTTGAGCACACCCAGCGAGCCGATGATGAAACCGGCCAACAGCAGACCGGTGATGCTGACCTGCTCGATATAGGTAGCGACATTGGTGTTCTGTTCCTCGGACAGACCGGTGAGCGCCGTAGCCTCGATGGTCAGCCAGGAAAGCACCGCCGCGACCACCATGGAGGTCAAGGTGCCGAGTAGTGCGGAACTGGTGCGCAGATTCACCCCGTGCGCCAGATAGAGGACCGCGTACAGGATCAGCGATCCCGCGACCAGCGCGACCGGTATCGCTGGTTTGCCGTCCAGCAGTGCGGGGAGGAGGAAGACGATCAGCACCGCGAACGCGAAAACCAGTCCGAGCAGCGCCCGGACCCCGCGCCAGCGCGCGACCGCGACGATGACCACGACGAAGGCCAGCACGATCAGACTCAGCGGGAGCCCGCGCGCGTAGTCGTCGAACGAATACAGCGGTGTCCCGTCCGGCCCGCTCTGCCGCACGATCCGCAGATCGTCGCCGGCGGCCAGATCGGGTTGCCCGGGGCCCGGGGCGATCTCCAGGAGCGTGTGCTTGCCTTCGTGCGGACCGGATTCGATGACGATCAGACTGCGCTGGCAGTCGTAGACCTGCATCGCCGGCGGCTGAGGTTCGCCGTCGAAGACCCGGCCGATGGACGAACTGCCACACGCACCGAGATCTTGCCGGATGACTTTGCCGGCTTCGGTGACCACCGCGGATCCGTCGGCATTCTGCATGGGGAGCGGGATCTCGACCTGTTGCCGATCGGGCCACAGCGCGATCGTCGCGACGACGACAACGATGCCGATGGCGACCAGCAGGCCGACCACGACGCGGGCGGCGGTCGCGCCGATGGCGATAGGCCGGGAGTGGTCGTGATGGTGATGGTGGTCGCTCACCCCGGTGAGCCTAGAGGATTCGCCGAGTACCCATGTGACCGGCAGATGGGGCCTACGCTGCGATTACGCTGAATTTCCGAGAATCTCGGGAAGGGGCGGCGGAGAGCAGGGGGATGTCTCCGCCGCCCGCGGGCAGGCGGCCCAGGGGGGTGGGCGGCCTAACCCGAGGACCAGGTTGCCCAGGGGGGGTAGACAACCTGGCCAGGCACTTTGAGCGCCGAGGACCACTGTACACACAGGATCCTCTTTTGTGCCAATAGGTTCAGAAAATTGGGTTCAATCCGGACGAAGGGTCTGTTTTAACCCAGAGTTACCTGCCTCGCTACTGTCGATAACTCGCGAGGAAATTGCCGAAACGTTCTATGGCAACGGCCAGATCGCGCGCCCAGGGCAGGGTCACGATGCGTAGATGATCGTGGTGCGGCCAGTTGAAACCGGTGCCCTGCACCATCAGGATCTTCTCCTGGAGCAGCAGGTCCTGAACCAGCTTCTCGTCGTCGTGGATCTCGTGGACTTCGGGGTCCAGCCTAGGGAATGCGTACAGCGCGCCTTTGGGTTTCACGCACGACACGCCGGGAATCGCGTTCAAACGTTCCCAGGCCACATCCCGCTGCTCCAGCAATCGCCCGCCGGGCAGGATCAGATCCTCGATGCTCTGGTAACCACCGAGCGCCACCTGAATGGCGTGCTGTGCGGGCACATTCGGGCACAATCGCGACGACGCGAGCAGATCCACTCCCTCCAGGAACCCTGCCGCGTGCTCCTTCGGCCCGGTTATCGCCAGCCAGCCGGACCGATATCCGGCCACCCGGTAGGCCTTCGACAAACCGTTGAAGGTGAGGCACAGCAGATCCGGCGCCAGCGTCGCGAGGGAAATATGTTTGGCGTCGTCGTAGAGGATCTTGTCGTAGATCTCGTCCGCCAGCAGCAGCAAACGGTGTTTGCGCGCTACGTCCACCAGCTGTTGCAGCACCTCGGTCGAATACACGGCACCGGTCGGATTGTTGGGGTTGATCACCAGCAGCGCCTTGGTGCGATCGGTGATCTTCGATTCGATATCGGCGATATCGGGCTGCCAGCCGCTGGCCTCGTCGCACAGATAGTGCACCGGGGTGCCGCCGGCGAGGCTGGTCATCGCGGTCCACAGCGGGTAGTCGGGGGCCGGGATCAGCACCTCGTCCCCGTTGTCCAGCAGCGCCTGCATGGTGATGGTGATCAGCTCGGACACCCCGTTACCGAGGTAGACATCGTCGACGTCGAGCTCCGGAAAGCCCGGTACCAGCTCGTAGCGGGTGACGATCGCCCGCCGCGCGGGCAGGATGCCCTTGGACTCGGAATAACCCTGCGCGGTCGGCAGGGCCGCGATCATATCCCGCATGATCACATCGGGTGCCTCGAACCCGAACGGCGCGGGATTGCCGATATTGAGTTTCAGGATCCGGTGTCCCTCGGATTCGAGCCTTGCCGCGTGTGCGTGCACCGGTCCACGGATCTCGTAGACGACATTCTGCAGCTTCTTCGATTGCTCCAGAATCCGGGGCGCGGGGTGCGAATGGCCAGTGCTCACCCGATCCATGGTGCCACCAGGGGCAAGCGGATATCCGGCCCGCCCCGGCCCGGTGCAGTACCGTTACCGCTGAACGGGAGGCAGCGGAGAGCCAGGTGGGGCAGTCGCGGGTGAGCGGCGAGGGTTTTCGCGGGGTATCGGATCGAACGCCGCCTCGGCGTCGGCGGGGTGGCGAGGTCTACCTCGCGACGGACCGCGACCTGCCCCGGTCGGTAGCTCTCGATCTTCTCGACCGCGCCCGGACCGCGGACCCCGAGGTCGCGGCTCGTTCCGGCGCGAGGCCGATACCGCAGCCCGCCGCGCACACCCGCATATCGTGGCCGTGCGCGCACGCGGCGAGCAGGACGGCCGGCTGTGGATCGCGAGGGAGTACGTCGACGGCATCGATGCCGGTGAGCTGTAGCGGGCCGGACCGCCCGCTCCGGCACGCGCCGTGCGGATCATCGAGGACACCGCCGCCGCCCTGGACCACGCGCATCAGAGCGGTGCTCTGCACCGAGCTGTGAAACCCGCCGATATCCTGCTGCCCCGGGGTATACGCGAACTTGTGCTGCTCGCCGACTTCGGTATCGCGAAATTCCTCGACGAATCGGCCGGGCCGACCCGGACCGGTGGGGTGTTCGCGAGCCTGCGCGACGTGGCACCCGAGCAGTTCACCGACGCGCGGACTACCCGCTACCGGGCGGCAGGCTGCGAGTAGCGGTGGACCCGCAGAACTCCTCGATCCGCTCGTCCAGTGCCCTGGCTTCGGCGACCCCGCGGAAGGCCGGGGCGCAGATCCGCCGGCGCACACCGGTGAGCCGTTCCTCCAACTGTGCGATCCGTTTGTCCTCGTCGAGCGCCAGCACCGGCAGCAGTGCCGCCTCGGCGCCATCGAGGCTGCCGTTGATCAAATGGGCCGCCGCCGAATCGACACGCGCCAGGGATTCGGCACCGTAGGATCGCTGCCGCGCCGGACCGGTGCGGTAGAGCTCGATCGTGCGTTCGGTGGCCGCCAGCGCGGGTTCGGCCAGGCCGAGATGGATATAGGTCGCGCCCGCGTAATAGCTGGCTTTCGCGTCGGAGAACCCGAAGACGCCACCCACCTCGTCGTGCAGACTGTCGGCGGCAGCCGCGGAACTCGCGTCGGCGGCGGCGTGGATGGCCCGTTCGGTATCCGCGGTGCTACCGATCTTCGACCAGATGCGGGCCTCGATATTGTGCAGCCGGACTGCCGCGGTGGCCGAATCCGCGTACTGCAGACCGTTCTGCGCCAATTGCAGTGCTCGGTGCGGGCGTTCGGACCAGTACTCGATGAGCGCGTGCATACCGCGCGCCCAGGCCCGTAACCCGTTGTGGCCGGATATTTCCGCGTACGCCCAGGAGGCCCGGATCTGTTCCCCGGCGGCATCGAGATAGCCGAGATCGGTACTCGCGTTGGCGAGCAGTCCCGACAACGACCCGGCGAGCAGGTATAGGTGACTGGTGTCCGACGGCCGCTGGTGGCCTTCCAGCAACCGGTACACCCGGCGCCGCACCCGCAGCATCTCCACCATCATCGGCATCGGCGGGGTGTGCACGTAGTCGTTGGCGATCCGGGTGATGTCGGCGTCGAGCTGATCCAGCGTGCTCGGTCCGATGTTCGTTCCCTCCGCCCGGCCCGCGTGTTCACTCGCCTCGTGCGCTGCCGCCATGATCAGATCCTTCTCCGAAATCGCCGCCAGCCCCTCCCCACGGGCCGCACCGGTATCGATGAGGGCCAGGAGTTCGGCGTCATTGGAATATCCGCCGGGCGCGGCCGACCGGCCGGCGTCCGGGCGTGGGCCGGAATCGGGTTCCGGCGCGGCCAACGCCGCGAACCGCGTCCGCTCGATATCGTCGGATCTGGCGAGACAGGTATCGAGGGCAGCCTGGTTCACCGGACGTGGATGCACCCGGTCGCCCCCGGCCTCCCATTTGGACACCAGTCGTTCGTGCACACCCAGATGTGCCGCGAACTCCCGGATACTCATCCGCTTGGCCTCGCGAAGCGCCCGGGCCTCCCTTCCAGACCACTGGCCGACCACGTTGTCACCCTTTCCGAACGATTTCCTTTTCCAGAGTACGAGCCGAATGTGACTGCAACCACAGGGAAATTCGCCACCGGTGCGAGTGGCAGCGCAAGGGCAGTGGAACGCGAGCGTGTAGGCGTTCCCGACGCGCCGATCCGGGCGCGATCCTGGAAGAACAGGTCGGCGAAACCGGCACAGGGCCGTGGCTCGGCACGCCAGGGAGGCTCGGCAGCAGGAGGCAAGGGGATACACCGTGAACGTGGAAAAGCTCAGAACGGTCGACGACTGGGCCGCTTACTATCGTCACGAATTCGGGTTATCGGCCACCGAACGCGGCGGCTTCGTGATGCTGCCGATCACCAGCCGGGCCTGTGTTGTCCATCTACCCACCGAACGCGCGAAAGCCGTCCGCGAACTACTGGAATCACGGGATATCCGAGTCCCCATGCTGGCCCGGCAGATTCGCTGGAGTTTCCTGGCGTACCCGGATCGCCGGCCGGATCCGGAAGTGATCGAGATGCTGCAACGCATCGATATCGATATCCCGGGCATCGGCAGCGCGGTCATGCTACCCACCGGCCTGGGTCGCTGGAACCGCGAAGGCTGCAACTGGGTGGTACCACCGGAACGCGACGGCCTACTGCCGCCGCTCTCCTCGGTGATCAACGCGGCGCTCCTGGCCGGCGGCGCCGTGGAATGACCGGGGATGGGGCTACGTCCGGCAGCCGAGTCTGCCGGACGTAGCCCGCCCGACTGTCCGGAACGTCCTATACGGCTGTCGCGCACCGCGGGACGTGCACACCGGCGGCCGAGCGGCCCCGTCCGGACCGGATACTCCCGACAGGTACCGCGTCACGACCGCGCCGAGAGAATGCGTGTCGCCTCGTTCAGCAGCTCCGGCGCGAAGCGTCGATGCCCCGGGGACACAGCAGCCCAGACGCGCCCCCCGAGCCGGGACTCGTAGCGGAGAAAAGTACCCACAGAAACGGTCCCGTCGGAAATCTCCAGAACCAGACGGCCGCTGAGCAGCCAGGACCGCGCCCCCAGGGTGATCCAGGTGGTACCACGCTCGACGATCGGCCATCCGGCCACCTGTCCGGCCGCAGATCGGCGAGCCAGCCGCAGCCCCAGCACGACCCGCCAGACGACCTGTCCCTGGGTACCCGCCACTTCGTCGAGGGCGATACGCGCCCATTCTTCCGGCGTCGCGGACGCGGCGGCCTTCGTGACGATCGTGAACTGGTCGGCGTAGTCGTACGCCGCCATGCCACTGTGCGCCCGGATCGACTCGTCGATGTCGTGCTGCTGGAAGGCAACCGGAGCCGCGGAGCCGGTCGTCGGGCGCATCTCGGAATTCTCGGTCATCTCTGACACCCACCTTCTGTTATACGCTGGCGTATATAAGACGGTAGCGCGAATATACGGTGCCGTATACACCTTGGACTGTGAAGGGAGACACATGGTGGGCGCGGTACGGACGACGACCGCGGGCTGGATCGATGAAGGGTTACGTGCCCTGGCCCGCGGCGGCCCCGACGCGGTCCGCGTCGAAGCCCTCGCGAAATCGCTCGGTGTGACCAAGGGTGGGTTCTACGGATATTTCGCAGACCGCAACGCACTGCTCGAGGCGATGCTGGACACCTGGGAGCAGCGCAGCATCGACGACGTACTCGAAAACGTCACGCGCGAAGGAGGCGACGCGCGAACCAAGATCCAGCGCGCCGGCGCGCTCACCCTGTCCCCCGAGCTGCTGCCCATCGACCTCGCTATCCGAGACTGGGCCCGGCGCGACGACGAAGTCGCCGAGCGGCTGCGCCGGGTCGACAACCAGCGTATGGCACTGCTGCGCGAAATGATCGGGACCTACTTCACCGACCCGGTCGAAATCGAGGCACGCAGCCTGCTCGCCTTCTGCGCGCGAATCGGCATGCACTTCCTGGCCGCCGATCCACTCGACGGCACCGACCGCGGCGAGGTGCTGGCCCGGACCTCGGATCTCGTGCTCGGCCCGCGCGGCACCGACGACCAATAGGGCGTCCCGCTCAGCGATCGACCATCCGACGGCACATCCCGAACTGCCCGTTGCCGATCCTCACCCGGAGTGTCCTCAGCGCCTCCACGGGGGATCAGCGACGGCGCTGCCGTCATCGATCATCCAGGCTTCGGTCACGAACACGACGGTCTCGTCGACGGGCCCGCGAGTGCGGTCACCGACTCGATGCCGGGAAATTCAGATACGCCCGCGACGGCGTGGGCCCACGCTGCCCCTGGTACTTCGACCCGGCACCCGCGCTGCCGTACGGATTCTCCGCCGGGCTGGTCAGCCGGAACAGGCACAGCTGCCCGATCTTCATACCCGGCCACAGGGTGATCGGCAGATTCGCCACATTCGACAGCTCCAGGGTGATGTGACCGCTGAACCCGGGGTCGATGAACCCGGCCGTCGAATGCGTGAGCAGCCCCAGCCGCCCCAGACTCGACTTACCCTCCAGGCGCCCGGCCAGATCGTCGGGCAGGGTGCACACCTCCAGCGTGGACCCGAGCACGAATTCGCCGGGATGCAGGACGAACGGCTCGCCCTCGGTGGGCTCCACCAGGCTCGTCAGCTCGTCCTGGCGCTGCGCCGGGTCGATATGGGTGTAGCGAGTGTTGTTGAAGACCCGGAACATCCGGTCCAGCCGCACATCGATACTGGACGGCTGGACCAGGTTGTCCTCGAACGGTTCGAGCCCGAACCGTCCGGCGGCGAACTCCGCCCGGATGTCACGATCGGAAAGCAGCACGCCACGAGCGTAGCGACCGCCCCGCGGAGCGAAGCCCCCGGTCCTCGGGGTCCCGTTTCCTGTCATATCCCGCGGGCATACTCCAGGCATGTCCGAGACGAGCGCGCACACCCATCACGGCATCGACTACATCGAACTCGCCGTCACCGACCTCGACGCCGCCAAACGCTTCTACCGGTCGGCGTTCGGCTGGGAATTCAACGACTACGGCCCCACCTACGCCGGTATCCGCCGCTTCGACGGCTCGGAAGGCGAAGCGGGCGGCCTCGCCCCCGCCGACGAAGTCTCCACCGGCGGACCGTTGGTCCTGCTGTACTCCGCGGACCTCGACACCACCCTCCGCTCGGTCGGAGCGGCGGGCGGCACGGTGGTCGAAGGCCCCTTCGACTTCCCCGGTGGTCGCCGCTTCCATTTCACCGACCCCAGCGGTAACCGGCTCGGTGTCTGGTCCGAACGCTGATCGTCGAGCTTCGGCAGCGGAAGGCCGGCGGGCGAACCGAAAAATTAGAGCTCGCGTCCGGCCTCTGCTAAGCTGCCTTTCGCGCCTGTGAGCGCAGGCCGGTGTAGTTCAATGGCAGAACTTCTGCTTCCCAAGCAGATGGCGCGGGTTCGATTCCCGTCACCGGCTCCACCAATACCTTCACAGTATCCGCGCTGGTCATCCATACCATTAGCTTCATGTCTCCGCTGCTGCCTTCCGGCTACCGATCCCATCTGCGCCACAGATGTGCCACTATCCGCAGTTCGTAGCTGCTTGGGGTCAGAGCCGCGGGTCCCGCATCAGTACATCGGATCCCGGGACGTCCTCCCCCCGCCGCCACTGATCGTCTCGCCCGCTGTGCGGAGTCGACCGTGAATTCGCGCGAGCCGGATTCCCCGGCCCGGTGCCCGAATACGCCACCGAATTGACGCACGAGAGCCATTTCCGCGCAATACGTTTGAATGCGAAGAGATGAGTGAATGATGCGGTTTGTGAACGGCGGGATCCGGCCGAAAACCTGGCCCTCGCCATAACCGTGACGTCCCGATCCCTCGGGTCGATCACGATTTCACGAACCGAGGAGATCGTTTTGCTCGAATACTTGTCCGCCGGTGCCTTCGCCGTGCTGTCCGGGGTCGCGCTGACCGTCGGTGGAGCCGTTTCCGGTGCCGAGGCCCATGCGGCCCCCGCACCCGGCGTCCCGGCCGATTTCGCGTTGCACACCCGTCTCGCGATCGTGGGCGCCGACCGCCCCGACGCGGTAGCCCTCGGTGAACAGGTGTGCGGAACGTTACACGCGGATCCCACGGCGCGCGGCAAGCTCACCGCGCGGCAGCAGCTGATCGGCGCGGGAGTCGCGCCCGGTATGCAGGAGGGCTGGTTCCTGGGGACGAGTGTGGACGTGCTGTGTCCGGAGATGGTGCCGGTCCTGCGGACCTAGTACAGGAACTCCGCGAGGGTTCTCGCCACGGTTTCGGGGATCGTCGACGGCGCGAAATGCATCTGCCCGGGAAAAATCTCGAGCGCCGCGTGCGGCATAACCCTCGCCAGTCGGTCTACGGTTTCCGGCATCGGCTCCCAGGTGTCCGAGCCACGCATCAGCAGCGTGGGGGTGATCACGCTCGACCAGCGATCGAGATAGGTCGTATCGGCGATCATCGACTCGAGATCCCGGCTCCAGCCGTAGGAGTCGTCGGGATCGTTCTGGTCCGGATCTGCCTCGCCCGCAGCCTCCAGCAGTGACGCCGGGACTCGGGAGACCTTTTCCGCCAGCACCCGGAGGGCTCGGCCGCGTTCACCGTTCGCGGTGAGTTCCTCGTATCGGGCGAGGACCGGTGCGAGCTCCCCACCCGCCGCGTACAGCGGCGGCTCCCACAGCGCCAGCGAACGGACCGGGAGTCCGGCGGCCGCGGCGTGCAGGGCGACCGTGGCACCGTAGGACATACCCACCAGATGCGCGGGCCGGTCGATCATATCGATGATCATTCCGAGGTCGCGCGCCTCGTCGGCGTAGTGCTTGGGCGCGTGGCCGGGCCCGCTCGGCGCATAGCCGCGACGGGCCGGCAGCCACAACTCGAACCGGTCGGCCAGATATTCGGCCACCGGCTGCCACGAGTGCAATCCGCCGCCGGAGCCGTGGATCATGATCACCGGCGACCCCGACCCGACCCGCCGGTAATAGATCCTGGTCCCGTCGAAGGATTCGAAGGACGCGGGCGGCTCGCTGGCGAATACGGTCATATGGCTACTCTCGCAAAGCCGGGCGCACTCCTCCAGCGAATTGCCGTCGTTTCGCCGACTCCGCGGCCGAGTGGCTCCCGAAACCCACGCCGAACCGCTTCGGAGCAGGATCACCGCAGTTCAGCTACCCGGTGCCACATCCCGTCCCGGTCGCCGGAGCAGTCAGCTGGCGTGCAGCAGGCGGAAACGGGAGCCGTGGAAGACCAGGGGTTCGCGATCGGGATGGATGGCCAGCCGGTTGACCCGCAGGATCACCACCGTGTGGTCACCGGCTGGGACGTGCGCTTCGGGCGTCCCCTCGATCCATACCGAGGCGCCCTGGATGAACACGGCTTCGCCGGTGCCCTCGTGCAGTTCCAGGTCGCGGAAACGATCGCCGGTACGGGAGCTGAGCGAGCGCGCCGCCTGCTGCTGGTCGGTGCCCAGCAGGCTCAGGCCGAGATAGCCCGCGTCGACCAGTTTGGGCCAGGTCGACGAGCTGTTCTGGATGCAGAACGACACCAGTGGCGGATCCAGGGAGACCGGGACGAAAGTGCTCACCGCCAGCCCGACCGGCTTTCCGTCGATATCGGCGCAGACCGCGACGACCCCGCTCGGGAAGTTGGCGAAGGCGCGGCGCAGGCCGGTGCCGTCGGCGGGGGTTTCGAAGACCTCGTTCATGATTCGCCCCTCACTTCGAATGGGTTGTCGTCGCCGACAGCGCCTGCGCCACCGGCCGCCATCGGTCGGCGTACGCGTCGAGCACGCCGTCCTCGGCGAACGTCCGGTCGGAGAGGTACAACCCGGGCAGGGCGGTGGTCGCGCCCAGCTCCACCAGGACCGGTTTGAGCAGCAGATCCGGGGCGAGCGCGTGAGTGGGGCCCGCACCCAGCATCAAAGGGACGGCCAGTACCCCGGCCAGCCCGGTACCGCCGTCGAACTGCTCGAGGAACAGTTTCAGCAGACCGGTGTAGGTGGCCTTGAAGGTGGGGCTGGCGAATACCACCAGCTCGGCGGCGGCCACGGCGCCGGCAGCCTCGGCGACCGCCGGATCACCCCAGTTCAGCAGGCCGGGCCCGAACTCGACCAGATCGATGACCGCGGGCTCGGTATCCGGCCGTAGTGCTGTGGCGAGGCCGACGGCCGCGGAAAGAGTTCGAGATGCCGGTTTCGGATTACCGACCACCACTGCCACGGTCACGCCGGAGCCTCCTGTCTCCGGCGCGCGCCGGACTCGACTGGTGCTGTGACCTCAGTGCACCATCCGGGGCCCGGCAGCGGGAGGGTTCGGCTCGACACGATCGGAACCGGTGGTCCGGGTGAGTACGTACAGCCCCTTCAGGGATCGGGGCGAACCTCGGTGCACGGGACAGTCGGCGGCGGCCGGGAAGTACCCGGCCAGACGGCCCCGGCCCGTGGCGACCAGGGTGAGATCGGTGGACGCGGCGATCGCTCCGAGCGATTCCGGCGTCACCGATTCCACCAGGAACGCCCCGCCCCGCTCCACGAAGGAGGTGATCCGGCCCGCGGTCTCGAACGTACTGTCCACCGTGACGCCGATATAGCCGTCGAAGGCGATCCGACCGGTGGGCCGGGATGTACGGCCGGGGCGCCGGCTGCTGCCCGCCGGGCCCGCCGGGTGCGGAGCCACCGCGACGGCCCGAACACCCGGCCGCGTTCGATTGCGCAACGCGTTCTGGTCACGGTCGCTGTAGAGCGCGACATCGAAACCCGCGTCGAGCAACCCCAGCGCAGCGGTGACGCCCGCCGGGTCGGCGCCGATCACCGCGGCCGTGCGGGCCGCGGCGAAGGGCGGATTCTGTGGTGTCATGCAGGCATGCTGCTGTGAGGTGATTCCCGAAAGCAGTATTGCGATCAGCGAGAATCATTTCCGGGTAACCGCTATTGCACGTTACCGAGGCATTCGGTGACGATTTTGTTGGTCGCTGCCCGGGCTTTGTCGGCGTCGTCCTGGCTCATGCCGAGGGTCTCCGGATCGGCCATCCGGGTGTCGAATTCGTCACTGACCATGGTCCGCAGGCCGTCTTGCGAGATGCCCTGCGTGATGTACAGTTTCGCGGCGCAGTCGGCGAAGGCGGGATCCTGGATTCCTTTCTGCTGCAAGGATTTGGACAGATCCGCTTCGGTCAGCGCAGGCGCGGATTCGGTATCGCTACCGCAGGCCGCCAACAGCGGCAGAATGACGAAGGTCGCGGTAATCAGGGTCTTCCGCACCGGGTTCCTCTCTCAGATGTATCGCACGACGCTGCGCCGACCGGGGAACAGTACCCGCGGCCGCCCGCGTGACGTCCACGCATGTGTGTAGTCGCAGTCACACTCGGCCCGCAACCTGGGGCCCGGAATTCCGACGCGATTCACAGCCCGGAGCGCGTCCACCGCACCCGGCGGCCACCCGGACCGGACTCACCGGAGGCCGCGCGGAGCCAACTGAGGGCTGGCGCCTGCTGTTAATCTGAGAGCCCCGGAATCGCGATCTGATCGGAAAGCGGCGAACATGACGATCCTCAACCACCATCGCGAAGGCCGCGGTGAACCACTGGTGCTGGTCCACGGGGTCGGCAGCCGGTGGCAGGTCTGGGAACCCGTCATCGGCGCACTCGCCGAACAGTTCGATGTGATCGCGGTGGATCTCCCCGGTTTCGGCGATTCCGCACCACTTCCGCACACCACTGTCGACACACTGACCGACGCGCTCGCCGGCTTCCTCGACGACCAGGGCATCGACCGGCCCCACCTGGCCGGAAATTCCATGGGCGGCGGAATCTCGCTGAATCTGGGCGCACGCGGCCTGGCCCGTTCGGTGACCGCCTTCTCCCCGATCTTCTTCTGGGATACTGCCGGCCGTATCTGGTGCCAGCAGTCGCTGGGACGGTCCAAGACACTCGGTCGCGTCCTCGGCCCCGCCGTGCCGAAAGTACTCGGGAGCCCGGTCGGCCGGACCGCGTTCCTGGGTCTGGTCTTCGGCAAACCGTGGGCCGTCAGCGCGCAGGTCGCGCTGGACACCGCGCGCGGCGCGGTCGACTCGCTGGGGTTCTCCCCGGCCCTGGCCTCGTTCACCGACGCGAAACTGCACGACCCCGCCGCGCTCGCGGATCTGCCGGTGACGATCGCCTGGGGTAACCGCGACATCCTGCTCACCTACGCCACGCAGAGCCGCCGAGCCCGCAAATCGCTGCCCGCGGCCCGCCACATCACGCTCGCCGGTAGCGGCCACACACCCTTCTACGACGACCCCGATGGCTGCGTCCGCGTGCTCCTGGACTGGCTGCCCACCCTGCGGGACGACGCCGGGCACCGCTTCTGAGTACTGCAACGACATTTGGATGAGTCGGTGCCGATCCGCGGTGTGGTGCCAGTCGACCGAACCTATGTCCACCTATTGTGTACGTCTCATGGTGTCGGTCCTTCGCCGCGTGGCAGCCGGTGACCAACTGCTCGGCGACGAGCTCGTATCCCGGATCCGGGACTCCGTGGTGGAGATCGGCTGTGACGACCACAACCGGCCTCTGATAGGGACGGCACCCGACGGGGTGCGCTGCGTCGTTGTCGCCACCGCGGAACTACAGAAGGCCGACGTGGATGTGCCCCGATACCCCCAGATCCACGCCCATCGGCATGCACCTTCTCGGCGGCATCCCTGCTGATAAAGCGAGCCGCACCCCTGCCGAAATCCGCGATACCCTCGGATCCGTTACCCGTCAGACGTTTCAGATCGTTCATCACGCGGGTCAAGACCCTGGTCATGTCGTTGCTCAATCGAGCCTCGCCACAGGATTGTCGACGGTTCCGGACGAACCCGTCACCAGCTCTGGAATCGGTATGGTGTCAGGTTAGCCAGTGGTTCGAGACCGGGAATTATCTCGAAGTGCCACAATCGGCGGACAGCCTCGGGCAAATTGCACAATATCGGCCGAACCGGCGAGTTGGTGCGGAATTACCGCCGCAGCTTGCCTCGCCGAACCCCTACCCCGACAGAGTGCTGTTGCAGTACTGGGTCCGGGGTCCCGGTGGCGGTCGGGCAGCCGGGTCCCGGATCCGGCGCAACCGCCGAACCGGAATCCGACTGCTCCGGACAGGAGGCTCAGCGTCCCCGCCAGACCGGGGCGCGTTTCTCCGCGAATGCCAGCGCGCCCTCGGCCGCGTCCTTGGAAACCAGCGCGGGAAGGGCGATCTCGCCCTGCTTCGCGAAACCCTCCGCGGCAGTCCAATCGGGGGTCTCGTCGATGATCCGTTTACTGGCCGCCACCGCGAGCGGAGCGGCGGCCGCGATCTCACCGGCCAGCTCCAGCGCGACCTCGAGGGCCTCACCCGGTTCGGTCACCCGGTTGACCAGACCCAGCTGGTAGAGACGTTCCGCGCTGATCCGCCCACCGGTGAGCGCGAGCTCGGCCGCGATACTGCGCGGGAGGCGCTGGGTCAGCCGCATGACACCACCGGCCGCCGCCACCAGACCGCGCTTCACCTCGGGCAGACCGAATTTCGCGTCCCGCGCGGCGACGATCAGATCACCGGACAGCGCGAGTTCGAAACCGCCGGCGAGGGCGAAACCCTCCACTGCGGCGATCATCGGTTTCGCCGGCGGATTCGAGGCGATCCCGAGCGGGCCGCGCCGCTCGGTCACCGGCACCTCACCGCGCGTCATCGCGATCAGATCCATTCCGGCACTGAAGGTTCCGTCGGCGCCGGTGAGCACCAGGACCCGGGCCGAATCGTCGGCTTCGAACTCGTCGAGCGCCGCCTCGATCGCCTTGGCGGTGGCCAGATCGATGGCGTTTCGCGCCGCCGGCCGGTTCACCGTGAGTACGGTTATGGCATCACACCGGTCCAGGAGCACGGTATCGGTCATCAGGCGGTCCTCTCGCTACGCAGGATGAAACGGTCGGCGGCGGTGATATCGATGGCGGCGCCCAATCGGTCGCCCGCGGTGACCGCCGCGATGGTCTCGCTGTCCGTCGCCCGGACAAGTATGCGGGCACCGGCCGGGTTCAGAGCACTCACCACGACTGCTTCGGGTTCGTCGCCCGCGCTGCTCTTACGGTGCGGGACCGTATATGCCTCGATCACCGCCGGCCCGGTGTAGCCGGGTGCGGTCTCCCGCCGGGCGACGGGTACCTCGGCCTCCACCGGCCGGAACAACCCGGCGGGTGGTTTCGCCGAATAGACCCCCACCCCGTGCTTGGTGATGTACCAGCCCAGAGCGGTGGTCAGGCCGTAGTCGGCGGGGTTGCGCCGCAGGATCTCGGCCATGGTCGCGATGCCGTGGGTGCTGTAGTTGTTACCGGGACCGCCGCCGAAGGTCAGGCCGCCGGTGACGGTCAGCGGTCGCTCCGGCTCGTCGATGCACAATCCGAGGGCGGCCGCGCCGATCTGTACGGCCACCGGGAAGCACGAGTACAGGTCGATATGCGCGATATCGTCTATCCCGATTCCCGCGCCGCCGAGCGCCGCCCGGCCGGCCGCGGCGATCGCCGGGGACGCCGCCATATCGGTCCGTTCGGAGAGGAACCAGGTATCGGTGGCGGTGGCCCCACCGTGCGGGAAAACCCACAGCTCCCGCGGGACTCCTGCCGCATCCGCCGCGGCGGCACTGCACAGGATCAGCGCGGCGCCCTGATCGACCGTCAGATTCGCCATCAACAGCTTCGGATACGGGGTGGAGACCATCCGGTTGTCAGGTCCGGTGGTGATCAGTTCGGCCACGCTGCGTTCGCGGGGCAACCAGGCATACGGGTTGCGCGCCGCGACGGCGGAGAACCGCGACCACAGCCCGCCGATCCGGGCCAGGTGGGCCTGCTCGTCGAGTCCGAGCCGGTTGCGCATGGCCGATTCCATCAGCGCGTACACATAGATCGGGCCCCACAGACCGGCCGCGGTCTCCATATCGGTGTTGGGGGCGTCGTCGGAGCCGATGATCCGGTCGGGCCGGGCGTTCTCGTCCTGCTCCGGCCAGCCGAGATCCGCACCGGACCGTTCGGCGACGTTCCAGGAGGCGACCGATTCGGCGCCGCAGAGCAACGCGATATCAGACCGGCCCTCGGCGATCTCGCTCGCCAGCAGATTCAGCAGCCGCTGTGGGGCGTCCCCGCCGTAGGGCGCCGATTGCAGTGTCCGTTTCGGGGAGGTGCCCAGCTCGGCCGCGACAAGTGTGCCCAGGTCGGCGTACTGTCGGCTCACCGGCGCCACCGATGCGATCACATCCGCCGAACGCAGCAGCGCGTCCCCGGTCCCGCTGTCCGTACCGGCCCGGCGCAGCGATTCGGCCGCGAGCTCGACCGGTCCGGGCAGGCCCGGTTCACCGGATCGGTGCACAACCTGCCCTACGCCGACGAGCACCGGTGTGCGCGGGTCCATTCCGGATGGCAGCATGCGTCCTCCGCTTCCTCACTGAAGTCTCCCGCTGAAATCCACGGTTAACTTTCGATTAGACCATGGAGCGGTCTATGTCGCCTGTGGACCAAGGGCCCGGCACGATACCCGCGACGCTGGATCATTGCATCCACCGAGGCCGTTAATAACATCTGCGCACAACCGCCGACAATGCGTCTGATCAGGCCGAACCCACTGCTAACATGGCCGCGTTCCGCCAGCCAGTCGAAATGTTCCGTGTATCCATCGAGGCGCCCCGTATATGACGGTGGCGTCTTTGACATGACCCGGAGGTCCGACGGACTTGAAGAGAACCCGCTCGATACTTATTTCGGTGCTGGCGGGCGCATCGGCCGCACTGATCGCCGCCACCGCACCGGCCACCGCAAATCCCAACGCCATCAATCCGATTCCCGTGTTGAACGGCACCAATGGACTCCCCCAGTTACACGGAGCCACCCGAGCCGTTTTCCAGGTGACCGGTATGGCCAGCCCGAACGGAACCCAGAACTACAACATGCTCGGGACCGATCTGGGCATCATGTGGGACAACGGGCAGGGCGAAATGCTGACCGCATTCGGCGATACCGCCGGGGTCGGTTTTCCCAATCTCCTCGCGGGCAGTATGTGGGCGTGGCGCAGCAAT
The DNA here is from genome assembly GCF_014645735.1 of Nocardia jinanensis. Classification (GTDB taxonomy): domain Bacteria; phylum Actinomycetota; class Actinomycetes; order Mycobacteriales; family Mycobacteriaceae; genus Nocardia; species Nocardia jinanensis. Next base: position 42,732 of record NZ_BMMH01000030.1, on the reverse strand, counting down.
GTGCTGGTCCGCAGTCATACCCGGGATCCGCGTCAGGGAATTTTCTTCGACAGCGTGGTCCGAGATGTGTTCGGCCAGGCCAGGGATCTGATACCCAGCCCGAAGATCCCGCTGCTGGAGATCAGCAGAATTCCCACCGCCGGTATCTCGGTGGGCGGTGTGCAGTACATGAGCCTTATGTCGGTGAAAACCTGGGACACCCCCGGAGAATGGACGACCAATTACTCCGGCCTGGCGGCTTCGGCGGATAACGGTGAAACCTGGGCCGATCTCGCCTTCACCCGGCGTCCGAACGAGGGCGCCAACCGCAATTTCCAGATGAACGCTTTTCTGAAGGACGGCGGTTGGGTTTACGTCTACGGCACCGCCTCGGGTCGCGACAATGCCGCGTACGTCTCCCGGGTCCGGGAACCCGATATCCAGAACCTGGCCGCCTACGAATACTGGGACGGGGGCGGCTGGAAACGCGGCGATGTCAATGCCGCGCGGCCGATCATGCACGGCGTCGGCGAACTTTCGGTGATGTGGAACGACCATCTCGGACAATTCGTTTCGCTCACCACCGACCCGTTCAATTCGGTGGTGATGCGGACCTCGTCGTCACCGGCGGGACCGTGGAGCGAGCCGCGGGTATTGATCGATAATCGTGAATTGCCCACCGCCTACGCACCATCGATTTTCCCTTACCAGACCGGAAGCGATCTGTACTTCCTCACCACCCTGCACAATCAGTACAACGTCGTACTGATGCGCACCCGGTTGTGAGATTCCCGGTTCGATCGGGATCCACAAGCTTGACCTCAAGTATGGTTCAGGTATGAGGCTGGTCGCGATACTCCCCGAGACACCAGGAGTCCTCGTGACGACCACCTCGACCCCGGCCGGCGCCACCGAAGCGGTGTACGAGTGGCTGCGCAGCGCGGCGCAGCCCATACTCGGCACCCGCTCCACCGATACCGGACCGGATCTGCGCAAGCTGATCGATCGCCTGGCCGCGGCCACGGTGGTCGGAATCGGCGAATCCACCCGCTTCTCCCGGCAGACCTACGACATCAGGGACCGGATCTTCCGAGTACTGGTCACCGAACACGGTTTCCGGACGTTGGCTATCCAGGACAGCGCCCGATCGGGCGCGCGACTCGACACGTACGTGCGCACCGGGGGTGATCCACACGAGGCGCTCGCCGGTGCGTGGCGGCCCCTGCGCACCGCCGAGACCGTGGCGAGCCTGGAATGGATCCGCGCCCACAACCTCGAACACCCCGAGAAGCAGATCGGCGTTGTCGGCGTCCGGCCCCCGGCGGCCGAACCGGCCGACTACGACGAAGTGCTCAGGTATGTGCGCCGCCGGGCGCCCGCGCGACTGGCGGAGTTGCAATCGCATCTGACACCGATCCGCAGCGCACACCGGATCGACGAGCACGTCCAGCGTCACCAGGGCGTTCACCCCGGGCGCCCGTTCGCCGAAAGCGCCCGCGACGCCCTCGCGCTGGTGGAATCACTCCCCCGGCGGGCCGATACCGAAGCCGCGGGCGAATCGACCACCGCCCTGGAACTCCTGCGGGCGATCGTGGATTTCCACGAGCGCAGTGTGGCCGGACGAGGCGGCTTCGGTGGCGGCGAACCAGCCCCGGCGCAAAGGCTGATCGACCATCACGAGCGCACCGGCGCTCGAATCGTCTATTGGGACGGGGTCGGGCACACCGCCGCAGCCGATCCGAGTATCGGCTCCGCCGCGGAGCGGATGCGCACCGAAGGCAGCCATCTGCGCGCGTACTTCGGCAAGTCCTATCGGTCGGTGGCGATCGGTTTCCACCACGGCGATCTCGGGATGGCACAGGCGCCGGCACCGCGTCCCGACCTGGTCGACGCCGTCCTCGGTACCGTCGACCTTCCCGCCTGGTTCGTCGACCTCGGCGCAGAAGTCCCCGCCGAGGTCCGGGCCTGGACGGCGGCGCCCGCTTGGATGCGGGTGATCAGCGGGGTATACGACCCGGCTCGGGATGAGGAAGCGCGCTTCCGGGTGGAGTCACTGCGCGATTCGTTCGACGCGCTGATCCACATCCGCGAGACCACGCCGGTGCACTGGCTGCCCGACCGCGGCGACAGCTGAACCCGCGACTCCCGGCCCGGCCGCCTCCATACACTTGGCCGTATGAAGGCGGCCGAATGGGATGCGCGTTACGTACAGAGCGAATTGGTGTGGGGCGCGCCCCCGAACAACACGATGGTGGAGTTCGTGCACGGACTGGAGCGGCGCGTACCACGCCTGCCCGGGCCCGACGGCGAGGTACCCGAGCTGCCCCGCGCGCTGGATCTGGCCTGCGGTGAGGGGCGGAACGCGCTGTGGCTGGCCACGCACGGCTGGCGGGTGCACGGTATCGACTTCTCCCAGGTCGGTATCGACAAGGGCCGCACAGTGGCCACCCGGCTGACCCGGTCGATCCGGGAACGGATCACCTGGCAGTGCGCGGATCTCACCGACCCCGCGCTCGAAATCGGCGGCCCGTGGGAGCTGGTCCTGCTGGTGTTCCTGCATCTACCGGCTCCCGAGCGCCGGCGCCTGCTACGGCAGGCCGCCGATTCGCTCTCCCCCGGGGGCATGCTCTTCGTGCTCGGCCATCACAGCGAGAATCCGGCCCGGGGGCACGGGGGTCCGCAGGATCCGGCGATCCTGTTCACACCCGAGGATGTGGTGGCGGATCTGGGAACCGAATCCGGGCTCGAAATCGATACGGCCCGAGAGGTACTGCGCCCGACCGAGGACAGGGACGCGATCGATGCCCTCGTCGTGGCGACGAAATCAACGCGGGAACAGTAGCGCGGGACCGACGACGTGGTATCCGGCCCGGACCGGGCGACACCACCGATCAAGACCTCCAGCGCCGGAACCAGGGCTCGAGGGTTTCGGCGATGGTGTCGAAACCTTTCCGGAAGGAATGCGGCTGACCCGGTATCACCCGCACCTCGGCCGCGTCCGCGGTGTCCGGGATACCGAAGGGGTCACTACCGCCGTTGATCACCACCACATCGGCATCGCCGGCGGCCAGCAGTTCCGCGCGACGGGACTTCTCCGGTTTTCCGGGTGGGTGCAGCGGAAACGACACTGCTACCACCCCGCGCGCGCCGAGCTCGACCGCCGTCCGGCAGGCCACCCGCGCTCCATTGCTGCGCCCACCCTGCACCAGCGGCAGTGCCGGCCCGATCTGCGCGCGCAACGCGGCGATGAGTTCCATCCAGGCCCGATCCTGAAGCTCGGGTTTACCGGGCGCGCGGCGGCCGGCGACGCGGTAGGGCTGCAGGACGCGGGCCACCACTCCACCGGCGGCAAGCGCCGTATCACGCACGGTCAGGATGTCCGCGGAGTCCACACCACCGCCCGCACCGTGGGTGAAGACCAGCAGGAATGCCGGGACGGCCGGGTAATCGATCTCGGCCTCGGCGGGCCCTGAGTTCGTCTCGATCCGCACGCCCCACCCTAACGGGCCCAGTCGGGCGAACCTCATTCCTTGTCACGACCGACACGCCACCCGGCCGTGACCGGCCCGAAACCACCGCTGTGCGCCCGCTGCCTGTTTTTCGCATCACAATGCGGCGCGACCCTTTGCCGACTGCCTTACTCGCCGGTAATATAATCAATAAGTTACCCGCGAGTAGCCTGCCGTTACGCGACAGCTACCCGACGGCAACCGACGGGCGGGAACGGTATCTGCACCGACCGCACCCGACTCAACGGAGAGTGAGTATCACAATGGGTCATTACAAGAGCAACGTCCGCGACCTGGAGTTCAACCTCTTCGAGGTACTCGGTCTGGGCAGCATCCTGGATTCCGGCGCGTACGGCGATCTCGACGCCGACACCGTCAAGGAGATGCTGAACGAGGTCCGTCGCCTGGCCGAGGGACCGCTGGGCGAATCCTTCGCCGACGCCGACCGCAACCCGCCGGTCTTCGACCCCGAGACTCATACCGTCTCCCTCCCCGAATCCTTCAAGAAGAGCTACCGCACCTTGCAGGAAGGCGGCTGGGACTCCTACGCCGTCGCCCCTGAGCTCGGCGGTATCGACTTCCCCCGCGCCGCCTACTGGGCCATCGGCGAACTGGTCCTCGGCGCCCAGCCCGCGGCCTTCATGTATGCCGCCGGCCCCGGCTTCGCCAATATCTTCTACAACAACGCCACCGAAGAGCAGAAGAAGTGGGCGAAAATCGCTGTCGAGCAGGGCTGGGGCGCCACCATGGTGCTCACCGAGCCCGACGCCGGCTCCGATGTGGGCGCCGGCCGCACCAAGGCGGTCCAGCAGGAGGACGGCTCCTGGCATATCGAGGGCGTGAAGCGCTTCATCACCTCGGCCGACTCCGACGATCTGTTCCCGAACATCATGCACCTGGTGCTCGCCCGCCCCGAGGGCGCGGGCGCGGGCACCAAGGGTCTGTCGCTGTTCTTCGTACCGAAGTTCCACTTCGATCACGAGACCGGCGAACTGGGCGAGCGCAACGGCGTATTCGTCACCAATGTCGAGCACAAGATGGGCCTGAAGGTCTCGGCCACCTGCGAGGTCACCTTCGGTGGCCACGGCGTCCCCGCCCAGGGCTGGCTCGTCGGTGAGGTCCACCAGGGCATCGCGCAGATGTTCGAGGTCATCGAGCACGCGCGGATGATGGTCGGCACCAAGGCGATCGCCACCCTGTCGACCGGCTACCTGAACGCGCTCGACTACGCCAAGCAGCGTGTCCAGGGTGCCGACCTGACCAAGATGACCGATAAGACCGCGCCGCGCGTCAGCATCACCCACCACCCGGATGTGCGCCGCAGCCTGGCCACCCAGAAGGCGTACGCGGAAGGCCTGCGCGCGGTGTACCTCTACACCGCCGCCCATCAGGACGCCGATATCGCGGCCGCCGTCTCCGGCGCGGACGCCGATACCGCCGCCCGGGTCAACGACCTGCTGCTGCCGATCGTCAAGGGTGTCGGTTCGGAACGGGCCTACCAGTACCTGACCGAATCGCTGCAGACCCTGGGCGGTTCCGGCTTCCTGCAGGACTATCCGATCGAGCAGTACATCCGCGACGCCAAGATCGACTCGCTGTACGAGGGCACCACCGCCATCCAGGCGCAGGACTTCTTCTTCCGCAAGATCGCCCGTGACCGCGGTGTGGCCCTGGCGCACGTGGCCGGACAGATCCAGAAGTTCATCGACTCCGAAGCGGGTAACGGACGCCTCAAGGGTGAGCGGAAACTGCTGGCTACCGCACTCGAGGATGTTCAGGGCATGGCCGCCACCCTGACCGGCCACCTGATGGGCGCCCAGGAACAGACCGACGAGCTCTACAAGGTGGGCCTCGGTTCGGTGCGCTTCCTGCTCTCGGTCGGCGACCTGCTCATCGGCTGGCAGTTGCTGCGCCACGCCGAGATCGCCGGTGCGGCCCTCGACGCGGGCGCCGACGGCGCGGACAAGAGTTTCTACCAGGGCAAGGTCGCCGTGGCCCAGTTCTTCGCCCGCAATATCCTGCCGGAACTGACCGCCACCCGCACCATCCTGTCGAACCTCGACAACGACATCATGGAGCTCGACGAAGCGGCGTTCTGAGGTTCGGTCCGTCCTATTTCCACCGCGAGCGGCCCGGATTTCCGGGCCGCTCGCGGTGTTTCCGGGCCGGCCGGGCCGATGCGGGTATTCCGCTTTTCGAGTTCCTCCCAGCATCGGCAATAGCCGTATGTTCCGGTATCCGGACTCTGCCACTCTGGATCGGTGGCCACTGGCAGCGGCTCTTTTCAGTACATCGATACGGCCGTGGAACATATGTGCCTGCGGATCGGAGCCGCCGGCAGGCAAATCGGCGAGTTCGGGCGGCACAACCTCGGGGAATTCGCGAAAACTACGCAGTCCGCCGCGGATTCGATCGTGCGCGTCGAGTTCACCGGCACCCGCGCGCTGGACGACGCTTCCCCTGGAGGAAGCGGGCGCGGCGACGATGGGCTCGTCACGGGCACCGATGGCGACTCCGCGGTGGTGCAATTCCGTCCGGAACAGGCTCACAGCATTCCGATCAAAGACCAGAACGGCGATATCCTGGGGGTGTCCTTCCCGACGAAGGACCAGGACGAAGGCCAGATCACGAGCTGGTCCCAGCAGCCGGTACGAACGAGCGATATGGCCTATGTGCCGGTCCCCAGCGATAAATTGCCCGATCCGAACCAGCCCGCGGCCTTCGCACCGAATTGGGCGTTCCGTCCGGAACCTGCCCCTTGGGGCGGAGATGTACAGCGCCTGGGCTACGCCCCGGTATATGTCGACGCCCACGGTAATCCGACCAGCTTCGGAGTCGCTGTCGATCTGGGTGCGGCCGGTGGGCCGACGACGGTACGCGTGGACGGAACGAATTTCGGCCGAATTCTCGAGGCGAACCCGCATTTCCGACGCGCCCTCGCCGAGAATCCAGGGATGCCGGTCCTCTCGATGTCGTGCAAAACCGCCCCGGACGGCTCGACGGCGGCCGAATCAACGGCACACTACCTACAGAACGAAGCCGGAATCGAGCGGGACTTCCATGCCTGGACCGGGCTCGTCAATCCCGTCACCGGGGAGAACGGCATGTCGTTTCTCGTGGTAGAGCAGAAGGATGGTTCGCCTCCGTATCGTAGCTTCCCGTACCGCCCGGCAGACAATGAATCCGGCAGCGCCGACTGAGAGGAAACAGCCCGAATGAAGGAGCCGGTACCCGGCGCGGTCCGTCGTGACGACTGGTTCGTGCTCCTCGACCCGGCCTGGCAGCCGGAGTCGTCGGAGGCGCCACCGCACGTCATGGTCGGGGGTTGGAAGATCGAGCACGACGATCGTCTGGGACCGTTCCAACCCAATCCACAGTATGTGCCCTCCGCTTCCGATGTGCCGACCGATCCCATCGACTCGCTGCTGCGATCCTTCGCCGCCGGACGAACCCTGGACGAGCAATTCATCGGCATGTTCCGCAATACCGTCGTACACATCGGTTGCGACGAACAGAATTCTCCGGTCACGGTCGAATCGCCGGACGGCGTGAACTGCGTGATGGTCGTGACGGCCGAGGTGCACAAGCGACGCCGCCACGCGGACCGCTGGTGGCCGGTGGTGGGAAGCGCATTGCCGGAGATCGTGCCCGCGGGCGCGGACATCCTGGTGAACCCCTCCGGGCCGGCGCAATTCAGGCTTCGGACCTCAGCGCTACTCACGTGACGGTTCGACCGAGCCGTGCCGCCACGCGTCCGCACTATAGGGCCGTGCACCGGTGGCGGCCCATTGCGCTTCCCGTCCGGCCCGCCGCCCGACGATGATCATGGCAAGATGGGCCATCGGACCGCCGTGCCGCCCAGCAGGAGGACATCGAATGACCCACCGCCCGCTGTCCGTCCTCGTACGCACCGGGGTCGCCGGTGCCGTCGCCGCGCTTGTTCTGGCAGGTCCGGCGGTCGCGGATCCGAACAATGTGAATCCGATCCCCGGTATCAACGGCGAACCCCGCGGTTTGCCGACGCTGCCGGGGGACACCCAGGCCGTGTTCCAGGTGACGGGGCTGGACAGTCCCAACCGGACTCAGCAGGTGAATGTACTGGGCACCGATCTGGGGGTCATGTGGGACGACGGGGCCGGCACCATGCTGACCGCCTTCGGCGATTCAGCGGGCCTCGGGGTGCCGAACCTGCTGGCCGGCAGCGTGTGGGCGTGGACCAGCAATGTGCTGTTCTACAGCCACACCAAGGATCCCGCGCGGGGCATCGTATTCGACGGCGCGGTCCCCAATCCGCTACCGAGCCCGAAGATCCCGGGTATCGAGATCAGCTTGATCCCGACCGCCGGTATCGCGGTGGGCGGGGTGCAGTACATGAGCATGATGTCGGTGAAGGAGTGGGGTGACCACGGTTTGTGGACCACCAACTTCTCCACCCTCGCGGCGTCCGGCGACGGCGGGCGGACCTGGGCCCAGCTGCCGAATACGCGGCGGGCCAATGTGGACGGGCACGAACGTTTCCAGCAGAACGCCTTCGTCGAGGACGACGGGTTCGTCTATCGGTACGGCACTCCAGCGGGCCGCAACCACCCCGGATACGTATCGCGGGTGCGGGAAGCCGATATCGCGAATCTCGACGCCTACGAGTATTGGGACGGTCACGGCTGGAAACCGAACGACGCGAAAGCTTCCGCGCCGGTGGTCGACGGGGTGGCCGAGTTGTCCGTGCAGTGGAACGACCACCTGCGCAAATTCGTGATGTTGACGACCGATCCGTTCAACTCGGTGGTGCTGCGGACCGCGGACTCACCCGAGGGGCCGTGGAGCACCCCCCGGGTACTGCTGGAGGCGGCCGCGCTCCCGACGTCGTACGCGCCGATGATCTTCCCCTACCAGACCGGTAGCGATCTGTACTTCCTGCTCACGGTGCACCGCCAGTACAACGTGCTGCTCATGCGGACCCCGCTGTAACGGCACTCGCCGACGGAGACGGAACCGCCCGCCCCGGTATTCGGGGCGGGCGGTTCCGTATTGGCTCGGTCGTGCTCCCGCGGGGACCTCGTTCAGCGGGAGCCCGGGCGGCCGCCGGGCCGGCTGCTGGTGGGTGGACTACTGCTGGGCCCGCTGCCGCCGCTCGGTGCGTCCGCGGATTCCTCCGGCTTCTTGTCCGGTGATTCACATTTGACCTCCGGCACCGGGTCGTATTTCACGGTACGGGTCGTACGGGACACCTCCGCGCCGGTATTCACATCGCTGATCACGCGAGTGTCGGAGATGGTGAAACCCGGTGCGCCCGTCGAGGCGATACAGTCGTCGCCCTCGGGGAGGGTGACGGTTTCCGGTTCGGTCGGTTTGGTCTTCTCGCCGGTGAAGGACTCCACATTCACCGTTTTGGTGCCCCAGATACGGACCGTCACCTCGGAGCTGTCCGCGAATGCCTGGATGTACACACCGTGCGGGGTGTTGTTGCGGAACTGCAGGTCGATGGCGCCGTCGAATACGGTCGCTTCCCGTGCGGCCGGATAGCGGGAGATGTAGTAGCTGTGTTCGGTGTGACCGGCGTCCTCGAGGCCCGCGAAATAGGCGGCGTTGTAGAGAGTGGTCGCGAACTGGCTGATCCCACCACCCACCGCCTTGCTGGGGCGGCCGTGGTCGATGATGCCCGATTCCACATAGCCTTCGGCTGCGGTACGCGGACCGGTGTGGGTGTTCAGGGAGAAGGTGTCGTTCGGTTTGACGACCGCGCCGTTGACCTCCTGGGCGACCGTACGGATGTTCACCCCGGACGGCCCGGTGAAACCACTGGTGGTGAACTCGCCCATCACCTCGTTGATCCCGAGCGCCTCGGCCGCCTGGGTGGTGAGCTTGGGTTCGATCCGCTCATAGATTCCGGGTGTGGTGCGTTGAGCGCCGGCGGCGGCGAGCATCGCGGGCAGCTGCTCCAGCGTCTTCGCCCAGTTGATCTTGTCGCCGACCACGGCCGGGACGACGGTGGGCGTGCCGGAGAAGGTGAAGGTCGCGTCCTTGGGTTCGACCTCGGTCGAGGCCAGTTGCGGTGCGAGCAGGTCGGTGGCCACTTTGTGGTCGAACTCGACCCGCAGCCCGCCGTTCCCGTCGGGTACGAAGCCGACGATGGTGGCGATCTGTTCCGGGCTCAGGGTGGCATTCGCCTCGCCCTTACCGATGTAACCGACCGGCGCGCTCACCGCGGGTTCGGCGATCTGGTGCATCGCCTGATCGATCGCGTCCTGGCGGACGGCGGGCGGTGCGGTGGCGACGGGCAGGTCCAGGGTGCTCGCGGTCGCCCATTCTTCGGTGAGCACGGTGCGGGCGCCGGCCTGATCCAGTACCCGGCCGGAAGTGGGATTCACCTCGACCGGCCGGGTGCCCTCGAAGTGGATACCGCCCTCCACGGGCGGCTGATCGTGCACCTTCAACTCCTCGAAGGTGCGGCCCAGCGCGGCTTCGTCGACCGAGCTGGCCACCGTGACCTCGCGGGTGGCGACGAAGGACAGCAGACGTGAGGCGGGGTTGAGCGGCTGACCACCGACTCGTTCCCAGGTCGCCTCCCAGTCGACCCCGAGACCGGCGGCGGCGGGCACGAGCTGGGTCTGCACATCGGCGATCTTCACCGGGACGGATTCACCGGCGCGCGGATCGAGTTTTTCCTGCAACTTCGCGCGGGCGTCCGCTTCGTCCATCCCACCGATGGCGACACCGGCGATCTCGACCCCGCGCGGGATCTTGCCGGAGGTCATCACCAGATCGGAGATATAGCCCACGAGCGCCACACCGAAAACGATCGCGGCGACCAGCAGCACGCGCCGGGCTTTCGCGGAATCGCGCAGCCGGGCGCGGGCGGCCGAGAACCGGCCGTTGTCGTCACCGGGCCCGCCGGTGCCGCGGCCCCCGCCCGGGCCGCGTGGCGGCGCCGGCGGCTCGGATCCACCGTGCGACAGGATATCGGCGCTGGTCGGATTGTTGGGATGTCCCGGCCAGGACGACGGGCCCCCGGAGAGGCGCTGGGTCAGCGCGGTCGAATCGAAAACCTCGGTCGGCGCATCGTCGGGGTCGGAGTCGGCGAAGGCGGCGGACGCGGGAGCGGGCAGCGGGAACTGCTGGGTGGCGTAATCGGAGCCGGTGGGGTCGGCGGGGGCGGGCCCGGTGGACGCGGACGGCCCGAGCGGTCGAGCGGGACCGGCGGACGGTCCGGGACCCGAAGGCCGAACGGGACCAGTGGACGGCCCGGGACCCGAAGGCCGAGCAGGACCGGCGGACGGCCCGGGACCCGAAGGCCCAGCAGGACCGCTGGGCACGCCGGGGCCGGCGGACGGTCCGGGGGCAGTCCTGGGGTCGGCCCCGGTGGGAGCGCCGGGACCGTGCCCGGCGGGAGCGCGACCAGGAGGCAGCGGTGGAGTGGCGGACCGCGAGATCTCTGGGGTGTGGGCCGAGGTTCGGGGGGAGTCGGCGCCGGGATCCGAACCCGATGACGACGGTCCCCGGTCCGGCTGCGCTCCGTTGGCGGGGTTCAGCCAGGAACTGCCGCCGCGCCAGCCGGCTCTGACATTGTCGGCCGGTTCTGTCGGTTCGGGCGAAGGCCGGCCCTGCTGGGCACGGCCGGTCTCGAGCAGCTGACGTAGGCCGCCGTCGATCGGCTGCGGACGGCCGGAATCGCGTCTGTCACCTCGGTCGGTGTTCGATTCGCTGCTCACGAACCGTCCTCCCCAAATCGATACTTCGGGGACTCGCGGGTGCGAGCCTTCGCCAACGATAGTTGTCCGAACTGTAATCTTCAGTGCCTGATCGATCACAGCTGCGCCATCTGGATACGCACTGACGTCGCAGTTGGGACATATCGCCCGAACCGAGTCCCGGACAGCAGAGTGGCCCCGTGCAGTCGCCGGGTCGGGGGTCAGGCGAATGCACGGAGCCGACCGGTATATCGGTGCCGCGCACAGGTCGTTACACATCGAGTCGACGGATTTTCTCGACGGGCGGGCACAATCGGTGACGACGTGCGAACCGGACTCCTATGCGAAGGAGACGCGAGATGCAGTTGGGCATGATCGGGCTGGGCCGGATGGGGGCCAATATCGTGCGGCGGATCGTCGCGGCCGGGCATACCGCGGTGGGATGCGAACGCCACGTCGAGGTGATCGACGACCTCACCACCGAGCTCGGTGGCCGTTTCCGGGGTAGCACCGATCTCGTGGAGTTCGTGGCCGAACTCGACACCCCCCGGGTGGTGTGGGTGATGATCCCGGCCGGCCTCACCGGCGCCACCGTCGATCAGCTGGCGCGACTGCTGGAACCCGGGGATATCGTCATCGACGGCGGTAACAGCCGGTACCACGACGATATCGCCCGGGCCGCGCAGTTGGCCCCGCTCGGTATCCACTACCTCGATATCGGTACCTCGGGTGGTGTGTACGGCCGCGAGCGCGGGTTCTGCCTGATGATCGGGGGTGCGGCGGAACCGGTGCGGTACGTGGAACCGCTATTGCGGGCCATCGCGCCCGGGGTCTCGGCCGCGCCACGGACTCCGGGGCGGACGGGCGAGCCCGGTCCCGCCGAACAGGGTTACCTGCACTGCGGTCCCGCGGGGTCGGGCCATTTCGTGAAGATGGTGCACAACGGGATCGAGTACGGCGCCATGGCCGCCTACGCCGAGGGCTTCAACATCCTGCACAAGGCCGATTACGGCAACCGGGCCGGCGGTGAATACTCCGCCGAGGAGACTCCGCTCGAACATCCCGAGTACTACCGCTACGACATCGATATCGGGGAGGTCGCCGAAGTGTGGCGACGCGGGTCGGTGGTGGCGTCCTGGCTGCTGGACCTCACCGCGGCGCAACTGCGCGCCGACCCGAACCTGGATTCCTTCGGCGGCCGGATCTCCGATTCCGGGGAGGGTCGCTGGACACTCGACGCGGCGGTGGATATCGGAGTACCGGCACCGGTGCTGTCGGCGGCGCTGTTCCAGCGCTTCGCTTCGCGCGGGGAATCCGCGTACGCGGACAAAGCCCTCTCCGCGATGCGGGAGGCCTTCGGCGGACATCACGAACTGCCCGGCCAGGAGTAGAAACCGCGGGTCACCTGCCGGTGACATACCGCCGGGCGGCGCCGGCACCGCCCGGCCCGCGCACGATTCGATCAGCGCCGGGATACGGCCGAAGCGTGCCACGCGGGAAATCAGCACCTGATCCGCTCTCGACGTCCCGATGAAAGGGAACGCGTATGCGCGAGCGTCCGATCGCCGGATACAGAGGTGCCCCGATCTTCCCGATCGGGGCACCTCGTATCCCCTGTCGGTCCGCCTCGGCCGTGGGCGCTTCCCTCACCCGCCGGACGGACCCGTCGTGGACCGGTTCAGCGCTCCAGAATGGCGACCACGCCCTGGCCCCCGGCCGCGCAGATGGAGATGAGCGCACGGCCCGACCCCTTCTCCGCCAGCTGCTTGGCGGCCTGGGCGACGATCCGGCCACCGGTGGCGGCGAACGGGTGCCCGGCGGCCAGCGAGGAGCCGTTGACGTTCAGCTTGGCGCGATCGATCGAGCCGAGCGCCCCGTCCAGGCCGAGCCGCTCCTTGCAGTACTGATCCGATTCCCAGGCCTGCAGGGTGGCCAGCACCACCGAGGCGAAGGCCTCGTGGATCTCGTAGAAATCGAAATCCTGCAGGGTCAGGCCGTTACGTGCCAGCAGCCGCGGTACCGCGTAGGTGGGGGCCATGAGCAGCCCGTCGGGCCCGTGGATGTAGTCGACCGCGGCGACTTCGCTGTCCACCAGATGCGCGAGCACCGGAAGGTTGCGCTGGGTCGCCCATTCGTCGCTGGACAGCAGCACCGCCGACGCACCGTCGGTGAGCGGAGTGGAGTTGCCCGCGGTCATCGTGGCGTCGCCCAGCTTCACACCGAAGACCGGCTTCAGGGTGCCCAGCTTCTCGAGCGAGGAGTTCGGGCGCAGGTTGTCGTCCCGGGTGAGTCCGAGGAACGGGGTCACCAGATCGTCGAAGAAACCCCGCTCGTAGGCGGCGGCCATGTTCTTGTGCGACAGGTAGGCCAGTTCGTCCTGTGCGTCGCGGGCGACACCGAATTCCTTGGCAGTGATGGCGGCGTGCTCGCCCATCGACAACCCGGTGCGCGGTTCGGCATTGCGCGGAATCTCGATCCCGACCATGCCGGGGCGCAACTGCCCCACCAGCTTGAGCCGCTCGGCGTTGGTGCGGGCGCGGTTGATGTTCAGCATCCACTCCCGCATCCGCTCGCTGACCCCGATGGGTGCGTCGGAGGTGGTGTCGGTGCCGCCGCCGATTCCCGCCTCGATCCGGCCGGCCGCGATGGCATCGCCGACCGTGACGATGGCTTGGAGGCCGGTGCCGCAGGCCAGCTGCAGATCGTGGGCGGGGGTGTAGGGGCTGAGCCGGCTGCCGAGCACGCTCTCCCGGATCATGCCGTGCTCGCCGACCCGTTTGAGGACCGCGCCGCCGGCGACCATGCCCAGACGTTCGGACTGCAGGCCGAATCGGCTCACCAGCCCGTCCAGGGTCGCGGTGAACATGTCCTGGTTGGAGGCGTGGGCGTAGGCCTTGTCGGAACGCGCGAACGGGATGCGGTTACCGCCGAGGATGGCTACCGGACGAGTCGTTCGGGGTGTGGTGGTCACTCGGGTCTCCCAGGTTGTCGAGTTGGCGAGAGGGTCGGGTGCTCCGGGCCCGGGCCGCGGCTCCCCGCCGCGGCGTCCGACGCCCGCCCGCGCTCGGTTTACGATAAACTTACTCCGGAGTAAGTTCAATGTCGACACCGCCTCCGGCGACTCCCGACACCACATCGAGCAACAGAAAAGGTGGGAACTGTGGCAGCCAAGAGCAAGGGTGCACCCAACCTCTACGGATCGTTCGTCAATTCCGCGCCGGGCGGGTTCCTCGCGAACAAGCTGGGTCTGCCGAAGCCGGAGAAACTGCGGCGCTACGTGGCCGGTGAGCCGGCGCTGCCCGGGCCGGTGTTGCTGGGCGGTAAGGGCCGCGTCGCCGAACCGCTGCGGGCGCTGCTGGCCGGCGACTACACCTTCGCCGATTCCCTCACCACGGGAACCAAGTACGGCGCCCTGGTCTTCGACGCCACCGGTATCGGCAGCATCGAGGATCTGTCGCAGCTGTTCGAGTTCTTCCAGCCGGCCATGCGCAGTATCGCGCCGTCCGGTCGGGTGCTGGTCATCGGCACCACTCCCGAACTCGCCGGCAGCGTGGACGGTCAGATCGCCCAGCGGGCGCTCGAGGGCTTCACCCGGTCCGTGGGCAAGGAACTGCTGCGTGGCGCCACCGCGCAACTGGTGTACCTGCACCCCGACGCCTCCCCGGCCGCGACCGGTCTGGCCTCGACCCTGCGGTTCGTCCTGTCCGCCAAATCGGCCTTCGTGGACGGCCAGGTGATCCGCGTCGGTAAGGACGACGCGGTCGCCCCGGCGAACTGGGACAAGCCCCTCGACGGCAAGGTCGCCGTGGTGACCGGCGCCGCCCGCGGTATCGGCGCCACCATCGCCGAGGTCTTCGCCCGGGACGGTGCGCAGGTCATCGTCGCCGATATCCCGGCAGCCGGTGAGGCGCTGGCCGAAACCGCCAACAAGGTGGGCGCCACCGCGCTGGCACTGGACGTCACCGCACCCGACGCCGCCGAAAGGCTGGCCGAATTCGCCACCGAACGCTTCGGCGGAATCGACATCATCGTGCACAACGCCGGGATCACCCGGGACAAACTGCTGGCGAATATGGACGAGGGCCGCTGGAACGCGGTACTGAACGTCAATCTGGCCGCGCCGCACCGGATCACCCAGGGACTGGTGGCCGCAGGCGCGCTGAAGGAGGGCGGCCGGGTCATCGACGTCTCCTCCATCGCGGGTATCGCCGGCAACCGCGGGCAGACGAACTACGGCGCGTCCAAGGCCGGGGTCATCGGCATGGTTAACGCCGAGGCACCCGAACTGGCCGCCAAGGGCATCACCATCAACGCCGTCGCGCCCGGTTTCATCGAGACCGCCATGACCGCGGCGATCCCGCTGGCCACCCGGGAGGGCGGCCGGTTGATGGCCTCGCTGAACCAAGGCGGCGAGACCGTGGACGTCGCCGAGACCATCGCCTACTTCGCCGGCCCGGCGTCGAACGCGGTGAACGGCAATATCGTCCGCGTCTGCGGCCAGAGCATGATCGGCGCCTGATGACCGAGACCATCACTCTCGACACACCGCCGAAGAACAGCAGCCTGTTCGTGAAGGCCGCGCTGGGCGCGGTCCCGCTACCGCTGGTATCGGCCCGGAAATCGGTGATTCCGGACCGTGAGGTCCGGCTCGACGGCTTCCGGGCCGATCCGGAACACCTGGCCGCCTACTGCGCGGCCACCGGTTTGCGGTTCGGCGACACCCTGCCGCTGACCTATCCGTTCATCATCACCTTCCCGCTGGTGATGAAACTCGTGGTACAGCGCGATTTCCCGTTCGTGGCGGTCGGCGCGGTGCACGCGGAGAACCTGATCGAACGCACCCGGGAGATCTCGCTGAGCGAACCGCTCGATATCACCGCGCATATCGAGAACCTGCGCGAACACCCCAAGGGTCTGCTGGTCGACGCGATCAGCGAGATCCGGGTGGGCCGGGAACTGGTGTGGCGGCAGGTCACCACCTTCCTGCACCAGCAGAAGACATCGCTGTCGGGCGGGCCCAAGCCCGAACCGAAACCGGACGAGGTGCCGCCGCCCCCGCTGCGGACGCTGAAGGTGGATCAGAAGACGATCACCCGCTACGCGAACGCCTCCGGCGACCAGAACCCGATTCACACCTCGGCATTGGGTGCCAAGGCATTCGGTTTCTCACGGGCCATCGCGCACGGAATGTGGTCGGCGGCAACCATCCTGGCAACTCTCGAGGGCCGGATTCCGGACAAGGCTTCCTACGCCGTGAAATTCGGCAAGCCGATCCTGCTGCCGTCTACCGTCAACGTGTACGCCGACCAGGTCGAGCAGGGTTGGGATCTGGCACTGAAGCATCCGAAGAAGGGCTACCCGCACCTCACCGCGACACTGCGCTGAGCCGCCCGGGACCTACGTGCGAACCCCGCCCCGGGACTCTCCGGAGCGGGGTTCTACGTGCCACAACCACGAGAAGGCACCCGTCAGCAACGTCAAAGCCTGTTGCTGCAGTAGGCCAGGAGAATCGAACTCCTGACCTTTTCATTACCGGAAGCATCGAACACGAGAGACTACGACAGGTGACAGTCGCCAACCCGAAGCTCCCGGTGACCTGGTGAAGTATTCGGTTTCGACAACCAACTAAGACTCAGACGTATGTTCGATAACGACACAGAGCAGGGGCATACGTTTGGAGTTAGTTGGACACATACAAGTCGCACGGTCGGCGCGCCTCCCATACGAAACGCCGGGAACCTCAAATGATGGCTACCCCTTAGCAAAGATATAGTTGGCAAGCGCAACGGGGTGCGGCAGTACATGCCGCTGGGCTGAGGTGTTCGCGGCGAAGCACTCAAACTGCCTCTGCATGAGCAGGCTGCACACAGACAGCGACGCGCGTGGGCACGTGCACAACGCCGAGAGTTCAAACCCTGAGTCAACGCCGGTGGCAGGATCGCGCTCATCGCCAGGGGCCAACCGACGTTAGCCGGTAGTCTTACCTCCGTAACGACACACTCGGCGAAGGACTTGGGTTGCCTCTTCTGGATTCTTCAGCAATCAATCGCGCAGTTCAGAATGTTGCCCACTGGGGAGATACCGACGTATTTCCGTTACCCTTCGAGAATCACGTGATGCACGACGTACCCGACAAGGTTTCGGAAGTGATTTCCGACATGGATCGAAATTTTGATAGCCGAATCGGAGGCGCAGTTATAGACAACTATTCAACACTTGCACCGGTCGGCTACGTAGGATTCCGCTGGGCAACGCAAATCGATCCAGTATGGAATGCCTACCTCCTAGCCTTGGTGCTCAGCCTCGCAGACGAGATTGAACGCACACGGATTTCTGAATCTGATGAGAAGGTATTCTCTTATAGATACCGGCCACTACCATCCGATGGATTATTCTCACAAGAGAGCTGGAAGCAGTTTCAAGAGAAGACGCGGACCCTTGCTGAAGCTGAGGGATTTGTGGTTGCCGCCGATATCTCGGACTTCTATTCTAGAATTTACCATCACAGGCTTGAGAATTCCCTGCGCGATGTGGACCGCGCCGGAGGTATAACAAGACAAATAATGAAGGTGCTCGGCAAGCTGTCGGGCAACACGTCTTATGGACTCCCGGTTGGTGGCCCAGCAGCTCGAATTCTCTCTGAGCTTGTATTGAATCGCGTCGACAAACTGCTACTCACAGAGCGTGCAACAAACAATTTTTGCAGGTACGCCGATGACTACCGCTTCTTCGTTCCAGACATGGAGTCCGCGTATAGCGCAATCGGATTTCTATCCGAAAAGCTTCTTCGGAACGAAGGTCTATCTCTGCAGAAAACCAAGACTCGGATAATGACATCAGCCGAGTATCTATCAACACTCGATCCTCCCGAGGCCGTCCGGGGCAGTGCCGCTCGCTTTCTCGGCCTACACTTGCATTATGATCCCTATTCGGCAACAGCGGATGACGATTACGAGAATCTCAAGAATAAAATCGAGGAGTTCGATATTCTCGCACTACTCAGAGCGGAAATGGATAAGGGTCGCATACACACTGCTTTGACACGCCGACTGGTGTCGTCCCTAAGCTACCTGGATCCCGTACCTAGAAGGCAAGCAGCGCTATCGCTACTTGAGAACCTTGAAACACTCGTACCCGTTACTCCTCAGGTGATGGTATCCCTTCGCGGGACGATGGATCATATTGACGACAGTGAATTCTCGGAACAGGTGAGCGCCCGTCTCCGCGGGATGATTTCCGATTCCCACTTCATTGCAAAGATCGACCTTAATCTTGCATACATGATCCGAGTCTTATCCGGGCATAAATCGACAGAGAACGAGCAGTTGCTAATCAGTCTATTCGACGCATCGCATGGCTTTAGCACTGGCCCCGCACCAATAATACAACGGGATATAGTACTTACGCTTGCACGCTGGAGAACCAACTATTGGCTGAGCGACCTGAAAAACTACATAGCCACTATGCATCCATGGGTAAGACGATCCTTTATGGTGGCTTCCTATACTCTCGGCGATGAAGGCAGCCACTGGAGGCAGGCAAACAAACCCAATGCAAACACGTTAGACCTCGTAGTGCGAGATTGGGCTGCGAGCAAGTTCCAGGACATCAACTGGGAGGTCCCGGCATGATTTCAGCTGGCACGTTCGCTCGTCAGAATTCCATCTGGGATAGCTGCGCACCCGCCCTAGGCGAGGTCGTGAGGTGGGCGAATAAGAATTCGCAACCTCTTGGAAAGTCGGTGCGCAGCTATTCCGAAACCGGGAGACATTCACTACTAGCCGAAGTCGCCTTTCTCCTAGCTAAGAATAACACCGACGGCGGCAGGCTTACCAGGTTTAAAATTGAAGAAGATGCACGGAAATTTGTCACTCGATTGCCAAGATCCGAATTGTCCAAAACGCCGCTGACAAAAGAAGAGTGGGCGGAAGTGGACAAGCTGTCGGGTCGCATTGAACAGTATCTCAATGGAAAGATTGGGGTACAATTCAGTCCTACAATTCCAGGTTGCGGCGTTGTCGACATAACCTTTGCAGACATCCAATGCGCAAGCGAACTGATCGAAGTAAAAGCAGTTACTAGGCCGTTTCGCAGCATGGACTACCGGCAAATCGTGACGTACATAGCAATGCTGCACGCTGCCGGGCATCAGATAAATACCGCCACTCTCTTAAATCCCCGACGATCGCGATATGTTTCTATTAATATCGAAGATCTCGCGGCAACCGCCAGCGGGAAATCAAAGGTGGAGGTAATGCATGATATTACGACATGGATGATCGGTTTGCAGGTATCCGCGTAGGTACAATAATTGGATAATTCGGCGATGTGATGGCGCAACAGAATTATTGACGCGATCCGCGGCCGTTGATTTCTGGGGTGATTGTAGCTGACGGGGAACTTTGTCCATTTCGTTGAGCCCGGTGCTCGCCGGAGCGCAGCGGGGGCGGGCATCCTAATCGGCGCGTTCACGCTT
The DNA here is from genome assembly GCF_014645735.1 of Nocardia jinanensis. Taxonomy (GTDB): domain Bacteria; phylum Actinomycetota; class Actinomycetes; order Mycobacteriales; family Mycobacteriaceae; genus Nocardia; species Nocardia jinanensis. Next base: position 23,080 of record NZ_BMMH01000030.1, on the reverse strand, counting down.
TTGATGTGGTAGAGAAATTCGGCAAGTCTTCTCACCCTGATAATTATTCCGCTGACGAAGATCGACTACACTCGGTCCCTGGTTGTCGTCTGATGTCGGTTGTCGTCTGATGTCGAAGTCTCTCGTGTGGGGTCTGGCCCTCGAGTCCGCCGTGGGGTCGGTGGCAGTTGTAATAGTCGTGCCACTATTTGAGTTTGGCGTTGAAGACGTTTACGTCGTCGATGACGACGCCATCGAGAAGTCGATAGAACTCCTCGGCGCCGATGCGGTGTGAACGCTCCACCTTCCCGTTCAAGCGCGGAGTCCGGGGAGTGATGTGCTTACTCACCCGAATCTCCCTACGGATCAACGGAACCTGGCGTCAAGCAGCTCCGTCAGTTTTATACTTTGGAGAGGCGCAGTCGTGGTCTGATGCTTGGCTACGGCGCCACACCGACGCGCTGAGCGAGCCGACCCAATTCCCCTGTGGTTAGGTCGCGCCGCGCCTTACGCATCATGTGCCCCACCAACTCCCGGACGTGGACCATGTTCCGGACGTGTTGCGGGGCAGCGTGCTCAGCCCTCAGCAGCGAGTACAGGGAATCGCGGTAGTTCTTCTGCATGGCCTGCGCACGGCCGATCTCGACGAAGTACTGAGCACGTCGTCCCTCGGCCGGCAGGTTGTCCGGGGTCAGAGTCGGGGCGAGCGCGAGCACCTGGCCGGGTTCCCGCCGCTCCATCGCCGCCGACATCCGCCAGAGCTGGACGTTGGCAGGGCCGAAGGTCGGATTGCGAAGGATGGAGGTACCCCGGTCCGCCTGCGCCAGCCTGCTCGCCTGTGCTGCGGCCTCGTCCAGGTGCGGTTCGGGGTCGCCGCCCAGGGTCGCGGTCACAAGCGACGCCTGTAGGTGCAACATCCCAAACGTCTCTATCTCGCCCACCGTGCGGACATCAGCGGCGATCTGCTCGGCTGTGCCCTCTGCGTGCGCCAGCGCGGCAGGTAGAGAGCCTGGCTGCGAGAGCAACACCTGACTCCGTGCGAAGGCGGTAGCGGCGAATGCGGCCGTCCCACCGATGTTGCGCGCTGCGTTCTCCGCTTCCTGCGCAGCCGTCCAGGACAGCGCCCCGTACCCGCGCGCTTTCAGCGCCGCCGCCGTGGTGTGCGCGACCATCGCCAGCACATCCCATGCCCGTTCACGCTCAGCTCCGTTCAGGTCCCGGATATGCCGGTAGGAGTCGGTGAGCAGCGGCGCGAGCAGCGGACCGAGCGTGGCGTAATCGCAGGCTATACGCAGCTCGGCCGCGCGCTGAGCAGTGGCCGACAGTTCATCCAGGGAGCACGGCGGGGCGGCGTGCGTGTTGTTCCCCTGCGTCCACAACGCGACCTCGATATCGGGCACAGAAGCATGGAACCCGGCGGCGGAAGGATCTACGCGGTCGTGTTCGTATCCCGTCAGTTCCCCAAGGGTGACACCGAGCGCTGAGGCGAGAGCGAGCATCGTGCGGCGGGAGTCTATGGGCCGTTCGCCGATCTCGTATTTGGAAATGGCACCCCGGCTGAGCCCCGCCCGGTCGGCGAGCACCTGTTGCGAGATACCGCGACGGGCGCGGATCTGGCGTACCCGCTGGCCTACGAACTGATCCCCTTCGTGCTGTTCGGCGCTCATGCGTACTCCCTCGGAACGGCCGTGACAACACACACTTTACGTGCGATGCCCCGCAGCGGGGCAAAACGCTGTACCTGCGCTGACACCCTTCTCTCAGCCCCACCGCCGGGCTGCTCACATAGCCCCGGCGGTGGGTGCATGCCATAGCAGGGAGACGACAGGGGACACGATGCAGGGTGAAGCTCCGAAGGCAATCGGGCTGATTCGCAGGGACATGCACGGCAACGGGGTGGATATCCACCAGGTCGCGCAGCGGTACGGCTACCGGCTGGTGTGGACGGTCCGGCTCGATACCGGCCCACTGGCGAGTGTGCTGATCCTGGCGGGAACAATCTATGAGCACGGGGCAGCAGCAGTGATCGTGCCCAGCTTCGAGCATGCCGACGCGGTGCGGCATGCCATCACCGACATCGCGGCTTTGGCGACACCGATGCAGGTCTACCCGCGCGGGTACCGTTGGCCCCTGGTCGATATGGGCCGGCAGCGATGACCACACTCGGCCTGTCAGTGGCGATCGGCCTCCCACTGGCCGTGATCGCGTGGGCGGTGTTCTACCCGCCTCGGAGACCCTGATCGCCGCGAGACGCCGCGCGGCAGTACTGGGGATACGGTGCTCGATGAAGCCGACGAGCTGTTCGCGGTGTGGGACGGGAAGCCCGCGCGCGGCTACGGTGGCACGGCCGATGTCGTGGCTGTGGTGTGCGATCGAAACATGCCGGTCACTGTTGTGTGGCCCGAGGGAGCATCCCGGGACCGATACGTGGTACTGACACCATGAGGCCATGAACGAGCAGGGAAATCCCGTCCTGTACGCCATCGTGACCGGTTCGTCTGCCGCGCGGAATATCGGCACACTCGTCGACCTGGCCCAAGCGGACGGCTGGGACGTGTGCGTGATCGCGTCCCCGGACGGGCGCCGGTTCATCGACCCCGCCGCGCTGGAAGCCAAGACCGGGCATATCGTGCGCAGCCAGTACAAGGAACCGGGCGCCCCCGATGTGCTTCCCCCGGCCGACGCGATGATCGTTGCCCCGATCACCTGCAACTCAGTGGCGAAGTGGGCGGCCGGAATATCCGACACCCTCCCACTCGGCCTGCTGGTCGAAGCAGTCGGCAAGGGCTTGCCTGTCGTAGCTGTGCCGTTCTCGAACCGGGCACAGATCAGCTTTCCCGCTGTGCAGGACGCCATCCGCAAGCTCTCCGACTGGGGCGTGACCATGCTCGTCGGCGATGAGGTCTACGAACAGCCCGAACCAGGCACCGGCGAACGATATATCGACCGCTTCCCGTGGGAAATGGCCTGGCGCGCGGCACTCGATCACCCGAGACTCTCGATATCGAGCTGACCATCGACGCTTCGACGTGAACCGTTCGACCCCTCTCCGGCTTACGGAGAGGGGTCCTGCTTTCCGGGACACGCGAGCGTCAATCGTGTTCGTAGAACTCGACGTCGAAACCCGCGCGGGTGGCGACCACCTGCGCCGGGTCGCCGAAGTGTTCGAGCAGGTCGGCGTCGTGGGCACCATCGATGATTGCCGCGTCGAAAGCATTCATGGCGGTGAACAGCGCGTCGCTGATCTGCGGATACTCCGCTGCATTCCGTTGACTGTGATCATCGGCGGACCTGATCAGCCAGACAGCTATGCAGCCGTGCTCGTCGAGAACACCCTCGTCGATCCCGTCGATCCGGAACCCGACATCGTCGGCGCTGAACTTACAGGGATCACCGTCGTTGAAGTACGGCGTGTACTGCTCCCACCGAATCGACTGCACCTCCGGGAATGCGAAGACCGCGTCCAGGGCAGCGATGAAATCGGTCAGTGGTTTCTGCTCGACCGGTGCGGTGTCTCCGGAATCTTCTTCATCGTCCGGCCACAACTCTTCGACCAGCGAGGTGTCGAAATACTCGATTTCTCCACGGATCGGCCGCCCGACGATCGAGTTTTCTTCAGTGGTCATGGCTCTCCTCGGAGGTTGTCCCGTGGGCTCTGTTCGGATGGGGCAGCGCCGAGTTCAGCAACTCTTCGCGACCGATGAATTTGTTTCGCTTACCGCCCATCCAGGTCTTACAGGTGAGACAGGCCGACCAATCCGCGGGTGACGGCAGCCAACCGAGATCCTCGACGATGTGGTTCTCGGTGATATCGCGGACGAGAATTCGTTTACCTGCGCTGTTGGTGATGCTGCGCCCGAATACTTCCTGCGCCATCCACGGACCGTGCGAATTGTGTCGGTACTGACGATGGGTTACGTCGCCGACGATCGATTTGAAAGCATCTATCCACTCGTGAATGGCGATGTAATCGTCGGGGGAGCCGCCGAAGTGTCGCGCGGACGCTTCGGCGTGCAGCCATGATTGAGCCATCGAGCTCCTCGGTTCGAGCATTCCCGACCCCGCCTGGGAAGGTGCGCAGGATTGTGCCATGCCGGGGTGACAGATCCGGATGAATCCGGTAGGTGGGGTACCGATCTCGGGTTCTGCGGTCCGACGGATTCCACCGGATGTTCTTGTCCGGTAGGGCGAATTCGTCAGGCCCACGCTGTGAGCAGTTCGTCCGGTGTCAGCACTCGCGCGCCCGCCGTCGAGCCTCCCGCCCGCGCGACTGCCAGCATCGGGGTATCGGCATCGGCGCCCGGTAGTTGTGACCGGTGGGTGATGAGAGCGGCGAGATCTCGCTGATCGAACGGCTTGTTCTCGAGCCATTTCACTGATCCCACACACGTGATCCGCTTGGCGATCGGCCCCCGATCGGCGGCGACCATATCTATCTCCGGGTTGTTCGTCCGTGTCCAGTAACCGCCGATCGCCCCTGTCCCCGCGGGCAGGTACCTGTCCGCGGCCCGCCACAGCGCCTCCCGGATCAGCGGCTCTACTGCCCGGCCCCGCCAGGATGTCCAGCTTGCCCGGATCGTCTCCAGCACTCGATCTCCCCGCCCACGTTCGATCGCGGGCATACCGGGACCGAGAAAGAAAAGCCAGAACCGCAGATACGAATCTTCGACGCGATAGCGGGTTTCCCTGCTCGCCTGCACCGAGAGCGGCCGCTCGGCCGCCACCATACGTCGCTCGGTGAGCAACCCGAGTGATCGGGTGAGTGAAGTCGGGGGAAGATCCCCGGCTGTCCGGCGGATGAGGCTGAAAGTCCGCTCGCCGTGACCGATCGCGCCGAGCACCGTGCGCGCTTGCGCCTCGGTGGGGAATTCGGCGGCCAGCGCCCGTTCGGCGCTGACCAATAGGGCCGAGGTGGGGCGGCGGAGCGCGAAGTCGAGGTATTCCCACAGCCCGGCCCCTCGCGGCCACTCCTCGAGAATGAGAGGTAGACCGCCGCTGACCAGGTACGCATCGAATGCATCGGCCGGTGACAGATCGAGCATTGCCGCGACATCGTGCGGATTCATCGGCGGCACCACCATCTCGGTACCGCGCTGATAAAACGGACGGCCGTAGGTGTTCAGCTTCTCCATCATCGCGATATCGGATCCGATGAGCACGAGCAGCACCGGCAACTTCGACAGGGTCCGATCGAACACTTTCTGCAGCGTGCCCTCGAACGCCTGATCCTCCCGCACCAGATGGGGCATTTCGTCCAGTACGACGACGCTCGGACGATCCGTCGGCAGCACGGTGGCGAGCAGATCGAACGCGGCTCGCCACGTCTTCGGTTCCGCGAACTCCGAGACCTGCGCGGCGCCGGGCAGGTCCGAACCTGCGAGATCGGCAACAAATCCCGCCAGGTCCTCGCCCCGCGACCCGCCCACCGCCGTGAAGAACACGTGCGGCACTCGCGCCCGATTTAGAAACTCCTCCACCAGCCGCGACTTCCCCACCCGCCTACGGCCCCGGATCAGTAACGCTCGCCCTGGTCGCCCCGACCGGCTGCCCTCGCGCAGCGGCTCGAGCAGTTCGGTGAGAAGGGCAAGCTCAGCACGTCGCCCGATGAATCCGTCCACAACCGCCTCCCAGGATACTATCTTTAATGATACTATCATCAATGATAGTCTTTTAGCCGCCGGCCATGGCCGAACCCGGACAAGGTCGCGCCGCCCCCGCTGCGGACCTTGAGGGTGGGTCAGCATCCCGGGACTGAGACCGTATGCCGGGTCCTTCGGAATGCGCCGAGACATTGCAGATCGGCTGCGGTGGTGAAAGGCGCTGCCGGGGAAAGCAAAAAGTGCCCCGGACCATCGGTCCGGGGCACCTCCTGTGTTCTTACCTCAGAGGTTCTTCGGGAGTTTGATCGTCTCCGTGGGAGCGTCCGCGTTACCGGTGCGGGGCAGGGTGGTGGTCGGTGCTTCCGAAGCGGCGACCGACGAGCCCCCACTGGGCCGGCGACCGGAAGGACCGGCGGGCCGGGCCGGGTAACCGCCGCGGCCGCCCGTCAGTCCGAGTGCGATACCGCCGATCAGCGCGAGCACACCGAGGATGCCGAAGACGATCGGCAGCACGCGGCCGAACAGCGACAGCTTGTCGATATTATCCTTGGCCACCGCCAGCTGCGATTCGACGGTATCGGTATCGAAGACCATATTGGCCTTGAGCGCCTGCACCTCCACCTTGTCGGCGCTGCGGCCGTAGAAGATGTTGAGCTGTTCGCCGCCCTTGACGACCGTGCCGGTCTCCGGCTCGACCCACACGTCGCGGGTGTTGCCGTAGAAGCGGTACATGGTGACCGGTTCCTCGCCGCCCTCGACACCCCACTTGGCGGCGGGCAGTTCCAGCTTGTTGGTCGGCGCCTTGGAGACATCGTTCAGATTGGTCACCGGGACGTTCTGCCGGAAGTGATAGACCTTGGTGCCGTTGATCTCGGTCTCTTCCTGGAACTCCATATCGGTGGTGGTCCGGGCGAGCACGTCGAAGTACGGGTAGGTCTTCTTCTCGGTACCGATCGGGAACCGGTACTGCAGCCCCGTGTGCTGGACCGGATCGGCGAGGGCTTCACCCTTGGAGTTGGTGGTGATCGCGATCGAACCGTTGGGATCGGCGGCCACCGGCTCACCGGACACGCGGTCGATGGTGACCCGGTCGACGTAGGCGGTCAGCACACCGGTGTCACCGGATTTGTCGATCCGGCGCAGGGTGTTACCGGCCTGGATGGTCATTTCGTCGGCATCGGAGGGATCCTCGACGGTGAGAAAGCGCTGCGAGACCAGCGGCACATTCTTGTTGACCTCCGCCGAGCGGCCCGCGGCGGTCAGCGACGATGAGTCCAGGACCAGGCTTTCCTGATCCTTCTGGTTGACCGCGACCGTGGTGATCTCGAGATCGAGGGGAGTCTTGGCCATTTTGCTGACGGTGTAGGTGGGGATCATCAGCGCGGCAACGAGCAACAACGCGCCGAGACCCACGAGCACGCAGGCGACCGTCCTTCTGGTTCCGGCACTCAGTGCCATGCAAAGTCTCCTCGTCGTAGAACACAGGTCGTTCCGCGGGTACAGCGGGACGCCGCGGCACTCGTGAGCCCTGACACTAACAGCCTGGGGGTTACCCGGGCGGTGGTGAGGGCGGAATCAGACCGAAATCGGGGGGAGTGTAACCCGCATTGTGAAATGCCGGCTTCCTTCACGCGCAAGCGGCCCGGCAGACTGGACCCTGATGACCACCACCCCGACCACCGATACCGGCTCCCGGCCCCCCGGCGGACCGGCCGCCACCACCGCTGACCAGGCCCGGCCCGGCGGCGGCACACGACCGTCCGGGCAATCGCCGGTCCCCGCAGCGCGTCAGCGGGGCTTTCTTCCCGCACTCGAGGGGATGCGCGGCCTCGCGGCGCTGGGTGTAGTGCTCACTCACGTGGCATTCCAGACGGGCGCCAACGGTATACCCGGACTCGGACGGCTGCTGGAACGCTTCGATATGGCCGTCGCGGTGTTCTTCGCACTGTCCGGCTTCCTGCTGTGGCGCCCGCACGCGCTCACCGCGCGCGGACTCGGCGAAGCGCCCGGTCTCGGGTACTACCTGCGGCATCGGGTGGCACGGATCGTGCCCGCGTACTGGGTCGTGGTCTGTACCGTCCTCGTCCTGGTCCCGGCCGCCGCGGGTACCGCCGGCCTGCAAGTATGGATTTCGAACCTGCTGCTGCTACAGGTCTTCGTACCCCTCACCCTCACCGACGGACTCACCCAGATGTGGAGTCTGTCGGTCGAGGTGGCCTTCTATACAGCGCTGCCGCTACTGGCCTGGCTGCTGCACGGATTGCGCGGCCGTGCGGCGGCGGCGCGGGTACCGGCGGTCCTTGTATTCGGGCTGCTGTTCCTGAGCTGGAACTTCATTCCGGTACCGACTCTCGACGCCATCCATGCCGACAACTGGCTACCGGCCTATATCCCCTGGTTCGCCGGCGGCATGCTGCTCGCCGAACTGACCTGCGACGACCGGTGGCGGCAGCGATTGCGGTTCCTGGGCAATCAGCGGCTGATGTGGCTGATCGCCGCCGCGGCGTTCGTGGCGTCGTCGACACGACTGGGCGGAGTCGCCGGGCTGACCCGGGCCGAACCCTGGCAGTACGCCGCGAAGATGGGGCTCGGCGCGGTGATCGGCTTCGCGCTGCTGGCCCCGCTGGTACTCGGACCACCGGACAAACCGCACCGGTGGCTCACCGCGGCGCCGGTCGCGATGGCGGGACGCTGGTCCTACGGCATCTTCATCTGGCATCTCGCCGTGCTGTCGGTGATCTTCCCGGTGTTCGGCATCCTGCCGTTCCAGGGCAACTTCGGGGTAGTGCTGGTGCTGACGGTCGCGTTCACCCTGCCGATCGCCGCGGCCAGCCACGCCCTGGTGGAGGAACCGTGCCGGCAGTGGGCGCGGCGACGAGACCGGCCGCGGACCGCCAAATCCTGAACGCGCGACTCAGCAGTCGCAACCGCAGCCGTCGCAGCAGCAACCGTCCCCACAGCAGCAACCGTCACCGCAACAGCTCGCTGAGTCGCCGCAGCAGCTGCCGCACTCACAACAACCGCTGCAATCGCATCCTCGCTCGGCCCAGGACTGCTGCCGCTCACCACTGCACGGCCGGGTGTGCTCGGCGCAGCAGGCATAACCGGTGCAGTACTGGGTGAGGATCAGCTGGATCGATTCGGCGACCCCTGGCCGCTGCGGACCGAGGGACGCCCGCGGATCGGTGGGATGAACGCTCACCGGATACTGCTGATACTTCTGCGCCGAGGCGACGGGCGGTGCCGCGATGGTGCGGCCGATCCGGCGCAGTGCGGTAGTGAGCGGGTCCAGTAACGCCCAGCGCAGGGCCGGGATATCGGTCAGGCCGGCGGTCCGCAGTGCGGACCGCAACGAGTGGTGCGATTCCCGGACCAGGGCATAGCCTTCGTCCTGGGTGGTACCGGTCGCGGCGAGCGGGTTGAAGCGATCCGCGGCGGCATCGGCGTCATAGTCGGTGAGCGCGTCGGCCAGATGCGCGATCCGGCCGAATTCGTCACCCGCGCCGCGCAATGCGTCCACATTCTCCGGGCGGTCGGCGAGCACCGCGGTATGGGCGAAGAACTCCGCGGCACAGCGGCGGCTGGCGAGGGTCAGATCGTCCAGGGCGGCCGCGCCCGGTAGTCCGTCACCGGCGGCGACCCGCTGTTCGGCGCCCGCCTGCGCCTCGATCGCCGCCACCAGCGGGGCGATATCCAGGCCGATGGCGGCGGCCCGGGTGTGTGCCCCGGTGGCCCAGCCGGTCGCGACCCGGCGCATCGGCCGGTGCAGGCGGGGCCGGGTATCGCCGTCCGCTATATGGTCGGCGACCTTGGCGGATCCCAGTAGCAGGGAGGCCGTGGCGGCGAGCTGCACCGGCGCCGAGGCAGCTACCGGGACCCGCGCCGTACGCATCCCGCGCAGCGGGCAGGGTCCGGCGGTGCGACGCGGGGCGGGGGACGCGGCCTGGGCCTCGGTGAGCAGCGCGAGTACCACCGCGTCGGTATTGGTCGCACTACGCGCCAGTTGCCCGTGCCCGTCGCGCAGGCCCAGACACAATCCGCACATATGGGACTGCCACAGCCCTGGGTCCACCCCGTATTTCGCGGCGCCGTGCCGGCACGGCCGCAACATTCCGAACACTTGCCCTCCCGATCGGATGGCGACCGCCGCGACATCCGTTGCGCGGATAGAAAATACGGACCGACCGGGTTCTGCGCAACAGAGCGAGCCCCACTGAGCGGGCAATTCGTACTATTCGGGCAATTCCGCGGGGTCGCCATTATCGGCCGAGCCGGGTTTGCGGCCCGCCAACCCGCGCCAGGCGAGCGCGTCGAGCAGATCCACGGCTTCGGCCACATCGATCCGGCCGTCGGCCACGGAATCGGCGATGGCCTCCCCCGCGCCGATCACAGCGACGGCGACGATATCGAAGTTGGTGCCCGGTTCGGCGTGTTTGGCACTGGACTCCAGCAGTTTCGCGGTCAATTCGATCACCCGCTCGCGGGCGTTCTCGATCTCCGACGCGAAGGCCTGCTGCCCGAGGGCTTGGCGGTACAGGACCTGCCAGGAATTACGGTGCAGATCGACGAAGCCGAGAAAACCCTCGAGTGCGGTGCGCAATTGTTCGTGCGGGCTGAGCAGCGGGTTGCCGGCGGGTGCGACGGATTCGAGGAAGCGCAGGCCCTCGCGCTGGATACAGGCGCGGAAGAGTTCGTCCTTGGAGCCGTAGTACAAATACAGCATCGGCTTGGAGATCTCGGCTTCGGCGGCGATGGCGTCCATGGATGTTTCGTGGAAACCCTTGCGCGAGAAGACCTCGACCGCGGCATCGAGCATCTGCTGCTCGCGCACCGCTCTCGGAAGTCTTTTCGTACCGCCCGCCATCACGTCTCCTACCAGTGAGCCCTTTATATTACTCCAAAGTAAGTTCCCCAGGACCGGAACCACCGGCCGCGATGCACGCGCGCCGGTGTTCTTCCGGTGGACGGCCGGAAACCCGAATCCATCGTTTCGCCCGGGCCGCCCCCACCGGCCAGGGCACCGCGCGCTCAGCAGGCGCGCGGCACCCGCTTGTAGTCGGCCATCCGCAACACGGAGGCATCCACCCGCTCCATCGGCAAACGTCCGGCGGCCACCGCCTGCTCCAACTGGTCGAGGACCTGGCCCACGGCGTCGGTACTGATCCACAGAGCATTATCCGCGCCCGCCACCAGCGTCGCCTCCACTGCCTGCTCGATGGACAACCGATCGGTGATCGCGGCCATTCCGCTCAGGTCATCGGTGAAGATCACACCGTCGAACGGTGCCGCCCCGTACCCCGAGCCCTCGCGCAGCAGGTTCATCACCTCCGGGCTGATACTGGCCGGCACACCCGGGGTCGTCAGTCCGGGGACGTCGAGATGACCGACCATCACCGCCGAACCCGAACCGATCAGTTCACGGAACGGCACCAGATCGCTATCGCTCAGCTCCGACAGCGGCGGTACCGTCACGGCCCCGAGATGAGAATCGCCGGTGCTGGACCCGTGGCCCGGGAAATGTTTGAGCACCGTGCCGACACCGACCTCGTGCATGGCCCGGATATAGGCGTCGGCGTACTCGGTGACCACCGCCGGATCGTCGGAGAACGAGCGGTCACCGATCACCGAATCGTCGGGCTGGGAGCTCACGTCGATATCGGGGGCGAAATCCACAGTGATCCCCAACCCCTGCATCGCCCGCGCGCGGTCCAGGGTCGCGGTGTAGAACTCGTCGGGTGTCATGGTCTGCGCGGTTTCCCGGGCCGACGGCGCGGTCCCGATCAGATTCGCGAGGCGCGACACCCGGCCGCCTTCCTCGTCGGTGGTCACCATGAGCGGCGTTTTCGCCGCGGCCGTCACCTGCGCGAGCCCGCCGTCGGTGAGCATCGATAGATCGGTCCAGCTGCCGACGAAGATCCCGCCGACCTGATGGTCGCGGACCACCGCGAGCGCATCGTCGGTACCGGTCACTCCTACGGTGAGCAGCTGCGCGAGCTTCTCCCGGGTGCTGAGCTGCCCCAGGAACTGGGCGGCGCAATCGCCTCCGGTCGTGGTGGTGGGGCCGGCCTCGCCACTGGCCGCGACCTCGGGGCCGGTCGCGCCACCCGGGGTCGCTGTGGTCGCGGTACCGGATCCGCCGCCGTCACCGCCGGAACAGCCGGTGAGCAGCATCGCGAGCACCGCGAGCAGGACGAACGGTATCTTCCGCATCGTTCGACGGTAGCCCGCGCCCCCCGCGCGTGAAACCTCGGCTCGGCTTCCGTGCGGGGGTAATCTGGTAACACCCGTCAGGAGTTCGCCCTGGAGGTCGCCGCCATGCCCTGCGATCTGATGCTCATCGCCTACGACGGTTCCGAACACGCCAAACGCGCGATCGAATACGCCGGACGTTTCCTCGCCGCCGATCGCGCGGTGGTCGTCACCGCCTGGGAGCCGATGGTGCGCCAAGCGGCGCGTATTTCCGGTATCTCCGGGATGGTGCAGCCGGAATGGGTGCCCGACGAGGAACTCGAGGACATCGCCTACACCACCGCCCGCGATATCAACGCCGAGGGCGTGCACCTGGCGGGCCTGGCCGGGCTGAACGCCGAGGCACGCACCCAGGAATACGCCACCAGCGCGTGGCAGGCGGTCGTCGATGTCGCCGACGAACTCGACGTCGACATCATCGTGGCCGGCACCCGCGGTGCCACCGGTTTGCGGGCACTTGTGCACAGCAGTGTCGCCGATGCCGTGCTCAAACACTGCCATCGTCCGGTTTTCCTGGTACCCCCGGCACAGCCGGCCGGGTCGCGCAGGACCGGGCGTGACGATCACGCCGCAAAGTAGGGCCTACGCGAACATGGCTACTGTCGGATCATGACCGGCTTCCTGCTGGCACGACCCGACAGTGTGGTGCGCGGTACCGGTGTGCGCGCCGTCCACCGCGACCCGTGGCAGGCCGCGGCCGCGCTGCGCGAGGGGGCCGCTCCGGCGATCGCCGGAGCGCTGCCGTTCGACCCGCGAGGCCCTGCCGCGCTGGTCGAGCCCGGTGAATTTCTGCACACCGCGGGACCCTGGCGCCCGGCCGCGCTGCCGGAACTACCCCGGGTACGGGCGGTGGTCCAGACACCGGGTCCGGCCGAACACCGCGCCCGGGTGGCCCGGCTCGTGCGACTCCTCGAAGATCCCGGCAACCGTCTACGCAAAGTGGTGGCCGCCCGGTCCGTGCTGGCCGAAGCGGCAAGCCCGCTGGACCCCGAGGTCCTCGCCGGTTATCTGTCGACCCGGCATCCGCGGGCCGATATCTTCGCGGTCGACCTGACACCCGCCGGGCGCGAGGGGGCGACGCTGATCGGCGCGAGCCCCGAGCTGCTCGTGCACCGGCGCGGTACCTGGGTCGAGTTGTACCCACTGGCCGGCACCCTGCCCCGGCTCCCGGACCACGAGGCCGACACCGCCCAGGCCGAAATACTGTCGGCGAGCGCGAAGAACCACGCCGAACACGCGTTCGTCGTCGACTGGATCGCCGAACGACTGTCCCCGGTCTGCACCGGCCTCTCGATACCCCGCCGCCCGAAACTCGTGGCCACCCACGATATGTGGCATCTGGGCACCCCGATCCACGGCATACTGCGGGAACCGGCGCCCAACGCGCTCGAATTGGCTCTGCTGCTGCATCCGACCCCGGCGGTCTGCGGCACCCCGACCGCGGACGCGCTCGAATACATCACCGGCCACGAGGAGGACCGCGGGTTCTACGGAGGCGCTGTCGGGTGGTGCGATGCCGCCGGTGACGGGACATGGGTGGTCGCCATCCGCAGCGCGGAACTGGCCGCCGGCGGGCAGACATTGCGCGCCCACGCGGGCGGCGGGATAGTCGCAGCGTCCGATCCCCACGCCGAACTGGCCGAGACCACCGTCAAACTGCGCACTCTGCTCGGCGCCCTCGACTGCGCCGTACCGCCGGACGGCGAATGAATCCACCGATCCCGGTGGCACGACCCGGCCGACTCCGCCGGGCCGCGGAGTCGGCCGGGAAGACTCTGCTGATCCAGGTATCGGAAGGGGACGGTGCCCCCCGGGCTCGATATCCACGGCGGTGCGGGCGGGGGTATCGGCAACCGTTAGGGTGAAACACCCGACGGTGCCTACCCGGACCCCGCCGGTCCTGCTAGGTTGACCCAGATATCTGCCTGCTTCGAGTTTGGAGTGCTGCGATGAAGTTTGCTGTCCCCGGTGTAGCGAGTGCGGTCGGCGGCGCCCTGCTGGGCGCGATCGCGGTCTTCGCCATCACCGCCGCGCTGCAGCAGAACGCCCGCCCAGAGGTCGACCGCAGCGGTAATGCGGACAGCTCGCTGCTGAACAGCGTCGAATACGGCAAGCGCTGAGACCCGGCCCGATCTCATCCCGTCCCCGTCGGTTCCTTCCGGCGGGGACGGCAAACGCCTGACCCACGGTGCCCGTCCAGTCCGACCCCGTCGAACCCGCCGACGCGGCCCCCCGTTCCATCCCGGATCCGGCACCCACCGGCGAACTGGGCCGCCGCTGGTTCTTCGGATCGGCCTTCGCCGCCTTCCTGCTGACCTTCCTGCAAGCCCCCGGCCTCACCGTCGCCGATACCAAATACGATCTCGCCGAGAATCCACTCGGTTTCCTCACCCGCGCCGGCCACCTGTGGAGCAGCCAGGCACCGATGGGCCAGGTACAGAACCAGGCCTACGGCTATTTCTTCCCGCACGGCGCGTTCTTCGCCCTCGGTGATCTGCTGCACCTGCCCGCCTGGATCACTCAGCGCGTCTGGTGGGCGCTTCTGCTCCTCGCCGGTTTCTGGGGCGTGGTCAAACTCTGTGAAACGCTCGGGATCGGCAGCCGCGGCTCGCGGGTCATCGCGGCTGCCGCCTTCGCCCTCTCCCCTCGGGTACTGACCACCGTCGGCTCGATCTCCTCGGAGACGCTGCCCATGATGCTGGCGCCCTGGGTTCTGCTCGCACCCGCCGCGCTCGGCACCGCCTACCGCCGGCATCGGCGCGGCGGAGCGCGGTCCCCGGCCGGCAGTGCCGTCGCATTGGCATTGATGGGAGCGGTCAACGCGGTGGCCACGGTGGCCGCCTTCCTTCCCGCACTGCTGTGGTGGGCCAGTTTCCGCCCCAACCGCACGTGGTGGCGGTTCACGCTGGCCTGGGTGCCGCTGCTCGCGCTCGCGGTGGCGTGGTGGGCGGTACCACTGCTGCTACTGGGCCGGGTGAGTCCACCGTTCCTCGACTACATCGAATCCTCCGGTGTCACCACGCAGTGGGCCTCACTGGGCGAAGTGCTGCGCGGCACGAACAGTTGGACACCCTTCGTCTCCCCGGAGCGGATCGCGGGCGCGGTACTGGTCACCCAGCCCGCCGCGGTCCTGGCCACCGGCCTGATCGCCGCGGTGGGGATGGCGGGGCTGGCACTGCGGTCGATGCCGTCGCGCGGACAGCTGGTGCTGATCCTGTGCGTCGGGCTCACTGGTATCTGCGCGGGCTATGCGGGACACCTGGGCGGACCGTTCGCCGAGCCCATCCGGATGTTTCTCGATTCCGGCGGCGCACCGCTGCGCAATGTGCACAAACTGGAGCCGCTGATCCGGCTGCCGCTGGTGCTGGGGATCGCCCAGTTGCTGTCCCGGGTCCCGCTGCCCGCCTCGGTCCGGCCCGAGGTCTGGCGCGCGGCGTTCGCCAATCCGCACCGGGACCGCCGGGTCGCGGTCGCCATGCTGGTACTCGCCGCGCTCGCACTGTCCAGTTCCCTGGCCTGGACCGGAAAACTCGCACCGCGCGGCGCCTATGACGAGGTCCCCGCCTACTGGCAGCAGACTGCGGACTGGTTGCACGAGAACGCCGCCGACACCCGCGCACTGGTCGTTCCCGGCGCCCCGTTCGGTAGTCAGGTATGGGGTCTGACCCGGGACGAACCCTTACAGGCGCTGGCCGAGACCCCGTGGGCGGTGCGCGACGCGGTCCCCCTGAATCCGCCCGGCACCATCCGGGCGATGGATTCGGTGCAGCGGCTGATCGCCGACGGACGGCCCTCCGACGGGCTGGCCGCCGCCCTGCGCGGGCAAGGTATCGGGGTGCTGGTGCTGCGCAACGATCTCGATCCGGATACCTCCCGCTCGACCAGACCGATGCTGGCGCACAGCGCGGTGGAGGGTTCGCCGGGCCTGCACAAGGTCGCCGAGTTCGGCAAGACTGTCGAAAATGATTCCGGCAGAGATGATTTCGTAGTGGACGCGGATCTGCGCCCCGATTACCCCGCGGTGGAGATCTACCGGGTCGACGCACCCGTCCCCGGTACTCCGGCCGAGTTGCGCGGCGGAACCGGTGCGCCCGAACAGTTCCCGGGCGCGTATACGGTTCCGCTCGATTCGGTCCCGGTGGTTCAGGGCGGGCCGGAGGTCCTGGAACGCCTGCACCGCGACCCTGCCACCTCGCGCGAACCCACCCTGCTGGCCGCCGACGCCGCCGCGGCGGGGCTGCCGGCCGGCCCGGTGACAGTGACCGACACCCCGATGAACCGGGAAACCGATTTCGGGAAGGTCGACAACCACAATTCCGCCCTGCGCGCGCCCGGGGACGCACGCCGAACCCACAACCTGGCCCCCGACTACGACGTCCCCGGCGCCGAACTGGTGCAGGGCGGCTGGACGGGCGCGACCATCACCGCGTCCAGTTCGGCGGCCGATGCCACACAGATCGGTGGCGCCGCCCCCGGGAACTCGACCGCCGCCGCGGTGGACGGCGATCCGGCGACCGCCTGGATCAGCAATGCGGGTGAATACGCTCTGGGCCAATGGATCCGGCTCGACCTCGACAAACCGTTCAAGTCCGGGCTGCTGCGGTTCACCACCACCCCCGCCGCTATAGGCGACCCGGTGAAGTGGGTGGAGGTGCGCACCAACCACGGCAGCGTCTCGGCGCGGATCAGTGAGCCGGGCGAATCGGTGTCGGTCGCACTGCCGGTCGGTTCCACCGAATGGGTGAAGATCACCGCCATCCGCACCGAACGCGGCAGCACCGGTGGCCAGTTCGGGATCAGCGAACTGGGTCTGGACGACTACACCGTGCGCGAGGCCCCCGTCCCGGTCGAGATCCGCCATCGGACCGTCCTCCCGCCGCCCCTCCCGGAGGCCACCGTGACGAGCTGGGACCTCGGCCAGGAGTTTCCCGGCCGCAGTGCGTGTTTCGACAGCCCCGACCGCGTCCGCTGCGGTAAGGGGCTGGCGCTGGCACCGGAGGAGCTGGGGCCGTTCGGGCGCACGCTCTCGGTTCCCGTACCCGCCACTGTCGATCCGCTACTCATGATCCGTCCACGGCAGGGCCCAGCGCTGGAGGCCTTGCTGACCGATCCCGCGCGGCCCGTGGCGCGCGGCGCCTCCGATGTCGGTGATCTGCGTGGTTCCGCGTTCGCCGCCACCGACGGTGACCCCCGCACCAGCTGGACCGCGCCGGAGGACACCGTCCGCGACAAGCTGGGGCCGAAACCGTCCCTGACGATCGAACTCCCGGAACCCACCCTGGTGACCGGGCTGGAATTGACGCCTTCCGTGGGCGGACTGCCCGCCGCGCCCACCTCCGTCACGGTGAATCTGGGCAACGGTCCGCAGGTCCGGGAACTCGAGGACCCCGACGAAGTCTCCCGGATCGACCTGCATCCCACGGTGACCGACCGGATCGAGTTGAGTATCCGCAGCTGGGAATCTGTACTGGACCGGACCGCACTCGGCTACCACCAGCCCCAGCCGCCCGGACTCGCCGAGGTCGGCGTCCTCGGGCCGGAGTATCCGCCACCCGCCCCGGCGGAGCGGTTGGTGACCGTCGGCTGCGATACCGGCCCGACCATCGCGGTGGGCGGCCGGTTGCTGCACACCAGCGTCACCGCCACGGTGGGCGAATTACGTTCCGGTGAACCGGTTCCCGCCCAGGTGTGCCCGGACTTCCCGCAAGACACCGGCGCGTTCCCGGCCACCGAGCCCGGAACCGTGCGACCGGTCGCCCTACCGACCGGCGAGGTCGACGTACTGGTGGCGCCGACGGACCTGTTCTTCGTCGACCGGTTGCGACTGGTGAACACCCAGGCCCCAGCACCTGTCGCGGGCGACGGGACCCGGCTGCTGACCCTCCCGCTGAGTACCAACGCGGGCTGGTCCGCACACACCGCCGACGGACGTGAACTCCAGCCGATAGTGGTCGACGGCTGGCAGCAGGGCTGGCTGCTACCGGGCGATGCCACCGGTCCGGTCACCCTTTCCTTTCCGATCGACAGCTGGTACCGGATCGCCATCGTCCTCGGCCTCCTGTTGCTGATCCCGCTCCTCGCGCTCGCGGTGCCGCGTGGTCCGCGGACCGGCCCCGTGGCACCGGCGCCGGCCGTGTGGTCGCCGCGAATACTCGCGGCGCTCGGCCTGACGGCCGCCGCGACCCTGATCGCCGGGCTGACCGGCACCGTACTCGCCGTCGCGGGCTCGGCGACGCTGCGATTCGCGCCCCGGATACCTCGCCGCGCCCTCGCGGCGGTCGCCGGAATCGGTACCGCGGTCTCGTCCGCCGCGCTGTCGACCGGCCCGTGGCGGATGCCCGGCGGTTATATGGGTGATTCGCTGTGGGTCCAGTTCCCCGCACTGGTGGCGGTGGTCGCGGTAGGCCTGTCGGCGCTACCACGGATCAGGCGGGAGCCGGGACCGGACGACCCGCCGCCGTCCGGATGACCAGTACCGCGACGAGAGTCGTGGTGACCGCCGCCACCGACGCGGCCGTCGCGATCAGCCCGGTGACGCTGTTCGCCAGGGTGAGCATGAGGACCACCTCGATCACCAGACCGGCCCAGGCGAGTACCGCCAGCGCCGTCCGCTGCACCGCGATAGCCGACAACAGCGCACCCTGCAGGACCGCCAGGAGCGCGCCGTGCAGGGCGAACAGCCATAGCAGTCCCTGGATCGGCGCGTAGTCCTGTCCGGCGAAAAGAGGGGCCAGCGGTGCGGCCACCGCCGCGCCCGCTACGGCGAGCACCCCGATTCCGGACAGCACGGCGAGCGCCGAACGGACCGCCGAACCCGACGAGGCCGGTTGCGCCATCCGCGGATACAGCACCACCCCGACCGCCTGCGGTAACCAGAATGCGATCTTGGTGGCGATGGTGCCCAGGGCGTAGCGGCTGGCGTCGGGTTCGTCCAGCACGATCCGGACCACGATCAGATCGGCGGAGGACAGCGCCATCAGCGCTGCCTGTACCTGCGCGGCCTGCAGGACCGCGAAAACCCCGGCGAGCCCGCCCGCGACCCCCGCCGGCCGGTCGGCGGCGGCCGCCGCGCCGGGATCACCGGCCGATATGGGCCGGCGGCCGCTACCCGCCACCATCCGCGCGTACACCGCGGCGGCGGCGATACCGGCGGCGGCGGCCCACAGCGCCGGGGTCGCGCCACCGCCGGAGGCCAGCACCACCAGCGCCGGGAGCACTTTGGCGATCCCGGCGACCCCCAGCACCACGGCCAGCCCGCGGAATCGCCGCGCCCCCTGCAGCACCCCCTGCTCCCCGGCCAGGACCACCAGCGCCGGCGCCGACCCCAGCGCCGCGGCCGACGCCGCGATACCGACCTCGAGCACCACACTCACCACCGGTACCAGCACCACGACCGCCGCCGCCACCAGGAGCGCACACCGCAGGCGCAACGCCCGCAGTGCGGCGATATCGGCCCCGTGCACGAGCTCACGCGCCACTACGTTCTGCAACGCCAGTGCGGGTACCGCACACAGCAGCTGCACCGCGAGCAGGCTGGCGAATTCGCTGTACCCGGCGACTCCGAGCCAGCGCCCGGCCAGCAACTGCAGCAGATAGCTCGCGATATTCGCGGTCATCGCGCCCGCGGTCACCAGGGTCATGTCCGCCACGGCGGGGAGACGGCGAACGGACTGCACGGCGCTAGTGTCCCACCAAGCTCGGTCCGCATACCGGTCCGCCCCGCCGCGCCGACCGAACGTAGGGTGACTGGCCGTGAGCGCGCAACGAGCAGGCCGGTGGATGTCCTGGCTCCCGGCCGGTTACAGCCTGCTGCTCACCCTCCTGATCACCGCACCCCTCTTGCGCCCCGGATATCTGCTGCTCCGCGACGCCGTGAGCACCCCGCGTTCCTATCCGACCGATACCGCGCTCGGCCTGGGCGATGCCGCCCCGCGGGCGGTGCCCCAGGACTGGTTGCTCGCCACGCTCTCCCCGGTGATCGACGGTGGACTGATCGTGAAGATCATCCTGTTCGCCGCCCTGTGGGCCGCCGGATACGGCGCCGCTGTGCTCGTACGGGAACTGCTCGGCGCCCCGCTCGCGGCACAACTGGTCGCGACAACGCTCGTGGTCTGGAATCCCTATATCGCCGAACGGCTGTTGCAGGGCCATTGGAGCCTGCTCACCGGCTATGCCGCCCTACCGTGGACGGCATCGGCCGCGCTGCGGCTGCGCACCGCCGGGCACAGCGGCTTCGAGCGTTTCCGGAACTGGTCCGTGCTGGCCGGCTGCCTCGCGGCCGCCGGTCTCACTCCCACCGGCGCCCTGCTCGCCGGGACCGTAGCCCTGCTGGTGGCAGGCCCGCGACGCAGTCCCGGAGTACTCGTGCTCATGGCCGTCACCAGCGCACCGTGGCTGGTCGCCACCGCGGCCTCGGGGGTCGCGGCCGAACCCTCCGATCCCGCCGGTGTCACGGCCTTCGCCGCCCGGGCCGAACCCTGGCTCGCCACCGTGGGCAGTCTCGCCGGGCTGGGCGGAATCTGGAACGCCGAGGCGGTACCGGTATCGCGGACCACTCCGATCGCCGCGCTCGCGACAATTCTGCTGCTCGCAGTCGTTGCGCTGGGGATCCGGCGAGTGGTGGCGGCGGATGGCGATCCCGACCGCACCCGGGCCCGCCGGGTGTTGATCGCGCTGGCCGGCGCGGCAGTACTGGTCCCGGCACTCACCGCCACCCCGGCCGGGCTGACTTTCATGGAATGGCTGGTCGTCGAAGTCCCCGGTGCGGGACTGCTACGCGACACCCAGAAATTCGTGGCGCTGGCCGCCCCCGGTTACGCACTCTGCGCGGCGGCCGCATGCCTCGGGTTCGCCGGCCGGAGCCGCGAGGGCGAGGTGCGCGAAGAAAGTGCCGGCCCCACTGGTGCGCGAACCGGGCCGGCCGACGGCCCGGCGCGCTGGTCGCCGGCACTCGCCGCGCTGTTCATCGGTGTGCTCACCCTGCCGCTGCTCGACCTGGGCTGGGGTGCCGACGGGCAGCTGCGAGCGATCGGCTACCCGGATTCCTGGCACGAGATCGCCGAACGGATCGACGGACCCGGTGATATCGCCGTACTACCGGGCGGAATGTTCCGGCGCTTTCCCTACAGCGGGTCCGCCCCGGTCCTGGACCCGGCGCCCAGAATGCTGCCGCGCGATGTCCTGCAAACCGGCGCGCTACCCGTCCACGATCTGACGGTGACCGGAGAAGGGGCCCGTGCGCAGACAGTGGAGAATCTGCTGCTCGACGGAGGTCCGCCGGATCAGCTGGCACAGCTCGGTGTCGGCTGGGTCCTGGTGGAACGCGACACCCCCGGCCCGCTCGGGAACTCCGCGGCGACCCTGGCGCGGCTGCGGCCGGTCCACAGCACCGGCGAACTGGCGCTCTACCAGGTCCCGGACGTGCGGCCGCGACCCGCGCCGGCACACCGGTCCCTGGTGGTCGCCGCACATATTCTGTGGGCGCTGCTGCTGGTGATACCGCTCGCCACCTACGCGTACGGTGCCCTGATTCGCCGGGCCCGGCGCTGAGGGCCGACCGTGATCGGATTCGGCATCCGGGCCGGTTCACACGCAGAGATCCGGCACCCGGTCGAGACCGGACATCGGAATTTCGGCATATGCGCGCTCAGGAGCCGAGGCCGGGACCGGCCGGGCGCGACCGGTACGGGATTCGCCGCGCGAGCTGTTCAGGAGGTCCGGGTGCGGCGGACCACCGGAGAAGGGTCAGGCGCCGGCGGGGAGTTCGACATGCACAGTGGCGGCCGTATCCTCCCCCGCCGAGATGAGCCCACTGACCCGCCGGCCCGCAGCCGCGGCCGCCAGCACCCGGTGCACACCGGAGGCAGTGTGCTCCCAGGAGAACTCCCGGGCCCGGGCGCGGGCCTTCTCGCCCATGATCGTGCGGGCGGCCGCGTCGTCCAGCAGTTCACCGACGATATCGGCCAGTTGGTCGGCATTGTCGGCCAGCACCCCGGTCACGCCGTCGACGACGGAATCGGTGAGACCACGAGAGGACCGGTAACCGACGGTCGGCACACCGTGCTGGGCGGCCTCGATAACCGCCAGACCCCAGCCCTCCTTACGGGAGGGCAGTACGTGCACCCACGCACGGGAGAGCAGTTCGTGCTTACGGCCCTCGTCGACGTGGCCGTGAAAGGTCACCGCATCGGCGATACCGAGCGCCGCGGCTTCATCACGTAGCTTGTCCGCCCACCAGCCGCCGCCGATAACATCCAGCCGTACCCCGGGGATCCGGTTCCGCAACCGGGCGACCGCGGTGAGCGCGTCCTCGATCTGCTTGTGCGGGACGAGCCGCGACAGCACCACCACCCGGGGCTCGGTCGAGCGCACAGCCGCGGTGCCGGTGGGCACATGCGCGGGGACAGCCTCGGCGCCGTTCCGGACCACCGCGATCCGGGACCGGTCGACGCCGAGCGTCGACAGTTCTTCGGCCGAGGGCAGCGAAACGGTGAGGTACTGGTCGGCCCGGTGCACCCGGGGCGAGAGCACCGATTCGATCCACCAGCCGATCCGGCCGACCAACCGTCCGGCCACCGGCCACTGCTCCCGGTGTCCGTGATGGACCAGCACGATCGTGGGCACACCCGACACCAGCCGGGCGAAGAAAGGAATGCCGTTCTGGGTATCGATCACGGCTTCGGGCCGGATACCGCGCAGCGGCCCGAGGCCCAGCCGGCCCAGCGCGATCGCGGCCAGCGCGCGGGGATATACCGAGAACCGGCCGCCGCCCCTGCTGATATCGATACCGCCGATCCGCTCCCGCTTCGGCGCTCCCGGATAGCGGGCGGTACGCAGCGTCACCTGCACCCCGCGGGCGGCGAGTTGCGCGCCTACCTGTTCCAGGTACCGCTCGCTACCGCCGCCTTGTGGATGACCGGTATCACGCCAGCAGAGCAGAAGTACTTCGCGCACGTGAGGCTTCTCCGGTGGGCTCGGGTCCCGCGGACGGGACATGGGCATCGCGGTCCACAATAACGCTGTGTTTATTGGCGGCGCCTGCGGCGCCGCGGGGCGGGGCCCTATTAACCCCGGTTCTTCACTCCGGCGCTCAGTCGCTGCGCTCCTTCGCTCTGTCGCTCCAGAACCGGGGCGGGCCCCGCCGCAAACGCCGACCATCCAGAATAGACGGAAGGTGAAGGCAGAGGTGCACCTCGACCAGCCTGAGCAGGCGCACCACTCTGGACACACTCGATAGTCGCCCACCTACGGAC
>NZ_BMMH01000029.1 GCF_014645735.1 Nocardia jinanensis | reverse complement strand
GCCGCCCCGTCCTCGCCACCGCCAAATCCTACAATTAGGCAACGTATTTCAGGCGCGGAACACTAGTCAGTTCAGGGAAGAACCTGCGGGACCACGTCGGGATTCACCGCACCGACCAAGGCGCCGATCAGCCCACCGAGGATCGGCCCACCGGAACCTGTGGCCGAACCGACCGCCGAGCCGATACCGGCGCCCAGAGCAGCGCCGTTCAACACGGGATCGGGGTACTGGGCGCCTGGGTTGGTTTTGACGTCCTGGGGCTCCTCCAGCGGAATACCGGCGATCGGCGTGGCCTGCACATCGGCCATCGGCCCGGCGTCGGCGGAAGCGCCTCCGGCGACGACCGTGGCGGCGATCAGCGGCAGCGTCGAGGCGACGACGGTTTTGACGACATTGTTCGAGATCATTGCTCGCCTTTCGAACGAGTTGTGAAGTCGCCGAAGCGTATCCGTCAACACGGCAGCTCCCCACCGCTGGAAAGGCTCTGACAGCGGATTCCCGCCGCGGCCATAGTCATCGGGTCTATCGGCACGCCTGCCGAGGAGCGATCGTTCGAGTCGTTCCGGCCGTCAGGCCAGTGGGTCGCCTTCACGGCGAGCCGGATGGATTGCGTATGACGTGCAAGGAAGATATTGCGGTCCATGAACAAAGGCGATCGCCACGCTGGGACCGCGGAGGCGGGTGTTCGGAGGCACCGATTGTCTGGCTGGACCGCTCTGAGCACATCGCGTCGGTCGATAGTGGTCCCCGGTAGTCAGTCTCACCACAGCCGCCACATCGGCTCCAGAAGTGACGGTGTGGTCCGATGGATGGCAGGGTCGAGATAGTGGTGCATGGACGTCACCCAGCATCGCACCGGTGAGGGCTGGATGTACTGCGCGGTCGTGCTCGACGCGTTCTCCCGCCGGATCGTGGGCTGGTCGATCGCCGATCACCTGCGAGCCGAACTGGTCTGCGATGCCCTCGACATGGCACGCTGGCGCCGCCGGCCACCAGCCGGGCGATGGGCCGGCCGCGTCGGCCATGCTCGGCGTGATGGCGGTCGACCGATTCGGGACCGCGGCGGAGGTCGGTGCTTTCGTTTCCTTCCTCGCCGGGCCCGAGGCCGCCTACATCACCGGCGCCAGCTTGAACATCGACGGCGGATTCGGCGGCTGATGCCGGTTTGGCGGTATCCAACGGCGAAGCCGCAGGTCATCGAGCTACGGCTTCGCCGTTGGGTGGCAATGCGCGAACACCTTGCGGCGATTCGGCCATCGACGGGCGTCGTCTGCATCAGAGCAATCCAGGCGACATCGAGGCCCGATCTACTCGTTCCGATCGCGATGATCACAGCACTTGGTGCTCGAGTTCCCTTCTGCCACAGTGGATTCTGCTACTCTTTGCATCAGTGGGGTGCTGACGATCGCAGAGGGGAACACATGGGACAGAGCGAGGACTGGGACACCCTCATCGAACTCGTTTCCCGGAACAGCTACGGCGTACGCGTCGAGCCGGACAGCATCAGCCTCACGATCGAGGACGCTGAAGAAGACTGGGCCGCAACGGATGTCGTGATCAAGCGGGCAAACGAGGAATGGATCCAGTTCGACAGGCCGTTCGCCAGAGCCGACCAGGTCGATCTCCCGGCCATCCTCACCAAGGTCGGCAGCACGGGCATTATCGGCGGGCTCGTCGTGGTGGGCGAGGACATCATGATCCGACACGCACTCCGGCTCACCGAGACCCTCGAACCCGATGACCGCTACGAAGACACCTGGATGTACGAAGCACCATTGAGCGGCATCATCGACGCGGCCCGGCTGCTGGGTCGGCAGCTCGCCGGGCACGACGACTACGACTGACCGGCAGCGCGACCTCCACAACAAATACCACGATACTCTTGCGCCGAGAATATCTCCGCGAATGAGCATGTACGACAGGGAACGACTGCGGAAATAGTTATCCGTTAGCCGCATTTCCGCGCACTGCCGACGGTCCGGCCGCCGGCCGAGATGACCGCTGGGTGGGTCGAGAAATCGTCAGTTCAAGATTCAGTCACCGCCCCCGATACAAGACACCATCGATGCGGAAATTACCGCGAAAAGATTTCCCAGAATTCTTCCTCGGACAGCATCGCGCCGCCCGGCCCGGAGGGCCGCATCGGCGAGACCGTCCGGCACCTGCCGAAAGCGAGACTTCAGTTCTCGTGTAGGAGAGTCGAGTAAAATATGAAATCCTACGATGCAGCATTCTCAGCCTCTTTTCACACCCCCTGGCAGAATGCCGACAGCAGCACGCACGGCGCGACGGTGCCTCCGAGTGCATATTTTCTGTACGGCAGCGGAAATGGAGCTGATGGAGTCCGGTACGACCGCTATGCGTGGGCGGCAGACCAGGGAAAGCCGTGGCTCGGAGACCAGCCCCTCGACAGCGGATCACTGTTCGACCTGCTCGGCGGCATCAGCATCTTCACACCCGACAACCCCCACGGACTCGACGGCACCAAGCCATTGGACGCCGCGCTGTGCTTCGAAGGCGCATCCAAAGTCTACCTATTCCAGGGCGAGAATTGTTACCGGGTCTCCATCGCAAAACCCACCTCGCAGGAATTTGATACCGATACCCGATCCCGGACCATCAAGAGCGTGTTCGGATACGATTTCGACGATGGCGAAGGTAAGGTATTCCCTTTCGGGTCGGTAGACGCAAGCCTGTACTCACCGAGTGATCACAAGATCTGGTTCTTCCACGATACCGACTGCGAATCAATCGACTACCTCGACTTCGAACCGGATCACTGGAAGAATCCCAACACCGACGGCACCGTGCCCAGCATTCACAGCGCATGGCCCGACCTGCCACATAAATTCAGCGACGAGATGGCGTGGGCTGTCACCCTCGTCAGCAGCGATGACGGAACATACCAGGACCACGGATATCTCAGTAACGGCACCGCGGTGTGCGCCGTCATCCCCAGCACCCGTGAGCCGGCCGGTTATACGGTCATCTTCACCGAACCGGGTGACCATGAATTTTCCACCCCCGCGAATGTATCGCGAATCACCATAGAATTGTGGGGCCCCGGCGGCACAGGCGGTCTACGTGGCTATGAATACGATACCGAAAACAACATCGGCGGCAACGGCGGCGCCGGCGCCTACATCAAACACGTCCTCACTTCCGCGCCATCCCATCCGGTAACCGTCCATGTCGGCGGCCAGGGCGACTACACCTGCTACCCCGCACAAAGCCCCACACTCGTCGCCGGTGGTGGCGGGGGCGGTGGTGGAGGCGGAGGCAACGGCACCTACGACAGCTACGGCGGCTATGGCGGCTACGGCGGCGGGGGCAATGGCGGTGACGGTGAGGGCGGCAACCTCAGCGACGGCGGGGGCAGCGGTGGTGTCGGCAGCAGCAGCGACGGTGCCGGCGCCTTCGGCGACGGCGACACCGGTGGTGGCGGCGGCAGTCCCGGTGGTGGCGGCGGCGAAGGGGGTGGCGGCGAGGACGGGGGCGGAGGTGGCGGAGGTGGCGGCCGCGGCTACCAAGGCATGGGCGCCGGCGGCAACGGCGGTGGTTGCCGTGGCGGGGGCGGCGGCGGCGCCCAAGGCCCGAGCCGCTATCCCGCGAATGCTGTTTTCGAGCCCTGCGCCGATGGAGACCCGCGGACCCCGTATACGCAGCTCAACGACAGCGCGGGATTCGGCGGTGGCGACGGCGATCCGGGAGGCGACGGCGCCGCCCGCATAACTGTCGAGATCAGCTGAAGAGGTGGGGCATGACCAGCTACGAGTCGGACGCGCGCACTGTGGCGGATATATTGGCGGACTATGGCATTCATCCCGAGGGTGTCGATTCCATGCCAGGGGTGTCGCTCGCGCCGAGGATCAGGACACGAAAAACAGGGAGCTCGACGCGGGAGGATCCTCTCGTGGTCTGGGGGGAATCGGACGACGACGCGAAACGTTTCGTGTTCCTGCTCGCCGGCGTGCAGGCGCCGAATGAGGACCCCATCTATGTTGCGCTGTCCGCCAGCAAGACCGACTACAAACTGGGACACCTGCCGTTGGTCGGGGGCAACGTACCCGAATACGGGGACGTAGTTCTGGATTACGGTGGTACGGGACTGGTGACAGGTACGCTGGGACCGGACGACCTGGCCCGGATCAACAGTTCGCTCAGCGCAGTCGATTCCAGCTTCCCGTTGCGTTTCCCCTCGAAATTCAAAGGTCTCACCCGAACCACGGGGTGCGCGTTTCTCAACTTCAGGCTGCTCGACAAAGGGCATCTGATTTTCGTTCCGCATCTGACGCAGAATTCCGTGCCGGCCTGGACGGACGTCGATTCCGGGATCGGAAGCCTTTATGTCCGCCGCCTGGGATGCACGTACGAGCCACACGACGGCGGCCTGTTCACCCTGAAGGCATGGGTGGACGGCACAGTGGCGATAGGGAAAGCGGCGGATCCGGATCCTGCGGAACGGAAGGACGCGCAGTCCGGCGACAAGGGAATCGCCCTCGAGGTGATCGGCCTCAGTCTGGGGTTCACCACCAATGCGGACTACACCTGGTCCCTCGTCGTGGGTCTGCCGGAGGGATACGGCCTGCACTTCGTGCGGAAACCGGTCGAGATCGGCGGCGGTTTCGCCGTAATCCACGACAGGCCGGAATACGAAATTCTCGCCGAGGGTGGGGTGGCGCTCTCCATGCCCGGCCTGAACTTCGAACTCCTGGGCGCTTATGCGCGAGCGCACCCGGGGAATGTGTCGCCGGCTTTCCCCATGGTCTTCCTGTTCCTGCTGCTGCGGCTCACCGCCGAAGCGGAGAATACTCTGCCGCAGGGAGTGGAGGTATTTCCGGGCGTAATGCTCACCGGCCTGTGCTTCGGTATCGGGATGAACTGCGAGCTTCAGGTGCCCGGTCCGGCCCAGGTGTCGCAGTTCCCGCTCCTGGCCCCGCTGATGCCCGGAGGCTCTGCCACGAACAGCCCCCTGGAGGTTGTGGACCGCCTCACGAGCGCCGATGGCGACCGCCACACCGTATGGGTGACGCCCCAGGATGGCGCGTTCTGGTTCGCGGTCGGTGTCGCGGCGAACATCGTCGAGGTGTTCGACATCTGGGCGCTTCTGGTCGTCTCGCTCCCGCAGAGCGGAGAATGGGCCGGCGCCCTGATCGGGACGCTGGATATGTCGGAGTTCCGGAATATCTTCAAGGTGAAGGCCGCCATCGAAGCCGAGGTATCGGCAGATCTGATAGCCGTCGGCGCCACACTCGCACCCAATAGTTACCTCTTCAGCGAAGATTTCATCAGCATCTCGGGCGCGATCGACCTTTACGTGTACATCGGCGGCGATTATCGGAACCAATGGGTGCTGACCGCGGGAGGATATCCGGTCGGGTATACGCGCCCCGGCTACTACCCGAACGTCCGGGACCGGCTCGGAATATCGGCCAGGACTCCGGTCGGAAAAAACCAGTGGCAGGGGGTGTCCGGGCAGGCATACCTGATGTTCTCCAATTCCGGAATGGCGGTCGGCGCCAGCCTGACGTTCACACTCGTGGACCTGAAGATTTGGAAGCTGAGCATCAAGGGCTGGTTTGCCGCCTCCTTCGACTTCTGGGTTCAGTGGCATCCCTTCTACATCGATGCTTCGGTGCGGCTGAGTGCCGGGCTCCAGGTGAAACTTCTGGTGACCGTGAAGCTGGAAGTATCGGTGGGGCTGTCCATCTGGATGCCCCGCTTCGGCGGCAGAGCGGAAATCAGGCTTCCCTTCGGGGTCAAGTTCTACCCCACGTTCGGCAGCGATCCGGCGCCCCAGGCTCCGCTGTCCTGGGACGAGTATGTCCAGCAGATGCTGCCCGGCGATGGGCGGATGCTGGCGCGGGCCGAGTCCGGGCTGTTGCCGGTCCCGGGGGCTCCCGACGCCGACGGCAGCACTTCGGGCGCCCGGGACTCCGGCCCTGACGATGTGTGGAATGTGTCGGTCCACGGATTCGTCTTCTCCACGTCGTGCGCGGTTCCCTCCACCAGCATCGTCGTCAACGGCTCGCAGAGTTCGGCGGCCCATGCGACGACCGACGCGGAGAACGGCCGAGGGCTGAACGTGCGGCCGATGGGCCACGGTAAGGGCGAAGGTCTCGAGTCCATCCACACCGTGACCATCACCCACGAGGACACCGGTCATCCCGTCGATCTCCACGAGCAACACTGGGTGGTGGACCATGTCGCCCAAGGTGTCCCCGAGGCGCTGTGGGGGAAGCCGCTGGACCGAGGCGCCGCACCGGATCTGAGTTCTTCGGGCCTCGTCGACGCATACACCGGCCTGCGCGTCCGTATCCCCGACGCCACGCTCGGCGCCTGCATCCCGGCCATCGACTCGGAAGACCTCGCTGTCGAGCCCGTCGACCCCGACAGCAGTCTGCCCATCGCCCCCACCGCCACGACACCGCCCGACCAGCTGCTCCCGAGCGCAGGCCCCCGGGCCGTCGCCGTCATCGCGACCACCCTCACCGCACAAGCCGCCGCACGCAGCCGCCTGGACGCTGCCCTGCGGCGCTGCCGAACCCTCACGGGAGACATACGGGACTACAGCCCGCACACCGACGACGCTCTCACCCACTACGAGGCACGCGTCAGGCACGGCCTCTACACCACCGACCCCCTCACGCTCTGAACGCCGCGACGTAGGAGAACTCTCATGGCGACACCACGCCTCATCACCTTCTACGACTCCTACACTCCGTTCCTGACGGGAGGTAGGTATGCGATCACCATTCATCAGGAGGTTCGCGACGCCGGCGGGCGATCGCTCAGTCATCCCGGGGAAAGCGGCGATCAATTTCCCGAAGTCACACAGCATTTCGAGGTACATGCTCCGCGTTTCGCCCTGCAGCCCGGATTCGTGCACGCGGTGCACCCGCCGTCCGGCGCGGTAGGTCCCTTCGACAATCAGCTCGCGCATGTGAGCCTGACCCGGCTGACGCTGCCGTGGGAGCAGATCCTTGCCGAGGGCACCGATGGAGAGTCCGAAGGCGAACGCGTTCCATGGATGGCGCTGCTCATTTTCGCCGAGAACGAGTTGCCCGGAGATCCGCGCGCACAAGGCGAGGCGGATACCGAATACACCGTGCAGGACGTGCTCGACCTGCACAAGGACTCCCGCTCCACCATTCTCGGCCCTGAGATCGAGCCAGATACGGTCATTCCTCAGGTGTTGCAGGGCCGATGCCGGACGATCGATGTTCCGGCGAAGGTGTTCACGGCGGTCGTTCCGCGTTTCGACGAGTTGAATTATTTGACGCATGTCCGGGAGGTGACCGAGCGTCCCACGCTGTCGGCGAAGTCGAAGATGTCGGCGGAAGAATTCACCGAGACGGGTCGATACACTCTTGTGCTGGCGAACCGGTTTCCCCGCACCTACGGGAACTACGCCGCCCACCTCGTCTCGTTGGAGGGCTTTGTCGGCTGTCTGAAGCCCGAGGGTGGTCCTCGAACACCGGACGGCATCGATTCTGTGCGGCTGGTGTCACTGATGTCCTGGTCGTTCACGTCGCATCCGGACCCTGGGGGACACTTCTCCGAAGTCGTCCACAACCTCGCGCTGCCCGGCGAGCCTTTCGATGACGAACAGCACCCGAATCCGGATCATGAAAATGCGCTGTCCCTGCGGCTGCCACCACCGGCCGACGAGGACACCGAAGAGACAGCGGAGGTGAACAAACGCCTGCGGTGGGGGTATGCGCCGCTGTCGTACCTGACCGCCGAGGGAGAGCAGACCTTGGCCTGGTACCGGGGACCGCTGATCCCCGTGCCGCCGCCTCCGCTCCCGCCCGGCCTGCCACCCTTCACCCGGGCATCCGATTCCGGGGACCATCGCGCCCGGGCAGACGCGGCACCGGTCCTCGGCACGCCCGACGGATTGCTGATCTACGACCCGCAGTGGGGTGTGTTCGATCTGACCTACGCCGTGGCATGGACGATGGGACGGCTGCTGGCACTGTCCCACGCACCGGCCCGCACCGCCCAGAAGGCATTCCGGCGCAAGGCCCGCACCGCCTTCTCCGCAGCGGTGACACGGTTGACGACACTGCCCGAGATCAGCGGCCTGGACCCCCGCACCCTGACCACCGCGGCAGCCATAGCTCACCCGCGGCCCGCCACCGACCGGTTGCACACTCTGCTCGCCGACGGTCTGGCGAGGCGCCTGACCCGGCGGCGGGACCGGCCCGGCGCCGGGTCGACGCCCAGGGCTGCGCCCTCCGCCGCGCCGACCCGAGCGCACCGGTTGCGTACCGTCCTCGAGCGCGGCGAGGTGTATGAGGCGCTCGCCCGCAGCTTGGCCGACGAAACGGGGCCGGTCGGCGACATCATCGACGCTCTCGCGGCACTGGACCTGGTGCCCTTCGATCACTTGGTGGCCGACCAGCGGATGCTTCCCCAGGAAAGTGTGCGCTTCTTCTACGTGGATCCCACATGGATCACCGCGCTCGTCGACGGGTTCGTCAACGCCGGTGCGCAGACCACCACGGACAACATCCTGCAGACGGCGGTCCTGCGGCGCTCGGCGGCCGAAGCCAACACCGTCCCGTGGCCCGAGGCCGGGCTCCTGTTGCGCTCCCGGCTGGCCCGCGACTGGCCGGGACTGATCATCGAAGGCGACAAGGACGGGCGGCCGGTCGAGATCGTGCGCCGGGAATACCTTGCCCCCGACCTGCTGCTGTGTCTTTTCGCCGAAGTTCCCGACACGGTCACGCTCGCCGAGCCGCATCAAGATCTGTATATCGGCGCTCAGGTCGAACACGGCGATCTCTTTCTCGACTTGCGATACCTGGCAGACAACGGCCGGACGGGCGCACCGATCAGCGACGACGACAACGTCTCTGCCCATCTGCGTACCGGGACCGACACCATGGATATCCATCGGATCGCGCCCGAACTCACCAGGCGCCTGCACGAACTCGGTCAGCTGCCGGACGGTGAATTGACACCGGCCGGGTTCGCGGTGCAGTTGATCCAGTCCCCGACCCGGCAGACATTCAGGCAGCCGTAGCGGCGCACCGCCCTCGAGTACTGGGGAGCTTACGATGACCCACCCGTTGATCGTTCCCGTCCAGATAAAAACCTACCTCGTCAACACAGTGGCCAGTGAACGCGAAGAAGGCTACGGACATTGGACCCTCGACTTCACCGATCCCACGAATCTGGCGGTTCCTCCCGAGCCGTACCCCGACCCTCATCTGGATGACCGGCCCGAGGTGGGCGCACATGTGCACTGGTCGCTGCCGCACGCGCTACGTGCCCACCAGGCGGACGGGAACGAGTTTCCGCTGGTTCCCAACCGGTGGCTCGTCGTGCGCTCCAGCCGGCCCGCGAGCGCATCCCCCGCCTTCGCGGCCTGGGTAGTGGAAAGCGACAGTCTCGTCGATCCGGACAGCGTCGAGGACTCGAACAGTCCGGACCGCGACGCTTGGCAGAATTACCCGTGGCAGGGGAACCGTTCTCCCTATCCGTTCACGGTGCCGAGGACGGACGAGTACTACACCCGAGGGGATCTCGAGGAGGGAGCGATCGGGCGGGCGTTCGAGATCGACGCCTGGGAGGAGAAGAAGACAACCGATCTTTTTCTCACCGCGATCGGTCCGGGACTTCCGGCCTTCTGCGGTTTCCTGCCGTATCACCGCGGCGTCTTCTCGTTCTACGACAATCTCGACGGCGTCGATCGAGCGACACTGGATTATCTGGTGATGGGCTGGTATTCGGACCCGGCCCAGGACATCCTCGCCGCACGCCGTAAGCAGCGTTCGGCGCTCGGGGCACCGGATCTGACCTCGCTACTGGACGCGTTGGGCTGGGCACCCGGTCGCGTCGAGACGGACAAGGTCTCGGTATACGCCGGGACGGCGTTACGGCTGCCGTGGGACAGAACAAACCGTGACTACCCGCAGGGGAACATGCCCGACAGCGCGAGCCGGGCCCACCTCGCGGTGGGCCACAACACGGCCGAGGCCCAAACTGCCGACCTGCACAGTGACAGTGACGATGTCGCTGTCGGCCGACTCCTGCATGCCTTTCTCACCGACGGCCTCGAAACACTCGACACCGCGCCGCACAAGTTCGACGACCGTGTGCACAGCTCATGGTTCATCCCATACGACATCGGCCACGCCTGGACTATCACCGATGCGCCGGGATCTCGGAACTCCGTGACGGAGGACGAACTGAACAAGGAGCGGGAATGGCTGGCCGGACTCAATGAAAAGCAATACCGATACAACCTGCTCGCGCGCAACGAGATCGGATTGCAGAACAGGCTGTACGACCTGTGGCGGCTGGGCAAGATGCCACCCGACGACAGTGGTGCCGGACGACCGGCGGACTTCGACCCGGGTCCGGCGATCGATAAGCTCGCGTCCGCACTGCGGCGAGTTCAGGATGAGATGAAGGGCCTGCTCGCCGCGGCGGATGGGATCCCGCACGGGGCGACGGCGGAGGAATTCGAGGCGAGCGTCACCAGGTACGCCGGGGCTCAGGGTCTGGATCCGGCGTGCCAGAATCCTGATGGCATCCACCGCGCGCTGAACGCTGTCCCGCTCCCCCCTTTCTACACACCCTATGATCCGGTCATCGTGCTCGGCGGGGTGAATGCCGAGGAGGAGCAGTATCCAGAGGCGCTGCCGTGTCGTTCCGACGATCAATTGGTGGCCGCCATGCTCATCGACGGCGATATGCAGCCGCCCCCGGAACCGCCGCCGCTGCCCGACTGGGGCACCAAGCTCCCGGACCATGTGCGGGCCTGCTTTGCCGGCCTGTTCCGTGAGTTCACGCTGCTGTCCCGGGCTGCCGTTCGGGGCACCGCCGAAGACAACGACCTGGTCGAAGACACCAGAACCCTGGTACACGGCGTCTCGGAGGCCTTCCACGATGCTGCGGGGCGCGCGACGGGTCCCGGGCATTTCACCAGCGTGTGGGACCAGCCGTGGTCGCCGGTCTACCTGCTGTGGGAGATGGACTACTACCCCATCCCGGCCGACGCCACCGACGGTTACCACTGGGTCTTCGACGCCGGCAACGGCCGGTACCGGCTGACGAAAACCGGTACCCCGCAGCCGATACCCGCGTGGAAGTTCGTCGGACGTTCCGCTATGACCGACCTGCCGCGGCAGCTGGTGACCGGCGCTGTCGAACGGCACCTGCGCCGCTACGGCGATGCCCCCGTCGAGGCTGTCGAGGATCTCGCCGGTCAGCTCGGCGTGGGAGAGATATCGCAGATGCTGGAGGGTTTTCACCGCAATCTGGATCAGCGCATGCCGGGCATGGGGGTCGAACCGAACGAGAACGACCCGAGCGAGAGTCACCTGTGTGACCTGCTCGCCGGCTACGATCACCCCGACAGCGGCTTCCCCTCGCCCGAACCCGATGTGCTGGCTCCGACCGCGAAGATCCGGTTCTTCCCAGCCTGCGCAGGACAGTTCGTTGTCACCTTCGCCGGTGTCGTGGACTCCATGGGACGCAGCTTCACCTACATCGATGCCGGAATCGGCGGCGAACTCAGCCCCGCACAGCGCCTGCCGTGGATCGCCGGCACCCTCGCGCCCAGCACCGCGAACAATAACCCGATCACGGTGGGTGAGAGGTGGACGAACCCCGGCTGCTACGTGCAACTGGCGCCACGCATCACCGCACCGACTCGGCTGCGATTCGACTGGGTCCCTGCCAACACGTCCGCCACCGTCCCCGGGGCGGTCATCGACGACCCGCCGGTCGTGGCCACCCCGAGCGAACCGGCCCCGACTCCGGCGCTCGGGTGGCTACTCGTGAACCACCTCTCCCAGTCCCTGCTCGTTCATGACGAGGGCGGGCGCGGCATCATCGAAGCCCGCAAAGGTATCGGCACCGACGGGCACACCGAAGAGGCGGCCATCGATTGGGCCACCCTGCCCAACTATCCCCACCACGACGACCCGACCGACCCGGACGGCGACTTCGCTCGCACCTGCCCTGAGCTCTTCGGCTTCCTCACCGGCCTGCGTAACGGCGGCACCGAGGCTTTCGACGCACTCATGCGGCGCATCGACGACTCGGCCGCCACCTCCCCGCCTCCCGGCAACGACGGCACGATGGTCGCGCCGCTGATCGGGACGCCCGTCGCGCTGCTGCGGGCCCGGCTGACTCTCGAGAGCTTCACGCTGCCCATCACCGATCCCAGCTGGGGCAGCGACTCCGCGCCGTATCCGGTGCTGGACTTCCCCACGCCCGACTACCTGAAAAAGCAGTGGAGGTGGAACATCCGGCTGGGCGGCCAGCAGGAGACCGACGACGGCGTCATCGTGAGCACCGACGGCCTGATCGGCTACTTCACCCACAAGACCGACGGCCCCGACGGACCTGTCCTGCCGGGCGAGAACACCGATTACAGCGTCTTGCGCACCGCCGACGGCGGGGACAGCGGCTACGCCCGCAAGATCACCGCCGGGGACCTCGCGTTGCCGGTCAACCTCGCACCAATGCCGGAAAATCCGGCTGCCCACAGTGACGACCCGGCCACACCGGTCGTCGCCTACGTGACGATGCTGGCCCACCCGTGGGCAGAGATCGACGCAGTGACCGACATCTTGCCCGCGGTCAGCGTCCGCCTGCCCGACGAAGCTGTCCGCACACCTCTGTCACGATTGCAGATCGCCTGCCGGGTCGGCCCGATCCTGGCCGGCACCCGGCCCGCCCCGACCGACCGGCCCGATCCGGTCACCGGGGAGGCCACCCCGGTGACAGCCGTTGTCATGCCCCGCCCCGACGCGTGGACCGGCATCTGGGACTGGTCCGAACCGTGCTCGGACAGCACCGGTCGAACGGCGCTGAGCCAGGCGGCGCAGAGCGCCGGGCAGTGGGACCACTACCCCATCACCTCTCCCGACGTCGTCGCCCACCTCGACCAGCCCAATTCCGTCGCCCGCACCGGCTATCTGACCCTGGCCACCACCCTCGACCAGATCGCGTCCCCGACGCCAGATCTGCCGGAGACGACGAATACCGCGCCGGTCCCCATCGATGCGGCAACTCGTCCGCGCCAGGAGCAGCCCTAGTGACCAACAGCAACGAACCCCACCCCGCCGGCCAGGCTCCCATGGGGCCGCCGGTGCAGTTCTGGCCGACCGGCGACGACGGAACCTTCGAGAATTTCTACGCCGACGACACCCCGATAATCCGAGGCGAAACCACCACCCTGCATTGGACCTGCACGAACAACCCGGTTGTCCACTACTCCCTGTACTACAACACCGGTGGTGAAGACGCCCGGCAGGTCACGGTGAACGACGCGGACCTGTTCCGGCGACAAGACCCCGATGACCCCGACAGTCCACTCGAATACGCACAGCCGAACCCCGGCGACCCCGGCAAACTCCTCGATTTCGCCTACCCGACCGAGCCCCTGGACGGTATCGCCGTGGGCTACCACCTCCAGGCCGTCTGCAAACAGCAGGGAGT
Source organism: Nocardia jinanensis (assembly GCF_014645735.1). GTDB lineage: Bacteria > Actinomycetota > Actinomycetes > Mycobacteriales > Mycobacteriaceae > Nocardia > Nocardia jinanensis. The sequence continues at coordinate 50,801 of NZ_BMMH01000029.1, read as the reverse complement.
CGAAGAAACCCAGGACCTGACCACCGCGATATTCGTCCATCGCGGTGATCTCGAAGCCGGCAGCATCAACAGCCTCACCGGAACCACCCGCATCCTCACCGAGACCCAGGAAGGTTTCGCCAACAACACGCAATACCTCGCGCTCACCGACGGATTCCTGTGTGGTTCGGTCACCGACGACAGGCTCTGGATACAGGTCTCCCCTGCGAATCCCAGGGCCGGCGGGCGGGCCGGTATGCCCTCCACCTGGCATCTCCTCGTCGCCGACGACGACTCTCGGGGCGCATACAACTGCAACCTCACCATTCCGATCGGCAAACACAGCACCCTCGCGTTCGGGCTTCCCGACCCGCAGGCATACAGCCTGACCTGGCACCCTGTCGGCATCGGAAACCTCACCGACAACCTGGTGGACAGCGTCGAGGCGCCGCTGCGCGCCCCCACCACCCATGCCGACGAAACTGCCGGCGTCCAGTGGCCGCAAGACCGGCCCGTCGAAGACTTCTATCCCGCACACCTGACCGTCCACGCCGGTGACATCACCGACCTGCACTGGCACGGACCCGAAAACAGTGCGGGTTCGCCATTCGGCTATACCCTCACCTACAACGTTTCCAGCGGCCCCGACACCCGGACGGTTCGCCTGGACAACGACCAGATCCGCGCCTATCGCACCAGCGATCCCGGAAACGAGAAGCTCGCGTACTTCACCGTTCCCACCGAGCCTCTCAACGGCATCGGTGTCGGCTACCACCTTCGAGCCACCTATCAGCCCGATGGCGATATTTCTGTCTCCATGGACCTGACCACCGCCAGTGTGATCCTGGGGGGCGACCTCCGAGTCGGCCACCTCCGCGTCACCGGATCCAGCCGTATGCTCCATACCGGTCAGACGCCTCTCGAGCAGGGCACCGAGTACACCGCACCGACAGACGGATTCCTCTTCGGCTCCGTCGCCGGCGGCACACTCCGTGTCGAGATCACTCCCCCTGGCGCCTCGGGCCCCTTTCCGCCGGAAGGCTTCACGATCACTTCGGTCTCCGCCGAGGACCTCCACGGCCGGGACAATCAGAACTTCACACTTCCCGTTCGCAAAGCCAGCAAGGTCACCTTCACCACCACCGGAGACGCGGACCTGCGATACAAGCTCAGCTGGCACCCTCTCGGTCCCGAAGACCTCGCGCAATAGCACCCGGAGCAGCACACACGATGAGCAATGACGGTTCCCTCCCCATCGTTCTCGAAAGTTTCAGCACCGATCCGGAAACACCCAATGCCGGTAAGAACGTCACCCTCTACTTCTCGTTCAAGAACGAGACGAACAGCGATATCACCTGTCAGGAAATCGCCATCGACCTCAATCCCGGCGATTCTCCCGAGAATCTCTGTACCGACCAGGCCGTCCAGGACTCCATAATCACACCGTCACATCCCAGTAGCTGGGATTTCAAGCACGCATTCGACAAAAAAAGAAACGTTCACTACCTCTCCCTTACGCCACACAACAGCCGCCACCCCGTACTCGGCCCCGGTGATTCCCTGAACGTCGAGGTTACGGTCGAGGTCAGCGACAAGCTCCGATCCGACGACCTCACGACAACCATCATCACGGTCACGGAACACATCGGTGACACGCGACCGTCCCAGAACATCCCGCTCGCAAAATGCCCCGCGGGAACCGTATTCGACAGTTTCCGCGCCGACCCGCCGGACAAGGTCCTCGTCCGGCAGGGCGAGCACCTCCAGCTCAGCTGGTCGTGCGATCCGATCGGATTCGCCAAGGGCGCAACCCCGGACAAGCCGTACTACACCCTCACCATCGACTACGACCAACTCGCCGGCCCCATGGACATCACCGACCTCAACGACGACGGCGCGGGCGCGTACACGGGCCCCGGCGAAAGCCATTCCCTCACCCTCTCCCACACCACGCTCTTCCTACTCACCCTCACCTTGTGGGACAAAACCCACCAGGAAAAACGCACCCATACACTGACCACACTGGTCACCGTCCAACCAACCGATGTCGACCTCGACAACCTCTCCATCGATCACACCGCCAGCATTCTGACGGATCCCCATCTCATCACCACCACCGGAAACCACACCGCAACCACCGACGGGCTCCTGCTGTGCACCGTCCGGGGCGACCATTCCGGCATCGTGGTCAAGGTGACAGGCCCCGGTGAACAGGAAGTCGAATATGCGATCAACACCAGCACAGCGGACCCCTACAACGACCCCACCCAGTTCACCGGCCGCAGAATTGTTCTGCCCATCGCCCGGGACAGCACAGTCTCCATCGGCTCGCCGGAAAGCGACGGCACCTACCGAGCGGCATGGTATCCCCTCGGAATCGGCACCCTCGCGAAGCAGTGAGTGAAGGCGCACGATGCAACCCTCGTTGCACCTCCAGGACTGCGACATTCGCCGAAAGTGAGGTTCCCCCGCATTGTTGGAGGGGGTAATCAGGTTCCGGCCCGGCCGGGACCGGGTCATGACAGCTCGCTTCGAACTCGTCGGGCGATCGCCATCCGAGCTTCTTTTGGGCGCGCTGGCAGTTGTACCAGCCAGCGATATGGGCGAACAGGGCGTTCTCGGCCTCGTCCCGGGTCCGCCAGGCCCGCCGATAGACCAACTCGGCCTTCAACGAGAACGCATCCCGCACCGCCGCCGGCCAGAACGCGCCCTGCCCACACGGGATCCGGGTGGCGTCGGCCACCCACAATCGATTCGGCCGATCCGCGGTGATGGTCAAGCCTTACTACCGGGGCTGACCTGCTGTTTCTGCTCGCCGACGGGACTCGAACCAGTAACCTGCCGTTTCCGGTTCGGGGGCTGGCCGGTGTTCACACCCGATCACGCAGGGTCACGATGGACGATCTACCTGCGACGATGACGGCGGCGCGATACACGGTCACTCACGGAGGATCACGGCCGGTCACCGCGAATGTCTGGTGTAATTTTGGGAGGGATCAAATTCTTCGCTGCCGTCGCGGTCCGGCGTTTCGTGCGACGGCATGGGCCGCCTGGGTGCACGTTGGGCCGAGTGTCGCCCACGAAGGCGGCTGCTTCTTCATCTCGACGGCGCCCGAATTCGACACCCGGCCCGGGCGAGTTCGTGATGCCCTCGCCTCCGCTCGCCGGGACTGGCACACCCTCTACACCACCATCGTCACCGAGGCCCAGCAACTGGGCGAGATACGCCCCGAAATCGACCCGGCCGACCTGTCCTTCGAACTCGACGCTCTCGCCCGCATCGCTGCCGAGGACGCCGCCCTTCTCGACGACAACCCCCGATATGACCGGGCCCGTCGGATCATTGCGAACCGCCTGCACCAGGTGGCAACCGATACCACCACGCTCGACCACAACCCGCACTGAGCCACATCCCAGTGGCGATCATCGAAGTCGCCGGCTCCCCACAGGCCGTTCGAAGCTCGGGATCGTCGAGCGTTGGCGACGTCACCAGTGCGGCCAGCAACTCGGCGATGACTCCGACCAGGTGCGCGCGGTCCTCGCCGGGCTCGACGGCGTGCTGGCCGCGGGCTGTCGTCGCGACGGCTGGTAGCCGTCTCCGGGTCTACGGCCGGGTGCCGCGGCCCCATCGCGTCTCAGTGCTCTGCGTTCTCCACGATCCAGGCCGCGATCTGGGCACGGGAGGTGAAACCCAGTTTGGCCAGGATATTCTCCACATGCCCCTGAGCAGTGCGCGGGGAGACCACCAGCTTCGTCGCGATCTGCTTGTTGCTGAGCCCCCGCGCCACCAGTTCGGCGACCTGACGCTCACGTTTGGTCAACTTCACCACCGGACCGGACCGGGCGGCCCGATCGGTGGCCTTCTCTCCGAGCGCGTAGGCGACGGCGGTCTCCATATCCATCGCCTGCCCCCGCTCGTACGCCACATCGAAACGGCGATCTCCCGAACTCTCCCGCGCCCTACGCTCACATTCCTCGTGAAAGCGCGCCAAGTTGTGGAATACGGTCATCACCCGGCTACCCGTCGGCCACAGACCTTGCGCCGCGCCCATGAGCACCGCCGCGCGTTCGGCGCCGGCGGGAATATCGACGATCCAGGCCAGCGCCTCGAGACAGAACACGGTGAGCAGCTGATTGTTCAGCCCGCCGTTGACCCGTAACGCTTCGGCCAGGTAGTGCTCGGCACGGTCCCGCTCACCTTGCCGCCACGCGGTCACCCCCAGACCGCGCAGCGCAGCCCCACGATGGAGTAGCTCCCCACGCGGCTCGGTGACCGCGAGGATACCGCGCCAGTACTCGCTCGCGCGGGCGGCGTCACCGCGCACTTCGTGCGCCCAGGCCAGCAGGGTCAACGCATTGATTCTGAGGTGATTCGTCGGATCCGAGCCGGTGAGTTCCACGGCATATTCGAAACGCGACGACGCGCTTTCGGCATCCCCGCGGGAAAGAGCGAGCAGACCTTCGGAATAGGCGAACTGCGCCCGGACCATCGCCGCGGGCTGAGGTCCGGCCAGCGCTCGTGCCTCCTCCAGCAGAGCGGTCGCCTGCCGGAAATCACTGTGCACCGAGGCCAGCTTGCTTCCGGCGCAGAGTGCTTCGATACGAGCGCGGGGCGCATCGGCTCCAGAACAGGCGAGTACGCGGCTCAGCCAGGAGCGTCCTTCCCCGTACAGGCCCCGGAAGTGCCAGAACTCATAGAGTCCGGCGGCGATACGCAAGCCTGCTTCGGCCGCCTCCTCGGTGTCCTCGGACAGACAACCCTCCAGTGCGTCCCGGAGGTTGGGCTGTTCACGTTCGATGCGCGCAATCCAGCCGGGCTGTTGTTCACTGATCCACCCGGCCGCCGCGTCGGAGACCATCCGCCGATACCAGTCGCGGTGCCGCCGGCGTATTTCCCGATACCGACCGGATTTCTGCAACTCCTGGCGGCCGTACTTGCGCAGCATCTCCAGCATCCGGAAACGCACGACGGGACCGGATTCCTCCCGCACCAGGATGGACTTGTCCACCAGCGACGACAATACGTCGAGCAGGCTGCGGGGTGCCGGATCGATATCGCATACCCCCTCGACCGCATCCAGCTCACAGCTCCCGGCGAACACCGAAAGTTGCGTCCAGAGCTGCTGTTCGGCCGGGGTGCACAGATCGTAGCTCCAGTCGATGCAGAGCCGCAGCGTCTGCTGCCGCGCCGGGGCGGTACGACTGGCCCCCCGGGTGAGCACCGGAAAGCGATCGTCGAGTCGTTCCAGAATCTGCTGCGGCGACATGGCGCGCAGCCGCGCGGCCGCCAGCTCGATCGCCAGCGGCAGCCCCTCCAGCCTGGCGCAGATCTGGGCCACGGCGCCCTTGTTGTCCTCGTCGAGTTCGAAACCCGGTACGGCCGCCGCGGCACGCTCGGCGAACAGCGTCAACGCATCGAAGCGAGGCAACCCGAGCAACGTGGGCTCCCGGCTCGGGTCGGGAACCGTCAGCGGCGACAGCCGCACCACCGCTTCACCGGCGATGTTCAGCGGTTCGCGGCTGGTGACGAGGATGCGCAGGCCCGGGCACGCCTTCAGCAGCACCTCGTCCAGTTCCGCGACGGCGGCCACCAGCTGCTCGCAGTTGTCCAGCACCAGGAGCACATCGCGCGGACACAGGAACTCCACCAGCACCTCGAGCACCGGTCGAACCGATTCGTCGCGCACACCGACCGAGGCCGCCACGGCATCGACCAAGATCGAGCGCTCGGATACGTCGGTCAGGTCGATCCACCACACGCCGGCGAAATCCCGCTTGACCCGCGTGGCGACGCGCAGCGCCAGCCGCGTCTTCCCGACCCCGCCGGTCCCGGCCACGGTGACCAGCCGAGAGGTGGACAGTAGGTTCTTGACCTCCGCCACCTCACTGCGCCGATCGACGAGACCGGTCAACTCGAGCGGAAGGTTGCCGGACCGGCCGCCGATCGGCGACCGCGGCGGCAGCGCCCGGGGGCCCTCGCCGTGTCGCTCCGGAGTCGGCTGGTTTTGCAGCGCCATATCGGCCACCGCGTACCCGTGACGCCGCTGCACCTCCCTGATCGCCTCCCCGAGATCGGCCGCAGAGGGGCGCTCGCGGAAGTCGCGGTTCATGGCCGCCTCCACCACCTCGGATACATCCGCGGCGACACCGTGCTCACGCAGATCGGGTAGCGGCTGGCTGGTTATCCGCAGGAACTGGGTCACCATCTTCTCGCCGCTGCGGCGTTCGAACGCCGCATGCCCGGTGAGCGCACAGAACATCGTGGCACCGAGCCCGTACACATCGGCACCGGGAGTCGGTGCTTCACCTTCCAGCACCTCGGGCGCGGTGAACGCCGGAGACCCCGTCACCGTACCGGCCGCCGTCCGGAATCCGCCCGCGATATGCGCGATACCGAAATCGGTCAGCGCGGGCTCACCGTAGTCGGTGAGCAGGATGTTTCCCGGTTTCACATCCCGATGCACCATACCGGCCAGGTGCGCGCACTCGAGGGCGCCGGCAAGCTTCACCCCGAACCGCAGCACCTCTTCGGCGGGCAACGGGCCGTGCAGGCGGAGCCACCCTTCCAGGGAACCCAGCGGATAATACGGCGTCACGAGATAGGGACGCCCGGTGCGGGTGACCCCCTCCCCCAGCACAGTGACGATATTGGGGTGCCCGGTCAGTCGGCCCATCGCCCGCTGTTCCCGGATGAAACGCGCATGATTGTCCGCATCCGACTCGACGGCCAGCACCTTCACCGCAACCGTCCGGTCCAGGGACTCCTGGACACACCGGTAGACCACGCCGAACCCACCGCGGCCGATCTCCGTCGCGGCCTCGAAACCGACCGCGTCCAACTCCGCCACGACCGACTCCTGCGCCGTCGCCACCGACGATATCGGCTCGCGACGGGTTTGCAGAGGATCGTCGCCGGTCATCGGCCGAATGCGATCCACCGAGTAGTAGGTCCGCGGGCACCAGGCAACATCGACTCACCTTTCGCCACTGTCAACTGTATCCCCAAGAGAAACCCGGCGGTGAGATTCACGGGCGGCATATTGCGGCCTCACTTCGACACCCTCGGTATCCGTCGGCGATCGGCATCCCGACCCCCACGAAACGAACCTGCGCGATATCGCGGCCGAGACGGTGAGGTCTACTCGCTCGCCGCAGCGCGCGAGTATCTCGATCACCGCACCGCGTCGCGCACGGCCGGCCCCGTTCACCGGTGGTACCGCCGGCATCGGGTCCTGTGAACGCGGTGCGGGCCTCCTCTCCTGTGGGAGAGGAGGCCCGCACCGAACCAACAGTCGATCAGGCCCGAACCAGGTCTTGTTCCCCTTCCGGCCGGGCATCGGCTCCCGTACCGGTCCGCCCGTCGTTCTCCAGCGCAGCTCCCTCGATGTCGATGGTCGGGACGACGCGGTCCAGCCATTTCGGCAGCCGCCACGCCCGGTCCCCCAGCAACGACATGACCGCGGGAACGATCGTCATACGGACGAGGAAGGCATCCACGACAACACCCACGGCGAGCGAGAACCCGATCATCTTGACAGTCGGGTCCGGAGCGAGGACGAAGGCCGAGAATACTGCGATCATGATGACCGCGGCCGCGGTGACGACCCGGGCGCTGTGCGTGAAACCGGTGACCGTCGCAGTCCGCGCGTCGGCGCCGTGCAGGTAGTCCTCGCGCATTCGCGATACGAGGAACACCTCGTAGTCCATCGACAGCCCGAAGGTCACGCCGATCAGAATGATGGGCAGGAAGCTGACGATCGGGCCGGTGCTGTCGACTCCGAGCACGTCTGCCAGCCAACCCCACTGGAACACGGCGACTGTCGCACCGAAGGTAGCGGCCGTGGTGAGCAGGAACCCCAGCGCTGCTTTGAGCGGCACCAGTACCGATCGGAACACGACGGTGAGCAGGATCAACGACAGGCCGATGACGATTGCCAAGTAGATCGGCAGAGCGCTGGTGAGAGTATCGGACACGTCGATGGCGACGGCCGCGACGCCGGTGACGGCGATCGTGGCGTCGATACCGGGAGCTATATCGGAACGGATGGTGGCGATGAGCTTCTCGGTAGCGGGATCGGCGGGCCCGCCGGCCGGGACGACTGTGGTCAGCGAGGTACGTCCATCCGCGGCGAACTGCGCGGGTGCGACGGCCGTGACGCCGTCCAGTTCGCCGAGTGCCGCACCGAGTGCGGTGGTCGCCGCACTGCTGCGCTCAGGCGTATCGGGGCCGGCGACCACGACGATCTGGGAGTTGTACCCTTCGCCGAATCCTTCGGTGATCAGGTCGTAGGAAATACGCGCCGCCGTTGCCTCGGTGGCGGTGCCGTTGGTCGGCAGACCGAGCTGCATATCGCGTGCGGGCAGGGCTACGACGATCAAGCCGAGCACGGTGATCGCCACGACCCGGACCGGGCGCCTGGTGACGATTCCGACCCAGCGGGCACCGGCGGTGGGTTTTTCTGCTGGAACAGCGGATGCGCCGTCACCTGCGGGTGCCGCCGAGCGCGGTGCGCGCGGTTGTATCCGGTCACCGGCGAAGCCCAGCATCGCGGGCGTGAGGGTGAGCGCGACCAGCACCGCGACGAGAACCGCGGCAGCTGCCGCCAGACCCATGGTGCTCAGGAATGGGATGCCCACAGCGCTGAGCGCGGCGAGTGCGATGATCACGGTGCTGCCGGCGAACACCACGGCCGACCCGGCGGTGCCGATCGCGCGCCCGGCGGCGTCGACCGCACTGCGCCCCTTCGCCAGTTCCTGGCGATAGCGCGCGGTGATGAACAGTGCGTAGTCGATTCCGACGGCCAGGCCCAGCATCAAGGCGAGGATCGGGGTGACGCCGGTGAAGGTCACGAAGCCGCTGGCGGCATAGATGCCCGCTGTACCGACGCCGACGCCGACCAGGGCGGTGAGCATGGTCATGCCCGCCGCGATCAGCGAGCCGAACGTGAGGACGAGTACGACCGCGGCGACCGCGACACCGATGATCTCGGTCGCCCCGACTTCGGGGTCCGGGGTGGCGACTTCACCGCCGGGGGCGATTGTCGCACCGCTCCGTTCGGCGATCGCGGTGCCGAGCTGTTCGTAGGCTTGTTTGGTCTCCGGGGAGATATCGTTCGCCGACTGGGTGAATTGCACCTGGATGATGGCGTACCGGCCGTCCGGCGTCACCGCGCCGGACTGTTCCGGGGTGACCACCCCGGACACCCCGTCGAGGCCCCGCGCCGCATCGGCGACCTCGGCGAGGACGGCGCGACCGCCCGGCTCGGTGAAGGTAGTTCCCGGCGCGGCCCGCAGCGCGATACTGCCCGATGCTCCGGCGGCCTGGGGAAATTCGCGGGCCAGCGCATCCCGGGCGTCCTGGGATTCGGTGCCCGGAACGGTCAGCGCTGCTCCACTGCCGACATTGTGGAACGCCGCGGCGCCGGTGCCGATGAGGGCGAGCAACACGATCCACACCGCGAGAACAGTTCTACGCTGCGTGAACGCATACCTTCCCAGTCTGTTCAGGTAATTGGCCATGATCAATCAACTTTCGTCTGATACGAGGGGACGCGGCGCTGCGTAGGGTGGACCGGGCTCGATCACGCGTCGTCGTCGGCAGGCGATCGGTCGAGTGTGCGAAAGGCGATGGCGGACAGCACTTCTGCCGCCTCGCCGGGGTCGTCCAGCGGAATCCTCGACGCCGTGGCAGCGACACCGGCGATCACGACATAGGCGGCGCTGACGGCGTGTGGGGACTCATCTCCAGCGCACAACGCCCGGCGCAGCCGTCCCTCGGCGTCCGCCAGGTCGGCCATACCCGAGTTGGCGAGGAGAAATGGGATTTCGGCCTGGAGGAGATGCACCTTGTTCTTGTGATCGATGGCCAACCGGGCGAACCCGCGTACCGCCACGTCCTGGGCGGCACGTGGGGAGGTGGCGGCGCCGATCGCTTTGTCCAGCTCCGACAACGACTGCAGCAGATCGTGAGCCCATGCGACGATCAACTGCTCTTTGGTCGAGAAGTGGTACAGCACAGTGGCTTTGGAATATCCAGCCAGCTTGGCGACCTCGGCGATCGACGTCGCCCGGAAGCCGATCCCGGCGAACAGCTCCGATGCTGCGGCCAGGAGATCTGCCCTGGTGTCCTCGGATGTATGTCTGACCACAGCCGGAAACTTACACTGTCCGATCGGACAGACTCTAACCGATCGGACAGAATGTGACCGACCGGACAGCAACTATCCGATCGGACAGAATGTGACCGACCGGACAGTATCGTGAATCAAGGCATGAACTGGTGGTTGTGTCGAGGTGAGTGGGCGGACGAGTCGCAATTCCCGGCCGCGACCCACCTGGGCGAAGGGCCGCTGGGTGTTGTCATCCGAGTTGGCCCCAGTTGGGTTGATTGCCGCACGAATCCGGCCCGGCTGAGGTGTCGGTGCAACGGCGAAGCGCATGCCCTGCGCGGACGCTGTGGTTGTCAACGACACCCACGTCGCCCGCGCGATCGTTTCCGCCCAGCTTCCGTGGCCGGAGGTTGCGTCCTTTCCGTACGAATGCTTGCTTGACGTCGGAGTTCATTATTGAGCCCGGACCGGGAGTCAATTGGGGTGCGAATGTTGTCGAGGTGAGTGGTGCGTCTCCGGCAGCGGGGTGGCACCGAAACCGTCGAGGAGCGATGCCATGTATTCCATCTCCCGGGTTTCGTCGACCACCATGGTCGATGCCAATGCCCGGACCTCGTCGGTACCTGCAATCCGTGCGGCCGCCGTTGCCATGTCGATGCCGCCGTGGTGGTGGCGGAGCATCAATTGCAGGAACAACACGTTTGCGTCCCGGCCCACCGCGCTACCGAGTGTGTCCAGCTCGCTCTGGTCTGCCATGCCGTGCATGTGTCCTGGATCGGCGACCTCTTCGCCCATCCAGGACATGCTGGACTCGGTGGGTTGAACCGGATCGCCCCATAGTTGCAGCCAGCCTTGCATCTGACCGACCTGGATCAGCTGGTTCGTCTGGATGCTCATGGCCAGTGAGCCAACCAGCGGCTCCAGCTGCGGTGATGCCAGCTGCGTCATCAGTACCGCCTGATGGTGGTGGGTGGTCATCGCCTGGAGGAAGCCGACGTCCGCGCTGTTGCGCGTGTGGCCGGCGTCGGAGCGAGGGACGACGGCCAGCCCCCATCCGCCGATGACGCCGACGGAGGCGGCAACGAGAACCACCATCGTCAAACGAAGCATCTTGGGGGGACAAAACTTCGGTGGCTTGTCACCGTGGGTCCTGTCCGTCACTGTGTCGGTGTCCATCACTGTATCGGTGTCCGTCAAAGCCATATCCGTCACTGGTCAGCCTCCGTGGTAGGCGCCGTTGTCGAATTGCAGGGCGAGGAATCCGTTGTCCTGGCAGGTCACCCACAGTTGGTTTCCGACGAACCGCGGCGGTGAGGAGCAGTAGTCCGCGGACAGGTCGGCCGGTCCGAACTGTAGCGGCGGGTTACCGACGTTGAGGTTCTCGGCATCGGAGACTACGGGCATGTACGGCGCCACGAGCCCGTTCGCGTGTTCGGAGTTTTTCAGCAGCTCACGCTTGCCGACCTGTGCGGGCGGGTTGAAGTACGCGATTTCCTTGACTTTCGATATGTCCGAGATGTCGAAGACGCGGACCCCCGACTGGAAGAACCCGCATGCCAGAGCGGTCGGGTCGACCACTCGATTCACGGAGCAGTAGTGGGTGTCGTACCCGAACATGCCGTTGCCCGCCGTGTCCTCTCGCCGGAGATCGATGTTCTGGGGCTGGTTGATCTCGAGCTTGATGCGGCTGGTCACAGTGGGATTTGTTTCGTCGGAGATGTCGAGTATGCGGATCCCGCCGGAGCTGAACTCGTCCCAGGTCACCAAATAGGGGCGGTCGTTGACGGTGAGCGGGATCGATGCCTGGCTGATCAGACCGTCGGACCAGGACATGGAGGAGACTTGGCGCAGCTGAGGGAAGGGGCGGCGGCTCTGAATGTCGCTGACGTCGAAGGTGTTCAGTCCTGCAGGCAGCGCGTTGGAGACGTAGATTCGGTTGCCATCCTCGCTGACCGACAGCCCATGGTTGAACAGTCCGGTGCTGCCGACGAACAGGGTGCGGGGGTGCGCGGGATCGGCGACGTCGATCGCTGTAATGACCCCGCCGGTCAGCCCGGTGGCCCAGTAGGTGTTCCCGTCGGGGGACCAGTTCCCCTCGTGCCCGAGGGTGTTGACCGGGATCGTGAGGTTGGTGCCGTTCACGCCGTTGAGCAGCCGGGGGTGGGCGCAGTCGGTGGCGATGTCGTAGACGTCGAACGATCCGACGCCGACCGCGATGCCGCCGGCCACCGCACCCAGCAGGCCGCGCGCCTCATTTACTTTCAGCGATTCCCAGGTGCCGCCGATCATCGCGGGACTGGACAGGACGGCTGTCAGTACCGGGTGGGCGGGATCGGAGACGTCCAGCACGCTGACCCCGGAACTCTTCGCGCCGAGGGTTCCAGGAAATGAGGACGCCAGGTAGGCGCAGTGCTTATAGGTGGGATTGACCCACGACGCACCTTCGCCTTGGTACTGGCCGACCAGCGACAGGTTGCAGCTGTAGCCGAGCTGGCTGCGGCCGCTATCGCGGTCGGCCTTCGGTACCTGACCCTGCACTCCGGTCTCCGGCGACGATCCGTCACCGCACTCGGCGCGCGGAATCGCCGCGGTAGGCTCTACAGCGGCGGCCGGCGCGGTGATGACTTGCTGCTGTCCGAAAATTAACAGCGACAACGCAAATGCCGTCACGAGCGGTCTTGCTCGCATGTGGTGTCCTCTCCTTCTCACCCCAGGGGCACTCGGTCCCGGCAGGGCGGGTGATTCCTACGCCGCTCTTTCGCTGGGCGTTGGAGTTCGGTTCAGCCGTCCTGCAATCGGCCCATCGTCGTGTGCTGTGGTCACGCAGAGAAGCGCGATGACCTCGCCGAGTGCAGTGGAGTCAGCCTGCCACTCTCCTGGGTGGCCGTCATCACACCTTTGGCTGAATGCGATTCGCCTAAAGGGGGTGATTTGCTCCTGCTGAGATTCCCGAACTATATGTGCCAGAACTATTTTCACAATGCACGAAATCCCGGCCGCTGTATTGTCTGCGGCCGGGCGACGGGATCGAATGTGTTTGAGTGCGCAGCGCGCCCGCCGGTCAGGATTCCGGTAGCCCCGGCGGGCTGGATCGATCGGTACTACACCGTGGTGATTGCCCGGATTTTTTCGTCGAGTGACCGTCGGCCGATGGGAAAGGGCATCCCGATCAGATCGTGCGCGTGGGGCGCGCCCGGGAGAAGGTGCAGTTCGCAGGAGACACCGGCTGAGAGGAGGCGTCGCGCGTAGTCGAGAGCTTCGTCGCGGAAGATGTCGAGTTCCCCGACTTCGATGTAGGCCGGCGCGAGGCCGGTGAAGTCATCGAGGCGAGCTGGTGCGGCGACCGGTGAGACCGAGGGTGAACCGATGTCGTCGCCGAGAAGGGCGTGCCAGCCGGTGTAGTTGTTGTCGTAGGTCCAGGTCGCGGTGGGCGCGAGTGCGGGGTCCGGGGTGGTGTTGCGGTCGTCGAGCATGGGATAGATCAGGATCTGGCGGGCAAGATCGATGCCATTGTCGCGCGCGAGGATTGCCGCTCCGGCGCCGACGCCGCCGCCGCCGCTGTCACCCATGAGTGCGATGCGCGCCGCATCGACACCCAACTTGTCGGCGTTGTCGAACAACCACGAGATTGCGGCGAACGCGTCCTCGGCCGGGGCGGTGCCGGGGAATTCCGGGGCGAGGCGGTAATCCACGGCGAGGAAGGGAACGCCGGTCAGGTGAACGTAGTGCCGGATCAGAGGCTCGTACACGTCGACCGATCCGCAGATCATGCCGCCGCCGTGCACGAAAACGATCGCGGCGCCGGGCTTGTCGGTGCCGCGGGTGTACCAGCGCATCGGAACGGTGGTGCCGTCTGCGCTGATCGCCTCGAAGGCGGCCGCATCGACTTCAGGTGCGGACGGCAGGTTGGCGAGCAGGGTTGTCAGTGTCTGGTTGGTGATTTCGCGTAGTGCGAGAGGATCGTCGCGTTCGGGCAGTGCCACATCGGCGGCGGCCTCGGCGCCGGCGGCCAGTGCAGCGGCGATGTCATGGTCGAGTTGCAGCGGCATTCGAAGGTCTTTCCTCTGGGGCGGTCTCGGGGCAGGGCACGGGTAGTCCAGTCGAGGGGTGACTCTGGTTAGCGAAGGTCGACGTGTACCGACGGGATCTGCTCTGCTCCGTCGGCCACCCAGGATGGCAGCAGGTCGGCGATCTGGCCGGCCAGCTGATACGGGTCGAGCGGCAGTGGGTCGTGGAGCCATTCGGAGAGCACTCCGAGAATTCCGCCCACGAGGAAGGCGGCGGCATGACGGGAGTCGAGGCCGGTGGGTCTGTTCGGGCTGGCGGCGATCGCCTCCACCGTTTGCCGGACCAGGGCCTCGCGCAGCTCCTCACGGGCCGAACCGTCGTTCGAGGTGGCGACCAGCGCGGTGAAGAGGGGGCGGTGGTCGGCGATGTGGGCGAAGAACGCGCCATAACCGAGCTGCGAACGCGCCACCTTTGTCCCACCACGCGGCGGCGGCACCGCGTCAGGATTCTCGCCGAACTCCTCGAGAACTGAACGCACGGCTGCGACCGCCAGCTCTTCGATGGAACTGAAGTGGGTGTAAAAGGCGCCCCGGCTGACCCCGGCGGCCTGCACCAACGAGGCCACCGACGGCAGACGCCCGGATCGCGCGATCTCCCGTTCCGCCTCGGCAAGAAGCAACGCTCGCGTCCGCCGCGAGCGGGGATCCTCAGGATTGCCCGACCGCATGAACGCGGCGGGCGGTATGCCGGTCAGTGCCATGGTCAGACCATAACGACTAATTGACATGTGTGCAATAGCTCACGATTGCGGGAAAAGGGGCGGCGACCACCCACCCCCGGGGCGCGGACCAGCGCCGTCTCGTTCGTCACCGCGCTCCGGCGCAGGGTATCAATCTCCTTGCCGCGGAATATTTTTGATTACTGCGGTCTCAGCGTTCCGCTTGCGCGACCGTGTGGGCACGGCGGGTATCGCACAGAACGCATCGATGGTCGGCGTCGTCGACCCCGCCTTGCGGACAACCGACAGCCCGTGCGCGATACGCGGCGTGATCGTCCGGTAGGTGATATCCGGTCGCGTGCGGGCGAGTGAGTCCGGGAGCAGGGTGGCGCCGACGCCGGCGGCCACCAGACTGAGCAGCATATGGATATCCGTGCATTCGGCAGCGACATCGGGGGTGAGCCGGGCTTGGGAGAAGACCTCGTCGAACCCGGCCCGCATACTCGAGTACGCGCCCGGTACGACCAGCGGGTGCTCCGCAAGAGTTTCCAGGCCGATCGTGGCCCGCGCCGGGGCCTGGTCCTCGGCGAACACTGCACCCCAGCGCTCGGTGCCCGCGTCCACAGCCAGCAGATCACGCGGGACGTGGTCCGATCGCATGATTCCCACGTCGTGCCGTCCGGAACGCAGGCCACTGACGATCTCGGTATCGCCGGCCGGCTCGTGGACTACGCATACCGCTCCGGGATGGCGGTCGCGGAAATCCCGGATCATGCGGGTGGCTACCGCTGTGGCTGTGCGGATATGCACCAGGTCGACGCGACCGCTCACCGGATGCTCGGCCGCACTGACCGCCGCCCGTGCACAGTCGGCTTGCTCCAGGGCCGCCCGCGCATGGACGAGAAAGGTCTGGCCTGCCGCGGTCGGGACCACTTGCCGGGGCAAACGCACGAAAAGGCTGGCGCGTAGCTCGGTTTCCAACCGGGAGATCGCATAGGACAGCGACGGCTGGGATACGTGCAAGACCGCCGCGGCCCGGGTGAAGCTGCCGTGATCCGCCACGGCGACCGCACCGCGAAGCTGATGCAGATCCATGATCAGACCATACTTACCGTATAAAGGCTGTCTATAGATAGGTCGTAATCTCGGTATTGGACGCCACCGGCCTCGGGTCGTAGAACGGTTCCCAGGGAGGCGATGTCATCGCCCCGGAAGGAGTCGGGCAATGTGCGAACCGTTCGGTGCGGTCGATTGGATGTCACGGCGGGGACTGTTCAAGGGCGCGGCTGTCGCGGCGGGCGCGACAGCCGGTGCGGCCGTCACCGGCGCGGCACCCGCCGCGGCGGTGGCCCGTCCCGTCATCCGCGGCGGGAACGACGCGGAAGGCTATCGAACCCGTCTGGTGCTGCTCGGCACGGCCGGCGGCCCCACCTGGTGGACCGGCTCCGACCGCCATCGGGCGGGCATATCCTCCGCTGTCGTCGTCGGCGACGCGGTCTACCTGGTCGACTGCGGTGAGGGGATGGGCCGGCGCTACGAGCAGGCGGGCCTGTTCTCGCAATCGCCGGCCTCCGACTTCACCGAACTGCGTGCCGTCTTCCTCACCCACCTGCACTCCGACCATATCGCCGGCTATCCGCCGCTGATGCTCTACGGGCTTCCCGGGGGCGGACTCGGCACCCCCGATCGGCCGGTGCAGGTATTCGGACCGGGACGCCGCGGCGCCCTGCCGGGAGTCTTTCCCCCGGGACGCCCCGTGCCGCCGGTGAGCCCCGGCAACCCATGGCCCGGCACCGTGGATATGACCGATCTGATCTTGCAGGCGTTCGCCACCGACCTCAACGACCGGATCCGGGATACCGCCGCACCCGATATCTACGCTCGCCTCGTTGCCCACGATATTGCGCTGCCACCCGGCGCGGGCGCGGATCCGAACACTATCAGCGCACCACGGCTCGACCGTCCCATCGAGGTGTACGAGGACGACCTGGTCAAGGTCACCGCGACGCTGGTCGACCACCGGCCGGTGTTTCCGGCCTTCGCGTTCCGGTTCGATACCGACGACGGCTCGATCACCTTCTCCGGCGATACGACGGTCTGCGACAACCTGCCCGCCCTGGCCGAGGGCTCGGATATCCTCGTGCACGAGGTCGTCGATCCCCAGTGGGTCGACGCCAGCCTGGATCGGATGCCGCTGACGCCGGACGAGCGCGCCGCCTACCGGCAACATCTGATCGGCGCGCATACGACGATCGAACAGGTCGGGCCCGTCGCCGAAAGCGCGGGGGCCAAGATGCTGTTGCTGTCCCACTACGGACCGGGCGACCACCCACCGGAACGCTGGCACGGCGCCCAGCAAGGCTATTCCGGAAATTTCCGGCTCGGCGAGGACCTGATGCAGATCGGTGTCGGCACACGCCCACGGTGAGACCCGCTGCCACAGAGAGCCTCTGCCTATCCGATATCAGCAGGCATCGGGCCTCTCTGTGGACGCGTACACCCGGGAGAGCAATGCGCGCAATTGTTCTCGTTCACTGGAACCGAGGGCGATGAAGAGGCGATCTTCGGCGTCCAGCTGAGCCCGTTCGGACTCGGCAAGGCGCACTACGCCGAGTTCTGTCAGGGTGATGACATGCCGGCGCCTGTCCCGGGGATCCCGTGTTCGTGCGATCAGCCCGTCTGCTTCCAGGGGATTCAAGTGGGTGACCAGGACACTTGCGGCCACGTTCATAGCGGTGGCCAGCTCGCTCTGGTTCAGCACCCCCGCCTGGTTCAACAAGACCATGAGCTGGAACTGGCGAGGCGTCAGCCGGTGCACCGTATGTGCTTCACGCAGCCGATGCATCGCGAATTGACCGAGCAGAGCGAGGAGGAGCCCTGGCCGGGCATGCTCGTCGATTCCCTCATGACCGGCGGTGTGCCGGGAGTCCTCGGTGTCCACGAGTCCAATCGTACATGTTGATAGATTATGTAGAGTGCTACATTATCTATCGAGATGAATGACTGTCGGGCGGATGATCCCGGCGTCCGGACCATGGCCACCCTGCTCGGCAGGGGCGGCCCGACATCACGCGTTGATCTGAGGGAGAAACGATGCGGATCACCATCTTCGGCGGCACTGGCCCTACCGGCCTGCTGCTGATCGACTACGCACTGGCAGAGGGACACGACGTCGTCGCCTTCGCCCGGACACCGTCGAAGCTGCCCACCCGCGAACGCCTGACCGCGGTCACCGGGCAACTCGACGACGCCGCGGCCATCAGCGAAGCCGTACGCGGCAGCGACGCGGTACTCAGCCTGCTGGGCCCGAGCACCAAAGCCGACGATATCCCGCCACTGATCACCGGCTACCGCAATATCGTCGCGGCAATGCGCGAACAGCAGGTCGAGCGGCTCGTCGCGCTGGGTACGCCTAGCATGACCGATCCTGCCGACCGTAAGGATTTCAAGGTCGGCTTGATGGTCAAGGGCATCCGGACCTTTCAGACCGCCGCGTACGACGCCATCGTGACGATCGGGCAGACAGTCCGGGATTCGGGACTGAAGTGGACGCTGGTGCGTGTTCCGCTGCTGACGAACGGTCCGAAAACCGCCACCATCAACGTGCGCTCGATCGGCGACAAGGGAGGCGTGCGCCTCTCCCGCGCGAACGCCGCCGCATTCATTCTCCAGCAGGCCACCGATTCCGACCAGATCGGTCGCGCACCCTTCATCAGCGATAAATAGACGCCGAACCGATTCGGCGACAACCGAATCCACGGCTGATCCGGAGGTCCGTTCCGCGGGCCGGTGCTCGCCGAGCACCACACCGGAGCGGATCGACAGTCGCGCATCAGCTGCGTTGGCGATCCCGTCGGGTCACCGGAGCGCCGGCGACGTCGACGAGCACCTTTCTCGCTCCGAGGTGCCGCCCCAGCTGGAGACCGAGTTGCCCCAGCGTGCCGGTTCCGCCCAGAACGAGCAGGCGGTCCCCCGGCCCGAGCCGCGCTGCCTCCAGGGGCACGAGGATGCCGGTGCCCGCTATCCCCATGGCGATAGCGGTGACATCGTCGGGTACGTCCCAGACCTCCTCGCGCGGTACCAGGGTGCGCTCGGCGAGCGCACCGTACGGGGCCACGGAACGTTCACCGAAGTAGACCCGGCGACCGTCTTCGGCACGGCCCACCCCCTCACCCCGGACGACACAGGGGTATTCGACTCCCAGCCGGTAGGCGCCGGCGACGTCCCAGCCACCGAGCCCTGCGGTCTCGACGGCGATCAGTACCGCCCCGACCCGGGACGGCGGCTCCGGCAGGTCCCGCAGGACGGGGCCGTGCCCCGCTCCTCGATCACGATCGCACGCACCGGCTCACTCCTCCGATCCGAACCGGGGCACCGCCGCCTCCCCGGCGTGATAACCCTCGAGCGGAATGCCGAGCGCGTCGACGACACGGGCGACATGGGCATACCAGCTGATGGTGAGGACCAGCTCGACCATCATCTGCTCGTCGAGGTACGCCGCGGCGGTATCCCACGTCGTATCGGCGACCCCACCGTCGACGAGCTCAGCGGTGAGGGCGAGCACCGCCCGTTCGACCGGCTCGAAGACCGCGTCCCCCGCCTCGGCGGCGGCGACCGCTGCCACCTTGGCTTCGGTCACACCGGCCTCGGCCGCGAGGCGGATATGGCTGCGCCACACATAGTCGCTGCCGCACAGTTGGGCGCACCGCAGGATGGCCAGCTCGCGCAGCGCGCGCGAGCTGAGCGCATCGGCGCGCAGTGTCCAGGCGAAGTCGATCCACCCCCGCAGCAGGTGCGGTGCCGCACCGAGCGCCTGATAGAGACGGGGCACCCCGCCCGCCGCGCGAACGACCTGCTCGTAGATGGCGGTGAGGGTTTCGTCGCCGGCCGGGTCCGCACGCAGGGTCACCCGGCGCCGCTCGTCAGGTGATGACATTGCGGTTCTTCAGTTCGACGATCTGTTCCCAGTCGTATCCCATTTCGAGCAACAGCTCCTCGGTGTGCTGGCCGTGCTCGGGGGCGGCTATCGGGGTCGCGGCCTCCTCGTCGAACTGCACCGGGTTGGCGGCGACGGCCAGCCTGCCGCCGCTCGCGGTCTCCAGGACCGGCAGGTAGCCGTTGGCGGCCACCTGCGGGTCCTGATGAACCTCCAACGGAGTCTGCAGCGGCGACCAGACGCCTTCGATATCCGCGAGTGCCACCCGCCACTCGTCGATCGTGCGGCCGAGGAAAACGGCCTTGAGTTCCTGGGTGCACTCCCGCGCGTTCTTCTCGCGCATCTCGTGGCTGTCGAAGCGCGGGTCCTCGATCAGGTCGGGCCGGCCCATCGCGGTCACCAGTTCGGCCCAGTAGCGGTCCGATTGGAGCATGGTGAGGTTGAGGTGGCGTCCGTCCTTGGTGGGATACATGCCGACGGTCGGATTGATCATGGCCTCGGGGTTGTAGCGGTAGACGTCCTGGTCCGGGAACAACCCGGCCGAGGCCATATCGACCGAGATGTTCCACATCGCGAGGTTCAGCAGTGAGACGTCGACGACCGACGGCTCACCGGTGCGCTCGCGCCGGAACAGCGCGGCCGCGAGGCCACCGGCGATCGTGAGCCCGCCCATCACATCGCCGAAGGCCGAGCGCATCCGCACCGGATACTCCCCGGGCGGACTGATCGTGTACCCGATGCCGCCGCGGGCCCAGTAGCTCGACGAATCGAAGCCACCCTTGTGGGCGTCCGGGCCGCGCACCCCCGCACCATGGCCCCGGCCGTAGATGATGTCCGGATTGGCGGCGCGGATATCCGCCAGTTCGATGCCCAGCTTCTTCCGGGCGTCGGGCAGGAAGTTGGTGAGAAAGACATCGGCGGTCTTGCACAGCTCGTAGAGCAGCTGCCGGCCCTCTTCGCCGTTGAGGTCGAGGCCGAAGCTCCGCTTGCCCCGGTTCGGCACTTCCATCATGTAGTTGACGCCGCCGGCCTGCTGCGGGAGGAACTTCGAGTTCACCAGGCCCCGCTGCGCGTCGCCGGTGACCGGGTGCTCGATCTTGACGACATCGGCCCCCCATTCGGCGAGAACCGCACCGGCCGAGGGGACGAAGGTCCACATCGCCACCTCGATGATGCGCACACCGTCCAACACGTTCGTCATCGCATCCTCCGTCCTCCGGACACCGGAACGGCCATCCCGACCCATGTGTCATATGTGACATTAACCGTCTTTCTTGTATCATACGATCGAGGCGCGGACCCGCGTCAACAGCTCACCCGAAGGCATCGGCATGACGACGGCTCCCCCGGCCACCCCGCCCCTACCGCGCCTCACTCCCGAGACCGAGTTCTTCTGGACCTCCGGCGCGGATGGACTGCTCCGGATCCAGCGCTGCCCGGAAACGGGCACCTGGTACCACCCGCCCCGGCCCGACTGCGGCCCGCACGGCGCGTACGTCCCGGTTCCGACACCGGTCAGCGGGCTCGGCACGGTCTTCTCCTTCACGGTGAACCGTCAGCCCTTTCTGCCGAGCATCGTGCCGCCGTACGTCGTGGCGATCGTGGAGTTGGACGAACAGGAGGGCCTCCAGCTGATGACCCGCCTGGTCAACTGCGACCCCGAGGACGTGCGCATCGGGCAGCGCGTCCGCGTGGTCTTCGAGCAGCACGGCGAGATCTATCTGCCCTTCTTCGAACCACTGACGGACGGTGCCGGCCGATGACGACCAAGTTCGAGCACGCCGCCGCGATCACCGGCCTCGGCCGCTCCGATATCGGCCGCCGCCTCGGCCGCTCCGGTCTCGACCTGACCGTGCAGGCCGCCCGTACCGCGGTCGCGGATGCGGGGCTGACCATGACCGATATCGACGGCCTGGTCGCCTGGCCCGGCGAGTACCCCGCGGCCCCGGGGTTCAACGGACCGAGCCCGTGGCGGGTCAAGGGCGCGCTGGATCTGGATCTGAAGTGGCACCTGGCATGCCAAGAGGGGCCGGCCCAGTTCACGCCCGTCATGGCGGCCGCCATGGCGGTTGCCACGGGGCTCGCGCGGCACGTGCTCGTCTACCGCACCACCGAAGAGGCGACCGCCCAGGGCACCGGCCGCCGGCTACGGACCGACGGAGCCGACGCCGGAGGCGTGACCGGTTACCTGCAATGGCACCGCCCGTTCGGGGCACTCTCGGCCGCCAACTGGCTGGCGCTCAACTACCAGCGCTACCTGCACGAGACCGGCGCCCGCCGGGAGCAGGTCGGCTGGCTGTCGGTGAGCCAGCGGCGGTATGCCGCCGATAACCCCGTCGCCATCCTCAGGGATCCGCTGACCATCGAGGACTATCTGGCGGCCCGGATGATCAGCGAACCGTTCTGCCTCCTGGACTGTGATCTGCCGGCCGACGGGTCGGTGGCGCTGGTGGTCTCGGCGGCCGAGACCGCCGCGGACGCCCCGAAAGCAGTGCGGATCGAGGCCATCGGCTCGGCGATGTCCAACCACCCCGCGTGGGACCAGTGGCGGCACCCGCACCAGATGGCCGCCCAGGACGCGGCCCGGCACCTGTGGAGCCGGACCGACCTGAGGCCCGCCGACGTCGACACCGCCCAGCTCTACGACGGTTTCACGTTCCTCACCCTGATGTGGCTGGAGTCCCTCGGTTTCTGCGAATACGGCGAGGCGCCGTCCTTCGTCGAAGGTGGCGAGAACATCGCACTGGACGGCGAGCTCCCGCTCAATACGAGCGGAGGCCAGCTCTCCGCCGGACGCCTGCACGGCTGGGGGCACCTCTACGAGGCCTGCGCACAACTGCGTGGCGAGGCAGGCGCCCGTCAGGTGGCCGGAGCAGAGGTCGCACTCGCCGCGGCCGGCGGCGGTCCGCACGGCGGCTGCCTACTGCTCACCACCTGACGAGAAGGAGCCGATCCATGGCACTGACCGGACTCGAGCTGCACCACGTGGCGCTGCGCATCCGCCCCGGCACCGAGCACGCGACCGAGGTCTTCTTCGGCGAAGTGCTCGGGCTGCATCCGGATCCGGGGGCCCGCGAGATCCCCGGAATCCCGCTCTTCTGGATGGACGTCGGCAATACCCAGCTCCACCTGTTCTCCGTCGAGGGAACCTCGCAGTACGCGCGCACGCCCGACCGGGACCCGTTCACCCAGCACATCGCGTTCGGTGTCCCCGATATCGCCGCGGCACGCGCCGAGCTGGATCGGCTCGGCACGACGTACTGGAAGGCCGGCCGGGGTGCGGACCTGCAGGTCTTCACCTACGACCCGAGCGGCGCGATGATCGAACTCCACCAGATCGGCACCTGCCGGTGCCAGGCGGTCGCCCGGGCCGGCAGCACTGCCGCCGGCGAAGGCGCTTCCCCGCTGTACACGGCCTGAAATACCGTCAGGAAGAACCCAGTACTGCGGGATCCACGTCGATGACCACTTTGCCGACAACGTCGCGTGCCGCCAGCCGCCGCAGCCCCTCCCCGACGTCCTCGAGCGGATGCACCGAGCCGATCCGCGGCCGGACCTCGCCCCGGAGGTAGCGGTCGAGGATCTCGCGCCGGTGCACGGGAGCCACCTCGGGCAGATGCTCCATGATCGTGCGGTTCTCGAAGCCGACCATCTGCACCCCCTTGAGCAGCACCAGGTTCAGCGGGATCCGCGGGATCTCGCCGGAGGCGAACCCCACGACGACATACCGCCCGCCCCACCGCATCGCCCGCAGTGACTGCTCCGCGCTCGCCCCACCGACCGGGTCGACGACGATATCGGCCCCGCTGCCGGTGATCTCCTTCAGGCGCGTCTTGACGTCCTCGGCCGAGTAGTCGATCGTCGCCACCGCACCCGCGTCCGCGCACGCCGCAAGGCGGTCGCCGCCGCGGGCGATCGCGATCGGACGGGCGCCGAGAGCGCGGGCGATATCGACGGCGGCGAGACCGACCCCGCCGGCCGCACCGAGCACTGCCACCCACTCCCCCTCCGCCACGGCGCCGAAGGTGCGCAGGGCGTGGTAGGCGGTCGTGTAGGTGACGCTGTACGCCGCGAGCGAGCGCGGCTGGACACCGTCCGGCGGCACGGCGGTCACCCGCCGGGCCTCGATCACGATCTGACCGGCGAGCGCGCCGTGGGTGGCGAGCCCGAACACGACGTCACCGGCCCCGAGGCCCGTGACATCGGCGGCGACCTCCAGCACCCGCCCCGAGAATTCGCATCCCGGCACGTACGGCAGATCGACCGTCGCCTGGTAGGTGCCCGCCATGATCAGCAGGTCGGGGAAGTTGAGCGCCGCGCAGGCGACCGCCACCCGGACCGTGCCCGGCCGCAGTTCGGGATCCGGGATCTCCTCGATCGAGACGACCTCGGGGCCGCCACGCTCACGAACGACAGCGGCGCGCATCATCCGCGAGCTCCGCGCCGGCCCACGACATTGCGGAGCGCCCCGATACCACCGACCTCGGTCTCCACCACATCACCCGGCCCGAGGAACCGTCCGTCCTCGAGGCCGACGCCGCATGTGGTACCGGTGAGGATGACGTCGCCGGGCACCAGGGAGATGCGCGGCTTGAAGAATTCCAGGATTTCCGGGACCCCCCACAGCATCCGGCCGGTGGTGTCCTCCTGCCGGACTTCGCCGTTGACCCGGCAGACGATTTTCAGGTCGAGGTCGGCCGCCGGGGCGAGTTCGTCGGCGGTGACGATCCAGGGGCCGATCGGCGTCGTCGCGTCGTTGGCCTTCATGCTGACCAGGTCCGGGCCCTTGTCGCCGGCCCGGAAGTTCCGCGCGCTGATGTCGTTGGCGACGGTGTAGCCCAGCAGGGCCGGCACCGGGTCGTCCGTCAGCGGCGACACCGGCCGGCCGATGACGGCGGTCAGTTCGACCTCGTAGTCCAGTTCGTCGGTGATCGCGGGGTTGCGGATCTCGTCGTCCGGCCCGATCACGGCCGTGATCGGTTTGAGGAACGACGCCAGGTGGGTGGGCCGCTCGGTCCGCCCGAGCCGCTCCAGGTGCCTCCAGTAGTTCGCCCCGACGCCGAGGACCTTCGCGGTCTGCTCGACCGGCGCGAGGAGCCGCACATCGGCGCGGGGCACGGTGGTCCCGGCGATGGGTAGCTCCCGGAAACCGGAGGCGACCAGGGCCGGGGCCCACTCCGCGATCGCCCCATGGATCGGACGGACGTGGTCGTCCTCGAGGAGACCCCAGTGCTGCGTCGCACCGTCGTAGTAGCGGGCGATTCTCATCGTTGCCCTCCTGTCGTGCGGTCGTGGGTGGGGTTGGCGGCGGCCATCTTGCAGTCGCCGTCGCGCGCTGTGCGGCGCAATGCGATGTGCCGATCGAGGAAATCGGGCCGCGGATCCACAGCCCGGCGTGCGCCGCCGCTGCCGGAACCGACGACCATGGTCGCCTCGGCCACTGCGAGCACTTCCCCGGTCGACTCGAGGTACATCTCGGCAGACACGAGGCGTGGCGAAGTTGACCACGCCGGAGTTGCGGTAGGTGAGCACCAGCATCAGGAAGGTGAGATGTTATGTCACAGTAATTCCTCGACAGGTGATACATAAAGTGCCGTTAGTGGCTAGTTTGTATCAGTATTCTGCGGCAGGCAACAGAGCTTCGGGCCGATTGCCCGACCGCAGTCCACCTGCGAACCCGCGAAGGAACCCCATGACCCAGCAGTTCACCGCCCTCGTCACCGGAGCGGGCTCCGGCATCGGCCGCGCCACGGCCGTCCACCTCGCCGCACTGGGCCATGCCGTCGTGGTCGCCGACGTAGACGAGGAGGGCGGAAGGGCGACTGTCGCGCAGATCGAGAGCAGCGCGGGAGCAGCGAGCTTCGTAGTCGCCGATATCGCCGAGGAGCCCGCGGTTCAGGCGATGGTCGAATACGCCGTGACGACCTACGGCCGGCTCGACCTCGCCGTGAACAACGCCGGCGTCGCCCACGCGCCGACCGACCTGCACGAGCTGCCCGCCGAAGATTTCGACCGGGTGATCGCCGTCGACCTGCGCGGCACATTCCTGTGCCTCAAACACGAGATCGCGGCGATGCTCGCGACCGGGGGCGGGCGGATCGTGAACGTCGCGTCCAACGCCGGCGTCAAGAACGCCCCGGCCATGGCCGGATACACCGCGGCGAAGCACGGCGTCGTCGGCCTGACCAAGAACGTCGCGCTGCAGTACGCCCGCCGCGGGATCCGGCTCAACGCGATATGCCCCGGCACGGTCCTCACCGAGGGTCTGGCGGGTTATCCCGAGGAGCACCAGGCCCATTGGCGCGAGATGGTCCCGACCGGCCGCCTGGGGCGGCCCGAGGACATCGCGGCGATCATCGCCTTCCTGCTCTCCGACGATGCCGAGATGATGCAGGCGGCGCTGGTCCTCGCCGACGGCGGCCTCATGTACGCGTAAGAACTGCCGGTGCCGCGTCGAGGGGTGGTCGCGCGGCACGGAGGCGGTGCGCTCCTCGCCGGTCCACCGCATCGAGCTCCCGCCCGGCGCGGTGAACCGCGCGCCGGACTCACGTGACTTTTCCTGCCCGATAGCCGGTGATCAGGCCGGCACAGGAGGAAACTTCACGCGGAGCTCGCCCAGATCGAGCAGCGGCGTGGGCCACTTCATCTGCGGCTCCGCGCCGTCGATTTCGAACTCGGGCACCAGCCGCAGCCATTCCTCCAGTACCAGCCGCATCTCCGCGCGGGCCAGGTGCGAACCGAGGCAGCGGTGCACGCCGCCGCCGAAGGCCCAGTGCCGCTCGGTGCGGCCGAGCACGATGCCGTCGGGGTTCTCGTGCAGGTTCGGGTCGCGGTTGGCCGCGCCGAGGCAGAGCGAGACACGGTCACCGGCGGCAATCGGGATCCCCTCGATCTCGGTGTCCTGGAGGACATAGCGTGGGGGAAACGGCGCGACCGGGTTGAGACGCAGGCTCTCCTCGACGAATTCGGGGATCAGCTCCGGGTCGGCCACCAGCTGGGCCCGCATATCCGGGTTGAGCGCCAGGGTTTCGAACGCGAACATCAGGCTCTGGGTCACGGTGTCGAGGCCGGCCTGGATCATCAGGATCGACAGACCGAGCAGCTCCTCGTCGGTGAACGCCTCGGACGAAGGGTCGTTGACGATATTGGTGAGCAGGTCGTCCCCGTCGGTCACCCCTTTGCGCTCCATGACCTTGGTCTGCAGGTAGGTCATCAGCGCGATTCCCGCCTCCGCGTCACCACCCTCGAGGCCCTGCGGGTCGGCCGATTTGATGATCCGGTCCTTCCACTCGATGAGCTGGTCGCGGTCCCCCAGCGGGAGCCCGAACAGGACCAGGAACACCTGGGTCGGGAACGGCACGGCGAGCTCACTGAAGATATCGGCCTCGCCCT
The DNA here is from genome assembly GCF_014645735.1 of Nocardia jinanensis. Classification (GTDB taxonomy): domain Bacteria; phylum Actinomycetota; class Actinomycetes; order Mycobacteriales; family Mycobacteriaceae; genus Nocardia; species Nocardia jinanensis. Next base: position 23,659 of record NZ_BMMH01000029.1, on the reverse strand, counting down.
TGGCGGCCATCGGCGCGATCAGCTCACGAACCTGCTCGCGCAGACTGTCGTACATTTTCTTGATGACGCCCGGACTGAAGAAGGGCGCGAGGATGCGGCGGTGACGGAGCTGTTCCGGCGGGTCGTACATCAGCGGCGGCTGGGGTACCGGACTCTGCAGAACGTCGTAGGCGCGCACCGAGGAGAAGATCTCGGGGTGCTGTAGCACCTGCTCGACCGCGGTGTCGGTGGTGGCCATGAAGGAGCCGTGGACATCCGCGATCGGGCCGGCTTCGTTCAGTGCGCGCCAGCCGACGGCCCGGCCCTCCGCCGTCTGCATCGGCAGTTCCATCAGGTTCACGGATTTCATCGGACATGTGGCTTCGGTCATCGCCGGGCTCCTAAGTGGTCACACTTGTTAGACACAGTGAGCATCTGATACACATTAAACACATTTAGTCGATGTGTATCAGATTTTGGTCGATCTGCGGCACGACCCTTGACGACCTGGAGGCGCCCATGCGGATAGAGCTCAATCACGCCCTCTGCCAGGGCCACGCCCGGTGCGCGGCACTCGCTCCGGAACTCTTCGAGCTCGACGACAACGGGTACGTCATCACGGAGAGCCACGAGATCTCCGCCGCCGCCGAGCCGGCGGCCCTTCTCGCCGCCAAGGTGTGCCCCGAGAAGGTGATCAGTGTCCGGGGGTGAGGCCGGCGGCGCGGTGCTCGTCGAACACGAGGACGGTGTTCTCGTCAGCACGATCAACCCGCCGCATCGCCGCAATGCCATCGACCTGCCGACGGCCGAAGCGCTCGCGCACGCGCTGGACGAACTGGACGAGACTCCCGGGCTGCGGGCCGTGGTCCTCACCGGCGCCGGAGGTTTCTTCAGCGCGGGAATGGACCTCGAGGCGTTCGCCGAGACGGGCGAGCGCCCGATCACCGCGTCCCGTGGTGGTCTCGGCATCATCCGGCGACCGCCGGTCGAGCCGATCGTCGCCGGCCGGCTGGGACGAGACGTTCAGCCGCCGCCTCGGCCGACGCGGCTGGCTCGATATGACGCTGCCGGTGGAATACGGGGGCGGCGGGCGCAGTCCGATCGAGCGGTTCGCCGTCACGGAAGAGCTGCTGGCAGCGAGCGCGCCCGTCGCGGCGCAAAAGGAACGCCCGCCGCTGGCAGCGGAGACGGCGGCCGCCGGCGACCAGGCCGTCCGCGCCACGCTGCGCTACGGGTTCGCCGACTCGCACACCGAGTTGGTCATCGCCGCCGCGAAGGTGCGGACCGCACAGGCGGCCGGCCTCGGCGCGGCGATCGACCACCAGGTGCACGCCGCGCTCGGGATGACCGAGGAGCACCCGCTCCACCACAGCACCACCCGGCTGTGGTCGTGGCGGTCGGAATGGGGCAGCGAGGCCGCCTGGTCCGAGCTGCTCGCCGACCGCGTGACCGCCGTCGGCTCGACGGGGTTGTGGCCCTTGGTGACAGGAGTCCGATGAGCGATCTGCTCTACGACGTGGTGGACCGCGTCGCCACGATCACCCTCAACCGCCCCGAGCGGAAGAACGCCTTCACACTCGACATGGTCGATGCCTGGACCGACGCGCTGCGCGCCGCGGCACGCGACCCGGCGGTCCGGGCCGTCGTGGTGACCGGGGCCGGCGATGCCTTCTGCTCCGGTGTCGACCTGTCCGCACTGGCCGCGGTCGAGGACACCCCCATCGGGCGCAAGCACATGCTGATGGACCGCATCCACCAGGTCGCGATCGCCATGGCCGATCTCGACAAACCGGTGATCGCGGCAATGCGCGGGGTGGCCGTGGGCGCCGGACTCGATATGGCCCTGCTGTGCGATATGCGTGTCGCGGGACGTTCGATCCGGCTCAGCGAGGGCTACATCAAGGTCGGCCTGGTCCCCGGCGACGGCGGCGGCTGGCTGCTCCCCCGGCTCGTCGGACCCGCGAAGGCGATGGAGCTGCTGCTGACCGGCGATGTCGTCGGCGCCGACGAGGCGCTCCGGCTCGACCTGGTCAACCAGGTCTACGAGGACGACAGCGTGCTCGACCGGGCACTGGACCTCGCACGCCGGATCGCCGACGCGCCGCCGGTCCAGGTCGCCATGATCAAGCGGCTGGTGCGCTCCGCGGAGTCGGTCGACCTGCGCACCCACTACGACATGGTGTCCTCGCACTTCGGCGTGGTTTCGGCGCTCGCGGACTACGCGGAGGCACAGCGGGCCTTCCGCGATAAGCGGCCCGGCGACTACCAGGGTCGTTGAGTTCTCGGCAGCACCGAGGGCGTGGAGGCCCCGCCCTCGGTACCTGCCCGTTCCGTACCGACAACCGCTTCGAACCCTCCCGATGCCCACACACGAACAAACCTGCGACGACGGATATGCACCCCGGCCCACTCCGACGCGCTTGCGCCACCGCACTGAACAGCGCTGAGCCGGCACATATTTCGACAGCCGCTCCGACCCCGCTCGCGCGCTCCGCTCAACGCTCGTCGAGCAGAGTGGCGAGATCCTCGGTCAGCGGCACGCCGAGCCGCTCGCGCTCGGCGCGGTAGCGCGCCACATTGCGCAGTTCGACGTCCGCGTAGCCCCGCACCAGTTCGGCGGCGACCTGTTCGTCCGGGTCGCCGCACCGGGCAACCCCGAGCTCCAGGAACTCCTGCACGATCTCCGCGCGATCCCGGGTGTCGTGCGGACCGATACCGAGATAGCGCTCACGACCCCGAGCCCCTATCGGGTGGACCCACTGCTGCAAAGCTTGACCGCCGCGGCGGGCCGGGGCCGGGCCGGGCGGTCGGCGGACACTCAGGACTCCGGGTAGGAGTAGATGCCACGGCCGGTCTTGCGGCCCAGCCGGCCCGCCGCCACCAGGTTGCGCAGAGTGACGGTCGGCTTGAACCGGTCGCCGAGGGTCTGCTCGAGCGATTCCAGGATGTGCAGGTACGTGTCCAGCCCGTTGAAGTCGCCGAGTTCCAACGGCCCCATGGGCCAGTTGAAGCCGACCTTCAGCGCCTTGTCGATATCTTCCGCGCTCGCCACGCCCTCCTCCAGCATCCGGAGGCATTCGAGCCGGACCAACGCCGAGATCCGGGAGGTGAGGAAACCCGGGCTGTCCTTGCGGCAGAGCACGGTTTCCTTGCCGAGCGACGCCCCGAAGCCGAGCGCTTGCTCGATGGCTTCCTCGCTCGACTCCAGCCCCGCCACGACCTCGACGAGCCGCATCAGCACGGGCGGGTTGAAGAAGTGCAGGCCGACCAGGCGCGCGGCGGCCTCCGGGATCGCCGAACCGATGGCGGTGATCGAGAGCTGGCTGGTGTTGGTGCCCAGCAGCGCGTCCGCCGGAGCGTGCTGAACCACCTCGGCGAAAACGGCCTGCTTCACCTCCAGCACCTCGACAACCGATTCGATGACGACACCGGCACCCGGCACCGCATCGGCGACCGAGGTGCCGGTCACCAGGCGATCGAGGACAGCCGCGGCGTCGGCTTCGGACAGGGCGCCCTTCTTCACGAAGCGCCGCAGGCTCGCCTCGATCGAGGCCCGGCCGCGCTGTAATTGCTCCGCACTCACGTCGACCAGCGACGTGTCGTGCCCGGCCGTGGCCACCAGCTGGGCGATCCCGCTGCCCATCGTCCCTGCACCGATTACGGTGATCCGCATCGACTCCGCCTCATCTCGTCGTTCTTCTCTCACCGTTCACAACGGGAGACAAATATGACACTATCTGATCTAGTCGTTTCAGAGCGGGAGTCGGCGGTCAGCCGTCGCCAACCGAACGGGAGGCAGGGCTGTGAGCGAAACTTTCGTGGTCATCGGAGGCGGAGTCGGCGGGGGGACGGCGGCATTGGCGTTGCGGTCCGAGGGCTTCACCGGCCGGATCGTGGTGCTCTGCGCCGAGCCGCGGCCGCCCTACTCCAAACCTCCGCTGAGCAAGGGCGTCCTGCGCGGCGAGGAGGACGCCGATCGGACGGCGCTGCGCCCACCGGCCTGGTACGCGAAGAAGGACATCGAGATCCGCACCGCGGTGAGCGCGACCGACCTGGACACCGAGCGAAAGATCGTCCGGCTCTCCACCGGCGAGGACCTCGCCTACGACAAGGTCCTGATCGCGACCGGCGGCCGCCCCCGCACCCTGCCCGGTGCCGACGGTGTCCCCGGCGTGTTCACCCTGCGCACTGTCGAGGACTCGGTCGCGATCGCCCGGCAACTCGGTCCCGGGATCCGGCTCGTCGTCGTCGGCGGCGGCTTCATCGGCGGCGAAGTCGCCGCCGGTGCGCGCACCCTCGGCTGCGAGGTCACCGTCCTCGAGGGGCAGAGCAGCCCGCTCGAGCGGCTGCTGCCGCCGACCCTCGCGGGTCTCTACATGCGACTGCACACCGAGCACGGCGTCACCTTCCACACCGGCGTCGCGGTATCCGATATCGACGACGGGCCCCGCGGCCTGGTCGCCCATGCCGCCGACGGTGCCACCTACCCGGCCGACCTGATCGTGGTCGGTATCGGCATGGTGCCCTGCGACGAGCTCGCACTGCGCGCGGGCCTGCGAGTGGACAACGGCGTCGTCGTCGATGAGCAGTGCCGGACATCGGCTCCCGATGTCTTCGCGATCGGCGACGTCGCCAACGCCCCGCAGCCCTACCTCGGCCGCCGGATGCGCATCGAGCACTGGCAGAACGCTCAGCACCAGGCCAAAGTCGCGGCGCGGAATATGGCAGGCGGCAGCGCGGAGTTCGCCGAGGTCCCGTGGGTCTGGTCCGACCAGTACGACACCACCATCCAGATCACCGGCAAACCCGAACCGACCGACGAGGTGCACCTGCGGGGTGATGTCGACGGGTGGAACTTCTCGGCAGTCCTCACCCGCGCCGGCGAACTGGCCGGCTGCGTGGCCTTCAACCGTGCCGACGACGTCCGGGCGGCCCGGCGCATCATGACCGACCGGTTGCCGGTCTCGCTCGAGCACCTCACCGACCCCCACCACGATCTCGGCGAACTGGCCGAGGCCGCTGCGGCCGCGGCACCCAAGGAGTACGCATGAAGCTGGGACGACTGACCGACGGGCGGACCGAATTCTGGGCGCTGGTCGACGCCGACGAGACCCGGGTCCGCCGGATCCGCGGCAGTATCCGGGAGTGGGCAGGCCCGCTGGCGACGGCCTGGGACACCGGGGTTCTCGACCTCGGGGACTCGCTCCCCCTCGACGGCCTCACGATCCTGGCGCCCGCGGAGGAGACCGCGAAGGTCGTCTGCCTCGGCGCCACCTATGCACGGCATGTCACCGGTCTGGGCATCGCGCCCACCCCGCATCCGGCCGGCTTCTGGAAACCGAACGACGCACTCGTGGGCGCCTACGACGCTATCGAATACCCCGCGATCAGTACGGCCCTCGACTTCGAGGTCGAGTTCGTCTTCGTCACGGCCGGGCCGGTGGACCGCTCCGCCCCCGGGGCAGCGCTGCTGGGCTTCACCATCGGCAACGACACCTCGCTGCGCGACCTGCAGTTCGGCGGATCCGTGACCGGGATGGATATGTTCTCGGCGAAGAGCCAGGTCCGTTCGACCCCGCTGGGGCCGTGGATCGTCACCGCCGACGAATTCGGCCCCGGCCTGCCCGACCTCGCTCTGACATTGACCGTCAACGGCGAGAAGCGCCAGTCGGCACGAACATCGGATATGTCGTTCTCCCTGGACACCCTCATCACCTGGGCCGACGAGCGTACGCCGCTGCGGGCCGGAGACGTGATCTTCACCGGCACCCCGGAGGGGGTCGGCCACGAAGACGGCCGCTACCTCGCGCCCGGCGATCTCGTCGAGATCACCATCGAGCGACTCGGCGCGCAGCGCAACCGGGTCGGCGCCCGCACCGCGGCGGTGACCCGATGACCCCTCCTTTCACAATGCTGCTCAGCGGCGACCTGATGGTGAAGGACGCCGACCGGATGGCGGAACTGCTGACCGCCAAGGTCGGCGTGCACGGCCACCCGAACTGGCGGCAGGCCTTTCCCGGCCACCCCTACGTCGCGCATTTCCTGCGCACCCACAAGTCGCTGGCCGTCGCACCGACCCGTATCGAGCCGCAGGGCCATCTCGACGCCCCCAACCAGGGCGACCCGATGTTCCCGGTCTATCTGCACAGCCTGGCGGAGTTCCAGGGCCCGGCGCGGCCGATCAAAACGCACGCGACCGTACTCATCACCGACGACCTCGAGGGTATGGTCCAGCGGTTGCACGAGCGGAAACTGCCGTTCCGCGTCGCGCGGCTCACCCCGGAGATGCCGTTCGATCGGATCTGGCTCGGCTGCCGGCCCGAGGACCCGCGCTACCACCCCGATATCGACGGCGGGCTGTGTATCGAGATCATGGCCGCCGGGCCGCTGCGGCTCCCCGCGGCGGCGTACGAGGTCCCGCCGCCACCGCCGCGTGACCCGCGACCCGCCGATCTGGTGCGGGTCGTCGCCCGCGGCTTCCTGGTGCGCGACCTCGCCGATGTGCTCGCCCGGTTGCGCGAGAACCTGGACTGGGAGCCGGCGGTGATCGAGGAGTTCCCGGACGAGGGGCTGCGCCGGGCGCGGATGGGCTTCGCCCTCGGCCACAGCGGCACGCTCGATCTGATCGAGCCGACGAAATGGGCGACCGACGAAGGACGTTACCTCTACAACTGGGGGCCCGGCCCCTACTACATCCGGCTCTCGGCGGTCGACTTGGACGCCAAGGAGAAGGATCTCGCCGATCGCGGCACCCGGTTCAGCCGGATCACCCTCGGATCGGCCGGCGGGGAGCTGATCCGGATCGATCCGGACGAGCTGGACGGCGCGCTGATCGAGATCGTGCAGCACCGAGGGTGAGCACTTGCCCTACCGGCCGAGGCTCTCGGCCGGTAGGGCAAGGCCTACAAGCCGAGATCCTTGGCGATGATCGTCTTCATGATCTCGCTCGACCCGGCGTAGATCCGGGTGACCCGGGCGTCGGCGTACGCCTTGGCGATCGGGTATTCCAGGATGTAGCCGTAGCCCCCGTACAGCTGGAGACAGCGGTCGACGACCCGGCCCTGGAGTTCGGTGCAGAACAGCTTGACCTTCGCCGCGTCGGCGGGGCCGAGGTCGCCGGCCTCGTGGGCGAGCAGCGCCCGATCGAGCAACGACTGTCCGGCTTCGACGTCCGCGGCGCAGGCGGCGAGTTCGAACTTGGTGTTCTGGAACGAGCCGACCGTGGTACCGAATGCCTGCCGGGTCGACACGTACTCGACCGTCGTCTCGACGGCGTGCGATGCCGCCGCCTGGCTGTTGACCGCGATGGACAGTCGTTCCTGGGCGAGATTGCGGGTGAGGTAGGTGAACCCCTGCCCCTCCTCACCCAGCAGGTTCGCCACGGGCACACGCATATCGGTGAAACTCAGCTCGGCGAGGTCCTGCGACTTCAGGCCGAGCTTGTCCAGCTTGCGCCCGCGGACGAAACCCTCGGTCGCCGCGTCGACGACGAGCAGCGAGATCCCGCGGCGGCCCGCGGCGGGGTCGGTTTTGACCGCGAGAACGATCAGGTCGGCGGTCCGGCCGTTCGTGATGAAGGTCTTGGCGCCGTTGACGATGTAATGATCGCCGTCGCGCACCGCGTGGGTCGCCATCGCCTTCACGTCCGAGCCCGCACCGGGCTCGCTCATCGCGAGCGCGGCGATCGCCTCACCGGTCGCCAGTCGGGGCAGCCAGCGCGCCTGCTGCGCCCGGGTGGCGAGATCGAGGAAATAGGGCATGCAGATATCGGTGTGCACGCGCAGTCCGCCGAGGGCCAGCCCGGCACGCTGCGCCTCCTCGGTGAGGACGACGTTGTACAGGAACGACGTCTCGCCGCCCCCACCGAACTCCTCCGGGATCTGGGTGCCGAGCAGACCGAGCTCGCCGGCCTCCAGCCAGAACTCCCGGTCCGGGTGCCCGGCCGTTTCCCACTCCGCGTAGCGGGGCACCGCCCGCGTGTGCAGGAAGCGGCGCACGGTCTCCCGGAACACCTCGTGGTCCTCGTCGAACAGGGTGCGTCGCATCATCGTTGGTCACTCCGTCTGGTGGTGGTCCGGGGCGCGGGCCGCGGGCCCGTCAGAGCCGCTCGACGACCAGTGCGTTGGCCATGCCGCCGTTTTCGCATATCGTCTGCAGTCCGTAGCGGCCGCCCGAGGCCTCGAGGGCACCGAGCATCGTGGTCAGCAGCCGGGCACCGGACGCGCCGAGTGGATGCCCGAGCGCGATGGCGCCCCCGGACGGGTTGAGCCGATCGCCGTCGGCGTCGAAATGCCGCTGCCAGGCGAGCGGGACACTCGCGAACGCCTCGTTGACTTCGATATGGTCGATCTCGCCGAGTTCGAGGCCGGCTCGGTCGAGCACCTTTTCGGTGGCGGGGATCGGCCCGGTGAGCATCGTGACCGGATCGGAGCCGACCACGGCGGTCGACAGGATCCGGGCCCGGGCACGCACCCCGAGCCGATCGGCCTTCTCCTCGCTCATGAGCAGCAGAGCAGCCGCGCCGTCGGTGATCTGGGAGGAGTTACCGGCCGTCACCGACCACTCGATATCGGGAAACCGCGGCGCGGCGGGATCATCGGCGAAGGCCGGCCGCAGGCCCGCGAGCGCGTCCACGGTGGTGTCCGGCCGGATCGTCTCGTCGGCGCTCACCTCGCGCCCCGGCCCGGCGCCGCCGGGCACGGTGACCGGCACGATCTCGCCGGCCATCACCTCCCGCGCCGCCGCGGCACGGGCGTGGGACCGGGCGGCGTACTCGTCCATATCGCGCCGGGTGATGCCGTAGCGGGCGGCGACCAGTTCCGCCGCAACACCCTGACCGACCAGACCGGGTGCGTACCTGGCCGCGACTCCGGCACCGAACACGTCCGCGCCGACGCGGGCCGAGCCCATGGGTACCCGGCTCATCGACTCCACGCCACCGGCGACGGCGATATCGTAGGCGCCGGCCATGATCCCGTGGGCCGCGAACTCCACGGCCTGCTGGCCCGATCCGCAGCGGCGGTCGATCGTCACCCCCGGCACGTGGTCCGGCATCCCGGCCGCCAGCCAGGCGAGCCGGCCGGGCGTGAACGCCTGCTCGGAAGCCTGACTGACACAGCCGATCAGGACATCGTCGACCAGTGCCGGATCCACCCCGCTGCGGCCGATCAGGCCCCGCAGCACCTGAGCGAGCAGGTCGACCGGGTGCACTGCCGAGAGGGCACCACCCGGCTTGTCGCCGCGGGCCGGCCGGCCCCGGCCGAGCGGCGACCGGACGGCCTCGACGACGACGACCGAGGCGCCCTTCACGACGCCGGCGTCCCGATGAGCGCCTGCTCGCGCAGCCGGGCGCAGATCGCGGGGTTTCCGAGGATCTCCTCGTATCGGTCACGTGTGGTGGCGAGGTCCCAGAATGTGTCGGCGATCTGCCGGGAGGTGATGTGTGCGGCCAGGTCCTCGTGGAACGCGCGGTACTCGTCCCAGGCACGGTCGCCGGGGCGACGGGCCGTGGCGTCGAGACTCTTCGCGCGCTCGGAGTCGCCCTCGATGATGAGTCCGGCGATCGGCACGGCGCCGGCGTAGACACCCTGCGAGGCGATGTCGACGTACAGACTCTGCACGTAATTGCGGATCGCCGCGCAGGCCATCGCGTAATTGGCGCTGAACAGCACCGGCTCGATCGCGGACATCGGCATACAGAAGAGCAGGGCACCGTCACGCCGCTCGAGCATCCCGGGCAGGACGTGCTCGACCGCGGCCACCGCGCCGTTGAGGAGTCCGAGCATCGGCGCGAGCTTGTCGACCGTGATATCGCGCGGCGCGCACATGGTGCCGGAGGTCGCCGGCGGCCCGTAGTAGAGCGCGTGGATCGCGCCGTGCTGCTGCTCGATCTCGGTGAGGGTCGCCCGGAGCGCGGCGAGGTCGGTGACGTCGGTGGCGTGCGCCGACGAGGTGATGCCCTCGGCGGCGAGCTGCTCGACGAATCCGGCCAGACGCTCGGCCCGGCGGGCGACCAGCGCCACGCGGTATCCGCTGCGACCCCATCGACGGCCGACGGCGAGCCCGATACCCGGGCCCGCCCCGATCACGACGATCGTCTTCGACTCCTCGTTCGACATCTGATGTACTCCTGTTCAGGCGGATTCGAGGGTGATGACGAGCTCGGGGCACGCGTCGGCGGCCTCGACGGCGGTTCGGGCGTGCTCGTCGCCGACCACGTCGCCGTCGAGGTACACGAAGCCCTGCTCGTCGAGCTTGAACACGGAGGGGCAGATCTCCGCGCAGATGCCGTAGCCGCAGCACTTCTCGGAATCGATCGACACCTTCATCGTCATGACGTTGCCTCCAACGAGTAGGAACCGACGGCCGGGGGCCGCGGAGTGCACGGGGGTAGCGCACCGAGGACCGGTACCAGGGCGCGCCGCAGGATCTTTCCGGTGCCGGTGCGCGGCAGCTCGTCGCCCCCGACCACCATGTCGAGCGACAGCTTCAGGGCCAACCGCCTCAGTCGGACGCCGGCAGGGGCTGGGCCCCGCGCACCGGCAGGGTGCGGCCGTCGACAGCGAGCGGCCCGGCGCCCCCCTTGGAGCAGAGCACCTCGAGACCGGTCGTCTCGTCGAAGTAGCGCTTGCCGAGCTGAACCGGCTCCGATTCGCGCGGCGCGGCGCCGCCGGATTCCGGCGGCGCCGGGTCGCCGATGCCGATCATCGGTACGGAACCGCAGGTCAGGGTTACGTCGGCGGCGGTCGGCCGCACCACGACGATTTCGACGTCGGACACCACGCTCCGCAGCCGGGTACCCGGCTTGCCGACTACACCCACCATCAGGGACCCGCTTCCGCTCGTCCGAACATCGTTGAGCAGACGATACAAGTATTGCCTATTATGTGCAACCGATCACTCGGGTGGTACGACCCCTTTCAAGGCGGCGAACGCCCGCGCCTGAGCGACGCTCACCCCGGCAGACCGCTGCTCGAGCGCTTCCGCCGGGGAGAGTCCGGCCGCAAGCCAGTCCGCGACCTCGTCGAGCGGAACACCCGCCGCCCACCACTCGCGGATCGCGACCTCGGGGTCGACACCCTCACGAGTGAGCCTGCGTGCGGTCTCCGGCTCGATCCCGAGGATGAGCCACATCCGCGAAGCGACGAGGCCGATCCCCGCCCGGACCCATTCGGGATCAGCGGGCCCACCGAGCAGTCCGAGAATCTGGTCAGGTCCGGTCGACCACATCCGCCGCCACCTCCGCCTCGACGCCTTCGCGCCGCTCCTCGTCGATTTCGTCCAATGGGATCTGCACGGTCCGTACCCACTCCGGCGGGAGCACCTCACCACCCAGCAGGCCGACCACGACGGTCGTCCGCGGCGGCGGGCGCTCGGGCCATTCGGTCCAGCCGTCGGTGAGCACGACCACGATATCGGGGCGTGGGCGCAGCGCCGCGGCGGCGGCGATGCCGGCCCGCAGATCCGTCCCGCCGCCGCCTACCAGGCGCACCGATCGGAAGTCGAGCACCTGCGCCGCTTCGTGGGCGGTGACGTCGCAGCACAGCACGCTCACTCCCCGGGTCGTCACACCGGACGAGCGGATGATCCGCCCCAGCTCGGCGCCCGCCCGCTCGAGGTGCGCGGCCGACATGCTCCGGGAGGTGTCGAGCACGACCGCGACGGTGGGACGCGGCTGCCGGAGCCCCGGGAGGATCACGCCGGCGACGACACCCGCCCGCCGGGATCGTCGCTGATATGTGTGATCGACCCGCCCCCGCGAGGACCCGACCGCGTGCCGAATCGTCGCCGCCAGCTCCCGGCGCCAGTCGACCACCGGCTCGAGCACATCGCGGGCCCACCGCTCCCAGCCCAGCGGCACATCGTCGTGCGACGAGGCCCGGGCGGCGACCCGGCGCGCCGTCTCCTCCCGCAGCAGCCGCGCCTCCTCGGCGCCGACCGTGACGCGGCTGCTGTCGTCGGCGACCGGTGCGGTCCGCAGACCGCAGACGAAGGTCTGCGCGAGATCCCGGCCCGCGAGCGCTCGCCAGTATTCCTCGGCGGCCCGGCCCGCGGGCAGCCGGAACCGGGCCGGGACGAGCGCCGCGGCGGGCCGCGGGTTTGTGGGGAGGTCGTCGCCGACCTCGAGGTCGGCGGCGGCGTTCCACTGTCTCCCGGCGCCGCGGCGCTCCCCGCGCGGACCGTGGTCGCGCAGCAGGTGGGTGACCTGGTGGAGCAGCCAGTACCCCAGCTCGGGTGCGGGCGTGCCCGCCAGGCGGACCGGATCGACGTGCACCCGCCAGCTCTGGTCCACGGGGTAGGCGTAGTACCGGCTCCCCTGGTCGCCGAGGGAACCCGGGACCTCCACCGTTCGCACGTCGAGGGCGAGCAGCGCCGTCGCGAGGTACGGCGCCGCCTGCACCGCGGCGAGCCGGCCGGCCGCCCAGCGGCGGGCGAGCCGGGGGTCCGGCCAGACAGTCATGCGCTAACTCCGTGCCGCCGCGTCGTCGAGCAGCGCGGCGAGGGCCGGCGCCTCGGTCGGCAGCGTGGCGCCCGCGGGCCGGCGCCCCACCAGCACTCGCGCGCCGAGCACGGCGATATCGGGCGCCGTGCGGGCGACAACTCCCACTACCTGCCAGGCGCGGGCCCACAGCTCGGCGTCGTCGGCCGCGACGGCGAAGGCGGCCACCGCGCCGAGTGCGGCGTGTGCCCGGTCGCCCCGTTCGGGCACTACGAACGAGCCGGGATCGGCCAGGACACCGGCGGGGTCGGGCAGGTCGAGGTGACGTAGCCACGCCACCAGTTCGGACCCGGGCCCCTCGCCGACCGCGCCGCGCAGCAGCATGCCGCCGACCTCGGGTGCCGCCGAGGCTGCCCGTGCCGCGGCCAGCAACCGGGTCGCCATCTCCCAGCTGCGGGGGCTGGGCCAGGCCCGCCCGACCGCCTCGGCGCTGCGCGGCAGGTCCAGGACGAGCGCGGGCCGGACGCGCAGGAATGCCGACACCATCGCCCGAGCCCACCGCAGATCGTGCTCGTCCGCGGTCGGCCGGGTGAGCAGTTCGGCCGGTGAGGGGAAGCCCTCGGTGAGACCGCGCGCGACCTCTTCGGCCGTCACCGCCCAGTCGAGGTGGACGAAACGGTTGGCCATCGGCGCCGAGAGATCCCACCCGTCGGCGGCCTCCCCCGGCGGGTTCGCGGCCGCGATGATGCGCGTATCCGCGGGCAGCAGGAGATCGCCGACCCGGCGCTCCAGCACAATACGCAACATCGCGGCCTGGACGGCCGGCGGAGCCGTGGTCAGTTCATCGAGGAAGAGCAGCCCGCCGCGCGCCTCGACCAGGCGCCGCGCCCACGCCGGCGGGGCGAAACGCACCTCGCCCCCGTCGACGACCGGGAGACCGGCGAAATCCGTCGGCTCCCGGATCGAGCCGACGACCACCTCTACCCGGCTCGCCATCGCCTCGCCCAGTGAGACGACCGCGGAGGTCTTCCCCGTCCCCGGGCTTCCCCAGATCAGCAGCGGAACATCGGCGCGGACCGCGAGGACGAGAGCGTCGAGCGCCATAGAGGTCACCGGTCACCGACCGACGGACTCCGTCGCCGGATACACCGTCGCGGGTGTGGGGGCGTCGGGGTTGAACTTGTGCCCCCACACCGACAAGCTCTCGGGCTTGCCCTCCACGAAGGGATGCGCCGCACTGTCTTCGATGCCCGCGTTGATGTATTCGATCGGGAAGCCCGACGGCGAGAAGTGGTAGAAGGAGATCACCGGGTCCTGCGTATGCCGGCCCAGCGTCGCCATCAGCGGATAGCCGCGCTCCAGCACCCGGTCGTAGGCGATCCCCACATCGTCGAGGTCGTTGACCTCGAGGCCCACATGGTTGAGCCCCAGCATGCCCGGGACGATGGAGTAGCCGATGGAGTGCGTGCGGTGGTTGCGCCGGGGACGGTAGAAGCGGCGCTTGCCGATATCGGCGCCCGAGCCGAACCATTTGAAGCTCAGCACCTGCTCGACGAAGTGGTCGAGTTCCTCGGTCCACTCCGGGACCGTGACGACGATATGGCCGAAACCGCCGTCGCCGGTGAGGAAGCCGTTGTGCGGTCGCCCCGGCAAAAAGGTGTGGGTATTGAACGCCGCCCCGTAGCAGAATTCGTGCCGGACCTGATCCGGACCGGTGACCCACGCCATCGCGTGCACGGCCCGCTCGGCACAGAGCGCCTCGTCGGCGATCTCGGCGGTGTAGCCGGCGGCCTGCAGAATCCGCAGGCACTCGTCCCACGCGACCCGGTTGAGCAGCTCCCACCCGATATACGCCAGCCGCTCCTGCGCGCCGGGATGCAGCGCGATCCGGTGATGCCGGTCGTCCATCCGGAGGAAGAGCGTCTCGCCTTCGGTCGGCCGGACCTGGAGGCCCAGTACCTCGGGAGCGTAGGTCCGCCAGTCGTCGACATGGGCGCTCGTCAGGCCCATGTAGCCGAGGCCAACGATATCCATCTGGGTCTCCTTCGAGCTCGGCCGGTCAGCCGGCGGCGGGTGCGGCAGTCTTCTTCAGCCCGCGGATCTCCGCGGGCGACAGCTTCGATTCCGGCATCTTGAGCAGCGGCAGCGCGTTCTCGAAGCGCACCTTGTCGCGGTCGGCCTCGGCGAGATCCAGATCGTCGGTCAGATCGCCCTCGTGGTTGTCGGCACCGGAGAAATTGTCGCCGTAGACGACCTGCTCGATACCGACCTCGCCGACCAGGGCTTTACGCATATGCGGGCTGGCGATGTCGAGATCGTAGAAGAAGTTCGGGTTGTACTCGAGGAGTTCCTTTTTGTTCTTCGAGTCCGGAGCCATCGTCTTGTTGGTCGCGTTGAAACGCTCGAGCTGGAAGGGTACGAACCCGCCGCCGTGCGTGATCAAGAACTTCAGGTCCGGGAACTCGTCGAGCACACCGCCGTTGGTGATCCACCAGTAGAAGAGCGCCTCGTCGACGTTCATCCCGACGATCGAGGTGGTGTCGAACGGATCGTCACACGCCTTCGCACCCCAGGTGACCGACTGGTTGTAACCGTGTACGAACACCATGCAGTCGAGCTCGGAGATCTTCTCCCACAGCGGCCGGAACGCCGGGTCGTAGACCTCACGCCCGCCGAAGTTGCGAGCGCCCATCATCAGGCCCTGCGCACCGAGCTCGGTAACGGCCCGCTCGAGCTCGGCGGCCGCCGCGACCGGATCCTGCAGCGGCGCGTGCGCCCAGAAGTAGAACCGGTCCGGGTGGTGCGCGCAGAACTCGGCCATCGAGTCGTTGGAGGTCTGGGCGTATCGGATCGCGAACTCACGCTCGTAGTGGTAGCCGACCATATGCAGTGGCATGGAGAGGACCATCTTGTCGATGCCGGCGGCGTCGAGCGCGGCCAGCCGCGGCCCGGGTTGCCACCGCTCCAGCATCTCGTCCAGGTGTTTCGGGGCCTGCCGCTTGGAGCCAAGCTTCCAGTCACCGATCCGGAGGCCGCCCTCCCAGAAGGGCCCCCACTTCTCATGCTGGTTGAACTGTCCCTTGACCAGCTGATGGGCGTGCAGATCAATGAGCATGGGGGCTGTCCTCCTGGCAGTCGGGCCGTCCACCAAATTTATGCATACGAGACAGTTATTGTCAAGATTGTCTAATGTTCGTTAGGGTGGCCGACAACCGCCGATTCGGCCCGAAAGGACGCGGCACCGCATGCGCTACGTGACATTCGCCCTCGACACCTCACTCGGACCATTCACCCGGGCCGGGTGCCTCACGGCCGCGGGCGACGTGATCGACCTCAATTCGGCCTACCGGAGCACCCTCTCCGACAAGCTCGACCCCGAACGGGCGAGCGCCGTGGCCGACGCCATCGTCCCGCCCGACCTGATCGGCCTGCTCGGCAACGGCAGCCTCGGTCGCGATGCCGTCACCGAAGCAATCGACTCACTGCCCACCGATACGCCGGGCACCCGGGACACCAGCGGCACGACCCTCGTCCACGCCCGCGACGCGGTACGTCTGCTGTCCCCACTGCCGCGCCCGACCAGCCTCCGCGATTGCTCGGCGTACGAGAAGCACATAGCCAACTCGACGCGGGGCCGGATCCCGAAGCGCTGGTACGACGCGCCGACCTACTACAAGGGCAACCCGGCCTCCGTCATCGGCGACGGCGACGACGTCATCGTGCCGCCGGGCGTTGACAAATGCGACTACGAACTCGAATACGCCGTTGTCGTCGGCAAGGCGGGACGCGATCTCGGCGCCACCGAGGCACTCGACCACATTGCCGGCTACCTGGTCTTCAACGACGTATCGATCCGCGATGTCCAGTTCCGGGAGATGTCGGTCGGACTGGGACCGGCGAAGTCCAAGGATCTCGACGGCACGAACGTCCTCGGGCCGGCCCTCGTGACTCCGGACGAGTGGGATCCCCACGAGGAGCAGAGGATGCGCGCCCTGGTCAACGGCGAGGAGTGGAGCGTCGGAGTCACGACCACGATCCACTTCTCCGTCGGCGAGATCCTGAGTCATATCAGCCGCGGTGAGACCCTGCGGGTCGGCGACGTCGTGGGGACCGGCACGGTCGGCGGCGGGTGCGGCCTGGAGCTCGGCCGCTACCCCGTGGCCGGGGATACGGTCACCCTCGATATCGACGGCCTCGGCCGGCTCACCAACACGTGGCGCGCGCATGAGCAGCACGAAGGTACAAGTTGAACAGGAATGACTGTTATTGTTGCTTTCGTGAGCAAGAACGCGACACAGACATGGGAACGTATCCTGGATGGAGCCCTTGTTGCGCTCGCCCGCCGCGGGCAACACAAGTTCTCCATGACCGACGTATGCGCCGAGTCGGGCGTGTCCCGGGGGACTTTGTACCGCTACTTCGCGAGCAAGGAAGACGTGATCGCGGCGGTCGAGGAGCGTCTCGAGACGAGCTTGCGGGAGCACCTCACGACCGCGATCGCCGAGCGCCCGGAACCGGCGGACCGTCTCGCGGTCATCGCCGAGGCGATGGTGCGGCACCGCGCGGAGTTCCCCGCGATGGAACTGCTGACCCGCACCGAACCGGGTATGGTCCTGGACCGGCTCGCGTCCCGCTTCGACGCCCTCGTCGCACTGATGCAGGAGTGCCTGCACCCCGCGCTCGCGCAGTCTGCCCAGGTCCAGCAGGGGGCGGTGACCAAGGAGCAGGTCGCCCGGATCGTCGTGCTCTGCGGCATCTCGTTCTCGACCTTGCCGCCGTCGGCGTCGACCTCCATCGAGGAACTCACCTCGACCCTGGAGGGATTGCTGGGCATCGGCTCCACGGCCACGAAGTCCGGCAGGCGGCTCGCCGGTTGAGCCCGGTGCGCTGTCCGATCCCGCTGCGCGCCTGCGACGTAGACTCCGCAGCATGAGCGGAATCCCCGCGCGCGACACCGTCGACGCCATCCTCGACGGCGCCATGCGCGCCCTTGCGCGACATGGCAGCTCCCGGCTGTCGATGACCGATATCTGCCGGGAATCCGGCGTCTCCCGTGGCACGCTCTACCGCTATTTCGCCAGTCGCGAGGAGGTGCTCAACGCGGTCAACCTGCGCATCGCCTCGGTCTCGAAGGAGACCTTCGACCGCGCGGTGGCCGACGACCCCGATCCGGAGCACCGGGTGCGCGTCATCCTGCATGCCATGCTCGATTTCCCGAACATGTTCCCGCATATGCGGACGATGGTCGAGTACGAGCCGAAGATGTCCCTGGACTTCTTGACCGACCAGATGCCCGATGTGATCGAGTCACTGATCCCCTACCTCGAGCCGGCTTTGACGGACCTACCGGCCGCCCGTGCGGGATTGCTGACCGCGCACGATCTCGCCGAGTTCCTGTACCGCATCGTCACCTCGTCGTTCTTCATACCGACCAGCGACGCCGCGGTGATCGAGCAGAAGATCTCGGTGCTATGGGATTTCGCCCTCGGCAAGGACGTGGCGGCGGCCCGCGGCACTCTCGGACGAACGGCCACCGCCACCTGAGCGACAGCCCATGGCGACGGGCCCGAGTGGAGACCCGGGCCCGACGCGCATCCGCCTGTTGTGCCGACTCTCTCAGACCGGGATACCTATCGCCTTGGTCTCCAAGAAGTCTTCGAGACCCTCGACGCCGTATTCACGACCGATCCCACTCTGCTTGTACCCTCCGTACGGTGTGTCCGGTGCGGTGAAACCGCCGCCGTTGACACCGATCGAGCCGGTCCGGATCCGGCGGGCGACCCGGGTGGCCCGCTCGATATCGGCGCTGAAGACCGAACCGGACAGGCCGTACACCGAATCGTTCGCGATCCGGATCGCGTCCTCTTCGTCGCCGTAACCGATGAGGGACAGAACCGGGCCGAAGATCTCCTCCCGCGCGATCCGGGCGTCGTTCGACACGTTGGCGAACGCGGTCGGCTGGACCCAGAACCCCTTCTCGAACTGCTCGGCCCGGCCGCCACCGGCGATGAGATCGGCCTCCTGTTTGCCGGCTTCGATGTAGTCGAGCACACGGTCACGCTGCCGGGCATTGATGAGCGGACCCATCATGTTCTCGGGTTGCTGCGGGTCTCCGTACGGGAACTGGTCGTAGACCGCCCGCACGATCTCCGCGGCGAGCCCCATCTGCGCCTTCGGCACCAGGACCCGAGTCATCAGGGCACAGCCCTGGCCGGCGTGCATACACACGATCCCGGCCGCGAAGGGGAGGATCTGGGCCAGGTCCACATCGTCGAGGATGATCGCCGCACTCTTGCCGCCCAGCTCCAGGGATACCTTCTTGATGGTCTCCGCGCCGTTGCGCATGATCAGCTTGCCGGTCCGGCTCGACCCGGTGAAGGTCACCTGATCGACCGCCGGATGCGTGGTCAGGATCTCGGCGACCGAATTGTCCTGGGTCGTCACGATATTCACGACGCCGGCCGGGATATCGGTCCGCGATACCGCCGCGGCCAGGAGGGTGGCGGAGTACGGCGTATCCGGCGCTCCCTTGAGAACGACCGTGCAGCCCGCCGCGAGCGGCGCACCCAGCTTCGCCAGGTTGAGCTGAAACGGGTAGTTCCACGGCGTGATCGCACCGACGACACCGCCGGGCTCCCGGCGGACGATCCGCTTCGACTTCGCCCCCATGAACTCGGTCACCGGTCGCTCGGTCTCCCAGGCATAGGTGCTCATCAGCTCCGGCCAGTAGCGGAGCCACTCGACGGGCGCGTCGACGCCGACCGTCTGCGCCAGACCGACGGGCATGCCCACCTCGGCCGTGTGCGCGGCACGGATCGTGTCGAGATCCGCCCGGAGCTCGTCCTGAAGCTGGGTGAGGCAGTGTCGCCGGAACTCGATATCGCCGGCCCAGCGGCCCTCGTCGAACGCCCGGCGCGCCGCCGCCAGCGCGCGCTCGACATCCGCGGCGGTGGCGTCCGGGGCCGGTCCGATGACCTCTTCGTTCGCCGGGTTGACGTTGCCGTACTCGCGGCCACCGGTGGCCCCGACGAGCTCCCCGTCGATGAGCATCCGCTGCTGGTCGAGCTCCATATCTCTCCTCTTTCTCCGCGCCCTCCCTGCGGTGGCCGCGCCCGGTTCCGAGAATAGTGTCGATGTGACTGATTGCACAAGAGTCGTACTTTATGTACATTCGCGTTGGCTCGCAGGTGCGGGCCGAGCTCAGGTAGAGAAGGTGACCCATGGGCAGGATGGACGGGCGCGTCGCATTCATCACCGGCGCGGCACGCGGCCAGGGCCGGTCGCACGCGGTGCGACTGGCGGAGGAGGGCGCCGATATCGTCGGCCTCGATATCTGCGAGAACATCGAGGTGGTCCCCTACAACCTCGGCACCGAAAGCGATCTCGCCGAAACCAAGCGGCTGGTCGAGAAGACCGGCCGGCGGATGCTCACCTTCAAAGGCGACGTCCGTGATTTCCACGGCATGAAGAAAGCGTTCGAGGCCGGTGTCGCGGAGTTCGGGCATATCGACACCGTGATCGCCAACGCCGGCATCGTCATGTTCAACACCCAGGAGCGAGACAATGTCGAGGCCTGGGAGGTCGGCATCGGTGTAATGCTCAGCGGTGTCCGCAATGCGATCCAGGTGGCCTATCCGCATATGGTCGAACGCGGCCGGGGCGGCTGCTTCATCCTGACCAGCTCCTCGGCGGCGCTCCTCGGCAAGACCACCGCCAACGGCGGCGACGACGCCTACGGTATCGCCAAACTCGGTGTCATCGGCCTGGCCCAGATGTACGCCAACTACCTCGGCCGCTACAACATCCGGGTCACCGCGATCGCGCCCACCGGTGTCACCACGCCCATGATGACGGAGAACCCCGAGGCGTTTCCCTTCATGGCTCAGAACGCGGAGGTGCTCGGCGATATGAGCAACCTGCTGCCGGTCGAGATGATCAGCGCCGAGGACGTCAGCGAGACGGTCCTCTTCCTCGCCGACGACGCGACCGGCAAGTACTTCACCGGCAGTGTTCTCAAGATCGACGCGGGCCTGACCGCCAAATAGGTCGGCCACCGCGCACGGCCGCGGCGTCCGGCCGGGTCCGGACGCCGCTGCCGCGTCACCCGGAAGGACTCCCATGGCCCTGCTCGAGCACAAGATCGCCTTGATCACCGGGGGCGGCGCCGGCTTCGGCCGCGCCATGGTGACCCGGTTCGCCCGGGAAGGTGCCCGGGTTCTCGTCGCCGAATACGACGCCGCGCACTGCGAAGCACTGCGCGCCGACTACGACGGCAACGACCGCGTCCAGGTGGTACCGACCGATGTCCGCGAGAAAGACCAGGTCCTGGCCGCCGTCGGCGCCGCCGTCGAGATATTCGGCGGGCTCGACATCCTGGTGAACAACGCGATCACCCTCTCGCCGCGCCTGCCACTCGAGCAGAAGACCGACGAGATCCTCGACGGCAGTCTCCACGCCGGTTTATGGGCCGCGTGGTGGGCGATGCAGGCCGCTCGGCCACATCTCGCGGCGCGGGGCGGGGGCTCGATCATCAATTTCAGCTCGATCGATGTCGACACCGGCGCCTGGCTCAACGCCGACTACATCGTGACCAAATCCGCGATCATGGGGCTCACCCGCAACGCCGCCCACGAATGGGGCCGGTTCGGGATCCGGGTCAACGCGATCGCGCCGACCGGTATGGGCACCCAGTTCATGAAGTACGTCGACGAGGTCCCCGGCTTCGCCGAGCGTTCGGCAGCGTTGAAGCCGCTGGGCCGCAACGGTGACCCCGAGCAGGATATCGCCCCGGTCGCGGTCTTCCTCGCCTCCGAGATGTCGCGCTACATCACGGGCGAACTCATCCACGTCGACGGCGGACTGCATCTCCCGGGCTACCAGTCACGGCCACCCGACCTCACCGCCTACACCTCCTGACCCCGACCGAATCACCGGAGCAACACATGCCGTCGGCACCGCACTCACCGAGATCGTCACCGACCCGGTAGGCCTGGACCTGAGCGTTCAGCAGTCGCTGATCGCCTGAGCCACCTCGCCGGATCGGCCGGCCACTGCGCACACGGGCCGTGTGTCGCCGTGGCGCCCGGCGGCCGAACCGATTGCGCACGGCCCGCCGGGCATGCCGCAGCGGCCACGACTACAGGATGACGGTCAGGTTGGGAAATCCCACCGTGGTCTGGTCCATCAGGAACATGCGGCGCGCCAGCAGGAAACCGGCGCCGTCCCGCCGCAGCACGTCATGACGCTCGCCCGACATAACCAGCGGCGCCGACTCGGAGTGACGGTTGCGAGTGATCAGTAGTGAGCTCACCACCGTGAACTCATCCCTCGCCGCGCGCTCGAAAACGCGGATGTTCGTGATCAGGCGCCGCGAGCGCGATACCGGGTTCTCGCACCACGGACTGGCCGTCGTCGCCAACCGGAGGATCTTCATCGTGAGCGTCATATGGTTCTCGTCGTAGTGGAACATATTGTCCGCGAACTGACACCGCGGGTCGTCCCGTAGGCGGGTCTGACGTACGGGCACCCGGTAGATGATGTCCTCGGCGATGAGCTCGGTCCAGGCGATCGTATGCCCGTCGTCCAGCAGCGCCGCCTCGTCGTGGAGCCAGTCCACGATCTGGTGGTAGCGCCGGTCCCCGGAGCTCACCCGGGCCCCGAAGTCGGGTAGCGGTGCCTGCTGGACCGGCGTTGCGGTCTCGGTCATTGCTGTGCCTCTCTCCGTCGCTGTTCTCAGTGGTGGGCGTCGGGACCCCACGGGTCGTCGAGCATGAAATCGCGCCACCGCAGCCACCAGTTCCATTGGGCGTCGTCTTTGGTGAAGCCCGGGTAGAGGTGCCCGCCGCCGGGGAAGTCACCCTTGTCCCAGTAGCCGGTCAGCGGCTGGTCCTCGCCGGTCAGCGCGCCGTACTTGATGGTGCCCTGGCTCCCCATATAGCCCTTCGAGGAGGCGGTCATCAGCGGCCAGGTGTCGGCATCGTCGGTCTCGACGAATCCGGTGCTGCCCAGGCCGAGCGTGGCAGCCCGGCGCATCAGGTCCTTGAACTCGGCCGGCGCGTCCTTTTCGACGAGATACCAGTTGATGAACTCGAATGTGTCCGGCCCCTTCGGCACGAAGGCGTGCCAGCTGATGATCGCCGCCATACCCATGGGGGTCGGGAACTCGAAGCAGAAGGTGCCCATGTTCGGGAACAGTCCACCGACACTCGGCGGGTAGTCCGCCAGCACCGTCATCTGGTCCTCGGTGAGGGTGTCCGCGAGCTGCTCGGCCATTTCCGGGGTCATGCCCGGAGGGAGCATGATCGTGCGCAGTTTCTCGAACGGCGGCAGGCTCTGCGCGGCGAGCACGGCCTCACGATTGTTCTTCCACTTGCCCTTGCGCCGGTCGATGAGGCGCAGACCGTGGCCGTTGGCGCTGACATCGATGCCGTACATGGACGAATCGTCGGACTCCGAGGCGGCCAGCTCGTTGATGGAGCGATGCAGGGTCATCGCGTGGTAGCCGTCGCCGGCGTGCTGCTCGCCCGGGCACTTCCAGTTCGACGGGATGATGAAGCGCTGCGGTGGACCGAGCACCTCCAGGCCCGCCTCACTGCGCGCGAACATCAGGTCCTGATAGAACTTGATCTCCCCGAGATACTCCTCGAGCGAGGGCGCGTCCGGATCCCAGGTGGCGAAGACGAAGCCCGCATACCGCTCCACCCGAGCCTTCTTCAGCCCGAGCTCCTCCTTGCTGTGGAACGCGCCGTGCATATTCTCCCGGGCGACGGGCGAACCCATGAACCGGCCCTGCTCGTTGAAGCTCCACCCGTGGTACGGACACTTGAATTGCTTCTCGTTCCCGGCCTCCGCGCGGCACACCTGCATACCGCGGTGGGTACAGACATTGAGTACGACGTTGATCTCGCCACTGCGCGAGCGGGTCACGATCACCGGGTCGAGACCGATATCGCGCGATACGTAGTCGAACGGCTCGGGGATCTCCGTCTCGTGGGCGAGCACCGTCCACGCGCGAGCGAAGAGCCGCTGGAGTTCGAGACGGAACACCTCGGGGTCGCTGAGCAGGCGCATCGACACCTCATGCTTCTCGAGGTCGATCAGATCCGCGAGCGGTGTGCCGTCGGACAGGATCGGTCCGGTGATCTCGGTACGTCCCATTTCGATCGTCATGGGTTGGCCCTACCTTTCTTCCTGGGTCGGTTGGGCCGGTAATGTCCCGGCGGCCCAGGGGAACCGGGTGTG
>NZ_BMMH01000028.1 GCF_014645735.1 Nocardia jinanensis | reverse complement strand
ACAGGCTCGGTCCGAGGAGCACCCCGCTGTCGTCTCCGTAATCAGCGACCACGTATCGCGCGCATATCTCAATCAGCAGCCAGGGCACCCCGGAGGGTCGGACGGCCACTCCTTGGGAGCCACAACAGGCAGAGAACCATAAGCCACATCCGGCCCTCCTGGGCCGCCTAACAACTTACGGAGGACCATGCCGGAAGCGAGCAGGACGAGGATGACCGCAGGCGAACGCGGGGCACAGGTATTGACCGCGGCGATCTCCGCATTCGCGGAAACCGGCTACGCGGCCACCCGCACCGATGAGATAGCCCGCCGATCCGGCGTTTCCCAGCCCTACGTCATCCGCCTCTTCGGCTCCAAGCAGCGACTGTTCCTGGCGGCGGTCGCGCAGGTCTGCGATCGCATCGAAACCGTGTTCACCGAGGCCGCCACCGCGGCCGGACCGGACGCACCGCTGGACGCCATGTCCCACTCTTACGACCGCTTCCTGGCCGAACGCGAACTCCTGCAGGTTCTACTGCACGCCTTCGCGGCCGCCGGCGATCCCGAGATCGGGCCGGTCGTACGCGAACGCTACGGCCGGATCTATCGCCTCATCCGCGAGCTGACCGGGGCCTCGGTCACCGATACCCGGCAGTTCCTGGCCTCCGGGATGCTGCTCACCGTGATGGCGGCACTACAGGTCGCCGGCCCGGCCCCGGTACCCGCCGACTGGGCGACCGAACTCCTCGACGACCTGGCCGACAACCGCGACTGACTCGGATCAGTTGCGGCCGAACCGGATACGCGAATTCGCGTAGAGACAGATCGCGGCGGCCGTGGCCAGATTCAGGCTCTCGGCTCGGCCGCGGATCGGAATCCGGACGCGGTGATGCGCCCGCCGGGCGATCTCCGGGTCCAGGCCGTGAGCCTCGTTCCCGAACAGCCAGGCGATCGGCCCCGCGAACAGTTCGTCGGCGTCATCGAGGTCGATTTCACCGTCGGCCGCGGTCGCCACGGTGGTGATCCCCGCGGATTCGATACGGTCCAGCACGGCGGCGGTATCACGCTCCCGGACGATCGGCACGTGGAACAGACTGCCCGCACAGGAGCGCACACATTTCCCGTTGTGCGGGTCCACACTGTCGCCCGCCAGCACCACCGCATCCGCACCGACCGCGTCGACCACCCGGATGAGTGTGCCCGCGTTACCGGGGTCGGCCATACCGACCGGCACGGCCAGCATGCGCGGGATATCCACCCCGCGGCCCCGCTCCGGCACGACATCGCCCAGCGGTACATCGACCAGATCGCAGACCGCCACCAGCCCGGGAGGCGTGACCGTCTCGCCCAGGGCCTGCGCGGCACGGTCGGATACGAGCGTGGTGCGCACGCCCTCGGCGTCGGCCCCGGCGATCAGCGCATGTTCCCGGGTGGCGCCTTCGGCGGAGTAGAAGAGCTCGCGAACCCGGCCGGCCTCGAGGGCGGCGCCGACGGAATTGGCGCCCTCGGCCAGGAATCGCCCGGCGCGCTTCCGCGCTGCACCACGATGGAGCTTGGCGGCGGCAACCACATGGGGATTGCGTACGTCTGCAGGTTGTTGTCGGCCGGGCACCAGGAGATCGTAGAGGGTGCCGTTATCCGGTCCCAGCGAAGCCACTGTCCTGAAGGGACCGCTGCGCGATCACCGATCTCCCTCGACCGATCGAGCCGGTGACCCGGTCGGCGCTGCTGCGCCGGAAACGGATACGCCCCGCGCTCCGGTAACCGGTCACGCTCGGCTTTCATCCCACGACCGGGGTTATTCCGACAATTCTCGGCGCGCGGAAGATATACGGAGTGCTGGGGACCATTCCGTCCGACCGCACGAATTCCAGCCTGGTGAGCGCACCCTGTACCGCGTCATCGCTGAGTCCGAGGTCGGTGAAGGCCGCGCGTATCCGTTCCGGGTCCACAGAGCTGACAGCGCGCATCACATCCTCGTGCAGGGGCATTCGCTCGGTATCGGGGCTACGGAGAAAATGCGAATAGTGGCTTGCTTGCAGATCCCCGTACAACGGGGCGGGCGATTCGGGCAGCGTCAGCTCATGGTCGAACGCGACGAGATCACCCTCCGAGGTCGTCCGGAAATTGGTGAAACCGCTATCGGAATTGCCGAGCACGAAGTCGAGAACGGCCATCTGATGTTGCTGCGACTCAGGATAGTCCGTGGGATTCATGGGTTCAGATGTATCCGGAACGAATCGCTGCAGCGAACCGGGCCCATGCGGCCCGTCGACGAGCGCCGTCGGCGGCACCAGGCGGAACCCGAGTAGCTCGTTGAGACGGAAAGCCGCCACTTCCCTTTTCGCGGCCTCACCGGGCACGGGCGGGATCCCCCAGCGCCGACCCAGCTTTTCTCCCGAGACCGGCTTGTAGATGTAGAGCTCATCGTCGCCGGCAGCCCGCATGAGGTGAACCTGATTGGTCGGAACGTCACCATCCGGAAGCCAATTCTGCACCTCCCCCACGAGACGGCGGTTCTGCACCAGCAGTTCGGCAGGACTGGGCTGATAGCCCGCTGACGGTGCGCGTTCGAGTGCGTCGCCGTCGGCGGCACGAATTCTCTCCACGCCCTCGGCCTGGGCCTCGACCTGCAGATCGCTACCTTCCCCTACGCTGGAACGAACGGCTCGATAGTGACGTTCGAGTACCTGGCTCGCGCCATCGAGCGTGGTGACCACTCGTTCGTTCGCCTCGCGGAAGAGCCACACGATATCGACCTTCACCCAATGCCGCCCGAGCGCGTCCCCTTCGTCCAGCGAGACGAGGCGTTCATAGTCCGCGGACATCAGTTCAGGTCATCGCTGATCGGTTCGGACGGTCTGCCGTGCGCGCCGTCGTCACGAACCGGCGCACGCCCCAGGACCCTGGCCGGCCGAAACATACCTGCCAGGGCCATCGGCACGATAAGGGACCGATTCGATCGATCTTCGCCACAGTCGGCTCCTCACTCCGGCAGCGCATTGTCAGCACGAATCAACCACCATGATCGGCGCATCACATCCGTAGTCGACACCCGGTGCACGACTTACGGTCCGGAGTCCGCCCCGTCCGGGTAGAGCCCGCTCGGTCGGCGAGACCGCGCAACCGTGCACGGCGCCGATCGGCGAAAGCCGGCGATTCGGCGATGATTCGGCAGTACGGCGAGGACCTGGTGACAATATCCTCGCCTCTATTCTAGAAGCATCGGGATCTCCCCGGTCCTCACCGCGTTGCAGTCCGGGCTTCGGCCATCTCCGGCCGCTCGCGGCCTGGGCGCACACCTGGGCCCCCGAATTCGAGATCGAGAGCCGACTTCCCGAAACATGATCTAGGAGAGACTTTCCAGGAACTCGCGCACGAAGCAGAGCGGGCAGATCGGATCGAACGGGGCCGTGGTCGTTTCGATCCGCTCGCCGGGAGTCGTCGGCACCACCGGTATCCCCGCCGCGGCGGCCGACGCCGGTTGCAGGCCGATCGCGAGGGAGACCGCCCCCGCGGCAACGATATTCAGCACCATTCGGCTCATAGCTGCCCTACCTGTGTGTCCTGGAATGAGTCGCTACCGTATCAACACGTTCGATCGCGCACACGCCCCGAATTCGGAGGTGGTTTCGCGTTCCCGGCCGCGACAGCCGCCCGCACATCCTCGATGTCGTTCAGAGGAACTGGGTCAGACCGTCGAATTCGGCAAGCGGCGCGGAACCCGTCACCTCGTATTCGAGCAGGAGCAGGCCACTGTCGGTGACCTCGTGGCGGGACAGCTGCAGCCCCGTCGCCGGGCCGGTCCCGGCGAGCAGCCGGCGGCCCGTCCGCAGCACGGTGGGCGCTACGGTGAGCCGGACGGTGTGGACGAGCCCGGCGGCGAGCAACGCGTCACCCAGGTAGGAGCTGCCGTGGATCTGCAGTTCGCGGCCCGGACGTCGCAGCAGCTCACCGACCGAGACGACCGGGTCACCCGGTAGCACCGTCGTCGGATTCCAGTCTCCTTCGGTCAATGTGCTGGACACGACATACTTCGGCAGCGTTCATCCGGTCCGCAAACGGGTCGGCGGGATCGGTGACGGCGGGCCAATCGCGGGCGAACGCCTCGTAGGTTCGACGGCCGAACAGCAGACCGTCGGCGGCGTCGAGCCATTCGGAGGTCCGCCGGATGAAGACCTCGTCCAGATACGGCACCAGCCAGCCACCGCGGTCGAAACCATCACTGGTGTCCTCGGTGGGTGAACCCGGCCCCTGGCTGACGCCATCGAGGGTGATGAATTCGGTGAGTACCAGTTTCATGCCCGGACCGCGCTCTCGACGAGTGCGGTGAGCTGGTCGGTGACCGTCCCCCACCCGTGTTCGAACCCGAGTTCTTCGTGCCGGGCCCGGGCGGCCGGATCACCGTGCCGGACCAGAACCTGATACTCGGTACCGTCCGGGTGATCGCTCAGGGTGATCTCCGCGGTCATCACGATCTCCGAGGTGGCCGGACGCCAGCCGCTGTCGAGCGCAGTGGTGAAGACCAGGCGTTCGCTCTCCTCGACCACGAGGAAACAGGCGTCCAGATGCGGGACGTATTCGCTGCCGTCCTCGCTCATCGAGGTCACGAAGGCACCGGCCGGGCGGACTTCCAGCCGGTCGACGCGGCACCGGGCAGGGGCGGGCAGCCACCAGCGGGCCAGACTGCCGGGGTCGGTCCAGGCGTTCCACACGCTCGCGCGCGGCGCGCGGATCACGCGGTGCAGGGAGAGGTCGAGGTCAGGATTCATCGGTGGGCTCCAGGGTGTCGAGGAGGAATTGTTCGAGTCGATCCGTGCGGTCTTCCCAGATACGCCGCTGTTCGGCCAGCCAGCCGTCGATCAACGCGAACCGTTCGCGATCGAGTTCGCAGCGGCGTACCCGTCCGGTCTTGACCGTCCGGATCAGCCCACTGTCCTCCAGTACGCGGATGTGCTTCATGAACGACGGCAAGGTGATGGGCAGGTCCCGGGCCAGTTCGCCGACGCTGGCAGGCCCGGCTCCGAGCCGCTGGACCACCGTCCGCCGGGAAGGGTCGGACAGCGCGGCGAACACGATGTCCAGCGACTCCGCATACTTTGCCATATGGCTAAGTATTAGTCCATACCGCTTCCGGGCGCAAGGTCCTGGCCGCATACCGCCCGGGCACAGCGAGCGGAACCCGCCGTCCGGCGAGCACCCGACCGGGCGATATCGAGGCGATTGCCGATGAGCCCGAGCGACGCGACCGCCACCGAGTGACCACCCAGGCCACGAACCACGGAATCAACTGTCGAGACAATCACTGTCTAGACAGCTAAAATCTGTGTATGGAGAACGCCACCGCCCTGCGCACCGCTTCGCTGCTGCACGACTGCGCGCGGAAACTGACGAGGTCGCTCGACCGGCAGCTCGCCCCCCTCGAGGTGACGGCCCAGCAGGCGGCCTTACTGATCAACCTCGCCAACGGCGCGACCAGCCCGAAGCGGCTCGCCGTGGCACTCGGCACCGATACCGCCGGAACGACCAGGCTCATCGACCGGCTCGAGGCGAAAAATCTGCTGCGCCGCCACCGCGGCACGACCGACCGTCGGGCGGTGGTCCTCGAACTCACCGATACCGGGCGGCGTCTGACTCCCTCGCTCGTACCCGCGTTCGGCGCAACCGCGGCGGATTTGTTCGGCACACTGGCCGACGCCGATATCCGGCAGATGGGAGACCTGCTCGCACGTGCCCTCACGAACGCGGAGCCGCCGCACACCGACGGGAGCGCGAACGGGTGATCGGGGCGAGCGGGGGCCGACTCGTCCGACGGCGATCACGTGTGGCCGCAGTAGCGGCGCCCCCGGCCCCGAACAGCCGGAAGGCCCTTTCCCGTCGGGAGAGGGCCTTCCATACATCGGGCCGGACGAGCGTCCGGATCCGGAATACGACTCAGGCAGCCGGGGCGTTGACATCCTCGGGCAGCGCGGCCTTCGCAACGGCGACCAGGCCGGCGAACGCCTGCGGGTCGGAGACGGCCAGCTCGGCGAGGTTCTTACGGTCCACCTCCACACCGGCGGCCTTCAGGCCCTGCACGAAGCGGTTGTAGGTGATGTCGTTGGCGCGGGCCGCGGCGTTGATCCGGGCGATCCACAGCTTACGGAAATCACCCTTGCGCGCCCGGCGGTCCCGGTAGGCGTAGGTGAGCGAGTGCAGCTGCTGTTCCTTGGCCTTGCGGTACAGGCGCGAGCGCTGCCCGCGGTAGCCCTTCGAGGCCTCGAGGATGGAACGGCGCTTCTTCTGAGCGTTGACGGCCCTCTTGACGCGTGCCACTGGTCAGTCCTAATCGATCTTGGGGGTGCCCGGTCGAGCGCACCCGAGTGGGTCGGTTCTTCGGCGTCCGGTCGCAGTTGCGGTACCGGACGGTATCGGTCCCGGTGAGGGGATCAGATACCCAGCAGCTTCTTCACACGGCGGACATCGGACGGGGCGACCGACTCCGTGCCGTCCAGACGACGAGTCCGGCGGGTGGGCTTGTGCTCGAGCAGGTGCCGGCGGTTGGCCTGCTGACGGCGCAGCTTGCCCTTACCGGTCACCTTGAAACGCTTCGAAGCGCCGCTGTGGCTCTTCATCTTCGGCATGGCAACCTCAATCTGTGTCGTGCCCGCGCAGGGGCGGACCAGGTGTACTGATCAGCGTTATTGCGGGCTCTACGCAATATCGCTGCGGCGTTCGCCGCGATATATGCGACGGAGCGCCGCAGTGTTCACGGCAGAAGCCGCTGTTATTGCGCGACCGGCCGACCGGCATTCGGCGCCGCGCCGCTGGGCTGCGAACGGACCGAATCCTCCGCAGCCTTGGCTCGCGTCTTCGCGCCCTTGTGCGGGGCGAGGACCATCGTCATGTTGCGGCCGTCCTGCTTGGCCGAGGTCTCGACGAAACCCAATTCCGCCACGTCGGAGGCCAGCCGTTGCAACAGCCGGAAACCGAGTTCGGGCCGGGACTGCTCGCGCCCCCGGAACATGATGGTGACCTTGACCTTCGACCCCGCTTCCAGGAAGCGCACCACATTGCGCTTCTTGGTCTCGTAGTCGTGATCGTCGATCTTGGGCCGCAGCTTCTGTTCCTTGATCACGGTCTGGACCTGGTTCTTCCGGGACTCGCGCGCTTTCTGCGCGGTCTCGTACTTGAACTTGCCGTAATCCATGATCTTGCAGACCGGCGGACGTGCGTCCGGCGCGACCTCTACGAGGTCGAGATCTGCTTCCAGGGCGACGCGTAGTGCATCTTCAACACGCACGATCCCAACCTGTTCACCGCCGGGTCCGATGAGCCGGACCTCGGGAACACGGATGCGATCGTTGATGCGGGTCTCAGTGCTGATGGGGCCTCCTAGGTCTAGCGGTGTCGTTCGACGACCGCTCGAAATGAACCCCTTGTTCAACACGAAAGCCCCGTTGCGGTATTTCTCCGCCACGAGGCCCGATGTCGACCGGTCCGTGCAGGCCGTAGCTCTGCACCCCGACCTCGCCGAAGCGAGATCGTGAAAACCCACCCACATGGGGCGGGCGACCGGACCGTTTCACCAGGCGATCATCGCCGGCAACGGTGGGAGTCGGGCTCCACTTGTTTGCCCCGGACAGGACCGGGGCGGTCGTCGCCGAAAAGTTTAACAGCTCCGGTTCGGATCTGGCGAATCGCGCTCCCGGCGCCCGGCCGTAAAACCGGTTGCCCGAGCGCGGGCACCCTGCCAGGCTCGACGCCCGTGAACAGCCGACGTGACCTGCTGCACTGGCAATTCGACCTCGTGTGGTCGCTGGCCCAGCTGCATTTCGAGGCCCTGACCGACGACGATACGCACTGGGCGCCCGCCGCGGCGACCTGGACAGTACACCGCGGTTCCGACGGGGCGTGGCGCCCCGATTTCGCGGAGATCGAGCCCGATCCGATCCCGGTCCCGACCGTCGGATGGCTCACCTGGCATATCGGCTGGTGGTGGAGTTCGGCCATCGCGCATGCCGCGGGCGCAGCGGTGCCCGAACGCACCGAGGTGTACTGGCCGGGTGATACCGCCGCGGCACTGTCCTGGCTGACCACGCTGCGCGAGCAATGGCTCGCGGTCCTCGACCGCGCAGGAGACGCGGAACTGGATGCCGCGACGTCCTACCCCTGGCCCGCGGAAGCCGGGCTGACCGTGGCGCACCTGGCCGCGTGGGTCAACGCCGAGCTGATGAAGAACGCGACCGAGATCGGCCAGTTGCGAATGCTGCGCGCCGCCGGACCGGCTCGCTGAGCCTGCCCGCCGGTTCTCTAGCCTGGGACGCATGACCGAACAGCCCGAAGGCGATGTGCGCGAACTGGCCGATATCCCCGCCGTGGAGGTGATCAGCCGTGCCGCCGTCATGCTGATGAGCTCGGCGGCGGAAAAGCTCGGGCTCGCCGATGACGATCCGGACACCAGCCCCCGTCGCGATATGGACGAAGCGCGGCGGGTCATCACCGCCCTGGCCGGGCTGATCACCTCGTCCGTGGAATATCTGGGCCCGCACGCCGGACCACTGCGGGAGGGGCTGCAATCGCTACAGAAGGCGTTCCGGGAAAGCTCCGCGGTTCCCGACGCGCCCGGCGCCGGGCCCGGCGAGAAATACACCGGCCCGGTCCACTGACCTTGCCGTGGAGCCGCCCGGCCGAGCCGGGCGGCGGACCACAACGATGGATCAACGCAGGGCGGCGGCCTTGCGGGCCAGACGTTTCGCTTTCTGCGGATCCGGCGCTTTCGCGGCCGCAGCCTCCGTCTCTGCCTTCTTCTTCGCCGGTGCCGCGGCCTTTCGCGATTTCGCGGCTGTTTTCCGCGCCGGACTCGCGGGCGCCGCGGGCTCGGCCAAGACTTCTTTCAGGAACTGGCCGGTGTAGCTGTCCGGGTGCGCCGCGATGTCCTCGGGTGTCCCGTCGCCGACCACCGTGCCACCACCGGAACCACCCTCCGGGCCCATATCGATGACCCAGTCCGCGGTTTTGACCACATCCAGGTTGTGCTCGATGACGATCACCGTATTGCCCTTGTCCACCAGGCCGTTGATCACCGCGAGCAGTTTGCGGATGTCCTCGAAGTGCAGGCCGGTGGTGGGTTCGTCGAGAATGTAGACCGTTCGCCCGTTGGAGCGTTTCTGCAGTTCGGCGGCGAGTTTCACCCGCTGCGCCTCACCACCGGACAGGGTCGTCGCGCTCTGTCCCAGCCGCACATAGCCGAGCCCCACATCGACCAGGGTCGACAGGTACCGGTGGATGGAGGTCACCGGTTCGAAGAATTCGGCGGCCTCCTCGATGGGCATATCGAGGACTTCGGCGATGGTTCTGCCCTTGTAGTGCACCTCGAGGGTTTCCCGGTTGTAGCGGTCGCCGTGGCAGACCTCACACGGGACATAAACGTCCGGCAGGAAGTTCATCTCGATCTTGAGCGTGCCGTCACCGGAGCACGCCTCGCAGCGGCCGCCCTTCACGTTGAAGGAGAACCGGCCCGGCTGGTATCCGCGCACCTTGGCCTCGGTGGTGGAGGCGAACAGGCTGCGGATCTTGTCGAACACTCCGGTGTAGGTGGCCGGGTTGGACCGCGGCGTACGCCCGATCGGCGACTGGTCCACCCGCACGAGCTTGTCCAGCTGGTCGAGTCCGTTGACTCGGGTATGCCGGCCGGGGACCTGCCGGGCACCGTTGAGCTTGTTGGCCATAACGGTGGCCAGGATGTCGTTGACCAGGGTGGATTTACCGGAACCGGAAACACCCGTCACTGCGGTGAGCACGCCCAGCGGAAACGCCACATCGATGCCCCGGAGATTGTTCTCCGTCGCGCCCACCACGGTGACCCGCCGCTTCTTGTTCACCGGACGCCGCATCATCGGGACCTCGATACGTTCCCGGCCGGACAGATAGGCGCCGGTCAGCGAGTGCTCATCGGTGAGCAGGTCCGCGTAGGTCCCGCTGTGCACCACCCGGCCGCCGTGCTCACCGGCGAGCGGGCCGATATCGACCACCCAGTCCGAGGCCCGGATGGTGTCCTCGTCGTGCTCGACCACGATCAGGGTGTTGCCCAGGTTCTTCAACCGGGTGAGCGTTTCGATGAGCCGCCGGTTGTCCCGCTGGTGCAGACCGATGGACGGTTCGTCCAGGACGTAGAGCACCCCCACCAGACCCGAACCGATCTGGGTGGCCAACCGGATCCGCTGTGCCTCACCGCCGGACAATGTGGCCGCGGCCCGGGACAGCGTCAGATAGTCGAGACCGACATCGAGCAGGAATCCGAGCCGGGCCTGTACCTCTTTGAGTACCTGACCGGCGATGGCCGCCTGCCGTTCGCCCAGGGTCAGCGCGTTCAGGAACTGCGAGCAGTCACGGATGGACAGTTCGCTGACCTCGGCGATCGATTTCCGCTCCGAATCCGCGGTGAGGGTGACCGCGAGAATCTCCGGCCGCAACCGCGCGCCACTGCACACCGGGCACGGCACATCGCGCATATAGCCCTCGTAGTGCTCCTTCATCTGCTCGGACTCGGTGGAGTCCAGCCGCCGCTGCAGGAACGGCATGACACCTTCGAAATCGGCGTAGTAGGAACGCTTCCGGCCGTAACGGTTGGTGTACACGATGTGCACCTGATCCGAGCTGCCCTCGAGCACCGCTTTACGCGCCCGCGGCGGCAGTTCGCGCCAGGGCGTGTCCAGGTCGAAACCCTGCGCCGCGGCCAGCCCGGACAGCAACCGCACGAAGTACTCGGCGCTCTGCCCGCGCGACCACGGCGCGATCGCTCCGTCGGCCAGGCTCAGCTCGGGATCGGGAATCACCAGTTCCGGGTCCACCTCTTTACGGATACCCAGACCCGTGCAATCGGGGCAGGCGCCGTAGGGCGAGTTGAAGGAGAACGAGCGCGGCTCGAGGTCCTCGATATCGAGTGGATGGCCGTTGGGGCAGGCCAGCTTCTCGGAGAAACGGCGCTCCCGGTCGTGCGCGTGCTCGTCGCGGTCCACGAAATCGAGCACCACGATGCCGTCGGCCAGGCGCAGCGCGGTTTCGATGGAATCGGTGAGCCGCTGTTTGGCGGTCGGTTTCACGGCGAGGCGGTCCACCACCACCTCGACATCGTGCTTCTCCTGTTTCTTCAGTTTCGGCGGATCGGTGAGCGGATACACCACCCCGTCCACTCGGACCCGGGCATAGCCCTGGGCGTGCAACTGGTCGAAGAGGTCGACGAATTCACCCTTGCGGGTACGCACCACCGGCGCCAGCACCTGGAACCGGACCCCCGGCTCCATGGCGAGGACCTGGTCGACGATCTGCTGCGGGGTCTGCTTGGCGATCAGCTCCGAGCACACCGGGCAGTGCGGAACACCGGCGCGGGCGTACAGCAGGCGCAGATAGTCGTGCACCTCGGTGATGGTGCCGACCGTGGACCGCGGGTTGCGGTTGGTCGATTTCTGGTCGATCGAGACGGCCGGGGACAGCCCCTCGATGAAATCCACATCCGGTTTGTCCATCTGGCCGAGGAACTGCCGGGCGTACGCGGACAGCGATTCCACGTAGCGGCGCTGCCCCTCCGCGAAGATCGTGTCGAACGCCAGACTGGACTTACCCGACCCGGACAAACCGGTGAAGACGATGAGACTGTCGCGGGGCAGATCGAGATCGACCCCCTTGAGATTGTGCTCTCGAGCTCCGCGCACAGTCAGGCGTTCCGCCACCAGGTCGGTCCCTTCTCGTCATCGTTCGTCATCGATAGTGCCGCCGCGGCCGTCGCACCGGGTGAGTTCACACCGTGTCCGCGACAGCGCGGTGAACGGCCCGACCCGCCCGGCCGGTATCCGCGGTCCGGACCACAGAGCGGGCCCGCGGTGATGGTAGGACCGGCCACCGACAAGTTTCGCCGGACAGCCGGTCCGGGCGGTTTACGGGGCGTGACCCGACTGCCGCGTCTCCCCTTACACGGGGGCGCCCCGGCAAGATCTCGCAGCGAGCTCCGGCAACCGGCGGCACAGGCCGGCCGGACGGGCTCACCGCTCCAGAGTAGGCCAACCGGAGGTGTCCAGGGGGCGTGGCACCGGCCACTCCCCTCCACAAGCTCAGGCAGCCGGGCCCAGGATCACCATCGAGTTGTTACCGCCCATCCCCAGCGACAACTTGGCGGTCAGCCCCGGTCCGGCCGGGGACGGACCGTTCAGCAGCCGGGGATGCGCCGGCGCGACCGCGGGCGGCGCGGCGATGACCCCGCGCTCATAGCCCAGTGCCGCGGCCGCGAGTTCCACCGCGCCCGACGCGGACTGGCAGTGCCCGGCCAGCGGTTTCATCGAATACACCGCGGGCCGATCGGCGAAGACCCGCGTGAGCAGGTCCCGTTCGGCCCGGTCGCACTGGGCCGTGCCCGTCCCGTGCGCGTTGAAGAAGTCGATCTCCGCCGCGCCGACCCCGGCATCGGCCAAGGCGCGCCGCGCGCAGTCGATGATCCGCTCATGGCTCGGTTCCACGGACACCACGTGATGGGCCTCGCTGTTCATCGCACCGCCGAGGACGGTGGCATAGGGCCGGCCGGATCCCCGGCTGAGTACGAACCCCACCGCGGCCTCTCCCACACTGAACCCCCGGCTGCCCTCCTGGAACGGCCGGCATCCCTGCAGCGATTCGACATCCACGACCGCGGCGCCGAGTTTCGCGAACTGCCGCACCAGCTCCGGCGTGGCCGACAGGTCCGATGCCACACACACCACGTCATCCACCAAATCGGCGGCGAACCACAGCTTCGCCTGCAATATCGCGACATTCGCCGAGCTGCACGCCGCCGACACCCCGATCACCGGCCCGGTGAAACCGAAGGCCTGGGTCACCACCGAGGCCGGCGTGGACGGCAGCAGCCGCAGGAAGTCCCGGCCCCGGAACTCCGCTCCACCAGGGCCGGAGAAATCTCGCCAATGCCGGACATCACCCAGTACCGCCGCGTGCACCAGACCCACCCGCGACCCGGGTTCCCAGCCGCGGGCCCGGGCATCGGCGAACGCCTCGCCGACCGCCGCGAGCACCGCCTGCCCATAGCGCGTGCCGTGCGCGGGATCGCCACCCTCGGGAACCAGCGCCGCCCAGCCGCCGGTCGCGGGATCCAGTCCGTATCCGGGTTCGAACCGGGCCGCGGATTTCCCGCTCATCACCCCCTCCCAGAATGTTTCCCGCCCCCATCCGTACCCGGTGACCGCCCCGATCCCGGTAATGGTCATAAGATCGATGCTGAGTCCGGTCCCCGCCATGACAATCTCCCTCGCCGGTTCCCGGCCCTCGGTACCGCCGGGAGCACGTAGTGGCGTGTGAATCGAGATATCACGTCCACTATGTCGGATTTTATGCGTGTGGATACCGGAGTAGAGCCGTGTTTGAATGTCCGGATCCGCCGACGATGGGGGCTGGTATGGGAGAGCGCAGGGCAACCGCCGCCGAGCAACTCGCGCATCGGTACCGCTCCCTGGTCGAACACTCCCCCGACGGCATCTGTGTCCACGAACGCGGCATCGTCGT
The DNA here is from genome assembly GCF_014645735.1 of Nocardia jinanensis. Lineage (GTDB taxonomy): Bacteria > Actinomycetota > Actinomycetes > Mycobacteriales > Mycobacteriaceae > Nocardia > Nocardia jinanensis. The sequence goes on along the minus strand of NZ_BMMH01000028.1, from coordinate 51,006 downwards.
CTACGCCAATCCCGCGGCCCTGCGAATCATGGGCGCCAAGAATCTGGCCGAGGTCCTGGGCCAGCACATCGCCCGTTTCGTCCACCCGGATTTCCGTCAGCCCATGTACGAACGTATATCCGGCCTGACCGCGACCGGTAACGCCTCCGAACCCACCGAGATGGTGCTGCTGTCGCTGGACGGCCGCGAGGTTCCGGTGGAGACGGTCTCGGTGCTCACCGCCTGGCACGACCGCCTCGCCTACCAGGTGGTGATCCACGATCTCACCGCCCAGAAAGCGGCCGAACGCGCCCAGCGCCGCGCCGAACAGCACTTCACCACCGTGGTCTCCCAGCTCGAGGAAGGGGTCGCCGTCTTCTATCGGGACGGCACCATCGCCTCGGCCAACCCCGCTGCCCGCCGGATCTTCGGTATAGACGACCGGACCCCGCTGGTGGGCTCCAACATCACCGAGTTACCCCTGGAACTGCTGGACGCCAACGGACGGTCGATGCCCCGGGAACGGCATCCGGTGGCCCGGACGCTGTCCACCGGTGAGACGGTCACCGCGTATGTTTTCGCGATCGTGCGACCGGACGGGCAGCGGCGCTGGCTGGCCGTATCGAGCCGGTTGCTCAATCCCGACGAACAGGGCACCGCGGCGGTGTGTTCGTTCACCGATATCACCGAATATCTGGCCAGCCGCCGCCAGCTCGAGTACCAGGCCACCCACGATCCGCTCACCGGCCTGGCGAACCGGTCGCTGATCCTTTCCCAGCTGTCGGGGGCGCTGGCGGCCAGCGGGACGCGAGATGTCTCCACGGTGATGTTCATCGATCTCGACGGCTTCAAATCGATCAACGACACGATGGGCCACGCCATCGGCGACACTGTGCTGCGGATCGTGGCCCATCGCCTGCAACGCGCACTGCGCGGCGACGATCTGGTGGGCCGGCTCGGCGGTGACGAATTCCTGGTGCTGCTGGCCGGGCGGCCCGGCGACGAGGAGCTCGAACCGCTGGTCCAGCGGTTGCGCGCGGCCATGGCCGAGCCGATCGTCGCCCGCGGGCACCGGATCGCGGTGAACGCGTCCATCGGGGTGACCACGCTGGAGCCCGACGACACCCGGACCCCGGAAGCGGTGCTGCACGACGCGGATGTGGCCATGTACGAGGCGAAATCACCGACTCGGCGCGATGGTGGGCGGGGTCGCGCGATCCGCGGCGACAACTCGCACGTCTCCTGATCTCACCGCTGCGACCTGCGGAGACAACATCCGGTACGAACCCGCAGTAGAATCGACAACCCTGTGCACGCCATCCCGCCGTGCCCCGCCGAGCCCGTCCCGCCGTGGGTGAGAAGGAGTCAGAACTTGCCCGACAACCGCACCGAGGAACGCCCCACCGAGATGGCACCCGACGCGGCGCCTCCGGACCCGGCGACGCGGGACCTCGATCACGAACAGGTGTATCTGTCGGTGCTCTACGAGCGGCTCGACGGTATGCGTGCCTACGCCGACAACCGGCTGCGCACCGTGCTGCTGGAAAGCGGGGGGACCCCGCAGGCGCGCACCGAACGCGAATCGTTCACCCAGCTGTACACCGAGGATCTCGCCAAATACGATGCCGCCGAACACGGCCTGTGTTTCGGCCGCATCGATCTGGCGGCCGATCACAGTGATCCGGAACAGCGTTATATCGGCCGGCTGGGCATCCTCGACGAGGACAACGACTACGAACCGCTGCTGCTGGACTGGCGTGCACCGCTGGCCCGGCCGTTCTATCTGGCCACCACCGCCACACCGGACGGGGTGCTGCGGCGGCGCCATATCCGCTCCCGTAACCGCCGGGTGACCGCGGTCAACGACGAATACCTCGATCTGGAGGCAGCGCGGCAGGACGGCGTCACCGCCTCGGAGGGCGGGGTCGGCAGCGAGAGCGCGCTGCTCGCGGCGTTGAACGCCGCGCGCACGGGCCAGATGGCCGACATCGTGGAGACGATCCAGAGCGAACAGGACGCGATCATCCGCGCCGAGCACAAGAGTGTGCTCGTGGTCCAAGGCGGTCCCGGCACCGGTAAGACGGCGGTGGCCCTGCACCGTGCGGCCTATCTGCTCTACACCTACCGCCAGCAGCTGGCCAAGAGCGGTGTGCTGATCATCGGCCCCAACGCCACCTTCCTGGACTACATCGGGCAGGTGCTGCCGTCACTGGGTGAGACCGGGGTGTTGCTGTCCACCATCGGCGATCTGTATCCCGGGGTGAAGGCCACACTGACGGATTCGTTGCGTGCCGGGGAGCTGAAGGGTTCGACGAGCGTGCTCGAGATCCTGAAGAACGCGGTGCGCGACCGCCAGCAGGTGCCGGGTGAGCCGATCACCCTGACTTTCGACGGCTACCCGGTGACCCTGGACCGCAAGATCGTCACCCGGGCCCGGGGCCGGGCCCGATCGTCGCGCCGCCCGCACAACCTGGCACGTCCCGTCTTCGCGTCGATGGTGATCGAAGCACTCACCGACCAGCTGGCGCAGACCATGGGCGCCGATCCGGCCGGTAACGGCCGCAGCCTGCTCAGCTCCGCCGATCTGTCCGAGATCAGTGACGAATTACGCGCCGATCCGAAGGTGCAGCGTGTGCTGGCCGAGTTGTGGCCGATGCTCACCCCGCAACAGGTGCTGGGTGAGCTGTTCGCCGATCCCGATCGCCTCGATCGCGCCGCCGGCAAACTGCTCGACCCGGCCGACCGGGCCGAACTGCTGCGCACCGGCGCCGGCGAGTTCAGCGCCGCCGATGCCCCGCTGCTGGACGAACTCGCCGAACTGCTGGGTACCGACGACGCCGAGGAGCGTGAACGCTCCCGCCGGCGCTGGCGCGCCCAGCTCGCCGAGGCCCAGGACGCCTTGGACATCCTCACCGGATCGGCCCCGCAGGACCTCGAGGACGAACTCGATCCGGAGATCCTGATGGCCTACGACCTCATCGACGCGAGCCAGCTCGCCGAACGCCAGCAGGTGCGCAACCGGCAGACCACAGCCGAACGCGCCGCGGGCGATCGCACCTGGACCTATGGGCACGTGATCGTGGACGAGGCACAGGAGCTGTCGGAAATGGCCTGGCGGATGGTGATGCGCCGGATCCCGAACCGGTGGATCACCGTGGTCGGCGATATCGCGCAGACCGGCGATCCGGCGGGCGCGAGTTCCTGGTCGGACATGTTGGAACCCTATGTGGCGAAACGGTGGAAACGCACCGAGCTGACGGTGAACTACCGGACCCCGTCGGAGATCATGACGGTGGCCGCGGATGTGCTGGCCGCCATCGATCCCACCGCCGAGGTACCCCGTTCGGTCCGCGATTCGGGGAGGCGACCGCGGGCGCACCGGGTGGCCGCGCCGGAGGTGGTGGCGACGCTGGCCGCCCTGCTCGCCGAGGAGCAGGGCCCGGGTACCGCCGCTGTCCTGACACCCTCCGAACTCGTCGCCGAATTCTCCGGTCTGGCAAGCGAATCCGTACGGGTACTGACGGTGACCGAGGCCAAGGGCCTGGAATTCGACGCGGTGTACCTGGTGGAGCCGGGTGCGGTGATCGCCGAATCTCCGCGCGGGCGCAACGATCTGTACGTCGCGATCACCCGCGCCACCCAGCGGCTCACGGTGGTACACAGCGGAGATCTTCCGCCGGAGCTGCGCAGCCTGGCCGGCTGAGCAACCCGCGGAAAAGCGTCCGCCCCACCCGGAAGCCGTGCTCCGGGCGGGGCGGTATTCGCGATCGCGGTATCAGCGCACGGTGTGCACGATCAGCACATCGGATTTCGATTTGCGCGCCACATCGGAGGGCACCGAACCCAGCAGCCGACCGGCCAGCGTGTTCAGGCCCCGGTTACCGACCACGAGCAGATCCGCCTGGGTTTCCCGGACCAGATCCAGCAGAGATTCGACCGGTTCGCCGACGATGGCCTTCTCGACGATCTCCGTGGCCCCGGCGGCGGTCGCCTTGTCCCGGGCGGTGCGCAGGATCTCGTTGGTGGGGGCCGAACCACGAACCTGGTACGCCTCGTCCTTGAGCATATCGCTCGCGGCGGCGACGTCGCGGTCGTCGGTCGGGTAGTAGGCGCAGGCCACGATGAGCGTCGAGCCCGCGGCTCCGGCCAGTGAAGCGGCCTTTTCCACGGCGACGTACGACGAGTCCGAGCCGTCGGTACCGACGACAATGGTCCGGTAGGCGGTCATTCTCTCCTCCAACTGTGCGGGGTATAAACGCGGCCGCGCCGGAAGCTCGACAGAAAGTCGGGCAGCGGCGCAGCGACTGCGTAGACCATAGCCGGAAACCTCGGCCCGAATATCCGGATTCGTTGTACATCACATATGTAGCCGACAGCGGTGGTGTTTCACATTTCACCCCGGCCGAACCGCGGGTGCGTCGCCTACCTGCTGGTTCCCTCCCCGTCCCGGGCAAACCTGTGAACGGTCACAAGAAATCGAACAGCGTTGGCGCCGTGGGATTTTCCTCACAGTACCGGCGCCCACCGGGAAGCGATGGACACCGGCACCATTTCACCGGATCAGAGCGAGAACAGCGGACCCGTTATCGTGAGACCCAATTCATCGGTGTGCGCGAAAAACGCGAACAGCATGACGCAGGCACCCGCGAGCGCGAGGTCTTTGTTGAACTGAACCGTCTCCGCCTGGGTGGCCTCGGCGGCGGTCTCCTTCCAGAAACTGTGCATCATGATCATGGTCGGGACGAGCATGATCAACAGCAGCAGGGCACCCAGATCGGCCCAGATCCCGAACAGAATGCTGATGCTCCCCAGCAGCATGAGCAGCCCGGACCCCTGCACGGCCAGTGCGGGCATCGGTACGCCCTTGGCTTGCGCGTAACCCGCCATGGCCTTGGTCTGGGTGAAATGGCCCAGGGCCGAACTCAGAAACAGAACGACGAACATCATCCGGCCGATCAACACCACGACATCCATGTACAGCTCCTCATCTGTAGCCGACGGGTACCGCTTCGGTGAGATGCCATCTCCGATTATGAGGTCGGCAACACCTTGGAGGTCACCTCATCGCGCGAGCGTAACGAATTCTTGGCATATTCCAGCGGCGCCATTCCGACCTCGGCGGTGAACTCCCGGGTGAAATGCGCCTGATCGAAATATCCGAGTTCGGCGGCCAGCGCGGCCAGATCCGCGATACGACCGCGGGCCAGTAGATCGGCACCGTCCTGTAATCGATATCGGCGCAGGACCCATTTCGGGCCCGCACCGATATAGCGGCGGAAAAGTCGCTGGAGTGTCCGCACCGGCACCCCGAACCGCTGGGTCACCTGATCGACCCGCGTCAGTTCGGGATCACCTGCCATCGCGGCGGCGATGGTCAGCACGAGGCGGTAGTTCGGATCGTCCCGGCGCGCACGGGTACCCAGATGTTCTTCGACGAGACGCCGCCGATCCGGATCGGCGGGTTCGGCGAGAACCCGGGCGACGAGATCACCGATATCCGGCAGCACTTCGTCCAGCGGCACCGCGCGATCCCGCAGGGCGCCCACATCGAGCCCGGTGAAGGCACCGAACCCGCCGGGCCGGAACCGGACACCGAATGTCTCCCCCCGGCCGGTGAGCTCACGGACGAACTTCCGGGTGCAGACGCCGTTGACGAAACCACCGCATCGGTCACGCTGGCGTTCGAAGGTGATGTGCACGCACGGATACGGAAGCACCTCGGCCGTGTAGGGGGCCCGGCCGCGCATATCCCAGCGCACCGACCAGTACCACTCCACATAGTCCGAGACGGCACTGCCCGCGGGCAGGCGGTTCAGGGTGCGGTACCGCTCCTGCTCATGCGGATGCAGAATCGCCTTGCGGTCACCGTCCGCGGGTACCTCAGGGGCCGGAAACGCCGCGTCAGCCATGACCGCGGCCGCTGTCGGAAGGAACCTTCCGCCCGGTGACGCGCGCGAATATCGCCGCACGGCGTCGCTGGGCACCGGAGACCCGGCCGCCGTCCCGCCCCGCGCGCGAATCCCCGGGCGAGCGGCGATCGACAGTACCGTACGACTGCTCGTACCCCGTCCGCTTGCGGATCCGGTGCCCGCCGAGACTTTCTCGGCACAGCGTCGTGAGCTGTCGCCTTCTTACAAGAATCCGCTGCCACGGCCCGGCAGAGTCGTACCCATGAGCGAAACAGTCGATCCCATCCCCGCGGGCTACCACTCCATCACCGTGTTCATCGCGGTATCCGACGGCAACGCCGCCATCGATTTCTATACGACGGTGTTCGGCGCCGAGGTGATCTCGCGCAACGATATGCCCGACGGACAGCCGGCCCATGCCGAACTGAAGATCGGTGATTCCACCATCCAGCTGGGCTTGCCGGTGCCGGACCAGAATGTGCTGGCCCCCACCGGTGACTGGGTGCACACCTCCCTCGTCCACTACTGCCCCGATGTCGATGCCGTGATCGCCCGCGCCCGCGCACACGGTGCCCTGGTCGCCGAGGACCCGGCCACCTTCGTCACCGGGGATCGCTACGGCGCTCTGAAGGATCCCTTCGGCCATCGCTGGGTCGTCATGACCCGGGTCGAGGACGTCTCCCGGGAGGAAGCCGAACGCCGCGTGAACGAATGGATGGCCACCCAGGCCTGATCCGGGACGGCGCGGGATGAACCCGGTCACTGCAGTCCGGCCGCGTCCATACCGCGCAACTCCTTCTTCAGGTCGGCGATCTCGTCGCGCAACCGGCCCGCGAGCTCGAACTGCAGGTCGCGGGCCGCGTTCATCATCTGATCGGTGAGTTCGGCGACCAGATCGGCCAGTTCCGCCCGCGGCATCGACTTGATATCGCGCCCTTCGACGATCCCCGCGCTGACCGCCCGGCCCGGTTCGCCCTGCGCTCGGCGACCGCGGCTGGCGTTGCGGCCGGAACCACCGACCTCGACCTCGTCCCCGGCCTCGGAATAGACCTGATCGAGGATATCGGCGATCTTCTTGCGCAGCGGCTGCGGATCGATCCCCATCTCCTCGTTGTAGGCGAGCTGTTTGGCGCGGCGGCGTTCGGTCTCGTCGATCGCGTCGCGCATCGAATCGGTGATTCTGTCCGCGTACATGTGCACCTCACCGGACACATTGCGGGCGGCGCGCCCGATGGTCTGGATCAGGCTCTTCGTACTGCGCAGGAACCCTTCCTTATCGGCGTCCAGAATGGCGACCAACGAAACCTCGGGCAGATCCAGCCCCTCGCGCAGCAGGTTGATACCGACCAGCACGTCGTATTCGCCGAGCCGCAGTTGCCGGAGCAGTTCGACCCGGCGCAGGGTATCGATCTCGGAGTGCAGATAGCGCACCCGCACACCGAGCCCGAGCAGATAGTCGGTCAGGTCTTCGGACATCTTCTTGGTGAGCGTGGTGACCAGGACCCTTTCGTTGCGCTCGGTACGCAACCGGATCTCGTGCACCAGATCGTCGATCTGCCCCTTGGTGGGTTTCACTTCGACCTTGGGATCGACCAGACCGGTGGGACGGATGACCTGTTCCACCACCTCACCACCGACGCGGCCGAGCTCGTAATCGCCGGGAGTCGCGGACAGGTACACCGCCTGACCGATCCGCTCGGCGAACTCTTCCCAGGTGAGCGGCCGGTTGTCCACCGCCGAGGGCAGCCGGAAACCGTATTCCACGAGGTTGCGCTTACGCGACATATCGCCCTCGTACATACCGCCGATCTGCGGCACGGTCACATGGGACTCGTCGATCACCAACAGGAAATCGTCCGGGAAGTAGTCCAGCAGTGTGGCGGGGGCGGAACCGGCGGGCCGGCCGTCGATATGGCGCGAATAGTTCTCGATACCGGAGCAGAATCCGACCTGCCGGATCATTTCGAGGTCGTACTGGGTGCGCATCCGCAACCGCTGCGCCTCGAGGAGTTTGCCCTTGCGCTCGAGTTCGGCGAGACGTTCCTCGAGCTCGGCCTCGATATCGACGACCGCACGCTCCATCCGTTCCGGCCCCGCCGCGTAGTGCGTGGCGGGAAAGATACGCACCGTATCGACTTTGCGCACGACGTCCCCGGTGAGCGGGTGCAGATAATAGAGTTCCTCGATCTCGTCGCCGAAGAATTCGATCCGTACCGCCAGTTCCTCGTAGGAGGGGATGATCTCGACGGTATCGCCGCGCACCCGGAAAGATCCGCGCGTGAACGACATATCGTTGCGCGTGTACTGGACGTCCACCAGCATCCGCAGAAACGCGTCGCGGTCCACTTCCGATCCCACTTCGAGCAGTACGGAGCGGTCCAGATAGGACTGTGGAGTGCCCAGGCCATAGATACAGGACACCGACGCGACGACGACCACATCGCGGCGAGACAGCAGCGCGGAGGTCGCCGAATGGCGCAGCCGCTCCACATCGTCGTTGATCGAGCTGTCCTTCTCGATATAGGTATCGGTCTGCGCGATATAGGCCTCGGGCTGGTAATAGTCGTAATAGGAGACGAAATACTCCACCGCGTTGTGCGGGAACATCTCCCGTAGTTCGTTGGCCAGCTGCGCCGCCAGCGTCTTGTTCGGAGCCATCACGAGGGTGGGCCGCTGCAGCCGCTCGATGAGCCAGGCGGTGGTCGCCGACTTACCGGTACCGGTGGCGCCGAGCAGCACCACATCGGGTTCACCCGCGTTGATCCGGCGTTCCAGTTCCTCGATCGCGGCCGGCTGGTCACCGGCCGGCTGATGCGGACTGACCACCTCGAACCGCCCACCGGTGCGTTCGATCTCCCCGACCGGGCGAAACGCCGATTTGGCCAGTGGGGTCTCCCCGTCGGCCTCGGTCCCGGTGACGCCGGCCGCACGGAGTTCGGTTGCGAATGCCATGCCCCAAGACTAGGCGCGGTCACCGACAGGATCGGAGTCGTCGTCCGGCCGACGGCACCCGCCGGACCTGCCCGCTGCGCGCCAGGGTCCCGAGTGGGTAGATTCGGCACCTGTGACACAGGTATCCAGCGTGGACGTCCATCGGCCCAAGGTGGAGTACTTCGATATCGCGGAGCTGACCAATACCGACCCGAAGGGTTTCGTCCGCGAGGTGGAGCGCTACCACCTCGAACCCTGGGGGCTGTACATGGCCCGCACCGCCGACCATCCGCAATTCCATTATCTGGAATCGTGGCTGCTGCCCTCGGTGAATCTGCGCGCTTCGGTTTTCCATTTCAATCCGGCGCATATGCGCAACCAGGACTACTACATCGATATCGGCGAATTCGGCGAGGTCGAGCCCGGTAAATGGCGATCGGTCGACCATTATCTGGACCTGGTCGTCAGAAGGGGACACGAAACCGAGCTACTGGACGTCGACGAACTTCTGGCCGCGCATACCGCCGGTTTGCTCGACGCGCCGACCGCGGAGAAGGCGGTGGCCACCGCCACTGCGGCGATCGCCGGTATCGCCGCCCACGGTTACGACTTCCAGGCTTGGACGGCCTCCCTCGATATGCCACTCACCTGGCTGTAAACCAGCGGGGGCGGCGCCCACCGCCGCGCGGTCACTACTCCGGGTGCGCGGCGCGCCAGAGCGACACCCGCTCGTACACCGAATCGAACCAGGGTTCCTTCACCGCCGGATAGGCCGCCATCGCCTCATGGGCCGCGAGCCCGGCGGCCGCCGCCGCGGCTCCGCGCTTCACTTCCGCGTACTCCGCGCGTGCGCCCGCCTCGGCGCGCAGCCAGTCACGGAACGCGAGCGCGAACTGCTGCCCGGGGCTTCCCGCGGCCCGCACGTGCACATATGCCGGGCGGCCGGGATCCGCACTGCCGTGCACCCGCTTCTCCCAGCGAACCGGATCCGCCGATTCGTCGCCGAGGGCCGGTTTCGGGCTGTCGTGGGTGTGTTCCGGTATCGCCGGGAACCCGGCACCTGCCAGTGCGTCGCGGATCGTATCGGCCGTGGCCAGGTCGGCGACGGTGATCTGCAGGTCGAGAACATCCCTCGCGGGCAGAGCGGGTACCGAGGTCGAACCGATATGGTCGACCCGCACGGCCGCCGCGCCGGCCGCCAGCCGGAGCCGCGCGATCAGCCGCTGCGCCTGGGCCGGCCACTGCGGGTCCGATTCCACGATCCGCGGCTCCGGGCGCACCGCCGTGCCGGACCGCAGATTGGCTTCGAAAGGCACCAGCCGTTCGTCCCAGAGCCGGTAGACGGTCTGTTCGACCACTCCGGCGGGCCCGTTGTTGTCCAACAGCACATCCGCGGCGGCGTAGCGCTGATCGTCGGTCGCCTGAGCGGCGATCCGCGCCCGCGCGTCGGCCTCGGGTACGCCGCGGAACTCGACCAGGCGCCGGATCCGGGTCTCGGCGGCGACATCCACGATCAGCACCAGGTTCATGAAGGGTGCCATATGGTTCTCCACCAGCAGCGGAACGTCCTGCACCACAATGGCGTCCGGTGCGGCGGCGGCGAAGAGTTCAGCCGTGCGCTGCCCGACCAACGGGTGGGTGATGGAGTTCAGCGTGGTACGGGATTCGTCGTCGCGAAAAGCCTTGGCCGCCAGCGCCGGACGATCGAGGCTCCCGTCGGCCGCCAGGATATCCGTGCCGAACGCCTCGGTGAGGGCCGCGAGGCCCGGCGTTCCGGGAGCGACTACTTCGCGGGCGATGACATCGGAATCGATGAGCACCGCGCCCCGCTGCACGAGCGCCCGCGCGACCGTCGATTTGCCCGCTCCCATACCGCCGGTGAGGCCGATTCGTAACATTCGCTCAGTCTCGCATCCATGGGCACCGAACCGGCAGCGAGGCCGCCGCCCTATACCTTCTCGACACGCCCTGCCACGGTGGAACGCCACAAATGTCCTGATTACGCCAGATGCTGGGCTAGTGTTCGGCCTGAGTGCAGGCCCCGATTCACAGCTTCTGTCACGGATAGCAAAGGAACGAGCATGCGCATCAGGCACTACCGCACAGGCCGGCACCGGCTGGGGGCGCCGGGCCGGGTGCACTGTCTCGCCATCCCGGCCGTCGCGGCCTATCTGTCGAAGAACCGCCGCCCCTGGTTCCGCGTTTTCACCATCGCAGCACGCCACAGTCTCGCCGCTCATCGCCCGCGTCCGTCGATCGTCTGGCCGCGCTGGGTCCCGGTCCCGGCAGGCTAGTTCCCGACGGACAACGGTGGCCCGGTCCTCGGACCGGGCCACTGTTGTGCCCAGGCCTATCGAAGCCCCAGTTCGCGGACCAGCTCACACATCTCGACGCGGAACAGTTTGGCCGGATCGGCCGACTGGGGACGCAGATGGCCGTACACCTCGAGCGCGACGAGACCGTGCATCCGGCCCCACATACGCAGTGCGAGAGCGAGTCCGGCGGGTGGCAGGCCGGGAAATTCCGACCGGACGTGCGCGGTGAGGCCCGGCTCGAAATCGCCCCAGCCGAATTGGCCGTCCTCGGGCCGGCCGGGTCGCCGGGGCCAGACCGCCGCTGCCAGACCGACCAAACCGGTACAGGCCCGCAGTTCGGCTTCGGCCGCCGGCCCACCGGGAGGCGGCCGGTAGCCGGGGACCGGATCTCCGTAGACGAGCCGGAATTCCGCGGGACGCTCCACCGACCAGCCGCGCACCGCTTCGCCCCAGGCGACTATTCGAGCACCGGGATCGTCCGCCGGGGCGGCGTCCCGCGCCGCTTCGAGACGGTCGACCAAGGCTGTATAGACATCGGCGATCAGCGTCGAAATGAGGTCGTCGCGGGTCGCGTAGTAGCCGTAGACGGCGCCCGCGGTCATGCCCATCTCCCGGGCGATCGCCCGCAGCGCTATCGCATCGGGCCCGCCCTCGGCGAGCAGCCGCAAAGCGATCGCCTTGATCTCGCGGGTGGTTTCCGCGCGCAGGCGCTCCCGGCGACTCATCACTACCTCGGCCACGGTTGACACACTACAGAGGGCCGCTAAAATTCCCCGTGCAGTTTCTGAACGCCGTGTAGTAAATGCACGGCATGGAGCAGGAGTGGGTATGCATATCGGAGTTTTCGGCGCGACCGGTGTCATCGGTTCGCGCGTGGTCGCGGAGGCCGTACGCCGCGGTCATCTCGTACGGGCCCTCACCACCGACGAATCCCGCGTCCCCCGGGATCGGGACGGCATCGCCTGGCAGGTGGCGGACTGGCGCGACGCGGAGAGCATCGCCGGAGCGATCGCGGGCCTGGATATCGTGATCAGTGCCGTCAATGCCGGGCACGGAATCGAGGAAACGATCGCGCGGGCAGATGATTTCGTCTCGGGCGCGCAGGCGATGGTGGCGGCACTGGACCGGCATCCGGCGATCCGGGTGCTCGTGGTCGGTGGCGCGGGCAGTCTGGAGGTGGCGCCCGGCCGGCAGCTCGTGGACGAGCCCGACTTCGCGGACAACCTACCCACCGGCCTCGGTGTCCCCCGCGAGTACCGCCGTGTCGTCGCCGCACTGCGGGACGCGCTGAACGTCTATCGCACGTCCAATCGTCTCTGGACCTATCTGAGCCCGTCCTCGGGCCGGATCGAACCGGGTGAACGGACCGGCCGCTTCCGGATAGGCGGCGATCAACTGCTCGATACCGGTGGACGCGATATCTCGGCCGAGGATATCGCGGTGGCGTTACTGGACGAGGTGCAGCTTCCGCAGTACATACAGCGCCGGTTCACCGTCGGCTACTGACGTGAAAAGACCCCGGCCCACAGGGACCGGGGTCTTTCCGTTCAGCTATCGGCTACCGATATTCGCCGCTCAGGCGTTACCGGACAGCTTCTCCCGCAGGGCCGCGAGCTGAGCGTCGCTGGCCAGCGACCCGCCACCGGACTCCGGCTGGCTGGAGGTGGACTGCGCGCCGCCGCTCTCGGAGGAGTAGTTCGACGAACCGCCGCCGTTGACGGCCTCGGCAGCGGCGTCGGCCGCCATCTTCTCCATCTGCGCGGTGTGCATCTTGTGCCGGCGCTCCGCCTCGGCGTAGCGGCCTTCCCACTCTTCGCGCTGCTTGTCGAAGCCCTCGAGCCATTCGTTGGTCTCGGGATCGAAGCCCTCGGGGAAGATGTAGTTGCCCTGCTCGTCGTAGCTGTCGGCCATGCCGTACTTCGACGGATCGAATTCGGCGCTGTAGTCCTCGTTGGCCTGCTTGAGGCTCAGCGAGATCCGGCGACGCTCCAGGTCGATATCGATGACCTTGACCATCGCGTCGTCGCCCACGACCACGACCTGGTCCGGGACCTCGACGTGACGCTCGGCGAGCTCGGAGATGTGCACCAGGCCCTCGATGCCCTCTTCGACGCGGACGAACGCGCCGAACGGCACCAGCTTGGTGACCTTGCCCGGCACGATCTGGCCGATGGCGTGGGTCCGGGCGAACTGCCGCCAGGGATCTTCCTGGGTGGCCTTCAACGACAGCGAAACGCGCTCGCGGTCCAGGTCGACGTCGAGAACCTCGACGGTGACCTCGTTGCCCACCTCGACCACCTCGGACGGGTGATCGATGTGCTTCCAGGACAGCTCGGAGACGTGCACCAGACCGTCGACACCGCCGAGATCGACGAACGCGCCGAAGTTGACGATGGAGGAGACCACACCCTTGCGGACCTGGCCCTTCTGCAGCTGGTGCAGGAATTCGCTGCGCACCTCGGACTGGGTCTGCTCCAGCCAGGCCCGGCGCGACAGAACCACGTTGTTGCGGTTCTTGTCGAGCTCGATGATCTTGGCCTCGATCTCCTTGCCGACGTACGGCTGCAGATCGCGGACACGACGCATCTCGACCAGTGAGGCGGGCAGGAAGCCGCGCAGACCGATATCGAGAATCAGACCGCCCTTGACGACCTCGATCACGGTGCCGCGGACGGCCTCGTCCTTCTCCTTGAGCTCCTCGATCGTGCCCCAGGCGCGCTCGTACTGCGCCCGTTTCTTGGACAGGATCAAGCGACCCTCTTTGTCCTCCTTGGTGAGGACAAGAGCCTCCACCTCATCACCCACGGAAACGACCTCGTTCGGGTCGACATCGTGTTTGATGGAGAGCTCGCGAGACGGGATGACGCCTTCGGTTTTGTAACCGATGTCGAGCAGGACCTCGTCGCGGTCGACTTTGACGATGGTTCCTTCGACGATATCGCCGTCGTTGAAGTACTTGATCGTGGCGTCGATGGCGGCGAGGAAATCCTCCGCAGAGCCGATGTCGTTAACGGCTACCTGCGGCGAGGTGACGGTGGTGGGCATGTGGCGGTTTGCTCCGGACGGATTGTGATCGGTTGCGGACATTGAGACTTTCGGTACGCTGCGATACACCCAGCTGCTCCAGGTGTGATCACTTGCGCGTTCAGCGTACGCGACCCGGAACCGGGCGGGCAAACGACCCCCCGCAGCGGATCTATAGGCTTCGCATCGTGTCCGACGACCTCGTTCAAGATCGCCACGCTCAGGCCACCGAACTGCTGGGGACCGCGGGTGCGGCACGCCTGCGGGTCGACTCACCCGAGAGCGAACGCGCGAACCGGCGCTGGTGGGATGCCGACGCCGGCCAGTACCACGATACGCACGGAGAATTCCTGGGTACCGACAGCGCAGGCGGCGAATTCATCTGGTGCCCGGAGGGCCTGCACGAGGGCGATATGCGGTTCCTCGGCGAGGTCACCGGCAAACGGATCCTCGAGGTCGGGTGCGGTTCGGCACCGTGCGCCCGCTGGCTGGCCGGACAGGGCGCGCACCCGGTGGGCCTGGATATCTCGATGGGCATGTTGTCGCGGGGGCTTGCGGCCATGGACGAGGGTGGGCCCCGGGTGCCGCTGGTCCAGGCCGGCGCCGAAGCGCTGCCGTTCGCGGACGAATCGTTCGATCTCGCCTGTTCGGCCTTCGGCGCAGTGCCGTTCGTCGCCGACTCCGCCCTGGTGATGCGGGAGGTCGCCCGGGTGCTGCGGCCGGGTGGTCGCTGGGTGTTCGCGGTGAATCATCCGATGCGCTGGATCTTCCGCGACGATCCCGGCCCGGAAGGCCTCGAAGCGGTGATCCCCTACTTCGATCGCACGCCGTACACCGAAATCGACAGCGAGGGCCGGTGCACCTATGTGGAACACCACCGGACGATCGGTGACCGGGTCCGGGAGATAGTAGGGGCCGGATTGGTGCTCGACGATATCGTCGAGCCGGAATGGCCGGAATGGCTGGACCGGGAATGGGGCCAGTGGAGTCCGCTACGTGGACAACTGTTTCCGGGGACGGCGATCTTCGTCACCCATAAACCACTTCGGCCCGTGGACCTCGATCGACCGCGATGAGATCGCCCCGGCCGGGCCTGGTGCCGCCGACCGCCGAGCCGCTGTAATTCCGGTACCGCGTAGACAGTCGGCTCCGCGACAGCGCGCGATCGATCGGAACGGGCCCGAAAGGCGGCCCCGGCGCGAGGGGTCACATTCGACAGCGACGAACGCGCGCGTTCCCGGCCCGGGGAGGAATTCTCCGGGCCGGGAGTCCGGTCCCCTCAGCTCTCGTCGCCCCGGGACGGCCGCGGGGAGCGACCGGCCTGGTCCAGCGCCCGCCGGAGGGCGAACTCGATCTGAGCGTTCACACTCCGCAGATCGTCGGCCGCCCATTTGGCGACAGCGTCGTGAACCGCGGGGTCGAGCCGGAGCAGGACCTTCTTGCGTTCGGACATCAGCTGTACAGCGATCCCGCATTGACCACCGGCTGAGTCGGCCGATCACCGCACAGCACCACCAGCAGATTCGACACCATGCTGGCTTTGCGTTCCTCGTCGAGTTCCACCATTCCCTCGGCGGCGAGCCGGTTGAGCGCCAGCCCGACCATGCCCACCGCTCCCTCGACGATCTGAGTCCGGGCGGCCACCACCTGCGCCGCCTGCTGACGGACCAGCATCGCCTGCGCGATCTCGGGCGCGTACGCGAGGTGGGTGATCCGCGCCTCGATCACCTCGATACCCGCTGTCTCGGTGCGGTCGCGCAGTTCCACCGTGAGTTCCTCGGCGACCTCGGCGCCATCACGCAAGCTGGTGCGGCCGGCGTCGTGCGCGTCGTAGGGATGAGTGGTGGCCAGGTGCCGGACGGCGGCCTCGGACTGGGTGGCCACATACTCCTCGTAGTCATCGACAGCGAAGGCGGCTTTGAAGCTGTCGACGACCTTGTAGACGACCACCGCCGCGATCTCCACGGGATTGCCGTCGGCGTCGTTGACCTTCAGTTTCTGGGTCTCGAAGTTGCGGACCCGCAACGAGATGCTGCGCCGGTCGGTGAGCGGCAGCACCGAGAAGAATCCCGGTTCGCTGACCGAACCTATGTAGCGCCCGAAGAACTGGACGACCTTGGCCTCGTTCGGGTTCACCACCGTCAGACCGGTGATACCGAGCAGCACGATCGCCCCCACCACACACGCGACGATAGCCCCGGCCAGCGCCAGGGCGTTCTGATGCTGCGCGAATGCCACGAATCCCGCTACCGCCACCGCCGCCAGGGCGATCGTGAGCACCAGCCAGATCAGTAGCACGACGAACCCGTTGACCCGCGTGGCATTCCGGAATGTCATGACATCCTCCCTCTATCAAAGTGATATCACCAAGATAGCACTCCGCGCACCGTCTCGATAACGGCCGCCCGAACGGGCGGCGCGCGCGGGCCCTCGACCGGTCACCGGACGGCGTCCTGCGACCATGTGCGCATGGAGCAGACGGCACAGGGCGAGCGGCTACGGCTCGGGCTGATCGAGGGGGACGGGATAGGGCCGGAGGTGGTGGGTTCGACCCGGCGGGTGGTGGACGAGGCACTCGCCGCTGCCGGCGCACCCGCGGCCGACTGGGTCCCGCTGCCGATGGGCCTGCGGGCAATCGGCGAATTCGGTACCGCTCTACCGGAATCCACGCTCACCGGCCTGCTCGACACCGACGGCTGGATACTCGGCCCGCACGACAACGCCTCCTATCCCCCGGAGCACCGCATCGCACCCGGCGGCGCGATCCGGCGTCATTTCGGCCTGTACGCCAATATCCGGCCGGTCAAAGCGCTCCCCGGAATCGGCGCGGCCGCACCGGATATCGATCTGGTGGTCGTTCGCGAGAACAGCGAGGGCTTCTACGCCGACCGGAACATGGCGGTCGGATCCGGCGAGTTCTGCCCCACCCCGGATATCGCCCTGTCGGTCGGGCTGGTGACGCGCGCGGCCTCCGAACGGATCGCGCACGAGGCGTTCCGGCTTGCCGCCGGTCGGCGCGGACGGGTGACCATCGTGCACAAAGCGAACGTGCTACCGCTGACGATGGGACTGTTCCGCGATACCTGCTACGCCGTCGCGGCGGCGTATCCCGGGGTGACGGTGGATGACGAACACGTCGACGCGACCGCCGCCCACCTGGTCCGCTCCCCCGGCGATTTCGATGTGCTGGTCACCGAGAACCTGTTCGGCGATATCCTCTCCGACCTGGCCGCCCAGCTCGGTGGATCCCTGGGTACCGCCGCCTCCCTGAACTGTTCCACCGACCGGGCCATGGCCCAGGCCGTCCACGGCGCGGCGCCCGATCTGGCGGGTCACAACCGGGCGAATCCGGTCGCCCTGCACCTCTCCGCGGCCATGCTGCTGCGCTGGCTGGCCGCCCGGCACGATCGCGCGGTGCTCGCCCGGGCGGCGGAGCGGATCGAACGCGCGGTCGCGGCAACCTTCGCCGCCGGAATCGCCACAGCCGACCTCGGCGGACTGGCGTCGACCGGTGAGTTCACCGAACAGATCACCGCGCGGCTGCATTTCAGATAAGCCGTTCACCCGCAGAACGACTGATCGAAACGACTGCCGCACATACCGGGTCGGTTGTCGCACAGCGAAGTACTCGGGCAGGCGATCACCCTGGACAGCCGGCAGCAGGAAAGACCTGCGTTTCAGCGGCCGCGTCGTCGACGGCGTACCCGACCGCCCGGAAGATACGACATCGTCTCCGGCAGCCGTCCCGGCCCCGGCGCACAGCCGCGTCAGCGAAAATGCGGCGGCCCGCGGTCGAGCTCAGGTGCGGATGACCTCCTGCCGGGGCGAACGCGGTCCCGTCAATTCACCGGCCGGATATTGCGGTTGAAACGGAACATATTGCCCGGGTCGTATGCCGCCTTCAGCGCCGCCAGCCGGGTGTAGGTTTCGGCGCTGTAACCGTCTCTGGTCTGCGCCTCTCCGGCCGCGTACCCAGCACCGTAGAGAAACGCGAGGTTGTGGCCTACGGTCCACGGGGCCAGTGCCGCACGAACGGGCGCGCCCGGTTCGGCATCGGGTCCGGGCGCGGCGATGACCCGGACCACGTAACCGGCCCCGCGATGATCCAGCGCGAGATCGGTATGTCCGGGGTTGCGCAGGGCACCGCCCAGATGACGTATATCGATCACCGCGCCGAGCCCCGCGTCGGGACCCGCGACCTCGAGCAGCGCCGCGAGCGCCCCCGGTGTCAGATCGCCGAGCAGCGCGTTGGTCGCGGCGTAGGCGTGTGGATGGTCGGGATCGGAGTGGATGGTGTGTGATTCGGTATAGGGCATCCCGCGTAGATCGTCTTTCAGCGGTGTGCCGATGGCCCGCAGCGGTGCGACGAGGCGGTCGCCTTCCCGGACGCCGCCGTCGAAGGCGATACGGATCGAGGCGGCGAAGCGGCCGCGCACCGGTTCCGGGATCTGCGGAATATCCGGGAATGCCAGCATTGTCACGGCCGAGGTGACCGAATCGGGCACGGTGGCGGTCCATTCCCGCCATATCTCCAGCGCACGTGGCACCAGGGGCGTGTCGAAAACCAGCTGTCCCCCGTAGACGGCGGTGACCGGAACCAGGTCCAGTTCCATCCAGGTCACGACACCGAAGTTGCCGCCGCTGCCCAGTACCGCGCCGAATAGTTCGTCGCCCGGCCGTACCGTGCGCGCCCGGCCGTCGGCGGTGACCAGTTCGAACGCGCGCACATGATCGGCGGCATACCCGTACTTCCTGGCCAGCAACCCGACCCCGCCGCCCAGTACGTAGCCGACCACACCCACCGACGGGGACGAACCGTTCAGCGGTGCGAGCCCGTACCGCGCCGCGGCCTCGATCAGATCGCCCGCCCGCACTCCGGCGCCGATCCGGGCGCTCGTCGCGGCGGGATCGATGTCTGTGCCGGTCAGCTTCCGCGTACTGATCAGCACGCCCCGGTCGGCCGCGACCGATAGGCCGTGACCGGTGGCCTGTACCGCCACCGGTAGGCCGTACCGGGCGGCGAACTCGACCGCGGCCCGCACGTCCTCGGTGTGCCGGGCGGCGACGACCACGGCCGGGCGATGCCGATCGGCGGTCTGGAAACCGGCGACCTCGCGCAGATATCCGTCCTCGCCCGGACGGAAGACCGGTGCCACGAAGCCGGCGAGTCCGGTATCGGCCGCCGCGGTGAGCGCGACGGCTGGTTCGGCGATCTCGGCGGCGCTGTCTCCCATGCGCTCGACGATGCCCGGAAACCGGCGAGAAGTGAAACAGATGTTCTTTCTACTTTCCATAACCATCAGTTATGGAACATCGGGAGCTACAACAGCCGTGACAGGAATGCCTTGGTGCGCACATGTTCCGGGCGCGCCAGCAGGTCGCCGGGTGCTCCGGCCTCGACCACGACTCCCTCGTCCATGAACACCAGCTGGTCGGCCACCTCGCGGGCGAAACCCATCTCATGGGTGACCACGACCATCGTCATCCCGGACGCGGCGAGTTCGCGCATCACGGTGAGGACTTCACCGACCAGTTCCGGATCCAGGGCGGAGGTCGGCTCGTCGAACAACATCAGCTTCGGATCCATCGCCAGCGCCCGCGCGATCGCCACCCGTTGCTGCTGTCCACCGGACAGCTGCGCCGGATAGGCGTCGGCCTTGTCCGCCAGCCCGACCCGGTCCAGCAATTCCTTCGCGCGCGCCACCGCGTCGGCCTTGCGCACCTTCTTCACCTGAGTGGGCGCTTCGATGATATTGGCGACCACGGTGCGGTGCGGGAACAGGTTGAAGTGCTGGAACACCATGCCGATCTCGCGCCGCTGCCGCGCGGCGTCACGCGGATGCAGTTCATAGAGCTTCTCGCCCTTCTCGCGGTAACCGACCAGTTCGCCGTCCACGTACAACCGGCCCGCGTCGACCTGTTCCAGGTGGTTGATACACCGCAGGAAGGTGGACTTGCCCGAACCCGAGGGTCCGATGAGGCACAGCACCTGCCCGTGCCGCACATCCAGCGAGATACCGTTGAGTACCCGCAGCGCCCCGAAACTCTTGCACACCCGCTCGGCGCGAATCATGGGTTCCGAACTCGTGGTGGTCATTTCGCCGATACCTCCCCGCGCGCGTCGGCCAGTGCCTGGAGTTGTTTGGCGGTCAGCTGCCGGGAGATACCGCGCGAATAGTATTTCTCCAGGTAGTACTGGCCGACCATGAGCACACTGGTGATCGCCAGATACCAGGTCGCGGTGACCAGCAGCAGCGGGATCGGCAGGAAGTTCACCCCGTAGATATCGCGGGCCCGGCCGAACAGATCCGTACTCAGCGGGATGGCGGTGACCAGTGCGGTGGTCTTGAGCATGCTGATGAGCTCGTTACCTGTCGGCGGGATGATCACCCGCATGGCCTGCGGCAGGACTGTGCGGCGCATGGTCTGTGACCAGGACATACCGAGTGCGATCGAGGCCTCGCGCTGCCCTTCCCCGACCGAGTTGATACCGGCGCGCACGATCTCGGCCATATACGCGGCCTCGTTGAGCCCGAGCCCGATGACCGCGAACGCGAACCCGGCCTGCAGGCTCTGCACATCGACCTCGAGCAGGCGCGGCCCGAAGGGCACACCGAAAGCGACGTTCTGGTACAGCGAAGGCACCAGCCCCCAGAAGACCAACTGCACGTACACCGGGGTGCCGCGGAAGACCCACAGGTAGACCCAGGCAGTCGCCCGCAGCACCGGATTCGGCGACAACCGCATCACCGCCAGCAGTGTCCCCAGAACGACGGCGATGAGCATCGCGAGCACGGTCAATTCGACAGTGACCACCGCGCCCGCCGCGATCCGGGTGTCGCGCAGATACTTCCAATACACATCCCAGCGATAGGCGGGATTGGTGGCGGCGCCGTAGACGAACAGCCCGGCGAGCGCCAGGATCAGCACAGCCGACGCCCAGCGGCCGGGGCGGCGCAACGGCACCGCGGCGATGGGCTCGGGTTCGGCTCCCGTACCGGCGGTCGTGTTCGGGTCGGCGGTCATCGTGCGGACTCCCTCGCGCCGTTGATCACAGAGGCGCGCAACGCGCCCTCCTGGACACCCCAGTTCTCGGTGATCTGCCGATACTGCCCGTTGTCCATCAGGTACTGCACCGCGTCGCGCAGTACCGGCGCCAGCGGCGATCCCTTCGCTACGGCCCATCCGTAGGGCGCGGAATCGAAGACCGGGCCCGCCTGTTCGATCTTGCCGTCGGTCTGTTTGATCGCGTACGCGGTGACCGGGGAATCCGCGGACATGGCATCGACCTGACCGAGTACCAGCGCATTGGTCACCGCGCTCTGTTCGTCGAAGGCGTCGATGATGATCGGATCCCTCCCCGCCGCGACACAGGCCTCGCTCTTGGCCGGAACCTCGTCGATGTGCTCGACCGTCGTCGCCTGGACTGCGACACGTCTACCGCAGGCGTTCCCGGGGTCGACAGGGTGGCCGGTGCGCTGCGCCCACTGCACCCCGGCGCTGAAATAGGTCACGAAATCGACCTGTTCCTCGCGCTCCACCGAATCGGTGATCGAGGACATGCCGATATCGTAGGTTCCGGCCTGGACGGCGGGGATGATCTTCTCGAACGCCGATTCGGCGTAGCGGGCGCGGATACCGAGCACCGCGGTCACCGCGTCCATGAGATCGATATCGAAACCGACGATCGCACCGTGCCGGTCGCGGTACTCGTTCGGCTGATACGGCACGTTCACTCCGACCACCACCTCACCGGCCGCGGCGATATCGGGCGGCACCCGCGCGGCCAGCGCGGCCACGGGCCGCACCGGCACCTTCGGCGGAACCGGGCCGGTGTCCTCGATATTGGTCACGCACCCGGCCACCAGCAGAACACCGGCCAGCCCGCACAGCATCCGCCGCATCCGGGCACTGGATCGATAAACCACACGCCACCACCTGCCGCTCGTGAAGAATCGTCGGCCCTCGACCGATCGTCGACGTTGTCAGGCACAGTAGGCGAGAGCGGCACACCGAACACCCCGAGTAACCCAAGATTGATCTCCGGGCGCGGCATCGGTCCGGCGAACCGGCGGTACTCCGGCGCACGACCCGCTACCGTCTGCAGATCATGGTGCAGTCGGTAGAACTACTGCTCGACGAGACAGCGGAGCAGCGAATCCGGCGGCAGTGGGAACTGCTCGCCGAGGCGGGACTGCCCGGACTCGGCCAGGGCCGACGCGACGGGGACACCGAAAGTCACCGGCCGCACATCACCGCGGCGGTGGCACGGCAGATCTGGCCCCGGATCGAACAGGACCTCGACAGGTTGCCCTTCCGGCCGTTCCCGATACGCCTCGGCGGGGTACTGGTGTTCGGAGCGAGACGGCCGATCCTGGTGCGGGCCGTGGTCCCCTCCGAACAATTGCTGGCCTGGCATCGGCGCATCCATCAGGTGGTGGAACCGTGCCCCGATATACCGGCAAATCTGCGCCCCAACCAATGGACGCCGCATGTCACACTCGCCCGCCGGATCCTGCCGCAGCACATCGGCGAGGCAGTGGCGGCGGTCGCGGCGGACCGCGACATCATCGCGACCGTAGTGGGGATCCGGCGCTGGGACGGCGACCAGCGCCGGGCGTGGCAGGTCGCCGAACACGGCTGAGCGGAGCGGACACACGGCCCGACACTGCCACGTAGGGTGGGTGCCGGTGGCGTACGACACCGCCGTGGAACACCGCGGCCGGGGCCGGCGTTACAGCCTGAAACCGACCACGAGAGGACGTCATGGCCACCCAGACACTGACCCAGCAGAATTTCGACGACATAGTCACCGGCAACGACGTGGTACTCGTCGATTTCTGGGCTTCCTGGTGCGGACCGTGCCGCAGTTTCGCCCCGACCTACGAGGCGTCGTCGGACAAACATCCCGATGTCGTGCACGGCAAGGTCGACACCGAGGCCGAACAGGGCCTGGCCGCGGCCGCCAATATCCAGTCCATCCCGACCATCATGGCCTTCCGCGAGGGTGTGCTCGTCTTCGCGCAACCCGGGGCACTCCCGCCCACGGCGCTCGAGGATCTGGTCTCCCAGGTGAAGGAGCTGGATATGGACGAGGTTCGCAAGCAACTCGCCGAGCAGCAGGCGGCCAACGGCGAAGCAGCCGAATAGAATCGACGAACAACGGCGGGCTCCACACTTTCCGGGGATGGTGTGGAGCCCGCCGTTGTCGTTGTTCCGCGCGACTGCCGGTCGACCGCTAGCGCAGTGTCCCGAGGCGGTTCACGCTGGCGATCATCGCCCGCACCGAGGATTCGGCACCGTCGGCGGCGAGGGCGGCGCCCCACCCGCGGCGGCCTTCGCTTTCACATTGCACGAACGTCGCGGTACCCGCCGGCGTGCGCCGTTGGTGGAACCGCAGGATCTCGACGGGATAGCCGGCTTCGTAGAGTGCCGAGGTCATGGCGGCGATCGGGCTACCCGCCGCCACGACCGAACGGGACCAGCCCGCGAATTCGAGGGTCGCGGTGAAGGCGCCACCGCGCGCACCGGTGGACGACCAGCCCGCGAGCCGGATCGGGCCGGCGCATTCGCCGTAGCGGTCGTGGAATTGGGCGGCCGTCAGTTCCGCGCATTCGGTGCGCAGGCTGCGCGGGGCGGCCGTGGTCAGGGCGTCGTTTTCCAGAGTCAGTGTGGTCATGAGCACGTAGGTCTTCCCAGAGTTGGTCGGCAGGTTGGGGGACCAGCAAAAGCAGAAAAAGGGGGCCCGCAGCGAGGGGGCCGGTCCGGATCAGACCCCGCTACGGCGGGTTACTACTACGGCAAGTAGCCGATGAGCCGACTCCGCGGTACGCGAGAGGAGCACCGCACCGTCGCGATCTGCGACCATCGGCGCGGCACACAGGCCGTCGGCAGGAATTTGCACGGGGTCGAGAATAGAGACTCCCCGGGAAGATGGCAACCATATTCGCCCGCCGTTTCTCCTACTGCCGAGTACTGTTCTCCCTGGTCACCGGCACGCAACCAGGAATCCCCCGCCCAGACCCCGGTGACGAAGCAGACTCCCCCACTACATACGGATACCGCCCTCGGCCGTCGGCCCGCGAACGCACCTCGCGACCGGCGCCGGTCGGATACGGATATCGGTGCTTCCCGCCCATACCGGAATCCGCCGCCGCGGGCCGCTCCCCCCTACTGCCGATCCGGCCGGCAGCGCGGCCCCGGCGGCCGCCTATCAGGGCGTCGGCGCCAGTTCCCTCCGTCGTCCGTGCAGGACCATCGGGCGACGTCCCGGCTCGGATCGGCTGCTCTGAGCGAGGACATCTACGGCTTCCGGCCTCGTGCCATTTCTGCCGCTCCGGGTACGCGGGATCGGTCCCGGCGATCCGGGCGCGACACGCTGCACAGCCCGGGGCGGACACGGACCTGGACGAAGCGCCCCGGGCCCTCGTCATCCGGCACCGTCTCAGAACCCGAACGAGTCCCCGTACCCCGTCGTCTGCACGCTGCCACTACTCGAATCGGCGCGGACGGTGACGAAGGGCATGGCCGAGGCGGGCGACAGGCAACCATTGACGTTCAACGGGGTATTACTGTGCGCGAAGGTGTAGGGGAACGTCGACTCCTCGTCGAGTTCCGCCGCACCGATCACTGCCGCCGTCACCGTACCGGGTGCCAGGTTCACCCCGAGCTCGCCCGCGAGCCCAGTATCCACACCGACGGAGGTCTGAAGCGCCGCCCCCACCCCGACACCGATGCCGACGGTGGGCGGTGCGTCTATTTGCAGGCCGAGATCGACACCGAAATCGACGCCGACCGAGGGCGCGACCGCGACACCGACACCGACACTGGGCGATATACCGATCGAGATACCATTGGCGATATCGATCGCGCAGCCGATCAGATAGCCGGCCACGATCTCGCCGCCGCGCAGCCGCGAGTCGCCGTCCAGGGCGACCGAGAAGTCGCCGGATACCTTCACCGCATGGGCGAACGGCACCCCGAGTGCCGTATCGGGGGAAGGCACAACATTATTGGAATTCGCGGACGCGACCATATGCAGTCCGCCCGAATTTATTTCCCCGGGCGCCGCCTGGGCCGCTGTATCGACAACGGCGACGGCACCGATAACGGCCGATATCACCGCGACGAGCGCCGCGAAGGGGTACGAATGCTTGCGGTTCATCGTGCTCCAGTCAGTCATGATCGGATCGGAAGTTCACACACGAGCTCACCCACACCGTCGACCGCCGCGAACTCACGGATCAGAGATCCGGACTCGCGCTTTCGACCGGAACGGCCGGAGACGGTTTTCGTACCGCGCCGAGATATTCGCCGACAGTCGACGCGCAGTACTTGCCGAGCATCATAAACACCTCCGCATTCGCGCGGCGGTGTCCACGCGCCGGATATATCCCTGTCCCTGTGATACTCCGGCCCGATCGAAGCCCCTATCGGACCCACGGTTCACGCCAAACGGACATTCCACCCGAACTCCCGGCCAGACGCCCCATGGTTCCGAATCGGCTCAGAGTCTCCGGATCGGCTAGGAACAACCGAGCGAATCCGGCGACCACCCGGAAAATCCATCCACGGATCGACCGGGCCCGGACCTTTGCCACAGGCGCCCGGGCCGACCACCGCCACAGAGTATTCCGGCCGAAGCGAACCGACCGCCCTCGACATGCCGAACATCCGTCCCACCGGCGGGGCGGGCCGAAAGCGCACAGCCCGACGACGGCCACGACGCTGCGCGTCCGCTGAGAAATCCGGCCGCCCAACTCCTCGATAGGCCACACCTCAGCGCGATACCCCGAGCCGATCGCGGATTCTCAGTGGGCCGCCGCGTCCCAGCTGCGCCCGACCCCGACCGAAACGCTCAGCGGCACCGACAATTCGATGGCCGAGGCCATCTGCTCCCGGGCCAGGTCCTGCAACTGTTCGCGCTCACCCGGCGCGACTTCGAAGACGAGTTCGTCATGGATCTGCAGCAGCATCCGCGAACGCAGCCCCGATTCCGTCAAGGCGGTGTGCACATTGATCATCGCGACCTTGATGATATCGGCGGCGGTGCCCTGGATCGGGGCGTTGAGCGCCATCCGCTCGGCGGACTCGCGGCGCTGGCGGTTGCTGTGGTCGAGGTCGGGCAGATAGCGGCGGCGGCCGAAGAGGGTCTGGGTGTACCCGACCTTGCGGGCCTGTTCCACGACAGCGTGCAGATAGTCGCGGATACCGCCGAATCGGGCGAAGTAGACGTCCATCTGCTCCTTCGCCTCCTGGGTACTGATCTTCAGCTGGGCGGAGAGACCATAGGAGCTCAAGCCGTACGCCAGGCCGTAGGACATGGCTTTGATCCGGCGGCGCACCTCCGGGGAGACCTCGGAAATCGGGATATCGAACGCTTTGGAGGCGACGAAACTGTGCAGGTCCTCGCCGGAGTTGAAGGCCTCGATCAAACCCTCGTCGCCGGACAGGTGGGCCATGATCCGCATTTCGATCTGGCTGTAGTCGGCGGTCAGCAGCGATTCGTAGCCCGGGCCCACCACGAAGGTGTCGCGGATCATCCGGCCGGTATCGGTGCGGATGGGGATGTTCTGCAGATTCGGCTCGGTGGACGACAGCCGCCCGGTGGCCGCGATGGTCTGGTTGAAAGTGGTGTGGATCCGGCCGTCGTCGGCGACGGATTTCAGCAGACCGTCCACGGTGACCTTGAGGCGAGTGGCGTCCCGGTGTGCGAGCAGATGCTGCAGGAAGGGATGCTCGGTCTTCTCGTACAGGGATTCGAGCGCGTCCGCGTCGGTGGTGTAGCCGGTTTTGGTGCGTTTGGTCTTGGGCATATCGAGTTCGTCGAACAGCACCACCTGCAGCTGTTTCGGGGACCCGAGATTGATCTGCTTGCCGATCACGTCGTAGGCGGCGTTCGCGGCCTCGGCGACCTTGTCCGCGAACTGCCGCTGCAGTTCCCCGAGCTGATCGGTATCGACGGCGATACCGGCGTCCTCGAGTTCGGCCAGCACTCCGAGCAGCGGCAACTCCATCTCGTCGAGCAGCGGGGTGGATTCGATCTTCGCGAGTTCCTCGTCCAGCGCGTCGGCCAGATCGGCTACCGCGCGGGCCCGCAACATCTCGTTCTGGGCGAGTTCGGCGTCGACCGCGTCCTCGGCGTCCAGCAGCGACAGCTGCGGCGCCGCCTCGGTTTCGGTGCGCAGCTCCCGGTGCAGGTACCGCAACGACAGATCGTCGAGGTTGAAACTGCGCTGTCCGGGCCGGACCAGATACGCGGCCAGGGCGGTATCGCTGCTCAGCCCGCCCAAAGTCCAGCCGCGACCACGCAGCGCGTGCAAGGCACTCTTGGCCTCGTGCAGGGCTTTACGGTGCGCCGGATCGGTGAGCCAGGCGCCGAGTGCCGATTCGTCCTCGGCGGTGAGGCCCGTGATATCGATATAGCCGGATTCGCCGTCCGCGGCGGCGATGGCGAGTGCGCGCACGTCACCCGCCGCGGGCGTACCGGTACCGGCCAGGGAAAGCCCGTGCCGTGCGCCGGATTTCGCATGCTCGTCGAGCCAGTCCGCGACACTGCCCGGTTCCAGTGCCTGCCCGCTGATCTCGAAACCCGATTCGGCTTCCACGGTCGGCGGGGCCAGGGTCTCGAACAGCCGGTCGCGCAGGACCCGGAATTCCAGATCGTCGAACAGCTGATGGATCCGCTCCCGGTTCCAGGCACCCTGGGCGAGCTGATCGGGGGTGTAGGGCAGCGGGACGTCGCGGACCATCTCGGTGAGCTGCCGGTTGAGGATCACACTGCTCAGATTGGCGCGCAGCGCGTCGCCGACCTTGCCGCGGACCTCGTCGACCTTGTCGACGAGGGTGTTCAGATCCCCGTACTCACGAATCCATTTGGCGGCGGTCTTCTCTCCCACACCGGGGATACCGGGGAGGTTGTCACTCGGATCGCCGCGCAGCGCGGCGTAATCGGGGTACTGGGTCGGGGTGAGACCGTATTTCTTCTCCACCTCCTCGGGAGTGAACCGGGTGAGATCGGAGACGCCCTTGCGGGGATACAGCACCGTCACGTCGTCGCAGACCAGCTGGATCGAGTCGCGGTCGCCGGTGACCACGAGCACCCGGTAACCCTGCGGTACGGCCTGGTTGGTGATGGTGGCGATAACGTCGTCGGCCTCGTATCCCTCGATCGCCATCACCGGGATGCCGAGCGCGCCCAGGACCTCTTTGGTGAGCTCGACCTGCCCGCGGAATTCGTCGGGGGTCTTGGATCGGTTGGCCTTGTACTCCGGGTAGGCCTCGACCCGGAAGGTCTGCCGGGAGACGTCGAAGGCCGCCGCCACATGAGTGGGTTTCTCGTCGCGCAACAGGTTGATGAGCATGGCGGTGAACCCGTACACCGCATTGGTGGTCTGCCCGGTGACCGTCTGGAAATTCTCCGCGGGAAGCGCGAAGAAGGCCCGGTAGGCCAGTGAATGCCCGTCCAGTAGCAGCAGCGTGGGCCGTTCACCCGAGGAACCGGGAGCGGCGGAGGCAGAGGGCGTCGGCTGCGCAGTGGTCGGAGAGGTCACACCCCGAGAGTCTAGGGACCTCCACCGACACCCGCGCACACCCGTACCGGGCCGACCTCAGCCCACGCCCAGATAGGCCGCCTGCACCGCCGGATCGTCGAGCAGTTCGCGACCGCGTCCGGTCTTGGTGACCTCCCCGGTCTCCATGATGTAGGCGCGATCGCTGCGCGCCAGGGCCTGCCGGGCGTTCTGCTCCACCAGCAGCACCGTGGTGCCGGTGGCGTTGATCTCGGCGATGATCCGGAAGATCTGCTGGATGACCATCGGCGCCAGCCCCATGGAGGGCTCGTCCAGCAGCAGCAGCCGCGGGCGGGCCATCAGCGCCCGCCCGATGGCGAGCATCTGCTGTTCACCGCCCGACAGCGTGCCCCCGACCTGCTTGCGCCGCTCCAGCAGCCGCGGGAACAGTTCGAAGACCCGGTCCAGGGCGGCCGTGTAGTCGGTCTTCTTCGCGAAGGGCCGGGCATAACACCCCATATCGAGGTTCTCCTGCACGGTCATCCCCGGGAACACACCCCGGCCCTCGGGTGCCTGCACCAGTCCGGCGACGACGCGCTCGTGCGCCTTCAACCGGCTGATATCGCCGCCCTCGAACCGGATCTGTCCCCGGGTCAACGGCAGCAGTCCCGACAGGGCGCGCATGGTGGTGGTCTTACCGGCGCCGTTGGCGCCCAGCAGGGTCACCAGTTCCCCCGGCGCCACGCGGAGCGAAATACCGTGCAGGGCTTGGATCCTGCCGTAGTTCACGACCATATCGGTGACCTCGAGCAAGGGCTCGCTGTCGATATCCTTCGCGAACCGGTCCGGTGCTGTGCTCATCCCCGCTCCTCCGATCCGTCGCCGGCGTCCCGCGCCGCGTCCTTCTGCGCGCGCAGCGCGGCGGTGGACGCCGAGAGGTCCGCCGAGGTGAGTTCGTCGTCCGGTACGCCCAGGTACGCGGCGATGACGGCCGGATCGGTCCGGATCTGCTCGGGCAGGCCGTCGGCGATCTTACGGCCGAATTCCAGAACCACGATCCGATCGGTCACCCCCATCACCAACCGCATATCGTGCTCGATCAGCAGAACGGTGAACCCGTCGTCGCGAATCTTGCGGATCAGGTCCATGAGCGCGGATTTCTCACTCGGATTGAACCCGGCGGCCGGTTCGTCGAGGCACAGCAGCTTCGGTTCGGTCGCCAGCGCCCGCGCGATCTCGAGTCGCCGCTGATCGCCGTAGGAAAGATTGCGGGCCTTCTCCACCGCCCGCGGGGCGATCCCGACGAACTCCAGTAATGCCATCCCGCGTTCGATCGCGTCACGTTCCTCCCGGCGATGCCGCCGCGTCCGCAGGACCGCCCCCGGTACCGAGGTCCGGTGCCGGGCGTCGGTGCCCACGACCACGTTCTCCAGTGCGGTCATCTCACCGAAGAGCCGGACGTTCTGGAAGGTCCGGGCGATACCCAGCCGGGTGATCGCATTGCGTTTGCTCTTGGTGAGCGGTGTGCCGTCGAAGTACACCGTGCCCGCCGCGGGCCGGTACACCCCGGTGATCGCGTTGAAGCAGGTCGTCTTACCGGCGCCGTTGGGCCCGATGAGACCCAGGATCTCCCCGCGCCGGATCTCGAAGCTCACTGTGTCGAGGGCGGTGAGTCCACCGAACTTCACCGTGAGGTCCTCGGTACGCAACAGTGGGGCCCCGACCTCGGTGTATATCTCCCGGTGCGCGGCCACCACCTCGGCCACGGTCGCCGCGTCGGCCAGCGCCGGATCGACAGCGGTCACATCGACCTCACCGGCCGATTCGATCGTGCGCTCGACCGTGTAGCCGGCCGCCAGGTCTTCGTTGTCGAACAGCGCGTCACCCGCGTTCGGCCCGGTCACGACGCCGCCTCCGCGGGGCGGCGGACGGCCCGGACGATCTGCCGGCCGTAGGCGAGCAATTTCTGCCGGACCGGGAACAGGCCCTGGGGTCGCAGGATCATCATCACCACCAGTGCGATACCGAAGTACAGATATTTGAGATCGCCGAGGCTCTGCGCACCACCGGCGTAGAACATGAGCACACTGCTGAGCAGTAGCACGGCGTACACCGCGGCCAGGACGGTCACCGCGAGGTACACCCAGCGCCACGGACCGGCCAGGGCCCGGGCGCGCAGCCGCCAGCCCACCAGCAGCGCCGCGAAAACGGCGACGGTGATCGCGAGCTGCACATAGCCGGTCGTCTCGTCATCGGTGATGGCCACCGACATCAACCGGTTCGGCAGATACACCACCAGGAAGGCCCCGACGATCACCCCGAGTTTGTTGCCCTGACCGCCGATCACCACCGCGCACAGGAACAGCATCGAGTTGATGATGTTGAATCCGGTCGGATTGATGAACTGCACCTGCCCGGCGAACAGAGCACCGGACAGCCCGCCGATTCCGGCGCCGATCATAAAAGCCCACAGTTTGAACTTGAAGGTGGGTACGCCCATGATCTCGGCGGCGTCCTCGTCCTCGCGAATCGCCACCCACGCCCGGCCGACCCGGCTGCGTTCCAGGTTGCCGACCACCAGCAGGACCGCCACCACGGCGAGCATGCCGACCCAGTACCACCAGGTGCCGGAGTTGGCGCGGTCGATGAGATTCGAACTGCCGGGCGCACCGACATTGCCCGCCGAGAACACGCCGTTCGGGCGAGTCTCGGATTCCCCGAAGTGCGGATAGGCGATTCCGGAGAGACCGAGGCTGCCATTGGTGAGTTCACCCAGGTTGTCGGCGAGCAATCGGACGATCTCACCGAACCCGAGGGTCACGATGGCCAGGTAATCCCCGCGCAGCCGCAGCGTCGGCGAACCGAGGATCAATCCGGATACAGCGGTCACCATGATGGCCAGCGGTACACAGGCCAGCCACGCCCAGTCGGAGTTCAGCCAGCCGCCGTCGGTCTGATTCCACGGACTGTTCGGGCTGGTCAGCAGGCCCACAGTATAGGCACCGACCGCGTAGAAGCCGACGTAACCGAGGTCCAGCAGTCCCGCCTGCCCCACCACCACGTTCAGGCCGATGGCGATCAGCGCGTACATGGCGAACTGGGCCATCACCCCGCCGAAGCTGGTCCCCGGAGTATCCAGCAGCGGCGGCGGGAACAGCGGCAGCAATGCCAGCGCCGCGAGCGCCGGTATGCCCACCGCCCATTGCGCGGGCCGGCTCAGCCCGGCCCACCAGGTGCGGATCTCATCGCCCAGACCGTGCCCCGCGGCCTTCTCGGCTTTCACCGTGTTCATGTGCGGGCCCTCCCGAGACTTTCACCGAGAATGCCGGTAGGCCGGAAGAACAGCACCAGGACCAGCACCACGAACGCCACCACATCGCGCCATTCGGTACCGAACAGCATCTGGCCGTAGTTCTCGACCAGCCCCAGCAGCAGACCGCCGAGCAGGGCACCGCGCAGATTGCCGATACCGCCGAGCACGGCGGCGCTGAACGCCTTGATACCGAGCACGAATCCGCCCGAGAAGATGATGGCGTTGGGGATCTTCATCACGTAGAGCATCGCCGCGGCGCCGGCGAGCAGACCGCCGATGAGGAAGGTCAGCATGATGACCCGTTCCCGCGAAACCCCCATCAGCGTGGCGGTATCGGGGTCCTGGGCGACCGCGCGGATACCGCGCCCGAACCGGGTACGGTTGATGACGACTTCGGCCAGCACCGCCAGCGTCACCGCCGACACCACGATCACCAGGGTCACATTGGTGACATCCGCACCGCCGATGGTGAACTGCACTGTCGGCTCGACCAGCATGATCGGTTGCTGTGCGTTGGTGCCGCCCAGGTCCGGCCACAGTTTCGGCAGCACGAAGTGCACGAACTCCTGGAGCACGAACGACATACCGATCGCGGTGATCAGGAAGGTCAGTGGTTTGGCGCCACGGCGGCGCAGCGGCCGGTACGCCGCACGCTCCAAACCGACCGCGGCCGCGCCGGATACCGCCATCCCGAAGAGCAACGCCAGGCCCATATAGGTCACCGTCAGGATCACGCCCTGGCTGTAGGCATTTCCGCTGGGCGCGAAGCCCAGCAGCATCAGACCGACGTACTGCCCGAACATACCGAGCATGAACACTTCGGAATGTGCGAAGTTGATCAGCCGCAAAACCCCGTAGACCAGGGTGTATCCCACCGCGACCAGCGCATAGATCGCACCGTAGGACAATCCGTCGACCGTCAGTCGCCAGAACTGATCGAGCACGCCTTCGTAGTTGAAATCGATCGATCCCTGCGCGAGAACGGCCGCGGCGGCCGGCAAGGATGCTGTCATACGTAATCCGCCCTCATCATCATCGGACCCTCACCCGAGCAGCGAGCGGTACGCGCTCCCGGCGCCGCCGGTGCGCGTACCGCCGACTGTCCGTTATCCGACCTCGTAGACCCAGATCAACGCCGAGGACAGTTCCCCGTCCGCGTTCCACTGGTAGTGCCGGGCCAGACCGTCCCCGTTGTATCCGCGAACGAATTCCAGCAGATCGGGGCGGGTGAGCTTCCCGGCATCGATACCGGTCGCCAGGATGGTGGCCAGATCGTAGGCCTCCACGGAGTACACGCCCGGTGCCTGGCCGTGCAGTTTCTCATAGGTCTGGGCGAATTCGTCCGGCGCCGGACCACACGGGCACGAGAGCACCGCGCCCTCCGACGAACCGCCGGCCTGGGAGACGAACTGCGGATCGTTGGTGCCGTCGGCGGAGACGAAGGTCGCCTCCACCCCGCCGGACCGCAGCTGCTGCACCAGGGGCGCCGCCTCGGCGTAGTAGCCGGAGTAGAAGATCGCGTCCGGCTGCGCGCTGGAGATCTTGGTGACGGTGGCGGAGAAGTCCTTGTCGCCCTTCTTGATACTGGCGGCGCAGGCCGGATCCGCGGCCGCGCCGAGACCGGCGGTAATGCTCTGGGCCAGCCCGACACCGTAATCGGTGTTGTCCTGAACCACACAGACCTTCTTGTAACCGGCGGTGCCGACCAGGTACTCGGCCACCGACGGCCCCTGGACGTCATCGTTGGCCAGGCCGCGGAAGAAGGTCTTCCAGCCGTTCTGGGTGAGGGTGGCGTTGGTGGCCGACGAGGTGACCGCGACCAGACCGGCGTCGCTGAGGATCTGGCCGGTGGCCTTGGTCTCGCCGGAGAATCCGGGGCCCACCAGGCCGATCACCGCCGGATCGTTGACGATCTGCGGGATGACCTGACTGGCCTTCTGCGGGTCGCCCTCGGTGTCGTATTCCTTCAGCTTGATCTGGCAGCCGGGATTGGCTTTGTTGTGCTGATCCAGTGCCAGCTTCACACCGTTGACGATATTGATGCCCAGCGCCGCATCGGGGCCGGTCAGCGCGCCGGCCATGGCGATGGTGGTGGTGGGTGGACAGGTGGCCGCACCATTACCGGCCGGATCGGCCGCGGCGGCGGTATCGGCGGCCGGCACTTCTTTACCCGCCGCGTCGATCTGCAGCAGCGGCTGGATGGACAGTCCACCCGCTCCCGACGTTCCCGTATCACCGGCGGTCTTGTCGCCACATCCGGTCAGGACCAGCGCGGCGGCGGCGCCGATAGTCAGTATTGTGCGTACCGTGCGTCCGCGCCGGGGCACACCCGGCAGCCGTATCGAACCGAGCACGATCTACCCCTATGTTCCTCATCAACCTCGGCCGGCCGAGGAAGCCGACCACGCCGACTCGTGAGAAACATAACTCCGGTATGTTGATCCCGCGTCACAATCGGATCATCTCCGATGATGTCGTCGCAATTATTTTCCGGCTTGTGTTTCCGGGGCGTTAAGGCCGCTATGCGCCGCGCCGCGGGGTCTACTGCGGGGCGAGGTTCTCCAGCACGACCTCGGCCACCGCCTTCATCGTGGTGCGCCGATCCATGGCGGTGCGCTGAATCCATTTGAAGGCCTGCGGTTCACTGAGGCCCTGGGTCTGCATGAGCACACCTTTGGCCCGTTCGACGAGTTTGCGCGTTTCCAGCCGCTCGGAAAGACCCGCGACTTCGCTCTCCAGCGCGGTGATCTCGTGGAACCGGCTGGCCGCCAGCTCGATGGCCGGGACCAGATCGGATTTGGTGAACGGTTTCACCAGATAGGCCATGGCACCGGCGTCGCGCGCCCGCTCCACCAGATCGCGCTGACTGAACGCGGTCAGGATGACCACGGGCGCAACACGTTTGGAGGCGATCTCGGCGGCAGCGTCGATCCCGTCGCGGCGCGGCATCTTCACATCCATGATCACCAGATCCGGCCGGTGCTCCACCGCGAGGTCCACCGCCTGCTGACCGTCCCCGGCCTCCCCCACCACCTGGTATCCCTCTTCGGTCAGCATCTCGACCAGATCCATCCGGATCAACGCCTCGTCCTCGGCGACGACCACGCGTTTCGCCGCGGCGTTCGCACTAGTGCTCATAAACGACCCCTCTGGTTCCGATGCCTCGTCCCGAGAGCGCAGACGGCGGATCTCAGCCGATGCACGGCCGTCGATCCGCCGTCACGCGATCGGGTGGTGTAGAGACTACCTTTCACGGTGATCGGCGCTGCATATACCCTGCGTAACACGGTTCCGCAGGTACTACGACCCCCGCGATTCGGTGTTCCGGCCGCCGACGGCTACTATGTGCATCCGGTGCGCCGAGTTGGCGGAACTGGCAGACGCGACGGTCTCAAAAACCGTTGTCCGAAAGGACGTGTGGGTTCGAGTCCCACACTCGGCACCAAGGTCGGACGGCATTTCCGGGTTCGAGCCGTCCTCTTTCCCTCATAAAATCCGCGGCGAGTCCGCAATCGCCTCATGCCTCATCGTCCGGTCCCCGCCGCCTTTCCGGCGAAAGATGGTCCGACGTCGTAGTCACGACCCCCGGTCAGAGCCTCAGGGCCGCGACCGCGCGGAGGACACAGCCCGATGCGGGACCGGCACCGACGACAGATCGGCAGTTCTCGGGGCCGCGCCGATGAGAGAAACCGGCGGCCCCACCCGGGCGGTCAACCGGGATCGCAGCTCCCGGATGTAGTGCTTCCGGCGCCGGGACAACAGGGCCCACCGGATCGTGTTCCGCAGCCGCTCCGAAATCGTCTGTGGACCCCTGCGACGCAGGTCGCCGACGCGCTGAGCCAGCAGGGCGCCGGTTCCGAAACCGACGAACACCATCTCGTCGTCGGCCGCGCCGGATTCCTCGATCGCGCGCAGGGCTTCCGCGTCCAGCGCGGTGAGCCCGTCGGCGGCGAGCCGTTTCGCGAGAGCCCGGGTCCGCCGGGCGCGATACCGCAGCGCGCTGCCCTCGTGCAGGACCGTCTCGAGCTGCTCGGCGACCCAGAAGGGACGTACGAGACGGGGTACGGCGTACAGCTCGGCGGGAAGTTCCCGGCGCCGGAGGTCGTCGGCCGGATAGATCCGCACCAGTATCCGCAGGATAAAGCCGGGACAGAAACCGAAGGTCGCCACCGCGACCAGGAACGCGGTGAAGCCCTGCCACGAGGCCACGATGTCCAGCAGTGTCACCATCACGCCCACCCCAGGTCGAGTGCGGAGAATCGGCGGTCGGCCCGGGCCGCGCGGACCGTGCCGGCCAGCTCCAGCTTCCCGTGCTCGGTCAGTTCGTAGTAGCGCCGCGGCGGACGCCGTTCGGTCAGGGTGGTGGGATCCTCCCAGCCGGCGGTCAGCCAGCCCTCGTCCAACATCCGGGTGAGCATCGGATACAGGACACCGGACCGGACGCCGGAACGGCGGCCGAGGTCATAACCCCAGTGCCGCCCGTCCGGTTCGGCCAGCAGGGCCACCGCGACCCGGACCAGCGAGTGGGTTTTTCGCACGCCCGTAGTCTACATAGGTAGCAGAAGGGCCGGCGGCGCTCAGCGCTGCGGGATGACCGCGGGGGGCTGCCAGCTGCCGTCGAGTGCGGCGGCGGCCGGCCAGTAGGCGCGCAGGTAGAGCGAGAACTCGTCACCGGGAGCGGGTAGCCAGTTGGCCAGCTTCTCCGGCTCGCTGGGGCCGGCCCCACCGACGGTAAGGGTCAGCGAACCGTCGTCACCGTAGGTGAGGTCCTGGTTCTTGCTGCCCAGCGCATACCGGTCGAGCTCGTTGGAATGGAAGAAATGCTGCTTGTTGTAGACCGTCAGCGACCAGAAACCGCGAACCGGCGGCAGCTCTCCCGCGGGGAAGTGCACGGTGTAGGTGCGTACACCGTGCAGGCGATCACCGGCGTCGTCGAGATCCTGGTAGTAGCAGGCGGTTTCGTTCGGGGCGTTCACGAAGATATCGGCTTTCCCCATGGCGGTCCGGGACAGGTAATCGGCACCGAACGCGGCCCCGTTGTGCTGGGTGGTCCAGTTTCCGGTCACCGGGATACCGATATTGCGGAACTCGAACAGCTCCCCCACCACAGCATCGGTGTCGAGGGCCGTCTGCCGCAGCGTCTCGGCGATATCGGGGTCCCGCTCGGCCGCGGCGAGAATCGACCGGAACCGTTCGTAGAGAGTCTCCTCCCCCGCCAGTGGTGGCACCTCGTCGAGCACCTCACCCAGTACGGAGAAGTACTTCTCCGGGTTCACCCATTGCCTCTCCCCCTGCCCCTCGGTCGCGGAACCGCCGTCGAAGAGGGGCAGTGCCGACCAGTCCACGACCTGCACGGTGCCGTCGAACTCCGATAGCGGATACATACAGATCCGGTCCACCAACGGCTCGATCGCCGCACGATCGGAGGCCGTATCGTCGAGGAAAACACGCGGGATCACCACGCCGGAGCGGGTGTCGTACCGGAAGACGCCGGCGATCCCGGCAGGGACGGCGCCGCCCCACGACTCGTGCGCGAGCAGATAGAAACCGGGCACGGTCCCGTACATCTTGCCGAGCCGGACGAAGGAATCGGTGCGCTGGTCGACCGCCTGGTACACCCAGAAGCGGTCGCCGAATTCGGGCACCTGCACCACCACGGGCTCCAACTGCCCGTCCAGGATCCCGAACCCGTGGACCACATCCCGATCGGGACACGCGACGACCCGCTCCTCGGGCCGGATGTAGTCGCGCAGCATCGCGAGCGTTCCGGGCGGGCCGGCGGGCACGATCCCGGACAGCAGACCCGGCGCGAGAAGGCGCTCCAGGAAAACCCGCCGGTTGTGTATGTTCACCAGCGGCCAGCCCCACAGGTAAGCCGTTCGCGCCACCGCGCGCGCATGCCGCGGCGTCATCGTCGAACCGGCGAGACCAGGACCGGCCATCAGCGGATACCTCTTCCTCGGTCGACAGCTTCTCCGGGCATATCCGTCCCGACCGTATGTTGCGAGACCGGGCGCCCGGTTCACCCGGACCGGGTGAACCGGGAACAGGTCGCGGGCGACTACCGGAAAAAGGAGTTCAGGGTTCGGCCCCGAGCCGGCCCCGGAACATCCCGGCCGGATCGCCTCGGATGAATTCCGCTCCCCGCGTGCCGGCTCTCCCTGCCCCCGAGCAGGGACGGGTCACGGAAACATTTTTCGTACCGCAGGGAAAATTCGGGCCGGATTAATGTACGGCACGCTACACACAGATGAATTAACACTCGGAGAGCTGTGATATTGCACAGACAGCCCTGCTGCGCGCAGGCAGCGCGAATTACGGTTGCGCTATGCACATCCTGTTCGTCTGCAATGGAAACGTGTGCCGTTCGGTGATCGCCGAACGGCTCACCCGCTCCATCGCGGTCGAATACCGGCTCACCGGCATCACCGCGGAAAGCGCCGGTACCCGTGCCCTGGTCGGGTTTCCGGTGGAACCGCGGGCGGCCGAGGCCATCACCGGACTCGGTGGAAATCCCGGAAGTTTCCGTGCTCGCAAACTCGAACCCGAGCATATCGATCGCGCGGATCTCGTACTCACCATGACTGAGAACATCCGTGATGATGTGCGCGAGCTGGCCGCCGGCTCGAACTCGCGGACCTTCACGTTGCTCGAGGCGCACCGGATCGCCCGCGTGACCGGCGCCCGCACCGTGGCAGACCTGCATCGCCACCGGCACAACCTGTCCCGGGTCGGGCGGGAGAACATCGCCGACCCGGTGGGGCTGTCGGCCAAGGCGTACTGCGAAGTCGGCGACAAGATCGCCGATGCCCTGGTTCCGCTGCTGGTCGCCCTGGCTCCCGCCGCCACGCCCGGGAATCGGCATCGGGGCCGGCCGCCGCTGGTGGTCCAGCCGGCCGCGTCCACGGCCCGGCTCTCGCCGCTGGTCGCGGCCCAGCACACCGGTTGGTACGCGTGAGAACACAAGCAAGAATACGGGTCTGACCGGGATCCGGTCCGACCGTCGGCCGCGCGGTGCCGGCTTCCGGGTGGTGCCGGGCACGGCGAGCGCGCACGCCCGCGATCCGCCCGCGATTCCGCCCGGAAGTTACGAATAACTACGTGCGCCCTGACTTTCCACGTTCAGGGCACTACACTCGCCATCCGGACCATCGATCCGAAGAATCCGATCCCGTTGCAGGTTCGACACACGACAGGAATCAGGCATGCCGAAACGCATTTCGGATGTTTCGCTTCAGGTTTATGTCACACCGGAAATCCTGGAAGATCTCGTCGACACCGTCAGAACGGAACTGGCCGAGCATCTGGGCGACGGTGACATCTGCGCGTGGCGTTTCACCCTGCCGATCGCCGAGGACGATTCCCGACACCGGGATTTCGACAACCGCTGGCGTATCGCGAATCCGGGAGCCGAACCGCAGGGGCGCGCGACCTTCGAGATCGCGCTGAGCCTGGTCGGCGACCCGGCCGAACTCACCGACAGCTATCTGGCCGCATTCGAACACCGGCTGCTCCAGGGCCTGGACACACTGGGCCCCGGCGCTCCGTTCACTTTCCGCGCCGAACAGCGCAGCGATCTCGATATGGAGCCGCTGCTGCCGGAGCGACTCTGATCCGGCAGCCGGCACAGACTCAGCGGCGGGCCGGGAAGTGCCGGATCACGCCCTCCTGCACGGTGGTGGCCAGCAGGTCGCCCTCGCGCGAGTAGAACCGGCCGGTGGCCAGTCCGCGAGATCCCGCGGCGACCGGGGATTCGGTGGAGTAGAGAGCCCAGTCGTCGAAGCGGAACGGCCGATGGAACCAGATGGAATGGTTCACCGTGGCGGCGACGATCCGATCCAGGCCCCATGAGAGGCCGTGCGTGGTGATGATCGAATCGAGCACGGTGGTGTCGGAGGAATAGCTCAGCGCGGCGACATGGATCAGCGGATCGTCGGGCAGAGTTCCGTCGGCACGCATCCACACCCGATTGTGGTTGAGTTTCTCCCCGGTCCCCTTGAGAATCCAGGCGGGATCGTTCGTGTACCGCATATCGATCGGATGCGGAGCGTTGACGAACATCTCGAGCTTGTCCTCGAACCCGGCGAAACTCTCCTGGATCCGTGGCAATGTCTCCGGATCGGGGACTTCGGGACGCTCGTGCGCGTGCTCGAGACCTTTGCCCCACTCCTGGAACGACGCCAGCATGACGAACAGCTCCTGGCCGCCCTGGAGCGCGGTGACAGTGCGGTTGGCGAACGCCCGCCCGTCGCGATGCCGCTCCACGTGGTACTCGATCGGCTTCTTCACATCGCCGCCGCGTACGAAGTGGGCGTTGAGCACGTGGATCGGGCGATGTCCCGCAGTACGTCCCGCCGCGATCACCGCCTGAGAGACCAGCTGGCCGCCGAAGGTCCGGCTGGACACCTTCTCCGGATGATGTCCGAGGAAGACGTCCTCGGACATCTGGTCGAGATCCAGCAGTTCCAGCAGGGTGTCGAGATCGGAGTGGTTAGCGGTCTCGGGTTCGCCGACCGGCGCGCTCACCGGGCGACCCCGCGGGCCTCGATCATCAGTGGTCCTCCTCGCCGATACGGTGCACGTGGATCAGGTTGGTGGAACCGACGGTACCGGGCGGAGAGCCCGCGACGATGACGACGAGGTCGCCTTTGCGGTACCGATTCATGCTCAGCAGCGCTTGATCGACCTGCTGGATCATCGCGTCGGTGCTGTCCACGGTGGGCACGATGAACGTTTCGGTACCCCAGGTGAGCGCCAGCTGGCTGCGCACTTCCGGAAGGGGGGTGAACGCCAGCAGCGGCAGCGGAGTGTGCAGCCGTGCCAAGCGGCGCACCGTATCGCCCGACTGGGTGAACGCGACCAGCGCCTTCGCGTTGAGGCGCTCGCCGATATCGCGCGCCGCATAGGAAATGACACCGCGCTTCGTACGCGGCGTATGGGTCAGCGGGGGAACATTGGTCGACTCGCTCTCCACCGCGTGCACGATGCGGGCCATGGTGCGGACCGTCTCGATCGGGTACTTGCCGACGGAGGTCTCCCCCGACAGCATCACCGCATCGGCGCCGTCGAGCACCGCGTTCGCCACATCCGAGGCCTCGGCGCGGGTGGGCCGGGAGTTCTCGATCATCGATTCGAGCATCTGGGTGGCCACGATGACCGGTTTCGCGTTCTCCCGGGCCATCTGGATCGCACGTTTCTGCACGATCGGCACCTGTTCGAGCGGCAGTTCCACACCGAGGTCGCCGCGGGCCACCATGACCGCGTCGAAGGCCAGGACCACTGCCTCGAGGTTGTCGATGGCCTCCGGCTTCTCCAACTTTCCGATCACCGGCACTCGGCGGCCGACCCGGTCCATCACATCGTGCACGAGTTCGATATCCGACGGCGACCGCACGAACGACAGCGCGATGAAATCCACGCCCAGGTTGAGGGCGAACTCCAGATCTTCGATGTCCTTCTGGGAGAGCGCGGGTACCGAGACGTCCATACCCGGCAGCGAAACACCCTTGTTGTTACTGACCGGTCCGCCCTCGGTGACCTCGCACACCACGTCGTTGCCCTCGACGCGGATCACTTCCAGGCCGACCTTGCCGTCGTCGACCAGCAGCCGGTCGCCGGATTTGGCATCGGCGGCGAGCTGCTTGTAGGTGGTGGAGACCCGGTCGTGGCTGCCGACGATATCGTCGACGGTGATACGAACGGTCTCACCGGTCGCCCAGACGGTCCGTTCCTCGGCGAAGCGACCCAGCCGGATCTTGGGGCCCTGCAGATCGGCGAGTATGCCGACGGCGCGGCTGAGATCCTCGCAGGCCTGCCGCACCTTCTTGTAGTTTTCGGCGTGGTCGGAGTGCTCGCCGTGGCTGAAATTGAGCCGGGCGACATCCATACCACTCTCGACGAGCTCTCGAATACGTTCCTCGGTGGCAGTGGCCGGGCCGAGGGTGCACACAATCTTCGTCCGTCGCATCACGTGTCGAGCCTAATCCTGCCGGGTTGTCCCGTTCCGCCCGGCCCGCGACCGGACGCCTGCGGGACTCGGAAGTGAACGCCTGCCCGAATCATGGTGGTTCACCTGGTTGATCACCCCGTTACCCCGCGATGAACTTCCGGGTGCGCGCGAGCGCGCTCCGTGCCCCCGGGCCGCCCGGGCCGCCCCGACGAGCGCCGGTACAGCCGACAACGAAAAGACCCCCGAGGGGCCGCCCCGGGGGTCCGCGGAATGCGCGGTGTCAGTTCTCGCGCAGGGGGCGCCCCTGCGGGTCCTGCACGCTGCCCGTGAGCATCATGATGCCGTCGATGAGCGGCCAGATACCACCGAAACCACAGGTGAGCCAGGTGACCGCGATCTGGGCCACGGCGATACCGGTATCACCGATATAGAACCGGCCGGCGCCGAACGCGCCCAGGAAGATCTGCAGCAGACCGGCGGTCAGTTTCTGCTTGTCCGAGTACGGTACGCCGTTGATATCCCGGCCGTAGGGAGCTTCGGGATCCATCGGGTTGTACCCGCCCGGACCCATCGGCGCGCCGTAACCGGGCTGCGGCTGCCCGTACGGGGCCCCGTACTGAGCGCCCTGCGGCGGGTACTGCTGCGGCTGCGACGGATACGGCTGCGACTGATAGGGCTGCGGTTGCGGCTGCGACGGGTAGCCCGGCGCGCCCGGCGATTTGCTCAGGTCCGGCCCGGTTCCGGGTGGGCCGTACTGTGGTCCGCCCTGCTGGTACGGATCGGTCATGGATTCCTCCTCGGTGAGTGCCCCCGGCAGCGGAGGACAACCGGATGTCGCCTCCCCTCCGACAAGATGCTGCCAGACGCCCGCACCGACCGCCGAACGGAGTCCTATTTACCTCGCGGAGCAGTGGATTCGGCGGTTGCGCCGTCCTTCTCCACCGCCGAATCATCCGATGATTCGGGTTCGGTATCCGCCGATTCCTCGGCGCGGGTCCCGGCGCCGGAATCGGACTTGCCCTCCGGCGCACCGGAGTCCGCGACAGCGTCCGAGGTGGGCGATCCGTCGTCGGCGGATTTCCCGGGCGTTTCCTCGTCGGGCTCGGAAGGTTTGTCGGCGCTTCCGGATTCGTCGTCCTCGATCGCCTCGCCGACGGCGCCTTCGGACTCGGACTCGGAGGATGCCGGCGCACCCGCGCCGGCGGCACCTGCCGCACGCAACGCGCCCAACTGCCAGGGCCACGGGCGGGGGCCCGCGTCGGGGCTCAACTGCTCGGGAGTCTCGCGCCCCTTGGTCGCCAACAGGACATAGGCGACCGCCGCCAGGAACACCAGACCGGAGGTGAACGAATTGATCCGGATCCCCGCGATCTGGGTGGCCTCGTCGTCACGCATGAGTTCGACGAAGAAACGGCCGAAGCAGTATCCGGCCACGTACAGGGCGAACAACCGGCCGTGGCCGATCCGCATGCGCCGGTCGATCAGCACCAGTGCGATCACCACCAGCACGTTCCAGATCAGTTCGTAGAGGAACGTGGGATGCACGACCGAATGCACCTCGCCGGAGGACACACCGTTCATCATGTCGAGCCGGCCGGCATCATCGAATCGGAGATAGATCTCCAGACCCCAGGGCAGATCGGTGTCGCGACCGTACAGTTCCTGGTTGAAGTAGTTGCCGAGCCGCCCGATGGCCTGCGCCAGCAGAATCGGCGGGGCGATCGCGTCGCCGAACGCGGGCAACGGGATCTTGTAGATACGGCAGGCGATCCAGGCGCCGATCGCGCCGAAGAAGACCGCGCCCCAGATCCCGAGACCACCCTGATAGATCTTCAGCGCGTCCACCGGGTTTCCGTCGGCCCCGAAGTATTTCTGCCAGTCGGTGGCGACGTGGTAGAGACGCCCGCCGATGAGCCCGAACGGGACGGCGAAGACCGCGACGTCCAGCACGGTTCCGGCTTCACCGCCGCGGTTCTGCCAGCGTTTCTCGCCCCACCAGATGGCGACGATGATGCCGATGATGATGCAGATCGCGTACGCCCGCAGCGGGAAAGGCCCGATATCCCAGACGCCCTGCGGCGGGCTGGGCAGGTAGGCCAGCAGATCGACGGCGTGCGGGACGGCGCCGCCGGGAGTTCCGGCGGTCGCGACGGTATCCGGTGCGGCGATAACGGTCACGGGGCAACCGTAGTCGAGATGGTTATCCGAGCAAGTACGGGCTCCGCCCGTGTGTCCTCGATCGGGCGCGGATCAGGACGCGACGGTGGCCGCGCGGACCCCGCCGGCCAGCTCACCGGTCAGCGCCCGGATCGCGTCCAGCCCCTCGGCGGCCGCGGATACCAGCGCCGAACCGACGATCACGCCGTCG
Organism: Nocardia jinanensis; assembly: GCF_014645735.1. Taxonomy (GTDB): domain Bacteria; phylum Actinomycetota; class Actinomycetes; order Mycobacteriales; family Mycobacteriaceae; genus Nocardia; species Nocardia jinanensis. Next base: position 6,708 of record NZ_BMMH01000028.1, on the reverse strand, counting down.
GCGTAAGCGGCGATCTCGGCGGCCTGCGCACCGGAGCGCACACCCAGACCCACGCCGATCGGGATATCGCTGTGCTCGCGGATGCGGGCGCACAGCGTGGGCGCCATGGTCGAGACGGCGTCCCGGGCACCGGTGACGCCCATGGTGGAGGCGGCGTAGACGAATCCGGTACTGGCATCGAGAGTGGCGGCCAGGCGTTCCTCGGTGGAGGACGGGGCGACCAGGAAGATGCGGTCCAGCGAGTGGGCATCCGAGGCGGCGAACCAATCACCGGCCTCGTCCGGAATGAGATTCGGGGTGATGATCCCGGCCCCGCCCGCGCCGGCCAGGTCCCGGGCGAAACGGTCTACACCGTATTTGAGCACCGGATTCCAGTAGCTCATGACCACCGCCTGCGCGCCCGCGTCGGTGACGGCCTCGACCACGGAGAACACATCGCGCACCCGGACCCCGCCGCGCAGCGCCTGTTCGGCCGCGGCCTGGATGGTGGGCCCGTCCATCACCGGATCGGAGTAGGCGACCCCGACTTCGACGATATCGCAACCGGATTCGACCATCGCGCGCACGGCCCGGCGCGACCCCTCGAGATCCGGGTAGCCGGCGGGCAGGTACCCGATGAGCGCGGCGCGGTTCTCGGCCCGGCAGGCGGCGAAGGTGGCACCCAGGCGGGACTCGGAACTCACTGACCGTTCTCCTTGCCGGTGTCCGGATCGTCGAAAAGCCCGAACCAGCGGGCGGCGGTGTCCATATCCTTGTCACCGCGACCGGACAGGTTCACCAGGATGATCGCGCCCTCGCCGAGTTCGCGGCCCAGTTCCACCGCGCCCGCGACCGCATGCGCCGATTCGATGGCCGGGATGATGCCTTCGGCGCGGCTCAGCAGCAGCAGGGCGTCCATCGCGGCGGTATCGGTGACCGGCAGATACTCGGCGCGGCCGATATCCTTCAGGAAGGCGTGCTCCGGGCCGACTCCGGGATAGTCCAGCCCGGCGGAGATGGAATGCGATTCGATGGTCTGGCCGTCCTCGTCCTGCAGCAGGTACGAGTAGGCGCCCTGGAACGCACCCGGTGAACCGCCGGCGAAAGTGGCCGCGTGGCGGCCGGTGTCCACACCGTCGCCGGCGGCCTCGTAGCCGATCAGCCGGACCCCGGGATCGTCGATGAAGGCGTGGAAGATACCGATGGCGTTCGAGCCGCCGCCCACACAGGCGGTGACCGCGTCGGGCAGCCGACCGGTCAGGCTCTGCACCTGCGCGCGGGCCTCCAGTCCGACGACCCGCTGGAAATCGCGGACCATCACCGGGAAGGGGTGGGGCCCGGCGGCGGTGCCGAAACAGTAGTAGGTGTCGTCGGCGTTGGTCACCCAGTCGCGCAGTGCCTCGTTGATCGCGTCCTTGAGGGTCTGCGAGCCCACTGTCACCGAGACGACCTCGGCGCCCAGCAGCCGCATCCGGGCGACGTTCAGCGCCTGCCGCGCGGTATCGACCGCACCCATGTAGACGATGCATTTCAGGCCCAGCAGCGCACACGCGGTGGCGGTGGCGACGCCGTGCTGACCGGCGCCCGTTTCCGCGATGATCCGGGTCTTGCCCATCCGCTTGGCGAGCAGCGCCTGGCCCAGCACATTGTTGATCTTGTGCGAACCGGTGTGGTTCAGATCCTCGCGTTTCAGCAGGATCCGCGCGCCGCCGGCCCGCTCGGCCAGATTCACGCATTCGAAAACCGGCGACGGCCGGCCGGTGTAGTCCCGCTGCAACCGGTCCAGTTCGGCCAGGAAGTCGGGATCCAGCCGTGCCTTGTCGTATTCGGCCGTGACCTCCTCGATCACCGCCATCAGCGCCTCGGGCACATGCCGACCGCCGTAGACACCGAAGTGGCCGCCCTCATCGGGCTCGTGGTCGCTGCGCTGGGCCACTCCCCGGCTGGCAGCCGGCAACGGGGTACTGGTGGACGACGGGCCGCCCCCGGCCATCATCGCCCCCGCCGGGCCGGTTTGGGGCAGGACGGGTGCGTGCCCGCGGTGACCAGTTCGGATACCGCCGCGCGAGGGTCGCCACTGGTGACCAGCCCCTCGCCGACCAGTACCGCGTCCGCGCCGGCACCGGCGTAGGCGAGCAGGTCGGCGGTGCCGCGAACGCCGGATTCGGCGATCCGGATCACCTCGGTGGGCAGCCCCGGCGCGATGCGGGAGAAGCAGTCCCGGTCGACCTCGAGGGTTTTCAGGTTGCGGGCGTTGACCCCGATGACGGTGGCACCCGCGGTGAGTGCCCGATCGGCCTCTTCCTCGGTGTGCACCTCGACCAGTGCGGTCATCCCGAGCGATTCGGTGCGATCGATGAGCGAGGACAGGGTGTCCTGCTCCAGCGCCGCGACGATCAGCAGGATCACATCCGCGCCGTGGGCCCGGGCCTCGTGGATCTGGTACGGACCCACGACGAAGTCCTTGCGCAATACCGGAATGTTCACCGTGGCGCGGACCGCGTCGAGATCGTCCAGCGACCCGTGGAAGCGGCGACCCTCGGTGAGCACGCTGATCACGCGGGCGCCACCGTCCTCGTAGGCTTTGGCGAGGCTGGCCGGATCGATGATCTCGGCGAGTGCCCCCTTGGAGGGGCTGGCCCGCTTGACCTCGGCGATCACGCCGATACCGTCTTCGAGAAGCGCTGCCTTCGCATCGAGCGGCGGCGTCGCGGCGGCGGCCGCTGCCTTCACCGCCGGGAAGTCCAGCACCGCTTCCCGAGCGGCTACATCCGAGCGGACCCCGTCGAGAATCGAGTCGAGTACCGTCATCTGGCTCGAATCCTTTCTGGGGAGACGCGAGTTACTGCCTGAAGGATTCCCCCAGGCGATGTCTCACCGATGCTGAACAAGAGTAAATGGAAGGGCGCGGCGTCGTGACGCCGGGGGCGGGTCACCCCGCCCCGGCCGCCCTGCTAGGGGGCGTCGCCGGATTCCTTCGTCCCGGCTTTCCCGGCCGTATCCGGCGGGTTCTCGGCGGCCACGCGCCCGCCACCGATGTTTCCGGACATGCCGGAATGGGTATCGGGCATGTCCGATATACGGTCGGGCGTGTCCCGCGAGTGGCCGGACGATTCCGGCTCCGGATCCGCGGGGTCGGTCGGGTCCGCACCGGCGTCCAGGGCGTCCCACAGCACTCGTTCCGGAAGTGGTCCGCCCACTGTGCCCTCCTGGACAGCCCGGGTCGCGGCGGCCTTGCGCGTGGCCGGGGCGTCGTACTTTCCGGAGAGTCGTCTTGCACCCGCCGGCATCCGGGTCAGCAGCAGGCCCGCGCCGAACGCCGCCAGCGCACCGGCCAGCGCGAGCACGGCGGGACCGGACGCCGTCACCAGCTCCTGCACCTCTGCCCGGCCGGGTAGCTCGGCCAATGCGGCCGCCCGCTCTTCGGTCGCTCCGGAACCGGTGAGCAGCGCCAGAGCCGGTACGGCGGTCACGGCGGCGATCAACGCGACCAGGATCCCCACCAGCCGGCGGACCCAGCCCCGAGTGGCCAGGACGGCGGCAACGGCGGCCAGCAAAACCAGTGCCAATGGTGTCAGCGCACCGAACCAGACGCCACCGTTCAACTCGTCGGTGCGCGGTTCGGTGAGGCCGTCCGCCGAGGTCACGGTGACCCAGTTCAGTCGCGAGGATCCCCACAGCGCTACCGCGGCCACGGCCAGCAATACGATCGCGGCCACCGGATACCGATTGCCCGGGGCGGGCCCGGCGGTCTCGGCGGCGGGTAGTTCCTCGTCACCCCAGTCCACCGGACCGGGCCGGGGGCCGCCGGTCGAGGAGCGGGGGGCCGCGCCGCCGCCGGGTGATCCGTCGGGACCGGTACCGCGCACCGGGTCGGAAGCGGGATCGCCCGACGCCGTCATGAGCTGCCTCCGGGGACGGAAGCGGGTTCCCGATCCTGATCATCGGCCTCGGACTGCTCGTCGAAGGCCCGCACGGTTTCGGCGGCGGCCACCGCGCGCAGCACCGCCATCGCCTTGTTGCGGGATTCGGTGTCCTCGTATTCGGCCTCGGAGTCGGCCACCACCCCCGCGCCCGCCTGTACATAGGCGGTTCCGTCCTTCAACAGGGCCGTACGGATGGCGATCGCGGTATCGGCGTCACCGGCGAAATCGAGATAGCCGACCACCCCGCCGTACACCCCGCGCCGAGTGGGCTCGAGTTCCTCGATCAACTGCATCGCCCGGACCTTCGGCGCGCCGGAGAGCGTGCCCGCCGGGAAACAGGCGCGGACCGCGTCGAGCGCGATCTTGCCCGGGGCCAGCCGCCCGGTGACCGTGGAGACCAGATGCATCACATGGCTGTACCGCTCGACGTGCCGGTACTCGGTGACGCGCACCGTACCCGGTACACATACCCGGCCCAGATCGTTGCGGCCGAGATCGACCAGCATCAGATGCTCGGCGTTCTCCTTTTCGTCGGCCAGCAGATCCTTCTCGAGCAGCAGATCGTCCTCCTCGGTGGCCCCGCGCCACCGGGTACCCGCGATCGGATGAGTGGTCGCGACCCCGTCCTGCACCGCCACCAGCGCCTCCGGGCTGGACCCGACGATGGAGAACGCGGTATTGCCCGCCCCGTCCGGGATGTGCAGCAGGAACATGTACGGGCTGGGATTGGCCGCGCGCAGCATCCGGTAGAGGTCGATGGGCGCGCCGCCGAAGTCCATCTCGAACCGCTGTGAGAGCACCACCTGGAATGCCTCCCCCGCCTCGATCTCCGAGACCAGGCGGCGTACCCCGGCTCCGAACTCATCGGGCGTGCGGGCCCGCCGGAACTGCGGTTCGGGCTGATCGAACACCGAGACAGTGGAGGCCGCGGGCGCGGCCAGCGCGGCGGTCATCCGGTCCAGCCGGGCCACGGCGTCGTCATAGGCCGCGTCGGCGTTCTCGGAAGTGTCGTTCCAGTTCACCGCGTTCGCGATCAGGGTGATCGCGCCCTCGTGATGGTCGAACGCAGCCAGGTCGGTGGCCAGCAGCAGCACCATCTCCGGCAGCCGCAGATCATCGATGGCCTGCTCGGGCAGCCGTTCCATCCGGCGCACCGCGTCGTAGCCGAGGTAACCGACCATGCCACCGGTGAGCGGGGGCAGGCCGGGCAGCCGTTCGGTGCGCAGCAGCTCCAGGGTCTCGTGCAACGCGTCGAGCGGATCACCGCCCGCGGGCGCACCGGCGGGGGTGGCGCCGAGCCAGGTCGCGGCGCCGTCCACCGCGGTGAGCGCGGACGGGCTGCCCGCGCCGATGAACGACCAGCGCGACCACGATCGGCCGTTCTCCGCCGATTCGAACAGGAAGGTGCCCGCTCGGTCACCGGCCAGTTTGCGGTAGGCCGACAGCGGGGTCTCCGAATCCGCCAGCACCTTCCGGGTCACCGGGACGACCCGGTGCTCGGCGGCGAGTTCGAGGAACCGTTCGCGGGAGGTAGTCGTGGGCGCGCCGTGCATTCGCACCATCATTCCAGCTCCGTTCCCCGCCGTCGCGGCGCACCCCGCGCGATCCGCCGCCGCAGGTACTGTCCGGGTATGAAGATCGGCCAGCTCGCCCCGGCGTTCGAACTCCCGGACCAGACCGGCACTCTGCGATCCCTCGATTCCCTGGTGGCCGATGGGCCACTCGTCCTGTTCTTCTACCCCGCCGCCAACACACCCGTGTGCACCGCCGAGGCGTGCCATTTCCGTGACCTCACCGCCGAATTCGCCGCGCTCGGCGCCGGCTGCGCCGGAATCAGTGCCGACGCTGTGGACGTGCAGGCCGGGTTCGCGGGATCGCAACGGCTGGAGTACCCGCTGCTCTCCGATGCCGACGGCACGGTCGCCGAGCAGTACGGCGTGAAGCGCGGGCTGCTGGGCAAGCTCATGCCGGTGAAACGGCATACCTTCGTGATCGGCACCGACCGCCACATACGCACAGTGATCAGCAGTGAACTGCGCGCGAATGTGCACGCGGACAAGGCGCTGGAGTTCCTGCGCGAGCAGACCGGAGCCTGATCCACCGGCCGGTCCGGCGGCCCTGTGAGTGAACTCACCTTCGTTTCCCAGATGCCACACGACCGAGCGAAATCGTGGCAAACTCTTCATAGCCGAGCGACCGCTGCCGCAATCGTCGCCGGGGTGGAGAAAAGGCGGACTAGTGACGGATTGGCTGAACCCGGTCGAAGGACGCGCCTGGCGCGCGGTGGTCGCACTGCTGAACCGCCTGCCGGGCGCTCTGGACACAGATCTCCAGCGAGAATCCGGTGTCACTCATTTCGAGTACTGGGTCCTCACCCTACTGTCGGAAGCACCGGACCGCCGACTGCAGATGAGCGAACTCGCCCAAAGAGCTAATTCATCGCTATCCAGGCTCTCGCATGTGGTATCGAAACTGGAACGGATGGGGTGGGCGACCCGCACGGCCGCCACCGGGCGCCGCGGTGTGCTCGCCCTGCTCACCGAGGAAGGCCACCAGAAGGTCGTGGAGGCCGCGCCCGGCTATATGGATGTGGTGCGCCGACTGGTGTTCGAGGGTCTGGACGCCGAGCAGACCGCCGCGCTGGCCGATCTCGGGGAAATCCTCACCACCCACCTGGGAACGGTGCTCGGGCGGGCCGGGCAGCCGACCGCAACGGATTCCCGGCGCTAGTGTTCCACGCCTGAAATACGTTGGATATATCGGGCGAGGGAGTCGAGGATCTCCTCAGCGGTCTTGCGCCAGA
>NZ_BMMH01000027.1 GCF_014645735.1 Nocardia jinanensis | reverse complement strand
ACAGGCTCGGTCCGAGGAGCACCCCGCTGTCGTCTCCGTAATCAGCGACCACGTATCGCGCGCATAACTCAATCAGCAGCCAGGGCACCCCGGAGGGTCGGACGGCCACTCCTTGGGAGCCACAACAGGCAGAGAACCATAAGCCACATCCGGCCCTCCTGGGCCGCCTAACAACTTACGGAGGACCATGTTCGTCCCGCTCACCGTCCCCGATTTCCTCGACCGCGCCGAAACCGTGTACGGCGCCCGGATCGGTATCGTCGACGAACCCGCCCAGCCCGCGCCCGGCCAGGGCTCACCCACCTATTCCGAGATCGCCGACCTCGCGCGCAGGCAGGCTGCCCGCCTCGACGAGCTCGGCATCGAAACCGGTGAACGGGTCGCGATCGTCAGCCACAACTCGAGCCGGTTGCTCACATCGTTCTTCGGGGTGAGCGGGTGGGGCCGGGTGCTGGTTCCGATCAACTTCCGTCTGCGCCCGGACGAGGTGCGCTACATCGTCGAGGATTCCGGTGCCCGGGTGCTGTACGTGGACCCGGAGCTCGCGGATTCGCTCGGCGAGATCGACTGTGAGCACAAGTTCGTACTGGGGTCCGATGCCGATCTCTACGCCGCTGCGGGTTCGCTCCCGCGGTCGTGGGAGCCGGACGAATCCGCCACCGCCACCATCAACTACACCTCCGGTACCACCGCCCGCCCGAAAGGTGTGCAGATCACCCACCGCAATATCTGGGTCAACGCCGTCACCTTCGGATTGCACGCCACGATCAGCGACCGCGACGTCTACCTGCACACCCTCCCGATGTTCCACGCGAACGGCTGGGGCATGCCCTTCGCGATGACCGGTGTCGGCGCCCGGCACATCGTCCTGCGCAAGATCGACGGCGCCGAGATCCTGCGGCGCGTGCGCGACCACGGCGTCACGGTGATGTGCGCGGCCCCCGCGGTCGCGGCCGCGGTCCTGGAGGCCGCGCAGACCTGGGAGGGGGAGATCCCCGGACGCGACCGGGTACGGATCATCATGGCCGGAGCCCCGCCCCCCACGAAGACCGTCGCACGTGTCGAGCAGGAACTCGGCTGGGAGTTCATCCAGATCTACGGTCTGACCGAAACCTCCCCACTGCTGACCGTCAACCGTTCGCGAGCGGAATGGGACGACCTCGATCCCGAGGACCGGGCAGCCGCGCTCACCCGCGCCGGCGCCCCAGCCCTGGGCGTTCGATTGCAGGTCGAAGAGTCCGAAGAGGGTGCGGGGGAGGTGCTGGCCCGGTCCAATGTGGTGATGGAGGGCTATTGGGGCCGGCCCGGGGAAAGCGAAACAGCCTTGGCCGACGGTTGGTTCCACACCGGCGACGGTGGTGCGGTGGGCGACGACGGTTACCTGACCATCGCCGACCGCAAGAAGGACGTGATCATCACCGGCGGCGAGAACGTCTCCTCGATCGAAGTCGAGGACTGCCTGTTCTCTCATCCTGCTGTGGCCGAGGTCGCGGTGATCGCGGTGCCGAGTGAGAAGTGGGGTGAGACGATCAAGGCGCTGGTCGTACTGACCCCGGGCACAGAAGCGAGCAACGCGACCGAAGCGGACCTGATCGCCTGGTGCAAACAGCGACTGGCGGGTTACAAGGCGCCGACCTCGGTCGAGTTCCGCGACGAGCTGGCCCGGACCGCGACCGGGAAACTCCAGAAGTTCAAACTACGCGCACCGTACTGGGGTCGGCGCGGTCGCCAGGTCAACTGATACGAGCTCTGCTGGGCTGGTCGCTTACGGCGCAACCGTGCCCGCCGAGCCGACGCCCACCCGATCCGCGGAGGAGAGCGGGATCGGTGCGAACATCGCGGGTTCGTCCTCGGGGAACAGCGCCGTCGGGCCGTAGACCCAGTCGGTGAACGAGTAGTCGCCGATCTCGCGCGCACGCAGCAGCGCATTGCGCTGCTCGCGCCGGATTCCGCCCAGATGCCACAGTTCGCCCCACACGCGAGCCGTCAGGACCACCCGGCGGCAGTGCTCCGGCCGGACCGCCTCGTAGGCCGCGAGCGCACCCGTCCAGTCCACCGCACCGTTAGTCCCGCGCAGCCGCTGCACATGTTCCGCGAGCACCCATCCGTCCTCGATCGCCATGATCGCGCCCTGTGCCATGTATTGCAGCGGCGGATGCGCCGCGTCACCGAGCAGGGCGATCCGTCCGTCGACCCAGGTGCCGATCGGGTCGCGGTCGTACATCCGCCACCACTTGTCCCGCCACATGTGCGGTAGCCGCTGCTGGACGAAATCACAGGTCGCGGAGAACGCGGTATCGAGTTCGTCGGGCGTTCCCCAGTCGTCGAGACCGGCACGCGCCTTAGGTGATTCGAATACCGCGACCTGATTGAGCAAGTCGCCGCCGCGCAGCCCGTAGTGCACGAAATGGCAACGCGGCCCGACATATACGACCACTTCGGACAGATCCACCGGATGGTCGGCTTCGGCGATCGGCACGGTTCCGCGATAAGCCACGTACGCCGACGAAACCGGCTGGTCGTCGACGAAGAGTTCGCGGGCCACGGAATGCAGCCCGTCCGCGGCGATCACGATATTCGCCTCGTGGATCGTGCCGGTATGCGTCGTCGCGCTCGCCTTCCCGCCGCCTTGCGTGTACGACACCACCCGCTGTTCGGTGCGGAGTCCGACCCCAGCGTCCCGGCACGCCTCCAGGAACAGCGAATGCAGATCGCTGCGATGGATGACCAGATAGGGAAACCCGTACTCGCGCTCGAGATCACGTAGGTCGAGCGCGGTCAGTTCGCTCCCGTCGACCGCGTCGCGCATCACCATCCGGTCGGGCACGACCCCGCGGGCCTTCGCCTCGTCCAGCAGGCCGTAGTCGTCGAGGATGCGCGTGCAGTTCGGCGCGAGCTGGATACCGGCGCCGACTTCGCCGAACTGTTCGGCCTGCTCCAGGACCCGCACCCGCACCCCGAGCCGGGAGAGTGCGAAAGCGGTACTCAGCCCGCCGATTCCGCCGCCGACGATGACGACGTCAGGGGTGCTCACGTGACAGCTCCTCTACAGCCAGGGGCCGAGGTCGGGGACGTCGGCGAGAGAATGGGGGCGACCGGCGAGGTACGCGGCCACCTGGGGTAGCGGGCCGCCGGGAACCTCGTCGAGACCGCGCTTGCCTCGAATATCGGTGATCAGCGCGGCCAGGAAATCGTCGGGAAGGTCCGCGAAGGTGGTGCCGGTGCCGAGGTCGATCGCATGGACACACACCTCGCGCGCCCGCAGCCAGGGGATCTCCGTGGCCGGGACGGTCCGGCCCTGAGCGGTGACGATCTCGGTGCGCCATTGCTCGCCGGTCAGGGCGTCCATGCCGACATCCAGCTGGTGTACCGACGCGTTCAGCCACGTCACCAGCGCGGTGGCGCGGCGCTTCGCGCCGGATTCGATATCGGCATTGCGCTGGTCCGCCGAAGAGTACATCGGAGTGCGCTCGCCCGTCCGGGCCCAGTGCACCAGATTGCCGAGCGCGTCCGCGTTCGCGCCGACATGCGCCACCAGATGCTTGCGCGTCCAGCCCGGCAGCCTGCTCGGCTGTGACATCGTCTCCTCGTCCAGCAGCGCCGCCTGCGTGACGAACAGCCCCGTCCCGTGCTCGACCCATTTCAGCGAATCCGCGGGCGTCCACACGGTCACGACGCTTTCACGACCTTGTTCGTGCACGCCCCCAGCCCGGCGATCCGCGTGACGACCGTTTCGCCGCCGACCAGGTACACCTTCGGATCCCGGGCATGCCCGACTCCGGCCGGAGTCCCGGTGGCGATCAGGTCGCCCGGGTTGAGCCGGATCACGGTCGACACGTACTGCACCAGGCGCACCGGGTCGAACAGTAGTGTGCCCGTGTCGTCGTGCTGCATGACCGCACCGTCTACGAGTGTCTCCACCTCGAGCGCCGGTCGCACGCCCCCGACCTCGTCGGGTGTCACGACATACGGCCCGACCGGGGTGGAGGAATCCCAGATCTTGCCCTGCGTCCACTCGATGGTCCGGAACTGCCAGTCCCGCACCGACACATCGTTCATCACTGTGAAACCCGCGATGGCGTCCGCGGCCTCCGCCGCGGTAGCGCGGCGGACCGGTTTCCCGACCACGACCACCAGCTCGACCTCCCAGTCCAGGGCGTCGGTCTCGGCCGGCTTCACGATCGGATCGTTCGCGCCGATCAGGCTGTCCGCGAACTTCGGGAAAATGGTCGGGTAGCTGGGGAGTTCGCGCCCCATCTCCTTGATGTGGTCGGTGTAGTTGTGGCCGACACAGATGACCTTCGACGGGTTCGGCACCACGGCCGCGAAATCGGCGCCCGTGACCGGCCAGGTCGCACCGGAGGCGTTCGCGGCCAGGGTGGTCCAGTCGTCCTGGGCGAACAGTGCGCCGAGGTCGTCGTAGCCGAGATCGACGAGGGTGTCTCCGTCGAGGCGGACCGCACGGGTGCCGCCGTCGACGCGCAGGGTGGCGAGTTTCATCGGATGGTCTCCTGACGGTTGAGCTGCAATGCTTCGAACACGGGGGCGTCCGAGAAACGGAAGAGGTCCAGGGCGCCGGAATCGGAGTCGGAAGTACCCGCTTCCGATCTGGCGGAGAAGGGTTCCCACGACGGAACCACGAACAGATCGCCGCGAGTGACGGACCAGGATTTATCGCCCACGGTCACCGTGCCGGACCCGTCGAACACCTGGTACACCGACGACCCCGTCTCGCGGGCCGGCGCGGTCTCCGTACCGCGCGCGATCCGATGGAACTCCGCGCGGATGGTCGGGAGTACATCGGTGCCGTTGTGCGGGTTCGAGAACCGCACCGCCGCGTGCCCGTATTCGACGGTGCCGCCGTATCCCTCCTTCTCCAGCAGCAGTTGATCGTTCAGCGCGGCATCGGTGTGCTCCCACTTGTAGGCGAGCAGCGGTGACCCCGGCGCGACCGTACCCACCGACAGCGGACGCAGACCCGGATGGCCCCACAGCCGCTCGGACCGCGACCGGTCCGGAGTGATCCGCTCGGCGGCGCTGATCTCCTCCCGCCCGAACTGGAAGAACTGCGATTCCATGACGTACTGGAAGGGAATATCCAGTCCGTCGATCCAGGCCATCGGCTCCGCGGTCGCATTGTGGTGCGCGTGCCAGTTCCAGCCGGCCTGTGGCAGGAAGTCACCGCGCCGCATCGGGACGGCGTCACCGTCGGCTACGTCGCCGGTACCACCGACCACGGTCCACACGCCCGAGCCCTCGACCACGAAACGGAAGGCGTGCTGGGTATGACGATGCTCCGGGGCGTCCTCGCCGGGCATCAGGTACTGGATCGCCGCCCACAGGGTCGGGGTGGCGAACGGCCGTCCGCCGAGGGCCGGATTCGCGAGTGCGATCGCCCGCCGCTCCCCGCCGCGACCGACCGGCACGATATCGCCCGCCTTCGCCGCGAGCCGTAGCAGGTTTTCCCACCGCCATATGTGCGGCACCGCCTGCGAGCGCGGATGCTCCGGCATGAGGTCGCCGATCTCGGTCCACAGCGGAACCAGCAGCTCCTGTTCGAAGCCGCGGTACAGCTCCTCGAGGGCGGGAGTCACGTCCGGCTGGTTCGGCGCCGCGACCGCCCGCAGCCGGACCGGGGTGTCAGTGGTGCTCATATCGCCTACAGTGGCGCTTATCGAGACAGCAGAACAGATAATTCTGGAGAGCAGAACGGTCAGGATGGGTAACACCGAACCGAAAATGCCACCCGCGTACGTTGTGACCAGCGCGGATCACGCGCTGCGGGCAGCGGTGATGCTGCAGTTGGAGGGTGGACTGACGGTCAGTCAGGTCGCCGAGCGGCTCGGGGTGGCCCGGTCGACGGCGCATCGGTTGTTGCAGACGCTGGTGTACCGGGATTTCGCCGTGCAGGACCAGCAGCGCGTCTACTATCCGGGACCGGTGCTCGAGCTGGCCACGCATTCACAGTCGCGGACGTCACGGCTGCGGGCGGCCGCGCTGCCGCATCTGCAACGGCTGGTCGATCTGGTGGGGGAGTCGGCGAACCTGACGATCCGAACCGGGGACACTGCTCGGTTCATAGCCAGCGTCGAGTGCCGGCAGGCGTTGCGGGTGGGGTCGCGGGAGGGGATGGTCTTCCCGGCCCATCGCACGACGGCCGGTCTGGTGCTCCTCGCGGAGCTCGGCCCGGCCGAAGTGGATGAGCTGTACGACGAGGCGCGGTATACGGAGCGTCCCGACGAACGGCCGGATCTGCCGAGTCTGCGCGCTCGGCTCGCCAAGGTTCGCCGGACGGGTTTCGCCCTGAACAACGGGTTGTCCGAACGGGGGGTGGTCGCGGTCGGGGTTGCGGTGCGCGATGCCGAGGGGATGTCGCACGCGGGTCTATCGGTTTCGATGCCATCGGTCCGCTACGACCGGAACCAGCTGCCGACCCTCGTCGCCACCCTGCACCGGTCCGCTGATGCGATCGAGGCCGGTCGCGGTGGCGACTGAGAAACTACGCCGCACTGGCGGTATGGGTGCCGCTGCGACGCTGATCCGAGGAAACCGATAACCGCGCGATACCAGCTCCGCAGCCGACCCTGTACCTGTCACTGCGGCGGTTGTCAGCGGATCGGTGTCGATCGCTCGAGGCCGGGAATCGCGCCGTTGCGGAATGCGTCGACGAAAAGTTCGTGATCGACGCGGGTGCGGTGGGCGTAGGACTGACCGAAATCCACCATATCGCGCACGAATTCGTCCTCGTCCGAGCCGATGGCTGCCATGATCGCCTCCTCGCTCTGGAAATCGACCAGTGTCTGATCGGAGTCGGCGTCGGAGACACAGTGCATACCCGCGGTCGCCTGGCCGAGGTATTCGATCACCGGCCGCATTTCCGCCGGCTCGGTGAGATCGGACCAGTCGAGGTCGCTCACGTAAGGGGAGAGTTCGGAGACGATATAACCGTCCCCGCCGATCTCGGTGTAGCCGAGCCAAGGGTCGGCATGGGCCTGCAGGGCGCGCTGGGACACGGCGGTGCGGTGCCCGTGGTGCTGGAAATAGTCCCGGATCCGCTCGTCGCGCACGATTCGGCTGGGCGCGGCGATGTTCCCCTGTTTCATGGACAGGATCACATCGTTCTCCAGCGCCTCGGTCTGCCCCTCCACGAGAATGTTGTACGCGGGCAGCCCCGCCGACCCGATCCCGAATCCTTTGCGGCCGACGATATCTTTCACCTGGTAGGTGATGCTCCGGAACCGTTTGTGCTCCGGGATCGTCTCGAGGTAACGGGTGAAGGCCTCCAGCACCAGCTCGCGCTCCGCTCCGTCCACCGAGCGGACACCCTTGCCGGGCCGGAATCGGCGTTCGTAGTTCTCGACCATCGTGGTGCTCGCCAACAGAGCGGTGCGGGTGTTCATCCGGGCGTCCAGCAGCACATCGTGTACGGGGCCGGTGGTGTTCCGCAGATGCAGTTTGAAGTCCTGCTCGCGCTGAGTGCCGTCGTGAAAGGCGCGCACCATGCGCACATAGGAGCGCACGTAGGTCGCTGTCAATGCCTCGATATCGGCATCGGAGACGGCTTTGCGGCGGGCCAGCAGCGCCACGCTGGCGCAGAAACGCTTGATGTCCCAGGTGAACGCGCCGAGATACGCTTCGTCGAAATCGTTGACGTCGAAAACGAATTGTCCGGCGGAATCCATATAGGTGCCGAAATTCTCGGCATGCAGGTCGGCCTGGATCCAGATTCTGCTGGTGCGCTCATCGGCCCACCGATCCTCGGTGGCGGCCATATCGTTGTAGAACAGGCAGGCGGAACCACGATAGAAGGCGAACGGGTTGTCCGCCATTTTGCGGAACTTCTTGCGGAACGCGTCCGGATCGGCGGCGATCATATCGCCGAAGGCGTCGGTGAGGACCTCGACGATCTCGGCTTTGCGATCGTGCGCACTGTCCTCGCTGGTCCCATTGTCCATACCCACGATTCCGGGCCGGTCCTCTCGTCGTGAAGCGGTTGCCGCGCTGGCGCCGGGCCAGGGCGGCGATGGATTCGATCGTGCCAGAACCCCTTCCGCCGCGCTCGACTCCGGCAATCGATCGGTGGACCGGCGATGCTGTCTCGACCCCGCCGACGGACCGATCGCCACAGCCACCGGCACGACAACCGTTGCCACGCGTGCGAGGTCACCGGCCGAGGAAGCGCAGCAGTTCCGCGGTGACGAAGCCGGCGTTCTCCTCCACCAGCCAATGTCCTGCGTTCGGCACATCCGTCTCGCGCACGATATTGCTCATATAGCGGGCGACGGTGGCTCGAACCGGGTCGAGCTGCCCCTGGGCGGTCATGATCAGGGCCGGCACCTCTGTCGGTAGTGCCGCGCCGGTATCGCGGACATCCTGGTCGAGAGCGCGGTACAGCTCGAAGCCACCGGTCAGGACCTCGGGCCGGCTGTACGTCCGTGCGTATTCGTCGATCTCGGCATCGGTGAACGGGGAGCGGTCCGAAGTGCCGCCGAAGGCCGTCCCCCCGAACGAGACCTGCGGGGAGAACAGCGCCAGGTATTCGCGGACGTCGTCCCCGACGACAGCCTCGGGGACCCGGCGCTGGGAATGGAAGGCGATATGCCAGCTCATCGACCGGTACGTGGGCCCGTCGATCGCGGGCCCCGGTAGTGGCAGGTCGAGGTAGCCGAGGCGGGCGGTATCGGCCGGGAACTGGGCGGCGTACTGGAATGCCACCGCCGCCCCGAAATCGTGTCCGACGACCTGGGCATCACGGATTCCGAGCCGATCGGCGATCAGCGTGTGGACGTAGCGCGCCAGGGTAGCTTTGTCGTAGCCGGTCGGGGAGCCGGTACTGTCTCCCAGCCCGGGAAGGTCGACGGCGTAGACGGTGTGGTGCTCGGCGAGTTCGGGCATGATCTCCCACCAGCCGTACCAGGTCTGGGGCCACCCGTGGATCAGCACTACCGGTGTGCCGCTGCCTCCGGTCACGTAGTGCATGCGGACGCCGTCGATATCGGCGAATTCGTGCCGGAAGGTCTGCTCGAACTCGGGGTCGCCCCGGGTGGCGGCGGCATACCGGAGGATGTCGGCGGCGGTGGTTGTGGTGCAGGCGGCGGCTCCGGCCGTGAGCAGAAGCGTGAGCGTGAGGGCCGCTACCGTGCGCGCGCGGAGGAGTCGGCGGAATGCTGCGGTGATCATGGCATCGGTGTCCTGGTGGTAGTGGAGTCGGCATATGCCGGAACGCCTTCAGCCTCACCGACTCGCTGTCGTCCTGACACGAAATCTTGCCGTTCCGGCAAGATGGCCACGTGGACCACGAAACAGGCGATGTGCTCGACGCGGTGGGGCCCCGGCTGCGTGCGCTGCGCCGCGACCGCGGCATCACCCTCGCCGAGCTCGCGGCCACCACCGGGGTATCGGAGAGCACCCTGTCCCGGCTGGAGAGCGGACAACGCCGGGCGACCCTGGAATTGCTACTACCGCTGGCTCGCACCTACGACGTTCCATTGGACGACCTCGTCGGTGCCCCGCGCACCGGTGACCCCCGGATCCACCTGAAGCCGATCCGGCGGTACGGAATGATGTTCATCCCGTTGTCCCGGCGGCCCGGCGGGGTGCAGGCATTCAAGATGATCATTCCCGCGCAGCCGGAACCTCAGGAACCGACGCCGCAGACGCACGAGGGCTTCGAATGGCTCTACGTGCTCAACGGTCGCCTGCGGCTGGTGCTGGGCGAGCGTGACCTGACTCTGCCGCCCGGTGAAGCCGCCGAATTCGACACGTCCCTGCCCCACTGGCTGGGCAGCGCCGACGGGGGCGTGGTCGAACTACTCATTCTGTTCGGCTCGCAGGGGATGCGCGCGCATGTGCACCCGGGCAGATATCGGCCGCCGCGGAATACCTGATCGCTGGGCGAGCGCTCAACCGATACGGAGAAAGCGCACTTTCTCACTGAGTACTCGACGTGCGCCGTCGAGATCGGCGAGCCGAGCCGCGATAGTGGCCGAGGCGAGATCCGGCGGGAGCACATCGGAGAATTTCAGCCCGCGCACAGCCCGCTGGTCGGCGGCGGGTTGTTCGAGAGCAGGGAGCCCTGAGCGCACCGTTTCGAGAGCCCCGCGCCACAGGTCGGCGGTGAGGTCGGGCCGCAGTGGGATCCCGAAATCATCCGGGCGATGCCTCGCCGCGATGGTCGACATCGAGGCGGCCAGTGTGGCGTTGGCTCGATACCCGGCCCAGGTCCACCACCGAGCGGTTATGGGGGTGGCGTGGACGATCGTTGCCTCGGAGCCGACCGTACCGCCGGCCCGGGAGTCACGGAGTTCCACCAGCCGG
Source organism: Nocardia jinanensis (assembly GCF_014645735.1). Taxonomy (GTDB): domain Bacteria; phylum Actinomycetota; class Actinomycetes; order Mycobacteriales; family Mycobacteriaceae; genus Nocardia; species Nocardia jinanensis. The sequence continues at coordinate 58,356 of NZ_BMMH01000027.1, read as the reverse complement.
GCCGCTGCTCGTCGGGTGAGTTCGACGGGTGGCGTTCCTGCTGGCCGATCTGCCCGTTGCCGTGCTGGGCCGGATGCGGTCGGGCCGGGTCCTGCGCCGCCGAGCACCAGCATGGCACCCCGGGATCGCCGGCCGGCCACCACGGCACGGTGTCGAGTTCGCCTTCGGCGATCAGGCGAGCTGGGGTGAACCCGACACCGCCGTCACGACCGAAACCCGCCTCTACGGCCCTGCCACAGCACGGTCGTGGAATCGCCTGCACCCCAGGCTCACGCATCGGTCATCATGGGTCGCCCAAGCCGGGAAACTGCCGGTGATCGAAGGCACGGTGATCCGGCTCGACGTCGACCGGCTTCCCAGCGGCGCGATACCGAAACCGGTGTGGTTGTGGCATTCGGTCGTCGACCTGGACGCCGGCGAGGTCGAGGTGTTGTGGCAGGCATTCCTGCGTCGGTTCGATATCGAGCACACCTTCCGCATGCTCAAACAAACCCTCGGCTGGAACGTCCCCAAACTCCGCGACCCCGCTGCCGCAGACCGATGGACATGGCTGCTTCTCACCGCTTACACCCAACTGCGCCTTGCTCGTGAACTCACCATCGATATCCGGCGCCCCTGGGAGAAACCTTCAGCCCCGCAACGGCTTACACCCGCACGCGTCCGTCGAGGGTTTCGGCACCTCCGCCGGAAAACGGCATGTCCGGCCAGAGCACCGAAACCCTCCCGCCCCGGACCCGGTCGCCCGGCCGGGCACCGCAACCAGCGGCCGGCACCACGCTACGACGTGCACATCAAGACCGCCAACGACAAGAAACCTTCCCAAACCGCCGAGCCGCGACCCCGCAGAAAGTCCACAAAACAGCAGCTCAGAGGTTAAAACTCAAGCTAGCCCCGGTGGTCCTCGTCGGTAACTGCCTTCGCCAGTTCGAGCACGAAATCGGAGGTACTGATCGACTCTCTGATATCGATCAACTCCCGCAACAGCGGCTGCTGGGCCATGCACTTCCCTCCCTGATCCGGCAGAACTCGTGTGTGGAGCCGCCCCTGCGTGCGGTTCCGAGCGCGTTGGTGGCTCGGCCTCCATACCCGCACTGCATCGTACGTCGCGACTACTGGACAAACGTTACCGATCGCGTCGCGCAGAGCTGCCGGTTCGGCACGTTCCGCTGAATGCACAGTGACTGTGTGGTCGGCGATGCGGTCGTCGATAGCTCTCTGCGGGATATCGACCTCGGGGTAGGGTGGGCCAGTCGTCGCAAACTGGGGGTGCATCGTTTTCGATTCCGAGGATCCGAATCCTGTGCTGCAGGTGGTTCCCGACGAGGTGGTCGACGCGGGCCAGTTCGTGCAGCAGACCGCGGACGCACTGGTGAACGCATTGAGTTCACTGGACACCGATATCGACGGGCTGCTCGAGGTCTGGAAGGGCGTCTCGGCTACTTCCTATCGGTCGGGTTGGCAGGAGACCAAGCAAGGGGCGATCACTGTGCTGGAAGCCTTGGCGAACACGGCGGAGTTGCTCGGGGTGAACAGTCGCACCTACGTCGAGCAGGACGACAGCAACTCGCAGAGTTACGGCTCGCTGAACATCTGAGTGAGCGGCAGGAGGGGAAGCGTTGCACGAGAGCGCGTTTCAGGTCGATTTGGCCGAGCTGGAGGATATTACGGCGCGCGTGGGGAACTTTATCGGATTCTTGTCCGACAGTCTCACCGGCCTGGAGCAGCGGATGGCGAGCTTGCATCAGACGTGGAGTGGAGACGCGGCGATCGCGCAAGCCGGTGCGTTCCGGCAATGGGCGGCGGGAGCGACGGACGTCGCCGAGGGGATCGACATCATGCGGCAGGCGACCCTAGCTGCCCGTGACCGGTATATTGCGGCGATCGAGGCGAACCGGCAGATGTTCGGGCGATGACGTTCATCAACGTCGCGCCCGGTGTCTACTACGAGGCGGCGACGATCTGCAGTGCGGCGGCTGTGGCTTTTTTCGATGTAGTCACAGAGCAGTTCGGTGATCTGGCGTTGGAAACCGCGGAGATGGCCGGCAGTATCGGCGACGGCAAAGTCTGGGCAGAATCCTATGACCAGCAGACCACCGACACGTACCTCCTGTTCAAGTCGCTGATCGGCGCGATCGACAACTACTCGGACATCCTGGTCGAAGCCGGTTACAACTACGCCGTTGCCGACCACGACGGAAGCGGTCCGGTCCCGGGACGGCCGGCGACTCCGCAACCTGCCTTGCTGGAATGCCCGGCGGCTCCTGCTTCGGCGGGCGGCTCGGGTAAAGGTCTGGTCGACGACGGACTCGATCTCGCGACACAGATCGGTGTGCCGATACCGGACGGCGATGCCGACAAACTGGCGAAGGCGGCAGGATGCTGGAACACACTGGCCACCGGCCAGGCCACCGCAAATCTCCCAGCCGAACTGGAACGTGCGGGGGTCCTGTTCCAAGAGGTGACCGCACCCGACGTTTCATTCATCGATGAGGACCTGCGGGAGTTGAAGGCCGCCGCTGAGGATCTGCTCACGACGTTCGCAGACCTCGCCACCGCCTGCCGGGACCAGGAAGCAGCGCACCGGAAACTCCGTGCCGATCTCGCCACGATTCTGGAAGAATTCGCCGTCGACATCGGCACGGAAGTGATGGTCACTCTGGCCCTCAGTATCGGCGCCTCGGTCGTCAGCTTCGGTATGGGAAGCGCGGCAGTTGCCGCGATTCGCGCGGGAAAATTTGCTACCAAGGTCAAACATTACGTCGACAGACTGCGCAAGGTCATGGACATTGTGAAGCTAAAAACGGCTGTCACAGTACAGAAGTCGACTGCGAGCAGCCGGAACAATCTTCAACGCATCATCGACCTCACGAAGAAACACGGGGACGAAGCCAAGAAGACGAAGATGACTCCCGAGCAGATCAGGGCGCGTGTCCAGGATATCGGCGACGAGGTCAAATCGAGGTCGAAGGATTCGGAGCCCAGGAATCCCGAATTCCTCGCACAGCGATTGAGTGAGTTGAACCTGTCGCACGACGAGGCTCTGGAGGCAACTATTCAAGCAACCGAGATAGCTTTCGGGAGTAATTCCGGGACGGCTAACGCTGTGGGCGGCGGCACGGCGCTGGTACCCCGCTCGGTGCACCACGGATTGGTTATGATCGTGAAACCGGACGGTTCGGTAGTGGCGGCACGAGGCGATGTGACCGAACTGATCGAGTACTGAAATCAGAAAGGAGCGACAGTGAGCGAGTCGGGGCTACCGGAGCCGTTGGACTTGGAGATAGACCTATTGATGGGTATGCGTTGCGACGAAAGGCTGAAGGCTGCGAAGCTGAAGGAGCTGGGTGTTTCCCAGGAAGAAGCCAAGCGTATCGAAAAAGGCGTCGACAAGTATATTCGGTTCGGTAGGGATCAGTTCGAGAACACTCGATCCATCCTGAGAGTGCCGGCAACCGAAGAGGAAAATCCCAGTCTCACCTACAGGCTTACTCTGTGGCCGGATTTCGACTTCGTGGTAACGAGTCAAGCGGGTCGTCATTGGTGGATGGCACGGTTCGTTCGGGCCTCGAATTCTTCGCGCCCTGATATGTCGTCACCGGCGACGCTCGATCCCTGGAGCGTGTGCATTCAAGACTTCGAAAACGAGTCCGGGACACTGCGCTCCACCGATGCCTTTCCGCCCTGGGAAGAGTTCGTGTTCGAAGCAGCCGACGGTGTGTCGTACGGCGCCGATTTCAGTTATGGTCTGCTTCAAGAGATCGACTACTTCCCTGAGCGGGCCTCTCAGTAGTGCATGTGGTGGCAATTGCTTGCACATCAAGGGTCCGAGTTCGATACCTCGGATTTTCTTTTGGCGGACGTGGACGACGACTACCCGGCACTACGGGGAGGTGGAAGTCCGGATCCACCTCATCGGCTTCCGGTGCCAAGCAGTGTCGGGTCTTTAAGGGGGAACAGGTCGAGGATCTCGTTGTTCACTTCCCGCGAGGTGCTTACCCGATCCAGGCCGAATTGCCCGTCCGGCAGCGTCTTGCGTAGGCGGGCTACTGTCGTTGGCTTCCGGTCTTCGGCGAACCGGTAGAGCACAGTGGTGTGGCCCCGACTGGACACGAGGGCGAGGACGCGCGCCGGTGGCTCGGTGCGCCGGTGTTGAGCGATACTCTCCCAGTCTTCTTCGTCATCTCGTAGGGGAATGAGGACCAAGGTGTCACCGATCTGCAAGTCGACGGTGGGATCTTCCGGCCATCTCCACCGTTCCGGCGGGTCAGTCGCGTTCCCGAGCTCGGCGGCCACAGCGTCTACGACTGGGTCGTCGTGGTGTTCATCGGGGTATGTGTAGCTGATCATGAGTCGTTCGTTCGACAGCGTGACAGGGCGCGGCTCCGGTGGAGGTCGTTTTCGCGGTGTCTGCGGCCGGAAGCGTTGTTCGGCTCGGTCCAACCAAACCCGGGTGAGCGGGTGAGCGTCGGCGATCCAGTCCTCTATCTGCTGGTGCGCCTGCTGGTAAACCTCGGGCTGGTGGAGCACGACGGCCGCCTCTTCGAGGCTGTGCTCGGAGTGTTGGGATACGTTCGCCGAGCCGATCACGGTGGCGAAGCGCTCGTCGCCGAGTTCGGCGGCGATCAGTTTGGCGTGCAGCCATGGGTGCAGGTAGATGTGCACCCCTCGGTCGAACCAGCACCGCAATTGGCGTGGGTCGACGATGCCTCGGGCGACCGAGTCGGTCTGCGACGCTCGGAGGGTGCCGTTGACCACGACGCTGTCCCCCTCGCGGAGGGGTAACAGCTCCGTAGCGTTGTGGCCGACGAATGCGATGGCCGCCGCGATTCTTTCGGCGCCTTGGATGGCATTGCTCAGTTTTGTCCAGATCCGCTGCCCGGCGATGAGCGGAGCTCTCGTCGTCTCTTCGGCTTGCTGTGCGATTGTCGTGCCTCCCTTCCACAGGCTGCGCGGCCAAGACCCTTAACGGCGAACGTAGCCGCTCGTACACCGTTACAAGTCGTACCTACCCCGATTCCGCTGCCCCGCAACGCTTCAGGCCGGTCCGGCCTGGATCACGGCAGGTAGAGGCGTTCGTTGGGGAGGCGGGGGAGACCGATGGGGTGGCCGGGGAGGATGGTGGCGGCGTCGGGGTGGTGGTGGGTGCGCCATTCGTGGAGGAAGTGGTGGGCGGCGGTGTGGCAGGCGGCGTAGTCGAGGCGGAGGTCGTGGAGGTGGATGCTGAGGTGGAGGTCGGGTTCGTGGGGGCGGGGTGAGGTCATGGGCGGGGTCCGGTGATGGGGGTGCGCAGCCAGCCTGTGCGGGCGGTGCAGGCGCGGAGGGAGTCGAGGACGGTGAGTCCGGAGGGGCGGAAGGGGTTGTGGGGTAGGTGGATCCAGCGGCGGAAGTGTTCGCCGCGGTCGGTGGGGGAGGGGAGGGCGAGGGTGGCTCCGGGGCGGGTGATGGTGATGTCGAGGCGGAACATTTCGGTGAACAGGGCGGTGTCGTCGGGGAGGTCGGGGCGGATGAGGAAGGTCCAGCGGCCGGAGCGGGGGTGGGCGAGGACGGGGCCGGTGGCGGGGACGGCGTCGAGGCGGTGGCAGTGCTGGAGGTCTGCATGGACGGCGCGGCCGAGCGCGGACGGCATGACGAGTGCGGCGATGTGGTCGGCGCGGACGATGATTCGGCCGAGTTCGGGTGGGTCGATGCGGGCGGGGAGGTCACAGACGCGGCGGTAGAAGGCGCAGCGGGTGGGCGGGGTGTCGCCCAACGGGACGGGTGGTGTCGGGGCGGTCATGGGCGGGTTTCCGTCGTGTACTGGGCAGCAGTGGTGTAACGGGGGCAGTTGTGGCCGGCGTGGGCGGCCATCAGCTGGTGGGCGTGGGAGTGGCCGCGGACGGGGGTTCGGGAGTGGCAGTCGTCGGTGGAGTGTTGGCCGGGGAGGGTGCGCAGTCCGTCGGCGAGGCGGCGCAGGATGGCCGGATCGTCGGTGACGAAGGATGTTTCGGTGTGCCAGAGGCGCAGGGCTGCGGCGATGGCAGGGTTGGACGGTTCGCGCGTGGGCAAGGGCGGGAGCTCGGGACGCATGCGTGTACCTCGGTGCTTTCGGGTCGGGACAGTCGGCGCTCGGTCCAGTGGGTGCGGAAGCGAAGTGCTGATCGCGGGAGCGACCCGTACGCTGTCCTCCCCGCGTAGTGCCAGCTCACCACGGTGGCGCAGACAGGCCAATAACCTCGGTGAATACTCGAGGAAAGTTGCCCATAGCCGCTGAGCACCGATTACTGTGAATGCCTGGAAATTCACCGTGACAGAGGGAGGGCGTGTTCGATGTCGGGTTCATCAGCGGGTTCCACGGTTCCGCGTAGGCAGTTGGGGCGGCACCTACGCGAGTTGCGGACGGGGGCGGGATACACGATCGCCACGGCGGCGGAACTGATCCAGTGGAGCCCCAGCATGCTGCAGCGGGTGGAGAAAGGGCACGTGGACAAGGTCCGCGATGTGGATGTGCGGGAGCTGTGCCGGATCTACGATGCGGAACCGGATCTGGCGGAGGCGCTGATCGGGCTTGCGCGGCAGGCGAATACGGAGGAATGGTGGCATTCCTATGGGGATCTGATTCCGGAGAACTTCGATGTGTATGTGGGCCTCGAGACGGTCGCTACCAGTCTGACGGTCTACCAGTCCGAACTTGTGCCCGGAATGCTGCAAACCAGCGACTACGCGCGAACTCTGATCCGGACGGGGTATCCGAGTGGGCGCGAGGCAGAAGTCGACCGTCGTGTCCAACTCCGCATCAAACGGCAAGCGATGCTGAAACGGCCGGTGCGCCCGATCCGTTACGACGTGGTGCTACATGAAGCAGTATTGCGTCGGCTCATCGGATCGGGAGACATCATGAAAGCTCAGCTCAAAGCGCTGGCTGACGCGAGTACACGACCAAATCTGAACGTCCGCATCATGCCCTTCACCGCCGGGTATCCCACTGGGGAGCCGATCGGCTCCTTCACCATCCTGGAATTCGGTGTGGACGGAAAGGGAAATCCGGTCGAACCACCTGTTGTGTACCTGGAAGGCTTCACAGGCGACCTGTATGCAGACAAGCCGCTCACGGTGCGCCGGTACCGTGATGCGTACCAGGCCATCCAGCGGGCAGCTTTGGGTGACCAGGACAGCCGGAAAGCCTTCCGGGATCTTGCGAAGGAGTATGTATGAGCGTGGACATGTCTGAGGCTCGCTGGTTCAAGAGCAGTCGGAGTGGCGCCAGCAGAGAATGCGTCGAGGTTGCGCACCTGCGTGATGGTGTGGTCGGCGTCCGCGACTCCAAGAACCCGACGGGCCCGGCTCTGGCCTTCGCCCCGCGGGACTGGGACGCATTCACCCACGCGGTGCGCCGAGGCGATCTCTGACGCCCGGCCCGAATCGGCCCGCATTCCGTTGAGGAGCGCGGGCCGTCATTGCCGGTACACCACGTCGCTCACACCGTAGTTCCGGCAGTCGCCTTCTTTGGGGCTGGGTGCATACCACCGGCAACTGGTCGTGCAGCAGCCCATCAGTTGCCGGCGTGGCTATCCGTGGGCCAGTCCGTCATCCGGCGATTGCCGAGCTCGGATAGCAAGTCACCTGGTTATTTGGATTCGTGTTTCCTCGCCGAGGACCGTCGAAGCTCTGACCGGGTCGGATATGCGGGCGGCGAGTGTAGCGAGGGCGAGGTGTTCGGGAAGTGCTGCCGAGAACTTCAAACCCTGTACCGCGTTCGCGTCGACGGCGGGGAGCGATCGGTGCCGGGCCGCCCGAAGCTCGGCCAGCCTGGACCGGATATCGGTGACGGCCAGGTCTGGGTATAAGCGCAGGGATTCGGCAGTGATCTTCTGCCGTGCCGGTACCAGGTCGGTCGCCCACGCGGCGAGGGTGCGGTTGGCCTTGCTTCCTGCCCAGGTCCACCACCGCCAGTCGTCTCGCTGGTCGCGAATGATGACGAAGGCGTCGTCGGCGACATGGTCGCGGCGCAGGAGTCGCTGATCCGCGAGTGTGGCGGTGGCCCGCTTCGTGAGGGTTATTCCGGCAGGGACGGCGCCGAGCACGACAGCTCTGATTCCCCGGGTGATGTCGAACGATGATCCGTCGGGCGCGGAGCTCCATTTGGCACGGCCGCCGATATCGGTGGTTTCGACGTATACCTGCCGTCGTTTCCAGTCGATGTGGGTGACCTGCCACGACCGGCCGGCCAGAAGCAGGACCCGTGGCCCTTCGACCGGGTCGGTGAGGACGCTCGTTTCGACAGAGCCGACTTCCTGGCGCCCCGCGAACACGGTGAATACCGGGGCAGCGGTGAACACGGCGAGCAGGTCCATGAAATGCCGGCGACCGTAGTGCTGCTCGGCCTCGGAGCCGATGAAGGCGCTGCCGGCATCGTGCTCGAGAAACCCTTCGCTCAGCAGGTGGTCGAAAATCTCCTGACCGTCGGCGTCGAACAGCGGTAGCTCTCCCCATGCCTGCTGCCAGCCGCTGAGCGGCACTCGGCGGGTCTGCAAGGCTGCTGCCAGCAGTTGTTGGGCGGCGATATGCCTCGGTTCCGGGGTGGGCACAATGGGCTCGACCCAGCCCGAAGACCAGCACTGCAGCATCCCGAGTATGTCGAGGACGGATTGGTCGGTGATGCCCAGGAAGAGGCAGTTACGGGTGGTTCCGGGACGGCGTCCGGTGCGGCCGAGCCGTTGCAGGAACGACGAGACGGTTCGGGGGGCGTTGATCTGGATGACACGGTCCAGGTCGCCGACGTCGATGCCCAGTTCGAGGGTGGAGGTGGCGACGATGACGCAGTCGCGCGCCTCGGCGAACGCCTGTTCCGATTCCCGGCGCTCCGCGGCGGACAGCGACGAATGCGAGACGAACGTGGTGATCGCGCGCTGCCGGAGCTGGGCACCGAGTTCTTCGGCGAGACGGCGGGAATCGACGAACACCAAGCGCTTCTCACCTGCGTGCAGTGCAGCGATGACCTTGGCGGCGTTCTCGACACCGCCGACGGAATCGACGGTTATCTCCGGGGCGACGGCCCCTCCGGCTATCGCGGGCGATACGACCCGGCCGGGTCCGGTGGCCCCGCCCTGGAGCCAGCCGAGCAATTCGTCCGGGTTCCCGACCGTGGCGGACATGCCGACTCGCTGTAGCCGCCTGCCCAGCAGTGTTTCGAGCCGGGCGAGGACTGCGAGCAGATGCCAGCCGCGGTCGTCACCGGCGAATGCGTGGACTTCATCGACCACCACAGCGCGGAGCCCGTTGAGCAGTTCCCCGGCATCGACGCTTTCGGAGACGAGCATTGATTCCAGTGACTCCGGGGTGGTGAGCAGGATATCGGGCCGGTCGCGTTTGATGCGGCCGCGCACCGACTGACTCACGTCGCCGTGCCAGGTCATCGCCGATCGGCCGAGCCATTCGGCGTACTCGGCCAGTCGCGGCTGCAGGTTGTTGAGCAGGGCTTTGAGGGGGCAGATGTAGAGCACCGATATTCCGGTCCATCGCTCGGACTGCATGCGCGTGAGCAACGGGAACATCGCGGCCTCGGTCTTGCCGCCGGCGGTCGGTGCGAGCAGGATCGCGTCGGCCCCATCGAGGACCGGTGCGATCGCTTCGTCCTGGAGCGCACGCAGGCCGGGCCAGCCCAGTGTGTTGACGATATGGTGCTGCAGGGCGGGATCGAGCCGGTCGAATCCCGTCACCTAGAGCTCCACATCGTCGGCGCTGACCGCGGCGCGCTCGGTGTCGGTGAGTTCTGTTTTCGTGACGGTGAGCGCGTAATGCTGTCGCGGATCGAATTCGGAGAATTGGTCTACCCGGTCGAGAACGTCCAGGATCAGCTTCTTCAGGAAGAGCCTCGGTGAGATGCCTACTTGCCCACCGAGTTTTCCGGCGACGGCCGCGGCGAGGTCGCGGAGGTAGGTGTCGTCGACGAGTGTGCGGATCCGGTCGGGCGCGGTCGCTCCGTCTGCGTAGACCGTCCGGACACGCATCCCGACCTCGACCAGCCGGTCGAGGTCGAAACCGGCGAGCCGGATCTGTGGTGCGCGGGGGTTGTCGAAGCGGGCGTCGGTGGTGAAATCGGTGTGCAGCCGCTGCGCGAGTGGTGGCAGCGACTGGATGCCGAGCCGGCCGTCGAAGAATGCCGGTGTGCCGGTGATGAGCAGATACAGCCCTGGGTAGCGGCCGGAATCCAGTTCGTCGATCCACTGCCGGAGCGCGTTGAGTGCCTTGGCGCGACTATCGGAGCGCATGCGCTGCAGAGTTTCGACTTCATCGATCACCAGGAGTAGGCCGGGGTGTCGCGCACCTTCCAGAACCGCGAGCAAGCCTTGCAGGAAGCCCATCGCCAGGAAGTGATCGACGTCCTGACGCACCCCGGCCGCTCGTTTCGCGGCTGCCCCGACATGTGGCTGTCCGCCGAGCCACGCGACCAGTGCATCGGCTGTCGCGGTGTCCCCGTCGGCGAGTGCGGCGCGGTAGGCGCGCAGCACCATCGGATACACCGGGGTCGCCGAGGCGACAGTGGCGAGTCGCTGTTCGAGTAGTGCGTCGACCTGTTCGGCGGTGGCCTCGTCGGCGCCGGCCGCGGTGGCGGCGTCCTCCTCGACCCCGAACAGCCACGCGTCGAGTACATTGCGGAACGCCGACGGGGGGAATGCCGCGGTGCGCAGCGATTCGGTGGTGCGCCGATAGACGGTTTCGAGTTTGTGCAGCGGTGTTTCGAGTTCGCTGATCTGCACCTCGGCAACCGCCAGCCCACGACGCATCGCGCGCTGCTGCATCCAGCGGGCGAAGAACGTCTTACCGGAGCCGTAGTCGCCGCGCACGGCCTTGAACATGGATCCGCCGGCAGCGACGGCGTCGAGGTCTTCGTCGACGGTGGGTGCGAACCTGTCGATACCGACCGCGAGGACGTCGAGACTGCCGGAGGGGACGGTGCCCTGCCGTAGTGCCTGCAGGATCTCCCGTCGCCGGACCGGTGACAGCGCCGTCACGGCGCGACCCCGTACTGCTCGAACATCAATACGGATTCGAGTTCGACTTCCGCCCCGTTATCGGAGAGCACCACGACTCCGTCGGTATTCAGCACCTGCGCGAGAATCGCGATGGCAGAGCGGGCGCGGGTCGGTTTGACCTCGAGGATGTCCGCGGCCCGGCCGAACGGGAGACGGCCGTTGTTGTCGATCAGCTTCTGCAGCAGCAGGCTGATCACCGGCTTCTGGAACTTCGGTTTGAACAGCTGGTACTGCTGTTTGAAGAGCTCGCTGGCCAGCAGCTCGGCGACGCGGTCGCGGCCGCCCGGAACCGATCGGACGGGCTCGTCGGGCGCACCCAGGTCGAACAATGTGGCGCCCGGAGCGGTCGCTCTCGCAGGGGTGGCCGGTTTCGCGGGCGCGGCCGGTTTCGGTCGTGGTGCGGGTTTGCTCTCGGCATGGACCGGCGTCGGCTCGAGGGCCGGGCGGGCTTCTTTCCACCAGGCGGGTTGCGGGGGCGGTGCGATGTCGAGCCCGAGATGCTGTGGCACCGCACCGTTGACGAGGATCGTCACCGGTATCACCGCCTCGGCCGGTGCGGCACCGCCGTGGTAGCCGGCACGGAGACCGGTGTAGCGCACTTGTTCGTCCACGGCGAGGATCGCACGCTGGTTCGTGGAGAGCACCCGCTCACCGGTGACGAACAGCTCGTCGTCGTACGCTTCGCCCGAGCCGGGCCGGTAACGTGCGGAGATCTGTTGCCCGCGTTGGACACCGGCTTGTTCGCGGCGTTCGGCGACGTGCCCGTGATCACTCACCAGGACGACGGTCCGTCCGACAGCGGCCGCGGCGGTGAGCAGCGGGTCGAGGTGTTTGAAACTCGAGGTCCGCCAGGTCGTTCCGATCGGGTCGGAGCGGTCCAGCGCATCATCGATATCGTTGAGCACGCACGCGACCACCGGCCGGCCTTCGGTATCGCCGACCGCGTCGCGTACCGCGTCGGCGAGGGAGTGGGTGCGGGTGACGAGATCCATATCGGCCTTGTGGAACAGTGCCGGCCCGGAGGATTTGAACCCGTTGTACCGCAACCAGTTCGCGAATCCGATCCGCTCCTTGTCCTGACCACCCTCGGCGAGTGCCCCGGTGAGCAGCGAGCACCGCGAGAACCGGGTGACGGTCGGCAGCGCCGCCAGCGCGGCGTGGGGTCGTTCGGCACCGGCAAGCCGGCATTCCTGCCACTGCGGACGATGGCGACGCAGGGCATCGGCGACCACTTCGTTGGACACCGCCGCGCTCATGCCGTCCGCGATCACGAGCAGAACCGGCGAGAATTGCACGCCTCCTGACATCACGCCGCCGAGTCCGCCGGTCGGGCCGGAGGGCGGGACAGTGAGCGGTTTGACGATGCGGTTGAGAACGTCTTCGACACAGAGCAGATCGCCGGACGTCGGACGGTGCACGCCTTCGATGCGGAGTTGCTCCGCGAATGCGCGGTCCGCCTTTCCCCGCGCGGCGCGCACCGCGCTCACGATCCGATGGGCGGCCTCGGCGAGGCGCCGGTCGTCGGCCCCCACGAATGCATCGTTGACCGCATCGTCCACCCACGACAGGTCTTGCCGGTAGAAGGTCAGCCAGTCGGTGAGCCCGCCGGGTGACGGCCAGTCGAGGTCGCGACGGCGCAGCAGCCGGAGCGCGGCGGCGCCGACCCGCACATCGCGCGGGGCGTCCGGCGTTCCGTCGTGGGCGGCGCGATGCGCGACCACATCCGCCCAGGCGTTCTCGGCGGCGGCGAGATCGCCGGAATGAACGGCATCGGAGAGCGCCGTCGCGAAGTGCGCGATACGCGGGGCCAAAGCCATGGGCAGCACATCCGAACGGGCCACGAGCGGTTCGGCATGCAGCCGGCGTACGGCGTCCTCGGCCCGGCGCAGCACTCCATCGGGTACATCGGTGCCGGTCACCGCCAGCGCGGCGGCATTACCCCAGGCGGTGAGTTGCTGTTCGGTGAGCGTGTGCCCGCCGAGTTCGACCTCGAGCAGGGTGCGGACCTTGATCATGGTGTCGCGCGGGGCTGGGAGCGACGCATTGCTGTCGCCGAGCAGCGCGGCGACCAAGCCCAGCGGTACGAGACCGGCGGGCCCACCCGACCGCCATACAGTCACGAAGATCGGCCCCAGGGTGCCGAGCCGGTTGGCGATCCAGGTGTAGAACTGTTCGAGCAGCGCAGGATCGGTGTCCTGCCGCCACACCTCGAACCGTGCGGTCGCTGCCGCGTCCATCGACCACAGCGCGATGTGGTGCGGGGTGTATTCGGCGGGCCGCAGACCGAACTTCTGTCGCGACAGTTCCGCGAACAGGTGATCGTTGGTGAGCACGCCGCGGGGTGCGGGTTTCTGCACCTCGTCGAGGTCGCGCAGTGCCGCCCGGGCTGCGTCGTTGCTCAACGAGAGCAGATGGAACTCCTGCCGCGAGGCGCGAAACACCTCGCGCAGCGCCGGCCACGGATCCAGATTCGACAACCGCCCGGCGACGAGGTGTTCGAGAACTCCGACGGGCAGTTCGGCGGATGCGCAATCGGTGAGGATCACGACCCAGTCGATGCCGTCCCGATGCCGCTCGGTGAGCGCATCACGGACCGCGAGCACGCTCGGAGCGGTGCGCACCCGAACGGTTTGCCCGTCGTATTCGAACGTGTCGGCGCCGGGCCAGACCGGTACGGCCGCGATCGCGACCACGCCGCGCGGGTAGTTCTTCTTGCGGAGCTCGGCGATCTTGCTGCGCACCGCCGAGATATCCGCTTCGGGCAGGGCCGCTGCCGCGGTCACGGCTCGTTCCTGTCGATGGTGACCGTGAACGTCGCGTTCGGTTCGGCAGCGAGGAGTTCGAGCAGCCGGGCTTCGACGGCGGAGAATCCGCCTTTGCTGGTGACGGTGAAGGTGCGCGAGGACGGGGTGGGGGCAGGCCTGGGCTGTACGGGGGGAGCGGGTACAGGCGCGGGTTGCGGCTGCGGGGCCGGGCCTTGTTTGACTCCCGCCTCGAGCCAGGCGTTGCGTGCGTCGTCGGCGACGCGCAGTGCTTCCCCGAGCGGACGGGACAGTTCGTGGTCGGCGAATGTGGCAGTCAAGGCGGCGATGATCGAAGCCGCCTGGCGGCCGCGGTCGGTGTTGTCGGCGGCCGCAGCGCGCAGCAGGTCGAAACGTTGCAGGGGGAACCGGCTCACGACATCAGCGACAGCACCGGCGGTCGTGGCGCACTTCCCGGCTTCGAGGTCGGTGCCGGTGAGTGCGGTGCCGGCGATCGCGTCGACTACGGCGAGGTTGTCGAGGTGGTTCAGGCGTGCGTCGAGCATGGTGTTCAGCTCTCGCGCGAGAGTCAGGCGCTCGCCGGATTCCAGCCCGAGGTACTCGTACGCATAGGCGAGAACATCGATGAGCCGCGACCGGTCGGCCCGTCCGACAGCCGCGTGATCGCGCACCTGCTGGACGAACGCCGCGACATTGGTGGCGGTGAGATAGTCGTTGACAACGTTTCCGGTGAGCAGCTTCCACCGGCTGCATGCCCGCGTCCACTCCTGCCGGTCGGGCAGCGGTTCGAGGCGCAGCGTGGTACCGCGCCGGAACTCGCCGATTCCGGGTTCGTCGACGGGGGAGGAGTGCAGGAACCATGAGCGTTTACCTTGCGCCGCCCATGCGCCGGCCACCAGGTCGACCATATTGTCGGTCAACCCGCGCTTCGGTCCGCTCGCGGCGATCGCGCTGCGCAATTCCTCGATGGGAACGTCCGAGGCTTCGTCGATGCCGGCGCGGGACAACTCTTGCGTGATGCGGTTACGCCACGTCGCGAAATGTTCGGGACCGGCCAGCAGATGGGTGTCGTTGGTGCGGGCGATGCCGAGCGATTCGACGATCCGCCGCACGATCTCGCGTTCGCTGCGCTCGAGCGCGACCCGGCCGTCCACCACCGCCTGTGCATCCCGCAACCGGGCGAGTGCGATGTTCAGTTGACGCGGCGTGATGAGCTGATCGGCCGGGGTGAACTCCGGGTGGTCCGGGTAGAGCGCCGTGAAAGCGTCGTCGATCAGCCGGTTCGCGGCTTCGCCCAGATCGTGGCCGATGGGCGGTTGGACGGCGAATCCCGCGTGCAGGGAGCGCAGTGGCGGTTGGGTCTCGGGGAACTTCGCGCCGGCAGCGACACCGTAGGCCACTTGGATGGCGGTGCCGAGCTGCCCCCGCACCTGCGTCTGCTGTTGCTGCAGGATCGACCGTGCGGCCGCGCGGTCGGCGTCGGACAGCTCGTTGGCGTAGGAGGCCCACCTGTCACCGGCGAGCACATAGTTGAGGATAACCAGACGCCCGAGCTGGCGATTCACCTTGTCGCTGAAGAAGTTCGGCAACCAGACCACGGTGAACCGGTTCTGGCCGGTACGCAGCAGCTCGTCGATCCGGTCGTGGTCTTCGCCGGTGGTATGGCCGGGATCGTCGAACGGCAGGTCGACGATCAGCCGGAGCGCGCCTTCGGCGGAGGGCCGGAACGCCTCGTCCGGCAGATAGCCGTGGTCGCGGACATTGCCGAACACCACCTCCACCTGACGTTGCGTACCGCGCCAGATCCGCTGCCGCAGTAGCGCATTGTCGACCGTGTGCTCGGCGCCGAGCACACCGAGCTGCTCGGCGAGCAATTCGCGCATGAGTTCGCGCCGGCGACCGTCGGTGTCCTCGGCCTGTGCGCGGCGCACGATCCGCTCGTAGTCCACGGATTCGAGGGTTACCGAGATGATCGGGTTGGCGTCGGCGGTGACGGCCAGTTCCGGGATCTCCGCCGCCCACTGTTTGACTTTGCCGGTGATCTGCCCGAGCTGATCGTTGGGGACGAGGCTGATGACGCTGCCGTGGTTGAGCGAGGCCAAGCGCGACGCATCGATCTGCTTGAGCGCGGGCACATTCGGTGCGACCGCGGACATGAGCAGGGTCTTGGCGATACGAATATCCGCCCGCAGCCCGGGCGGCACGTCCTTGTCCAGGGTGGATTCCGCGACGTCGGCGTTGCGGAACAGCAGCGGCCGCAGTTTGTCGGTCCACAACGAGCGCGCGGTTTTGAACGTGTGCGCGGCGGCGTCGTTGATGGGTGTCGCGTTGGCACTGTCGATGATGTAGTCGAACGCCTCACCGACCGGGATCACATTGTCGATGGTGAGCCGGTCGGCATTGTCCTCGAGCATCTGCTGCATCACCTTCAGCGCGGTACGTTCGCGCTGCATCTGCCCGGACAGCTCGCGCAGGGTCGCGATGAGAGCCGGGGAGAACGGATAGGTGAGCTTGAACGCGTCGGCGTCGGACCCCCGATGCCGATCGTCGGTGTTGACGCCGTCGAGCAGCACATCCCACACCTGGGGGCTGCGGTCCAGCCGCGCGAAAGCGGCCTCCAGCGCGGCCTGCGCCTCGGCATCACGAGACTGCAGCAGGCGTTTGTGCGCGATATAGGGCAGGTTCTCGTCGCCGAGGGTGACCAACCCGAATCGGCCTTCCTGGTGCGCGAAGGCGCGTTCGACGGCCTGCTGGATGGCGCCGGCATCGGGCCCGCTCGCGACCCACTGCGCGAGATTGTGCTGGCGCGCGACGAACGAGATCACCGGTACCGCGAGCCGCCCGCGGCTGGTCTCGACCAGTTTGGTGATCTTCTGGACCTCGGCGTTGAACCGTTCCCGCTCGGTGATGAGGAACGTCAGCCACAGCACCAGCTCGTCCAGCATGAGAACCACGCCGTTGTACTCGAGCGATTTCGCGTGATCGGCGATCACCGCCAGGCCGTCCTCGAGGGGAAGCCAGTCGGTATTTCGCGAATAGCTGGTGAAATACGTGGATACCAGCGCCTGCTGCAGGCGCGCCCGCTCGGCCGGGTCGGCGCCGGGCGCGCTCGCGGTGGCGTAGGTGTCCGGTGTCCACGCAGTACCGGCCTGGCCGAGCGCGGACCAGTCGACCGTGGTGCTCGCCCGCGCTGTGCCCGCCGCGTTGAGGGCGGCGAAGAATTTCTCGTCACCTACTTCCCGGCGCCGGTTGTCGGCATCTTCGAACAACCCGCCCGCGGAATGCAGCACGGGCGGCAGCCCATCCGGACGCGCGGCGGTGATCTGCCGCAGGTACTGATCGAACAGCGCCGATTCGACGGAGTCGGCGTCGAGGAAATGGAAGGTCAGGCGCAGCAGGTTCGCCTTGTTCACCGCGGGGTGTTCGGCGACGATCGGCTGCAGTTCCGGCACCGACAACGCCTTCGGGGCGTGCCCGAGGATGCCGTGCAGCATCGCCATGAAATGCGATTTACCGGAACCGAACGAACCGTGCAGGAACGCGGCCTTGTTCTCGCCGGTGCGTAGCGCTTCCTCCACCACTCCCAGCGCCGAATCGAACGCTTCGGTGAGGGCGGGGGTGACGACGTAGGAATCGACGGTCGCCGCGAGATGATCCGCACCGACCGAATCGGACAGCCGCAGCACATAGTCGTTGGTGCCGTGCGATTCCGGGATATCGAAAGTCTCCCGCAGGGTGCGCGCGGACGCGGAGGCGCCGGGGAACACTACTGGCCTGCCTTTCGGGTTGCTGGGTTACGGGCGCGGGTCTTCTTCTCGGGCCGCCATGCCGAAAGATCCTGCACCGGCACACCGACAGCCGCGGATTTCTCGGCGAGCTGGCTGCTCAGATACTCGGCGAGATCGACGCCGAGGTTCGGATCGACACCGGAATGCCACTGCTTCACCCACGGCAGCACCTCGGCGATTCCGGCGACCACGGGCACGAGCGATGCCAGCGGCATACCCTCGGATTCCCGCCACGCGTAGATGGTGGCGAGGGCCAAGCCTTGCTGGGCGTGATTCCAGCCGGCCCAGCCGAGCAGGGGGGTGGGGTCGGTATCTCGGCCGACATCCGGGTAGGCGATGAACCGTTCCTTCGGGACATCGAGCTTTCCGCGGTGCGACCAGTAAGCGGTCTTGAGGAAATCGGCGCTGGTGTACTTCGGGGGGACCGGGATATCGGTGGCCTTGATCAGGCCGGCGTCTTCGTCGCGCTGCATATCCCACACCTGCTCCCACTCGGCGCGTTTACGCAGGCCGGAGTCCTTGTATCGGAGGGCGGCGAGGTAGGGGACGGCCTGGTCGGAGAGCAGTTTCACCAGCGTGGCGGCAACTGGGGCATCCTTCTGCCCGGCCCACAGGTCCAGGGCTTCGATGAACTCAGGTTCTTTCTCGAAGTGCCCCGCGAGTTCACTGACAGACCGGGGAAGGGGTGTTCCCTGCTGGGTGGACCAAAACCTTTCGTCTTCGAGCCTGTCGAGCAGCCAATCCTTCAGTGCAAGCTGGAGTTTTGTATCCCAAGGTTCTACGGCCCAGCGACGCTTGTATTCGGGGCGCTCCAGGAGACGGATATGAGGATTGGCTTCGATAGCGGCGAGGCGTTTGTCGACCAGAGCACGGTAGTCGGCGGGCCAGTTGTCGGGCATCTGGCTTGTTGGTGTGGAACCGTGCCGGATGAACCATTCGGATTCAGAGTCTCCTGCTGCACGCTTCCGGGCTAGAGCGATCTCGAAGGCGCGCTGTCCCAAAGAAATGCCCGGGGCGCCGCCGACAGGGAGGGTGAGGTGCTCATTGGCGAGGCCGTAGTGGAAGTAGAGCTGCCAGTCGAGTTCTTCTTGCTCAGCGATCATCTGAGCGCGGATCTGCGTATACCTAGTTCGAGCCTTATCGATCACAGTGCGTGTGGCGCCATTTGATTTTATTGCCGCTTCTGGATCCTGCGCTGAGAGTTGTCGTGCAAGGGTATCTAGAGTGCGGGCGCGATCTAGAGGAGATTCCATCGTCAAAGGGAAGTCCTGGAGAGTGGTACCTGTGAACTCAAAGAAGCGTTCCCAGGCGTATCGTCCAGTAGAGCGCTGACCTGCACGATTTCCTTTATCCTGACTGTTCTGCTTGAGCCAGAAGCATGCGGTCGAGCTGTTTAGTACTCCCAACAATCGCAAGTGATCGTCCTCGCTCGCTCCCTCAGGCAACTTGATTACTGGCGCGGAGCGATTGAACACCTTGTCGCCCCGGTCAAGTACGAAATGGTTGTGGGTTGCGACGAAGGCGAATGTGATGGACAGTGGAGTGCGGAGCTTGCGTGAGTAGCTTTCGAGATGAACCCACCAGGGGAGTGAGCGTTCGGCCAGTGACTTCTCAAAAATCTTTCTGGCTGCCAAGAGAGTTCGAAGCGGCCATAGGAATGCGATCAACGGCGCTTCGGGTCCTACTGGATTTGAATTTGCTGAATCCAAATATGGGTTGAGGGTATACGTGCTCTCTGCGATCGTGTAGTCGCGAACATCTTCCCCTGCCACGAAATGCCGGAACGGGAGACTGGACCTATTTCGACGGTAAGTTGCGGGAGGATAGAGCCACCCGCCGTCTTCGCCGACTACCGTTGTCCGCCCTATCTCGGCAGTGATTGCGCCGAGGGTGCTCTGCATTGCGAGATCAATGGCTGAAAGCGTTTCAACAGCGCCTCCACCGCTGAGGCTCCAAGGGTGTCGGCGTAGGTTGTCACGAGGAAGATCTGTGATTGAAACCCACTCGTCCTCATATCCGTGCTCGTCGATGTGTTCGACCAAGGACCTCCATACCAAGCCGTTCGCGGGCTCCTCCGGTGGAGCTGGCTCACCTTTGATCCCGAGGACCGCTCGAACGGTGTTATGCCTTATGTCCCGGTTTCGTCCGGCGAGAATAACCGTCGGTGTGCCGTGCCCGGGAATGAATGTGCCCGAAGTATCGGCGACCAGCCGCAAATCCTTCCGTGCGAAGAACTCTTCGATCAATGGCACTCCGAATTCGCGCTTCATGAATGAATTCGAGGTGATTTGCCCGATCCAGCCAGCGCGCTCCCCGGGCTTGGCGAGGTCGAAGAATTTCTCCATAAATGGCACGGTAAGCGGGTAATTTCCCTTGCAGTAATGGTATATCTCTCGGTATCGTTTGTTCAGAGCTCTGTCGTTTACGGAGATGTACGGTGGATTTCCTACCACCACGTCGTACTGTTCGGGAGACAGGATGCGGCGCAAAATCACCGCATTTTCGGTGCTGTAATTAAAACCCGAAGCTGCAGCGTCCTTGTCGAATGCTACGTCGCCGAAATCGAGCGCTTCCTTGCCTCCTCTTTCCGGGCCGTGCAGTAGCGAGTCGCCTGCCGCGAGATTGAGGGTGAACTTCGGACAATTCATCAGAGAAATTTCTCCGCATGCCTTCATTGCCGCGACGATCAGACGGAATTTTGCAATTGCTACGGCGAATGGGTTGAGGTCCACGCCGTATATCGATGAAAGGGCGCTGTCAACGCGCGTGCGTAGTTCAACGGATGGCGCGTACTGATGCCACTGTCCCACGAGTCGAGCGAATGCGCCGAGTAGGAAGTGACCTGATCCACAGGTGGGGTCGATCAGCTTGAATCCTTCGAGCGGCCGATCCTTCAGTGCGGGTTCGAGGGTCTGGTCGAGGATGAACTCCTCCACGAACTCCGGCGTCTGCAGCAGCGCGTACTTCTTCTTCGCGAAGTCCGACAGATCCTGGTAGAGGTCTCCGAGGAACCGTGTGGACAGCGAGTCGTCCCGGAACGACCACACCAGCTCGCCCGAATTGTCGGTCTGCCGCCAGAATCCGAGCAGCTGCTGCACCGAATCGGAAGAAGGGGCAATGATATTCAACGCAGCATGCTCGTCGACCAATGCCTGAGTCGCCGGATTGCTCCGCAAGGCATCGAACGACCGCTCGAGCCACTCCCGGTACGAGGAATCTTGATGTTCCCGGTAAAAGGCGTTCTCTGCGTCCACCGCACGCTGCCGCAGCAGCGGGGTCGGACCCGCGATCCACACTGCTGTGTCACCTAGCAGCAGGTTGTCCTCGCAGAACCGCACGAACACCGAGGTGAGCAGCCAGCCGACGGCGGCCTGGGTGAGCTGATCCTCTGACCAATCCGTCCAGGAAGTCGCGGTGCGCTGCTCGCTCACGGCTTTCCTGTGAGTTGTACGCCATTCTTCGAGCTGTACCGGGTCGGCGTTGAGGCGCTCGCGCATGTCATCGACGAGGAGTTTCAGTTGTGGCTTGAGGGCAGCTGTCAGCTGGCCCCCGGCGATCGTGGCCAATGCCATCAGGCAGGCTCCTTCATGGTCGAATCAGCGCTGTGCGCGGCAGAGCTGAGCAGCGCTGCCACCTCTCTATCGTCGATCTGCGCGAATTGTTCCGGGCTGTTGATCGGCAATCGGGTGCCGTCGACCTTCGAACCCGGGCGGCCGCCCGCCTCGTCTCGTTGCGGGACCACAACCCACACCGCGTGCGGGGGTGGGGTGGTGAGGTCGGTCCAGCGGCCGAGAACGTCGATCTGCCCGTATGCGGTGAGCGTCGAGAGGTCGGTGAGGACGACCGGGCCGGGGGCGGTATCGACGGCCTCGAGCAGCGTCGGGATGGCCTGCGCGACGAAACCTTTGAGTCCTTCGCGATCGGCCGCCGCGCCGGCGTCGGCGGCGAGGATCGTATTCCAGTCGATACCGGCGGTGGCGGCCTTCGAGCGCAGCGTGTTCAGGAGCAGGTCGGTCACGTCGATGCGGAGGGCGCCGAACTTGCCGACCAACGCTTCGGCGAAATCGTCCGAGGTGCCCAGCGGAACCCCGAGCGCCCGGAACGTGCGTTCCTGTTTGCTGGACTCGAGCAGGTACTCCACATCCGAGATCCCGTGCTCGCGCCGAATCGGAACGGGTGTAGGAGTGTGCCGGGTCGGTACATAGGACGCCGCCGCCTGTTCCACCGTGAACTTGTACTTGCCGAGCGCTTCGCTCCAGTGCATGTCCGGCACTACCGCCTGCACCAGCAGATCGAGGTCCGGCCGTCGCGGCAGAGCCTTGACCAGTGCGGGGAATCGTGCCGCGAGCCGGGACTCCAGCTCGGACCGGCCGAACACATCGCTGGAGGACAGGCCACGAAGTAGGATCCGCAGCGCTTCGTCGATCGGCATGGACCGCGCATGCAGCTCGTCGCCGGAAGTCAACGCCACCTGCGTCGATGCCGCCGCCGCGATACGCAGCAGAGTATGCGCGGGAATCTCCACATCGTCGACGTCGAGACCGAGCGCGGTCGCCGCGGCCTCGCGCAACACCGGTCCACAGTCGCCCGGTGACACCAGCTGCGAGCCTTGCGTTTGCGCCTCATCCACCAGCTTCTCGGCCTGCCCCGCGAGCACCGCGGGCAGTTTGCGGGACACCGCGGGCGTCGAGATCATCGCGACGGTCCCGGATCCTTGCCGGCGCACCATATTCACCGCGGGCGGGCCCGCCTCCGCGGTGTCGGCATCGGCCCGGGGCGGTGAAGCGAGCAGCAAGCGCAGCACGCCCAGCGCGATGCGCTGTGGATCGCCTGCGTCGTCGGCGGGGAACGCGCCGGCGAGTTCACGGGCCAGGAGGTCCGGAGTCGAGGCCCCGCCCGAGGATTCGAGCCGGCCGACCATCCGCCGATACAGGTTGGCGACGGTTGCCTCGAGCTGTGGCTTTTTCGCCCACAGCGTGGGGAGTTCCCCGAATATCTGTGCGATACGAGCCGCCGTAACCCCGGCCAGCGGTGCCAGCACCTGGTAGGTGACGAAGGGATCGTCGGGGCTTTTCGTATGGGTGCCCAGCATCAGCTCGACAATCTGCCTGCGCATGGCCGACGGCTTCGTCGCGGCGGCGCGCGCGAACATATCGGCGAGTTCCGGCAGGGAGATATCGGTTCCGGCCGACTCTGGGATCGGCGTCGGAACCGGTGCGGGCGCATGCTTCTTCGGCTGCGGTGCGGGCTCGGCCAGGGCAACCGGTTCGGCCGCCGCCGCGGTGAACACCCCGCCCCACGCGGTACGCATCGCGGCGGCGGTATCGAAACGTTTCCTGACATCCCGGGCGAGCGCTGTTCGGAAGAACGCGGCCAGCGCTTCGGCCCGGGTCGCGCTCATACCCGCCGAGGTGAAGTCTTCGGCCGTGACGGTGACATCCTCGTCGAGGACACGCGGATCGCTCATGCCGTCGCCGTAGACGGGGGTGCTAGCGGTCGCCATCTCGTAGAGCACCACCGCGGCCGAATACCGTTCGGCCGCCGAATCATAGGCGGTGCGGATACCGGTACCCAGGAACGGATCCCGGTAGGGCGGAGTGCCCGCGTCGACCTGTTCGACCGGGGCACGCGACAGCGAGAAATCGAACAGCGCCAGCCGCGCCTTCGCCTTCGCCTTACCCTCCGGCTTGGCCAGGCCGAGATTGGACGGTTTGAGGTCGCGATGGGTGATGCCCGCCGCATCCAGCGCGACCACCACGTCGAGCAGTTCCCTACCCCATACGCGCAGCTGCGTTTCGCCGAGCGGGGTGTAGCGCACGACGTCGGCGAGGGTCTGCTCACCGCAATTGCTCAGCAACAGCGCGGCGCGGTGCGCCAGTGCGATAGGCCCCTCGATCAATTCGACGACACCAGGCACCGGCGGTGACAGCCGGGCGAGTTCGGTGAGCACCTGTGCTTCGTCGTGCAGCCGGGTGGTGGCGGCATCGTCCAACCCGACCTTGAGCACGCGGAGCCGGTCGTCGTTCTCCCGGTCGGTAACCAGTACACCGCGCGCGGTGGAACCGGCGCCCAGCACCCGCACCACATCGAATCGGCCGGCGAGCAGCGAACCGGGCGCCGGATTCAGCGGATCGACCTCGGGGGCGGTGGACTCGGCCAGCCGCTGGTGCCGGTACTCGGAGAGCGCCACCACGAACTGCTGCGCATCGAACTGCGGGCGACCCGTCTTGCGGTCGGTCTTCATCCGCTTCGACACCGACGGCTCCGTGGCCTGCAGCACCAGCGCGCGCAACGTTTCGTCGATGAACCCCGCGTCGGACGCCGCGAGGTCCAGGCCGTGCTCCTGGCGCAAACGTTCCAGCAGCGCGGCGCGATCACGGGCCGGTGCCTGCCCACCGGACAGCAAGTAGTAGGCCAGCGCGCCCAGCGAGAACACATCGAGCGCCAGCCGGTCGGCGTCCGGCGCCCACCTGTCCTCCGGCGCCTGGTACACGGCGTCGACCGGTGCGCTACCGGGCAGGGTCGGTGTGCGGATCATCGTCGGCGTGCGGGTATCGCCGGTGTGTACGCGGCCGGCCCACGACCAGTCGCCCAGCCGTACCCGCACCTCACCCCGGTCGAGCGCCTCGGTATGGAGCAGGACCGTACTGGGCCCCAGACCGCGATGCGCCACATGGTTGCGGTGCGCGTAGGCAACAGCTTCGGCGATCTGGGTGAGGACCTGCAACTGCTGTTCCGCGGTCAGAGTGTGGGTGGCTAGCAGCAGGTCGAGGGGTTCATAGCCGGGAAGGTCGCGGTAGACGAGGACCGTATTGCCGTCGTCGTCCTGCACCAGATCGTGCGGAGCGACGATCGCCTCATGCCGCAACGCGGAGAGAAGGGAGAACTCCCGCTGCATCCGGCGATGCGCCGCGGCCCGCGCCTGCGCCGGCGTGCCGGGATTGAACGAGACGACGCGAGCGCGACCGGGCTCGCCGGTGCCCTTGTGGGTCGCCGACCACTCCTGCCAATCGTCGCCGCTGGCCAGCGGCGTGCCCGTGATGGTCCACGACCCCGCGTCACGCTCGGTGCGGCGGGCGATCCCCAGGTTCCGCAACGCCAACGCGATGATGACCGACAGGTCTTCGGTCACCCGTCGCGTATCGGTGGGGGGTTCGAGCAGTCGTGTCGATAGCCCGGGCAACCCCGTTTCGTCCTCGAACCCGTCGGGTCCGAACAGCCCCGATTTCGCGAGCTCGGGCATGTCGACCTTGAACGGCGAGCCGTGCAGGAACACCGACTCCTGCACGAACGGCAGCGCACGCCGCACCTTCTCCCCATCGAGGCCGTTCTCCAGCGCGACCTTGCGCGCCTCCTCCTCGATACGGGTCGCGAGCCGCTGCGCCTTGCGGCGAGTGAGCAGCAGCGGTGACCGCTGCGTCCGGGGCCGACCACCGGGCGTGGACCGCACCCAGCTCGTCTCACTACCCCGCAGCACACCGGTGTAATGCTTGAGCTCGATCAAATGGAGTCGGCGTCGGCCGAGGACCAGGGCGTCGATCTCATGCCACTGGCCGTGGTTGTCCATGAACTCGAAGTTGGTCCACGCGCGGTACGGGGACGCCTTCGGGACAACGTACCGAAGCATCGACAAACCGTCCGCTTCATGCGGAAACGCCGACTTGGATACCTCGATCCACCGGTCGTCGTTGTGTGCCACGTCACCACCTACCGCTTGGTTCCCCCGCGGCCGGATGCGGGTCGCGTACTTGGTCGGTCAACGTTACCAATGGCCGGGCAACGTCGAGTGGTGACCGTCCGACCTGTCCGGCCCGTACTCTGCGGTCGGACCACGACCGGCGGCCACTCATCTGTACAAGTCGTCCTGTACTGCCCGGCTTTGCCGCGACGATGTCGGACTGCTGTGGCATCGTCGACATCCGCGGCTCGGTTCCCTGGATGGGGATGGCACAGATGTATCACCGGATGAAGTCCCGCGGATATAGCGATGACCTCCGCGCACGGATCTACGACCCGCATGTCCGGGAGCTGAACGAGTACGTCGACGAGCTGACGGCGCGGAAGCCGGGCAAATTCGTCCCGCACATTTCTCCTGAGTTCGGCGGATCCGCGGCGC
This sequence comes from Nocardia jinanensis, assembly GCF_014645735.1. GTDB lineage: Bacteria > Actinomycetota > Actinomycetes > Mycobacteriales > Mycobacteriaceae > Nocardia > Nocardia jinanensis. The sequence goes on along the minus strand of NZ_BMMH01000027.1, from coordinate 32,678 downwards.
GGTTGCTGTTGCTGACCCTGTCGCCGGGGGAGAAAACGAGACTTGACCTGCCCGGCGGCTCCGGATTGCTATCGGTCGAGAACTGCGATCCAGCCGCATCGCGGATCGCTGAGGCACTCGATCATGCCCGGATCGACCGGGCGGCTTGTGTGAGCTGGAATATCTACCCGTGGTACGAGAAGGGGCTCGGCGAGCTGAAACCCAGCCTGCGAGAGCCATATCTACTCGAAGGGGTCGATCTTGTGATCCAAGTGATCGCGCGCTTGCCGCAACTCCAGGCCGTGTTCGTGTTCGGTGACGTGCCCAACCGCGGATGGGATCTATTCCGACAGTCGTATCCCAGAACAGCGCGCAGCCTGAAACACTTCTCGCACCGCAGTACCGGACCGAGTGGTTACCGTGGCTCGGTCGAACAGCAGAAGGTATGGCGGCAACAACTGTTCGTCGAGATGGTCAGGGCTGAGAGGGTCATCAGGGACTGATGTCGCTGGTTTCGAAGTGGACGCTGGTTGGGGTGGTGAGCAATGGATAACCGGCTCGTCCAGACCGCCGTTCTGGGCGGCCCGTCCTCCGATTCGCCCCTTTATCTACCGCCGGAACTTCTTGCCGCGATGGCATTTCGCAGGCGCTACCGCAACCGCCGGTACTACTGCGGGCGACTACTCGGCGGCTGCGGATGGGAACTGAACAACAAGCTCTACCGGGATCGTGCCTGCCATTTCGCACACCTGCCGGGTGGACCGGAATGCGGCCGTATCCGCTCAGGGGAAGACAGCGCCGACCACCTGTTCATGCACCGGGCGTTGACCGGTGCGCTACGCGAGCACGGGGCGAAGCAGCGGTTCGAGGGAACGTTCAGTGACGGCGAATGCACAGACCTGCTGGTATCCAATGTTGGCGACGCCTGGACGGTACGGATTCAACTTGTGGATTTGCCGTTCGATCAGTTTTCGGCGCTCGACGACGAGTTACGAGGAGCGCTGGGCCGGTTCGATTGGATGGTTGGTCCCGAGGCCGACAGGACCGCGCGGATACTCGTAAACCGGGACGGCTACGTCGTCCGCATCCGGTGTGGCGAGGAGGAGGGCGAACGCGTTGTCCGACTGGGGATCCAGGAGCGGGCCGCCGAGGATATCGAGTGGTATCGGCTCGCCGACTGCCGGATCGAGGACAACGGAGTGGTCCGTCCGCCGACGCCCGCCCCAGCCCCGACAGAACCAATCGGTGTCGACCATGCTCGCGTGCTGGCGATTGTCGTTGCGCTCCGCAAGGCGTGCCGATCCGATGATGCCGAGCTGGCAATCGAGCTCATCACTCAGCACGCGGATGTTATCGCGTTGGTCGAACAGCCAGGGCTCGAGCGGGAACGACGGGTGCTGACCGAGATCAACGCCTGGGCGTTCGCGCATCATAGGGCGATCAACAGTGTGGCGGACGGTCCGGCGTACGTGCTCTCCAAAAAGGCCCGGCGAAAATTGCAGGCAGAGTTGAACCGGCTGCGCGAGTCGGTTCAGCGTCGGCGACCCGATGATCGCATCTGAAGATTCCGGTGTTACAGAAGATTGGCGGCGTATGGAGGGAGGGGATCCATGACGGGCACGCCGGCCGCCCAAGGCTTTGACGCTGAAACTGCGATAGTCACAGATCGGCGAATCCACGCGGTTTCCGCTGGCCGGCCAGCGATTCCGGAGACAGTTGATGTCGATCTGGGATCTCCTGCTACTTGCCTGGCGCTCGTGCTGGTGTGTATCACATTGGCGCTGTTCCGGACGGCGATGGTCGTTGACCGGGTGGTGCCGCGCTGTAAGGCTCGGCCAGCCGCAGGAGCGGACTTCAAGTGTCCGGCTGCTCTACATGGCCCTGGTCGACAGACCGCGCTGCCACCAGTCGATCATCTCGCCCCTGCCGGCCATGTCGTCGATGAGATGCGCGGCGCTTTCTACCTGGGCACCGGACTGGTCACAGAATGCCCACAGCCGTTGAGCCGCTCGATGGTACTGGTGGATCAGCGCATCGACCTCGAATGCGTCCGCCTGCCCGGCGCGGAATCCGTCCAACGCCCGGCCGACGTGCTCGACCAGCTCGCCGAGATGCGCTTCGTGATACGCCGCTACACGATCCCGTGCAGCCTTTCGCTCCGCCTTCGACGCCACCCGGATAACGCTACCGCCCACCGGCCCGAGCCAGGGCCGGCATTCGAGCTCGATGGACTGGCGTTGACGCTGTGCGCGCCCGGAGGCGGGCAGGCGTGCTCCCGCTTCAGTGAACCGCCCCCGAACAGGGCGGTCGCTGGAGGGCGTCTACGTCGAGCCGCTCGTCGACCTGAAGCTGAGCGGATTCAACGCCCGGCTGAAGTAGGTCGACACGACCGGCAGCGTCGTCATTCGGTCCAACATGGCGACAAGTAGGACAACTTATTCGACGAACCGCACTGCGTGGGTTGTCGGTGGGCGGCTGCGTTAGGACCCGGCCCGAACCCTCGAGCCGATCCGGATGAGCCGCGTGCTCTCCAGCCCCAGGTCCAAGCACGCCTCCAGGCGATCTCTACTCGGACCCGCGAGACGCCGCTGATTGAAGATCGTCATGGTTTCGCGCATAAGGGCTTCGGAATCGAGTTCACGACCGGCGCAGGTCGCATGCATCGCGTTCACTATCTCCTCCGGGGCGATATCGTTCAGCGGTCGCACAAGCCCTTCGGGAGTGGCGCGGTACCCTTTCCACATCCCGGGAGCAATCTGGTGCGGCCACACGAACACGCCCAAGTGACCGCGGGAGATCAGCTCAGCAGGAACACATTCGGCAACGAAATCCTTGCGCGCGGCCGCGACTCGATCGAAGCCGAAACGCCTGCCCACGTCACGGGCCAATCTTTCCAGTGCAATCGGCCCTTCGATTTCCACTGTTTCCCGCACAGCGGCGGTGATGATGCGCCGCACTGTCGGTGACTGTGTCCGGTCGAGATCCGACCGACTTCCCAGTTCCGTTGCCGGGGCGGAGATATAGGCAATGCCACGTCCGTGCCAGTCACGGTCAGCGGGCGCGGCTTCGAGGACGGATCCTGCGTCTATGTCGATCGAGTCCGAGGACACCGCACTCGCCAACTGTCTGGCTCCAGTAGAAAGCTCCTGCATCTCCGGGGCGGCGACTGCCGATTCCTGAATGTCCCGGTTGGTATCGAAATCGGCGATGATCTCTTCGAACGCAATGTCGTCAGGTGTGTTCTTTTCGATTTCGGCAATCTGTGCGGCGCGAACCTCAGCGGCCGCAGCGAGTTGCTTCTCGAATTCGCGTCGACGCGCGCGGGCCGCTTCGACGGCCAGGTCGATACGTGCGAGGACCGCGGCTCGGTTGTCGATCCAATCGGGAAGCCACACCCTCAGCGACGAACCCCAGTGCATCATCGATTCGAGCAGACGCGGCGTCAGGTCGCGGTCGGCGACAGTGGACCGGCTCGCCCACTGCGGACCGTCGAGCATCACCGCGACCTGCCAATGGTGACAACCCGGCTCGCGAACGACGATATCCAGCACGAACTCGGAGAGGCCGTAGTTGACTTCGGTTTCGTAGCCGCGTTCCTGGAGGGCCGCGCGCAGATCCTTCTGGATCGGATTCACCCCTGCACCGATTCGTGAGTGTTCGCCGATCCTCGATCCGTGCGCTGCCGTCTCCAGGTAGCCACGCAAATGGGCCATACCCACGGATGTGGTCCGCGATAGGTCGATATCGGATGGGTCGAATGAGGTGAAGACGACTACTTTGCGGCGTGCCCTGGTAATCGCGACATTGAAGCGCTTCTCGCCTCCGGACCGGCTGAGCGGACCGAAGTTGAGCGGTAGCTGGGTTTCGCCGGGTTTGGCGGAGAACGCGGTGGTGAACAGGATGACGTCGCGCTCATCACCCTGCACATTCTCCAGGTTCTTGACGAAGATGCCCTCTTCGGCGTCGGGCCGCATCTGCTCGCGTACCAGCGGGTCGGAGCATTCTTCGAGAAGGTCCTGGACGAGGTCGCGCTGCGGCGCATTGAATGTTACGACGCCGATGCTCTGACCGGCCAGATGCGGTGTGGTGAGTCGAGTCCGGATCTCCTCGACCACGGCCTCGGCTTCGACCCGGTTCGTGCGGAGATCGGCACGGTTTTCACGGTTGAAATAGCCGCCGTCGACGCGGCGCCATTCGATACCGGCGGTGAGATCGCCTCCAGGGGAGGGCAGGCTGGCCAGCCGGCCCTCGTAGTACTTCTGATTGGAGAAGTTGATGAGCGTCTCGTCCTGGCTGCGGTAGTGCCAGGAAAGCCACAACCGTGGGACACCGGACTCGACACATTCGGTCAGGATGCTGTCGAGATCCTCCGGCGCCAGTCCGCCGTCCTCATCGGCGTCGTCGTCGTCCGTGGTGCTGACCTGACCGAACGAGGTCGGGGGCATCTGCTGCGAATCGCCGACGATGACGGCTGTTCGGCCACGTCCGAGTGCGCCGATCGCCTGTGCCACGGTTACCTGGGATGCCTCGTCGAATACGACGATGTCGAACGTCGCCGAGCCGGGTGGGATGAATTGTGCGAGCGAAGCGGGGCTGACGAAAACACAAGGGGTGGCAGCCAGAATGTGCTCGGCGTATTTGTTCATCAGCTGCCGGACGCTGACACCACCACGTTTTCGGTCGAGCGATCGCCGCAATTCCCCGACGGCACCCGTGAGCGAACCGGCCCGGAAAGGGCGTCGTGCGAGAAGCGCGGCGGGTAGTGCGGAGGCTTGCTCAGTGCGTAAGGAGTCGGCCGCGCGCACGAAATCCTCTATCTCACCGTCACGCAGATTCGAATCGAAATTCGTCACACCTGTCGAGCGGCGGCGTTCGGCAAGCGAGGTAGCTGCGGTTCCGCGAATGAACGCTCCTGTTGCGTCGGCGGCGTGGATCCGGCCGGCGAGGAGCATCGCGACGAACTCGTCGAGCCCGGCACGCCGCAGCGGGGTCAAAAATCCCGACATTCGGGACCATCCGATAATGCGCTGCGCCCGGAAGCTCTCCGCATCCTCGATAAGCTCGGAACGAGTGCGTTCCCACGCGGTGAGCCAATGGTCCCCGGCACACCACCGCTCCATCTCGTCGGCAGAGGTCCCCAAGTTCGTGCGAATCCAGTCCCACGCTGCACCCAGTTCCGCGAGTAGGCGTACCTCGTTCTCCAGGGGAGTTTTGAAGGATTCGAGCAGTCTCCACTCTGCCGGGTTTTCGTCAGCGAACCGGAGCGTCTCCGCGACATAAGCGAAAGTGGGCTTCAGTTGGGCGGCGGCGTCGGGGTGCAGCGGGTTCCAATAGTGTGGTGCGAAAGGGCCGAGAAGGTTTCGCGCGAGCGCTTGCACCCGAGAGATTCGTTCACGCACGCCAGGTATCGCGCGGAGCAGTGGAAGGGCAGCGGCCGGGTCGAGACCTGCGCCGGGCTGGGCGAACGGGGACATATTCCGTTGGAACCGGTCCGCTTTCTTCTTTCTGTTGAGCAGACCCTTCCCGCTCTCCTCGGCTTCTGCGATGAACGCGGGTATGTCACCGGACTCGACAAATGCGGGGACGAACTTCCCCAGAAGCGGAGCGCAATCCTGATGCAGCCGCGCAACTTCGGCAAGTAGCGCCTCCCGCAGGGTTGCGAACTTGTGATCGCGCATCCATGCCTGCGTCACCGCATCAGGAACGGGCCGGCCCTGTTGCCGAGCTGCTGCGGGCACCAAGGCATTGATACGTTCGGGGTGGTCGACGTGCCCCAACAAAGGCCAGACCCGCTCGCTCGCTCGGGCGGCGCGGAGCGCCAGGTCGAATCGGCGTAGTGCCGCCGAGATCTGGTCGGGGCCGATCCCGGCGCTGATCGATCCGGCAATCGACCACGGAACGCCCGCACGGAATTCCAGGGAACGGGCGGCTCGGGAGAACTGATCGAGCGAGTCCCTTATCTCGGTCCAATTTTCCCGGGGGCGGGCGACATACGCTGTCGGGATGGGTGCGACGGGTCCGTCGCCGCTCTCCAAGATTTCCTCGTACGCGCTCCAGAGGCAACGCTCTACGCCGTTGCGCTCATGGATCGTGGCCGGATAGTCCGCCAGCGGAACCAGCCTTTTCCGGTATTCCGCGAGTCGAACGTCCCACGCGCGGTCGTTGTAGTAGAGCGAACAGTCGATGGCAGCTTTGAGCTGATCACGGATAGCGTTCGGCCGTTGTCCTTTTCCGTGCAAGTCGAGGGTGAAATTCTGCAGGCCGATGGTGTCGAGCCGTTTCTTCACGACATCGAGAGCCGCCTGCTTCTCCGCAACGAAGAGAACGGTCTTGCCGAGGCGCAATGCGTGCGCAATCAGGTTGGTAATCGTCTGGGATTTCCCCGTACCGGGCGGGCCTTCGAGGACGAAGGTGCGCCTTTCCGCAGCGAGAGCGATTGCCCGCAGTTGTGAGCCGTCGGCCGGAATAGGGACAACGACGGCTCCCTCGTCGACGTCGACGTGATCGAGTCCGGAATCACCGTCGCTGTGCGGATCGCGGAACGATTGTCCGGCGTGATGCGTCAGATGCCGGACGATAGGGCTCTGCTCCAGAGTCTCCCATCTGTCGTTGAGGTCCCGCCACATTCCGAACGTGCCGAACTGGCAGATGGCCAGCGTCGCGACCTCGTCGATACGAAGATCGATATTGTTTTCGACGAGAGCTCCGCGGATCTCCCGGAACGTATGGACGATATCCAGCCCGCTATCGTCGAGCTTCGGCGCTTCGAGCGCCTCGATCGAAACATTGTGCTTCAGGCGCAGCCATTCGACGAGACAGTGGTTCGGTGTCGCTACCTCGGTGGTGTCCACCGCGATCTGGAACGGTGCGCGGCCTGTACCACCGGTGAGCCGCACCGGAAGCAGGAACAGGGGAGCCCTCGCCTCGGCGCCGGTAGACGTGTGGTGAACGAGCACCCCGAGTGTCAAGTAGAGGTTGGAGCTACCGGTTTCCTCGAGCAGCGTCCGTGCGGTGCGGGAAAGCTCCTTGAAACGGCGTGCGTACGTATCGCGAGAGACGGCCGCGTACAACTTGTGTTCATCCGACAGGAGGGTCCTGAGCTCGTCCGGATCTATTTCGGCCGCGCGGCGTGCTCCTCGAAGCTGATGGATCGAGGAGAGATCGTCGTGTGGGGTCACCGTGATCGCAGTTCCGGCATGGACGAGGTCGTCGAGGACTGGTAGCCCTCCCCTCGGTACGTTGAGGTCGATGACCTGACGCGACGGCTTGAGGTTGAGCAAGCGATTGCGCGTGCTCAGGTCGAGGAGCGCGCGCTTCCATTTCCGGACCCGGGCTGGAGCGTGATCGGCCACTTCCAGCACATCGTCGTTGCTGCGTTGATTCTGCAGCTCCTCCGGGAGTTCGAGAGCGATGCTCCGGAGATTCGCTGACTCGGAGTGGGTAACAGGGGCGATATCGTCGGTGCTCGGAATCGGGCGTACGCCGCTCTTCCGCGCCGCCGCGATGCCGATAACGCCCCCGAGGGTCTCCGGACTGCTGAAATGTCGCCTGGCGCTCGCGATCGCGCCCTTGAAATCGCCATGCGGCGATTGGTCGTAGAACACCGCTTCGACAGGCACGGCAATGCCGGATTCGATGAGGTTGACGAGGGCGTTCTGCTCGGTCAGGGACGGATGGGCCAGATTCACCTCATTGCGGAGGAAACCACCGAATGCGTGGCCCTCGACCAGCCACACCAGTGGGCGCAGGCCAGCGGCTTCCAAACACGCCGCATAGGTCACGGAAAGGTCGATACAGGTGCCGAACCTCTGCTCCAGCACCTGGGCGGTCGTGCGAATCTTCTGACCGGTGTCCTCGAACGAGGCCGGCGGGTTGATGTATCGGATCTGCCGTGTACGCAGTGCCTCGTAAATGGCGGCAGCGATGAAGGCGGCACGTTCGGGGCTGTCTTGATACCCGCTGATCGAGGAGTTACCTGTTTGCGATCGAAGGAGTTCGGCAGCATCGCTCAGCACGGAATGGACCGCATTGGTGTTCGGCTGCACGAACGCCGCCAGCGAATCGTAGAATATCGGAGCGTTGAACCACTCATTGTGTGCGAGGACCTTGATCGGCACCGTGAGGTGAACCTCCGGACCCCACAGGCGAGAGATCGTGACACTCAACGTTGCGGGATGGGATTCGTTCAGATCGCTCAGGCACGAGGTCGACGGGGCGAAGTCGGAAAAATCGTCCCAGAACACGTCGTCGGCAGCTCCGAGATTGCCGTCGTGGGTTCGAGTCCAGGGCTGCGCGAGTTCTGCACCGTTGCCATGGATTCGGACCGTCACTGTGACATCTACTGAGGGCGAGTCCGAAGTATTCGTAACGCGAAGCCCAGCGATCAAGGGAACGCCGTTGTGCACGAGTGCGAGGTTGATCGCGGGTTGGGTCAGCACCTGTACAGTGAGCCCCTGCTCTACTGCCGTGGTGTCTTCCCATAGCGGCACCTGCGTCACATCTGCCTCCACCCTTTTGCGCATCGCTCATTGTGTCCCATGCCCGCGTGGGGCTCGTATGTCGAGCTCTGCTCTGGACATCGGTGAAGATCAATAGACGTTACTGACTGCCGGCTCGCGCGATTGCCGCAGTTGCGGGCTGTGTTCGTGTTCGGGCGGTTTCCTGCGCTGGGGTGGAGTTTCTTTTGGCAGTCCTTCTCCAAAACGGCAATCAGTCCGAGGTATTTCGGGCATCGCAGCACCGGGCCGAGTGGTTATCGCGGCACGGCGGAGCAGCAGAAAATTTGGCAGCAAAGGCTTTTCGATGCGATGGTCCAGGCTGGAAGAGCCATCAAAGCATGATGAGGCGCTGCGGAGACACCTCACCGTAGGTCCTCGAGCAGGGTGTTGATCACGGACTCTTCGTGTACCGCGACGCCTACTCGGTCCATTGCCTGGGACAGTTCCGGGTCCCAGGTCGTGGGTATGGGCGAGCCCGAGAGCGGAAGCCGGGTTGTCCCGCGGGCCGCCGCTTCGAGGTAATCGGTCGCGCTCATCCGCCACAGCCCGGCTCCGGCCGCGTGCAGGCGGGCCGCGATGCTGATACCCGGCCAGTCGAAGTCCCCGTGGTACCGCAGATTCACCCGCCCGGCCAGGACCGATCCCGCTGATGACGGGTTGCCACTGAAACAGATGAGAGTCCGACCCACGCCCGCCTCGGCGGCGCGCTGGAGGACCTGGGGGTTCTCGCAGGCCGCCACGGTGGTACCGGGCAGGGTCAGCAAGGCATCGGTGGACGACAGTTCGGCGAGAGTCAGGTGGGTGACGAGGCCGAGGTCGGCCCGCGTTCGCATCATGACCGACCATGCGTCCGCGCCGGGAGGTCGCAGTCCCCAGGTGAGGACCGTGCTCGAGATCGTGTCCACGGTGATGCCGGCAAGCCGCCACAGGTTGATCCGGTCGCGTGCGGTAGTGGGTTCCGGGTGGTCGAATGCGAAACAGAGCGCCCGGAGGGCCAGGCGACCCGCGAGTGTGTCCTTGTCGAGTGCGTGGGCGTTGCCGGCGACCGCGGTCGCCAATTCCCCGAGGATGCGCTGGGGTGGGTCGGACAACAGGGCGAGGGCGAGAGCGTGGGCGGCTGTGTCGAATTCCTGCCGGGCCGTCGTCACGGACCTGATCAGCAGACCGGTGCTGTGTAGCCATTCGATCCAGGGACGGACCCACGGGGTCGACGAGAGTCCACGGTCGTGGATCGTCTGTTCGACGTCCGCCCACAGGGCGCTGACCGCCTGCCGGCGCCCCAGGCGTTCCGAGGGGCGGTCCCGGAGTGGCCCGCCGGTGAGCTCGGCCAGGACGGGGACCAGGCCCCGGCCTGCGGAACTGCGCAGCAGGGCGGCATCCAGATCGCTCACCGATAGGGTGCGGATCCCCGCTAGAATAGGGCGACCCAGCAGTCCGGACAGGCGGTCCGCGGCATCGGCATTCAGATCGACCCGGACTGTTCCTGAGATTGCATGACCCGTGCGTTCGAGTCGGTTGCGCAGCGTCATCCACACGTCGAGCAGGCTCGGCGCGGAGAGGTACTCCAGCAAAGGCGCGGGAAGTGTCATCGAGGCTGCACCGAAACCAGGTAGTTGCGGTTGCGGCCGTCCCAGTGGATCCGGGTGGGCACCACGCTGCTGTCGCCGACACGGCGGATTTCATAGATGTCCAGGGCCGGGACTTCCGGCACGGTCCCCCACAGGGCATGGCCGGTCATGACGAAATCGATATCCAAGCGCACCAGCAGACCCATGAGTTCGCCTATGGCCCGTTGGTCCACCTTGGCGAACGCGTCGTCGAGCAGTACCAGCCGCAGTGCGCGTTCGGCATCAGGGAGACCGGAGAGGTAGCCGTCGGCGGCAGCGAAAAGGGTCACGTAGGAGACGAACCGCGTTTCGCCTTGGGAGATCTTGGCGCGCCGCGATATGCGCCGAACCTGCCCGGGATCCGGACCGAGAATCGTGACCTCGACGGAATGCCACGAACGGTAGTCCAGGGCTTCGCGCAGATGAGCGGTGTATCCGCTGGACGCGTCGGTAGTGTGTAAGCGCTGCACACGTTCACGGACCAGTCCGACGAGTTCCTCGCTGTCCTGCTCGGAACGAACCTGGTCGGCAATACCCACAAGCTGCATCAGGCGTTGGAGTTCCGAGTCGCCGCTGTCGAGCTCCCAGCCGATCCGGACGCCGATGCCGTGGCTGGTCCTGGTACCGGCCAGGCTGGTACTCATGGCTTGTACGAGCTGCCGGGCCTGATGCACGCGGCGGCGGAGTTCTTCGGTGACATTTCCCAGGACGAATTCGGTGAAGACCTCCCGCTCCCGTTCGGTGAGCGCGTGGCGGCCGACTTCGACCCGGTTCTCCAGATAGGCGAGAACTGCGGGAAGGTCGTGATAATTTTCGGCGCCTTCGAGGCGGATGAGATGCACTCCGTGTTCGATGTGGTGCAATACCTCGAGATGGCCGGAGGTGTCGGCGCCGAATTTGGTGAGCGCGGTGAGCAGCCGGTTCACGTCGTGGGCTTTGGTACTGCGCAGCGCCCGGAGCACCTCCTCGGCGGTGCGCCGGGCAGCGGCCGGATCGGTGACATCCTGGATCGGTTTCAGCGGTTGTGGAGTGGCCGATGCCCGCAGACCGGGTAGATGCATGCGGTTGTTGAAGAGGTCGCCGGTCTGTCGTAGGTGCCCGGCGCTGGACCGTTCGCTGCGGTTCGCGGTCTCCAGGCGCACCTTTGTCGTCTCCGCTTCGGTTTTCCTGCTCTGTGCCCTGTGATCGGCTTCTTGCCGCTGCCGGTTTGTACGCTTCAGCTCGGCTTCGCTGGCCTCGATTTGCGCGGTCAGCTCCCGGAGGGGCAGTTCGAGCGCCTCGTGTAGCGCGGCGAGTTCCGTCGCCTCCCTATACCAGTCTTTTCTGGCGGATTCGGCGGTGGCCTCATCGTCGGTGCGGCGTTTGCGTTTGCTCAGATACTCCTGCCGTGCTTCCCGCGCTCGCTCCGCCACGCCGATCACCGATCCGCAGGACTGCTCGAGCTCCAGGCACACGGCTCGTGCTCGGGCGCACCGCGTCTGCACCGCACGGAGATCGTCCGCATCCGGCGGAAGTGCCATAGCGTTGCAGAGATCACGATGCTCCTTTTCGCGGCGGCTCCAGTCGGAGCGTGCGGATTCGGCGCGCCGTGCGTTATTCCAGGCTCGGTCCGCAGCGTCTTCTGCCTGCTTCCGCTGGGTGCGGGCGGTCACACGCCGTTCGACAAGCGCGCGCGACGTCGGTGCTGTGCGCAGATGGGCGTCGAGTGCTGTCCGGTGTGCACCGAGATCCCGCAAACGATCCTGGTGCGCGGTGAGGCTTTCCGCGATTCGCCCCAACCGGGCCTTGATAGCAGCGAGGTGTTCGCGGCGTGCCGCCGCACGGGCGGTCGCGCCGATGTGCTGCGCCGCGGTCGGCATATGGCGGCCCAGCAGTGCGCCGTTTCGCCAGGTGCCGTCGGGGCCGACCGAGGTCGTGGCGTGTGGATCCTGCCAACCGATGCTCGCCAACACGCGCTGGACCGCTGTGGCGTGTTCTGCCGCGGAAGGATCCGGTCGCAGCGCCTCGGATAACGGCGAACCGACCGGAACGGTCGCCGCGCGCAGCAGGGCTTCGCCGTCTACGGAGCGCAAGTCGCCATTTCCGTCCAGCGTCGCGGTCAACAGTCCGGAGGCCAGGAGGGCGCCCTCGATACCGGCCCGGTCGGCATCCGGCACGCCCGGCTGGAAATCGATGACCCGCCACAGCGGGACACCGCTGGTAGGCGCCTGCCAGGGTGCGGCCGGAGGTTCCGGATCCTGTTCGGCCTCCAGTTCGCGCTGCCGGACGGTCAATTCGGCGGCGGTGTCCCTTTCTGCCCTGATCTCATCGTTGATCTGGGAGACATCGACGGCCAGCCGATCAACGACCGGCGTGGCCAATCGGGTGGCAAGCCGATCGAGGTCGTCGAGCAGCAGATCGGTACTGGGGTCGTCACCGCACAGGATTTCGACATCGCTGTCCAGAGCCTCGATCGCCGAATGGGATCGATCGATTTCTACAAGGAGAGTTTCGGTGGTGCCGGAATCCAACCAGGCGCGCCAGCCCCGGTTCAGAGCGACCCCCAGTTCGTCACGGTCGCCGGCGGCCTCCGCGGAGATGGTGTCCGCATCGTCTGCGGCTTGCTGCTTCTCGTCCGCCTCACGTTCGAGCGACTCGACTGCTGCGCGTTGCCCGGCGAGCCGCCGTGCCTCGTCCTCGCGTCGACGGGCTTTCGTCTCCCGCTCTTCGGCAGCCCGTGCGCAGTCTTGCGCCGCGGAGGCGGTGTCGTCCAACGACTCGGGGAGCATCTCGACACCTGCCGAACGAGGTCGTTCGATGGCGACCGGTGCCTGATCGAGTGAATCCTGAACAGAATCGATGACGGTGTGGTCCGGTTCCGTACGCATCTCGATCGAAATCGGTAGCCGGTTGCGGGAGATGTCTTCCACCGCGAGCCGCTCGACCGCCTGCGCGAGCAGATCGGCAGCCACGGTCACGGCCGCCTGCAGCTCGGCCACTACGTTCGTGGTGCGCGCGGCGGCGTCCGTTTCGTCGGTTCGTGCCCGATGGGCGTTTGCCAGCGCCTGCTCGGCAGAACGCTGGAGGGCAGCGACAGCAGTAGCCCGCTGGGCGAGGTCTTCGGCCTTCTTGAACAATGGCGCCGTACGCAGACCATCGATGGAGGTGCGCAACTCCTCGACGGCATCCTCCAACTCGGCTGCCCTGGTGGTTGCGGCAGCGTGGTCGCTATGGGCCCTGTTCAGCTGGTCGGTGAGATCTCGGCGTTCCTCGCGTGCGGATTCGAGTTCTCCGGCCGCGTCTCGCAGCACCGTGGCGCTCTGGACCAACACCCCGGCGGCATACGCGCTGTACACAGCATGGAAACGCTGGACATGGCCGAGCGTTTCGACCAGTTTCTCCTGTGCCGCGCGAGTCTCGGTGAGTCCGTCGAGGCGGTTACCGGTCTGTTCGAGTGTGTGCTCACTGAGCGGCGGTAGTGCGTCCGACAGGATCTGCGGCAGTTTGCCCTCGTCGATCCTGTTACCCACATCGGGAGAGCGCAGAGTGTGCAGGAGCTGTACGAGACCGGTGAACCTGTCGCGACCTGTCTCGCCGTGCAGCCCGAATACTCTGGTACGGACGACTTCACGATGCTGCTCGGCATCGGTGAGACTCTGCTGCCCGATTCGTTCGGCAAGCCGACCCCGGGGCAGCGGATCCCGGTTGGCGTCGAGCAGCGGTAGCTCCTCACCGACCCGCAGCCCGGTGGTGAAGAACCGGACTTCGGACCGGTGCGCCGAGGCGCTGTATTTGATGTGGGCGCCGAGAGTCAGGTGTTCCCCGGGACGGGCCAGTTCCACCCACAGATAGCCGATTCGGTTGGTCTGGCCACGAGCACCGGTGCGCATCAATTCGTCGAGGCTCACCTTCTGCGAGCCGGTGGCGTCCATCCGCCTGCGATCGGCATCCAGTAGGAAGGGCAGCAGCATCTCCAGGGCACGAGACTTCCCGGAGCCGTTGGCGCCGCGCAGAATCAGCCTGCCACCGGAGATGATGAATTCGTTGTCGAGATAGTGCCAGACATTGACCACACCGGCGCGGGTCAACCGCCAGCGCTGATCGAAATGTTTAACGGTTTCCGCGGTCACGACCGGCCTCTCTCTTCATCGAAGGAATCCAAGGTCAACTGGCTGTGCTGCGCTACCGCCCGGGGCCGGTAGCGGAAGGCGGGCCCGAGCAAGCGGACCCCGGAATCGCTGATTTCGATGAGCCGCAGCGATACCAGAAGGGCGACGACATCGTCGCGCAGCCGTTCAGGGGCGTCGCCGTATTCGGATTTCCATACTCTTCGGTTTTGATCCAGCAGTTCTCCCAGTCTGTCTTCGACTACTGCCCAGGGGAATTCCGGCGCGGCCGACTGCGACTGCTCCGCCCGATCTGCTAGGGCACCGACGAGCAGAAGACCGGCCTGCTTCACGCTGCCCGCACCGGGAAACTCGATATCGCTGAGCGTTTCGGCCGGATCGTAGGCCAGAGCGCCCTCGGCCCGGACTTCCAGGACGAGCCCGAAATTGTCGTTGAGAAGCCGGCTGAGTTCGGTGCGCTCCCTCGACAGCACATCCAGTTCTTCGGGACTCAAATCGCGGCGCAGTACAACTGGATCCTCGGCGAGCCGACGGCGCAGGCGGCGCCTGGGTGCCCCGGCTTCCGGCGCCAGGATGCTGTCATCGGTTGCTCCGGGACCGATCGACCGAACCAGCAGATGTGGCAGTAGCGGTCGGCAGATCGTCAACAGCGCTTCGTCTGCGCCGGTGTCGCCCCAGCGGCCGATGGTACCGTCGGTCTCGGTGAGCACTCCCCAATCGATCAGCACGGACAGCGCCGCTACGAGCCGCCGGCGCTGTGGGAGGTCGTCCGGGACGCTGATCCCTTGCTCCGCAGCGTCGGAGCGGATCTGGGCGACGAGCTGGGAGATGAGGATCTGCTCACCGACCCCTGGGGCCAGCAGTGCCGCGCACGCGAGTGCGACCAAGGTGTAGGTCGGCGCGCCCAGCGGAGTACCGTTGCGCCGCGCGAGGGTCCTTGCGGGTGAGCTGGGTTCGGGCGGCAGTTTGACCAGTCGCGCGAAACCGGACTCCGCGATCAGGTGGTATCCGAGTTGCGTACTGAACATCGTACGGAGCGCGGTCACATGACGACGGACCAGGGCGATAGTCTCCGGACGGCGAGTTGCGGTGATGACCGGTGTCGTCAGTAGCGCTCTGGCCGCCTCGCGCAGACCGGCCGCATCTTGTGAGCGCGTGCCCAGGGAGCGGCGTCCGGAGTCGCGGCTCATAGGGCATCGGGGAGCGCGGCGAGCGAGCTGTCGATAGAGCGGATACTGAGGGTGTAGCCCTCGACGGTGAGGGTCCCGTCATGGGAATCGATCCGGGTGCGGCGACCTCGGGTGGCTTCGAGCGCAAGGCCGAGATCGTAATCGACGATGACCGCGTCGGCATCGTGATCGGTCGTCAGTAGCCGACCGAGCTGTTCCAGAAGGACTCCACGCGCCGCGGGTGACAGCCGGGCTCCATCCAGAGCGCCACACGCGGCGAGTTCGGCCGCGGCTTCGCGCAGGCGCTGTGCCTCCGCACGAGCCGCGGCCTCGACCATCCTGCGATCGGTGGCGGTGTCCGGCACCCGAGAGGAGCGACCCTTCGCGACACGATTACCGCGTTCCCGCAGGGACACCGGAACATCGATGGGGTCGGCCACCATCCACGATGTCGTCGGCGTGATCTGTGGGTCCGGCTCTTCGGGACCCAACCCGAGGTGCCGGGCGGGCCAGGCCCCGAAGCCGGCGGTGAACAGCCGATCCGCTTCGGCGTCCGACGCCCGGGCGAGCCGCCCGGCCAGGCGCAGCAGGTCCGCCCGCCGCGAATACCCGGTCCGGGAGGAATCGAGAATCCGTTTCGCGTTGGCGATCAGCTGTCCGAGTGCCTGGCCGGCGGCTGCCCGTAGCTGTCCCGGACCGGATTCCTCACCCGAATACCATTGATACAGCTGCTCCCAATCCGATCGCGCGCGCCCCGCCGAGCGTTCGACTGCTATATCGTCGCCCAACTGTAAGCCGGGCAGTGCATCCAGGACGGGAAGCAACCGGTCGAGAACTGCGAGAACCTGGTTCAACGCCTCGGCGATAAGCGGAGCGTGCTTGTTCACATCGGCATTGATGAGATCGACATAGTCCAGCAGCAGCGACTTGAACTGTGCATACTCCTCACCCCCGAGATCGAACCGGGTCAGCACGCCGGACAGGTATGCATAGAAATCGGTGACGCTATCGGTGAACAACCGCTGATTGTTGAACACTGTGGTGACGGTTCCCGCGAGGCGTTCACCGCGTTCACCCTCGATGCCGGCATCCAGGAGCTTGGGAATGTCCGCGAGCGCGTGGGCGATCTGCCCGAGCAGTTCGCGCGCAACCTCGCGCGCGCCGTCGGCAGCCGACATGATCTCGAGCGCCCCGCGGTGCACGCGCCCGCCCAAGCTCGAAACCTGGTACCGCGAACGAGCTCGCAGGTAGTCCGCAACAGTGGTGACTCGGGTATCCCGCAATGAGGGCACCAGATTTCCCCAGCGCACGAGCTGCTTGCAGCGAGTTTCGGTGGTATCGGCCGCGAGTGGGGTACCGGCCGCGGTGAGCAGTTCGGCGGCGGTTGCGGCGGACATATCGGCAAGCAGGGAAGACGTGAAATGCGACATGATCGCGATGTATTCGTCGCGTTCGTCCGCGGTCAGGTAGCGGAACAGGTCCAGATGGGCCGGTTCGCGGGTCGATTCCCCCATATCGCGTCCTTCGCTCGCGCTTGCCTGCCTCAACGTTAGATGACGATCCGGTGGCTCAGCAGGGCTCCGCAACTCGGACCGTCAACTACCCCGTATCAGGGTGCGGTTGCTGCGGCGAGCGGGCGGTGGGCGGTATTCCGACCGAAACAGTGACGGTACGGTCCGGTGCCCGAGCATGGATCACCGCGGCGGGCGGATTCTGTCGAAGAACTCGAGGGGCGAATTGTGGTATCGGGGCGGTGAACGGGACGAACGCCCGCATTCTGTTGTGGAGTGCGGGCCGTCCTCGTGCATGACGGCCCGCTCGAGTCATGGGTCGGCAGCCGCGTTCTTCCCGGTTTTCGGAGGCTTGTGCATCTCTCGCCGAGATACACCGTTGTTCGTGCAGCCCCTGGCATCGAACTCGAGGGTCACACGAGAGCCGCCGACCGCAGCCGAGCGATGATGCCGTCGAGGTCGAGGGCGAACATCTCGGGCCGGAAGACGTGACCGCCGGGGACCTCGTGAAATTCATGCGGGATGCCGGCATCGGTGAGACGTGCGCGGAACTCCCGCTGCCCGGCGAGCACCTGGGTCTCGTTCACGCTGTCGAACCAGTTGACCGGATCCGGGCTGGTGCCGGCGACCAGGAAGATCCGCTTGTTCTGGTAGCTGCCGATACGCTCGACCGGGTTGTCGGCGCTGACCCTGGCCTGGTTCCAGAACGGCGCGCCGTAGACCGTGCCGCCGCCCAAGTCCGAGACCGCCGAGGACACGTTCGCCCAGTGCACGACCAGGCCGAAATCGCGACGCAGACTCGCCGGACCGGAATGGCTGCTGACCGAGGCGAAGTGGCCGTAGTACTTGGCTGTGTATTTCAGCGCACCGAAGCCACCCATCGAGAACCCGGCGACGGCGCGGCCGTCGTACTCGGCGTAGGTCCGGAAATTCGCTTCGATCCAGGGGCGCAGCTGGGCGATATGGAACGTCTCCCAGTTGCGCGGGCCGACGAACGAGCTGACCGGGTTGGAGTACCAGCCCGCGCGCCCGCCGTCGGGCATCACGACGATGATCGGCTTGCCGGCGGTCAGGTCGCGGATGCCGAGGAAGTCGAACTGGCGGAAGTCCTCGCCGCCGCCGTGGAGCAGGTAGAGAACGGGGTAGGTACGTCCACTGGTGCTGTAGTCGTCGGGAAGCAGGACATTGACTCCGGGGTTCCAGCCGATCGCACTGGTCTGGAACCGGTAGTACCACATGCGAGGGTCGCTCTCGTTGCGGTCCACGATGGTCAGCCCGAACCCGTCACTGCGCCCGGCGAATACGGCGAGCACCTTCCCGGCGTCGACGCGGTCGGGATCGGTGATGTCGTTGACGGCGGCGATCAGCGGGGAAAACGAGGTGTCACCGTAGAAGCGTGATGCCAACTCCGACAGCGTGTCCCCCGCGAGGACCTTGTATCTCGTGAGTTCGGGGATGATCAGCTCTTGCCCGGTATTGATGTCATCAGGGTCGGCGATCCGGCTGGCGGCGGCGATCAGCGGAGAAAGCGAGGTGTCACCGTAGGCACGAGATGCCAAGGCCGACAGCGTGTCCCCTGCGAGAATGTTGTATCTCTCGAAGTCGGGAATGATCAACTGTTGCCCGACATCGATACCATCGGGGTCGGCGATCCCGCTGGCGGTGGCGATCAGCCGGTGTAGCTCGGCGTCACCGTAGAAGCGCAACGACAAGTCCGGCAACGTTTCCCCGGCGACAACGATATGTGTTCTGACCATGCTGTTCACCCCATCGATAGCAGATTGCTCTAGTGTCCAACGCTGGGAATTGGTTGTCCAGTACTTCAGCCATACTGGGATGTTCGTTGAAAAACGTTGGAGAAGTAGGGCCGTCCCGTACGGCCTTCGGCGCAGTCTGGTGATCCGGTGCAGTCGGGTGCCTCGCAGTCGTCTCTCTGCAGGCGCGGCGACGGTGTTGTTCGTCGGCTGATGCGAGCGCCGAGCCGGATCACGCCGTCGCTGTCGCGCAGTCCGGCGAATGGGACGAGTACATCCGTGCCGAAGCGGCCTTCGGGCCGGTGGCGGGATCCGGGGCCGAGTTCAGTGACGACCCTCTGGTGGAGATGTCCGCCGGATCTTCGACATTATGCGGGCGACGAGTTCGTCGAGGCGGTCTCGGTGCGCGCCCGCCCAGTAGACGTGGTCGCAACCGGTGCAGCGGCGGAAGCTGTCGTGATAGCGCCGGGTGAGGGGAGGAAGCCGGTCGATCACGTCGGCTTTCGCTACGTCTGCGAGGGGTGCGCCGCAGCGGAGGCAGCGGGTGAGCGGGGCCAGGCAATTTGCGAGATCGAGCCGGTCGATCACCTCTACGGCCTGATCGGCCGGGAGGTCGGCGTGCACGAAGAGGCCGTGGGTGACGATACGACGGGCGAGCAGACCGCGATCCCTGGTCAGCAGGATGCGGTGGTCGTTCCCGGCGATTTCGGCGAGTTGTACGTCCGCGGCGTCGAATTCGCAGCGGACGTCGAGGCCCATCAGCCGCAGCAGACGAGCCGCACCGCCGAGATTGACGTCGACGAGTAAGCGCGGTTCGCGCAGCGGGTGCGGGCGCACCCGGGTCAGGGCGGCGATATCGAGACTTTCGAACACCGGGTATACCGCGAGCCGATCGCCCGGGCCGGGGTGGTGTCCGAAGCCGACCGATTCCCCGTTCACCAGCAGTAGGTCGATTTCGGTGTGCGGGATACCGGCCGCCTCGATGACATCCTTCACGGTCTGATGGGACCGTACCGACCGCCGCAGCACCGAGAACCGGGACCGCGGGGGCAGGAAATCGTTCAGTTCGGCGTACACGCGTAGTTCGAGGCTGTCGTGGCCCGCGGCGATATCGCCGGTGTGCGTCTCCATGATCGAACTCCGTGCTGGTACCGATCCCGCTCGAAACCCTACGCAACCTCGGAGTTTACTCACGGCTTCCGGATGCGCCCGGCCGGATGCCGGAC
Source organism: Nocardia jinanensis (assembly GCF_014645735.1). Taxonomy (GTDB): domain Bacteria; phylum Actinomycetota; class Actinomycetes; order Mycobacteriales; family Mycobacteriaceae; genus Nocardia; species Nocardia jinanensis. The sequence goes on along the minus strand of NZ_BMMH01000027.1, from coordinate 12,828 downwards.
GCCCTGGTGAGAACCGTCAGTGGGCCCCGAGTACGTCCAGGATCATCGGACGGGCGGTGGCGAGCGCCCGGCCCCAGTAGGGCCAGGTGTGGGTGCCGTCGACGATCTCGACGCGGGCCGGAATACCCAGCGCGGCGACCCGGTCGCGGAAGATTCCAGTGCCTACCGCGGCTGTTGCCTCCAAGCCCATCGCGTTCACCGTGTTGCCGACCCCGTACGGCAGGTCGAGAGCGCCGGGGGTGCCGTTACCGGCCGAGACATACATCGGCAGGCCGCGCAGCAGTTCGGCCTGCACGGTCGGATCGTTGCGGCTCCAGGCGAGGTCACCGACCGGGCCCCACATATCGTCCACGTTGAACCGGCCCTCGTCCCACATCGCCGCGCGGACCGCTTCGTTCCAGACCGGAAAGGTCGGGTTCAGGAATCCGGAGAACGATCCGGCGAATCGGAACTGGTCGCGGTGGTGCGCGGCCAGGGTCATGGCCGCCCCGCCGCCCATGGAGGCGCCCACGATGGCCTTGTTGGTACGCGACACCCCGTATCCGGCAAGGAAGTCGGGCAACTCACTGGTGAGGAAGGTTTCCCACTTGTAGGTGGTTTCCTGACCGTTGGTGCCGCTGGGACGGTACCAGTCGGTGTAGAAACTGGAACGGCCGCCGACCGGGAACACCAGTGTGACGTTGTCACCGGCGAACTGCCGCAGGGCGTCGGTATCGCTGGTCCACTGATTGTGATCGTGCGGTGCGCGGAGGCCGTCGAGAATATAGAGCGCCGAACTGCCACCGCGCGCCGCCCACTGCACCTGGATCTTGATCGGGCCCATACCGGATGGCACGAAGAGTTCTTCGTACCCACCCGCCGGGGACCGCAGCACCGGAGTGCCGACCGGCGCCGCGCTGACCACCGCCCCGCCCACACAGCTCGTCAGCACCATCGACGCAACAACCGCGGCGACTCTCCGTAACCGCTTCCGCACCACCCGCCGACTCCTCGCTCGCACCCGGTACTCCTCATCGGTCTCGGATTCTGGTCGGGTGAGCACGCTACCGAAGCAACCCGGATTCGCCTGTACGCCGCACAGGCATCGTGCGAGATTGTCCACTTTCGCGGGAAAAACGGCCGTTCGGAGCGTGCGCCTCGGGGCGCTCGGCGCTCGTCAGCGGACGGCGCGAGCCCAGATTCTGGTGGGTGCGCAACGCCCGGCTTCAGGGGCGGTGCATCCCGTCGCGGTCGTCTCGACGTACGGATTGAAGATCGTCCCGACGCACGCGGTGTACGTGGGGACGAAGAACGCGGGACGCACGCTGCGGGAGGGTTCGCGGCAGGAGAGTGCCGACGAGGTGCTGCGGACGACGTCGATATCCCCGGGTTACGTCCGTGCCGAACTCGTCGACCACGCGGTCGACGACCCGGACGGTATCCGCCGAGGGGTTGCCACGATGTTCCCGCTCCCGCGGCGGCCGGACCCGGCCGAGCCCTCGGGCCGGGCATCGTGCGGCCGTGAATCAGACTTTGCGGCACAGGGTTTCGGTGACGCTTGGTAGCATTCGAAGCGCTATCGGTCCACTGCATCGGCGGCAGACAAGGGACGATGATGGAAGTGGAGAACGTCCACCACTCGTACGGCAGGCGGTCGGTGCTGCGTGGTATCGACATCACGCTGCCCGTGGGGACGCTGACGGGCATCGTCGGTGAGAACGGGGTGGGGAAGTCGACGCTGTTGAAGGTCCTTTCCGGAGCGCTGCGACCGGACCGGGGAACCATCCGGCACCGTGGGCGGTTCGGTTACTGCCCGCAGCAGGTGGTACTGAACGACGCCTTCACGATCCGCCAGCACCTGGACTTCTTCGCCGCGGCCTATGCCGTTCCGGATCTGCGCCGGGCCGAGGAGACCATGGAGATCCTCAGGTTCGCCGAGTACGCCGATGAGCGGGTCGCGACGCTGAGCGGCGGCACCCGGCAGAAGCTCAACCTGACCTTGGCGGTGATGCACGACCCGCAGGTTCTGCTCCTCGACGAGCCTTATCAGGGTTTCGACTGGGAGACGTATCTGCGTTTCTGGGATCTGGTCACCGAGTTCCGTGACACCGGCCGATCGGTACTGATCGTCTCGCATCTGGCCCACGACACCGACAGACTGGATCAGGTGTGGCAGTTGCACGAGGGGGTCCTACGAGACAGACAAGAGAAGGCCGGATGAGCAACGGTGTTCGGCTGTTCCTGATCGCCACCCGCTACGGCCTGATCGAGCACGCACGTAACCGGTTCGCCATGCTGTTGGTGGCCGTTTTCGTCCCCGTACTGATCACCCTGGCGCGGGTGGCCGTCACCGATATCGAGGTGCCGTTCCGGCTTCGGGACACCGGTCTTGTGCTGCGTGCCGACGGCAATGAGCTCGCTCAGCTCAGCGCCGCCTTGATGGTGGTCTCACTGATCGTCGGATTCATGATGTTCGCGGCGACTTTCAGCAGTGGAGCGTTCGACAGGCGATTGTCGATGGCCGGGTATCCCCGGGTCGCGCTGGGTATGGCGAAGATCGCCTGCCTGGTGTCGGCCTCCGCGGTCGTCTGCGTGTACGCCACCGCGATCATCTGCTGCTATTGGTCGCCCAGGCAGCCGGTCCTGCTCGCCGCGGCGCTGTTCGCCGCCGCGATGACCTACGGTGCGCTGGGTGTCGCCCTCGGCGCGCTGCTGCGCCGCGAGGTGGAGGGGATGTTCGCCATCGCGATGATCAGCTGCGTCGACATGGCCGTGCAGAACCCCATCGCCAGCGCCGGGGCGGACAGTGATCTCGTGCGCTGGTTGCCCTCCTACGGGGCGATGCAGGCATCGAGCGCGGCCGGTTTCTCCGATGCCACACCGTTCGCGGGCTTCGCCGTGCAACTGACCTGGTTCGCCGCGAGCGCCCTCATCGGACTGGTCGCTTTTCATCTGCGCACCCGCTCGGCTCTTCGGCCTATCCCTCGGATCCGAATCCCCGGACCGCGCACCCTCGGGCCTCGTATCCCGGGAACGACCGAGGCCGGGCAGCCGGCGAAGCAATGAGGGCGCGTCCCGCCCGATCGTTACGGTGGATCGGGCGGGACTGCCGGCTGTGGGGGATTACAACGCGGTGGGAGCTGGTTCGGCGGCCCGGTGGTAGAGCTCACGGCGCAAGCGTTCCAAGTCCGGCGCCGGAGAAGCCGAAGCCGGCTCGTACCGATCGCTCTCACGTCCCCACAGCGCCACATTCGTGATGTTCGCGTACATCTGCGCGTAGTCCCTCCGCTTGCCCGGCAGGCCGGGAAGCACGCGGATGAGCCCGGGAATGTAGCGGATCACCGCCTCGAGCTGAGCGCGATGCTCCGTTACCTGGCGCTGCACCTGCTCGACGGCCTCGCTCCGGGTGCAGCCGGTCTCGTGCCGGACCGCCCGCACCAAGTTGTAGGGGACCCCGTCTGCCTCGTCCTGGTCCAACCCCACCAGGTCGTTCTCCACGAAGGTCACCCAGAAGGCGAGTTCCTCGAAGCGGCGGATCACGGGGTGGCTGCGCAGTCTCGACGGCAGTTCCCCGTCCTGGTACACCTCTATGCAGGCGAGGGCGACTTCGATCCCACTGGTCGTGATCCGCAGCGGCAGGTAGTCGGCCGTGCCGGGAATGTAGCCGTTTATGCGATGGTGCGCTTCGCGTTCGGCCGCTTCGAACCAATCCTCGAGGCCGTCGAGGAACCGCTCCCGCCAGCGGGCGCTCCGGCCCTCACGCAGCCGCGGCCACAGACTCTCCCAGGCCGTGGGGATCGCGCCGGGCCGGGCGGGCGTCGCCGGGGCCCGGCGCACCATCTCCACCATGCCGCGCCGCAGCGCTGTGACGGCCTCCGGGTCCTTCAGCTGCGGATCCTCGAAAAGGTCGTCCAATATCAGGGTCAGTACGGCCATACCGTAGGTCGTCTGTTCACGCGCGGCGGTCGCGGCCGGGGTCAAGGTCCCGGCCGGGAGCTGGATCGCTCCGGTCCACCGGTGGTAGCCGGCCTCGGCAGGAGTGAGAGCGAGCCCGGTGTCCACCAGCCAGTTCCGCAACCATTGCTCGACATGTGGCGGGAGCCCGGCTGCGCGGGATCGGGGTGGCTGTGTCGTACGTGGAGCCTCCACCGGCCCCGGAGTGCGCCGGTCGAGGATGGATCGGGCGTAGTCGATCATCGCATGGCGGACGCGTGGGTCGACGGGCACAGCGGCAAGCCGATCGGCGGCCCGGTCCATGAATTCACCCGCTGTCGTTCGTGCTTCGTCCACGGCGCCGGAGGCGATGACGAGCTCATGGGCCCGCGCCGCTTGCTCACGCGTCATCGCCCGCCGGAGCAGCCGGGCAAGATCGCCGTCACGGGCGGCCGCGCGGATCACCGGAAGCGTGTATATACCGTCGGGTAGATCCGCGTTGACGGGCTTGCCCATTTCTTCGACGGTCGAGGTCAGATCGAGGATGTCGTCGTACAGTTGGTAGGCCATCCCGAAGTGTCGGCCGAACAGGGCCAGCGCCTCTTCCGCGTCCTCGGCGCGGCCGGCCTGCATCGCGCCCACCCGGCAGGCCAACGACAGTACCGCCGCGGTCTTTCCGTCGATCGCGTCCAGGTAGGACTGCTCGCTGCGAGAGGTCACGTAGAGGTCGGCGGCCTCGATCACCATGCCCGCGCACATCTGCTCACCGGCGATCGCCCCCGCGAGAACTTCCCGTCGGCCGAGTTCGGCCAGCATGCGCACGCTCGTGAGCATCATGGAGTCCCCACCCAGTACCGCCATATGTGAACCCCACACCACGTTGGCGCTGGGGCGGCCGCGACGCTCGTACGCGTGATCGACGACGTCGTCGTGGTAGAGCGAGCCCAGATGCAGCATTTCGACGGCAGCGGCGGCGCGCACCACCCGATCGTCCGCGGGGGTCGCGGGATCGGTGAGCAGGTAATACGACAACAGGGTCAGTGTGGGCCGAACCAACCGGCGAGAGGTGCTCGGCCCCTCGTCCGTGAGGGCGGTCAGTTCAGACCTGCCCTCCAGCCGGACAGGTCCGAGAACGTCACGGACACGGTCCAAGTCCGCCTCCAGATGCGGGAAGACAGCTGAATCGATTCCACGTGGCATGAGGGCACCCCTGACTGGTTGCATCGGTCATCGGAAACACCGTCGATCAGTGGAATTTGACACCATCCGGACGCGGAAGATGTTGATATCGGCGAACTTCGATGCCGCCGCAGGATGGCCGTTGTCGAGCCGGCGGTTACACCCGCACGCTCGATTCGCGGAAAGGGTGGCGGCAGGAACGCATTACCGGTATTTCCTGAACGGCGCCGGGTGCGACACGGGCCGAGCCCCGGGTACCAGGACAGTCGTGTGCCATCGGTCTTCCTCCCACATGTGGTCCGGGAGGGCCTGGTGCGGGCGATAGCCGACAGGTGCGGCAAGGGCGATCACCAGCGTGGTGCGTTCGACCAGGCGACGTCGTCTACGGGTCATCGGACCGGATATCTCCAGCCTTCCCGGTCCGGGGCCTATCGTCGTGGGAACATCCACCGCCAGTGGCTCTTCCTTCCACGTGGTGGGGTGAGCGGAGCGCCGGGCCAGATAGGTGCGCGGCGCACTCTCGGTGCCGAACGAGAGCGCGGCCAGTGCCCGGTCGGCCCGGGGAAGACCGAAGAGATCCCAGAATCCTGCGGACAGCCACGAGTGGATCGGCAGCGCGATCGTCCGATCGTCCCGGACGATCACCGGAGAATCGATCTGTAGAAGGGTGATCTCGGTCGTGGACGTGCGCGTCCTCGAGCTCGACCGCTCGCCCGTGGTCATCAGGCGCCGGGGGGAACACCGGCGACGGTGCGGCCATAGGGGACGGCCTCGAGCAGCGTTACCCGGATTTCGGTGCCGTTGGGTATGCGGTAGGTGCGCTGTTCCCCGCGCCGTGCTCCGGTGAGCGCGGCGCCGAGTGGCGAGTCCGGCGAGTAGACCTCGAGATCGCCCTGTTCCCCGTCGCGGCTGCCGAGCAGGAATGTTTCGGTGTCGTCGGTGCCGTCGTAGCCCACGGTGAGCACCATGCCGGGCTCCGCGATCCCGTCGTCGGGTGGATCCTGCCCGACGACGGCGTTGCTCAACAGGTCCCGGATATGCGTGATCCGCGCCAGGCGCTGGTGTCGGGCGGTGACCCGATCATCGGGGTCGGAGTTCTCGGCACGACCGGTGGTATCGGCGGCGAGCAGGTCGGCCAGCTCGGTCCGGAGCTGATCGTGGGCATCCGGTGTCAGCCAGATGGGGGAGCTCGTGGTCATTTACGTCCTACAGGATCGATCGGGAAAGTGAGGTCGGCCGTCGGGGCGGCGGAGGGAGGGAGGAGCGCCGCCCCGACGGCGGAACTCCGTGGAGCCGGGAACTGACGACACCGACTCCACGGATGGGGGAAATAGTCGAGGACTCAGCCGGATGCCGGGCTCTCCACCCGAAACCGGCCTGCGCGTTCGCGGTCGAGCCGACTCGTTGCGCGCGCCATGCTCACCTCCACTGTCCGACGATGCGCTGTCACAGCCATGATGACTCGGGCGACGGCAGTACGCCTGTCCGTTCGTCACAGTTCCGACCGTCCGCGTTGTTCGGTTGCCACAACACCCGGATCAGTCGTTCTCGAAGGCAGCCAGATCGATCGTCATGGCCAGTCGAGTACGGGGGTCGTCGAGTGCGAGAACGGTCAGGTCGCGCATCTTCCGCAACCGATTACGCACGGTGTTGGGATGGACACCGAGCCGGGCGGCGGCATCGACCGGGTCGCCTTGTGCGTCGAGCCATGCGCGCAGCGTCGCGACGTAGTCCGTGGCGTGCTCGCTGTCGTATCGGCGCAATTCGGCGACCGGCCCGCGCGCCGGTATCCGCCCGGCCCGCGCCGCCGCCCGCAATCGTTGCAGCAGGATCTCACTCCAGGATTCGTCGTAGGCCGGAGACGGGATATCCGTTGTTCCTTGTTCGCGCAGCGCCAGGCACTCGTCTGCTTCCTGCCTGGAGGCGGGCAGATCGGTCGCTGTCGCGGGTCCACCGATACCGGCCGATACCGTCACCCGGGTGGGTAGCGCCGCCCGCAGCGCCGCTACCCAATCCCGGGCGGTGCGAACCTGCTCGCCGGGCAGGATCGTGTAGACGGTGTTGTCCGACAGCGCGCTGCGCCCCGGGCGCGACCAGCCGAAACCTTGGGTCGCCTGCTCGAAGGCCAGGAGTAGGCCGGCGTGTCGTTCCGTGGCGATCTGGGCGCGCACCGCGACCACTCGTAACGGTGCCGACCCCAACCCGAGCCGGCCGACCACGGTCGCGGCATCCGGGCTGCCCTCCAGCAGCCGGATCACCAGCTCGGATTCCACCTGACGCTCCAGATCCGCGCTCGCCCGGGATCGCAGTAGATGCAGGGCCACCGTCCGCGCGCCGTCGGCCAACGCGGTCCGCCGTACGCCCGTCAACGGCGCTGCGCAGGTCACCCATACCGACCCGAGCAGTTCCCGGCCCACGCGCACGGCGATCACCATTCGCCCGTCGAGCCCGTGCTCTGTATCCGGATCGACGAACAACGGCTCGTCGGAACTTGCCAGATGTGCGTAGACGCCACGCGAATCGAAAAGGGTCCGCAAGGTCGCGGGCAGCTGCCGGCGCAGCACCGTCTCCGACAGTGCTCGGTCGGCTCCCCGCTGCGGGGTGGAATGAGCCATCACGCGGAACACGGGATCCTCGATGGCCACTGCGCCGTCGACCGCGGCCGCCAAGCTGTCGGCCAATGCGAAAAGATCCGTCGGACCGCGTCCGGACGCCGTTTCCCGACCCTCCAGGACCAAACCGAACACCACGCCGGTGACCTGACTCCACGACACCGCGGGATCGACCACCAACACCGCGACCCCGTCGCCGGGCCCGATCCCGGCCGCTTCTCGTTCGGCATCGGCGCCGCCACGGACGAGCACGGCGACGGCTTTCGCGGCCCGCGCCCCGGCCACCGCTTCGCGCACGGAGCCGGCGCCTACGGCGAGGAAGATATCGCCGGTAGCGTCCTCCGACCCGGTCGCGTCGTACATCGCGACGCTGCGGATCACAGTCGCTCGTGACACCGGGCAGTAGCGCAACCGCACTCCGTACCCGCCCAGCACGTTCACGAGATGGTCCAACCGCACCATGAACGACTCCTGTCCACATCGGTCCAGCCACCGTAGCCGCCCTCACCCGCAGCTTCGTCCGTGGGCGAACCGCGCTTCGGCGTAGTCGCACGTCGGCCGGCTCTCGGTGGTGGCCCGGCGACTGGTTCCGACTGTCCAGCGCCTGCGGAACTTGCGGCCATGCCGCTGTCGAGGCGATCGCCGATCGATCCCGTCGACCCCGCCAACTGCGGTATCCCGTTCGGAGATGCCCTGGGCGGGGCCGGCCCACCTCTCGGATCACATGAGCGAACGCAGGATCGGTACGGTGGCACGTGCGCTGAGGCCGGGCATCTAGCGGCGGTATACGGCTGCCGGGTGATCAGACGACAGCAGCGGGCCGCCGCCTCCGACGTCGAACGCCGTGGGGCGAAGGTTTCTTCTCGCCGGGATCACAATTCGGTCGGCCCGCATACATTCACCTCATGGCCTCCTACTTTGGGATAGCGTCACCACAGTGACATCTCCGGCGCGGCGCCTCGCCCAGCTGGCCGGTCGTAATCTGGCTCATGCGGCCCAGCGGGCGATCCGGGACACGGATGGGCGGATGCGCACGATGGTCGGAACGCTGCGGAGAGGGGCCGACGAAGTCGAAAACGCCGCTCGCCGGGGCAAGAAGGAGATCGAAGGTGTAAGTGTCATCCGGCGACCCGATCACCGCGGTGGGGGTGCCGATCGTCGGCGCAGCGGCGGGAAAACCTTCGCGGCGAGTACGCGTTCGACTGCGGCACAACAGATCGATCGGTCACTGGCCAAGCTTGCCGATGATGTGTACCTCCCGGCCCGGCCCGGCCATCGTATCGACGGATTCGTCCGGCTCGAGAGTAGGGAGTTGGAGAGTGTCGGGATACCCCCGGGCGCGCTGAACGATGCACGCAGCGGTCTCACCAGCGCCATATACCGAGCTGATGACGGACGGTACGTGCTGGCATTCGCGGGTACCTACCGAACCAGCCTGCGAAGTTGGCAGACCAATTTTGCTCAGGGCATGGGACTACCGGCGCGCCAGTACGTCATGGCCGGGCGCCTCGGCAAGCTGGCTCGCGTCGCTTTCGGCGATGACCTGGTGATCACCGGTCATTCGCTCGGGGGCGGTCTGGCGACGACTGCGGCGCTCAAATCGGGTGCGCCGGCGGTGACATTCAACGGTGTGGGCCTGTCCGATCAGACGATCCGTGGGCTGGGCCTCGAACCCGTGGCCGCGAGGGACTACGCGGCGGCGGGTAATGTGCGCGCCTATATGGTCGCCGGAGATCCGTTGACGGCAATACAGGAGGCGCACCGCGTGCACCGTTCGGTGATCGGCGGGGTCGCCGGCGGTCTCGTGGGGTCCTCGCTCGGCGGCGCGGTCGGCACTGCGATCGGCGGTCAGACAGGCCGGATAGCCGGGGTTGTGGCCGGACGTTCCGTCGGCGGTTTCGTCGGTGCGGCGATGGGCGGTGCAGCGGGCGCCACCGGCATTGCGGGTGGGCTCGCCAAGGTGGCGCCCGCGCTCGGCGCGAGAATAGATCTGCCCGACCCGTTCCCGGCCGAATACGGTGGCGGGCGGTTGTCCCGCGCGATCGATCTACACGAATTGCCGGGCGTCCAGCTGGCCTTGGACCAGGCGCGACCCTGGTCCGGTCCGCCGGGTAGCTGAGGACTCGAACAATTCCGGATGAAGGGAACACCCGGGCGATGGCGACACCGTTCGACGGAACTGCCGACCAGGACGCTGCCGCGGCGATCGCGGCTCGTGACGACGCACACCTGGCCCGGCTGCTCACGCTCCGTATCGAGCCGGATGCCGCCGGTGCGGAGGGGATCACGCTGCTGCATTGGGCGGTTCTCAATGGAGCCGACAGCGCCTGCGGCGCACTGCTCGACGCCGGCGCCGATCCACTGCGCCCCGACGACGACGGCGACACCCCACTGCACTGTGCGGCGATGGCCGACGATCCCGCGTGCCTGACGATACTGCTCGGACGGCAGGTGGACCCCGATGCGATCAACCCGCATACCGGTCGCACGCCACTACTCGAGGCGGTACTCCACCAACGGCATTCGAATGCTCGCGCCCTCTTGGCCGCTGCCGCGAACCCGAATATCGCCGATCGCTGCGGCGAGACCCCCCTGCACGTCGCCGCGGAGCTCGACGAGCACACCACCGTCCTCGACCTGTTACAGGCAGGCGCCGACCCCGTGGCCGAAAACGCACAGGGCGTCACCTTCCAGCGTTACCTGTTCATGACGCCGTCCATGCTGCGGCCGGCGCCCGCGCGCGCAGTGATCGAGCAGATCGCCGCCTGGCTCCGCGATAACGGTATTCCGCTCGAGAACGGGTGAGCGGAGCAAGCGTACCGGTGGGGGCGGCCGAGCTCTCATATGCAGTGCACCCCCGGACATTCGGCTTCGAGCGCGGTCGGGCCCGGCTGGATGGAAGGTAGGCCAGGGACCGAGCAGCGGCCGCTACCGGACTCGCGGCCGCCCCGCCCACTGGGCGCGGGCGATCGCATCGCTTCGGTGGGCGTCCGCACCGTGACGCAGTGCTCACCACGATTCCGTCGCGGTGGAGTGGCGGCGCAGTATTCCGGCGGACTCTGCCGCACGCAGCCAGTCCGGGAACTCGTGGAGAAGCCGGTTGTAGAGGTCGGCATCGGTCAGGGTGTCGATATCGTCGACGGAGAAGAAACCCGCGTTGTCGACGTGACGCCCGGTCATGGTGTCCAGATCGTGCAGGAGCCCGTAGTCGGCGTGGCCGAGGCCGATGAACTGCCAGAACGCGGGAAGTGTGGACGCTTCCCGCATGAGTGCGGCGATTTTCGCTTTTCGGCGGAACCCGCCGTCGGTGAAGAACAGGACCAGAGTCGGTTCGTTGTGGCGGTTCACCGAGACGATGATTTCGCGCATGACGGGAATCTCGTTGTTGGAGCCGCCGATCTCCGCGTAGTCGATACCGCCGTGGCGGCCACGGAGATGCAGGTATTCGGCGGACCATTCATCGACCCGGTCCACGGTGACATCGGGCAGTCTGGCGTAGTCGGCGGCGTAGAGGTAGGGCTCGATGCGGCCGTCGTCGTCGAGCTGTATCGCGACCGGGATCATGCGTTCGACAACGCGCCGGACGGTTCCGGCGCTGTAGAGGCGGTTCACCCGAGGGACAATCGTCGCGACCGCGCGGTTCGTTGCCGACCGGAGTACGCGATGGACGGCGGGTCGGACCCGGCCGCGCCGCCCATCCGGCCTCAGCGGCTCAAACGCTGGAACCGATGCACCGCCCCAGCGGTGCGAACACGAGTGTCGGCACCGCGGGCCACACTACGGCCATGAGCACGGCGTGCTGTTCGATCTTCGACGGCGGCGAAGACATCGCGTTCGACCCGGGCGTAGGCGGCCACTCGATCGAACCACGCCGCCAGCGCGTCCAGCGGCTGGTGGGTTTCCAGTAGGTGCGGAGCCGCGGTGACCAGTTCGTCCACCTCGCGGTGGTACACCTCGGCGAGGAGATCCTCGCGGGTCGGGAAGTGCCGGTACAGCGTGCTCGCGACGTCGTGGCACCCGGTCGCTTCCTGGCGATCACGCACGGCGCCGATACCAGCCATCCGGAGATCATCGAGCGCACCACCGAGGACGCGCGGAACAGCTCCAGGTCCGATACCGATCACGCGAACAGGTGACCTCGATGCTGGACGGTTTCGAGAACACCGACCCCGGCGTGGCCCCGCTGCAGCAGTGGGTGGTTCGGTGACGACCTCCCGGAAACCGAGCTGGTGCTCTTCCGGGCCGTCGGCCGGAAGAACTGAACCGGCCCGGGCCGCGTCCGCGACGGTCGGTGTCCGGTGTGTTCCCCGTGCCGGTAGATCCGAGCCGGGTAGGTCGGCCACTGTGGAGAGGCGCGGTGGGGTCAGTGCGCGGTGTCGAGCTCCCGGACCACCTCTACGCTGAGGAAGTCCGGCGCTCTGATCACCCTGCGCAGCACGAACCGGATGAACGGTGGCATCGCGCCGGCGGTCTCGTCGTGGTAGACGCGCGGTGCGCCGACCGCGTAGCGCCGCCGGCGGGTTTCCAGTTCGCAGCCGTCGGCGGTGAGGACGTTCTTCACCCAGTCCGATTCGGCCCCATAGGTCAACGCGATCACGTAGCCGTCCGCGCGGCGGAAAGCCCAGAGCGGGGTGCGGAAGACGCGACCCGATTTCCGGCCGCGATGCACCACGACAGCCCAACCCGGGGCCCAGGGGGCGATGAACCCGGTGACTTTGTTGAGCCCGGCCCGGTTGGCGCGGGCGACCCATCGTGGTGCCGGCATCGAAAACTCCTCGCTCGTGGAATTTCTTTCCTCAGGCTATCCCCGCGATGCCGTTTCGCCACGCTACAGCTCGACGACCCGTACCGCGCCGATTGTCAGCGCTCGTCCCGGGGCGCTTCGCTAACGCCTGGAGGCGAAGGAACGTGGCGACCACTGATCCCCGGAACTGCCGTGATCAGTGATCCCGGCGGTCTGCGCCGAGGATGCCGGTTCGTGTCCCGGATTGGAAGGCTTGTGTATAGCGCTGAGCGAGAACAGAATTGGATGCGATAGGTCCATGGGCCCGATCCGCTCGAGGAGCTTCCCAATGAAGATGTCAAGCCCGGGAGATGAGTCCCGGTGATGAGATCAGGCTGCGGC
>NZ_BMMH01000026.1 GCF_014645735.1 Nocardia jinanensis | reverse complement strand
GTGGTCATACCCCGCCGAACCACCCGACGCAAAAGCATCCCCCAACCAGAAACCATACCGACCCGCAACATCATTCGCGATATCGGAAAAAGTCGCCGTACCCTTATCCGCCGCAACCACCAGATACGTATCATCACCGTCACGACGCACCACCCGCTCCGGCGGGAGAACGTTCCCGGTGCCGTGTTCCACATTGTCGGTCAGGTCGAGCAGGCCGGAGATGAAGGTCCGGTAGGAGGCCACACCCTCGGCGAACAGTGTCTGCCGGTCGGCGGCGGCGTCACCCGTGGCAACCGGCGGGCGTTTCACCACGAAACCACCCTTCGCACCCACCGGCACGATCACCGCGTTCTTCACCGCCTGCGCCTTCACCAGACCCAAGATCTCGGTCCGGAAATCCTCCAACCGATCCGACCACCGCAAACCACCACGCGCCACCGCACCGAACCGCAGATGCACACCCTCCACCCGCGGCGAATACACGAAGATCTCGAACTTCGGCCGCGGCTGCGGCAGCAGTGTGATGGACTGCGGATCGAATTTCAGCGAAAGATGCGCCGGCGGCTCGCCTTCACCGTCACGCCGGAAATAGTTGGTGCGCAGCGTCGCGGTGACCACATTGAGGACCGCGCGCAGCACCCGGTCGGTATCCAGGCTGACCACCGCGTCGATCTCGGCTTCCAGCCATTCCGCGATACCCGCGGCCGAATCGGCGTCACCGTCGGGATCGAAATACGCTTCGAACAGTCGCACGAAACCACGCGACATATCCGGATTGGCCAGCAGCACACGAGTGATACCGGCAGCACCGTAGGAGAATCCGGCCTGTTTCAAATATTTCGCGTAGGCGCGCAGTACCACGACCTGACGCCAGTGCAGTCCGGCCCGCAGGATCAATTCGTTGAGCGTATCGACCTCGGCGGCACCGAACCACATTGCTTCGAACGCCGCGGTGAATCGCTGCGCGATTCCCTGCGCACCGGGGCTTTCGGCCTGATCGAGATCGGCCTCCAGCTCGGGATCGAGTTGCGTACGTAGGACGGCCGAGACCACACGTAACCGGAAATCGTAGATCCAGTCCGATCTGCCTTCGGATTCGAGCTGATAGGGCCGCTCGTCCACGACCTCCACACCGAGACTGTGCAGAACCGGCAGCACCCGGCTCAGCGAAACACCCTCGCCCGCGGCGTAGAGCGTGAACCGCCACTCACCCGGCGGAGCCTCGGCTGTTCGGTACAGCGCGGTCCGGAAACGCGCCGACCCCAGTTCGTCCGGATCAATCCGGAATCGCATCGGCGAAACTGTGTCCTGCATTGTCGTCACCGTGATCGCGCCTTTCCGCTTCGGTTTCGAGCCTTCTACCTGGGCACTCTACGCGTTTAATGTGCCGTTGTATAGCGGTACGTTACGCGTGTGTAAACGATCACCAGTTTTTCCGGATCGGGAAGAAAGCACGTCATCGAGATGTTCGCGATGGAAACAGATCCGGATCGGTCCGCAGGTGGAGCGCGCAGCTGGGCAACGCCCGTACGAAATCCTCGCACGGCCGCAGCGAAGGCGGAGGTACGCCGAGGCCCACCACGAACCGACACCGTGAACAGATGCTATCGACGCGCACGGCCGCAGCGAAGGCGGAGGTACGCCGAGGCCCACCACGAACCGACACCGTGAACAGATGCGATCAACATATCGACGCGCATGGCCGCAGCGAAGGCGGAGGTACGCCGAGGCCCACCACGAACCGACACCGTGAACAGGTGCGGTCAACATATCGACGCGCATGGCCGCAGCGAAGGCGGAGGTACGCCTACGGGTGCAGTAGACCGGACCGGATCAGGAAAGTACGCGCGCCAGCGGTGTCGCTGAACGCGCCGGTATCCACCCGCAGACCCGACTCGGTATCGGCGTACCAGATCGCCGCGGACGCACTGATCGCCGCGAACACTTCGCCGTCGGCGACGACGCTGCCACCCGCGGACCGCCACTGCGCGATCGCCTGCGTCAGCGCGCCGGGTGCCGCGGCCTGAACCTGGAACGCCAGTGACCGGCCACCGGTGATCTCACCCATCAGCAGCGGACTTCCCGCGTCGAGCACACAGCTCTGGACACCGTCGGTTTCGTCGTGCGGCCGGCAGGAGGCGCTCTGCAATGGGTCGGGCAGCGCGGAGACCGGATCGGAGGCCGCGGCGGGTCCACCTCCACCGAAACCGGACGGACCGGTGAGCGGTGGGCCGGTCAGCGCGCAGGACTTCAGCATCAGGAAGGCGAGCACCAGCAGTACCGCCACCGCGACACCACCGGCCGCTCGCCACTGCCATTTCGGATGATGCTTCCGGACGACGGTTTCCGCCTCGTCCACCAGATGCGCACGAATGAATCCGAGCACACCGTGATGGTGTCCGTGATGATGACCGGCCTGCCCGTCGGCGTGCTGCGCGGAGTCCCGGTGCGCGGGCGATATCGCGCCTGCCGCACCGTGCGGGTGGTGACCATGCGTTCCCGGCACTCCCATCGCACCGGCCCAACCGCTCATCTCGGCCAGATGAGTGGCGGCCGCACCGTGCCGGCCGGCCGGCTCCGCCGCACCGCCGTGCACAGGCGGCGGTCCGCTCTCGGGCAGCGGCGCACCACAATTGGCGCATGCCGAGACCCCGGCGCCCGCGGAATGCCCGCAGTACTGGCAGCGGACCGTCATGACCGCACCCCGTATCCCATATCCGGTCTCATTGCCCCGTGATCACGATCGAGGAGATGGCCACGGTATTGGCCGCGCGGTCACCACTGGATTTCAGCACGGTGAGCGTGATCTCCGATGCCTCGATCGGCGGTTCGATCCGGGTCACCACCAGCGACCGCTGGTCCAGGGTCTCCTGGGTGTAGGTGGTCTTGTCATCGTCGTCGAACTGGTACGAGACACGGCTGACCGTACGGAATTTCGTCCACTGGTCGGTGCCGTCGGTACCCACATGATCCCAGCCGGGCACGATCGCGATCGAATCGATCTCGTACTTCTTGCCCAGGTCGATCCGCAGCACCTGGCCATCGATCTTGTACGCGCGGGGGCACGACCATGCCTTGTCCGGCTCACCGGAGAAGGCGTCCATACCGTCGGTGCCGCCGGATGGGCATTTCGATTCCGCCGATTGCACCTCGACGGTGCCGCCACCGGCCTGCACGGTGGTTTGGGGCGCCTGCTGGGTGGGCGCCGGTGCGACAGCCAGCGGCCGGGTTTCCGTATCCTCTTTGCCGCCGCTCACCACCAGCAGCACCACGATCAGCAAGGCGACCACCGCCGCGACCGCGAGCGCCACCTTCGGTTTGCGCAGTTGATCGGCGACCTCGCGGGCCATCTCCTGCGGGGACTGGCGTTCGGCCCCGGCGGCCTCGGGGGCAGGCGTCTGCTGCGCCTCGGCTTCCGGCGGGGCCGTCGAGTTCAGTCGATCCGCGACCCTCTCCGCATTGTCCGAGGCGAACGACGATCCCCGGGCATCGGGTAACTGCCCGCTGAGCAGCGCATTGATCCGTTCGCTCGCCGAAGGTCCGGCCGTCGAGCGGCGTGGCCGCGAGACGGCGGGATCGGGATCCGGTTCGGCCGCGGAGGAGCCCACGCTCACGAACGGTGGAGCATCGTCTATGGGCACCGAGGCGGTACGGACCGGGGGCGGCGGCGGGGCGGGCACCGATTCTTCGAAGGCGACCTGCGACCGGCCCGGACCGGAACTCGGCGCGGCTACGGGTGGCCCGGAGCGCTCTGCAGGCTCTGCGGGCTCCGCGGGCGCGTTTTCTGTGAGCCCGAAAGCGGGATCCGACAGTAGGGCATCCAGAATCGCACCTCGATTGCGGAGAAATACGTCTCCGGAATCCGCATCGGGCATATCCGAGATGGTATCGGCTGCGGGCCGACCTACAGCACCATCATTCCCAGTAGTGGGAGCTCACTCGGGCTCCGGCGACCGGCCGAGCGGCCTTCCCGCAGCCCGGCTCAGCGCGTTTTCTCGGCCGTCACGAAATACTCCGGAGGCACATCGAACACCCGGGCCAGCGCGATGATCAGATCCAGTCGCGGGATGGCATCACCGTGGATCAACCGGTACAGACCGGACTGCGAGACCGGTACATCCGGATACGCGAGTTCCAGGTGCTGAGCGAGCGAATACAAGGTCAGCCCACGGGTCGAGCCGTCTTCGGTGGACACGACCGATTCGGCGATCAGTTCCGAGAGTCGGCTGGAGAAGATCGCCGCGGCGGCCTGCCGCGGTGTCTGCTCCTGCGCACCGTCCGGGTTGTCGAATCTGCCACTGTCAAATTCGGGATCCGCTACCACGGTCATCGAGATTACCTGCTCTGTCCTACTCACCGGGCCGGATATCCCTGAGGCCGGGTCACCGGGACCGTCCGTTCGGAATTGCCGGACGGCGGGACAACCGTCGGCGGTCGATCGCTGTGATCGAGATAGCGGGTCTCGCCGCGAGGTTCGACCAGATTCACCCGGACGGTGCGCATCGGGATCCGCACATCCAGCTGAGTTTCCCCGACCTGCTCGATCGACAGATCCACCGAACCGCGGCGCGGACTACCCGGATCACTGATCGATACCGTGGTCGGCGCCGCGGACGCCTGTGGCGGCAGTTGGTCGAACACCGTGATGGTGGCGTTCGCGCCCGGCTCCTCGTCATCCGCCGCGGCCAACCGCAGCGACCTGGCGTCACCGACCGCGCTCACCAGATGCTGCCAGCGCTGTGGCCGGCTGGTGTGTACCTCGATATCGGCCCCGACGACGGTAGCGCGCAGCACCAACTGCTGCGCGACGGGCAGCATCGCCTGGACATCCACCGTACGGCGGCGCGGATTGTAGGGGGCGGGATCGAAGAGCGGCATCGCGAGCTGATGACGCGTCTGCCCGCTGATCGCACCCAGGATCTGACCGTTGGGTCCGATCGGCACGGAGAGGCCGGCGCTCAGCTGCTCCGGCGCCTCCTCGACGAGGTTCTCGTCCCGGGTCAACTCGCGCAACGAGACTCCGGTGGGCAGGGTCGAACGAAGCGCCACGGACTGACGACCGGGCAATCGGCGTAGATAGTCGGGCAACGCTTCGGTCATGGCCGGACCGATATAGCGCACGACCGCCCGGGGCCGGTCCGCCCCTGAGAGGCTGACCACGAGCGTGGTGCGCCCACTGTTCCAGGTCCAGCAGTCGTCCAGACCGGAATTGTCGAGCTGCGTCCAGTCGATCCCGAAACTGGTGACGAAACGGCCGGGTACCGAGGTCTTCAGGCGTTCCCACTGTTCGGTCAGATCACCGAGTTCGGCGCCGGCGTGCAGCAACCGGGTCGCCTCCAGCAGCGCCGCCGCGGGCAGCGGATGGGCTGCCACACCCCGCTCGCGCAGCCGCCCCGCGATCCGGTGCGCCGCAGTGGCGAGGGTGCGTGGTGCGACCACCGCACACGGTCCGCGTTTGGCCAGCGTCCGCAGATTACGTTCCTGATCCAACCGGAGAACCAGCCAGGTCAGCCGGTTTCCGACCACTGGATGGGAACCGATCAGCTGGTCGTAGAGCATGCTGTAGCTACCGGCCGACCGCACCCGCTGGCCGGTGGTCACGATATCGATATCGATAGCGATACCGTATTGGTCGAGCATCGGCAGCAGGCTCTCGACCGCGACCGTGTCCTCGGTGTAGATGGTCTGTTCGGCGATCACCGTCGGCAGGTCGAGGTTCGGCGCCAGCTGGATCATGGCGACCAGCACGTCCCCGTCCTCCGCGATACCGCAGAGCCCCGCGGCGACATCGATATCGCGGACCGGCAGCGGCGCGGTGAGCAGCGATGCCCGGCCCGTCCTACCGCTGCGGAAGTCGAACCAATCGAGAAACCAGCGCACCGGCGTCCGCCCCCGGATCCGCACGACCACCATGAGCAGTAATCCGGCGAAGATCAGCGCGGCACCCCACAGTGGTAGATACGCGGACAATCCGGTCATCACCACACTGCCTCCGATCGCCGTCACCGCGAACGGGCCGCGTTCGACCCCGGCGACCCGGCGGTCCGGAGCACGTACGGCCCTTTCCGCAGTCACCGTCACCGTTGCTGTCTCCGCCGCGAACTCACCCCGTAGGTCGCGGCCGCACCGATCAGCACCGCCGCGACGATGACGATCGCCGCGGTGATACCGGGTCTGGCGTCCGGCGACCGCGGTGGCGGCGGCAACTCCAGATCCACCACCTGGAAGAGACCTTCCGGGGGTTCGGGCGGCGTCCGATAGCTCAGCGCCGCGACCGGATCGATCACGCCCGCGCCCACCGTATTGTCGATACCGCGGGCCGGGGCGTGCGCGCTCGCGGTCAGCCGCGCGACGATCTCCGCGGGAGTCTCGTTCGGATACCGAGAACGCACCAGCGCCGCCACCCCGGCGGTGTAGGCCGCGGCGAAGGAGGAACCACCGACAGGGACGAGTTTATCCGGCGGTCCGACGCCGTTGATCAGACCGACCGATCCCGGCCCCAGCGATTCGATACCGGTGCCGGGGGCGGCTACGGTCACCCATGGGCCCATCAGCGAGGTATCGGTGACCCCGCCGTACGCGGTCGTGTATCCCACGGTCAGCACGGACTCGGCGAAAACCCCCGGCGCGGCCGCCGTTTTCACGTACTTCCAGTTTCGGGGATCGCCGGGCCGTCCGGGATCGAAACCCGGATTCTGCTCACAGCCCATGCTGCCGGAGTTACCGGCTCCGGCCACGATGAGCGAACCCCGGGTGTGCACGGCATAGCCGATAGCCTCGGCCAGCACCCCCAGATCGACGCCCGAATCCACCGCCAGACATACCGGTAGCGGTACCGCGATGATGCCCGCGCCCAGATTCGCGGCGTGGGTGATCGCGCGTGACAGGGTTCGTATCTCCAGCGCGAGTCGCTCCCGTTGATCGCCCATGCCGCGCTCCACCCGGAATGCTGCGGACCGATAGCGAATGGAGAGGATCCGCGCGTCGGGTGCGACTCCGGTGAATCCGTCCGCGGGATCGGCCGCACCGCCGATTATTCCGGCGATGAGGGTGCCGTGCGCATCGCAATCCTGGAGCCCGTCGCCCCCGGCCGCGACATAGTCGCCGCCGGCCGTCACATTGGGCAACCGCGGATGCGGTGTGACACCGGTATCCACCACAGCGACGGTGACCCCGAGACCGCGGCTGAGGGTCCGGGCATCGGCCAGGTTCAAGGCCAGTTCCGACGGTGGTGTCCGGGAGATATCCGTATCCTGTAGCACCCCGGTCGCCAGGCAACCGCTCTCCTGCTTGGTCGGCACTTCCGGCGCCGGCGGCCCGTCCGGCGGCGCGACGCCGACCACCACTTCCGGCGGCACGAGGGCACCCGCGGGCGCGGCGGTCGCGCCCAGCACAAGTGCGGTCAGTGCTGCCGCCGCAGCCCTGCTCAGGCAAAGGCCCATCAGATTCCTCGCATGGCGGTGTACACACCCATGATCCAGAAGGCGATCACCGGCACCACGAGGATGAGCGCGTACTCGATGAGGTCGGTGATCCGGCGGGTGACCGGTGTCAGCCGCTTACCGGGCAGGCGCAGCGCCGCGGCCAGTGCGGCACACGCGATCAAGGCGACCACCATGACGACGGCGAGCCGCGCGAACGAGGTTTCGTACGCTCCTACGAGCACGGCCGCCACACCGACTACGGTGACCGCGCAACCGATCACCAGCGAGATCGCCTGGATACGGTCGGGATACCACCGCGAACGCATCGCGAGAATGCCGGCCACCGCGGCGGCCATCACGATCTCCCGGATCCCGCCGGGACTGACCGCCGCGCAGATCACCGTAGCTACCGACAACACGCCGGAGACAGCCACTATGAGACCGCGCAAACTGGTGACCGCCAGCCGCGCCCGGCTCTCGATACCCGCCTCGTTGCTGCGACGGGACTCTTCCGCGGCGGCCGCGTCCTCGGCGGCCTGCTCGACATCGCGGTGGGTTTCCGCGTCGAAGATATCGGTGAGGGTGGACGGGTTCACCTCGTTACCCGGGTCGGGCAGATCCGGTGGCCGGATCCTGGCGATGACCACCGCGATCCGAGGCGCCAGCGTGAGCAGTACCAGCCCCAAGAACACTGCGGCGCCCGCCACTTGGCGGGTCACCAGGTCGAAGTAGGCCAGCGGTAGCACCACCACCGTTATCGTGATGCCGAGCACCGCCACACTCATCAGAGTCGCGATACCGCTACCGGTCAACCGCATCATCGCCATGGCGGCAACAGCGATGACGACCGACCCGGCCACGATATTCGCCGGAGCGAACGGGCCGGGCTCCCCGTAAGCCGGCGGAACCAGCATGGCGCTGCCCGCGAAGAGCAACGGGATCGCGGCCAGCGCCGCACCCAGCGAGATGCGGCGAGCCGCACCGCTACCACGGATAGCGACCGCCGCCGCCCAGCACAGCACACCGAGCAGTAACGCGGGCAACCCGCACCACAGTAGTGAACCGGACTGGGTCCACGCCCAGGACAGCATGGCCGCCAGTCCCACCGCGCCGGCTCCGAAGACACCCAGACCCACGATCGCGGCGGTATCGGGATCGAATTCGGCGAATTCGCGTTCGTTGATCAGCGCCAGCGCGTCGGTGATGTCCTCCACGACCGGAGTGAAGACCTCGGAGGACTCCACCGGCGCCAGCATGAGCACCGTCCCGTCGACTATGTCGTGATCACCGAGGCTGCGCCAGCGCGGAATCGGCGGCTCGCCCGGCCGGGCCAGACTCCATTGGCCGTGCGGCGGAGTGAAATCGACCTCCTCGTCGCCGATCGCATTGGCGAGTACGGCAACCAGATCGTCGATGAAAGTCTCGACGGTGAACTTTGTCGGCACGACGACGTCCACCTGGTAGGTGGCGACCATGACGGCGATACGCGCCCGTGCCACCTCGGCCGGTGCGGCGTCGCCGGCCGGAGCCGCCGGTGCCGCCTGCACAGCGGTCACCGCATACCGCCGCGATCGCCGCCGGACGGCTCGGCGACGTAACCGGGGAAGTCGTCGGCGAGACCGGCCGCCAGGTCTTCGAAGGCCAGCGCGGTCTCCTTTTCCAGCATGCGCAGATCGATCTCGCCGCCCTCGGCGAGATGCGGATCGAACGGGATCTGAATGGTGGGCCGTTGCGCCGAGGCGAACAGCTTCTCGATTGCCTCGATATCGACGGTGGGTTTCACCGGATGCTGCCGCACGATGGCCACTACCGAGGACGCGATCAGATGATCGAAGCCGTGTGAACTCAACCAGTTCAGGGTCGCGACAGCACCGGTGACCCCGCCGACGGTCGCAGGGGTCACCACGACCACGGCGTCGCTGGTACGCAGCACAGTGTTGGTCGACGAATCGAGCACACCGGTTCCACAGTCGGCCACGAGCAGATTGTAATGGCGACGCAGGATCTCCACACCGGTCTGGTACTCCGCCCCGGTCAACGCCTCCCCCGCGTCCGTACTCCAGGGCGAGGCCACCACCGCGAGGTCGGCGGTATTGACCGAGGTGTAGGAATGTACGGCCGAGAACGAGTCCAGGCGACCGCCGGCCTGCGCGAGATCACGCAGGGTGAGACCGAACTGGTGCCGCGTGGTGCGACTGGACAGATCACCGAAATCCGGATTCGCATCGATGGCTACAACCCGATCCGGCCGTAGCTTGGCGAAAGTGGATCCGAGCCCGGCCGCGGTCGTGGTGCGACCGACACCGCCCTTCACACTCACCACTGCGATCTGGTACGGCACGGTGAGCTGGCGGCGGATCCGGGTACGCCGGCTCTCGGCCTCCTGTTCGGCCGGTGAGAGACCGAGGTTGAATCCGACCTTGTTCAGCGCACCGCGTACGCCCTTGTTCGAGCGCAGATGCGCTTGCCGCACGGCCGCGATCTCGGCGAGGAGTTCCGCGGAGGCCAGAGCGGGCGGCAGGACCTCGATTCGCCCGGTGGACTCGTAGGCCGGGCGGTGGATCCGGTCCGGTACGCGGGATACGTCGGCGGCCTGCTGCGAAGCCACCGGCCGGGCACCGGCGCCCGGTGAATAGTCGGTGTAGCTCTGCTGCTGGCCGGCGTATCCGGCGGGGGGCGTGGAATATCCGTGGGTGGGAGCGGCTTGCGCGGGCTGGGCGGAAGGCAGCGGCGCGGCCGGAGATGCTTCCGCACTGTTCGGTGACGTCCAAGTGTCCGAAGCCGCCGCACTCTGCTGCGTCGGCGCGGCCGGGGCGCCGACGGGAGGCGGCGCGGCGACACCCTGAGTGCCTTGTTGCCGGCGAGCGATGGCCTGCCGCTCCTCCTCGGCCGCCTGCTGATGGGCCGTGGCCGCGCGCTGTCGCAGATCGGCGAGTTCGCCGTCGCCCACGGGCGGCGCCTCGGGGGCGGGCTGCGGGGGGCCGGTGGGCTGCGGCGGCGATACCGAAGCCGGCGCGACACCGGCCGATTGCGGATCGACCGACGGGCCGGGCACCGGATGCTGCGGTGTGGCCGAACTCATCTGGTCGGTCCCCGATTCCGGTGCCGTAGTCGGATCGGCCCCGAAGGCCGCGGACGAGATATCGGGAGGACCAGGAGGACTCGCGGCCGCGGCCGCTCCGCCAGCGGGATGTTCCTCGACCTGGGCGAAGTAGGCGTCGTAACCGCCTTTGGCGAGCGCCGCGGAAGCGGCGCCGTTGGTTGTCGGTGCCCGGTTCATCTCACCGTCCTCTCATCCAGCACTGGAACGTCAACCGGTGCGCGCGGTATCGAACCAGCTACGGCCGGGCAGCAGCTCGGCCAGAGTGTTGATACCACTCTGCAGGGCAGCGTGGTCACCCGGCCGGAAGGTCGACCGGGTTCGGCCGTCCAACGTGACGCTGGGTGTGATCACGAATCGCCCCGAGAACGTGTCCAGCACGTTCATACAGATTGTGAAGTCGGGTGTTTCGGGTCCCCCGTCCCGATGTTCGATCATGAGGACCTCGGCTTGGCGGACGATCTCGCCCAGCGCTCGGGTGAGCACATTCGCGGTTCGCGGTGAGGCGCCCAGTTCACGGAGACCCGCCCGCACTCCGTCCGCGTCCTGAGGCGGCTCCTCCGGGTCGGTCTCGGCCCGGGTGAACGGTTCGAAATCCAGTACCGGATAGTCACCGAGTATCGATTCGAGTACCGCCGTGAGCGTATCCAGCTGCCGGCCCTGATGGAAAACCGATTGTATGACGATCTCGTCGTCACAGCGCACGGCCAGCACATGGTGTTCTCCCCGGCGGACCAGCGATACGCGCAGCATAGTCGGGGTCTCCCCCCCGCGGCCGTTGTCGAGTACCCGGATGACCAGCTCGGTATCCGGTCGATCCAGGCACCGCAGCCATCCGGCCACCACCGGGTCCACCTCGCCATCGGAGATGATCCCGTCGGCTGTGAGTTGTGCCGCGACCACGGCCCGGACCCGGTCGCGGTCGGAGATCCGGTAGATATTCGGCGTGATCGACAGGACAAGCGGGTAGGTGTCGATGCCGACCATGTCTTTCAGGACAAGGGCGGCATCGACATTCAGATCCACCGATACCGGATCGCCGGACTCCACCTCCGCCGATGCTGTACCCACCGGCGTATATTCGGTCAAACCACCACTCGCCTCAGAGCAGGTTCTGGAACATGGCGGCGACCCGCGTGTCCGCATCGCCGATCAGCGAGGCAGCGTGGTCCGTCGCCTTGTTGAGATCGCCGAGACTACCCGCGTAGGCGTTGACCCGCGACTCCAGCTGATTCGCCACGCTCTCGTAGCCCGAGGCACCGGAGCCTTTGAATTCCTCGAGCAGCATCTGCTTCAGCCCCTGCAGCTGCCCGAGATTCTCCTGCATACCTCCCACGACGCTGCGCACCTGGCCCAGCGCAGCTTCGATTTCGCCTTTATTGGTAAAAATTGGTTTGGTCATTGAATCGAACCTCTCGAATATGAAATGTCAACGAATTCGGTGATCGGACGGGAAAACCGTCACCAATCGATACTCGCCTTGCTCGGACCCGTCGTGTTCTCGAGCCCGGTGTTGGCCCAGGTACCCGTGGCGCCCGCGGTACTCCCGGTGAACGTACCGTCGGCGGCATCGCCGAGCTGGTTCGCGATTCCCTGCATCGCCAACCGGTCCTCTTCGTCGAACTTCGAGCTCGCGCCGATGATCTCCTGCATGATCTGTTCGATGAATTCCGCGACCTTGGAGCCGGTCGTGAGGACGTTACCGAAAGCGTTGTACACAGCGTCACCGGCGTTGCCCTTGAACGCGGTCTGCAGGGTGCCCTGCGAACCGGCAAGAGACTTGAGATGACCTTCCAGAGTCTGCAGTGGCGTCGCCATTTTCTTGGAAACCGCTACCAGGGTATCCGGATCCGCCTGTGTAAGTCCCGCCACACCGTCAGCAGCCATGGTGTTCTTCCTTTCGATAATTCAGTGAACCCCGGCCACTCACCGGGTGCTGTATCCATTCTCCGACTCGGTCTCTTCGTCGAGCCGATCCAGTACTCCCACGAGTGAGGAGTCCGCGACCAATTCGGTATCGGGCTCGTCGTCCTCGTATTCGATGACACCGATCACCGGTGGACGCTCGAGCTCCGGAACCTCGAATTGCTCGCCCGGGGTGAACACCTTCCCCGTTCGCTTTTCCTCGTCCCTGCGGCGACGCCGCATTCGCGCGGTCGGTGCCGATACACGCCTCGCCGCACTGCGGGCCGGGGCGGCCTGGGCCGCCGGATTGGCTGCACCGAAAGCGGTGCCCGAGGCGGGATTCCAGGCGCCCGGTAACCGGAAACCGGTTGCCGCACCCGGCATCGAGCCGATACCCCCGCGGGCCATCCCGAAGCCGGCCAGCACACCCCCACCGCCGAGGGCCGCCAGTGTCGAGGATTCCGAGGAAACTCCCAGCAGCGGACTCGAATACGTCGAATCGGCTCCGTAACCGTTCGATCCGGAATCGAACCCGGATTCGGATCCGATCGGCTGCTGAGGATCGGTGAGCGACTGCTCCGACCCCGACGGTCCCGGATCCGTCCCGTCGCCTCCGGTGCCCGAGTCCGAACCACCGGGTTTCGAATCGCCCGCGGATTCCGTTCCGTTGCCGGTGTGCTGCTGCGTCGTTGTCGGTTTGTTTCCGGGATAGTAGGTGCTGTCGGGCCCCTTGGTGATCAAGTCCTGTAGCGGAGTCACCGCGTCCTGCCCGACCGGTGGGACCGAACCAGGGCTCGGCACGACGATCGGGGGAGGTGGCGTGAACGCGCCTGCCACCCCGACGAGATCGACGAGCAGACCCAGGGCTCCTATTTCGTAGCCCATCATCGTAGCGGCGGCCTGCAACTTGAGGCGGTGGTACTGGATCTCCGCCGCGGCGTGCCACGCGGTCGCCGCCCCGAAGACCACGAGGGCGCCGGCGGAGACAGGCCCGGCCCCCGCGGCGGCGACCGTACCGGATGTTGCCATCAGAGAAGCCGATGCGGCCAACTGCGCGATGGCGGCTTCGATCTCGAGCCGCGACGGCATCGCCCCGAGGGCGCTGTTGTGCAGATGCGCCCCTTGATCGGCCAGCTGGGCGATCTTCGCCGCGTTTCCTGCCTGGTCACGTACCCACTGGTTGTGCTTGCCGAACGCCGCCTGCGCACGCTGGGAACTCAATCCGCGCGGCCACGCAACGCCCATGTTTCGGATCAGCTGGTCCGAATTGGCCGCCGTGGCTTCCAGCGCATTGTCCATCGCCGAGTAGGCCCGTGAAGCATTGTTCAGTGGTGCCGCGCCGGCCCCGGAATCGATCAGATCTCGATTCTGAAGCGGCTCCAGGGCGAAATATTCGAAGAACGGCATAGCATCCCTGCTCCGAACTAGTTACCGGTCAGCCGCCGAACACTCTGCCCGAAACGGCACTTCCGACCGCCGACACTCCCGCGCTGCCGGCCGTATCGGTGGACTCGAAGGTCACCGACACGGGCCCGAGACTGGCCCCGAAGAGTCCGCTTTCGGTGTTGCAGGCGGCGAGGTAAGCGTTCATTACGATATCGACGACACCGAGACCTGCCGTCATATAAAACCCCGGCGCACAAGCAACTGAGGGTTCCGGCACCGTGTACGGCGCCACCGATTGCAGGAACGAGGCCAGGCTGGATCCTTGGGCGTTCACCGCGGCGCCGATGGCCGGAAGCTCACCAGGATTGACTTCGAAGGGGATCATCGACAACTCCGATCGATCAGCGTCCGCGCCCGTTGCGGTTCGCGCAACACAGCAGTACATCAAGTACGCTAAGCCATTCCCATTTATGGGAAGTCCCACTGACCGGCCACGAAAGGCGGTCAGTCCGGCGGAATCCAGGCCGACTGCACCAGATCCTTGGTCGAGGTCAGCGGCTCCACCAGAATTCCCCGGCCCACCGGCTGTTTGGTGGGCTTCGCATCGCCGATGAGCATTCCGTCCATCTTCGTCCCGTCCATGATCAAACCCGAGGAGTTCAGGTTCTTCACCTGTCCGAGAACGCTGTCGTACATGGCCGTATCCGCCTGTGCGATATTGCGGGCGGCGATCAAGTGGAAACCGGTGTCGCGTCCGTCGACGATGATGTCCTTCAGCGGATCCAATGGATTCATCTGCCCGCGCTGGGCAACCATATGGTAGTCGTCGACCACCACGAAGATCTCCGGGCCGGTCCACCAGGACCGCTCTTTGAGCTGCTGGGACGTCACCTCGTCCGGGGGCCGGCGGGTTCGCAGCCGCTGCGCGACAGCCGGCAGATTCTCCACCAGGTCGCGGCCGCTGGTCAGATATCCGACCATCATCTCCGGCGGCAACGCGTCCATATGCTGGCGGCGGTAGTCGATCAGCAGTACTCGGGCCTCGTCCTTGGTGAAGCGTGCCCGGATGGATTCCAGTATCGCCGCCAGCACGGTCGATTTCCCGCAGCCGGACGATCCGAGGATCACGAAATGGGTGGAGACGCCGAAGTCGATGACGGCCGGTGCCAGATCGGATTCACGGACACCGAACGGAACCGCGAGGCGTTCGGCCAGATTCGTCGGATGGGGGACCCGGGCCAGGATCTGGGGCATCGTCACCTGAGCCGGCAGCAGCCGGACCTCGGGCGCCTGCCTGCCCGAATATGTCTGGCTCACCTGGGCGATCGCCGCACTCAATCCGGCGGCCGCGGTATCCGCGTCACCGTTGCCGTCGACACGTGGCAGCGCGGTGAGCATATGGAGGGCGTCGTTCGAGACACATCGGCCGGGCCGGTTCGGGGGTACCGCGGCCACCACTGCACGGTGGGCGTTGAACACCGTATCGGTCAGGTCACCGAGCCGCATCTCCAGACGGGTCTGGATCAAGTCCTTGAGCTGGGGCCGGATCGCGGCCCACCGGGAACTGGCGACCACCAGGTGCACACCGTAGTTGAGTCCCTGCAGGGCGATGGACTCCATGGTCGGCATGTACTCGTCGTAATACGGGCCGTTGATGGCGAATCCGATATCCCAGCCGTCCACCACGACGAAAACGTCGCCGTGGTCGTCGCCGTAGGACGACAGCTCGGCCGAACCCTCGGGCGTGTCCCGGCGGCGCCGGAATTCGCGCATGGAATCGATCCCGAGGTGGTCGAACAGTGATTGCCGGGAGGCGATCACATTCCGGATCAGCGCGAATGTCCGCCTGATCCGATCCACATCGCGCGCCGAGGCGACCGAGCCCACATGCGGCAGCGCACGCATCGGGGACAGGCCACCGGAGAAGTCGAAGCAGTAGAACTGCACCTGCTCCGGAGTATGGGTCAGCGCGGCCGACAGGATGAGGGTCTGCAGGGCGGTGGACTTACCCGACTGCGGACCGCCGACGACCGCGACATGGCCGCCCGCGCCGGAGAGATCCACCGACCAGACGTCCTGCCGCTGCTGGCGCGGTTTGTCGATGATCGCCCACGGCAGTACGAGCGTGCCGAGGTCGACCGCGGCGGTCAGCCGGTCCAGCGTGGGCGGAACACCCAGCGGTGGCAGCCACATCTTGTGGGCCGGACGACCGTGCCGCGAGAACTGCTGCAGCACTGTCTCCATCACGCTCACCGGTTCGCTGTCGGTGTCCTCCGGTTCGGGCGATTGCACGGCCGCCACCGGCGCCGGACGCGATTCGGCGATGAACGCGGCGGTGAACCGCTGCGGCGGCTTGTATCCGCCGCCCGGCCGGCGGGCCCGCTGTGCGCTGGAAGCGGTCGCCTGCGCGGGTGCGGTATACGGTCCGCCGACATAGGCGGCCTGGAATCGCTGCAGATCACCCGCGCCGACCCGCAGGTACCCGGATCCGGGCTTCTTCGGCAGGTGGTACGCGTCCGCGGTACCGATGGCATCACGGGAGTCGCTGGTCTGGTTGGTGCGCAGCGCGATCCGGTAGGACAGGTGCGCCTCGAGCTCACCCATCCGGTTCGCCGGCACCTTCTGTGAGGACAGCAACAGGTGGATTCGCAGCGAGCGGCCCAGCCGGCCGATGGCGACGAACAGCTTCGAGAAGCTCGGATGCTGCTCCAGCAGTTCGGCGAACTCGTCGAGGATGATCATCAGCGTGGGCAGTGGTTCCAGCCGGGCTCCCTGCTCCCGCGCCTTCTCGTAGTCGGCGACACTGGCGAAGTTCCCCGCGTCGCGCAGGATGCGCTGACGGCGGCCCATCTCACCGTTGATCACGTCTTCCATACGAGTGACGAGGTCGGCCTCCTCCTCCATGTTGGTGACGACCGCGGTCACATGGGAGAGCCGGTCGAAACCGAGGAAGGTGGCACCACCCTTGAAGTCGACGAGCAGCAGGTTGAGCACGTCCGGGGAATGCGAGGCGATCGCGGAGAGCACCAGAGTGCGCAGGAATTCCGACTTACCGGAACCAGTGGCGCCGATGCACATTCCGTGCGGGCCCATACCCTCTTCGGCGGATTCCTTGATGTCCAGATGCACCAGCTGGCCGGTGGGATCATGGCCGACCGGGATGTTCAGCCGGTTCCGGTCGGCGTCGCGACGCACCGGCCACTGCCGATCCACCCGGATATTGCCCGGATCGGCGATGCTGACCATATCCTCCCAGGAGGTGCTGCCGCTGGCCTGCTCGGCGGCCACCGCCTCCACCACGGTGGACAACCGGTACGGCGACAGGTTCCGGGCTACGGCGGTGGCCTGCGGGATCGACATCGCGTCGGCCGTGCCCACCAACCGGCTCCCGCGCGGCGTCAACTCCTGAAGTGTGCGATCGGCGGTGACGGCGAACTTCAGTGACCGCGGCAGCGTCTGCTCGGACTCGCCGAGCCGCAGCCAGGTGCAGCCGTCGATCCCGGAGATATCGCGGTCGGTGTTCGCAGCACCGGATTCCACGATCAGCACATAGTGCGATTTGTCCAGCGCCGGTTCGTTGTTCGCCGAGAACGGGCCGCGGTTGAGTCCGGCGAGCACCTTCGTCCGCAGTTCGGCCACGGTCCGGTACACCATGCGGCTGGAGCCGACAGCATCGGTTTCCGCGGGGTGCTGGGTATGCGGCAGCCATTTCAGCCAGGCCCATTGCGGCTCGTCCGGATTGTTGAGCACCGCCGCTACCGCGACCTGGTCCGGTCCGTGCAGAACCGCGATCTCGGCCAGCATGGCCCGGACCAGACCGGCCACCGCGTCCGGGTCGCCGTCGAGTCCGACCAGCGGCGCCGACAACAGATTGATCGCCACCGGCATGCCGCCGACCGTGGAATACGCTTTCGCGAAGCGGGTCAGCTCGACCACACCGACCGGATCCAGATCCGAGGTGGGCGCCGCCTCCGGAACGATGACCCGGACCTGGTTGGCGATCCGCCCCCGCCCCATCCGCACCCGCAGGAACTGAGGATTGGCGACCTGCACCTCCCACATCCGCTTACCGCCGACCAGGCGGCCCAGGCCGGCCGGGCCGGGATGGGTGTAGGAGAGGTATTCGTAGAGTTCGGTTTCGGCCTCGTGCACCGTTTTGCGGTTATCGGTGATCGAGCGCAGATAATCCTTGCGTTCCTCGTTCAAACCCGCGGCGGTGCTGTTGGCTCCGCCGCCGCCGCCGAGCTGGCCGCCGACCATGCCGAACATCGACACGATCATCATCATGGGGAACATCAGCATCATCGGCGACATGGCACGGCCGCCGGAGAACATCATCGCCATCATGCCGACCATTGCCGCCACCATGATCACGGGCATGATCATCTTGAGCTTGGACATCGGCACCGGCCGGGGCAGCTCGGTGGGTGGTTGCAGCCGGAGTTCGGTGACGGCGGGAGCCTTGGGGCCGCGGACCATACGGGCGGGGCGGACGAAACGGCGCGTCGCGGTCATTTGTTACCCGTCATCTGCACACCCGTCATATTGGGCGGTATCCCGTCGTGCTGGATCATGGCGTCGCCGACCGAGAGCGCCGGGCCCACGGCGAACAGCGCGACGATGCTCCACGGCGCCGGTACCGGATCTTTGAGAGCCAGCGCGGACAGTGTCGGGTCGCTCCGCCCGCCACCCTTCAGATCCGCGTCGATTCCGTAGCGGACACCGCTGTCGGATACCCAGAACAGCGATTCACGCAGCGGCGAGCCGGGTTCGGCGCCGGTGACCTGCACGAACTTACCCGAGGTGCGGGGCAGGTAGGCGTAGTCGGCGGTCGTGCCGCCCGAGTAAGGGGCGGTGACCAATCCGACGGTACGGCCCTGTTCCTGCTTCGTGAGCGGTAGCTGCCGGCCGAAGAGCAACCGGGTGTGCGCGTCCGGATCGCTACCGGTGCGTTCCCAGTGATAGCAGGTGACCAGATCACGGATGGGGTCGAGTATCTCGACCGGCTCGGCCGGATAGGTCGCGGTGCCCGGCCAGTCGCCCGGGCGCAGGTTCGCCGCCGCTACATCGGGCCCGATCGTGCTGGTGGCGACCGCACCGTGCGAGTTCGCATTGCGCACGATCGACGCCAGCACCGCGCTGACCCGCACCAGCCCGGCATTGGACACCAGGTAGTAGGTGGCCGGTTGATTCGGGGTGGACACCGTGACGATGGACCCGACCACCGCGTCGAGCGCCGGTTTCAGGGTCGTGGGCGTACCGGAGGCGGGAACATCCGGTACCCGGATCGGCGCGACCTCGGGTATCGCCCCCAGCAACCCCGGCGACGCGGCGGCCACCTGCGCGCCGCTGTCGATCCCGAGGGCCAGCATCACCGGCGAATCGGCGAGATTGATCTCGGCACGTACCACCCCCTGTATCGGATCGGAATATACGAGCCAGGTCGCGTCGTCGCCGCGTAGCAGCCGGGCCTGGTGACCGCTCAGCTCGTGGACGGCATCGTCGTCGACGGTGAGCGGCCCGGCGATGGCGGTGGTGAGCACCGCCGAACGCAACAGTGTCGGCAGGCCGGTCTTCTGGTCCACGGGTGCCGCGGCACCGGTTCGGGCGGTATCACAGACCGTCCATTCGGAATCCTTCTCGGCCTCGTCGTCGACCTGCCCGGGCGCACCCGGTATTCCGACCCACGGGCCACGCGGATACTTCGCGAGCTCGGACTGCGATACCTCCACCGGATTGGCCGCCTGCCCCACGATGAGCCGGGCCGAGGGGAGGTTGAGTGCGGGATGCAGGCGCTCTCCGAGCTTCACATACAGCGCACCGCTGTTCTTTTCGGCGAGGATCGGTGAGTCCCCAACGGGTTTCGCGGGTTTGAAGAACGCCAGCACAGCTGCCGCGGCGATACCCACGCAGGCCAGCGCGACCCCGATCGCCAGCGCGGTGGAACGGCCGCGGGACGGGTCGTCGATCATCGAGGCATCGCGGCGGACCAGGGCGTGTTCGATCCGGTGTAGCAGAAACCGCCAACCCGAAACCTGGTGCTTGGTCACCACCCGGAAGCGTGCCACCGGTATACGTTCCCTTCCGCCGACCTCGGCCACAACCTAACGCGCACGCCTGAACCGGCCACTCCCCAAAGTTGGGAACAGCCGGCCGGGCGGGTTTCGGGCGCTACTTGTCGACCGGCGCCAGCCCCTGGAGCGCGGTGGAGATATCGAAGGCGTCGACGGTCATCAGCTCTTCGTCGGTGAGCGCGGCGATATCCACATTGTCGCGGGTGAAGCGGAAATCGCGCTCCGCCTCGGCAGCCTCCACCACATTGCGCACGAAGCGACCGTTACCGGCGAGATCGATGAGACGGCGGCCGTTCCTGCTCTGCTCCGACATCACCGTGCACCGGTCACGCAGCACCTCACGGGCCTGATCCGACAGGATCGAATCCTTCTTGCCGGCGATATGGTCGGCGATCTGGACCAGTTCGTTCGGGTCATAGCTGGGGAACCGGACCCGCTTGGTGAAACGCGAGGACAGACCTTCGTTCGACTGCAGAAACCTGTCGATCTCGGCCTCGTATCCGGCGATGATCACCACCAGCTTGCTCCGGTCGTTCTCCATCCGGGCCAGCAAGGTGTCGACGGCTTCCTTGCCGAAGGCGTCACCACCGGACAGGCCTTCCTGGATCAGGGTGTAGGCCTCGTCGATGAACAGCACCCCACCGAGAGCGGAATCGATGAGCGCATTGGTCTTGGGCGCGGTGTGACCGAGGTGGGTGCCGACCATATCGTTGCGCGAGGCCTCGATGACCTCGGCGTTCTCGACCACGCCGAGACCGGCGAAGATCTTGGCGATGACCCGGGCGATGGTGGTCTTACCGGTACCCGGGGGGCCGGAGAAGATCAGGTGATTGGATCGCGAGTCGACCGCGAGACCACGCTTGGCCCGGACCTGGTCCATCAGCACACCGGATTTGAGCCGGTCCACCTGCTCCTTGACCGAGTCCATACCGATCTGCGATTGCAGCAGATTGGAGGCTTCTTCGAGCAGTTCGTCACGTTCGGCCTTGGCCGCGCTGGCCGCTACCTCGGCGGGATCGTCGCCGGATTTCGGATCCCAGATATCGGTCCGGGAGGCGACCACCGCCGGGGTCGTCACCTCGAGCCGGAAGTTCTTGTCCCGCACCGCCTGCTGCCAATGTGGGCGGTTCGGCCACAACCCCGAGCCCTGCAGACCTTTGAGGATCTTGTCGGCAGCATCGTGTTCGCCGTTGTGCCGCAGGACCATTCCGAGCAGATAGTGGGCGTCGGCCCAGATGTAGGACAGATTTCCGGACTGACTGTCCTCCACGATCCGCTGCGCCCGCGGCATCGCCTCCCCGAACCTGCCGAGATGGGCGAGCGCACTGGCCGACATCAGTTCGGCGGCGATATCCAGCAGCCCGTCCTCGATCACCGTTTTCGCGGCGCGCGCGGTGAGGACATCGGGCCAGCGCCCGGTCCGATAGAAGAAGGCGATCCGAGCGAAGTCCGCGACATCGTCACCGCGCACCTCGTCCAGGATCGCGACAGCTTCCTGCCATTCCCCACCGTCTGCGTACGCGCACGCCTGCGCGATGGCGATCTGATCGCGATCGGCCATCGCGACCCGCAGGCCGAAGACACCGATCTCGACCTGACACCACAGCGCCCGATCCACCAGACCGGCACGCTGCTGATCACGGTAGAGATTATGTGAGGAGCGGTAGGCCCCGTAGATGACCTCGGACGTAACCTCCCCCGCCATCGCGCGACCCAGCCATGCGTCGCACATATCCGGATCGATATCCGTGGCCGCCGTGAACGCTGCGCGAGCGTGCTCTTCGTTGCGCACCCCACCGGCGACCAGTCCCAAACTCTGCACGCCCGTGTAGAACGCGTCTTCGGCCGCTGACACCTCGGACTTCCCTTCCGCCAACCCTCGTCTGCTGGCAGGGTAAGCCACCCGGGGCCGGCGGTAGACATCGGGTATTTCCCGACGCTGGGAAGTAAGTCCGACTCACGAACGCGCAAGTGGAGTATTCGGAAGCCGTACTGGAACGGGCGGACCGCACCGGTGGGGATACGGACGAAAGCCGCAAACCTCCACGATTCACATTCCCATCAGCCAACGAGCCGTAATTCAGCGATAAAGTACTACTCCGGTTTCATGCCGTACCTTCGGCGCGGCCGGTCGGCCACTGCGGACCGACGCCTGGGAATCACATGAAATAGGTTGATACCGAAGGCTTTCAGCTCTGCGATCGGCAGATCGGCCGGCAACCCGGCCGCTACCCGAAGCCGACGGAATTCCCTCCCCTGAAAATAGTGCCGTTGTTGAACGGCACATTATTTGCGGCTATAGTTGGCGCCAGGTCACCAGTTCCCTCATCCCTGATGACCTCACCCGCGGCGGCCGGTGGAAACAGCGAGCCACCGGCCGCCGCACCTATCAATTCACCCGCGCGGCGGCGGCCCTTCATCTGCGCGAACCGGCGCAGACACCGCCGGCGCGACGACTTCCGGCCGGTGCGTATTTCCCGCCGATTCCCGTGCGGCACCATCCTTCCCCTCGGCACCGGGCGTCCGATCCCGATCGGACGATACGACGGGCGCCGGAGTGTCCCCCTCGGCCGCCACAGCGGGAACCGCCGGTTCGGCGCGCTCGGAAGGCTTGCCCCACGGAGTGCGCGCCGGTTGGGACGCCGCGGCCGGGCGGGCCGACCACGGGTTCGGCCGGGCGGCCCGGCGCCGCCGGCCGCCCGCGGTACGACCGGGTTTATCGCTGTCGGGCGCACGGCGACGACCGCGTCCCGCGGGTGCCGGGTTCCCTGGTCCGCCGGCCGGACCGCCCGTCGCGGACGGCTGCCGATTCCACGGACTGGCCGGACCGCCAGCACTTTCGGTCGAAGCGCCTCCCGGACCACCGATCTGCCCGGCCGAAACGCCGGGGGTTTCCACCGCCCGAACCGAATCCGTGCCGCCGGATCCCCCGGCCGGTGCCTCCGATCGCTCGACCGGCGCCTGGAGATCCGCGATACCCGCCGCATCGCCCACGGCCGTCCGGGCGGCGGCCGAGCCGGTTTCCTGGCTGCCCACCGCCGGTGGGCGCTCACCACGGGATTCGGCAGATTGCGCATCGGCGGAGGCTGTCCCGTCCGCGGGACCAGCGGTACGGAGGTCGCCCGGCCCCGCACCGGTCCCGGTGCCCGGCGCACCAGCTTGCCCGGCCGAGCCGGGCCCCGCCGCAGGCGATCCCGCCGCACTGTTCGGCGGCGCCGCCACCGGGGATTCGCCATCGGCACGGCCGGACGTTCCGGCATCCTGGGCCGGCGTGGCGCCGGCGGCTGCACCCGGTATCCAGTTCCGCGGCGCAGCGGTGGCTTCCGGGGGCACACCCTGCTGGGCCGGCACGTTCACAGCCGGGGTATTCGAGGGTCCGCCCGACTGGACCCCCGGACCACTCACGCCGGGCATCCCGACCGGAGTGGTGAAGTCGAGCGCCGCGACACCGTTGGCGAACTTCTCCGCGTGTTTCATGATGTCGTCGGCGTGGTCGTCGAGGACCTGGGCGTAGCGGCGCACCTCGTCCGGATCGATGTACACGATGTTGTTTCCGCCGCCGTCGACACCCAGCAAATCGGCAGCGGCGTTGTAGACCACACCGTTGATCATGTCCGCCACCGCGTCCTCGAGCGGTTCGATGGCCCTACCCAGCACCTCGGCCACGATGTACCCGATGAGCATCTCTTCCATGGCCTTGACCAGACGCCGGGCCGCGAGCGATATGGACTGGCTCAGCGCCACGGATGCGCCGGAGGTCACCACGGTGGCCGCCATGGCCGTGGCGAAGGCGGCGGCGAGCACCACGAGCTCGGTCAGTACCGCCACTTTCACCGCGGTGATCACATCAGCGGCGATCTCCAGAGCCCTCGCCACCCCGCGGCACAGTTCGTCCAGCCTTTCCATATGCGACGAGCTCAGACTCGCCCAGGACGCCACCAACGCCCGATACGACTGCCCCTGATAGACCGACCCCATCTCGCCGATCGCCCCGGTAGCCGCGTTGTGGGTCCCGGAGACCTCGTCGGCGAAAGTGCGTACGTGCCCGGCCAGCTCGCGGACCTGATCCTCGTTGATATCGGGATAAGGGACGCCGATGAAGTTCAGGAACATCGCCACTTCATGGGGTATTTCGATAGCCAAGGGCGAATGTTCCGCTCAGACGACTCGTACCACGACAGCGCTGTCCGGCATGGGCGAATATGTCACGGTGGCGCCCGAATAAGGCGCCTCGATCACCATACCGTTGCCCGCGGCGAGTTGAACATGTTCCGGCCCGCGGGAACTGAACGACGAGGCCGGGAACACGAGATCGCCGGCCCGCACATCGCGCGGGTCGATCCGTTCGCCGGCGTAGATCTGTTCGTATGTGGTCCGGGGCAGGACCACTTCCCCGTTCGTGGCCTGCGCGACGGCGTACTGGGTCAGCCCGGAGCAGTCGAAACCGCCCCCGCTGGGACCGCCGGCCCCGCCTCCGCCCCAGATATAGGGCAGGCCGAGCGCGCCGTCGGCGGCCTGGGCGGCCTTGCCACCCCGGGACTTGTCCCAGTTGCGCCGGATACCGCGGCGCGTCGGCTGGTGAGTGACCTGTTGCCCGGACACCATGCGAGGTCGCCGACGCCGTCGTTTCCGGGGTGTGGACGACGCCGTTCGGGCGCGCTCGGCGAATGCCACCGGCGGCATTATCTGAGCCGCTTGTCTACGTGCCGCGTCGATATCGGCGTTCACCTGCCTGGTCGCGTTCGTGATGGTCTGCTGGGCCGAATCGAGAAGCGCGGGACCGCTGAACCGGGTGTCACCGATGGTGGTGATGGCCTGGATCCGCGCTTGGAGATCGGAGATCTGGCTGCTCAGTACCCCGCGCCCGTTGAGCGTCCCCGTGCCCGACTCACCGACGGTCTTGGTCATGATGCCGTCCCGGCTGTATTGGGTGTCGAGCACGGTACGCTGGGTTCCCAGCGCGTCTCCGTAGCCACGGGCACCCCCACCGGACAATCGGGTCAGATCCGCCGCCATGGACTGCGCGAGGACGGCGGACGCACGCTCCGACGGCTGCCCGGCCCCGTACAGCCCGAGCAGCTCGCGCAACACACCGTGCACATCGTCGGTCAGTGCCGGCATGCGATCAGCTCGCCATCGCTCATCGCCCCGACTTACCTCTCTGCCCCAGCACCCCGGGCAATTTCTCGGCAATCAAGCCTTTGTTGTCCGTTCGACTATGCGACAACATGCGAATGAACGGCGCCCCTCCTATTCCCACCTCTAGGAAGACAACACAATGAAAAAGGACATCACGGGAGGCGACGACAGCGGATGGATACAGCGACGGCAGACGCGGATACCGACACCCCCGGGACGACAGCGGATAACCGGCGGCCGCCCGGCTCCCGGCCGGGCGATCCTCGCCCGGTCAACCCGGATCCCGGCACAGCCCAGGACCGGCTGACCGATCCGACGGGCACGAAGGATCCCGCAACCGGCGAGATCGTCGCGGTGAGCGCCGACGGACAGACCACCGAGGGCGGAATGCAGGTCATCGCCAGACCCGGCCCCGCGAAGCCGATGCACACGGTCGACCTGGTTCGGATGAAGGTGGAGACCGAAACAAACATCATTGTCAACAATTTCATCGCGGATGCCGAGGACGCGATGCAGAAATCGGTCAATGTGCTCGGTTTCGGCCGGTCCGATCCGCCGCCGCCGCCGAGAGGCGGCAAAACCCCGGACAAGATCCAGGCATTGAACCTGCCGGGCTCGGGTAAGGGCCTCGAGTTGTACAAACAGCAGGTGTCCTCCGCGAGCGCGCGACAGGACTCCTTGGTCGGTATGGATGCGCAGGTGGACGGGACCTCACAGGTGGTCGCCGCCGAACAGGCACAGACACTGCTGAAAATCGTGCATATCGAAGGTGACCTGAACTCCGCCTTGCTGACGGTCGCTTCGAAGAAACTCAAGTCCGCCGAAGCGGCCGCGGTAATGGACCGTATCGCCGCTGCGGTGGTGAAGGTGGACCAGATAGTGACGGCCGCACAGGATGTGAACGTCGGCGCCGCCGGTGGCGGCTCCGGATCGGGCGGGTCCTCCGGTGGTGGCGCCGGTGCCGCGGGGGCAGCCGGCGGTCTCGGCTCCATGCTGCCGATGCTGGCCATGCTGCCGATGGCACTGATGCCCATGCTGGGCCAGCTGCCGGAGCTCCTCGGCCAGAAGAAGGACGGCGAGGAGGAGGACGAGGATGCGCCGGCCGGCCAGCCCGCCCCCTCGGCCGCGGTCCCTGTCTCCGACCCGACGGTGGCCGCTCCGCCCCCCGGCGCAGCGCCGACACCGGGCGAGAACGCACCGCAGAATCCCGCGCAGGCGAACCCGCAGAACAATATTCCGTACGGCCCGGCATCTCCCGGCAATCAGGTCTAGTACCTATATCGAGATCGGTCACCTGGGCTATCCGAAACGGCTGCACGCACTCGTTCCCGCGCCGACTCGCCCCGGGTCGGCGGGCTCGGGCTCGGGCGCACGCTGTCGACAGCACGCGGGATCCGCTGTGATGGACTTCCGCTCCGCCGGACCGGAAGCCGAACCGGCCGACCACGGCACGACGGTCCACCAGTCCACCTGATCGGTATTATCTCGCGGTCGTTCCGGCCGTCGGATCCAGCCGTCTCCGTCCCGCTTGCCGAGGTCGGATCGAATGCTGCGCTTGTATGAAGCAGTCGGCCCGGTAACGCACCGGCGGCGGTCGACCCCGCCGGTGAGGGGACCTCGGCTCGCACCCTGTCGGTGGTCCGACCCATCCTCACCATAGATGTAGCCCGGCTATCGGTTCACTCCCGGAGCCCGGTCGTCCGTGCACCGTTCCTCCCGCGTAAGACGAGCGGGAGGACGGTTATCGAGATGTCAGGACGATGTTCCCCGCGATTCCGGTGGCGGCGTCACCGACGGGGGCATCGCACCGCGCGGCGGACCGCCGGCTTCCGGAGCGGCGACCGCGCCGGGCGGCGGTCCGACGGCATTCGGCGGTGCCGATTCCGCGGCCGCGCCGGTCTGTTCCACCGGTGCCGAAACTCCGGATACTCCACCGGCCGGACGCACCACCTGGTCCTCGGTGCCCGCGGCCACCGCGGCCGGGGCGGCCACGAACGACGGGTGGTCGAGAATCTCATGGTGCGCGTATACCGCATCGCGCAGAACCTGCCGGTTCGGCTCCTCCGCCAGAAGTGCCACCAGCTCGTTGCAGCGCCGATCCCACACCATGGCGCGCAACGCGTTCACTTCGTCGTCCACCCGGATGGCACCGAGATCGACGCGGCCCACATCGACGCGCTGCGAGATCATCGCCGCGGCCAGAAGGTCGTCCGCGTCGCGGAGCTCTTCCCACCAGGACTGCGGCACGTCCTCGCCGACCTCTACCCGGGCCAGGATCCGATCCCGGAGAGCACGGGAACCCGATGTGTCGAAATGTCCCAGAACGGAACGGCCGACCTGCGCATGGGCGTCCAGCGCGAGTTCCACGCAGCGCGTGTGTACCTGGACGTCCGGCACTGCCGCCACCGATTCCAGCGCGGGCACGGAACCGGTGAGGCCGAGCCGGTCGGTGGTATCGGGCGTCACCACCCGCAGATCGAGGTCGGAGCCCGGCTCGACGAGTCCCTGCATGGCGACTTCGCTCAGCCGACTGCGCAGGCCGGGGTCGATCGGACCTGAGGAAGCCACCGCGGAGAGCACCGCATTGGCTTTCGCGCCCCACGCCCGGCCGAATTCGACCAGGATTCGCGCCGGATCCGAAATCCCCTCCCACGGCGCGGCGGTATCACCGTCGGCACCGAGCAATTCGTCCCACAGCCACGGTGTCGACACCTGGCGCGGCAGGAACAGACCGGCGGGAAGCCAGCCCCGGCCCTCGTTGGAGGTGATGAACAGACCCGCACCGGCGGGGCCACGCAATACCGCTACCGCCCAGGTGATTCCGACCGCCCCGTCGGTGGCGGCGAGAACGGCGCCGAGCAGGGTCTTGGCGATGACCAGATCCTCGTTCACCGCATCGCCGACGATATAGGCAGGCTCGGCTTCCTGGTCCTTCGCCGAGGCCACGGCCGAATTGAAGGGTGTCGGGGCGCCGACCACCGGGACCGGGGCCCCGTCCTGCGCGTTCGCGCCGCTGGGCGGGGTCGTGGTCGAACCGCGGTCGTCGCCGGAGCCGGCACCGAGCGGCCCCCCGATCAACGCGCCACCGGGCGGAACCGTTCCGGCGCCGGGGCCACCGGACACGGCACCGGCGGCCGGCGCCGCTCCCGCGCCCGCGGTGTGTTCAGCGGGCGGCACGGTGCCGGGTGTTGCGGTGGTGCCGCCGGGTACGACGCCGTTCTGTCCTTGGCCGGGCGCGGCACCGCTCGGGCCTTGTCCGCCACCGTTCGCGGCGACAGCCGGATCCATCTGTCCCGGAGGCGTCGGGGAGCTCGGCGGAAGTGGGCTCGCGCTGCTGCCGTTGGGCCCCCCGGGTATCCCGACCTGATTGTTCGGGCCCGCCGAAATGGGGGCGCCCAACCCCGGGACGGGGTCGCCGAAGGTCCCGCCGGGTCCGCCGATGTTCTCGCCCGACCCGCTGACGCTCACCGCGGCCTCCGCATCGGTCCGCTCGTAGGCGTCCGCGGATTCACGCAGTGAGGCGGCGGTCTGCTCGTGCTCCCTGGCCAGGGCTTCGCCCGCGCGTAGCCGAGCGTCGTAATACCGTTCCAGCGCTTCCTTGACCGGATTGGCGATCTTGCCGTAGGTGGGTTCGAAGTTGGCGAGCCATTCCGATGGGGGCTGGGCCCATTCCCTGGTCTCTGCCGCTACCTGATCGTGCTGGCCGGCCAACTGACGCAGTACCGCAGGGTCGATATCCAACCAATCCGGCATGCTCGATCAATCCTTTCCCACCAGCGATTCTCCCCATTGTCGATTCTTCCCAATGTTGGGGAGACCGAACGGTCGGGCGATGTCCGGGCCGTCAACGGCGGGCACCGGTGGTGATCGTCGCCCGCCGCGGGGCCGGGGCGGCCGCCGGCGGCGCCGTGAACAGGGGATGCCCCAGTACCTGCGCGTGCGCGTACACCGAATCACGCACCGTCTGGCGCGACTTCTCCTCGGCCAGCAGCAGGACCAGCTCGTTGCAGCGCCGCTGGAAGGTGAGCGCGCGCAGAATCGACAACTCCGAGCCCGGATCGAGATCGGCCGCGTCGGAACGGAGTTCCCCGAGCCCGATCCGGCTGGTATCGGCGCGGTGCCCGAGCGTCGTCGCGGCGATCAGATCGTCGATGTCCTGGAGTTCCTCCCACCAGCTGTCGGCGAAATCGCGGCCGTCGCGCAGCGCGCGCAGGATCCGCAGCCTGATCTGAGGTGCCTCCATCGTGTCCACTGTCGCGAGTTCCGCCCGTCCGACCCGGGTGTGGGCATCGACCGCCAGTTCCAGGCAGCGCAGCGCGATATCGCGGTCGGCGACCTTGGCCGCGCGATCGAGCAGGCGAGGCGCGGCGGTGATGCCCAGCCGATCCAGCGTGCCCGCGGTGGGGCTGCGCAGATCCATGGTGTCCGAGGCCGGTACCGACCCCGCCAGCGCGACGGTGCCGAGCCGGCCGAGGGCGGGATCCATCGCCTGCGACGATGCCAGCGCGGATAGTTTCGCACCGGATTTCATGCCCCAGGCGATCGCGAACTCCACCAGGATCCGTGCGGGGTCCGCGACACCTTCCCACTCGGACCCCTGGGATACGGCCCACAGCCACGGTAGCGAGACCTCGGTGGGCAGGTGGAGCCGCGCGGGCAACCAGCCGCGTCCCTCGTTCGACGTGACGAAGGCACTGACCCCACTGGGGTGACGCAGGACAGCCACAGCCCAGTCCACACCGACCACCCAGGAATCGGTGGCCGCGCGGATCCCGCCCAGTAGGGTGCGGGCGAGGACCAGGTCCCCGTCGACGCGTTCGCCTACGACGAAGGCCGGCGCGGACGCCGAGATCATGGCCGCCCCCATCGCGTCCTGTACGAGATCCCCCGGGCCGTGGGATTTCCCCGTACCCGGATGGCTGTCCGGCACCGGCATCGGTTGCTTACCGACGGGCGCCGCACTCGCCCCCTGCGGGGACGCGGAGGTGAGGGGTTTACCGGTGGCTCCGGGCCCTCGATTCGCTTCGATCGGCCCCGACACACCCCGGCCGGCCTGCGTCGACGTCGCCGCGGCCGAAGTGGAGGCCGTGCCGCTCACCACCGAACTGCTCGCCGGCGCCGCGGCATTCGCCCCGGACACGGCCGAGGTAGTCGCCGCTACGGCGGCCGGGCCCACCGCCGGCGGGAGGACCGGCGGTACGGCACCGGGAGAGGCACTCTCGGCGGCGGGATCCTGCGAGAGGTGCGCACCGGCCTGGCGCGCGATCCCCCAGGGGTCGGGCGTATCGGTTCCCTCCCGGGCCGGTATCGCACGATCGGGCTGCGCGGATACGTCCGTCTCGCCGACAGCCTCGGTACTCGGCGAGTCGGCGGCCTCGTCGGCACCGGCCTCATCCACTCCGGCCTCGTCCACACCGGCCCCATCGACACCGGGTTCCGCCGTGCCACCACCGGTGTCCATCGGTGGGGCCGCGTTCTCCGCCTGCTGCCCCGGCTGCGGGACTCCGGGGGCCCCGTGTCCCGGGTTCGGCACGGCCGGCGCCGGACCCGTATCGGTCTGCCCGGGCGGATCTGTGAGCGCAGGAGGCATATCCCCCACGCCCACCGGTAGCTGCACGTCGAGGCCCGGCGGCATCCCGGGTAGCCCCGGGCCCGGTCCCGGATATAGCAGGTCGTCGATCAGGTCTATCAGGATCTGCCCGAGAATCGGATCGGGCCGCACCGGCCGGTCGAATCCGGGCACCCACGGTCCGGGCTCGAACCCGGGACGGTTGCGGCCCGGAACATCGTGGTGACGCCCGGGTCCGCCGGGGCCTCCGGGGTTGTGGGGTGCCACCCCGGGCAGACCACCGCCCTTCCGCCAAGGCCCCGGCTGCCCCAGGGCTTCGGCGATATCGTCCAGTCGCGGTAGCCCCTGCGGCCCCAGTGAACTCAGTGCGGCGGAGACGATATCGCGCACATCGCCCCGAGCATCGGCCACGATGGCGTCCGCGGCCTGACGGTCCGCCTCCGCCTCGGCCGCGTCGCCTACCTCGCCGTCGTCGTTGTTGTCGCCGCGGGTGGCCTTCTCGATCCGGTCGGTGGCATCCCCGACGACATCGAGGATCTGGTTACGGGTACGCCGGATCACATCACCGAAAGTGTCGAAGGTATCCGCGGCCGCCGAGAGGGCGGACGCGAACGCCCGCGGATTCTCCTCCAGGGCCAGGAGCGCCCGCCGGATCTCCGCCAGACCCACCGACTGCTGGACCGTCTCCTCGAACGCGTGTCGCGCCTGCTCCACATCGGCCAGGTTCAGGGCCGCGGCGCCCTCGCGCGCGTTGTTCGCCAGACTGTGCCAGGCCGAAGGCGGTATCTGCGGCCAGCGGTTTCCGACGATCCGGTCCCAGTACGGGCTGGTCTGCTCAGGCGCCATCGTGTCCGATCAGACCGCGGTCGAGCGCACGGAAACACCGCCGTCGAGATCGGCGTCGGCCAGCACGGTCGTACCGTAACCGGTGGCCTCGACAGTGATTCCGGACTGCTCGGCGACATCGGAGGCCGCGGCCGCGAAGGTATCGCGAATCCAATCCAGCTTCCCGGTCATATCGCGATCCAGCGGCGAATCTGCTTTCGATGCCAGCACCAGCGAATCCACGGTGGTGCCGACATCGTCGGTCATCACCGTGAGTGCCCCGGCGGCATCACCGACGATCGCCTTCACCGCGTCGAGGGAGACGATGTTCACCATGGTCGTATCCTGTCTGTCCTGTGGGGCCGGTCAGGCGGGGCGGAGGCCGAAAGCCTGGTCTTCCATGGCTTGATAGGCGGCCTCGGTCGGCAGGCCGAACGAGTCGACGGTGTAGGAGCGGGCGCCGTTGGTCTCCATCTCGCGCCGCAGACCGAGCCGCGATTTGGCGTGCGCGAGCCCGGCGATCTTGAGGATCTCCGCGCCCAG
The DNA here is from genome assembly GCF_014645735.1 of Nocardia jinanensis. Classification (GTDB taxonomy): domain Bacteria; phylum Actinomycetota; class Actinomycetes; order Mycobacteriales; family Mycobacteriaceae; genus Nocardia; species Nocardia jinanensis. Next base: position 36,910 of record NZ_BMMH01000026.1, on the reverse strand, counting down.
CCAGCTGTCACCGTTGTCCCGAGCCTCGTCGGTGATGTGCAACCCGACGATCTCGCCGTCGCGGTCACAAGCCACCCCGACGGTGTGATCGGGGTTGAACACCTCGTGCACCTGCGGAGCGGCCGTGGTTTTCGGGTCCGGGCCGTCGAGATCGTCCTCGGTGTCCTCGTAGTCGAATTCGTCGTTCATATCCTTCTCCTGCGGATCTAACCGGCTGCCCGGTCCAAAGTTTCCGACAGCGCCGACCACGGGGCGTCGTCGATGGTCAGCACCAGCCGTAGCGGCCACACCCGCGCTCCCAGGTACATCTCACCGCTACCGTCGTCGATCAGGTCCAGGTAGTCGGAGCCTTCCGCATCGGAGTTCATCGATACGGTGGTCACCGGCGGATTCCCGTCGTCGACACTGACGATCGAACCGGCACCACCGGGTATGAAGCTCTTCCGGCACCGTGGGCTGCTGCCGATCGCCACATCGGCGCTGTTGGTGGTCACGGTGATATCCGGGTTCAGCAGCAACTGCATCACCCAGGATCGTGCGGCCAATTCGGGCCGGCTGCCGTTGATCCCGATGACCAGCGATCCGGCCAGATCGACCACCAGTATCTGGTCGCTGTTGGTGATGCCGACGATCACCAGCCGGTTGGGGCCGTCCAACGGGGCGGGAAGATCATCGGCTGCGACGGTACTCGAATCCGCGCCGATACCGCCGTTGGCGGCCGGGTATTTGGTGACGATCCCCGTGGCGACGTCGACAACGAACGCGACGGCCGGGTTCGGCGAGCCGGAACCCAGCGCGGCGAGCCGCGTGAGTCCTTCCTCGTGCAGCCACCCGATGGCGTCGGCCGCCGATACCGAATCGTCCGCCGCGTCCACGCCCGCGACGTCGGGACCGGTCATCGCACCGCCTCGGGGACACCGGCGGGTTCACGACCGTCCGCCGCGCCGTCGGGCTCGGCGTGCTCGGTGATCACGGTTTCCATGATGGCCTGGTACTGCCGGGCCGCGTCCTGGGTGCTCTCCCGGATGGCGGCCATGATCTCGGTCGCCAGTTCCGCGCTGGTGAACCTGTCCACGGTGCCGGGTGACAGGTACAGGCTGGTGAGCCGTCCCATCGCGTCGACCTCCGGGATGACGGTGCCGCCGGGCGAGGGCCGCCGGGCGCGCACATCGTCGATACGCTCGCGCATATCGGCGATGCGATGCCGTAGTTCGCGGGCAGAGTCCAGCGCGGCCTGCACATCTGGGTGGATGCTCATGCGTTACCTCCGGAGCGGGTCGGGGCCTGGTTGGCCGGCGTCGGGGTCGGCTGGGTGACCGTCGGCGCAATAGTGGGCCGTTCCCCGATAACGGGTTCGGTGTGGGGGGTGTCGTCGACATACATCAGCCGGTCGGGATGCCAGGCGACCACACGGTTGCGTTCTCCGTTGCCACCACCGCCGCCGGCACCACCCATACCCCCGCCCATGGGCGCCATGGGCATCATGGGCGCACCGGCGGCGCCGCCGCGACCGAACGCGGTACCGCCCGCGCCTCCGGCGCCGCCGCCCAGCGGCAATTGGGTCGGAGAGCCGACATTGCTGCCGGTGGCGGCCGTCAACGGCACCGCGGTCGTCGCCGAGAGCACCTGCACATCGGCCGCGCTGGGAATCGTGCTGCCGGGCAGCGAGGGCGAGAGCGAGGGTGAACCACCGGAGGGGCCGCCGAGCGACGGTATCCCGTACTCCCCGAGTCCGTAATCGTCGTAGGAATCGTCGTACCAGTCGTCCTCGGAGATATCGTCGTTCTGCCCCAGACCGTCGCTGCCGAGCTGCATCATGCTCATCAGCTGCGGCAGCATCTGCATGAGCGCATCATTGGATCCGCCGGAACCGCTCTCCGCCGCCGCACCGGTGCCCTGGGACGAATTCGCGATACTGGTACCGGTCTCCGTGGCATAGGAACCGGCGGCTTCGCCCGAACGAACGTTCAATTCGTTGTATTCCGCGGTCGCGGCGGCGAGCGCGGCTTCGTTCTTCGCACGAGCGGCGGCCAGCATCCGCTTCCGGGCCGCCAGGATCTCCTCCGGCGTAGGGTGTTTCGCCTTCGCCCGGGAGAAGGCGCTGCCGTAGTCCTCGGCCCCCTGCGCCAGCTTCTCCATCGCGTCCCCCAAATGGTCCATCCAGCCGCGGTAGGTCGCGAATCGCTGGGAGACCTGCGTACCCACCGGCGTCCAATTCTGCAGAATCGAGCCCGCGCTATCCATATCGGCGGACGCCTGGGTACGCGAGCTGGTGTTGAACAGGCGTACCGAATCGGCGAACCGGTACGCCGGCTCCGGCCCCGGACCGTTGTGCAGCTGCTTGGCGAAGGTGAGCGGATCACCGGTGACGACAGGCATATTGCTCAGCCCTTCCGGCACCCGCCGGAATCCCACAGGTTCCACGGCCGGGACCGGGTTGCCGACCAGTTCACCACCCGAGGCGTTGACACGGCGGGCACCCTCGTCGTCCGCCCCGGAGTATTCCATCGCCGCCGCACCGATGTGGTGGGCGTCGCGCTGGATCTTGTTCAGCACTCCGATGGTCGCGTTGAACAGTGACGCGGCCTGCGCGTTGAGCTGGGGAACCGCCTGCGCCGAGATGGGATCCGCCCCGGCGGGCAGCACCCATTCGCGCGGCATCGCCGCTCCCGTGACCCGTGCGAGGTCCGCCGACCGGCCCGCGACGGACACCAGTTCACCGAGATCGACATTCAGTGGCATGCCTCATCTCCTCTCACCAAGCCCCTGTCACCGCTAGACCGGCATCGCGAGCGCCGGCACATCCGCTGTGGTCTGGTCTCCGGACGTCGCCATCGCCTCGGAGTCCTGACCCTTGTCGCCCCCGGACTCCACACCCTTCGGATGTTTGAAGCCCGCGAACTCGCCGAAGTCACCTTCAGTATCGGACATTTCCGTCTCGTACTGCCGAAGCTCCCCGTTCACCACTACTTCCAAGGTGCCACTCTCCCCTTCTCCGAACGCGACCAGCAGGGCGGTCCGGAAATTCGACTCATCGCTCGAGCCCGTATCCGGCTTGTCCTTCGGAGGCTCCTCGTTCTCGCCGGTAGCACCACCCACGGTGACCATAGCGGCGGGCTGGATCTCCGGCGCGCTGTCGGCTCGCGCCGGCACCGGCTCCGGCTTCTGCTGGTCGGCCTTCGGCTGCCGGATGATCCAGGTGCCGACATCGCCGGTGGCCAGCTGGAACGGGTCGACCCCGGGGCCGATATCCTTCGAATCCGCCCACGCTCCCGCTGTGCCCTGGTATGCGGCCTGGGCATCGGTGCCGTTCTTGTTGGCGAAGGCCTTGTCGAGTGCCTGCGCCACGGCGACCGGAACCCGCTGGGTCCGGCCGTCCGGGAACGCGTACGGCACCAGACCGTCGTCCCCGGGTACCCGCTTCGGTACCGCGGTGCCGGGCTGGGTGGAGGTGGCACCGTTGGGGGTATTGGTCGGTTGGTGTGCGGGCTGGGCCGGGGTCGCGGCGGCATTGTTCGCGGCGGCTTGATTCGACCACGGCGTGGTTCCTACGGGCTGCTGCGCCTGCGGCAAGGTCGGTACGGCGGCCTGGTCGAAACGTGACGGATCGATATCATCCATCCGGCCGGACATATCGGTGTCGGCCATATCGCGCATGGCCGCCTGCTGCATCATCATCGGCAACATCGAGCTCATCAGACCGCTCATCCCGCCCATCGGGTCGGTGGACCCGAGCGGGGAGGCGCCCGGGCTATAGGCGCCCGGATTGTAGGAGGCCGGGTTGTAGGAGGCCGGGTTGATATCCGAGGGGGTATTCGCGGACCCCACCATATCGTTGGCTTGATCCCGGAGCCTGTCGGCGGAATCCTTCAGATCCGCGGTACTCGGGGTCGAACCGGCGCCGGTGCCGAGATTACCGGGGTCCCAGGGGTTGTTCGCCCCGATCTGCGAGCTGTCGGGGTTGAGGCCCGGGTTGTTCAGCTGACCGGCATAGCCGTTGACGGAGTTGGCCAGGTTCTGCGCAGCGGCCTGGTCGGCTGCGGTGGGTTGATTGATACCCGCGGCCGCATTGTTGTTCTTCGCCGCCGCGGTCTCGAGTTCGTTGACAAGTTCGGCGAATGCCTGGCCCACCACAGTGATGAACTCGATATCCGAGTTGTTCTGCAGGCGTTCCACGATGTACCGGTTGACGCCGACGACCAGACTCCCGACATTCTCCTTGCCGGCCTTGCTGACTTCCTTCACGATCTTGAGCGCACTCGCCACATTCGCCTGCGTTTCGTTCAACATTGTCGCCGACTTGTCGAGAGATTTCGCCGCATCCGTGTACGACGCGCCTCCGGCGCTGCCGTCGACCCCCTTCACCGATGCGGGCATCTTCGGAATGTTGGTGATCGCGAGATCTTCCGTCTTCTTCAGATCTCCGAACATCTGATAGGTATCCACCAGCGAATAAGCGAGGGAATTGGAAGCGCCACCGTACCATTCGACAATGCTGGGATTGACGAGATCCACCGGTCGTAGCAGAAAACCCTGCCCTTTCACGGGGGACGACCCTTGTTCGAACGGCGGCTGGCCCATCACACCGGCCGCCGCGGCAGGTTTGTAGCCGTCCCACATCAAGGCGGACTTCTGCGCCCCGTCACCTCCGGACCCATCGGATGAGAAGGGCAAGCCGTGCACGCCGAGGAGCATGAAGCCCGCCGAGCCGAGACCCACGAGCGTACCCCGGTAATACTTGTTGAAGTTTTCGAGCTTCTTACCTGCGGCCTTGGCGGCATCTTCGGCCTTCTTGAAGCCTTCGTCCGCGTTGCGCGCCGCGTCTTCCACGCCTACCCAGTCGGCATCCGCGTCGTTGTACTTTTCGATCGCCACGTCGGCTTCTCGTTCCGCCACATCGACGTTGTCCTGAGCTGCCCGGGCTCGTGTCTCCGCATCGTCGAGCCGCCCGCGCGCATGGGACAGCTCCTGTTGCAGGAAGCCGTTGTTGGGATCGGCCTGCAACTGCCTGCTGAGATCGTCGACCCGGGCTTGTTGAGTAGCGACCTCGGCATTCACACGCTGGAGGGCCTGCTGGGCTTCGTCCAGCTTGGTTTCGGCGACCTCGAGACCTGCTTCCGCATCGTCGATCAGCCGCCCGTCGGCGTCGGTGGACTTCTTGACCGCATCCGCCTCTGCCAGGGCTTCATCGGCCGCGGTCTTCCCTTTGGTCATACTGCTCGACCACCATCGACCGAGGCCCGCGCCGGCAGCGCCGCCCAGCGCGCCGCTGATCGCGCCTTTCCCGAGCCCATCGATGCTGAAGCCGTCGGTGACCCACGCGCCCGCGGCCCCACCAAGACCACCCGCGGCCGCACCGACCCCGATGCCCCTCCAGACGCCACCGCTGCCGCCCTTCATGAAGTGCTCAGCAGCCATACTCACGCCGACGTCGGCGGCGAACCCCATCACATCCCGGAACTCGACCACTGAGCCTCCTACGCAGATACCACGAGACCGGGGCCGGTCGGGTCGACCGGCGCGGCGGGAACGGCAGTCGCGGCAGACTCGTCTGCCACCTTCTCGATACCGGGCGGATGGAAGATACCGACGAACCCACCGAATTCGCCCGCGCCATCGCGCATCTGCGTCAACTCGGCAACGGTCACCAACGCACCGTCGACCACCGCTTCGAGCGTGTCTTCGTCGTCGAACGCGATCAGCAGGGCGGTCCGCTCCTCCCAGACGCCGATATCGCCGGTCATCAACTCGTTCGGATCGACCCGGCGACCGATTCGCTTCGGATCGGTCCACTCCGCCGCGGTCCCCGTGTACGCCGCGCGAGCATCGGTGCCGGCGGCGTTACCGAACGCCGTGTCCAATGCGCGCGCCACCACGGCGGAGACCTCCTGCGTCCGCCCGTCGGGGAAGGTGTAGACCACATTGCCTTTGTCTGCCGGTGCGGTCGCGGGAAGCGGCTTTCCTGGTGGCGGCCCGGCATCGGGCCGAGTCGAAACGGTTTTGGCGTCGCCGCTCGGCGCGGCCACCGGCTGTCCCGGCGCCTGCGCGGCGGGAACATTCGCCGCCGGTGCGGGCCGCGGCGCCGCCGCGAGGGCGGCCTCGTCCTCGGCCCGTCCCCGATCGTCCCGGCGCGCCTTCCCTGGATCGCCCTGGGGCGCCTGGCGGTTCCGGCCCATCATGGCCTGCATCATCTGCGGGAGCAGCATCGATTGGAGTGCGGACCCCATTCCGTCGCTCGCGGCGGATGTCATGGGTGCCGCGGCGGCGACCGGGGAGATACCGGACGCGCCAGCTGCTGCGTCGAGTCCGGCGGCGCCCGTGTTCCCGAGCGTCGAATCATCGGCGAACGAGTTGCGGTCCGCATCGGCCCCGGAGCCGGCACCACCGGTGAGATTCCACGGTGTGGGCGCGGCGACCGTCGAAGGGCTGGTCCGGACGGCCGGCGTCGTCTGTGCTCCGGAGGCCGCGGGGTTGTAGAAGGGGTCGGCGCTGTTGGCCGCGGGCGTGTTCTGCGTGGTCCCGGGTTGCTGTGCGCTCTGCTCCGTGGCCGGCTTGTCGGCCTCGGTCTTCGCGCCCAGCGACTCGAATGCATCGGCGTAAAAGGACAGTATCGACCCGGCGTTACCGTAGCCCGCATCGACGAGCACCATCGCGTAAACATCCTCGCTCGGCACTCCGGTGCTCAAGCTGGCCGGATTCATCTGGAACACCGGTAGGCCGCTGTACTGGCTCATCTTCTGTGAGTACTCGGAATAGAGTGTGCCGATACGTTTCATATCGCGCGCGTCCAATCGGGCGAACCCTTCCAGCGCTTTCACCACCGCCGTGAAATCGATGCGTCCGGCATCACAGAGCTGACTGGTTTGGTCGTTCACCTCCTCGACTTTCGACGCCTTGGATCGCAGGTCCGCAAGTCGGGCGCGCATTTTCTCGACCTTTTGGGGATAATTCGCGATCCGGGCCTTATCCTCGCCCGAGATGTCTCCGACATTCAGTTCTTTCGGCGGGTCGAGTTTTCCCGGCTTATCCCCGAAGCTTTTCCAGTAGCCCGCATAGGCGGTGGGCAGGGTGCGATAGTTCGCCTCCACCGGTGGGTTCAGTTCGAGTTCCTTCGGCAATCGCGCCGGGTCGGGCATCATAATATGAGGCATCCCATCCGGGATAGGGGAAAGTTCCTCCTCGCTGATATCGATCAGCGGAATCTCGGGATAGCCGGTGTACTGATGCCATTTGTCCATGATCTCATCCGGAAGCCCCGCGATCATGTTCGAGTAATACGGGGTGAAGGCCGTATTCAATAGACCGACATAGGTCTTCCACGGTGACAAGTGCGCGCCACCGAGCATTTCGGGAATTCTCTTCATGAACAGCCCCGACCGCTCGAACGCGATACGGTCCACACTGCCGCCCATTCCCCTGGCTATATCCAGAGAGTGTCGCTGGCGGAGCAGCCCGCCGACGATACCCTTGGCCGAGCCCCTGAACGCGACGCCGCCCAGGCCGCCGACCAGCCCACCCGCGACACCGAGACCGGCTCCCATCAGAATGTTCTCGTTTTTCAAACTGGCCGCGACTCCGCCGGCGATACCTCCGGCCACTGCTGCTCCGAGTGGCCCGCCGACGGCGAACCCGGCTACGCTCACGGCGCCTACCGCGATATCGGCGCCGTGCTCGCTGAAGAAGTTCCCTACCCCGTCCAAGAAGGCCATGGCCTCACCTGCCGATGGTGGTGACGCTCGCTGTCGGCGTCATCCGGTCGTCATCGGCGCTGCAGCAGAGCATTCCGGACCGGCCGAACCGAAATCGCGGATACCGGCAGCCGACCATGCGCGCCTCTCCTTCCTGACAGGACTCATTGTCCGGGATTCCCAGCGGGGGGAAACGATGACCTGGTATGACAGGTCATCATCGAGTCAGCGACTCGTAAACTGACGTGCACGAACATGCCTTCTTTCCATCGAGGCCCGGATCAGGCGCAGGAGGAACAACCGGATGAACCTGCGTTCGACCCGGCCGGCAGCGAACGGCCGTCGGCAAATTTGCGAGCGATCCTTTCGCCGTGTTCCCGGACAACTCCCGGCCTTGGGCCGGCATCGCTCGCGTCCGGTGGTGAGCGCGGTATGACGGCGCCGGTCCGGCCCCCCCGGTTCGCTCGCGCCGACGATCTCCGATGTCGCCGCGGCGAAAGCACCGACTGGGACCCGCTGCGCTGGTACCCCGACACACTGGTTCGACGTGCTCGCGAATGGCTCGCCGAACGTCCGTGGCATCGGCGGACGCTATGGGTCCTGGCTATCCTCTTTGTTTTCATCGTATTCCCGGGAATGGTCGGCGTCGTCGCATCTGCTCAGGTCAGCAGTGGCGTCTCCCAGATCGACGGACTCGGATGGATGAACGTCACCGATTCCAACGGCGTACCGCTGTCCAGCTACACCTTCGCCGCGAATCGCGGCAATATCCTGGACCCCGGCACCACCGTGCTCTGGACGCTGCTCGGCCTGGAATTCGTCGGCTATATGGCCATCGTGACCACAGCCATCTGGATCATCGGCTTCACCTTCGGTTTCAAATGGCTCGATATGTTCGCCGACGCGCTGAACGGTGTCGCCGCCGCGCTGTCCCATCAGATCGCCACCCCGATCATGCTGATCACCGCCGCAACCATCGGCACCTTCTTCGTCGCCTGGTTCATCGTCCGTGGCTTTCCCGGCAAGGCCACCATGCAGGTGATCACCATGCTGGGTGTGGCGATCATCGGCCCCGTGTTCCTGGCGGAACCCCTTGCCGATGTCCTGTCCTCCGATGGTCTGCTCACCCAGGGCCGGGACGTGGGCATCTCGGTCGCCGCCGGGCTCACCGGTGACAGCAGTCCCAACCCGGTGCTGCTGGTGACCACGATGCAGGAGGATCTGGCGGATAATTTCGCCCGGAAACCCGTGCAGGTGTGGAACTTCGGTCAGGTCGTGGACAACTACGCCGCCTGTGAGGCGGCCTGGACCTCGGGCGTGCTGTCGGGTAAGGACACCAATGTCCTGAAGGGGATAGAACGGTGCGGTAACGACTCCGCGTATTCCCGAGCCGACAACCCGTCGATGGGACAGGTCGGCACCGGCCTCATGCTGCTGATCTGCGCGACTTTGCTGCTGCTCTTCGCGATCTATCTCTCGTTGAAGGTCATGAAAGCGGCCATGAACACGATCTATCACGGCTTCATGTCGATATTCGGCTTCGCGGCCGGCGGTTTCGTCTACGGCCCGACGCAGACCTTCCTGGTGCGCAATATCGTCGACGGCTTGATCGCCGCCGCCCGCATGACCGTGTTCACCATCTTCCTCGGTGTCTACATCCTGTTCATGAGCAATCTCTTCGATCAGGCGCAGGGCGAGGTGATGTCGGTCATCGTCATCGCCTGCGTTGTGGAGATAGTGGCGATCTCCCAGGTCCGGCGGCTCAACCGAAGCCTGTCCCGCGGCAACGACTGGGTCGCCAACCGGTTCTCCTTGGCCATCCAGGGCAACCAGTCCGGCTCAGGAGGCGGCGGCGGCGGTACCGCCATCGGTATGGGCGGTGTTATTGGCGGCGGTGGTGGTGGGGGTGGCGGCGGCGGATCACTGAGCGGTCTCGCCGCGATCGCCGCCCTGAACACCGTGAACAGCTCCCCGATCACCGGGTGGCTGATGGCCGCGACACCGGGCCCGCTCAACCCACTGGCGCGCGGCAAGAAACGATCCGATCTGGCCAACATCGCTACTGCGGACCACCGCGTCGAGCAGTACCAGTGGGGCGCGCTGGGTCGAGCGAACTGGCTGCTCAAGGCCAAAGCCCGGTCCGATCCCTACGGTGGTATGACCGCACCGCTCGGTATCGCCAATGCGCTCGACGGCCTCGGCGACAGCCGGGTACCGGACAGCTACCTGGCCGCCGTGCTGCGGGCCGGCCGGACGCCGGACGAGCAGGTGCACCAGGTGCTCCGGGCGCAGGCCGCCATGAAGGCGAGTATGTCGACCAATCCGTACGGCTGGGCACCGCTGCAGAAGGCCATCGCCGCTTCCCGTGCGGTCGAGAACCACCTGCGGCCCACGGATTCCGACCCGACCAAACGAGCGTTCGCGGCACAGGCAGTGGTAGCCGCCGAGAACTTCGCACGGCATACGAGCGCTCCGCCCCCCGGCGCGGTGATCGACCAGGGATTCGTGAGCAGGGTGAGGCAGCACTGGGATTCCGATATCGGCCTGCGCAGCTCGATCAGCGCAAACGAATGGAACGCGGTGGGTCGCGATACGCGCTGGGCCATCGCCAGTGATGTGGCGGAACAGTTCCGGGCCGCGTCGATCAACTACTACAACACCCCCACCGAATCCGCGCGGCGTGAGCTGACCCGCTGGAGTACCCGCGTGGCGAATCTGGACCACCTCGATCCGGGCGCGGGGCTGGACCCCTGGGATTCGTAATCATTCCGAGCAGGGGCGCGGGGCCCGGTGGATACTGTTCCCACCGAGCCCCGTACCTATGATTCAGGCGTAGCGGCGGGCCTCGTAGCTCCGCGGGAGATTCGTGATCTTCACGCTCTCGCCGCTTCTCGGCGCATGGACCACCTGCCCGTTGCCGATGTACATCATCACGTGACCCATCTGACCGTTCTTGTAACTGGTGGCCGGGAAGATGAGGTCGCCGGGCTGGATATCACCGGGATTCACCGCGGGCAGTTGCCGGTATTGATCGTTGGCTATACGCGGGATGTTCACACCTGCCTGCCTGGCGGCGTATTGCGTAAGTCCCGAGCAGTCGAAGCTGTTCGGGCCCACAGCACCCCACACATAGGGGTCGCCGATCTGGGCGAGTGCGGTCTTGACCGCGAATTGCGCACGCTCCGAACCGCCTTGAACAGGCGCCGCGGCCGCCGCCGCGAACTTCACACCGCCGGGAAGCGGTTTACCGATGATGTTGTACAGGTACTGGTTGGTGAGCTGATCTATCGCCGACGCCGAATCGCCGTTGTTCGCCGTACCCCCGGATACGATCTTGTGCGCGGTCTGCAGAGCCGCGGTCAGGATCTGACGGACCTTCTGCTGCCCTTCTTTGGTGTAGGCCATCGGACCCAGCTCGGCCAAGGCTTCGTTCGTCATTTTCAACAGCCGTCGGATAGCGTTCTGGTCGACTTTGTTCGAGGCCCCCAGGGTCGAGAGGTAGTTCACGAACTGCTTGTCCAGATTGTTGAAGGCGCCGGCGCGATTGGCCTGGAACAACCGCTTCGCCTTGACCATCGCCGGACCGTCTCCACTGCCCGCCTCCGTATCAGAGACTTTCTCCCGCAGTTTCTTCGTTCCAGGGTCGGTCGGCTCCCCCTCGCCGTATACCGACTCCAGAGATTTCAGCGCCTTCATGGCCTGTTGGGACTCCGGGTCCATCGCCGTGCCGCCGCCCGCCGCGGCGGGGGCAGCACCCCCACCGGAACCACCGCCGAGTAGACCCGAGAGCGCCGAACCGATCATCGGGAGCAGGGCGGCGCCGGCCATCATCGCCATGGGCGCCATCTGCGCCACGGTCTCCGGGTCGACCAGCGGTTCAGGTTCCGGCCGGTTCTCTTCCCGCACGGGAGGAGCAGCAGCGGGCGCAGCCGCCTGGACCGGAGCCGGAGGGGTCGCGGTCGCGGCTGCCGGAGCCTGCGCAACAGCAGGCACCGGCGGAGCGGCGGATACCCCCGCACCGGGCGCTGGGGCGGGGGCCGGTGCGGGTGGGGGTGCGGAACTCGTCGCGGGGGGCGTGTTCGGGGCCGGCGTCCCCGAACCGGGCGGTGTAGCCGGTGCTCCCGGCACCGAACCGTTCTTGCCGCCGCTGGGGGATCGACGGTCGCCGGGTTGCCACGGCCCGCCGGGCTGGGCCGAACCGCCGTCCCGCTCTTCTCCCACGACTTCGGCCTCTATCAGGTAGGGGCCGAATTCCGCGCTGGTCACACGCTCCCCCCCAGAACCCGTTTGATCTGGATCTCGGCATCCTGGGGAATGGTGAGGCGCACGAACTTTCCGCTGTCCACCGTTACCAGTTCGCTGGGTCCGAGCGCGATACCGACCCGGGTGGCGGCACGGTCACGGTACTCCCAGAACACCAAGTCACCGGGAGACGCTGCCTCGGGGGCGACCAGCTGCCCGCAATATCCCTGGTCGCCGACCGTTGCCGGCAGCACCACGGAGGCAACAACCCTGGTGGGGTCTCCGCAGTTCTCCATTGCGACCGCCGCCGGCGCACGGGTCGGGGCGCACTGCCCGGTCGACCCGACGATCGAAGCGCTGTAGATCACATCACGCGCATAGTCGGCCAGTGTCGCGGTACCACCGGATTCCGGATATCGCAGTGCCAGATCGGCCGCACACGCGACCGCCGGACCGGTATTGATCTCCTGCCACGGCTCGTCCTGTAGAGGCGCCGTTTTCATCGCCGATTGGCATGCCAGGTCGCGGTCGGTGACATTCGGATCATCGGCATCGAAGTCCAGCGCCGCGTAGGGATTGGTTTCCGGCCGCTGCTGCCGCGCAGCCGATTCCGGACTCGACGCGGTGGTCGTGGTCGGGGGCGCCGTCGTGGTCGACGCGCCGGGCTCCGGCCCGAGCGCGGTATCGCACTGCAGATTGTAGTGTCTCTTACCGACCGACATCATCTCGCCCATGGGGACGAACGCCGTGATGCCGCCACCACAGCAACAGCAGATCAACAGGACGGCCACGACCACGATCAGCCGCAGTGTGCCGTTCGAGCCGCCCGAACTCGATCCGCCTGCCATCGTCACGTCCCGGTCACCGCACCGCCTCCGGTTCTCGCCGCTCGGTCTTCGTGGCGACGGTCGGGGTGCTGGTGATAGCTTCGGCTCGGTCCATCCGGGCCGGACCGAGCACCTTGCCGCGCCCGATCCGGTTCAGCGCGTCTCGCATGAACATTTCGCCACGGCGTTCCTCGGGAATCTGCCGTCCCGCGCCCACCGGCGGTGAGGTCTCCTCACGCAGGGCCTGCAGCAGGAACGGCGCCTCCTCCAGATCGACGCCCAGCCACTCCAAACTGTTGCGGGCCAACGTCTCGTCGCGCTGGCGGAATACGAAACGGTTCGGGATCAAGTTGTGCGCGGCGCCTTGGAAGTCGGTGGCCGGATCGTGGGAGGCCAGTCCGATCGCCGCGAGGTGTTTACGTCCGTCTCGGCTGAAATCCGAGGTCACCGCCGATCCCACCTGGGTCTGGGTGAAGTGGTGCGCCTCGTCGCCGACCAGCAGACCGAATCGGCCGTTATCGGAGAGGAACGCTTCCCGCGCGGTCACCCCGACCAGTTCGTACAGGGCGGTGCCGAGCCGTTTGGTCAGCGGCAGCCGGTTGTACAGGTGCGGGGTGGTGAGTTCTTCGGCCGTGGGCAGCGCCAGCCGGTGACTGCGGACCACCGTGGCCGCGGCGTCCAGCCGGATCGGTGCGAGGTTCGGATCGAACAGGACAGGCACCCGCTCCACGATGGTGCCCAGCCGGGCCGAGAGATCCGAGTACTCCTCGAGCGATCCCGGTTCGTCGCGCAGCCGGCAGACCACCCGGAACAGGTCCAGCAGGCTGGTGATCCCGTGTTCGGCGATCCCGCGCGGAGAGAGGAGATTGCTGATCACCGCGCCGGTACCCGAGGTAGGTGAAAGATCCAGCAGCGGCAGCACGGAGTCCAGCGCCCGTTCACCGGCCACGCGCGGATCGAACAGGCGCAGCGGATCCAGTGACACCGTGGGATTGGCCAGATCGATGATCACGGCGTCGTCGATGGCCGAAGCGAAATGCTCCCACTCCCCGACCTGACTGCGGTCGATGGCCAGGAACTGCCCACCCATATCGTGGACGAGTACTGCCATGAGCTTGAGGAAATACGATTTACCGGACCCCAGCTCCCCGGTCACCGCGAACGATGCCGACAGATCGTGCAGCGCCGCCTCCATGATCCCGAAGTGGATCGGCTCGAAATGACCGGACAACAGGTTGATTCCGATGACCGGTCCGCTGTCGTCACCGATCTGGCTGGTGGTGAACGGAACGAATCCGGCCCACATATCGGAGGGCAGGATATGAGCGAAATCGTCGAACGCGCGCCGCGGCGGGCTACCCGGCACCAGCAGCGACCACAGGTCGACCTGCGCGCCGACCGGCGCGGTCATCTCCACCTGGAACCGCTTGTACCGGCGTCGCAGGGTATTGACCGCATCCATGGTCTCGTCGCGCGACGCGCTGCCCACCGCGATGACGGTGGTGAAGGAAATCTCCGATTCGCCGCCGTTGACCTCGAAGTGCTGATTGTACTCGCCCAGCATCTGCGCTTTGGACATCAAAGTGTTCTGCGCGAAGGAGATCTCCTGATCGCGCTGGTCCATCTGCTCACCGAGACGCCGCAGGTTCACTTCGTTGGCCTTGAGCACCTGGTCCGCGGGTTTCGTGGAGATCCGCATTCCCCAGTCGACAGTGACATCACCGAGCCCGTCGATCACATTGAGGAATTCACTGCCCCCGGGAAACATCATCCCCGCATACGGGAACGAACGCGGGGTGAGCATCGCCTGGTAGGAGGGCCGGTAGCCGGTGTCGGGCTGGACCACCTTGATCACCGGAACGAAGGAGGGACGCAGCCGACGCTGCGAATCGGCACGGGCGCCCTCGTCCAATGCGGCGGATTTGAATACCGCCGCGGTCGCGTCGTCGAGGGCACCGGCCCGGGTCGGCGCCACTGGATCGCCGACAGCTCCCCGGGCCAGATAGTGCTCCCACAGCCATTGGAACATGGCCGCCGGAACGGGTACCGGATCGAAGTCGCCGCCGATACGGGACAGGATCTCGTTCGCCTCGCTCTCGTAGGCGTCCAATTCGGCACGCGAGATCGCGGTGGCATCGATCGTGGTGGTGCTGCCCCGCCACATTCGCGAGAGCGCGGAGATACCGCCGGTGTTGGCGGTACCCACGGGAATCGAGAGCAGGAAGATCCGGGTCTGCGGGGCGATGGCGCGGACCCGCTCGTAGGAGGCGAATACCTCGTCGGCGTAATCGGCGCATTCGTCCAGATCCACACCCTCGACCATTTTGCTCAGCACATCGATCGTGTTCTGCCGAGCCTGGATCCCCAACAGCAGCGACCCGTTGGGCAGATTGTTGACCAGGGAATGGTGTGCGAGTTTGACGTCGAATTTATCGCTGGCCTTGCGCAGTCCGTAGCCGAGCGGAGTGATGAAATAGGTCGCGGTGACCAGTCCGGTATGAGTGAACTGTAAATGTCCGCGAATCGCGGCCGTGGGCTGTAGATCCCGGTTGAACCCCATCAGCGTCCCTCTCCGCTCTTCGGCTGCCCCCCGTTACCGTTGATCATCGTCCGCCAATTCGACGGCGTACCGGGCGCGGCGGGTTCGACCACCTCCACCGGCCGCAGGAAACGATTCGTGCTCAGCATTTCGAGGAGTTGGCCACCACGGGCGGCCCCACGCCTGCTACGTTCCTTCGCCGAAACCGGGATCACCGGCTCGTGCGGCAGGATGGCCACTACTGTTTCCTCGACGAACATGGTGATCCGGGCCGATTCCGGAGTGACCGGCATACCCGAGGCGAGCGCCGGTTTCGGATACAGGATCAATCGGCCGAACCATACGACCCGGGACAGCAGCCGTACCCCGGTATAAGGGATCAGGCCCAGCCCGAACCCGATCACGACGGTCAGCGCCACACCGACCAGAAAGGCGATCGCCGGATTGACCGGCAGGGTCATCGCGCCGAGGCCCGTGAGGATCAATCCCACGGCCACACCCGCCACCTGCGGCAGGGTGTAGGGCCCGAACGGCAGTTTCTGGCCGTTCTGGGCCTTGCCGATCATGGTGGGGACACGTTTGACCGGCGTGAAGACCTTGATCACCTGGGTCACCTATAACCACCCACGGGGTGGTCCGGCACGATCATGTTGGCATCACCGCGCGCGTAATTGACCAGCGTCGGCAGCATCCAGAACAAGACTGCCGCCAGGATCGCCGAACCCGCCACACCGAGTATCTTCGCCGGAGACAGTTTCGATTTCGCGGCCTCGGAGATCATCACGCCCATCGAAACGATGGTGATCAGAATCAGGCCCGCCCAGCGAACGAAGACGAGAATGCCGTACAGGATATTGGATATATTGCCCATGTCTTGGTCGCCTCATGTCAGTTCTGGGTGGCCGGTGGAATCTCCACGGTTGTAGTCGGAACGCCGGTGGTGGCACCGGGCGCCGGGACTGTCTTCTCCCCCTGCCCCACGACAGCGGTGAGCGGTTCCTTCAGCGCCGGCAACGTTTCGATGACCCGCACCTGCCATTGTCCGTCCCCGCGGACCATCGTCAGTGGATAGGCGAGCGCCGGTGCGGGGCCGGCCTGTCCTCGGGGAGTAACGGTGGCCAGCACGCGTGCGGTGTCGCCGGCGGTGCCGCAGGCGGAGTCCTCGGCGGTGACGGCCACGGTGGTCAGCTCGGTGAACGGGGCCGGGCGCAGCGCCGCGATTCCGGATTCGACACTCACGTACCGCGCGACATCACCCGAACCGGTCAGATAGGCGGTGAGGAATCCGGTGGCCACCTGTGTGAACGCGGTCTCCTCACCGCACGGCGCCGAATACGCCTGCGCCAGATCGGCTCCGATACCCGGCGGCTGCACCGCCGCGGGCAGCGTGAGAGCCCGTAGATTCCCCTCCGATATCGAGACGGGCACACGATAATACTGGCGGGGCCCGTCGGCCTGACCGCGTCCCGTGTGCACCGAAATCGTCACCGACCAGACCTCCACGGTCCCGGCGGACAGCGTCCGGTCGGTGTACACGATGATCGGGTCGCGCACCTGCTGGCCGGTTTTCGGCAGTGAGATCTGCTGGGAACCGCCCACATACCGTGACAGCGACTCCTGTTGCGCCGTTCCGGCGCTCAGATAGGCGACCACGAAATCCTCGGCGAAGGAACCGGCCAGGCGGTCGTGACCGGCGACGGTCACCATCGCATCGTCGCCGGGAGGCTGCGGATCGGAGGCGAAGAAGTCGTAGACCGCGTGTCCACCGCCCAGTACGGCGAGGACGGCGAGAACGACCACGACGATATTGTCGCGACGCCTGCGCGCGGCCATCTGGCGAAGCAGCGCTTCGCCCGAATCAGCACGTCCGGCCACCCCAGTCCTCACTCTCGAAATGGTAAAGAGCGGCTGGGCAACCGACCGGAGATCTCTTCCCACATCTGGGGACTCGACCGGCCCGCCACACCCTTCGCCACCCTCAGGACATCGCGCTGTGCCGCAACCGGCCGGCCAGCCGGTATCGGAGTTGATCGTCGTATCCGATCGGTGCTCCCGGCGCGGCGAGATCCATCGGCTCCGGTTCCACCATGGGGATATCGTCGGCAACCCGCACGAGCTGAGCGATGGCCAGTTCGTGATTGGAGAACCCGGGGTAGGGATAGAGCAGCAGCGAGGTCGGGGTATAACCCCCGGCGTAGTTGAGCGCGCGTAGTGTGACCCCGGCACTGTCGCCACTGCGTACCCGGGAGCCGAGGTCCACCAACCGGACCCGATCGTCGGGATGGAAGACATCGACCGGCCGGAACAGATAGTCCCACCGGATCCACGGCGCCGGGTCGGTCAGCCAATGGGAAATGCTGGCGTGCGCCAGCTGAACCACAGCCAGGTGGTTCCCCGCTCGCCGGTGCGCCTCACGCAGTCCGACGCTTTCGAGCGTCGGCCAGATCGCCGGGTCGTTATCCGAGGTGATGTCCTCTATGAGCCACCAGGCGCCGCGCACGTACTCGTCGTCACGCGCCCGCACCGTGATCCGCCATCGGGTGGCGCGGCCCGCGTTACGCAATACCGAAACCTCGAACTGCAGTTTGTCTCCGGGGACGGGCCGATAGAGGAGATCGAGTACTTCGGCGTGCCGGTCGAAGGCCGAGACCCGGTGGAAGAATTCCGCGATGGACATCCGCGGCACATATTCCTCGGGCGCGATCCCCGACAGGGCGGTGATACCGCTGGGCTGCGCGAGGGTCTGACTGTCCAGATCCCAGATCACGCCGACCGCGCCGGGCAACGGGGGAACCGGATCTTTTTCGGGTCCCGCCCACCACCGGACCGCATGGACCTCACCACCGGGTCCGAAGACCGGACGCACCATCAGCTTGTGCGGGCCCGAACGTGTCGACACGGTTTTGTCCACATCGACCGCACCTTCGATCGAGGCACGGAGGGCCTCGGTGATATCACGGGTGCTCAGCCCGTCGTACAGTGCCGGCGTGCGAGCGAGCTGCCGCTGCAGTACTCGACGCCAGTCGGCGAACTCACGTGCGGTATCCCCGACCGACGCGACCGAGAATCCTTCCGGCGCCAAAGTTTCGACCGTCACCCAGGGGATCACTGCGCCCTCTCATCGCGTGCGTCCTACTGTTGCGCGGTGGGTGCCTCAAACGAGACAACGGCCGCAAAACATAATGTACCGTTGCGCAGCGGTACGTTCAACAGTGGACCTTAAGCATTCTGCGAAGAGCGAGCCCCGCAACCGAATGGGCCCGCAACCCCCGTTGACCGAGTCCCGGGCCGACCGACTGGGAGATTCTACGGAAACCATTGGCAACACGAACCGTTCGGGTCGCGGATCGGCGACCCGCACCGGCAATCGCCCGGTCCGGAGACCGGTAACGAACTCCACCGAGGAGGATCGCTAATCATCGGCAAACCCTCCGGCGGGGCACGCGGCTCGATGAACACCACGGCACGGACGCCCACCGCGACATCAGGAACGGGCAGCCGACTCCGGCTCCCGTTTTCCGGGAAAGGGATTCACTCGCTCTGTGACGTCAGCGCGATAACGCCCGCGCCGGCCAGCAAACCGAGGTCCTCCAGTTCCGAGGACACGGCCCGCAGCCCGGTGAGGAAAGGCAGCCGTGCATGCATCGCGGCGGCATTGTGCAGCGATTTCCACAGCGGCGAACCGGGTGTGGCGATAGGGCCGCCGATCGCCACCCGGTCGATGTCGAGCAGGGGCGCCACCGAGGCGATCGCCCGGCCCAGCGCCGTACCGGCCCGCTCCAGCGCCGCGACCGCGATCCGGTCGGCTGCCTGCGCGTCCGCCGCCAGGGCCTCGACCGAATCCCCGTCCCAACCTTGCTCGCGCGCCCATTTCGTCAGCGCCGCACCACCGGCCACCGACTCCAGGCATCCGCGGCCACCGCATACACAGCGGTCGTCATAGCCGGGCACCAGCACATGGCCGATCTGGCCCGCGTTGCCGGTACGCCCGACCACCACGAAGCCGCCGACCATCACGCCACCGACGATCGTGTCCCCGATATATATCGATAACGAGTCCATGACCTCCTGGGTGGCGCCGAAATGCCGTTCGGCCAGCGCCAGGCACACACCGTCGAGGGCCATCGCGACGGTCGCCGCGGGGAACAACTTCTGCACCGATTCCACGAGCGGGAAGCCGGCTTGCCATTCCCTGACCTGATCCGGCGCCACCACCCCGGAGGCCATATCGATCGGACCGTTCGAGGCGATGCCGACCGCCGTGACATCTCGTCCCGCGGCGATACCGAGCAGCAACGCCCGAACCCGGTCCCAGGCCCCGTCCCGCGGGACGGGGATCCGCTGGACCAGGTCGGCTCCGACGTCGTCGGCGATCTCGATCGCGGCGAACCGGGTCGGACCGATCTCCAACGCCAGGATTGTCATCTACGCACCACCAGAGTTAGATCCGCGTTTGCCCCCGCAGCATAGTCAGACGGCCGCGGACTCCGTCGGGCGAAGTGGGCGGCCCAGCACGATATGCCGTTTGGGAGCACCGGCGACCGCCGTACCATGGGTCGGGCGCGGGCCGTTCCGGATGATCCGCATCGGGCGCTTGTGGTCGATGGGCACGGTGCGATGCCGGTCGAGGTTCTCGATGACGTTGCCCGAATTGTCGTAGGCGACGCCCGCCCAGATCATGGCTCGCGGCGCATCGCCACGCTCGATGAGTGTCTGCGCCAGGCTGCTGCACTGCGCGAAAAGCGGGCACCCATAGCAGATGCGCACTGCTGAATGCCAGGCCTCCGGCGTGCCGGAATCCAGGTCCCAGCTGTCGGGGACCTCCGCGCACGGTGGCCGTTGCGCCGATTTCACCGGCGCCGGCAGCGGTGCCGCGGGAGGCCGAGAAGTGGTGGTGGCGCGGGGTGTAACCACGCTGAGGGAACGAACTCGCATTGCGCTCATTACCGTCTCCGGAACTGCCGAGGGCACGCCGGGGTGAACCGATACGTGTCCCGTTGGTCGGGCGGATCGTCAGGGCTGCTCAACAGTCCCCGGAAACCAGCTGATGTCAGCTGTATCACGCACGTTAAAGCACTACCGGCCCTTCAGGCAAGGCCTCATGCCGTTAAGTAACGGGACGTTGACATGTTTTTCACATCTTCTAGCCGCTGCTCAGCGGTTCGTTTGGTTACGGACCGTTTATCTACGGGCCCGATTATGGTTTCCTATACATATGGCTGGCGAATCCGAGTACACGATCGACGAGCTGGCGCGGGCTGCCGAGACCACCGTGCGCAGCGTCCGCGTGTACCACGAGCGGGGGCTGCTGCCCTCGCCCGACGTCCGGGGCCGGATCGGTTACTACGGTTCCGACCACCTCAACCGGTTGCAGACCATCAGCCGTCTACTCGGCCGGGGTATGAAACTGAACGGCATCCGGGAACTGCTGGCCGCCTGGGACCGCGGCGACGGGCTCGGCGATGTCCTGGGTGTCACCGACCAGACCGTCAGCACACCCGGACGGCAGGCCCCGGCCGGCCCACCACAGCCCGAGCCCGAAGAGCCGGTGCACGAACTCCCGGAGTACGTCCAGCAGGCGCTGGCCGCCAGCGACGACCCCTTCGATGTATACCGGGTCACCAATCCGCGGTGCAGCGATCTCGCCACCCGGCTCACCGACGCCGGCCTGCCCGCCGCCGCCACCTTCCATTTGGTCGAACGAATGCGCGCGGACTGCGACCGCATCGCCGACCGCTACGCCGCCGAGATCTTCTACGTACTGGCGGGCCGGTCCTACGAGCAGTCCGAGCGAAACCCCAAGGACCGCACCAAACTGGAAACCGATCTGGCCATCGCCCGGCTGATCGTCACCCGGGCCTCCTCCGAGCTGATCGACCACGCCTTCGGCCGCCGCGCGGAACTCCCCCCGCCGGGAGTGGATATCGCGCTTCCACGCCCGGTTCAGCAGGGTGCGGTGAAAGACGAGAAACAGCCCTCACGCACTCGTATCTGAGGGAGATGTGGGCCGAATCCGCGGCATCGGTAACGAACTACTGTCGGGGTGACAGGATTTGAACCTGCGACCACCCGCTCCCAAAGCGGGTGCGCTACCAAGCTGCGCCACACCCCGTACTACCCCCCGAAGGGGGTGATCACCGGTCTGGAGCGGGTGACGGGAATCGAACCCGCACCATCAGCTTGGAAGGCTGAGGTTCTACCATTGAACTACACCCGCGTGCATACGACGCCGATGGGATCGCCACAAGGTCGTGTGCACAGCGACTCTACCCAATCGCGGTTTCATTTCGCCAATCAGCCCCCGCGCCCGTGCCGATATCGCGATCCGCGCGGGGAAACGGCCGGATCACGACAGTTCCCCAATCCTGGGAAACCGCTGGTCCCGGATTCGGCAACCCATCTCTGGGAGGTCCAGAGTGCCCGGCGCCGAAAAATTCTGCAAAGGTGTGTAACACAGGCGATTCCGCAACGATAGGCGCAGAGATCGCTGTTGTTCCGGGACCCGATAACTCGTTGCAGAACGCAGGTCGGCGGGTTCCACCATCTTGCTACGATCTTCTTGCCGGACGGGGTATCTGGAAAGGGGGCGGTGGCGTGCACCCGACAAGGTGGACCATCCGCACAGCAGTGCGACGAAGCCGGACGGACCCGGCACCTACGCGGCAGACCCTTGTCCGTCGCGCGAGCTCCACCACCGGTGGTCGATATGACCGCTGAGCACCGGCCGCCCGTCCGTTCCACCGCGCGGGAGTGGGCGTTGGCCGCCGTCGCGCAGCCCGACGCCGATACCAGCGCGGCCGAGATCGAACCTGTTCTCGTCGAGATCCTCGAGCAGTTACTGGACCTCACGATCTCCGACCCCTTCCCCATCCGCGCCGCCCGCCGGCTCGGCGCGCGGCTCTGCGCCGAACCCCTGCACCGGGTCCGGATGCTGGCTCTGGTCACGCGTACCCTGCTCGGTTTTCCGGCCGGGTCGCGCGGATCACTGGTGGCGACGCAGTGGCCGCTGGTGGCCAGTCAGGCCATCGACAGCTACGCCCAGGCGCTACAGGAGCTGGCACTCGCCCAGCAGAAGAAGAACTTCTCCGACGAGGCCACCCAGCGGGTCCGCGAGTTCGCCGCATTGCAGCAGCGTCTCGAACACGAGGCGACCCACGACGCGCTGACCGGACTGGCGAACCGCACCCTGCTGCGCAAACGAGTACGCAAGATGGCCGAACATACCGACCGCGGGGTGGGGCTGCTGGTCGTGGACCTGGACCGGTTCAAACAGATCAACGACAACTACGGGCACGCGGTCGGCGACGAGGTGCTGGTGGAACTGGCGAAACGCCTGCGGGAGGTGGCGCCGCCCGGCGCGGTGGTCTGCCGCTACGGCGGGGACGAGTTCGTCCTGGCCGCCGGTCTGACCAGCGATTCGGTCACCGAACTCGCCCACGATATCGTGCTCGCACTCAACGATTCGGTGTGGTCGTCGGCCGGACCGGTACCGGTATCGGCAAGTGTCGGCACGACCTACGCGCCACCGGCGGACCACTGCGAACTGGCAGAGCTGCTCCGCCGCGCCGATCTGGCGATGTACTCGGCGAAAACCGCCGGCGGGCGCCGCTACGCCGGAGCCGAGTCGCTGGATACGGCCGTCGATACCGCCGTCGCGGGCTGAGCGCGGCGGTTCAGACCGGCTGGCACCGCGCACACCAGAACAGGTTCCGGCCCTCCAGCACGGTGTGCCGCACCGGATCGCCGCAGCAGCGGCACGGTTCACCGGCGCGGCGGTAGACGTAGGTGCGCGGCCGGTCCGCGGCGTACGATGGCGCGCCGTGATCGTGCTCGGGCCGCACCACGTGCATCTTGCCGCGGCGCACACCCACCCGCATCAGTTCGACCAGGTCCGCCCACAGCGCCGACCATTCCCCGGCGGTGAGCTCCACGCCCGGACGCTCCGGGGATATACCGTGCCGGAAAAGGACTTCCGCGCGGTAGACGTTGCCGACTCCGGCGACGACCCGCTGATCCATGAGCAGGGACCCGATACTGCGCCGTGAGCGGCGGATTCGCGCCCAGGCCAGTTCCGGGTCGGCGTCCGGGCGCAGCGGATCGGGTCCGAGGCGGGCGATGAGGGCCGCCGTCTCCGGCGGCGTGAGGATCTCGCAGGCGGTGGGACCACGCAGATCGGTGCCGAATCCGCGCGCGTCGCGGCCCGCCCCGGTCAGACGCATCCGCACCTGCCCCACCGGTTCGGGCATCGGTGGCTCCGATTCGGTGAAGGTGCCGTACAGCCCGAGGTGGACGTGCACGTACAGCTCACCCTCGTATTCGTGGAGAAGGTGTTTGCCCCACGCCTGTGACCGCACCAGGACCCGCCCGTCGACGCGGGCTGCGCCCGCCGCGAACTTGCCCTGCGGACTCGACACCCGCACCACCGCGCCGGCCAGGCGCTGCTGATGCCGGCGCGCGAGACGGTGCAGAGTATGACCTTCCGGCACCCGACTACTCGCCTGCCCGGTGGATCAGTCGGCGGGCAGCGCCGGCGGTACGCCGGACTTCTCGTAGTCGGCGAGGATATCGATCCGCCGCTGATGACGCTCCTCGTCCGACCACGGGGTCTCCAGGAAAGCGTCCACGATCGCCAGCGCTTCCTCGCGGGAATGCATACGACCACCGATACCGATCAGCTGCGCGTTGTTGTGTTCCCGCGCCAGCCGGGCGGTTTCGACACTCCAGGCCAGCGCGCACCGCGCGCCGGGCACCTTGTTCGCGGCGATCTGCTCGCCGTTGCCGCTACCGCCGAAGACCAGCCCGAGGCTGCCCGGGTCGGCGACGGTACGGCGGGCCGCCTCGATGCAGAAGGCGGGATAGTCGTCGAGTGCGTCATAGACGAGGGCGCCGCAGTCGGCGACCTCGTGACCGGCCTTTTCCAGGTGGTCCTTGACGGCGTTCTTCAATTCGAAACCAGCGTGATCGGCACCCAGGTATACGCGCATGGCTGCGATTCTGTCAGGCCCCCGGCCGAGAGCCGACGGCGGGCGGGCCGACCGAGTTACTGCTTAGAGTCGTGGGTATGCAGCCGCACGACCCTCAGCAGCCGTCCGGATACGGCCCCGGCGCCGCCTGGTCCGCGAGTACGCCGGAGCCCGGGCCCTACCCGTGGCTCACCGACCATCCCGCATCCTCGGTTCCGCTCCCGGGCGGATACCCGCCACCGCAGGTGCCGCTGCACGAACCCCGGGGATTGTCGCCGTTCGGGATGCCCGCCCGGCACAGCTGGGAGATTCCCCTGCTGGTCGTAATCGTGCTGTTCACCGCAGTCGCCTACCTGCTGGCATTCGTGTTGCTGTTCCTCGGCGCGGTCAACCAGTACGTACTGATCCTGGTGGCGGCGCCGCTGCTGATCTGGTTCGGTCGTGGGGTCAACTTCTCGTCGCAGCGGGTGAACGGGGTGAAGATGTCGCCCTCACAGTTCCCCGACGGATATCGGATGGTGCAGGAGGCGGCGGCCCGATTCGGGATGGCCGCTCCCCCGGACGCCTATGTGGTCCTCGGCAACGGGCAGATCAATGCCTTCGCGTCCGGGCACGGTTTCCGGCGTTATGTCGTGGTGTACAGCGATCTGTTCGAGATCAGCGGCGCCGCCCGGGAACCGGATGCGCTCGCATTCATCATCGGCCACGAGGTGGGCCATATCGCGGCCGGTCACGCGTCCTACTGGCGTCAGCTCGGCATGTTTCTGGTGCCGTTCCTGCCTATCCTCGGTAATTCGCTGATCCGGGCCCAGGAGTACACGGCCGACAATCACGGTTACTGCCATCGACCGCAGGGGGCGCCGGCCGCGATGGGGACCCTGGCGGCCGGTAAGTACCTGAACTCGGTGGTGGGGTTCGACGAGATGGCCGACCGCGCCGCCCAGGAACGTGGTTTCTTCGTCTGGATGGTCAACGCGATGGCTTCGCACCCGGTGCTGACCTGGCGGATGTGGGCACTGCGTGACCGCAGCCGGCACGGGCGGCTGTTCTGGCGGCCGAACCCGGTGCCACCGCGGTTCGGCCCGCCGGCCGGACCTCCGCCGGCCTCCGGTCATGGTGGTGACGCGATCACACTGTCCAAAGCCCCGCTCTGACCCGGCCCGCGAGCGAACAGGGTTCCGGATCCCGAGCGGAATCCGGAACCCTCGCGCTCAGTCGAATTCCGGACTCTCGTCCCGGGTGCGCTTCAGTTCGAAGAAGTGCGGGTAGGCCGCCAGCGTGACCACGGCATCCCACAATTTGCCCGCCTCCTCGCCCCGTGGGATACGGGAGAGCACCGGGCCGAAGAAGGCGACACCGTTCACATGGATGGTGGGCGTACCGACATCGGGACCGACCTTGTCCATCCCGGCGTGGTGACTGCTGCGCAGCGCCT
This sequence comes from Nocardia jinanensis, assembly GCF_014645735.1. Classification (GTDB taxonomy): domain Bacteria; phylum Actinomycetota; class Actinomycetes; order Mycobacteriales; family Mycobacteriaceae; genus Nocardia; species Nocardia jinanensis. The sequence goes on along the minus strand of NZ_BMMH01000026.1, from coordinate 11,216 downwards.
CGTCGTAATCGCCGCTGTCGGCGGCGGCCGCCAGTTCGGCCGGCAGCCCGGTCTCGGTGAGCGCGTCCGCCACGATCGCGGCGAAGGTGCCCAGGCGATCGCCCTCGAGCTCGAACTCGGCCCGGCGGTTGTGGAACCGGGTACCCAGCGCGGTGTAGAGCGGGGGCAGGATCTCCTCGCCGTGCTGCTGGGCCGCGGCCACGGCCACCCGGACCGGGCCCCAGGCGTATTTCATCAACTCCTGGTACTCCGGCGGCAGATCACGGCCCTCGTTGAGCACCGCCAGACTCATCACGTGGAAACGCGTCTCGATATCGCGCACCTTCGCGACTTCGAGGATCCATCGGGAGGTGATCCAGCACCACGGGCACAGGGGGTCGAACCAGAATTCGGCAAGGTCCTTCTTATCGGCCGAGTCGGACACGTTTCGTTCCTCTCCACAGGTCTCGGCGGATTCCGCCCGCCGGCGCGGTTACCGCCGTACGGCCGGCGAGATACCGGGCACAGGCGTTGATACGAGCAACCCCGGCCGGGTGGTTTTCGTTCCCGAACCGTCCCAGCGATCGGGGACGTCCTTTGTAGGCTGGCGGGAGGAATTCGGATCGTCGCTGGAACAACCCACCACAAGGGAGTGTCAGCTATGACATCTGCGCAGCATTTCGTCATCGTCGGCGCCGGCCTGGCCGGAGCGAAGGTCGCCCAGGCGTTGCGGGACAACGATTTCGACGGCCATGTCACCTTGCTCGGCAGAGAGGACCGGCTGCCCTACGAGCGGCCACCGCTGTCCAAGGAATATCTGGCCGGTAAGAAACCGGTCGAGAAGTTCACGGTCGAGACCGCGGCCTGGTACCGGGACCACAATGTGGACCTGCGGCTGGGCACCGAGGTCACCGCGATCGACCGAGGTGCCCGGACGGTGCGCCTGCCCGACGGCTCGACGCTCGAATACGACAAACTCGCGCTGGCCACGGGCTCCTCGTCCCGCACACTGCCCATTCCCGGCGCCGATGCCGAGGGCGTGTACACCCTGCGCACCCTGGGCGAATCGGATGCCCTGATCGAACTTTTCCGTACCGCACGACGGCTGGTGGTGATCGGGGCGGGCTGGATCGGTCTCGAGGTCACCGCGGCAGCGCGCGCGGCGGATGTCGCGGTCACCGTCGTGGAAACGAGTTCCGCGCCGCTGCTGGGCGCGCTCGGCCCGGAAATGGGCGAGGTGTTCGCCGCGCTGCACCGAGAACACGGGGTCGATCTGCGGTTCGGTGCGCAGGTTCAGCAGATCACCACCGCGAACGGCCGCGCGAACGGTGTCGCGCTGGAGGACGGCACCGAATACGGCGCCGACGCGGTTCTCGTCGCGGTGGGCGCCCGGCCCGAACTCGGGCTGGCCGAAGCGGCCGGGCTGCTGACCGGTACCGGCGTGCTCGTCGACGCGAGCCTGACCAGTAGCGATCCGAATATCGTCGCGGTCGGCGATATCGCCGAGCAGGATCATCCGGTGCTGGGTCGCCGGATCCGGGTCGAGCATTGGGCGAACGCCCTGAACCAGCCGGCGGTGGCGGCCGCGGCCATGCTCGGCCGAGCAGCGTCCTACGAGCGGCTCCCCTACTTCTTCACCGACCAGTACGACCTCGGTATGGAGTACACCGGATTCGCCGCCCCCGGCGACTACGAACAAGTCGTCGTGCGGGGTGATCGCGACGGCCGGGAGTTCGTCGCGTTCTGGCTCGACCCCCAGCATCGTGTACTGGCGGGGATGAATGTGAACGTATGGGATGTGGGCGACCGGATCACCGAGTTGATCTTGTCCGGCGAACCGGTCGATCCGGCCCGCCTGGCCGACACCTCGACCACGCTCTGAGCCGTGCGGTTCACCTCGTCCTTCGCCGGGCGGCCCGGGTGCCGGAATCGGCGGCCGGGCTCCCACCTTTTCGCCACCGCCGGGGTGGACGGTCCGCGAGACCGGTGACTACCAGGTGCGACCGGTGATCAGCTCATAGGCTTCGACGTACTTGCTGCGGGTGGCCGCGACGATATCGGCCGGGATCTCCGGGCCGGGAGGTTCCTTGTCCCAGCCGGTGGAGGTGGCCCAGTCCCGGACGAACTGCTTGTCGAAGGACCGCTGCGGGCGACCGGGCTCCCATTCGGCGGCCGGCCAGAAACGAGAGGAATCGGAGGTCAGGAGTTCGTCACCGAGGGTGAGCACATCACCGTCCCAGCCGAATTCGACCTTGGTATCGGCGATGATCACACCGCGTTCGGCGGCGTAGGCGGCACCGCGGGAGTACAGATCGAGTGTGAGGTCACGCAGCCGCGCGGCGACCTCGGTGCCCTCCTGCGCGACCACATCGTCGAAGGTCATGGGCTCGTCGTGACCGGTATCGGACACCTTGGTGGTCGGCGTGAAGATCGGTTCGGGCAGTTTGTCGCCTTCACGCAACCCGTCGGGTAGCCGGATCCCGGAGACCGAACCGGTGCGCTGGTAGTCCTTCCATCCGGAGCCCACCAGGTAACCGCGGGCAACGCACTCCACCAGCACCATCTTCAACGGCTTCACCCGGACGGCCCGGCCCGCGAACTCCGGCGGGACGTCCGTGGTGGAGAGCACGTGGTCGGGGATATCGGCGAAGTACCCGAACCACCAATTGGACAGCTGAGTCAGCAGCGCACCCTTGTCCGGTATCGGGGTCGGCAGCGATACGTCGTAGACCGAAACACGGTCCGAGGCGACCAAGAGCAATGTGTCACCGTCGGTGTACAGGTCGCGCACCTTACCGGCGTGCACATGCTTCACGTTATCGCTCCGATCCTGGTCGAGTGGCCGGCGGGTTCGACTCCCGCGCGGGCAACCTTACCCACGTGGCATTGTGGACAACGCCCGTGCCCGTTCCAATCGTGTCCCCGAAGGAGCCCGATGTCCGCACCGAACCTCACCCGCGAACAGGCGATCGAACGCGCCGAGGTCGTCTCGGTCGAGAACTACCGCATCGAACTCGACCTGACCGGCGGGACGGGCCAGTCGGGCCCGGAGGCGGAAGCGGAGCGTAACCACGCAGGGGCCTCGCTCATCCCGAACGAACACGGAACGGGGAAACCGGGCGAACAGACGTTCCTTTCCCGCAGCACGGTCACCTTCACCGCGAAACCCGGTTCGTCCACGTTCATCGATATCGTCGCCCGGAAAGTGCGCTCCGCGGTGCTCAACGGCACCCCGCTCGATATCGCCGGCTACGACGAATCCACCGGCATCACGCTGACCGATCTCGCCGAGCGCAACGAGCTCGTAGTGGAGGCGGACTGCGAGTACTCCCATACCGGTGAGGGCCTGCATCGGTTCGTCGATCCGGCCGACGACGCGGTCTACCTGTACTCGCAGTTCGAGACCGCCGATGCCAAACGGATGTTCGCCTGCTTCGACCAGCCGGATCTCAAGGCCACCTTCGATATCGAGGTCGCCGCTCCGGCGGACTGGAAGGTGATCTCCAACGGCGCCGGCACCGTGGACGGTGGAAAGCACCGTTTCGCCACCACCCCGCTCATGAGCACCTACCTGGTCGCGCTCATCGCCGGTCCGTACGCCGCATGGACCGATACCTACACCGACGATCACGGTACGATCCCGCTCGGCATCTTCTGCCGTGCCTCGCTCGCCGAATACATGGACGCCGACCGGCTGTTCACCGAGACCAAGCAGGGTTTCGGCTTCTACCACAAGAACTTCGGGATCCCCTACGCCTTCGGGAAATACGATCAGCTCTTCGTCCCGGAGTTCAATGCCGGCGCCATGGAGAACGCGGGCGCGGTCACCTTCCTCGAGGACTACGTGTTCCGGTCGAAGGTCACCCGGGCCTCCTACGAGCGGCGTGCCGAAACCGTGCTGCACGAGATGGCGCATATGTGGTTCGGCGATCTGGTCACCATGAAGTGGTGGGACGACCTGTGGCTCAACGAATCCTTCGCGACCTTCGCGTCGGTACTGTGCCAGGCCGAGGCCACCGAATACACCAGTGCCTGGACCACCTTCGCCAATGTCGAGAAATCGTGGGCCTACCGGCAGGATCAGCTGCCCTCCACCCACCCGATCGCCGCCGATATCCCCGATCTGGCAGCAGTGGAGGTGAACTTCGACGGCATCACCTACGCCAAGGGCGCGAGTGTCCTCAAACAACTCGTCGCCTACGTCGGTCTCGAGCCGTTCCTGGCCGGACTGCGCGCCTACTTCGCCGACCACGCCTACGGCAACGCCACCTTCGACGATCTGCTCACCGCCCTGGAGAAATCATCGGGTCGTGACCTGTCCACCTGGGGCGCCCAGTGGTTGAAGACCACGGGCCTCAATACCCTGCGCCCCGAATTCGAGGTCGACGCCGAAGGCAAGTTCACCTCTTTCGCGGTGGTCCAGGAAGGCGCCGCGCCCGGAGCCGGTGAACAGCGGGTGCACCGGCTGGCCATCGGTGTCTACGACGACCGCGACGGCAAACTGGTTCGCATCCGGCGGGTGGAACTCGACCTCGACGCCACCGAACGCACCGAAGTGCCCGATCTGGCCGGCACCGAACGCGGTAAGTTCGTCCTGGTCAACGACGACGATCTCACTTACTGCTCGGTCCGCCTCGACGCCGATTCGCTCGATGTGCTGGTCAACCGGATCGCCGATATCGCCGAACCACTCCCCCGCACGCTGGCCTGGTCCGCGGCCTGGGAGATGACCCGGCAGGCCGAGTTCCGCGCCCGCGATTTCGTCGCGCTGGTACAGCGCGGGATCGGCGCGGAATCCGAGATCGGCGTGGTGCAGCGGCTGCTCATGCAGGCCAACACCACGCTGCGCAGCTACACCGACCCGGCCTGGGCCGAGACCACCGGCTGGCCGGAGTACGCGAATCGGCTCCTGGAACTGGCGCGGGAAGCGGCCGCCGGATCCGACCATCAGCTCGCGTTCGTCAACGCCCTCACCGGCGCCAAACTGGCCGCCTGGCATACCGAGGTGCTGCGCGAATTGCTCGACGGCGATCCCGCCGATGTCGGTCTGCCCGGACTGACCGTCGACACCGACCTGCGCTGGCGGTTGCTCACCGCCCTCGCCGCGGCCGGCGAAATCGATGCCGACAGCCCGGACACCCCCACGATCGATACCGAACTGCGCAACGACGAAACGGCCGCCGGACGGCGTCAGGCCGCCACCGCGGCGACCGCCCGCCCGCTGGCACAGGTGAAGGAATCAGCCTGGGCGACGGTGGTGGGCGACGATTCCGTGCCCAACATCACCGCGCGCTCCATCGTCGGCGGTTTCGCGCCGGCCGGACAGGACGGCCTGCTGGCATCGTTCGTGGGCCGCTACTTCGACGAGATCCCCGCGGTCTGGGAGCGCCGTTCCAGCGAGGTGGCGCAAACGGTGGTGGTCGGGCTGTACCCGGCCTGGGACATCAGCGATGAAGCAGTCGCGCGCGCCGACGAATTCCTGGCCGCCGACCACCCGCCGGCCCTGCGGCGGCTGGTGAGCGAGGGCAAGGCGGGCGTCGAACGTTCGCTGCGCGCCCGCGCCTTCGACATCGCCTGAGCCCGAACAGCGAACGGCGCGTCCACCCAGTGGGTGGACGCGCCGTTCTGCGTCCGGTGCGAGCGCTCCCGGCTACCGGCCGGTCCGCGCGATATCAGCGACCGATGGCCGCCGACATCACCCGGACCGCCGAAATCAACCCATCGATCAGCTCACCCTGCCGCAGCGAACTCAACGCGGCGGTGACGCCGAGCTGGCACACCCGGTCGTTCGCGCGGTCGGCCACATCCCTACCGGAACGGACCTCCACGGAGTGGTCGTTCGGGGAGACGGCGATGAGCACCGAACGCGCCGCCTCCGGAGTGGTGGGGAACAGCGCGTCCACCGCGGCTGCGGCATCAGGGCCGAGATCGCCGATGAAGACGTTGAACCGCACCTTGGTGGCACGAGTGGCCTCGGTGAGCACATTGTCCATGGCCAGCCGCTCGTTGTTGTCGAACGGAGCCTCTTTGAACACGTCACCGGCCTCGTGCACACCGGAGACCCGGCCACTGCTGGTGAGCGCGTATCCGCGCGGCAGGTCGGACTCGACCACCGCCGGCCAATTAGTACTTGCCACTTGCCCGGCCTCCGATCAACGCTTCCTTGGGTGCCTCGAGGGAGTCGAACGCCACATGCGAACCGTGCGACGACTCACCGGAGTCATAGGAGTGACCGCGACCGGTCACTTCATCGGTGGCACTCCACAGCACCGGGGCGGCCGTCCACTTCTTGCTCATATCGAAGTGAACCGGCTTCTCACCGGGCAGCGGCTTACCGATGAACGACAAACCAGCGATTATGAGGTAGATCCCCAGTGGGATACCGGCGAAAATCGCCACCGTCTCGAGAATGCTCACGACCTAAAGGTAGACGATCCTCTGTAGTAGTTCACCGAGGGATGGGTCGTGTCCACGGCGACACCACCCATACCCCGTGGTCGAGCCACCGGTCGAAACCCTCGAACACCAACCCGGCCGCCCGAGTCGAGTCTTACGAGACACCTCGAAGGGTTGAGGCCGTCTCGCCGTTCAGGCCTCGAAGCGCATGCGCCGCAGGCGCGAGTCTCGAGGCCTGAACGGCGAGACTCAGGGCCTCAACCCCCGCGCGCACCGGCGCGCCGAAAACACAGCACCTTCACGAGCAGGCCCACCCCGACCTTCGCCAGCAGCCCCGCCCCCACCGTCACCAGCAGCCCCACCCCGACCTTCGCCAGCCGTTCGCGCCGCCCAACCGCCTCCGGCTCACCACCTCCGGCCCGGATGAAGCGGGTCCGCTCAGCTCACCAAGCGGAGTTGACCAGCGAGTTCGCCGCCATCTCCAAGTAGTCGAGGAGCTGGCGCCGGTGCTCGTCGTCGAGGGCTTCCGGCTCGATCTCGGCGACGGCGATGCGCATACAGCGCAACCAGGCGTCGCGTTGCACCGGGCCGATCTGGAACGGCATATGCCGCATCCGCAGCCGCGGATGTCCGCGTTCGTCGGAGTAGGTGCGCGGGCCGCCCCAGTACTGTTCGAGGAACATCCGCAACCGGCGTTCGGCCGGGCGCAGATCTTCTTCCGGATACATGGGGCGGAGTACCTCGTCGGCGGCGACCTCGCGGTAGAACACGGCCACCAGCCGGTGGAAGGTCTCCTCCCCACCGACGGCCTCGTAGAAGGACGGCGCGGCCTGTGCGTCGGCCGGAGTGCCGGAAGCGGCATTACCCGAAGTCATGAACCCTCTCGTTTCACCGGATGCGCCGTCCATTGTGCCCGCGCCGGCGCGGGTTCGCAGATTCGCGCTGGTGGGTAGAGCTCGCACCTGGTGTTTCCTGCTCTGTGGCCGGTGGGCGTCGCTTCAGCGGCAGTTAACCGGCCATTGTGCAAAATAACCGTGCGCTGCGGGGCTTTCCATGGTCAACTGGTTTCTGTCTCTGCCGAGATACCATATGATCTTGAAACGCAGAATTTGGGGTCGACATGAAGCAACGGACCGGCGCCCGATCACCGGAGGCGATACGCCACCGACAACTGAAGCCCGCCGATGTCCACGCTCGTGGGTCGGGGGCTCCTCCGTTGCAACTGCTGTCCGATCACGCGGCCAACCGGCACAACGCCGATACCGCTTCCCACCTCGAATCCCGTTCCGAGAGCGAGTCCGCTCACCATCTCGTACCGCAGCCGCTCAGCTGGCTGAAACGCCGCGTGCTGCTCCTCAACGCCACCTACGAACCGCTCACGGCGCTCACCGCCCGTCGTGCGATCGTGCTGCTGGTCTGCGATAAGGCCGATGCGGTGCACCACGACCCCACCGGGCCCGTACTGCACTCCGCCGGGGCCGCTGTGAGCATTCCGTCGGTCATCCGGCTGCGGACCTACGTCCACGTCCCCTACCGCGCCCGCGTCCCGATGACCCGGGCCGCCCTCATGCAGCGTGACCGATACCGCTGCGGGTATTGCGGCGGCAAGGCCGAAACCATCGATCACGTCATCCCACGCAGTCGCGGCGGCGAGCACAGCTGGGAAAACTGCGTCGCGAGTTGCGCACCGTGCAACCACCGCAAAGCCGACAAACTGCTCAGCGAGCTGGGCTGGGCGCTGCGCGCACCCCTGGTCTCCCCCAAGGGGCCGCATTGGCGCCTGCTGTCCACGGTCAACGAGCTGGACCCGGTCTGGCTGCAATATCTCGGCGAGGGCGCGGCCTGACGCGTCGACGGTCCGACGGCCGCACGTAATCGCGTCAGGACCCCGTAGTCGGGGTCAAGGAGAGCCCACCGGTTCGACGACGTGCGACCGAACCGTAGCGGGCATCCAGCCGGAGCCAGGTAGTGCTCGCACGGACCCGGACCAATTCATCGGGCGCGATCTGCTCGGCGCCCGCTCGGTCTCCCGCGTGCGGAATGAAGTCCATGGCGGTGAGGGCGAAGACCACCCGCATCGGCACCTGCACCCGCACCTCGCCCGCGGACACCGTCAGCACGGTCTGGTCCAGTAACGAGGCGGGCGGGCCGTGCTCGGAGCCGTGTTCCTTCGCCAGGTCGGCCCCGCGTTCGGCGAGTTCGACCAGGGTGCGGGCCGGCAGATCGTCGATATGGCCGAACCCTTGGTCCGGCGGCAGCGCGCCCCGCCATGCCGAATCGAGCGAATAGCCCAGATCGATCGGGCCGGCCGCGGACAGGCCGACGAGAACAGTGTCCGCGTCGGCCGTCACATCGTCCACGGTCAGTTCGGCGGCGACCGTACGGGTCGCCAGCGCCTCGAAGCCGGTAGTGACCCAGGCAGCCACCAGCCCGCTGCCACGGCGGCGCAGCCGTACCACCGCCGCCGGATCGAGTCGCTGCGCCCGGGTGAGGAAAGTGGCCAGGTTCTCGCGTTCGGCCGGGTCCGGTACGGACAGGACCCGCTGGTCGGATATCACCATCGACCCGGTGCCGCCGGACCGCTCATCCGTCCAGCCAGTGGGCCAGATAGTCGCGTTCGGGCAGGCTGAGGCGGCGCAGTCGCTGCGTCTCGATATCGAACGCGGCCAGTTGGGTGGTCGCGGTGACCGCGGCGGGCGAGTCGGGTGCGGCGCCCGCGGCCCGCACCTCGTAGGCGACGGTGAAATCGACCGCCCGCAACTGCTCGATCCACATGGCGATATCGAGCGGTGTGTCCTCGTGCCGCAGCTGACCCCGGTACTTCACATGCAAATCCGCCAGCACACAGCCGTTGCGCAGGGCCACGGTCGGCCGGTCGTCTTCGAACAGCCAGGGAATCCGCGCCTCCTCCAGCAACGTCACCATACGAGCATGGTTGACGTGCTGGAAGACATCCATATCGGACCACCGCACATGCACAGCGGTATGGAATCGACGTGGCGATGCCACGGCGGGCACCTCCACTTCGGGACTGGTCCCGTTGCGGGGAGCAGCGTTCGTCACCGTGGTACCTCCGATTGGGCACCCACCCCACTCACCATGCTGCGCACCTGCCGCGCCGCAACCGACAGTGTGGCGAGGTCGTGGGTTCCGGACTCGAACAGTTCCGCCAGCGCCGCGCGAGCACGGCCGAGCCGGGACTGATTCTTGGACTCCCAGTATGCAATCTTCTCGTCCGCGCTCTCCTCGGGGTCGCCACCGGAGAGCACATCGAGGGTCAGCGAACGCAACGAACTGTACATATCGTCACGCAGCGCGAGCCGGGCCAGCGCGTGCCAACGGTCGCCGCGTTCCAGATGACTGACCGCCTCGAGCAGCCAGTCGATCTTCAGATGCTCGTTCAGCGCGTAGTACAGCGCACCGACTTCGGCACCGGAGCGGTCGGTGATATCCGCGATATCGATGACGTCGAGCAGTGGGAACAGGTGCAGCAACCCGAAGACCTCGGTCGCGAGATCCAGTGGCGCACCGTGCGCGACGAGGTCGGCGGCCTGGTCGGTGAGTGTGGTGACATGGTGGCCGCGCAACCAACCCGGCACCTGAGGTGCGAGTTCACGCACTCCCACCCGGTACCGGTTGATCTCGGCGCCCACGGCCACGGGCTGTGGACGGTTGGTGAGCAACCAGCGCGACGCCCGGTCCAGGGTGCGTTTCGTCTCCAGCTCGAGCTGGTCGCGCACATCCACGTTTGTATCCGCGGCACGGATCCGAGCCCAGATATCGTGCAGGCCGAAGATCTCGGTGACCGCGGCGAAGGCCCGCACGGTATCGGTCGCGGTCGCGCCGATCTCCTCGGCGAGCCGGTAGGTGTAGGTGACGCCGCCGTAGTCCACCACCTCGTTGGCGATCATGGTGGTGACGATCTCCCGGCGCAGGCGGTGCTTCTTGATGGCCGCGCCGAATCGGTCCCGCAGTGGGGTCGGGAAGTACTCCGGTAGCCGGGCGGCGAAGAAGGCGCTGTCCGGCAGATCGCCGGCCAGCAGGTCCGCTTTGAGCGCCAATTTCACGTGGGCCAGCAGATTGGCGAGTTCGGGCGAGGCGAGTCCGGTGCCCTCCTCGAGCCGGCGTTTCAGCACCACGTCGGTGGGCAGCGCCTCCAATTGCCGGTCGAGGCCCCGCCGGGTCTCCAACTCTTCGATGAGGCGCCGGTGCACATTGAGCATCCGCGCCGACTCGGTCCGCGATATACCCATCACATAGTTCTGCGAGATATTGTCACGCAGCACCAATTCGGCGACCTCGTCGGTCATTTCGGCCAACAGCGGATTGCGATCCTCCACCGCCAACTCACCCGCCGACACCACACCGTCGAGCAGAACCTTGATATTCACCTCGTGATCCGAGCAATCCACACCCGCGGAATTATCCAGCGCGTCGGTGTTCATCTTCCCACCGTTACGACTGAACTCGATACGCCCCAGCGCCGTCGCACCGAGATTACCGCCCTCACCGATCACACTCACCCGCAGACGATCCGCATTCACCCGGACAGCATCATTGGACTTATCGCCGACATCGGCATTGGTTTCGGTGCTCGCCTTGATATAGGTACCGATACCGCCGTTCCACAGCAATTGAGCCGGCGCTTGCAGAATGGCACGGATCAATTCCGGCGGGGCGAGTTTGACCACGTCATCGGGCAGACCGAGAGCCGCGCGGGCCTGAGCGCTGATCGGAACCGATTTCACGGTGCGGTCGAACACACCACCACCCGTACTGATCAACGAACGATCATAATCGGCCCAACTCGACCGAGCCAACCCGAACAACCGCGACCGCTC
>NZ_BMMH01000025.1 GCF_014645735.1 Nocardia jinanensis | reverse complement strand
GGTGTTGGGAACCTTGGAGATCACCGCGAAACCCACGAAACCGGACAGCACCAGAATCGCGATATTGGCCAACAATTCGGAATACATCTAGGAGTACCTCCGCGCCGGCGCACCGGCGAATTCTCTCTCCGGGTCACGCGAGCGGATCGGCGATACCTCGGCGCCCGCGATGAGAAACAAAGTGGTGTTCAGACTTCCCAGTGCGCCGGGAAGAATGCCGGTTCCGTGGCTCATGGCGCGCTCACCTCCGTACCGGGTGCGCCGGCTACACGGCTCACACATGCGCCGTCGATAATGGCGTCGTCGAAATCAATTGCCAGGCAGCCGTTTGCGTCGACGATCAACTCGAGCAGGGCGGCGATGTTCTTGGCGTACAGCTCGCTGGCGTGCTCGGGCATCGTCGCGGGCAGGTTCAGCGGCGAACAGATCGTCACATCGTGCTTGACCACATTCTGGCCGGGTTCGGTCAGTTCACAGTTACCACCGGTCTCCCCGGCCAGGTCCACGATCACGCTGCCCGGCTTCATCCCCCGCACCGCGGCATCGGTGACCAGGCGAGGGGCGGGGCGACCCGGCACCAGCGCGGTCGTGATGACTACGTCGAAGCCCTTGATCGCCTCTTCGAGGGCCCGCTGCTGCTCGTCCTTCTCCGCATCGGTCAGCTCGCGGGCATACCCGCCCGCACCTGCGGCATCGATACCCAGATCCAGCCATTGCGCCCCGACCGAGCGCACTTGATCGGCCACTTCGGGTCGCACGTCGTACCCGGTGGTCCGACCCCCGAGCCGCTTGGCCGTGGCCAGCGCCTGCAAACCCGCCACACCGACCCCGAGCACCAGCACGGTAGCCGGCTTTACCGTGCCCGCCGCCGTGGTCAACATCGGGAAGAACCGCGTCGACTCCGACGCCGCCAGTAACACCGCCTTGTAGCCGGCGACATTGGCCTGCGAGGACAGCGCGTCCATCACCTGGGCGCGCGAGATACGCGGAATCGACTCCACCGCGAACGCCTGTACACCAGCGCGTTGCAATGCCTCGATCCGATTATCGGCAGTGCGCGGCGCGAGGAACCCGATCAGTGTCTGCCCTGCCGACAGCTGGGCCATCTCGGCATCGCTCGGCGGGGCCACCTTGACCACGATCTCCGCCGACCACGGGTCGCCGACGCGCGCGCCGGCTTCGACGTAGGCCGAATCCGGGATCAACGCTCCCGCGCCTGCGCCGGCCTCGACGACGATATCGAGGCCGGCGGCGAGCAGCGACGGAATAAGCTTGGGCACCAGGGCCACTCGCCGCTCGTCGTCCGCACTCTCCTTGACCACACCGACGGTCGCGCCGCCCGGAAATCCCTCGGATTGTTCGTTATGAGTTCGTCCCACGTTCCGGCCTCCTATGCCGAGGTGTGCAGGAGCGACTGCACGGGATGAGCGAGCACCGAAGCGATATCGCAAAGGACCTGTGCGGCGAGTTCGCCGTCGACGAGGCGATGATCGAACGACAGCGTCAATTGGGCGACCTGGCGCACGACTATTTCGTCGTCGACGACCCACGGGGTCGCGCGGATGGCGCCGAGGGCGAGGATCGCGGCCTCGCCCGGGTTGAGGATGGGAATACCCGCGTCCACCCCGAGGGCACCGATATTGGTGATCGTGATGGTGCCGCGTGACATCTGCGCCGGTGTGGTTTTCCCGGCTCGGGCCACGTCCACCAATTCATCGATGGCGCGAGCCAGATCGGTGAATCCGAGTGCCTGCGCGCTCTTGATATTGGGCACGATGAGTCCACGGGGTGTCGCGGCCGCGATGCCGAGGTTCACATAGTCCCGCAGGACGATTTCCTGATTCGGCTCGTCCCATTGCGCGTTGACGACAGGATGGCGTTCGACTGCCAGTAGCAGCGCTTTCGCCACGAACAACATCGGGTTGACCCGAATGCCTTCCCAGCGTGGATCGCTTTTGAGCAGTCGCACCAGCCGCATGGTCTCGGTGACATCTACGGTCAGCCACTCGGTGGCGTGCGGCGCGGTGAAGGCGGAAGCCGTCATCGCGGCGGCGACCGCTTTTCGTACGCCCTTGATCGGTACCCGGGTCTCGGTGGCCTGTGGAGTCGGGTAGATCGCGGGAACATCCGCGCCGTGCGGCCCGACGGCCCTCCGTAGGGGCGGGGTCGGCATTTCACCGCGTGGCCGCAAGTGTCTGCGGCGAGCGGCGAGCTTGCTGGGAGCGGTGCCGACCAGAATCTTTACTTCGGGTTCGTCGGCGACCGGCTGGGGGAGAGACCCGGGTCCCGGGGCCGGGTCCCGGGGCCGGGAATCCGGTGTCCCGGTGCGGTCCTCGGTCGGCTCGGTGGGATCCGGCAAGGCGCCGGGTTCGGGGGGCCAGGTACCTGTCTGCACCTCGGAAGTCGGCGTCCAGCGCTGGCGGAAACTGATCAGCACGGTGCCGACTTCGACGGTCTGTCCTTCCTCGACGTGCAGTGCTTCGACGGTTCCGGCGACCGGCGACGGCAGTTCGACGGCGGATTTCGCTGTTTCGATCTCACACAGGACCTGGTTGATCTCCACGGTGTCGCCGACCTGGACCGACCAGCTCAGCAGCTCCGCCTCAGTGAGTCCCTCACCGACATCGGGAAGTTTGAATTTTGTAGTGACAGCCACGGCTACTCCTGGAAGAACAGGGCTCGGTCGAGGGCTTCGAGAACCCGGTCGATATCCGGCAGGAAACGGTCTTCGACGCGAGCCGGTGGGTAGGGCAGGTTGTAGGCGCCGACCCGCAGGACCGGTGCGTGCAGAACGGTGAAACAGGTTTCCGAGATGGCCGCGGCGATCTCGGCGCCCATACCCATGAACGTGGAGGCCTCGTGCACCACCACCACCCGCCCGGTGCGTCGTGCCTCGGTCTGCAGCGTGGGCAGATCCAGCGGTGCGAGACTGCGCAGGTCGACAACGCCTACCGAGTAGCCGTCCTCGGCGGCGGCGTCGGCGGCCGCCATCGCGGTGGCGACGGTCGGCCCGTAGGCGACGAGTGTGCAGTCGGTGCCGGTGCGGCGTACACATGCGCTGCCCAGGGGTGCGCCGGGGTCGTCGCGCACCTCGGATTTGTGCCAGTAGTGGCGCTTGGGTTCGTAGAAGATGACCGGGTCGTCGCTGCGGATCGCCTGCCGGATCAGGTGGTAGGCGTCGTGCGCGTCGGAGCACGCCACCACCCTCAGTCCGGCGGTGTGCGCGAAATACGCTTCGTTGGACTCGCTGTGGTGTTCGACGGCCCCGATGCCGCCGCCGACGGGAATACGAATGACCACGGGCAGCGCGAGCCGGCCACCTGAGCGGGCGCGCATCTTGGCGAGCTGGCTGACGATCTGATCGAACGCGGGATAGACGAATCCGTCGAACTGGATCTCGCAGACCGGGCGATACCCGCGCAGCGCCAGCCCGATCGCGGTGCCGACGATGCCGGATTCCGCGAGTGGGGTGTCCATTACTCGTCGGCTGCCGAATCGCTGTTGTAATCCGTCGGTGACCCGGAATACGCCACCGAGCGTCCCGATATCCTCACCCATGAGCAATACCTGCTCGTCGGCGGCCAGTTCGTCGCGTAGGCCGGCGTTGATCGCACCGGCCAGGCTCATTGTCGACATCTCAGGCCTCCGCGCTCATGAACCGCTCGCGTGTCAGGTACTCCTGGTATTCGCGGTCCAGCAGCGAATGTGGGGCGGCGTAGGTGGCTTCGAACACGTGGTCGAGTCGCGGGTCCGGGATCGCGCGACAAGCGTCGCGCACCGTCGCACCGAGGGTGTCGCAATCGGTGTCGACCCCGGCGAAGAAGGCCGCATCGGTGCCGAGACTGTCCAGGAGGGTGTGTACGCGGGTCAGCGGATCGCGTGACTCCCACAGCGCGGACTCGTGCTCGCCGCGGTAGCGTCCGGGATCGTCGGAGGAGCTGTGCCCGCCGCGCCGGTAGGTCTGCGCTTCGATGAGAACCGGGCCGCCACCGGCGCGGATGTGCTCGGCGGCTTCGCTGGTAACGGCGTGTACGGCCAGTACGTCGTTACCGTCGACATGGTAGGTCCGCAGGCCGAAGCCTTCGGCGCGCCGGTGCAGTGCGGCGCCCATCTGGATGGAGGTCGGCGTCGAGATCGCCCACTGGTTGTTCTGGCAGAAGAAGAGCACTGGGAGATCACTCGCGGCCGCCCAGTTGAATGCCTCGTTGACGTCGCCCTGGCTGGCCGCGCCGTCACCGAAGTACACCAGGACGACCTCGTCGGTACCCTCCAGTGCCGCGCCCGCGGCGAAACCGGTCGCATGTAGCGTCTGTGTACCTAGTACCAGCGAGTAGATATGGAACCGGGCGACCGCCGGATCCCAGCCCGCGTGCGACGCTCCGCGCCACTGCGACAGGAGTTCGCCGGGGGCGATCCCCCGGCACATGGCGGCCGCGTGCTCGCGATAGCTGGGGAAGACCATATCCGAATCACGCAGGGCGCGAACGGAACCCACCTGAGCTGCCTCCTGGCCCCAGCTCATGAGCCACAGGTTCAGCTCGCCTTGCCGCTGTAACGCGAGTGCTTCGGAGTCGAGGCGCCGGGCCAGTCGCATGTCCCGGTACAGACTCTCGGCGAGGCCGGGGCGCACACCGTGTGCCCGGCCCGGTGGGGTCAGGATGCCCTCGGGGGTGATGAACTGGGTCATCGGCGCAGGGTGCGCGTCCGTGCGGGGTACAAGCCGGGGGCCGGTATCCGAGACCGCGGTGGTCATGATGATTCTCCTTCTGCCTGTCGGCGGATGGCACCCTGGCCGCCAGGGGTGGTGGCGGTAGGGCGGAAACAGTGCGCGGCGGTCGGGTGGGTGCACTCGAGCGCCGCGCGAAGCGATATTCGGTTGGGTTGCCGACCGCTATTTGATGGCCAGCGGATTCAGTGGTGTGCCGGTCGCGCCCGTCACCATCAGCGGTTGCGCGATGAGAAAGAACTCGTAGACGCCGTCGTCGGCGCAGTCGGCCGCCAGCGCCTCGAGGTCCCACATCTCTCCGATGTAGATACCTGCGTTTACCAGCAGGATGACATGCAGCGGTGACATGAGATCGGGGGTTTCGAACGGAATCGCTTCGAGCCCCCAGGTATCGGAGGCGACCGCCGTGACACCGCGCTCACACAGGAATTCCGCGGCGCCGACGCCGAGACCGGGTGCCGGGCCGCCGGCGAAATCCGCCCAGTCGCCCGTTGTCCGGCGGCTTTCCAGATGTCCGGTGCGGACCAGGAGGAAATCCCCCGCGCCGACCTCGACGCCCTGCTTCTCGGCGCATGCGGCGAGGTCCTCGGCCTGGATCGCTTCCCCGGGTAGGAGCGTCTGCGCACCGCGATGGCGCGCGAGGTCGAGGAGTACTCCGCGGCCGAGGGCGCGCTCACCCAGATTGGTGATGCTGTTGCGCGCCGCGCCGTCGAGGGTGGTGATGCTGTCGGCGGGCGCACCGCCGTAGGTCACGCCGTCGTAGAAGATATGGCAGAAAGCGTCCCACTGGGTCGAACACTGCAGCGGCATATAGACGGCGTCGTCGGCGGCGCGTTGTAATCCATCGTCGTCACGTCCGGGGATCGGATCGTGCGGCGTCCGCAGCATCACGTGCTGGGGGTTGACCCGGGGGCCGCCGCCACGCATGGGGCCGAGCCGATCGAGCGGCAGTGCGAGCGAGAACACGGCACCGCGACGGACCGCGCGCGCCGCCGCGGCGATCCGCTCCGGCGTGACGCGATTGGCCGCGCCGAGTTCATCGCCTTCTCCCCACCGGTTCCAAGTCCGATATCGGAGAGCGAACCGTTCCACCGAAGCGCGATCGTGGTGGTGGCGATGCAGGTGTGCGTCTCCGGGCTGCACGACAGCCGCCTCCTTTCCGGCATACCGCGGAATCCGCGGTACCGCGATCGTTCCAAATTTCCGGCACGGCGTGCCGTTGGGTGAGACAATAACGCGGAGTGTTGCTGATTGCCAGCCTTCTCGCATGGTTGACAGTCCGGCGCGACGCGAGAATAGTCGCGGCCATTGGCGGCACGGCGTGCTGTAGAACGAGACAAGAGGGAGGGTGGGTGTGACCGCGACCATGTCCACGGCAGACAACGCGCGGATCGACGAGGCGCTCGGCGAGCTGCGAAGGATGCGTGACCGAGGCGTTGCCTATCTGTTGGAGCGAATCGCGGACAACGGTGAGCCCGTCTACGCCGATCGGCACAACGGCTATTACCGGTTGCCGTGGACGCTCGCGCACGTCGGCCGGCGCGAGGAAGCCGCGCGGGTACTCGATTGGATCGAACGCTCGGTACTGACCGAGACCGGTGATCTGCGTCCCGGCCCCGCCCGCGCGTCGTGGACGACGGTGGCGGCCTCCTATCCGCTCAGCATCATCGCCCACGGGGCCTGGGTGCTGGAGCGATACGACACCGCACGAGCGGTGGCCGACACCGTGGACACTTTCCAGGATCCGGTGACCGGCGGCGCCTACTGGGAGCGTCCCGAAATCCGCACCGACGCCAGGCAGTTGCTGTTCCCGACCGCCCAACTCGGCTTGACCGCGCTCACCATGGGGCGCGCGGAGACCGCCGATCGCGTCTTCGGCTGGTTCGAGACACTGCTGGCCGCGCAACCGGAATTGCCACGGCGCTTCTATGTGGGGCAGAGCGCGGGCGGATTGATCACCGACGTGCCCGACGCGCAACGCTACAACCTCGTCGTCGATTTCGCGTTGCCGCGCCAGGCTTTTCACAACCCGGGTATCGGTGCGGCCTTCCTGGCCCGGTACGCGGCGAGTAGCGGGAACCGGGCCGCGACCGAGACCGCCCGGTCGCTACTCGGCCTGTATGACGGGGCGACCGATGCGCTCTACGACTTCACCGAATCCACCGGGGTGTGCAAGCTCGGCTTCGGCGCCGCCATGGTTCTGGACAACGCCCCCGGCGACGCGCTCGTCCGGCACCTCCTGCGGATGACCGCCTGGTACCGCGACGCGCAACGCGCGGACGGGTCGTGGGCGCCGCGCACGTTCCTGCGTCCGGACCCGCAGGAGTGGCATGCCGTCGAGAAGACCGCCGAACACGTGCTGTGGGTGGCGACGATGCTCGTCGCGCTCAGCACCTACCGGCACTGCAACCAGGGAAGGACCGAATCATGACCACGCAACCGCGGCGGCGCACTGCCATCGTCACAGGGGCCGCGCAGGGAATCGGTGCCGCCGAGGCGAAGCATTTGGTCGCCACCGGCCGCCGGGTCGTCCTCAACGATATCGATGCCGATCTGCTCGCTCGCACGGCCGCCGCTCTCGGCGGCCCGGACCGCGCGGTCCCCGTCGCAGGTGATATCGCCGCGTCCGAAACCTCGGAATCCCTCATCGCGGCGGCCACCTCGGACGGCGCCGAACTCGATACCGTCGTGAGCAACGCCGCAGCGCTGTGCACCGGGATGATCTTCGATCAATCCGACCGCGATTGGGCCGGCGTCGTGGAGGTGACGCTGGGCGGCACGTTTCGGCTGAGCCGCGCGGCCGCGATCCATTGGCGCGACACCCCGTTGCCGCGAGGTGGTCGCCGCAACCTGGTGCTGACCAGTTCGCGGGCCGCGCTGCTGGCCAACCCGGGACAAACCGCGTACGCCGCCGCGAAAGCGGGCGTCACCGTCATGGCCCAGACATTGGCCCGCGAGCTGAAACCGCACGGTGTGCAGGTCAACGCCCTGGCGCCGCGCGCTTATACGAAAATGATGCGCGACGGGGTCGGCGAGTTCGCGCAGTCGGCGCTGGAGGAATGGTCGCCGGAGCATATCGGGCGGTTCGTCGCATTCCTGGCCGGCCCGCAGGCGGCCGGCATCAGTGGCCAAGTGTTCATTGTGCACGGACCGCGAGTGCGCCTCGTCCGGACATGGCAGGTCGGTGAACCGGTGGAGTTCGACTTCGCGGGCGAGCCGCCGGACGTCGGCGTGGCGGTAGACCGGCTGTTCGGGCAGGAGCCGCGTGCCATCGCCGATTTCATGGTCGACGATCTGCCACTCGCCGACCCCTCGGCTGTCTCCCCGTTCGCGGTAGACGACGCGACCGCGCGCTGATCGGGTACGGAGGAAAGAAGAGGATGCCTTGTCTACTGAAGTGAGCGACGCCGGGGCCGCGCCAGCGGCGAATACGCGCGGTGTGCACGATATCGGCCTGGTCAACCCGGAAGTTGCGGCGCTGTTGAGCCTGCCCGCCGCCCGGGGTCGTGAGTCGATGTTCGCCGAGCCGTGGGATCCCGACCGGGCCCGGGCGATCGTCTCGGATCTGCGGGACAGTCCTATCAGCGGCCCGCCGCCGTTACCGATTATGGAGGTGCGTGACTTCGGTATCGGCGGCACACCGGTGCGGCTGTACCGGCCGGTCGCCGGGGAGCAGTTGCCGATCGTGGTGTTCTTCCACGGCGGTGGGTGGGTCTTCGGGGATCTGGATACGCAGGACTACGCGTGCCGGGCCCTGGCCAACGCCGGCCGGGCCCTCGTGATCAGCGTCGACTACGGTCTGGCGCCCGAACATCCCTTCCCCGGACCGGTCCGCGAGTGCGTCACGGTGGTGCGGGAATTGACCACGCTCGCGGCGTCGCTCGGCGGTGATCCGGATCGGATGATTCTGGCGGGCGCGAGTTCGGGCGGCAATCTGGCGGCCGTGGTGGCGCTCGATGCCGTGCGGCACGGCTGGGCGACACCGCGGGGTCAGGTGCTCGTGTATCCGCCGCTGGATGCCACCACCACGTCGGCTTCGTTCCGCGACAACGCGTCCGGGTACATGCTCTCCGCCCGGGAGATGCGATTCTACTGGCAGATGTATCGGCAAGAAGCCGACCCCCGTGATCCGCGGTTGTCGCCGTTGTTCGCCGACGATCTCACCGGGTTGCCGCCGACCCTGATCTTCACTGCCGAATTCGACGTCCTCCGTGACGACGGTGAGGCGTTCGCGCAACGCCTTCGCTCGGCCGGGGTGCCCGTCGTGTGCCGCCGTTACGACGGGCAGATCCATGGTTTCCTCGGACTCGGGCATATCGGCGTCGATACCGGCCATGCGTTGCACGAGATCGGCCGCTGGATTCGCGAACAGGTCCGCTGACCGGTCATCGCGGGTTTCTGTCAGCGGAAGGTGGTGACCGGCCCCAGTGAACGGGCGAGTTCGCTGGCCCAAGCGCCGAATTTCTCGATGATGTCGTCGGACATGCGGTTCAGTGGGATGGAGATGGTCAGCGCTGCCACCGCGGTGCCGTCGACCGAGAGGATGGGACTGGAGATCGAGCCCACCTCGGCCCGCCATTCCGCGCGATTGATGGCGTAGCCGCGTGCGCGTACCTCGTCGAGCCGGTTCAGCAGCGACTCGATATCCACCACCGTGTTCTCGGTGTAGGTCGTCAACGACTCCGACAGGAGCCATCGCGCGCGTTCCGGCGGCAGCGAGGCGAGCATCGCCTGCCCGCTGGCGGTCGCGTGTAACGGTGATCGAGTGCCCACCGGGACGAAGGCGCGGACGGGCTGGGAGCTGTCCAATCGGTGCAGCACCAGTCCGGAGTCGCCGTCGAGGGAGACCAGGTGCACGGTTTCGTTGGTGCGCCGTTGCAGTTCCTGCATGGCGGTCTCGGCGTAGTCGCGCAGGGAGTATTCGCCGAATGCCTTCAGCGAGATTCCGAGCATTGCCGAGGTCAGCTGCCATTGAGTCCGATCGCCCTCGGCTGGACGAATCCAGCCGGCGTGGTCGAGGGTCGTGACCGCGCGCTGCACCGAGGACTTGGGCAGGCCGACCTGACGGGACAGTTCGGACACTCCTACGGGCTGCAGTGTTCCGATGTGCTCGAGTATTCGCAGTGCGTTCAGGACGCTCTGGATCGCCCCGGAGCCCTGCTCGTTCTGTCCTGTCACCGAATCCTCCAACTCTGCGCGGCACCAACGGCCTTTCCGGGCCCAGGGACAAGATACAGCCAAATCGGCACTTTGTGCCGTTCAGTGGAACGACTTACCCCGAATTGGGACGAATGGGTGGGTATCTCCCGTTGACACGACGCCACATCCGGGCTCATGATGGGCATTGTGGAACAATGTGCCGCAGAACGGAACGAAAGCTTGGCGGGTCGCGATCTGACCGCTCCACTTTTCGTGCCAGGGGACCGCCCCGACCGGATCCGGAAGGCATGTGAACGAGGCGCGCGCGCGATTGTTATCGACCTCGAGGACGCCGTGGCGCCGACGCGGAAGGACGCCGCCCGGGCCGCGCTGAGCCAAGTGACCGTCGCGGACGCCGTCGCCGTTCTGGTGCGGGTGAACGCGAGTACCGATCGGGATTTGCTCGCCGCCGACCTCGCGGCACTGCGCCCGGTGCTGTCCCGGGTCGCCGGTGTCGTCCTGCCGAAAGTCGAGAGTGTGGCGACCGTCCGGGATGTGGCCGCGGAACTGAGCGGGGCCAGCGGATGTGTCCCGGCGCTCGTTCCCACCGTGGAAACCGCTCGCGGCGTGCACGCCGCGTATGAGATCGCCGCGGCGAGCCCGCTGGTGCACACCCTTTTGTTCGGTCCCGTCGATCTGTCCGCCGAGCTCGGTATCACGGCCACCGCGGCGGGTACCGAACTGGTCACCGCTCGCTCGACCGTGGTCCTGGCCTGCGCCGCTGCCCGAATCGCCGCACCGCTCGACGGTCCCTGGACGGGACTGGACGACTACCTCGGACTTGCCGAGGCCACGCGCCACGCCCGCAACCTCGGTTTCGGGGGCAAGGTCGCTATCCACCCTCGCCAGCTGCCGGTGCTCACCACAGGGTTCGCCCCGACCCGGGCAGAGATCTCCTGGGCGAACGAGGTCGACTCCGTTTATACAGCGGCGGTGAGCCACGGAGTGGGCGTCGCGCGTCTGAGCGACGGCACGTTCATCGATCCGCCGGTCGCCGAGCGGGCGCGCCGCATCCTGTCGCGCGCACACCGGACGGCGGCCGCGTCGTGACAGCGACCGTGACGACGACCGAGCGCTGCCTGCGATTGGTCACCGGCACAGAGTCGGCGCCGCCCGAGTGGGCGGATCTGGCCGGCCGCGTTTTCGCCGACACCATGGCGGTCTTGTGCGCGGGTGCGCGGATGAGTGTGGTCGCTGCGGTCGCCGGGTCGATCGAAGAACTCGACGGCCGCGCCCGCAGCCTTGCCACCGGCAGGGCGATGAACGCCCGGTCCGCCGCGCTCGTCGACGGTACCGCCGCGCATGCACTGGATTACGACGACGTCGACGACGCGGTGATCGCACATCCGAGTGCGGTACTCGTTCCCGCTCTCTTGGCCGCGGGAGTCGCCCGCCCCAGCGATATCGCGGGCCCGCCCCTCGACGGGAATGCGTTGATCGTCGCCTACCGGTCCGGTATCCGGGTGAGCAGGCTGATCGCGGCGGTGATCGGCATCCGCGACCACTACGAGGCCGGATGGCATTCCACCTCGACAATCGGCACGATCGCCGCAGCCGGTGCGATCGCGCGGCTCTGGCAGCTGCCCGCCGATACCGCGCGCAACGCGTTCGGTATTGCCGCCACGCTGGCGGCGGGAAGCCGCCAGGGCTTCGGCAGCATGATCAAACCACTGCACGCGGGCATCGCGGGGGCCAACGGCCTGCTCGCGGTGCAACTGGCCGCCCGCGGAACCAGAGCCGATTCCGACATGCTGGACGGCCCATTGGGATTCCTTACTCTGCACCACGGCGCACCAGAGCGTGGAGACCTCGATGACCTCGAGCTGGACACCGCCGCGCTGAACACCAAGCTGTTTCCCTGCTGCTACTACACGCACGCCGCCGCCGAAGCCGCCATCGAGCAGGCCGGACGATCCGCGGCGGACATTACCGATATCGAGGTCGTGGTGCAGCCGGGCGGGTTGGCCCCCCTGGTCCATCACCGGCCCACCACCGGCGACCAGGCCAAATTCAGCATGGAGTTCGTCGTCGCCGCCGCACTGCTCGACGGCCGCCTCACGCTCTCCACCTTCGACGACCGGCGCGTCGCCGAAGCCCCTGTACAGCAACTACTTAGAAGGGTAGAAGTCACGATGGCAGCCGATCCACCCATCGGTCCACCCCGCGGGGGCGAGCCGTTCGCGGCGGTGACCGTCCGCTACATCGACGGCAGCTGCCGTACGACCCGGACCGATCGGCCACTCGGGCATGCGTCGCGACCTGTCGCGGAGACCGCATTGCGCGCCAAATTCGACGATTGTGTCCGCGGCGCGGATAGCGCCACCGTCGACCGGGTGTACCGCACGCTACGTGATCTGAGCGCGGTCCGTTCCGTCACCGAACTGGTTGATACGGTTGCTACGCTGTCGGATTCGGCGGCGGGGGCCGCGCGATGACGACGCTACCGCTGTCGGGCACCCTGGTGGTCGCCATGGAGCAAGCGGTCGCCGTACCGTTTGCCACCCGCCAGCTGGCCGATCTCGGTGCCCGGGTGATCAAGATCGAACGGCCGGGAACCGGTGATTTCGCGCGTGGCTACGACGCGAAGGTCAAGGGCCTGTCGAGCGCCTTCCTCTGGCTCAACCGCGGCAAGGAATCGCTCGAACTCGACACCAAATCCGAGCACGGACAAAAGATTCTCGACGCGCTGCTGCGCCGTGCCGACGTGTTCCTGCACAACATCTCGCCCGGCGCCGCGCGCCGGCAGGGCATCGACTCGGTGACGCTTTCGTCCCGGTACCCGGATCTGATCTGCGGGTCGGTGTGCGGCTACGGCACGACCGGCCCGATGGCCGATGCGAAGGCATACGACCTGCTGGTCCAAGGGGAGACCGGGTTGATGTCGCTCAACGGAGACGAGGAGAACCTCGCGAAGGTCGGTATCTCGATCGCCGATATCGCCGCCGGCATGTACACCTACTCCAGCGTGCTGGCCGCCGTCCACCACCGGTCGCGGACCGGGGAGGCGCTGCCGGTCGATATCTCGCTGTTCGATTCGCTCACCGAATGGCTCAGCTACCCGATGTACTACACCCAGTTCGGTGGCACCGCACCGCGCCGAATGGGTACGAGCCACGCCACCATCGCCCCGTACGGGGGGTTCGAGACTGCCGAAGGGACGCGGATTCTTCTCGCTGTACAGAACGACAGGGAGTGGAATCGGTTCTGTGCGCAGGTAATCTGTCGACCGGACTGCGCCGAGGACCCACGCTTCGGCTCGCACGAAGCCCGGGTCGACAACCGTGCTGCGCTGGATCGGCTGATCACCGAAGAGATCGCCCGGCTCGACCACGCCATCGTGGAGAGTCGCCTGATCGCCGCGGGCATCGCGTTCGCCCGCATCAACACCATCGATCAGCTGCACACCCACGAGCAGATCGTCGGTCGCGACCGCTGGGCGCGCACCGGCAGCGAAGTCGGCCAACTGCATACGCTGCGACCACCGTGGTTTCCGCAGGGGCACGTTCCCGATTTCGGTGACGTTCCCGCACTCGGCGAACACACCGACAGCATCCTGACCTGGCTCGGCTGCGAGGATCCCGCGATCACCGCGTCCGATGTCGTGGTCGGGGAGAGAAAAGAGCTGATATGACCACCCATCACGGCTGGCACGGCCGCTACTACGAGGACTTCGTCGTCGGAGACGTCTACGAGCACCCGCTCGGCCGCACTGTCACCGACACCGACAACACCTGGTTCACCCTGCTGACCCAGAACACCGCCCCGATCCACTTCGATCACGAATACGCGGCGGCGACCGAATTCGGTAAACCACTGGTGGTTGCCACTCTCACATTGGCGCTGGTGGCGGGGCAGAGCGTCGGCGACGTATCGCAGAACGTGTTCGCCAACGTCGGCTGGAACAACATCGTGCTGCCGAAACCCGTTTTCGCCGGCGACACCATCCGATCCCGCAGCACCGTGCTGGCGGCTCGGGAATCAGCATCGCGACCGCAGCTGGGACTGATCACCGTATCGACCGAGGGGTACAACCAGCGTGCGGAGACCGTGATCTCCTACGAACGCAGCGTCCTGGTGTACAAGCGCGGACACGGCCCCCGCCACGCGCCCCTGAAAGGGATCTCCGCATGAGTAGCCAACTCTTCGAATCCGATCTGCGCAAAGATCTGCGCAGCGCCGTCGACCGCATCTGTGCCGATTTCCCCGACGAATACTGGCGCGAACTCGACCGCGACCGCAGGTATCCGGAGAAGTTCGTCGAGGCGCTCACCGCCACCGGTTGCCTCGGCGCCCTCGTCCCAGAAGAGTACGGCGGCCTCGGACTCGGCATGGGCGACGCGTCGGTGATCCTCGAACAGATCAACGCCAACGGCGCCAACGCGGGTCCGGTACACGCCCAGCTGTACACCATGGGTGCCGTACTGCGGCACGGCAACGCGGAGCAGAAGAGCGCATACCTGCCCGGAATCGCCTCCGGCGACCTCCGGCTGCAGGCATTCGCCATCACCGAGCCGACCGCGGGCACCGATACCTCGAATATCTCTACCACCGCCGTGCGCGACGGCGATTCCTATGTGATCAACGGCCAAAAAGTCTTCATCTCCCGTGTCCAGCACAGCGATCTGATGCTGCTGCTCGCCCGAACGACGCCGAAAGACCAGGTGCGCAAACGCTCCGATGGTCTCTCGGTCTTCCTGCTGGACCTGCGTGAACTCGACGGCATCACAGTCCGGCCGATTCGCACCATGGTCAATCACGAGACCAACGAAGTCTTCTTCGACAGTGTGCGGGTTCCGGCCTCGACGTTGATCGGGGAGGAGGGCCGCGGTTTCACCTACATCCTCGACGGTATGAACGCCGAACGCATCCTGGTCGCCTCCGAATGCATCGGCGACGGACGGTGGTTCGTCGATCGCACCCGCAACTACGTCACGGAACGGGTGGTGTTCGGGCGGCCCATCGGTGCCAACCAAGGTGTGCAGTTCCCGATCGCCCGTGCTCATATCAATATCGAGGCCGCGAACCTGATGCGCTGGCGTGCCGCCGACCTGTTCGACGCGGCCCTGCCGTGCGGTGCCGAGGCGAATATGGCGAAGCTGCTCGCCTCCGAGGCCTCCTGGGAGGCCGCGAACGCGGCGATCCAGTTCCACGGCGGCTACGGCATGACCGAGGAATACGATATCGAGCGCAAGTTTCGCGAAACGCGGCTCTACCAGATCGCACCCGTCTCGACGAATCTCGTGCTGTCCTTCGTCGGGCAACATGTGCTCGGCATGCCGCGATCCTTCTGATCGTCGCCGGTTGCCACCTCCCACGCCCGTGATCAGGGCTGATTCACTACCAGGAGTAAAGATGTCAGAGTTCGAGGGCAAAGTCGCCATCGTCACCGGCGGCGCCAACGGCATGGGGGAGGCCGTCGTGCGCGAACTGGCGGCCAACGGAGCCACTGTCGTCATCGCCGATATCGACCGGGAACGCGCGGAAACGGTCGAGGCCGCAGTCCGGTCCTCCGGTGGTACAGCACGCGCAGTGCATACCGACGTCCGCGACGAAGATCAGGTCAGAGCACTCGTCGACACCGTGGTGGCCGAATACGGCCGCATCGATATCCTCGACAACAACGCCGCATCACTCGAACTGACCGCAAACGACCCGGATGTCGTCGCGCTCGACCCGCAGATTTTGCACCAGACCCTCCAGGGCAACCTCATCGCGCCCTTCCTGTGCAGCAAATACGTTATTCCCGTGATGATCGCCGGGGGCGGCGGCAGCATCATCAACATGGCGTCGGTCGCCGGCTTCACCGGCGATATCGCCCTCACCGCCTACGCTCTTTCCAAAGCGGGGGTCATCCAACTGACCCGGGCCATCGCCGTTCAATACGGCAAACAGAACGTGCGCGCCAATGCCATCGCCCCCGCGACGATCTTGACACCCAACGTCGATGCCTACATGCCGCAGGACTACCGCGACGCGTATATCCACAACAGCTCCACCCCGTTTCTCGGCGCGCCCGAGGATGTGTCGGGGCTGGTGGTGTTCCTCGCGTCGCAACGCGCTCGATACATGACGGGGCATGTCATCCCCGTGGACGGGGGGATAACCTCCGCACTCGCGGTGGCGCACGACCGCCGGACTTGACGTCGGGTGCCGGCTCGTGGGCCTGCCGATATCTGCGAATTGGCAGCACACCGTTCACATCGACGGCGATGTGGCGTTTGCGGCTGTCGGCTTTCTTGCGGGCGCCGTAGCCGCGACCGGGATCCGGCACAACGTCGGCACCTCGCACGGTCGGGGAGTCGATGACCGCGGCCGTGGCAAGTGGTGAGCGGCCCTCGGCCGGGCGTGCACGGTCGCGGAGCTCGTCGTGGACGCGCTGCCAGGCTTCTCCCTGCGAACCGCCGGAGATGCAGGCATCCCCGTCCGTCGCAGCAGCGGCGGCGTTCAACGGCCTTCGGGTCAACCGCGAGAAGAGGAGAAATGGGCTGTGGCGGACCATCGGATGCCGAGGCGGGGAGGTCTGCGACAGCCAAGAGTGATGGTTCCCATGATATGGTTGCTCTATTTCTATAATGCGAATGAGCAGTCGGCGGTTGTAGGCCACCGGACGGCGGAAATTCCGCCGCGGTATGGGTAGGCTCTTGCATATTGTGGGATCGGGGGAGTGGTGTTTCATCGAGCCTTCTCGTGTTTCCGCAGTCGACACGATTACGGAGGAGAGGAAGTCGCCGCATGGCAGCACCCAGCCCGCAGAACAAGGTGAGTGGTGCCGGCAGCAGTCGAAAGCTGTTATCCGCCTTGCTGTGCTTCACTGAGGAGCGTCCGACCTGGACGGTCACAGATCTGGCCTCCGAACTGGATCTCTCGGTGACGTCGACCTATCGGTACGTCGCCCTGCTGCGCGAAGTGGGTTTGCTCGACAGTGCGTCCCAGAATGCGTATCGCGTGACCGACCGCGTATTGAGCCTGGCCGGGGCTTGTGAGGCTGCGCAGGCGCCGCTCGCGGAGATCGCCCTGCCGGTGATGACCCGAGTACGCGACGAGATCGATGAAACGGTGCTCGTCGCGCGGCGTGGGGGCGCGGCGGCATATTGCGTCGACCGCGTCGAGTCTAGGCGCCCGGTGCGGCTCCAGTTCGACCGCGGTCAGGCGATGTCGCTGCACGCGGGTTCGCTCGCGCGCATGTTGCTGGCGTCGATGTCCACCTCCGAACGTGCGCGCTACCTGGAACCGGTACTCGCGACACTGTCGGCGGCCCGTACCGCGATGCTTACCGACGAGGTGCTCGATCATGCGCATGCGGTGGGCTGGACCGAGAGCTTCGAGGAGGTCGACGAGGGAATCTGGGGTTGCGCGGCGGCGATCACGTCCCAAGGTGCCGTCATCGCCTCGGTCGGTACCGCCGCTCCCATTTTCCGTTCGGATCAGGCTTGCCGCGATCGGATGATCGAGCTGATTCGGCAAGCGGCGAAGGAGATTTCTGTCGAGGTGGACCGGCACTGGGCGTCGAGCGATTGATTCCACCAGGATTCTCGCAGGCCCGCGTGAGCGGAGCGTCGGCTGGAACGCTGCGTTCGATCGAGGACGAGGCTGTTGCCGGATCCGGGTCTCGGACCGGGGCGGGATTCACGACGGCCGGTGCGGTCCGGACATCGACCTCTCGGATCACATGACGATCAGCGTCGTGGCCGAACGTTCTGGCTGCGTCCTGGATCTACTCGGGATGTAGCGACCGAGGGCCGGACTCTTCGTTGTGTCTGCGTTCGCTATGCGGCCGGAACCATGCGGGACGGTGCCTCACTGCGAGAGCGGTGCGGGTGCGGCCGAAGAGTTGACCGGGTAGTGCCCGTGTGGGCAGAGCCCCGGTCGTCGGGCGCGCGATGCGTTGCTGTTGTGTGCGTGGAGCTTCCGCATGCGGCTCACGCGATGGCCCAGGCGGGGTACTACGGGGGCCTCGCCGCATCGGCATGTAACCGACACGCTACAAAATCTCGAAAGCGGCTCCCGGTCTTGACGGGAGCACCCCGCCTCTCTAATGTCCTCCACATAGTGAATTTCTTATTCACACAATATGGTAACAATGCTGAGGTCGAGCGCCGTAGCTGCCTATTCGTGGTCGGCGAGGGTATCAACGAGGCCGCGGCGGAGGGGCTGCTTCTCCAACTCTTGGAACAGAAGGGGCCGGTACGTGGCTTTTTCATCCCTGGACGATGCGGTAACCGCATTGAGTGCGGGACTTCTCTACCGGGTCGGTATCTCGGTACCCCGGAGACCTGACCTGGACGGCCGACTCTCCAGATTCGTGGGAGCCGCTGAATTGCTACGTGTTGGTCACTGAACGCGACGCCGTGTTCCTCGACACCGGCGTGCGATCGGCTCGTCGACAGGTCGAACAAGCACTCGGGCAGTTGGCGCCTCGGCTGCGCGTCTCGGTCTTCCCGTCGCGCAACGAGCCGGACTGCATCGGGAATCTCGGAACCGTTCTTGCCCACGCGGAGAACACCGCGCTGCTCTTCGGCGGCGGCGGCATTCTCGAGTGGATCAGCGACCCGAACGTCGATGAGATGCAAGATAGTTCGTTCCTCGGCCGTCGCGAAATCGTGCCCGCTCTGAACGGGATGGAGACGACGTTCGGTGAAGATCTGCATTTCCACTGGATCGATGCGCCGGTCAAGCAGATGTTTCTGACGCAATGGGCCTACGAGGAATCGTCGGCCACTCTCTTCAGCAGTGACTTCTTCGGTTGGGTGCATACCGACGACGAGAATGCCGGCGTGGTCTGTAGCGATATCGCACTCTTGCCGACTGCTACTGAAATCGCCAGGGAGATACCCCAACACTTCAACTGGATTCCAGGAGCGCACTGCGACGAGGTGCTCGCAGCCTACGACGCGGTCGTGGCAGCGCACCGAGTGGACCGGATCGCGCCGGTCCACGGTTGCGTGATCAGCGGTGCCGACGTCGTGGCCGAGATGTTTCGCCGTACCCGGGACGCGCTTACCGCACTCGTTGCACGAACAGAGGAGAACCTGTGACGATGACGGCATATCCGGTGTCCAACCTGCTGCCGCGCGAGGTGGTACCGGGAATCCACTGGCTGGGAGCGTGCTCCGACAGCGGCGCGTGGCCGGGGCGGGCCGGCAAAGATGTCCGGCACGAGCATCTCTCGTGCTATGTGATCATCGGATCGGAGCGGACACTCCTCGTCGATACCGGCCACTTCTCCATCTGGAAGTCGTTCCACGAACAGCTCGAGCAGGCCCTCGACGGTCGAACACTCGACTATGTTTTTCCGACACACCAGGAGATTCCGCACGCGGGCAATCTGGGGCGGTTGATGCGTGCCTACCCGAACGCGACGGTGGTCGGTGACACTCGCGAATACCACCTGTACTTTCCGGAGATCGAAACCGTGAGGTTGCAGCGATCAGCGGCAGGGCAGCGATTCGATCTGGGCGACCGCGAATTCATCACTCTGGCGCCAGTCTGGTTCGACCTCAGCGGCACGATGTGGGGGTACGACACGGGAGTGAAGGCATTGTTCTCCGCCGATGGTCTCGGCTACTACCATGAGCATTCGCCTGATGTCTGCGGACTGTTGCCGAGTGAAACACCTTCCGATGCGGTGGTATTCGGAATACTCCGATTCGCGTTGCCCTTTGTGGGGATGAAGTACCACGACACGTCCGGAGGAGTATCCCAATTCCGGGATCTCACTCGAAGGCATCCGGTTTCGATGATTTGTTCGGCGCACGGCGCCCCCCAGGCAGGTGCGGAGCAGATCGAGATCACCGAGCGTGCGATCGGAGTCGTCGAAGAAAATCAGATCAGTATCAGTGGCCCCGGCGTCGTCCGCCGTTAGTGCGTGGAAGCTAGAAATTCGGGAGAATGCATGAAGATCAACAGACGCCGCTGGAGCGCACTTGTGTGGGTATCGTCAGCCATGTCGATCGGCCTGTTCGCGACTGCTTGTGGTGGTACGTCCACATCGGGATCCGGCGATGCACCCGAGTCGGCGACATTCGTCTACGCCATCCCTCAGGATTTTCAGGGTGTGGACCGCGCGTTCTACTCGAGTGAGGCGGCGAAAACCATCGGTGACGTGATGCATTCGCGGTTGCTCGAACTGGCGACGGACGGAACGACGCCCACGTCGTGTATGTCCGGCGTCCCCACCCGGATCGAGGCCGAATCGCCCCTCGTCGAGAGGTGGCACGTGACAGGTGACGGTATGGGGATCGACATCACGCTGAAACCTGACGTGAAGAGTGCGCAGGGCAATGTCCTCACTGCCGCCGATGTCGTATGGACAATGGATCGCGCCAAGGCAATCGACACAGGCGCGCAGACGCTTTTCTTCAACGTCGGAGGGTTCGACAGAGTGAACACGGTAACGGTGAAGAGCCCGACCGAACTCACCTTCAATCTCACGAAGCCCAGGGCCATATCGCCATATGTCCTCGCCGGCAACTCCGCACTGATTCTCGACAGCACCGCTGCGAAGGCGAATGCCACCGCCGACGATCCGTGGGCAACGAAGTACCTTACTGACCACACCGCCAATTTCGGGCCGTGGGATCTCACCGGATTCGATTCTCAGCAGCTGACATTCTCGCCGAACCCCAACTACGCAGGGGAACGCGGCAATGTCGATTCAGTGGTATTGAAGACGGTTTCCGACTCGTCGACCCGTATTCAACTGATCCAGTCGGCCCAAGTGTCCGAGACCAACGGTCTCGACTACTCGCAGCTGGCCCAGTTGAAGTCGTCGACTGGGGTCGGTCTGGTCCAATGCCAATCGCCCGCGCGAGACTGGCTGGGATTGAACGGCAGCGATCCCGTGCTCGGAAAGCCCGAGGTGCGTGCAGCGATTTCACTCGCCCTCGACCGTACGGCCATCTCACAGGCCATCTACCGCGATTTCGCGCGTCCGTCCGAGTCCGGCCTGTCCCAGGCGTTCGCGACGCAGGCAGGATCGAACTACGAGACCGACAAGGTGAAGGCCCGTGAGCTGTTGACGAAGGCCGGCGTCCCCGAAGATTTCGGATTCCGCCTGAGTGTGTCGGCCGCTCAGCCCGGTCCGTACTCCGCCAACCTCGCGGTCCTCATCCAGCAGCAGCTCGCCGACGTGGGCCTGAAGGTGGAAATCGTCAATGTGCCTTCCGCGGTGCAGTTCAAGTCGGACGGCCTTGCGCACAAGATGCAGGCGTGGTTACAGGCCGAGACCCCTGCCTTCGCGAACGCCGGCTACTCGGCATGGCTGACGGCGGGCTGCGCCGGCCTCCAGAACTACATGGGTTACTGCAACCCAGAGCTCGATGCGGTCGCATCCGAGCTGATGGTGAACTCGCAGAACGCGGATGCGGCGCAGAAGCAACAGAGACTGTCGCAGATCATCGATCGGGATCAGCCGGCGATCTATTTGATCGATCGTTCCACGATCAGCGTCCGCAGCCGGTGCGCGGAGTCGGTACCGACTGCCGCATTCGGAACTGACTACACCAAGGCAGTCGTGACCTGCTGAGCGGCCGGACCCCGGCGAACAATGGCCCGCACATCGGCGCCGCGGTCCGCCGATTCGGCGCGGCAAGCCTGCCGCGGGCCGCCATGGAGATCGCACTGGACGCAGTCCACATTCACGCTGGACTCTGACGTCTCTAGGGTTCTGCGGCGTCGTCGAGCGTCGTCGCGACCGGATTCATGGGCGGGTGGCTTCGCCGACCACACAGTTGGGTCCCGATATCGCAACGTGTGGCACGCATACAGGGAGCATCCCCGAGCCACGCCTACACTCGCCCGAATGCATCGACTGACTACTCGAGAAGCCTGAGGGCGTGCGGGGTATCGGTTTCGGTGGGTTCGGGCAGTCCGCCGGAGCGTTGATGTCGTCGACCGTGCGTATCGGATCCGCGTCTGTACTGCTCGTGCCGGCACTCGTGGGGCCCGCGGTCGGACCGGTTCGCGAATGGACCCGTGTTGTACTCGGCGGTCCACCTGGAGCCGGAGCGGACGAGACGTCTGTGCCCTTGGCGTGGTCGGCCGGCCGCAGGCTGCATATCGATCTCGCGCGGGTCCTACCGCGGCCCGATGGGGCTCGGCGGTACGCCGAGCTCGAACGCCTGGTCGCTGCGGTTCCCGGGATCGTCTCCGCCCATATCGAGGATGTTCTCGGACGATTGGTGATCGAGCGGGAGGAGGCCGCCGATCCGGACGAGATACGCCGGATGATCCGCGGCGTCGTCGCCGACCTACCGGGCGAGTCGCTGGATCCGGGAGCGCTTCCCGGAGGGCTCGCGGCCGGCCTGGGGGATCCACTGTCATTCGCGGTTCCGGTGGTGGCGGCGATGGTCGATATCGTGGCGATCGGCACCGCGGCGATCGGATGGCTGGGCCGGTTTCCGCGGGCGCCGCGGGCGGCTCGTGCTGCGGCGGCGGTGATCGGCCACCAGCCGCGGATCGTTGCGGTGCTGGAAGCGAAGCTCGGACGAGCAGGTTCGGATCTGCTGTTGAACACGGTCGCCGCGGCCGCGCACGGGCTCGGTCGGGCTCCCGCCGCACCACTGCTGGATCTCGTCCAGCGTGCGGCGCAGATTTCCGAAACGCTGGCTCATCGCCAGGCTTGGTGTGAGCGTGAACCCGGGCTCGCCGCTGCCACTCGACCGCGGTGCCCGGCGGCGGAGTTCGGTTCGGGGTTCCGGCACGCATCGGCGGTGATCGCGACCGCGGACACCGCGTGCCCGGTCGCCGATCCGGCCGGCCCCGCCGGGTCACGGGGTCGCGAGGTGGTCGCGGGCTCGGTCGAGGAGTATGCCGAACAAGCTGCCAACGGGTCACTCGTGGCGGCCGCGGGCACGTTGCTCGCGGGAGGTACAGCCGACGATATCGCCGATACGGTGCTGGCCGGGATCCCCAAGGCGGCGCACCTGGGCCGGGAGGCCTTCGCGGCCGTTCTGGGCCGGGGATTGGCGAAGGCGGGCATATTGGTTCTGGTCCCGGACGTATTGCGCCGTCTGGACCGGGTCCAGGTGGTCGTGATCGATGGTGCGGCCCTGCGTGGCGACACTCGCGCTGTGCTGGATGTCCAGGTTCGGGCGCCGGGATGGCACCACGATCGGGTCTTCGAGGTCGCCGATGCGCTCCTGCACGGTGAGCGGGTGACCGCATCCGAAGAGAAGGTACGGTTCGACGGCGCAACTCTGCGCTGGCACGAGCGTTCCGATTCTGCGGCGCCGGGGGCCGAGTATGCGGATCTGCTCGCCGGTGGCGACGTGGTCGCCACCGTGACGATCGGCTGGGAACTCGACCCCTATTCGATTCCGCTGATCGATATGGCGCGCCGTATCGGTGCGCGCGTGGTGCTCCGCAAGGTGGAAGGTACCGAGGACCTCGCCGCGTCCGTCACCGCCGCGCACGACCCGAGCACCCATCTGTTCGACCTGGTGCGGGATCTCCGCGAGGACCGCGGTCCGGTCATGCTGATCTCGGCACTGCACCCGGACTCCGCCGCGACCGATACTCTGGCGGCGCTGGCGCTCGCTGAAATCGGGCTCGCTATCGACGATCCCGCGGGCGTCGCACCTTGGACCGCTGACCTCATCACCGGCACCGATCTTGCTGCCGCTGTCCGGGTACTCGCGGCCGTCGCGGCAGCCGGCCCGGCCGCGGACACCGCGGTGCGTCTGGCCAAAGCGGGCAGCATGCTGTCCGGGCTGCTGGTGGTCACCGGGGAAACGGGCCGGCGGAACCGATTCGGTCCGGGACGGTGGCTCGCCCCGGTCGACGCTGCGGCCGCGACCGCCTGGATCCTGGGCGGGCTCGCTGCGCGTCGAGTGCTGCGGTTATCGGATCCGCTGCCCCAACCGCTCACGGCCTGGCACGCGCTCGATCCCGCGATCGTGTACGCGCGAGTTCTGCGCGGCAGGCGGTCACCGGAACCGGTGGTGGCATCGGGGTGGTACCAGGTGTTGTCCGGACTGTCGAGTGGTGTCGTGGGCGAGACGCTGCGCGCGCCCACGGCTCTGATCGCCCGGCTGGCCGGGGCCACACGCCGTGAACTGCGCGATCCCCTCACGCCGATCCTCGCCATCGGCGCCGCGGCCGCCGCGATCCTGGGCAGCAATGTCGATGCTGTACTGGTTGCCGGAGTAATGAGCGTGAACGCGTTGGTGAGTGGTATCCAACGACTGCGCGCGGAGGACGCTGCCGAAGCTCTCTTCGCCGAACAGGAACAGGCTGTGCGGCGGGTGGCTGTTCCGAGGGCGGCGACCGTGGAACGTCGGCTGGACGCGGCGCGGACCTCGCGCCGCGTCACCGTCGTTGCCGCCACGCGATTGCGGCCCGGCGATATCCTCGATCTGCGCGCCACGGAGGTGGTACCGGCCGACGCGCGGCTCCTGGTCGCCGAGGACCTGGAGGTCGACGAATCGTCGATGACCGGTGAGTCGGTTCCGGTGGCCAAGAACATTCGGCCGGTGGCCGGTAACACCGCCGAGCGCAGCAATATGCTGTTCCAGGGCAGCACGATCGTTGCCGGGCGCGCACGCGCCATCGTCGTGGCCACCGGCGCGGCCACGGCGGCGAACCGCGCCATTTCCACTGTTTCCGGTGTGGCCCCGGCTACCGGGGTGCAGGGCAGGCTACGCGATCTCACGGGCCGAGTGCTGCCGCTGACTCTGGCCGGCGGCGCGGTGGTCAGCGGATTGTCGCTGGTCCGCCGCGGATCGCTGCGCCGGGCGGTAGCCGACGGGGTTGCCATCGCCGTGGCAGCCGTCCCCGAAGGGCTACCGCTCGTGGCGACTGTTGCGCAACTGGCTGCCGCCCGCCGACTCTCGAAACTCGGAGTGCTGGTACGGGTCCCCCGGGCGCTCGAGGCCGTCGGCCGGGTCGATACGGTCTGTTTCGACAAGACGGGCACACTGACACTGAACCGGCTCGATGTCGTCACGGCGGTACCACCGGATTTCACCCCGGACGGCGGGTATCCGGCGATCACCGACCCGGTGGCGGCCCCGGTATTGCGTACGGCGGCGTGGGCGTGTCCTCGTCCGCACACCGGCGACGGTCATGCGCACGCCACCGATGAGGCGATCCTCACCGCCGCTGCCCACCTTCCGGATGAGGTATCCGATCCGATCGTGATCGCCGAGATGCCCTTCGAATCATGCCGGGGTTACGCTGCGGCCGTCGTCGTTGCCGCCGACGCGGGCCCCGATACCTCGGCCCGGTTGGTGCTCAAGGGCGCGCCGGAGGTGATCGTGCCCCGCTGCCGGTTCGACAGCGGGGCGGCCGGCCGGGTCGCCGCGGACACCCTCGTGCACCAGCTCGCGGATCAGGGCTTGCGGGTGCTGGCCGTGGCCCAGTGTGAACTCGGCTCGGTCCGGGCCGAGTCCCACCTCGACCCGGAACGAATCGAGGAACTGGCGACGGATCTGACCATCACGGGCTATGTGGGTCTCGCCGATACCGTCCGCGACTCGGCGCGCCCCCTGCTACAGCGGCTGATCACTGCCGGATGCGCCATCGCGCTGATCACCGGGGACCACCCGGTCACCGCTCGTGCGATAGCGCGCCAACTCGGCTTTCCCGCCGACGCCCGCGTGGTCACCGGCACCGAACTGGAAGCCGCCGACGAGAACACCCGCGCCGAACTCGCGGCCTCGGCCCAGGTTTTCGCGCGGGTCGGCCCGGAACAGAAAGTTCAGGTGATCGCGGCCCTGCAACAATGCGGACGGGTGGTGGCCATGGTCGGCGACGGGGCCAACGACGCCGCGGCGATCCGGATGGCCGACGCCGGTATCGGGGTGACCGGGCGCGGTTCCTCACCCGCACGTGCGGCCGCGGATCTCGTCTTGACCGGAGAGAACCTCACCGCACTACTCGACGCACTCGTCGAGGGCCGCAACATGTGGACCAGCGTCCGGGATGCCCTGACCTTGTTGCTGGGAGGTAATGCGGGAGAGGTGGTGTTCACGATCCTCGGCACCGCCCTCGGCCGCGGGGGCGCGCCGGTGAGCACCCGCCAGCTCCTGCTTGTCAATTTGCTCACCGATATGTTCCCGGCCCTCGCCATTGCCGTATCGCCACCGAGTTCCTCGACCGCCACCATGCACCCGGCGGCGGCGGGGCCGGGCTGTCCGGAGTCGGTTCTGTCCGGCCCCGCTCCCTCGCTCGGCCGCCCGCTGATCGAAGCGATCGTCCGCCGCGGTGCGGCCACCGCCGCCGCGGCCACCGCCGCCTGGGCGATCGGCAGGTGGACCCCGGGTACCCGACGGCGCTCCGCGACAATGGGGTTGACGGCGCTGGTGGGCGCCCAGCTCGCCCAGACGCTGGTACTGCGGCACGGCGATCCCCTCGTGGTAGCTACCGCGGTCGGTAGTGCCGCGGTGCTCGTGGCGATCGTCGAGACACCCGGCGTCAGCCAATTCTTCGGGTGCACGCCGCTGGGCCCCGTGGCCTGGGCCGGTGTGCTTACCGCAGTCACCGCCACGACCGCGGTGGTCGTGCTCTCCCCGACCTGGTTCGCCCGGCGCACCGAGGAG
This sequence comes from Nocardia jinanensis, assembly GCF_014645735.1. Lineage (GTDB taxonomy): Bacteria > Actinomycetota > Actinomycetes > Mycobacteriales > Mycobacteriaceae > Nocardia > Nocardia jinanensis. Next base: position 44,980 of record NZ_BMMH01000025.1, on the reverse strand, counting down.
CTGATCGAGCGGGCCGAGCGGTTGCCTTCTGCTCCCTCGTGGCGCGGCCACTGATGATGATCGCGCCCGCTGTCACGGCCTCGGTCCATGGGGCGACGACAACCAACCCGGGTAGTTATCGACGACGAAAGGATCGTGTCCCATGCCTTCGAACAGTAGAACGACCGAAACCGGCCGAGCGACTACCGCCCCCAGCAGGAAATCCTCCGAGAAATCGACCGTGTCCCAGGAGAAACCGGCCGAACAGCCCGCCACCGAGAACGCACCTGAGGCCACCCTGGATCTGCCCTACCTCAACGCCCGGGTCGCGATTCCCGGGCAGGGGATCAGGATGAAGGCTGGCCCGATCGAGCTGTCCGTGCCCACCCGCTATCTCTACTACGGCGGGCTCGGCGCGCTCACCGTCGCCGGTGCGGTCGAATGGCCCATCGCCGGTGCGCTGGCGGCCACGGGATTGATCATCGGTCGCCTGCGCAAACCCGCCACCTCCGCCGAGCCTGCGGGTGCGGGCACGGCCGGGACGTAGCGACGGCGGCACGGACCTGATGCCCGGCCACTGAGCAATATGGTCGAAGTGGCCGGGACCAACTACAGCGATGTCCCCGTGACCGTGCCGGGCGACAAATGTCCTGCCGCAGGGCTTCGTCCATCGCGGTTGCGGTGGCGACGACGCTGTGCGCCCGGTCGAACCGTGACGGCGTGACCGTGCAGTGCAGAGCCTGGAGTGACGACATGGCCGTCGCCGAGCGTGAGAACTCCCTGTTGCGTCCGGTAAGCGGAACTCACTGCGTCTCAGATCGAGGGGCCGACGCGTCATATCCGCAGGATCGGCGTTTCTGGGCCGAGCTGTGCTCGCCGGCATTACCCTGAGGCGATGCGTCCACGGCTCCGTCGGTACTGGGTAGCTTCCCTCACGGTTCTCGTTTCGACCGTAGTGTTCTGTTCGCACTCCACCGCCGCACCGCAACCCGCCGCCGGGCTACCACGATTGGACGGCGGGTTCCTCTGGGGTGTGGCATCCTCCGGGTTCCAGGCCGAAGGCCATGCGCCCGACAGCAACTGGACTCGGTATATCGCGGCGAACCCCGCCTATGACCGCCTCGGGAACTCGGTGGATTTCTACAACCGCTACGAATCCGATATCCGCCTCGCCGCGGACCTGGGCGTGCGGGTGTTCCGGATCGGGGTCGAATGGGCACGCCTGCAGCCGGCGCCGGGGGCCTGGGACGAGCAGGCTTTCCGCTTCTACGACTCGGTGATCGCGAGCATTGCCCGGGCCGGTATGCGACCTATGATCACCCTCGACCACTGGGTGTATCCGGGCTGGATCGCCGACCGGGGCGGCTGGCGCAGTCCGACCATCGTCGAGGACTGGCTGGCGAATATGCGTGCCGTCGTGGACCGTTACGCCGCCCGAGACCCGCTGTGGGTCACCGTGAACGAACCCGTCGCCTACATCGCCCACGAGACCGGTCGCGGCAGCGCCGACGCCGCCCAGATGCTGGACCGGATCGCGCAGGCGCACAACAGTATCTACGACCATATCCACCACGTCCGGCCGAACGCTCAGGTGACCAGCAATGTCGGCTACGTCGCCGGCGCGGAGGACCGGATCAACGGCGCTCTCGTCGACCGTATCGCCGCCCGCCTCGACTACGTCGGAATCGACTACTACTGGGCCTACGACCCGGCGCGGACGATCATCGAATATCTCGGCGGCGCCGTCGGATCGGCGGTCCCGCCCGGACCACCCATCTGGGGGCTTCCGATCCGCCCGGAAGGAATCTACTTCGCCCTCCGGCACTATGCCGACCGTTTCCCGGGTAAACCTCTCTACATCGTCGAAAACGGTATGGCCACCGACAACGGATATCCACGCGCCGACGGCTTCACCCGCAGTGCCCATCTCCAGGACACCGTCTACTGGATCCAGCGCGCCGAGGCCGACGGTATCAACGTGATGGGCTACAACTACTGGAGTCTCACCGACAACTACGAATGGGGCAGCTTCCGTCCCCGGTTCGGCCTCTACACCGTCGACACGACCACCGACCCGAGCCTCACTCGCCGCCCGACCGACGCTGTCGCCACGTACACCCGGACCATCGCGGAAGGCGGCGTCCCCGGCGACTATCGGCCCACCCGCGGCCTGGCACCCTGCTTTCTCATCGACCCCCCGGCCAGCTGCCTGCGCCCCGTTGCCGCCGCACCCTGATGGCATACAGTCCGCACGCCCTCTCAGTGGAGACGTGCGCACCGAGTGCGAAAATACCGATCCGGCCCTGATTCGAACCTGCGCGAGCAGTACCGGGATCACCGCCCGCCCGACGCCCAGGAGTACGGCCGGTTGGTGCTCAGTTGGGCGCCGATCTCCACCGGGAGGTGATTTCGTGTCGTGAAGTGGTCGGCGCGTCGGTGGTGCGAGGGTGCTGCGGTGCAGGTGTCCGGCGTCCCGCTCGTCGCGGCTGTGGCGGCGCGTGCCGCCCGGGCTGTGGGAGGGGTGATCAGTCCGTGCTGTTCGTAGAGCCGCAGGGTTTGCACACCGATTCCGGCCGGCTCGGCGGCCGGCGCGATCGGGTAGACCGGATATCCTGACCAGGGCATGTGGTGGTCGTGCTGCGCTGAACCCTTCGCCGTCCACAAGTCCTCTCACAAGATCATCGAAAGGGGAGGCCGCCCGCAGGTGAGCCGCCCGGCAGGGGCGCCTGCACTGGTATCCGGCTCCTCTGCGACCCGGCTCGTGGCCGTGGTTGCGAAGTGGGGCCATTTCTGCAGAAGGTCGACATCGGTCGTATCGAAGCCCTCAGCGGACTGCCCTCCGCTCGCCAGATACCAGCGGCGCGTCGGATCGGTCGTATCGTCGAGTTCTGAAATACTTTTCTGCGGGACAAGTCCGCAGTGGCGTGTGTAGTGGTCCGGCCCGGCCGGCGCTGAGTATCGCTAGGGCTCTCGTCGGGTGGCTCTACTCTGCCTCGTGCGGAGGCAAGATGACGCACGGCAGCGTGTGAAGGCCGACCAGGGCCGTATGGCCGGTTTTGCGGATCGTGTTCGATACACATCGCAACCACCGCGCGGGCTGTCGAGTATGTGTCCGTCAGGTCGCCCCGTCGCGGGCGGCGGTCGTGGGTAGCGGTGCGACCGATCGGCGTGCATGAACCACCGGGTGGCATGGCGGATCACCAGCGAAGGAATCTCGGCATGGCTCGATATCTCGTGGCGGCGAGTCCGATACCCGGGCATGTGCGGCCCATGATGGCCCTGGCGGTGGAACTCCGGCACCGCGGTCATCAGGTGCGGTTTCTGACCGGTGCCGCATTCCACGAAATGGTGGCGGCACAGGGTGTGCCCTGCTCGGCCCACCCGCTGGCCGCGGCGGGGACGCCGACCGAGCCCTTGCGCGGCCGGCCGCCGGGTCTGCTCGGCCGGTGGCGAACCGGGCGATCGGAGCTGCGCTCGGTGTTTCTCGATCCGATGGTCGCGCAGTTCCGCGCGGTGACCGCCGAGCTGGATGGCACGAGTGTCGACGCCCTGTTCGCCGACGTGATGTTCACCGGTGCCATTCCGTTGTTGCTGGCGGAGACGGCACGTCCCCCAGTGCTGGCCTGCGGTGTCGTACCGCTGATGCTGTCCAGTGCGGACACTCCGCCGTTCGGTATGGGCTGGCAGCCGCAGTCGGGCCGCGACTACACGGCGATGAACTGGTTCGTCCGGCACATGTTGTTCGGTGGTAATCAGCGACGACTCGATGCGATTCTGCGCGAACTCGGTCTCGGGCCCGCGCCGAAATATCTGCTCGATTGGCCCACGCTGGCGGACCGGCTGCTCCAGTTCACGGTGCCCGGCTTCGAGTATCCGCGCGGCGATCTGCCCTCGTCGGTGGTGTTCACGGGACCGGTTCCGTACGGCGGCTCCGAGGTGGCTCCACCGGCGAGCTGGTGGAGTGAGCTGTCCGGCGCGAAGACCATCGTTCACGTAACCCAGGGGACCTGGGACAACCGTGATCTCGACCAGCTGATCCGGCCTACGCTCACGGCGTTGAGCGGGCGCGCGGATATCACTGTCGTGGCGTGCACGGGTGGTTCGCGGGCGCCGCTGGGTCCGGTTCCGGCCAACGCGTACGTCACCGATTTCGTCCCCTACTCCCACCTGCTCCCGCGTGTCGATGTGATGATCACCAACGGTGGTTACGGCGGTGTGCAACAGGCCCTCCGTTGCGGGGTACCGATCATCGTCGCGGGTGACAGTGCCGACAAGCCGGAGATCGCGGCGCGGGTGGCCTATACGGGAGCGGGGATCGATCTGGGTACTGCGCGCCCACGACCCACCGCGGTGGCGGCGGCGGTCGACCGAGTGCTGAACAACGGCGAATATCGCACAGCAGCGGCCGGGTTGGCGCGGGAAATGGCGGAGGTGTCGCCATTCGAGGTGATCTCGGATGTCCTCGCCGAGCTGGCCGGGGCACGGTTTCGGGACGGCATACGGTCATCCCGAGATGGAGAACCTCGATGAATACAGCGACTTTCAGCCTCGCCCGACCTGCCGGTACCGGATCTCGCCACGGGTTTCCAGCGGTGGTACGTCCGGCTCCGAGCGCTCGACGAGCCGCCGGCGTATCTGCGGCGGGTGCGCTCGGCCGAGCTTCGCCCTGCGCGCCTGCGGCAGGGCTCGATCGGCCGACCCTTTCGTGGGCCCGGCGGGATATGCCGGCGGGCAGCCCGTTCGCGCCGGCGCGCACCTTTGCCCAGCCCGGACCGATCCCGCCCGCCAACTTGATTCGCTGTATCGATAATGCGGTGCTCGCGGGGGACTCGACGGTGTCGGGTGTCGGTATCCGGCCGGTGCTGATCTCCGGACGGCTCGCTGCGGACCGCATCACCGGGTGCCCGAAGGTGGCGAGGCGCCCCTTCGTGCCCGGCTCGACGGTAGATCGGACGTCGAGATGACCCGCGGGGAGCTCGACGCGGCGGGTATCACCGATCCACGACTGCGGCAGTCGTACCAGTGTTGCCGCGCGCTCAATGCCGCCCATGGCAAGACGTTCTTCCTCGCGACCCGGCTGCTCGCACCCGATCAGCGGCCGGCCGTACATGCTCTCTACGGCTTCGCCCGGCGCGCCGACGATATTCTCGACGAGTTCCACCCGGTGCTGACTCCGGACGAGCGAGCCGCGCGGTTGCAGGTGCTCGCCACGCAGTTCGGCGCCGGCGATACCGCCGGAGAGCCGGTGCTGGCCGCTGTGCTGCACACCGCCGAGACCTATCGGATTCCTCGGCATCTGTTCGACGCGTTTCTGACGTCGATGCGTATGGACCTGTCGGTCACCGACTACCCGGATCGAGACGCGCTGGACCGCTATGTCTACGGATCGGCGGAGGTGATCGGCATGCAATTGCTACCGGTTCTGGGCACAACCGGCCCGGTGGCGGCGGCCACGCGCTATGCCGCGTTACTCGGAAAGGCTTTTCAGCTCACCAATTTCCTACGCGATATCGACGAAGATCTGGCGCGCGGCCGCGTCTACCTACCCGCCGACGAGCTGGCGGCCCACGGTGTGGACCGGGAGTTGCTGCTGTGGTGCCGCAGGCATCGCCGGGTCGAGCCGAGAGTGCGGCGCGCGCTGGCCGAACAGCACGAGATCACCAGGGCCGTCTACGCCTGCGCCCGCCGCGGGATCGAACTGCTGGCGCCCCGATCACGTCCCTGCGTGGAGACGGCGTCGATCTTGTACAGCGAGATCCTCGATCGGATAGAAGCCCGCGAGTTCGAGGTGTTCGGTCACCGGGCCACGGTAGGAAACGGGCGGCGGATCCGGGTCGGAGCGGCGGGTTTGCTGCGTGCGTGGCGGGCCGGCCGGACGAGTGGTCCCGCGCCTCGGGCCGGGACGGAACTGCTGTCGCCACTGTCCGAGATCGACGATCCGCGTGAGCACGGCTGAGGAGACCGCATGGATCACTGGCATTATTTGTTCGCTCTGCTCTGCTGTCTCGCGTTGACGGCGCCGCTGGAGTTCTTCGGTGCCGGTGTCTATCGGCGGCCGCGGTTGCTGCTGGGCGCGCTGTGGCCCGCCGCGGCGCTTTTCCTGATCTGGGACCTGGTGGCGATCGCCGCAGATGTGTGGGGCTTCAACGACCGATACACCCTCGGGGTGCGCTTGCCCGGTGCGATGCCGTTAGAGGAGTTGCTGTTCTTCGCCGTCGTGCCGATTTGCGGTCTGCTCACCTTCGTCGCTGTCGAGACGCTGCTCGGCGTGCGGCGCCGCCTCGACAGCGCCGAGAACGCCGCCGGGCGATGAACCTCACCGGAGTCGGATACACGCTGCCCGCACTTGCCGCGGTGGTCGTGGTGTGCCTGGCCGAGCGGACATTGCTGCGTACCGGACTGTTCCGCCGGCCGGCCTATTGGCTGACGATGCTGATCGTCCTGGGTTTCCAGATCCTGGTGGACGGCTGGCTCACCAGGCTCGACGCGCCGATCGTGGTGTACAACCCGGAACACATTCTCGGGCTCCGATTTCCGTGGGATATTCCGGTGGAGGACTTTTTGTTCGGATTCGCCCTGGTGACCGCGGTCCTGCTGGGATGGGAGCGGACTCTACAGCGACAGGTGGAGGCCCGGCGATGACCGTGGCGAGCAGCGGATACGGGCGAGATCGGCGGCGCGTGCGCTATCCGGCGACACCGGGCCATCGCGATCTGAGCCGTCACGGGTCGCCGCCGCGGGTGGTGGTGGTCGGCGCCGGGATCGCGGGCCTGGCGGCCGCGACGGGTCTGGCCGAACGAGGCTGCCACGTCGAGGTCGTCGAGCGGGAGAGGTATCTGGGCGGGCGTGTGGGTGGGTGGAGCGAACGACTCGCCGACGACACCGTGGTGGGCATGAACCGTGGCTTCCACGCCTTCTTCGCTCAGTATTACAACCTTCGAAAGTTGCTGGTGCGTAGTGATCCTCAGCTGGGTCGGTTGCACCGGCTGGAGGACTATCCGCTGGTCGACGCGTGCGGCCGCCGCGACACCTTCCGTGGGCTGCCGCGCACTCCGCCGTGGAACGCACTGGCCTTCGCGTTGCGCAGTCCCACCTTCCGGCTACGCGATCTGGTCCGGATGGACGCGCGTGCCGCGGCGCCGCTGGCCGCGGTGTCGGTGCCGGAGATCTACGCCCGGCTCGATCACCTCGACGCGGAAACGTTCCTGCGCGATATCAATTTTCCCGAGGCGGCCCGGCACTTGGCGTTCGAGGTGTTCTCTCGTAGCTTTTTCATCGAGCCTGGGCGCATGTCCGCCGCCGAGCTGGCGACGATGTTCCACATCTACTTTCTCGGATCCAGTGAGGGCCTGGTCTTCGATGTCGCGCGGGACAATTTCGACATCAGCCTGTGGACGCCGCTGGCCGAGTATCTCACCGCGCCGAGTACGCCCCGGCTGCCCGGCTCGGTCCTCTTCCATCTGGGTGTATCCGTCGACCGCATCGACACCGAAGGCGACGGATTCCGGCTGGCCGACGACACCGGGGCGACCACGCGAGCCGATGCGGTGGTGCTTGCCGCCGATATCGCCGGGCTGCGCCGCATTGTCGCGGCGTCCCCGACGCTCGGCGACGCCGAATGGCGCGCGCGGGTAGCCGCATTGGCCAGCGCGCCGGCATTCGCTGTGCACCGGCTCTGGCTGGATCGCCCGGTGCGCGCCGAACGAGCGTGTTTCCTCGGCGCCGGCGGTTCGGCTCCGCTCGACAACATCAGCGTGCTGGATCGTTACGAACAGCAGGCCGCGAACTGGGCTGGAGCCACCGGCGGCAGTGTCGTCGAACTGCACGCCTACGCGGTGGCCGATACGACACCGCCGCCCTTGGCGCGAGCAGAGCTGCGCAACAGGCTGCTGGCGCGGCTGCATTCGATGTACCCGGAGACCGCGGCGGCGAAGATCGTGGGAGAGACCATGCTGTGGCGCCAGGACTGCCCGCGCTTCTCGCCCGGCGACTTCGCCGCGCGCCCGGGTATCGGCACCCCGCATCCACGGCTGGTCCTCGCCGGTGACGGTATCCGCGTCGATCTGCCGGTGGCCTTGATGGAACGCGCCGCGACCACCGGCTGGATCGCGGCCAACACCCTGCTGCGCCAGTGGGATGCGGCCGGACACACCCTGCACACGGTCCCCGCCCGGGGGCGCTCGGCGTTCCTGCGCACTGTCGCGACTCGCGAAAGGCTACCCCGATGAGCACTCGCACCGCACTTGTCAGGTGGCCGAAGAACTCGCCTCTACAACGCTTCTCTCCGGGGAAGTGGTCGCGGCAGCAACCGACCTGTCAGGACGCGGACCCCGGCTTGATCGAGGCCGCACTGCGCTGGTCGCAACAGCGCCCCTCGGGTAACTGGTACGCCATCGCCGCGAGTAGAGCGATCGGCCGCGGCCATCCCTTCGGTACCAGGGTCGGCGGACGGGAGGTCGTCGCCTGGCGTGACGACACAGGCAACCTGCACGCAGGCCCCGGCGCCTGCCCACATCTGGGTGCGCCTCTGGCGGCGGCGCAGGTCGAGAACGACGCGCTGATCTGCCGCTGGCACGGTCTTCGGATCGGGCCCGGTGGCAGCGGCTCGCGATGGTGCCCCTACCCGAGCTTCGACGACGGTGTGCTGGCGTGGGTGCGGTTGGACTCGCTGGGGGCGGAGCCGCCGACCGACGCGCCGATCATCGGTCCGCGTCCCACCGACCCCGCGGTGCATGCGGTGACCCGGTTGGTCGGGGTATGCGAGCCGGGCGACATCATCGCCAATCGACTCGACCCCTGGCACGGCTCCTGGTTCCACCCCTATTCGTTCGCCCGCCTGGAGGTGACGCGGACGCCCCCGCGCGAAGGGATCACCGAGGAAAACCACCGGTTTCTCCTCGATGTGACATTCCGGGTGACCCGGCGGCTCGGCGTACCGGTGCAGGCCGAATTCAGCTGCCCGGACCCGCGCACCATCATGATGCGCATCGTCGATGGGGAAGGGGCAGGAAGTGTTGTCGAAACACACGCCACCCCGATGGGTCCGGGCTCGGACGGCCGTGTGCGTACGGCGGTGGTGGAAGCGACCATCGCGAGTTCCGAACGACCGGGGTTCCGGCACGCGCGCCGGGTGCTGCCGCTGCTGCGTCCGGTACTCGATCGCGCGGCGACACGGTTGTGGCGCGACGACATGGCCTACGCCGAACGCCGATACCTGTTGCGTACCCATCGAACATGAGAGCGGCGGGGTCTCAGTGCCCTCGGCGCTTCGCCGCCGGCCCGATGGGTGAGGTTCGGGTATCCCGCCCAGAGGGTTGCCTAGATGGCGGATCAGCGATCGTGGGCGCTCGTATCCGGTCTGTCAGTGAGAGATAGGACAGTCGCCGCTGCGCGACCGACGCCAGGTGCGTGATGAACTGCCGGTCCGGACCGCGGCGGTACGGCGATAACCTGGACAATTTCCGCCAGTCGTGGCCTCTCGCCGGTGAGACAGACCGCAGCACGGGGGAGCGTCTCTCACAGCGTGGGTCGCGGCGGGGTGTTCCGCTCGCCTTCGGTGGCGCGCAGGAAGCCGTCGATGACGGCGGTGATCTCGGCGTGTCCGGTGTCGATATCGAAGGCTTCTTCCATCCGCAGGAATCGCGAGACGCTGGACATGAGCATCACCAGCGTCAGTGGGGTCCAGGTCGTCGAGTCGTAGTCGCGTAGGGCGCGGGTGACGGCGGTCCACCACGTGGCGAGAGGCGACGGTGACCAGCCAGGCTCGCGGGTCGTCGGGCATCCCCTCGACGGGCCACTGCCGCACGGCCGCCAGCAACGCCTCCGTGATGGCGGCTGAGCGCGAACCTTCGTGCCGCCGGGCGAGTCCGCACACGCACCGATGGCGGCTACCGGACCGAGACCTTCGACGCACACTCGGGTGACCTCGTATTCGCGCTCCGGTCCACCGGTGGCCGGAGCTCGGCGGACCTGCTCCCCGCTGCTCAGTGTGGCTCCCGCACCGCGGACAGATACCGCGGTCGTTGCCAGTGCTGTTCGAGTTCGTCGGGGAGATCGGGAAGTGTCAGGCCGTAGGTGTCGGCCAGCTCAGCTGGTGTGGCGGCGTGTACCGACCATCCATGGTCGTTCAGCCATTGTTCGGGATCGGTCCTCTCGTCGCTGTAGAACAGTTCGGTCGGGTCGAGATCGCCGAATGGATTCTTGTCGAGGTATTTCTCTTCCACACTTTCGAATCCGCTGGTTGCCGGCCCTGTCGGGGTGCTCTCCACCGCGATTCGGCTGCCGGGCGGGCTGAGTTCGTCGATATGGTCGAACAGCGCGTCCTGAGCCGCGCCGGGTAGGTACGGCAGGAGTCCCTCGGCCGACCAGGCCGTGGCCGCGTCCGGGATCCAGCCGGCCGCCGTTAAGGCGGCCGGCCAGTCGGACCGCAGATCGACCGCCACGGTGTGGCGAGCGGCGCGTGGTTTCGCCGCGTGTTCGGCCAGGACCTGGTTCTTGAATTCGAGCACTTCGGGTTGATCGATCTCGAAGACGGTGGTTCCCGCGGGCCAGTCGAGGCGGTATGCGCGCGCGTCCAGCCCTGCGGCCAGTATCACAACCTGCGCAATACCGTCCGCACCGGCCGATCGGAAGAAATCGTCGAAGAACCGGGTCCGCAACCCGATGAACCCTGGAACGAGCGGAGAACCGGCGAGCGTCGGCGGATCCGCCAGTATGTCCAAAAAGCGCGGTTCACCAGCGGACCGGACGAACAGTTCCGCGTAATCGTCGCGGATGAACGGGTCGGGCCGGGCAGATTCCAGCGCCCTGAAGGTTGCGACCCCCAGTGCGGTGAGTCCGACGCTGGTGACGATATCCCATTCGTCTCCATCGGTTCGCACGACAGAACACCTCCCGATCGAATCGGTAGCTATGGACAAGACAATCACGCGCCCGAACTCGGGTACAGAAATATCGACGTCGACGGGGACCTGATGGTCGGCAGGTCAAGCGATGTGCCATGGCATCCGGCCCACTGCATTCACTATCCTCTCCCCGGCGTAGTGCCACGGCTATCCGGGCCAGACCACGAGGGCGTGTCTGCTGGTGCGTGCCAGCTCAAAACCGTCTCCCGGATCACCGATATCGATGATGTGATGGGTTTCCGCCCCAGGTCGTTGCTCAGTCACCGACTGACGGTGATCTCCGCGACCGGGCAGCCCCGCGAAGACCGCGAGTTCCCGACGACCGAGGATTGTTATCGCGCCGCGATCGAGTTCCTCAGCCACCAAGGTGCCCCGCGGGTGGTGGTGTGGCCGGTGGATGCGCGATCGACGAGCCAGCGGACCAGTCTGCCGGAGTGCGGATCGCGTTCGGTGCCTCGTATGCTGTGTACAGGCGCGGCAGCGGCTCCGCTCATCGGGAAGGGCGTGGGCGCGCCGGTTGTCGCCTCGAAGGGTGATCAGTGTCCCCGCGGACGTGACGATGGTGGCCGTGGTCGGTTCGACCGCGGCCGGGACCACGGCCGCGAAGGCGACTCTCGCCGCACCGCCTGTTCGCCGCACCGCCTGTTCGCCGCTCCGCCGGTGTGTGGCGTCTCAGGACGCAAAGATCGTCACGCCGAGAGCCAATGTGTCAGCATTGGGCGGATCAGTGTCGCCCTGATCCGGTTTCGGCGTGCGGCGGCGAGGCGTCCGCCGGCCTCCCGGACCTGCTGGCTATCGCGCTGGTCGGTATCTACTTCCAATCGCCGGGACAGCGGCCGGTAGTAGTAAGGCTGGGCGACTTGAAGCAGCGGCACCTCATCTGGGGTCGCGACACGCCCTCGATCATGGTCTGAGCCCAGTCGTCCAACTGCGCGACCGGCGTGGGCGGCCCACGCGGATCCAGCGGCTCACTGTGCGCCGCTGTCGCAGTTCAGCGACCTGGGGCCTGGGGCGGATATGGTGCGGTGGGGTAATACGGTGCAGGGTGTTGCGGAGCGGGATACGGCGCCGGGTAGGGCATCCCGTACGGCCCGGGCTGGGTGGGACGACCGGCTGTAACAGCCCGAGCGATTCCGCTGACCGCACTGGCGAGCAGAGCGACGAACAGGAAAAGGACCGTCGCCAGGTACGCGATCCGGAAGCTGGTCGCCTCCGACAGTGCTCGAGTGACAAACGGTGCGGCCACGGCAGCCAGGACACCGAGCGCTGCCACTGCCGTGGCCGCCACAGCCCGCGGAGCCTTGACCCGTCGTACCACCGCCACGGCGACTCCCACCGCGACGCCGGCGCCGAGTCCGCTGATCGCGCGGCCCACCAGCAACATTGCGCTGCCACTGGCAAATGAGGTGAGGAGTACACCGATGATCATGACAATGAGCGCGGGGATCAGCAGCGCCGTCGGAAAACGCCCGCCGAGCAGGAAGCCCAGCGCGAAGGTGAGCGCGGCGGCGAGCAGATACGGGATGACGCCCATCAGCAGGAATTCCCGAGGCAGCAAACCGGTGTCCATCATCATATGGGACAGCCGTCCGGCTTCGTACACCGAGGTAATCGTGAAAAAACTTGTGATCGAGGCGATTCCGGGCCCGATCAGTGCCCACCGGGGAAGTTCTGCTCCAGATACTGTGTGGTTCCCCGGAGGCGGGATAGCGGCCATGCGCTCACGATAGCCGCTGTTGCTCGCATGGCGCCGGGTAAATGGTATCCCTCCTCGGGGCCATTCAGGTGCGGCCGGGCTGCGCCGGCTGCGGCCGTTGCTGAGGATGCCGCTCGCCGTACGCATCGCCGGCCGAACCACGGCACCGCCGGGCCGGGTTGTGCCACGTCCGGTCAGACGTCATCGATCCGGAAGAGCACACACCGGCCGGCCAGCGCGGCGAACTCGTCCGGATCGTCACTGGTCACCACCCCGGATTTGATCATGACCGGCACACCCGTGGGCACCAGCCGCGGAAACTCCCGCAGCACCGGTTCGCTTTCGCTCGCCGGGATCTCGACCAGCCGCACGGTGCGTCGCCGCCGTCCGAGCTTCAACTCCGCGGTGTCCGCGGCTTGTACGTTCTTCACCCAGTCCGCGCCGGGAATGCCGCCGAGAACATACTCCACGCCGTCGTATTCGAACGGCGTCACCGGAGTCGTCCGAGGTTTCCCCGATTTGCGGCCCGGCACGGTGAGCAGCGCCATCGGCAGCGGCACGCCTACCCGGCTGATCGCGACCATCGCCCGGTTGATCGGTGTGAGCCAGCGGGGGATTCGGACGCCGCTCTCGTTTGCCACGTGTACTCCTGGGAAATTCGGTGTCGACAGCCCTTGCGGATATGAGCGGCCCGGGGTCGAGATCATACTGCGGCGCGATCACACACAGATCGATGGATCGGTCGGCTCGGGGGCGTGGATGCCAGGTTCACCCTACCGAGGGATCCCGTTCCGGGGCATGGGTGCTCGGGTCGGCTGGGAATCCGGGGATGTGGCGGCGTGAGTGTCGTCGAGCGGCCGGCGTGCGTCGGTGGCCCAGCGTATGGCGGTGGTCGTGCCGATGCCGAAGACGGCGGTCAGGTGCCGCGGGTCGCCGTCGATGCGAGCGCTCGAAGTGATCAATGCCGGGCGGTCGGTACGGATCGGGGGTCTTCCTCGAGTAATCTCGCCTCGGGTGTTCCGGTGGCGTCGGCAGAGCTGCTCCCGGGCGCCACATCCGCCTGCACATCTGGAGTGACACAATTGTTTTTGCCGCCGCCCGCCGCTCAGTCCACCGTTGTCCCGCTCATCCACGGATCACCACAGAGCACCGACGGGCCCCGGGTTCCGTTCTACTCCGAGGAGATAGCCCAAGCACCGCACCGCGCCTATCGCGAAATGCGCCGCCGATACGGTGCGTTGGTGCCGGTCGAGTTGGCTCCCGGCGTCCCGGCGACACTCGTCGTCGGCTACCACACCGCTGTGCGCATCCTCAACGACCCTGAGCACTTCCCGGCGGATTCCCGTATCTGGCAGCAAGGAATCCCGCGCAATTGCCCCGTCCTGCCCCTACTGGAATGGCGTCCGTCGGCTGTCCGGAACTCCGGCCCCGTGCACGCCCGTTACCGGCAGGCAACCGTCGCCGGGGTGAGTGGGGTCGATTCGTTCTCGATACACAGCCGAGTGGAAAGGATCGCCGTTCCGCTCATCAACGCTTTCTGCACCACCGGTTCGGCGGAACTCATCGGGCAGTACGCATTTCCGCTGACCTTCGCGCTCCTCAACGACATCCTGGGCTGTCCGTCCGAGATCGGTCGGCGCGCGGCGGCAGGAATGGCCGCAATGGTGGAGGGAACGGGAGCGGACGCCGGCGACGGCGGTGCCATGCTGGAGCAGGCCATGGCCGATCTGGTGGGCCTGAAAAGGGCCGAACCCGGTCAGGACATCGTCACCCGGATGGTGCACGACCCGGCGAACCTCGACGACGAGGAGATGATGCACAACGTACTCAGCTTCTACGGAGCAGGGATCGAACCGCTGCAGAATCTGATCATCAATACGCTCCGGCTGATACTCACCGACGAGCGTTTCGCGGGCGGCGTAATCGGCGGGAGCCTGTCGACGCGGGACGCCGTGGACGAGGTGCTGTTCACCGACCCGCCGGTGGCGAACTACGCGGTATCCTTCCCCCGCCAGCCGGTTCTGATCGACGGCGTCTGGCTACCCGCCCATCAGCCGGTGATGATCAGCCTCGCCGCGTGCAACAACGATCCGGCCATCGATACCGGCGAGTACACCGACAACCGTGCCCACCTCGCATGGAGCATCGGAGCGCATATGTGCCCGGCGAAAGAGGTGGCCTATCTGGTGGCGCAGGAGGCAATCGACCAGCTGCTCGACGCACTGCCCGAACTGCGCCTCGCCGTACCGGCCGGGGAACTCACCTGGCGCCCCGGACCTTTCCAACGTGCGCTGACCGCACTACCGGTGGAGTTTCCCGAATCCGCGCCGCTGACAATCTAGCCCGAAGAGCCCTACAACATGCCGAAACCGACGGTCAGGATGCCGGGCGGCCGTCCGTGATATCAATGGCCGCTGATTTCATCGCGGCGGTCAATTGCGTGGCGGCGTCCAGCAATTCCACCCCGAGGAGTGTGCCGTCCGAAGCGAAATCCAGTGCTGCCACCAGCTCGCCGTCCTTGTTCTCGACCGGCAGCGTGGATGCGGCTCGGCGTGGCCCGGGCTCGCCGGATGCTATCGCGAGATAGGCGGCGTCGGCCCGCCGGTCCCAGGTCAACTCTCCGATGAACGAGTGCTGCGGTGTTCCGGTCACTGGTCGATCCCCCCTGGTCGGCTCCGATATTCGTGAACCTTTTACCGGCAGGCTACCGAGCGCTGCTGCACCGGTGCAACGAGCACGGACATGCCCTCGCTGCCGGAGGGGGTCGCCAGACCGTTCTCGGTGGCAGGAGCGCGAATACCGGGGCCGGGCTCTCGTCCGGACCGGTGACACATCTCTGCCATTCGGTACCAAAACTGTTGTCTATCAGTGTGTTCGGGGCGCCGAAGGTGCATCATTCAGCGGGGCATCTCCGCGCGCCCGTCGCGGCCGCGGTCGCCGACAGTCCTGCGGCCCTCGGTGTCGACTCGGCTTCCGTGGCGGTGACCGCGTCGACGGTGAACACTCTGAGCGATAGCGGATTCCAAGCTGTGCGGGGCGGGCCGAACTATCGCCGGATACACCCAGCACGCGCTGGACCGGATGGCGGAGCGGCGGATCAGCACGGACAGGTCGAACATGTGATCGCCGGCAACAACAACGGTGTATGGCCGCCCGGTGATCCATACGCCGAGGCCGGCTGGGTCGCCTATCGCGCCGCGCGCACCGCGCCCGGCCCCGGAAACCGATGATCCGGAGCGGTGCAGCGGCGATAGTTGGGGTCCAGCACGACGCACAGCGCCGACAGGGCCTCGCGTTCAGCGTGGTGGACCACGTTCACTCCGGCGCGTTCGGAATCGACGAGTCCGGTTTTGCGGGTCCGGCCGACCCGCCGGGACCTCGTTTGGGTGTCGTCATCGTCCTCGATTGGCGTGTCGGGACACACCGCCACGTCATCCCGTTACCGTGCGGGGGTCGACCACAAAGGACTGCCTGACGGCCGGCGGGTAGGAGTTCCCTCGGCAGGCGGTACTGGCGTAGCCCGATTGAGAGGATCTGGACCTTGAGCGATCTTTCTCGCCGTGACCTGCTCAGGACGTCGGCGGCCGCCGGCGTCGGAGCAGTCGTTGTCTCGGGCCTTACGGCCGCGGACACGCCGGATATCGCGGACGCGAGCGCCCCGCGAATTGTGGCCGTGGGCCACCCGAGTAACAGCCCGGGATGCCCGCCCGCGCCGCTGACCGGCCATATCGTCCGCCCCGGTGACGCGTCGTACACGGAAGCGCGACTCGGCTGGGACCAGCTCTTTTCTCACTATCCGCTGGTCATCGTCTTCGCACAGGAAACCCAGGACGTGGTGAACGCCCTGACGTGGGCGCGGCAGCACAACATCGCGCTGCGGGTGCGGAGCGGCCGCCACGCCCTCGAAGGCTGGTCGAACATCGACAACGGCATCGTCATCGACGTCAGCCGGCTGAAGTCGGTACAGATCGACCCTGGCGCTCGTATCGCGACGGTCGGTGCCGGGCTGAACCAACTGGAAGCGGTGACGACGCTCGCGAAGCAGAACTTTGCGGTCACCACCGGGAGCGAGGGCAGCGTGAGCTTGTGTGGTGCGACGCTCGGTGGTGGCCTCGGGCCCCTCAACCGCTGGCTCGGCATGGCCTGCGACAGCCTGATGGCGGCCGAGATCGTCGTTGCGTCGGGTCACGACTGCGCCGAGGTGATCAACGCGGACTTGCAGCACCACTCCGACCTGCTCTGGGCGCTTCGCGGGGCGGGAAACGGCAACTTCGGGATCGTCACACAACTCACCTATAAGGTGTATCCGCTCGATCATCTCGCCTATGTGCAGGCGACATGGGATGGACTCGGTGACCTGTACGAGGTCTTCGAGGCGTGGCAACATACGGTACCGTCCGCCGACAGCCGTCTGGGATCCGAGCTCGAGATCCACAAGTCCCAGATACTGCTGTCCGCGTGGCTTGCGGAGGGAGCAGCGGCACAGGCCAGAGAGATGCTGGCTCCGATCCTGTCGGTCGGCTCGCCCGATATCACGGTGCAGGTCGGTAACTGGGGCGACTTCTTCGCGGGAGCCCAGATCCCGCTCGCGCAAGAGCCCGCGAACTGGAAGTTCTTCTCGCAGTTCGTCAAAGAGCGGTTCCCGAAGGAGGCGATCGACATCATCGGCGACTTCATGCGAAACGCTCCCACAGAGGAGAGCAACTATTTCGTCGATGCCTTCGGTGGGGCGATCGAGCGGGAGCCCCCCGGCGGCACGGCGTTCGCGCATCGCGACGCGCTCTTCTACGGCGAGATCGGCGCGGCCTGGGGGACTCGTTCAACACAACCCGGCGTCAGCGACCCGCTGACCTCGCAGGCCCAGGCCTGGACCGCTGAGTTCAGCCAGGCGCTGCGCCCCTACACCGGCGGCGCCTACGTCAACGTGCCGAACGTCGGAATGCAAGAGTGGGGGACCGCCTACTGGGGGAGGGGGCGCTTCGAGCGGCTGCGCAGGATCAAGGCGAAGTACGACCCCCACAACGTTTTCCAGTACGAACAGAGCATCCCGCCCGCGTCACACTGATCGACCGTTCGCCGCTGCTCCCCGACCCCGGGTGGCCGCTGTCGGCCCGGAGGGTTCCGGCACGTCATCGCCGACCTCCGGCGGTGGCTGTCTTCCTGCGCCACGGCGGCAGCGAACGGGCGACGTTCCGCTGCGGGAACGAGCGGGCCCGCGCGGCACCTCGGGTCACCTATCCGTGCAGCAGCCCCAGGTGTGGGTTCTCAGTGGTGGGCGGCCGGGATGAGGTGTGAGACCTTGTGCTCTGCCGGTGCTGAGTCTGTTGTCGGGTCGATGGTCATGTCGAGGTGAGTGGGTTGGTCGCTCTGCCGGAGAGCTTTCCGTTGGGGGTGTGTGAGCCGGTGCTGGGCCCGTTTCCGCGAGGCGATCCGGAGGCGTTGCGAGTGGGGGGCGATGCCTGGGAGCGGGCGGCACGAAGGTGTCGTTCCGAGGCTGAGGGGCTCGAGGGCGTGGCATCGTCGGTGCCGGGGTGTCTATCCGGTGACACAGCGGTTGAGGCGCAGCGGGTTCTCGTCGGGTCGGCGGCCCAGAAGCGCTACCTGGCCGCGCATTGCGAGAGCAAGGCGGTGGAGTGCCGCGAGACGGCCAATACCATCGAGTTGGGGCAGTTCACCTGGATTGTCATGGGTTTGGCGCTGGTGGTGGAGTTGCTGGCGTCGCTGGCGATGCCCGTGGCCGGGCCGGCTGCGGCAGCCGGGGTGCGGGCGGCTGCGCGGAAAGGATGGCAACTGGCGTGGGTGCAGCTGATCGAGTCGGTGGTGGCGCTGTGTGCTCGGTTGTCGGCATCGCGTGCGGCGTTGATCGGCCAGGGAATCGTGGTGGGTGGAGTATTCGGCGGTGGCGTCACCTGGGGTGGACAGGTGTGGCAGCAGCAACGAGGGGATCGCGACAGGATCGACTGGGAAACGGTCACGGTATCCGGCGCCGGGGGCGCGGCCGGCGGTTTGGGTGCGGGAGTGCTGTACACGCGGCCGTTGGCGGGGGCGTTGGCGCGGTTGCAGGCGGCAGGGACGCGGGGAGCAAATGCGGTGGCGATGCTGTTGGCCGGTGGTGCGGCTGGGGTAGCCGGTGGGGTGACGGGCACGTTGGGGGGCGCGGTGGCCGCGAGTGCGTACAGCGGCGGCCCCGTGATGCCCGATGGGTCGGAGTTCTATCTGGGCGCGGTCAGCGGCGCCTTGGAGGGTTTGTTATCCGGGGGTGTACACACAATCGGCCATTCGGCTACCCCACCGCCCCCACCGGCCGGGCCGCTCGGCCGCCCTGCAAGGTCCCCGAAACCGAGTGACCTGGCGGAAATCTTCACCCGTGCCATGAACGCGCACGCATCGGGTCCGTCCGGTCGAGCCGACCTACCCGGTATTACCGCGACCGGCTCTGCACACCTGTCATCCAGTCCCGGCGACAGGCCGCCGGCTGTCCCGGCGAGTTCGGGAGAACCTGTCGCGGAATCGGTCGTCGGGGCAGCGGGAACCGTACCCGATCCTGATCCCGCCGCGGCAACAACCGATCACCTTCCAGCCAGCGACAGATCGGCAACAACCCCCGACCGCACGACCCCGGGCGTCACGGCAGAAGCCGGCACCACCGCCTATACCGGCATCGACTCATACCCGGGCCCCACTACGCACGGTGCTCCGGCGGGCCACTCGGATACCGTCACTCGGTACTCGACCGGCCCCGCCGCCGGCGACGCGTCCGCCACCACCGCGGTCTCGGCACCCGACGGCCCGGCTACCACCCCACCAGCCACCGTCACCGACTCGGCAACCCACACCACCGGCGACCCCGCCGCCGACTACATTCCGGCCGGGGCCGACATTGCGGTGAGTGCCGCCGACACGGGCCATTCCGCCGTTCCCGCCCCATCCGATCCACCCGTCGAAACCCCGGCCACACCGCATTCCGCTGGTGCTCACAACCGACCTGAACCGCAACCGAACATTCCGTGGACACGCACCACCGAACACTCCACCCCACCACGGCTCCCCACGCCAGAACACACCCCCTCACCATGGCAATCCCAGCGCAACCCGCCACTGGAACCGGGATCCTCCGCACCTCCCACGAGCACCGCCACCCACCCCCCGACCACAACAGCCACACCCACCGACGCTCCCCCCACACCCGGACGTGGCGCTGCCCCGCCACACCTCCGACCCGGCACCACTCGCAACACTCCAGCCCGTACCGGCCACCACTCGGCTCCACACAACGTCACCGCCACACCGGACAACCCGCCACGCCGAGCCATCAGCACCCCGATCACCACGCCGCCCCACCTCACCAGTCCCTGGCACCCATCCGGACCGATCCCATACCCGGCCGTGCTCACCGGATTCGGGAACTCCGCCGACGGCGACCACGCCGACCCCGACCTCGTGACCCCTACTGGTTCACGGCTGCTGCCGGAGGTAGGTAGCAGTGCGGGATTGCTCGGGGTACCGGGCAGTGACGACTGGACTCGGTGGGATCCCGAGCGTGTTGCCATCGAGCTGCGCAGGCAGTTGCTCGACACCACCGGCTCGGATATTCCGGTGCTCGGTTTCGATCGGGATTCGGTGGATCCGGAGATCGCGCGAGAATACGCCCGGGCGGTGGTGGACAATTTCGCCGAAGCGCCACACGTTCTGTTGGACTCTATCGAGATCGGGCCGATCGACGACGCGAAACCCGAGCTGGTTCCGGCCGAAGTGCAATATCGTCCGGTGACTGCGGCGGACGGCGCGGTGCGGTTGACTCGGCATCTGGTCCTCAATCAGCTGTTCGCCGCGGATCCCGGGAAAATACGGCGTCTGGTAGACGGGAACGCCGAACTACACCATTTCGCGGACAGCGCTCGCACCCGCCCGCTGTACACCGTAATCTCCCATGACTTCGGGCATCTGCTGGACCGCACCGGGAAGACCTCCGCGCGGAAGCCGGCCGCGAACGCGCTGCTGCAGCACTATATGGCCGAGCGGCTGGGACCCGATACGGTCGAGGGATTCAAGGCCTGGTTGCGGGTTAATCTCAGCGGATACAGCCTCGACCCAGTAACCGGGTGGCTGAATCCCGGCGAAGCGCTTGCCGAAGCGTATGCCCAGGTGGTTGCGGTGGGCCGGGATAATGCCGGTGCCCCGGTCCGGATCCTGTACGACCTGCTGGTCCGGTCCGCCGATCGGGAAACAGAGTGGTCCGATACGTCATCGGAGCAGGACATGGGCACCGGGGTTCGGTCAGAACGTCTCGAGGGCATCGATCCGGCGGGTCAGGTCCGGGATCTGCTGGCACAGATAGAGACCGGCCGGAAAGTCCTGGAATTCCTGGACGAGAACCCGATGATCCGAACCCACTTCCCGCTGCGCGCCGGGGATGCGCCTCCAGGTGAGTTGGGCAGTTATGGGGCTTTTTGGCCCCATGAATTGTCAATGGAGACATATACCGACGGCAGAGGTTTGATCGACCAGGTTCTCACCTCGGTGCACGAAATGGTGCATGCCCAGTACCACGTGCGTGGTATCACGGGTCTCACGATCGAGCGGCAGCAGACGATGTCTCGCGAAGAGTTCGTGGCCGCCATGGTCGATG
Organism: Nocardia jinanensis; assembly: GCF_014645735.1. Lineage (GTDB taxonomy): Bacteria > Actinomycetota > Actinomycetes > Mycobacteriales > Mycobacteriaceae > Nocardia > Nocardia jinanensis. The sequence goes on along the minus strand of NZ_BMMH01000025.1, from coordinate 23,772 downwards.
AGGAAGCCCATGCGGAAGCGCAGGCCATCCGGGCCGGATGGGAGTTGCGTGCGCTGGGGTATCGGGTGCCGGGAACAAAACTCGAAGAGGTGTACGTCTCGGCCGCCGCGGAGTATCTGCGCAACAGTCAGGTGGCCGGATCGAAGACGGATGCCGACGCGGTACACGAGCAGGGCGTGGCCGCGGTGCGTGAGCTCGTCGGCCTCGACCCGGCTCAGAAGGGAATGGGGTACAACAAGACCTACGGCGATATGTGGGATCAGGCGAATCCGGCGGCAGGCAGTGCGGTGTCGGGCGACAAGGGTTCCCGTGCCTACTGGTATCGGCCCGCTGATCCGGCTGTCGCCGCCGAGTTGCATCGGAGTGTGCTGGAACATCGCGATCTGGATCTGCAGCGGAGCGAGGTCGCGGACCGGATTCGAGAAATGGCTGCCGAGCTCGGTCTCGATTCCGGACTGACCAAGACGCAGCTGCACAACGCTGTCGAGTCGCAACTACGGCGGCCGGCCGGGATATCGGATGATCCGGCCGGATACCGGCGGCGTCAGTACGACCTGCGAACGCTCGACGATCTGATCACCCGGTCGGCTTGGCAGCAGTCCCTCTGGTCACATGCTTTGCTCCGCCTCGAGGTGCTGCTGGCGCGGGATGTGCTCACCACGACCATTCGGGACAACGCGGCTCCCGGCTCCGGCGCGCGGCTGCTCACCGATCAGGTCGCGTATCTGCCGGGTACGCCGGACCGTATCGTGGTGGCGGCCTTGGTGAGTGGGCACGCCGAGGCGCTGGAGGCGGTCGGCCGGGATCCGGAGACGGCCGCGATTCTGGAGCGCGGCGATATCGAAACGGAGTATCGGCGCCTCGGGTACCACCCTGATGGGTCCTTCCAGGTGGAACCCATCGAGAAAGCTGATCCGCACCGTGTGTGGTCCACCGTGGACCTCACCGAACCCGATTCTCATGCCGATAGGACCTCCGCCGAGCGGGTCGCCGGACTTCGCCGGGAACTCGCCGATACGAACAGGACCCGGGTGGGCCCCTGGGCCGACAGCATTCTGCGGGACTGGGAAGTACGGATCGAATACGCCACGGATGCCGACAACCAGTACGATCCGGTCCGCAATACCCTGGTCCTGGATCCGGGCATGTCCGACGGCCGGCAGCTGGCCGCCATGGTGCATGCCGCAATCCATATCGAAGCTGCCGGCAGCCGGGAAACCCCGGTGGGGACCCAGTATCGGATGCAGACCCCACGGTGGGATTACGTCCGCAGCATGCTCGCCGAAGAGGGCCGGGCTCATGCCCTGGAAATCATCGCGATCAGGGAGTTGCGTACCGCCGGCTTCGATATCCCGGAAACCGCGCTGGAAAGCGCCTACACCACCGCGTTCGACACCGAACGCGCCAGGCTCGCGGCGCGCGATCCCGGCCGTTCGGCCGCTGATCTGGACGCACTGGCCAATATCGCCGGTTTGCGGGCCTTACGCCCGGAGCTGGCGAGTCATCGTTTGCCATCCGGCCGTACCTATGCCGAGTACTACAGCACAGCCTGGGATCACTCCCGCGGTGTGCGTTCGATGGATCGAATCGTCGCCGATACCCGTGCTGCCGGTCCGGCGGTAACGGCCGACGGCGAGGTATTGCCGTCGCAGGTGCTGGAAAATTCCGGCGCCAGAACCGTCGAGCAGGTCAGGTACGCGAATGGCAGTGAACTCGTCAAGACGTACTTCACCGACCCCGACCGGGGGACGGCCGCCCTGCTGGCCTCGGTTGTCGGCCGGGCATTCGGTGCGGCGGTACCACCCGCGGTATACGAGTCGCACATGCTCTATCAGAGTGTCCCGCAGGGCCGGCCCGCCGAACGTATTTCCGCCGACGTGCACGAGTCGGTGGCACCGTACGTCGATACCGAGGAGGCATTGGTACTGGGGTTGCTGGATATCGTGACCGGTAACCCGGGCCGTTCCGGGGCAGAGTTCTATCTGAATCCGGAACGGGAAGCTGTCGCCGCCCTCGGGCATTACCGGGCTTTCGAGGACGGCGGCCCAGCGCCCTCGGAGATCGGTCCGTTCGCCGGCGATCTGTTGCACCGCGCCGACGACGGTACGGTCGAATATCGGGACGGGGCGTTGCCGGTTTCCGTGATCGACGGTTTCATCGAACGATTCGCCACCACCCGCCCGGCATTCGAACAGTACGAGAAGCTCGACTGGTACGACCAGAGCATGGAGCGGCTGCGGCAGCTCCGTGCCCACTCCAGAGATGATTCCCGGAGCACCGCGGACCTGGATCGGGCCCGGGCCGTGGGCTCGGCGGCGGTGGACAGCTATGTCAACCGATACGGGGCCGGGAACGGATACGGCGTCCGGGCCACCGTCGATTCGGCCGGAGTGGTGCGAGCCGAGATCCGGACCGGGGAAAACACCCCGCGGGGCGTCGATATGTTCAGCGATGTCCTGCGCAACCTCGGCCATCTGGCCACCGAATTTCGGGTCGAGTGGATCGCGGCCGATGCCATCGCCGACGATCTGCCGGCCTACAACGGGGACGGCACGCCGACACCGGTGGTCACCCGCACCGGGGTTGTGGATACCGCCATCTCCCAGCTCGCGGCCCAGCACGGATTCACCCGGATCGACGGTTCGGGTCGAGCGCCCGGGCAGTCCACGGAAAGTCGTGCTGCCGCAGTACGTTTCCTGCGTCCGGAGGAGCCGGGAGCGGTCGGGATCGAGCCGGTCGTCGGTCCCGAGCAATCGATGGTCGTATCGGATGACCCGAATGCTCGGAGACCGGGCGACGCTCCAGCCGAACCGGCGAACCCGGCGAGGGAACGTGATGGGCAGGTTCCGGACACTTTCCGGGATGACGTACCGGAGAAGCTGCACGATTTCTCGGGCAAGTCCCCGGCCGAGGTCGGCCGGGAACTGCAGGCCCTGCTCGCCGGCCGGGAACGTCCCGTCGAGGTGTTCGGGTTCGACAAGCTACCCGATGACGCGGCGCCGGCGGTACAGGACATTGCGCATGCCATCGCGCGACTGCTCGAACTGGACCCGCCGCTGGATGTGCGACAGATCGGTTTCGGCCGGATGCGGGACCGCCACGATGTGCGGGTGGCGGAAACCGACACCGGGCACCGGTACACCGAAGCGATCATCTTCGGAATCGACCAGTTCACCAGGCCGAGCTGGGATACCGGTACCGGGGACTATTTTCTCGAAAAGATTCTGAAAGATATCGACAACGAGATTCTTCCGGAAATCTTTGCCGTGCAGCCCGGACCCGCGCTCGCCGCTCAGGCATTCGCTCACGCGCTGGATCACGCGGGCGGATATCGGGCTCGCGAACTCGTGCATGCCGAACTGACCCATTACTTCGATCGCAACCGGCCTCGTAAGTACCTGAGCCGTGAACGATGGAGTCTCGATGGCCCGAGTTATCGACGCTGGCTGAAGAGGGTATTGCCGCGAACAAGTTTTGTGGACAGGTGGCACGATATCGTTCCCCGCAAGGCATTGATAGACGGATTCACGTCGCACTGGGTCGCATCGAATTCCAGCGGCGTCGTCCAGACATCGGAGCAGCGAGCGGTGAACCGGACACTGGCCGACCTGCTGGCTGTGCAGGACGGAGTGGAGCCGCGGCCGCTCGACCCGGAACGTGCGGTGCCGGTGCCGCTGCCCGAACCGACCGCCGCGGAGCAGCTCGGTGCGGTGGATGAAACCGGTGCGCCGATACAGGACGATTTCACCGGAAAATCTCCGCGTGAAACATCGGAACTTCTGACGGAAAAACTTCTGAAGCTGGCGGGAAAACCGGTAGTGGTCTATGGCCTCGATAGGAATGTCGATCCGGAGATTGCGCGTGAATGGGCGCGTTTCTTGGTGCACAGCTTCGAGACCGATGAGTTCATGGATGTACGCGCGACGGGTAATGGACAGTTCGAGATCGGCGGCAACCGCAACCATTACGTTTCGGCCCGGACGTATTATGGCTTCACACCATTCGTCACCAAAGGCAACCCCACCGAGCCTGATATGGATCGACCGATCTACGTGGATCGTATCCAGTTCAACTCCGATTTCGCCGAGAAGGCAGAGTTCTTGTGCAGGGCTGTCGACAGCGCAGTCGAATCGGGGCACCTCGCGCCGGATGCCGGAAAGCGTCCGGTGTGGTGGATAGGTGGGCACGAGTGGGGGCACGCCCTCGACGCCGCCGGCACCGGCCTGTTCCGGAGGTATATCGGTGATGTGCTGCTGGGCCTCTTCATGCACAACAGGTCGGGGAACCCGACGATTTCTGATTACTGGACCTGGCTGAGTCCGAATCTGAGTGGTTACAGCAAGATGCACGAGCCGGGCACTCAGCAGATCAATCCGCGCGAAGTCGGAGCCGAAGCGGTACCCGAGGTGCGATGGCGTGGCCGCGAGAACATCGGTGACCACGAGGTGATCGCGGTTGTCTATGATCTGCTGGTCGAACTGGCGCGGGCCCAGCACAACGACCGAGTACCGAGCCGACGGCTCACCGAACTCCTGGAACTCCGCGGAGTCTATCGTCTCGAATCCACCGGGACGATCATCGACGGCCTGAACCCGTTCGCCGCGATCCCTGAAGGCGAGGGCGGTGGCACCATTGTCGGATCTGATGCCTCGATCGAGGCAGGTGGAATCGGAAGCCCTACACCGGACACCCCGGGGGCGGCTGCGCCGCGCTGGGCTCCGGAACCTCCGGCTGATCCTCCTGCGGACCGTCTGGTGGTCCCACCGGCCGCTCCCGATTCCCTCGCTTCGCGGATCGGCCCGCCGGCCCCGGTGCGGACCGACGGGGTACCGGCGACGCAGAACGGTACCGAACCGCCCAGCGTGACCGCGACCGAACCGGCTCCGCCGGATCCCGGCGAGCCGGGTTGGCGGCTGCTGCGCTTGCGGGATGAAGTCGAGTTGGCGCGAGAGCTGTATCACCGGCCGGAGAGCAGGCACGCCGCGGTCGCGATGCTCGATCGGCTGCGTGAAGTTCTTACCGCGCTGCATCCCGGCGCGACCTCCGCGGAGATCGATAACGCGTTCTACGCGCCGGAGAACACGAAGGCCGGCGGGATGGTGCCGCGATCGGTGTCGTTGGCCGAGCTGCGGCGCGAGGGGAACCTGCGTGAGTTGATGGCCGCGGTGTACAACGCCATGCTGCGGAGCGGGGAGCTTGCCGCGAATCCCTCGACGACAACGCTGGACGACGGTGTGGCCGCGTTGCTGAACGAGAAGAACTGGACCGAGAAAGCGCGCCGGCTGGGGCTCGATGCCGATGCTCTGGGTCAGGTCCGCGCATGGGTCACCGGTGACGACCCACAAGGGACGATCGGGAAAAGGGATATCCGTGATGTGCGAAACACCGTGCGTTATCCCGGAGATCGCGATATCGCGGACGAGCGCACCCTGAGCAGTGCGGACGAAAGAGAACGCGACCCGCGGGAACAGGTGCGGCGGGGACTGACCGTCCAGGACTGGGCGCTGCTGGGGATGCCGTTGTCAGCGCGGGAATTGGCGGCGATTCCGGATGATCTGGTTGCGCTGCGCAAGTCCCGGCTCGATCCCGGCCGGGTGTTGCCGCGTGATGACCGGGGGCGGGTCGATGCGGACGCGCTGGAGTCCGAGCTCGCGGCGGAGGACGACGCCTTCCGTTTCGCTGTTCCGCTGTACGAGTACGACGACAACGGTCGCCGGATGCGGGACGAGGCGGGGGATGCGGTGGTGTCCGGCGTGCTGGTCTACCGCGAGGTGGGCCCGGTCGACGCCGAAACCGCGTCGCGTCTCGATCCGGGCGAGTTCGCGGTTCCGCTTCCGTGGGGTGCCGGGGTGTCGCGAGTGGCTTTCGCCAAGGACGGTGAGTGGTTTCGCGAGGTCGCGGTCGAGCAGAGGGTCCCGCTGCTGGCAGGGCTTTCAGGTACGGCCGCTCGGGTCGCCGCGCGGTTCCTGTGGATGCGGCCGCCGGGTGTTTCCGAGGTCGATGCCGCCGGGGCGATTCTGGCTTTCCTGTCGCCGCAGCATCATTCGCTGTACGAGCAGGTGCGAGGGATGCGGATGTCGGGTCTGCGACTCGTGGACGACGCGGTGTTGCGGTCGCCCGGCGGGAAGGTCGGCGAGCTGTACCGGGCGGTGTTCGAACTGTTCGGTGTTCCCGCGCCGGAAGGTTCGGCGCGAGTCGCTCGGTTTTCCGCAGGCGGTATCGGTGCGAACCCGGCCGAACCACACGGCGTTCCCGCGACCGACAGGGAAATTCGCCGCCCCGGCTACACGGGTTCGGCTGCGAATACAACAGCGGATGGTTCCCGCCCGGCAGACATCGGCGGCACCGACGATCCGGTACGAGGTCCGCACTCGCGCAGTCGGGCCCACTATGCGACGACGGAGCCCGAGCTGCCGCCCGATCCGCGGCCACGCGGGGAGTCCACCGAACTCGTACTGGACGACGAAGGACAGCTCCGGGACCCCGACGGTGAGCTCTACACCGGTTCGAAGGCCGATGCGTTCGTGATGAACGCAGCGGGTCGATTCCGGACGGTGGGGGCAGTCTTCGGTCACGGTGAGCTGGTCGCCGAATACGCACAGTCCGACGATCCGGCCGACGCGGTGGCGGGTTTCGGTATGTGGGCGGTGGAAGCGGGCAGGGTGACTTTCCTGTGGCCGGATGGGGCCGGGAGGTTTCGCGACGCCGGTTTCGACCCGCTGTACACCGCGCAGGTGCTCGACCAGCTCCGGCGCCATGGTGTCGATCTGGCGCCGGCACGTTTCTGGAGTAGCGCGCGCGGGGCCCTGTGGCATCCGGACATCGGCGCGCCCACTGTGGACAGGGTCATCGCGGAGGGCGGGGCCGCCTTGCTGGCCGAGAGGGGCTCCGGGACCGCGGAGCGGGCGGGGCTGCTGGACGGATTCGGCGACGGGTTCGCGATCCGGGGCGAGGCCGTCGAGTCCGAGGACGGGCTGATCAGGGTGGCGCTGGCCGTCGAACCCGTACGCGGGGAGCCCGGCCGGGCCGTGCTGGAGCTGAGCGCCGGGAAAGCTGTGCGGTATGCCGAGGTCGAACCGGGCTCGGAGCCGGAGCGGGTGAACGCGGCGCTGAACGCACTGGACGAGAAGCTCACCGAGTGGCTGGGATATACCCCGCGGGGGCGGAATATCCCGGAGCTCCCCGTGGCGGACAGTAACAGATTCGAGGAGGAATGATGCGGCTCGATCACCCGACCCGTGAGGAACTCATCCAGAATTTCGACGCCGAACTGACTTCGGTGCGCAATGGGGGTGGCCTTCGTTCGGAAACCGGCCTGGACATGGAAACCGATGCGACGTTGTGGGCGATCGCCCGGGCGTACCCGAAGGTCTCCGATGAACTGGTGGTGGCGGCGAAGGAGGCCTTCGCCGGTCAGCTCGACGGTAGTAACGCCGGGCGCCGGCGGGAGGATCTGGCGCGCCGGATCGAGGAGATGCGCCGTATCCGGGATGGCTCGTGACCGGCCGAGAGCAGCGAAGACGAGGTGGTCCAGGATCGGCCTGCTTCCCCACCGCGCAGACGCCATAGACCACATCACCGTCGGCCGAGCGGCGGGCCGAGGCGACGGGTGCGGGCCGTGGACCAGTTGGTCCAGCGGCGGGTATCGTCGGTGAATCTTCCAGAAGTTTTCGCTGGTCATTTGGTATGATGCCAGGTTTGTTCGTGTGTTCGAGTGCGCTCGTGGGGAGCTGACCATGGACGATGCTCTGCGAATACCGCATCTGAGAGCCACCGCAGACTTGGAACTCCGCCCGTGGTCGTTGTCTGCGGCAGACCTCGAGCTGGTCCGGGAAGCCGCTGCCGACGACCTGATTCCTATCACCGCGGTGTCGGCCACCTACTCGCGCGAGGCCGCAACGCGGTTCGTCGAACGCCAGTGGCAGCGAGCGACCGATCGAACCGGATACCCGATGGTGATCGTCCGGCGACGAGACAACACACCACTGGGAAGTATCGGGCTGTGGTTGAAGGACATCGACGAAGGCCGCGCATCGCTCGGCTACTGGGTGGTCCGCTCCGCCCGCGGCCATGGCGTCGCCGCGCGCGCTCTGGAGGCAATGGCTACCTGGGCGCTGGAAGAGCTGCATATCCCACGGCTCCAGCTCTATGTGGAACCTTGGAACCGCGCTTCGATCCGCACTGCGGAGCGGGCCGGTTTCGAATGCGAAGGGCTCCTCAGATCGTGGCAGAAGGTCGGCGATCGACGCCGCGACATGTTCATGTACGCGCGCCTGGCAACGGGAACCCTCGCCGAGCCGGATCGGGTGTGCACCGGTTAGACCTCGATGGATGTTCGGAGTTCGTGCGTGTGTCACGGCGCATCGGTGCTGGTTGCCGGCGGTCGCGGGTGAAGGTGAACCGATATCACTGCTCGCACAGTGTTCGATATGCCCCGGTGGTGCCGGGTACTCGCCTCGTGGTCGACCTCCACGGCCTCGCTTCTGAAATATTCCAGACTATGCTGGATCTGCGTCTGTACGCACAACCAGTGGATAGATCCGCTCGAAAACATCTGATGAATCGCTCACCCTCTCCATGAGAGGACCGTCCGATGGGTTTTGCAGAGATGCGCCGGTTCCGGCGCGATCCGTTGGGTTTCCTCGAGAATCTGCGCCGGACCAGCCCGGTAGAGGTGTTCGGGCTGCCGTGGGGCGGGTGGTGTGTCGGCGATACGGGTCTGGCGCTGACGGTGTTGAGTGACCGCGCTTTCAATGCGGGGATGTCCGGGTTCTTCGGTTCTATGCTGCCTTCGCGGTCCGCTCAGGTCGATTTCGGCCGCGCGGCGCGCGCGATTCTGCGGACGCATACGCCCGAGTATCGCGAGTCCCTGGCGGCGGCGGTGATCGAAATGCCCTCCGTCACCCGCTGGCCCGCGGCGGGGGTCGAGCTGGTGTATCGGTGCACCGCGGACCTGTTGCTGCACCCCGATGGTTCTCCCGAGCTGCGGCGGTTACTGGAGCGAAATGCACGCGTGGGCGCGCTTCGCCCGGCCCGAATGGCGCAGCGGGCGCGGGCGCAGCTACTACGCGCCAAGCTGTCCACCGCGTTGAACGAGCAGATCCGGGACCGGCGCAGCGCCACCGGGCGCACTGCGGAAGCCGAACCACGGGATCTGCTCGATGCCGTGATCGGTGCCTGTCCCGAAGGCGTCGCCGATACCACGGTGGCGCAGCTGTATGTGCTGATGTTCCGGTCCATTGTGGGACCGCTGGGCTACTCGCTCGCGTGGTCGGTACTGCTGGGCAGTCTCCACTCGCCCGGCTCACCATGGCCTTGGCCCGTCGACTGGGTGGTTCGTGAAGCCCTGCGGCACCGGCCGGTCTCCTGGATGGTCAGCCGTCCCGTCCCCTATCCCGCCGAGTTCGGGGGCATCGCCTTCCAGACCGGCGACCTGCTGTCCGTCAGCCCCTACCTGCTCCATCACGACAAAAAACACTGGACCAGACCAGGGGAATTCCAACCCGACCGCTGGGTTCGACCGAGCGAACACGGCCCATTCGTGCCCTTCAGTTCCGGCCCCTTCACCTGCGCCGGCGCCGCGGTCGCCCACGATCTGGTCACCGATGCAGCCGACACCCTCGTCGAGAACAGCTCTCTGCGCGTCATCGGCGGCGGTGATACCCGCCCTATCGTGACCAATGCCGCGACTCCCAGGCCGTTCACCCTGCGGCGTACCCCACAAAACCCTGTCCGCGCCCGACCGAGCCCCAGGAAGGAGGTGACATCATGATCAAGGCATTGCGGTTCATCATCACCAACAAGCCGACCCGTTCCTGGAACCCCGCTGAATACGGATGATCCGGTGGATACGGATGATTCTGTTACCGGCTGGATGGCTCGAACACCGTGCGCAAACCGGTATGAGAGCCACCCAGTCAGCGGCCACCTGATCCAACGACCGGGTGGCGATGATGTGAAGGTCGCTGGGCTCACGCGCGCGTTACTCGCGCCGGAGCAGTCCGGAGTTCGGCAAGGGCGGAGCCGGTAGCGGCGGCAGCTGCCGGCTGTTAGTGATGGCGGGCATTACCAATCTGGTGGACGGGAGCACTCGGATCTACCTTCCGCTGCTGGCCATCGCATGGGAGGTCGGTCAGGCCGCGGTCGCTTGGATCTTCTTCGCAGCACTGCTCCCGTGGGCGGTCGGCAGCCTGTTTGCCGGGGCGATGATCGACCGCGCGGACCGTTTCGCGATTCTGCGCGTCGTGAATCTGACGCGGGCCGCCGGTTTGGGCGTCGCCGCGATGGCCGCCTTCCTGTTCCCCGGTCAACTTGCGGTGTTGCTGGGGCCGGCGGTCGTGATCGGCACCGTCGACATGATCGGCGACATCTGCGCGCAGAGTATGGTGACCGATCTTGTCGAGGAACCCGCGCGCACGGCTGCCTACGGGAAGATGGCGTCGGTGCAGACCGTCTTCGGGGTGCTGGCCGCCCCGGCGATCGGCGGTCTGCTCGTCGCGGCTCCGGCCTGGCTGGCGCTGTCGACACTGGGCATCGCGAGCTCTTTCGCGGTGTTCCTCGTGCAGGGCCGCGCTGCGCCGGGTGCCGGCCCGGCGCGCGAACATCCGTTTAGTTCGATCCTGACCGATACCAAGGTCGGGTTGAAGACCATCCTGCACAGTTCGTGGCTTGGGCGCACTGCCGCGGCGGTTGGTGTGATGAATCTGGCGTCGTCCGCGACGATGGCGGTCCTGGTCGTATACATGAGCCGGTCACTGGGTGCATCGGCGACCGAGACCGGAATCCTGTTGTCCGCGATCGGTATCGGTTCCAGTGTCGGCAGCCTGGGCGCTGGGCGGCTGTCCGCGTATCTCGGATTCCGGGCTGCGGTGATGATCGGTGCACTGGGTATTGCCTCGGGCCTGGTCTCGCCCGTCATCGGGACGAGCATGATCCAGCTGGGCATCGTGTCCGTGCTCGGCGGCCTGCTCGCACCGCTGTTCGGCGTGAACGTGATCTCGATGCGCCAGCGCATGGTCACCCCGGATCTGGCCGGCCGCGTGAATGCATCCTTCCAGCTCCTCGGAACAGGTGCCGCACCGCTGGGGGCGCTGATTGCCGGCACCCTGTCTGCGGTTGTGGCGGACAAGGCGGTGTTCGCGGCGAGTGCGAGCCTGGCGATTACGGCGCTTGTGGTGTGCCGGCCCTGGTCTGTGGGCTTGCGCCCGAGGCCGGCCACCCGATACCAGGACGACCGCCAGGAACAGGAAGTGCCCAACTGATCGACTCGGTGGGCCCCAGTGGTGGGCCGGCCGTACCCAGTTCGGATCGGTGACGTATCTCCCTCTCAGTCGATCTGATCGCCTGAGTATCAACATATTTCACGCCTCACGCGACAGTTCCCGTTGCCTCGGCAGGTGGCAGCTCTGGCGCGGCAGAACAGGTTTCCATCCGTGTGCCCAAGGAAATGTGGGCTGTAACGGGTTCGGTGGATCTGGCGATCATTGTTCCTGACGACTCCGTGATCCGGAATGGGTGGGGTCGAGGATGCCGAAATTCCAGCAGAATTGGGAATATTGATGAAACGTTGCCTAGCGAGTGTGTTTGCATGCGCTGTAGTGGTTCTCGGCGTAAGCGGGTGTGGCGACGACTCCGAATCACACGAAAATCACGGGACGACCTCCAGCGAAGTTGCGACCAGCACGGCGGCGCCCTCGAGCGTTGCATCGACCACCCCGATGCCACAGAGTCCGGCACCGGCTCCCCCCGCCGTCGAGCCCCCGCCTGCCGTCGAACCCCCGCCCGCCGCGGAACCGCCGGCCGCGGCGCCGGCACCGCAGCCCCCCACGCAGCAGCAGGCGCCCGTGGCAACCGAACCCAGCCAACCCGAGCCGACACTCACCCTGCCCGATTTCGATCCGCAGGCCGGCTACTGAACGACGGGAAAGTCGTGATCCGCGAGTTCTTTCGGCGTCGAGGTGGGGTGGTCGGCGCTGTGGTGGCGGCCGCACTCACCGTGACCTCCCTATACGCACCGGCCGCGGCGGCACCGGTTGAAAACAGCCGCCCCGAGGGCAAATCCCTGGTGGTGCTCGGTGATTCGTTCACCGCGAACTACCCGAAGGTGTTCTCGGCGACCAAGGAGTGCCTGCACGCGCCCACATCGTGGCCGACTCGGCTGAGCGAGCGGATGGGACTCGCGGGCACACCGGACTTCCTGGATGTGTCCTGTAGTGGGTCCACGATCGCTTCGGGGGAAGGCTGGTGGCTGGTGCACGAGGTGGCCGAGGCCGCCGAGCAGCAGGCATTCGGGACCAAGACCGAGGTCATCGCTATTCAGACCGGGATGAACGACGTCTGGGCCCGGAACAGTACGGCGTCGATAATATCGTCGTTGCAATCCTGCGTGTTCAACTTTGTCGACGGATGCGGGCTGGAGGCCGCCGAGCAGGGACGTTTCACCGACTACCGGAACGTCACGGGCAAGGTCTACGCCAACCGCATCCGTGAGGTGATCACCTATATCCGCTACTACGCGCCGAACGCACGGATCATGCTGGTCGGGTACCCGGAATTGTTCCCTGCGGGGCAGGAGCACGTGTGCGTGAACGTACTCGGCGCCGCGCCGGTCGTGCAGCCGCGGGGCCGCGCGGTGACCGAATACCTGGACCGCCTCGATATCGCGCAGCGGGAGGCCGCGGAGCTGTTGAAACTCGAGTTCGTCGATATCCGCTCGGTGACCGCGGGCCATGGGCTGTGCGCGGACGAACCGTGGCTGAACGGTTTCTTCGATCCCGCGGCCGACGTGGCCGGGATGCCGTTCCACCCCTCGGCGCACGGTGATGCGGTGACCGCAGCAGCGGTGTACGGGCGGATACACCGGTGAGCACGGCGCCGGCCCGGGTCGGGTCCGGATCGGAGTTCCTCGATGCGGCGGCGGTGCGGCCGTCGCTGCCGTCGCTGACGGGGGCACGCTGGTGGGCGGCGTTCGCCGTGTTCCTGTTGCACGCCCTGGTGTTCCTGCCGGTGTATCCGTTCCAGAAGTCTGAGTTGTTCCGGCAGATCCATCAGCTGATGCCGATGCAGCTGGGTGCCGCGGGAGTGACCTTCTTCTTCGTCCTGTCCGGGTTCATCATCTATTGGTCGTTCCGGCCGGGGAACTCGGTGCCGCGGTTCTATTGGCGCCGGGTGTTGAAGATCTACCCGACTCACCTGGTGGCCGCCGTCGCGTTCATCCTGGTGGCGAGCGTTCCCTTGACACGACCGGTGGTCTGGGCGCCGAACCTCGCGCTGATCCACACCTGGGTGCCGAAGTGGACGACGGTCGGCGGACTCAATGTGCCGTCCTGGTCGCTGGCCGCGGAAGTATTGTTCTACCTGAGTTTCCCGCTCCTTCTGCCGCTGGTGCGCCGGATCAAGGGCCATCGGGTGCTGTGGGTGCTGATCGGGTTGCTGGTGGCGATCCTGCTGCTGCACACCGCGTATTACCTGTGGGTTCCCGGGCCCAAGGGGATCGCGAATACTTTCGCGCCGCGGCTGATTCCGGGTGAGGTATCGCCGTACTTCGAACTGCACGCCGCACCCATCTGGTTCGAGCAGCCGGATATCCCGGTGGCCCCGTCCTATTGGCTCAGCTACAACTTCCCGCTCTCGCGGCTGCCCGAGTTCTTCCTCGGGGTACTCGCGGCACGACTGGTATTGGAGGGCCGCTGGCGCAACACCCGGCTGGCGCTGCCGGTGATCGCGCTGATGATCGCCTACGCGGCGACCTGGGCGGTGCCGCCGAACTACAAGATGTCGGCGCTGCTGCTGGCGCCGATGACGGCCGTGGTGGCCACGCTGGCCGCGCGCGATCTGGCGGGGATTCGGGGGTTCAACTCCTCGCCGCGGGTGGTCTGGCTGGGCAATATCTCCTTCGCCTTCTATCTGATCCAGTTCCCGGTGATGGCGTTGATCACCCGGTTCTCGATCGGCGGAAAGCAGTTCGGGCTGCTTGGCTGGCTGGGGTTCGCCGGATTGAGCTTGGTCGTGTCCACGGTGGTGGCGGCGGCCATCTATCACTGGCTCGACGAGCCCCTGATGCGCCGGTTCGCCGGTCGCCGGACTGCGGCGCGGGAGAAACCGGCCGGTGAGGACGCCGATATCCCGGCCGAGCACACGGAATCCGCGAGGTAGGTTTTGCACTCTCGCTCGAACTGCCCTGCCACATACATGGCCCGCCCCAGGCGGTGGAGAAACCGGCCCAGGACTTCCGCGGTCCGGCTCGACAGCACGGACCGCTGTCGTGGCGCGCGGCAGCCTCACGATATGTCGATTCGTCAGCAGGCGGCGGGCGCAGGTTCGCCGCGAACCCGGCCCTCGAGCCACAGCAACATCTCGGGGGCACCGATAACCGCGGCGGACAAATGCTCGAACGCGGGGACTTCCAGCGTCTGCAATCGCACCCCGGACGCGCACCAGCGGCGGTTGGTGTTGTTGATGGCGTCGACCGGAATCAGTGGGTCGGTCGGCGAATGCCATTCGAATATCGGCACCTCCGGTACTCCGCCGTAGAGCTCCACGCTGTTCTCCGCCACCACCGCCCAGGCATCGGGCTGGTCGAAGACGGAGGCGCTCGTGGCGAATTCGTGTGCGCTGCCACCGGCGCCGATGGCGAGGATGTCGTTGGTGCAACTGTTGGCGATCGCGTCCCGGAACGCGAGACCGCGCTGATTGAGATTCGAGCTGATCGGCACCCGGTCCGGGTATTCCCGTTCCAGACCGATGGCCGCGGCCATCGCCAACCCGAAGGCCGGGTGGGGATTGTGGCCCAGCCCCCGCGCCATCGACACCAGGTTCATCGGGGCTCCGCCGATGGCCGCACCCGCGAGCCGCAACTCAGGTGCATACGACGGCTGCAACGCGGCCGCCCATGCGGTGGCGAGACCGCCACCGGAGTAGCCGGCCAGGACCGCCGGGCTGTCCGCAACGGCGAGTTCGGGCAGCTGTTTCACCGCCCGGACGCCGTCCAATGTGATCTGGCCACCCAAACGTCCGGCTCCGAGTGCGAACTGCGGTCCGAGATGATCCGGCAGCGCCACACTCCAGCCGCGCTGCAGCAGCATGCTCAACGCCGGCATGATCGTCGACAAATTCAGATCGGCGTCGTAGAGCCGGTGCGATACCGCGCAGCTGGTGCCGAGCGAATTGATGAAATGCTGATACGACAGCAACGGTGCGCCGGGTTGATGGCCTGCGGGGGTGGCGATCGTGGTGGTCGCCGCGATCGGCGCGCCCCGCGAATCGGCGGAACGAAACTCGACCAGCCGGATCGTGGCGCCGGGGAACACCGCCAACGGTGGCAGTACCCGCACGTCGAGCACGTCACCTGGTCGGTGCGCCGCCAAATCGGCCGGTGCGGCATAGAACGGGTCTGGATCGGGGCGCGGATACATGGGTTCGGCGGTTGCCGTTGTCGCCAGCAGCAGTGTGCATGCCATACCGCTGAGCGCACCCAGAAAACGAAGACACGGACGAGGCACGATCCTGACCTCCATGAGGGGGGATAGTTCGCCGAAATCGCCGATTCGCGGCTGTAGCAGATCGCTTCGGTCAGCAAAATATCACGACATATCGAGCGGAGACCGTATTGACGAAAGCGCGTTCACGTGCGGATGCCGAGTACCGGCGCGACCCGCCTGAGGGGTGCGTCACTTCCCGACGCGCGAGGCGTTGCTCGATGCCCTGCTCCGCACGAGCTTCGACGCGCTGACCGCTGAGGCAGGCGCCCTCGAAACGTCCAGCTCGCCCGACGATGTTCTCGTTTCGTGGCTACGCGATTGCGTCGGGTGGACAACTGAGTATCGAGGCGTGACCGTGCTGATGGCAGCCGCCATCGAGGACACCGAGTCCGCACTCCACACTTCGTGCGTCACTCTGCGCGCGGCCGCTATTTCACCTGCCGGTGATCACGGCTGGCCGGTGGCGAACGCCTGTACGGCGCCGAGGAACTCCGGGCCGCCCATGACGTATCCGCCGACGGTTCCACCGATCAGCACACCCACGGGGATGCTGATCCCCCAGATCAGGAACAGACATGCCCCGAGGATGCCGCCCACGATGGCACCGCCGACGACGCCGGGCAGGTTCTTGTTGATCTGCTCCGCGAGCCGGTCGTAGGAGCTGATGTCCTTCAGTTGCGCATTGTCTTCGGCCGTCGTGGCCGGTGTCAGCGTCAGGGTGTGGCCGTCCGCGCCGATGTGCTGCGCAACCGCGATCGAACGCCCGTCGGCGGCGTACCATCGCGGCACTTCGGTCACCGCCGCTCCGTTGCCGGTCTCGAGCGCCACCGCGCCGTTCTGCGCGATCTCGAACCTGCCATTCTCGACGGTGGTGACAATGACTCTGTCGACCGGCGAAACGGTGATCTGGTAGTTGATTCCGTGATCCACACCGGAAGTCGTGCCTCCCGCAGTCACTGCGGTCGACTGCTCCGTTACGGCAGGCTCTGTATGGGCCGTTGCCGCAGTGATACCCAGGGCCGAGATGGCCATGAAAACGGCAGCAGTCATTTTCTCGAACTTCATTCTTCGAACCCCTCCACTCAGCTGCCCCTGATGGGCGGACCGAGTCAGACCTTAGGCGGTGTCGAATTCGATGGTGTGTATGCCACACAGTTCGAAGTCACTGCCCTCCTGTTTCCCAGGTGATCGGCGAGAGAGCAGTACCCCGTGCATGCAGTGCGGCAGCCCTGCCCCTGGGCAATCCCGTCTTCCAATTGCATCCCCTGGACCAGCAGTTGAAGGGGTTCGGGCCGTAATCGTCGAGAATCCAACGAAGTTCGTCATATCCCCTGGTAGAGATTGTGGGGGTAGGACATTCGTGACACGGATCGAGGACATCGGATGCCCACGCGATGCGGCCTACTGACTGCTTCGTAGTAGTGCTTTGCTGCGAACTGCCCGGATGTGGTCGGGGTCGGCCTCGCGGTCGTTGAGGAGGATGGCGGTGCACAGGCCGTCGGACAAAGCGACGAAGGCCTCGATCGCATCGGGGTCGTCGGTCTGTGTTCGGGCGAGTTCGGCGACGTTGTCGCGCCAGCGTCGCGCGACTGGTCGTAGGGCTGGTCGGCGTGCCGCGAGGGTCGACAGCTCCCGCTCGGCGAGAGTTCGTTCACGTCCGGGCCCGGCGGATTCGACGATGAGCTCGGAGAGGCCGCTGAGTGGGTCGTCCTCGGTGTCGATGAGCTGTCGAATGCGGTGTGTGTATGCCTCCGTGACGCTGGTCAGCGCAGCTATCAACAGATCGTCCAGGGTGGCGAAGTAGTAGAGGGTCAGGCTGGTGGTGATCCCGGCCTCCTTGGCGACGGTGCGGTGGGTGACGCCGGTAGCACCGTCGCGGCGGACGATCTCCAGCGTTGCCTCGATGATCTGAGCTCGTCGGCGTCGGCCGCGCAGTATGCGCCCATCGACAGTGTCTTGCTCAGCCGCCATCGCTTTATCCGTCATCGCTCGCTCCCGGATGTCGAGGTTACCGGCTCCGCCTCACGCTCTGCGGTGCCGAGGGGCTGGCGGTGCCGAAGCATCACGAAGCAGGCCAGGGAAGCGACCGCAATGGTGATACCTGCTGCGAGAGACGCGGTGTTGAGCCCCCCCGGTGAACACGGTTCGCGCATGGTCGAGGGCGTCGGCTGATATCTGGTTCCCCAGGGATGAGGCTCCGGCGAGACTGTTGCTGGAGGTCTCGGCCACCGGTGCCCGACGTGGTCGACCTTGTGCGCGTCTCCCTGAGAGACTCGCGGAGCCGACGAACTACGTCACCGATAAGTCGGCCATCATCGCCATACCCTCGTGTTCGAGATTGTGGCCGGCTCCCGCGCGCAGGAATCCTCGTCTGCTGATGCTCATCGCCGCCACCGCCACGCCCGGCCACCACCCTTGCGCCACAGCAGCACCGTGCACCCGAGCTGAACAACCTGGACTTCTGAGAAATCTTATGATCGGCCACCGATTCGGTGGTTGTGCGGCGGACGGGTCGGGTCGCGGTCTCCTGCGGTTTCAGCTGAACGATGTTGTTGTCAGCCATTGATGGAGAGTGGTGAAGTCCTCGTCACCGAGTTCCAGCACAGTCCGAACCATCGGTCCTCGTGCTCGTGCTCGACGGAAGGTGATGGCCAGTGCACGACCGGCAGCCGTGGCAGCCCGAGCCGGGGCGCGATCTCGGAATTCGCTTCGTCTTCCCAGGTCGTCGCCCAGACCAGGTCGCACGGTAGCGTTGCCAGCTGTCTTCCTACTCCAGGGCTGAGGCGCGAGAATCGCGAACCCGATGTGACAGTGCGCGGACTACTCTGCGGGTGCTCACCGAAGGGCAGTATCGGCCCGTCCACATCGAGGAACAACAGCGGGCGCAGCACGTTATCGATCATGCCGTGCGGCCGGCTCGAGAGCATGTTCAGCTGTCGCGGCTGAACACGAACACAGCCGATTTGGACAGCCCGTTGGAGACGGTCGCCAGAGCCCGCGACGCACCGGGCACCTTGCGGTCCCCGCCCCGCCCGGTCACCTGCAGAACCGCCTCGGCGAGATGCGTCATACCGTGCAGGCGGCCTTCGCCTAGTGCGCCACCACCGGTATCGACTGGGAGAAGCGGCCGAAAACTGTAAGCTCCGGCGAGAATCTCGACAACCTGCTCCACGAGTCGGATGGCTGGGCCTGCGCCGCTAGCGTTTGCGCCCCCGTGCCGGCTTCTTCCTGGAGGCGATCGGTTTCCTCGCGGGACGCGGTCGCTTTTCTGGAGGATTCGGCTTCCGCGGTGCTGGTTCGGCGCCCTTTCCTGCGGGGGACCGGGAGCTGTGTTCCGAGCGGCCGCGCACTACGCCGATGAACTCCTCGACCGAGTCGGTGGTCCGGGCCGGCGGCCAGGCCAGGGCGATTTCGGTGTCGTCGGTGTCGGTCACCGTGCGGTAGACGAGGTCGCGCCGGTGGTGCAGGCGAGCGATCGAATGGGGCACGATGGCGACGCCGACTCCGGCGGCGACGAGTTCGATGGTGGCTCCGACGGCGTCGATATCGGCTGTGTCCTGCAGGCGCTCCTTTACGAGATCGGCCATGCTGACCTCGTCGAACAGTGAGATCTCGTGGTCCTTGGGTGCCACGACGACGGGCAACTCACGGTAGAGCGGGATCGCGTTCATGCCGCCGCGGTCGATCGGCAAGCGGACGAAGCACATGTCGACGCGCCCCTCGCGCAGCGCCGACTCCTGGTCGGCCTGGGCAACAGTGACCAGCTCGAGCGGAATATCCGGGAATCGCCGGCCCCAGATCCGCTCCCATTTGGTGACGGTGACGCCGGGTACGAACCCGACCCGCAGCGTGGCGGGGGCAGCGACCGCTGCGGTGCCTGCCTCGTTCTTGGTCCGCGCAAGGATGTCGCGCGCCTCCTGTAGCAACTCTCGTCCCGCATCGGTCAGCTGAGTCGGCTGTGCCCCGGGCACGAACAGCTTCGTGCCGAGCTCGGTCTCCAGGTCGATGACCGTGTGGCTGAGCTTCTGGCGGGAGATGTGCAATACCTTCGCGGCGCGTGCGAAGTGCAGCTCCTCCGCGACTGCGGCAAACCAGCGCAGGCGCTGCACATCGATCGAGGGAAACCGGCTCATACCGGCAAGCGTATGGCACCGCGGAGTCCGGACCGACTCGGCGGCCCGATACGCTGTTCCGGTGAGCCTGGACAAGAAACCGCAGACGATGAAGCCGCTGACCGCGGCAAACAAGCTCGGCATCTATCTTCCGGCGGCTCCCGAAGAGTTCCGGAACGACCCGATTTCCCGAACCGAGCTGGACGAGCTCCGGACGAACCCGCCGCAGTGGCTCACCGAGCTGCGCCGCACCGGACCTTTCCCGCGCGATATCGTGGCCCGTAAGCTCGGTGTCTCCAACAGTGGCCTGACCCGAGCCGGAGTGTCCGACTCGCTCACCGCCGACGAGATCGCCGCTTTACTCGCGGACCCGCCGGAGTGGCTGATCCGCGAACGCGAAAGTTATGCCGCGGTGCGCGCCGAGGACGAACGGGCCCAGGCCAAGGAGGCCGAACGCCGGGCAGCGACCAACCGGTCGGCGAAGGGCTTCTAGTTGTTCTGAGTCGACCGAACTCGGGGCAGTCCCCTCCGAGCGTGGTGCGCACTCACCGATGCCCGGCGCAGATCCGCTGCCCCCCGCCTCGGTGCGCAATATCGACGCGGGTTATCACTCGTGGCGCCGCCGAACATCACGCGAACTCCAGCAGAGCACCGGTGAGCTGGAGACAGGCGCCGAGTCGATACGAGGGTGCTACCCACTCCGGGTGCCCGGACACCGAACGCAGCATCGCGCCGGGCGCGGGCAGGTTCGCCGGCATGGGGCACCTCCAGAA
Source organism: Nocardia jinanensis (assembly GCF_014645735.1). Taxonomy (GTDB): domain Bacteria; phylum Actinomycetota; class Actinomycetes; order Mycobacteriales; family Mycobacteriaceae; genus Nocardia; species Nocardia jinanensis. The sequence continues at coordinate 3,408 of NZ_BMMH01000025.1, read as the reverse complement.
GACTGCTGCGGGTGGCTGGGTGTAGTGGTGCCGGGCAGCTTCTGGTCAGCGCCTCCAGGGAGGCTACCTGCGTATATGTGTTGGTGGAGTGCATAAGCGATAAGCCTTCGATGCCACTTCTCTCGCCATGCTTCCGGCCTCCTAGCAGGTGGTGCACGGGATCGGGAAGGTCCGGACTCGGTATGGCGACAGTAGGAAATGCACGCCGTCGATGAAGGCGAGGCCGTTGTCCCGCAGCTCCGTCAGCAGCCTCAACTCATCGCTGGTCAGCTCGGCGACACGGCTTGCTGCGGCCAGCGTGCGAAACAGGGTGGCGTGTGGCTCATCGAGAGTGGCGCGAAAGCTCGCCCGGGGTCGGCGATTGTCCTTGATGGCCACGAAATCCGGACCGTGCCGGTAACAACACAGGCCGGCCTGGTGGCGCTCCCGCCATCGCGCCTGTGTCGCTTTCCCGATGCTGCCCATCGCATGCGCGGGTGGCGGCAAATGGACGATGTCGTCCAGCCCGTTCGGCGCCGCGGAGACGAGTGTCCAGTCGATCCGGACACCGGCCTGCATCGCCGCACCGAGTAATCGCAGCACTGCGAAGTCGTCCGCGCCGCCACTGAATCGCACCGGGTCGACGACGGTGACGATCTGCCCGAGCCGTCGCGCGGCGGCGACGGTATGGGCCGGCTGCGTGAGATCGGCGGGCACAGTTTCCGGCCATCGCTCCAGCGGATCGGTCATATGGGTGCCTCGATACGCACCGGCACCGGCTCGGGTTGTTCCGGCCGCACGATCGAGCGTTCGATCCCACCCGGCGTCGTCGCCAATGCGAGCCAACGTCCACCTTCGGTGAATACCAGCCCGTTCGCCAGTTGCGCGGCGAGCCATTCCTCCAGTTCCGCTTCGTCCCAGCGGAACCCCGCCGAGGCGAGATTGCGGTGCAATCCTGGGATGGTGCGGCCGTGCTCCAATTCGACCCAGGTTTCCCGCTCCCTCGGATCGGTGAACACATGATCCTCGGCTGCCCAGCCGAACCGGCGGTCCCGGATGATCAGCACGCCGTCGATATCGCTACGCAGCAAGAAGCTTTCCGCGTAATGCGCCTGCCATACAGCGATCGCGGCGTTCAGCGGAGCAACTTGCTCTTCGGTGATTCCCTGATCCGGAGTGTCGAATTCATAGACGAGATCGGCGAGCACCTGGCGGTCGAGGTCGTACACCGCATGGTATCGCTCGGCGGGATACCGTTCGGTGAAGCCGATGGCCGGATCGTCGAAATTCGGCGAGAAGCGTTCGAGGAAGATCCGGGCCGTTCCGCCCGGCGGCTGAAGGTGCGCCAGCGCCGGGATCTGCTCGATCACCCTGCGGTAGTCGCCCTCGCGTTCGCCGGGAAATCCGTACAGCCAGTTCCACCCGATGGTGATCCCCTCTGTTTCCAAGTCCCGCAACGCGCGTACATTGCGCACTCCGTCGATGCCCTTGTCCATTCTCCGCAACACATCGTCCACAAGAGACTCGATGCCGGGCTGCACACTCCACACTTTCGCCGCTCGCAGAATTGCCGCCTGTTCCGCGGTGACATTCGCCTTGATCTCGTAATGGAGCCGCAAGTCGAAATCCATCTCGGCTATCTCCGGGAGTGCGGTACGCAGGTAGGAGACATCAAGGATGTTGTCGACCACGGTAACGTCCAATACGCGGTGCTTGCGCACCAAATGGTCGAGTTCGGCGACGAACCGGGACGGTTCCTTCACCCGATACTTCATAGTGGAGCCGTTCAAGCCGCAGAAAGTGCAATGATGTTTCTCGCCCCACCAGCAGCCCCGCGAACTTTCCAGCACCAACTCCGGTTCGGTCAATTCACTGACCACGCTGTCGTCGTAGGTCCGAAACCAGTCGTCGAACAATGGGACGTGCATGCCGCCGGGGCCGACCGGGGTGCCCCTGTGATCGTTCACCTGCTGTGCCCCATCGGCGTCGCGCCAGCACAGTCCAGCAATCGCCCCGAGATCGCCGTGATCGGTGCGGAGCGCGCCGAGCAATTGCGGAAAGGTTTCGTCGGATTCACCGCGCAGGACCAGATCGACGAATTCGAATTCCCGGTGGAGTGTGACACCCATAATTCCCTCGGTATTGTAGCCGCCGAGCAGGGTGAGAATTTCCGGTGCGCGTTGCTTGATTCTTTTCGCCACGGCCAGGCTCGCCACACTCTGGCTGAACGTCGAGGTGAAACCGACTATTTCCGGATCCATGGCCAGCACCACGTCGGTGACGGAGGAAACGAAGTCTTCCGCGAGTTCCCGCATTCGGGAGATCGGATCGAGGTCGATCCGGTGTCGCCGCGCGTAGTCCGCCATCTGCTCCACCCCGAATTCCGGACCGTTCAACGCGCCGGCGAAGACCCATTCGCCGAGCGCGTGGGCAAACCCGCCGTCGGAGATTTTGAGATAGTCGCCCACTGTCAGCCCGGTGTCCAGCAGTACTTCGGCCCAACGGATATTGGCGTAGTACGCGGCCGGTTCGGCCATGCCGTGCTCCACACAACTCGCCTTCAGCAGACCGAGCGCGAGCGACGGGCGGGTGACCTCGTGCCATGGCATGCAGACCAACACGGTGCGCGGCGAACTCTCGTCACTCACACGTCACCACCATCCGCTGCGGCCCGATGAATCGCGGCAATCGTGTGATAGCAGTAATCCTGCACTGCGTGGGACGGGACTCCGGGCAGGTCGCTCAGCGCGTCCACCCGATTTCCGGTAATCGTGTGGTCGAGGTGCCGGGCCGCAGCCAGCACAACCAATGCCACCAACTCGTAGTGCACTTCGAGCCGTCCGATGCATTCGCCGCCCGCAGCATTGTGCCGAGGGCAACGCTTTCCACGGCTGCACACCACGATACCGGGAACGGTCTCACTCAGCTGGTCGTCTACATCTTGAGCGGCGACCCCGTAATGCCGGCGCCCGAGGCCTTTGAGCAGACGGGGCCTGCGCACCGCCGACCAGAATCGCCACTTCCAGCTGATCGCGCGGATTCCTTGCACCGCTACGAAAGCTTGCTCGTCAGTGAGCGATCCGAGCAGCGGAAGGGATGGCTCCAGCCACGGCGGAAGCCCTGCTGGTGCGCATCCCTCCCGCATGTCAGAAGGCTTCTGTATCAAGCCGTCTCGATATCCTTCTTCAACCGCATATCCGAATCGAGGTGGAGCGTCGTCGGCTTGGTGCCGAGCTGCCGGACCTTCTTCACCGACAGTACGGACTCGACCTGATCCGCGGCGCCGAGCCGGCCATCGGAAGCTAGTGTTCCGCGCCTGAAATACGTTGCCTAATTGTAGGATTTGGCGGTGGCGAGGACGGAGCGGCCGAGATCGGGTCCGGAGTTGGTGGTGACCGAGGCGCAGCGGCAGGAGTTGGTGCGGGGTGC
>NZ_BMMH01000024.1 GCF_014645735.1 Nocardia jinanensis | reverse complement strand
GCCGGAACGGGTTGATGTTGGGCTGAGGCCATCACCACGATCGCGCGGCGGGTCCTGATCGGCTGCTTGCTCGTTTTGGTGATCTTCTGCAACCGGTGCCCTTCCTCCGGGGACACCTCCCGCACGAATACTTCTGGTTTACGGGCCATCGACACCACCTCCACCGGCAGCATCGCCGTCGGCGAGCACACGATCAAACCGACACCCCGGATTACCAGCGCAACCTATCTGGACGAGGCACTAGGTCTGTGATGCGGTAGCGGCCAGGATTGTGCTCGCGCTGAAGTCAATCGGTGCCGCGGAGGCCGAGCGCGAAGTGGTGGGGCAGATCAGTACACGACGGCGAAAAATTTGTCGGCCGGATCGACGACGACATCGAAGGTATCGCCGACTGCCCAGGGCGGCTGCCGGACCGGGAGATCACAGTCCGTGACGAAGGGGTCGAAACCGGTGCCGCGGATGCGGACCGCGAGCTCGGCGACCTCGGTACCGCCGCGTATTCCGCGGACAGCGATGACCTCGGCGGCCGCGGCGACTCCGGCCGCCGCGAACCTCTTCTCCTCCCGCCTCGGCGGGCGCCGCTGTCGGCGTGGTATCCGGCGACGGCGCGTCAGCCGGTCCGCTCCGGGCCCTGTGTACAGCAGTGCGGCCGCTGCCTGTAGGCAACGGCCGCACGAGTTCTCGTGGATCACCGGGTGCCCCGTGTGGTGACGGGACACCCGGATCTCAACTGTCTCTCATCGAGAACGACTACCCGCGGAGATCAGCGGGACAGACGTGCCTCGATCGCCTCGATGATGCGCGGCCGCAGCTCGGCGGCCCGGATGACGGCGTCGACCGAACCGACCTCGACCGCGCGGTGGATATCGTGCACGCGGTCGAATTCCGCGGCGACCTCACCGAGCTTCTCGGTGCGGACCGAGGACCGGAGTTCATCGAGTTCCGCGGTGAGAGTCGCGCGGTCGGTACCGGAGGCGTTCGCGGCGCGGGCCTCCAGATCCCGGACCCGCGGATCGGCGGCGGTGCGGTTGTCCACCTCACCGGCGAACACCACCGCCGCGGCGGGGGCGCCGCCGAGTACCGAGGCGAACGAGCCCTCCAGCGCGAGGACGGTCATATTCGGGTTCAGCGTCTTGGAGAACACCACGAACGCGCCACCGTGGTAGCGCGAGATCACGCAGAACACGATGGGGCCCTGGAAGTTCACGATCGCGCGGCCGATCTCGGCGCCGTACTCCAGCTGCAGTTTGCGCATCGATTCCGGTGAACCGTCGAAGCCGGACAGGTTCGCCAGGACCACCAGCGGCCGATTACCGCTGGCCGCGTTGATCGCTCGCGCGGTCTTCTTCGACGACCGCGGGAACAGGGTGCCCGCGGTGTAGGTGTCCGGACCGTCGGTGGCCGGGAAACCGCGCCGGGGCACACCTCGGGACTCGATACCCAGCAGGCATACCGGGATTCCGCCCAGATGCGCGTCCTGGACCACCGAGGTCTCGGCGTCGGCCATCCCCGCCCAGCGTTCCAGCACCTCGTGGTCCTGGTCGGCCACCGCCCGCATGACGGTGCGGATATCGAACGGCTTCTTACGGTCCGGGTTGGCGCCGGCGGAGAAGATCTGGCCGACCGTGGTGAAATCGCTGTCCGCCATGGCATGCGGGAAATCGGAGATATCGCGATCCACCGGATCGGTCGTCTGCGCCCGGCGCGGACCCTGCTCGCCGGGGACGACATAGGTGTGGTCGTAGTGCGACATCAGTACGGCCCGGGCGGCGTGCAGGTTCGGCGCCCAGTACTGCGCCTGCCCGTTGGGGCCCATCACCCGGTCGTAGCCGCCGATACCGAAGTTGTCCTCGGCCGAGACACCACCGGAGAAGTCGAGGGCGTGTTTACCGGTGAGGACCATGGCCGAATCCGGGGTCATCACCAGGATGCCCTTGGTGTGCATGAGCATCGTCGCCTCGGCGTTCCAGTACGGCTGGGCGCCGACATTGATACCCGCGACCACGATATTGATCTCGCCACCGTCCTGGGTGAACTCGACGATGCGCTTGAGCGCGGCCGCCACCCAGTCCATGTTCTCGGTACCGGAGGTCATCGAAATGCGGGCGCCGGAGGACAGCGCGTACCACTCCAGCGGGACCTGCAATTTCTCGGCCAGGTCCAGTGCGGCGATCACCCGGCGGCATTCCGGCTCCGACAGCGCGCCCAGCGATTTCGTCGGATCGCCGAGCAGCACCACCCGGGTGACGCCTTCGGGGTGCCGTTCGGTCGGTGTGCTCACCACACCCGCGACCATCGCCGCGGTATTGCGACCCTTGGGCCGGTCGACCGGTACCAGCGTGTGGTCGGCGTCGAGGTCGTACTCGGCGAATTCGCCGAGCAGACCGGTCAGCTCGTAGGGGTACACCGTGTTGCGGCTGCTGGCCCGCAGCACCTTCTGCCGGTAGGCGTCGAGCGGCTCGACCGGATCGTCGGAACGTTCGCCGACGATCACCTCGGTACCACCGGTGGCGTCGAAGGAGATCCGCAGTGCCAGCTTGACCAGATCACCGGTCCGCGCGTCGCGCTGACGCGCGATCAGCAGGATCTCCTCCAGGCCCGCGCCCGTGGTCGTGGGCCGCACCCGCTCGACGATCGTCTCCAGCTCGCCGCGGGTGATATCGATCGGCGGCCAGACGTACATCACGATGCGGTTGGTCTGCAGCCGTTTGGACGACGGCCGTCCGGACTGTGCGCGGCGGATCGAGTCGAGGCAGGTGGCGATGGTGCTCTCGGCCGTCGGCAGGGTGACCAGGCGGCCGTCGTGGTCGCGCAGTGCGGTCAGGTCCCGGACCTGGGCGAAGGCGACGAGACGCTCATCGGCCGGATTCTCCTTGGCGACACACCGGAACAGGTACACCTCCTCGTTGTCCGAGGAAGGCAGCTGGGTGAGGTCGAACTTGTGCAGCCGCTTCATCTGCATCCGCTGCGCGATGTAGGGGTGCAGGCCGCGGATGAGACGTTCCTCGCCGAGACCGGTGGTGGACGGGCGGAACGTGAAGTGGTGGTGCATGACCGCGTTATCGCTGCCCGCGACGGTGGCGGTGATCCGGTGCACCTGGTTGGACACCGGATGGGCGTTGAGCGCCTCCTGCAGTGCCGCCGCCATGGCTTCGAAATCCTCGGGCTGGTTCTCCCAGGACACGTAGATATCGGCCTCGATGGAGGCGGAACCGGTCGACAATTCGGTCAGCCCGCTCACCACCCGGGTGAGGGAGTCGAAGCTCACGGCCGCCGATACCAGGCTCACGCCTTTGCGTTCGGCGACGACGAAGGTGTAGTCGCCGGCTGCCCGGGTACGGACGTCGGTGAGGTCCTTGTTGCCGTAGTAGCGGCGGGTCAGCACCTCCAGCATGGCCGTGTTGTCCGCGGAGCCGCGCGAGAGCCGCTGGCCCAGCAGGCGCACCAGTGGTTCGGTGGCACTCACCATCTCGGCGATACGTCCGGACCGGTCGGCTGCGTCCGGGTGCGCGTCGAGATAGCTGAGATGTTTGCGCGCATCGGTGTAGGCACGGGCCCGGTTGCGGCGCAGCACGGGCTGTCCGTACCAGGCGAAGACCAGACCGCGAGTGAGATCGGCGATCACCGGGAATCGCACCTGGGTCGCGGCGACGAGCCGCTCGAGTGCCAGACCGACGGGTTCGCGCAGCACCCGGTCCGGCATGGGCTCGTTCAGCCATTCCCGCAGCAGTGCCGAGATGACCTCGCCGGTATCGGACGGCCGCTGCTGGGCGAGGAAGATCCGGAACACCGCGGCCTCGAGGTCGGGGGTGCGTTCCAGATCGGTGACGCCGTAGTGCCCGAGGGCCTGGGCGAGCTTCGCGCGGTAGGACTCCGGGAGTCCGGCCCGCTCGGCGTCGAGGCTCTGCAGGTAGGTGTGGAAGTATTCGCGGGCACTGTGGACATGGCCCGGGGCGCTGTCGTCGTCCGACGGCCGGTTGTGGCTCAGCTCGGCCAGGTCGGCGAAGACCTGCACCAGTTCGAGTTCCTCGGCCAGCGGACGGCGATTGTCCGCGACGGCCGCACGGCGTGCCGTGACATAGTCGTCGAGCACCCGGCGGTCGTCGTGCGGGTCGACATCGAAGCCCAGCAGCAGGCTGCGCAGGTCCTGCTGACCGCGGTTCATCTGCTGGTGCGGCCGCGGCCGATCGGATTCCGTGGGCAGATCCAGCTCGACCGTCGCGGTAGCGGCGGTGGCGTCGTCCTGCTCGTCCTCCTCGGCGAGCGGCTCCAGCCGCAGCAGCGGCGCACCCGTTTCCACCTGGCTGCCGACCGAGACGCTGCACTCCTTGAGCCGGGCCCGGAACGGTGCCCGCAGCACGGTTTCCATCTTCATGCTCTCCAGCACCAGTACCGGCGCGCCGGCCTCGACCTCGGCGCCGACTTCGAGCGGGGTGGCCACGACCAGCGCGGGCGCGGGGGAGCGGACGACGCCACCCTCGTCACGGCTGATCCGGTGCGTCACACCGTCGACGTCGACGAGGTGTACCGGTCCGTGGGTGCCGGTGATCAGGCGGTACCGGACGCCGTTGACCACGATCTGGCCGGTGTGCTGGTCGAAACGTTCGAGATCGACGTCGGCGGTACGGATATCGGTACCGGCCTCGATCCCGACGCGGAAGCGGTGCGCACCGATACGGGCGACCCGTACCCGGTAGCTCGCGCCGCGCAGTTTGAGGTCGAGCGGGCGTCCGCTGTCGTGCTGTACCTGGGGACGGCCGCCGGAGGCGGTGGACAGCAAGCGGTGCTGTTCGACCCGCTCTTCTTCCTCGTAGGCATCGATACCGGCGGCGGCCAGCGCGATGGCGGAGTGCCGGTGGGAAACGAGGCGGCCCTCACCGCGTACCCGGTCGATCCAGCCGGTATCGGCGCTGCCGTCGATCACCTCGGGCTGGTCCAGCAGGTCGAGGACGAAGCTCTTGTTGGTCGCGCCGCCTTCGATGATCACCCGGGTCTCGGTGACCGCGCGGCGCAACCGGCCCAGGGCCTCGTCGCGGTTGCGGCCGTAGGCGATGATCTTGGCGATCATCGAATCGAAATCGGCGGGGATGGTGTCGCCCTCGCTGACACCGGTGTCGACGCGGATCCCCGGTCCGGCCGGGAGGTCCAGATGCGCGATGCGGCCGGGGGAGGGAGCGAAATCCCGGTCGGGGTCCTCGGCGTTGAGCCGGGCCTCGATCGCGTGCCCGCGTTCGGCGGGCGGTTCGCCCTCGAGCCGGCCGCCCGAGGCCACGTGCAGCTGGGCGCGCACCAGGTCGAAACCGGTGGTGATCTCGGTGATCGGGTGCTCGACCTGGAGCCGGGTGTTGACCTCGAGGAAAGCGAACAGTTCGTCGCCGGGGTGGTACAGGAACTCGACGGTGGCCGCGCCACGGTAACCGACCGCGACAGCCAGCCGTTCGGCCGACGCCTTGAGTTCGGCCACCTGGTCGGGGCGCAGGACCGGCGACGCCGATTCCTCGATGACCTTCTGGTTGCGCCGCTGCACCGAGCAATCGCGCACACCCAGCGCCCAGGCGGTGCCCTGACCGTCGGCGATCACCTGGACCTCGACGTGGCGGGCGCCGGTGACCAGGCGCTCCAGGAACACGATGCCGCTGCCGAACGCGCGTGCCGCTTCCTGACTGGTGCGATCGTAGGCGTCGACGAGTTCGGCCTCGTTGTTGATCACCCGGATACCGCGGCCGCCGCCGCCCGCGGTCGCCTTCAGCATCAGGGGGTAGCCGATCTCGGTCGCGGCGGCGATCGCGGCCTCCACGGTTTCGACCGCGCCGCGGCTCCACGGCGCGACCGGTACGCCCACCTCTTCGGCGATCAGCTTCGCGCCGATCTTGTCGCCGAGTTTGCGCATGGCGTCGGGGCTGGGCCCGATGAAGGTGACGCCGATCTGCTCGCACAGTTCCGCGAACGCCGGATCCTCGGCGACGAAACCCCACCCGACCCAGGCGGCGTCGGCGCCGGTGGACACCAGTGCGCGTTCGAGGGCCTTCAGGTCCAGGTAGGGGCGGGCCGATGCCGGGCCCAGGTCGTAGGCGATATCGGCTTCGCGGACGAAGGTCGCGTTCCGATCGACATCGGTGTGCAACGCGATGGTCCGCACCGGCTGCCCGGTTTCGGCTGCCAGGTCCCGGACAGCGTGGACAAGGCGCATCGCCGCCTCTCCTCGGTTCACGATGGCGATACGACTGAACACTATCCCTGGCTCCTTCGTCGGTTGGGCATGGTCACGGGTGAGCCGTTTTTCGGCTCGGCTCTGCGTAGTGTGCACCCGCGAGACCACTATGTGCACAGCGTGCGGGGGCTACTCGCCCGTATTTTCGGCGGGCGGGTCGATCGGCCGGGTCGGAAGTGACCGATGGGTCCGGAGAACACTTACCCGAAAGGCATGTCGCAATCCACCGACACGGCGCTACAGTCGCTGATCTATGACCTGATCGAACGACGTCGCGGTGCGGCCGTGGCCGCGATTACGCCCTGGTGACAACGTTCGTCCGGTCTCGCCGGGACGCTCACCTACGCGTCGGCCCGGGGGTGTCCCGGGCCGACGGGCCGGCTCAGTGCAGCAGCGTGCCCAGCTGCCGGGCGGCTGCGCGGACCGCGGTGGCGAGCGCGTTCTCGTCGTCGACCTCGAAGACGGAGATACCGATGGTGGTTTCCGGTTCGCCGCGGCGGCGGGGGACGAGTGCCGAGATACCGAACATCGTCGCGACGACCTCACCGCGGGTGAGCGCGTAGCCGCGGTCGCGCGCGGTCTCGACCTCCGGGCGTTCACCGGGAACGGCAGGGAGGGCGGCCAGCATCGCCAGCCCCGCCGAGCCGCGGTCTATGGGGTGGATCTGACCCGGCCGGAAGGCCACGTGGACCTGCGCGTTGCGCGGTTCGACCACCAGTAGCGCGCGCACTTCGGTCTCGTTCTCCCGTAGTACCAGGTGGGCGGTGGAGCGAGTGCGCTCGGCGAGTTCCTCCATCACCGGCCCGGCGACCGTGCGCAGATCCTGTTCCACCGGCTCGGCGAGGGTTACCAGGCCGGCGCCGAGGGTGACGCGTTTGGTGTGGTCGCGGCGGCACAGCCGGTGCGCTTCCAGCGTGCGGACCAGGCGATGTGCGACGGTCCGGTGCACGCCGACGGTATCGGCGAGATCGGTGATCGAGAGCCCGTGCGGATGCCGGGCCAGCGTTTCCAGGATCTCCAATCCGTGGTGCAGCGTTTTCGACATTCCGGAATCGAGCTGTGCCCCGGCGGCACGTTCGCCCCCGGGGGCAGGGCTGTGGTTCATCGCGTCCTTCTTGACTTTTGTGAGTGGTGACACTTAGCCTTCACTCATATCGCACAGTGCGTGCGATTATCGCACACTCGAGCCGGTGGGGGCAAGCGGAGGCTCTGCGATGATGTCGAGGAGAATTCGATGACCACGGTTTCGGTCGGGGACCTGCCCGATCCGGCGACGATCGCCGCGGTCCACCAGCTGTACGGCTTCCAGAGCGGGCATATCGACAACGGCCGGGCCGCCGACTGGGCGGCCACCTTCACACCCACCGGCGAGTTCCGTTCGCCGAGCTACCCGGAGCCGGTCACCGGGGCCGCGGCCCTCACCGAATTCGCGCGCGCGTTCGACGAAGCGGCCCGGGCCGCGGACGAGGTGCATCGGCACGTCGTCACGAATATCGCGATCCGGCGGCTGGACTCCTCGACCCTCGAGGTCGCCGCCTATCTGCAGATCATCGCCACTCCGCGCGGCGCGGTTCCACGCCTGGTGCGGATGACGACGATCGAGGACCGCCTCGAACACGACGACGGCCGCTGGTCGGTCGCCCGCCGGCGCGTCTCGCGTGACGACGCGCCACAGCGGTAGGCCGCAGCGCGAACCCGCACGGATTTCCACACGATTTCGGAGGAACGACAGATGAGCACCACCACCGAGCAGCTCAACCCCGGGCGTACCGACGCGGCACCGGTGACCGCGCACTACCCGGAAATGGCGGGCAAGGTCGCCGTGGTCACCGGGGCGGCCCAGGGGATGGGTGCGGTGTTCGCGGCGGGCCTGGCGACCCGCGGGGTGTCGGTGGTCGCCGCCGATATCAACGAAGACCAGGTCGTCGCCACGGCCGCGGGGATCGGGGCCGACCTCGCCGTGCGTTCGCTCGCGGCGGAACCGGGACGGGTCGTCGGGATGCGCGCGGATGTGACCACCCCCGCCGACCACGAGAAACTCGCCGAACGCGCCGTGGCGGAATACGGGCGGATCGATTTCTGGATCAACAACGCCGGGATCTTCCCGTTCGCGCTCGCCGAGGACATCTCCCCCGAGCAGATCGGCGCGACCCTGCGGGTGAACGTCGAGGGTGTGCTCTACGGTGCCCAGGCCGCGGCCCGGCATATGGTACCGGGCGGCGCCATCGTGAACATGTCGTCGGTATCGGCGCTGCGGGTGCGCAAGGGGCGCGGCGCGTACTGCACGTCCAAGGCCGCCGTCGCGCATATGACCGAATCGCTCGCCGTCGAACTGGGCGACAAGGGGATCCGGGTGAACTCCATCGCCCCCGGATACATCGATACCGCCATGACCCGTTGGGTACAGGACGATCCGGCCGCACTCGCGCACGCGCTGGAGGTGGTGCCGCTGCATCGTCTCGGCTCACCCGAGGAAGTGTTCGGCCCGCTGCTGTTCCTGCTGAGCGACAGTGCCCGCTACGTCACCGGGCACAGCATCGCCGTCGACGGTGGTTCCCGCCATGTCTGATCGGCTGAACTATCCCGGAGTCGTCCTGGTGACCGGCGCCGCCACCGGCATGGGGGCGGCCCACGCGCGGGCACTGGGCGCGCTCGGTACCCATGTCTGCCTGGCCGATATCGCCGACACCGAGGAACTGGCGGCCGAGATCATCGCCGCCGGCGGGTCCGCCAGCGCGCACCACCTCGATGTCGCCGACCGGGTGGACTGGACCCGGGTAGTAGACGAAATCGGCTCCCGCCGTGGTGAACTCGGCGGTCTGGTCAACAACGCGGGTATTTCGCGGCGGCTCGAGTTCATGGACACCCCGGACGAGATCTGGGACGCGACGCTGCGGATCAACCTGTTCGGTCCCTTCTACGGGATGCAGGCCGTGGCGCCGCTGATGCGTGACTCCGGTGGCGGTTCCATCGTCAACATCTCCTCGATCTCCGGCCAGATCGGATACTTCTCACCGGCCTACTCCGCGAGCAAATGGGGGCTGACCGGGTTATCGAAATCGGCGGCCGGTGGCCTGGCGAAATGGAATATCCGGGTCAACTCCGTCCATCCCGGCTTGGTCGGTACCGCGCTGGTGAGTGGTTCGGGCGGGTTCGTGGAATCGTCCCTGCGCTCCATCCCGATGGGCCGGATGGGCGCGGTGCAGGAGATCACCGATGCCGTCCTGCACCTGCTGTCGGATCGGTCGAGCTATATGACCGGTAGCGAGGTCACCGTCGACGGCGGACTGGTCTCCAACGGGCTGTACCACCGCATCGTGGCCGAGACCGAGGGGAGCCTGTAGTGGACGACGAATTCGATGTCATCGTGATCGGTGGCGGCGGGGCCGGTCTGGCCGCGGCGGTCTCCGCGGCCGAGGACGGCGCCTCGGTGCTGCTGTTCGAATCGGAACGGGAACTCGGCGGATCCACCCAGCTGTCCGCGGGCCTGTTCACCGCTGCCGGAACCAGTGTGCAGCGTGCGCTGGGTATCGAGGATTCGGCGGAGAAATTCTTCCAGCACTACATGGATCTCAACCAGTGGGTGCTGCGGCCGGGACTTGTCCACACCTTCTGCGAGCAGGCCGCGCCTACGCTCGAATGGCTGATCGGCCTGGGAGTGGAGATCCCGGCGGTGGAATCCGGAAACGCCCATCAGCCGGGTCTGGCACGGGCGGGCGTCGAGGATGTGTGGCGGGCCCACGTACCCAAGGATCAGGGTTACGGTCTGGTCCAGGCACTGGACCGGGCTCGCCGCACACACGGCGTGGACGTGGTGCTGAACACCCGCGTGGAAGAACTCCTGGTCGCCGGCGGCCGGGTCGCGGGAGTCGTGGCCGACGGTATCGAGATGCGCGGCGGCGCCGTGGTCGTCGCCAGCGGCGGATTCGCGCAGGACCCCACCTTCGTGGACCGCTACTTCCCGGCCGCGCGCGCGGCGGGTGAATCGCTGTTCGTGGTCGCCGCACCGGGAAGCCGGGGCGATCATCTGCGCTTCGGCGCCGGGGTCGGCGCGGCGCTGGCCGGGCACGGCTGGGGCCTGCTCATGCCGACCGTGTATTTCCAGCGGTATCACCACTGGCAGTCCGGGTTCCCGCCCGCTTCGCGGTTGTACGTCAACCAGGAGGGCCGCCGATTCATGGACGAGGACGCCCCCTACGCGGTGTCCACCGGAATCCTCGATCGGCAGGGCGGCTACGGCTGGATGATCTTCGACGAGAAAGCACGGGTGGGGCTCCCGGCCGGTTACACCGACTGGACCCCCGACCGTGTCGCGGAGGAAGTCGCCGCCGGCCGCACCGCCTGCGCCGCCACCTGGGACGAACTCGCCGCGGCCATCGCGGTGCCCGCACCGGCACTGAAGGCGAGTGTCGATCGGTGGAACGCCCAGCTACCCGCGGGCGCCGACGACGACTTCCGCCGTCATCTCTCGCTCGCGGCCAAGCACAGCGATACACACCTCGAACCGATCACGGAGGGACCGTTCTACGCGGCGAAGATCCTGCCCGCCGAACTGGTCTGCACCCATACGGGCCTCGAAATCGATTCGAATACCGCCGTTCTCGACGCCACCGGGCGTCCCGTTCCGGGACTGTTCGCGGCGGGCGAGGCCGGGGGCGGGGTCCTCGGCCTCCGCTATGTGGGTGGCGGCAACGCCGTCGCCAACGCACTGACTATGGGGCGGATCGCCGGTCGCGCGGCCGCGGCCGAGTCGCACTCTCGGACGAAAGCACAAGGTAACTGACATGTTGGGAAACGAGCTGATGCCCAAAGAAGCGCACCGCTCCGGTTCGACCGGCACCGGATCCGGCGGCCAGTCGTCGGTGAAGGTGGTTCGGGCGGCCATCGTCGGCACCGTGGTCGAATACTACGACTTCGGTATCTACGGGTACATGGCAACCGTGGTCGCCACCCTGTTCTTCGTGTCCGAGAACGAAACAGCCGCGCTGATGGGTACCTTCGCCGCCTTCGCGGTGGCGTTCTTCCTGCGGGTGCCCGGCGGGATCTTCTTCGGGCACATCGGCGACAAGTACGGCCGCAAGAGCGCGCTGTCGTGGACCATCCTGCTGATGGTGATCGCCACCGTGCTGATGGGGTTGATGCCGACCTACGTCACGCTGGGTGTCTGGGCGACCGCCGCCCTGGTGCTGGCGAGGTGCTTACAGGGTTTCGCCGCGGGCGGCGAACTCGGTGGCGCCAACGCCTTCGTCTCCGAATCCGCACCGCGGCGCTGGCGCGCGACACAGACCTCGATGGTCAACTCGGGCACCTACCTCGGGTCGCTCGTCGCTTCGCTGGTAGCGCTTGCGCTGACCTCGGTGTTCTCCGAGGAGACCATCCTGTCCTGGGCGTGGCGGATCCCGTTCCTGCTCAGTGTGGTGATCGGTGTCGTCGGGATCTGGATCCGTAACCATATGGAGGACACCCCGCAGTTCGAGGAGCTCGCCGAGAAGGGTGAGACCAAGAAACTGCCGGTCATCGAACTACTGCGTACCTCCGGTGGTGCCGTGGTCAAGATCGTCTTCCTGGGTGCGCTCATCACCGGCGGCTATTACATCGCCTCGGTGTACGCCGCGACCTATCTGCAGACCGCCGGCGGTCATTCCTCGACCCTGGCCTTCCTGTCGACCTCGCTCGCGCTGGTGCTCGGCGTGATCACCCTGCCGATCGCCGGTTACCTCGCCGACACCTACGGACGGAAACCGGTGTTGCTCTGGGGCAGTGTGGCCGCGGCGGTGCTCGGGGTACCGATGTTCGTGCTGATGTCCGGGGCGGGCGCCTGGCAGGCGGTGGTCGGACAGTCGGTGCTGTTCATCTGTGTCTCGGTGGTCAACGGCGCGTCGTATGTGACCTACGTGGAGATGCTGAAGGCCTCGGTCCGCTACAGCGGTCTGGCGCTGGGCAACAACATCACCAATATGTTGCTCGGCGGCACCGCGCCGTTCATCGCCACCTGGCTCATCGACGCGACCGGTAACTCGCTGGCCCCCGCCGGTTACTTCGTGTTCTGCGCGCTGCTCACACTGGGCACCGTCTTCTTCGTCGAAGAGACCAAGGGCATCGAACTACGGGTGGACTGACCACGAGGGCGCCGCGCGGGACCACCCGCGCGGCGTCCTCGTGCCACCTCTTTCCATTCGCATTCATTTCCACGAGGAGGCAGGTCATGGCGTACTACCGCCAACTCGGCAATGTTCCGCCGAAACGCCACACTCAGCACCGCGACGACAGCGGCCGGCTCTACTACGAGGAGTTGATGGGCGAAGAGGGGTTCTCCTCGGATTCCTCGCTGCTCTACCACCGCGGCATTCCGTCGGCGATCTCCGGCTCGAGCATATGGGAGGTCCCGGACCAGACCACCACGCCGAACCATCCCCTCGAACCGCGGCATCTGAAGCTGCACGAGCTGTTCCCGGCCGGGTCGTGGGCGGAGACCGATGTCGTCACCGGCCGCCGGCTGCTGCTGGCCAACTCCGATGTGCGTATCTCCTATGTGGTCGCGGCGAAGGAGTCGCCGCTGTACCGCAACGCCCTCGGCGACGAGCTCGTCTACCTCGAATCCGGTGCGGCGCGGGTGGAAACGGTGTTCGGTGCGCTCGAAGCGCGGCGCGGCGACTATGTGGTGCTCCCGACCTCCACCACGCACCGCTGGATCCCCCAGGGGAATGAACCGCTGCGCGCGTACGCGATCGAATCGAGCAGCCATATCGTGCCGCCCAAACGCTACCTCTCGCGGTTCGGGCAGCTGCTGGAGCACGCGCCCTACTGCGAACGTGATCTGCACGGCCCGCGCGAGGTATTGCTCGCCGAGGGCACCGATATCGAGGTCCTCGTCAAACACCGCGCCTCCCGGGGCATCGTCGGCACCCGTATGACCTATCCGCGGCATCCGTTCGATGTGGTCGGCTGGGACGGCTGCCTCTATCCGTACACATTCAATATCGATGATTTCGAACCGATCACCGGCCGTGTCCATCAGCCGCCGCCGGTCCACCAGGCGTTCGAGGGCAACGGGTTCGTGGTGTGCAACTTCGTGCCCCGTAAGGTCGACTACCACCCGCTGGCCGTCCCGGTGCCCTACTACCATTCGAACGTCGACTCCGACGAGGTCATGTTCTACTGCGGCGGGAACTACGAAGCGCGCAAGGGATCCGGGATCGACCTGGGTTCGGTGTCGGTGCACCCGGGTGGGCACGCACACGGACCGCAGCCCGGCGGGATGGAACGTTCGCTCGGTCTCGAATACGTGGAGGAGACGGCCGTCATGGTCGATACCTTCGCGCCGCTGGAACTGGGCGAGGGCGCGCTCGCGTGCGAGGATCCCGGGTACGCGTGGTCATGGCTGGGGGAGGCGAGCGCGTGATCCCCGTACTTCTGCGTGGTCTCTGTGACGATGCGGCGCTCTTCCCGCCCGGTAACGCGCCACTGCCCACCGCCTTGGCCGATCACGCTCGCTATCGGGACAGCGATTTCGCCGCGCTCGTCGGGCCGCTGATCTTTCCGATATCCCGGCTCGCCGAACTGGCGGCCCGCGAACCCGGCCCGCTGACCGTCGTCTGCACGGCCCCCGAGGGGCCGGGGACCGTCACGCAGGCGCTGGACCGGGCTGCCGCGATCGACGGGCTCACCCTCGCGGGCCTCGAGATCGCCGTCCCGGCGCAGCTGTCCGCGGCCGAGTTCTTCGCGGCGACAGAATTGCTCGCCACACGGATCACCAGTCTCGACGTGTACATCGAGATACCGCGCGATGATCGGCGCCCGGCCTTCCTGGAGCGACTGGCGGGCTCGCCCTACGCGGCGAAGTTCCGCACCGGCGGGATGGTCGCCGAGGCCTATCCGGACGAGCGTGAACTCGCCCTGGCGCTGCGGTCGGCCGTGACCGCCGGGATCCCGTTCAAGGCGACGGCTGGACTGCACCACGCGATCCGCAACACCGACCCGATCACCGGCTTCGAACAGCACGGCTTCCTGAATCTGCTGCTCGCGACGCATCTGGCCGGCGCCGGCGCCGATACCGGCGCGCTCGAGGCGGTGCTGGCGAACCGGGCCGGCCCGGCCGTCGCCGCCGAGCTGGCCGCCCTGTCCGATACCGAGGCGAGCGCCGTGCGCACCGCGTTCCGCTCGTTCGGTACCTGCAGTATCGGCGACCCGCTCACCGAACTGGTGGACCTGCACCTGTTACCGGCCGCACTGCGGCCCGTCTCGGAAAGTTCTGCTTCATGACCGTTATCGATATCCCCGCCGACTCCCCGTTCGGGATCGACAATCTGCCCTACGGGGTGTTCTCGACCGCCGGATCCGCACCACGCGTCGGTGTCCGGGTCGCGGACAAGGTCGTCGACCTGTCCGTCGTGCTCGGTGACGAAGTGTTCGCGCGCCCGTCACTCAACGATTTCATGGCCCTCGGACCGCAGGCGTGGGCGTCCGCCCGGGCCCGGATCGCCGCATCGGTCCGCGGTGAGGTGCCCGCGCATGCCGTCGCCGACCTCGCCGACGTCGCGATGCATCTGCCCATCGAGGTCGCCGACTACGTGGACTTCTACGCGTCCGAACAGCACGCCACCAATCTGGGCCGGCTGTTCCGGCCCGATTCGGCGCCGCTCATGCCGAACTGGAAGCACTTGCCCGTCGGGTACCACGGCAGGGCCGGCACCGTGATCGTGTCCGGAACCGATATCGTCCGCCCCTGCGGGCAGCGGAAATCGCCCGCCGCCCCGGCACCGTCGTTCGGGCCGTCCCAGCGTGTCGATATCGAAGCCGAGCTCGGTTTCATCGTCGGCGTACCGTCCGAGCCGGGCGCGGTGATCACCCCGGACGAATTCGCCGAGCATATTTTCGGCGCCGTGGTGGTCAACGACTGGTCGGCCCGCGATATCCAGGCCTGGGAGTATGTACCCTTGGGTCCGTTCCTCGGTAAGAGTTTCGCGACGTCGATCTCGCCGTGGGTCGTACCGCTGGCCGCTCTGGAGGCCGCCCGGATCGATACCCCGGTCCAGGACCCCGAACCGCTGCCCTACCTGCGCGGAGACCAGAAGTGGGGCCTGGATGTCGATCTCACCGTCGAGTGGAACGGGCAGCTGGTCTCCCGGCCGCCCTATGCGCAGATGTACTGGTCGCCCGCGCAGATGCTCGCCCACACCACGATCAATGGGGCCGCGGCGCGCACCGGCGACCTGTTCGCCTCCGGCACCATCTCCGGTGACCGCAAGGACCAGCGCGGCGCGTTCATCGAACTCACCTGGGGCGGAGCCGAACCTGTCGAGGTCAACGGTGAACCTCGCACCTTCCTCGAAGACGGCGACGAGATCGCCATCGCGGCCACCGCACCCGGCCCGGGGGGCTCCCGGATCGGTTTCGGTGAGGTACGCGCTCGAATCCTGCCCGCCACGCAGGCCGGCCGATGAGCGCGAAGGTGGCGGCATCGGCCGCCGCGGCCGTCGCCGATATCGCCGGCGGCGCGTCACTGGCTGTCGGTGGTTTCGGCCTCTGCGGTATCCCCGACGCGTTGATCGCCGCGATCGCCGCGGGCCCGGCGACCGGTTTCGAGGTCTACTCGAACAACTGCGGTGTCGACGACTACGGACTCGGAATCCTGCTCTCGGCCAAGCGCATCGCGCGCGTCACCGCGTCCTATGTGGGGGAGAACAAGGAGTTCGCCCGGCAGTATCTCGCCGGAGAGCTGGAAGTCGAACTCACACCGCAGGGCACGCTGGCCGAAAGGCTGCGGGCCGGCGGCGCCGGAATACCGGCGTTCTACACTCCGGCCGGTGTGGGTACGCCGATCAGCGAGGGCGGTCTGCCCTGGCGGTACCGGCCCGACGGGTCGGTGGCGGTGGCCTCCCCACCCAAGGAGGTGCGCGAATTCCACGGTAGGCGTTTCGTCCTGGAGGAAGGGATCCGCACCGATTTCGCGCTGGTGCACGCCGTCGTCGGAGATACCGAGGGAAATCTGGTGTTCGACAAGACCGCGATGAACTTCAATCCGCTCGCCGCCATGGCCGGGAAGGTGACCATCGCCCAGGTGGAACGACTCGTCGAACCCGGTGCACTGGATCCCTCGCAGATCCATCTTCCCGGTGTGTTCGTCCAGCGGATCGTGGATACCGGGCCGCAGGACAAGCGAATCGAGAAGCGGACCGTGCAGGAGGCGACGGTATGAGCTGGACCCGGCAGCAGATGGCGCGACGGGCCGCCGCGGAGATGCGTCCCGGTGAGTACGTGAACCTGGGCATCGGACTGCCGACGCTGATCCCGAACTATCTACCGCCGGAGGTGAAGGTCGTCCTGCACTCGGAGAACGGCATCCTCGGCACCGGCCCCTATCCCACCGCGGACGCGGTCGATCCCGACCTGATCAACGCGGGGAAGGAGACCGTGACGGTCGATGCCGGTGCGGCCTTCTTCGATTCGGCGCTGTCGTTCGGCATGATCCGCGGCGGGCATATCGATACCGCGGTACTCGGGGGTATGCAGGTGTCGAGAACCGGTGACCTCGCGAACTGGATGGTTCCGGGCAAGGTGGTCAAGGGGATGGGTGGCGCCATGGACCTGGTGCACGGCGCCCGCCGCGTCATCGTCGTCATGGAACACACCGACCGCGCGGGTGGTGCCAAGATCGTCGAGCAGTGCACCCTGCCGCTGACGGGTCAGGGGGTGGTGCAGCGGATCATCACCGATCTGGCCGTCATCGATATCGGCAGCGATGCCCTGGTGCTGCGCGAACTCGCACCGGAGGTGGAGGTGGAGCAGGTGCGGGCGGCGACCGGTACCGATCTCGTCGTCGATCTCCTCGCCACCACCGGAGGTAATGCGCGGTAGCGGTCGCCGGCTCGGCAGGTGGGGGCACGAGGCCCGCCGCCGGTGCCCGGCGTATTCGACGTGCAGCCCGCGGTCCCGCGCCCGGACCGCCGGTACCGAACGGTCGAGCTCCGGCGCGATCTCGGACCGGCCCCGGTGACGTTCCCGAGACGAGCCCGCCGGCCCCGAGGGTGACTCGGCAAGAAGCGGCCGGAGTAGCATCCAAGTATCCCTCGACGAGTCGAGATCTTGATGCACGAACTCGCGATCGCGCAGAGTGTCATCGACGCCGTGTGTGACCACGCGGCGGGGCGTGCCGTGTATCACGTGACCGTCGATGTGGGGGTGCTGACCGCGGTCGTGCCCGATGCCCTGCGATTCGCTTTCGAGATCGCCGCCGAGGGCACCGTCGCGGACGGCGCGAACCTCGATATCCGGTCCGTACCGGGTGCGGCGCACTGCCGCGACTGCGGTGCGGACTTCCCCGTCACCGATCTGCTCCTGCTCTGCCCGTGCGCAAGCGCGGATGTGGAGATAAGGGGCGGCCGGGAACTGCGGATCCGGTCGATGGAAGTGAGCCGAGAATGTGCGCAACCTGCGGATGTGGAAACGACACGATAGGCGTGATCACGGTCGGGCGCGACGGACCGGCCGATCCCGAACACGGCCGGGACGGGCCGCCGCACTCCCATGGTCCCGGCCACGAGCATTCACCTGACGATGTGGCCCCACATACCCATCCACCGGCGACCGAGACGGTATCGCTCGAGCAGAAGGTGCTCGCACGCAACGACCACCTCGCTCAGCACAACCGGGAGTGGCTGCGTGCCCGCGGCATCGTGGCGCTGAACATGACCAGTTCCCCGGGAGCGGGGAAGACCACGCTGCTCGAACGGACGATTCGCGCGCTGCCCGATGCCCCGATCGCCGTCATCGAGGGCGATCAGGAGACCGTACGAGATGCCGAGCGGATCGCCGCGACCGGAGCTCGGGCGGTGCAGGTCAACACCGGAGCCGGCTGCCACCTGGACGCCGAGATGACGCGCCGGGCGGTGCATGCGCTGGGTCCCGCACCGAGCACGCTGCTGTTCATCGAGAACGTCGGCAACCTCGTCTGCCCCGCGCTGTTCGATCTGGGTGAATCCCGGAAGGTGGTGATGATCTCGGTGACCGAGGGGACGGACAAACCCCTGAAATACCCGCATATGTTCGCGGCCGCAGGTCTGGTGCTGGTGAACAAGATCGACCTGCTGCCCTACGTCGATTTCGATCTCACCGCCTGCGCCGCGTACGCGCACGCGGTGAACCCCGGCGTCGAGATACTGCCGATCTCGGTCACCACGGGCGAGGGGCTCGAGCACTGGTACGAATGGCTCGCGGACCAGCGCCGGGAGGCCGCCACGAGCCTTGAGGGTGCGGGTCACCCCGTCTAGACTGTTGTGATCAGAGTCACAATCCGTGGTCTATGAGCCGGAACGGCCAGTCCCCGCTTCGACTCCGGAAGGTGGCAGCGTATGCCAACTCAGGAAGCGGTCCGAGCCGAAGAGACCTTGATCCACGTGCTCTGGATCAATGCCGGTCTCAGTTGTGATGGCGATTCGGTGGCGTTGACCGCCGCCACCCAGCCCAGTGTCGAGGAAATCGCCCTCGGCGCCCTCCCCGGTCTCCCCCAAGTCGCGGTGCACTGGCCGCTCATCGACTTCGAGTGCGGTCCCAACGGTGGTGCCGACGATTTCCTCGAATGGTTCTTCCGGGCAGACCGTGGCGAACTCGACCCGTTCGTGCTGGTCGTGGAGGGATCGATACCCAACGAGCAATTACACGAGGAGGGCTACTGGTGCGGATTCGGTAATGATCCCGCCACCGGCCAGCCCCTGACCACCAGCGAATGGCTGGATCGTCTCGCCCCGAAGGCCACGGCCGTCGTGGCGGTCGGTACCTGCGCGACCTATGGCGGTATCCACGCGATGGCGGGTAACCCGACCGGCGCCATGGGCGTGCCCGACTATCTCGGCTGGGACTGGAAGAGCAAGGCCGATATCCCCATCGTCTGCGTGCCCGGTTGCCCCATCCATCCGGACAATCTGTCGGAGACCCTCACTTACCTGCTCTATACGGCCACCGGCCAGGCGCCGATGATCCCGCTCGACGAGGCCTTGCGCCCCAAATGGCTGTTCGGCGCGACCGTGCACGAGGGTTGCGACCGTGCCGGCTACTACGAAGAGGGCGATTTCGCCACCGAGTACGGGTCACCGAAGTGCATCGTGAAACTGGGCTGCTGGGGCCCGGTGGTCAAATGCAACGTGCCGAAACGCGGCTGGATCAACGGTGTGGGCGGCTGCCCGAATGTGGGTGGGATCTGTATCGGTTGCACGATGCCCGGCTTCCCCGACAAGTTCATGCCGTTCATGGACGAACCACCCGGCGGAAAGCTCTCGTCCACTGCCTCTGGCGTCTATGGATCCGTGGTCCGCAGCCTCCGCAGCATCACCGGTCGCACGGTCGACAAAGAGCCACGCTGGCGGCACCGCGGCGAAAAGCTCGAGACCGGCGCGACCCGAACCTGGTAGGAGGTATCTCCGATGACACAGATCATCCCCGAGCCGTCGCATCGGACGATCGAACCGGACAGTCTCGTCGAGATGGCATGGGACCCGATCACCCGCATCGTCGGCAGCCTGGGTATCTACACCAAGATCGACTTCGATAACAACGAAGTGGTGGAATGCCACAGCACCTCGTCCATCTTCCGCGGCTACTCCGTGTTCATGCGCGGCAAGGACCCGCGCGACGCCCACTTCATCACCAGCCGTATCTGCGGTATCTGCGGCGACAACCACGCGACCTGCTCCTGCTACTGCCAGAACATGGCCTACGGAGTGCAGCCGCCACACCTCGGTGAGTGGATCGTCAACCTCGGCGAGGCGGCCGAGTACATGTTCGACCACAACATCTTCCAGGAGAACCTCGTAGGCGTGGACTTCTGCGAGAAGATGGTCGCCGAGACCAATCCCGGTGTGCTCGCGGTGGCCGAGCGGACCGACGCACCGCACGCGGCGGCACACGGATACCGCAAGATCGCCGACATCATGCGTGCGCTCAATCCGTTCACCGGGGAGTTCTATCGGGAAGCCCTGCAGGTGAGCCGGTACACGCGCGAGATGTTCTGCCTGATGGAGGGCAGACATGTACACCCGTCGACGCTGTACCCCGGCGGTCCCGGGACGGTGGCGACCGTGCAGCTGATGACCGATTACATGACCAGGCTGATGCGCTATGTCGAGTTCATGAAGAAGGTCGTGCCGATGCACGACGATCTGTTCGACTTCTTCTACGACGCGATACCCGGCTACGACAAGGTCGGCCTGCGGCGCACGCTGCTGGGCTGCTGGGGCTCGTTCCAGGACCCCGAGGTCTGCAACTTCGACTACACGGATATGGAGGACTGGGGTCGCAAGATGTTCGTCACCCCGGGCGTGGTGGTCGACGGCGAGCTCCTCACCACCTCCCTGGTCGATATCAATCTGGGCCTGCGGATCCTGCTGGGCAGTTCGTACTACGAGGACTGGACCGATCAGGAAACGTTCGTGCTCACCGATCCCCTGGGCAATCCGGTGGACCGGCGCCACCCCTGGAACCAGCACACCAACCCCAAACCGCAGAAGCGCGACCTGGACGACAAGTACAGCTGGGTCATGTCGCCGCGCTGGTTCGACGGCAGCCAGCATCTCGCCCTGGACACCGGCGGCGGTCCGCTGGCGCGGCTCTGGGCGACGGCGCTGGCCGAACTGGTCGATATCGGATATGTGAAGGCGACCGGCCACAGTGTGCAGATCAACCTGCCCAAGACCGCGCTCGCGGGCCCGGTCACGCTGGAATGGAAGATCCCCGCGCACGGTAGCAACACCATCGAACGCGACCGTGCCCGTACGTATTTCCAGGCCTACGCCGCGGCCTGCGCGCTGCACTTCGCGGAGAAGGCACTGGCGGAGATCCGGGCCGGCCACACCAAGACCTGGGAGCCATTCGAGGTGCCCGAGGAGGGCATCGGTTGCGGTTTCACCGAGGCGGTGCGCGGTGTGCTGTCGCACCACATGGTGATCCGGGACGGGAAGATCGCGAACTATCACCCGTATCCGCCGACCCCGTGGAACGCCAGTCCGCGCGACAGCTACGGCACGCCGGGCCCGTACGAGGACGCGGTCCAGGGTCAGCCGATCTTCGAGGAGAACGACCGCGAGCACTTCAAGGGCATCGACATCATGCGCACGGTCCGCAGTTTCGACCCCTGCCTGCCGTGTGGTGTGCACATGTACCTGGGTAAGGGGCAGAGCCTGCGGAAACTGCATTCACCGACGCAGACGCTCACACCGGAGTGAGTCCCGTAGCGATACCGGCGACGGGAGGGTGAGGTGGACGCATCCCCACGGGAGCAGGACGGCACAGCACCCGACGAGCAGCGCTGGCGGGCGGCGGGCGACCGTATCGAAACGCTGCTGGAGGCGAGTTCGGCGGGCGGCACCGTCGCGCGCGAACGTGCCGAGCAGTTGGTGCGCGAAGTGGTCGAGTTGTACGGCGCGGGACTGGCCCGGGTGGTCGACCTGCTGGACACGGGAACACTCGAGCTGCTGGCCCGTGACGACCTGGTGGCGAGCCTGTTGCTCGTGCACGGGCTGCACCCGCACGAGGTGGACGTCAGGGTGCGGGCCGCACTCGACAGTGTGCGGCCGTATCTGGGTTCACACGGCGGTGATGTCACCCTGGTCGGCATCGTCGACGGGGTGGTCCGCCTGGAACTGACCGGCAGTTGCCGCAGCTGTCCTTCCTCGTCGGTGACCTTGGAACTGGCCGTGGAAGACGCGGTACGTGCCGCGGCCCCCGAGATCGAGGCCATCGAAGTCGTTGCGGCGCAACCTGAACCGGCGGAGCCGATCGCGCCCGAATCGCTGTTCTCCCGGGTGCGGTCGAACGATCGTGCGCCGGGCAGTTGGGTGGCGGTCCCCGAACTCGCCGAACTCGGTCCGGGCGAGGTGGGCGGGTTCACCGTCGCCGGACTCACGGTGCTGGCCTGCCGGGTGGGTGAGCAACTGTTCGCCTATCGGGACCATTGCCCGGCCTGTGCGCATTCGCTCGCGGGCGCCGCGCTGCACCGGCGGGCCGGAGCCCCGGTCGGTGACGCGGTACTGCGCTGCCCGGTCTGTCGCGCGCATTACGATGTCGTACGGGCCGGTGCGCGTATCGACGGCGACGGTCACCTCGAACCGCTCCCGGTCCTGGTGCGTTCCGGTGAACTGTCGGTGGCGGTACCGGTGGGGGTGCCCGGGTGAACACGCCGTTGGGAGTGCTGCGGCGGATCACCGCCGAGCGTCCGCCCGCGCCGCGGGTGGGGGAACGCTGCGAGATGTGCGCCGAGCCGATCGCCGCCGAGCACCAGCATGTCGTGGATATCGAAGGCCGGCAGCTGATGTGTGTCTGTCGCGGCTGCTACCTGCTGTTCGTCGACCAAGAGGCAGCGTTGCGGTACCGGGCGGTGCCCGCGCGCTATCTCGCCTTCCCCGGCTTCACGATCGGCCCCGCGGAGTGGGACGCATTGGAGATACCCGTGGGGCTCGCCTTCTTCTTCCACAACTCCGCGTCGGACCGGACCGTTGCCTTCTATCCGGGACCCGCGGGCGCCACCGAATCGGAACTTCCACTGGCGCAGTGGAACACGATCCTGCGGCGCCATCCGGAACTGGACGTGCTCGCCGCCGATGTCGAGGCCCTGCTGATCCGCGTCCCCGAGAACGACACCACGGAGGCGAGCTGTCTGCTGCTGCCGATCGACGCGTGCTACGAATTCGTCGGCCGGATGCGGCTGCTGTGGCGCGGTTTCGACGGTGGGCAGGATGTCCGTGACTATCTGGACGAGTTCTTCGCGGCGGTCTCGGCCCGGGCGCGACCGGGCGGTGCGGTATGAGTCCTGTGCACTCGACGACGTTCGCGGTTCTCGAGATCGGGCCGCAGCCCTACTCCGTCGCGCCGATCCTGTCCGCTCGGGTCGGCATCGCCTCGCTCGCGGACGAACCCGTGCACGCGATCGCGCTCCGCGCGCAGGTACGGATCCAGCCGTCGCGCCGCCGCTATACCGACGAGGAGGGCGCGGGGCTGACCGACCTGTTCGGCGCTCGCGATCGGTGGCGGGATACGCAGCGATCCTTCCTCTGGATGCACTGCGCCACCATGGTTCCCGGGTTCTCCGGCGGCGCCGAGGTCGATATGCCGATGCCGTGTACCTACGACTTCGAAGTGACCGGGTCGAAATACCTGCACGCCCTGCGTGACGGCGCGGTGCCGTTGCTCTTCCTGTTCAGCGGCACGGTTTTCATCAAGGGCAGCAACGGATTCGCGATCCAGCAGATCCCCTGGGATCGCGAGGACGCGTTCGATATGCCGGTCTCGGTCTGGCGGGACCTGATGGCCGCGCATTTCCCGAACACCGGCTGGGTCCGCCTGCACCGGGACACCCTCGACGCGCTGGCCGCGTACAAATCCGGCCACGGCCTGCTCGGGTTCGACGAGGCGGTGACCCGGCTGCTGGCAGGGAGCGAGGAAGTACCGTGACCGCCGATCCGCTCGCCCGGGCGCGCGCCGTCGCCGACGCGGTGCTCTACGAGGGCTATCTGCTCTACCCCTATCGAGCGAACGCGCGTAAGAACCTGTCGCGCTGGCAGTTCGGCGTCCTGGGCCCACCGGGGGCAGCCGCGGCCGGGTTCGGCGAAGAGCCGTCCCTATCGGCCGGATTCCTGCTCGACCCGGGTACGGACCCGATGCTGACGTGGACGATCCGGTTCCTCCAGCTCCAGCGGCGGCAGGCGATCGACGGCGACGGCCGGGCCCGCGCCGAACTGTCCGCCGGCGCGCGGTCGTGGCTGACCTGGGACGAGGCCGTCACACAGGAGATCGTCATCGGACCGGCCGCAGTGGAGTCCTTCGTACGTCCGCTGACGGTTTCCGGGGGTGTCGACACCGAGGAGGTCGACGACGCCGCGGGCCGGACGGTCGGGGCACTGGTGCGCACCCGGCAGCCGCTCGCCGGCGAGTTCGAGGTCGCCGCCGTGCCCGACGGCCGGTTCCTGCGGCTCACGGTGGAGGTGCGCAATGCGGACGCACCGGCGACCGGGCCCCAGGACGCCATCGCGCGTTCGCTGATCGGCGCGCACGTCCTCGGACAGGTTACCGGCGGACAGTTCGTCTCGTCGCTGGACCCACCGGCCGAGGCCGCGCCGGCGGTCGAACGCTGTGCGCGGCACCGGTGCTTCCCGGTACTCGCGGGTCCGCCGGACGATCACAGCCTGCTGCTCATTTCGCCGATCATCCTCTACGACCACCCCGAGATCGCGGAGCAGAGCGCGGGGGAGCTGTTCGACTCCACCGAGATCGACGAGATCCTCACCCTGCGTGTGATGACGATGACCGACGAGGAGAAGGCACAGGCGCGGGCGACCGATCCGCGCGCGGCCGAGATCGTGGACCGCTGCGACGCCGCAACGCCGGAAGCGATGCGGCAGCTGCACGGTGTGCTGCGGGAGCCCCGGCTCGACCGGCCCCGTCCGGTACCCGAGGTACCGGACGGATTCGACTGGTGGGATCCAGTGGCCGACAGCGCCGTCCGCCCGGATATCGACGCGGTGCCGGTGGCGGGCGTGCTGGTGCACCGGGGTAGCCGGGTCCGGCTGCACCCGTCCCGGCGCGCCGACGCCCAGGATCTGTTCGTCGACGGTGCGGCCGCGCGGGTGGTCTCGGTGCACCAGGACGTGGACGGGGATTCGCACGTAGGGGTCGTACTGGACGACGACCCGGCGGCCGAACTGCACGAATGGTTCGGCCGGTACCTCTATTTCGCGCCCGACGAACTGGAGCCGCTCGACAGTCCCGAGAAGTGAAAGGAAGTTCGTGATGGAGACGGTGGGAGTGATCGCGACAGCGGTGGTGGCGGTACTGGCGGCAGCCGGTGTCTACCTCGGCGTGCGGTCGGTACCGGACATCCGGAGATATCTGAAGATCCGGCAGATGTAGCGGCGGATCGGAAGGAGGCGAGATGCAGGACCCCAGAGAAGAATCACAGGAGGCACGCGGCGAGCCGGGCTCGCGCGATACCGGCGCGGACACGGTGGCCGGCGGAACCACCGATCGTGAAGCGGGCGATCTCGGTCACGAGGAGACGACCTCCGCGCCCGACGAAGCCGCCGAGCGGGAGGCGGAGTTCACCTCGGAACCGGCCCCCGGCAGCGAACCGCCCGTCCCGCCCTACGACGACCGCAAAGCGACCGCGAACGAGCCGCAGGAGACGGCGACCGGGAAGGTCGACGACAAGAGAGTCGGCGGGGCGACGTCGCCGACCGAAGGGGAAGGCTGAACCGACGGATACCGTGCTGATCGCCGGGATCGGCAATATCTTCCTCGGCGACGACGGGTTCGGGCCCGAGGTGGTGCGGCGGCTGCCGGACCACCCGGCGGCCGGTGCGCGCGTGGTGGACTACGGCATCCGCGGTATGCATCTGGCCTACGACCTGCTCGACGGCTGGGACGCACTGGTCCTCATCGACGCGGTACCCGATCGCGGTACGCCCGGACAGGTGGAGGTGTTGCGGGCCGAGGTCGGCGATGCCACCAGCGTGGAACTCGACGCGCACGCGATGAACCCCGCCGCGGTTTTCGCCGGTGTCCGCGCGCTGGGCGGCACTGTCCCGCCGACCGTGATCGTCGGCTGCCAGGTCGAGTCGGTGGATGAGCGGATCGGCTTGTCCGCTCCGGTCGAGAACGCGGTAAACGCTGCCGCGAAAGAAGTGCATCGCGTGGTCGCCGAACTGCTGAGACCACGTCAGGAGGTGTGACCATGTGTCTCGGAATTCCTGGGCGGGTCGTCGAGATACCCGAGGGATACCACCATCAGATCGCCCTGGTGGACGTATCCGGCGAGCAGCGCCGGGTGAACATCGGCCTGCTCGAAGACGATCCGGTGCGACCCGGTGACTGGGTGATCATCCATATGGGATTCGTGGTCGAGAAGACCGACGCGGCGGGCGCCGCCGAGGCGATGGCCGGGCTGCGCCTGCTCGGGAGCGGTGAGCAGCCGTGACGGCCGACCGGGCCCGACGACGGTTCGTGGTACGCGGCGTAGTGCAGGGCGTGGGCTTCCGGCCGTTCGTGTACACCACCGCCGCGGAACTTTCGCTGAGCGGCCGGGTGTCCAACGACAGCAGCGGTGTCATCATCGAAACCGAGGGCAGACCCGTTGATCTCGCGGAATTCGAGGGGCGCCTGCGGGGTTCGCCGCCACCGCTGGCGATGATCGAATCGATCGAGCGGACCGAGATCGCCGTCCGCGGTGGAACCGGATTCCATATCGCCGATACGACCGGAGGCGCCGGTCGTACCCTCGCGTCACCGGATATCGCCCTGTGCGCGGCGTGCGCCGCCGAATTGCGCGATCCCGCCGACCGCCGCTACCGGCATCCCTTCGTCAACTGCACCGACTGCGGACCCCGGTTCACCATCATCGCGGCACTGCCCTACGACCGGGCGAGCACCTCGATGGCCGATTTCCCGATGTGCGACCGGTGCGCCCGCGAATACCACGATCCCGCCGACCGCCGTTTCCACGCTCAGCCCATCGCCTGCCCCGACTGCGGCCCGAGCCTGTACTACACCGGGCCGGATGGGGGCGAACCACTGGCCGCTGCCCGGGAACTGCTCCGGTCGGGTGGAATCCTCGCGGTGAAGGGGATCGGCGGCTACCACCTGGCCTGCGATGCGGCGAACGAGACCGCGGTAGCCGAATTGCGCCGCCGGAAACGACGCGGTGGCAAGCCTTTCGCCGTGATGACGCCCGATCTCGCCACCGCCCGGACGATCGCCGCCGCGGACGCCGCGGCCGCCGCGCTGCTGACCGGGCCACAGCGCCCCATCGTGCTGCTGCCGCGCGGCGAGCGGCCGGTGGCGGCCTCCGTCGCGCCGGACAACCCGGATCTGGGTGTGCTCGTTGCCTATACCCCGTTGCATACGCTGCTGTTCGGCCTTCCCGGTGATCCGGCCGGGCCCGACGTACTGGTGATGACCTCCGGCAACCGGAGCAGCGAGCCGATCTGCTACGACGATGTGGACGCCGGTGAACGCCTGGCCGGTCTGGCCGACGGATGGCTGTGGCACAACCGCAGGATCCTGGTGCCCTGTGATGATTCGGTGGTGCGTCTGGTCGACGGTACCGAATCACCGGTGCGCCGCTCGCGTGGATACGCACCGCTGCCCCTCGCACTACCTGTACCCGTCGCGCCGACACTCGCCGCGGGTGCCGACCTGAAGAACGTCTGCGCGGTCGCCGACGGCCGATATGTGTGGCTGAGCCAGCACATCGGCGATATGGACGATCTGGCGACACTGCGGGCCTTCGATGCCACCGAACGACATCTCCGGGAACTCACCGGTGTGCACCCCGTTCAGCTCGCCGCGGATATGCACCCGGGCTACCGCTCCACGGAGTGGGCGCGCCGGAACGCGAACGGCCGCCCGGTGCGCACCGTGCAGCACCATCACGCGCATATCGCCGCGGTGATGGGGGAGCACGGCCTCGGCCCGGCCGAGACAGTACTGGGCGTCGCGTTCGACGGCACCGGGTTCGGTCCCGACGGAGCCGTCTGGGGCGGTGAGATCCTCGCCGCCGGGTACAAGGGTTACCGGCGGCTGGCCCATCTGAAATATGTGCCGCTCGCCGGTGGTGATACGAGCGTGCGACGCCCTTATCGGATGGCGCTGGCGCACCTGTGGGCGGCGGGGATCGAATGGTCGCCCGCGATTGCCTCGGTCCGCGCCTGTCCGGCCGCCGAACGCGCGGTGCTCGCCCATCAATTCGAGACCGGACTGGGTTGTGTGCCGACCTCGAGCATGGGCCGATTGTTCGATGCGGTGGCGTCGCTGGCCGGGGTCCGGCACACCGTGGAGTACGAGGCGCAGGCGGCCATCGAACTCGAAGGAATCTCGCGGCCCGGCGATACCGGTGGTGCGGAGTACCGATTCGCGGTCGACTCCGGCCGCGACCCGGCGTCGATCGATCCCGCCCCGGTGCTCGCGGCGGTGGTCGCCGATGCCGCGCGCGAGGTACCCGCGGCGGTGATCGGTGCCCGGTTCCACGCCGCCGTCGCGCGGCTGGTACTGGATACCGCGCTGGCCCGCGCCGGGCCGGATACGACTGTCGCCCTCTCGGGCGGTGTGTTCCAGAACGCGCTGCTGTTGTCGGCCACCCGGCGGCTGCTGCGGACAAGCGGTTTCACCGTACTCACCCACCACCGGCTGCCACCCAACGACGGCGGCCTCGCGTTCGGACAGGTGCTCGCGGTGGCCGCGGGCTGAGCGGAGAAGGAGGACGATCATGTGCCTGGCAGTTCCCGGTAAGGTGCTCAGCCTCGCGGAGCGCGACGGCACCCTGATGTCGGTCGTCGATTTCGGCGGCGTGCACAAGGACGTATGCCTGCAGTACATCCCGGACGCCGCGATCGGCGACTACGTCGTCGTGCACGTCGGATTCGCCATCCAGCGGCTGGACGAGGAATCGGCACTGCGGACCCTGGCGGAATTCGATCACCTCGGTGTGCTGAAGGAGGAGTTCGGCGACGGTTTCGCCGTCGCGGCCGCGCAGGCGGGAATGGACAACCCGGAGGCGCCGCGGCAGCCCGACCCAGAGGAGGAGCCGTGAAATATCTCGACGAATTCAGTGATCCGCACTTGGCGAAGAAACTTCTCGACCGGATCCGCGCCACCACCGACCGCCGCTGGGCGATCATGGAAGTATGTGGCGGGCAGACACATTCGATCATCCGGCACGGCATCGATCAGTTGCTGCCGGATCAGATCGAGATGATCCACGGTCCCGGCTGCCCGGTATGCGTCACTCCGCTGGAGGTCATCGACAAGGCGCTCGAGATCGCCGCGCGGCCCGGGGTCATCTTCTGCTCGTTCGGCGATATGCTGCGGGTTCCGGGCAGTACGAAGGATCTCTTCCATGTCAAGAGCGAAGGCGGAGACGTCCGCGTCGTCTACTCACCACTGGACGCGCTGGAATTGGCCAGGGCCAATCCGGACCGGCAGGTGGTCTTCTTCGGTATCGGTTTCGAGACCACCGCCCCCGCCAACGCGATGACCGTGTATCAGGCCCAGCGACTCGGTATCGAGAACTTCTCGCTGCTGGTCTCGCATGTGCTGGTGCCCCCGGCGATCGCCGCCATCATGGAATCACCGCAGTGCCGGGTGCAGGCTTTCCTGCTGGCCGGGCACGTGTGCACGGTGATGGGCACCCAGGAGTATCCGCCGCTGGCACAGCGGTACCGGGTCCCCATGGTCGTCACCGGTTTCGAACCGCTGGATATCCTCGAGGGCATCCGCCGCACAGTGGCACAGCTGGAGACGGGTCGGCACGAGATGGAGAACGCCTATCCACGCGCGGTATCGGATGCCGGAAATCCCGCCGCCAAGGCCATGCTGGACGATGTCTTCGAGGTCACCGACCGGGCCTGGCGCGGTATCGGAGTGATCCCGGGCAGCGGCTGGCGACTCTCGTCGCGTTACCGCGACTTCGATGCCGAGCAGCGGTTCTCGGTCGGCGAACTGCGTGCGGACGAATCGGCGGTCTGCCGGTCGGGGGAGGTACTGCAGGGCCTGATCAAACCGAACGAATGCGCCGCGTTCGGCACCCAGTGCACGCCGCGCAATCCCCTGGGCGCCACCATGGTGTCCTCCGAGGGCGCCTGTGCCGCCTACTACCTCTATCGCCGCCTGGACCTGCCCGCGGAGGTGGCCCATGCGTGAGGATCTGAGTATGCCCGCCGCACCGGCCATCGACGTGGACGGTTGGGTCTGCCCGATGCCGTTGCGTGACGCGCCGAATATCGTGATGGGCCACGGCGGCGGTGGTGCCATGTCGGGCGAACTGATCGAGCATCTGTTCCTGCCCGCCTTCGGGGCGGCCGCCGACGCCGGTATGGGGGATTCGGCGGTCTTCGCGGTCGACGGCACCCGGCTGGCCTTCTCCACCGACTCCTTCGTGGTGAAACCGCTGGTCTTCCCGGGTGGTTCGATCGGTGAGCTGGCGGTGAACGGTACCGTCAACGATCTCGCGATGGCCGGTGCGCGACCCCTGGTGCTGTCCACCGCCTTCATTCTCGAAGAGGGCACCGCCCTGTCCGAGATCGCCCATGTGGCCGAGGCTCTCGGCACTGCCGCGTCGGCGGCCGGAGTATCGCTGGTGACCGGTGATACCAAGGTCGTCGACGCTGGCCACGGTGACGGGATCTTCATCAACACCGCCGGGATCGGTGTCCTCGATGAGGGCGTCGATATCCGGCCCGAGCGGGCGGCACCCGGAGATGTCGTCATGGTCAGTGGCGATATCGGCGTACACGGGATCGCGGTCATGAGTTGCCGGGAAGGTCTGGAATTCGGCACGACGGTACTCAGCGATACCGCGCCGCTGGCCGGACTGGTGTCGGCGATGCTGGACACCGGTGCGGATCTGCACGTCCTGCGCGATCCGACACGTGGCGGAGTCGCCGCGACCCTGAACGAGATCGCCCGCGCGGCCGGGATCGGCGTATCGCTGGAGGAGACCGCGCTACCGGTCCCGGCCGCGGTGCGCGATGCCTGCGGGCTGCTCGGCCTGGATCCGGTGTATGTGGCCAACGAGGGCAAACTGGTCGCGTTCGTCGCGCCCGCGGACGCGGATCGGGTACTGGCGGCCATGCGCGCGCATCCGCTCGGGGCACGTGCGGCAGTGATCGGTACCTGTGTCGAGGAACATCCGGGAATGGTGGTGGCGCGCACCGCACTCGGCGGCACCCGGGTGGTCGATCTGCCCGCCGGGGAGCAACTGCCGCGGATCTGTTGACGCGGCGGGTCCGATCGGACTGCCGCCCGAAAGAAATGAGGTATCCGACGGTGCGGATATCGGTGGCGGCCCTACGGCGGGGATGGTCGGATCTGGGCCCGGCGCAGCGGCGCAGTGTCACCGGGATGAGTCTCACGATCGTCGCACTGCATGTGATCGGGTTCGCGACGCTGCTGTTGCTCGTGGTGCCCGGCGGCTATCTCGTGGACGGAGCGGTGTTCGGCGCCGGACTCGGGATCACTGCCTACACCCTGGGTATGCGGCACGCGTTCGACGCCGACCATATCGCCGCCATCGACAATACGACCCGGAAACTGGTCGCCGAGCAGAAGAAGCCGCTCTCGGTCGGGTTCTGGTTCTCGCTCGGACACTCGACCATTGTGTTCGCACTGGTCGCCTTGCTGGCGGCCGGAGTCAAGGCGCTCGCGGTCAATCTGCAGGACGACGATTCGCGGTTGCAGCAGTGGACCGGTGTCTTCGGAACCGGGGTCTCGGGTACGTTCCTGATCCTGATCGGGTTGCTCAACCTGGTATCGCTGGTCGGGATCTGGCGGGTGTTCCGCGGGATG
Source organism: Nocardia jinanensis (assembly GCF_014645735.1). GTDB lineage: Bacteria > Actinomycetota > Actinomycetes > Mycobacteriales > Mycobacteriaceae > Nocardia > Nocardia jinanensis. The sequence continues at coordinate 41,801 of NZ_BMMH01000024.1, read as the reverse complement.
CGCGGCGGTCGATACGACGAAGCCGAACTCGAGCGCCGGCTCGACGATCGCGGCGCGCTCAACCGCGTTTTCGGGCCGCTGATACGGGCAGTGCGCGAACCCTGGCAGATGTATCCGGTCGGGTTGCTGTTCGGCCTGGGCTTCGACACCGTCACCGAGGTCGGCCTGCTGGTCATCGCCGGTGGCGCCGCGGCCACCGATCTGCCCTGGTACGCGATCCTCGTTCTGCCCGTGCTCTTCTCGGCGGGCATGTCGCTGTTCGACGCACTGGACGGGACTTTCATGAACTACGCCTACGGCTGGGCGTTCGCGGGCCCGGTGCGCAAGATCTACTACAACTTCGTGGTCACCGGTCTGTCGGTCGCGGTGGCCCTGCTGATCGGCGCGCAGGAGATCATCTCGATCATGACCGAGAAACTGGACCTCACCTCGGGCCCGCTCGCGTGGATCGGTTCGCTCGACCTCGGCGCGATGGGGTTCATCATCGTCGGTCTGTTCGTGGTGACCTGGGCCGCCGCTGTCGCGGTCTGGCGTTTCGGCGAGGTCGAACAACGGTGGCGGCGCGGATTACCGGTGGATCCGTGAGTACGAGCGCGAAGGCGGTCGCCGCCCCGGGAACCGAGATGTTCGCCCGGTTCGCCTACGCACCCAACCGGCTCGGTTACTGCGGACCGGCCGAGACCTCGGCCCTGCGCACGGGCTCCGCCGACCGGGTGCGGGACGCGGCGCGCCATTTCACCGGGGCCTGGCCTTATCTGCGGGTGATGTCGCGGATGACCGGGATCGCCGATCCGCTCGATCGCCGGCTCGTCGAGTCGTACTGGCTCGGTGGTGGTGTGGGCGCGGAACTCGATCCGGCCGCATTCGTCACGGAGTTGCTCGCCGTGATCGGCCCGGCCGCGGGGAACTACTGGCAGTACCTGACGCGGGACTGCCTGGCCGGGGAGGCGGCGGCCAATCACTGCTTCCACGTATTCGGCATCTATCCGTGGTCCCGTCTGCTCGGTCGCGGTGGGGAGCAGCCGATCCGGGTGCTCGACTGTTGCCGCATCGGCTGGGGCACGGTGTCGGCCCGGGCCGGCGACGAACTGACGGTGCGGTGCCGTCGGTTGCGCTTCGATGGGGGCCGATTGCTTCTGGGAGTACCGGAGCCGGTCTCGGTGCCCGTATGGGAAGACGGGTTCGCCGCCGTCCCGGACGCAGCGCCGGGGCAGCTCGTCGCCCTGCACTGGGACCGGCTGTGCGGTCCGTTGACCCTTTCCGAGGCGCGCACACTGGCCGTGACGACGGCTCGGCAACTTCGCGTCACCAACCGGCGACTCGCGCGTTAACCGACCGGCGTGGGCCACCGCCGGTGGTTGTCGTCGATGACGAACGTGTGGGTGTGCCGGTAGGTGGTCGCGCCCACCGGCACGGCGTCGTGCAGGTGATCCGGATCAACGCGGTCGTCGTGGACGTGGCCGAGAGCCGCCGGGTCGCGGCGCGGCCAGTACCGGACCGCCGCGGCCAGCCCACCCACCGCGGCAACGGCCAGGACGATCCAGGCGACGGCGAAGCCCGCCGAGGTCGCCAGCCCGCCCGCGAGCGGGTAGGTGATGAGCCAGCACAGATGCGATAGCGAGAACTGGGCGGCGAAGAGGGCCGGCCGGTCCTTCGGTTGCGCGGAGCGACGTAGTACTCGACCCACCGGAGTAATCGCCAGTCCGGCGCCGGCGCCGATGACCGCCCAGACCACGAGGGCGGTGGTCCGGCTGCCGGTACCGTTCAGCGCCATCATGATCGCGGCGGTGATGCCGAGTACCAGAGTGCCCGCGCCGGCCAGCACGATCGAGCGTTCGCGCGCCCGATCCAGCACTCGGGGCAGTGCGAGGGCGGCGAGCATCGTTCCGGAACCATTGGCCGCCAACAGCACCGCGACATCGGATTGTGAGCCGCCCAGGACATCGCGGACGTAGTTCACGGTATCGACCATCACCACCGACCCCACCGCGGCCACCACCAGGTTCACCCCGAGCAGGCCGCGCAGGCGCGGGGTGGCGGCGAAGATCCGCATTCCCGCGACGGTGCGGTCCCATATCCCGGTTGTCCGCGCGCGGTGGGCGATATCCGGGATCGCAGTGCCGGCGACCAGCGCCGCGGAGGCGAGGAACCCGAGGGCGGTCCCCGCGAACAGCCAATGGAAGTCCAGCACCGTGAGCAACAGCGCCGCCAGCAGCGGGCTGAGCAGGGTCTCCATCGTGGAAGCGAGTTGTGCGGCGGACAGGGCTCGGGTGTACTCGCGCTCGTCGGGCAGGATATCGGGCAACACAGCTTGGAAGGCCGGGGTGAACACCGCCGACGCGGTCTGTAGAACGGCGATCGACAGATAGATCTGCCACACCTCGTTCACGAACGGCAGTGTCAGCACCACCGCTACCCGGACCAGATCCAGCCCGACGAGCAGCCCCCGCCGCGGCAGCCGATCGGCGTAGGCCGCCGCCACCGGCGCCACGGATACGTAGACGACCATTTTGATCGTCAGCGCGGTACCGAGTACCAGGCCCGCATCTCTTCCTGCCAGCTGATAGGCCAGCAGACCCAGCGCCACGGTCGCCAGACCGGTGCCGCACAACGCCGACACCTGCGCCGTGAACAGATGCCGGTAGGCGCGTCGGCTGAACAGTGACACCCTCGACTCCTGGATCCGCTCCGAGCACCGGCAGAATATGTGCTCGTGTACGCACATGATAGTAGTAGCCATTGGTCCGAGCTTCCGCCCCCGGACCTCGCCGAGGCGGCGGCGAAGGCGATGCGGATGCTGTCCGACCCCACCCGATTGCGACTCCTGTGGTTGCTGAGCGGTGACGAACTGGATGTCGGCTCGCTCGCCGAACGGGTATCGCTGGCCCGGCCCGCGGTATCGCAGCATCTGGCCAAGCTCGAACTCGCCGGGCTGGTGATCCGGCGTCGCGACGGCCGGCGCATGCTCTACCGCACCCGTGGCGGACATGTGCGCCGCCTGCTGGTCGAGGCGCTGAACGCCGCTGAGCATCACGTACGCGGGATACCGGACCACGACTGAGATTCCGGGCCGCCTGTTCGGTGAACCCGGTATCCGGTAGCGGATCCGCTCAGCCGGCGGCTTCGGGGCGATCGGCGAGACCCAGGCGCAGGTGCTCGCTGTGGTAGATCGCCTCGTCGAGCAACTGGGCCACATGGTTGTCGTAGAGGCTGTAGACGATGCTGCGCCCGGCGCGAGCGCCGGTGACCAGGCCGAGATTTCGCAGCAGTCGCAATTGGTGGGAGACCGCGGACTGTTCCATCCCGACCGCCGCCGCCAGCTCGGTCACCGGTAGCGGTCCCTGCCGCAGTTCGCTCAGGATCAGCAGCCGGCTCGGCGTGGCCAGCGCCTGCAGCGTCGTCGCGACCCGGCCTGCCGCATCGGCGTCCAACCGCGTGGTGGTCGGGCGGTCCCGGCCTTCGACCCCGTGTCCCATAAGCGAACAGCATATCAACCAGCATAAATGAAGACGTCTTCATATGTTCTGTTATTGTCGGCGGATCTGTTCGTTCCCTGTGGAGGTGGCCCGTGGCCGTTCCGACGCGTACGTCCACCGTCGCGACAGCTGTACCCGCGCCGGTGGCGGTGCGCCGTACGAAGCTGTTGTCGCTATCCGAAACCCGTTGGGCGGCAACGGCAGTGGCGTTGTCCGGGGCCGGGGCCGCGGCGCAGCTCGCCGGGGGTCCGGACTGGCTGTGGTGGTCGCTGTACCTGGCCTGTTACGCGGCCGGTGGCCGGGCACCGGCCGCGGCCGGTTTGCGCGCGTTACGAGAGAAGACGCTGGATGTGGATCTGCTGATGGTGGCCGCCGCCCTCGGCGCCGCAGCGATCGGGCAGGTCGGTGACGGCGCGCTGCTGATCGTCATCTTCGCAACCTCGGGCGCGCTGGAGGCCTTCGCGAGCGCCCGCACGGAGGATTCGGTACGCGGGCTGCTGGATCTGGCCCCGGATACCGCGACCCGGGTCACCGAATCGGACGAGGAGGAGACGATCGCGGTCGCCGACCTCGAGGTCGGCGATACCGTCCTGGTGCGGCCCGGAGAACGGATCCCCGCCGACGCCACCGTTGTATCCGGCGGCAGCGAGGTCGATCAGGCCACCATCACCGGGGAACCGTTGCCGGTGGACAGATCCGCCGGTGACGAAGTGTTCGCCGGCACTCTCAACGGCACCGGCTCCCTGTGGATCCGGGTCGATCGCCGTGCGCGGGACTCGGTGATCGCCCGGATCGCGTCCCTGGTGGAAGAGGCGAGCCGCACCAAGGCCCGTACTCAGCTGTTCATCGAGAAGATCGAGCAGCGCTACTCGGTGACGATGGTCGGGGCCACCCTGGTGATATTCGTGGTGCCGCTGGTGTTCGGCGAGACAGCGCAGCGCGCGCTGCTGCGCGCGATGACGTTCATGATCGTCGCCTCCCCGTGCGCGGTGGTGCTGGCGACCATGCCTCCGCTGCTGGCCGCGATCGCGACGGCCGGACGCCACGGTGTCCTCGTCAAGTCCGCGGTCGTGATGGAGAAACTGGGTACCACCGATGTGATCGCGTTCGACAAGACCGGAACGCTGACCCGGGGTACTCCCGAGTTGGCCGGGATATGGTGTCCGATCGACACATTCGACGCCGACGAGGTGCTCCGGCTCGCCGCGGCCGCGGAGCGGCCCAGCGAACATCCGCTCGCCGCCGCCATCGTCCGGGCCGCCCGCGCGCGGGGGCTCGACCTACCGTCCGTGAGCGATTTCGTCGCTCATCCGGGCCGTGGCGTGAGCGCTCGCGTCGAGGGCCATCGCATCGCGGTCGGGTCACCGGCGGCGCTGGAGAACGTCGAGCCCGGCCCGGTCGTCGAGGCGGCGGCTGCTGCGATAGCGACGATGCAGGCGGGGGGCCACACCGCGGTCGTGGTGACCCGTGACCGCCGCCCGGCCGGGGTGCTCGCCCTCGCCGACGAGATGCGGCCGGAAGCCGCGGTCGCTGTCGATGCGGCGCGACGGCTGACCGGAACGATCCCTGTGCTGCTGACCGGTGACAACCGGGCGGCCGCCGACCGAGTGGCCGTCCGGGTCGGCATCACCGATATCCGGGCCGGACTGCTGCCCGCCGACAAGGTGGCCGCTGTCCGGCAGTTGCGGGCCGCCGGCGCCGGGGTGGCGGTCGTGGGTGACGGTATCAACGACGCCCCCGCTCTCGCCGCCGCGCACGTCGGTATCGCGATGGGCGGGGCGGGTTCGGATCTCACGCTCCGGACCGCCGACGCGGTTATCGTTCGTGACGATCTCACCACCGTTCCCACGGTGATCGCACTGGCCCGTCGCGCCCGCCGGGTCGTGGCCGCGAATCTGGTGATCGCCGCATCCTTCATCGTGGTGCTGGTGGTATGGGATCTGGTGGGTACCCTGCCGCTGCCGCTGGGGGTGGCGGGCCACGAGGGCTCCACGATCATTGTCGGACTCAACGGCCTGCGCCTGCTGCGCAGTGCCGCCTGGCGTCGTGCCGCCGACGCGGGCCGGTAGCCGGGCGCGGCGGTGACCTCGGCCGCCCACTCTGCTATGTAACCGGATTTGTATATTGGTTACATGGCTGCGGGTGGCGACACTGTCGATGAGGCGATCATGGACGCTGCGTTGGAAAGGATTCTGCAGGTCGGGATCAGGCGGGCCGGCCTCGAGGATATCGCGCGGCGGGCCGGGATCAACCGGATCACCATTCATCGGCGCTTCGCCGGGAAGGACAACCTGGTCGAGGCGGTCCTGGAGCGGGAGACCCAGCGCATGCTGACCGAGGTCAGCGCGATCGCCACCACCGCCACCACCGTGGAGGACCGGATCGAGGAGACGATGCTGCATGTGCTGTTGCAGACTCGGATCCACCGGCTGGTCACCCAGCTGCTGCGGGTGGCTCCGGAGGAGGCGCTCGGTTTCTACACCGTGCAGGGTGAGCGGCTGGTCGCGATCGGTATCGATTACATCGTCGGGATGCTCACCCACGCCCAGTCCGCCGGTCTGGTCGACCGCTACGATCCGCGTCCGGTCGCCGAACTCGTTGCCCGCCTGGCGCATTCGCTGATGCTCACACCCGGCGTCGGTGGTGTCGATTTCACCGATCCCGACGAAGCGCGCGCCTTCGTCCGCAGCACCATCGTTCCGCTCATGAAACACGGGATCGCCGCCCCTTCGAGCGCCGGAACCGCCGGCCGATCCGCCCCGGCGTCGGAAGGGATCGCTCAGCTGTGATGTCCGGGACAACCTCACCGGACATCACGCCTGGATACACCGCTCGCGCGATTCCGGCCGGAACGGGGGAGAGTGCGCTCGCCGGCTCCGGCGCGGCCCGCCGACAACTCGTCGGATCGAGCCGGATCCCGCCGGGTACCTGCCGAGGGGGCCGGCAACCCCGGCACGCTCCGGCTCAGCCCGGAATCGGCGCGCGGAAGTAGCTGGGTTCGGCGTCGGCGGGCAGATCGGCGGCGGTGGCGAACGGTTCGGCCTCCGCCCGCAGCTCGACCAGGTGACGGGCATGGGCAGCCAGCGAGCGGTCCTCATCGGAGACCGGTGTCCACTGTTCGATCGGGCGGGCCTTCCCGTTGGCGTCGACCGCCACCACGACCGCCAGGCCGTGTGCGGCGAGTGCGGGTTCGTCGGAGTGCGGGTCGGTCGACGTCACGTGCACGCTGATATGCATACTGCGCGGCCCGGTATGGATGAGCCGCGCGGTGACCTCCACGATATGGCCGATGACGATCGGCCGGTAGAAGCGGATACCGCCGAAATAGGAGGTGATCACATGCTGCCCGGCCCAATCGGCGCCGCAGACGTAGGCGGCCTCGTCGATCCACCCCATCGTGCGGCCCCCGTGGACCTTGCCGCCCCAGTTGATATCCGACGGTGCCGCGAGAAAGCGCAGCGTCGCGCTCGGTGCGGTGCCGCTCGCGGTGTAGCGCTGCGCCGCCATGGCCTCCTCGATCCGCTTCCGGACCGAGATACGCGCCCGCGCCTGCCGATGGCGGTGCAGTTCGAGGATCGTGGACGGCTCCCACTGGGGCACCTCGACGGTCCGGCGTTCATCGTCCACCGCGACGAAGATCGTCAGGCACTGGGCCGTCTGGACCGGTTTCTGCCGGGTGGGGTCGGTCGAATAGACGCTGACCAGGATATGCATGCTCGTGCGCCCGGTGTGGACGAGATTCGCGTGCAACTCGACCAGTTCGCCGACCGCGATCGGCCGGTCCAGGTGAATATTGCCGACGTAGGCGGTGACGCAGTAGCGCCCGCTCCACTGGGCCGCCGCGGCATAGGCGACCTTGTCGATCCATTCGAGAAGTTTGCCGCCGTCCACCGCGTCCGCGATCCCCGCGTCGGCGGGTTTGACGAGGAAACGATGGATCGCCTCGGGCCGCCTGCCGGATACGGCCGGGGTCGGGAGAGGGTCGATGGTTGTGGTGGTCACGGCCTGCCGATCTGCTCGGGTGGACGGATGTACGGTTCCCGACTCCGTTGTCATCCGGTGGAGGATAGGCATACGCGACGCTACGGGCGAGTAGCGCGCCACCACCGCTGGAGAACTCTGCTGTCGGACCGTCGATCGTGTGTACACACTCGCCGAGTGGGTAGCTGCGTTCGCCGGGCAGATCGCGACTACCTGTTTGGGACGGCGGTTGGTGGTTATTCGCCCCGACGACCGGCCGGACAGCAGGCCGGGCGCACCCGACGAGAGGGTCAGGCGATGAGTGCTACGGACAAGTTCAACAACAAGGCCGAAGATCTCGCTGGTCAGGCCAAGGAAAAGCTCGGGCAGGCCACCGGCGACAAGGACAAGGAGAACGAGGGTAAGGCCGACCAGACCAAGTCCAACCTCAAGGACGCGGGGGAGAAGGTCAAGGACGCCTTCCGCGACTGAGGCGAACATACGAGTGGGCGACGCCGGAATCGGCGTCCCCCACTCGGCGTCTGCGGCAGAACCGCGACGTGGGCGGGTTCGTACCCCGACGCGGCGCGGGATGCAGCGAGATATCCGCTCACGCCCGCGACCGGATCTCGGCGTTATCGCCTCCCATGGGTTCGGGAGCGCCGTCGGTATCGGTCGGCCGCCGCGTCGGCGTGGTGTCGAATCCGGGCAGGCGCCCCGCGACCAGTGGCACCATGAGCTGGATGAGCGGTCCGATGGCGACCGCGTAGACCAAGGTGCCGACCCCGACGCTGCCACCGAGGAGCCAGCCGATCGTCAGGACCGATACTTCGAGGACGGTCCGTACCAGCCGGATGGACCACCCGGTCCGCCGGACCAGACCGGTCATGAGACCGTCGCGCGGGCCCGGCCCGAGTCCCGCGCCGATGTACAGCACACTGGCCACCGCGTTCAGCACGACCGCGACCACCATCGCGCCCAGCCGGACCGGCATCGACTCCCACTCGGGGAGTATCAGTAACCCGACGTCGACGGAGACGCCGACCAGCACCACGTTGCTCACCGTGCCCACACCGGGCCACTGGCGCAATGGAATCCAGGCCAGTAGAACCACCACACCGGTCAGTGCGGTGACGGTGCCGAAGCTCATCGGGACGTGCCGGGTGACACCTTGATGGAAAACGTCCCACGGGTCCAAACCCACTGCGGCGCGGATCATCACGGCCATCGAGAAGCCGTACAGCCAGAGACCGGCGAACAGCGCGGTGAGACGTCTGATCATACGACGAGCATTCCTGTCGCTGGATCTATCGTACAGAGCCACATGTCTACGACTGGACCTCGATAAGGAGCCGAGCGTTCCGGGTATGCGTTGTTCGATATCCGGGCGAGCCGCCGATCCGGGCTGTTCGGCCGAGGCCGGCTCGCGGGTTGGGTGGCCGTCGTCCCCGGCCCGTTTCCGTTGCGCCCGAGGTCGAACCGGCGCCCGCGGCGCAGGTCCGGGCGGGGGCGGCGTGCCAAAAGGCGAAACGCCGCATCCGGTTGCGGGCCGCGCGGAGAGTATGCATAAACTGTGCGGCGCACGGTCTGATAGCTGTTTGCTCTTAAAGGTGTTCCGTGGCAGGGGCGTGGACACCGCTTCGACGTTGACGAAGTCGTACACAGGCAATTTCGAGCATGCGCAAGGGGATCTTTCTGCTGTGCTCCGGTGCCTCCGAGTCTGAGCGAGAGGTTAGAGGATGAATTTGAGGTCAGCCGCACCCGTCGACCACGATCTGGAACTCATACCGTTGTCGCGGGCGCAGTACAGCATGTGGCTGGCCGATAATCTCCCGGGCAGGCCCAACGTCAATATCGCACACTACGTCGAAATCGAGGGCGAGGTCGACGTCGAGCTGCTCACCGAAGCGGTGAACATCGTTGGGCGGGAAACTGAATCGCTGGTTGTGCGGGTCGTCGAATGCGACGGCCGCCCTTACCAATTCGTGGACCGCAGTATCATCTACGCCGAACCTCTGCTGGATCTGTCCGATGCCGACGATCCGTACGAAGCGGGCATGGCGTGGATGCGCCGGGATTGCAGTACCAGGGCCGTCGATCTCAGCCGTGACCGGCTGGCCGTCACCAAACTCATTCGCATCGGCGAGGACCGGTACCTGTGGTACGCGCGCGCCCACCATCTCATCATCGACGGATACGGCGCCTTCAACGTCATAAGCCGGATGATCGAGCACTACAACGCCATCCTCGAGGGTAGACAGCCGCCGCCCTTGGTGGCGGCGGACCTGCGTGCTATCGCCGAGGCCGACCGCGCGTACCACGAGAGCCCGCGCTTCGAGACCGACCGCGCGTACTGGCGTGCGAAGGTCGCCGACCTGCCGAGTCCGGTCAGTCTGTCGGGGCGGGCGGCGCGCTGGAGCGATAACGACCATGTGGCCGGTCGCAGGCTTCCCGACCAGCTCTCCGAGATGCTCGACCGGTTCGCGGGGAATCTGCACGCCTCGCCCGCACAAGTGGTCGTCGCCGCGTTCTCCGCGTTCCTGGCCCGGATGACCGGCTCCGACGATGTGGTGCTGTCGATGCCGGTGAGCGGCCGGGTGACCCGGCGGCTGCGGCACGCCGCCGCGATGTTGGCGAATATGGTGCCGATCCGTTTCACCGTGACTCCGGAGACCACGGTGGCGGAACTGATCGGCGCATCGGTTACCGAGCTCGTCTCCGCGATCCGGCATCAGCTCTATCGATTCGAAGATCTGCGCCGCGATTCGAATATCGCCGAGACAGGGGCCAATTCGTTCGGTCCGGTCGTGAACATCCTCTTCTTCGATACCGAGATCCGCCTCGGCTCCGCATTCGGCCGCTATCGCGCGCTCACCTCCGGCGCCCTGGACGATATGCAGCTGAACCTCTATCGTCCCGGTGCCGACGGGCCCTTGCTCCTCGAATTGCACGGCAATACCAATCTGTACAGTCCGGAAGAACTCGAACAGCACACCACGCGGTTCGTCGAATTCCTGCAGCGGCTGCTGGAGTCGCCGCTCGACACTCCCGTCACCGATATCCCCCTGGTCGATTCCGCGGAAGAGCGGCGCATCGTCGGGGAACTCGCGGGCCGGGACGGGGTGATCGCCGATACGACGCTCGTCGATCTGCTCGCCCGCCGGGCCGCGGCGAACCCGGACGCGGTGGCGGTCACCTTCGGCTCGACCGCCCTGACCTACCGGGAACTGGACGAACGTTCCAACCGACTCGCCCGCGCGCTCATCGCACGCGGTGCGGCACCCGAATCACTGGTGGCCGTGGCGATGCCACGGGACGCCGATCTGATCGTCACCACGCTGGCGGTGCTGAAATCGGGCGCCGGGTACCTGCCGCTGGATATCACCCACCCCGCCGACCGGCTCGAATACGTACTCACCGACGCCGATCCGGTCCTCGTGGTGACGAACCGTGCGCTGTGTGAGGGGTTTCCGGGTGATCCGGGCCGGACCGTCGCGTTCGACGACCTCCGCACCGCGGATACCGGCTGCGCGCCGGTCACCGACGCCGAACGTCTCCGCCCGCTGCGCCCGGACAACACCGCCTATGTCATCTACACCTCGGGGTCGACAGGTCGCCCCAAGGGTGTGCCGATCGGTCATCGCGCGGTGGCGTCCTATCTGACCAACGCCTGCGCCGAGATCGGCATCCGGCCCGACGATGTGTGGACACTGTTCCACTCCTTCGCCTTCGACTATTCGGTGTGGGAGATCTTCGGTCCGCTGGTCTCCGGCGGCCGTGTCGTCGTCGTGGATATCGAGACCACGCGGTCACCCGATGATGTCGTACGGCTGGTGGCGCGTGAGAAGGTGACCGTCTTCAACCAGACCCCGTCGGCTTTCCAGCAGTTCACGGCCGCGCGGGAGCGATACGCTGCGGACGGCGAGCCCGAGGGGGCGCCGGCGCTGCGGACGGTGATCCTGTCCGGGGAACGCCTCGACCCGGCGGGCCTGGCCCCCTGGTACGAACACGATTCGCGAGTTCCCGTACTGGCCAACAGCTACGGGATCACCGAGACCACGGTGTTCGTGACCTACCTGCCGCTGACCCCGCAGCACGCTGTGCCGGGCGCGGCGAGTGCGATCGGAACGGCGCTGCCGGGTCTGCGGACCTACGTGCTGGACGAGCGGTTGCGACCGGCACCGCTGGGCGCCTGGGGCGAGATCTATGTCTCGGGCGCACAGCTGTCCCGCGGATACCTCGGCCGCCGGGCGCTGAGCTCGGCGCGTTTCGTCGCCGACCCGTTCGGTGCGCCGGGGGCCCGGCTGTATCGCAGTGGAGATGTCGCGCGGTGGAATCACCGGGGCGAACTGGAATACCGGGGCCGCGCCGATCAGCAGGTCCAGTTGCGCGGGTTCCGGATCGAGCTCGACGAGATCCGCAACGCCCTGCTGACCGACGATACGGTGTCGACGGCGGTCGTGATCGTGCATCGGCCCGGTACCGAGGCCGCCCGTCTGGTCGCCTATGTGGTGCCTGCCGGGGATACGGACTGCGGCGCCGACGCACTGCGCGCTCATGTGGCCGAAATGCTGCCGGAATACATGGTGCCCGCGAGCATCGTCGTGCTGGCCGAACTGCCGCTGACCGTCAACGGCAAGATCGACTACCGATCGTTGCCCGAGCCGGTGTTCGATTCGGCAGCCGCCTACGTCGCGCCGAGCACGGTGGTCGAGGAGATGATCGCCGATGTCTTCGGCGATGTCCTCGGTATCGAGCGAGTAGGCGTACTCGATCGATTCTTCGACCTCGGCGGTAATTCGCTCACCGCGACGAGCGCCGCCGTGCGGATCGGCGAACTGACCCGCTGTGATGTTTCGGTGCGCGACCTGTTCGGCAAACCGACCGTCGCCGAACTCGCGGCGCATATCACGGCCGAGCGCCGACCGGGCCGTCCCATCCTGCGGCCCCGGTCACGGGGCGACGAGCCCGTCCCGCTGGCGCCCGCGCAGAACCGCATATGGCTGATCAACCAGGTCGACCCGGCCTCGGCGGCATACAACATCCCGCTGGTGCTGGAGCTGTCCGGACAGCTCGACGCCACCGCGTTGCGGACCGCTCTGCTCGATGTGCTGGAACGGCACGAAGCACTGCGCACCGTGTTCCCGGCCGTCGAGGGATCCGGCGTCCAGGTCGTGCTGCCGGCCGAGGACGTGGTCGCCGGTCTCGATCTGACACCCGAGACCGCCGACACCGACGATATCGAGTACCGGATCGGTGACCTGGCGGCACAGGGATTCGATGTGACCGTGCGCCCGCCGCTGCGCAGTGCCCTGCTGGCATCCGCGGATCGCCGCCGCCATATCCTGGCCGTCGTTCTGCACCACATCTGCTGTGACGGATCATCGCTGCGGCCACTGGCCGGCGATCTCGCGACCGCCTACGAGGCCAGGGTCCAGGGCAAGACACCGGACTGGCAGCCGTTGCGCGTGCAGTACGGCGACTACAGCCTCTGGCACCACGATCTGCTCGGCGCGGAGACCGACCCCGAATCGCCGGCGGCACGCCAGCTGAGCTACTGGACAGTTCGATTGGCAGGTAAACCGCCGGTGCTGGAACTGCCCGCCGACCGGGCTCGCCCGGCCCAGCGGTCGATGCGCGGTGACCGCGCCGAGACTGCGATTCCGGCCACGGTATTCGGTGGGGTCGAGGGACTGGCCCGGTCCCACAACGTCACCACCTTCATGGTGGTGCACGCCGCGCTGGCCGTACTGCTCGCCCGGCTCTCGGGCTCCCACGACATCACGATCGGCACCGCGGTGGCCGGCCGTGGCGAACAGGCGCTGGCACCACTGGTCGGGATGTTCGTGAATACGGTGCCGTTGCGTACCGAGATCCGCCCGGAGGAATCGTTCGCCGCCTTCCTGGCGCGGGTCCGCGATATCGATGTGGACGGTTTCGCCAACAGCGATCTGCCCTACGAACGGGTCGTGGACGAGGTCGAGCCGCGACTGTCGAGCGCGCACCCGGCGCTGTGCCAGATCTACCTGGCCTTCGAGAATATGGACCGCCCGAGCCTCGAACTCCCCGGGCTCACGGTGGAGATCCTGGATCCGGGTGCGCAGCCGGCGAAGGCCGATCTCATCGTCACCGTCGCGGAGAACACCTCCGGTGGCGGTGATGTCGCCCTGCGCCTCGATTACGCGACCGATCTCTTCGACCGGGGCACGGTCGAGGAACTGGCCGCCCGATTGAACCGGGTGCTCGACGCGGTCGTGGCGGATCCGCATATCCGGGTGGGCGGTGTGGATATCTTGTCGGCGGCCGAACGAGCCGGTCTGGTACCCGCGTCGGGGGCTCCGGCGGAGGCGCCGCGGATCCTGGCCGATGTGTTGTCGGTATCGGACAACGATGCGGTGGCCGTGATCTCGGGTGAGCGAACGGTCACCTATGGGGAACTGGACGCGTGGTCCAATCGGATCGCGCGCGATCTCATCGCCCGCGGGATGGGCCCGGGTGATCATATCGCTCTGGTGATGGGGCGGTCGGTCGAGTTCGTGGCGGCTGTCCGGGCGGTGACCGGGACCGGCGCGGCCTTCGTTCCGGTGGATCCCCGGAATCCGGCCGAGCGGGTCGCGCTGATGCTCGACGACGCCGCGGCGCGGGTCGCGGTAACGGTCGCGGCGTCGCGGGAACTGATACCGGCGTCGATTCCGCAACTGGTACTCGACGATCCGGAGACCGCGGCCACGATCGGCTCCCGATCGGCGGCGCGAGTGACCGACGCAGACCGGGTGCGGCCCGCACGGTATGCGGATACGGCCTACGTGCTGTACACCTCCGGGTCCACCGGGATGCCCAAGGGCGTAGCGGTGACCCATGAGGGTATGGCGAATTTCGCGGCCGAACAGCGGGACCGTTACCAGGTGCGGCCGTCGTCACGGGTATTGCAGCTGGCGGCACCCGGTTTCGACGCGGTCGTACTGGAATTGCTGATGGCGCATGCGAACGGCGCAGCTCTTGTCGTCTCGCCACCGGATGTCTTCGCCGGTGCCGAACTGGCGGAACTGATCCGGGTGCAGCGGGTCTCGCACGCATTCGTGACGCCGACCGTGCTGTCCACCATGTCTCCGGCGGATCTGCCGACGCTGCGGGTGCTGGTGGCCGGCGGCGAGGCGGTACCCGCGGAGACGGTCGCACTGTGGGCGCCCGGCCGCGAACTGTTCAACGGATACGGCCCGACCGAGACCACGATCATGGTCGCGATCAGCGATCCGTTGTCGGTGGGCGACCGTGTCACGATCGGCGGGCCGATCCGCGGTGTCGAAGCCGTGGTACTGGATTCGGAATTGCGGCCGGTTCCGGTCGGGGTGGCCGGGCAGCTCTTCATCTCCGGTGTCCAGCTGGCCCGCGGCTATCTGAAACGGCCGGCCGCCACGGCGGCCGCGTTCGTGGCCGCACCCTATGGTCCGCCCGGGACCCGGATGTACCGCACCGGGGACCTGGCGCGCTGGACATCCGACGGGACGCTGGAATACCTCGGCCGCACCGATTTCCAGGTGAAGATCCGCGGTCAGCGCATCGAACTCGGCGAGATCGAAGCCGTGCTCGCCGCGCATCCCGCGGTGGCGGTCGCGCACGTGATGGGCGTCGCCGGTGCGCACGGTGCGCGGCTGGCCGCCTACCTGGTGCCCACGGACAGCGATATCGATCCGGCGGAGCTGCTCGCGTATGCCGCGCAGCGGTTGCCGGCGCATATGGTTCCGGAGGCGGTGCTGGTGCTCGATTCGCTGCCGTTGTCGCCGGTGGGCAAGATCGACCGCGCCGCGCTGCCCGAACCGGTGTTCGGCACGACCTTGACGGAATACGTCGCCCCGCGCGATACCGTCGAGCAGACCGTCGCCGAGGTGTGCGCAGCGGTGCTGGGGGTCGAGCGCATGGGGGCCTTCGACAGTTTCTTCGAACTGGGCGGCAACTCGCTGTCGGCTACCCGCGCCGCCGGGCAGTTGGGCGCCGCGTTCGGTGTCGATATCGCGCTGCGCACGATCTTCGACGCACCGACCGTCGCGGCGCTGGCCGATCGGCTGCGCGCGAGCCGCCCCGGCGAGCGGCAGCCATTGGTACCGCAGGCGCGCCCCGAGCGGATCCCGCTGTCGCCGGCGCAAGCCCGCATGTGGTTCCTCAACCAGTTCGACACCACCTCACCGCTGTACAACATTCCGCTGGTGATGCAGCTGTCGGGCGCCCTCGATGTGGCGGCCATGCAGGCCACGATCGCCGATGTCCTCGACCGGCACGAATCACTGCGCACGCGCTATCCGGACAGCGACAGCGGACCACATCAGGTGATCATGCCGGTGGCGGGTGCCCGGGCGCCGCTGGTGCCGGTCCCGGTGACGCCCGGCGAGGTCGAGGACCGCATCGCCGCGGAGACCGCGACCGGCTTCGACGTGACCCGCGAGGTCCCGTTCCGGATCACGCTGCTGCGCACCGCACCCGACGAGCACACCCTGGTGCTGGTCGTCCACCACATCAGCTTCGACGGCTCGTCGCTCGCCCCGCTGGCCGCGGATCTGATGACCGCCTACCGGGCCCGGTCGCGAAACCAGGAGCCGCAGTGGGCTCCGCTGCCCGTGCAGTACGCCGATTACACATTGTGGCAACGGAAACTGCTGGGTAGCGAGGACGATCCGGACAGCCCGACGGTCGCGCAGACCGGCTACTGGCGCTCGGCGCTCGCCGATCTGCCCGAGGTGCTCGACCTCCCGACCGACCGGCCCCGCCCGGCGCAGCAGAGTTTCCGCGGTGCGACGGTATCGACCACGCTGGCCGCCGATCTCCATCGTGAGGTCGTCGCACTGGCCCGCCGGCACGACACGACCGTGTTCATGGTGATGCACGCCGTCTACGCCACGCTGCTGGCCCGGCTGTCGGGAACCGGCGATATCGCCGTCGGTACGCCCATCGCGGGCCGGGGCGAGCCCGGCCTCGACGGCCTCGTCGGTATGTTCGTCAACACACTGGTGCTGCGCACCCGGGTCGTACCGGGTGCGTCGTTCGCCGATATCCTCGATCAGGTCCGCGCCACCGATCTCGGGGCCTTCGAGAATGCCGATATCCCGTTCGAGCGACTCGTCGAGGTGCTCAATCCACCTCGTTCGACGGCACACGCGCCACTGACACAGGTGGGGTTCTCGTTCCAGAACATCGAGATCCCGACCGTGCGGTTCGACGGGCTGACGGTGACATCTCGGATGATCGATCCGAGTGTGGCCAAATACGATCTGCACCTGAATCTCGTGGACACACTGTCCACCGACGGTGGATCCGGCGGTATCGCCGTCGAATTCGGTTACGCCACCGATCTGTTCGACGAATCGTCGATACAGTCGATCTTCGACCGTTACCAGCTGTTGCTCCGCGCGGTCGTCAGCGATCCCACCGGGCCGATCGGTGATATCGATCTGCTGACCGAGACCGAGCGGCGGGCACTGGCCGAGCGGTCGCACGGGGTGATCGCGCCCGCGCCGGCCGCCACCCTCGCGGATCTGTTCGCCGCGCAGACGCTGGAAACCCCGCGGAACACGGCTGTCGTCGACGCGGAATCGGGTGCCCGGCTGGACTACCGGGAGTTCGGGGCGCGGGTGAACCGCCTGGCCCGGGCGCTCATCGGCCGCGGCGCCGGTCCGGGCACGGTGGTCGGCGTCGCGATGCACCGCTGCGTCGACCTGTTGACCACCCTGTACGCGATCCACGCCGCCGGCGCCGCGTACCTGCCCCTGGACCCGGAGCATCCGGCCGAACGGCTCCGCTCGGTGCTGACGACCGCCCGGCCGATCGCCGTGCTCACCCGGCCCGGCGACGAAGTGGACCTGCCACCCGGCGTGCCGGTGTGGCCCGTCGCGGAACTGCTCGCCCAGCACACCGATTCGGCTCCGGTCACCGATGCCGACCGGAGCCGCCCGCTGGACCCCGGCGATCTGGCCTACGTCATCTACACCTCCGGCTCGACCGGTGTGCCCAAGGGCGTGGCCGTCGCGCACCACGCGGTGGTGAACCAGCTTCGCTGGATGCGGGATCACTACGGACTCGACGGTTCCGATGTGATGATCTGGCGCACCCCGGTGACCTTCGACCTGTCGGTATGGGAACTGTTCTCCGCGGCGGTATGCGGTGCGGCGTTGGTGGTGGCCGACGCCGACGCGCACCGCGACACCAGGGCGCTGGCGCGGTCGATGGCCGGATACGGGGTCACGACGATCGATTTCGTACCATCGCTGCTCGCCGCGTTCCTGGCCACCACCGACGGCTACGAGTTCCCGGAGCTGCGGCGCGTCCTGTGCATCGGTGAGGCGCTGCCGGCGGATACCGTCCGGCGGTTCACAGAGTTCAGTGCGGCCCGGATCGACAACCTGTACGGGCCGACCGAGGCCGCGGTCAGTGTCACCTCCCATCGTGTCGAGACGGTGACCGGCACCGCCGTGCCGATCGGTGTGCCCGAGGCGAATATCGTGGTCCGGGTACTGGACGCCCGGCTGCATCCGGTACCGGACGGTGTCACCGGTGAGCTGTATCTCGGTGGCGTCCAGCTCGCCCGCGGGTATCACGAGCATCCGGCGCTGACCGCGGCCGCTTTCGTCGCCGATCCGCTGGGGGCCGCCGGTACCCGGCTGTACCGCACCGGCGATCTGGTGCGCTGGGACGCCACGGGCGATCTGCGCTATATGGGTCGCGCCGACACCCAGGTGAAACTGCGTGGTCTGCGGATCGAACTCGGTGATGTCGAGGCCGCCTTGGTGGCGCACGACGGGGTGGCGGCCGCGGTGGCACAGGTGCTCATCGATCACGGTGAACAGCGGCTGGTCGCCCACGTGGTCGCGGCGCCGACCTGGGACAGCCGGGAGATCCGCGCATCGCTGTCGGAACGGCTGCCCGCGTATATGGTTCCGTCCGCGCTGGTCCGGATCGACTCGATACCGCTCACCGCCAACGGCAAGGTCGACTATCGGGCGTTGCCGGCACCGGATCCGAGTACGCGCCCGGCCGAGCATCGGGAACCGCGGGGACTGGTCGAGCAGACGGTGGCGAATGTCTTCGGTGAGCTGCTCGAACTGCCGGATATCGGCGCACCGGACGATTTCTTCGCACTGGGCGGCAATTCGCTGCTCGCGACGCGCGCGCTGAGCCGTATCGGTGACATCCTCGATGTCACCATCGCGGTGCGGGTGATCTTCGAGGCGCCCACTGTCGCCGACCTCGCCGAGCGCATCACCCGGTTGCGCGCCGTACCGAGTCTGCCGGCGCCCACGCCGGGCCCGCGCCCCGAACGGGTGCCGCTCTCGCTCGCGCAGTCACGGATGTGGTTCCTCAACCAGTTCGATCCGGGCGCCACCGGATATATCGTCCCACTGGCCATCCGGCTCGACGGCGTACTCGATCTCGGTGCGCTCACCACGGCTGTCGCCGATGTGGTCGAGCGCCACGAGAGCCTGCGCACCGTGTACCCGGCCGTCGACGGTGTCCCCGCCCAGGTCGTACTGCCGGCCCACGAGGTCACCGCGCGCGAGGATCTCGTACCCGAACCTATCGCCGAGGGAGAACTCCCGCGCCGGTTGTCGGATTTCTTCGGTATCGGCTTCGATGTGGCGAAAGGTGTGCCGCTGCGGGCCGGGCTCTTCCAGCTCTCCGAGGAGTCCTGGGTTCTCGCGCTGGCCGCGCACCACATCAGTTGCGACGGTTTCTCGGTCGCGCCACTGGCCACCGACCTGGTGACCGCCTACCGGGCGCGTTCCCTGGGGGGCCGACCGGAGTGGGCGCCGCTGCCGGTGCAATTCGCCGATTTCGCGCTCTGGCAGCGCGAGGTGCTCGGTTCGGCGGACGACCCGCATTCGCGCGGCGCCCGCGATATCGACTACTGGCGTACGCGGCTCGCGGGTATCCCGGATCTGCTGGAGCTGCCGGCCGACCGTCCGCGGCCGCTGCGGCGCACCCAGCGCGGTGCGTTCGTGCAGATCACGATTCCCGCCGACGTGCACCAGCGGGTGCGAACCCTGGCGCGCCGCGCCGGGGCGACCACCTTCATGGTCGCGCACGCGGCGCTGGCGGTACTGCTGTCCCGTCTGTCCGGGGGAGACGACATCACCATCGGTGTGCCGCACGCGGGCCGTGGGCACCGGTCGCTCGACGACCTCGTCGGCATGTTCGTGAACACGCTGGTGATGCGTACCCGGATCACCCCGGACCAGACCTTTCGGGAACTGCTGGACCAGGTACGGCGCGCCGATATCGAGGCCTTCGATCACGCAGGTGTTCCGTTCGAACAACTGGTGGAAGCACTGAATCCGGTGCGATCGACCGCGCATACACCGCTGTTCCAGGTGATGCTCGCCTACCAGAACATGGACCGGGCCCGGATCGAACTGCCGGAACTCATCGTGCAGAACATCGATCCCGGTGACGACGCCGCCATCTACGACCTGCTGTTGATGATGTCGGAGGGGTACGGCGACCACAACGAGCCGGTCGGTATGACGCTGCGCCTCACCTATGCCACCGATCTGTTCGACGAGGACACCGTCCGGCGGTTCGCCGCGCAGTTCGTGCGCGTACTCGACACGGCCGCGACCGATATCGATTCGGTGGTCGCGGGAGTCGAACTCCTCGATATCGCGGATCGATCGGTACTCCTGGACCAGTGGAACGCCACCGGCGGCCCCGTGGTCACCGGCCGGACACTGGTAGACCTCTTCGACGACCAGGTCGCGCGGACCCCGGCCGCGCCGGCGCTGCGTGGCCCGGACGGTGAGGTGCTCACCTACCGGGAATTCGACAGCCGCGTCAACCGGCTCGCCCGCCGGCTGACCGCGCGCGGAGCCGGACCGGAAACCGTGGTGGCGGTGGCAGTCCGGCGCTCCATCGAACTGGTCACCGCGCTCTACGCGGTGGTGAAGTCCGGTGCGGCGTTCCTGCCGCTCGATCCGGAGCATCCGGGCGCCCGGATCGCGCGGGTGCTCGACGCTGCCCGCCCGATACTGATACTCAGCACGACCGCGGACGCCGAGGAGCTGCCGCCCGAATACGAGATCGAGCGGATCGACCGGATCGACCTCAGCGGCTACGACGCCGCGCCGGTCACCGACGCGGACCGGAATGCGCCGCTGCGGCCGGACAACGCGGCCTATGTGTTGTTCACCTCGGGTTCCACCGGCACCCCCAAAGGGGTCGCGCTCACCCACGCCGCGACGGTCGCCCAGCTGGCCTGGGCACAGCGGGAATGGCCACACGACGGGTCGGACGCGGTCCTGTACAAGACACCCGTCACCTTCGATATCGCGGTATGGGAGCTGTTCTGGCCGCTGCAGACCGGCGCGCGGATCGTGGTCGCCGAACCGGACGGTCACCGGGACCCGGCGTACCTGGCGAAGGTCGTCGCCGAGCACCGGATCACCACGGTGCACTTCGTACCGTCGATGCTCGATGTCCTGCTCGACACCAGCGGTAGCCCGATGCCTTCGGTCCGGCGGGTGTTCGCCGCCGGTGAGGCGCTGGCGCAGCGCACCGCCGATCACGCGGCGCGGGTGTTCGGTTCCGCCGAGATCGTGAACTGGTACGGACCGGCCGAAGCCGAGGTAGTCACCGCACACCGGTGCTTGCCCGGGGCATCCGCCGGCGCCACCGTCGCGATCGGGCGGCCGGTCGCCGGTATGCGGGTCTACGTGCTGGATTCCCGGCTGCAACCCGTTCCGCTGGGTGTGGTCGGCGAACTGTACGTCGCGGGTGTTCAGACCGCCCGCGGTTACCACGGGCGGCCCGACCTCACCTGCGCCGCGTTCGTGGCGCACCCGTTCGGCGCACCGGGCGAGCGGCTGTACCGCACCGGCGATCTCGTCCGCTGGACGAGGTCCGGCGATATGGAGTTCGCGGGCCGGGGCGATTTCCAGGTCAAGGTCCGCGGGCAGCGGGTCGAACCGGGTGATATCGAGGCCGCCTTGTGTGCGCTGCCGGAGGTCACCTGGGCGGTTGTCGTCGCGACGGCCGAACGGATCGCCGGTTACGTGACACTCGTACCGGGCGCGGTGGCCACCGGGCGTGAGCTCCGCGACCGGATCGCCCGGACACTGCCGGGGTATCTGGTACCGGCGGCCGTCGAGGTGCTCGACGCTGTTCCGCTCACCGCCAACGGCAAACTCGACCGTTCGGCGCTGCCGCGGCCGGTGTTCGAGGACGGTGCCGAATTCGTGGCCCCGCGCACCGCCCGGGAGACCGCGCTGGCGCGTATCGTCGCCGATCTCACGGGATCCGACCGGGTGAGTGTGGCCGCCGATCTGTTCGAGATCGGAGTCAACTCGCTCTCGGCGGCCCGGATCGCCGCTCGTGCCGAGGCGGCGCTGGGCATCGAGGTCGGTATCCGGGATATCTTCGACGAGCCGACGATCGCCGGACTGGCCGAACGACTCGCCACCCGCCACCGCGGTGCCGCCGCGGTGCCCACGGCGCGCGAGCGTCCGGCGACCGTCCCGCTGGCGGCGGCGCAGCGGCGGATGTGGTTCCTCAACCAGTACGACACCGAATCCGCCGCCTACAACATCTGTTTCGCGGCCCGGCTGACCGGTTCGCTGGATATCGACGCGCTGCGCGCGGCGTTCCTGGACGTGTCCGTCCGGCACGAACCGCTGCGGACCGTGTACCCCGCGGTAGACGGTGAGCCGTGCCAGGTCGTCCTGGACGCTCCGGCCGATCCGGCCGAGCTGCTGCCGGACGCCGAGGAGGTCGCCGATGCCGCCGAACTGGCGGAGCGTATCCGCCGAGTGGCCGAGACGGGCTTCGATGTCGCGGTATCGGCGCCCGTCCGGGCCCGGTTGTACCGCGCCGGAACCGGCGAGTACGCCCTGGTGCTGGTGGTGCACCATATCGCGGCCGACGGAGCCTCGGTGCCCGCACTGGCCCGCGATGTCTTCACCGCTTACGCCGCCCGTGCGCAACAGCGACCACCGCAGTGGCAACCGCTGTCGGTGCAGTACGGCGACTACGCGCTCTGGCAGCAGGAGCGGCTGGGCGCCGAGGATGATCCCGAGTCCCTGGCCTCCCGGCAGATCGCGTACTGGAAGAACATTCTCGGCGATGCGCCGGAACTGCTGGATCTGCCCACCGACCGCCCACGGCCGGCCACCGTCACCACGGCGGGTGGCAGTGTGCGCTTCGGCATCCCGCCCCGGCTGCACGACGCCGTCGCGCGGTTGGCGCACGAAGAAGGCGTGACCGTCTTCGTGGTCCTGCACGCGGCGCTGGCGATCCTGCTCGCGCGCACGGCGCACAGCGACGACATCTCGGTCGGCACCCCGGTCGCGGGCCGGGGCCACGAGGCGTTCGACGATCTGGTCGGAATGTTCGTCAATACCGTGGTGCTGCGCACCCGGGTCCACGAGGATCGGTCCTTCCGGGAACTGCTGGCGCAGGTACGCGGCGTGGATGTGGCCGCGCTCGCCCACGCCGACGTCGCCTACGAGAGGCTCGTCGATGTGCTCGAGCGCTCACGGTCGACCGCGTACACACCCCTGTTCCAGGTGATGTTCGGATTGCAGAACACCGAGCCGGCGCGTTTCGAACTGCCGGGTGTGGGCGTCGAACTGCTCGATCCCGGTATCGCGCAGGCCAAAACTGATCTCACCGTCCTGCTGAACGAGCAGCGCGACGGCGACCGTCACACGGGCATCGCGGGTGAGATCGTCTACGCCACCGATCTGTTCGCCGCGCCGACCGCGCAGGCGCTGGCAGAGCGGTTCGTGCGGGTCCTCGAGGCGGTCACCACCGATCCGGCCGGAATGGTCGGCGATATCGATCTGCTCACTCCGGAGGAAGCCGAACAGCTGGTACCTGCCGTCGGCGGTGATGCCGAAGTTCCGTGCCTGCTGCCGGATCTGCTGGCCGCGGCCGTCGCGGCACATCCCGCGGAAGTCGCGCTGATCGGGGAGACCGAAACCCTGACCTACGCCGAGCTCGACCGGCGATCGGAGATGCTGGCCGGATATCTGCTGTCCCGGGGCGCGGGTCCTGGAATGTTCATCGCGCTGGCGGTTCCGCGGTCGGTGGACTACCAGATCGCCATGTGGGCGATCGCCAAAACCGGCGCAGGCTTCGTTCCGGTGGATCTGCGGTACCCGCGGGAGCGGATGACCCATATGATCGCCGACTCCGGTGCCGCGTTCGGTCTCACGGTCCGGGACGCACTCGCGGCGCTGCCCGACGGTACCGGTTGGTCGGTACTCGACGATCCGGAAACGGCCGCGGAGATCAGCACGCAGCCCGGTCTCTTCGATACGGCCGCGGTCCGTCGTCGCATCCGGATCGGGGACGCGGCGTACGTGATCTACACCTCCGGATCCACCGGAACGCCGAAGGGAGTGGTGATCACCCACGAAGGACTGGCGAATTTCGCCGCCGCCCAGCGGGTGCGCTATCGGGTGGACCGTACCGCGCGGGTGCTGCATGTGGCCGCACCGGCTTTCGACGCGGTACTGCTCGAGGCATTGATGGCGTGTGCGGCGGGGGCGTCGCTGGTGATCTCGCCGGCGGATGTGTTCGGCGGTGCGGAACTGGCCCAGCTGATCCGGAAGCACCGGGTCTCGCATGCCTTCCTGACGCCGAGCGTGCTGGCGACGGTCGCGCCCGCCGACCTGGAATCGGTGCGGGTGCTGGCGGTCGGCGGTGAGATGGTATCGGCCGAGTTGGTCGCCTCCTGGGCGCCCGGGCGGCAGTTGCACAATATCTACGGTCCGACCGAGACGACGATCGTCATCACCATGAGCGCGCCGGTGCGGTCCGGCGGTCCGATCGATATCGGTGGTCCTATCCGCGGCGCCCATGCCGTCGTCCTGGATGCCCGGTTGCGGCCGGTACCGGTCGGTGTGGCGGGCGAGTTGTACCTGGCGGGCGGCGCCCTGGCCCGCGGCTATCTGAACCGCCCGGCGCTGACCGCGGGTGCGTTCGTGGCGAATCCGTACGGCGGACCGGGATCGCGGATGTATCGGACCGGCGATATCGTGCGCTGGACCGCCGGACACACACTGGAGTACGTCGGCCGCAGCGATTTTCAGATCAAGATCCGCGGGCAGCGCATCGAACTCGGTGAGATCGATGCCGCGCTGGTCGCGCAGTCCGGCGTCGCCACCGCTGTCACAGTCAGCCGTCCCGGTCCCGACGGCCGGGCGCTGCTCGCGGCCTATCTCGTCGGCGAGCCCGGCGCGGAAGTCGAGCCGGGCGTCGTGCTGAACGGGCTCGCGGGTGTACTGCCGGCTCATATGCTGCCTGCGACGATCACTGTGCTGGACCGGATGCCGCTCGCCTCGACCGGCAAGGTGGACCGGAAAGCGCTGCCGGAACCCGTTGTCGCGGTGCGGGACACCGATATCGTCGCGCCGGCCACCGATATGGAGCGCACCATCGCCGCGGCGTTCGCGGATGTGCTCGGGGTGGCGTCGGTCGGGGCGAGCACATCGTTTTTCGCGCTGGGCGGCGATTCCATCATGTCCATCCAGCTCGCCGCGCGGCTGAAGGCCGCCGGAGTGGTCGTCCGCGCGCGCGATATCTTCGAATGCCGGACCGTACGGGCTCTGGCGCAGGTCGCCGCGGCCACGACACGAGTGACGCTCGCGGAACTGCCGGGCGGCGGTATCGGTGATATCCCGAGCACGCCGATCGTGGCCTGGTTCGGGGAGCGGCTCGGCGCGGCCGGAAGGTTCGCCCAGTCGATGCTGGTACGTCTGCCCGGCGATGCGGATATCGCCGATATCACCACGACGGTGCAGGCGCTGCTCGACCGGCACGATATGTTGCGGTCCCAGCTGCACGAACGCTGTCTGCGGGTGCTGCCGGAAGGTGCGGTCGACGCGGCGGATTCGATCCTCGTGCGGACCTTCCGTGCGGACGAGGCACCAGGGGGCGACGGGTTCACCGCCGTCGCCGAAGCCGCACTGGCCGCGGCCGCCGACCGCCTCGATCCGGCCGCGGGCCGGATGCTGCAGGTCGTCTGCTTGCTGCCCGTCGCGGGAGTGGAGGTGGAGGGGCGGGCCCTCATCGTGATCCACCACCTGGCGGTCGACGGCGTATCGTGGCGCATCCTGCTCCCCGATTTCGCGACCGCCTGGCAGCAGATCGCGGAGGGACGTGGTCCGGAGCTGCCCGCGCAGGGCACCTCCATGCGGCGATGGGCCCACGCCCTCACCGCGGCCGCCGCGGACCGGGCCGGCGAATTCGAGCTGTGGCAGCGGTCGAGCGAAGCAGCCGACCCGTTGCTGGGCCGGACGGCACTGGATCCGGCGGTCGACACCCAGGCGACGGTCCGGCAGCTCACGGTATCCCTGCCGGTCGAGGTGACCTCGGTCCTGCTGGACGTGGTGCCCGAGGCCGCTCGGGGTAATGCCGACGACGCGTTGCTGGCGGCGCTCACGGTCGCCCTGGCTCGCTGGCGGGGACGGCGCGGTATTGCCCATCCGGGCGCGAAGATCCTGCTGGAGGGCCACGGCCGGGAGGAGCAACTCGCCCCGGGCGCGGATCTCTCCCGCACCGTGGGCTGGTTCACCAGCGCCTATCCGGTGGCCCTCGACCTGGCCGGAGTCGATACCGGTGATATGCGCGCGGTAGTGAAATCGGTGAAGGACCAGTTGCGGTCGGTCCCCGACAAGGGGATCGGTTACGGTCTGCTCCGTTATCTCGATCCGGTGACCGGCGATCGGCTCGCGGCCGCGCCGGAGCCGCAGATCAGCTTCAACAATCTCGGCCGGGCCGGTGTCGATATCGCCGCGCTGTCGGGTCTGGCGTGGGTTCCGACCGGTGAGGAGTTCGATCAACGCGGGGCATTCGATCCGGATATGCCCGCGGCGGCGGTCGTCACGATCGATGTGAACACCACCGATACCGCGGCCGGACCGGTGCTGTCGGCGCATATCGGCTATGCCTCGCGATTGCTCGACCGCGCGGAGGTCGAAGAACTCGCCGGCGACTGGGTGGATGCCGTGCACGAGATCGCCGCGGCGGCGCGGGCGGACCACGATTGGGGTCTTTCGCCGACCGATGTTCCGCTCGTCGCGGTCACCCAGTCCGATCTGGATGCCTTCACCGGCCGCTACGGTCTGCTCACCGATGTCTGGTCGCTGGCGCCGCTCCAGGCGGGCCTGCTCTTCCACGCCGAATTCGCTGCGGGCGAACTGGACGTGTACACCGCCCAATCGGTACTGACACTCGCGGGCACGGTCGACGCGAACCGGCTCGAACGAGCCGCGTGGGCGCTGCTCGAACGGCATCCCAATCTGCGCGCGGCCTTCACCCGGACAGTCGACGGTATCGCCGCCCAGGTCGTTCCCGCCGCGACGGCGCTGCGCTGGTGCCGCGCGGAGATCGAAGGGGATGCCACCGAGCTGGACCGATTGATCGAAGCCGAACGGGCGGTGGTGTTCGATCCCGCCGATCCGCCGCTGCTGCGTTTCCTCGCGGTCACGGTGGGGCCGGGAGATTTCCGGCTCGTGCTGACGGCACACCACCTCCTGCTCGACGGTTGGTCACTGCCGCTGCTGTGCCGGGAACTGATCGGCTTGTACGCGGTGGGCGACCGTACCGATCTGCTGCCGCCCGCACCGTCCTATCGCGACTATCTGGAATGGCTCGACGGCCGCGACCACGACGCCGGGGTGCGGGTGTGGCGCGAGGCACTGGGCGAATCCACCGAACCCACGCTGATCACCGATCCGCATACCGCCACGGTCGCCGATATCCCCGTCGATCTGCCGCTCGTGCTCGATCGCGCCACCACCGAGCGGTTGGCCGAGTTCGCCCGTGGTCGGGCGGTCACCATGGCCACGATCGTCCAGTTCTCCTGGGCGGTGGTGCTGGGCAATCTGCTGGGCACCGAACGAGTGGCATTCGGTAGCACCGTCTCCGGACGGCCCGCCGATCTGGCCGGTGTGGAGTCGATGATCGGGTTGTTCATCAATACGATCCCGGTGGCCGTCGATATCACGCGGGACCGGACCGTCACCGACGCGCTGGATCGGCTGCAGGCGGACAACACCCGGCTGCTGGATCACCACTACCTCGAACTGTCCGAGATCATGTCGGCCGCGCACACCCCGCAACTGTTCGACACCCTGGTGGTCTTCGAGTCCTATCCGGTCGACAGCAGCGGACTCGGTGATACCGATATCGACGGTATGCGGGTGGTCTCGGCCGAGGGTCGCGACGCCGCGCACTATCCGCTGCTGGTGCAGGCCCACCAGACCGATGAACTGCACGTCCGCGTGCGGTACCAGCGGGCCCGTGTGGACGACCACACGGCGGCCGGTCTCGCTGCCCGCCTCGGTATCGTGCTGCGCGCCATCGCCACCGATCCGCGTATACCGCTCGGCGCGATCGATATGCTCACCGCCGACGAGCGTGCGGAGTTGGTGCAGGCCTCGGGCGGTCGCGCCGAGGCATCGCGCTCGATGCCGGAACTGCTCGCGGCCGGCGCGGCCGTCGATCCCGCGGCCGCCGCGCTGATCGCGAACGGGCGCACTGTGTCCTACCGGGAACTGGACGCCCGTTCCGACAAGCTGGCGCGGAAGTTGATCGACTGGGGTGTCGGCCCGGGCGACCACGTGGCGCTCGCGCTGCCGCGCTCGGCCGAGTTCGTGGTCGGTCTCTGGGCGGTGACCAAAACGGGCGCCGCGATCGTGCCCGTCGATATCCGTAACCCTGCCGATCGCATCGCGTTCATGGTCGAACACGCGGATATCCGGGTCGCGCTCACGAGCAGAGCCGTGCGGGAGCTGCTGCCGGATTCGGTACGGACGATGGAACTCGACGACCCGGCAGTACGGGAGTCCATCGATGCGTACCCGCCGGGCCGGATAGCGGACGCGCACCGAGTGCGCGCCCTGAATATCCGGGATACCGCGTACGTGCTCTACACCTCGGGTTCCACCGGTGTGCCCAAGGGCGTGGCTGTCGCGCACGAGGGCTTGGCGAATTTCGCCGCAGAGCAGCGGAGGCGCTTCGACGTCGACAGCGGGTCGCGAGTACTGCAGGGTTCGGCGCCCGGGTTCGATGTCCTGATTCTCGAAGTACTGCTGGCGCACAGCAGCGGCGCGGTGCTGGTGCTGCCGCCGCCGGAGGTGTTCGCGGGCCCCGAACTGGCGGAACTGGTCCGGACGCAACGGGTATCGCACGCGTTCCTGACACCCAGCGTGTTGGCCACAATGTCACCGGAGGGCTTGGAAACGCTCCGCGTGCTGGTTGCGGGCGGGGAGGCGGTAACGCCGGAAACCGTCGCCGTGTGGGCGCCGGGGCGGCGCTTGCTCAACGGTTACGGCCCCACCGAGACCACCATCCTGGCGTGTATGAGCGAACCACTGCGCCCTGGTGCCGCGGTGACGATCGGCGCGCCACTGCGCGGGGTGGAGGCGCTCGTCCTGGACGCATGGCTGCGGCCGGTACCGCCCGGAGTGGTGGGGGAGCTGTACCTCGCGGGTGTGCAACTGGCACGCGGGTACCTGAGCCGGCCGGCGACCACAGCGGCTGCGTTCGTCGCGAATCCGTTCGGTGCGGCGGGAGCACGGATGTATCGCACCGGCGACCTCGTGCGCTGGACCCCCGACCGCGCACTGGAATATCTCGGACGCCGGGATTTCCAGGTCAAGATCCGTGGTCAGCGAATCGAGCTCGGTGAGATCGAAGGCGTCCTGGCCGGGTGCCCCGGCGTGGATCACGCGGTGGTCGTACTGCGACCCGACGAGCGGGGCCGCAAGCGACTGGCCGGTTATCTGGCCGGTGACGCGACGGTGGACCTCGCTGCCGTGCGGACGGCCGCGCGCACGCGGCTGCCCGCGCATATGGTGCCCGAAGCATTCACACTGCTGCCCGAGCTGCCGCGGACCACAAGCGGAAAACTCGACCGCCTGGCCCTGCCCGCGCCCGAGTTCGGTTCCCGCCGTGAGTGGGTGGCTCCGCGTACCGATGCCGAGCAATGTGTGGCGGAGATATTCGAGCGCGTGCTCGATATCGAGAAGGTGGGTGCGACGGACGGCTTCTTCGACCTCGGCGGCAATTCGCTGTCGGCCACCCGGGTCGCGGCGCAGTTGAGCGCGGCGACCGGCGTCCGGGTCGGCGTCCGGGAACTGTTCGAGGCACCGACCGTGGCCGATCTCGCCGCGAACCTGGCCGGTCTCGGCCGCGAACAGCGGGCGCCGCTGGTCGCGCGCACCCGGCCCGCGCTGGTGCCACTGTCCCCCGCCCAGCAGCGGATGTGGTTCCTCAACCAGTTCGACACGTCGGTGGGCGCCTACAACATTCCGCTGGTGATCAGATTGCGAGGCGAACTCGATATCGAGGCGCTGCGCCGGGCATGCGCGCTGGTCGTGGAACGGCACGAATCATTGCGCACCAAGTTCCCGACGGACGAAGGCGTCCCACACCAGGTGGTGGTGGCGGCCGGAGAAGTCGTACCCGATCTGATCCCGATACCGGTCGCGGAACAGCAGCTGACGCGGCGTGCTCTCGCCGCGGTTTCCGCGGGTTTCGATGTGACCCAGGCGCCGCCGTTGCGTATCGAGTTGTTCGAACTCGGCGACTGCGACCACGTCCTGATGATCACCGTGCACCATATCTGCGCGGACGGGCAGTCGATGCTGCCGCTCGCCCGTGATGTGACGATGGCGTACGAGGCGAGCCGGCAGGGGACCGATCCGCTGTGGCCCGCGCTGCCGGTCCAGTACGCCGATTACGCCCTGTGGCAGCACGAGATACTCGGTGACGAACGTGATCCCGAGTCACTTGTGTCGCGGCAACTGCGGTTCTGGAAACAGACCCTCGGCGGGCTGCCCGAACTGCTCGAACTGCCGACGGATCGGCCACGGCCCCCGGTGGCGTCGATGCGAGGGCGCGCTGTCGAATTCGAGGTCTCCGCCGATCTGCACGCTCGGATCGGTGCGGCGGCCCACGCGGCGAACGCGACGGTCTTCATGGTGCTGCACGCCGCGCTGTCGGTGCTGCTCGCCCGGCTGTCCGGGGTCGGCGATATCGCGATCGGCACCCCCGTGGCCGGTCGTGGGATGCGTGAACTCGACGATCTGATCGGTATGTTCGTCAATACGCTGGTCTTGCGGTCGCGGGTCGCGTCCCGGCAGACGTTCGCCGAGCTGCTCGCCGACACCAGGGAAGCCGATCTGGCAGCGCTGGCGCACGCGGACGTACCGTTCGAACAGGTCGTGGAGGCGCTGAATCCGCCCCGATCGACCGCACACCTGCCGCTGTACCAGGTGACACTCGATGTCCAGAACCTGAGCGGGGCCGCGGTCCGGCTGCCCGATCTCACGGTCGAACCGGTCGAGAACGGCTTCGAGCAGGCGCAGGCCGATCTGAACGTGAAGCTCTCGGAGCGGTTCGACGACGCGGGCCGTCCGGGCGGGCTCGTGGGCCGGCTGACCTTCGCGACGGATCTGTTCGTCGAGGAGACGATGAACCGTTTCGCGCGGGCATATGTGCGGATCCTCGAGGAGGTGACGGCGGATCAAGCGGTCGTCGTCGGCGATATCGATCTCGTCGATGCCGGGCAGCGGAACATGCTGCTGGCCGCTGCGGGCGAGGACAGTGCCCGAATCGCCGAAACGACTCTCGCGCAACTGTTCGCCGAACAGGTCGCCGCCCGGCCCGAGGCGATCGCGGTGACCGGCAGTGGGTCGGCGCTGACCTATGCGGAGCTGGATCGGCGCGCCACCCGGATCGCTGTCCGGCTGGCCGAGCACGGTATCGGCCCGGAATCGCTGGTCGCCGTGGCCCTGTCCCGCTCGGTCGATCTGGTGGTCGCCCTGCTCGCCGTGGTGCGTACAGGCGCCGGGTACCTGCCGCTGGATGTGGCCTATCCTGAGCAGCGGTTGCGATTCGTCCTCGCCGACGCCCGCCCGGCGGCCGTGCTCGCATCGGCGCGGACAGTCTCGGCGGTGCCCGAGTTCCCGGCTCCGGTCCTGCTCGTGGAGGACTGTGCGGCGGGTGGATCGGAGGATCCGGCCCCGGCCCTGCCGGTCGCCCGGCCGGACAATACGGCCTACGTGATCTACACCTCGGGGTCCACGGGCCGCCCGAAGGGCGTGACAGTCGGCCATCGCGAAGCGGTCACACTGTTCACCAATATGCGCGCGCGTTTCGATCTCGGACCCGGCGATGTGTGGACCATGTTCCACTCCTATGCCTTCGATTTCGCGGTATGGGAGATGTGGGGCGCGCTGCTGACCGGTGGCCGGCTGGTCGTGGTCGACTACGAGGTGTCCAGATCACCCGAGGCGTTCGCCGATCTGGTCGCCCGAGAGGGCGTGACGGTCTTGAGTCAGACGCCGTCGGCGTTCTACGGATTCGCCGAGGCCGACCGGGAGCGCCGGATCTCCGGTCGTGGCGGTCCCGAACTCGCACTGCGGTATGTCGTGTTCGGCGGCGAGGCGCTGGATCCCGCCCGGCTGGCCGGCTGGTTCGCCGCCCACGCACCCGATTCACCTCGATTGATCAATATGTACGGGATCACCGAGACCACGGTGCACGTGACATTCGGCGAGACAACCGGATCGGAAGTCGTGGGAATCGGTACACCCCTGCCCGGTATGCGGGTCTACGTGCTCGACGAACGGATGCGTCCGGTGCCGATCGGGGTGGCCGGAGAGATCTTCGTGGCCGGTGGCCAGCTCTCCCGGGGCTACCTGGGTGCACCCGGCACGACAGCGGGCCGGTTCGTGGCCGACCCCTTCGGGCCGGACGGGGCCAGGCTCTACCGCTCGGGCGACGTCGGCCGGTGGCAGCACTCGGAGCGGGGATTGGAGTTGCGCTACCTCGGCCGCGCCGACGCCCAGGTCCAGTTGCGCGGCTACCGGATCGAACTGGGCGAGGTCGAATCGGCGTTGCTCCGGCATCCCGCGGTCGTGCGGGCGGCCGCGGCCGTGCACCAGCACGAGCACGGAATCGCCCAGCTGATCGGTTATGTGGTGGGAGCGGACGGGCAGCAGATCGATCCGGCCGCGGTCCGGGCCGCGGCGGCGGAGGTGCTGACGAGCTATATGGTGCCCGCGACGGTCACCGTCCTGCCCGATCTGCCGTTGACGGTCAACGGCAAGCTCGATCGGAAAGCGCTGCCCGCACCGGTTTTCGATATGGCCGCGAGCGAATTCGTCGCACCGCGGACCGGGACCGAAAAGGCGATCAGCGAGGTGTACGCACAGGTCCTGGGCGTGCAGCGGGTAGGGGTCTCGGACGGTTTCTTCGATCTGGGCGGAAACTCGCTGCTGGCGACCATGGTGGTACGCGAATTGAAGACCCGCGGTGTCGCGATCGCCCTGCCGTGGATGTTCGACGATGCCACCCCGGCGGCTCTGGCACGCCGCGCCGACGCCGCCGAGGGCGGATCCGGTCTGCAGGTGCTGCTGCCGTTGCGGGCGAGCGGTTCGAAGCCGCCACTGTTCTGCGTGCATCCCGCGGGCGGGCTGGCGTGGTTCTACGGCGGCCTCGTCGAGCACGTGCACGAAGACCGGCCGATCTACGGTCTGCAGGACCCGCATGTGGTGGCCGGTGCGGACCCGGCGGAATCGGTGGATCAACTGGCCGAACGCTATACAGCCGAGATCCGCCGGGTACAGCCGGACGGCCCCTACCATCTGCTCGGCTGGTCGCTGGGCGGGCAGATCGCGCATGCCGTCGCGGTCCGGCTCCGCCGGGCCGGTGCCGAGGTCGCGTTGCTGGCGCTGCTCGACAGTGCGGTGGAACTGCCCGGCGCACCGGCCTCGACGGAGGCCGCGCCGGACCGGCTGCCGGGACAGATGATGTCGGATCTGCTCGGCGGCTGGCGTGAACTGTTCGATCTCGGTGACGAGGTGAGTGCCGGTACCCACGAACAAGCCTGGACGGTCATTCGTGAACAGGTGCTCGGTACCGCGATGTTCAGTGCCGAACAGGTGGACCGGGTGATGACGAGTTTCGAAACCGCGAGCGCGATCGCCGACCGGTACCGGCCGGAGGTCTTCGACGGGCACCTGCACTTCTTCACCGCGGGAAAGGACCACGCCGACCACGACTCGCTCGCGAGATCGTGGCGGGATTATGTGACCGGGGAAATCCACAATCAGGTGGTCGATGTCCGCCACCTCGAGCTCAGTCACCCGGAAGCGCTGGCCGTGGTCGGTGCCGTAATAGAAAGGGCCGTGGAGTAATGCTGAATGCGCAACAGACGCTGAAACTCGACGACGGCAGGGTGGTCGATTGCCCGAGCCCGGCCGAAGCGAGATTTCTCTGGGGTGAGATCAGCGTGGCGACCGGTTTCTACTGCCGGGCCGCCGCCTGGTTGCGGCCCGGCGATATCGCCCTCGATATCGGGGCGAACATCGGGCTCAGCGCGATGCTCTTCGCCGAGGTCTGCCCCGCGGCCCGGGTGATCGCGGCCGAACCGGTCCCAGCGACCTTTCAGTGCCTGGAACGTAATCTGGCCGCCCACGTCCCGCATGCGGTACCGGTCCGCACCGCGGTCGGCGCCGAGCCGGGCGTTCTCCCACTCACCTGGTACCCGCAGGCTCCGGCGAATTCCGGGCTGTACGCCGATCGCACAGAGGACGACGAGGCGACCCGGACCTTTCTGCGCAACAGCGGGTTGGACGACGAGGCGATCGCGCTCATCACGGCAGGTCTGCACCAGGGCGAGCAGATCGATGTCGAGGTGACCACGGTGTCGGCGATCCTGGACGAGCACGGCCCGGAAGGCGATATCGGCTTGCTCGAAGTCGACGTCGAGCGGGCCGAACTGGATGTGCTGCGCGGGATCGCCGAGCGGGATTGGCCGCGGATCCGCGCGGTCGTGGCGGAGGTACACGACACCGCAGGCCGCCTGGCCCAGTTCCGGGATCTGCTGGGCGTCCACGGGTTGTCCGCGCGGATAAGGCAGGACCCGAGTCTGCGGGGTACCGATCTGCACGAGGTGTACGCCGTCAGGGGCGAGTGAACCCGATCCGGCGTCCGTGCCGGTGCGGGGCGATACGACAACGACAACGATCTGTGGAAGGTGATATGAGCGCGAATCCGTTCGACGACGAGGACGGCCGGTTCTTCGTACTGGCCAACGACGAGGACCAGCATTCACTGTGGCCGGCTTTCGCCGAGGTGCCGCACGGGTGGCGGGTCGTGTTCGGCGACGACAGCCGGGCGGCCTGTGTCGATTATGTCGAGCAGAACTGGACCGATATGCGGCCCAGTGGGCTGCGGGAAGCGGTATCGGCCGAGTAGAGCTGCCCGATCCGGTGCGTTCGGGCCCGGCGGGCCGCACGGCTGGTTCGTAGCGGATCTCGCGATACACCTTCCGGTCGGTGTATCAAAGAGTGATGATGGTGTCATGGCCGCGAACCCTGCCGCACCCGATACCGCCGTCCGGAACCTGCTGCGCACCTGCCCGCTGTGCGAGGCGGCCTGCGGCCTGGAGCTGACCGTCGACTCGCGCGATCGGGTAACCGGGGCGCGGGGCGATAAGCTGGATCCGTTCAGCAAGGGCTTCCTGTGCCCGAAGGGCGCCAGCTTCGGGCAGCTCGACGGCGACCCCGACCGGATCACCGAACCCATGATGCGGGATCGTGGCACCGGGTCGTGGCGGACGGTGGGTTGGGCGGAGGCCTTCGATCTGATCGCGTCGCGGATTCCGGCGATCAAGGCCGAGCACGGCGATCAGTCGGTGGCGCTGTACCTGGGCAATCCCAATGCGCATACCGTCGCGGGGACCCTGTACGCACCAGCGCTGATCCGGGCGCTCGGGTCGAGGAACGTCTTCTCCGCCAGCACCGCCGACCAGATGCCCAAACAGCTCGCGTGCGGGTTGATGTTCGGCGATCCGCTCGCCGTTCCGGTTCCCGATCTGGACCGTACCGATTACGTGCTGATGCTGGGAGCCAACCCGCTCGAATCGAACGGTTCGCTGTGTACCGCGCCGGATTTT
The DNA here is from genome assembly GCF_014645735.1 of Nocardia jinanensis. Taxonomy (GTDB): domain Bacteria; phylum Actinomycetota; class Actinomycetes; order Mycobacteriales; family Mycobacteriaceae; genus Nocardia; species Nocardia jinanensis. Next base: position 6,410 of record NZ_BMMH01000024.1, on the reverse strand, counting down.
CCGGGCCGGTTGCAGGCGCTGCGGGCGCGTGGTGGCCGGCTGGTCGTGGTCGATCCGCGACGGACCCGCACCGCGGCCCGCGCCGATGAGCATCTCTTCGTGCGGCCCGGTACCGACGCGTATCTACTGTTCGGCATCGTGCACTCCCTGTTCGCGGAGAACCTCACCGAGGTCGGCGTGCGAGTCACGGGGCTGGAAGAGTTGCGGGCGGCGGCCGCGGAATTCGATCCGGAGTCGGTCTGCGCGCGTACCGGTGTGCCCGCCGAGACTGTGCGTCGGCTCGCCCGTGAACTCGCGGCCGCGCCGACCGCCGCGGTGTATGCCCGGATCGGCACCTGCACCGCGGAATTCGGCACGGTGACCCAGTGGCTGGTGGACGTCGTCAACGTACTCACCGGGAATCTCGACACCCCCGGCGGTGTCATGTTCGCGACGGCGGCGGTCCGCGGGATCGTGCGGACCAAGCCCTTCCGGCCGGGCCGCTGGCGCAGCCGGGTCCGCGACCTGCCCGAGGCGATGGGTGAACTACCGGTGGCGACCCTGATCGACGAGATCCGCACGCCCGGCGAAGGCCAGGTCCGGGCGCTGATCACGGCGGCCGGTAATCCGGTGCTGTCGGCGCCCGGCGGTGCCCGGCTGGACGCCGCGTTCGCCGGACTGGATTTCATGGTCAGTCTGGATTGCTATCTCAACGAGACGACCCGGCACGCCGATGTGATCCTGCCGCCACCGCGGCCGGTGCAGTCCCCGCACTACGATTTCGCGCTGCTGCAGTTCGCTGTCCGCAACTACGCCCGGTACTCGCCACCGTTGGTGCCGCTGGAGGACCGCCCGTCGGAGGCCGCGGTGTATGTGCGGCTGGCGGCCGCGATCGGCGGGCAGCCGCACAATCCGACCGCGGAATACGATCCGCTGACTGTTTTCGACGAACTCGTCATCGGCACGACCTTGCGGTCGGCCGGTCTCGAGCAGCGGCGGCACGAACTGTCCGGCCGTACCAGCACCGAACAGCGCTTGGACCTGATGCTGCGGCTGGGCCCCTACGGTGAGTGGAACGGTGGAGATCTGAGTCTGCGCACCCTGCTGGACAATCCGCACGGTATCGATCTCGGCGCGCTGCGTCCGCGATTGTCCGAGGTGCTGCGCACCGCATCGGGGAAGGTGGATCTGGCGCCGCCGCTGCTCCTGGCCGATCTCGATCGGCTGCGCGCCGGATCGATGGCCGCACCGGCGGAAATGGTCTTGATCGGACGCCGTCATCTGCGCTCCAACAACAGCTGGATGCACAATGCGCCCCGGCTGGTGGGCGGGACGAATCGTTGTACGTTGCAGATCCATCCCGACGATATCGCCCGGCTCGGACTGGGGGAACAGGCACTGGTGAAATCCGCCGCCGGTTCGCTCACGGTGCCGGTGGAGGCCACCGATTCGATCATGCCCGGGGTGGTGAGCCTGCCGCACGGCTGGGGGCATACGACCAGCTTCCAGCAGGTGGCGCGGCAGAACGCGGGCGTCAACGCCAATGTGCTGACCGACGATTCGGTGCTGGACGTACCGTCGGGCAATGCCGTGTTCAACGGTGTCCCGGTATCGGTGACGCCCGCCTGACCCGTCTCGCCGCCGTACCGCAACGGTAGTCCGGGCGCGCTGGAGCCTCCAGATGTAGTTCATCGATCGAATCTCGCTGTTCTGCGCCGGTTTCCGACTGTAATTGATAGCTTAGTGCGTGATTCACTATCACTGTGGGTTTCGGTTCGCCGATGCGGTCCTCCCCGACGACGTGGGGGACCGCCCGCGCTAGGAGTCGCCATGTCCCAGGCTCGCGTTGCCCCGGCCGGTGGGCCGGCTGTGGTCGTGGCCGGTACCCGAACCTTCGGGCGGGCGGTCCGGCTGGGTGTCCGCGCCGTGATCATCGCGCTGGCCGATAGCGCGCGCCTGCGCTTCCCGGTGCGCGAAACCCTCGTGCAGGCGTGGTATTCGCGGCGGTCTCGCTGCTGCCCGCCATCGGGATCTCGGTGCCGATGGGCGTTGTCATCGCAGTGCAGGTCGGCAGTATCACCGATAACGTCGGCGCCGCGTCGATGGCGGGCGCGGTCGGCGGGATGGGCGTCATAAACTATGTGTCCATCGTCGGACTCCTCGATCCGCGCCTGCGCACGATGATCGGCGCGCAATGGTCGGACGCGGACCAGCGGGCGCTGGAGCGTGCCTACTCGGTGATCCGGTTCGCCTACCGGGTGCTCCCGGACCGGTTGGCCTACTTCCCGATCGCCTATCACGCCCGCAAACACCATCAGCAGATCCAGAAGATGAAGCAGCGGGAGCTGAAATCGGCCGCTTACACCGTGCAGCCGCGACAGGAGACCCCGCGCGAGCCGGTCACGATCCTTCCGGGCGGCCGATCCGCGGGCCCGGCTGGGAGAGTTCAGCTGCTGCCGGGGTGGGGATACATCAGCGGTGCGAGATAGCGGCGGGCGAACGCCCGGGCCGCGTCGGTATCGCCGAGCGGTAGTACCCCGCGCGGGTTGGAGATGAAGGAGACGGTGAGCCGGACGAACAGTTCGGCCACTACCTCCGGGTCGAAACTGCCGAGTTCGCCGCGGTCCTGCCAATAGGTGAGGAACTGCGCGACCAGCCCGCGACCCTGCTGGATCACATCGTCGTCGCTGAGGAAGTCGGTGAGCTGACCGGCCGCGCCCGATAGACGCAGGCTCCGGGTCAGCAGTTCGGGGGCGGTGGCCTCACCGACGAAGGCGGCGAACATATCCGCCAATGCCCCGACCGGGCCCGCCGACCGATGCATCGCGTCGGCCACGATCATCGCCAGACGCTGGGATTCGGCCATGAGTGCGTACCGGACGATCGCCGATTTCGTACCGAAGCGGCGGTAGACGGTCGCCACTCCGACACCCGCGACCTCGGCGATCCGCACCATGGTCGTCTCCTCGAAACCGTGCGTGGCGAAACATTCGCGGGCGGCGTCGATGATGGTGCGTGATCTGGTGTCCAACTGCTGCAGCTCGCTCCACTGCGCAGCCGTCGTTTCCATTCGGATCAGCCTACCGGCTCGGTAGCGGGGCCGGTGCGATGCGTACGCGGAGGGCCCGGTTCGAGCCATGGTTTCCGCATCTGCCCAATGATAGACTCAAGGTGTTCAATCTATCATTTCTGTTCTTCTTCCCGCCCGAGGTGACGAGATGGCGACCCACGCAACGGAGCGCACCGCCGAAGAGTCGACCGACCCCCGAGTCCGGCCCGAGGTCCTACGCGAATTCCGCAAACATTCCGGTAGCATCCTGGCCGGCGTCTTCGCGGGTGCCGCCTTCGACCAGGTAGCGCTGGTCCCGGTCGCCGCCGCGGTGGACCGGACCGGCCGCTTCGAGCAGAACTTCGCCGATCGCGGAGTGCGCAGCGGCGTCTCCGCGATGATCGCGCTGTGGGGTGATTCCGATGACCGCCGGGCCGAAGCCGAATGGCTGAAACTCAGGCACCGTGATGTGCGCGGATCCGGTAGCGCGGCGTTCGGCGAGGTCGAATACAGTGCGCTGAACCCGTTCACCTGGAAATGGATCGCGGTGAGCGGCATCTTCGTCGTGCTCGATACCTTCACCTACTGCACCGGTACCGAACTGCGTCCGGAGGAGGAGGCGGCGGCCTATCAACAGTTGCGGGCCGCGTTCGCCGATCTCGAACTCCCCAGTGCCGCCGGGAAACTACCCGCCGATCTGGTCGACGCACGAGACTACTACGACCAGATGGCGACCCAGGAACTGGCCGAGAACCCTTTCCTGGTGCAGAAATTCGCCGACCTGACCCAATTGCCGCTGCCGACCCTCGGGCTGCCGCCGTTGCTGCGCCGCGCGCTGACACTCATGTGGCTGGTGATCCGGCCGGCGGCCGGGCATGTGATCCAGGTGTGCTCGTCCAAGGCCATGCACCCGGCCGTGCAGCGACTCACCGGATTCGAGCTCGAGCAGCGACACGATATGGAATTCGCGCTGTATGTACGGTTGCTGCAACTGGCCTGGCGGGTCCTGCCCGACCGGTTGCTGATGCAGCCACTGGCCTACAACCGCTTCCAGTACGAGAAACTAGTGGCCGCCTGCCGCAGTTATGGTCTCGAATCCTTCGCGGTACCCGCCGACCGGCGCTGAGGCCGTCACCCGATCACTCCGGGGGGAAACGTGACCACGATCGAGAACTCCGGTCCCGCCGGAGCCCCGGAGCTGCGATTGTGGGGCCCGGATTCGCTGAGCTGGCGACAGGGTATCGACTGGAAGACCGCTTTCACCGCCCGTGCTGTGCTGCTGCTGCAGGTCGCACACCCGGTGGCCGCACTGTTGCGCCTCACCACCGCCGGCTACCTGCTGCCCCCGCTGCGCGCCCGGTTCGGAATCGACTGGGACACCGGCCGTGCCGGGGTAGCCGTAGCATCGGCCGAATTTCGGGCGGATATGCCGTAGGCCGCCGATGAGGCTGGGTTTTGAGGTTGTTGTGCTGCGGGAGTGGGCGGTTGGTGCTTTGCTGGCTGACGTTGGGGTCGGTCGGTGTGGTGGAGGGTGTGGTTCGTGGCGACGCGGGTGTTCGCGGACGAGGAGTTGGAGCGTCTGCGGGAGTTCCCGGAGATCAGTCGTGATGAGTTGTTCCGGTTCTTCACGTTGACGCCGGCGGATGTGGCGTTCGTGGATCCGGGTCGTGGGCGGGGTCCGGCGGACCGGTTGGGTTTGGCGATCGCGTTGTGCACGTTGCCGTCGTTGGGGTTTGTTCCGGATCGGTTGGTGACGGCACCGCCGGTGGCAGTGGCTCGGTTGGCGCAGCAGTTGGGGGTGGATCCGGTCGAGATCGGCTCGTACGGGCGGCGGGCGAAGACCCGTACCGAGCATGTGCGGTTGGCCGCGCGGTATCTGGGGTGGCGCTCAGCAGGGGTGATGGAGTTGAAGGAACTCGATGAGTTCCTGCTGGCGCGGGCTATGGAGCACGATTCGCCGATGCTGCTGTTCCGGCTCGGGTGTGAGTATCTGGTCTCGGCGCGCGTGATCCGGCCGGGCCCGGTGATGGTGGTGGAGCGGGTCGCCCACGCTCGCGCGCAGGCTCAGGCCGAGACCTTCGACCGGTTGGTGCATGAATTCACCGCGGCACGGTGCGCGCAGCTGGATGGACTGCTGGTCAACGATGCATCGATCGGGATGTCGCGACTGCGATGGCTCGCGACTGGTCCGGTGGAAGCGTCGGCGAGCGCGGTGCGCGCCGAGGTGGAGAAGCTGGGATTTCTGCGCGACTTGGGCGCGGACACCGTCGATATGTCGGTGTTGCCCGCTGAGCGGCGTCGGTTCTTGGCCACGATGGGGCGTCGTTTGACCGGTCAGGCGTTGGAGAGGCGGGATCCGCAGCGCCGGTATCCGATTCTGTTGACCGTGATGGCGCAGTCGGCGGCCGATGTGCTCGACGAGGTGGTGGGGTTGTTCGATCAGGCGATCTCGGCGAAATCTGGTGCCGCTGAACGCCGCATGCAGCAGCAGTTGGCCGAACGCGGCAAGACCGGCGAGGACCGCCAGGCCCTGTTGGATGATCTCCTGGCCATCGTCACCGATCTCGGGATCGGTGACGAGGAGATCGGTGGCCTGATCCGCGGGGAGAAGATCGGGTGGGAGCGACTGCGTGCGGCGGTCGCGCAGGCCAAACCTCGCCTGCCCCGAGACCACGGTCACCTGGCCGCACTCGACGCGAGCTACAGCTATCTGCGTCAGTTCACCCCGGCGGTGCTCTCGGCGGTGAGGTTCGCCGGTGGGACCGCGGCCACCGAATTGTTGATCGCGGTGCACATGCTGCGTGAGCTGAACGCGACCGGCGCCCGCAAGGTGCCACCCGAGGCTCCGACTGGGTTCGTACCGACCAAATGGCGCGGCTACCTGGAGGAAGCCCGGAAATCCGGTAGTGCTACCGCCTATCGGCACTATTGGGAGTTGTGCGTGTTGCTCGGGCTGCGGGACGGGCTTCGCAGCGGTGATGTGTTCGTGCCTGGCTCGCGTCGCTACGCCGACCCGGCCGCCTATCTGCTCACGCCGCAGGCGTGGGAACCTCAGCGCGCCGAGTTCTGCCGCCTGGTCGGCAGATCCGCCGATCCTTCACACGCGCTGGCGGCCGCGGTCGACGAACTACACACTGCGGTCGCCGAGCTGGAGGCCGTGCTCGCTGACGGTGACGGTCCGGTCCACCTCGATGAGGCTGGGGATCTGGTGATCTCGCCGTTGACCGCCGAAGACATCCCCGCCGAAGCGATAGCGTTGAAGGCGGAGTTGACCGAGATGCTGCCGTTCGCGCCAATAGTTTCCTTGTTGATCGAGCTAGTGCCTCGTCCAGATAGGTTGCGCTGGTAATCCGGGGTGTCGGTTTGATCGTGTGCTCGCCGA
>NZ_BMMH01000023.1 GCF_014645735.1 Nocardia jinanensis | reverse complement strand
TGCTGTCGATATTCAGGCGGAGAACCGTACCGCGCGCAGTGGTGGTCACGGTAGCGCGCAGTATTTTACCGCGCCCGATGACGCGCTCTACGCCAATACGGTCGAAGCTCAGGTTTCGGTTATTCGTTATACGCAGCATCAAGAGGCGCTGGCCGAACACCGCGCCGCGCTTGCCGAACATGCTGTCGCGCCGAGTCGTGAGACCCAGGAAAAGCTTCGGCTGACCGCTAACAAGCTCGACGTGGCCGAGAAGAATCTCGCCGCGGCTGTGGACGATATCCGCGGACTCGCCGAGAAGTTGCAGCCTGTCGGGGTTCGTCAGCCCGGTATCCACGACCCCGCTACCGCTCACCCGGCCAACGGGCCACCGGCCACCGATACCCCGGCCGCCCGGACCCACACTCCGGACCGACCCCAGCAGCCGCCACCGATCCGCACCGCCGACGACGGACCCGCGATCGACCCGGCGGCGGCGACCCCACTCCCCACCGCGGCGATACCGATATCGGTTCCCCCGGAGCAGTATTCACCAGCGACGACTCCGTTCGCGCTGTCGCCGCCGACCGAGACAACCGCGGATGCGGGCACGGTGCCGGGAGACGCTCCCGGCGTGCAGGCCGGGCCCCTACACGAACCTGCCAGAACGTTCGCCGGACATCCGGCCGAACTACAGGCCGCACAGCTCGGCGACCCGGTCGCCGCCAGATCGCTGGTGCAGGCGTACTGGCCGACCGCGCTCGCTCAGTCGAGCACCCAGCTGGGCTGGGACACCACCTCCGGCACACCATCGGACACGGTGCGACAGGTGGCACACGCCATGACCTTCGCCGGATTCCGCGCCGCCGCGATGCAGGAATGGCAGGTACCCGCCGACCGGGACCCGAGCGACTGGCTGCGCGAAAAAACCGGCGACGCGCTACTCGACGGGCTGGGGCGGTTGGACACCACCCAACGCGGCCTCGTCGCGGGCATGCTCCAGCAGCCACCACGCGGACAACAGCCGACCGAGGAACAACTCGACGCGCTGGAACAGCTCACCAGCGCCGTCCACGCGCAATATCGCACCGACGGAACTCCCGGAACCGACGGACCGGCCGCCGATGCGGCGCAGTCGTCCGCGGCGAGCGCCACCGAACCTGCTGTCGCCCCCACCTCCGCCGAAGCCACCGATCCGGCCGACACCACCACGCTGACCCATTCGGCGCCTACCGATACTGCCGCGCCGGCGGTGTTCGCCCCCGGTCCGGCGGTTGCGGCCGACAAGTCGGTATCGGGTCGCGCCGAGGATGTCGCGGCGCCGCTGGGAACCGTCACGGCTTCCGCTGAACCGGTCGCGCCGCCGAAGATGGATCCGAATACCGCACGGGATCTGCGGGCCCTGCAACGGGGAGTTGTGGCCGCCTACCGCAATCTCGAAGGTGTGACAGAGGCCGATCCCGTTGTCGCGGCGCTCACCGCGGCCCCTGTCGCGTTGTTCGGCCGGTTCGTAGAACAGCTGTATCCGAGTCAGCGCACCGCACTCGAGCTGCGGTTCCGGCAGGGGCTGAACGAGGCGCAAACCGCGTATACCCAGAACGCACGGACCACCCCGGAGCGGCACTGGACAGTCACCACCGTCGGTACTCTCACCGCTGGTGGACTCCGTCGCCTCGCGCGATCCATCGCCGCGGAGCACGGACTTCCGGGATTCGGAGCTACGCTCACCGCCGCCGAACTGGCGGTCCTGGAATCGACCGCGCAGGGATTGTCCCGCGCGGCGATCGCCCGGCGCCTGGATATGCCGCGGCGCGTCATGGGAGCCGTCGCCAGGAACACCGCACGAAAACTGGGCGCCACCAACCGGGCCGCGTCCGTCGCCGAGGCGATCCGCCGCGGGGATCTCGATCCCACCACGTTCGCTCGTCCGGGAGACCGCGCGACAGTACGGTTGTCCGAGCGCGAAACCGCGGTGCTCACGCTCACCGCGAAAGGCCTGACACCGCAGGCCGTCGCGGACGCGCTGTCCCTTCCGCAGGCCGATGTGCACGCCCATCTCGGGGATCTCGGCCGGATACTCGGTACCCACATACCCGCTGCCATGGTGGCGGTGGGGATCAGCGCCGGGGTGCTACGAATCAACGATCGCCAATGGTCGGAATGGGACCGGCCGGGCGCTGATACCGCCGCGGACGGAGCTGATTCCGGCCCGCGCGCGGTGGTCACCGCGGACAGCATCGGTGGCAGGCCGGCGCCTGTCGATCCCACCGCACTCGCCGAGCGCACAGTCGACGGTCCGGCCATGAGCCGAGCCGAGGCGCGCGACAAGGCGGCCGCGCGGGCACTGAACAAAAGGTACGCGCAGGACAACGTCCAGCGTACGGTGGCAATGCTGGGATGGGACTCGGCGCGGGGCACCCCGCCCACCCAGCTCGCCCGGCTGGCGCACGCGATCCACCTCGGCGTCATCGCTTTCGCCGACGCCGACCACTGGCAGGTACCCGTGGGACAGTCCGTCGCCGAGCGGATGTTGGAGATAGCCCAGAACACATTGTTCGAATGCCTCGGTCACGTGGAGGTTCACGACCGCCGCACGATCGGCGCCGCGATCAACGGAATGCACCGCGGCGCGGATCCGACCGATGAGCAACTCGCCGCGATCCAGCGGCTCGCTACGGTGGCGCAGCGACGATCCCACCCCAGCAGATCCGAGTCTCCGGCCGACACCACTTCCCACGAGACGGCGGCGAAGCCGTACGTGGGCACGGACGGGGCATATCAGGAACCCGGGGTCGCCGCGACGCTCGGCCGCCGCGACCCCGCACTCGTCACCGCGATCGACCCCGACGCCCCCATCGGCTCGCACACCGTAGTCGGCCGGGGCGGATCGAGCGACGAAACCATCGGCGATGCGCGGAAGAAGCGTCGGCCCGGAACGCCCGAGCCCGGTGCCGGCGAGACCACCCCGGAGAAGGTGGACGAGCCCGGTACGTCCACCGACTCGGAGAACACCGTGATGGACCCACGGCAGCAGGCGAGGGGGGACGGACCGACGAGTCCGGTGACCCCGGTCGCAGGGGCTTGGTCCGAGTCCGCGGTGCATATCGTGCGCCTGATCGGAGGTCTCGCGGCCACGGCCGACTGCGCACCGGCACGCTCGCTCGCTGCACTGCTGGGGCTCACCTCGGAACAGACCGGCGCGATACTGCTCCGGTTGAACTCCGCGCTCGCCGGTGTGACGGAACTGCCCACGGTATCCGCGGAGCAGGCGGGCCCGATCACGGGATTTCCTCGGTTGTCACCGACCCGGATCGAGATGCTGCGCCTGCTGGCCGAGCATCTGCCGGGCCCCGATCCGGGCAGCACGACAGCGGTGGCGCCGGATACACTCCAAGCCTTCCGGAATTACGTCGCGAAGCTGCCCGGCGCCGCTCTCGGGCGGCACGAGATCGAAGTCCTGCATCTGTTCGGGCAGGGCCACTCCGCCAAATCGGCTGCGGCGATTTTGCATCTTCAGCCCACCACGGTCAACGGCTGTTTCGCTCGGGCGGAGCGCGGACTCCACACCCGGGGAGTGATTCCGACTGTCCTGGCAGCGCTACGTGCCGGTGTGCTCGACAGCGACAACGCACCGTACGAGACCGTCGAACTGTCCGAGATCGAAACCCGTGCACTCCGGGCCGTGGCCGCGGGCCGGGCCAACGAGGCGATCGGAGCCGAGCTGGGGCTGGGGGAGCGTCGCAGACGAGGCCTCATGGCCGAGCTGTACGGCAAGCTCGGCGTCGACAGCAAACTGGGGCTGGCACTGGAAGCCCATCGACGAGGGATCCTCGAAGTGGATCCGCGTTCATACTTCGCACCACAGCACACGGGGAACCGCTTCCTGAACCCGGCGGCCGCCACGGACTCCGAGCTCACCACCTTGTGGCGCCGGTATTCCGCGGCCGCACTGCCCGAATCTCCCGCACTGGGCGACTTCACCGAGCTGGCGCGGCGGGTGAAGCAGGCGATGGCGGAGGATCTCTTCTTCACCTATGGCATCGAGGTGCTCGGGCTGGAGAAACTCTCGATCGATATGGCGATATCGGTCCGGAGGGCCGTGCTGGACGAATTGGCGGAAGCCGACGCCGCCTGCCCCGACGCGATCGTGGTCGTGCCACTGGGCAATAACACGATCGCGGCCGCCGGAATGCTCTTCGACACACCGGAGGCTTTCGTCCTGCTCAACGAGTCGTACTTCGGAAATCCCGACTACCTTCGCGCGGAATTCGAGCGAAACCACAAGAAGGGCCGACTCAACGCACCGACAGGCGACCCTGCCTACGATCTCCTTCGGCACGAGCTCGCCCACCTGCGGGTGGCGCGGAGCCACCCGCGGGACGACGGTAACCCCCGGTACCCGGACCTTGTGTGGCAGCGGCAGTCGGGCATACAGAACCCGCATGCCCGCTTCGACAAGCTGCGCGATTACAGCGACTGGATCGAAGCGCGGGCATTCGGGTTCCTCTTCGAGCAGTTCGTGGACTTCAAACGCGCACGCGCCCTGCCGTGGGAGACCTCGTTCGACGAGTGGATCAACCAACTCGACGGCTACAGTCTGCACCTGATACCGGCCCGTACGGAGGACAGCCGGTTTCGCCCGGAAGGACTGCCGGGTGTGGCCGAACCAGCGCTCGGCGATCGCCCGGTTTTCAATCCGCGCGAGGCATTGGCCGAGTCGAATCTCGCGTTCGGTGACAGTGCCCCTGCCGATTTCACCCATCCGATATACGCGCTGCAGGCGCTCCTGCGTGGTATTCCGCTGGCGCAGGTGTGGCGGGAAGTGTCCGAGCGTACCGAGCGCGCCGGCCACCACCATCCGGTCCCCACGGCATCCGGTCTCCGCCTGAGCACGGCCCCGGACGGCATATCGGCGCGGTCGGCGCAGAGATGGCGGGATATGAGTCCCGACGACCTAGCGGCCCTCGACCCCGGCGACTCGCTGCTGACGAGCCTCGGCCGTGACGGGCGGCAGCGCTCGGCCCTCGACGAGCTGGCACGGCTCGTGGAACGCCAGCGGGCACAGATGTTCGGCGCCACCCCCGACAGCCACGAAACAGCCGGCGCCGAACCACTGCCCGGATTCGCGGAGTGGGAGCATCCGCCCACCGGAGAACTGGGCCAGTGGACACACCACATCTCCCTGTTGGCCGCGCGGCGGGCCGAGCTCCTGCAGGAGGTTCGACACACGCTGGTGCGGACCGCAGGTTTCGCCGAGCTCCTGGGCCTCGGCGCCTGGGCCGCGGCCGGCGGCGCCCAGGCATACCTGGACGTGGGCGAACTGTACGACCGGATCGAGGAGGCACAGTCCCGTGCGGGTATCGACGGCACGACCGCGGACAGGTTGCGTGCTCTGCTCGATCGCTTGGACGCGATCGAGCAGAGCTGTGAGGGCCTCGACAGCGAGTTGACGATCGCGCGCACCCGAGCCGAGCAGCTGGCGGTCGGCGAGGTCGCCGATGCCCGGGGCGGCCTGCGGCTGGGCCCGCGGGGACGAATCGTCGACAGTGCCCGCCTGGAGGTGTTCGAGGGCCCCGGCCGGACTTCCACACTGCCCGGGGCGCTGCGGGACCGCTTGCAGGAGCGGGGCATTACGACGGTGACCCGGCAGGTACGAGTGGATCCGACCGGCCGGGTGCTGGTCGAGGAACTCCCGGAGCAGGTGCGCACATCGATCGGGCGACGCCAGGATCGGCTGTGGGAGCTGTGCGCCCCGCTCGACGAGGACACCGGGACATCCACCGAGCTGCCGCAGGGGCAGCCCGCGTGGGGTGCGCGAATCACCGCCGTCCAGAACAGGCTCGCCCGCACGGCGGCGGTCCGGGAGCGACTGTTCCCGGTCCGGCTCGATCCGTCCCGGATGACCGCAGCCGACGAGACCCGGCAGCGAAAGCTGCTCGCACGCATGGAAATGCTCACCGAGCGGCTGCAGACCTTCCGCCTCCAGGCCGCGGCCGATGCGGCGCAGCGGCACCTCGATCGGCGGCCCGGACAACGTCTCGGGCGCTGGGCCTGCCGCTACGGCGGGGTGATCACGGTGGTGACGCCGTTCGCCGATCCGGATCATCTCCTGCCGCGGGCCATGGTGCATGCGCTGGCGCAGGCCGGTATCCGAGTCGAATTCCACCAACTCGGGGTCGACGGCCGAGGTCGCGTCTGGTCGACCCCGTTCAGCAGCTCCGATAAACGACAGCTGCCCGAAGCCGACGGTGTGCCGGGCGATCGTCGTGTGCCATCGCTGCTCGACGAACTCGTCGAGCAACTGGATCGTCGCACGGCCGGTATCGAATCCGGCGATCGAACCCCGTTGCCGATATCGCTCGAGGCGCGCAGCACGGCGGTCGCCGAGCGGGAGCGGGTCCGCTTCGCCTCCGACAACGAGCGAGACCTCCAGCGTCTGCAGGCGGAGGTAGAACGGCTCACTGCACTCGTATTCGCCGCGACCGAGGCCCATACGCCATTATCGGAGCACACGAGCGCGGCACGCGAACTTCTTCGATCCGACGTGCGGGCGCAAGGTCTTCTCGAGACGGCGCGGACTCCGGAGCTGTTGCAGCTGGTGCGGGATCTGCTGCTGCCGCTCACGGCCGATGCGGACGACTCGAAGTCGACCGGGCCGGGCCGCCCGGAGCTGATCGCCGAACTCACCGAGCTGGTGGAGACGTTGAAGAATGTCGACGGCCACATCGCGGTCCAGGCTCCGGACGAGGTCGAGCGGCTGAGCGGGGGCGACCCGACCCGGACGAGCAGCTCCAGCCCGTCGGCTACGCCGTGGCGCCCGAGCACAAATCAGCTCGCCCGCGCGACGAATCGCGATCCCGGCGAACCGGCACGTCAGCAAGCGGCAACCAGCGCTCTCGATATTCGGATCAGCAAACCCGGCCTGCTCCTGCATCGAATTCAGGAGGCTCAGCTGGCCGGGTACCTCTACGACCGGCCCGAGGTCAAGGCCGCGGCGGTAGCCGTGCTGGACCGACTGTGGACGGTGATCGAAGGACTGTTCGAGGACCTGCCCGTGGCAGATCGGCACGAGCGTATCCGCGGGGTCTTCAATGCCGCCGAACGGCCGCGGTGGGGTGGCATGGTGCTGCAGTCGGTGCCGATGGACGAGCTGCGGCGCGACGGGAACTTGCGCGAACTGATGTCCGCCGCGCTCAACGCGATGATCCGCAATGCCGAGTTGGGCGAGGCGGCGACGGGCATGACCCTGGACCAGGGCCTCGCTCGACTGCTGAATCACCCGAGCGAGGAGTGGCGGCGGCGTCGGGCAATCGAGCTGGGGCTGGACGCCGAGGCGCTGGAGGCGGTTCGCGCGAGGGTGCTCGGGGATGAGCGGCACACCGGTCCGATCACCTGGAAAGACCTCAGCAATGTCGCGTACATACGTATTGCCGCCGCCGATGCGGCCTTCGCGGAATACGAGATACGCAACGAGACTTTTCCGGCAAGGGTCGAGGACGAACCGCGGCTTACGCCGACCTCGGGAGATTTCGCCGAGTTGGGGATGCCGCTGTCGCTACGGGAATTCGCCGCTCTTCCAGAGCGGAAGGTGTTGCGTATCAGTCGACTGGACCTCGACAGACCAAGCCTCGACATTCCGCTCCTCCGGCTCCCGGACGGACGCGTCGACATCGCCGCTGTGACCGCCGTGCTGAAGGAACGCGACAGCTCGGTGGAATATATTGCGCCGAGCTACCTGCTCGACGCCCGCGGACACCGGATTCTCGACCAGGACGGGAATTGCCGTGTCGGATCGATCAAGGTCTACCATCGCGAGGATTATGTCGAGCCCGAGCAGGCCCACCGGCTCGACCATTCCGAGCGGGTGATCGAGCTTCCCTGGCGACCCGGTTTCGTCTACGTCGATCCCGACCTCGGCAGCGACCACCTACATGCGCTCCTCGAAAGGGAAATCCCCTCGAGCGCCGACATTTCCGGTACCGCCACACTGATGCTCGCCCGCTTCCGCTGGCTGCGCCCGCCCGGCGTCTCCGAACACGACTTCATCGCCGCGATGATCGGTTTCATGATCCCCTACCACCACACGACGTACGAGTTCGTGCGTGGTCTGGAGATGATCGGGGTACATCTGGGGGACGACGTGGACTCGATGTACCGCACCCTCATCGAACGCTTCGGCCCCGGCGGACAGCGCGGCCACCAGGCCCCCGCCGGCTCGGACGCCGAACGCCGCCCGGTACCGACCCCTTGGCAAGGCCAGGCCCCGAGGGGCAGAACCGGCGCGGACATCGCACCGGGGGACGCGGTAACACCGTGGTCGGCACGGCAACACGCCGCGAGCGCCGCCGCGCCCTCGGTGGCAACCGGCCCGGTTCAGGACGCGTCGACTGTCCCGGCGCGTCGGCGGAGCGGCACGACCGACTCGACCGATGAGCGAACCATCGCCGGCGCGACCATTTCCGCCGCCACCGCCGATATCCCCGAGCATGTCCGACTGTGCCTGGTCCAGACTGTCCGCGCGGCCTGGGCGATCGGCTACGACGAGGCCGATATCCCCGCCGACGATGCCGAAACCTGGAAAGACCTCGAGGACGGTTTACACGCCGGGTTCACCAGGGTCACCGTGCCCGACGGTACCGAACCCCGGGCCGCCATCGCCCGCATCCTCGACGCAATCGAAGACCCGGCCATCGGGATCGCGGATGTGGCCTTCGTCATCGACAGCGGCGGGGAGGCCCACAGCTTCCTCGCCACCTCCGATGGAGCGGGCAGAACCCTCGTCTTCGATACCAACATCCCGGGACCGCCCACCACCTCGGACGACGAGGAAACCGTCCAGCGCACCCCCCGCGTCCGCGACCGTGAGACCTGGGAGCAGGACTTCCCCGACACCTTCCCCGTCATCACGGACGCCTTCACACTGGGCTTCACCAGGGACGCCGAAGGCCGGCTCCACCCCGAACCCCCGACCGGCCGCGACGGACCCACCGTCGAACAACGTAGACACCTCATCCACGGAGAACCCAGCAGCACACCGGAACCGTCCGAGGAGCCGATGACGACGCGAAAACTGTTCGTCGTCAACAAGCCCTATGCTCATCTGTTGCTGGGCACCCTCGCCCTGCCGGGGGGGCAGGCCGGGAAGTGGCTGGGCGGTGTCGCCGCCGCCTACGCCGCACCGTACGCGTTGATGAGCGCCGGACAGTCGCCCGCGGTCGCAGCCCTGGCGGGTGCCACGATGTACCTTCCGAGCTTCCTCACCCCGCACGCCGGCCGCGTCGCCGACCGTTCCGACCGGCGCAAGGTCATGCGCTACGCGCAATCGGTCGGCGCGGCCGCGGCGGCCGCCACCACCGGGCTGCTCCTCTTCGACGCGCCTCACCTCGCTGTGGGGCTCAGCGTCGCGACAATGGTCGAGGCCACGGCCGCCGCCTACTATCTCGAAGCCTTCAAGGCGGTAAGCGGGGACTTCCTCACCACGGCGCAGCGACCCGTGGGGAACGACCTGCGAGATATCACCGGTGCCACGGCTCCCGCGGCACCGTTCGCGCTCACCAACGCTGCCTGGGCCATGATGGGCTTCCGCACCGCCACGGTGCTGGAAGCCTCCGATCTGCCGGGCTGGGCCGCCGGCGCGGTGGTCGCCGCGCCCTCCGTGGGCGGCATGATGAGCGGCGTCCTGTCGAAGATCACCCGCGATGTCGCGTCCGCCACCTTCTACCCCGTCGCGCTCACCACCAAGGCCGGCTTCTACGCACTCCAGGCGGCGACTCCCGAACCCGCCGTGATAGCGGCCGCGACCTTCGCGGACGCAATGGTGACATGGGCCATGAACAGCCGGATCGCCAGCTACGAACAGGGGGCCTTCCCCTCGGAGATCCGCGGCCGAGCGGGGGGTGTGAAAAATCTGTTCCTCGGAGCGGGCCCCGCCGCCGGCATGTTCGCGGCCAGTGCGCTCGTCGGTGGCGCCGCGGCGAGCGCACACAGCGGTGACACCCTCGCCGCGTTGGCGGCGACCATCACCGCGGCCACCGCCGCCGGTTACGGCATCGTCCTGTTCGTCAGGAAAGGCCGGGTGTTCTATCGGATCGTCAGCCGTGGCCGCGGTGTGTTCGGGCGGCGGGAGCGCGGCGCCGCGATCGGGACCGCCCCCGCGAACTCGCAGGCCCCCGCTACCGAGGTCATCGCGAACTGCGCCATCCACATCGCCCGCGTGCACCGCGCACTCGGTGACGACGACGCACCCCGGCCCGACGATTCCGATCCCCGGTGGAAAGCGGCGGACAACTGGCGGATCACCGAGGAAACCCTCGGCGCTCAACTCCGGCCGATGAAAACCAAGGGCGCCGACCCCGTCGCCACCGCCGTCGAAATCATCCGAGACACCAAGAACTCCATCGACCGGGCCGCCGTCGCCGTCGACAGCCACATCCACTACATCGTCGCCGTCGACGGCCCAGCCGACGTCGAACGCCAGATCCTGATCTTCGACACCCTCATCGACGACATCGAGAACACGCTCCGCGTACGCAATGTCGACGGTGACGAGAACGGCGACAACAAATGGCAATCCTTCTACACCTCCCATCGGAGAGCCTTCGCTGCCTACTTCAGCACCACCGACGGCGTCACCACACCCGCCCGCCGCGATCTCGCCGGATCCCTGCCGCGCCGACACCCCGTCCAACTTCTCGGCCGCCCCGCCGACCGGGCCGATCCCGCCGAGACCCCGCGCGGCGGCGCCGCATCCGGTAAACGAGCGCGGCCGATCGATGAGACCGGGCTGCTTCCCCGTGATATCGAGGTGCTACAGCTGACCTACGAGGGATTGTCGCGCGACGAGATCGCAGCTCGGCTGGGAATAAGCCCTCGAACCGTCTCGAACTATTACGGCAATGCCGCCGAGAAGCTGGGTACCGCGCGCGTTGTTCCGGCTGTGGTCGAGGCCATACGCCGAGGTCTGCTCGCGACGAAGCGTACGCAGGTACCGGCGGGCCTCGATTTGACCCAGGCGGAGCTCGAGTTGCTGAAGTGGCTGGCCGATGGGCGGACGACCCAGCAGATCGCCCGCCGGCGCGGTGTAGCGGAGTACACCGTTCAACGACATTGTGCGCGCATCGGCGAAAAACTCGGCGTCAGCGAACGGGTGCCGATGGTCATGATGGCACTGCGCCTCGGAATAGTAGGTCCCGGCGCTGTCCCGATCGATACGTTCGTGCAGCGTCGGTCCGGCACCGTGGTTCCGGCAGACATCGATGTTGCGGCCGATACCTCCGATGCTCCCGCTGCGCCGTCGGCCCGGTCTCTGATCCGGGAGGTCCTGCCTGTCGACATCCACGTCGCCGAAATCCTCGACAGCGCGCGCAGTCCGGCGCTCACCGTTCGACTGTGTGCCGAGCAGATGCTGCAACCGCTCGGGTTGGCGGACGAGCCCATCCCGATGGCCTCCGGGGGTACGCCGAGTTGGCCGGGCGGTCTGATCGGCGCCGTCACCGGGTTCGGGAGATACGCCGCCACGGCGGCGGCTCCTGCCGGGATGTACCGCGCCATCGGTCTCCACGCCGAAGAGCATGTCCCGGTGGTCCCGGGCGCATCACCGGGAATCGCACGTCCGGCCGAACGCCGACACCTACGGAACCTCGAGGCCGCACATCCCGGAATCCACTGGCACCGGGTACTGGCTTGCGCCAGAGAAAACGCCGTCGATGTGCAGTCCCGGCTGGCGGAGGCGGGAATCCGAGCCGACGATGTGGAGATCGCACTCCGGCCCGACCCCGCGCACCCCGAGTCCGGCACCTTCGAGGTCCGTTCGGTGTCCGATCGACACCGCGCGAATCCGCAGCCGATGTTCTCCGGACGCTTCGCGGTCGGCGGCGACACGATACTCACCGGGATCGTGATACTCGCCGATACCGATACCGATACCGATACCGATACCGATACCGATACCGATACCGATACCGATACCGATACCGATACCGATACCGCCGCCGACCGTGCGCTGCGGTCGCGTCTCGACGAATGCCTGGACCGCACAGCGGAAATAATCACCTTGCGGGCGCGCCGGGAGGGTGACGGCCGCCGCAACGACTGGCAGAAGCTGCGGGAGGATATCGCCGCTCGGCTCATCGACGTCTCGGATACGACGGATCCGCTGCAGGACATCATCGACAGTGTCAAGGATCCGGAGAACGACAACCACACCACCGTCGTGCTCGTCGACGACGGCGAAACCATGCACGCCTTCACGGTCACCGCCGTCGGCGATACCGCCATCTTCTTCGACACCAACATCGATCACCGCACCAACCCCGACCTCACCGCGGACGATCGTGAACTGCTCGCACAGGACGCGCGCATCCCCCGGGTCCAGACCGAACGCGAATTCCGGAACCGATTCGCCGAGTTCACGGGCATCTTCAAAGCCGAACTCGCCGAGGACCCCGCGACCGGAACACTCGAAGACCTCCACAAGGACGAACCCGAAGATCCCGACGCGCCGACTCCGCGCGACGGCGAGATCACCGGCTCACCGACAGCGGAGCGGCGGCCCGGCGCCGGCGAACCCGCGCTGACCGCTGCGCAGGCCGATGCGCTGCGGGCGCTGACCGACACCATGGATCCCCACGGCGCCGACCGCGAACACCGGCTGTGGCTGCTGCCGGATCCGCGGCCGGAGCACGCCGGTGCGCAGGTAGCCGTTCGGAGGGTGGTGGTCACCGACGACGCCGACCCGCTCGCGAGTGTCGAGGATCTGCTGCATGTCGTTCCGAGCACAGGTGACGGCGTCGGTGTGCACGGCCCACGCAGCCTCTACGAGGGCGGAGATTTCGTCGTCCACGAGCAGATCGCCGGCACCCCGCTGACGGTCGCCGACCTCGTGAACAACGATATGTCGTTCCGTGGCGATGTCGCCGAGCAGTTCTTCGCGCAGGACACACCGGCCGGGGAACGACCTGCGACACCGACACGGGCGGAGTGGGAAGGTGATTTGCGGCGCGCCCTGCGCAGCGCGGAGGCGAAGATCGCCGGTCTGCACCCCGAATCGATGCCGGGCGCGGGAACCGGATTGCTCGGCCTGCCCCCGCTGTCCTCTATGTTCGGATCGAAACCGGACGCCGGCGCTGGAGATTCACCGGTTCACCTGCGCGGCACCGTAACTCTCGCCGATCTGGTGCGGGCGCCCGACGGCACACTCGCGCGGTCGAGTCCGGCGCGCGCCGATCTCGGACCGCCCGCCTGGGCATACGCCGCCTTCGTCATCCGCAACCCGTGGCCGCCCGAGGTACGGCCGCAGGTGCACGACTGGGCCGAGCAGCAGGTCCTGCGACGGTATACCATGGCCGCGATGGCCGACTTCGATCGCTATCTCGCGGTCGAGGCGCGTATCGCGGCGATCGGCAGGGCGCTGCAGGCACCACGGAATCTCGCTGCGCGCACCGCGCGGCACACCGATCTCCTGTCGGCGTTCACCAAGGACGTGACCCTGGTACAGCGGAGAGCGGCCCTGGAAGCCGCGACCGAATCCGAATGCCAGGCCATCCTCGACACGCTCGCGGACCGAATCGCGCGAGGCTGGCCGTCCACCCGGGGGCGTTACATCACACCCGAACTGGATGAGCCGCTGCCCCCGCGGCTCGGAGCATCGGTTCGCCGGCTGGCCGAACTCTCCGACGTGAGTGGCCGAGCGGCTCGCGCGCTCCAGCAACAGAACGGAGCACACAGGCTGGAAGTGACACGAATCGATCGCGAGTCTCACGCCGGCCCGGTGACACGCATACGCATGCAGACCGTGGTGATGATAGGACAGGCCGAATTCGGTGATGTGGAGTTTTCTTTCGAGTTCGCCGGCGACGGCACCGTTGTCGCCTCCGTCGAACCCGGCCCGGCCGCCGAATTCCTTCCGGAGTATCTGTCCCTCCGCGGCGGTACGGGCCGCGGCTCGTTCCTCGACCTGGTCCGGCATTTCGTGCGCGGGGCGGGCGCGGATGTGCTGCGGATCAGGGTCGCCGACGACGCGGCGAGCGATGTCCTGCACGGTCGGGACCTGCTGCGGGAGGCGGGTCTCGAACCGGCCGGTAACGTTTCGGGGTGGCTGAGCGAACGCTGTGGGTGGGCCCCGGCCGCGGTCGAACCGGTAGCCCCGCGGCTGGATCGACGGCTCACCCGGAACCAGGTGCAACAGGTGATGGAACAGGTGCGGGTCACCTCACCGCACGAGTCCGAAAATCAGTGCGGTGTCTGGCATCTGCCGCTACCCGCCGCGCCGGGCACTGATTCCGAAACGATGGTGACGGTCCGGCTGTATCTCGACGAGGCGCAGTGGCTGGGCTTCGACCTGGATTCGTTCGCACAGTCGGCGGCGGAAGCGTCCGACCTGTTCCACCAGGCCGGAGTGCGCGGCCCGCGCCTGCTCTACGACTCCGAATCCTCGCCGACCGCACCAGATTTTCGGACGCGGGTGACGATTCACGAGTACGTCCCGGGTGCCGAGGTCGAGTCGCACGAGGGCTGGGAGCGCACCTTCGAGGACACCTTCAGCGAGCTCTACCGGCTACACGGTATGCCGAGCCCGATATCGCAATACACGTGGGATCATAAGCAGCACAACAGGATGCTCGAGCTGGAGCGTTCCGATGTCGACTACCGGCTGGACAGGCTGACCGGCGGTGCGCCCCTGTTCGTCATGTGGAACCGTACCCTGCAACCCGAGGACCTAGGGCCGATGGGATACACCCACGGCAACCCGATCCGCCGCAAAATGCGGCGCGGCGCGGACGGCCGGATCGGTTTCACCGATGCGAAACTTGCCCAATATGCACCGATCGCCTGGGATTGGGCCAGGTACTACCTCGTGAACGAATGGGCCGACGACGCCGAACGAGATGCCGTCGCCACCGAGATCCGCACCATCCTGCACCGGTACGGTGCCGAGTTCGAAGCCGACCTGGTGGCGGATTTCGACCGGTATGTGCTGTTGGAGGCCCGCAAGTCGATCATCGGCGATTCCTATCGGCTACCGCGCAAGATCGCCACGGGGTTTCTGACCGTCGAGCAGGCGTTGCCGGCCTTCCGCCACAATATCAACCTTGTTCGCAGTGCTTCCGGCCGAGAATCTCTGTCCGAGAGTGATATTCGTGACCTCCTGCTGGAATGGTCGCTGCGTGAGCCGATGCCGGATCAATCCATCTCGGCACGCACCGAGCTGCCACCGGCACCGGCGGTCGAACCGCGCCGGTGGATTCGGCAATTCTTCGCCATCGCCCGTAGACCGACCGACGATCAGTTCACAGACTTGGACGCGGCGGCACTGCGGTTCGTGCAGCGCTTCGACGGGCCACGGCGACTGGAACCGATCAGGGTGCGATTCAAGGGCGATACGATCTTCGTGACTGCCGCGCTCATGCAGGGAACGCGTATGTCGGATGAAGTGTATTTCATGTTCGTGCTGGACGATTCCGGCCGATTGTTCGCCAATTGCTCTGGTACGCACCCGGCCGCCAAAGCCGATCGCCTCGTGCTCGACTTCGCCCGGGATGCGGGCGCGGACCGTCTCCACACGCTGATCACCGATTTACCCGCGGCCGCCAACGCCGGATTCGACTGGAACAGAGAACATCTCGGGGAGATGGGCGCTGTTCACGAGGCCCTCAGCGACGAACTGGACGAATTCGAGCGACGCGAGCCGTCGCTTCCCCCAGCCATCGCGGAGTTACGACGTCAGCTGCAGTCGGGTGTCGTGCCGGCAGCGCGGGCGCTGTTCGACGCCGGCCTGACCGACCTCGGCTTCGACCTCGAACGGGTCGCCGCACCATGGCTCGGATGGATCGATGTGGCTGCTGCCGGGGACACCGTGTGGAGCGAGCCCGACGCCCCGCCGGTCGGAGTCGCACCGCTGGACCCGGCGCCCGCACCGGAAACGCTGTTCGCCAACATCGCACGCGAGGGCGCCGGCACTATGGATTGGGAAGTTGCCGCCAGGCAATTCCTGCGAGCCCGGCTCCTCGCACCCAGCCGGCAGGGCAACAACAAACATGCGTGGTTCTTTCGCGACGACAACGGGAATCGGATCGTCGTGCACCAGGTGGTGCGGGCGGCTGCGGACGGCAAGGATCTGACGCGCAATCCCATCTCGTCGCAACAAGATATCCGCTGGTACCACCCGCTGGCCTTCGATGTACCCGATGCTGTCCGGCTCGCCGGCTCGGTGACCCCTGTTCCGGCGCGGGTGTATCGATGGCGGGATTTCTACGTGGAGGAATTCGCCGAAGGAAAAACTCCGGCGCCCGCCGACGGCGACTGGAACGAGACCCTGGACAAATTGTTCCAGGTGAAGCGGCGGCTGCTGAATGTATCGCTGGACGCCCATCTGCAGGTCCGGCCGGTGACCGAACATCTGCATCTCTATCTGGATCACCAGCGCCGCAACTACCGCGGCCGTGCGCCCTGGCTCGACCGCCTGTTCCGGCTCGCGCCGCATCAGGCGTGGTCACCGGAGACCGATGACGTGGCCTGGCCGCCGAGCCTCAACCACAACGATATGACCCTCGACAATGTCCGGGTCGCCGCCGACGGCACGATCACGCTGATCGACTGGGACAACGCCGCCATCACACATCCGCTGTGGGATTACGTGACGATGCTGTGGTCCAACTGGCCGCCCGAGATGGTCGAGGCCGTCGAAGCCAGGATCCGGGGCGAGGTCCGGGACCTGTTCGGGGCGCGCGGCGAGGCGGAGCTGGAGCGGCTGCTGACGATGGGGTGCCTGGACTCGCTCTACGCCGATTCGGTGACCTTCGTGGAGCAGATCGCGGATGATCCCGGCAGGGCCGATACCCTGATCGCACGGTTCCACTCCGACTATCGGCGGTTGTGCCGGCTGCGCGGCTGGGAGCCGGAGGCGCTGGAGGTGGTGCGCACCCTGATGCTCGCGGCAGTGAACGAGCTCGATGCCGACCGGGACGCGCCGCCGCTGCCCGAATCGCCCGTGGTGCAGCCGAGCCGGCCGGCCGCCGCCGCGACCGGCCCGCGAGTTACGCTGCCGATGGCCGAATATCCCGGCGATCCACTGCTCGCCGTCGCGAACGGTCTGCTCGATCAGGAGTACGGCCCGCACGGTTACGTCGTGGCCCCGACCGCTGTCCGGTTGACCGACGAGCCGGGTGGCCGCTGCTTGACCGTCTCGGCCACCGTGGTCGTCGAGGGTTCGCGGGGCCCGGATGAACAGGGCGATATGCGATTCCGCGTTCGATACGACGAGAACGGCAAGGTCGTGATGGTGTTCGACCATCTCGAGATCGCCACCACATTCGCCGGTGCTCGTTTCGTACAGCATTTCGTCCCACGGTTGCGCGAATGCGTCGGTGTGGACGGCCGGGTCGTCCTACCCGTCCACGGCCCAGCGGGTTTCCGGATGGCCGCGCGGCACGGTATGCGGGTGGATGCGGATCCGGAACATCTGGCCGAGACCCGGGAGAGCACGACACAGCTGTTGAACGCCGATCCGCGCGGGACGGTCGCCGACCCGATGCTCGACAGGTTCGACCGCCCCGTCGAGGCGCGACCCACCTTCGCCGAACTGGCGCGATATTTCGATCGGTTGCCGCACGACTGGCCGGAGAACCGCCGGTGGTGGGGCGTGCTGGACGGTGCGCCGGCTGCCGGTGGCCCAGCCGCTGCAGGTACCGATCCCAGGCCGATGACCCGGCTGGCGGGCCGGCCTTTCGCCGTCGAGGATTCCACATTGACCGAGCAGGAGATCGACCTGCTGACCACGCTGGTCCGTGACCGAGCCGATTTCGCCGGAAACCACCACGGGGTCTGGGTGGTCCCGCTGCCGGACGGCCGCACGGTCGTCGTCCGAGTGCAGATCGATACGCCGAATCCCAACTTCGACCCGCGTATCGGCCTGGTCTTCGGGGAGGAGGCCGCGGTATCGCTGTGCCACAGGGCGGGTGTCCGGGTACCGCACCTGCTGCACAGCGGTGCGCAGGATGCCTACCCGGAGCGTTACATGATCCACGAGTACCTCGACGGCCGCTCCCCGACGCCGCAGGACCCGCTCCTGCAGACGGCCGAGGCCGTGTTCGGCGCGCTCGATCGGCTGCACTCCTTGCACGAAACCGATTGGCGTGATCTCGAACTCGAGCAGTCACCACCCACGACCCGCGTCGAATGGGAGCAGCGGATGGCGCGGGAGGTGGCGCGGATCCGGCTGGAGTTCGACGAACACGATCGGCTGGGCGGTGAACTCGGATTGCCGGGCCTCTACGAGGTATTCGAGGTCCGGTCCGCCGATGCCGGCGACGCACCACTCGGGGCGCTGCACGGCGATCCGACCTTCGGAAATCTCATTTTCCTGGGGGCCGAGGGAGCGGAACAACTGGCACTGCTCGATCTGGAACTGGCCCAGGCGGGTCCGGCGGTGTGGGATTACGTGGCTTACGTAATGCGCAACGGATGGGCCTCGGATGACGACCGGAGCGCCGTCATGGATTGGTGCCGAGAGCGGCTGCGGCGCTTCTACGGCGAAGCCGCGGCCGCCGATTTCGACCGCTATATCGTGCTCGAGGCGTGGAAGTCTGTCGCAGGAGATAGTTTCCGCTTGCCGCTGCTGGTGGCTCGTGACCCGAATTTCCTCGACGAGGCGGCACAGGCCTTGCACCGCAACCTCGGCATCGTGTTCGCGGCGGCACACCGGCAGGGGCCGTCGTTGTCCCAGGTGCGGGACCTGCTTTTGCGATGGTCGCGCCAGCCGGTGCCGGACGGGAGTGAACCGGCACCGGCCCGGGCGGGATCGGAACCGGGCGCGTCGGCCGAGTTGCCGCGCCTGGCGATACGAGAGCAGTTGCGGGCAGGTATCGGGCAACCCGGTACGGACGCCGAACAGGCCCTGCAGGCCGCCGTCGCGGCGCTGAGATGTGCCGACGGTCCCGCTCGCCTCGAACCGGTGACGGCCGAGTACGAACCACTCGGCGACATGGACGGGGACGTCCGCGGTCGCATCCGGATCCGCGCCGTGCTGATGGACGGCCTCCGCGAATACGGCGAGACGACGGTTCGTTTCGAACTGGACGGGGCGGGCCGGATCACCGCGAGGCTCGACCCCGCCACCTCTGAACTCGATCGTCTGGCCGACGACTACGGCGGTCCGCGCTTGCTCGGCCCGGCCGAGGACCTGGCCCGCCGGATGGGTGCCGACGTGTTCGAGACCGAGGTCTCGGGTGCGGCAGCGGTCCGGGCGGCGCGGCACGGTTTCGGCGGAGCCGTGCCGGGAGAGCCGGGTGTCCCCGGTACATCCGCGGCGACGGTCAGCGGTGGCGGGGCGGTCGCTATGTTCAGCCGGCGCTGGGTGGCCAAGGACCTGGCCGACCCCTCGATATCACCGACGCCGATCGAGCATCGCAAGCCGGCGCGCCGCGCGCAGGGCAGTGACCTGCTCCGGGATCTGCTCCGGGACCTCACCACGCCGCTGGACGGCCGCCGCCTGCAACTCAGCGAGGCCACCCGGATCCTGATCTCCGCCGAGCTGCGTTCCCCCGACGTATCCGGCTACCACGTGCTGGTCTGGTGTGAGGTCGACGACAGCGGAAACGCGGTCAAGGTGCGCCGCGCAGTGGCCGAGCCCGGCGGCAAGGATCTCGCGGCCAACCCGACTCATTCGAAACTGCTCAGCGACGACCGGCGTTTCCACCGCATCGAGCTGGGCGAGGAACGTGCGGAGCAACTGGCCCGGGAGGCGGGCGTCCTGGTGCCGACGACGCTGGCCCGCGCGGGGGAACGCTCGTTCCGCAGCATGGGTGCCGGCCGCGTCCCCACCACCGACGATCCGGACTGGGAGCAGACGTTGCGCGGCCTGTTCGAGCAGCTGCGGCGCCTACAGGCCGTTGTGTTGCCCGCCGACCTGGTCGTCCGGTCCGTGCCCGAACAGGAGGGGCTGTACCTGAGCAAGCAGCGGACCAAGTACGACGAACGGGAGTCCGTCCTGGATCGACTGTTGCCGAAGCCGCACGAGATCTGGGTGCCGGGCGAAGGCTCCTTGGAGGCGGGCCTGAGCCACGGCAACGCGACCTTCCGCAACCTGTGGGTCCGGCCGGGCGGCGAGGTGCTGCTGGACAACTGGAACCTCGCCGGCGTCCGCCACAAGCGCTGGGATTACGTACAGATATTCTGGAATCCGTGGCCGCCGGAAGTGCTGGGTCGTGTCGAAGTGCTTGTCGTGAACGAAATTCGGGAACAGTACGGTGAATCCGGAGTCGAGGATTTCCTCCGGCTGCGTGCGATGGCGGTGCTCGACTCGCTCTATGGCGACTCCAACCACTTCGTGGAGAAGATCCGCCGCGATCGACGCACGGCCGAAACCCTCGTCCGCCGTTTCTACTCCGACTACCGCTGGCTGTGGGACTATGCCCACGCCAGGGGTCTGTGGGCCTCGCGCGGTGCGCAGCCTCTGAGCTACGAGCAGGTGCACGAGCTCATGATGTACGCCGTCGACCCGAGCGTGCCCCGGCCCGATCTGCTCGCCGCCGGTCCCGATGTGGCTCCGCGGGCGCGCACGGCTCCACGGCCGGATCTGTCCGGGGTGCCCAAGATTCCGGATATTCTCAGTCGGCTCCCCGCCGAGCACGAACTACTGTCCGAACTGTCGGGGCTGCAACAGCAGTACGGGCTCGACCTCGACCTGAAGCTGACCCGCGTCGAATACCTGCGCGACAACCCCGCGTCGCCTGTGTCCGGGATCCGGATCCGGGGTGTCTTCATTCTGCGGCGCCAGGAGCCGGTCGAAGCGGGTGATCTGGATCTGCGTATCGAATTCGACGAGAACGGCGATCTCACCGCCCGCTTCGCCGAGCTGTGGACCGAGCCCTGGTACGGCTCCACCGGATGCGCCCGCGATTTCCTTCCGCCGCTGCGGGCCTACCTCCGAAGTTCGGACGTGGAGAATTTCACCGTCACAGTCCGCGGCCGTCGCGGGGCCGCGGCCGCTATCGAGCACGACATCGACTGGGACTACTCCGATCGGCGCGTTCTCGGCCGGAGCATGCGTGCGTTGAGCGCCCACATCCGTTCTCGCCTCGCGCTGACCCAGGGTTCGGCGCCGATGTCCCCGGCCCTGGTGCGGATTCTCGACGAGCTCGACCACGAACTGACCGACCGCTATCCGACTCCCGCCGAAATCGCTCGCCATCTGCCGGAAGGCGTGAGCCCGGCCGACTTCTTCGAAGGTTTCCACTGGGAGGGCCGCGCCACTCCGTGAACCGCAACCGCCCCTCGGTGTCCTCGGCCGAATGCCGCTGCGCCGATACTTTCACGTCGACAACCCCGGGCCGCAGCTGACTGCTCCATCACTGATGGTCGGCTCCGGTGTCGGCGGTGGCGTGGATGGATCGATGGCGGCTGGTGGCGTGCCGGCGTCGGTTTATCAGCCCTCTGTTGCCCAGTGCTTCTGATCGTATGCCGATGACCGACTGCGGGGCCGTACCGGCCGCATGTTCCGGGGCGGCTACTGGTAGGCGGTCAGCAGATCGTCGGGTCCGGTGGTGATCCGGGTGCCGAACCGGCGGCTGATATCGCCGAGCATGGTTCGTAGCCACCGGGTATCGGCGGGCCCGGTTCGCTCGAGTTGTAAGTGCCGGATACGCAGCGGCAGCATGCGCACTGCGGCGGGTCCGCTGGCGTCGAGGGTGACGAGGTACAGCAGCCGCAGCTCCGGCCGGTAGGACCCGTGGCCGCCGATGCCCTCGTAGTCGTCGATGACATCGCCGCAGCCGTACAGGATGGGTCTGCCCCGGTAGATTTCGATCGGGCGGGGGTGGTGCGCGGAATGGCCGTGCACGATATCCAGGCCGGCGTCGATCAGCCGGTGGGCGAACTGCCGCTCGCTCAGGCCGGTTCCGTATCCCCAGTTGGGCCCCCAGTGCACCGACACGATGGTGAGGTCACCGCTGCGGAACCGGAGCGAGAACCGGGCGGCCACCTCGTCGGCGTGCCGGACGGAGGGATGGTCCATCAGCCAGATACCCGGGTGGTCGCTGTCCGCGGCCCAGTGTGCGGGCACGCCGCTGGACAAGGTGGATAACGACGCGATCAGTACCCTGCGCCCACCCGGGGCCGGTACTGCCGCCGGTTGCTGTGCGGCAGCGAGGTTCGCGCCCGCACCGACGGCGCGGATATTCGCACCGGACAGTGCGTGAAGAGTGTCGGCCAGTCCGCGGATACCGAAATCGAGGGAATGGTTGTTGCTCAGTGCACAGGCATCGGGGCGGAGTGCGGCGAGCGCCGGGAGATTGCCGGGGTGCATCCGATAGTGGACCCCTTTGCCGGGTGCGAAACTGCCGTCCGCGGTGATGGCGGTTTCCAGGTTGACCAGCCGCACGTCGGGCGCGAGTTCGTCGAGGATATGGGTCACCTCGCCCCAGGGCCGGGTGAAACCGTAGGGTCGCGGAATCGGCCCATTGGCTTGTTCGGCCAGTTCGACGTAGCGCCGGGCATCCCGGACACACGCTTCCTGTAATTCCGGGTGCCCAGGTCGTGGCAGCAGCTGATCGACGCCGCGGCCGAGCATGACGTCACCACCGAGCAGGACCGTGACGGTCATGAAAAGAACGCTACCACCAGGCGCTGGCCGGATCGAGCGATGATCAGCGCAGCTCGAGGTGGTTCGGGCGCACGCTCAGCGGGCCAGGAAATGCCAGCCCAGCCAGGCCCACACCAGGATGGTGAGTATTCGCAGCATGCGGGATCGTTGCAGCAGGTGGAGGGTTTCGCCGAGAGTCGTGAAGCGTTGTGGGTGGCGGCGAGCCGTGAGCTCGGCCAGCACCCCCGCGATGGCGAGGGCTGCGAACCCGATGAGAACAAGTGTCCGGCCGGTCATCGCAGCAGCCGCCACCCGAGGGCCAGCCATATCAGCCATCCGGCCCAGCGGCCCGGGCCCTGGTCGAGCGCCGGATCCAGCAGTGTGGACAAGGTGGGATGGGACGGATCCGGTACGTCCCAGGACTCCTGCCGCGACAGCGCGAACAGCTCCCAGCCCGAAACTGCCAGTAGCAGGCCCAACCACAGCAATAAGCCGTTACGCAAGCGTGCATCTGCTGAGACTGGCTCGGACGGACTACGGACCGCCCGCGCGAGCAGGACACCGGCAATCCCGGCGATCAAAGCCGTTGCCGCCCAATCGAATGGACGGGTGCGGGCACCGAGTGTGGCGATGACGAGCCCGACACCCACCCATATTGCCGGCCGAAGAAAACCCCCATCGGCCGACGGGCTCGATTCGGCTGCCATGATCGGCAGCGTACCGCTGCCGCGGCGCGCGAAGCGGCAGGCAAGTGGATCGAAACGGCTGCGTCCGGTCACCGCCGGGTCCAGTCTGCCGGCCGTACTGTCTGCCTGGCCGCACCGGTGCCGCCTTTGATTCGCCCCGCCGACCCCGCCCGCGCAGACCGCGTCAACAAAGCATTGGAGTCGATGAAGAAGATCGACCTCGCCACTTTGGAACGCTCCGCAGCAGCAGAGCAGAGGCGCAAGCCCCTGCGAGGATCCGATTCGTTGCCCACCGAGACACTTCGCGCCGCACCACCGTCACCAACGTCCACCCGATACGAAACGTTCGTGCCTGTTCCGGTCCTGCCTGTGCTGTGGACCGCTGCGACCGGCGGCGTGGCTGGGTCCGCTGTCACGATCCGTGCGGCGGCGTTGCGACCCGGGCGCCGCCGGCGGCCACTGGCGGAATCGCTGCCATTCCCGCACCGGACAACAGTTCGACCTGCAGATTTTCCGTCTCGTCGGCGATTCAGAACAATCCATGGATCAGAAAAGAAGCGCTGAACTGCAGAAATGCGTCGCTTGCCCTCGGTAGGACGCGCAAAACATGGGCAACCGGAAAACGCCTGGTCATCGTGGGTTCATACCGGATCTGAGGAGCGCGGGCGATATGTTGCGCTCCCCACGATGTTATGGTGCGGGTACCATAACCTTATGGGTCTGAAGAAGACGACGGTCATGGTCGACGAGGCCGACCTCGCGCTGGTGAAGATGGCCGCGGCACGTGAAGGGCGGCCGGAGTCCGAGTATTTTCGTGAAGCTTTTCATCTGGCCGCGATACGCAGTCGCCGATGGGATGAGGAGTGGGATATCCCCGTACTCGACTACGGGCATTCGGTGTCGGCGGATGAGATCGATAGCACTGTACGAGAAGCGATCACCGACACCGAATCCGATGCTGGATGATCGTGATCGGCGACACCTCGGGTCTGGTCGCCGCTTTCAACTCCGCGGATCCCGAGCATGTCTGCGCGCGCGCAGCGCTGCAGCAGGCGGCGCTGACCATCGTCTCTCCACTCGTGTTGCTCGAAGTCGAACACATCACCACCCGAAATCTCGATCGCCGAGCCGCATATGCGGTGAATGATTGGTTATTGGCCCAAGAGCGCACCGGACGCATCGAAGTGCCCACGGTCTCGGTGGACTTGTTGCGGGTCGCACGCAGGGTGCAGAACAGATACCTGGCCTTGCGCCTGGATCTCACAGATGCCACCAATGTTTCATTGGCCGAACGCTACGAAACCGTGGCGGTATCGACTCTCGACCGACGTGTTTTCCGCGCAATCAGCCCGCTCACCGGTGATGCCGCGTTCCGCCTGTTGCCCGATGATCTCTAGCCGACCGGTGTATCGGTCAGCCGCCAAGTGAGTCGTTGCACGCGGGATATCGACTCGTTCGTCGCCGGTCGGCTGGAATGGGCACCGTCGTTGAGCAATGTCCCGGATACTGGAGCCGCGCATCTTCGCTCCGCATCCGGTGTGTCTGTCAAGATCCAGTTGCTGTCGGCACGTGGCAGACCGGTGTGGCCGACCGAACTCCGCGAGCTCGAGCAGCGCTACAGTGACGTGCCATCAGCCGAACTTCTCGTGCCCACATTGCCGGCTTTCGTTGCAGGGAAGACCGCAACATGGCACAACCGGCGCGCATCACGTGACATGTGGGATCTTTGGGCGCTGAACGGCATCGGCGCGATCGACGGCGCCGCGGGAGCGTTGTATCGGAGATACGGCCCGACCAACCGGCTCCCCAACCCGCAATTGTTCGATCGTGCACCGGACGAGGGCGACTGGAACGCACAATTGGCTGGGTAGACTCGACTGCTGATCAGCGCCGTTCGGTTGGGTCGACGACGATGTGAGCGCTGCGCCCGGGTGGGATCGGGCGCGGGTGGCGAGCTTCGCGCGGCGTCTCGGTTTTCGGATCGTGTGGCCCGAAGAGCGTTCGGTGCTGTCGGTGGCTCAGCCTTTCGGCGTAGTCCCGCGCGGTTCTTGTTGATCGCGGCTTTGTCGAATGCGGCAGGGTCGTCCTCGCCGCATTCGCAGGGTGCGATCAGCGCACCCGATCGCGGCACGAGTTCCAGATCCCAGTGGGGTTGCGGCGGTCGGTCACCCCGACACCATAGACGTGACTGTGTGATCGACACACTCCACGCCCCCGGTCACCACGTCTCGGGCATTCACCGTGCACGCGGTCCTTGGAGTTGTTCGAGGTGATGGGGATCGTCGACCCGGTCCTGGACCGGGGACTGGATCGGTTGCCGGCTTTGCATGGTTTTGCC
This sequence comes from Nocardia jinanensis, assembly GCF_014645735.1. Lineage (GTDB taxonomy): Bacteria > Actinomycetota > Actinomycetes > Mycobacteriales > Mycobacteriaceae > Nocardia > Nocardia jinanensis. The sequence continues at coordinate 49,351 of NZ_BMMH01000023.1, read as the reverse complement.
GTGCTGTGGTAGACGGCGGCGTGGTTGCCGCGAAGTCGGCTGCGCTCGTCTCGGCCGGACCGCCAGTAACCAGACGCCTGCTGGCCGCACCAGTGTCGTTCACAACACGGCGTCTCACATAGGGCAGCGGGAAACATCGCTTCGAACCGGCCGCTCGCACATCGTGCTCGCACGTTGGTCGGCACGGATCTGTAATTTCGAGTAATCTGCTCCGGCGAAACACCTGGCGAGGCGCGCACATCGGAGTCCGCGCCACCGGAACAAGGTCCACGGTCGCCGCCACCCGCTTGTCGAAAGGCTCATCGATGACAGTCTCTGCATCTACCGAAAATCCGTGGGGTAGACTGGCCGAGCCGATTCCCGCCGACGCTGCCGCCGCGGACGATCCGGTGTGGAAAGACAATGCCTTCCTGGCATTCTGGGACAGCGAATCTCAGGTGTTCGGTTCCCTTCATGTATCGACCTCGCCCAATGCGCCGAGCGCCCGCCGGGCCCGGTTCAGCGTCTCGGTGGCCGGGCGTACTACCGAAATTGTGGAACCGCTGGATGAAGGCACCTTCCGCAGCAAGAGCATTGATTTCGGGCTCGACGGCAACTTCACGGTCGACAACGCGGCCGTACAGGCCGAATTCAGCACCACCCCGTTGTTCATCCCCCTCGACTATTCGACGGTCGACCTCATCCCTGCACTGGTCCCGGGTAAGCCGTTCCAGCACTTCGAGCAGGCCGCGTCCGTGACCGGCGTAGTGCGTATCGACGGCACGGCAACTCGTATCAGTGCGCGCGGAATGCGGGACCGCAGCTCGGGTTTTCGCGAAGAATCAGCTCAGTGGGCGGAATACGCCACCTTCGTTGCGGTCACCGATACATACTTCATCTCGGCATTGAAATTCCTGCGCATCGACGGCACGCAGAACGGCCACGGCTTCCTCGTCGAGGAGACAACCGCCACCCCGATCACCGATCTGCACCTCGCGCGCAATGCCGCCGCCCAATTGCTGTGGATCCGCTTCGACCTCGCCGACGGCAGCATCCGCACTCTGCACACCCGGGAGCGACACGGCGGATTCTGGGTGCCGATGGGCCCGGCCGAGACCGAGGGCCCGGCCTTCGGCGCCTACGACGATTTCTTGACACTCGAAAGCGATGACGGTGCCCGTGGCGGTGGCTTCACCGAGCAGGGCGTCGTCCACCGCGTCGCTTGAGTATGCGAAATACCCGCCGTCCAGTTCATCGAAAGTACGAGATCTCTTCAATGTCATCCGAGTCATCCGAGTCATCCGATCTCCTGATCCTTCTGCAGACTGCCAAGTTGAAGGGCCGGCCGAGCGAAGCCGATCTGCTCGCCGCCGGCGGTCTCGATGCCGCCGCGACCGTCGCGGCACTCGTCGACTCCGGTGCCCTCGACCGCGCCGGATCCCGGCTGAAACTCACCCCTCCCGGCCGTGCCGAACTGGACAGACTGCTGGCCGCCGAACGCGCAACTGTCGATCAGGAAGCGCTGAAAGGCGTTTACCACGAGGCATTCGACGCGCTGAACACCACGTTCAAACAGCTGGTCACCGACTGGCAGCTGATCGACGGCACCCGCCCCAACGATCACAGCGATACGGCCTACGACGCGGCGATCGTCTTCCGGCTCGGTGAGCTGCATCAGCAGCTGGTTCCCTTGCTCGATCGGTTGGTCGGTTTCGCCTCGCGTCTGTCCGGCTATCGCGAACGGTTCGGTGCGGCCCTGTGCAAGGTGCGGGCCGGGGATCATTCCTGGCTGGCCCGGCCGATGGTCGACAGCTATCACACGGTCTGGTTCGAACTGCACGAGGAGCTGATCGGCCTGTCGGGCCTGTCCCGGGCGCAGGAAGCGGCCGCCGGGAGGGCAGAGTGACCACACCGGCAGATCCGTCGATTCTGGTGCTGGACGGCCGTACCGCCGCTGGACGAGAGGTGCTGGGCGGTAAGGCGTGGAGCATCCAGCGGATGCGCACTCTGCAGATCCCGGTGCCGCCGGCCTTCGTGCTCACCACCGAGGTCTGCCGTCGATACCATTCGGCCGACCGCGCCCTGCCCGCCGGGATCTGGGACGGAATCCCCGCCGCCATGGCGGAACTGGAATCGGCCACCGGCCGCCGCTTCGGAGTGGCACAGCGCCCGCTACTCGTTTCGGTGCGTTCCGGCGCGGCGACCAGTATGCCGGGCATGATGGACACCGTTCTCGACCTCGGAATGACCGATGAGGTCGAAAAGGCGCTCGCCGCGGAGAGCGGTGACCCGGCCTACGCCGCCGACACCCGCCGCCGCTTCCTCGAACAGTTCGAGAAGGTCGTCGGTTACCCGCCCCCTGCCGACCCGTGGGAGCAGCTGCGCTGCGCGATGCTGGCCGTTCTCGATTCGTGGAACTCGCCGCGCGCACGTTCCTACCGCGACAGCCGCGGCCTGCCTCACGACGGTGGTACGGCGGTGACCGTGCAGGCCATGGTTTTCGGCAATCGCGACGACAATTCCGGCACCGGCGTGCTGTTCAGCCGCAACCCCCTCACCGGTGCTCCCGAACCGTACGGCGAATGGCTGCCGCGCGGTCAGGGTGAGGATGTGGTGTCCGGCCGTGCCGACGCGCGTCCGCTGTCCGAGCTGGCCGTGGCGTTGCCCGAGGTGTATACCGAGCTGCTGGCGGCGGCGGCCCGGTTGGAGGCCGATGCCCGCGATGTGCAGGACATCGAGTACACGGTGCAGGGTGGTGTGCTGTGGTTGCTCCAGGCGCGGGTGGCCACCCGTGCCCCCGAAGCGGTCGTCCGCCATGCAGTGACATTGCAGCGTGCGGGAATTATCACCGCCGGTGAGGCGCTGGCCCGGGTGCAGCCGGAACATATCCGGGCCATGCTGTCGCCGCGCCTCGACCCCGCCGGCGTGACCGCACCACTGGTCTCCGGTAAACCGGCCTGCCCGGGCATCGCGACCGGCGTCGTAGCCGTCGACGCCGATGATGCCGAGGCCCGAGCGGACCGCGGCGAGGCGGTGATCCTGGCCCGGCCCACCACCGATCCCGATGATGTCGCGGCCATGGCGATCGCGGCCGCGGTGATCACCGAACTCGGCGGGTCCACCTCGCATGCCGCCGTCGTCTGCCGGGAGATGGCGGTGCCCTGCGTGGTGGGATGCGGTACCGGAACGCTCATGCCGCTGGCCGGGCGCACCGTCACCGTGGACGCCGCACGCGGTGCAGTCTATCCGGGCGCTGTCGACATCCTGCCCGCTGCCGCCCCGGACGATCCGGATCTCATACAACTGAACCAATGGGCGCAAGCCGAATCCAGGGAGAACGTTTCGGATTCCCTCCTGGAGATGCTGTGCCGATCCACTGTGGAGGAAATTCGTTGAGTAGCCGTACAGCCGTCGAGGAGACACTCGACAACGCCGATATCGATTCGGCGCTCACCTGGACGACCGGCAATGTCGCCGAGGCGTTTCCGGGTGTGTTCACCACCCTCGGCTTCACCTATATGAGCGAGCCGATGGAGTTTGCATTCCGGAAGATGTTTCTCAGTATGGGGGTATATACGCGTAGACAAGTATATATACCGGATCAGGTCGAGGACATGTTCTGGACCCTATTCGCCGGCCGGGCAGCCGCCAATATCGACCGGTTCCGCGAGATCGCCAGTATCACCCCCGGCACCTCGGCCACCGCCATCGAACAGCAACTGTTCGGCTATGTGCGTCCGGAGACGGTGGATGAGAACAGCGTGCGCCGCTACCCGGCGATCCTCACCAAGGCGCCGGGCCTTGTGCTGCAGCTGCCCGGTCGCCACGACGCGGAGTTCGCCGAACTGCGCCGCTGGCGTCTGGACCGGCTGGCCGAGATCGACACACTCGACCACGACGGCCTGGTCGCGCTGCTCGGTGACGCCCGGGACCGGTTCCAGAGCATCATGATCAAACATCTGATCGTCGCGTTCGTCAGTTCCGCTCTGGCCGAGGGCGTTTCCACCACGCTGAAAGCACTGGACTTGGGCGGCCTCGAGGCCGATATCCTCTCCGGTGTGGGCTCGGACGAGAACGAGGTGGCCCATGATCTGTGGGCGCTCGCGCATGAGGAGTTCGGCCTCCGGGAATTCATCGACCGGCACGGATACCACGGTGTCGAAGAGGGCCAGCTGTCCGGTGTCTCCTGGCGCGAGAACCCGGCGCCGATCCTGGAGCGGCTCGACCATTACCGCACGATCCCCGCGGAGAGCCCGCGCGCGCCGCGGAACCGGAGTCGCGCACAGGTCGAGGCCCGGGACAAGGCCCTGGCCCAATTCCTGCGTGCACTACCGGGATACAAGCGACGTATCACCGGCTGGCAGGTGCGGATGGTGGGCCGCTGGCTAGCGCTGCGCGAACAGGGCAAGGCCGGATACCTGCTGACCTACGATGTGGCCCGCGCCGCCATGCGCCGGGAGGGTGCGCTGCTCGCTACCGACGGTGTGCTCGACGATGCCGAGGACATCTTCCACCTCTCCTACGATCAACTGTGCGCCGGAATCACCGGCGACCAGCGGGATCTGATTGCCGAACGCCGGGCGGCCTACAACGAACGCCTGGGCTACCGGTTGCCACAGGCCTGGAGCGGGATGCCCGAACTGATCAAGGCCGACGGGCACGGTGCGCAGACGCTCCCGGTGAACGGTACGGTCACCGGGGTGGCCGCCAGTTCCGGTGTGGTCGAGGGCCGGGCGCGGGTGGTCCGGGATCCGGCGGAAACCGAGTTGGACGAGGGCGACATCCTCGTCTGCGAGGTCACCGATCCGAGCTGGGTGCCGCTGTTCCTGGTGGCCGGCGGTGTGGTCACCGATCACGGCGGCCTGCTCAGCCACGGCCCGATCGTCGCCCGCGAACTTGGAATACCGTGTGTCTGCGGCACCGAAAACGGTAGCCATAGGATAGCTGACGGTGCCCGAATTCGTCTCGACGGCAACGCCGGAACCGTCACTGTTCTCGCCTGAACGGGCGGCGCGGGCCGCGTGCCCCGGCTCGGCACCGCGGCCACTTCATGGTCCGGGAAAGTCGCAGCCTCTATCGGATCCGCATTGGTTGGTTTCACGATTGACAGCAAGGAAGGTGGTCGCTACCGTGCGTTCGCACGCGGAGTTCACCGGTGAATTCGCACGCTGGCAAACAGATTCGCTGGTAGCCGTTCGTTCCCAGCATGCCACGGATCGACTGTGCGGCAGTCACCGCACGGTCGAACCTCTAGTCGAGGAAGCACGATTGATTCGCCACCTGTCCGGGCGGTCCGCAACACCACAGATCGCGTCGCCCATCCCGTGGGCGCAATGGGGTTTTCCGATGTCGTACGTCGAAACCATCCAGCGCGCAAAACCTGCCCTCCGGCTCCTCCTGCACATCTGAGAAGGGCTCTTCGGTGCATCCAACGACAAAACAGCAGAACGGCAGCCACTCGTACCCTGCGCAGCCTCCGAATGCGCACCCGGCACAACCGACGAACACGCAACCGGGGGCCCCGCCGACCGGCGAGGCGACACGGCGGAGCGGAAGATCGCCCGCGAGCACCGGTTCCGGCCGGATCCGGTGGCCCGCACTGCTGCATCGGCGAGGCAGCAGCACAATCCGTACCCGCGTTCTGGCCATCGCGCTCATTCCGACGCTCGCTCTCCTCGTCACCGGTGTGACGACTTTCGTGATCCTGTTCAACGATGCTCGATACGCGGAGCGCTGGTCGGTGTTCCTGAACAAGCAGCTGGACCCGCTGGTCACACTGGTCACTGCGGCGCAGAACGAGCGGACGGCCAGTCTGATGGCACTGTCCGGTAATCCGGCTGCGGTGGCCGAGCTGCAAACTGCCCGCAGCGCGACCGACGCCTCACTCGGTCAGATCGCCGTACTGGCTCCGGAGATGGGCGAACTCCATCCCGACGCCGTCGCGAAATCCAATCCCGCCTTCGCTGTGCTCGCGCCGCAGGCTCCGCTGATCCGTCAGGGTGTGGATCTGCGCCGTGCCACCTTCCCCGAGGTGGACGCCTTCTACACGCAGCTCGCGGGTGTTATAGCCATGGGCCTTGAAGGTCTCGCGCTCTACACCCCGGACTCCCAGGTCGCCGCGGAGCAGGTGTCCGCGGCGGACCTGATGCGTATGGCCGATCTCCAATCCCGCGCACTGGGTCTCGCTTCGGGTGCCCTGATGCGGAGCGACGACGGGCAGCTGCGGCCTGAGGATCGCCGGGATGTCGCCCAACTGGTCGGTTCCTACCGCAACCAGGTGAGCGCGCTGTCGGCCCGGCTGACCGAAGGCGGAACCGCGCGGATGGATGCGCTCACCAGCAGCCGCGAATGGCAGATGATCGTGCGCGCGGAGGACGAGCTCGGTCTCTCCGGCACGCTGCCGATGCCGCTGACCGACTGGCAAGCGGCCGAGAAACATGTGGGCACCGAACTGCTCGGTATCGTCAAAGACCATATGGGGTACGCGAATACGCTGGCCACCCAGGCCGCCGGCCGCTCGTCGGACCGCGCCACCTGGGCCGGTATCGGCGTGGCTACCACTACGCTCATCGCGCTGGCGCTGGCCGTGCTGCAGGCCAACTTGCTCGTCAACCGGTTGCGGAGGTTGCGGTCGCACAGTCTCGAACTCGCCAACAACACCCTGCCGTCCATCGTCCAGCGGATCCACGAAGGCGAGGAGGTCGACATCGACACCGAAACGGCGATGCTCGACGATCACCAGGACGAAATCGGGCAGGTCGCCGAGGCGTTCGGCGTCGCGCAGCGAGTGGCCATGACTGAGGCCGCTGCCGAGGCGCGCACCCGGGCCGGTTTCAACAAGGTCTTTCTCGATATCGCCTATCGGAGTCAGGTTGTCGTACGCAGACAGATGGATGTTCTCGATCTCGCGGAGAGCAAACAGGAAGATCCGGAACATCTCGAACTTCTCTTCCAGCTGGATCACCTGGCCACCCGCGCCCGCCGCAATGCGGAGAATCTCTTGATTCTCGGTGGCGGGCAGCCGGGCCGACGCTGGCGCGAATCGGTCTCCCTGGAAGAGCTCGTCCGCAGCGCCGTCTCCGAAACCGAGGATCTGACCCGGGTGAGCGCGATCCGGGTGCCCGAAACCCGTGTAGTCGGAAACGCGGTCGCCGACCTCATCCACCTGCTCGCCGAGCTGATCGAGAACGCGCAGGTGTATTCGCCGCCGCAGTCCCTGGTTTCGGTACACGGCAATCTGGTCGGACGGGGCGTGGTCGTCGAGGTCGAGGACCAGGGGCTCGGTATTCGCGCCGACGAACGTGAACGACTCAACAGCCTGCTGAGCAATCCGCCGGACTTCCAGCAGATGGCCTTGGCCGGCCAGCGTAACCTGGGCCTGTTCGTGGTCGCGCAGCTGTCCGGTCGGCACGGCATCACAGTGAGCCTGCAAGATTCGGCCTACGGCGGCGTCAAGGCCATCGTTTTGATCCCAACCACGCTGCTGGACCCCCGGGGCGACGACGGCTCCTTCGATGCAACGACAACCGGACGCCATCGCACCATAGAGGAATTCCAGGCTGTCACCGGGCGCCCGGTGCCCCGGCCCAATGCCGACCGGAATCTCCAGCTGCCCCCGTGGCCGGGCACCGAGCCCGCCGCGCAGCCCCTGACCGGATCGCTCGAGCTGGGCGAACTCCCCGGCCAGCACAGCGATACCGGTGGTGGCAGCGGTCCACACACCCGCGCAGGCTGGCGGCAACGTACGCCGTCGCGCACCCGCGCACCACTGCCGCAGCGCCACCGGCAGACGCACCTGGTGCCGGAGTTGCGAATCGACGATGAGCAAAGGGCGGTGGAACCGGAAGGCCTCGCGGAAGTCGCCCGGCCCGTTGACGATATCCGCAGCTCCATGAGTTCCTTCCAGCGGGGAACGCGCCAGGGCCGCGAAGCCGGCCCCCATGATGATTACTGAGAATGGACGATCGGAACATGAACAATAAAGCGTCGGTCGAGCCCAACCGCACCACCCTGGACTGGCTGCTCGACGGTCTCATCAACCGGGTCCCCGGTTCGGAACGCGCGGTGGTGCTGTCCGCCGACGGCCTGGCCGTGGGCCGATCCTCCGGTCTGTCCCGTGAGGACGCCGAACATCTGGCCGCCATCGCGTCGGCACTGCACAGTCTCGCCCGCGGGGTCGGCAGCCGGTTCGACAAGGGCCAGTTGCGGCAGACCGTGATCGAACTCGCCGGCGGCTACCTGATAGTCACCGAGGCCGGTCAGGGCGCCTGCCTGGCGGTGCTCACCAAGATCGATGCCGATCTCGGCCTGGTCGCCTACGAAATGAATGTCATTGTCGGCCAGGTCCGCGACCAGCTCGCGGCGATGCCCAGAACGGCACCGGGCGCCCAGCCCCGCTACACGCCATGAGTTACCACGACAACGAGCCGCCCTGGGGCTACGAGGACGATCCCGGTCCGCTGGTCCGGCCCTTCGCGGTCACCCGCGGGCGGGTCGGCAAGGATCTGCACAAGCTGGATATCCTCACGCTGGTGGTGGCCGTGCGGACCGATGCCGATATGGCCACCCTCGATCGCGAGTACAGCGAGATCATGAGATTGTGCCGGAGCCGGCCGATATCGCTGGTCGAGCTGGCCGCCCATCTGAAGCTCCTCATCGCTGCGGTCAAGGTGCTGGTCAGTGATTTGATCGAGTCCGGCCACGTTATCTTCCGATCTCCGCCACCGCCGGTGAGCGGACCAGACCCCATGCTTCTACAGGCGGTACTCGATGGCATTCGTAAACTCTGACGCGCCCGGCAGCCTCAACTTCGATTCGATGCAGGCCGTCAAATTATTGGTCGCCGGTGGGTTCGGTGTCGGTAAAACCACGCTGGTGAGCACGGTCAGCGAGATCACCCCGCTGCGCACCGAGGAGTTGCTTTCCGAAATCGGCGCCGATGTCGACGACCTCACCGGGGTCGAGGGCAAGACCACCACCACCGTCGCGCTGGACTTCGGCCGAATCACCATCAACCCGCAAGTGGTGCTCTACCTGTTCGGCACCCCCGGCCAGGACCGGTTCTGGTTCATGTGGAGGGAACTGTCGGTCGGTGCTCTCGGCGCGATCGTCCTCGCCGATACCCGCCGCCTCGAGGACAGTTTCGCGGCGGTGGACTATTTCGAGTCGCGACATATCCCGTTCATCATCGCCGTCAATTGCTTCGACGGCGCCGATGTTTACGAGGAGGAGGAGGTCCGCGGCGCGCTCGATCTCGGCGATGACGTATCCATCGTGCTGTGCGATGTCCGGGACCGACAGTCTGCGAAGTTCGTGCTGGTGCGCCTGCTCGAACACGTCATGGCGACGGCCACCGCCCCCCCTTCACCCCGGGTCTCTCAGCCGCTCCGATGACCGCCTATCCGCACTTGCCTGGCATCGAACTCCGGTGCCAGGGGAGCGTTCTGTCAACGGCTGCATATCGCGTTGTGCCCGCGACCGCATGCGAAGCTCTGTCTCGCCGATGATCTTTGCTTGCTCGGGTCGGTGAACCTGACCGGGAAGGTGACTGGCCGGCGGCGTATTCGAACATTCAGATATTGGTCGAAGTTCCCGCAGGGCACGTCGAGGTCGGCAGGTACTCGCGGACATCCAGATGCAAGCGGTCGAGGCATCACCGCATATGGCAGAACTGGCTCGAAAGCAGGCTGATCTACTGAAGGCCGAGCCAGAACACTCCCGTCGGCAGGAGTGGTACCGCAGTACCCGACGCCCGGAAGCCGTCTACGGGTACTACTGTGGGCGGACTCGATACAGCCGATCGGTTGAAGTGACCATTCTCCGAGACCCTTGCATTCCTCGAAATCCCGGCGTGGGCTACCCGAGGATGAGTTCTCGGCGTGGGTCGAGCTCGGCACCTCGGTGTGCGGAGGCCGAGCCGGTCTCCACTGTGTGCCTTACACCCACGTAAGAAAACCTCTTAGTCTTGCCCGGTTTTCGTCTCTTGTCAAAATGGCCCTGAACTGCGCAAATGATGCGCAGGTTTGTGCCCTCGGCAGGATTCGAACCTGCGACACCCGCTTTAGGAGAGCGGTGCTCTATCCCCTGAGCTACGAGGGCCGGGCCGTGGCCGGTGGGCAGGAGTCTACCGGGTCGGCCGGCCCGGGGCCGCATCGTGGGGAACGGCCCCGGTGAGCGTCAGGCCGCGCGGGACTGTTCGTAGTCGGTGGGGTCGAAGCGGCGGGTTTTCCAGCGGTAGAGGATCGTGGCCCCCGGCCAGTTGTTGGTGATGCGACCCGAGGCATTGCGGTACCAGCTGGAGCAGAAGTTCCAGGGGGTGTCCTTCAGGCGTTTTTGCAGCCAATCGTCCCAGTGCTGTTCGGCTTCCGCGCGGGCGGAGACACCGCGGCCGGGGTTGACGCGCAGGTAGTCGATGGCCTGGCGGATGTAGCGGGCCTGTGATTCCAGCATGTAGACGATGGAGCCGGACCCGACATTGGTGTTCGGCCCGTACATCATGAACAGGTTGGGGAACTTCGGTACCGAGACACCGAGGAAGGCGCGGGCGCCTTCGGCGGCCCAGGTGTCGGCGAGTTTGCGGCCGTCGGTGCCGTAGATGTTCATGGGGGCGAGGAATTCCGTGCCCTTGAAACCGGTGCCGTAGACGATGACGTCTACTTCGTGGTGGATACCGTCGGCGGTGCGGACGCCCGTGGGAGTGATCTCGGTGATGGCGTTGGTCTCGACTGTGACGTTCGGCCGGGCGAGGGCCGGGAAGTAGTCGTTGGAGAAGAGGGCGCGTTTGCAGCCGGGGGCGTAGTCGGGGGTGAGCTTCTCGCGCAGGACCGGGTCCGGGATCTGCCGGGCGCGGTGGCCGTCGGCGACCTTCACCACGGGTTTCTGGATGCTCTGGATATCGGTGAGGGCCAGGGCCATCACCTCGAAGAACATCCACCAGCCGAAACGTTCGGCCCAGCGGACCGGCGGGAGGTACTTGAACACGGCGTGGTGGCGGGGTTCATAGGCGGCGTCGGCTTTGGGTAGGACCCAGGCGGCGGAACGCTGGAACAGGGTGAGGTGTTCGGCGATCGGTTGGATGCGGGGGATGTACTGGATGGCGCTGGCGCCGGTGCCGATACAGGCGACGCGTTTTCCGGTGAGGTCGACGGAATGGTCCCATTCGGCCGAGTGAAAGGCGGGGCCGGTGAAGGTGTCGATACCGGGGAGGTTCGGCGTGGCCGGCCGGGAGAGTTGGCCGACGGCGGAGATCAGGACGTCGGCGGTGAGCCGGTCACCGTCGGTGGTGCGGATCTGCCACTTCGCGCCTGCCTCGTCGTATTCGGCGTCGCTGATCTCGGTGCCGAAGCGGATCTTGCGTTCGAGATCGTATTTGCCGACCACGCGGCGCATATAGTCGTGGATATCGGCCTGCTCGGAGAAGCGGCGGGGCCAATCGGAGCGCGGTTCGAAGGACCAGGAGTACAGCGGGGACGGCACATCACACGCCGCGCCGGGGTAGGTGTTCTCCCGCCATACGCCGCCGAAGTCCTGGGCGCGTTCGACGATGGTGAAATCCTCCACGCCCGAACGCAGCAGTTCCAGTCCCATACCGAGTCCACCGAACCCGGCCCCGATGATGATGATCGACGGCGATGGCGATGTCATGTTCTCAGAGTAGGGGCGGTGATCTCTGGCTCCACAGGGAACGGCGGACAGGGAATCGATATTTTCGGCCACGAAATCCGGACTCCGGAGGCGGTGCGCGTGCATATGTAAGCGAGTGCTCGCCCTTTCCGGGGCATCGGTCCGGATGGGTCATAACCGGTGGTCTGCGGGCTCCGGAGCCGCGAATTCTCGTCCGATCAATGGGTCACGAACCCGGCTCGTGTCTCGTTTGGATGTCATTTCGTTATCTGACTTGGCGGCGGGCCGGATTTCCCGCTATCACGGTGATGTGCTCGGCGGCGATGGCGCAGTGCCGGTGGCCCGCAGGGGGCGTCGCGGGCATTGCGTCCCGTCCCGCCGTCCGAGACCGCCGGGCGACGTCGCTTCCCGTCGTATCCCGGATCCGGAGGGGAGGGGTCGGCCGGTTCCTCCTCTGCCGACCGCGCCGCCGCTTCGGTTCGGCGGCCGCCGATCGAGAGCGAACCGTCGTCCCGCTGCGCCGGACTCGGCGAGCGCCTCGAACCGGCCGACCCGCACAACGCGCGGCTGGGCCGGCTCCCGTGAGAACCCGCCGACCTCACCGACCGCCTCGGTCACTCCTCCTGAACCCGATCACGAGCCGGCCCGAGCCCGGTACCGCGTGATCCCGCCGGCCTGTGTGTGGTTGGCCGCCCGGCGGTTTCCCGCGACCCGCCCCGCGCCTGCCTACTCCACGGTAGTGTTCGGCGGTGTGATGTGAGTCATGTCCGTTCCTGTGTCTCACAGGGTGTGACCGGCCACGGCACGACCGTCCCGCCGCCAGATGAGTTAGGGGTATTTCCGATGTTGAGCACCATGATGGACGACCAGCTGTCCTTGGCCACGCTGCTGCGCTACGCGTCCACCTTCGTCGGTGATTCCACGGTGTCCACCTGGACCGGGGACGGGGTACGCACCATGACCTATCGCGAGGTCGGCGCGGATTCCGCGCGGCTGGCCAACGCGCTGACCGACCTCGGGATCGCAGAGGGCGACCGGGTCGGCACCTTCATGTGGAACAACAACGAGCATTTCCTGGCCTATATCGCGATTCCGGCCATGGGGGCGGTGCTGCACGCGTTGAACATCCGGCTGTCGGCCGAGCAGCTGATCTTCGTGGCCGACCATGCCGAGGATCAGGTGGTGCTGGTGGACGGCAGCCTGCTGCCGATGTTCGCTCAGTATCTGCCGCATCTGAAAACGGTCCGGCACGTGATCGTGGTCAACGGTGACGTCGCGGCACTGTCCGCTCCCGAGGGCGTGACCGTGCACGACTATGCCGAGCTGCTGGCGAAATACCCTGCCGAATACGACTTCCCGGTGCTCGACGAGCGCACGGCGTCTTCGATGTGCTACACCTCCGGCACCACCGGTGATCCGAAGGGTGTCGTCTACTCCCACCGGTCCAACTGGCTGCACGCCATGCAGGCCACCACCCCTTCGTCGATGGGGATCACCAACGACGACACCATGCTCGCCATCGTCCCGCTGTTCCACGCCAACGCCTGGGGTCTGCCGTACGCGGCGCTGCTGTCCGGCGCGAATATGCTCATGCCGGACCGGTTCCTGCAGCCGGTGCCCCTGCTGGAGATAATGGCCGCGGTGAAGCCCACGTTCGCGGCGGCGGTACCGACGATATGGGGCGGGGTGCTGGCCGCCCTGAACGCCAGTCCACAGGACATCACTCATCTGCGTTCGGTGGTCGTGGGCGGTGCGGCCGCGCCGCCGGCGATGATGAAGGCCTTCGACGAGAAGCACGGTGTGCAGGTGATCCACGCCTGGGGGATGACCGAGACCTCCCCGCTGGGCAGCGTGGCGCAGCCGCCGCAGGGAGTCACCGGCGAGGCGGCCTGGGCCTACCGCGTGACGCAGGGACGGTTCCCGGCCGGGGTCCGGGCCCGTCTGGTCGGTGACGACGGCAAAGTGGTGCCCAACGACGGTAATTCGCTGGGTGAGGTCGAGGTCCGGGGGCCGTGGATCACCGGCTCCTACTATTCGCCCGACGGTGCGGAGGTGGACCCGAGCAAGTTCGACGACGGCTGGCTGCGTACCGGGGATGTGGGCAAGATCAGCCCGGACGGTTATCTGACCCTGGTGGATCGGTCCAAGGATGTGATCAAGTCCGGCGGCGAATGGATCTCCTCGGTGGACCTGGAGAACGCGGTGATGGGGCATCCGGCCGTGGCCGAGGCCGCCGTGATCGGTATCCCGGACGAGAAATGGGACGAACGCCCGCTGGTGGCGATCGTAGTGGCCGAGGGCGCGACGGTGGCACCGGAGGAACTGCGGGAATTCCTCGCGGACCGCTTCGCGAAATGGCAACTGCCCGAATACTGGACCTTCATCGCGGAGGTGCCCAAGACCAGTGTCGGCAAGTTCGACAAGAAGCGTCTGCGGGCGCAGCACGCGGACGGTGAACTGGATGTGACGGTCGTCGGCTGATATCCGCCGGCGGGCGATCCCCGGCGCGTATCGCGCCGGGGATCGCACCGATCAGCAGTTGCGCAGTTCCGGGCTCTGGTTGAGCAACTGGTTTCGGGGGCTGATGAACCGGCTGTAGGTCTCGCCGCCGACCGACGACAGCGGGAACGCCGCCACCCGGTGGCAGTTCTGGAAGGCCAGTTTCACGCTGAAATGCCGTTCCAGACCGCCCCGGATGGCATCCGAGGCCAAGGCGCGCAGCAGCTGACCGCGCGCCGTCTCGTCGGGCGGGGCCTCCTCGTTGTCGGCGAATTCAGCGGTGCCGGAACCCAGTTCGCTCGCGACCCGGCTCACGACCTCCCAGGCGTAGGGCAGCGAGGTACGGACACATTCGACGAATTCTGCGTCGGTGACATCACCGCGTTCGGCACGTTCCAGCAGAGCGGTGGGGACATCTAAGGACACGGCGACCTCCTGAGGTCAACTTCGTCTTCGGCTGATGGTGCGGAAACCCGCGTGCAGATCTGCCGGGCCGAGTCTAATCGAAATTGGTTGTCAATAGCAGTGGATTGGCCGTGAAAGCCGTTCGAAGCGCGAAGGTTTCGGAATAGCGGGCCCATTGCTCCGGTGATCGGGGGGAGCGATGGCCGGGGGCGGAGCAACTGCTCTCGCTGCCGTCCTGTCGCTGTGGTGCGAGGTTGCCGGGGCGTGTCCCGGTGATGCGCGGTTCACTCGGGCGGCTCGTGAATATTACGAAAAAGGCAGTGTTCACAACCTGGCCGGCGAACTGTATTACCCGTTTGAACTGGGCATTTACCGAAAAGGTTGCGATATGGTCACGGGCCGGTAGAGTTACCGTCACAACGGATGCCGAAACGTTACGTTTACCCGGCTCGAGTAGCTGGATCCGCGTGCGGCGTTCGTGAACCTGATGATCGGATAGCGAGGACGGACCTTTGGCGCACCATCGATTAGGCCCCAGCTCCATCACCGTTATGAGCCTGATCGGTGACGAGGTGCAGGTCCGCCCCCGGCGCCATCGCGCAGAAGCCACCGCGGCCGAAAAGGTCCGCGCCGCCGCCGGAGCCGCCGTCGCGGCCGGCGCGCTGATCGGTACCGCCTCCCAGATCGCCCCCGCCATCGCCTACGCCGCACCACTGCTGCCCGGCAACGGAAACGACGAAGCGGTGAAGGCCGAGCCGGTCGCTCCTGTTTCCGGTGCGGTGGCCACGGTCGCCGAGCGGATGGCGCAGGCCGCGCCGATCGCCGATCCGCGGCCCGCCCCGGTGCAGGCCGCGCCGATCGCCGCGCCGGCGCCCGTCGCCGCGCCGTTCGGTCTCCAGAATCTGCCGCCCGAGGTCGCCGCCCCACTGACCCAGGCCGAGCAGACTCTCGAACAACTGCATCAGCAGTTCGCCCCGGCGGCCGCGGTCCGGCCGGTGGCCGGTGTCGTGAGCTCCACCTATGGCAGCCGATGGGGCGCCATGCACTACGGTATCGACTTCGCCGATACACTCGGCGCGCCGATCAAATCCGTCGCCTCCGGCACGGTGATCGAGGCCGGTCCCGCCTCCGGATTCGGAATGTGGGTCCGGGTGCTGCACGACGACGGCACCACCGGCGTCTACGGGCACGTCAACGATATCTACGTCAGCGAAGGACAACGGGTGAACGCGGGTGATGTGATCGCCACCGTGGGCAACCGTGGTCAATCCACGGGTCCCCACCTGCATCTGGAAATCTGGGATCAGGGTGGCAACAAAATCGATCCGATGACCTGGATGGTGTCCAAGGGGGTGCCACTGGAGTGGGGACCCTCGCACTGAGATCGACAGAATCGATCGACCGTCCGATCCTTGCCACCCCTGCTGGGTTGCAGGGAGAACTGCGGGCGTCCGGGGTGACCGAATTGGCCGATATCTTCGAACCCGAGTCGATCCACGGTCGCGTCTACGCGGCTCTGGTGCATCGACCGCGTTCGGGTCTCGCCGATATCGCGCGGCACACCGGCCTGTCCGAGACCGAGGTCGAGAACGCGCTCGACGAACTGTGCGGATTGCGTGCCGTCATCCGGCTCACCGACCCGGACGGCACCCCGCGCTGGGACGCGCACGCACCCGAATCGCTGTCCGAAGCCGAGGCACGGCGTCGGCGCCAGGAGATCAGCACCATGCACGCGGCCGCGGCGCGGCTCAGCGAGACCTTCCGTTCCGTACGGCGCTCGCAGGGCTGGAACGGCCTGATCTCCCCGGTGTTCGAACGCGCCGAACTGCTCGCCGATTTCGAATCGCTGCACGCGAACGCCGACGGCTCGGTGAAAATGGTCGAGCGCAGCCCACACCTGAGCGACCCAGAACGCGACAGCCGCATCTCCGAGCTCAAACAGGCCCGGATGGCCGAGGGCGTGCGATATCGGATCCTCTACCAGGACACGATCTACCAGGACGCCGACCGTCTGCGCCACACCTTGGCCACCAACGCCCGTGGTGCGCAGGCGCGAACGCTGCCCGATCCGCCGTTCAAACTCATCATCGCCGACAACGAACGTGCCAGCCTGGTGCTGCATACCGACGAACGTCGTCCCGATCCGATGGCGCTGCGGATCAACGGGTCGCCGCTGCTGGATATGTTGATCCGCAGTTTCGATGTGTTGTGGACGCTGTCCGCGCCGATTTCGGTGCAGCCGGAAGCCGACGAACTCGACGAACGCGACCGCGCGATCCTCACCATGATGGGAATGGGGGCGACCGACGATACGATCGCCCGCCGGCTGGGCATGTCGCGGCGCACCGTGGTCCGGCGTACGGCTCGGCTGCTGGAGCGGCTCGGGGCCAGTACCCGGTTCCAGGCCGGTGTGCAGGCGATCCGTCGCGGCTGGCTGTGAAGTGGTGCGCGCGCCCGGCGCGGGTGGCGACGCCCGCGCCGGTTCGCCGGGGGTAACCCGGACCCGATCCGGTGGCAGTTCCGCAGGAGGTGTGGGCGGTACCGGCCGGGCTCGCTGCCCGGGCGGCGGTCCGGGGCACTCCCGAATATGATGGCCACACCGCGCCGGCCCGATCGATATGCCCTTCCGCCCCCATAGGGCACGCAGAAGGCCGGGTCCCGGCTCGATGCGAGAGGTGAACCCACCCGAATGCAAACTGCCCGCCGTCCTTTCAGTGTCACCCGACGGCGCCGTTCGGGCAGTCCGCTGTTCGCACAGCTGCTGACATCCGCGGTCGAATCCGCGGCCGCCGAGGTGGCGATCCGCTACAACCCGACGGGCCGGCCCGGCGACCAGCGGGAAATGACCTACCAGGAGCTCGACGAAGCATCCTCCCAGCTCGCGCGTGAACTGATCGAACGCGGAATCGGACCGGGCGATGTGGTGGCGATCGGGCTCGCGCGCAGCCCGGAATCGGTGCTGGCGGTGTGGGCAATCGCGAAAACCGGCGCCGCCCATGTGCCTATCGACCCCGCACTCCCCGCCGACCGGATCGACCGCATCGCCGCCGATTCCGCTGCCACGCTCGGCCTGACCACCTCGAAGCACCGGTCCGCGCTCGGGCGGTCCCTGTACTGGATGGAATTGGACGACCCCGTGCAGTCCGCCCGGATCGCGCGACGGCCGCGGCATCCGATCTCCTACGCCGACCGGGTCCGGATGCTCGACGAGCGTCACCCCGCCTATATCGTTCACACCTCGTGCTCGGCCGGTGAGCCGGTGGGCGTGGTGGTCGCCCACAGCGGGCTGGCCCCGGTGGTCGCCGCGGCCACCGACCTCTACGGGATCACCAGCGATTCCCGGGTGACTCATATGTGTTCCCCGGACTCCGATATCTCGGTTCTGGAACTGCTGCTGACCTTCACCACCGGCGCGACCCTGGTGATAGTCCCCGCGGGCGCGCTCGGCGGGCACGGCGTCGCCGAGCTACTGGCCCGGGAGCGAGTGACCCATATGATCACCACCCCGGCCGCGCTGGAATCCGTGGACCCGGTGGGACTCACCGATCTGGAGGGCGTCGCGGCGATCGCCGCCGAATTCGACCCGGAACTGGTCCGCCGCTGGGCGCACGGGCGCAGCGTTTTCATCTCCTACGGTTCCACCGAGACCACCATCATCGCGACCGGTACCGGCACGATGAGCCCGGGGGAGACGATCACCGTGGGTGCCGCGCTGAACGGGGTCGGAGCCTTCGTACTCGACACCCGGCTGCGGCCGGTGCCCCCCGGTACGGCGGGAGAGCTCTATCTGTCCGGGCCGGCGCTGGCGCACGGTTACCTCGATCGGCGCGGACTTACGGCGCAACGTTTCGTGGCCGGACCCTTCGGCACGGATCCGGGCCGGCCGGGGACCCGGATGTACCGCACCGGTGTTCTGGTGCGCCGGATCCGGACATCGCGCGGTGAAGAGATCGAATATCTCGGCCGCGCCGATTCGCCTGTGCAGGTGCGTGGTTCCGGTACGCGACCCTTCGCGGTCGACGAATCACTCACCCGGTACCCCGCCGTGGACCGCTCGGTCGCGCTTCATCGGACACCGGTCCCGCCCGGCCCGGTGTCCGATGTGCTGCCGCGTGGGGGCAGGGCGGTGGGCCCCGTCGGGGGAGATCGCGAAATCTCGCCGGAACCGGTGTTCGAGCGGGCCGGTTCGCGGCCGCCGTCCGGGGAGCCGGAGGTCCGGCTGGCCGCGTTGTTCGCGGAGGTACTCGGGCTCGACCATATCGGTGCCGACGATTCGTTCGTCGCCCTCGGGGGTGATACCGCACTGTCGGTCCGACTCGTGGAGCGGGCTCGTGCGGCGGGGATCCGGTTCACCCCGCGCGATGTGTTCGAGTGCCGGACCGTCGCCGGGCTCGCCGAGGTCGCGGTGTTCGGGGCTGCCGCCGCGGCAGTTCCGGCGGAGTTGCCCGGGGGTGGTATCGGCGAGGTCCCGCCGACTTCGATCCTCACCGAGTACCTGGCCGGGGGAGTGCATTCCGGTTTCGCGCAGACCGTCGCGCTGGCGCTGCCGACGGGAATCGATCGCGCCGCTCTGGCCGCCACGCTGGGTGCGGTGGTGAGCCGCCACGATATGTTGCGAGCTCAGCTGGTGGCCGAGGACGGGCGGTTCCGGCTCGAGGTTCCCGATACCGGACCTGTCGCGGGGGGAGTGCGGGTCTCGGAGGTGGAGGCGCCGGTGGGTGCGCGACCGGCGGAACTCACCGCGGTCACCGGATCTGCCATGAAATCCACTGTGGCGCAACTCGATCCGCTGGGTGGTCGTATGCTCGCGGCGACCTGGCTGCGCCGCCCGGACACTCGTGACGCGCTGCTGCTCGCTGTGCACCACTATGTGGTGGACAGCGCGTCCTGGCGCATCATCCTCGCCGATCTGACGCTGGCCTGGTCCCAGGTGATCCAGGGGCGGCGCCCCGAACTACCCGCTGTCGCCACCTCGTTCCGCCGGTGGGCGCACGCGGTGACCGAAGCCGCGGCGCAATCCGAGAACGAACTCGGCCACTGGCGTGGCGTACTGGCCACCCCGGACCCGCTGCTCGGATCGCGCGCGCTCGATCCCACCACCGATACCCGTGCCTCGGTGCGCGGGTTCACGGTGGAGATTCCGGCGGATATCGCCGAGGTCGTGCTCACCGAGGTCCCCGCGTTGTACCGGACGGGCGCCGGTGAACCGCTGCTGGCCGCCCTCGCCCTGGCGGTGCGCAACTGGCGGTCCCGGCGCGGCGTGGACTGTGCGACCACCCGAATCCGGGTCCACGGCGGAGGGCGCACGGAATCGGTACTGCCCGGGGCGGACCTCACCCGTACTGTCGGTTCGTTCACCTCGGCCTACCCGGTGGCCCTGGATCTCGCCGCCATCGACCCTCGCGCCGCGCTGGCCGCGGGCCCGGTGACTGCCGCGCTGTTGCGTTCGGTGAAAGAACAACTCGCCGCCGTGCCCGGCCGGGGCGTCGGTTTCGGGCTGCTGCGCCGGCAGACACCGGAAATCGCCGCGGAACTCGACGGCACCGTGGCGCAGATAGGATTCGACTACCTGGATCGGGCGTTCGCCGGTTCGCCCGCCGGAACCGGCGAGGCGTCCTGGCTCCCCGCAGGTGAGCTGGGTGGATTCGATACCGAGTTCGACCGGGACATGCCGGCCGAGATGGTGGTGGATACCGGCGCCGCCGCCCGGCCCGACGGCGGGATCACCCTGTCGTTCTCCTACGCCACCGATATCCTCGACGAGCCGGCGGTCCGGGAACTGGCCGACGAATGGCTGGCCGCCGTCAACGCCATCGCCCGGCACACCACCGATCCCGCGGCGGGCGGTCTGACGCCGTCGGATCTGCCGCTGGTCCGGGTCGGGCAGCCCGAGCTCGATACCTGGCGCACCGACTACCCGGGCCTGACCGAGGTACTGCCGCTGTCGCCGCTGGGCGAAGGGCTGTACTTCCGTTCGCAGTTCACCGCGGACGAGCCCGGCGAGTATGTGATGCTCTTCACCGCCGAACTCGGCGGCGTCATCGATCCGGATCGGCTGCACCTCGCCGCACAGAGTCTTCTCGATCGGCATCCGGTGCTGCGCACCGCGTTCGTGACGGCCTCGGACGGGTCGCCGGTGCAGTTGGTGATCGAGGCCGTCGAGGTGCCGTGGCGAGTGGTCGCCGATGTCGGCGACTACGAGATCCCGGAACTGCTGGAAACCGAGCGGCTCACCCTGTTCCCCCTCGACACCGCGCCGCTGTTGCGGATCACGTTGTACCGCACGGTTTCCGGGCGCACCCATCTGGTACTGGCCGCCCACCATCTGCTCTTCGACAGCTGGTCGTTGCCGATCCTCATGCGGGATCTGCTGACCGGTTACGCCCGGCACGGGGATCTGTCGGCGCTGCCTCCGGCTCCCGCCTACCGCGATTATCTGCACCGGGTGTCGCAGGGGGACAGTGCGGACTCCCGGGCCCGCTGGTCGGAGGTACTGCTCGGCGCCCGGCCGACCGAACTGGCGCTGGTGCTGGCGCCGCCCGAACAACCGGAAACCGGTATCGGAGAAGTCGAACTCGCGCTGGGCGAGACCGAGGCCGCCGCCATGGCCGCCTATGCGGCCGCGACCGGGGTGACGGCCGATACCGTGGTGCAGGCCTTGTGGGCGGTGCTGCTGGCGGGCTTGACCGGCGCCGAGGATGTGGTATTCGGGGCTGTGGTCCCCGGGCGTCCGTCCGGACTGAACGGGGCCGGCGAGATGACCGGTCTGTTGGCCAACACGATTCCGGTGCGGGTGCGATTCGAGGCCGAATGGACCGTGCGGGACCTGCTGACCCGTCTCCGGTCCGAACAGGATGCCCTGGTCGAACACCACTATCTGGGCCTGGCCGATCTCGCGCCCGGCGCGGCAGGACTCTTCGACACTCTCGTGATCTACCAGGACCGTCCGGTGGGCGCCGAGGTACTGCGCGCAGCGGCCGGGGGAGTCGACGGCCTGGAAGTGGTGGATCTGATCTCGCGCACCTTCAGTCACTATCCGGTGACCCTGGCGGTGGAATCGGCGGACCGGCTGGTGCTGCGACTGTGGTACCGGCGCGATCTCGTGGCCGAACCGGCCGCCCGGGCCCTGTCCGTGCTGCTGCACGCTCTCGTGGGACAGTTGCTGGCCGTGCCCTGGGCACCGGCGTCGTCGGCACCGTCCAAGGGCTGGTGGCAGGGCTCCGTCCAACCCGGCGGGTACAGCGAGTTGCCCGCTGATCGGCCGCGCCCGGCCACCGCGTCCGGTCGCGTCGGTCAGGTGTCGCGGGAACTGTCGCTCGATATGCTCGATTCGCTCAATCATATTGCGGCACAACAGAATGTGACGTCGTTCACGGTGGTGCAGACGGCACTGGCGATTCTGCTGGCCCGGCTCTCCGGGAACCGGGATATCGCGGTCGGCGCGTTCAGCACCCACGAATCCGCCCCCGGCCTGTCGGTGCTGCGTACGGGAATCGATCCGGCACTGTGCTTCGGCGCGCTGCTCGCCACCGCCCGGGCCGCCGGTGGAATGGCGCCGACGGGTCGTGGGGACGAACAGCTCGGACATCTGATCGGTACGGTGCGTACCGCGGCCGGGCGGCCGCCCTTCCGGGTACTGCTGGCTTCCGGCGACGCACCCGCGAAACTGCCGGACACCCTGGATCTGCGCGTGAACCTGATCGACACCGGTGTCGACGCGCGACTGACCTTCACCTACGCCCGCGATCTGTTCGACGCGCCCACCATCGGTGACCACGCGGACCGGCTGCTGCGGGTCCTGCACGCCGTGGTCGCCGATCCCGGACTGGTCGTCGGCGATATCGATCTGCTCGCCCCGGGGGAGCGCGATCTGGTCCTGCGGGAATGGAACAGCGGCGGTGTCCGGGTGCCGGCGGTGACACTGGTCGATCTCATCGAGGCCCAGGCGCGGTTGCGGCCGCGGGCCCCCGCCGTGCGATCCGGCGGGACCACCCTGAGCTTCGAAGAACTGTTGCGCCGCTCCTATCGAGTGGCGCGTGCGCTGATCGCAGCCGGTGCGGGTCCGGAAAGCCTGGTGGCTGTGGCGATACCGCGCACCGCGGAGTTGCCGGTCGCACTGCTCGGCGTACTGCTGTCCGGCGCCGGCTACCTACCGATCGACACCACTCACCCACGGCAGCGACTGGAATTCGTCCTCGCCGACGCCCGCCCGGTCGCTGTCCTCACCACCGGTAGCGAACAGAACGCGGTACCGGTCGTGAACGTGCCGGTGGTCCTGCTCGAGGACACCGCGCACAACTTCGCCGAGCCGGTCACCGATGCCGAGCGCCGCGGTCGGCTGCGTCCGGACAACCTGGCATACGTCCTCTACACCTCCGGTTCCACCGGCGTCCCCAAAGGTGTGGGCGCCGCCCACCGGAACGTGGTGGAACTGTTCGCCAACACCCAGTTGCTGTTCGAATTCGACGACGCCGATGTGTGGACCCTGTTCCACTCCTTCACCTTCGACTTCTCGGTGTGGGAGCTGTGGTGCGCGCTGGCCAGCGGCGGTTCGGTGGTGGTGGTCGGCCATCCGGCCACCCGCTCGCCCGAATCGCTGCGCGAACTGCTCATCCGCGAACAGGTCACAGTGCTCGGCCTGACACCGTCGGCGTTCTATGAACTCGCCGAGGCCGATCGCGTCGCCGTGCCCGACGGCGCGGACGCGCTCGCCCTGCGCTATGTGGTGTTCGGAGGCGAAGCGCTCGATCTGCGCCGGTTGGGACACTGGTACGAGCGGCACGGCGGTGCCACGGCCGATTCGCCGTGGCTGGTGAACATGTACGGCATCACCGAGACCACGGTGCACGCCTCGTTCCTGGCGCTCGACGAACAGCTGGTGGACAGCCCGGCCAGTGTGATCGGCCGGGCGATCCCCGGTCTGGACGCGTTCGTGCTGGACGAGCGGCTGCATCCCGCGCCGGTCGGCGTACCGGGCGAGATCTATGTGGCGGGAGCACAACTGACCCGTGGCTATCCCGCCTGCCCGGGCCTCACGGCGACCCGGTTCGTGGCCGACCCGTTCGGCCCCCCGGGATCGCGGATGTACCGGTCCGGCGATATCGGCCGCTGGGCCGGTTTCGGGGGTCGCGCGAGTCTGGAATACGCCGGACGCGGCGACACACAGGTGCAGGTGCGCGGGCTCCGGATCGAACTCGGCGAGATCGAAGCCGCCCTGCTGCGCTGTCCGGGGGTGGGCGGCGCAGTCGCGCTGGTGCGCAGCGACGGGGTGACCGGCGATCGGCTGCTCGGCTATGTGGTGCCCGCCGCGGATCCCGACGTGGCGCCCGAACCGGAGCGGCTGCGCGCGCAGGTCGCGGAATTCCTCACCGGTTACATGGTTCCCGATACCGTCGTCGTCCTCGACGCGCTGCCGCTGACTCCCAACGGGAAACTCGACCGGCTCGCGCTGCCCGATCCGGCCGGGGCCGGCGAGGTGCCCTACACCGCGCCGACGGGCCGGGTCGCGAAGGTCGTGGCCGAGGTTTTCGCCGATCTGCTCGGCGCCGAACGCGTCGGTGCCGACCACGATTTCTTCGCCCTCGGCGGGAACTCGCTGCTCGCCGTCCGCGCGGTGGCCCGGATCAATGCCGCGCTGGCCGCGGAGATCACGGTGCGCACCATGTTCGACGCACCGGCGGTCGCCGCGCTGGCCGCCCGGGTGGTGCCCGGGGTCCCTGCCGAGGTGGAGCGGCCCGCGCTGGTACGCGCCGACCGGCCGGAACGGATTCCGCTGTCGCCGGCCCAGTATCGGATGTGGCTGCGCCACCGGACCGATCCGGATTCCGCGGTCGACAATGTAGTGCTCACCATCGGACTCACCGGTGCGCTGGATATCTCCGCACTGCGCTACGCCCTCTTCGATGTATTGGAACGCCACGAGCCGCTGCGCACCCGCTACCCGGCGGATCCGGACGGAATGCCGTACCAGGAGAGCCTGCCGGTGGCGCAGGCGCTGCGCGGCGGACTGGAATCGGTGACCACCGGCGATGTGCCCGGCCGGATCGGGGAAATGCTGTCGGCCGGTTTCGATATCGTCGCCCAGGCGCCGATTCGGGGCCTGCTGCTCACCACCGATACCGACGAACACGTGCTGGCGCTGGTCGTCCACAATATCGCCGCCGACGAGGCGTCCCTGGCGCCGCTGACACGGGACCTGATGATCGCGTACCGGGCCCGGGTCGGTGGGGAGTCGCCGCGCTGGTCGCCGCTGTCGGTGCAGTACTCGGACTACGCGATCTGGCAGCGCGCGGTGGTCGGTGCGGAGACCGACGAGAACTCCGTCGCGGCAACGCAATCGGCGTACTGGCGGGATCGCCTCCGGGACCTGCCCGGGGAACCCGGACTCCCGCTGGACCGCCCGCGCCCGGCCCGGCCCTCGATGCGTGGCGACACCACCGGTTTCGCGGTATCCGGTGAGGTGCACGAGGCACTGGACCGGCTGGCGCGCGACCGCGGCGCGACCCTTTTCATGGTCCTGCACGCCGCGGTGAGCGTGCTCCTGCACCAGGTGACCGGTGCCGACGATATCGCTGTGGGGACCCCGGTCGCCCGCCGTGCGGAGCGAGCGCTCGACGAGCTGGTCGGTATGTTCGCCGATACGATCACGCTGCGAACCCGGATCGAACCGAGCCTGTCGTTCGCCGAATTGCTCGACCGGGCAAGGGAAATCGACCTGGACGCGTTCGCGAACGCCGATATCCCGTTCGAACAGGTAGTGCAGATCGCGGCACCGGACCGGGCGGTCGCGCACGATGCGCTGTTCGGTGTGGTGCTGACGGTGCGGAACACCGAGCAGGCCACCCTGAACCTGCCCGGGCTCACCGTGCGGGCACCGTATCCCGGTGCGCTCGCGGCGAAATCGGATCTGCGGATCGATATCGACCCCCGTCGCGACGCCGACGACGCACCCGGTGATCTGCGTATCACGCTGACCTTCGCCACCGACCTCTTCGATGAGCCGACCGTGCGGCTGTTCGGCCGGCGGCTGGCCCGGATCCTCACCGCCGTCGCCGCGGATCCCCGACTTCCGGTGGGCGGTCTGGATATCCCGGAGATCGCCGTGCGCGAGCGTGGAGCCGTTCCCACCGACCGGGTCGCGCCGGCCGCCACGGCGGGCACCGCGCTGACACAGAGCCTGAGCGCATCGGTGGAGGACGATCCGGACGGCCCGGCGGTGGTGTGGGGCGAGGCGGCGGTGACCTATCAGGATCTCGACGCCCGGTCCTCGCGACTGGCGCGAGTACTGATCGCTCGCGGCTACGGGCCGGGCACCGGCGTGGTGAGCGCACTGGATCGCGGTGTCGACGCGGTGGTGGCCGTCTGGGCGGTACTCAAGGCCGGAGCCACACTGGTGCCCGCCGACGCCCTGGATGTCGCGGCGGCCGCGGACCTGGTGGTCGAGGCCGGGCTGATCGTCGGTCCGGCACCGGACGCGCCACCGGTGAAGTGGCTGCTGCTCGACGATCCGGTGGTCGCCGGGGAGGTCGCCGCCGAATCCCCGCGCCCGGTCACCTACGCGGATCGGGCACGACCGCTGCGCGGCAGCGATCTCGCGGTGGTGGACGGCACCGGAAGCCTGGTGAGTTACGACCAGTTGGCCGCCGCGGTGACCCGGGTGCACTCCGCCACGGACCTGACCTACGAGGCACGGACCTACCGGGCCGGCCGCGGCGACAGTCCGGCGGGGCTGCTGGAAACCGTGGCGGCCGGCGCCGCGGGTGCTTCCATGGTGCTGATTCCCGAGGCCGAACCGGACGCGACCCCAGCCGGGGAATGGGTCACTCATCTGTGGTCCGACAGCGTGAGCCTGGACGCGCTCGACCCGGATGCGCTGGAGGATCTGCTCGCGCTCGTCCTGGACGAGCACGGGCAACCGGGCGCGGCCTGGGCGGGAATCGGAACAGTGCTGGATCTGCCCACGCTGCTGGGCTGAGGAACCGGCATCGAACTACTGCCGAGTTCCGCGGAATGTAGCTGTGCGCGTCCCCGCCCGGTAACCTGCCGGGTGCCATACCGGGTACCGGCGCATTGTGGCAGGCTGCTGTCCAAGCTGCGGCCACGGTAGGGCGCGGCGGTGAAGTGCGACAGGCAGGCGAGGCGGACAGATGGATGCGGTAGTCGGTCAGCGGTATGACCACCTCCGGAGGGCGAAGTCGGTATGACGCGGCCAGTCCGGACCCGGCCCAACCGAACCCGGCGGCCCCGCGTGACCACCCTTCCGCAGCTGATCGCGAACGCTGTCGAGACCAATCCCGACGGTGCGGCACTCGTCCTCGCCGACGGCACCGGCCCGCTGGAACAGGTCAGCTACGCCGATCTGGATGCCTGGTCCAGCCGGTTGGCCCGGTCGCTCATGGCGCGCGGTATCGGTCCGGAGGACCTGGTGGCCGTGGCCATCCCGCGTTCGCTGGACGCGGTGCTGGCGGTCTGGGCGGTCGCCAAGACCGGCGCGGGTTTCGTACCGATCGATCCCGCCTATCCGCCCAACTGGATCGCGCATCTGCTGGTCGATATCGGCGCCGTCTATGGCCTGGCGGTCTCCTGGGTCCGCAACGAACTCCCCGACGAGATCGAATGGCTACAGGTCGACACGGTCGGCGCCGCCCGTGCGCTGGAACAGTTCTCCGCCGAGCCCGTCACCTACGCCGATCGGATCCGCCCGCTGCGGGCCGAACATCCTGCCTACGTCAGCTACGCCAGCGACGGGGAGAGCTCACCGGACGGCGTCGTCGTCACTCAGGCCGGTCTGTCCGGTCTGTGCTCTGAACAGCAGGGTCGCTATCGGGTCGAACCCGAGGACCGCACCCTGAACTTCGCGCCGCTTCCCTCGGATTCGTCCGTACTGGAGCTGTTGCTCGCGCTCGGTGGCGCCGCGACCATGGTGGTGGTGTCGCCGCTGGTCTCCACGGCGGACGAACTGACCGAACTGCTGCGCCGCACCGGGGTCACCCACGCCTATCTGACTCCCGATGCCCTGCAGGTGATCGATCCGGCTGGGCTGGACGAGCTGGGCATCGTGATCACCGGGCGCCGGCCGTGCCCGCCCGAACTGGTGTCGCGCTGGGCGATTCCCGTCGGTGAGGGCTCGACCAGGGTTCTGTACCAGGGTTACGGTCCGGCCGAGTCCACCGTCATGACCAGTATCAGCACCGCGCTGGCCCCCGGTATGCCCGCGACCATCGGTGCCCCGATCCGCGGCGTGACGGCGCATATCCTGGACGAACAACTCGCGCAGGTACCCGATGGCGCGGTGGGTGAGCTCTACCTCGGTGGGCCGCAGCTCGCGCGCGGCTATCACCGCCGGCCCGGGCTGACCGCGCAACTGCTGATCGCGGATCCGTACGCCGACGACGGGTCCCGGCTCTTCCGCACCGGTGACCTGGTGTGCCGCACCGGGGGCGGCGAGGGCGAGATGGAATACGTGGGGCGGATAGAACTGCCGGCCACGCAGCCGGTACCACCGGATGTCGCGTTGTGGCGGGCCGGGACCGCGGACACGCCCGCTGAGGAGCTCGTCGCCGAATCGGCGGCGGTGCCGGCCGAACCACCGGCCGACTTCGAACAGAGTCTGCCGATCCGCGAGACGCCTGCCGAACAGCCGGGCCCCACTGCCACCGAACCGGAGCGGCCGGCCGGCGACGATACCTTCGGCGGCTACGCCCTGTCCCCGCAGGAATCCGGACGCCCCGATGCCGTAGCCGGGCTACCCGCCCGTCCCGTGACCAACAGCCGACTCGCCTCCGAACAGCGCGATATGGAGCTGCCCGGCCGCGGTTACCTGGAAATGCCCGACCGCCAGCAGCCGCTGGGCGGTCGCGGCGGCCGGACCGCGGAACCACCACCGGCGCCGCCCGCGCCCGCCGCGGCGGAACCGGAAGCGAGGCGGTCTCGGGAGCCCGCCGCCGACGCGTGGCTCAGCGGCGGCTACCAGTTGCCGTCACCGGGCGATTCACAGACCACTCGTGGGGGTTCGCTCCCGCCGGTCGGTGGTGACGCGCTGGCGTTCTACGAGAACACGCCGAAAAGCCCGGAGTCGCCGGGGGCCGTCAACCGGGCACCGCGGCCCGCCGTGCGCCCGGAGGAATCGCACGCCTCCGACTTCCCGTTCGGCGCCCGGGAAACCAACTCCCCGAGCCCGCTGTGGCCGCGTCCCGGCGGCCCTGTGGCCGGGGCGGATGAATCTCCAGTGCCGGATCCGGCACCGAGCGAGCACACGGCAGCGGTACAACGCCCCGAATCCATCCCGCTCTCCCCGGGGCAGTTGCGGCTGTGGGAACGCAACCGGTTCACCCCCGAAGAAGGCTCCGATACCGTCACCGCCGCGATGACGCTGACCGGCACTCTCGACGCGGCGGCCATGCAGGCCGCCGTCGCCGATGTGGTCGACCGGCACGAAACGCTGCGCACTGTGTATCCGGAGGTCGGCGGCGTACCCCATCAGGTCGTCCTGCCACGCGAACAAGCCGTGCCGGAAGTGGTCGCCGAACCGGTCGGCCCCGCCGAACTGGCGGGATGGCTGGCCGCGCTGTCGCAGACCGACTTCGACGCCGCCGACCCGGAACAGGTGCCGGTGCGGTTCGCGCTCGCCGAAACGGGTCCGCGGGAACACGTTGTCGCGGTGGTCGTGCACCGCATCCTCGCCGACGAGGTATCGGCCGGGCTGCTGCTGCGGGATCTGTTGCGCGCGTTCCTGGGCCGTCGTAACCGCTCGCGGCCGCTGTGGCAGCCGCTGTCGGTGCAGTACCTGGACTATTTCCTGCGCCGCCGGGCCGAACTCGGCGAGGTCACCGAACCGGACTCGCTCGCCGCCCGGCGGCTGGTGTTCTGGCGGGAATACCTGGCCGGATTGCCGCCGCGGCTGGAAATTCCCGCCGCGGCCCCGCGCTCCGGCGCCACGGGTTACGGCGTGCACGGTTTCGAGATCGGCACCCGGACCCATCGGCGGATCGCCGATATCGCCCGCCGCGGCGAGGTATCGGAGTTCATCGTGGTCCGCGCGGCGTTCGCGGTGCTGCTGGCCCGCTCGGCGGCGGTCACCGATATCGTGCTCGGCAGCTCGGTGCGCGGCCACGACGAACGCGAACTCGACGATGCGATCGGGCCCTACGCCAACACCGTGGTGCTGCGTACCCGGATCGACCCGGCGGAATCCTTCCTCGACCTGGTGGCGCGGGTGGCGGAATCCGATCGCGCGGCCTTCGCCCACGCGGATCTGCCCTTCGAGATCCTGGACGCGGCGATCGGTGCCGGTGCGCCGCTGTTCGATATGGCGATATCGCTGCGGCACAACGATATTCCGCGGTTGGAGATGCCGAGCCTGGCCACCGAGCCGATCGATACGGCGAGCGCGTCCGCGGAGTGCCTGCTGCGGTTGGTCATCGACCCGCATCGTGCGCCCGACGGCTCGCCGGACGGGATCGCGGCGGCATTCCACTACGCCGCCGATCGGTTCGACGCCACCGCCGTCGCCGAAATCGCGCGCCGGTTGCAGCGGGTGCTCACCGTCGCCGGCGGTGACCCGGACGGGCCGGTCGGGGATATCGATCTGCTGTCGCGGGCTGATCTCGACCGGTTACTCGTGGTCTGGAACGACACCCGGTACCCGGTGGCGCCCGATCTGCTGCTCGACGGTTACCGCCGCACCGTCGCCACCCGCCCCGATACGGTGGCGGTGGCCGACGCGGAATCGGAGCTGACCTATCAGGCATTCGACGCTCGGGTCAACCGGGTGGCCCGGCGACTCGTCGCCGCTGGTGTCGGAACCGAAACGCCGGTGGGCATAGCGATCCGGAACTCGCCCGACCTGCTGGTGGCGATCTACGCGGTGCTGACCGCCGGTGGGGCATGCCTGCCGCTGGACCCGGACGATCCGGCCGGTTGGAACGCGCGGGTCATGGACACCGCCGACCCCGCCTGTGTCCTGGTGGGCCGGGCGGACGAACAGCGACTGGCGGCGGCGGCGTCGAAGACGACCGGGCCGCAACGGACGATACCGACTCTGGTGATCGACGCCGATGATCTCGCCGAGTACTCGGCCGACCCGGTGCGCCCTGAGGAACTGCTCCGTCCCGTGCGCCCGGGTAATGCCGCTTACCTGCTGTGCGCATCGGTCTCGCCGGACGGGCCGGAGCTGGCCGTGCTCTCGCACAGTGCGATCAACAATCAGGTAACCCTGATGCTCGCCCAGCACCCGATGGGTTTCACCGACGTCTACCTCCAGCAGAACCCGCCGACCCTCGACACCTCGCTGTGGGGGACCTTCCTACCGCTGCGCGCGGGTGCGGAACTGGCACTGGCCCCGGCCGGAACCCGGGATCCGGAGCGGATCGCGGAGACGATCGCCGCGCGCGCGGTCACGGTCACCGATTTCGGACCCGATGAACTCGCCGCCTTCGCGGGTCATGCCGACCCGGGTCCGGTGCGCAGTCTGCGCGAGGTGTTCGTGACCGGTGGGCCGCTGGCACCGGATACGGCCGCGACGGTGCGGCAACGGTGCGGTGCGCGAGCGCAGAATCTGTACGGCGCCTGCGAGATCGCCGTATCGGCGACATCATGGCCCGCCGCCGGATCGGCGGAACGTTCGGTCCCGATCGGGCTGCCGCAGTGGAACACCCGAGTGTACGTATTGGATTCGCGACTGCGGCCGGTCCCGCCCGGGGTACCCGGTGAGTTGTATCTGGCCGGTGACCAGCTCGCCCGCGGGTACGCGGGCCGGCCGGGTGCCACCGCGGACCGGTTCGTGGCCAATCCGTTCGGGTACGGCCAGCGCATGTACCGCACCGGGGACATGGTGCTGTGGCACGAGGCCACCGCCACCACACCGCAGCGACTCGATCACCTGGGCCGTACCGACGACCAGTTCGGGTACCGGGGTCATCGGGTCCGGCCGGCCGCGATCGCGGCCGCCCTGCGCGCCCTGCCCGGTATCGCCGAGGCCGCGGTCCTCACCCGCAGCACGGGTCCGGCCGTATCGTCAGCCGCGCGCCCCGGCGCGCGCCTGGTCGCCTATGTGGTGCCGGAGCAGGCCGGGATCGAGCCGGATCTCACCGCAACCCGCGCCGCGCTCGCGCGGACGATATCCGTGCAGTCGGTGCCCGCGGCTTTCCGCGCGGTCGAGCGGATCCCGCTGACCGGCACCGGTGAACCCGACCGCACGCAGCTACCGGATCCCGACAGCGTCGCGCCGCTGCCACCGGACCCGGGCCCGTGGGCCGGGGACATTCCCGCCGGGCCCACCGCTGCCGTGGACGCCGGGGAGTCCGCGCCGCCCGCGGATCCGGCGATGGCCGCTACCTCCTCGACCGGGATCTCCAGCAGTGCCCCGGTGGAATCGTTCGCCGGTATCGCAGCGGAGGCCGCCGGTGAAATTCCCGCGACTCCGACCGCTGCTCGGCTGCTGGACAATCCTGTACCCGGTGTCGAGATCCGGTCGGTCGTCCTCGATCTGCCCGCCGACCAGCCCTTGAGCCGTACTGAGGCGGCGGTGCGGTCCCTGGTCGCCCGGCATCCGATGCTATCGGCCCGGCTCGACCCCGGCGATCGGCCGCTCATCCTGCGGATCCCGCCACGGGACCAGCGGGGTGAACGCCAGTACTGGTGGCTCGGACCGGAATCCGGGGAGAACACGGTCGCCACCGACGATGTGGTGCAGGCGGCGGCCGACGCGCTCGACCCGGCGTCCGGTCGCAATATCCATTTCGTCGTCACCGGTACCGAGCCGGAGCGCCGGCTCGTAGTGGTGGCCAATGGGCTGGCGGTCGACGACCGGTCGTGGCGGATCGTCGTCGACGAACTGGTCGCCGGCTGGACCGCCACCGAACTCGGCGCGGCCGCGCCGGAGAGTAAATTGCCACAGCTGGCGCACGCTCTGGACGCGCGCGCCCGCTCCATCGAATTGCTGGACGAGTCCGGTTGGTGGCGGCGCAATCTGGCCGGCGCGCAGATCGCCACCCCGCTCGGGACCGCCGATCTGCGGCCCCGGCGCCGGGTCTCGCTGGCCATCACCGCCGAGGGCACCTCCGCCGTGACCGTCGCGGCCGACGCCTATCAGGCCACCGTGCCCGAAGTGCTGCTGACCGCCGTCGCCATCGCATTGCGCACCGGGGAACAGGGCAGGGTGGCCCGCGCGATCGGGTCGCTGGTGCGCTGCGTCGCCGACGCCCGCTCGTTCACCAGCGGAACCGGCGATCTGGTGGGCGGTTTCGCGACCGAGTTTCCCCTGTCGGTTCGAATTCTCGATATCGATACCGCCGAAGCGCTGGTCGGTGGTCCCGCGGCGGGAGCCGCACTGGAGCAGATCCGCGATCTGTATCGTTCCGTCCCCGATGGTGGCGCGGGTTACGCGCTGCTGCGATACCTGAACCCGGAGACCACCGCCGAATTCGCCGCCGCCGAATCGGGCCGGTTCACTCTGCGTTACCGGGATCTGCGCCCCGCCCGGGTCCATACCGACGGCCCGGCCGATGGTGTACCGCTGGTGCTCACCGTCGACTCCACCGACGACGGCCTGCTGTGCCGATTCGACTACGCGACGGAGATGTTCGCCAGCGAGGATGTGAAGACCTTCGCCGAGCACTGGGTCCGCGCTCTGGGTGGTCTCGCCGAACACGGGCTGCGCCCGGGGATCGGTCGCGCGGAACCGGCGCCCGCGCCGGCGCCTGAACCCGAGCCGGTCCCGGACGCGGAAGTCACCTCACTACTCCGTCCGGTCACCGACTTACCCGGTGCCGCCGAGCCCGCGCCGGAACGCGGCGCGCTACCGCGGCGCTCATCCGCCGGAGATTCGCATTCCGATGTAGCGGGTTCTGTGCCCGGTACGTCGCCGGGGCGCGGATCCGCTGGAGGTTCGCTTCCGGATGCGGCGGGTTCCGCGTCGGGCGCGCTACCGCAGCGTGGAGCAGCCGGAGATCGGCTTCCGGGCGCCACGGGTGCTCCTGCCGCCGGTGGATTGCCGCAGCGCCGGTCCTGGTCCGCCGAGTCCGCTCCGGCCACGGAGTCCGAGGCCGGTGCGTCCGCTTCCACCGGTCTGCCACAGCGTGGGCCCACCGACCCGGCGGGATCGCCCGCAGAACCGGATGCGCGGGCACGGCCCGAAGCGCGCTCGCTCCCGTCACACGGCACCACGGCCCCGGCGGCGGCCCTGGGTGAGCTCGAGGTGAATTCACTCGCGACGCCGTCGCTGCCGCAGCGCCATCCGCGACCCGAGACTCACCCAGCCCCCGTATCGGATCCGGGCCCGGTCTCGCTGCCGCAGCGCCGTCCGCAGCCCGAATCGCATTCGGCTCCGGTCCCCGCGGCCGAGGAGCCATCGGCGTCGGGCGGCGTGCTGCCGCGGCGCCGGCCGCGGTACGACGGCGGGTCCGCGGCCGATCCGGTTCCGGCGGAGGGCCCCGGTATCCCGGCGTCCCGGCCGCGCGCCGGGGGCGAGGGCGGCTCGATATCGGAGCCGCCGGCCACCGCCGAGCGGTCGCCGGCCGAGTTGCCCCGGCACCGCTTCGGCACTTCCGGAGTCACGGAGCCGGCCGGTACGGACGCGGAGTCGGCCGAGGCCCCCGCCGCGACGCCGGGTGTGCTACCGCAGCGCCGTTCCCGGCTCGACAGCGGGTCCGCCGCTGAGCCGTCGCCGCAGGCCGCCGATCCCTCGCCGGTATCGCTGCCGCAGCGGCGGTCGCGGCTCGGTGAGCAGCGCGATACCGAACCCCCGGCGACCACATCGGAGCCCGCGGATCCGCTACCGCGGCGGGATCCGGCCCCGCCCGTCGCGGCCACCGGCCTCGGTTCCGATTCGGTGGCGCCGGGCCTGCCGCGCCGCGAACCCCGCCCCACGGCCGAAGCCGATGATCCCGCCGACCTCGTACGCGACCCGAGTCCCGTTCCGCTGCCACCGCGCGGGACCCGTGGCGAGACGGATCCGGAGCCCGTGGCGGAGTCGATGCCGGCGGCGCTGCCGCGGCGTCGTCCGAAACCTCTCCGGGACGAGACGGCGTCGGACGGACCCCGGGACTGGACCCTGAAGCGTTCGCAGCCCGCGGTACCGCCGGAGCCGGAACTCACCGCCGATCCGGAGCCCACCACCTTGCTGCGGCCGATCCCCGATGTGGAGACCACCGCGTACATGTCGCCGGTCGTCGACGTCGGATCACGCGATGACCAGAGCACGCTGCTGTCGCTGTTCGACGAACAGGTGACTCGCACGCCCGCGGTCCCGGCGGTGCGCCAGGGCGCGCGGGTACTCAGTTACAGCGAACTGGACCGTAAGTCCCGGGCACTGGCCGCGGAGCTGATCCGCTTCGGTGTCGGGGCGCAGACCGCGGTCGCCGTGGCCATGCGTCCCGGTATCGACCTGGTGGTCGCGGTCTGCGCGATACTGCGCGCCGGTGGCGCATATGTACCGGTCGATCCCGGTCGTCCGGCCGGGGAACTCGACGAGTTGCTGGCAACGGCGGCACCGATCTGCGTCCTGAGCACCTCGGACGAGGGGGTCACCACCGGCACCGGTATCTCGGTCGTCGCCATCGATCTGCTGTATCTGGACCTGCCCACCGATCCCGCCGCGGACCCGTTCGTCGTCGCCGACGATCTCGCCGATATCCGGTATGTCCCCGGCGGGGTGGCCGGTGTCACGAGTACGCACCGGCAATTGGTCGAGCGATTGCGGCGGGCCCAGCGCAGTCATCCCTACGATTCGGCCGATCTGGTGCTGCACGCGGCGCCGACCGTCGCCGATATCACACTGTGGGAGCTGTTCCGGCCGCTGCACCACGGCGCCCAGATCCTGATGCCCGATCATCCGGGCCGGGCCGCCGATCTGTCCCGTTCGATCGCCGCGAACAGGGTGACGATCGTGCACGTCGTCCCGTCGCTGCTCGACCGCTTCCTGGATTCGGTGACCGACGGTGGCGGCCGTGCCGCGCATCCGAGCCTGCGCCGGTTGGTCGTGGACGGTGCGGCGCTCCCGCCCGGCGGCGTCGAACGGTTCATGACGCTGTTGCCCGGCGCGGAACTGGTCATCTGGTACGGCCACAACGAGACCGGTGTCATCACCGTGGGCTCGGTCGGTGGGCGGCCGGTGACCAACGACCGGGTTCACCTGCTGGACGAGCAATTGCGCCCGGTTCCGCCGGGCACGGTCGGGGAGATGTACATCGGCGGTCCGCAGCTGGCCCGCGGCTATCACGCCGCCGCCGGAGAGACGGCGGCGCGGTTCGTCGCCACCGGTGGCGGCAAACGGTTGTACCGGACGGGCGACCTCGTCCGCCGACGGGACGGTGTGTTGGAATATGTCGGGCGTGTCGAGCGCGTCGGCGGGTCGCTCATGAGCGGCTCCCGCCGGGCCGGGCATGATTGAACCCGGACCGGAGCGTTCGGAATCACCGAGCGGGCGCGCGTTCGTACCGCGTCGCCGCGATCCACTCGACCGGAACGAGATGCGCGGGCAACGCTACGGTAACGATATGTCCGCAAAGTACGACTACAGGTACAGAACCGCCGGGGTGGGTGAAACCTGCCCGGCTACTGTGAGGCGTTCGGGTCCTGGCGCCGGTAATTGCGGCGGGGAATGAACCCGGATGAAAATTCGAGACGAAGCGAAGGTGCGAAATTGATACGTCGACTCACCCGGCGTGGCGGTAGGCGCGCCGCGGCGATGGTCGCGGCCACAGCAGTGCTGACCGGTGTGATGACGGGGCTCGGCGGTAGTACCGCGGGAGCGGACCCGATCATCGAATCCAAGACCCTGCTGGCCGATCCCACCGCGCCCGACGGGTCACGCATCGTCAAGGCCGAGTACAAGGACGACCGCAGCCTGCGTCTCTACGTCTACTCGGTGGCAATGGACAAGGACATCGTGGTCGATGTCCAGCGCCCCGCCGATGCTTCGGTGCCGCGGCCGACGCTCTACCTGCTCAACGGCGCGGGTGGCGGCGAGGACTCGGCCTCCTGGCAGGCACAGACCAACACCCTCGATTTCCTGTCCGACAAGAACGTCAATGTCGTTCAGCCCATCGGCGGTTCCTGGAGCTACTACACCGACTGGATCAAGGACGACCCGGCCCTGGGCCGCAACAAGTGGAAGACCTTCTTCACCGAGGAGCTTCCGCCGCTGGTCGACGGCGCGCTGGGCACCAACGGTGTGAACGCCATCGCCGGTCTGTCCACCTCGGGCACCACGGTGCTGGCCCTGCCGATCGCCAAGCCCGGTCTCTACAAGGCCGCCGCCGCCTACAGCGGCTGCGCCCAGACCAGCGACCCGGTCGGTTCGGAGTTCGTGAAGCTCACCGTCAACACGTGGGGCGGCGGCAACACCGACAACATGTGGGGTCCGCAGGGCTCGCCGGAATGGGTCGAGAACGATCCATACGTCAACGCCGAGGGTTTGCGCGGTCTCGGCCTCTACGTCTCCACCGGTAACGGCCTGCCCGGCCGCTGGGACACCCTGAACGGCCCGCACACCCTGCCCGGCGCCTACGGCCTCGCCAACCAGGTCCTCGTCGGCGGTGTCATCGAAGCGGGCACCAACTACTGCACACACAACCTGAAGACCCGGCTGGATTCCCTCGGTATCCCGGCCACCTTCAACTTCCGTGATTCCGGCACCCACTCCTGGGGCTACTGGGAAGACGAGTTCAAGGCTTCCTGGCCGGTCCTGGCCGGTGGTCTGGGAGTCTGATCCCGCCCGTTTCTCGCACGCCCGTGCCGGGGCGGCCATGTGCCGCCCTGGCACGGGCGTTTTCACACCCCGCGCTTCACGCGCCGGATGCGGGCGCGGCGAAGACGACATCCGCTTTCTCGCTGCCGGGGTCCGTGAATTGCAGCAGCGCGCTCGCCTCCGCGGCGACCGCTTCGGCATCGCGGGCGGACAGCGGCCGATCGTAGGGGCGCACTGTGATCGTCACCGACGCACCGGCCCGGTCGATGGTCCAGTCACCTGCGGTGAACCCGTCGACCAGCAGGATCTGCGGAGCCGGGCGCTGGGTGCGATAGCCCTGTCTGCCGTGTGCCTCAGTGAGCACCCGGCTCCGGTCCGCGTGCGAGAGCAACAGGTTGTCGAAGTCGTAGAGGAACCTGGGCGGAGCAGGGGTCTCGGGGTCGGGGCGCGGGGCGTCGGGCAGGTCGAACAGTTCCCGGCCGTCGGTGTCGGTGAGGACCACAAGGTCCGGCCGCATCGGTTCGACGATCTCGCGCAGCCGTGTCAGTCCCGACCACATCTGCACGTCTTTCACATCGGCCGGTCCGAAGGCGGCCAGGTAGCGCAGAATCATCTGCTCGAGCGATACCGGCTCGGTAGCCGCCGGCCCGAGCCATGCGTCGATGCTGGTGTGGGCGATCGGCCCGCTGCGGCCCCAGACACCGCGCGGCGGCACCTGGACCAGCGGCACCTGGTTGCGGATCGCGTAGACCAGCGAGGCGGGGGAGCGGCCCGGCCAGCGCGGCCCCAGCAGTTCTGCCAGTTGTTTGTTGGTCAGCGGACGCGGCGCGAGCAGTTCGATCCCGTCGGCGACCAGCTTCGCCATATCCAGGTCCGCGATGGGTTTGCCGTGGGTGTGGTTGCGATACAGGTCGCGATCGAGCACCGGCTGGATCAGGGGGCGTAGTGCGCGCGCGTCCCGTGGGGTTACCAGATGGATCGTCGAACGCATCAGGGCGATCCGGATCAGGGTCCGCTCGGTGAGCGGGCCGCCCGCCCGGCCGGGCACGAATCCGGCCAGGCGTGACCACAAACCCACGTACCAGCTGTGCGGGGTCTGCGCCTGTAGCCCGACCAGATGTTCCACCGCGTCGGCGACCGGTAGCTCGCTGCGCCGCAGCAGCAACTGGCGTTCGAGGGTGGCGCGGTTGAGCGCGCGGCGGCTGAGTATCTGGGTCATCGGCGCAACCTTTCGACCCGATGATCATTCGGGCCGAAAGGTCCTCGCGCAAGTCCGATCCTGCCCGGTCGGGAGTGCCGCGGGTGTTCGTGGCTACTCCGCGAAGACCGCTTTGCGTTTGCCGAGCATGGCGCCGGCGCCCTCGAAGAAATCGGGGGATTGCAGCAGTTCGACCTGCCCGGCCTTCTCGTCGGCCAGCGCCGCGTCGAGGGCGGTCAGGGTGGCCCGGTTGAGCGCCTTCTTGGTGAGTTCGAGGGCGCGGCGCGGACCGTGCGAGATCTTCTCGGCGGCGGCCTCGACGGCGGTGTCCAGGTCCTCGGTGTTCGCCAGGACCTCGGTGAACAGTCCCTCCGCATGCGCCGCAGGGGCGGGCAGGCGTTCGCCGAGTAGTGCCATCCGGGCCGCCAGCGGGCGACCGGCTGCCGCGGCGACCAGGGCGGCGGCCCCGCCGTCGGGCATCAGGCCGATATTGATGAAGGCCAGCAGCAGGTAGGAATCGGCTTCGGCGTAGACCAGGTCGGCGGCCAGCGCGATCCCGACACCCACCCCGGCGGTCGCGCCGCGCAGGCGGACGATCACCGGCACCGGTAGGTCGACAATGGCGCGGACGAGCCGGTTGGCGGCATCCATCACTTGGTCGGGGGTGATCCCGCGGGCGCCTTCCGCGGCGCTGGCGGCGAGGTCGGCGCCGGTGCAGAAATCGCCGCCCTCACCGGTGAGCACGACCACTCGCACGGCCTTGTCCTGTGCGGCGGCGAGGAAGGTATCGCCCAATGCGACCATGGAGTCGTAGTCGAGCGCGTTCTTGCGTTTGGGCTTGGTGAGGGTTACCCGCAGAACACGACCGTCCTGCACGGCGGAGAAACCCGCCGGCTGCGTTGTGGGGGAATCTGTGTCGACCATGCGCGCTCCATCGGGTGCGGTCCGGTGCCAACCGGGTGGCGAATAGCGGTTAACGTTGCGAATTGTGGTTAACTTAGGTTGACTTGTCGCGCGCTGTCAACACCGGCGGCGCCGCCGACGGAACGGAGAATGCATGGTCGCGGATAGCAGCCGGGTGGACCCGGTGCGCGTGCGTCCGGCCGACCGTGGCAACGGCCAGGGCGGGCGGCGCCGGCCCAAGGACCGCAAGGTACAGATCATGCGTGCCGCGGCCCGGGCCTTCAGCGAACGTGGGTACTACCCGGTCGGCGTGGACGAGATCGCCGCCGAGGTCGGGATCTCGGGTCCCGCACTGTACCGACATTTCGCCAACAAGTACGCCCTGCTGGTCGCCGCTGCCGAGGAAGGCGCGCGGCAGCTGCTCGAGGCCGCGCGCGCCGCGGACGAGCCCGGGGCGAGTCCGGACGAACGCCTCGACGCCGTGATCCGGGCAGTCTCCGAGCACACGATCGAGATCCGGCGCGAAGCCGGCCTGTACCGGTGGGAGGGCCGATATCTGGAGCAGCCCGATCGGGCCCGGATCCGCACCCTGTACAACGAGATCAACAACGCCTTCGCCGCGCCGATCGAGCAACTGCGCCCGGACGCCCCGCCGGAGGACATCGCCCTGCTGGCCGCGGCCGTACTCAGTGTGATCGGCAGTATCTCAGCGCATCGCACCGCGCTGTCCAGTGTCAAACTCCTTCCGCTGCTGCGCGATATGGCCTGGTCGATCGTGCGCGCCGAACTGCCGCCCGCGCCCGGAGCCGGTGAACCGGACAACACCCCGCGGGGTCTGCCGGTGACCTCCAAACGCGAACAGTTGCTCACCGAGGCGATCCGGATCTTCGGCCGCCGGGGCTACCACGAGGCCAGTATCGAGGAGATCGGCGCCGCCGTCGGGATCAACGCATCCAGCGTCTACCGGTACTTCAGCAGTAAATCCGATCTGCTGGCCGCGGCCTTCCATCGCACCGGTGACCGGCTGGCGTTCGCCATCACCGAGGCGCTGGCCGAGGCCAGCGGCCGCGCCGACGCGGTGGACAAGATCGCCGACCGGTATGTCCGGCTCAGTTTCACGACACCGGAGATCATGTCGGTGTACTACGCGGAGTTCTCGAATCTGCCCCCGGCCGAACAGCACAAACTCCGGGCCATCCAGCGGCAGAACGTGCACGAATGGGCCAATCTGCTCGACGGTGATCCGATCGAGGCCCGTTTCCGGGTGCATTCGGCGATCGGCCAGGTCATCGATGTGGGCCGGTTGATCCGCTTCGATTCCCGGCCCCAGCACATGGCCCGGGTACACGCCCTCATGATGGCCACGCTGCTTGGGCCTTCGGCCGTCTGATCGGTACTTGCCGAGCCGCTCCGCACGGTCCGATGTCCGCCCGTCGCCGAACGGGTGCCGGCCCGGACTCGGCTCGAACCGTCCATTCGCCCGCGTCGGTGACCTCGTCGTATTCCGATCACGGCCCATCGGTTCTGGAAGTTCGGGGCAGGGGCTTGACCTTGCCCTAGGGGCAAGGTTCGACGATCGGCCCATGAACGAGATGGAACAGAAACTGACGGAGTTCGTGGCGGCGTCGGCGACGGAACTCGGGGTGCCGGGTGTGGCGGTGGGCGTCTGGGCCGACGGCCGCGAGTACTTCGCATGCCACGGTGTGACCAGTATGGAGAACCCCCTCCCGGTCGATCGGGACACCGGCTTCGTGCTCGGGTCCGTGAGCAAGACCTTCACCGCGACCGCACTCGTGCGACTCGTCGATCAGGGACTCGTGGAGCTGGACGCGCCGGTGCGGCGCTATGTTCCGGAATTCGCCGCGCCCGGTGTGGCGGCGCGCGATATCACCGTATCGCAGCTGCTGAATCACACCGCGGGACTGGAATGGAAACTCGGTGCCGACACCGGCGAGGGCGACGATGCTCTGGCCCGGCACGCCGAGCTGCTCGCGGCGGCACCGCTGCTGGCCGAACCGGGCGCCCGGGCGTCCTACAGCCAGGCCGGTTTCAACCTGGCGGGCCGGATCATCGAGAACATCACCGGGGAGACCTTCGAACGAGCCGTGCGCACCTTGCTCTTCGAACCCGTGGGCATGACGGGCAGCTGCTACTCCCACAACGAGGTGATGACCCGCCGGTTCGCGGTGGGCCACAACACCGGTGCGGACGGCACGTCGGCCGTGGCCACGCAGTGGAAGGACAACCGTTCGAACAACCCCGGCGGCGGTGCGGTGTCCTCGGTCGGTGATCTGCTGCGGTGGGCGCGGTTCCACCTCGGTGACGGCCGTACCGCCGACGGCGATCGGCTCATATCCACCGCAGCGCTGCACCGGATGCGGCAGCAGACGGTGGAACTGCGTGGGAGCACGCTGGGCGACGCATTCGGTATCTGCTGGTTCCTGCGCGAGATCGACGGTGTGGCGACCATCGGGCACGGGGGGTCGGGTAATGGCCAGTTCGCCGATCTGCTGATCGTGCCCGAGCGGGATTTCGCCGTGATCGTGATGTCCAACGCGGGGCCGGACGCGGGCCTGGAATTCGATCGCGGCGCGGTGCGGTGGGCGCTGCGGCATTTTCTCGG
Organism: Nocardia jinanensis; assembly: GCF_014645735.1. GTDB lineage: Bacteria > Actinomycetota > Actinomycetes > Mycobacteriales > Mycobacteriaceae > Nocardia > Nocardia jinanensis. Next base: position 7,435 of record NZ_BMMH01000023.1, on the reverse strand, counting down.
TGTGGTGGACCACGATCCGGAACCGCTGCCCTACGACGCGGCGCGGGCGGCGGAGATCACCGGTCGCTACGAGAACGAGATGATGCGGCTCACCCTCGAAACCGACGGGTCGGCGATGGCGATCGGATGTGCCATCAAACCGGAGGTCCGCGCGGCCGCGGATACCGAGCTGCCGCCCGATCTGCCGCCCGCGGCTCTCGGCCTGCTCCCCGGCGACGCCGACGAATACATCGTGACGGCCGGTGGCCTGATCGGACAGCGCGGGTACTTTACCCGGGACGCATCCGGTGCGGTGGTGGCCATCGACCTCGCCGGCCGGATATTCGCCCGCGCCCGGTGACGGATACGGATCGCGCGGCGAATCGTCGGAAGGGAACAACGTGATCACCATCGGTCAGCTCGCGCGATACGCCGGCGTCACGACCAAGGCCGTACGTGTCTATCACGAGCGCGGCCTGCTTCCCGAGCCGCCGCGCGACTCCTCCGGCTACCGGCGTTACCGGGCCGAGGACGCCGTCGAGCTGGTCAGGATCAGGACCCTGGCGCAGGCGGGTGTACCGCTGGCCCGTATCAAGGAGTTGCTCGCCGCAGGTCCCGGCGAGTTCGCCGCCGCGGTCGCCGAGATCGACGCCGCGCTCGTCGAACGCGCCGAGGAGATCCGGCGTACCCGCGCCCGGATCGCCGAGTTGGAAAAAGGCGACCGGCTCTTCGTCTCCGCGGAGGTCGCCGGATATCTCGATCGGCTGCGAGGACTGGGCGCGAGCGCGCGAGCCGTTCGAATGGAGCGAGATATCTGGATCCTGCTGCAATCGGTGGCGCCGGAGCAGGCTGCGGGCTGGGTCGCCGACAAGCTGGATGCCCTCGGTGATCCGGAATTCGCCGCTCTGTATCTCGATTACGATCTCGCGTTCGACTGGTCGCCCGATGATCCGCGACTGCCGGACCTGGCGGAGCGTACCGCGTGCTGGACGGCCGGCCGGAGTGGTGAGGCGGGCAGTACGCCGCCGCCGCTGGATCCGGAACTCCTCCGTCTGGTCACCGGCTCGATCGGTATCACTTCACCCGCCTGGGATCGGCTCACCCGGCTTGCTCGAAGCTCCGATGTGTGACGGCGGACAGCACTGTTGCAAGGCGTGATACGGGAGCGACCGGGACGATCGCGGTCAGCCGTGCCGGAACCGGAAAACAGTGCGCGCCAGCCGCAACCGCCGCACATTGCGGTTGAGACTGGACAGGCCCAATGGTTCCCCGTACCGGTTGCGCGCGATCGACAGGGTCCGGCTGAATTCGCGTAGACCGTGTACGCCGTGGCTGTGTCCCTGACCGTACTCACCGATCCCGCCGAACGGCAGTGCCGGGATACTGGCATAGGTGGTGGCCGTATTGACCGTGACCACCCCGGCGCGCAGGCGTTCGGCATAGATCTCGACCTCGGCGATATCGCGGGTGAACACCGAAACCGCGATACCGCGGCCCGCGTCGTTGATCCGGGTCACCGCGTCGTCGAGATCGCGCACCTTGTTCACGATGAGGACCGGGCCGATCCCCTCCTCGGTGATGGCGGTGCTCTCCTCCGGTACGTCGACCAGCACGATCGGCTCGACATACGGTTCGCGGATCGAATCCAGCCCGCCGACGACCGCGCGGCCACCGCGCGCCAGCGCGTCACGGACCTGTTTGCGCACCACCTCGGTCTGCGATTCCAGGATCATCGGCCCATAGGACGAGCGCCGGTCCGCGCCCGGTTTGAGCGCGCGTGCCCGGGCGGTGACGAGGCCGAGGAACTGGTCGTAGACCGAGGCGGCGACATAGGCTCGCTGGACACCGGTCGCGTTCTGCCCGGCGTTGGCCATCGCCCCGAACACCGCGGCGTCGGCGGCGTCGTCGAGTTTCGCGTCGACGTGCACGATCATCGCGCCCTTGCCGGAGTTCTCGATCACCACGGGGGTCATGGTCTGGGCGCACAGTGAGATCACCTCGCGGCCTTCGGCTTCCGGCCCCGCGTACGCGATCTTGTCGACCCCGGACCGGCACAGCGCGGCCGCGGTGGAATCGTCGCCGGTGAGCGCCGTGAGGACCGGGCGGTCCGGGGCGACCTCACGCCAGGTGTCGGCCAGCCACAGTCCGGTGCCGCTGGTCACCTCGTGCGGTTTGAAGACCACCGTGTTACCCGCCGCCATGGCGTAGGCGATCGAACCCATGGGGGTGAAAACCGGGTTCTGCCAGGGGCCCAGGACGCCGATCACGCCGAGCGGCAGATAGCCGACCGAGGCCCGCTGATTACGGGTGAGCCAGTTGGAGGCGATCGAGCGCCTGCCCAGCGCCCGGTTCGCGTTCCGGGCCGCCCAATCCAGATTCTCCACGGCGAGCATGACCTCGATCGCGGCGTCGGCCTCGGGTTTGCCGGTCTCCTCGCGGAGGATCTCCACCAATTGCGCGGCGCGGCGCGCGATTATCCGTTTCCACTCCAAGAGCAATCGTTTACGGGTTCCGAAACCCGCTGTCGACCACCAGTTCTCGACCGTTCGTGCGGAGTGGACCGCGCGTTCGAGGTCGCTGGGTCCGGCGACGGCATAGCTGCCCACGACCTCGCCGGTGCGGGGGTCGTGGGATGTGAGCACGCTCGGTCGGCCGGATCCTCCCGAACGCGCCGCCACCTCGGGCTGCGCGGTATCGGCCATGGAACTCAGATTATGGTGGTGACGTAGCGCCGACAAGACACCGGTACTGCCCCTCGACTGTCCTTGCACCGCCGACCAGGGTGGATGACCGGCCACAGCGCTGCTGTGAGCAAAGGCACAATTGATTCGACCCGGCTCGGGGTAGTGGCGGCGCTCCAGCGCACCGTATCCCAGTCGGTAACATCGCGCCCGGCGCCAGGGATCATCCACGGGGATACCGGTGCGCCGGTCACCCCGCAGCCCCATCCGGCCGAAGTGGAGAGTTGATGCCGAGTTCGAACGAAGCCGGGACAGTCACCGGCGAGAATGCCCCGCCGACTCGTTCGGTGGATTCCCGCCCGCCCGGTGGGGATACACCGGAACCCCGGATCGGGGACGTATCGGAGTCCGGGACCGGCCGCGCACCAGCGGCTTCCGCGTACGCCCACACCAACGGCTCCGGCCCCGCCGCGACCGCTTCCACCCACGCCGTCCGCGTCGAGAACATCACCAAATCCTTCGGCGATGTGCACGCGTTGCGCGGGGTGAGCTTCGCCGCCGCGCGCGGCACCGTGCTCGGGATCCTCGGTCCCAACGGCGCGGGCAAGACCACCGCTGTGAAGATCCTGTCCACCCTGCTGCGCCCCGATTCCGGGACTGCCGTCGTGGCCGGTCACGATATTCGTAAGGATCCCGCGGGGGTGCGCCGGTCGATCATGATGACCGGCCAGTACGCCGCCCTCGACGAGAATCTGTCCGGCCGGGAAAACCTGGAGCTGTTCGGCCGGCTGATGGGTCTGGGCAAATCGGCGGCCCGTAAGCGCGCAGACGCGCTGCTGGCCGAATTCGATCTCGTGGCCTCCGGTCGCCGTCCGGTGCGCCAGTACTCCGGCGGTATGCGGCGGCGGGTGGATATCGCCTGCGGCCTGGTGGTCCGGCCGGAGGTGGTGTTCCTCGACGAACCGACCACCGGTCTCGACCCGCGCAGCCGCCAGGGTGTGTGGGATCTGGTGAGCGCGCTGAAAGAGCAGGGCATCACCGTCCTGCTCACCACCCAGTACCTGGAAGAAGCCGATGTGCTGTCGGACAACATCATCGTGATCGACAAGGGCACGGTGATCGCGGAGGGCACCGCCGACGAGCTCAAGGAGAAGACCGGCGGCAGCTACTGCGAGGTGGTACCGCTGGACCCGACCCAGGTGGGCCGGGCCGCCACAGCCCTGGGGGATCTGGTTCCGCCCGCGCTCGCGCTGAGCCTCGGCGGTGCCGAACGATTGTCCATCCCGGCCCCCGAGGGCGCGGCCACGCTGGCCGAGGCGCTGCGCCGCCTGGACGCCGCCGATATCGCGCTGGCCGATATCGGCCTGCGCCGCCCCTCGCTCGACGATGTGTTCCTGTCGATCACCGGCCATCCGGGCCGTGCCGAACAGCCGGGCGACCCGGCATGAGCGAGTCGGGTCGTGAGGCGGTAGCGACGCGTGACCACGCAGGGCCCTCGCCCATGCCCGAAGGGCACCTCGTGCGCGCTCCCGCGCTATCGCGGCCGGACCTGTTCGGCGAGTCCTCGCGTACGCGGGTGTCCTCGTTCGCGCAGTGGCGGGCGCTCACCGGCCGCGTCGTCTGGACCATGGCGACCAAGGGCGAACTGATCGCCGCGATCGTGATGCCGCTCGTCTTCACCGTCGGTTTCTATCTGCCGCTGCGCTATGTGATGCAGTTCCAGGGCATCGACTACGCGCAGTTCGTCATGCCGATCGTGGTGCTGCAGACCATGGCGTTCACCATGATGTCCAACGCGCAGCTGGCCGCGGTCGAGGCGCTCACCGGGTTCAGTACCCGGTTGCAGACCATGCCGATCGGCCTGCTGGTACCGCTGACCTCGCGAATCGCCGCGGGCCTGGTCCGCTCGACCGTCTCCCTGATCGCGGCCCTGATCTACGGCCACATCATCGGTTTCGAGTTCACCGGGGGTTGGGGGCAGACCGTGGGGTTCTGTGCCTTCGCGATCGCCGTCGGGACCGTGCTGGCGGTCGGCGCGGACGGGCTGGGCAGTCTGACCAAGAGCCCGGCGTCGCTGAGCCAGGCGCTCACGTTGCCGACGTTGATCTTCGGCATGATGTCGTGCGGTTTCGTTCCGGAGACCGGCTTTCCCGAATGGGTCCGGCCGTTCGTGCGCAACCAGCCCATCACCCAGTTCGCCTACGCGCTGCGCGATATGGCCGGTGACGGCGTGACCTGGGATGTGCTGCGAGTGGGGTTGTTCTGGCTGATCGGTGCCGCCGCGGTGTTCACGCCGTTCGCGGTCTGGGCGAGTGTGAGGCGGGCATGAGCGTTATCGAACGACCCGTGGATACCGGAACCGATGAATCGCCGCATATCGCCGCGCTCGACCTGCCGCGGGTGACCGCACGGTCCGAGCGGTCTCCGGTGGTGTGGGCGGTGCACAGTTCCATCCAGTGCAAACGCCTGCTGACAGCCTGGCTGCGTGATCCGGCCACCACCATCCAGACCATCGTCTACCCGGCACTGACCCTGGTCATGTTCTGGATCGTGCTCGACGACTCCATCTCCGGTTTCACGGGTAAGCCCGCCATCTACGGCACCGTCCCGATGATCACCCTCGTCGCGGCGATGACGGGTGCGGTGGTCAGCGCCCTGGGCTTCAAGGTCGAGAAGGCCACCGGGTTGCTCGGCCGGTTCTGGACCATGCCGATCCATCGTGCGGCGGGCCTGACCGGCCGGCTGTTCGCCGAGGCCATCCGGATCGCGATCACCACGATCATCATCATCGCCGTGGGTTTCGCCCTCGGATTCCGCTTCGATCAGGGCCCGTGGGCCGCGCTCGGCCTCATGGGAATCCCGATCCTGTTCGGTATCGCTTTCGCGGTGTTCATCACCGCGATCGCGACCATCACCCAGGGTCCGCTGCTGGTCCAGCTGGTCGGGATCGTCATGAACCTGCTGCTGTTCTTCAACTCCGGGTTCGTCCCGGTGCTCGCCTACCCGAGCTGGTTGCGGTCGACCGTGGAGAACCAGCCGATGAGTTGCGCCATCGAGGCGATGAAGGGGCTGTCCTACGGCGGCCCGGTCGCCGAACCGCTCGTCGACACGCTGCTATGGGTGGCCGGGGCCATCGTGGTGTTCGGCTATCCCGCGATCCGCGGTTACCGGAAGTCCGCCGAGAACAGCGGCTGACCGTGGTCGGCTACTTCCGGGATCCGGAGGATCTGGTCTCGGAAGTAGCCGGTGCGAACGGGTAGCCGGCCCAGCGGTCGCGATTGGTCCAGCCGACCAGGTCGTAGCGCCAGCGGAACGGCCAGGTATGGGAGACCGTGTTGAACAGCACCGCGCCCAGCGCCGTGTAGTCGTCGTGTGACGACAGCAGGGCGCGCTGCGCGCGCGGTGACGCGGAGAAGAAGGAATCGAACATGGCGATCGACTGCTCGGTCGTCAGCCTGCCCAGCCCCCACAGTCCGCGCGACCGCATCCAGTAGGTGAGGCGGGCCTGCCACGGCCACAGCGCGCCGATCGGATCTTCCCCGGCCAGTATCGCGGTGACCGCGGTATCGGCCAGCGCGAAGGAATCGGCCACGCTGTAGCCGGTGCACGGATGCATCATCCCGCCGCGCGATCCGTAGGGCACCACCCGGCCCACGCCGTTCTTCGGGGGCGGGGTGTCCAGCGGATAGTGGGCGGCCTCGCTCGGCTCCTCGCCGGTCAGCTCGATACCGTGCGCGGCCAGTCGCGCGAGGGTGCGTTTACGCAGCTCGTGCTGCGGCATCCCGCCCCGCAACCCGAGGCTGGTCTCCTCGAAGATCACGGTGCCGTCGCCGAGCGGCACCGAGTACAGGAACGAGGGCGGCTCATCGGGGCCGGCGCCGTTCTCCGGCCGCCAATCCAGCAGCAGTCCCTCACCGTCGCCCACCATGGGCGCCGCGGTTTCGGCGTTCACGAAGATCCCGTGCGCACTGGCCGCGCGCCGGTTGCCGAGCGCCGGCATACCGCGCGAATCCGCCACCACCGCCGCGCGGATCACCGTCCCGTCGGCCAGCTCGACCTCGCGCGCGTCCACCCGGGTCGCCCGCCCCGCATAGACCCGGGCGTCGTCCAGCGGCAGCGCGTCACGCAGCAGCGGCTTCGACAGCACACAGTAGGGGCGCTCGATCTTGATCTCGGAGGTCGTCCAGACCACGGGGGTGGGGATCCGGCTCGCGATCACACTGTGCGGCAACCAATCCGGAAGTTCATCGATCCAGCAGGAGAAGGTCGGCGGCCAGAGGCGGTCGGGGCGGGGGTCCACGGCGGCCACGCGCAGCCCGGCCACGATAGCGCGGTAGGCGAGGGCCCGGCCGGAGGGACCCAGTCCCACGACACAGATATCGAACTCCCGGACCACGCTCTCTGACATGTCCTGCATTCAACGGGGTGGGGCGGGGGAGAGCAACAGGCCACAACCGCTGATGGGTGGACAGCGTCGAGAGGTGCGCTGGTGGGAGGAGGGTAGGTCGGCTGTTCATGCGGGGTCGGGGGTGGAGTTGTGGGTAAAGCGGGGCCAGGGGTGGAGTTGTGGGCAATGCGGGGCCAGGGGTGGAGTTGTGGGCAATGCGGGGCCAGGGGTGGAGTTGTCGCAAAGGTGGTGATGCGGGCCCACTCGTGAAGGTGCTGTGTTTTTGGCGCCGCCTGCGGCGTCGCGGGGTTGAGGCCCCCTCAGTCCCGCCGTTCAGGCCTCGAGACTCGCGCCTTCGGCGCATGCGCTTTCGAGGCCTGAACGGCGG
>NZ_BMMH01000022.1 GCF_014645735.1 Nocardia jinanensis | reverse complement strand
GGGCCCCGCCGAAAGGTCAACCGCTTGACATCCAAGCTCCTGGGATGTCTTTGTGGTGTCTCGTAAGACTCGACGCATGTGGTTGCGTCGGCATTCGACGGCTGGTCGGCATGTGGACCATCGGCCAAGGGGCTTCGGCCGGGGGGTATGCGCTCTGCGTGATTTTGTGATGTATCGCGCTGAACTATGCGTGGTTATATCGGTCCGATATAGTGAGTAACTGCATCCATTGGTTAGATCTGTACGGAAGTCAGGGGGTGAAGCCCGTTGCTCGAACTGGCAATCCTCGGGCTGCTCCTGGAATCGCCCATGCACGGCTACGAGCTGAAGAAACGGCTCACCGGCCTGCTCGGGGCGTTTCGGGCTTTTTCCTACGGATCGCTGTATCCGACCTTGAAACGTATGCGGGCGGATGGGCTGATCGCGGAGGAAGTACCCGAGGGACTGTCGACGACCCGCCGCGCCCGGCGGGTGTATCAGCTGACCCCGGCGGGCCGGGAGCGTTTCAACGACCTCCTGGCCGACACCGGACCGCAGAACTACACCGATGACGGCTTCGGCGTCCACCTCGCCTTCTTCAGCCGCACCCCCGCGGAAGCGCGGGTGCGGATCCTGGAGGGCAGGCGGCGTCAGGTCGAGGAGCGCCGAGAGGGGCTGCGGGAGGCGATCAAGAAGGCGAGTGGCTCGCTGGATCGCTACACCCGTCAACTCCATCAACTCGGACTCGAATCAAGCGAGCGCGAAGTGCGCTGGCTCAACGAGTTGATTGCGGCGGAGCAATCGACGCAGGCGGCACCACAGAAAGAGGGAAATACCGGCCATGAGTAGTGGAGACACCAACAAGTCCAGTGTTCGCGTCGCCATCGTGGGTGTGGGCAACTGCGCCTCTTCGCTCGTCCAGGGCGTCCAGTACTACCGGGATGCCGACGATTCCACGACGGTGCCCGGACTGATGCATGTGCGATTCGGCGAGTACCACGTTCGCGATGTGCAGTTCGTGGCCGCCTTCGACGTGGACGCCAAGAAGGTCGGCTTCGACCTGTCCGAGGCGATCTTCGCCAGCGAGAACAACACCATCAAGATCTCCGACGTAGCGCCGCTCGGCGTGACCGTCCAGCGCGGCCCCACCCTCGACGGCATCGGCAAGTACTACGCCGAAACCATCGATCTCGCCGAATCCGACCCGGTGGATGTCGTCAAGGCGCTGAAGGACACCGAGGCCGACGTCCTCGTGTCCTACCTGCCGGTCGGGTCCGAGGAAGCCGACAAGTTCTACGCCCAGTGCGCGATCGACGCCGGTGTGGCGTTCGTCAACGCGCTGCCGGTGTTCATCGCCTCCGATCCCGAATGGGCCGAGAAGTTCCGCGCCGCGGGCGTCCCGATCGTCGGTGACGACATCAAGAGCCAGGTCGGCGCCACCATCACCCACCGCGTGATGGCGAAGCTGTTCGAGGACCGCGGCGTTCAGCTCGACCGCACCATGCAGCTGAATGTCGGCGGCAACATGGACTTCAAGAACATGCTCGAGCGCGAGCGGCTGGAGTCGAAGAAGATCTCCAAGACCCAGGCGGTCACCAGCAACCTGAAGAAGGAAATGGGCGCGGGCGATGTGCACATCGGCCCCTCCGATCACGTGGGCTGGCTCGACGACCGCAAATGGGCCTACGTCCGGCTCGAAGGCCGTGCTTTCGGTGATGTGCCGCTGAACCTGGAGTACAAGCTCGAGGTCTGGGACTCCCCGAACTCGGCGGGCATCATCATCGACGCGGTCCGTGCGGCGAAGATCGCCAAGGACCGCGGTATCGGCGGCCCGGTGATCCCGGCGTCGGCGTACCTGATGAAGTCCCCGCCGAAGCAGCTGCCCGACGATATCGCCCGCACGCAGCTCGAGGCTTTCATCATCGACGCGTAGACGGTCGAACCGCTGGACGCGGCCGCCGCGAACGATCGAACGTTCGCGGCGGCCGCGTCTTGTTCGTGAAGTCGGGATGTGGACCTGCGGGGATGGCCGACCAGGGTCGGGTCAGTCGAGCGAGACGTAGACCTCTACCGAGGTCGGGCCGATGTAGCGTTCCAGTTCGGCGGTGTGGGAGCGGGTTATCGTGCCCGCCTTCTCCGCTTCCCGGACCCTCGCCCACGCCGTGCGGAGCAGGTCGTACGGTTTCTCGGTGACCACGAATTTCGCGTAGCGGCCGGTCGGGACGCGGGTGAGTACATCGCCCGGATCCAGGTCGCCCATACCTTTGATCTCGTAGCCGAGTACGGCTACCGCGTGGTCTTCCTGCCCGATGTAGGCGGCGACCCGGGGCACATTCTTCTCGCGGCAGAGGTAGCGGTCCCAGGTGAAGTTCACCAGGTCGAGGTCGCGGGCGGTCACTTCGCGACCGGCCAGCGGGATGGTGAGCCCGGCTACCAGGCTTTCGTCCAGTTCCACAATTTCGAAGTCCACAGCTGTTCCTACCTACCCGCCGAATCGTCTTCTGCCAGTGCGACGAACACTTCCACCGTGTGTTCGTCCGGATAACGTTCGTAGTCGCCGGTGTAGGAGCGGACCAACCGCCCGGCGGCCTCGGCATCCCAGATGGCACGCCACAGGGTCACGATCGTTTCGCCGAGGTCGTCGCCGCTGAGGGTGAACCGCGCGTACCGGCCGGCGGGAATGCGGGCGAGGACATCGCCGGGTAGCAGGTCGTCGAGGCTGTGACAGCGGTAACCGATTATGTGGGTGAGGTAGGAATTGATCTCCGGGGCGTGATCGACGAACGCGCTGGCGGGGTGGCCGGGTAAGGCGCGGCTGAGGGTGCGTTTCCACACTTCTTCGACTCTGGTGCGGCGCGGTCCTTCCACGGCGAGTGCCGGGCTGCGTAGCACCATTCCCGCCACCAGCGTTTCCGGGCGGTCAACGACATTGAATTCCACCGGCGTAGCCCCTATGTCTCGTCATACGTCGTCGCTCCAGCGCATATCCTTCCGCACGCCCGTCCCGGTACGGGCGTCGGCCCGTGCCGGTCGGTCGGATGGGCGACATCTCACTCTGGCCAACGATGCTGCCATGCCGGCCGTTCCTTCGGTGGGATCACGACCGGAATCCGTAGATCACGGTACGGGTATCGTCACGCCGGGCAGGATTTCGACGACTCGGGGTGCCGCCGGCGGGGGCGGCGCCGGAGCGGGCGCGGGTCCTTCCGCCGGGGGAGGTGCGGGCGCCTGGGGTTCCGGCTCGTATTCGGGCTCGGGCACATACGGTTCCGAGGCGGGCGGGATCACGATGAAGGGCTGCTGAGACGGTTGCTGCTGCTGCGGCTCCTGTTGTTGCGGGGGCGGCGGGTTGAGGATGTCGTAGGGATTGTGTGAGGGCTGCTGCGGTGCGGCGGGGGCGACCGGCGCGGGGTTCGGGGCCGGTGCGCCGATCTGTTCGACGGGAGTGTCGGCCAAGGCGCCGTCCATGGTCTGTTTCCAGATATCCGACGGCAGCCCGGACCCGTAGATGCGGCCGCCGCCCGCGGTCTGGATCGGGAGGTTCAGTTCGGTACCCACCCAGACCGCGGTGGACAGCGACGGAGTGAAACCGACCATCCAGGCGTCCTTGTTCTGCCCGGTGTCACCGAGCTGGGTGGTGCCGGTCTTGGCGGAGGAGGGGCGCCCGTTGAGTGAGTGGCCGTTGGAGTACGAGGCGATGGGCAGCATGGCGGCGGCGGTCTGCGCGGCGATGGTCTGCGGTATCCGCTGTTCGGCGGGCGGCGGTTGCGCGCCGGTCCGCTGTTCGGGGTCGCCGCCACGGTCCAACAGGACGCGGCCGTCGCCGCGGACCACGCGCTGCACGAAGTACGGCTGGTGATAGCGGCCCTCGTCGGCGATGGTGGCGTACGCCGATGCCATGTCGATAGGTCGCACCAGGTAGGTGCCGAGCACGATGGAGGGCATGGGCGGGGCGCCCAGTTCGGTGAGCGACCGGCCCGGGACGCCGGGGATGTCCTGGGGGATACCGGCCTGATGGGCAGCGTCGGCGATCGCCTGGGGGCCGTTGTTCATGGCGAGGGTGAGCCGGTAGAAGCTGGTGTTGAGCGAGCGCTTGTAGGCCTCGCCGAGGCTACAGGCGCCGCAGGATTCGTTCTCGACATTTCGCACCAGCACTCCGTTGACATCCACGGGCGCGCTGTCGAAGGCGCGGGACAGCGGGATGCCCTGCTGCAGTGCCGCGAGCACCGCGAAGGTTTTGAACGCCGACCCCGTCTGAACCGGGGCCCGGGCGAAATCGAAGCCGATACCGTCGGCGCCGCCGTAGTAGGCGCGCACCGCCCCGGACCGCGGGTCTATGGAGGTCACCGCGGTACGCAGTTCCGGCGGCTGTCCGTCGAGCGCGCCGGCCGCGGCGGCGGTGGCCGCCTGCTGGGCTTTCGCGTCGATGGTGGTGGTGATCTGCAGCGCGCCGGTGCTCAATTCCCGATCGGAGATCCCCGCGTCGGACAGTTCACGCAGCACCTGGGCTTTGATATGGCCTTCCGGGCCGCGGGTGGAGTTGGCGTCCTCCGGGGTGGGTGGCGGGATCGTCGGGGGGAAGACGACAGCGTCGCGTTCGCCCGGGGCGAGTGCGTTCATCTCGACCATGCCGTTGAGCACATAGTTCCAGCGTTGCAGCAGCTGGGGGAGCCGGGCCTGCGGATCCAGCCCGGACGGGGAGCGGATGAGGGCGGCGAGGACGGCGCCCTCGGCGACGGTCAGCTCCGGGACCGGTTTACCGAAATAGGCCTGCGCGGCGGCGGCGACGCCGTAGGCACCGCGACCGAAGTAGATGGTGTTCAGGTAGGCGCTGAGAATATCGTCCTTGCTCCATTCCTTCGACATCTTCGAGGAGATGATCAGCTCGTGGGCCTTGCGGCTGACCGTGCGCTCGGAGCCGAGGAACGCGTTCTTCACGTACTGCTGGGTGATGGTGGAGCCGCCACCGGCGTTCGCCCGGCCCAGGACGTTGTCGCGGACGGCGCGCAGCAGACCCGAGGCGGAGAAACCGGGATTGCTGTAGAAGTTGCGGTCCTCCGCGGACAGCACCGCCTCACGGACGTGTCGGGGTACATCCGACAGCGGTACCGGGGTGCGGTTGCCCTCGGGCGGTACGACCTTCGCCAGCACGGTCGTGCCGTCGGAGGCGGTGATGGTCGCCGTCTGGTTGATGGGTACGGTCCCGGCGGCCGGGATCTCGGCACTCCAGTAGACCAGCGCGACCAGCAGCGCGGGTATGGCGACCAGAATGGTGAACAGCCAGAGCAGAAGATGCCGGATGCGCCGGCCGCGTGTCCGGTGCGGTCGGATATAGGTGGGTGGCCGGGGCGGGCGGGGGTGTGGCCCGGAATCGTCGAGCTGGTTCCAACCGGCTATGGAGGGATACTGAGGTGGCTGGGGAGTGTTGCGGCCACGTCGGGAACGGGACGAGCTCACGATCATCTCCTCTCGGAGCATCGAAAAAACTCAGGCGCACCACCGCCGGATCCCAGGATACCCAGTGATCAGCTTTTGACGCCTCCCGCGGTGAGTCCGGAGATGATCCGCCGCTGGAAGATGAGTACCAGGACCACCAGCGGCACGGTCACCAGCGTGCCCGCCGCCATGATCGCCCCATAGGGTTCCACCAGCGGATTGTTCCCGGAGAACCGGGCGATCGCCACTGTCACAGGTTCCGTTTCGCTCCCGGAGAGCACCCGGGCGAGCAGATATTCGTTGACCGAGGCGATGAATGCCAGGATCGCGGTGGTGAACACCGCCGGCGCGGCCAGCGGCAGCATCACCAGCCGGAACGCCTGCACCTTGGTGGCGCCGTCGATACGGGCCGCCTCCTCGAGTTCCCACGGCAGTTCGGTGAAGAACGAGGCCAGGATGTAGACGGTCAGCGGGAGCACGAAGGAGATGTTCGGCAGGATCAGTGCCTGGTACTTGCCGATCCAGCCGATATCGGTGAACAGCTGGAACAGCGGGGTCACCAGGACGACCACCGGGAACATCGACGCGCTCAGGATCAGCCCGGATACGAGGTAACGGCCCTTGAAAGTGAGCCGGGCCAGCGCGTAGGCCGCCATGATCCCGATGATCAGCGCGATCGCGGTACTGGCCGCGCCGATGATCACGCTGTTGAGCAGTGCCTTGCCGAAATCGTTACCCCGGCTGGTGTCGAAGGCGTCCCGGAAGTTGTCGAGGGTGACATGGGTGGGCCACGGCGCGGGGTCGAAGGTGTAGGCGGGGTCGCGGAACGCGGTCACCGCCATCCAATAGAACGGGCCCAGCCCCCACAGGAGCACGATCAGGGCACCCACATAGATCCGGGCCGACCCGAGCCTGCGCCGCCACGACGGCGCGGGACGGGCGGTACCGGTTTGCTGCGTTGTCACCGCGGCCATCACGCCTTCCGCTGTTCTTCCTGCGTCCGCACCGCGTTCGCACCCAATATCTTCACCAGTACGAAGGCCGCCGCGAAGATCAACAGGAAGGTGATCGTCGACAGTGCCGCCGCGCTGTTGGGTCCCTGCCGTGTCTGTTCGACCACCAGCACCGACAGGGTCCGGGTGGCCGGCAGATTGTCGGTCATGATGGCGGGCAGGTCGTACATGCGCAGCGCGTCCATGGTGCGGAACAGCACCGCGACCAGCAGCGCCGGTTTGAGCAGCGGCATGGTGATCTGAGTGAACCGCTGCCAGGCCGAGGCACCGTCCACCCGTGCCGCCTCGTACACGTCGTCGGGGATGATCTGCAGACCGGCCAGCAGCAGCAGCGCCACGAACGGCGCGGTTTTCCACACATCGGCGGCGATCACCGCGAATCGGGCCGGCCAGGCGTCGGAGGTCCACAGAATCTCGGTGCCGAACACGGTGTTCACCACACCGTCGTACTGGAACATGAACTCCCAGAGCCGGGCCGTCACTGCGGTCGGGATGGCCCACGGGATCAGCACCGCCGCACGCAGCAGGGCCCGGCCCTTGAAGGTTTTGCCCATGACGATCGCCATCCCCAGCCCGATCGCCACCTCGATCGACACCGTCACGACCGCGAAGAACAGGGTGACGCCGACGGCCCCCCAGAACTCGGAGCCCAGATTGCCGGTGGGGCATTCGGTGACGCCCCCGGTGATCACCTGGCATTGGCCGACGAGCCAGTGCAGGTAGTTGTAGAAGGTGCCTTGGCCGCTGTCGACGAACCGGCCGGTTGTCTCGTCGAGTTGGTCGTCGTAGGTGAACGACATCCACAGTGCCCGTAGCACCGGGTAACCGATCACCACGGTGAGCGCTATCAGTACCGGCGCGACGAACAGCCACGCCCGGCCCGATAGGCGGACTTCGTCGCGAAGCCTGCTGGCCGTCCCACGGTCACTGCTTGCGTTCGCGGGCTTTTCTGTACGGACCGACGCCTGCGCGTCCGTTCCGGAAGGATCCGACACCGTTACTCTCTCCTACGGGCTCGCCGGGTCCGGTTGAACCTCTACGATCCGGCCGTCTCGATGCCCTTCTGCATGCCGATGATCGCGTCGTTCACGGACTTGGTTCCGGTCAGGGCAGCATATGCGTTGTCCTGAATGGCTTTGGACACCGCCGGATAGAACGGTGTGACCGGTCGGGGCACCGCGCTGGCGATGGAATCCTTCAAGGCCGGCAGGTACGGCATCTTGGCGATGAGCGCCGGATCGTCGTAGATCGAGGCCCGCACCGACGGCAGTGCGCCGGAGGCGATGATGTGCTGGGCTTCCTCGCCGATCAGGAACTTCAGGAAATCCAGTGCCGTGGCCTTGTTCTCGGAGTACGCGCTGATCGCGGCGTTGTAGCCGCCGAGCGTGGAGGCGCCGATGCCGGTGTCGCCGGGCAGCGGCGCGACCCCGAACTTGTCCTTGACCGCCGAGGCCTCCGAGGAGGCGTCACCGTAGGTGGAGGGCCAGCTGCGCAGGAACATGAGTTTGCCCTGGGTGAACGCGGCACCGCTCGTCGGTTCCTGGAAGGTGATGGCTTCGCGGGGGATATCACCGACCCGGAAGGAGTCGACCAGCTGCTCGAGCCCGGCCCGCGACTCCGGGCTGTTCACCGTCGGGGTGCGGCCGTCGGTGCCGACGAAGGTACCGCCGAACGCGTTGATCACCTCCGCGGTGTTCACCGTCAGGCCCTCGTAGGGTGCGAACTGGCCCGCGTAGCAGCCGATCTGGTTGTCCCGGGCCAGCGGGCAGTTCGCGCGCATCTCGGCCCAGGTGCGGGGAGCGTTGGGCACCAGGTCTTTGCGGTAGAACAGCAGGCCACCGTTGGTGTTGCGGGGCGCGGCGTAGAGGGTGCCGTTGTAGGTGGCGCTGGCCACCGGCGGCGAGAGCAGCGGAGACGTGTCGATGGCGAACTGGTCCTCCAGGGGCTGGATCCAGCCCTTGGCGGCGAACTCCGCGGTCCACGGCACATCGAGGGCCACCACGTCGTAGTCCGTCGACTTCGCGCGCATGTGCTCGACGAGGTCGTCGTACTGGGCCGACGCGTCGTTGGACTGTTCCTTGTAGGTGACCTGCTCGTCGGGGTGGGTGGCGTTCCAGCGGTCGATCACCTGTTCGACCGCGCCGGTCTCGGTGGTGTCCTTACCCTCGACGTAGGTGATCGGTCCGCGTCCGTCCTGGTTCATGCCGAGCTGTTCATCGGTGTCGCTGGTGTTGCATGCGGTGGCAAAGGTCACGGTCAGCAGCGCGATCGGCCATAGGACGAGCGCGGCACGTAGGGACGGCACCTTCTTGAAAGCCATCGCGGAACTCCAGGGTCGACACGTGAGCGGCAGCACAAGGCAACATACATGGTGTGCACCGTCGGTGTCGGATACTCCTGGATCGAAGTGAGCGGAAGCCCGGCCGCCCGAGCTCGCCCGCGACGGGCCGCGAGGTCCGCCGGTCGATGTGGCACCGGACATAACGACTGGTGGGCAGGGTCGGCGCGGGTGCCCGCGCCCGGATCGGGGCCGGCACGACCACTACGCTGGTGCCCGATGTCTTCCGCGAACGCAGTATCCGATCGTCTGCTCACCAGGATCGGCGGACTGCTGCGCAAAGCCGAATCCACCGATAACGAGCACGAGGCCGAGGCCTTCCTCGCCGCGGCGCAGCGGCTGGCGACCCGGTCCTCGATCGATCTGGCCGTCGCACGGGTGCACACCCGGGACCGGGAACGGCCCACCGCGCTGATCCAGCGGGCGATCCCGATCGGTGAGCCCGGGCGCAAGGGTCTGCGCACCTACGTGCAGTTGTTCGTGGCCATCGCCGGCGCCAACGATGTGCGCTGCGATGTCGCCCGCACCTCCACCCAGGTCTATGCCTACGGGTTCGCCGCCGATATCGCGGTCTGTGAAGCGCTCTACTCCAGCCTGCTGGTGCAGATGGTGCGGGCATCGGACCGATACATCAAATCCGGGGACTACCGGTCGGCGACCATGGAGAAAGTGGTCGTCGAACGCCGGTCCGGGCGCCGGGTACGCCGGGTGGTGCGGGTTCCGGTGGCCGGAGTGACGGCCCGGCTGAACTTCCAGCTCGCATTCGCCGAACGGGTCGGCATCCGGCTCGCCGAGGCCAAGAAGGAGGTCGAGCGAGCCGCGACCACCCGGGACGCCGACGCCGCCGAACCCGTATCCCCGGAGCGCGCCGCGGGTACGGCGCTCGCGCTACGTGGCAAGGACATCGAACTGACCGACTTCTACACCCGCACCTCCGAGGCCCGCGGCACCTGGCGCGGACCGCACACCTCCACCGGCTACGCACCGGCCGCCCGGCGAGCGGGGGACCGGGCCGGGCAGGCGGCCAGGCTGGGGCCCGCGCGAGAGCTGGACGGCGCGCGCGGGCAACTCTCCGAGTAGCTGGCCGTGCGAGACAACCAGCGCGCCAAGGTGTACGACGCCGAACAACTGGTGCGCTCGATATTCGATCGGGCAGCGGAATTCGGGCAGCGAACCGTAGAAGTGCACGGGTCCCGGTTGACCCTTCCCGTGGAACGGAAGTTCGCCTCGGTGGATTCGGTGCAGCGGTACTGCGACCGAGTGCTGGCACTGAGCTGGGTCGCGGCCACCTGGGCACGGGCCGGAGTGCCGCTCCGGGTGCGGGCTCGCGCCGGAACCGTTGCCGCCCATTACGAATCCGAAGGCTCGGTACTGGCGGTACCGGTCGACGCGGAACGCTCGGGTCGCGGGCGGACGGCGTGGGCGCTGCGGGAACTGGTGGTGCTGCACGAACTGGCCCACCACCTCGAACCGAGGCCGGGGGCGGTGGCGGCGCACGGACCCGGATTCTGTGGTCGCTATCTGGAGTTGGCGGAGGGTGTGATCGGACCGGAGGCGGGGTTGCTGCTGCGCATGACTTTTCACGACTGCGGGGTGCGAGTGGAGTGAGTCGGTTCCTCAGCGGGCGCCCACCGGGTCGGTATCGAGTCGGGCGAGGAAGAAGGTCCGGATGTCCTCGGCGAGCAGTTCCGGTACCTCCATCGCGGCGAAATGACCGCCGCGGTCGAATTCCGACCAGTGCCGGATATCGTAGAGCCGTTCGGCCAGTGGCCGCACCGATTGGGTGATGTCGTGGGCGAACACCGCCACACCGAGCGGTACGGGGCACGGCTCGGTCCCTCGTGGCGCCTCGCGGCTCAGCCGGGCCGAGGAGGCCGCGGTGGCGGTCAGCCAGTACAGCGAGACGTCGGTGAGTATCCGGTCGTCGTCGACCGGGGTGCGCGGATCGGTCCACTGGGCGAAACGTTCGGCTATCCAGGCGAGCTGGCCGACCGGTGAATCGGTCAGCGCGTAGCCGATGGTCTGCGGGGTGGTCGCCTGCAGGGCTTGGTACGGCGGACGATTCGCCATCAGCTGCTTGATCTTGTCCAGTCGTGCCTGATCGGTCGCGGTCAGTTCGAGGCCGGCGTCGGGGTCCGGTCGGGTGGGCAGGTAGTTGACGTGCACTCCCACGACGTGTTCGGGTGCGACCGCGCCCAGCGCGGTGGAGATACCCGAGCCGAAGTCGCCGCCTTGTGCGCCGTAGCGCTCGTAGCCGAGGCGGCGCATGAGTTCGGCCCAGGCGCCGGCGACGCGAGTGGTGTCCCAGCCGCGTTCGTGGGTGGGTCCGGAGAAGCCGAAACCGGGGATGGACGGGATCACGAGGTGGAAGTCGCGGGCCAGGGGTTCGATCACGTCGAGGAACTCCAGGAACGATCCGGGCCAGCCGTGGGTGAGGATCAGCGGGAGCGCGTCGGGTTTCGGTGAGCGAACGTGCACGAAGTGGATGTTCTGGCCGTCGATTTCGGTGGTGTAGTGGGGGAGTTCGTTGAGTTCGGCTTCGTGTTCGCGCCAGTTGTAGTCGGTGCGCCAGTGCTCGGCCAGTTCCCGGAGTCGTGCGAGTGGGAAGCCGTAGTCCGTTCCGGCGTCGGCGATCTCGTTGGGCCAGCGGGTGCGGGCCAGGCGGTCGTTCAGGTCGTCGAGGTCGGACTGCGGAATATCGATGTCGAAGGGCGTGATGGCAGCCGGGTTCACGGTGGTCTCCTGGGTGGCGGCGCGGGGGTCGGTGGCGGATGGGGAGGACGTGCACCCGGTCACGGTGAGTGCGAGGGCGATTGCGGCCGAGCCGGCATATCGAACGAATCCGTCCATACGACTTCTCCTATTGTTGGTAGGTCCAACAATAGCAAACGTTGGTTTAACCAACAAATACATTGCGATGAGGACGGCGAGAGGAATCGCGCCGGTTGTCCTATGCCTCGTCGAACGCGTCATCGCTGCACGTGGTGGCTGTTCGCCATTCCGATGCGGTGCACCGGCTACCGGTCCTCGGTGTTCGCCCGGCGTCTTCGAGGTCCCGTACCCCGCCACGTTCGTCAGCGCGGATGGCGGCGGCGCTCAACTCTGCGTGCGCCGCAGCTCCAGCAAGCGCCGCATTCGTGCGATCCACCACTCGGTGCGCTCCGGGTCCGGGTGGCGGTACTTCTCCAGTAGATCGGGGTCGGCGGCGGGGGCGGTGCGCGGAACCGGGAGATAACCGTCGACCGGGCGCAGGGACTCGGCGACGATATCGCCCTCGAACAGATTCACGGTGCCGAGTCCGCAGGCGTGGTCGAGCTCGGGGAGTGCGCCGGCCAGCGCGAGTTGCGCGGCCAGCCCGATGCTGGTCTCCAGCGCCGAGGAGATCACGCAGGGCAGGCCGGCGGCCGCGGCGACCGCCAGGGCCCGCCGGACACCGCCGAGTGGGGTGCATTTGAGGACCGCGATATCCGCGGCGCCGGCCACCGCCACCCGCAGGGGGTCCTCGGCGCGGCGAATGGATTCGTCGGCGGCGATCGGGACATCGACCCGGCGACGGACGGCGGCGAGTTCCTCGATCGTGCGGCAGGGTTGTTCGACGTACTCCAGTCCGCCTGCGGCTCGGTTTATTTCACGGATGTGACGGACGGCGGTATCCACATCCCAGACCGCGTTGGCGTCGACCCGGATCGCGCCGCCGGGGCCGAGTGCCGACCGCACGGCTTCCACGCGGGCGAGATCCTCGGGCAACGAGGCGGGGTGATCGGCGATCTTCACCTTGGCGGTGCGGCAACCCGATCCGGCGACGAGCGAATGCGCCCGGTCGGGTGGGACCGCCGGGACGGTGCAGTTGACCGGAATCCGTTCTCGTACCGGTTCCGGCCAGCCGATGGTCACCTGTTCGATGGTGGTGTCCAGCCAGTGCGCGGCCTCGCGGTCCTCGTATTCGGCGAACGGACAGAATTCGCCCCAGCCGCGGGGGCCGCGCACCAGCACCCCTTCGCGGACGGTGATCCCGCGGAATCTCGACCGCAGGGGGATCGCGTAGACGTGGACCTCGTCGATCCGGGGCAGTTCGCTCACCCGAATCACACTAGGACAGGTTGTACCGGCGATCGCGGTGGCCGGGCGCGCGCGCGGCGGTGCGGTCGGCGGACTCCGCTCTGCGGGCCGTCGAGCGTACGGAGACGGCGATAGAGCGCGGCCCGGCCCGGCGGTCAGAGACGTTCGAGGATGGTCGCGTTGGCGAGTCCGCCCGCCTCGCACATGGTCTGCAGTCCGTAGCGGGCGCCGCGATCCTGCATGGCGTGGACGAGGGTGGTCATGAGCCGGGCCCCGGACGCGCCGAGCGGATGACCGAGGGCGATCGCGCCACCGTTGACGTTCACCTTCTCCGGGTCGGCTCCGGTGTCGTGCTCCCAGGCCGTGACCACCGACGCGAACGCCTCGTTGATCTCGACCAGGTCGATATCGGCGAGGGTCAGTCCGGCCCGGTCCAGCACCTTGCGGGTGGCCGGGATGACCGCGGTGAGCATGAGCAGGGGATCGTCGCCGGCCACCGCGAAACTGTGCAGCCGGGCCAGGGGCCGCAGGCCCAGTTCACGAGCCCGTTCGCTGGTGGTGATGAGTACGGCCGCGCTGCCGTCGCTGATCTGGCTCGCGGTGGCCGCGGTGATGTTCCAGCCGATCTGCGGGAAACGTTGCGCCATGGCGGGGTCGTAGTAGGCGGGTTTCAGCCCGGACAGGGTATCGAGGGTCGACCCGGTGCGGATGCCCTCGTCGGTGTCGAGACCCGCGAGTGGCGCGAGCTCTGTGGTGAACTGCCCGTTCTTGGTGGCCCGGGCCGCTTTTTCGTGACTGGCGAGCGCGAACTCGTCCAGCTGCGCTCGGGAGAGCCCCCATTTCGCCGCGATGAGTTCGGCGCTGATGCCCTGTGGTACCAGCCCTTCGGGATACCGCTGGGTGAAACCCGCACCCGAGATATCGTCGGCCCCCCGGGCGCTCGCGCCCATCGGTACCCGGCTCATGGATTCGACGCCTGTGGCCACCACCATGTCGTAGGCACCGGCGATCACGCCCTGCGCGGCGAAATGGACGGCCTGCTGGCTGCTGCCGCATTGGCGGTCGACCGTGGTCGCCGGGACCGATTCGGGGAACCCGGCCGCCAGCGCCGCCCGCCGGGTCATATTGACGCCTTGTTCGCCGACCTGGCCGACGACTCCGCCGATCACATCGTCGATCAGTGCCGGGTCGATGCCGGTGCGGGTCACCAGGGCGCTGAGGCTGTGCGCCATGAGGTCCACCGGATGGATGCCGTGGAGTGCGCCGGTGGCCTTGCCGCGCCCGATCGGGGTTCGTACCGCATCGACGATGACCGCGTCTCGCATAGTGATTCCTTCCGTCACCGGGACCGGAGTCCTGGCTAAAGTTATCTAAAGCCAGAGTAAGCGCTGGCATTAGTAAAGGCAAGTCAGGCTCGATATGATGGGCGAATGGCAGCGGTGATGGAAGGCCCCTTGGCCGATCTCGACTCGTGGAAACCCGACCACTGCTCGATCGCGATGGCGCTCGAGGTGGTCGGCACCCGCTCGGCGATCCTGATCCTGCGGGAGGCGTACTACGGGACGACCCGGTTCGACGGCTTCGCGTCCCGGGTGGGTATCACCGACGCCGCCGTCGCCGGGCAGTTGCGCAAGCTCACCCGAGCCGGATTGTTCGCCAGACAGCCGTATCGGGAAGAGGGGAAACGTACCCGCCACGAATACGTGCTCACCTCGAAAGGGCGCGATCTGCTACCCGTGGTGCTCGCGCTGATGCAGTGGGGCAATGCCCACCTGCAACCCGGCCCACCACCCCTCGACCTGGTCGAAGCGGCCACCGGGGATCCGGTCCGGGTTCAGGTGCGCAGCGAATCCGGCCGTGAGATCGGCGTGGACGATCTCGGGGTCCGGCTCAACGAGCAGTGGCGCGCGACCCGGCGGCGGCGATCGGCCGGGAACGCGGCGGCAACCGGCCGCCCTTAGCGGCGACGACAGGCGACGACGCCGATACCCGTCGACGACCTCCTGCCCCGGTCCGCGTCATCGGACCGGGTACGACCCGGAATCCGGGTGGTATGCGGTTCAGTTCAGGCGGCGGCCGTCGTCGGGGGCGAAGAAGTAGACGTGCTCGGGGTCTGTGGCCAGGCGCACCCGGCTGCCCTTCGCCGGTGGGTTGCGCCAATCGGTGCGGGCCACGATCGAATCCGCGCCCTGGGTGTCCTCGGTGGGACGGCCGTAGATGAAGGCGTCGGAGCCGAGCTCCTCCACCACGTCCACCTCGATCTCGATCCCCGAATCACCGGCTTCCAGATGCTCGGGCCGGATACCCACGGTCACCGTCGCGCCACCGGCATCGGCCACCGACCGCGGCACCGGCAGCGAGAAACCACCGATCCGTACCGCGCCGTCGGTGATCGGCAGCGTGAACAGGTTCATCGCCGGCGACCCCATGAACCCGGCGACGAACACATTCGCCGGATCGCGGTAGAGGTCGCGCGGGGCGGCGCACTGCTGGAGCAGACCGTCGCGCATCACCGCGACCCGGTCGCCCATGGTCATGGCCTCGACCTGGTCGTGGGTGACGTACACCGTCGTCGTCGCCAGTCGGCGCTGCAGCTGCGCGATCTGGGTGCGTGTCTGTACGCGCAGTTTCGCGTCGAGATTGGACAGTGGTTCGTCCATCAGGAACACCTGCGGGTCGCGCACGATGGCCCGGCCCATGGCCACCCGCTGGCGCTGACCACCGGAGAGCGCCTTGGGCAGGCGGTCCAGCAGCGGTTCGAGATCGAGCAGGCGGGCCGCCTCGCGCACCCGGCGCTGGGACTCGTCCTTGCCCACCTTGGCCAGTTTGAGCGCGAAACCCATGTTCTCGGCCACCGTCATATGCGGGTACAGCGCATAGTTCTGGAAGACCATCGCGATATCGCGATTCTTGGGATCGGAGTGCGTGACATCGCGGTCGCCGATCAGAATGCGGCCACCGGATACTTCCTCGAGTCCGGCGAGCATCCGCAGCGAAGTCGATTTCCCGCATCCCGACGGACCGACCAGCACCAGGAATTCACCATCGGCGATCTCGAGTTGCAGCTGATCGACTGCGGGCGTTTTGGCCCCCGGGTACTGCCGGGTGGCGCGATCGAAGGTCACCGTGGCCACGGCTTGTTCACTTCCCTTCACCGGTTGGAACACGCGAAGTGGAGCGAATTCGCAACATGTGCGTGGTCATGGCGTCAGAGGCTACCGCTGGTGTTCTCGAGCTCCGCATGGTCTGTACGTTTTCGGTGCGTATCGTGCCAGTGAACGCATCGACTGTCCACCCCCGTGCTACGCCCGTACGCGGGCCGTCTCGAGCTGCGCAGATCAGCGGCTACCGGCGGTCCGGGCCGGTCGCACGTGGGCCGGCCTCTGGCCGCGCCGACCGGCCGACGGCCACCTGATGCGGCGCCCGGCCGACGGCCACCTGATGCGGCGCCCGGCCGACGGCCACCTGATGCGGCGCCCGGCCGACGGCCACCTGATGCGGCGCCCGGCCGACGGCCACCTGATGCGGCGCCCGGGCCGGGCGCCGCGGACCGGAGGGCCGCTGGACCGATCGCCGCCAACCCGACGGGCGATCGATCCGGGAACGCACAACCGGCGATCGGTGGGTGGGCCACCGATCGCCGGTCGTGCTCATGGAGTTGTCATCGCGACAGCGAGGTGCGCAGATCGGTGAGAGTGGCGCGGCGCTCGTAGGCGATCCAGGCGAAGATCGCGGCGAGCACCAGTGGGAAGATCCCCATCGCGGGCTTGTCGGCGATGAAAGCCTGTGTCGCGGCGGCGAGCACGGTGAGAACGGACAGACCCGCGGCAGCCAGGGCGCTGAGCCGCGGCACCATCAGGCAGATACCGCCCGCGACCTCGACAACTCCGATGAAGATGAGCAGTCCGAAGGGGATGGTCAGATTCTCGGGGGCGTTGTCCGCCAGGGCGTTCGGCATCACGAGCTTCGGCCCGCCCGAGGCGATGATGAAGAACAGGCCGAGCAGGATCTGCAGGGTCCACAGGACGCGGTTGCGGACCTTGCCGGGACGGTAGGTGACGGCGTCGGAGAGGTTGGCGGTGGAGTCGGCGGTGGTCATCTCTGGTCCTTCTGGTCGGTCGCGCCGGGTTGGTAGCGCGTTCAACGGATAGGACGGAGCACCGTCGGAGGACTCATCGCTGTCCGCCGAAATTCTCGGAACCGCTGCCGTACCGGCTCGCCACCGGATTCCGAAGAGCTGCGCCACCGACCCGGTACCGGGCATCGGCGCGAAGTGAACCCGGGGACGACGGCGGACAGCTCGCGCGCCTGATCGAGAGCGGGTCCAGGCTCTTCCGCCGGGAGCGACGCGGTTCCGCACGGATCTTCGGCACGACGATCCGCCTTGTTCACCAGGTCCCGTCGGCGCTGCGCCGCCGGTAGCTGCTGTCACCGCTTCTGGGAACTTCGCTCAGCGGCTCCGGATTCGTGGCAGTAGAGTACTTTCGTTCCGCACGCGTGGCCGCGATGGTCGCCGAAATTCGCGGCTCTCTCCGGCTGAAGGAACTGTGGTGGCGGGCGCCGACAGCGTCCCGGGAGCCAGGAGAAGTTGATCACCTCTCATCGGTTGGCTCGAACCCTGCTCCACCAGCGATGTCACCTCGCGCGTCCCGCCGGCGCCGGCGGAGTTCGGCTTCTCCTTCCTCGATGTCGCTGTCCGGCAGCGACAGGAATCGGTGGATAGGTCGGGCAGCGGCGAGATCGCCGCGAGAATGCTGGAGGCAGCCGGACGCCTCGCTGCGGCGATGGCTGAAAAAGCCGGCCCGCGGGTCAGCGGAGCGCACCGCGAAGTCCCGCAAGGAATCCGGTATGGACTCGACCGGACCACGCGTAGTGGGGAACAGTCCGCAGCCGAACTCGACAGGCTCGGTGCTGCCGGGCACGCGGACCGCGACACCGGCGGCGAACGGCCGGCCACCGACGGCGGGTCCTCGGATTCCTCCATCGAGGAGCACCCGCTCCGTGGCGGCCGCGACCGATCCGAAATCTCCGGAAAAGAGGCCCGGGAACTGTATGAACAGGTCCGGGATCGGGAGGCGGATGCCGCGGGAAACCAGAACAGGGTGAACAAAGTCGATACGAGTGCAGGTCCGGCGGTGGTCAGGCGTGGGCTGGACCAACAGGGGGCAACCATGCTCAAGAAGTGGATGCCGGAGAACGCGGCCCACGACTACGCACGCGAGTGTGGTGTACGGACACCCAGGATCCTCTATGCCGGGACAGACCCGTCGACCGGCCGGAAATTCACGATCTTGCAGTACGTGCCCGGTGAAACACGGGGCTTCAATGATCCCGAGATGATGAATTGGTTGCCCGATCTCCTGGATCAGGTGCAGTTGATGTCCGCCAGACCCTTACCGGCGGGAATGAATCTCGATATCCCCGAGTGGCAGCGGCAGATGATCCGGCACGCCGACGACGACTTCGGCAACCTGCCACCGGAGCGACAGTCCAGGCTGGACCGACTCGGAATCGGGCCACTGTCGGACTATGTCCGGCCCGATTCGAGCCGCTCGGGCGAGCCTGCTGTCTTCGCCCACAACGACCTCTTTCCGTTCAACCTCCGGCTCGATGACCATGGGAAGCTCTGGATCTTCGACTGGGAAGTCGCCGGGCCCGGGGATCCGCTCTACAACGCAGGATTATTCCTCGAACGCATGGGGTCGGGAATCGATGACGCGACTCGCTCCCGGGCCACCGACATGTGGCTCGACCGGATAACGCCGGCGAACTCGACAGTCGACACCAGTGCGACCCTCAGCATGTACCGCACGATGGAGGACTGGCGAGGAATAACCCTTTGTTCCGAAACCATGCCCCGCCAAGTATCCGCCGACCCGGACCGCTTCGAATTCTGGGTCGACTGGTACGACTCGGTACTGTCCCGGAACTCCGAACCCTGGCCCGATATCCCGAAGGACGACGTGCGCACTGTACTCCGCGGATGGGTCGAATAAGCGTGCACGAGCACGGAACCGCGCGCCTGACCACCGGCGGCCGCCGATCCGGCGCGGTCAGGTCCCCGAGTTCGCCGCGGCCGAACCGAGGTGCCGGGCGAGGAACCGCTCGACCGCGTGGTACATATCGATCAGGTTGTCCGGGTTCACGAAACCGTGTCCTTCGTCGGCCTTGACCATGTACTCGACATCGACCCCGCGCCCGCGCAGCGCCTCGACGAGGCTATCGGATTCGGCGCGCACCACCCGGACGTCGTTGGCGCCCTGGATCACCAGCAGTGGTGTGCGGATCCGGTCGATACGGTTGATCGGCGACCGGATCGCGATCTCGGCTGCCTGTTCCGGGATGTCGGGGTTGCCCACGAATCGGTGGAAGTTGTTGGTCAGGAAGCGTTTCCCGAACTCCGGAATGGTCCGCATGAAGTTCTCGAGATCGGAGACACCCACGTAATCGATGGCGGCGGCGAAGACATCGGGTGTGCGGGTGATACCGACCAGAGTGGCGTAGCCCCCGTAGGAGCCGCCGAAGATCGCGACCCGGCCGGGATCGGCGTAACCCTCGCCGACCGCCCACGAGACCGCATCGATCACATCGTCGTGCATCCTGCCGGCGAATTCCCCGACGGCGGCATCGACGAAAGCTTTTCCGTATCCGGTGGATCCGCGGAAGTTCACTTGCAGCACCGCGTATCCCCGGTTCGCGAGCAGCTGCACACCCGCGTCGAAACCCCAGCTGTCCCGGTACCACGGGCCGCCGTGGAGCTCCACGACCATCGGCAACCCTCGCGGTTCGACACCCACGGGCAGGGTCAGGTGACAGGGCAGTCCGAGGCCGTCGCGGGAGGTGACCGTCACCGGTGTCATCGGTGCCAGGGTCGCGGGCTCCAGATGTGGGAAAGGCCGGAAGAGCAGCCGGCTCACGCCGGTGCTGTGATCGTAGAAATAGGTGCGGCCGGGGTCGCGATCGTGCGTGAAGGCGGCGATCCATCGTTGCCCGCTCTCGTCGGAGGACACCGCCGCCAGATCGCCGTCCGACAATACGGAGAGGTTTTTCAGCACCTCCGCGAAATGAGGATCCAGCGGACGGATCACCTGTCGTTCGCGTAGGTACCGCGCGCCGATCAGTTCCCCGGTGCGCCGATCCAGGATGAGCGGTGACGGAAGCGCCGGGTTCACCTGCGGGCGGGTGTCGAGATCGAAGGTGGGATGGCTGTCGACGTCGATCTCCGCACCCGAGGCCAGGTCCACCCGGACCAGTCGGGTGCGGTCGGTGCCCCGGTTGGAGCCTATCCACACACTGGTTCCGTCCGGGGTGATCTGCACCGGGTAGATACCCATCGGATAGTCCCTGCCGTCGAACACCAGCAGCGGATGCGGGGTGCTCGTCGCGCTGTCCCAGCGTGCGAGCTCGAGGTTGCCCGCCGAGGTCATTGTGGTGGCGAACAGTTCGTCGCCGCGGCCGCGCAGCCAGCTGGTGACATGACCCGGGTTCCGCGCCAGCAGCGTGAGTTCGCCGGTGGCGATATCGAGTTCGTGCAGGTCGAATTCCTCCAGGGTCCTGAGGTTCAGGGTGAGCAGGGCCTGCCCGGCCCGCCCGGCGGGTAACTCGAAATGCACCACTCGGGAACCGGGGAACGGTGTGAGATCCACGGCCGTGGCGCCGGGGTCGTCGAGATCGACCCGGTACAGATGCCAGTTCTCGTCGCCGTCGCCGTCCTGTGCGTAGAGCAGCCAGCGCGGATCCTCGGTCCAGTAGTACTCCCGCACAGTACGATTCGCGTCGGCGGTGACACAGCGCGGCGGGCCGGTTCCGTCGATGTTCTCGATCCACACGTTCAGACGGTTGCGCCACGGCGCCAGATAGGCGATCCGGGTCCCGTCGGGCGAAATGGAGGCGGCCGCGCGGGCGGGCGGGCCGAAGAAGTCCTCTACGGCGATGAATCTCGGCGGTGTCATATCGATCTTCGCCATATCGATCCTTCCGGCTGTCGGGGCAGAGGTCTGCGATCGGTAGCGGGGGCACCGCGGCGCAGGTACGGAGGCCGCCGTACGCGATGACCGCCTCCGATGCCAGGAGACACCCGGCCGCGACGGCAGGGTCAACGACGATCCGGAATGATCCAGGTCACATCCGAGGAGCGTCCGCGTGGTTTTCCGCCGGGAACTCCCGTGCTGGCGCGCAGGCGCTTGACAGTGCCGCTACGGCACGGTTCAGGCTGGTATCGCGCCGACCGCGTTCGCGGCGGCGGAACCGTAGCGGAGGAGTCGGTCATGACGTGGAGTACCCGCCAGCTCGCGGAACTCGCCGGCACGAGCGTGCGGGCGGTCCGCCACTACCACGACATAGGTCTGCTGGCCGAGCCCGAACGCGCCTCCAACGGCTACAAGCGGTACGGCGTGGCGCATCTACTGCGGGTGCTGCGGATCAAACGACTCGCCGATCTCGGAATCCCGCTGTCGCAGATCGCCGAGATGGGCGAGACGGATCGTTTTCCCCACGATGCCCTGCAGACTCTGGACGCCGAACTGGCCGGGACCATCGAACGGTTGCAGCGCATCCGGGTGGAACTCGCCCTGATCCTGCGGCAGGGCACACATGCCGATCTGCCGCCCGATATGGGTCGGGCCGCCGCCGTGATGACCGACGCCGATCGCGATTTCACCGTTATCCTCACCCGGGTACTCGGTCCCTCCGGGCTGAGTGCGCTGCGGGGCCTGCTGAACGACCAGCGCAACGAACCCGCCATGTCGGAGTTCGACGTGATACCGGCCGATGCCGACGAACGCACCCGTATCGATCTGGCCGAACGACTGGCCCCGCACGTGGGTGTGATCATCGCCGAATACCCCGAGATCAGTGCTCCGGCCGACGATTCACCGGTGGGCGCGAAGCGCGCGGCGGAAACTGTCGGCAAGGCCCTGCTGGATCTCTACAACCCGGCCCAGATCGACGTCCTGGTCCGGGTGAATCAGCTGATCCTCGGCTCGGATGAGCAGAGCCCGGCGAGCTGACCGTCGCGGCCCGAATCGGCGGCAGCTATGACTACCGGGGCTGTCCGATCGACTCGCTGGATCAGGCGGTCGCGGTCGTCAGGGCTCTACGGGTCGGCTGATCTGCGCGGCGGGCCGTGATCGACCGCCGAATCTCGACGCCACGTGAGCCGAGCGGGATCCACACGGGCCGGCCAGGTTACGGCTCGACCGGGTTTCAGCGGTCGGCTACCCGGCGGATTCACACTCCCTACGGGCGAGCGGGCCGGCTCGGTGTGCGACCGTGCCGGATCGGACGAGCGCCCATGTGGCGAAGGCGGCGAACGCATACAGTGCGCCGGTAAGGCAGGACGCCGACCATCCCCATGTCGTGTACGCCCATGTCGTAGTGATCGCTCCGAGGGCCGAGCCGAGGGAATAGAACGCCATATACGCGCCGATGACGCTGCCGGCGCGGTCCGGATGCGCGGTGGTCAGGAGATGCTGGCTGCTGACATGTACTGCCTGGACGGCGAAGTCGAGTGCGACGATACCGATGACCATCGGCCACAGTGTCGGATCCGTCCGGGCGATCAGGAGCCAGGACGCGGCCAGCAGGGCGAGCGACCATCCGCTGACCGACTGTGCGCGACCGGTATCGGCCCATCTCCCCGCCCGGGTGGCTCCGAGGGCCCCGGCCAGCCCGGCCAGACCGAAGAGCCCGATCTCGGTGGTCCCGAAAGCCCAGGGTTGCGCGCCGAGCGGTAAGGCCAGACCGCTCCAGAGGGTTCCGAAGGCGGCGAAGACGAAGAAGGTGACGGCGCCCCGGCCGAGGAACGGCCGGTCCCGTGTCAACCGCCCCATCGACGCGAGGATCTGTGCGTACCGCCTGCCGGATGTTCTGGGGTCGGGCCGGAGGCACAGCCGGACCGGCACGGCGAGTACCATGCAGGCGAGCGCGAGCAGAATGTAAACGGTGCGCCAGCCGACCGTGTCACCGAGAACGCCGGCCAGGACGCGGACGCCGAGGATACCGATCACCACCCCCGAGGTGACCGCGCCGATATTGCGGCCACGATCGTGCTGGGCGGAGATCGCCGCGACGTAGGCGACGGTGACCTGCACGACGACCGCGAACAAACCGGCGATCGCCAACCCCACGGCGGCTACGACCGCGTTCGGAGCGATGGCCGCGACCGTGGCGCCCGCGGCGGTGAGCAGTAGGTGTACGGCTATGAGTCGCCGCCGATCCAGTATGTCGCCGAGCGGCGCCAGCAGGATCAGGCCCGCGAAGTAGCCGATCTGACCGGCCGCGACAAGCCATCCGAGTGATCCCGGTGCCACCCCCAGATCGGCACCGGCGTCTTCGAGTACGGGCTGGAGCGCGTAGATCGTGGCCACTGCCACCGCGCACACCATTGCCAGGACGAGCCGCTGTGACCGCGCGACTTCCACACCCACCTCCAATTGGTAGCAATATGAAACCATTCGAGCGTATGGCAGAATGGTTTCGAATTGCAACCAACTAGAAGGGTGGACCGATGTCGCCGACACTCGGCGCCGACCCCGACTGGACCGACCCCACCTGCCCGGTGGCCCGGACGGTCGACCTCGTCGGCGATCGGTGGAGCCTGCTCATCATTCGTGACGCCATGGACGGCGCGGCATCGTTCACGGAGTTCCGGCAGCGGCTCGGGATCGCCCGCAATATCCTCACCGACCGTCTCCGCCGCCTCGTCGACCACGGAATCCTCACGACCAGTACAGCTCCCAGCGGAAAGCGGCACGTCTACGAACTGACCGCCGCGGGCAAGGACCTGTTCACCACGATCGTCGCGTTGCGGCAGTGGGGCGAGCGGCACGCGTTCGCCACCGGCGAGCCATACTCGACACTCACCGATCTCACCGGTGCCGAACTCGCCGAACTGAGCCCATGTAACCGAGCCGGCGACGAACTCCGCGCCGATACGACCCGGGTGCGAAAAGTCGGGTCCGGGTGATATCCGGCGAAGTCATGTCGCCGTTTCCGGCGCGCGAATACGACTCGGCCACCGGTCGTTCGCCCTCGCTTGTCGACCCATCATGATGGGGGGTCGCGAAGTCGGTCCGCTACGGGCGCGCCCTGTGAGACGCGGACGCACCACCCGATCTCCGCAGTGGCCGGTCCATCGAATCGATCCAACGCTCCAGGCGACGACCTTCGGTCGACATCAGCTCCGGATCGCGAAGTGTATTGGTCAGTACGGAGACGCCCTGGTAGGCGGCGATCAGCGCGACCGCCGATTCGCGGGCATCGTCGCGGCCCAGTTCGGCGAATTGCCGTTCGGCCCAGTCGATGAGGGCGCGCATCAGGGTGGCGACCGTCGCGTCCAGGCCGTCGGCCCGCTTGTCCAGCTCGGATGCGAGCGTTCCGGTGGGGCAGCCGAACCGTACCGCGGTGTCGCGTTGTTCGACCCATCCGGCGATGAGCGCCTTCAGTCGCTCGGCGGGGGTGGGTAGCGCGTCGAGGGCGTCGATCATCCCCGCCAGGCCCCGCGTGCGGGTCTCGATGGCGGCTTCGACCAGCTCGTTCTTGGTCTTGAAGTCGTAGTACACATTTCCCACGGGAACCTCGGCCGCCCGCGCGATATCCGCCAGCGTGGTCTTCTCGACCCCTTGTTCGTGCAGAACCGTGGCTGCGGCGGCGGCCGGCCGCTCGCGCTTTCCGTGGTTCCGGCGCCCCCCAAGATCTGAGTCAGTCACCTGACTGAATATAGACGAAGATCGTGGAGCCGTGCTACGGTCCGTCTCGCTACTTAGTTAGCTGACTTACTGAAATAGGAGTCTCGATGATCGTAGTCACCGGTGCCACCGGGAACGTCGGCCGCGAACTGGTCCGTGTACTCGCCGCGGCGGGCGAGGAAGTGCGTGCTGTCTCGCGCGGCGGGACACAGGACCTTCCCGCCGGTGTGCCGCACATCCGGGCCGATCTCGCCGATCCCGCAAGCCTGCGTCCCGCGTTCGAGGGCGCCGACGCGCTGCTGCTGCTCGTGGCCGGGGAGGATCCGCAGGGCATCCTCTCCGCCGCGAAGGCCGGCGGCGTCCAACGGGTCGTCCTCGTCTCCTCCCTGGGCGTCGCGACCCGTCCCGGCGCCTATCGGCACCCCGCGGATTTCGAAGCCGCGCTGCACGGCTCGGGTACGGACTGGACCGTGCTGCGCTGCGGCGGCCTGGATTCCAATGCCTTCGCTTGGGCCGAGCCGATTCGCATCGATCGGGTGGTTGCCGCTCCGTTCGGCGACGTGGGCCTGCCGATGGTCGATCCGGCGGACGTCGCCGAGGTCGCCGCCGCGGCACTGACGCTGCCCGGCCACGCCGGTGCCGTGTACGGGCTCACCGGTCCCGCCCTCACCACCCCGCGCGAGCGAGCCGCGGCCATCGGCCGCGCGATCGGTGCGCCGGTCCGTTTCCTCGAACAGACGCGTGAACAGGCACGCGAACAGATGCTCACCTTCATGCCCGAGCCGGTGGTGGACGGCACTCTCGCCATCCTCGGTGACCCGCTACCCGCCGAGCGCCGGGTGAGCCCCGACGTCGAACGAGTCCTGGGTCGCGCGCCGCGCCCTTTCGCGGACTGGGCCGCCCGTAATGCCGGCGCCTTCCGCTGATCCGACCAGGGCGTTCGCGCCCTTCGCTGAACCTCTGGAGATTCCATGCCGGTCACCCCGGTCCTCGATTCGACGATCTTCCACCACGAGCGTGGATCCGGTACTCCGATCGTCTTCCTGCACGGCAACCCCACCTCATCGCACCTGTGGCGCAATGTCGTCCCGGTGGTCGGCCGGGGCCGGTTACTCGCCCCGGACCTCATCGGCATGGGTGCGTCCGGCAAACCCGGTATCGCCTACACCTTCGACGATCACGCCCGGTATCTGGACGCCTGGTTCGACGCGCTCGGGCTCGACGGCGCAGTCCTGGTCGGCCACGACTGGGGTGGCGCACTGGCCTTCGATTTCGCGGCCCGCCACCCCGGCCGGGTCCGCGGCATCGCCTTCACCGAGACCATCGTCAAACCGATGACCTGGGAGGAGTTTCCCGAAGGTGGGCGGGAACTGTTCCGGGCCATCAAGACGGAGGGGGTGGGAGAGTCGATGATCCTCGACGACGATCTCATGATCGCCCAGGGTCTCCCCGGGACCGTCGCCGGCACCCTGGACCCCGCGGATCTGGAGGAATACCTACGGCCCTTCCCGACAAGGGAGAGCCGCCGGCCGCTGCTCCAGTGGCCACGCGCCATGCCCCTGGGTGGTGAGCCCGCCGATGTCGTGGCCCGTGTCGAGGCGTACGGAGCGTGGCTCGCGAAAAGTGACGACGTCGCGAAGTTGCTGATCGAATTCGCGCCCGGACCCGGTGTGATGATGGGCCCCGCCCTGCTCGAATGGTGCGCGGACCATATCGCCGCCCTGGAGGTCGAGCGCTACGACCTCCCGGCCGGGCACCACACACCGGAGGACCGTCCCGCCGAGATCGCCGCGGCCGTTTCCACCTGGACCGACCGCCACGGTCTGCGTTAGATCCGGTACCCGCGGATTTCGGCCGCAGCGTCGCCGCCGGGTACGGCGCTGCCGGGCTTCCGGAAGCCTCTCGCGCTGACCGGAGCACGACGCCATTGGTCGGAAGAGTTTCCGGACCAGGGCCGTCGTCGGCATCCTCGCACGCGAAACGCACCGCGTAACACCCTCATCGGGTCACGCGGTGCGTCGCAGCGATGCCGGATGACTCCGGTGGTCGCTAGCTCGTGGTGGTGAGCTCGCCTTCGGGTTCTTCCGGACGTAGCTGCGCGCCCGCCGGACGTTCCGGTTCCTTGGTGAAGAACAACATCGCCGCCGAGCCGATCAGGCACAGGACCGACATGACGATGAAGCCGCCGTCGTAGGTGCCGGTCTCGGAGACGATGAAGCCCATCACCGACGGGGCCACGATCCCGGATAGGGCGAAGCACGCGTCGGCGAAACCGGCGGCTGTACCGGGCTGGGTCGGGGCGGCGTCGATCGAGGCCACCCACCAGATCCCGCCGGTGATGAAACCGAAGCCGACGCCCGCGGAGATACAGATCAGGGCGATGGTGAGGTTGCCGGGGAAGAACAGGATCGGAGCGATCGAGGCACCGGCGAGCAATAGCGCCACACCGATGATGAGGAACCGCGACCGGATGCTCTCGGTGCGCTTGTACACGCGGTCCACCAGGATGCCGCCGGCGAGCGCGCCGACTACACCGGCCGCCCACGGCGCCACCGAGAATCCACCGACCTGCTTGATGGAGAGCCCGAATTCGTGTTCCAGGTACTGGGGGAGCCAGTACATGAAGGCCCAGAACATGAATCCCCAGGCGAAGTAGCCGAGTCCGACGAGCCACAGATTGCGGTTGCGCAGGATCTCGCCCCAGTCGACCTTCGACTCGTGGCCGCTGTCCTCGCCCTCGGCCTGGCCCGACTTGATGTAGGCCAGTTCCTTCTCCGAGACGAAGGACGCCTCGCTCGGGGAGTTCCTCAGGAACGGATATGCCACGATCACCCAGACGATTCCGGCGATCGCGAGCACATAGAACATGCCCTTCCAGCTGACCAGTTCGATCAACTGGGTGAGGATCGGCCCGCCGATCAGGAGGCTGCCGGAGACGGCGACGCCGCCGATGAGGGCGAGCGCCTTACCGCGTTCGTGCACCGGCAGCCACCGGCTGGCGATCCGCGTCGCGGCCGGGAAACAGGGCGCTTCACCGGCTCCGAGGAGAATACGTAGCAGGATGAGACCGATGAACCCGCCCGCGAACGGGGTCAGCGCGGTGGCCGCGGCCCAGATGAACATCCCCACGATGAGGACGCGACGCGAACCGTAACGGTCGACCAGCGGCCCCGATAGCAGGGCGAACAACATATAGCCGATCGAGAATGCGGAACTGATGAGGCCGTACTGGCCGGTCGTGATGCCGAACTCGTCCCGCAGATGGCTGGCTGCGAACGAGATGGCGCTGCGATCGACATAATTCACCACCACCAGGCCCAAGATGATGGCGATTGTCCACCAACGCGATTTCATTGCGAACTCCTCGGATAAAGCTGCCGCGGGTCAGATGACCCCGCGTGCCCGCAGGTCGTCGATGGCCTCGGGGCTGCGCCCGAGGTGGGTGAGGACCTTGTCGGTGTCGGCACCGGCGGGTCGTCCGGTGTGCCGGATCGCGCCGGGCGATCGGGTCATGCGCCACATCACGTTCTGCATGCGCATGGGGCCGAGCTCGCTGTCCTCGACGGTGGTGACCATGTCGGTGGCGACGACCTGCGGATCGGTGAGCAGGTCGCTCGGGCGGTAGACCGGCGCGACGGCCGCGCCGGCTTCTTCGAAAGCGCTCGTGACCTCGTCACGAGTTCGTTCGGCGATCCAGTCGCCGACGTATGTGTCGAGCAGGTCCGCGTGCTGGGCGCGAGTGCGCCCGGTCGCGAACCATGGCTCGTCGATCACCTCGGGATGTCCCACCAACTGCATCACCCGTTCGGCGATGGCCTGGGCGCTGGTGGAGATCGCGACCCAGTGGTCGTCCTTGGTGCGGTACAGGTTCCGGGGCGCGTTGTTCTGCGACCGGTTGCCGGTCCGTTCCTGGTCGATCCCGAGTTGATCGGCGTAGATCACCCCGGGGCCGACCGCGGTCATGATCGGGGTGAGCAGGTCGAGATCGACCTCCTGCCCGGTTCCGCCGTTGCGTTCGCGTTCGAACAGCGCCATCGAGATCGCCGAGGAACCGGCGACACCGGCGATGGAGTCCGCGAGCCCGAAGGCGGGCAGGGTGGGCGGCCCGTCGGGCTGACCGGTGAGGTAGGCGAACCCGCTCATCGATTCGACGAGCGTGCCGAACGCGGGACGTTTCGCGTAGGGGCCGTGCTGACCGAAACCGGTGACGCGCAGCATGATCAGCCCCGGGTTACGGTCCGACAGCTCCGCGTAGGACATACCCCAGCGTTCGAAGGTGCCCGGCCGGAAGTTCTCGATCACCACATCCGCCTCGGCGGCCAGATCCCGGAAGATCTGCTGACCGTCGGCGGTACTGAGGTTCAAGGTGACCGTCTGCTTGTTGCGGGCGACCATCTTCCACCACAGTGGAATCCCGTCCTTGTCGAGGCCGTGGCCGCGCATCCCGTCCGGTTTCTGCGGGTGCTCGATCTTGATGACCTCGGCGCCGAAATCGCCCAGGATCTGCGCGGTCAGCGGTCCGGCCAGAATGGTGGAAGCGTCCAGGACCTTGATTCCGCGCAGCGGTCCGGTCGGCTGTTTCTCGTCGTTCGACACCGGGCTCCTCAGTACGGACGCGAGATGTAGCGGCCCTCGGGCGCGCCGGTGACGACGCCGTCGGCCAGCACCCGGTTACCGCGCACGAAGGTGTCGGTGACCGCGGCGGTCAGCTCGAAGCCCTCGAACGGCGTGTACTCCTGGGTGGATTCGGATTCCGTGGCCCGTACGGTCCAGGTGCGGTTCGGGTCGACGATCGCGATATCGGCGTCGACGCCCTCCACGAGACGGCCCTTGCCGGGCAGGCCGTAGCGGTCGGCCGGGTTGGACGCGATGAGCTGGGCGATCCGGCGCAGCGACAGCCCGCGCTTACGGCCCTCGGTCACCAGGCCGGGCAGCAGGTATTCGGTACCGCCGAAACCGGACTTGGCGGCGAACACGTCGTCGCGGTCCGCGCCGAACTTCACCTCGTCCTTGCAGCAGGCGTGGTCGGAGACGACCCAGTCGATATTGCCGGCGAGCAGGTGCTCCCACAGCGCCTCGACATCCTCACGCGGGCGGATCGGTGGATTCACCTTGGCGCCCAGGCCGTTCGCGTTGTCGATATCGGTCAACAGGTGCCCGATGGTGACCTCGCGGCGGAAGTTCACATGCGGGAACGCCTCGGCCATCTTCATGGCGGCCTTCAACGCTTTGGCCGAACTCAGGTGCAGCAAGTTGATATTCGGCAGCCCGGTCTCGTCGGCGAGGAAGGACGCGATGGTCACGGCGAGGCCCTCGGAGTGCTGCGGGCGGGAGGCGCTGTAGGCGGCGAGGCCGCTGAGCTTCCCTTCCTGCTCGACGATCTTGGTGTAGGCGCTCATGATCTCGGCGGTCTCGCAGTGCAGCGATAGCGAGATGTGCTCGGCGAGCTCGGGGAATTGCTCACGGGCCTGCTGCACCCCGCGCATCACGAACTCGAAATGGGCGATGTCGTAGCGTTCGTCCTCGGGGATCATGAGGAAATCGCTCTGCGAGGTGGAACGACCGTGCAGGCCGTGGCTGCCGTAGAACATGAAGATCTTGAACGAGGTCACGCCCTGATCGGAGGCCAGGTCCGGGATCTCGCCGATATGTTCCTTGGACATCGGTGCCAGGTGGAACGCGTAGTCGATATAGCTGCGCCCGGCGGAGGCATCGAGGACCTCGGGGAAGAAATCGGCGTAGGAGCCGCCCTTGTTCAGGTAATACTGCCCGGTCCGCATATAGGTCAGCGCGGTGGTGACACCGCCCTGCGCGCTCGCGCGGGATTCGGTCTGCGTGTCCTCGGCCAGGGGGTTGTAGATGCCCCAGTGCTGATGGGCGTCCACCACACCGGGGAAGATCAGCTTGCCGGACGCGTCGACGATCTCGGCATCCGCGGACTGCAGGTTCGCGCCGATGGCCGCGATCTTGCCGTCGACGATCAGGATATCCGCGGCCTCGCCCTCCTCGGGGGCCGCGTTGTCGGTGCGCACCACGGTGCCGTTCTTGATCAGGTACGAGGTCATTTCTTCTCCTGGCGAATATCCGATATGTGAAATCTGTGGTCAGGCGGTGACCGGGCTCGTCACGTGCTCGGCGGCGAGATAGGCCAGCCCGAGCGCGGTGATGAGGCCGTTACCGGCGAGGTAGCCGCCGGCCCCGTGACCGGAGATACCGATGGCCGCGCCGCCCGAGGCGTAGAGGCCGGGAACCGGAGAACCACCGGCCAGCACTCGCGCGTGCTCGTCGACGACCAGCCCGCCCTGGGTGTGGAACAGGGCGGGGGTGACGGCGATGGCGATGTAGGGCGCGGTGACCGCGTGGCGGTCGTCGGTGCGTCCCTGCCGGTCCGGTTCGGCGCCGGTCGCGGCGCGTCCGGCGGCGGCGAGCTCGTCGTCCAGCGTCTCGGCCGGTACGCCGATCCGTTCGGCGAGCTCGGCGGCGGTCGTCGCGCGGACCAGCGATCCGCTCTCGGCGACCGTGCGGAAATCGTCGAACACCGAGCACAGCGCTTCGATGTGCTCGTCGATGACGATCCAGCCGGTACCACCGGGCTGTGCGGCGAGGATGGCCGCGAACTCCGAATAGCCGGTGGTCTCGGGTGCGAACCGGCGGCCCTCGCTGTTCACGATGACGCCGCCGTGGACGACGGTGGCCCAGCCGATGAGGGTCTGGCTGCGCGAGGAAAGCGCCGCGTGACCCTGGTAGGCGTCGAGGTAGCCGGTATCGGCGCCCAGGCCCCGGCCGATCCGCAGTGCGTCGCCCCGGCTGAACCGGCCGCCGTGGTAGTGGGCGTCGGCGATCTCCGGGATCCACCGGCGGACCAGGTCGCTGTCGGCGCCGAACCCGTTGGTCGCGAGCAGTACGGCGGGTGTGGTCAGGTGTTCGGCGTTTCCGTCCGGGGTGGCGATCTCGACCCCGCTGATCCGGCCGCCGGTGGTGTGCGCTTCCCGCAGGGTCATCGGGGCGATGAGTTCGATCCCGGGATGTGCCCGAGCGCGCTCGACGAGGTGGCGCAGCAGCCGGGAGCCGTGGCGTCCGGGGATGGTGTGGCAGCGGTCGGCGCTGTGGCCGGGATAGCGGAAATCGGTGACCAGTTCGAGGTCGAGTTCCTGGGCGTCGGCCAGCCAGGTGACCAGCCGCCCGCTCGATTCGGCCAGGGCGCGGGCCAGGCGGTGATCGGCCGTACCGCCGGTCTTGCGGTCGATATCGGCGAGGAACCGGTCCGGGCTGTCCTCGACGCCCGCGGCCCGCTGCCAGCGGGTACCGGCGGCCGGGATCATCGCGGTGCACATCGAGGTGTTGTTACCGCGCTGGAAGTACTCGTCGGCATCGACCACGAGCACGTGCGCGCCGAGCTCGGCGGCGCGCAGCGCGGCGACGAGCCCGCCACCCGCACCGGCGACGACGAGATCGAAATCCGGACCGTCCACGCTTCCTCCTATCATGTTCCGCTCAGCGGAACGCAAGAATGTGGTCCCCTGCACTATGCACGTTTGACAATCCGGGCACAAGTGCCTGTAGAAAGGATTAACGCCGCAGAAACTCGAGTATGAGCCGATCCAGCGGCCTGGACATTCGTTTCGCTTAGCGGTACAACTTTGTTCAGATGTATGACGGTCACGGCGGTAGCGTCGCTGTCGGAACAACGAAAAGACCCCGCAGAAACGGAGCAACGATGGAGTCCTCCAGTGGAGGCACCACGTCTGCCGCGCGAGCAGCGGATGTGCTGCTCGAGTTCGGCCGCCGGTCGAGCGCGCTCGGCGTCTCGGAGATCGCCCGCTCGACCGGTATGTCGAAGGCGGTCGCCCACCGCATCCTGACCACCTTCGTCGAATGCGGTCTGCTGCTGTACGAGCCCTCGACCCGCCGGTACCTGCTCGGACCGGCGGCGGCGACGTTGGGCGCACGCGCACTGGACGTGTCCCCGCTGCGGCGGATGGCCCGCGAGGCCCTGGTCGACCTACAGCGCGCCACGGGCGAGACGGCGACCGTCACCGGGCGGCTGCCCGGGGGTCGCGTCTACCTCGACCAGGTCGAGAGTACCCAGGAAATCAAGATGACCGTCGAGCTGGGTCGCCGGTTCGACCTGCACAGCGGGTCGTCGGGCCGCATCATCCTGGCCCACCTCTCCGAGGCGGAACAGGACGATCTGCTGTCGCGACCGCTGCCCCGGCTGACCTCCACCACGATCATCGACCCGGAATCGCTGCGCGAAACGCTGCGCGCGGCGCGCGAGCGCGGAGTGTGCCGGTCGACCGGCGAACGCCAAGAGGGCGCGGGGTCGATAGCCGCGCCGGTGTTCGGGGCCGACGGCGCGGTGATCGGGTCGGTCTCGGTCTGCGGACCGAGCTACCGAATGACCGAGGAAGCCTGCGACCGCTACGAGAGCGCGCTGGTAGAAGCGGCGCAGCGGGTTTCGCGCGCGCTGGGCCACCGGGCTCCGGAGGCTGTTGCGGCGGAGGCGAAATGACACCGCGCAGCTGGCTCTACGTACCCGGACATCGTGACGACCGGATCGGCAAGGCGATCGACAGCGCCGCCGACGCCGTGGTGATCGATCTGGAGGACGCGGTACCGGTCCACGCGAAGGATCGTGCGTTGACCAATGCCCTCGCGGCCCTGCGCGCTGCACCGACACAACGACGGATCTGGTTGCGGCTCAATGCCATCGGATCCGCCTGGCTGGACAACGAACTCACCGAACTGGCCGGAACGCCGGCCCCGCCCGCGGGTGTGCGGCTGCCGAAGGCCGAGACACCCGAATCCGTGGCGGCCACGACAGATCGGCTCACCTGCCAGGTGCACGCCATCATCGAATCGGCCGCGGGCCTGCTCGCGGCGCCCGCGATCGCGAAATGCCACCCGCGGGTCACCGGAATCGCACTGGGGGAAGCGGATCTGGCCGCCGATATGCGCACCGAGGGCGACGGCCTGGCATGGGCACGGGGCTGGATCGTCACCGCGGCACGCGCCGCCGGACTGACTTCACCGGTGCAGAGCGTCTGGACCGCGGTCGACGATCCGGGGGGTCTGGCGGATTCGTCGCGCACCGGCCGCACCCAGGGTTTCTTCGGGCGTTCCGTCATACATCCCAATCAGATCGGCATCGTCAACCAGGCCTATACGCCGTCGCCGGAGGAACAGAGCCGAGCCCGGCGGATCGTGGAGTGCGCGGCCGCGTCGCAGGCGGCGGGTGAATCCGCGGTTCTCGACGAGAACGGCAGATTCATCGATCCCGCGGTCGTCGCGAACGCCCGCGTGGTTCTCGACCGGGCCGAGGCCACCGCAGTACGAGGAGTGAGAGCATGACCGAACAAACCGTGACCACCGCACCCGACGCGCTGCTGCACGCGGTGACCAGCAGCGATGTCGATACCGTCGAACTCGGGCACCCGTACACGACCGGGATGCCCTGCTCACCCAACCATCCCGGGTTCCGGATGACCCTGATCCGCCGGCACGGCGATATGGTCCGCCCGGACGGTGGTTCGGCGTCCAACGAGATCATCGTGACCGGTGGGCACGTCGGTACTCATGTCGATGCCCTCTCCCATGTCAGTCACTGCGGCAAACTGCACGGCGATATCGACGCCGAGGAAGCGCAGCGGGGCGGGCGGTTCTCCGAACTGGGTGCCGAGAACATTCCCTTCATGCTGCGGCGCGGGTTGCTCCTGGACGTGCCGCGGGTGCGCGGTGTCGAAACCCTCGACGCCGGCCAGGCCGTCACCGAACAGGATCTGCGCGATGCCGCCGATGCCGCCGGCGTGACGCCGCGGCGTGGGGACGTCGTACTCATCCGCACCGGCTGGGCCCGGTATTTCGACGACGCCCAGCGTTACCTCGGGCAGCAGGACGGGGTACCGGGCGCCGACGTGAGCGCGGCGCAATGGCTCGCCGACGCCGGGATCGTGGCCGCGGGCGCGGATACGACCGCCTTCGAACATATTCCACCGGGCAAGGGGCACAGTGTCCTGCCGGTGCACCGGGTGCTGCTGGTGGAGAACGGGATCCACATCATCGAGCATCTGAATCTCGAGGATGCGAGCGCTCGCGGTCTCACCGAGTTCACCTTCGTGATGGCGCCGCTGCGCATCACCGGAGGCACCGGTTCGCCGGTTCGCCCCGTCGCGGTGGTGCCGGCGTGAGCGAGTCGGGCCCGGAGGCGGTAGCGAAGCGTGACCACGCAGGGCCCTCGCGCACGCCCGAACCACACAGCGTGAGCGGGTCGGGCTCGGAGGCGATCGCCGCCCGTCACGATTTCACCGGTACCGTTGTCGGCCGGCTCGCCGCGCTCGCGGCGAACACCCGCACCGCCGGGCTCTCCGACGAACTCCGTAAAGATGTGGCCCGGCGCGTTCTGGATGTGCTCGGTAATTCCCTTGCCGCGCGAGGACAGCCCTCGGCGCAGGCCGTCACGGCCGTGGCCCGTGGCTGGGCGGGTGCCGCCGCGGCGACCGGTTTCGGCACCGGCGAGCGTTTCCCCGCCGCCACCGCGGCGCTGGTGAACGGCACCCTCGCGCATTCGATGGATTCCGACGACACCCATCTGCCGTCGGTACTGCACCCGTCCGCCTCGGTGGTCCCCGCGGCTCTCGCGGTCGGCGAGGCCACCGGCGCGACGGGCGCAGTGGTCCTCGACGCGGCGGGTGTGGGTATCGAGATCGCGGTACGCCTCGGAATGGGCGGCTACGACGAAGAACTGGGCAACTCCGAATTCTTCGAACGTGGTCAGCACGCGACCTCCATCTGCGGTGCCGTCGGGTCGGCCGCCGCGGCCGCGATGTTGTACGGCCTCGACGCCGAGGGCATCGCCGACGCGATGGGCATCGCCGCCAGTTTCGGCGCCGGTCTGCTGGAAGCCAACCGCACCGGCGGGACGGTCAAACGGGCGCACTGCGGCTGGGCCGCGCATTCGGGCGTCACCGCCGCGGAATTCGCCCGGCACGGGCTGACCGGACCGCCCACGGTGATCGAGGGCCGCTTCGGCTTCCTGCACGCGTTCTGTGGTGACCGCGCCGATACGGCCAAGGTCGTCGATCGGCTCGGCGATCACTGGGAACTCCCGGGTATCTTCTTCAAGCCCTATCCGTGCAACCACTTCACCCACGCCGGTATCGATGCGGCCCGCGCGTTGCGCAGCGGCGGTCTCGATCCGGACCAGATCGTGGAAATCGTGCTCGGTGTGCCGAAACCGGTGTTGCGCACCATCGCCGAACCGCCCGCTGCCAAGGCGGCTCCGGAATCCGGCTACCACGCGGCCTTCTCGGGTCCGTTCACGGTGGCGCGGGCACTGCTCGGCGGTTCCGGGCTGGGTGTGGGACACGCCGATTTCACCGACGAAGCCGCCCGCGACCCACGCACGCTCGAACTGGCCGCACTCGTGGTCAGCCATGGCGACGACCGATGCGACGAGATCTACCCGCACCAGTTCCCGGCCGTGCTGCGGGTGCGGACCCGCGACGGGCAATGGCACGAGGCGCGCGTCGACCACAATCGCGGTGGCCCGGCGAACCCGCTCTCCGATGACGAACTCACCCGGAAGTTCGACCTGAACGTGGAGGGCCGGTTGTCCGAGGTGCAGGCGGCCACGGTCGCCGAGCGGGCGCTCGGACTGCCCTCGGCCCGATCACTGGACAACCTCATGTCGCTCGTCCGGGGCTGATCTGTCCCGGTCGTCCGCCCGGTCCGGTAGCGGTCGCGAACCGTCGCTCTCCGCCGGGGCCGGGGCAGCGGAAGAGCCCCGCGGAATCCAAAGCAAGATCCGCGGGGCTCTTCGGTATTCGCTTTGGCCGATACCTACCGCTGGGCGCCCTCGACCACCGCCCAGAGGAGATCTAGCGGCGTTCTTCCATCTCGTAGGGCGAGTTCACCGACCCACTCGAATCAGACCCCTGACTCGACTGCTGACTGTCGCCGAAGGATCCGGATCGTGACTGCTGACTGTCGACGCCGCCGGAATCGGACTGCCGGCCGTCCACGGACCCGGATTGTGATTGCTGACTGTCGACGCCGCCGGACTGCGGCTGCTGACTGTCGACGCTGCCCCCACCCGGGTACGAGCCGCTGTCCTGGCCGCCGGATTGTGATTGTCGGCTGTCGCCTACGCCGCCGGAGTTCGGTAGTGGGCTGCCGTCCGGGGAGCCGGATTGCGCTTGCCCGCTGTCGCCCGCACCCCACCCTGGGTACGAACTGCCGTTCTGGTCCCCGGATTCTGCTTGCCCGCTGTCGACGCTGCCGGAGTCGGATTGCGTTTGTCCGCTGTCGACGCTGCCGGGGTCGGATTGTGCTTGCCGGCCCTCGCCGATCCCCCCGCCGGGGAACGGGCCGCTGTCCTGGCCGCCTGATTGTGACTGCTGACCGCCGCCGGTGTCCGACGGGAACCCGGGCCGCGAGGTATCCTCCCCACCCGCTGGATCGTCGTCCTGGGCCAAGCGGGTGTGATCACCGATTCCCGGCCGGTAGCTCGAGTGGGTGCCGGGCTCCGCGTCCGGCGCCGCGAGGGCACTCGCCGCGGCGGGTCCGGTCACTGCCGCGGCCGCCATCGCGGCGACCATTACGGCCCGAATGCTGTTTGCCACTGTCCAACCTCCCGTGATCGTTCGGTTTGAAGCGGTACAGCGAAACGGTAGACAAACCCCGCCGAGAATGCCCGGTGTCCGGCGGGGTCGGCGTTTCAGTCGAACGGTGATCCGCTGACCTGCGCCGATGCCGAGAATTACGAATGATCGCCCCTCGGACAGCACGAAGGACCGCGTTCCCGGAAATCCCGATGGAACGCGGTCCGTGATCTGTTGCTGTCAGCGGTCGAGGAATTCCAGCAGATCGGCGTTGAACCTCTCTTTGTCGCCGG
Source organism: Nocardia jinanensis (assembly GCF_014645735.1). Lineage (GTDB taxonomy): Bacteria > Actinomycetota > Actinomycetes > Mycobacteriales > Mycobacteriaceae > Nocardia > Nocardia jinanensis. The sequence goes on along the minus strand of NZ_BMMH01000022.1, from coordinate 43,260 downwards.
GGACCAGCGCGATCCCGTGCGAACCGCCCTCGTACACCTTCAGGGTCGAATCCTGCACGATCGCTGCGGATTTCCGCCCGGTGGCATCGATCGGGACTATCTGGTCATCGTCACCGTGCACGATCAGGGTGGGGATATCGAATTTCCGCAGATCCTCGGTGAAATCGGTGTAGGCGAACGCGTCGACGCATTTCACGCCGGCCTGGATGCTCTCCTGCATTCCCATGTGCCAGAACGCGTCGCGATTTCCCTGAGTCACCTTGTTGCCCGGTCGATTCGCGCCGAAGAATCCCTCGGAAGCGTCTTTCCAGAATTGCGAACGCTCGGTCAGGATCCCGGATTTGATCTCTTCGAAAACCTTGTCCGGCACGCCTTCCGGGTTGCTCTCGTTCTGGCTCATGAGGGGCGGGATCGCCGAGAGCAGCACCGCCGAGTGCACCCGTGCGGTGCCGTGCCGGCCGATGTATCGGGCGAGTTCACCGCCACCCATACTGTGTGCCACCAGCGTCGCGTCGTGGATATCGAGTGCGGTCAGCAGATCGTCGAGATCGTCGGCGAACGTATCGAAATCGTAACCGTTCCACGGCTGATCCGAACGCCCGTGGCCGCGCCGGTCGTGGGCGATACCACGGTAGCCGTTATCGGCCACGCATTTCATCTGATCTTCCCAGGCATCGGCGTTCAGCGGCCAGCCGTGGATGAAGACGACAGGGCGCCCGTTTCCCCAGTCCTTGTAGTAGATGTTCACTTTGTCGCGAGTCGTGCACACAGGCATGGACGTAGCCTCCTTCTGTGCGTGATCGCCGACCGGGAACAGGTCGTGACAACGAGACGCGGTCGAAATGCTACCTACGGAAAAGGACCGAATAGAGGGTGTATTCATCTGTTATGTAATCCATGCCCGAACGGAACTCGCGCAGATATCGACCGCGGGCGATGAGTGGCGGACGCTCCGCTTCCGCCGGGCCGCGGAGGCCTACCCCCGGTAGCCTCGGATCCGGGAGATCACCCGACGACGAGGAGTCAAACAAGATGAGCCGACCGGTTCGGATCGGAGTACAACTCCAGCCCCAGCACGCGCCCGACTACGGACTCATCCGCGATGCCGTGTTGCGGGTCGAAGACGCGGGTGTGGACATCGTGTTCAATTGGGATCACTTCTATCCGCTGTACGGGGACCCCGACGGCGCGCATTTCGAATGCTGGACCATGCTCGGTGCGTTCGCCGAGCAGACCGAGCGGGTGGAGATCGGCGCGCTGGTCACCGGCGGCGGCTACCGCAACCCGGACCTGCTCGCCGATATGGCCCGCACGGTCGACCAGATCAGTGGCGGCCGGCTCATCCTCGGCATCGGGTCGGGCTGGTTCGAACGTGACTACGACGAGTACGGGTACGACTTCGGTACGGCGGGTAGCCGCCTGAACCTCCTCAAGGAGTACCTGCCGCGGATCACCGGCCGGTTGGCGAAGCTCAATCCGCAGCCGGTGCGGGAGATTCCTGTCCTCATCGGCGGTGGCGGGGAGAAGAAGACGCTGCGCCTGGTGGCCGAATATGCCGATATCTGGCACAGTTTCGGTGAACTGGACGTCTTCACCCACAAGAGTCAGGTGCTCGAGGAGCACTGCGCCCGGGTGGGCACCGAAACGGACAAGATCGAGCGCTCGGTCTCCTGGCCGGGTACGGAGAAGGCCCCGGACTATCTGAAGGGTGGTGCCACCCTGTTCACCGTCGGGATCACCGGTCCGGACTACGACCTGACCCAGGTACGCGACGCCATTGCCTGGCGCGACGAGATCAACCCGGAGCCGGTCAGCGGTATCGCCTGACAGTAGACGCGGAAACGGGGCCCGGTCCGCGGGCCGAACTGGTCCCCGGAGAGTTGGACCGAGAAACTCGGTTCCGACTTCCGGGGAGCAGTTCAGTGGCGGACCGGGCCCCGTTACCTGTGCTCGACGGATCGGGTCACCGACCCGTGTTTCCCGATCCGTGGTGGGCACTCAGTTCGTCGACTGCACCTGCTGGCGCGGCGCCCACTGAGTGGTTCCGGGAGCGGCGGCCAAGGTGTTGACCAGGTCGACGCCGGCGATGATCAGCGTCGGCCCGCCCACGACTATGGTGCCGATGATCCCGCCGATCGCGGCGCCGGTGATCACAGTGGCCGGAGCAAAGACGCCGCCGGTCCCCAGACCGGCGGCCAGTCCGACAACTGCGCCGAGTGCGGTCCCGATGAAGCCGCCGATGGCGGTGGCGAGGCCGAACTGTGAGGCGAAGTTGTTCTGTGCCGCGTAGTTCTCCTGCGGCGAGGCCACCGGCTGCGCCGCGGGCCGGGCCGCCGCCACATCCTTGATTGCCGTCAGTTCCAGCACCCTGCCCTCGTCCCGCACGGCGTGCGGAAGCGGGTACTCGGTCGCGCCCTCGCGGACCGCCAGGGGCAGGGAGACGACGGTGGTGCCGGAGTTGTCCAGGATCTCGACGGCTTCGCCGTCGATCTCGAATGTACCGTTGGTGAGAGTGGTGACCACCCTGTTACCGATGAGCTCGGCGCGGTAGCCGATCTCGGGAGTCGCGGGTTCTGCGTGCACGACTGCCGCGCCCACAGTGGTGGTAGCAAGCAGCGGCACTACGGCCGCAACGATCTTGCGGATCATCATGAGGTCTCGTGTCCGATCTTCATCACGGTATTGCCAGTGGGATACCAGCCAGAACTGACGCGCAGCTAAGACCGCCGGGCATAAAGACTGTCGCCCGGCGGTTTCGAACTACACCGACATTACGCGGTTGGTACTCGAAAGACATAGAAACAGCGTGAAAAATTCCCGAATCACGTTTAAAGATCGGATGATTCGGGTAACAGTCAATGTTTGCCACGGTGGGGAAGGGGTGGGGGCGCGGCTGATGAATCGCCGCTATATCGGGGCCGGCGCATATGTAGCTACCTGCATTGATGCGCACTTGGTAATGTATTCGAGTGTGTAGTTCCAGGTGACCGTTTCGAAGAAAGCATCCGCGTCGAGGAAAGAGGGAGCACCGATGACAACGGCACATGATCAGCACACCGAACACACCCATGTGCACGGACCGGACTGCGGTCACGTAGCGGTTCCGCACGGTGATCACGTCGACTATGTCCATGACGGACACCTGCACCGCGCCCACGAGGGGCACTTCGACGAATGCGAGAACCAGGGCCACACCGAGCACGCAGCGCACGATCACGTGCACGGTGAGGGCTGCGGTCACGTCGCCGTTCCGCACGGTGACCATGTGGACTACATCCACGACGGACACCGGCACGCCCCGCACGACGGCCACTACGACGAGCACTGACCGCACCGGGCACGCTGCACACCACGGCTCCGGCGGCGGACGCGGTCTCGCGCCCCCCGCCACACTCTCATCGGAATTGCCCGACGAGCACGCCGTCTTCGTCGAGCATCGCGATCGACGGCGTCCTGTCCATCACCTCGTCGAGGTCGTAGACCCGCCACGGCCCGCCGTAACGCCATGCGCCGACGCGTCGCGCGTGATCGGCGGTCCAGGGCCGTACAACGAGACGATCCGGCCAGGGCCGATGCATGCTCATCTGGGGCGCAGCACGATTTCGGTCGGATGCGCGTCGCCGGGGGTCTCGATCGCGGTACGGATCGTGCGGGCCACCGTCTCCGGGCGCAGGAACTGGTTCGGATCGTAGGCCCGGCCCTCACCGGCGACGATCGCGCGCTGCATATCCGTATCGATGCGGCCCGGATGGATCGAGGTCACCCGCAGTGCGGGTTCCTCCAGGCGCAGTGCGTCGCCGAACGCCCGCAGACCGAATTTGCCGGCCGCGTAGGACGCCCAGCCGGCATGGGCGCGCAGCCCCGCACCCGAATTGATCAGTACTACATGGCCGTTCGCGGCGCGCAGGGCCGGCAACAGCAGCCGCGTCAGTTCGGCGACCGCGATCAGGTTGGCCTCCAGTGTCTCGCGCCACTGCCGCACCGAGGACTCGGCGATCGTGCCGAGATCGGCGATACCGGCATTGTGCACCAGCACATCCAGCCGTTCGATCGGCCGCACCGCCGCCGCTACCGCGTCGTAATCGGTGAGCTCCACCGGCCAACCGGTGGCATCGGGAAGTTCGGCCAGTATCGATTCGAGACCGGCTGCGGTGCGCGCCCCCAGTAGCAGCCGGTGGCCGGGGGCGAGTTCTCGTGCGATGGCCGCGCCGAGCCCGCGCCCGCCGCCGGTGATCAGTGCCACCGGCCGTTTCCGGCGCGCGCTGTCGGCTTCCTGCTGCATATCGCCCACTCCTCGTTTCGTCCCCCGGCTACTGTGTGCCGCCGAACGGTCGACGGCTCGCCGGGGTAGTGCGTACCACACCGCGCCGCGGTCACACGCGGCGATGCGAGGGTTCGGCGAGTTCGTGTAGCGCGCGCGAAATATGGCGCACACTGGAGCGAAACCGTGATTCGGTAGATATTGCGTTCGCACGCACCGATGCTGCGTGCCCCCGGTCCCGACCAGCAAGATGTAGAGATGGCGCACCCAGGTTTCACCCCCACGCAGCTCGCCGCCCGCGCGGCCTATCTGCTGCGCGGCAACGATTTGGGAACCATGACCAGTGCCGCGCCGCGGTTGTATCCGCATATGTGGAGCTGGGACGCGGCCTTCGTGGCGGTGGGGCTGGCGCCGCTGAGCGTGGAACGAGCGGTGATCGAGCTCGACACCCTGCTCTCGGCGCAGTGGAAGAACGGCATGATCCCCCATATCGTCTTCGCCAACGGGGTCGATGGTTACTTCCCCGGACCGGCCCGCTGGGAATGCCGGCTGCTGGCCGCGAACGCGCCGGACGGTCCGGACACCTCCGGGATCACGCAGCCGCCGGTACACGCCATCGCGGTGCAGCGGATCCTGGACCATTCGCGCCGCCACGGTCGCAGTACCCGCGCGGTGGCCGAGGAGTTCCTCAACCGGCGCTGGGCCGACCTCGTACGCTGGCATCGCTGGCTGGCCCACGCCCGCGACCCACTGGGCAGCGGCCGCATCACGCTCTACCACGGCTGGGAATCCGGGATGGACAACTCCCCGCGCTGGGACCGGGCCTACGGGAATGTGAGGCCCGGCGATCTGCCGCCCTACCGGCGCGAGGACGTCCTCGTCGTCGCCGACCCCACCCAGCGGCCCACCGACCGTGAATACGACCGGTACCTGTGGCTGGTGGAACAGATGCGCCGCGCCCGCTACGACGACGACGCGTTGAGTTCGACGATGGACTTCGCGGTCGAGGACGTCTTCGTGACCGCGATCTTCGCACTGGCCTGCGAGGTGCTGGGACAGATCGGCGAGGAGTACCACCAGGCCAAATCCGATACCCGGGAGCTCTTCGGCTGGGCCGAGAGGTTCCGAGCCGGAGTGATCGCCACCACCGATGCCCGCACCGGTGCGGCCCGCGACTACGACACGCGCCTGCAACGCTGGATCACCACCGAGACCTTGGCGATGTTCGCGCCCCTCATCAGCGGCGGCCTGCCCCGGGCCACCGAGAGCAACCTGCTGCGCCTGTTCGAGGGCCCGCGCTTCTGCGGCCATCCGGATCTGCGTTACGCGCTACCGCCCTCCACCTCGCCGGTATCGAAGGATTTCCGGCCGCGCGAATACTGGCGGGGCCCGGTGTGGCCGGTGATGAGCTGGCTGTTCTCGTGGGTGTTCGCCCATCGCGGTTGGGCGGAACGCTCGTACATGCTGCGCGCCGAGGCGCTGCGGCAGGCCAGCGACGGCAGCTTCGCCGAATACTACGAACCATTCACCGGGGAACCGCTGGGCAGTATGCAGCAGTCGTGGACGGCCGCGTCGGTACTGGACTGGCTGGGCTGACCGGCGTGATCAGGCCGACTGCGAGACCGCCGGTGCACAGGTGCTCTCGAGCGAGCAACCCCTACAGGAGCCACCACATCCGCCGGTCTCCGGCGGCGGCGCGATCGCTTCGGCGGCCCGCGCGCCCGCATTGGCACCCGCCCCCAGCGTGAACAGCGCGATCGCCAGGACCACCACTGTCACCACCACGGCGATGAAACCTCCGGCGGCCAGAACCACCAGCGCACCCGCGGCCAGCAACGCACCGGCGGCGATCGAGGTGGGGGCGGCGACCCGGTTGGCGGTGCGGAACGCGGCTTCGTCGCGGAGCGCGGCCTCGGTGTGGACGCCGATGTAGCGGTTGCCCGGAAGACGGCCGACGAAGCCGAGTAAACCCGTCGTCAGGGCCACCAGGGCCACGACGAACAGGAGAATTGCGACAACGAACACCAGGTGAGAGTAGCTGTGTTCATCTGCCCCGCCTGCGGCGGGGCGGGGTCGGGGCCCTGTTAACCCCGGTTCTTCACTCCTGCGCTCAGTCGCTGCGCTCAGTCGCTGCGCTCCTTCGCTTCGTCGCTCCAGAACCGGGGCGGGCCCCGACCACTGGGCTGGACCATCCAGGGTAGAAGGGAGGGTTTCGTCCGTGATCACCGTCACCAGCACCTGCCACGCCCATACCCTTTTGGGCTTGTCAGCTCGCACGTCTTAGGCTGTTCGACGACGGAATTCTCCCCATCAGCAGCTAGAGAAGGCAGGACCGTGCAGGACTCCCGCGCAACCGAGACGGCCGGGCAGGGCTCGGTAGACCCTGGCGCACCCCAGGGTCGCGCCGGTGATACGCCCGCCCACCGGTACACCGCCGAGCTCGCCGGGGAGATCGAGCGGCGGTGGCAGCAGCGCTGGAACGAGCGCGGCACCTTTTTCGCCCCGAACCCGGTCGGTCCGCTGGCGGGGGAGGTGCCGGCCGACAAACTGTTCGTTCAGGACATGTTCCCGTACCCGTCGGGGGCGGGGCTGCATGTCGGCCATCCGCTGGGCTATATCGCCACCGATGTATTCGCCCGCTACCACCGGATGCGGGGCCGCAATGTCCTGCACGCCCTGGGCTACGACGCGTTCGGCCTGCCCGCCGAGCAGTACGCGGTGCAGACGGGGGCGCATCCGCGCGATACCACCGAGTCCAATATCGCCACCATGCAGCGGCAGCTGGATCGGCTGGGGCTGGGACACGATCGGCGGCGGTCGTTCGCGACCACCGATCCCGAGTACTACAAGTGGACGCAGTGGATCTTCCTGCGCATCTACCACGCCTGGTACGACCAGGAGATCGGCCGCGCCCGGCCGATATCGGAGCTGGAGCAGCAGTTCGCGGCGGGCGCTCGTCCGGCGCCGGACGGTAAGGACTGGGCGGGTCTGTCCGTCGCCGAGCGCAATGCGGTGATCGACTCCTATCGCCTGGTCTACCAGACGGATTCGGTGGTGAACTGGTGTCCGGGTCTGGGGACGGTGCTGTCCAACGAGGAAGTCACCGCCGACGGCCGTAGCGAGCGGGGCAATTTCCCGGTGTTCCGTAAGCGGCTGTGGCAGTGGATGATGCGGATCACCGCCTATTCCGACCGGTTGATCGACGATCTGGACCGGGTGGACTGGCCGGAGAACGTGAAGGCCATGCAGCGCAACTGGATCGGTCGCTCACGTGGCGCTCGGGTCGAGTTCGCCACCGCGGCCGGTGATGTCGAGGTGTTCACCACCCGACCCGATACGCTCTTCGGCGCGACCTATCTGGTGCTGGCTCCCGAGCACGAGATGGTGGACCGGTTGACGGCGGCCGCCTGGCCCGCGGGAACCGATCCGCGCTGGACGGCCGGTAGCGCGACACCGGCCGAGGCCGTGGTGGCCTACCGGAAGTCCATTGCCGCGAAGTCGGATCTGGAGCGTCAGGAGAACAAGGACAAGACCGGTGTCTTCCTGGGTGCCCATGCCACCAATCCGGTCGACGGCGCGCGGATCCCGATCTTCATCGCCGACTACGTCCTGAGTGGTTACGGCACCGGCGCGATCATGGCGGTGCCCGGTCAGGACCAGCGCGACTGGGATTTCGCGACCGCTTTCGGTCTGCCGATCATCCGTACCGTCGAGCCGCCCGCGGATTTCGACGGTACGGCCTACAGCGGTGACGGACCGGCGATCAATTCCGGTTACCTGGACGGACTGAACATCGCCGACGCCAAAGCCACCGTGATCGCGCGGCTGGAGGCCGACGGGCACGGCGCCGGCACCGTCCAGTACAAACTGCGCGACTGGTTGTTCGCGCGGCAACGGTACTGGGGTGAGCCGTTCCCGATCGTCTACGACGAATCCGGTGCACCACACGCGCTGCCGGAATCGATGCTGCCGGTGCGGTTGCCCGAACTGGACGATTTCGCACCGGTCACCTTCGATCCCGACGACGCGAACTCCGAGCCGTCGCCGCCGCTGGCCAAGGCCACCGACTGGGTCGAGGTGGAGTTGGATCTGGGCGACGGCCCGCGCACCTACCGCCGCGACACCAATGTGATGCCGAACTGGGCCGGTAGTTCGTGGTACCAGCTGCGCTACGCCGACCCGACCAATTCCGCGGAGTTCTGCGCGAAGGAGAACGAGACCTATTGGCTGGGCCCGCGGCCCGCCGAGCACGGCGCCGACGATCCCGGCGGGGTGGATCTGTACGTGGGCGGGGTGGAGCATGCGGTACTGCATCTGCTGTACGCCCGGTTCTGGCAGAAAGTCCTGTTCGACCTGGGCGAGGTGAGCGGCAGCGAACCGTATCGCCGTCTGTTCAACCAGGGCTATATCCAGGCCTTCGCCTATACCGACGCGCGTGGCGCCTATGTGCCCGCTGCCGAGGTGACCGAACGTGACGGCCGGTTCTACTGGACCGACGCCACGGGTGCCGAGGTCGAGGTGAACCAGGAGTACGGCAAGATCGGCAAATCGTTGAAGAACGCGATCGCCCCGGACGAGATCTGCGATCTGTACGGTGCCGACACCTTCCGCTTCTACGAGATGTCGATGGGTCCGCTGGACACCTCACGGCCGTGGGCGACCAAGGACGTTATCGGCGCGCAGCGGTTCCTGCAGCGGGTGTGGCGACTGGTGGTGGACGAGGAGACCGGCGCGACCCGGGTCACCGAGGACAATCCGGCCGACGAGACGCTGCGGCTGCTGCACCGGACGATCGCCGGGGTCGACGAGGATCTGGCGGCCATGCGCGATAACACCGCGGGTGCCAAACTGATCGAACTGACCAACCACCTGACCAAGGTCTACCCCGGCGGTGCGCCGCGTTCGGCGGTGGAGCCGGTGGTGCTGATGCTGGCGCCGCTGGCCCCGCATATGACCGAGGAACTGTGGGAACGGCTGGGGCACAGCCACTCCCTGGCGCACGGCCCCTTCCCGGTCGCCGATCCGGCACTGCTGACCGCGGAAACGGTGGAGTACCCGATCCAGGTCAACGGCAAGGTCCGCAGCCGTATCCAGGTCGATCCCGAGGCCGATCAGGCGGCGATCGAAGCGGCCGCGCTGGCCGACGAGAAGATCGCCGCCCTGCTCGACGGCAAGGCCCCGCGCAAGCTGATCGTCGTGCCGGGTCGGTTGGTCAACATCGTCGCGTAGCTGTTATCGGCCCGCACGGTGGCCTGGGCTTTCCATGGCCACCGTGTTGGTCCGCAGTTAATTCAACAGACTCCTGGGACTCGCCTGGGTCGGCTAGCGTGCGGGCGTTCAGCCCGGAACAGGAGTCAACTGTGAAACCTCTCGAGCTCTTCGTCGCCCACGACCCGGCCGGGTCGCGGGCGCGCGTCACCTGTCAGTACAAATGCGGAAACGCCTGCTTCCACGAGGTGCCCAACACCTCGTCGAACACCTACTTCGGGGATATCGTCGCGGGGATCTCCCGGCGGCGCCTGCTGCAGGGCAGCGCGGCCGCGGTGGTCGCGGTCGGCGCGGCGAGCGCACTCGCCGCCTGCGGTGACAGCACGGAGGTCGGGACGACCGCGAGCACCGACGGTACGGGAACCGGGTTCACCCCGGTGGCGCCGAACACCCAGGACGCGCTGGTCGTTCCGGAAGGCTACGAGCAGGGTGTCGTCATCCGCTGGGGTGATCCGTTGTTCGCGGACGCACCCGAATTCGATTTCTTCCGCCAGACCCCGGCCGCCCAGGCGAAGCAGTTCGGTTACAACAACGATTTCGCCGGTCTGCTGCCGATCGAGGGACAGCCGGGCAAATACCTGCTCGTGGTGAACCACGAGTACACGACCGAGCAGTTCATGTTCGCGGGGTACAAGCCCGAGGCGATCACCCGCGAGCAGGTCGATATCGCGATGGCCGCGCACGGTCTGACCGTCGTGGAGGTGCACGGTGAGCCCGGGACCGGCCGGCTGGCGCCCGCGTTCGGGAAATACAACCGGCGGATCACCGCGACCACCGAGTTCCGGCTGACCGGCCCCGCGGCGGGCAGTCCGCTGGTCAAGACCTCCGCCGACCCCACCGGCACCAAGGTCCTCGGCACGGTCAACAACTGCTCCGGCGGCGTGACCCCGTGGGGCACCGTGCTCTCCGGCGAGGAGAACTTCAACGCCTATTTCGTGGGCGCCGCCGCCGATCCGGTATCGGCCGCGCGACTGAAGCGCTACGGGATCGGCGAATCCGATGCGCCGCACTACTGGGAGAAATTCGACAAACGCTTCGATATCGCCGCCGAGCCCAATGAATCCCACCGCTTCGGCTGGGTGGTCGAACTCGACCCGTGGGATCCCGCCTCCACCCCGGTCAAGCACACCGCTCTGGGCAGGTTCAAGCACGAGGCCGCGAATATTCATGTGACCGCCGACGGCACCGTCGTCGCCTACTGCGGCGATGACGAACGCTTCGACTACATGTACAAGTTCGTCTCCTCGCGCAAGATCGAGGCGGGCACCGGGGCCGCGAGCCGCCGCCACAATATGACCATCCTGGACGCGGGCACGCTCTACGTCGCGAAACTCACCGGCGACCACCCCGACCGGATCGATGGATCCGGCACGGTCCCGTCCGACAAGGGGTTCACCGGGACCGGCCAGTGGATTCCGATCCTGCGGACGGCCGCGGACGGCCGCGGTGAATCGCTGGTGGACGGGATGACCGCCGAGGAGGTCGCGGTGTTCACCCGACTCGCCGGCGACAAGGTGGGCGCCACCAAGATGGACCGCCCCGAGGATTTCGAGGCGAATCCTAAGACCGGCAAGGTCTATGTGGCGCTGACCAACAACGACAAGCGCGGTACCGAGGGCAAGGCGGCGGTCGACGAGGCCAACCCCCGCAACAAGAACAAGAACGGGCAGGTCCTCGAGCTGACCGATGAGCACGCGGGTACCGCCTTCACCTGGACTCTGCTGCTGGTCTGCGGTGACCCGGCCGTCGCCGACACTTATTTCGCGGGCTACGACAAGACGAAGGTCAGCCCGATCTCCTGCCCGGACAACCTGGCGTTCGACCCGTACGGCAACCTGTGGATCAGCACCGACGGCAACGCGCTCGACGCCAACGACGGCCTGTTCGCGGTGGTGCTCGACGGTGATCGGCGCGGCGAGACCAAACAGTTCCTGTCGGTCCCGGTCGGCGCCGAGACCTGTGGTCCGGTGATCACCGAGGATCGCGTCGTAGTGTGCGTCCAGCATCCGGGTGAAACCGATGACGCGTCGGTGGAGCGGCCCGCGTCGCATTGGCCCGACGGCGGAACGACCCAGCCGCGCCCCGCCGTGGTGGCGGTCTGGAAGTCCGGGGGCGGCCGGATCGGAGTGTAGGGGTACGTGTCCTGCGGGCCTATCCGCTGCCGGTGAGCCCGCCCATCCGGGCGAAGCGGGCGAAATCGCCCTGTGCGCCGCTGTACACGTTCACATCGGTATTTCCGTGGATACCCGGGATCGAGCCGGAGTCGGTCTGCTGCCAGAACGTCCAGGCGGGCCAGCGACCGGGGACCTCTGGTTCGGCCCGGTCACGGTAGTCGGCGATCCACAGCGGGTAGCGGTGGAACTGATCGCTGTCGGCCATCGCGGTCTGCCAGAACCTGGGGTAGGTGTAGACGATCGGAATCCGGCCGGTGAGGGTCTGCACGGTGTTGAGATAGCGGTGGGTCCAGTCGATCAGCGCGCCCGGCGCCAAGCCGCCGGAATTCTCCATATCCAGTACCGGTGGCAGGTCCAGCGGGCCGTTCTGGCCGAGCACGATCGTCGAGTAGAGGGCAGCCTGCGGTTCCGGCGGCAGTTCGGGACGGGCGTAGTGATAAGTCCCGCGGGCCATTCCGGCCACGCGCATCTGCAGGCTGTCCTGCACGAAGAACGGGTTGATGTAGTCCAGGCCCTCGGTGGCCTTGACCATGGCGAAACGGTGACCGGCCGCGCGGACGGAGAACCAGTCGATGGGCCGTCCGCCGCCGTGCTGCCAGGACGAGACATCCGGGCCGGTGGGTTCGGCGTGTGTCGGCGCGGACACCAGCGTGAGTCCCGCTACCAGCGCGAACGTCACCAACCCGAACCCGGGCCGGCCGAAGCGGCGTCGAACTGTGCTGCCCGGCCCCATTTGCGAGCCGGACCTTTTCACGGTCGATCTCCTACGGGCAGTGTTCATGGTCCCCGACCCTAGGCACGCGTCCGGGCACTCTCCGGTATTGAGCCGCCGTGTCCGAAGGTCCCACAGCGACTTCCTTCCCGGAAGGCTTTCCTCGTGGCGTGGCCGGGGTTCGGACCGGATACTGGATTCAATATTGTGCGGAGCCGGAGGTTGGTATGCACACAGTCGAATGGCCGGCGGCGGGTTCGGTGCTGTTCGCCGGGGAGACCTGGGGTATCTCCGGTCCCGGATTCCTGCTGCTCTACCTGCCGTTCGTGATCGTCGCCGTGGCGCTCGGCGTGTGGCTGCGGCACCGGATCGTCACCGCGCCCGCGTCCGCACCGGCCCCGGCCGGTGAGTTGACCGCACCCGAACTCGGTCTGCTGACCAGTGATCGGCGGGCGGTGATGGCTTCGATCGCGTTGTTGCGCGGCCACGATCTCATCGACGCCGGTGGCCGACCGGTCGGTGCCGCCACGAGTACGGTCACGCTCGATCCGTTCACCCTCGCCGTGCGCGATCGCCTCGACGTCTCGACACAGAGCATCACCCTGGTGACTCATCGGCTCCGGGGCGATCTGGATCGGATGCGCAAAGTTCTCGTCGATCGCGGTTACCTGGCCGACGACCGGTTCAGGAAGCAGCTGCGTGAGGCGGGTCTCCCGATCCTGGTAGTCGGCCTCTTCGGGGTGGCCCGCCTGGTCACCGGGCTGTTCAACGGCAATCCGGTGCTCTTCCTGGTCTTTGTGCTGGTGGCGCTGGGTATCGCCTGGTGGCGGGTCGTGGCCCCGGCGCGGGTCACCCCGGCGGGCCGGACGGCGCTGGCGGAGGCCGCGAACGGTCACCGTTATCTGCGTCCGGGCAACTCTCCGTCCTACGAGACCTACGGTCCCGCGGCCGCGGGCCTGGCGGTCGCACTGTTCGGTGTGCAGGCACTGGTATTGCTCGATCCGGCATTGAACACCGCCATGGGTGGTTTCAGCGCCGACGGCGGGTCCGGGGGCGGCTCCGGCGGTGGTGATGCGGGGGGCGGCGACAGCGGTGGCGGCGGCGGCTGTGGTGGTGGCGGTGGGGGTTGTGGTGGCTGATCGGTGACCGGCCCGCTACCCGAATCGGCGCTCGGAATCGGCTGGCGCCCGGAGATCTGCGGTGTCATAGATCAACTGGACGGACTCGGCTTCTGCGAGGTCGTCGCGGAATCGCTGGGCCGCGGGCGCGGCGGGGTCGAGGTTCCGGTCGAGCTGGCGGCGCTGCGGGATCGGGGTACCGCTGTTGTTCCGCACGGGATCTCGCTTTCGCTGGGAGGCGCCGAACCGGTGGACGGCCGCCGGATCGAGTACCTGGCGGCCTGTGCGCGGGCGGTATCGGCGCCGCTGGTCAGTGAGCACATCGCGTTCGTGCGGGCCGGCGGTCTCGAAGCCGGTCATCTGCTCCCGATTCCGCGCAGCCGTGAAGCGCTCGACGCGTTGACCGCGAACATCACCGGTACCCGGGCCGGACTGGACGTACCGCTGGCGGTGGAGAACATCGCCGCGCTGTTCGACTGGCCCGACGACGAATTCAGCGAATCGGAGTTCCTCACCGAGATCGTCGAACGCACCGGGGTGTATCTGCTGCTGGATATCGCCAATGTGTACGCGAACGCGCGTAACCGCGGCCGCGACCCGCGCACCGAGTTGCGGCGCCTGCCGGCCGAGCGGATCGCCTACTGCCATATCGCCGGCGGTCACGAATCCGGCGGGCGCTATCACGACACCCATCGGCATCCGATACCCCCGGAGGTGCTCGCGCTGGTCGCCGAGTTCGTACACGATCATCCGGTTCCGCTCATGCTCGAGCGGGACGGTAACTATCCGCCTGCCCATGAGCTGCTCGACGAGCTCGATGCGATAGCCGACGCCGCGGCCCGCGCACCGATCACCGCCGCCGCCCGGGCGGGGTCGCGGTGACCGACGTGCCCGGATTGGCGGACCGGCAGGCGGCGCTGGTGCGCGCACTGGTGGCGGGGGCAGCCGTCCCGCCGGGTTTCGATCGGGCCGCGGTGTGCGCGGCGGCGCACGCACTGCGGCACAAGCGGGCCCGGGAAGTCGCGGCCCGCTATCCCGAACTGGTGCATGCGGCCGGCCCGGATTTCACCACACGGTTCGTCGAGTGGGCGCGCGACCGGCCGAAGGTCGGAACGACACCCGACGCCCTGAGTTTCGCCCGCGAGTGCGGTATTCCGTGGCCTCCGTCCCGCCCGGGATTCTTCGCCCCGGTCGCCCGGCTGTTCCGGCGACTTCGTTCGCGCTGAGCATCGGAATCGCCATCGCCGCCGATATCGGCGGCGACGCCACTGCACAGGCCAGGGCTGCGGGTGGTAGACCCGCCCCCATCGGGTTCCCGATAACGACTCGTTTATCTATGTGCCGCTGAGCAACGGCAACTTATAACCGGTATCGGTCCACACTGCCCGCTCACGGGAGCGGCGGCAGGCCCGGCAGCGCGAACGGCAGTTGCGGCAGAGACGGCAGATGGACCTGCGGCAGCAGGCTCGGTGTCGGCGGCGGGATGTAGGGGTTGGGTACGTTCCAGGCGGCAGGGCTCTGAGAGCCGCCGCTGTTGTTCTCGCGGTCCCAGTCGGCCGGCTGGTCGTAGCCGCGGCCGCCGTCGTGGTTGCTGTGCGAGTCGCGGTCGGGGTACTGGTTCCCGCCGCTGTTGAGGTGGTCTTCGTACCCGTCGTAGTTCTGCCGGTTGTGGTCCGTGTAGCCGTACTGGCCGTTGTCGTCCCAGCCGAAGTCGCCGTTGCCGTTCCAGCTGTCGCTATCGCCGAAGCTGTCGCCGGAATCGTGGGAATCGCTGATCTGGGACGCCTGGCCGGGGCCGGCGAGGGCGGGGCCGGCGGTGAGGGCCAGCGGCGCGAGGGTGATGACCGCGATCGCGGCGATTCGCGCGGCGAGGCGGCGGGTGCGCTGTTCGGGGTTTCGGTTCATCAGTGGGTCCTCACTCGGTCACGCCCCGGTGCGGCCTTTGGGGTGAGCCGCACTCTTCGGAGTGCTTTATTGGAACACTGCCTACCGTACCGCTGATTAACGGCACGTTCAATAGGTGGGAGCAAAGGGGGCTTGACCCAGTTCGTCCGGCGGTGCGGAAGATGAGCGCCCCTGCTTGCTTGCCTATACGTATATGTCTACGTATAGTTGGCTCATGCCGAACAAGACCATCTACGTCGCCGACGACGATCTGCCACTGTTCCAGCGGGCGCAGGAACTGGTCGGCGGCAATCTGTCCGGCGCGGTGGTCACCGCACTCAAGCGCTTCATCGAATTGGAGGAGGGCAAGCTCGAGGGGTTCGAGGAGATCGTGCTGCGGGTCGGTCACAACGGCGCCCGGCAAGTGAGATTCCAGGGTGCTCTGCTCGCCGAGCACCGGGACGTCGGCGACGAGCGGATGGAACATATGCGCGTGTTCCGTAGCCGGAAGAACAAATTCGTACTGCACGAGCAGTATGCGAACTGGTCGGAATATCCGGAATCGGAAAACTGGCTGCGCGATCTGAAGAACTGGCGCCGCATGCTCGGTATCGAGCACGACTGGGGTGACTACACGCTCACCATCGTCGACACGGTCGAGGACTTGAAAGGCAAGATCCCCGACCTGCTATACCAGCGCGTCTCCGATATCGCCGAGCACGCCCCCGTCGAAGAACTCGATATCTGATCCTTCCGGTGGGGTGGCGCCCGCCGGAATTCTCTCTTGACGCTCCGCCCGCGATCCGGGGAGCGGTGACGATAAAACCATCGGCCGGCCGCCGAAGGACTGGCCGTGCACATCCCGAACCTGGACGACGTCTTTCGCACTCTCACCGGAAACACCACCGCAGAAAAGGAACTCGTGCGATCACAACCCTGACCACCCGCCCGCCGCGTCCGGCGACGGCACCGGCCGATTCCTGGACCATGCCGCGGCGCAATCTGTTGCAGGCGCGGCGCTATCCGAGCATGACTATTCCCGTCACGGTGCTGCCGATCGTTCTGATGGCCGTTTCGGTGTGTACCGACGTCACCAAGGACATCGTGAACCGGTTCCGGACCATGGCCATCTCGCGGTCCTCATTGCTCACCGGGCATGTGCTGGGTGTGCGGGTGCGGATCCCCGCCGGTCCGCCGGCGGGGATCACGGCGTCTCTAGTTGCGCTCGACCTCGATCGGATGGGTGGCCAGCAGGGACAGCGGCAACGGCTGCCGGCGCAGCACCTGGGCCCACATATCGGTGCGCCGACCGGCGATCGGATCACTGGGCAGGGCCGACACCACGATCCAGTCGTCGTTGGTCAGTTCGCTGTCCAGCTGACCGAAGGTCCAGCCGGCGTATCCGGCGAAGATCCGGACACCCTCGACCAGCGGGCCGATCCGGTCCGGGTCGGCGTCCAGATCGACCAGCACCACCCGGCCGTCCACCCGGCGCAGCCCCGGCACCCCCTCGATGGACGCACCCACTCGGAGCGTGCCCAGGCAGAGCGCGGCATCCCGCTTGACCGGGCCACCCACGAACAGGGTGTGCGGCTGCGCGGACAGCTCCGCCCACTGCGGGAGCACATCGTGCACCGGGGTATCACTGGGACGGTTCAGCACCACCCCGAGTGTTCCGGCGTCGTTGTGCTCGATGATGTATACCACTGTGCGGCGGAAGGTGGGCTCGGCCAGTTCGGTCGAGGAAACTAGCAGCGTACCTGCCCGCACCGTCTGCTCACCCTGCCGGTTACCGCGACGACCAGGTTCGGGCTCGTGCCCGTCACCGCGGCCGCCCCGGGTCTTGCGATCATCGGGGTCATCTGCCTGCGCCACCTGGCCATCATCGCAGTTATTGCCCGACTGTGCCGCTCTGATCAACTGTTCACTTCGCGCGGAGTTCACCCGGCGGCCGTTTCCGGGCCGTCTGGACATACCGCCGCAGACTCGTAGAGTCAGCCGTATGCGACCCCCCGAGGTGCTGTTGGACAACAGTGACGATGTGTACGAGTTCTATCGTGAGCACCGGCAGAATCGGCTGCAGGCGATGGGGGCCTACGCCCTGCTGGGACGGCGCTACCGGCCGCGGGTCGGTTACGCGGCCGGAGCGCGGGAGGCGATCCACGAACTCATCCGTTCCCGGACCCCGCTGCTGATCGCGGTCAACCACCTGTCGCAGCTGGACCCCTACACCCTCGCGGCCGCGGCCTGGCGTAGCGAACTGCGGCCCATCATCGGGCGCACCCGTGTACTGGCGAAGGACGAGCTGTTCGAACAGATCAAACTGCGCCGCCGCATCGACATGATGGGCGGGATCCCGGTGTTCCGCGGCAGTGACCACGGACTGCGGGCGGTGAACGCCGCCGGTCAGCGGATGATGGATATCTGCGCCGAACGCCTGGCCTTCGGCGACAGCCTGGCGATCTTCCCGGAGGGCACCTGCAACGACGTCGATCCGGCGCAGGTGCAGGCCGTCGGAACGGGTATCGGGCATATCGCCTTCCGGACGGCCAAGCTCGGTGCCCGGCCCGCGCTGGTCAGCCTCGGTCTGAGCTACGGTCCACGGGCCGATCCGGCGGTGGCACCGACCAAGGAAGAGGTGAAGTCGGCGAGCTTCCACTTCGGGGTGCCGCACACCGACCTCCCGACGCGGCCCGCGGAGATCGCGCGGTTGGTCCGCGCCGACCTGCAGCAGGCATTGGACGGCGCCGTGGCCGCCTACTGAGAGCGCGTGCGCGGGCCCGTGGGTGCTCTGTGGCTCGGTTGTTTCCGAGACGCTGGACAATCGCATCCCGGACAAGTGGCTGCGCGGCCTGCTGTGGGGTTGTCTTTGGGGGAGGTTCGTTTCCTGGGGCGCTGGACTGTCGCGCCTCGGACAGGTGGTGGCTGCGCGGCCTGCTGTGGGGTTGTCTCTGGTTGGGAGGTTCGTTTCCTGGGGCGCTGGACTGTCGCGCCTCGGACAGGTGGTAGCTGCGCGGCCTACTGCGGCAGTCCGAGGCGGTCGCGAGCCCAGTGCGGCACCATCGACAGGTACTGCGGCCGGGTCTCGATGAAATGCTGGACCACCCGGCACATCGGTAGCGCACCCAGACCCTCACGGTGGGTGGCATCCAGAGCGCCTTCGACGAGGGTCCGGGCGTAGCCCTGACCGTCGAAGCGCGGATCGACCTCGGTGTGCACGAACGCGCGCTCGCCGACGGTGTCCTGATATTCGGTATATCCCGCGACCTCGCCGTCGATCGTGATCTCGAAGCGTGCCAGTGCGATGTTGTTGCGGACCTCCGTCGGCATGGCTCGACGTTACTCGGTCGGCGGTGAATTTTCGCATTGATCCGCGCGGCGCGGACGGTCGGTCGCGCGGCGTCTCAACCCATTTCGATGATCGCCCGTCCCACGATCTCGCCGCGGCCCAGCGCGCCGTAGGCCTCGTCGGCCCGGTCCAGGGAGTAGCGGCGAGTGATGACCTCCTGCGGACGCACCGTGTTCGCCGCGACCATCCGGAGCAGCGCGGGCATATCGGTGCGGGCCTTCGCGCCGTATGAGCCGCGGATCTGCAGCTTGCGGCGGACCAGGCGGGCCAGGTCGATCGCGCCGGTGGAGCCGGCCGGGGCGATCCCCACCACCACGGCGCGGCCGCCGTCGTCGAGCACGTCCAGCGCGGTCGCGAAGGTCGCGGCGCTGCCCAGCGCCTCGAATGCCACATCGACTCCGTGCCCGTCGGTGAGTTCCCGGACCCGGGCCGCGGCGTCCTCGGCCCGCGAGTTGATCGTATGGGTGGCGCCGAGTTTCGCTACCGCCGAGAGCTTTTCGTCGCTGATATCGATCGCGATGATCTGGGCGACCCCGCTCGCCGCCGCGAACTGCACGATCGAGGATCCCA
This sequence comes from Nocardia jinanensis, assembly GCF_014645735.1. Classification (GTDB taxonomy): domain Bacteria; phylum Actinomycetota; class Actinomycetes; order Mycobacteriales; family Mycobacteriaceae; genus Nocardia; species Nocardia jinanensis. The sequence goes on along the minus strand of NZ_BMMH01000022.1, from coordinate 23,924 downwards.
CACCACCGGCCGCGACCACGGCGATCCGGTCGCCGAGACCGAGTTCGGCGGTGTGTATCGCGCCGAGCGCGGTGAACGAACTGCAACCCAGGATGGATACGGCTTCGAGACCGACGTCGCCGGGCACCTCGAAGACATCGGAGGCAGGTACCACGCAGTACTCGGCGAGCCCACCCATCGAGTACATGGCCAGGGGGGTGCCGTCGGCCCGGGCGAGCCGGCTCGTGCCGTCGTAGAGGGTGCCGTTGAGCCGGTTGTGCGCGAAGAACTTTTCGCAGAGGTCCTCCGCGCCGCGTACACAGTGGCGGCAGTCACCGCAGGGCATGATGAAACTGCACACCACGTTGTCGCCGATCGCGATATCGTCCACGCCCTCGCCGAGTTGTTCGACAACCCCGGAGACCTCGTGACCGAGCACGGCGGGCGCTGGGAACTTCACCTCGGATCGCAGGACGTGCAGGTCGGTATGGCAGACCCCGCAGGCGGTGACCTTCAGCAGGACCTCGCCCCGCCGGGGGACCGGCACCGGGATCTCCTCGATGACCAGCCGGGGTTCGGCTCCGTGGAAAACTGCGGCTCGCACGCCACTCTCCTCCGCCATTCGTTTCAGCACGCACGCCCGATATCCGCGGGAGACCGGGTCCACGACCACCGTCTCAGAAAATCGGGCTGCCGGTAGCCGGTTCGGCGGGCCGGCGGAAATCGCAGCCGATCGTTTCGGCTCTGTGCACACGCCGGGCGCATCCTGACCTGTGGTTTCAATGAAATGAGAGCACTGCTCTTGACTTCCTCGGGTCAAGGTGCGATTGTTGTTCACAACAGAGAGCACCGCTCACAAAGGAGAACGAGATGACCGACGCGACGACCCGCTACCTCGGCCCGACCGGTTTCGACGCGATCTTCAACCGGATCGCCAACCTGCTGCCCAAGCTCGGTATCAGCATCGCCGGGTCCCGGTTGCTGGCGGTACGCGGCCGCAGATCCGGAGAGTGGCGGACCACCATGGTCAATCTGATGACCGCCGCCGATGGGCAGCGCTACCTCGTCGCGCCGCGCGGCCACACCCAGTGGGTGCGCAACCTACGCGTCGCCGGCACCGGCGAGCTGCGGCTGGGCCGGCGGACCGAGGTCTTCGGCGCGGTCGAGGTCGACGACGCGGACAAGGTCCCGCTGCTGCGGCTCTACCTCGAGCGCTGGGGCTGGGAGGTCGGCCGGTTCTTCGAGGGCATCACCAAGGACTCCACCGACGCCGAACTCGCCGGAATCGCCCCCGGCTTCCCGGTTTTCCGGATCGAGAGCGCGAGTTGAGTGCCGGCCCCGTGAGCGGGGCCGGTCACACCCGGCGGGTGAGCAGGAATTCGATCGCCGCCGCGTAGCCCTGGATGCCCATCCCGGCGACCACCGCGTCGGCGATGGGCGAGATATACGAATGCCGGCGGAAATCCTCACGTGCGTGCACATTGCTGATGTGCACCTCGACGATCGGCACCTCCGGAATGACCAGTGCGTCGCGCAGCGCGACCGAGGTGTGGGTCAGCCCGCCGGGATTTATCACGATCGCCGAGACCGTGCCGTGCGCCCCATGGATCCGGTCGATGAGATCACCCTCGGAATTCGACTGGAAATGGGAGATCTCCCGGCCGTGCGCCGCCGCGGCGCGACGACACAATTCGATTACATCGGCGAGGGTTTCCGACCCGTACACCTCGGGTTGCCGGGTGCCGAGCATATTCAGATTCGGGCCGTTGAGGACCAGAATCGGGCTGCTCGAGGTTTGCGGGAGGGTGCCGTCGGACATGACAGCAACCCTACCGACACCTCACTCGCGAGCGGATGATTCTGAGCTACCGTGAGCGGGTATCTCTCCGATGAATGCGGACTTGCGGGGTAACGGCGCACCGCTTCTGATCGATCGGTAGCGTAGCGTCGCCGGGTGTTCTCGGGCGCCCCGATAATTGATCATGGTCCGCTGTGCGGCGAGTTGGGCTCGGCCACAGCTACACACAGTGGGTCCGGGTACGATTTCGGGTTTGCGATCACTCGCAAGCAGGCATTTTTCAGGTACGGTGGTCTTGTTACTGGAGTGACAAGAGTGAAGAGTGGGCGACATGGACGTGAGGGGATCGCGCCGCTTTCGCTTCCGGGGCGCAGTGGCCCTTATGGGGGTGGCGGCTCTGGCAATTGCGATGGGATCGTGCGGGACCGGAACCGAGGCGGCCGGGCCCGAAGCGGTCGTCGACCGATTCACCCAACGACTCGACGAACACGACTACGCCGGTGCGGCCGAGTTGACCTCGTACCCGTCGGCGGCCTCGGCAACTCTTCAGCAAATGTTCGAAGGTCTCGAATCGGGCACCGTCGACTACGAGAAGGCGCAATTCATCGGACTCGATGCCGAATCCGGGATCTTCAACCTCGACGTGAAATGGAGCTTCGGCGAGCAGAAGAACTGGACGTACGGTCTGGAGGGTACCGTCCGCAAACTCGCCAACGGCTGGCGGATCTCCTGGGACCCGGCCGTGGTCATGCCCGAGCTCCGTCAGAACCGCACCGTCCAGCTGGTGCGCACCACGCCCGACCCGGCGCCGAAAGTCGTCGACAACGTCGGTAAGCCGTTGATGACCCAGCAGATCATCAACGTCGTCGAACTCGATCCCACCCGGATGCCCGATCAGGTGACCTCCACCGACGCGCTGGCCCGTGCCATCGAACCGGTCGCGCCACTGATCACCGGCGCCTCGCTGCGCGAGGATCTGGCCGCGGCCGGCGGAAAGCCGATCACGGCGGTCAGCCTGCGGGAAGGTGATTTCGCGATTCTGGAACCGCGAATGGCGCCGATCCCGGGTGTGGTGATGAAACAGGAGCCGCGGCTCATCGTCTCCGATCGCCGGATCTTCTCGCCGATGCTCGACGCCATGAAGAAAGTCTGGGAGGAAAGCCAGGACCGGCACTCCGGTTGGGGTGTGCAGCTGTTCGAGAACGGGCGATTCGTCAAACAGCTGGCCGGCAACCAGGGTCCGGCCGGTCCCGATATCGCAGGGACCATGGACCAGCGATTGCAGCGCGCGGCCGAGGACGCGGTGGTCAGCGTCGGTTCGCCCGCCTCCATCGTCGTCACCCAGCCCTCCACCGGCGCCGTCGTCGCCGCGGCGCAGAACAACTACTCCAGTGCCCAGGGGGCGGTCGCGTTCACCGGGCTGTATCCGGCGGGCGGCACCATCGACCTGTTCCGGAAAGCGGCCGGAGCGGCCAAGGGCAAGGCGCCCGGGGATGTCACCGATCAAGAAGTCATCGAGGCGGCCGCCATGCTCGGAGTCGGGGTGGACTTCCGGGTTCCCGGGCTGGAGGAAGTGACCGGCCGTCCGGCCGGCGCGGGTGGCGCCGAACCGGTGCGCCAGGGTGGTGGTTCGGACGCGCTGCTGGTCAGCCCCTTCGGAATGGCGATCGCGGCCGCGGCCATCACCAACGGCACGGTTCGCCCGCCGATGCTCGAACGAGGCCGTCCCGGCGAGACCGACGCGCCGATGGGGCCGCTGCCGGGCCCGGTCGACGCCGCCCTGCGCGCGGCGCTGCGCGAGGGGATGAACGCACCGCAGATGGCGCGACTGCGCGGATTCCGTGACGTCAACGGGTTCTCGGCGAAAGCCGGTGACGACGGCTGGTTGATCGCGAGTATGGGTGATCTGACGTTCGCGATCCATATCGCCGATGTCGACAGCGGCGATATGGTCGTCCGGATGGGCGAACGGATGCTGCAGGCGCTCGCCAAACCGGACGAATGAGCAGCGGGCGGGTCCCGGTGATCACCTGATCGCCCGGACGACCCCTCGCCAGCCGAGCAGGAACAGCGCCAGTACCGAGGTGGCCACCACGATGAAACTGAACGCGGTGCCCTGACCCGCCACCACCCGCAGCAGCATGCCGAATACCAGGGTGCACAACCAGATCACCACACCGGTGGGCCAGAAGCGGGAACCGTCGAACGGTTCGGCACCGGCCGCGCGGCGGGCGATCGCCACCGCGACGACCCAGCCCACGGCCAGCCCCGCCGCGAACGGCCAGACCGTGTGCAGCAGACCGGTGAGTACGGCCTCGTCGTGACTGCGCCGCCCGATGGCGCAGAACACCACCACCAGCACGATATCGACGGCGATCGCTACGAACCACTTCACGCCGAGGAGCTTAGTGGGCGCAGTCGGCGAAGCCGCTCCGCAGTCCGCGTACGGCCGCGGCGGAGGCGGAGGTACGCCTGATCGGCGCAGTCGGGCGATGCCCATCGGCAGTCCGCGTACGGCCGCAGCGGTTGGCGGAGGTACGTCCGGCCTGCGCGCATGGTGTCCTCCGCGTGCCCTGCCACCTGTATCTGGAGGGCGCCCGGCCGGCTCAGGTATTGCGCCGGGAGAACTCCTTCTCGTACTCGTCGTCCTCGGCATTGCGGGTGCGGAACACGAACGCGAAGACGATCCAGCCGATGATCGCGATCAGCACGAAACTCACCAGCCGGTACACGAACGCGGCCGCGACGGCCTGCGCCGCCGGCAATCCGGCGGCCGCGGTGAGGCCGTAGATCAGGGTCGCGTCCACATAGACGATCCCGCCCGGCGCGAAGGGGATAGAGCCGACGGCCTTGCCCGCCGCGAAGGCGATCAGCAATCCCGCCCAGCGCGGATCGCCACCGATGGCGTAACAGGCGGCGCCCAGACAGGCGATATCGGCCAGCCGGTGGACGACCGCCCACCCGGTGACCCACGCGCCGTCCCGGGTGCCCAGCCGCACCGATTCGACCTGGTCGAGCATTTCCCGGATCTTGTCGATGCCGATGTCCCGTGGACGTTTGCGCACCCGGTTGACCAGTACCAGGGCCCGGCGCAGGACCCCTTCGAGGGTGCCCGGATGCCGGGAGGCGTAGTTCCCCGCCCAGATCAGTGCCACCACCGCGGCCGCCGAAACGATCAGGTTGACCGGCCCCACCCGGCCACCCGCCAGCACGGTGCCGAGCACCCCGATCAGGGCCAGGCCCGCCGCGGAGACGACACCGGAGAACACCAGTTGCCAGGAGGCGACCACCGGACTCGCACCCCAGCGCCGGGTCTGCCGGTAGGTGAAGGCTGTGGAGAACACCTGACCGGCGGGCAGGGTCACCGACATGGCGGTGGCGCCGTAGACGACCGCGACCGACCTGTGCTGGCTCACCTCGACGCCACCGGCGCGCAGGAGCTGTCTCTGGACATGGCCGAAACCGGTCATGGACAGCATTTGCGCGGCGATACACAGCGCGACCCAGCCCCAATGGATTTCGGTGAGCTTTTGCCACGATTCGTGTAATCGTGGCCACAGATAGAAAGCCTCGCCGATCAACAGGAGAAGTACGATCGAAACGGCCAGCCATTTGAGCCAGCGGAATATCCGGCGCCGGTTCTCGGTGGGATCCGGTTTCCCGGCCGGAGGCACAGCAGCGGTACCCGCTGCATCACCGTTGGCCGTCACGGGCCCAGCCTAATGGACACCCCTCGGCGGAGTCCGCTGCCTGCTCCGATACCGCGGCGAGCGGGTCTACTGCACGGTTTCGCTCGGCCAGGACAGCCGTGTCTTGCGCCGCCGACCGCGCAGCTGCACTTCCTCGCCCGCCGTCCAGCGCCGCTGTTCGCCGTCCTCGGCGAAATACAGTGCCGAACCGGACGCCAGCACCCGGCCCGGATGATCCTTGGCGAGTTCGGTGAGTCGTGAGGCCTCGTTCACCGGGTCGCCGATCACGGTGTATTCGAAGCGGTTCGCGGCCCCGATATTCCCCGCGACCGCCAAACCGGCGGAAACCCCGATACCGATATCCAGTCCGGATACGGTGCGCAGGGCTTCGCGCAGATCGCGCGCGGCGGCCAGCGCGGCAGTAGGCGCGTCCGGCCGGTCCAGCGGCGCGCCGAAAATCGCGAGGGCGGCATCACCGACGAATTTGTTCACGAATCCGTGATGACGGTCGATCACATCGACCACGACCCGGAAGAATTCGTTGAGCAGGCTGACCACCTCGGTGGGTGGATGTTCGGCGGCCGTCGCGGTGGAACCGACCATATCCACGAACAGGACTGCCACAAATCGGGTCTCCCCGCCCAATTCGGTACCGTAGTCGAGGGCACGCTGAGCCACCTCGGCGCCCACATGCTGGCCGAACAGTTCCTGCAGCCGCTGCCGGCTCGCCGCCTCCTCCATCATCCGGTTGAAACCGACCTGCAGCAGACCGATCTCACTACCGTCGAAAACCTCGACCTGCACATCGCGCGCACCGTTCTGCACCTGGTCGATGGCCTGGCTGAGCTGGCGGACGGGGTCGGAGATGCTGGACGCTGTCAGCATCGACAGTGCCAGCGCCTGCATGATCACCACACCGCAGAGCAGCAGGATCGAGACGGCCAGGGACTGCGCCGAGAACTTCACATCCGACGAGATCTGGGTGACGCACAGCAGCACGATCGCGATGGTGGGGGCGAAGGTGCCCATCCCCCAGGTCATCGCCATCCGGGTGCCGACGCCGGGAGTGAGGGTGTGGTCGAAACGGCCCGCGGTGAGGGCCTCGGCGGCCACCGGGCGCAGAATCCGTTCGCCGAGCATGTAGGTGAACCCGAACACAATGGTCGCCGCCATACATTCGGTGATGATCACGGCGCCGGCCAGCGCGGGGGTCTCGGAGATGATCGCCGCGCCGAGGACGCCGCCACCGAGGACCCACAGAGCGAGATGCACAATCGCCTGCCGCAGCGGCGCGTGCAGGGCTGCCATCTGCTCCTGGCGACTGGGTGGTCCACCGCGCACCTGCCAGCGCATCACCGGCCGCAGCATCAGGGCCGAGGCGGCCACACTGAGCACGCCGCCGGTGAGGAAAACGATAGCCGGGACCAGCAGGCCGACCTGCCGGGTGCCCGGTTCCTCACCCTCGGGGACCGGTAACCCGTATTGGATGAACGCCCACACCAGCACGGCTCCGAACGCGTTCGCGAGCAACATCGAGGTCAGGTATAGGGGCCAGCGCGTATGCATGGTCTGTTTGACCGCTTCCAATGGCGCTGACACGTGTACCAATCTAGCGCCCGGGGCCGACCGTCCGGTGCTCCCGGGTTGCGGGCAACGCGGAAACCGCTCGAACAAGCATTCGGGCATTGTCGATGGCTGGTGGCCAGTAACGGAGTTCGAGAAGGTGTCCCAGCGTTTCCGAAGACCGCGAGACCGGATGTGTCACAGCATGGCCGACCTTTCTAGCGCCGACGTTCCAGCGTGGCCCGGATCAACCCCCGGGCGTCGTCCCCGGTGACCGACTGCACCGCCAGGGTGTCGAACGCTCGTCCGTATAGGTCGACCTCCCTCGGCTGAGTGATAGTCAGCTCCGCGGATATCCCCTCTACCAGAACGATGGTGTTATCGAACATCGAGAAGTTGGTCGGGGGGAACGGGATTTCAGCGGCAGCCGGCACAATTCCGAAGCTCACCCGCGGCAGCCCTGTGATGGCAAGCAAACGGTCGAGCTGGCCGATCATCACTTCATCGCTGCCGACCGTGGTCGACAACGCCTGTTCTCCGATCAGCAAGTGGAACCGGCGGTTTCCTCGATATATCAGCTGCTGGCGCTCGAGCCGTTTGGCTACGCCGGCCTCGATGTCGCTGGGTGTCTGATAGAAGCTGCTCACGTTCTGTAGAACCACGGCGGCGTATTCGGCGGTTTGGAGGAATCCTGGAATGAAGTACGGGTTGTAGATGCGGATGATCTCGGCGGCCTCGGTCAAGCCGACCAGCGCATGCTGGCGCCTCTTGGTGCCGGTCCCGAGCACCTTGCGCCACTCCTGGTATGCGGTGTCGATGTTGTCCAGACTGGCCACCAGGTCCGGAGCTTGGTCCACGGCGTTGCAGTGCTCGCACCATGCCCGGATATCGTCGCGGGACGGTTTGATCTTGCCGTACTCCACCTTTGGCACCTTGGTTTGGTGCCAACCGCTCCGGCGGGCCAGCTCCGCTCCGGATAAGCCCGCGTTGAGGCGAAGCTCCCGGAGCCGACCCCCGAGAGCTTCGCGCTGCTGGTGAATGGAGCCGGTCACGACGTGACGTACTCCATGTACGGCGTCGCCAGCTTCCAGAACCTGTCTCGAACACTCCGGCAGTAGTCCACGATCCTCGGATCTGTCGTCAATGCCGCTCCTGCGGGCCTACCACCGTCATCTGCAAGGTTATAGACCACCCGTTCGTCATCGAACAGCCAGAAGTCATCCGGCGGAACCTCTCCCGCATCATGCCGTGGCAGGTACCGGATGTCCTCCCCTGACCGGATATTGCGACCGGTGATGGACAACAACCACCGGTGGTAGTCGCTGTGCGGGACGGTCACTACTCGCACGCGCGTCACCGAAACGCCTCGACCGGTGACCCTGTGCATGAGCGCGTGCCACGGTACCGGCGGCTCATCCGGTACGGCCTCACCTGCGAGGAACGCCCGAAACCGGTTGTCCTCGGAAGGTTCGACGTAGGAGTCTCGTACTTCGAGGTGAAACGCGCTGCGCTGTAATCCATGGAACCAATCTGTCCAGGGATCATCCGCGACTAGCAGCATTGCCGAAAAACGTCCTCTCTCGCTTGGCGACCAGGATTGCGGTCTCGTCGCCGGCGAGATCGAGCTGGCCGACTACCGCCGGATCGGTCACGGGCTGGCCACTGAGCCGGAACGTGCCTCTCCCGGTGTCGGTCATGTTCGCGCCCAGGTAGGTGTCGGGCTCGGCGAATCCTGTCAGCAGGTGAGGTATCTCGACGGTGCCGAGTAAGTCTGTCTCCCACCCCTGAACCAGGTAGCTGTTCTCGTCGGTTGCATACAGCGCGGGGCAGCCCTGGGATTCGCTTCCGCCCTTGCCGAGGAATGTTAACCGCATCGCGTGATCCTCCTGTCAGTAATGCTCGAGCATGATGCTCTACCAGCTAGTGTGGCTGAGCACTTCACGAGTTAGCCGCGTTTTCTCATTATTGTGCATTATTGTGCATAGATGTAGACCGTCGCGCCTGGACGTTCGTAGCTTCGTCTCAGCCGCCGCGCCGGGTGTCTTCTCCTCGGCGCGGCGTGCAAGCCAATGACGAACAAAGGGCGGTCATGCTGTTCACAGTCGAGGTGAGTTGCTGCGGGTCGCAGTGGTACTTGTACGCGCCTGCCTTCGGGGTATCGCGGTTCGTATCGGACAAGGAGCGCATCCGGGAGGAAGCGCGGGCGATGATCGCGAAGTGTGGTGCTGCGCCGTCCGAGTTCGAAATCGATCTGGAGCTGGGCCGGGTCATCGACAAAGCGGTGTTGCTGGGGATCGAACTGGTGACAGATCAGCCGTGAAGCGGCGCGGCAGTCCGGTCCTCCGTCCGCGCGTTCTGTGTACTTCCGCAACCTTGCGGCCACCGTGACTAGGCTCGATCGGGTGACCGAGCCGAAACCATCTGCCGCAGACGCCGTTCACCCCATCGTCCGGCAGACCGCCGAATGGGCCTGGCGGCTGCTGGTGATCTTCGCCCTGGTCGGGGTGCTAGCGGCGGCGGTGCGGCGGCTCGACACCGTGGTGATCCCGCTGGCCATCGCCATGCTGGCGGCAGCGCTGCTCGCGCCACTGGTGGATTGGATGCAGCGTCGCGGGCTGCCCCGCGGGATCGGTGTTTTCGTGGCGCTGGTCGGCTCGCTGGGGCTGGTCGCCGGCGTGGTCACCTTTGTGGTGGAGCAGTTCGTGGTGGGTGTGCCGCAGCTGTCCGACGAGTTCACCAACAGCATCCACCAGGTGCAGGACTGGGCCATCAACGGTCCGATGCATCTGAGCGATGAGCAGATCCGCAATGCCGGTGATGCGGCGGTCCGGGCCATCCAGTCCAATCAGGACACGCTCACCAACGGTGCGCTCACCACCGCCACCATGATCGGTCACATCCTGACGGGTACTTTCCTGACCCTGTTCATCCTCATCTTCCTGCTCTACAGCGGCGACCAGATCTGGCGTTTCATCACCCGTGTAGTGCCGGCCGCGCACCGGGAACGGGTGCGCACCGCCGGGGAACTCGGATTCGGCTCGCTGGTGGGTTTCGTGCGGGCCACTGTCGTGGTCGCCGCGGTGGACGCGATCAGTATCGGTGCCGGGCTGGCCCTGCTGGGCGTACCGCTCGCGCTGCCGCTGGGTTCCCTGGTGTTCATCAGCGCGTTCATTCCGATCATCGGCGCGTTCCTGGCCGGTTTCGTGGCGGTGTTCATCGCGCTGGTGACCAAGGGTTTCGTGACCGCGCTCATCGTGCTCGGCATCATCGTCGCGGTGATGCAACTGGAGGGGCATGTGCTGCAACCGCTGTTGCTCGGGCGGGCGGTGCGGATCCATCCGCTCGCGGTGGTGCTCGCGATCGCCGCCGGTGTGGTGCTGGGCGGTATCGCCGGTGGTCTGCTCGCGGTGCCGCTGGTCGCCGTGCTCAATACCGCCATCCGCTCGCTGCTCGCCACGGACCCCGAGGAGATGCTGGGTGAGCTGACACCGGACCGTAAAGGTATCTATGTGGCCGAACCGGATTCACCGGAGAGTGGTGACCATTCCACGGTCGGCACACAGACCCTGGGCCGTTTCGATATCGGTGCCCTCCTCGCCGAGGCACAGCGCCGGCTGCCGCTCGCCCGAACCGGTGACCCGGACCCGCGACCTACCGGCCTCGGCCCAGGGACGAGTACGGTCGCCGATCAGCGGGAAACCCGAGATGAGCAGGGCTGACCGTGGCCCGTGCCACCCCCGCATCCGGGAATGCCCTGATGCGGGATCCCGGCGCCGCTGGGTAATCTCGGATCTATGAACGGCCCCGATCCGGTTTACGACGGTACGGGTTCCGGTGGCCAGGTGGTCAACCGGGACCTGCGTGTTTCCGATGCGGAACGGGAACACGTCGGGCAGCTGCTGCAGCGTGCGGTCGGTCTGGGCATGCTCTCCCTGGGGGAGTTCACCGAGCGGATGGATACCGCGCTGGCCTCCCGGACCCGCGGTGAACTGAACTCGGTGCTCGTCGACCTGCCCGGGGTTCGGTTGATCGGCGAACCGGCGACCGAGCGGGCGGCGGGTCACGGTAAGCCCGTACCGCTACCGCAACCGGGCCACGCCGCCGCCTCGGGTCTGGCAGGCGTGGTGCAGGGCGGGGCCATCCGGCCGCGTATGTCGGGGGTCAACCGCCGGGGCAACTGGCAGGTCGCTCCCATGCTGCGGGTCAACAGCTGGTTGTCCGGGGTGACTCTGGATTTCACCCAGGCGATCATGACCACCCAGGTGGTGGAGATCCAGGTCGACGACTACGCGAGTTCGCTCACCCTGGTGGTGCCGCAGGAGGCCACGGTCGATCTGGATGGCCTCGAACTGGTCGGGTCCAGCGTCAACAACAAAGTGCGCAGTGGCCCGCCGATCGGCCCGCTGCATCTGCTGGTGCACGGCCGGGTCCGATTCGGATCGGTCACCGCCAAACAGCCCTTCATGGCCCACTGGCGGCGACTGCTCGGACAGTGAATCCCGGGCGCCGCTAATCCTGTTCGCGGCGGCGCAGCAATTCGTTCACGCTGACCGACCGGCCCTCACCGTGCTGGTGGCGACCGCTGTCATCGGCCGGGGTACCGGCCTGCTGACGGCGTGCGGAACGCAGACCCGCCATCCACGATTCGATGCTGTTGCGTTCGCGGGGATCCGGATTCTGCTGGGCGCCGGGCTCTTCGGCGGATTGCTGGGCCAGGCTGTCGGGTCGCTGTGTGCCGGGAGCGGGACGTTGGGCGGGCCGGGTCGGCGGCTCCGGGGCACGGTAGAGACCGGGCACTGCCGGAGGCTGGGCGCCCGGCACCCGGCGCGGGAGTTCGGGCAGACCCGAGGCGGGCCCGCCTGGAGCGGTACCGGGATCGGGAATCCGGGGGAGCGGCCGCGGCTGCGAACCCTGGTCCTGTGGCGACCGCGTATCGGGCGGTCCCGGTTGGGCATCCGGGCCCGTGCGGCGCGGCGGAACCGGCGGTCGCGCGGGACCCTGGCCGGGGGCGGGCCGGTTACCGTCGCCCGCTCGCCCGCCGGGCTGTCCGGGTCCGGGCCGACCGGGCGGGCGTCCTTCGGGGGCCGGCGGACGCGGTGGCGCGGGCGGTCTGGCGGTACCGCCGGGCTGCCCGGGCGCGCCGGGTATCCGCGATGAACTGTCCGGCCGCGGGCGCGGTGCGCTGGTCCGGGCCTGCTGTGGAGTGGGCGGCACGGGAGGAGCGTCGGCCGGTGTCGGGTAGACGGTGCGCCCGCTCGCATTCTGGCTCTCGGCATCCTCGGTCGGCTCCGAGGCGAACAGACCCCGTAGGTTCGGCGTGGCGAAACCGGGCTGGGGCCGGCCTGCCTGGGGCCGACCCGGGGGCGGAGTGCGCTGCCCGTCGGCGGGGGGCGCGGGCTGGTCCGGGCCGGCCTGGTTCGCCTGAGGGCGGCCCGGACCGGGCTGGTTACCGGGTTGCGGCCGGAAATCGTTGCGCGGGCCGGGGCGGCGGGCGGCTTCGGGACCTGGAGCGCCGGGGCGGCGGGCGGCTTCGGGACCAGGAGCGCCGGGGCGGCGGGCGGCTTCGGGACCAGGAGCGCCGGGGCCGCGGCCGGTTTCGGGGCCCGGGGCGCCGCGACCGGGTTCGGGTGCGCGGGCCGGAGGACGGACCGGGGCCGAACCGGGCTGCGGAGTCGCACCGGGCTCGGAACGACCCGCGGGCTGCTGCGGATTACGGTTCGGTGCCTGGCCCTCGGCAGGAGACCGCATCGCGGCCGGCTGCGGGCTGTGCCCCTCGGCGGGCGGGCGCGGACCGCGGCCGGTGGACTCCTCGGGAGCGCTGCGGCCGGATTCACCGGGACCGTCCGCGGGCGGGTTCGCGCGCGGACGCGTCGGGTCCGGTGGGGTGGGCATCTGCTGTTTGGGAGCCGTCGGCTCGGCGGGGGCCTGTTTGCGGGCGCTCTTGCGCTGTCCCTTCGGCACCGCCTGCATATGCGCGGTGGGCGCGGCGGCCTCGATCTCCTCGCGGCTGCGTTTGAGCACCGGGGTTTTGCGTTGCTTCTCGGTGCCGATCGCCGGCATCTGCATGGTGACCGGATCGGTGACCGGAGTGGTCTTGACCAGGTCGACCACATCGCCACCGCCGGGGCGCTCATCGTCCAGGATGGGTTCGCCCAAACCGATCTTCTGCTGGATCCGCTTCATCCAGGCCGGAGCCCACCAGCAGTCGTCGCCGAGCAGTTTCATGGTCGCCGGGACGAGCAGCATCCGCAGGATGGTGGCGTCGATGATGAGCGCGGCGATCATGCCGTAGGCGATGTACTGCATCATCACCAGATCGGAGAACGCGAAAGCGCCGGTCACCACCAGCAGGATCAGGGCCGCCGCGGTGATGATGCGGCCGGTGTGCGCCGTGCCGATACGTACCGCTTCGGTGGTGGAGGCGCCCTGGGCGCGGGCCTCGACCATCCGCGACAGCAGGAACACCTCGTAGTCGGTGGACAGTCCGTAGATGATCGCGATGATCAGCACCAGCACCGGCGACATGATCGCCTGCGGCGTGAAGTTGAGCAGGCCGGCGCCGTGACCGTCGACGAATATCCAGGTCAGGATGCCGAGCGTGGAACCGAGGCCGAGCGCGCTCATCAGCGCGGCCTTGATGGGCAACACCAGCGATCCGAATGTCAGGAACATCAGCACCGTGGTGACCAACAGCACCAGGGCGATCATCAGTGGTATTCGGTCCAGGAGCGCGTCGATACTGTCCATCTGCAGTGTCGGCTGACCGCCGACCAGCATGGTCACATCGTCGGGGACCTCGATCGACCGGAGATAGTCGACAGTCGGTTCGTAGTCCTCGGAATCGAGCAGGGTCGCGCTCGAGCGGAAGAGATCCTTGCGCTCGGGGGATTGGGAGGGAACCGAGAAGCCGGAGGAATCCGCCAGACCCGGAGCCTTGTCGGCCTCCTTCATCACTTTCGCGATGGACCTGGTGTTCTCTCCGATGAAGACCAACTGGATCGGATCGGATTGGCGAAGCGGGAAGGTCTGGTCGAATTCCTCCTGCGCGACGCGAGTGGCATTGTCCGGCGGCAGATAGCGTTCGCTCATACCGCCGAAGGCCAGGTTCTTCACCGGGATGATCAGCAGCAGGAGCAGTACGCAGATCGGGATGGCGATCTTGAGGGGGTGCTGCATGACCCAGGTGGTGGCCCGGCCCCAGAAGCTGGCCTCCACCTCCTCGGCGGATTTGGTCCTGCGGATCTGCTTGAAGCTGAGCATGTCCACCCGTTTGCCCAGCACACTCAGCATGGCGGGCAACAGGGTGATCGAGGCCAGGGCGGCCAGCGCGACGGTGGCGATGGTGCCGTAGGCCATCGATTTCAGGAAGCCCTGCGGGAACAGCAGCAGGCCGCCGAGGCTGGCGATGATCATGGTCGCGGAGAAGATGACGGTCCGGCCCGCGGTGGTCACCGATCGCCGGACCGCGGCCTTGGTGTCGTAACCCTCGGCCAATTCCTCTCGGAACCGGCTGACGATGAAAAGTCCGTAGTCGATGGCCAGGCCGAGGCCGATCATCGACACCACCGCCCCGACGAACGAGTTCACTTCGGTGAATTTCGTCAGCATCATGATGATGCCGTTCGCGCTGATGATGGTCAGGCCACCGATGATCAGCGGCAGGGCCGCGGCCACCACGCCGCCGAAGATGAAGAACAGCAGGATGCCCACGGCGGGGATGGCCAGGATCTCCATGCGGTGCTGGTCGTGCGCCATGGTGTCGTTGAGCGTGCCCGACACCGGCTGCAGTCCCGCGACCTGCACATTCACGCCTTCGATGTCGAAAACGTCCTTGACGGCGCGAAAGTTGCGGACCATGTCGGTGTCGTTGTCACCGACGATCGCGATCGAGGCGAAGGTCTTGGTCTTGTCCTGGGAACCGAACACCGCGGGCTGGGCCTCACCGGTCTCGGTTTTCCAATAGGCGCCCTTCACCTGGGCTATCTGATCCGGATACTCCTTCGGCAGCCTGTTCAAGCTGTCGACGATCTTGTCCCGGAACGCGGGGTCGGTATCGATCGTCTGGCCCTCGGGCGCGGTGTACAACACCAGCACATCGGCATTGTGATCGCGGCCCCACGCTCCGTCGGAGAGCTCGGCGGCCGCCACCGACTCGGAGTTCGGATCGAACAACCCACTGGAGCTGAGATGATCCGCCAGACCGAGACCGTAGGCCCCCAGGCCCAGCATCCCGGCGACGACCACTCCGATAACGGCGAATCGCAACCGATAGACCAGATCGCCCCAGCGGGTGAACACTTAAGCGACTCCTTGTGCGGGGCGAGAGGTGAGTAGCGCCGACAGCGGCCGGAACGGCTGCAGCCAGGCACCCTCGTCGGGCAGCGAGTCGAGGCTCACCCGTGGGAGCGGTTCACGGAAAACTCCCGGGATGTCCTCGAGGTCGACGAATTCGAGAGTATCGGATGTTACTGCCCAACTCGCGTGCTCGCGGAAGCCGAGCACCTGAACCGGGATGCCCTCACCGGCCAGCAGCTCGAGCGGTTCGCGGAACGCCTGGCCGTCGGCCGAGGCCACGATGATTCCGGCCAGACCCGAACCCCGGGTGCGCTGGGCGATATGGCCGAGCATATCCGAATCGACATCGGAATCCTCGTCGATCTTCGGCTTGGCGAAGACGGCGTAACCGACATTGCGTAGCGCCTCGACCCACGGCCGGACCACATCCGCGGTCCCGGGAGCGATATTGGTGAACACGGTGGCTTCCGGTTCCAGCCGCTGCTTCTCGCCGGCCGAGAGTTCGGAGGTACGGGCCAGCAGCCACCGGCCGAGCGCGTCGAAACGAGGCCGATAGGCGGCGGTGGGCCGCCCGCCCAGGATGGCACCCAGGCCCATGTCCAGGTTCGGCGCGTCCCAGACCAGCAGGACCCGGCGCAGCCCGTCGGTTTCGGGGCCGACGGCCTCGTCGCCGGAATCGTGCAGACTTCCGGCAACCTCGTCGCCGGCCGGGGCCATCTCACTGACGCTCATCATTCGATCTTGCCCCATATGAACTCGTTGATCGCACTACCGGCGGTGTGTGCCTTGCTCTCGAATTTGGTGACCGGACGCTCGAAACCGATCGGCGCGGCCTCGCGTTGCTCGGCGCTCGTCCCGCCCGTGGTCTCGTTCAACCCGATGAGCAGGGGTTCGGCCGCGCCGACCGCGGCGATGTGCTCGGCGTACCCGGCGTGGTCGGTGGCCACGTGCAGCACACCACCGGTCCGCAACCGGTCGGCGATGAGGGCGACGGTGGCGGGCTGCAGCAGCCGGCGCTTGTGGTGGCGGGCCTTGGGCCACGGGTCCGGGAAGAACACCCGCACGCCGGTCAGCGATCCGGGAGCAATCATGTTCTCCAGCACATCTACAGCATCGCCGCGCAGTAGCCGGATATTACCGATCTCCTCGCGCTCGATCCGCTGGACGAGCTGGGCCAATCCGGGGCGGTACACCTCGATCCCGATCAGGTTCAGCTCGGGTTCGGCCAGGGCCATCGCGGCGGTCGCGGTGCCGGTTCCACAGCCGATCTCTATCACCAGCGGTGCTCGCCGGTCGAACCAGGCGTCGGCGTCGAGCGGTTCGTCGGCGACCTCGCGACCGAGTACCGGCCAGGTGCGGTCCCAGGATTTCTGCTGTTTGGGGGTGAGCGCGCCGCGCCGGGAACGGAAGCTGGTGACCCGCGGGTACAGGCGGGAACCGGCATGCCGTCGCTGCCGGCCGCCGGTATCGCCGGATGTTTCCGAGAGAGCGACCGGAACGGAGTCGGAGCTGGGATGCACGGCGTCGTTCACAGCCCTATTGTCCAGCATGGCCGGTTCGGGGCCGCAACGGACCGGTAGGGGCTACCGGTTGGTAGGACCGACTCGGTCCGCACCCGCCGCGGCAGGGCCCCGGTTCTGACAGAATGCGCACCGGAAGAAGGGGGTGAGGCACGTGGCGGTAGTAGAGGGATCGGACGGATATATGCGTGAGGTGGGGCCGGGGGATCCGCTGGATCGGATGATCTCCGCGCTCCGGATGGGCGACGGCACGGACGCGGGGATCGCGAACGGTATCGAGGTGGCGGTACAGCGCTGGCGGACCCTGCCGCGCGCGCAGGTCGCCGGGCGCACCCGGGCCGGGCGGACCACGGTGTCCGGAGCTCTCGGGCTTCAACCGGGGGTGGAGACCGCGCCGGTGGACGAACCGGGCTTCCCCGATCCAGTGCTGGACGCCGATATCGTCGTCTACGTCCTGGCCAGTACCCCGTCGCCGGGGGACCGCCGGATTCTCGCGTCGTTGCGCCCGGAACGCACGATCCTGGTGCTGAACAAGGCCGACGCGATCGGCACCGGCTGGGCCGACGCGGTAGGGGCGGCCCGGCAGTTCGGCCGGGAATTCGGTCTGCCCGCGTTCCCTGTGGTCGGGTCGCTGGCCGCGCGGACCGTTTCCGGTGCCTTCCAGGAAACCGATCTGGCGTTGCTGCGCCGGTTGGCGCAATCCGGGACCGCGGCGACGGTATCCGCCGAGGCGTTCGTCTCACCGGCCGCCGGCCCCGATACCGCCGCACGTGCGGAACTACTCGAACGCTGGGACCTGTACGGACTGGCGTGTGTGCTGGCCGCGCTGGAACGCGAACCGGAACTCGCGCCGCAGACCGTGCTCCAGATTCTGCACACGGTCAGCGGGATCGATCCGGTGGCGCGACTGCTCGGGCAGCGCTATCAGCAGGCGATAGCCCGGCGAGCCGGCACGCTGATCGACGAACTGACCCGGTTGGCGGCCCGCGCGGTACCGCACGGGCGCAGCCGGGCGCGGGCGCTGATCACCGAATATCTGGACACCGACGAGGCCCGGTGGCTTGCCCTGTGCGGCGGTCTGGTCGACCCGGAGGTCGCTCATCTGGCCGCGGGCTATCCCCGGCCGGAGCCCGAGGACGCCGACGACGCGCTGGCCCGCGCCATCCGGTGGCGGGCGGTGGTGGCCGGTGAGATGTCGCCGGCCGCGCGTCGCGCGGCCATCCGGGTCCACAACGGATATGTCCGCATGTGGGAGCGGATGAGCAGTGTCGGACTCTGACCGGGGTCCGGCGGACGCGGGTCTCCCGGAAACCTCCCGGGACTCGGTGAGCGAGGCTACGGTTCCGGCCGAACACGGACTGCCCGACCGGGTCGCCGAGGTGGTGGCGCGCTGGAATCCACAGGGGATGGGCCTGTTGCGCACGATGTCGGTGACCGGCACCGCCGCGCAGATCCGGCTCGTCGGCGCCGACGATGCCAATACCGCCCTGCTGCGCACCGAGCTGACCCGTATCGAACCGCGTATAGATCTGAGCGCGCCCACGTCCGATCCGTGGGTGAGCGCGGTGCCGGGAGCGGTGGTGCTGCTGATCCTGGACGCCGGAGTGGTTATCGGCGCGGCGGAGCTGGACACTGTGCGCCGGTTGTGTGCCGAGGGGGCGCGGGTGCTGCTGGTGCTGAACGGCACCCATGCGCACAAGGACTGGCAGCTGGTCCGGGATCGCAGCGCCGGGTTGCTGGCCGCCGCGGATCTGGACTGCGAGATCGTGCCCGTCTCGGCCCGCCTGGCCATGGCCGCGCGGACCGGCGCCGATTCGACCTTGCTCGATCGTTCCGGGCTCGCGGCGCTGCACGCCCGGCTGGTCGAGTTCACCACCGATACCTCGACCGCGGCCGCGCGGCGTACGGCGGCGGTCGCGCAGGTCGTCGCCGGTACCCGGGAGCGCATCGTGCAGGAGGAAGCGCTGCTGCGGTCGGGTACCGAGGCGGAATTGCTGCGGGGGGAACGGGCCCGGCTGCTGGCCGATCGCGACGGCGGTCGCGCGGTGGCGGTGTCCACGCTGCGCGCCCAGATCAATCTGGCCCGGGTCGATCTGCTCACCCAGGTCGGTTCCCGGGTCCGGGCGCTGCATACCGAGGCCCGGGCCGAACTCGACAGTATGGACGGGGCGGGCCGCCGTGCTTTCCCGGAGCGACTGCGACAGGCGGTGGGTCAGCTGACCGCGACGGTGGATCTGGATATCGCCGCCCGGCTGACCGAATTGCGGGTACGGGCAGCGACCGCGCACCCCGCGAGCGTGGCACCACCGGAGGGCGCATCGGCGCTCCGGTACGAGCCGGCGCCCACGCTCGGTCCTGATCCGCAACCCCGGCGCGGGGGTGTCGAAGATCACCTCATGATCGTGCTGGGCGCCTCGGCCGGCGTCGGTCTGGGACGGCTGATGGTGTCTCCGCTGGCATTGGTACCGGCCCTCGACGCGGCCAGCGTTCCGTTCACGCTGCTGCTCGGCGCGGGCGCGGCCGCGTGGGTGGTGCGGGCGCGCCGCCAGCTCGCCGACCGTGATCACCTGCGGCAATGGGTCGCCGACGCGGTGGCGAATGTGAAAGCGCAGCTCGAGCAGCGGGCGGTGACGGCGCTGGTGGAGACCGAATCCGACCTGTCCGACGAAATGGTGCGGGCCGCGGCGGCGGGCATGGTGGATGTGGATCGCCGGGTCGCCGAACTCGAGACGGCATTGCGCCGCGTCACCACCGGACAACCCGGCCGGCTCGCCGCCTGCGCCCGCGACAGGCAGATACTGGAGCAGTGGACACCGGCTTCCGGAAATTAGTTTGTCCACCCCTATAGATCGGCAACCCGATTCCATAGGGGGCGCAATACCGCGTTAACCTCTAGACAGGAACCTGGGCGTCCGCTTCGCCCTGAGTACACTGCCTCGATCCGGCGGTGCACAGGATGGACCGTTGCGGAAGCCTTACCCGCCAATGGTGGCGCTAGGTGTTTTCGCGCTGGTCACGGGCCCAAGGGCCAGGGCGGAGGCAACCTTCGCCGCCCATTTCAGGAGAATTTTCATGACCTCAGCGACCATTCCCGGTCTTCGTGGATCCGACGGCACCGCGCCGACCGAACACAGCGAACTGCTCGCCTGGGTTCAGGAGGTCGCCGAACTGACTCAGCCGGAGCGAGTCGTCTGGGCGGACGGTTCCGACGCGGAATGGGACCGGCTCACCACTCAGCTCGTCGAGGCGGGCACATTCCAGAAGCTCGACGAGAAGAAGAAGCCGAATTCTTTCCTGGCTTTATCCGATCCTTCCGACGTGGCCCGGGTCGAATCGCGCACCTTCATCTGTTCGAAGACCGCGGCCGACGCCGGGCCGACCAACAACTGGGTCGAACCCGCGGAGATGCGGGCCACCATGACCGAGCTCTACCGGGGCTCGATGAAGGGCCGCACCATGTACGTGGTGCCGTTCTGCATGGGCCCGCTCGGCGCCGACGACCCCAAACTGGGCGTCGAGATCACCGATTCGGAATACGTCGTGGTCTCCATGCGGGTGATGACCCGGATGGGCCAGGCGGCGCTGGACTCGCTGGGCGCGGATCGGCCCTTCGTGAAGGCACTGCATTCGGTGGGCGCGCCGCTGGCCGAGGGCCAGGCCGACGTCCCGTGGCCGTGCAACGACACCAAGTACATCACCCACTTCCCCGAGGATCGCGAGATCTGGAGCTACGGTTCCGGCTACGGCGGGAACGCGCTGCTCGGCAAGAAGTGCTACTCGCTGCGGATCGCCTCGGCCATGGCCCACGACGAGGGCTGGCTGGCCGAGCACATGCTCATCCTCAAGCTGATCTCTCCGGAGAACAAGGCCTACTACGTCGCGGCGGCGTTCCCCAGCGCCTGCGGTAAGACCAACCTCGCCATGATCCAGCCGACCGTGCCGGGTTGGCGCGCGGAGACCTTGGGCGACGATATCGCCTGGATGCGTTTCGGTGAGGACGGCCGCCTGTACGCGGTGAACCCGGAGTTCGGTTTCTTCGGTGTCGCGCCCGGTACCAACCGTTCCTCCAACCCCAACGCCATGGAGACGCTGGAGGCCGGTAACACCGTCTACACGAATGTCGCGCGCACCGACGACAACGATGTGTGGTGGGAGGGCTTGGAGGGCGAGCCCGATCACCTGACCGACTGGAAGGGCAACGACTGGTACCTGCGGGAGACCGAGACGCTGGCCGCGCACCCCAACTCCCGGTACTGCACCCCCATGTCGCAGTGCCCGACGCTGGCCCCCGAATGGGACGACCCGAAGGGTGTGCCGATCTCGGCGATCCTGTTCGGCGGCCGCCGCAAGACCACCGTGCCGCTGGTGACCGAGTCCTTCGATTGGCAGCACGGCGTGTTCATGGGCGCCACGCTGTCGTCGGAGCAGACCGCGGCCGCCGAGGGCAAGGTCGGCACCGTGCGCCGCGACCCGATGGCCATGCTGCCGTTCCTCGGTTACCACGTGGGCGACTACCTGGGCCACTGGATCAATCTGGGCAAGAACGCCGATTCGGCCAAACTGCCCAAGATCTTCTACGTGAACTGGTTCCGGCGCGGTGACGACGGCCGTTTCCTGTGGCCCGGCTTCGGCGAGAACTCCCGGGTGCTGGAGTGGATCGTCGGCCGGATCGAGGGTTCCGCCGATGCCGAGAGCACCGCGATCGGCCATGTGCCGACCGCCGCTCAGATGGATCTGGCCGGGCTGGACGTGAAAGCCGCCGATGTCGACGCGGCGCTCGCGGTGAACGTGGACGAATGGCGGGCCGAGATCCCGCTCATCGAGGAGTGGTTCGAATTCGTCGGCGACAAGCTGCCCTCGGGTGTGCGCGACGAGTTCGAGGCGCTCAAACAGCGCGTGCAGTGAGCACCGCGGTCATCCGGCTGCGGCCCGGGTGACCCGATGGATTCCCACCGGCGACCCGCGGCGAGCAACTTTCGCCGCGGGTCGCGTTGTGCCACGGGCAGGGGTGTTCGCCGGTGCGGGGGCGGGTTCGACGAGGTCGTGTGTCTTATTCTGGATGTGTCTGGATCTCACGACCACGCATTCCCGATTGGACCGTCCTGATATCGCCCGATCGGCTCACCCGCAGCTGTTCGTGACCGAGCCGATCACCCCTGAGAGGTGGTTGGAATATGGCCGACGGGTTCATCACCCCGGAATCTTCCGGTGATACCCCGGTGAGTACACCGCTGCACCGCGTCGCGGGCCGGCTGCAATCGGCCCTTCCGGACGGCTGGCGGGTCGAGGTGGTCGCGGTCGAGGACCCGATGACCGGCGATCAGCCAGTGCTGCGCGCATTGCTGACTACCGATTAGTTCGTTACCCGAATTTTCTCGCTCCGGCGCCCGAGATCGTCTGCTGTAGCCGCTCTTTCGTGTGTCCGGCGTTTCGGGCACGGCCGAAACCGCAGGCTGTGGCACACTTTCGGTGTGTACGGGTGTCATGCCGCACGCGAAGAGAATTCGCGAATTCTCCCCTCGGATCAGCCGTCCGTGTGTTATTAGACCAGATGGTCGTTACTCCGAAATCCGACCTCGCGGTTCGTATTTCATCGAACGCACTATTGCGTTTTGTTGCTGGAGGGCGCATGCTGTTAGCCAGATATCAGCTCGCTCCATTCATCGAACCGAATACCCGCGATTGGGAGAGGTGTTCATGGCGGTGCAAGTGATCGGCCGGGCGTTGATGACCAGCGACCAGACCGACCATCAGGCGAAAAGCGTTGGCAGCGGCGGCTGGGTCGTCTCCTTCCTACCCGGACGGACCCTGACCACAGAGCAGGCTGTAGCGGCTATGCAGGCCGCCGAGGCCGTGGCGGTGGTCGGCGGCCTGGCCGATCTGGTGGGGCTCACCACCCTGGAAACCGTCGGGCTGGCGATTCGGGAATCACCGTGGACCCGAGCCGACCCGGTGGTCCGCAGCGGCTGGCGCGGCCGGATCGGGCGGAGCCGCGCGCAAGTGGCGCTGTAGATCAGCCGGGTTTGCTCGCGACCACCACCAAATTGCTGACCAGTAGCTCCCGGATTCCGGGCACCCGTACCAACCACCAGGCCCATCGCGGGTGGTATCGCGGGAACAGCACGCCGATGTGCGCGGGTGTGCGCCGCGACCAGCGCACACCGTCGGCGGCCCGGATCGCGAACAGGGAGGTGCCGAAACGGTTCTTCGGCTCCTTTCCGTTCCGGCGCCGATACCGCCGGGCGGCGTACTCTCCGCCGAGGTAGTGCCAGGGTCCGGTCTCGTGGCCGCCGAACGGGCCGAGCCACACCGTGTAGGAGAGCACGATCATTCCGCCGGGTCTGGTCACCCGTACCATCTCATCGGCCATCCGCCACGGATCCGGCACGTGCTCGGCCACATTCGACGAGAAACAGATATCGACCGCGTCGTCGCGGAACGGCAGGGCCATCCCGGAACCGCGGACCGCGGCCGGTACCGAGATCCCGGCGGCGTGCATTTCCGAGGGGTCGGGTTCCACCGGAATATAACGGGCGCCGGCTCGAGCGAACTCGTCGGCGAAATAGCCTGGGCCGCCTCCGACATCGAGCACGGTGGCGCCGGTCAGATCGCGGCCGGTGAGATCGGCGTAGAAATCGGCGAGCAGCTCGGCGCTGTCGGTGGCGATACCGCCGTAGAACCGGGCAGGATCGGTCTGCTCGAACCGGAAACTGTGCAGTAGGCGCAGCGACCGGCGCACAGTGGCCCGGCGCGCGAACCGGAAACGTTTCGGCGTCGATCGGGTGAAGGCCGGGCGGGCAGCATCGTCCGGCTCACCGCCGGGGCGAACTGCGGTATCGACGGCACCACCCGTCGTGGGCGTTATCCGGTCCACAGGAGATTCCTCGGCGTCGAGCACGATGCCGAGTCTCGCATATTGTGGTGGGTGACAAATCCCGCCTCCGTGGTCGGGCCGGCCCCGGAGCCGCAGCGCGTGTCGCACGCCGTCCGAAGTCGTCGACCGTTGAGCAGGTACAGAGTGGTGCGCCTGCTCAGGCTGGTCGAGGTGCATCTCTGCCTTCACCTTCCGTCTATTCCGAT
>NZ_BMMH01000021.1 GCF_014645735.1 Nocardia jinanensis | reverse complement strand
GTTTGAACGATCGCCCAGCAGTGCCTGTCTACTACCCGACAAATCGTTGCGGGATAAGTAGGTGACGTACCCATGGGAAGACGCCGGCATGGCCAGGATCAGAGTACTGGCGGACGGGTCGTGCTCGAGGAGCGCGAGAAACAACCGGGATGCCGCTGACAACGACTCGTCGCGGAGATCTTGGCGGTCGGCCGCGGTGAGGTAGAAATCGACCGCGTCTCGGTGGGTGACCCGAACCCGGCCGAGCCGAGTCGCCCGCTCGGCAACCTCTTTCGGGTGCCGCGACAGGTCGGAAAAGGTGACATGGTCGTCCGCGGTCGAGCTCACACCACCGAGAACAACTCAGAATACGATCTGAATACAGGGAAATCTTGGGGACACGTTCCCATACGAAGGGGCCCGCCCGCGGATGATCGCGGACAGGCCCCTTTCCGCTCGTTTGCCCGGATCAGGCGGTTTCGGTGATCGGCCGGTCCACCCAGCTCATCAGGTCGCGCAGTTTCTTGCCGGTGACCTCGATCGGGTGCTCGGCGTTCTGCTTGCGCAGACCCTCGAGCTCCTTGTTGCCACCCTCGACATTGGCGACCAGCCGCTTGACGAAGCTGCCGTCCTGGATGTCGCGGAGGATGTCCTGCATCCGCTTCTTGGTGTCGGCGTCGATGACCCGCGGGCCCGACAGGTAGCCACCGAATTCGGCGGTATCGGAGACCGAGTAGTTCATCCGGGCGATACCGCCCTCGTACATCAGGTCGACGATCAGCTTCAGCTCGTGCAGCACCTCGAAGTAGGCCATCTCCGGGGCGTAACCGGCCTCGACCATGACCTCGAAACCGGTCTTGACCAGTTCCTCGGTGCCACCGCAGAGCACAGCCTGCTCACCGAAGAGATCGGTTTCGGTCTCTTCCTTGAAGGTGGTCTTGATGACGCCGGCGCGGGTGCCGCCGATGCCCTTGGCGTAGGACAGCGCCAGGGCCTGGCCCTCGCCCTTCGGGTCCTGCTCGATGGCGATCAGGGCGGGGACACCTTTGCCGTCGACGAACTGGCGGCGCACCAGGTGGCCGGGGCCCTTGGGGGCGACCATGCCGATGGTGATCTCGGCGGCCGGCTTGATCAGGCCGAAGTGGATGTTGAGGCCGTGGCCGAAGAACAGCGCGTCGCCGTCCTTCAGGTTGGGCTCGATGTCATTGGTGAAGATCGAGGCCTGGGCGGTGTCGGGGGCGAGCAGCATGATGACGTCGGCCCACTCCGAGACCTCGGCGGGGGTGCCGACGGTCAGGCCGGCCTCTTCGGCCTTGGCCCGCGACTTGGAGCCTTCTTTGAGGCCGATGCGGACCTCGACGCCGGAGTCGCGCAGGCTCAGCGAATGCGCGTGCCCCTGGCTGCCGTAGCCGATCACCGCGACCTTGCGGCCCTGGATGATCGACAGGTCGGCATCGTCGTCGTAGAACATCTCGACTGCCACTTGGTGGTATCCCTTCTGACTATTTCGTAACCCGCAACGCGCGGGAAACGGTAAACGAGGCACGGAAGACGGCCGGACGCGGGTGCGCCCGGCCGCGGGTTCAGCGGGTGGCGGTGATGGACTTCGGTCCGCGGCCCACGGCCACCACCCCGGATTGCACGATCTCCCGGATGCCGTACGGCTCGAGCATGCGCAGCAGCGCGTCGAGCTTGGACCGGGTACCGGTCGCCTCGACGGTGAGTGCGTCGGGCGAGACATCGATGACCTTGGCGCGGAACAGGTTGACCGATTCGATCACCTGGGTGCGCACGCTGGCGTCGGCACGGACCTTCACCAGGATCAGTTCGCGGGCCACGGAGGTGTCCGGGTCCTGCTCGACGATCTTGATCACGTTCACCAGCTTGTTGAGCTGTTTGGTGACCTGTTCCAAGGGCAGATCGTCCACGGTGACCACGATGGTCATCCGGGAGATCTCCTTGACCTCGGTGGCGCCGACGGCCAGGGATTCGATATTGAATCCGCGGCGGGAGAACAGACTGGCCACCCGGGCCAGCACACCGGGCTTGTCCTCGACCAGAACACTGAGGGTGTGCGTGGTGCTCATGACGGGTTCCCCTCGGTCTCGTTCTGCTCGCGGTTCATGGCCTCGTGGATGATCGCCGGTTCGGCGGCCTGCTCGTCCTCGTCGAACAGCGGCCGGATACCGCGGGCGGCCATGATCTCGTCGTTACTGGTGCCGGCGGCGACCATCGGCCACACCTGGGCATCCTTGCCGACGATGAAATCGATCACCACGGGGCGGTCGTTGATCGACTGCGCCTCGCGGATCGCGGCCTCCACATCCTCTTCCTTCTCCACCCGGATCCCGTGGCAGCCCAACGCCTCGGCGAGCTTCACGAAATCGGGGATGCGCAGGCCGTGGGTCTTGAGGTCGGTATTGGAGTAGCGCTTGTCGTAGAACAGGGTCTGCCACTGGCGGACCATGCCCAGGTTGCCGTTGTTGATCAGCGCGACCTTGATCGGCACCCCCTCCACCGCGCAGGTGGCGAGTTCCTGATTGGTCATCTGGAAGCAGCCGTCACCGTCGACCGCCCACACCTCACGGTCGGGCTGACCCATCTTGGCGCCCATGGCGGCCGGCACCGCGTAACCCATGGTTCCGGCGCCGCCGGAGTTCAGCCAGGTGCGCGGCTTCTCGTACTTGATGAACTGGGCGGCCCACATCTGGTGCTGGCCGACGCCCGCGCAGTAGATCGCATCGGGCCCGGCCAGGCGGCCCAGGGTCTCGATGACGAACTCCGGCGACACCGATCCGTCGGTCGGAGTGGTCCAGCCGAGCGGGTAGGACTCACGGACACCGTCGAGGTAGGTACGCCAGGCGGTCAGGTCGAGTTCGAAACCGGCCGGGTCGCCGCGCAGGGTCTCGATGAGTTCGGCGATCACCTCACGGCAGTCACCGACGATCGGCACATCGGCGTGTCGGTTCTTACCGATCTCGGCGGGGTCGATATCGGCGTGGATGATCTTGGCGCCGGGCGCGAAGGAGTCCAGCTTTCCGGTGACGCGATCGTCGAACCGGGCGCCGAGGGTGATCAGCAGATCCGATTTCTGCAGGGCGGCCACCGCGGCCACGGTGCCGTGCATACCCGGCATACCCATATTGAGTTCGTGGCTGTCGGGGAACGCACCGCGCGCCATCAGGGTGGTGACCACCGGGATACCGGTGAGCTCGGCGAGCTCCAGCAGCTCGGCCGATGCTTCGGACTTGATCACGCCGCCACCGACGTAGAGCACGGGCTGGGCGGATTCGGCGATGAGCCGGGCGGCCTCGCGCACCTGCTTACCGTGTGGTTTGGTGACCGGACGGTAGCCGGGCAGCCGCAGCTCCGGCGGCCAGCTGAAGGTCGTCTGTTCCTGCAGCACATCCTTGGGGATGTCCACCAACACCACACCCGGTCGTCCGCTCGACGCCAGATAGAAGGCCTCGGCGAGGATGCGCGGGATATCGGCACCCTCTTTGATCAGGAAATTGTGTTTGGTGATCGGCATGGTGATGCCGGAGATATCGGCTTCCTGGAACGCGTCGGTGCCGATCAGGCTACGGCCGACCTGACCGGTGATCGCGACCATCGGCACCGAGTCCATCTGGGCGTCCGCGATCGGGGTCACCAGGTTGGTCGCGCCGGGACCGGAGGTCGCCATACAGACACCGACCTTGCCGGTGGCCTGGGCGTATCCGGTGGCCGCGTGGCCCCCGCCCTGCTCGTGCCGCACGAGCACATGGCGCACCTTGGTGGAATCGAAGAGCGGATCGTAGAGCGGAAGGACAGCGCCACCCGGAATGCCGAATACGGTGTCGACGCCGAGCTCCTCGAGGGAGCGGACGACGGACTGCGCGCCGGTGACCCGCTCGGGCGGGATTTGGCGGCGGTTCGCCGGGGTGGTCGGAGCGCCGGCCGGGGCCGGTGTATTCGAAGGCGCGGGCCTGCGGGCCGCGGGCCCGGGCCGGGTAGTTGGTGCGCTCACCGTCTTGGTTCCTTACTGCTTGTCGTTCACTGGTCCCGACATAAAAAAGCCCCCGACAGCCGGCGGCTGTTCGAGGGTGGCGCGTCGCAGTGCGAGCTGACGTATTCGACTCCGGATCGTCTGGCTCAGCGCTGGACGCGCCGGCCGATTACGAGCATCTCGTTTCGATTCACGCGCATGACGGTATGTGTGCGTGTGGTGCGGAGTCAAACAGCTGACCGCTGACTTCCCATTATGTGGGAAGGTAGCGGGTGCTCACGCCGGTCCACCATGATGCGAGGATGGTGAGGTGTCATCACCGCATCAGTCCGTGCCACCACCTGAATCGTCCCACAACCCCGCCGCCACGGAGGTAACGGGTGGGGATACGGCGCCGCCGGGACCGAAGCGTGTGATCCGCACAACACGGCTGTCCTTCCTCGGTGTGTTCATTCTGGCGATGTGCGTGTTCTTCCCCATCGTCGGCTGGCCGGGCGGACTGTTCTGGCTGGCGATCATCCCGCTCGCGGCGATCGTGTGGATCGTGCGGACCCAAACCACTGTCTCCCCGCGCGGCCTGGATCTGCGGTCGGTGTTCTCGTCCCGGCACATCGACTGGGCGCAGGTGCAGGGCCTCAGTATTCCCAAGCGCGGTTTCGTGCGCGTACACCTCGACGACGACACCGAGGTACCCCTGCCGGCCGTGAGCTACGACCGGCTGCGAGACCTCGTGGACGCCGCCGGGGGACGGATCCCGGACCCGTTCGCGGTCCCCGAGCCGGCGGCGGCGGATTCTCCTGCCGCCGACTCCCTTACCGGTGACGCCGCACCCGACGACGCCGAGGCCGTCGAATCCACACCCGGCACGGCAGCCGGGCACACCGGCACCGATCGCCCCGCGGCCGGGGATTCCGCCGGGGCACACGAGGTCTCCCCGGCGCCCGGCGCCGCCGATACCGAACCCGGACCCACTTCCGCGCGGGAGTAACCTGGAGAATCGCCGATCGCACCGCACGCGCGGTCATCCGCTCAGGCGATACGGCGCAGTCGCATTCACTCAGCCCCGCGACCCGACCGAGGACACTCATGCCACCGCTTCGCTCCCGAACAACCACCATCGGCCGCAATGCCGCCGGCGCCCGCGCCCTGTGGCGGGCCACCGGTATGACCGACTCCGATTTCGGTAAGCCGATCGTCGCGATCGCCAACTCCTACACTCAGTTCGTGCCCGGGCACGTGCATCTGAAGAACGTGGGCGAGATCGTGGCCGACGCGGTGCGCGAAGCGGGCGGAGTACCGCGTGAATTCCACACCATCGCGGTGGACGACGGTATCGCCATGGGGCACGGCGGCATGCTCTACTCGCTGCCCAGCCGCGAGATCATCGCCGACTCGGTGGAGTACATGGCGAACGCGCACACCGCCGACGCGCTCGTGTGCATCTCCAACTGCGACAAGATCACCCCGGGCATGCTGAACGCCGCCATGCGGCTGAACATCCCGGCGGTGTTCGTCTCCGGCGGGCCGATGGAGGCAGGTAAGGCCGTGGTCGTGGGCGGGGTGGCCCAGGCTCCCACCGACCTGATCACCGCCATCTCGGCGAGCGCGAACTCCGCGGTCACCGACGAAGGGCTCAGCGAGGTCGAGCGCAGCGCCTGCCCGACCTGCGGTTCCTGCTCGGGCATGTTCACCGCGAACTCGATGAACTGTCTCACCGAGGCACTGGGCCTGGCCCTGCCGGGCAACGGCTCCACACTGGCCACCCATGAGGCCCGGCGCGCACTCTTCGAGCGGGCCGGCCGGGTGATCGTCGATATCGCGACCCGCTGGTACCGCGACGACGACGCGTCGGTGCTGCCGCGCAATGTCGCGAACGACAAGGCCTTCCGCAATGCGATGGCGCTGGATGTCGCGATGGGCGGTTCGACCAATACCGTGCTGCACACCCTGGCCGCGGCCCAGGAGGGTGAGATCGATTTCGATCTGCACACCATCGAGACCATCAGCCGCAAGGTGCCGACCCTGTCCAAGGTGTCACCGAACTCCGACTACCACATGGAGGACGTGCACCGGGCCGGTGGAATCCCCGCCATCCTCGGTGAGCTGCGCCGGGCCGGGCTGCTGGAGACCGATGTGACGACGGTGCACAGCGCCACTGTCGACGAATGGCTCGACACCTGGGATATCCGGTCGGGTAAGGCCTCGGAGGAAGCCCTCGAACTCTTCCACGCGGCGCCGGGCGGGGTGCGCACCACCGAACCGTTCTCGACCGGGAACCGCTGGTCGTCACTGGATACCGATGCCGCGGGCGGCTGCATCCGCGATATCGAAAACGCCTACACCGCCGAGGGCGGGCTGGTCGTGCTGCGCGGCAATATCGCGCTCGACGGCGCGGTGCTCAAAACCGCCGGTATCGACGAGGAACTGTTCTCCTTCGAAGGCCCGGCCGTGGTCGTGGAGTCCCAGGAGGAAGCCGTTTCGGTGATCCTGGGCAAGAAGATCCAGCCCGGAGATGTCCTCGTGGTGCGTTACGAGGGTCCGGCCGGCGGCCCGGGTATGCAGGAGATGCTGCATCCGACCGCGTTCCTCAAGGGCGCGGGTCTGGGTAAACAGTGCGCCCTGATCACCGACGGCCGATTCTCCGGCGGCACCTCGGGCCTGTCGATCGGCCATATCTCGCCGGAAGCCGCCAGCGGCGGCGTGATCGGACTGGTGGAGAACGGCGACCGGATCCGCATCGATGTCGCGACCCGGACGCTCGAGGTTCTCGTCGACGACGCCGTACTGACCGAACGCCGGGCCAAGATGGAAGCCCGCGAACGTCCGTGGCAACCGCAGAACCGGGAGCGGCCGGTCACCACCGCGCTGCGCGCCTACGCCGCCTTGGCGACCTCGGCCGATAAGGGCGCTGTCCGGCACGTGCCCTGATCCCGCCCCACGGAGCGAACAAGGCGCCCCCGCGAATCCGAGATTCGCGGGGGCGCCTTCGCGTCTGCCGGGTGGATCAGTCGAACGGACCGATACCGGTCAGCGGATTGCCGTCCTGGAGCCACCAATAGGTGAGCACCGCGGCGGCGACCGCCAGTACGAACACCACGAACGACCCGACCCCCGGCCGAATCGCCCAGCCACGCCCCCGGTCCAACGACCAGCGCCCGGGGCCGGTGAAGATGACCGCGACGGCGGCACCGGCGAGGATACTCTCCATCTCGACCGCGCCCGGACCGGCCTTGTACTGGAAGCCCGGATGCATACCCTGCTTCCAGAACCAGGCGTCCAGGATCACCGCGAGTACCGCGCCCGCGGCCAGCGGGGTGGCCAGGCCCAGGATCAGCAGCACGCCGCCGCCCACCTCGCCGGCGGTCACCATGGCGGCGGCGAGTGAGGGCTGTTTCCAGCCGCTGCTCTCCATCATGTTCTTGGTGCCGTCCAGGCCGGGGCCGTGGAACCAGCCCGTCAGCTTCTGCAGGCCGTGGTAGAGGAAGGTGGCGCCGACGACCAACCGGAGGATGAAGAGCCCGAAGTCGAGGGTGCCGCGGCGGCCGTCTCCGTTGCGGCGGCGCAGGCCCCCGCTGGGCGGATTACCGGCCGGGGGGATGCTGGCGTATTCGTAGGTGTTGTCCTGGCCCCCGGGGCCGCCGGACCGGGGTCCGGGAGTATCGGCCGGTGTGCCGCCTGTGGTCGCCGATGCGTTCACCGGGATCTCCTTGGTCATGGCCACTTTGGGGAACTGGCCGGTCGGGGAATCATAGGGACTCCCGACCCCGCCCGCGGTGGTCGATACCGCGCGCTGCTCTCCGGTAGACAGATTCCCGGTCCCCGCGGCCTCGGGGGACGCGGACCCGTTTCTCGCCTTGGCACTCACTCCTCAACAGTAAGCCGCCGATCCTCCGGGCACCGGCTGAATCGGCGGCGTGTCCGCGCCACGCCTCGGCCGCGTGTTGCGGGGCGGACGACCGGCGCTTCCACTCGCGGCAGGGCCGCCAGGGCACGACCGGTGTCATTTCCACTACGTTGGAGGCTTATGAGGTCGGTTGGCGCGCGGCGCGTGACGGTGGGGCTGGTACTCGGTGCGTTGGTACTGAGTGGATGCGCCCGATTCGACGATTCCGCATCCAGTCCGTTCACCCAGGAGCCGACGCTGGACGCCGCGGAACTCGAGCCGACGAAACCCAAACCGTCCGATGAATCCACCACCAGGCCCAGCGGTCCGTGCATCGACCCCGATCCGGCCGTGGTGGTCAGCTGCCTCGATACCGCCGGCGGGCTGGTCGAGATGGGCGGCTACGCGCTCGTGGCCGAACGGCGCACCGGCCGGATCCTGCACGTCGCGCCGGAACAGCAACCGGTCGAGGTGGCCAGGGTCGATGTCGATCCCGCGGGTGACGGCGGGCTGAGCGATATCGCCATCTCCCCCACCTATCCCGAGGACGGGCTGATCTACGCCTACGTCACCACAGCCAGTGACAACAGGGTGGTACGGGTCGCCGAGGGGGGCGGCCCACCGAAACCGGTGTTGACGGGAATCCCCAAGGGCACCACCGGTAATCGCGGCGCGATCGATTGGTCGAAACCCGATCAGATGCTGGTGCTCACCGGCGACGCCGGCGATCCCGCCGCCGCGTCGGACCCCGCGAGCACGGCCGGAAAACTACTGCGGGTGAACAATCCGACCTCCAACGGCAACGCTCCCACCGAGGTCGCGGTCTCCGGAATCGGCTCGGTCGGCGATATCTGCCTGGGCGGCGATCAGATCTGGATCACCGACCGCACTCCCGCCATGGACCGGCTGCAACGGATAGGCCCCGACGGTGTGGTCACCACCGCGTGGACGTGGCCGGATCGTCCGGGCGTGGCCGGTTGCGCGGTGACTCCCGAAGGGTTGGCGATCTCGCTGACCGACGCGAAAGCGCTCGCGATGGCGTCGCCGGACCCCCAGACCTACGCGGTCACCGCACCGCCGAGCGTTTTCCTGGCGAACAAGTACGGCCGGCTGCTCGGCGCGACCCCGGCCATGGACGGGACGATCTGGGTGTCCACGTCGAACAAATCCGACGGCGGCCAGCCCACGCCGAACGACGACCGGGTGGTGCGCATCCCGCCCCCGTCCGCCGGTGGCGGCGGCCCGGACTGACCGCTGATCGGGTGGCTGTTTCAGGAGGTCCGCGGGGCGACCGGTTGCCGGAGGATCGTGCGGAGTTTCTCCGGCGCTACCTTGCGGGCGTCGCCGAGATAGATCTCGTGATGTCTGCCGGCCATACGGAACCCGTTGTCCGGAACGAATTCGTGGTGCATCCGGGCCAGCACCTCGGCCTCGGCGTCGTAGGAGCCGATGTGCAGCGTCTGTACACAGCGTCCCTCCGACATGGTGTCCAGGCGTACGTCGTGCAGGCGGCGGGGGGCGTCCTTCGCCGCGACCTGCTCGACCACGGCCGCGAACAGGTCCCGTTCGATCCAGTCGGGCACCATGATCATCAATGTCCAGTCCCAGCGGGATTTATCGCGTGACGCGGTGAAAGCATCCATATCGTCGGCCCACCACAGGCCCTCCAGCGGCATGACCGTGTAGTCGCGTCCGAGATCGCGTTTGCTGGCGAACTTGAGTTTGTAAGCCAGGGGGTAGAGCGCCTCGGTCGCGTGGGCGAAGTCCGGGTCGGTATTCGGGTCGCCGTGCCCGTCGATCATGAGGTATCGCAGGTCGGGTACGTCCACCACCTCGAACCGGCCCTGCCGGGCGCGGTAGGCCGCGATCTCCCGCTTGAAATCGACCTTGTCAGTGGCCGGGTTGTTCGTCATCGTGCACCTGGACTCGCTGCGCGAGCCACGACCTCTCTGCCTCCAGGAGGCTCAGGGAATAGGAGAAGACCTCGCGCGCCGGTAGCGGGAGGGGTGATTGCGCCGTCGCGGCGGCCTCTACCGCCGCGATACGCGCCTCGACCTGCGCGAGGCGACCGCGCAGTGCGTGCGCGTAATCGGATTCGGCGAGCAGCGGCAGATTCGCGACGCCCACGAGGAAGGGGTTCGGAACCGGACGTAACTCCGTCACGAGCGCGAGCGCGCCACGTGCCGCGGCCTCCCGCCCGGTCGCGGTCGGATGGAAGACGCGCCGGCCCTTCGCGGTCGCGGGTTCGTCGGGAACGTGGACGAGCCCGCGTTTCTCCAGTTTGGTGAGCAGATAGTAGATCGAGGAGAACCCGATCTCGGTCCATTGCCGCACACCCCGCCGCTCGATGGCCTGCTCCAGGTCGTAGCCGTGCTGCGGGTGTTCGACGAGCAAACCCAGGACGATCAGTTCGGAGGGGGTGAGTTCCACGCACTATTCTAGCGCTAGAATAGTGCCTGAGCGCAAGCAGCGGGCCGAGCAAGAGAAAAGCCGGAGTCACATGGACTCCGGCTCCGGCCGCGACAGGCGGCGCCGCGGAAAATATCCGATCACATCGGCCGGATCGGACCAGATCGAACCGGTGCGCGTTCACACCGGCTCGGAGTCCGTCGCGGATCCGCGGATCTGGCTACAGCTACTCCGCGCAGGCGGCGAGGACGAGCTCGCGTACCCGGGCCGCGTCGGCCTGACCGCGTGTCGCCTTCATGACATCACCGACGATCTTGCCCGCGGCCTGCACCTTGCCCGACCGGATCTTGTCGGCGATATCGGGGTTGGCGGCCAGCGCCTTGTCGACCTCGGTCTGCAGGGCGCTGTCGTCGCTGACCATGCCCAGACCCTTGCTCTCGACGATACGGGCCGGATCGCCCTCGCCGTCGAGCACCAGATCCACCACCTGCTTGGCGACCTTGTTGTTCACCGTCTTCGCCTCGACCAAGCCGATGACCTCGGCCACCTGGGCAGGCGTGATCGTCAGATCCTCGAGAGCGACACCGCGTTCGTTGGCCTTCTCGGTGAGGTAGGCGACCCACCACGAACGTGCCTCTTTGGCAGGAGCGCCGGCGTCGACCGTGGCGATGATGAGATCCAGCGCACCGGCATTCACCAGGTCGCGCATGACCTCGTCGGAAACACCCCAATCCGATTGGATACGCGCCCGGCGCAGCCACGGATATTCGGGGACGGTGCCGCGCAACTGTTCCACCCACACGGTATCGGGCGCGACCGGTTCCAGATCGGGTTCGGGGAAGTACCGGTAGTCCTCGGCGGTTTCCTTGCGCCGGCCCGGCGAGGTGGAGCCGTCGGCCTCGTGGAAATGCCTGGTCTCCTGGATGATCTCACCGCCGGTCGCCAGCACCGCGGCCTGGCGGCGCATCTCGAAGCGGACCGCGACCTCCACACTTTTCAGTGAGTTCACGTTCTTGGTCTCGGTACGGGTACCGAACACCTCGGCGCCGACCGGCATGAGCGAGACATTGGCATCGCAGCGCAGCGAACCGTGTTCCATCCGGACATCGGAGACGTCCAGGGATTTCAGCAGATCACGCAATGCGGTCACATACGCGCGGGCGACCTCGGGCGCGCGCTCCCCGGCGCCGGTGACCGGTTTGGTGACGATCTCGATGAGCGGCACCCCGGCCCGGTTGTAGTCGAGCAGCGAATGACTCGCGCCGTGGATGCGGCCGGTCGCACCACCGACGTGCACCGATTTACCGGTGTCCTCTTCCATATGAGCGCGTTCGATCTCGACCCGGAAGATGGTGCCGTCGTCGAGCGGGACCTCGAGGTAGCCCTCGGTGGCGATGGGCTCGTCGTATTGGCTGATCTGGTAGTTCTTCGGCTGATCCGGGTAGAAGTAGTTCTTGCGCGCGAACCGGCCCCACGGGGTGATGGAACAGTTGAGCGCCAGGCCGATCCGGATCGCCGACTCGACGGCCTGCTGATTGACCACCGGCAGCGAACCGGGCAGACCCAGGCAGACCGGGCAGACCTGGGTGTTGGGATCGGCGCCGAAGACGGTCGGGCAACCGCAGAACATCTTGGTCGCGGTGTTCAGCTCGACATGGACCTCCATGCCCAGCACCGGCTCGTACCGGGTGAGGACCTCGGCATAATCCATGAGTTCGACGGTGGGTGCGCTCATGGCCCACAGTCTAAGCCCGCAGGAATGACCCGCCGGTGGGCGGTCAGTCCACCGGAATCCGTGCCCCGAGCCAGCCGGTGATCGTGTCGAGGGCCGACGGGTCGATGGTGGTCTCGATGGACTCGTACTCGGCGGGCAGACCGGTTCCGGCGGGTTGCATCAGATGGTTGAGTCCCTCCAGCACCGTGACGGTGGCCTCCGGATCGCCACCCAGCAGATCGCGCATGGGTTGCTCGTTCTGCGCGGCCGGGACCTGCACATCCTTGGATCCGAAGAATGCGAGCGCCGGCATCCGCAGCGCCGACAGCGCGGGAGCCGGATCGTAGGACACCAGCGCGGCCATATACGGCGTGTTCTGGCCGGTAAGCTCCTCGGACGTGGTGCGCAGCTCCTTCGGCAGCGTCCGGTTGTAGGTCTCCGACAGCCGCGCCGCCTTGGTGAGCTGACCGGCGCGCAGCGCCGCGGTCCAGTCCCGCAGGAAAGCGAGATGGCGGTCCAGTTGTTCGGGGCTCGCCCCGGCCTCGGTGAAGGTGCGGCGGCCCTGTGCCAGGATGATGTCGGTGCCGGGAACGGCGGGCCCGGCCATCAGGACGGTGAAGGCGATCCCGTTCTCGGGTCGCGCGGCGACGAGCGGAGCCAGATAGCCGCCCTCGGAATGTCCGAGCAGGCCGATCCGGTCCGGGTCGAGCTCCGGGCGCTCGCGCAGGAAGCGCAGCCCGGCCTCGATATCTCCGGCCAGATCGGTGTAGTTCGCCTGGTTCAGGTTGCCGCCGGTGCCGCCCACTCCGCGATCGTCGGTGCGCAGCACCGCGTATCCCGCGCGGGTGAGCGTATCGGCCAGTAGCAGGAACGGCTGATGTCCGGCGATCTCCTCGTTGCGGTCCTGCGGCCCGCTGCCGCCGACCAGGACGACCGTGGGCAGCGGACCGGTGGTGTCCGCGGGCCGGGTCAGGGTGCCCGCCACAGTGATAGTGCCGCTGGGGTACGAAACATCCTCGGAAAGGTAGGGATACGGCGGTGCCGGCTGCTGCGGGCGTACCGGCGGCCCGACGGGCCGGCGGTTGAGCCGCAGCCCGAAACTGTGCCCGGACTGGCGGAAATCACCGACGATGGCATCGGCCGATTCGTCCAGGCGACCGGCGAATCGCGCGTCGCCCGGCACATCCGGCACGCCGAACTCCACTCGCTCGGGTTCGGCCACCACATCCGCGAGCGCGCGCCCGGCCACCTGTTCCGCCGGAATATCGATGACGCCGCTGTGGTGTCCGGTGAAATCCACCGCCACCACCACCGGTGCACCGGGTACCTCGATGGCCCCGTGCCACTGCCCGCGCACCCGATCGTCGTCGGCGCCACCCGCGCAGCCGACGACAACCGGGACGAGCATCGAAAGAACCGCAACCAGCAACACTCCCCTGCCATGGCGCATGGTCCGACTGTATCCCCGGGCCGTCTCCGGACCGGGGCGAAGCACCGTGGCAACGGTCGATTTCGCGGGAACGCGGGCCCGGTGGGCCCACCGCGGCGGTCAGCCGAAGAAGGCCCGGGCCTCGTCATAACGGTCGGCCGGGACTCGTTTCAGCTGCTTCGTCGCCTCGTGCAACGGAACCAGCCCGATTTCGGTACCGCGCAACGCCACCATCTGGCCGAAGTGCCCGGCGTGTACCGCTTCGGCGGCGTGCAGGCCGAACCTGGTGGCCAGCACCCGGTCGTACGGGGAAGGGCTCCCGCCGCGCTGCACATGCCCGAGCACCGTGGTGCGGACCTCTTTGCCGATGCGGCGCTCGATCTCCACGCCCAGCTGCTGGGCGACCCCGGTGAACCGTTCGTGCCCGAATTCGTCGATTCCACCCTCGCGCAGAGTGAACCCGGAATCAGGGGCGGGATGCGATCCTTCGGCGACCACGCAGATGAAATGTTTGTCGCCGCGCTGGAAACGGCTCTTGATCAGGGCACAGACATCGGTGACCTCGAAGGGCTGCTCGGGGACCAGGGTCAGATGCGCCCCCGCCGCCATCCCGGCGTGTATGGCGATCCAGCCGGCGTGCCGACCCATGACCTCGACGAGCATCACCCGCTGATGCGATTCCGCGGTGGTGTGCAGGCGGTCGATGGCCTCGGTGGCGATGGACAGAGCGGTGTCGTGACCGAAGGTCACATCGGTGCAGTCGATATCGTTGTCGATCGTCTTCGGGACGCCCACAACGGGAACGCCTTCCTCCGACAGCCAGCTGGCGGCGGTCAGCGTGCCCTCACCACCGATCGGGATGAGCGCTTCGATGCCGTTGTCGTCGAGGGTCCGGCGGATCTGCCCGAGACCCGCGCGCAGCACTTCAGGGTTGGTGCGCGCCGTACCGAGCATGGTGCCGCCCTTGGTGAGCAACCGGTCGGTGCGATCGTCGTTCTGGATCCGGACCTTGCGGTCTTCGAGTAACCCGCGCCAGCCGTCCTCGAAGCCCACGATCGCGTCCCCGTAGCGGCCGTTCGCGGTGCGAACGACAGCACGGATCACCGCGTTCAGTCCCGGGCAGTCCCCACCTCCGGTCAGGATTCCGATGCGCATGGCGCCCATCTTGCCCGCTGTGGGACACCTTTGCCGCGTCGGGCCCGTGAATGTCCGGTAACGCCCACGAGCCGGGTGCGGGGCGCCGCTACCGGGCGGGGCAGGAACCGCCGGTGAACTCGCCGAGATGCTGTGAGATCAGGCCCGCCATATCGTCGAGCAGATTCATCCCGTCGGAGAAGGTTCCCGAATCCGGTTGCGCGGCAAGCGCTATCGCGACCGAACCGCCGCTGGCGGGCACCAGGCCGAACTGCCGCACCAGGTAGGCGCCGTCGGTGTCCGGGCCCCACCCGCCCTTGAACTCGGCCGTATCGAATACCGATCCCAGGCCCCACTGCTGGCTCGCGCTCACCGTACCCATCAGTTTCACGACCTTGTCCGACCCCGGGATGCAGGGCAGTTTGGAGGCGAACCGCACCTGGTCGGCCAGCGACCAATCGGACTGGCCGAACGACGAATACTCCGAACGCTTCGGCTTCTCCTGGACGACGGTGACGCTGTCACCGCCTTCACGCAGCACCGCCTGGACCGACTGGGCGGCCTCCCGCGGGGTACCCAGCGAGGACCAGAGGCTGTCGGCGGCGGAGTTGTCCGAAGCGGTGATCGCCGCCGAGGTGGCGTAGGTCTGGCCGCCGGGGTTCTTCCGTTCGGCGGCCACCACCAGCGGAACCTTCATCGTCGACCAGGCGGGACCGGTGGTCCATTCGCCCAGGCCGACGAGCTGCCGGCCACCGACCGGCATGATCGCCAGCCCCAGGTCCCCTTTCGCCGACTGCTCCAGCACCGTGAAATCGGCGGCCAGCGTGCCGGGAATGGTGATCGAGACCTTGCCGCCCGGAGCCTCGGCCGCCGCCTGGGTGATCGAGGTGGTCAGCGGACGTTTCTCGGGTTCGGAGCCGCAGGCCGGGACGAGCGCCGCCATGAGCAGGCAGGCGGTGATCGCGAGCACACGACGAACCGGCGAGAATTCCCGTTTCTTATCGGCCGACACTTCTCTCCGCATGGTTTCGTGATCTCCCACAGTCCCGATGATTCCTACCCGGTCGGAAAACCGTACTCCATCGGCGTTCCCGGCCCAGCCCGGATGAGCCCGCGAAATATCCGACCGGTGGCCGATTCCGGGCTGGTCAGCAGGTCAGTAGAGGTAGATGATCGCGTTGTTCCCGCCCTGGCAGGTGACCAGACCGTCGTCGGCGACGCACTCCAGAGTGTAGGACTGGCCGGTCACCGGACTCGTGGCCTCGACCGATACCGGGTCGCCTTCGGCCGAGACCACGGAGGAGTCGAGGTAGGCCTGCCGGACCGCTTCGGCGAATTCACAACTGGTCACCGCGGTACCGGTTGCCGCCGAACCGTATTCGGAGCGGCCGGCCGTCGACCCGGTGCAGAGTTGCGCGCCCGCGGGCAACTCGGGCCGTGTGGTGGTGGTCGGCGACGCGGAAGTGGTGGTGCGCGACGAAGTGGTGGCGGAGGGTCCGGTACTGCTGTCGGCCGAGGAGGTCTGCTCCGCTGCTGAAGTGGTGGCGGCGCCGGTGGGGGCGGCAGCGCTGGTGGATTCCCGGCCGCCGGAGCCGCCGAGGAACTGGATACCGACGACAGCGATGACGACCACCAGGGCGAACACCCCGACCCCGATCAATATCGGTACGGCCTTGGAGCGTTCGCCGCTGCGGACGGCGTCGCGTTCCCGTGCGGTCGCGGCGTAGCTGTCGCGATAACCTGCCTCGTAGGCGGCCGCGTACGGGTCGGCCGGGGGCGGGCCCGGCTCTTCGGCCCGGTAGCCGTAATGGTCGGC
This sequence comes from Nocardia jinanensis, assembly GCF_014645735.1. Lineage (GTDB taxonomy): Bacteria > Actinomycetota > Actinomycetes > Mycobacteriales > Mycobacteriaceae > Nocardia > Nocardia jinanensis. Next base: position 68,380 of record NZ_BMMH01000021.1, on the reverse strand, counting down.
GGGGCCGGGTGGCGTCATCGGTGCGGGGGCATCGTAACGATCGGCGGGCTCGTACGGCGGATACTGCCCGGCCGGGTGATAGGCACGGGTCGCCTCGTCCGCGGAATAGGCGACAGCCGGGGGCTCCTGGTCCACCGGCTGGAAGACCCGAGTCACCTCCTCGGGCTCGGGAAGCGGATACCCGGACTCACCGTAGACCCGAGTCGCCTCCTCGGCCCCGGGAAGCGCATATTCGGATTCACCGTAGGCCCGGGTCGCCTCCTCGGCCCCAGGAAGCGCATACCCGGATTCACCGTAGGCCCGGGTCGCCTCGTCGGCCCCAGGAAGCGGATACCCGGACTCACCGTAGACGCGGGTCGCCTGATCGTGGGGGTAGAAATCCGCGACCGGCATCCCTCCGGTCGCGGGCGCCGGATCCTCGTACTGTGACGGATCGGCGGCGGGATGCAGCTGCTCGTTCTGGTAGAGGTGCGCATCCGGGAATGGACGAATACCGGTGGCCGCCGTCTCGGGGGCCGCGGGATCGTCGTCCGAGAGCGGAGTGAACTCGAATTCGTTGGGCCGGACCGAGGTGGGGTCGCCGGGAATGATCGCGGGCAGCATGGTGGTGGCGTCCGGGCCGTCGCCCTCGTCGCGCGGCATCCGGACGACCAGTGTGGGAATCCCTCCGGTCGGCGGCCCGGAAGGACCGGAGGCACCGGGGGTTGCGGCAGGTTCGCCGGACCGCGGCTCGGGGCCGGCGGGATACGGTGGGCGCGCTGGGGAATTCAGCGCGGTGCGGGCGGCTACAGCTAGTTCACCTGCAGTAGCGAAACGCTCGTGCGGATCCTTGGCCATACCCCATGCGATCACATCATCGAGCGCGGCCGGTAATCCGGTTCGCTGCACACTTGCCCGCGGTGGCGGTTCGGTCAGATGCGACCGGATCAGCACGCCCACACTGGCTGCCGGGAACGGGGACGCTCCGGTAAGACATTCGTGCAGTACACAGGCCAGCGAATAGATATCGGCGCGCGGAGTCACCGGACCGGTCTCGAACCGCTCCGGGGCCATATAGGTATAGGAGCCGACCGCCACCCCCGCCTGCGTCACTCCGGTATCGCTCTCGTGCCGGGCGATACCGAAATCGGCGAGATAGGCGAAATCGGCGGGAGTGACCAGGATGTTCGCCGGTTTCACATCGCGGTGCACGAGCCCGTTCTCGTGCGCGGCGTCCAGCGCGGCGGCGATCTGCTCGACCACCGCGACCGCGCGCTGTGGGCTCAGCGGCCCGCCCTCCTGCAGGATCGCCCGCAGATCGGTGCCCTGGACCAGCCGCATATCGATGAACAGCCGGCCCTCGATAACACCCCAGTCGTGGATCGGGATGATGTGCGGTTCGGCCAGCCGGGCGGCGGCCTGCGATTCCCGGCGGAACCGGATCTGGTACTCGGGGTCGTCGCCGAGCGCGTCGGCGAGCAGTTTGAGCGCGACCACCCGGTCTTTGACGGTGTCGTAGGCCTCGTAGACCTCGCCCATCCCACCTTTACCCAGCAGTGAGCGCAGCTCGTAGGGACCGAACCACCTACCGACTTCGGAGCCAGGCGCCTGCACCCGTCCATCCTCTCCACGTCGCGGGCACCGTCTCACCTGGGCGCGGATCGCGCTCGGGCTGCCCGTCAAACCCTGGATTGTCCAGGGGAGACCACACCGTGGTCAAACGCGTAGACGATGGCCGCCGCGCGGTCGCGCACTCCCAGTTTCCCGAAGATATGACCCACATGGGATTTCACGGTCACCTCGGAGATTCCGAGCGCGTGGGCTATCTCACTGTTGGCCCGGCCGCGGCCGATCAGCACCAGGACCTCGCGTTCCCGGGAAGTCAGTTCGACAGCCGCGGTGGGCGAGGCCGCGGCGGCCGCCGCACTGCGGTAGGTGGACAGCACGCGGCCGGTGACGGCGGGATCGAGCCAGGCGCCACCCGCGGCGACAGTGCGGACGGCGCGGATCAGATCCTCGGCGGGGGAATCCTTGAGCAGGAAACCGGCCGCGCCCGCACGCAGCGCGCCGGACAGCAGCTGGTCGTCGTCGAAAGTGGTGAGAACCAGTACAGGCGGTTCAGGGGCGCGGGCCCGCAGCATGCGGGTGGCTTCGATACCGCCGACCCGTTTCATCCGCAGATCCATCAGCACGATATCGGGGCTGTGCGCGGCGACCGCCGGGAGCACCTCGTCGCCGTCGGCGCATTCGCTGATCCGGAAGCCGTCGCGGCGCCGCAGAATGCGCCGCAGACCCCCGCGCACGAGTTCCTGATCGTCGGCGATCAGTACCTCGACCGCCTCCGGATCGATATCAGCCGCCCTGGTCAACGTTCCTCCTTCGGAGCAGGTTCATATGGTCCGCGGAGGCCGCAGCGAAGGCGGACGTACCGCATCAACGTTCCTCCTTGAGCAGGTCCATACGGTCCGCGGAGGCCGCAGCGAAGGCGGACGTACCGCATCAACGTTCCTCCTTGAGAGCAGGTCCATTCCGTCCGCGGAGGCCGCAGCGAAGGCGGACGTACCGCATCAACGTTCCTCCTTGAGAGCAGGTCCATACGGTCCGCGGAGGCCGCAGCGAAGGCGGACGTACCGCATCAACGTTCCTCCTTGAGAGCAGGTCCATACGGTCCGCGGAGGCCGCAGCGAAGGCGGAGGTATCGCCTCAATGTTCATCCTTCGGAGCAGGTTCATTCGTTCCGCGGAGGCCGCAGCGAAGGCGGAGGTATCGCATCACCACGGCCGGGTTCCGGATGCGGGCGCGCATCGTGGTCGGCGATGATCTCCGAGATCGGACAGCGCAGCCGGTCCCGTCCGGTGGCGCCGGCGTGTCGATCGCCGAGGGGGAACTCGGCCCGCACGACCCACCCGCCGGCCTCCGGCCCGACCCGGATACTGCCGCCCAGCCCGTCGGCACGATGCCGCATCCCCGCGACCCCGGTCCCGCGGCCGAGTTGCGCGGGCAGACCGCGCGGGATGGTGTTGCGTACGCGTACGAGCGCCGAGCCTCCCGCGACGGCCACACTCAACTCCACCTCCGCGCCAGGGGCGTGCTTGACGATATTCGCCAGAGATTCCTGGCAGATGCGATAGAGCGCCAGCCCGATCGCCGCCGAGACGACGCCCAGATCACCGCTGAAACGACGGCTCACCGGGAGACCTGCGTTGACGAAGTCGTCGACGAGGGCGGGGATATCGTCGGCCCCCGGTTCCACCCCGGCCGCCGACGGCCCCGAATCCAGCAGACCGACCGTGCGCCGGATATCGGCCATGGCCTGACGGCCGAGCCGTTCGGCGTCGACCAGCGCGTCCGCCGCCTCGTCCACATCACGATCGGAGGTCAGCGCGTGCCGGGCCGCGGTGACGTGCAGCAGCGTCACAGTGAGGGAATGGGCGATCACATCGTGGACTTCACGCGCGATCCGGTTGCGTTCGGCGGCCGCGGCCTGCGCGGCCTGCGCGGCCTGATTCTCCCGTTCCTGGTACAGGAACAACCGCTGATACTGCAGCATCACACCGACCAACCAGCCGAGCACGATACCGAGGGCATACATCGGGAGCCCGGTACGCAGGGAATGGTCGCCCCACAGGGTCTGGCCGAGGAGCGCGAAGGCCAGCAGTTCGGCCGCGGCCAGCACGGCCAGCGTGATACTCACTCGTTTCGGTGCGATCGCCGCGATCTCGGCGATCACGACCATCAGCACGAACGGCGCGAAATCGGAGTCCACCGGCTGCACGAAGAACAGCCCCGCCGCGATCATCGTGGCGGCGACCAGCGGCAGCGGCCGCGGCACGATCCCGAACAGGACGTAGGTCGGCACGGAGGCGAAGAGCAGCACCAGGGCGATCAGCGGTAACGCGGTCGGGAAGTATTCGTGCCGCTGCAGGCAGGCGACCACCCCTATGACGAGAAACGCCAGATCGGTGAACAGGACGACCTTGGGCGGGTAGTCGAAGGGCAGTTCACGCAGCGGGTACGGGGCGCCGGGGAGCAGTTCGGCCGCCCGAGCACCCGCCCGATGCCGTATTCGCGCCCACCGCCCCGCACCCGATGCCGGCCGACCCGGCGTGCACCCGCCACCCTGCTCCGGGGTGCCCGGATCGGATCCGTCGCCGCGCTCCCACGCGCCGCCGGGCACCGGCGGCCTACGGTTCCCCTCGGGGGCACCCAGTGTGAGGTGGCTCTCAGTCACCTGTCCAGGGTAGACACCACCGGGGCCGGTCGGCATCCTGCTACGGCCGGTTCCCGGCTCCGACCACGGTAGGACTGCGATTCACGTCCACGGCACGACGATTTACCGGTCCCGTATTCGTAGCGTTGAACCCGAGGTCGCCGCACCACCAGGGCGGCGAATACCAGGCCCCGACCGGAAAGGGCTCGGATCATGTCTTGGGAAGATCAGCATCTGCGCACCGCGATCCTGCACACCGTCCTCGACCGCGCCGCCGACGATCCGGCGCGCCCGGACCTCTTCGACGATATCCCCCACCTCGACCGTCTGTTCGGCGGACCGCGGGGAGTACTTGCGGCGCTGCGCTATCGGTGGAACATTCATCTGGACGCCAAGCTGGAGCTCGACCCGGGCCGCTGCTGGACCACCGAGGAGGCCCGGCTCGAGCTGGCGGCCGAACAGCCCGTGCTGTACGCGGTGCTCGACGCGCGCACGGCGTCGCCCGTGCCGGTGTCCTGAGGCGCGTGGACCGAACGTACATCCGGTGGAAGACGGGGGTGGCGATGACGCAGCCGGCCATGCTGGAACTGACCGATGTGGTGAAGGAGTACCGGGTCGGTGAACAACCGGTGCGGGCACTCGACGGTATCGATCTGAGTCTGGAGGCCGGTGAGTTCACCTCGGTGATCGGTCCGTCCGGGTCGGGTAAGAGCACCCTGCTGCATATGCTGGGCGCTCTGGACCGCCCCGATTCCGGGTCGATCCGGTTCCGGGGCGCCGAGATCGGTGATCTGGACGAGGAGCGGCAGTCGGAGTTCCGCCGCCACCGGGTCGGGTTCGTATTCCAGTTCTTCAATCTGCTACCCACCCTATCGGCGTGGGAGAACGTGGCCGTTCCGAAACTGCTGGACGGCACCGGACTTCGGAAGGCCCGGCCGCGCGCGCTGGAGCTGCTCGAACGGGTCGGGCTGGCGGCGCGCGCGGAGCACCGGCCGGCCGAACTGTCCGGCGGGCAGATGCAGCGGGTCGCGGTGGCGCGGGCGCTGATCATGGATCCGCCGCTCGTCCTGGCCGACGAACCCACCGGCAACCTGGATTCGAAAACCGGGGCGTCCATCCTCGAACTCCTCGCCGGGGTCGCGGAATCCGGCAATTCGGTGGTGATGGTGACCCACGACCGGGGCGCGGTCGACTACTGCGACCGGGTCGTCACCCTCGGTGACGGCCGGATCGGGTCCGACGAACGCATTGCGGCGCGGCGCTCGGTCGACGCCTGACGCCGCCACCCGCCGCTCTCACAGCGGGGCGTCCGACCACCACCGGTCGATATCGTTGCGAGCCTTGGTGCCCCAGTAGCGGACGAACAAAAGCGAATTGCTGCGGGGCGAATCGGTGCGGGAACCGAAGCCCACCACCATGTTCGCGGTGGACCGGCCGCGGTCCCCGGGCTCCTCCCACAGATGCGCGGTGTACGGTTCGCCGCTCTTGGCACCGGATACCGAATCGTGCGGAGGCAGGCTCTCGATCACCTCCATGGTGTCCTCGACATCGGGGTAGGTGATGATCGTGTAGTCGAGCCGGGTGGCCTCCAGCGATCGCTGCCGGCAATCCCAGATCGATTCCCACGGGCGGGTTTCCAGTATCTCGTCGAACACCGGCACCACTTCCAGGATCGGGATCTGGTCACCGGGCTCGTACTGGCTGCACATCGCGTCCTGATATCCGAAACCGTCCAGCTCCGACCCTTGGGGCAGCAGAGTGGGGAACAGCCGCCGGGTCCGGTCGCCGGGTTCCCCGCCCGGCTGCTGGTCGATACCGGATTCGCCCGGGCCGGTGGTACCGGCCGGACCGCGCTCCAATGTCGAGGGTTGCGTCGCGGCGGGTGCGCTGTCGGAACCGGAATCGTCGTTGCCCACGACCACCAGAACAGCGGCCACGATCACGGCCAGCGCAATGAGCGGGACCAGGATCGCCACGGCGATCCACGGCGCCCGGCTGCGCCGCCGTAACTGCGCGCCCGGAGCGGGGTGATAACCCTGATACTGCCCGGGCACCGGATGTCGCGGGACCGCCTGGACGGGCATTCCCCCGGTGTGCTCGACCCCCGCGCCCTGCGCCGCCCCGGAAGTACCGATGTGTTCCACTCCCGGGCCGGGCCGCGCCATCGCCCCCGGAGGCGCCACGACCGACTGCGCTCCGGTGTGCTCGACATCCCCCGGGCGGATCGTCGCCCCGACCTGCGCGACGCTCGCACCGGTCCGTTCCACGCCCGATCCGGGCCCTCCGGCCGGGCTCCCCGGCGGCATCGCCGGTGCGGACCGGCCCGGCGCGCCCGGATATCCGGTGTCGGTGTAGCCGCCGGTGGTGCCCGGCGGCGCGCCCGCGGGCGGCGGCGGGGGACCCGGCGCGGCCGGATACCCGGTCGCCGCAGCGGGATACACCGTGCCCGGACCGCTCGCCTCGACCGGCGGCGCATAGGTCTGGGTGGGAGCCGGTGCGGTGAGCGCCTGTTCGGCAGCTGTCGCGAACTCGACACAGGTGCGGTACCGGTGCGCCGGATTCTTCGCCATCGCCTTCGCCAGCACCGGATCCAGTCCCGGCGGTAGGCCGCGTCGTTTCACCGCCAGCGGTGGCGGCGCCAGCTGCAGATTGCCGTGGATGATATCGGCCGGATTGGGTGAATCGAACGGCGCCATACCGGTGAGCAGCCAGTACAGCGCACAGGCCAGCGAATACTGATCCGACCGCCCGTCCATCTCGCCGCCGGTCATCTGCTCGGGCGAGGCGAACGCGAGGGTGGCGGTGAACATACCGGTTTGCGTCAGCCGGACCGTTTCCGCGCGCAATCGGGCCAGCCCGAAATCGGTGAGGAAAACGCGTTCGCCCTGACCGGGATTGGCGCGGGCGAGCAGAATATTGGACGGTTTCACATCGCGGTGCAGAACTCCCATACCGTGCGCGTAATCGAGCGCGTCGGCCACACCGGCAGTGATCTGCACCGCTTTATCCGGGGCCAGGGCCAGCGGATTGACCGTACCGGCGTCGGCGCCATCGATGTACTGCATGCACATCCACAGGTGGTCGCCCTCGACCCCGCGGTCGTAGACCGTGACGATGCTGGGATGGTCGAGCGCGGCGGCGAGATCGGCTTCCCTTTCGAATCGGGTGCGGATCGCGGCGTCGGCGAACAATTCCGGTTTGAGCAGCTTCAACGCGGTCTGTTTTCCGAGCCGGGGATGCCGGGCCAGATATACGGCGCCCATTCCGCCTTCGCCGAGCAACCGCTCGACGGTGAACCCGGCGAACACGTCACCGTTGTTGAGCAACACGACCCCCTTCAGGCGACCGACAGACTCGTGAGCCTACCGGGCACAGTGCGCCACTCCCCCCGTGACAACGGGAATCAGGGCACTTCATGGAATACCCGGCAGCCGTTCAGCCGGGGGTGACCAACCCGGATTCGTAGGCCAATACGACAGCCTGCGCGCGGTCGCGCAGATCCAATTTGGTGAAGACCTTGGACACATGTGTTTTCACCGTCTGTTCGGCTATGAACAACGCCGTGGCGATTTCGGTATTCGACATACCGCGGGCGACGAGTTCCAGTATCTCGCGCTCACGCGGAGTCAGCTGCGCCAGCGCCGGAGCCGGCGCGCGACGCGCGGCACGCCGGGTGGTCACTTCCGCGATGAGCCGCCGGGTGACGGTCGGGGCGAGCAGCGCCTCGCCCGCGGCGACCACGCGCACCGCGCGCACCAGTTCCTCTGCTGGGGCGTCCTTGAGCAGGAACCCGCTGGCGCCGATCCCGAGCGCCTCGTACACATAGTCGTCGATATCGAAGGTGGTGAGCATGAGCACGCGCACCGGCGGATCGAACCCGGCGCCGAGGATCGAGCGCGCGGCGTCCAACCCGTTCATCTCCGGCATACGGACATCCATCAGCACCACATCGGGTCGCAACCGCGCCGATTCGGCGACCGCCACTTTTCCATTGGGCGCGTCACCGACGACACTGATATCGGGTTGGGCGGCGAGCAATGCTCCGAATCCTTGCCGCACCATTGCCTGATCGTCGGCGATCAACACGGTTATTGCCACGGGCCCAGCTTAATTCCCGATCGAAGCTTCGGTGCGCCGAGCGCCGGGCCGCGGGGTTCACCGCCGGAAACAGCGGCGGCGTCGAATTCCGACGGCGACGACGCCGAAGGAAACGTCGAGGTCAGAAGGCTCCCGAACCCGCGGCGGCGGGCAGTGTGAACTCCGTCGCGAGCGCGAGGGGCAACCGTGCGTGCACCCGGAAACCACCGTCGAGGGCAGGAGCGGCGTCGAGCCGGCCGCCGACCGCGAGCGCGCGGGCCTGCATTCCCGGGATACCGTGCCCGCCCGTACCGCCGGTCGCCGTGCCGGTACCCGCGCCGTTGACCACGGTGAGTTCGACATCCGCGGCACAGACGATCGTCACGCGCACCGGTGCGCCCGGAGCGTGCCGCCCGGTATTGGCCAGTGATTCCTGCACGATCCGGTACAGCGCGGAACCGACGGTGTCCGGGATCGCCGCCAGGGTCCCGTCGACCGACCAGGTGAGGTCGACCCCGGCGCGAGCCGCGCCGACGAACAGCGCCTCCAGATCGGTGGCGGTCGGCTGCGGCGCGTGCTCGGCCAACTGGCCGTCGCTGCGCAGCACCCCGAGCAGGCCGCGAATCTCGTTGAGCGCCTCCCGCGCGGTGGCCCCGATCGATTCGAATTCCGCGCGCGCCGCATCGTTCACGCCCTCCACCCGGTAGGGGGCGGTCTGTGCCTGGACGACGACCAGCGACATATGGTGGGCGACCACATCGTGCAGGTCGCGCGCGATACGCGCCTTCTCCTCGAGGATGGTGCGGCGCGCCCGTTCCAGATCGCTGACCTCGGTCTGCCGGTTGAGTTCGGACCGGGAACGGATCAGCGACCGCAACAGCAGCGCGACGAAGACCAACCCGCCCAGCGATACCGGCCAGGCCCACGGATCGGCGTCGATCCCCTCGGCCGACAGCGCCGCACCCAGCAGCAGCGAGGTCGCGCCCCACACCACCGCGACGAGTTGCGGCGGCGATCGCAGTGCCACCGCGAACATCAGGAAGTACAGCGCGACGATATGCACCACCTGGAACGGGATCGCCTGGTCGGGCAGATTCGGGACCGCGAGCGCGATGAACAGCGCCGAGGCGGCCGATACCGCCCAGCCCAGCAGCGCGTTCGCCCGCATCAGCAGGACCGGCAGCGCCGCGAACGCGGCGATCAGCGGTGCGATCGGCCAGGGCACCTGGTGGGTGAGATGCAGGGTGGGCCACGCCACCGAGAACAGTGTCACCGCGGTCAGGACCGAGACAGCGTCGAGCCACCAGCGCAGCCCCAGCCAGACGATCAGGCCCCAGACGCCCCGCCTCCGGTTCGCCGGCTTCGCGATGCTCATGTCGTTCATACTGCCGACCCTAGGAACTCCGGTCCCGGAACACCTCATACCGTGGGGTGAATCAAGGCCGGTACACCAGGGTTAGGGCCGTACCGCCGTAGGTTCGGGGGGCGGGGCCGAAACCCCTCCTGAGCGGGACGGCTGCGACCGTCGCGGGTTCATAACGTCCTCGGTCATGGCTGTCTCGAACAATGCCGTGCGCCACCGGGCCCGGCCGTCAATGCAGGCCGCGCGGCGTGCGGTGATCACCGCCGCCGGGCTCGCGGCGGCGGTATCGCTGTTGTCGGCACCCGCCGCCGACGCCGCAGGTCCCGCTCCACGGCCGGCCCCCGCCGCCGCGGCGGTCCGGGCGCTCACCGCGCCGGGAGCGATCGCCGAGGTCCCGGCCGATTTCGGCGCCGTCGCCGGGTACACCCCCGCCCGGGTGGACGGGATGCTTATCGCACCGCACGGTTCGTGTTCCTCTCCGGTACCGCTTCCGGCGGAGTTCGACAGCGCCTGCAAGGCCCACGACCTCGGCTACGACCTGCTGCGATACGCCGATCGCACCGGCGCCCCGCTCGGCCCCTGGGCCCGGCAGGTGCTGGACCACGCGCTCGCCGAGCGGATGCACACAGCGTGCGCCCGGCGGCCCGAACTGCTGTCCCGCGGCCGCTGCGACGCGATGGCGACGGTGGCCGCGGTGGCTGTCGACCTCAACTCGATGCGCCAGGACTACGGCGTGCCGGTGGTGGAGGACTTCCCACTGGCCGGGACCGTCACCGCCTGGTTTCCGCGAATCTGCGGCCTGCTCCTGCTGGCGGTCGTCGTGCTCGTGCTGCTGCGCCGCCCGGTGACCGCACCGCTGCTCCTGCCGGTCCGGGCCCGCCGTCCACTCGTCCGCACCGTCGCCGGGGGTTCCTATGTCTGAGATCGTCACGAGCACCCGGCCCGGCCCGGTTCCAGCGCGCCACCGGTTGCGTATCCGGCTCACCGGCTCGCTCCGCGCCCTGCTACCGCGATACCGGCCGCCGGTCGCGACCACACTCGCCGTCGCCGCGGGAACCGCGGTCTCGCTGGCACCCGGGCTGCTACCCCGGACCGCCGCCGCGCAGTCCGTGCTCACAGCCCTGATGGTGGCCCTGGCCCTATGCCTCGTACAGTTCGCCCGCTTCGTCGTCCGGCATATCACCGGCCACATTCCCGCGCGGACCGAGCGAACCCGGCGCGTGGTGTACGCGGCCGCTGCCGCCGGTGTTCTCGGCGCGGTGGTGTACGCCGAGCTCTGGCAGCACACGCTGCGGATCGCCATGGACGTCGCCCCCACCGGACCGGGGTATTGGCTGTCGTGGGCGTTCGGCGCGACCCTCCTGACCACCGTGATCGTGACGGCCGTGCGGGGATGCGGCCGCCTGCTACGGCGGATCGGCTGGTCCCGCACTCTGGTGATGGCCGTGGTCGCGGGTCTGCCGCTGGCCCTGTTCGCGGTACCCGCGGCGGTGAGCTGGGGCGACCGCACCTACGCCGCCGCGAACGCCGCCGCCGATCCGGGCCTGGTCCGGCCGGTCACGGTGAGCCGGTCGGGCAGTGCCGAATCGATGGTGAGCTGGTCGACGCTGGGACGTGAGGGACAGCGGTTCGTCACCGGCGGGCCGCCCAGCGGGGTGCAGGTCTATGTCGGACTCCGCTCGGCACCCGACCTCGCCTCGCGCGCCGCCCTCGCCGTACGGGAGTTGGAGCGTGCGGGGGGTTTCGACCGCGCACATCTGGTGGTCGCGGTGCCCACCGGATCGGGCTGGGTCGACGCGCGGGCGTTGCGCGGATTCGGCGCGCGGTTCAACGGCGATGTCGCGGTGGTCGCGCTCCAGTACTCCTACGCGCCGAGCTGGGTCACCTTCCTGTTCGGCCGCGACGCGGCCACGGCCTCGGCGCGCGCCTTGTTCACCGCTGTCGAACAGCGCATCGCCACCATGGAAGACCCACCGCGACTGCACCTGTACGGCCAGAGCCTGGGCGCGCTCGGCGGTAGCGCGGTGTTCGCCGGTGCCGCCGAGCAGAACCGGCGGGTGTGCTCGGCGCTCTGGGCCGGGATGCCGGGTGGCGGGGGTCCCGAACCGGGCGCCCGGACTACGGTATTGGCCAATACCTCCGACCCGGTCGTGCACTGGTCACTCGACCTGCTGTGGCGGCCGCCGGATCTCACCGCCACCCACCGTGACGCGCCCACGCCGCCCTGGCTGCCCGTGGTCAGTTTCCTGCAGACCACCGCGGACCTGCTCGGCTCCCTCGGCGCGCCGCCGGGGCACGGTCATCGCTACGACACGGACCAGGGGACGGCCTTACCCGGCTGCGACCCGGTATAACCGGCGGCGCCTGCTTCGGTCGGCCCGTTTGCCGGTCGGATGCGGGCGGCCACCCCGGTGACGTCGGTCACCGGGACCGATACCTGCCGTGCGTACCCATAGCCGTGTACCGCTTAAGGTGTCCCATCATGGCTTCACCCCGCATCGACCACCCGCGCCGGCCGCGGCGCCGGTTCCGGCGTGTATCGCTGCCTGCGTTCACCGGCGCCGCGCTGTTCGGCTTGGTGATCACCGCAGTACCGGCGCCGACCTCCGAGGCCGTCGGTATCGACGGTTCGGTCGCGGCGCCCGCCGGACTGGCGGTGGTGGATCTGACTTCCGGTGATGCGGTCACGGACGCGGCAGCGGCCATACCGCGGGATTTCGCGACGTACACCGGCTACGAGCCGGCCGTCCGGCAGGGTGTGCTCGTGGCGCCGGACGGCGGCTGCTCGTCTCCGGTCGAATTACCGCCGGAGTTCGATACGGCCTGTATGGCGCACGACCTGGGGTACGACCTGCTCCGCTACGCCGGACGCACCGGCGCCCCGCTCGGACCGTGGGCCCGCCAGGCGCTGGACCGGACCCTGAGCGTCCGGCTGCACCAGGCCTGCGAAACGCATACCGAGCCGGTGGTGCGCACCCGCTGCGACACGCTGGCCGGAATCGCGGCGGCGGCGGTGGAACTGAATTCCCGGCGGCAGCACTACGGGGTCCCAGTAGTGGAGACGTTCAGTCAGGTGGCGGCCCATGCCGCCACCGAGCATCCGACCCGGCCCTGGTTGTTGCGCGCGGTGGCACTCGGGCTGGCAGCCATGGCCGCGCTGGTCTTCGGTATCCGGCGGTTGAACCGGCGTATCCGGCGCACGACCGGCCCGGATCGCCCTGTCCCGGTCGGGCCGGTCCGGCCCGGCCGCGTCCCGGCTCTGCCACGCCCGGCGGTGCCGGGTCTGCTGCTACCGCGCGCCCGATGGTTGCCCGGTTTCCTGAACCGACCGACGGGCACCGCGGCCGAACCGGCACTTCCGGCGGGCCTGCACCTGTTGCCGTCGCCCTCGCATACCCAGCCGACACGCACCGGCTGACTGCGGTTGACCACACTTGAAACACGTTCTAATTTGGGGGCGTGCTTGTAGTGGACGACGTGGTCGAGGTGGATGCCCCCGCCGAGGTGGTGTGGTCGGTACTCACCGATTTCGACCGGTATGGCGACTGGAATCCGTTCATCAGCCGATGCCGGGCGGATCTCACAGTGGGCGCGCCGATCGATATGACGGTCCAGCAGCTCGCGCCCCGGCCGATCCGGATGCGCGAATGGATCCGCAGCGTGACGCCGGGTCAGGAGTTCACCTACTCCATGAAGCCGATCCCGCTCGGCGCGCTGCGCAGCAAACGCGCACACACCCTGACCCCGTTGACCGGTGACCGCACTCGCTACGAATCCCATTTCGAACTCGACGGCTGGCTGGCCCCGCTGGTCGGCCTGCTGTTCGGCCGTGGATTCGAACGGGGATTCCCCGCGATGACGACCGCGGTCGAGCAGGAAGCCGCGCGCCTGCACTCGAGCTGACCCGGCGAACCAGCCGACGCCGCCGGGCCGGCACGCGATTCGGCCGATACGCCGGGAGGTTCTCGTGCCCCGGATATCGGTGGACCCGTGCCGGGCTGCCCGTCGACCGGGGCGAACCGCGTCAGGCGATACCCCGCAGCCCGGAGACGCCGACGGCGGCGACCCGTTCCAGGATCACCGCCATCGGATGCTTCGCACTGGAGCACCGCCGAATCACCGGCGGGTGCGCGGGTGCGCGTCAGACGATATCGCCGCGCGCCGCCTCGTAGGCCGCGCCGACCCGGTACAACCGGTCGTCGGCCAGCGCGGGCGCCATGATCTGCAAGCCCACCGGCATCCCGTCGTCGCGGCTCAGTCCCGACGGTACCGACATGGCCGGATGCCCGGCCAGGTTGGTGGGCAGCGTGCACAGGTCCGACAGGTACATGGCCAGCGGATCGTCTACCTTCTCGCCCAGCTTCCACGGCGTGAACGGGCTGGTCGGCGAAACCAGCACGTCGACCTGCTCGTAGGCCTTGTCGAAATCACGCGCGATCAGGGTGCGTACTTTGAGCGCTTGCCCGTAGTACTCGTCGTAGTACCCCGCCGACAGCGCGTAGGTGCCGATCATGATCCGCCGTTTGACCTCCGGGCCGAATCCGGCGGCCCGTGTCGCGGCCATGACCTGCTCGGCACTGTGGCTGCCGTCGTCGCCGACCCGCAGCCCGTAGCGCATGGCATCGAAACGGGCCAGGTTGGACGAGACCTCGCTGGGCAGGATCAGGTAGTAGGAGGCCAGCGCGTATTCGAAATGCGGGCAGGACACCTCGACCACTTCGGCGCCGAGATCCTTCAGCACTCCCACCGCGGCATCGAACGACGCGAGCACACCCTGCTGGTAGCTGTCGGAGTGCAGTTCCTTCACCACGCCGACCTTCACCCCGCGCAGATCACCGCTCGCTCCCAGGCGGGCGGCGTCGACCACCGCCGGAACCGCCACATCACGGGAGGTGGAATCGCGCGGATCGTGCCCGGCGATCACCTCGTGCAGCAGCGCGGTGTCCAGCACCGTCCGCCCGCACGGGCCACCCTGGTCGAGCGAGGAAGCACAGGCGACGAGCCCGTACCGGGATACGGTCCCGTAGGTGGGTTTGGTGCCGACGGTCGCGGTGACCGCGGCCGGCTGCCGGATCGAACCACCGGTATCGGTGCCGATCGCCAGCGGCGCCTGATACGACGCCAGGGCCGCCGCCGAACCGCCGCCGGAGCCACCGGGGATACGGGTGGTGTCCCACGGGTTGCGGGTGGGCCCGTAGGCGGAGTTCTCGGTGGACGAGCCCATCGCGAACTCGTCCATATTGGTCTTACCGAGAATCGGGATACCGGCGGCGCGCAAGCGGGTGGTCAGCGTGGCGTCGTAGGGCGCCACCCAGTCCTCGAGGATCTTCGACGCGCAGGTGGTGGGCATATCGGTCGTGGTGAACACGTCCTTGAGTGCCAGCGGCACCCCGGCCAGCGGCGACGCCGGGGGCTGTCCGGCACTGAGCGCGGTATCCACCTCGGCCGCCGCGGCGAGCGCCTGCTCCCCCGCGACATGCAGGAAGGCGTGGTATTCGCCGTCGACCTCGGCGATCCGGTCCAGATGCGCCCGGGTCACCTCCACCGAGGACACCTCGCCACCGTGGATACGCGCCGCGAGATCGGCCGCGCCGAGCCTGGTCAGCTCACTCGCGCTCATTCGCCCTCTCCCAGGATCTGCGGAACCAGGAAACGCTGGTCCTCGGCGGCGGGTGCCCCGGACAGCGCCTGCCCGGGCGTGAGCCCGGGCCGGACCTCGTCGGGGCGGGTCACGTTCGTCACCGGATCCGGCGACGCGGTGGCCGGTACATCGGCGGCGGCCACCTCGGAGATGGTCCGCACATGGCTGAGGATCGAATCCAACTGTCCGGCGAACTGATCGAGTTCGTTTTCGGACAGGGCGAGCCTGGACAGCCGGGCGAGGTGTGCGACCTCGTCGCGGGAGATGGCGGTCACCGCGGACCCCTTTCGGCGATAGTTCGGACTGCGGATCACAAGCACCGAACAGCCTAATGGTGTGGCCGGACGGGGTCGCCCGGCAGCCCGCGTGGGCGGTCTTCGGCGGTCCGTGGACGCGCCACGGAACCCCCGGTCGTCAGGCCGCGGCGATACCCGCAAACCTGTGGACATATCCGAAAGTTACACATTTCACACCATTCGTCACCTGTACGGTCCCGTCTGCGCGCACAATTCGAGTCGATAACCCTCGATAATGGGTGTAAGGATGGGCAGACCGGGTATCCGTTGAGAGCCTCGGCCGCAGAAGGAAAGGGAAACGCACGTGTCATATCTGCTCCGCGTGCAACTTCCGGATCGTCCGGGAAGCCTCGGGTCACTAGCTGTAGCGCTGGGAACCGTCGGCGCCGATATTCTTTCGCTGGACGTGGTCGAGCGCGGCGCGGGGTTCGCTGTCGACGATCTGGTGGTCGAGATCGCCCCGAACGCACTTCCGGACACCCTCATCACCGCCGCGGAATCGCTCGGCGATGTGCGGGTCGATTCCATCCGGCCCTATTCCGGGGTGCTCGATACTCATCGGGAACTCGAACTCATCGACAATGTGGCCAATGCCCGTGACGATCGGTTACAAGTGCTGGTCGACGGGGCACCGCGCGTCCTGCGGGTCGGCTGGAGCACAGTTCTCGATATGGGCACCCACGGCGCGTACCGCGTGGTGGGTAGTCCGAGCGCGCCGCAGACCCAGGCGGCGTCGGTGCCGTGGATGCCGCTGCAGAAACCGACCGCGCTCGACGGCAATGCCGACTGGGTTCCCGAAATCTGGCGCGATATGGACACCAAACTGGCGGCGGCACCACTCGGCCCGTCCAGCAAGGCGCTGTTGCTCGGCCGCCCCGGCGGACCGGATTTCCGCCCGTCCGAGATCGCCCGCCTGGGCTACCTCGCCGGGATCGTCGCCACCGTTCTGGGCTGACCGTCCCCCGGCGAACCGGAACCGGAGCGCGGGCGCTACTGCCCGGTGCCGAGTTCGACGATCCGCCACCGGTCCGGTTTACCCGGCGGGTAGGCGACGGTCAGCGTATCCCCGACCGAAGGCCAGTAGGCGGCATCCCAGACCATCCGCCCGTAGACGACCTTCCCCGGCTCGGACGGCCCGGACAGATTCCCGGTGACGGTGACGAATTGTTCGCCCATCGCCTCGGGTCGCGGGCTCACTCCGGTCAGGTAGAGCGAACCGATCTCCGCGTCCGTGGGCATGCTTCCACCCCGCCGCCCCCGGAAAACCAGGACGAGCATTCCCGCCAGTGCGGCCACCATGATCGCCAGCATCGCCAGTTCGAACACTCCACCATGCTAGAGCCCCGCGGCGGAACCGCGGCCGCCGACGCTCTCCGGACCGGCGGCTGCGCAGCAGCACGTCGCGACGTGGCCGTCTCCCGCGCCCGACGCTTCCCGGCCGCTACTCGGCCCGCGCCGAGCTCGCACCGATTACTTCTCCGCCCCGAATGACCCTGCGTCGGCGAAAATTCGGTCGACACGCCCGGTGACCCCCACTTCTGCGAGACGGGCCACCCCGCGCATGAGTCGTGCGGGACGGGGTATTTCACTTCCACCGGACATGGAAGGAAGCGATCGTCATGCCGGAATCTTCGATTCGAGCAGGTGCAATGGGTAGCCGAATAGCAAGCCTCGTAGTACTGGTCTGGTTCGTGGCGGGGATCATCGCCGCGTGGCAACGGGGTTACTTCAATGATCCACCGGAGCAGTGCTCCCACTTCGCGACGCTGGCGGTGACCGTGGTGGCCGGTCCGCTCAACTATGTCGGCCTCAATCCGAAGATGGGATGCACTCTTCCGGAACCCAGCAAGTAGACCGGAAACCCGGCCGCCGCTGCCGCGGCGGCCGGGTTCCGTGTAGTCAGGACACCGTGAGTGTGCTGGTACCGGCGTCGGAGCGCCGCACGGTCCAGACAGTGCTGCGGGTTCGCGCGGAACGGCCGTTGCCCCGATCCATCAACGCCCGGTTCCCCGTGGTGTACACCAGTTGCGCACCACGCGTATTGGTTTCCGGATTCTGGAACAGCTGCACGAGACGGTCGGTCTCCTCCACCGTCAGTTGCGCACCGATATCGTCGACCACGAGCACTTTTCCCGCGTCGAGAGCGTCGAGCAATACCGGTAGCAAGCGCAACAGGGCCTGCGTGGCCGAGGATTCCTCGGCCAGTGTGAAAACCGGCTCCACGCCGGTGTGCACCAGCCGCAGACCGACACCGCGCCGCACCACCATCCGGGAGTAGAGCGCGTCGCGGGCATTGCGCATATTGGTCAGTTCGCGAGCCAGCTGGGTGGCGTTCAAACCACTGTCCTGCTCCAGCTGCGCGGCATAGCCCGCCGATACCGCCGCCCGCTCGGTCTGTTCGCCCAGGATGGCGATATCGGCGTCGAGGTCGCGCAGATAGTCGGCGTAGCCGGGATCGTTCTGCGCGATGAGCAGATCGGTGATCCCGAGATCCGCGGACTGCAGCAGGGTCAGCAGACGGGCGGCGTTCTCGGTGGACCGGGACAGATGCGAGCCCAGTCGCAGCTCGGTCGCTTCGATATCGGCACCCCCGGCCAGCACCTCGAGCATGGTCTCGAACCACCGGTAGGCCGGCACCAGCGCCTCCGAATACATCTGGCCCGCCAGGCTCAGCAGCAGCGCGTTCGGCCGCACCAGCGAGATCAGTGCGGTGATCCCGAATCGCGCCGGTTCGAATATCGGCCCGATCCGGACGGCCTCCCCCTCGCGTTCGAAGACGATCCGCTTACGGGATCGCGGATGGCTGTAGAGCCATTCGGCCGCGACATCGGCAGCGTCCAACCGGAAACCATAGGTGTAGGGAATACCTTCGGCGATGAAAACCGCCTCGAAGTCGGTGGGCCGGCCCGGGAACGCGAGGTGCGGGAACCGTACCGGACCGGCGTAGGGGTCCCAGCCGGTCACCGAGTTCAGTACCGCGTCCCGCATATGGCCCACGGCATCGACCAGATTCGATTTACCGGCGGCCGGGCCGCCGTGCACCGCGGTCACCGGCACCGCGACCGGTGCGGCGGCGCCGCGGGTCAACCGCAATTCCTGAAGATCGGCCAGCGATTTGTGGTTGGACACCCGAAAACTGCGCAACATCCCGCCATCCTGCCGTGTCCGGCCCCGGTGCCGCAGGACCGGGACTCCGGTCGTGTCCCGGACGTGCCGCCGCTACTCAGCTGGTTCGGTACCGGCCGCGGCCGCCGGCCGCACCGCGTCCGGGCCCGATTCGAGCAGGACACGGAACCCGTCCTCGTCCAGGATCGGAACACCGAGTTCTTCGGCTTTGGCGGCTTTGGAACCGGGCGCGTCTCCGATCACCACGAACGCGGTCTTCTTCGATACCGACCCCGCGGCCTTCCCACCGCGCAAGAGGATCGCCTCCTTCGCGCCGTCACGCGAGAAACCTTCCAGCGACCCGGTCACCACGATGGACAGACCTTCCAGCGTGCGCGGGATCGACTCGTCGCGCTCGTCTTCCATCCGCACCCCGGCCGCCCGCCATTTCTCCACGATGGCGCGATGCCAGTCGACGGCGAACCATTCCGCGACCGCGGTGGCGATGGTCGGCCCGACGCCCTCGGCGGCCGCCAGCTCCTCCAGTGACGCCTGTTCGATCCGTTCCAGACTGCCGAATTCGGCAGCGAGTGCCCGGGCGGCGGTCGGTCCGACATGCCGGATGGACAGGGCGACCAGAACCCGCCACAGGGGCAGGTCCTTGGCGGCGGCGAGATTGGTGATCAGCCGGTTGCCGTTCGCCGAGAGGCTGCCGTTCTTGTTGACGAACAGCGAGACGTTGCGTAATCGGTCGGCGTCGAGATCGAACAGATCACCCTCATCGGTGATCGCCCCGGCATCCAGCAACGCGATCGCCGCTTCGTACCCGAGCGCCTCGATATCGAAGGCACCGCGCCCGGCCACATGGAACACCCGCTCCCGCAGCTGCGCGGGACAGGTTCGCTGATTGGGGCAGCGGATATCGGCGTCGCCCTCTTTCTCGTAGGCGAGCTCGGTTCCGCATTCGGGGCAGTGCGTCGGCATCACGAAGGCCCGCTCGTCGCCGGTGCGGGCATCCACCACCGGGCCCAGCACCTCCGGGATCACATCCCCGGCCTTACGGATGGTGACCGTATCCCCGATCAGCACTCCCTTGCGCACGACCTCGGCCGCATTGTGCAGGGTCGCCATGGCGACCGTGGAACCGGCGATGACGACCGGCTCCATCACCGCGAAGGGGGTGACCCGGCCGGTCCGGCCGACGTTCACCGCGATATCGCGCAGTTCGGTGGTGGCTTCCTCGGGCGGGTACTTGTAGGCGATCGCCCACCGCGGAGCTCGCGAGGTGGCACCGAGCCGGCGCTGTAGCGCCAGTTCGTCGACCTTCACCACCAGCCCGTCGATCTCGTGCTCGATATCGTGGCGGTGCTCGGCCCAGTAGGAGATCCGTTCGAGCACCGCGTCGACACCCTGCACCAGCCTGGTGTGCGCGGAGACCGGCAGACCCCAGGCGTGCAACGCGCGATAGGCCTCGTGCTGGGACTTCGGGGTGAATCCCGCGGTACGGCCGAGTCCGTGACAGATCATCCGCAACCGCCGCCGCGCGGTGACCGACGGGTCCTTCTGCCGCAGCGACCCCGCCGCGGTGTTGCGCGGGTTGGCGTACGGCGGTTTGCCCTCGGCCACGATGGCCGCGTTCAGCGTTTCGAAATCCTCCAGCCGGAAATACACCTCACCGCGCACTTCCAGGAGTTCCGGTACCGGGAACTCGGTATCGGCGTTCAACTCCCGCGGGATGTCCTCGATGGTGCGGGCATTGAGTGTGACGTCCTCGCCGGTCCGACCGTCGCCCCGGGTCGCGCCGCGTTCCAGTTTCCCATTGCGGTACACCAGGTTCAACGCCACTCCGTCGATCTTCACCTCGCACAGATAGTGCAGATCCGGCCCGGTCTCCTCTTCCACCCGAGCCGCCCAGGCCCGCATATCCGCTTCGGAGAACGCGTTGTCCAGCGAGAGCATCCGCTCGAGATGATCCACCGCGGTGAAATCGGTGGCGAACCCACCGCCCACCAGTTGTGTCGGCGAATCCGGGGTACGCAGATCCGGAAACTGCTCCTCCAGCGCCAGCAACCGCTGGAACAGTGCGTCGAACTCGCCGTCGGAAATGATCGGCGCGTCCCGCACGTAGTAGCGGAACTGATGCTCGCGCACCGTTTCGGCGAGCTCCTGCCAGCGCACCCGCTCCTCGCCGGCGGCCGGGGGCGGGGCGGCTTCGGCGGGGGTGTCGTCCCGTTCGGCGGGGCTCACGGTCTCACTCACATCTCGCAGGGTAGTCCAGCCCACCAACACTCCAGGAGCACTGTAACCGCACGTCGCCCGGCAAGTTCGCCGCGCGCACGGCCGCTTCGGAACACCGGGCCGAACCATATCCGGGCGGCCCCGGGCGGGCCGACGGCACCGGGTACCCGCCGGCAGAGACGCGGGGTCGACGCTCGCCGTCACCATGGAACTCGCCCACCCGAGGTCCGCGCCGACCTCGGCTGCACGGGCGGGGCTCCGGGCAGGTCCGGTTCCGTACTGCCCGCTTCTCCGGCAACGTCCACTGCGACCGGACCCTGTGCGGAAATCACCCCGCGACGAGCGACTCCGGATCCTGAGCGAAGGCCCTCGCGGTATCCGCGGCCAGACGGAGGGCGTCGCGAGCCCAGCTCAGCGGAGCCTCGGCCAGACCGCACGCGGGACTCACCGTGACCTGCCGTGCCAATTCGGCGCGCGGAAAACCGAGCCGATCGACCAGGCGCGCGCCCGGTTCGGCGATCTCACGCCAGGTCACCGGCGGGGTCGGCCGCGTAGTGGGCACGAGTCCGAGGATCAGGTGTTTACCCCGGTCCAGTGCCTCGCCCAGGGCGTCCAGGCCCGCGGTACCGGATACCGCGGCGAGATCGAACCCCAGCGCGACCGCCGAGGTCCGGCCCAGGAATGCCAGCGGCGGCGGGCTCGCGCAACTGTGCACCACGGTCGGCACCTGCTGATGTCCGAGCACGATATCGAGGATCGCCAGCGCCTCGGGCTCCGGTACCGCCGCGATGGTGTTCAGCACACTCGGCCCGCGCAGCGAACCGTCGAGGACAGCGACCAGCGACGGTTCGTCCAGTTGCAGCACGACCTCGGCCCCGAGCCGCGATCCGACCTCGGCGATATGGGTCGCCAAGCCCTCGGCCAGCGATTCCGCCAGATCTCGTACGGCGCCCCGGTCGGTCAGTACCCGATGCCCTCCGGCCAGTTCCACCTGGGCGGCGAGCGTCAGCGGCCCGGCGGCCTGGACCTTCACCTTCCGGCCCGACCCACGCAACCCGGCGTTCTCCCAGGCCTCCTGCAACGCGTCCAGATCGGTGCGCAACAGATCGCTCGCGCGCCGCGAGGCCGAGCCGGGACGGGCGGCCAGCCGATATCCGCGCGGCGTGGTGTCGAAGCGCATATCCACCAGCAGTGCCGAGACCCGCCCGACCATATCCGCGCCCACCCCGCGGGCCGGTAGTTCCACCAGATGCGGCAGTCCGGTCAGCTCCCCCACGATCACCGCCGCGGCTTCCCGGGGATCGGTACCGGGCCACGACCCCACCCCGGTGGCCGCTCCGGCCGGGAAACCCGCCGGATTCATCGTGGCACGCCCGCCGGAGCCGTACGCGCGGTCGCGGTGATGGTGCCGCTGCCGAGCACCGCGTCACCGGCGGCATCGGGGCGGTACAGGACCACGGCCTGGCCCCGTGCGACACCGCTGAGAGGTTCGTGCAGACGCACCACGAGCCCGTCGCCCACCGCCTCGGCGGTGGCGGGCGCGGTTCCGCCGTGCGCACGGACCTGCACCACACAGTCGAGCGGCTCCTCGGGGGCTGCCCCGCTGGTCCAGATCGCGCGGTCGGCCTCGATCGACCACACCTGCAGATCGTCGGCGGAACCGACTCGTACGGTGCCGGAATCGGGGTCGATATCGGTCACGTAGCGGGGTTTGCCGTCGGGGCCGGGGCCGGGCAGTCCCAGGCCCTTGCGCTGCCCGATGGTGAACCCGTGCACACCCTCGTGCCGGCCCAGCTCCGCGCCCGCGGAGTCCACGATGGCACCGGGCCGGATGCCGATCTTCGCGCCGAGGAAGGCGCGGGTGTCCCCGGAGGGGATGAAGCAGATATCGTGGCTGTCCGGTTTGTCGGCGACGGCCAGCCCCCGTTCGGCGGCTTCCGCCCGGATCTGCGGTTTCGGGGTATCGCCCACCGGGAACACGGCCCGCGACAGCTGCTCGGCGGTCAGCACCGCCAGCACATAGGACTGGTCCTTGTCCGCGTCCACCGCCCGGCGCAGCACACCGTCGGACAGCCGGGCGTAGTGCCCGGTGGCGACCGCGTCGAAGCCGAGCGCCACGGCCCGATCGGCCAACGCCGAGAACTTGATCTTCTCGTTGCAGCGCAGGCAGGGGTTGGGCGTCTCACCGGCCGCGTAGGACTCGACGAAATCGTCGATCACGTCTTCTTTGAAACGGTCCGCGAAGTCCCAGACGTAGAAGGGGATCCCGAGCACATCGGCGGCCCGGCGGGCGTCCCCCGCGTCCTCCTTCGAACAGCAACCGCGTGATCCGGTACGCAGGGCGCCGGGCGCGGTCGACAGCGCCAGATGCACCCCGACCACCTCGTGCCCGGCGTCGACGGCCCGTGCCGCCGCTACCGCCGAATCGACGCCACCACTCATCGCGGCGAGTACTCGCATTCGCTACGCACCTCCTCTCGCACCGGCCAGGCCCGCGGCCCTGGCTCGTTCCACCACCTGCGGCAACACTTCCAGTAGTGCATTGATATCGGACCGCTGCGAAGTGTGTCCAAGGGAAAACCGTAGCGATCCCCGGGCCTCCCGGGCCCCGACTCCCATCGCGATCAGGACATGACTCGGCGAGGCCACCCCGGCCGTGCACGCCGAGCCGGTCGAACATTCGATTCCCGCGGCGTCCAGCAGCATCAGCAGCGAATCGCCCTCACAGCCCGGGAAGGTGAAATGAGCATTACCCGGCAGCCGCCGGTCGTCGTACGGACCGTTGAGTACTGCGTCCGGGACAGCCCGGCACACCCCGGCGATCAGCTCGTCGCGCAGCGCGGCCAGTTCCCCGGCCCGGACCGGCATCTCGACCGCCGTCTGCCGTAATGCCGCGGCCAGCCCGGCCACCGCCGCGACATCGGACGTACCCGAGCGCAGGTCCCGTTCGTGTCCGCCGCCGTGCAGCAGCGGCACACAGCCCACCTGCCGCCCCAGTAACAGCACGCCCACGCCGTGCGGCCCACCCAGCTTGTGGCCGGCGAAACTCGCCGCCGCGAGCCCGCTGGCGGCGAAATCGATGGGCAGCTGCGCCGCGGCCTGGACCGCGTCGCTATGCATGGGCACGCCCGCCGCCTGCGCGATCTCCGCCAGTTCCCGGATCGGCTGGATGGCACCGATCTCGTTGTTGGCCCACATCACGGTGACCAGCGCCACCTCGCCGGGGTGCTCGGCCAGGGCAGCGCGCAGGGTTTCCGGGGTCACGATCCCGTCCGCGTCCACAGGCAGCCAGGTGACCCTGGCTCCCTCGTGCCGTTCCAGCCATTCCACGGCGTCGAGGACCGCGTGATGCTCGGTAGCACCGGCCAGGATCCGGTGACATCGCGGATCGGCGTCACGGCGGGCCCAGTAGATGCCCTTGATCGCGAGATTGTCGCTCTCTGTTCCGCCGGAGGTCAGGATGACCTCGGAGGGACGCGCGCCCAGATCCGCAGCGATCGATTCCCGCGATTCCTCCAGCATGCGCCGGGCCATCCGGCCCGATCCGTGCAGTGAGGAAGCATTTCCGGGCAGCGCGAAAG
Organism: Nocardia jinanensis; assembly: GCF_014645735.1. Taxonomy (GTDB): domain Bacteria; phylum Actinomycetota; class Actinomycetes; order Mycobacteriales; family Mycobacteriaceae; genus Nocardia; species Nocardia jinanensis. The sequence goes on along the minus strand of NZ_BMMH01000021.1, from coordinate 43,890 downwards.
CAGCGTTCATCGCCTCGATCGCGGCGGGCAGCATCGGTGTGGTCGCCGCATGATCGAGGTAGACCGTCGTGGGCACACCGCTGACAGCACCCGGGAAAACCGACTTCATGACCGATTAAGCCTATCCCACCGTTGACCTGGGCATCTTCGGGGTCTCCCCCCTCCTTCTACGATTTTTCTACGATTTGCACGCGATTCACAACAGTGCAGGCACCACCGACATTCCGGATTCCAGGCATCCGGTAGGGCACTTGGCACCCGAGCTATTGACCGTCCAGGGCTCGGGACAGACGGTCCCCGGACCCCCTTCGTCGGGATCGCCCTCGCGCACGACGAAGATCGACTCACCGGAGGTCCCGATGCGCACCTGGTCGCCGACTTCGATCACCTCCCCGAGCATAATCGAATATGTGTTCCCCAGGGTTTCAGTAAAGGCGTCCTCGACGTAGTCGACGTTTCCGGTTTGTGCTGGTCATCGGTGGTGGCGACACGCTTATCCGGGGTGTCCACGACGCGCCGGGGCCGATTGGATAGATCGCGCCGACGGTCGTAGCCTCGCTCGCCATACGTTCCAGTGATGGTGTGCGGAGGAGGCGGGGTGCGGGTTCAGCGGGTGTCGGCGCCGGAGGGCGGGCCGGATTCGTGGACGGTTTGGATGCGCAGTACGTGGTGCTGGATCCTGTCGATGGCTTCTTGGCGCATCTGACGGCGACCGACTGCGGCGGCGACAGTTCAAGTTCGGCTGAGGACATGACATCTGTGTCACTTCACTGTCAAGGTCGCCTCGATGGTCCAGCTGAGGTCGTGGCCGGAGAGGGTTTCGAGGAAGTCGGCGGGATCGAATGCCTGCGCCGGGGTGAGTACTCCGGCAGGAGTATTGCCTGCCGCCAATCGCCGGGCTGCTTCGACCACGGCGACGGCGGTGGTTCCGTAGGTGTCTCGGCCTCGGATGACTCCCCGTGTCTGCTGCCCCTGGTAATCCACGGCGTCGAGCACGTAGGTGAATTGCTGCCCGGCGCGGTCGAGCTCGGTCGGGCCTGCGGGAAGCCCTGCGATCAACTCCGGTGTGATGGGTGTTTCGAGGCCGGCCTTCAAAGTTGCCTCCAGCAGGCTTTCGACATGCTCGACCTGCACGTGTCGGGGGATGGTGACTACCTCGCATGTCGGCAGCGCCGCCATCGCGACGGACTGGCCGTCGGGCAACGTGATTCGGTCGCGTCGGGTCGGGATCCCGCTACGCCAGGCACCGTCGTCATAGGTCAGCCCGCCTGACCGCATCGCGTCCATCGTCGCCGACGCCGAGCGCAGCGATCCGCGTGAGAGACCGGCAGCACCGGTGATGAAGTGGCTGACAGTGATCTCCGTCAGCGGGGTGAGCCTCATTCGGGCCGGGTCAGCCATCATGCTCCGTTCGGCTGGCAGTTTCCCGCCTTCGATGCCGCAGGGTTCCATGTGGTCCTGTCAGGCACCTGTTGGTTCCTGCCCCCCGCCGGCGCCCCGATCGCGCTGCGGCCGGGCGACATAGTCTTCCTCCCGGGAGGATGCGCCCATGGCCTGGCCGACGATCCGGCCACGTCGCTACGTCCTGCTGCTACATCACTGCGCCGGGTGAACCGGCGACCGTCCCGACCGGACCCCGCATCTGAACCGCGACCGGAGACGGTGCTGCTGTGTGGTGCCTACCTTCTCGATCGAAGCCGGTCACATTCGATGCTCGCTGATCTGCCCGAGGTCATTTATCTGCCCGCTCCGGAAACTCGCCATACCCCGGTCGGGGCGATCATCGATCTCCTCGACAGCGAACTCGCCGCCGACCGGCCCGGTCACGATGCCATGCTCCGTTCGCTGCTCGACGTGCTACTGCTACACATCCTGCGAGGCTGGCTCGACCGCCAAACCGACACCGGGTGGTCGGCCGCGCTACACGACCCAGCCGTCGCCGCGGCGCTCTCAGCGATCCACGGCTCGCCCGGGCAAAGCTGGACCGTCGCCGAACTCGCTGCGCACGCCAGGATTTCGCGAGCTGGTCTCGCCCGCCGATTCACCGACCTCATCGGCCGGCCACCCATCGCCTACCTCACCTGGTGGCGAATGACCCTCGCGGCTCGGGAACTGCGCGACACCGATACTCCGCTGACCGTCATCGCCCGAGACTCCGGTTGTGCATCCGAATTCGCGTTCGCTCACGCGTTCAAAAACGAATTCGGTCTCCCACCAGGTCAATTCCGAAAGACGAACCGACCAGCTCAACCGCCGGACCGGAACCCAGGACGATCGGCCGAATTCGTGACTCGCGCAGTCACACGCGCCGTCGAATCCGAAAAATAGGCCTGAACACCCGGCACCAGGGAAAGCCACAGCCAACGTTTCGCAGACCAGGTCGGCAGCCGCCCCTTCCGAAAAGTTCACCCGCCGCCGCCGACCGCGGAAGCCGCACGACCGGATTTGGGGGCCGGTCGTGCGATTACGTCCGGCTCGGCCCCGCTTCCTCGGGCTACCTCGGCACTGACCGGTCCCTGATAGCGCGGCAGACGAGCCCTGTACCGGGGTCGTCGGGAGCCGGTGGGCGGCGCGCCCCTGCGCCCGCGCGCCGCCCACCGAATCCGCCCGACGGCTCCCAGGTAGCACGCTCTGCGGACCGCGGGCGCGGCGAAGTCGCGCCCGCGGGGGTTCGACTTCGACGCCGCAGAGCAGTCGAACCGGCGTGCAACCGCCGGGCAGCGCCATGGTAGCCCCGGCTCACGCCGCCAGGGGGCCTATCGCGCACGAAACCTGGTCCGTCCATGTGGCTTCCGGTCATCGCAAGGGAAAGAATTGATGTCGGGCAAGCCGTCGTAGCCTCGTGGTCCTCTGTGCGCTGCGGTCTTCAGTGCGGGCGGGTCACCGTGAACACGATGGCCGCGGTCAGTCGTTGTTCCCGTACCGCTGTCTCGGGGGCGGCGATCCCGTCGCAGCTGTCGAGGATGCTGCCGTCGCGCCATCGGACGAGGTAGCGGTACCAGCATCGCGGCCGCCAGGACCTCATCGAGGGTAGGTCGCGGGCTACCCGGTCGGCGAGTTCCCTCAACGCCGCCACGACCTGGTCTGCTGTTCCGGTATTGCGGGTCGCCCACCACGGGCTCTCGTCACCGAGCGCGGGACGGGAGATCTCGACCAGATACATCAGTGCGGGATCGCGCGAATCGGCCACGGCAGGCCACGATGCCGGAACTGTCTTGCGCAGGCCCTAACCCGACGCGACAGCGCGTGGTGGGGGTCGGTGCTGGTGCAGTGTGTGTGCGGGTGGGTGACCGTAGACGCGGTGGTAGGTGGTGGCGAAGCGGCCGGGGTGGGCGAATCCCCATTGCGCGGCGATCGAGGCCACGGTGTGCCCGTCGGTGGGGTCCGTGGCGTGTAGTTGCTGGTGGGCACCGTCGAGGCGTACTCGTTTGAGGTGGGCCAGCGGTGTGGTGTCGAGGTGGCGGCGGAAGGCCAGCTGCAGTGCCCGGACCGAGACGAACGCCGCGGCGGCGATATCGGCGACGGTGATCTCGTCGCGGACATGGGATTCGATGTAGGCCAGGGCGCGCCGCACGGTGGCGGGGTGGGCGTCGCGGCGATCGGTGGCGGCGGGTTCGGGGTCGATGGTGGTGGGGAAGGCGCTGAGCACCACCGCAGCCAGATAGTCCGCGGCCGCGGCCCCCAGCAGCGGGTGGTCGGTCATCCGGTGGGCCTGGCCACCCAGATGCGCGATGGCCTGGGCTACGCGCCGGCCCGCGGAAGGGGTGCGGGGCCGGTGGCCGTTCAGCCGCACCGGGCCCCCGCCCGGCGGGTGGTCGCCGAGCCGGGTGAGGATATCGGGGTCGAGCAGGACGAGCTGGTGATCGCAGTGGTGGACGACGCCGCGGTGGGGGTGGTCGGGGGCCTCCAGCGCTATCACCTCGCCGGGCCCGCACCACAAGGGTTCACGGTCACCGGTGGGGTGGAGCTCCAGGGCTCCGGAACCGACCCAGGCAAGCGCCAACCGGCCAGACGGTGGGCTGTGGTAGCCGGCGTCGAAACCGAAGATGTGACGGCTGTAAGTGACCGGGCCTGCCGCGGTGACCGCCAGCCGAGTACGCGTCGGCAGCGGGGTGGTCCCGGTCTGTAGCCGGATCTCGACCCCGTAGAGCCGGGCCAGCTCGGCTTCGGCCTCACTGAGGTCGTCGGTTTCGAATACCGCTTGCCCCGTCTCTGCCGCACTGGAACCCACCGGCACAACCACCCTCTGCTACTCGGGACTCCGATAAGTGGGCGAACAGGGGTTCGGGCCCGTATGTAGGGCCTGTCCGGCCGCCCGAAAAAATCTACAGCTGTCACTGTAGACATTCCTCGTAAGGTGCGGTAGTTTCTGTGTCGTTGGAAGCGAAGGAAGTATCCATACGGCACGGGAGATGACGAACTGCCCGTGATGGTAGGACGGCGGGCGCGGCCACGGGACCAGCAGATACAACAGTCCTACCGCCCGCCGGGAGTAAGTGAAGTTGCATGGAAAGAAGAGGAAGTAACACCGTGAGGAGAGAGGAGGCATTGCCCGTCGGGTCGCCCATGAAGTATGTGGTCGGGGTGATCGCCGACGTATTGGTTACATGTCGGAAGACGAAGTAATTCCCCCTTTCAGTGCCCCGGCGCCGCAGGCGCCGGGGCACTTCGGCGTATGGAGGCCACGCGATTTTTGAACCCACGACCGCGAACGAAAAGTTCGACGATGACGACTACCCCGCCTACACCATGGGCCGGGCCGCAGACCTGCTCGGCACCACCCAAGCATTCCTGCGCACCCTGGACGACGCGCAACTGATCACCCCGCAACGCTCCCCCGGCGGGCACCGCCGCTACTCCCGATACCAGCTGCGTATCGCCGCCCGCGCCCGCGAACTCGTGGACTCCGGCACCCCATTGGAAGCGGCGTGCCGGATCATCATCCTCGAAGACCAACTCGCCGAAGCACTCGAAATCAACGCCGCCCTCACCCAGCAGGATTGAGCGCGGCTCGTTGCCTCTTGGCGCGAAGACGACCCGGCCGCCGGGTGGCGGTCATTGGTGGTTCGGATAGCGGCGGGCCGGTCGAGTTCGGTCCGCACGGTTTTCCCGCCCTCGCGACAGTCGGTTCCCTCGGTCGCGAGCTGCGCAACCAGCAGCAGCCCGCGCCCGCCCGTGTGGTCGGGTCGGTCGATCGGCACCATCGAGCTGCGGCCGCTGGCCTACGACCGCCACCTCGGCGGCCACATCTACGACCCCGGCGTCGGCGGTGTCCTGCTGTGGCAGCACCTGTTCTGGTTCTTCGGACACCCCGAGGTCTACATCATCGCGTTGCCGTTCTTCGGCATCGTCACCGAACCTCGACCTCGACGCCGTCGAGCTGTCGGACGGTGTTTCGGTCGCCGGAGAAGCGCCATCCGGCAGGCGGGCTTCGACCACTGGACCATTTTCAAGCCCGCCTTCCACATGGAGAACTACCTCCTCCCCTCCAAGCGGGACTACATGTTCCCCGACCTGCCTCAGGGCAAGCTGGTCACCGCTGCGAGCCCGCAGACCGTGATGGCGCTCATCTGTTCGGACGACTTCGGAGCAGCTGTCGCCGCCGCCGCACCGGAATAAGGTCGGTGGCCCGTGCTGCGATCACGGGTTACTTCCCGCAACTCGGGGCGCGGTGACGCGCCAGCTGTGTGCGCTCGCGTACTGACTCTCGAGGCGGGCGAATATGCCGTCGGTCTCCCGCAGCGCTTCCGGGGGGCCGCTCTCGCGAACCCGCCCGGATACCAACGCCACGACCCGGTCGGCCGCGGCCAGGGTGGCCGGGCGGTGAGCGATGACCACCAGGGTGCGCTCCGGGTCCGCCGCGAGGTCGGCGACGGCCGCGGCGATCGCCTGTTCGTTGTGCGGGTCCAGGGCCGAGGTGGCCTCGTCGATGAGCACGATCCGGGCGCGTTTGAGGAAGGCGCGGGCGATCGATACCCGCTGCCGTTCTCCGCCGGAGAGCTGTGCGCCGCCTTCACCGACGCGGGTCTGCCAGCCGTCGGGGAGCCGCTCGACGACCTCGTCGAGGCGGGCCGCCCGCGCGGCCTCGGCGAGTTCGGCACGGGTTGCCTCGGGCCGGGCGAGGAGGACGTTTTCCTCGATGGTCGTGTCGAACAGGTAGACGTCCTGGAATACGATCGCGATCTCGTTCAGCAGTACTTCTTGGTCGTAGTCGCGCACGTCGATGCCGCCGACGCGTACCCGACCTTCGTCGGTGTCGAAGAAGCGGGCGATGAGCCGGGTGACCGTCGTCTTGCCCGATCCGGATGGTCCGACAAGCGCTGTCATGGTTCCCGGCTCGCAGCGGAACGAGACCCGGGACAGGGCGACGGTGTCGCCGTAGCGGAAGGTCACCTCGTCGAACTCGATCGTCGCGTCGGGTACGTGCCCGATCGGATCGGCCGGTGCCGGCAGGGCCGGGGTGCGCAGAACGGCTTCGACCCGGCCGATGTTGTTGTCCAGTGCGTGCAGCGCCCCGTTCAGTTCGATCAGGTTGCCGAGGGGTTCGAGGAACCGCACCGCCAGCACCAGTAGTGCGACGGTATCGGCGACGGCTGTGGTGGTGTCGAGCAGAAATCCCGCACCGAGTGTCAGCATCACGGCGAAGCCGGCCATGACGACGGCGGTGAAGGACAGGTCTGGCAGCATCGAACGGCGCAGCCCACGCCGGTATGTGCTGCGGTGCTGCGCCAGAGCGTTGTGCATGGCGTCGGTGCCGGTGTGGCTGTGGCCAGCAGCGCGCAGTACCGGTTGCGCCTGGCCGAATTCGACTGCCCGGCCCGCGATCTCGATGCCTGCTCGCTCTAGTTCGACCTCGGCGATCGCCGAGATCCGTCCGGCGCGGCGCAGCGCGAGGAGCGCGACCACCGCGACGGCCACGAAGAACAGGGCCAGCCGCCAGTCCACGAAGAAGGTGACGACAGTGATCGTCACGGGCACCAGAACACTGGTGATCGCGGGTGCGCCGATCGTCACCGTGAGCTGCGCAACGCCGCCGGCGGACGTGGTGATCGTGCGGCCGAGCCTGGTTTTGTTCTCGGCGGTGAACCAGCCGAGCGGCAGCGTGGTCACGTGCCGCATCAGGTGGCGACGCAGTTGGGCAGCCAGTTCCATACTCGCGGCGAACCCGACCGGAGTGGCGAGCACGGTGAGCGCCGCATACGCCACGAGTCCACAGCCACCCGCGATCAACCATGGTTCCGCTGCGGCGAAGTCCGGTTCGGTGCGCAGCAGGGCGCGCAGGATCGGCACCAGCAATCCGAGCAGCAGGCCTTGCAGTACGGCTAGTACCGCGTGCAGGGCGCCGAGTCGCAACAATGTGCCGGGGTGCGGCCACAGCCGGTAGAGGTGGCGGATCACGCGTGCACTCCTTCGTGTTGAGCGACCCACAGACGGGCGTAACGTCCCCCTTGGGCAAGCAATTCGTGGTGTGTCCCGGCTTCGGCGACCTCGCCTCGGTCGAGTACGAGAATCTGGTCGGCGCTGGCGATGGTGTACAGCCGGTGGGCGATCACCAGCACGGTTTTGCCGACCATCAGCTCGGCGAGTGCCTGCTGGACCGCGGCCTCGCTGTCCGGGTCGATGGCGGCGGTGGCCTCGTCCAGTACGACGATCGGGGCGCCGCACAGGATGGCTCGCGCGATGGTGACCCGCTGCCGCTCCCCGCCGGAGAGCCCGCCCGTTCCGTCGCCCAGTACGGTGTCGTAGCCCGCAGGAAGCCGTTCGATCACACCGTGGATCTGGGCCGCCTTCGCGGCACGCCGGACGTCGGAGTCGGTGGCCTCCGGCCGGCCGATCCGGATATTCGCGGCGACGGTGTCGCGTAACAGCACGACATCCTGGAACACCAGCGACATCGACGACAACAGCGCCGCCGACGGTATAGCACGGATATCGGCGCCGCCGATTCTGATGGCACCGTCCGTGACGTCGTGAAACCGAGGCAGCAGGCTCGCTACCGTGGACTTCCCCGACCCGGACGGACCGACGAGCGCGGTCACCGTGCCCGGCTCACACACCGCGCTGAACCCGGTCACGGCATCGGTCTTACCGTCGTAGGAGAAAGTGACACGGTCGAATTCGATCCGGTACCCGTCGGGGAGGCACGGCCGCACCGGTTCCGGGAGCGCGGGAAGCGCCAGGAGGCGTTCGATATTGCCCGCGGCCATCCGCCCCTGCCGGATACCCTGCGAACCCTGGATCGCGGGAGTGAGCGATGTGGGCAGGCCGATGCCGACGACTAGGAACGGCAGCAGATCTGCCATGGTGAGCGCGTCCCGCGCCACCATGCCCAGCCCGACGATCAGCACGACCCCGAGCACGCTCATCTCGGAAGCGAGCAGCCGATCGATCGTGGAGCTGTAGCGGACCTCGTTCACCCAGGCCCGCATCGCCTGGGTATACGCGCGCACGGCGTCGTCGAAACGCCGCAGGAGCGCACCACCGGCGCCGAATGTTTTGACCACCGTGATCCCGTCGGCGTATTCGATACTTGCCGCATTGATGCAGCCCTCGGCCTCGGTCAGGTTGGTGAGATGCGTGGTCATCGAGCGCATGGCGATCCGGTAGACCAGCGCGGTCACCACCAAGACACCCCCGGTGACCAGCATCAGCCGCCAGTCGACCGAGGCCAGGTATGCGAGCCCGACCACGATCGCCGCCGCCGCGCCGACCACCTCACCGAGCGCGTGCGCGATGAGCTGGTGCATCGTCTCCAGATCATCGGTCATCGCCTTCTTGATCTGCCCCGAGCCGGCCGAGCGGAACCAGCCCAGCGGCACCCCGCCGAGGTGGGCGACCAGCCGGGTGCGGATCCGGTGCAGAGTTTCCGCATCGGCGTAATGGCCGAGCCGCGACGAGGCGAAGACCAATACCAACCGTGCGGCGGCGCCACCGGCCCCGAACGCGACCCACGCCCAGACAGTGCTCGCCGGTAGGCTGCCCTCGGCCAGCGCGGCGCGCGCGAGCTCGGCAATCGCGATATAGGGACCGAAACCGGCGGCGGAAGCCAGGGCCGAGAGCACCGCGCACCCGATGAGGTGCGCGCGCACCGGCCGGAAGAGCGTGCTGAGCGCATCGGCGCCGATCAGCCGCGGCGGTTGCCGCTTCGCGGATCGTTGCCGGACGGTCTCCGCACTCGATACAGGCGTCCTCATTGTTTCGGTCATCGACATCCTTCGTCGCCGGGAAGGAACACGGAGCCCGCATTCCCACTAAGGTTGGCCTTACCGAATCATTTGAAGTCGGCTTGAAGTCAAGGATCCGGAAAGCAGGACCCGGGATGAACGAGACAGCGCCCGCACGCACTGATGACAACTCGGAGCTCATCGGAATCGGCGCAGCGGCACGCCGCTTCGGCCTGGCCGGTTCGACACTGCGCTACTGGGAGAAACGCGGGCTGTTCCGGCCGGCTGAACGCCGGGCGAACTGGCGCCGGTACGGGCCGGATGAACTGCATCGAATCGGGCTCATCCAGATTTGGCGCGATACCGGACTGCTGAGCCTCGACGAGATCGCCGCCGTGCTGACAGGTGACACCGGGAGCCACACCTGGCGCCAGGCGGTGACCGAACGGATCGAAGAGATCGAGCGGCAGCAGGAACGGCTGGCCGCCGCCAAAGCGCACCTCGACCATCTCCTCGCCTGCCCGGACGACGACCCGGCCGCGAATTGCCCGTACCTGCGCGAAATGACCGCAGCTCAACGGGAACCGCCAGCTTGAACCCGATCAGTCCAGCGGTGCGGTGCAGCCAGGTGCGGAGGTCCAGCAATTCCGGATGCAGGGCGCGCAACTCGTCGATATCGACCTCGGGTACAGAACCGTCGCCACTGTTGAGCAGTTCGTAGCCGCGGGCGAACCTCTCGTCGAGGCGGTGCAGATCCGAGAGTTCATCGAGGGGTACATCGCCACGATGACTGGGCATTCTCCGGTTGCCTATGTTTTGACCTGCCCCACCGGTTGGGTCCCAACTCCGGTCGCTAACTGACAGCCTTACCGAAAGGCAGACTCACGCGCTTATCCCACCGAGTTCCGGACCCGAGCGATCGCTTTGGTCCGGGCAGGCAAGCACACTAGGACCAAAACGGGGGGGAAACGCGGGGCCAGACACAAAAAAGCAGGTCGGACCCGGTCTTAGACCGGGCCTGACCTGCTATTTCTGCTGCCGAACCAGTAGCGCGCCGGCTCTGACTGGAACCGGCCTACCTGGAACCGGCGTCCGGGCGGGTGGCGGCGTCCGGCTCGGGCACCGCGGTCAGGAACACAGGTTGCGGAGCATCGGCCGGTATCGAGTACGGCTCGGGTTCGGCCGGGACGTGGCTGAACAGTCCAGCATTGTCGTCATACATGTTCGTGCTCCGATCTTCGGTGTGCGCTGCCGGTGAAAGTCGCGGCAGGCAGGGTCGAGATGCGCGTCCCGTGGCGGTCTGGCCGACCGGCGGTCCGGGCCTCTCGGGGATACCCATCCGAACCCGAGGCCGCTCCGCGCCGAACTGCCGAGTGGAGCAACCCGTCGCCCGGAGGTAGCGAGACTGCGGCAGTTCGAAAGAGGTCCTGTCGGGTTCGGCAGCCGATCGGCTACTCGACCGTGTTCCTCACCACCGTAGCCCCATCCGCCCCTGCCGCACGCCTCCCGGTCGACAATCCGGTCCGCGACCGCATCGGCGGCGCACGCGCCGCTTCACTGCACCGATCACGCCGGACTGAAACCTCCGGTACGGGTCACGGACACCGAGCGCATGCCACCTGTGAACGGCAGGTCCTCCTCCGCAGACTCGCCTCAGCCGGGCACATGGATACCCCGCCGGGTTCGCCTGTTGTCCGGCGCATGGTTCTACGATTTTTCTACGATTTGCACGCGGGCCAGCACGGGAAGTTACGGGAACACAGAAGCAGTGTCGGAACACTAATATAGCCATCTACCTGCGCAGATAGGGAAATCACAGGAAACGATGGGCAACGATGGTGACCTGCGCAAACGCTGTACCGACTTCATAACCGGTAAAGGACAGCCGTCACGAGTTACCGCTTAACCCCCTGGGTCGTATGTGCTCGATGTGCGCGAACGCGTCGCCCGCGCAGTCCGGTGCGGATGACGCCACCGCCTTCACCCGCCCGGCCAGAGGCGTTGCAGCATATGCCAGTCGGCGGGGTGGGCGGCGATACCCGCGGCGAACCGGTCGGCCAGGGTCTGGGTGGCGTCCTCGACCCCGTGGGAGGTGTCGACCGGCTCCCCGACCGAGAATCCCCACCCGGCCGGGGTGAACCAGCAGTGTACGGGCAGCAGCGGGGCACCCGTTTCGATAGCCAGCCGGGCCGGGCCGGCGGGCATCAGCGTCTTTTCGCCGAAGAACGTGACGGCCACGCCCCGGCCGGAGAAATCCCGTTCGCCGAGCAGGCAGACCAGTCCGCCCGCACGGAGCCGGTCGCTGAGCCGCTCGTACGGCGGTGTCTCGGCTCCGGTGAGCGGGATGATCTCGAAGCCGAGACCCTCCCGGAACCGGACGAAGCGGCGGAACAGCGACTCCGGCCGCAATCGTTCGGCGACGACGGTGGGCGTACCGACCCGCTGCACGAGCCAGACTCCGGCGAGATCCCAGTTCCCGCTGTGCGGCAGGGCTATCACCGCGCCACGACCCGCGGCGGACGCTTCGCGGATACGGTCCAGGCCGGTGGCCGACGCTTCGATGATGGCGGCCAGCTCCCGCGGATCCATGGAGGGCAGCCGGAAAGCCTCCCGCCAGTATCTCGCGTACGAGCGCAGACTCGCCTGTATCAGTTCCTGCGGAACCTCTTCGGGGGCTACCCCGAGTACCCGGGCGAGATTGCGCCGGAGCTGAGTCGGTCCGCCGTCGCGCCGGGCGATGCGGTCGGCACCGGCATCGAACAGTCGGACCGCCCATCGGTGCGGCAGGGCACGCACCAGGCGCCAGCCCGCCGCGTAACCGAGGTCCTGCGCCCGGCCGGACACCGTTACCGGGGGCCCGCGTCCGATGACGCGGCCGAGTCCTGCTCCGGCACGGCGGTCAGGAAGACCGGTTGCGGAGCATCGGCCGGTATCGAGTACGGCTCGGGGTCGGCGGGGACGTGACTGAACAGTCCTGTGTTGTCGTCGTGCATGTTCGTGCTCCGATCTTCGGTGTGCGCTGCCGGTGAATTCGCGGCAGGCAGGGTCGAGATGCGCGTCCCGCGGCGGTTGGTCCGACCGGCGGTCCGGGCCTTCCGGGAGTACCCATCCGAACCCGGAACCACTCCGCGACGGACCGCCGAGTGGAGCTTCCCGTCGGCCCGGAGGCGAGGGACTGCGGCAGTTCGAAAGAGGTTCCATCGGATTCGGCAGCCGAACGGCTGCTCGACGGTGTTCGTCACCACCGTAGTCCCCTCTACCGCCGCCGTGCGCCCCGGTGGACGTTCGGGCCGCGACCGGACCGCTCTCGATCGTGTCACGGCGGGCCCGATTCGGCACGCCGATCACCCCACTTGACACCCACCTATTGAACGTACCGTTATTCAGCGGTACGGTGATTGATGTATCAATAAAGCACTTCAAGCAGTGCGAGCACCCCGGAAGACCCGATCGGGGGTGTGACCGAGTGAGGACCACCGATGAACCGAAACCACGAACAGCGCGCCCGCCGTCTCGCGGCGCGGATCGCCGCGCTCGCAGTCATCACCCTCGCGCCACTGGCGGTCACCGCCGGCCCCGCCCTCGCCGGTCCGGCCGCGGCGGTCCAGGTCAGCGATTCCCACGATTCCAGCGACAGCTTCGGCGATAGCAGCAACTGGAACGACAGCGGCCGCAACGACAACGACCACCACGCCTGGGACAACGACGACGACGATTTCGGCTGGGACGACAACGGTCATTACGGCTACAAGGACCACCACCGGCAGGATTACGACGGCTGGGAGGACCACCTCAACAGCGGCGACAACCAGTACCCCGACCGCGACTCCCACAACAACCGGGGCCGCGATTACGACCAGCCCGCCGATTGGGACCACGAGAACCCTCGCGGCGGCGGGGGCGCGCCGCCGAACTGGAACGTGCCCAACCCGTATATCCCGCCGCCCCCGCCGAGCCTTCTGCCGCAGGTCCAATTGCCGGTATTGCCGCAACTCCCCTTCGCACTGCCGGGCATTCCGGGGCTTCCCGGGACGGGCAGCGCTCGCTGATACGGCAAACAAGTAGCCGTTGAGTAGCGGTACATAGGCCAGCGAGTCGCTATCGAACTGCAGAACGGCCGAGCCCACTCGGTGGGCTCGGCCGCGATCCGCTCCGATCAGACTGCTTCCACCGCCGCTTTCGTCAGTTGCCGGCCCGCCGCGGCGAGCACGGCATGCGCGGCATCGGAGAGTTCCTCCGCGCGAACCGCTCGCTCACAACGCCGAGCCAGATCCTTGCGATCGGTACCGGCCGGCTCAACCGGCGCGAGAACGACCTCGGCGGTCAGATTTCGCGCGCGCAAGACTCGCACGATCGAATCGATGAGCGTGTCGTCCCCGACGAAACCCGGGACGGTGGACCGATTACCGTGCCCGTCCAGGTACCGCAGCCGGACCGGCTGCACCGGGACCGCGCTGTCCACGGCGGCCTGGAACAGCGCGGGCCGCAACGTCCCGTAAGCACGACCACACCACGTGGTGCCCTCCGGGAAGAACCCGATCCGTTCGCCTGCGGCGAGCCGTTGCCCGATCTGCTCCACCACATCCGGCAGGCGCCGCAGCCGCTCCCGTTCGATCGGGACGACCCGCATCACCCGCGCGAGTTTCCCGAGCACCGGCCAATCGATCAGATCAGCTCGCGCCACGAACGCGAGCGGCTGCACCGAGGCGAGCACGACGATATCCGCCCACCCGATATGCCCACAGGCGACGAGCACCCCGGTGCCCGGGCCGGCGTACCGCGGCCCGATCGCCGCGGCTCCCGTGCGCCGGTCCACCACCCGCAACCGGATACCACAGGCACGCAGCAGAGTCCGGGCGAACCGGCGCTGGACCCCCGAGCGCCGCGACGCCGGTGTGACGATATGCACAAAGGGATAGGCGAACAGCACCGAGAGGGCGCCCATCGCCCGGAGCCCGGCCCGCGCGACACCTATCTCGGGACGCTGCTGCACACAGCCGGTCCCGCACGGACTCACCGGCATCCAGGAGTGCTGGGCGGGCGGCTCCTGCACCAGGACGGACACCCGCTCCACCGGATTCGCGACCATCTCCATCACCTCACCGCCCGCCGCCGAAATTCGCGGCGGCGCCGCGCAACCGATCGAGATAGCGGGTGTTGATGGTGTCGAGCCCCAGCAAGACCACGAAATCGGCGACGGCGAAATCCGGATCGTGCGCGGGCTCCCCGCAGATCTCGGCGCCGAGCCGCAGGTAGCCGTTGAGCAGGGGCGGCAGTTTCGGGCGGGCGGGGGCGGGCAGATCGTCGAGCGCCACCCCGTCGACCACAACAGGGCGGTAGGGGCGCACCCGTTTCTCCGGCGCGCAGGCGTGCTTACCGAGCAGGAAGTCGCGCACCCCGCGAACATTGACACCGGCCGGTTCGGCCGGGCTGTTCTGCATGGGCACCGAAGCACATCCCATCACCCAGTCATAGCCGGTGAGCTGGATATAGTGCAGAATGCCGGCCCACATCAGCGTGAGGACCGAGCCGTTGCGATGATCGGGGACCACGCACGCGCGCCCCATCTCCACGACCCGCAAACCCGCGGGGTCGAGGTTCGTGAGGTCGAATTCGGTGGCCGTGTAGTACCCACCGGCCCCGGCGACCTTGTCCGGCGGCAACATCCGGTAGCACCCGACGAACTCGCCGGTGGTCTCGTCGCGGACCAGCATATGGTCGCAGTGTTCGTCGAACCTGTCCGCGTCCAGGCCTGTGCCGTCGTCGGGGATCGAGAATCCCGGCTCGCCGGCGAATACGTTGTACCGCAACCGCTGCGCCGCGATGCGATGGTCGGTGTCGGAGGAGACGATCAGAGCGTAACGGGACCGGTGATCCTCGCCGGCGGCCGGTCGAGCCGGAGCCGTCAGCACGGACGTAATAGCCATGACGCCAAGCAGGCCAGTCCGAGACTGCGCCGGGGCGTCCGTGACGTGTCGCGAGCATGCCGGTTCGGTTAACGAGACGTAGGTCACACCGGACGTTCACCGGACAGTACCCGCGCGTTCGCGCGAACACCGGACTCGGCACCGGAATTGGGCCGGCCGCAACCTGGAATTCGCCGCTACCCAGCGTAAGCGCCGCGGGCGGACCCTGCTCGACCGGGCCCGCCCGCGGGCCTAGGCGTACCTCCGCGTTCGCTCCGGCCGTGCGCACCCTGCGTACCTCCGCGTTCGCTGCGGCCGTGCGCACCCTGCGTACCCCCGCGATCGCTGCGGCCGTGCCCGGTCCGCCGAGAGCTCCGCCCGGCGGCGCTCGTCAGGCGACGAAACGTTCGGGTTCGCGTACCCGTTCCAGATGCTGGCGGTCCACCTCCTGGAACCCGGGCCGCCCGGTGCCGATGAACGCCACCAGCCACGACAGGACCGCGGCGAACCGATTCCGGAAGCCCACCAGGTAGAACAGGTGCACGGCCAGCCAGATGAACCAGGCGAAGACACCGCGGAAGGTGATCTTGTCGTTCAGCTTCGTCACCGCGCTGAACCGGCTGATCACCGCCATGCTGCCCTTGTCCCAGTACACGAACGGAGTGCCCGGGTGGGTGTCACGGCTGATGATGTCGGCGGCGTGCCGGCCTTCCTGCATCGCCACGGGCGACTGGCCCGGGTAGCCGTTGAGCGAGGTCATATCGCCGATCGCGTAGATATCGGCGTAGCCGCCCACGGTGAGGTCGGGGTTGATGAGCAGGCGCCCGGCGCGATCGGTTTCGCAACCGGTCGCCGCGGCCAGTAGTTTCGCGAAACCACCGGCCTGCACACCCGCCGACCACACGATGGTCTCGGCGTCGATCTGTCGTTGGGTACCGTCTTTGTCCTTGACCGTGACCTGGCCGTCCTGGATATCGGTGACGAAGGTACCGAGCAGCACGTCGACCCCGCTGCGGGTCAGCGTTTTCTTCGCGTACTCCGATAGCCCGCCGCCGAACGGCGGTAGCACCGCGCCGGCGCCCTCGACCAGGGTCACCGAGACCTCCTGGTGGTAATACCGCTTGGCCAGCTCTTTCAACTGCCCCGCGACCTCGACACCGGTGGCCCCGGCGCCGACGACGACGAACGACAGCAGCCGGCGGCGGGTTTCCTCGTCGGCCTTGGCCGCCTCACGGAATACCCGTTCGATCTGGGCCCGGAGCAGCCGCGCATCGTCGATGGTCTTCAGTGAGTAGGTCTTGTCGGCGAAGTCGTCGCGTCCGAAATACGACTGGCTCGCACCGGTGGCCGCGATCAGCGATCCGTAGCGGATCTGCCGGGTCTCTTCACCGGTGCGGTAGGTCAGGACGGCGGCGTCGGGCTCGATATCGGTGACTTCACCCAACCGGACATCCGCCTCCTTGTGCCGGCGCAGGATGTTCGCGATCGGGGGTGCGATCTCGGCGGACGCCAATACCCCGGTGGCGACCTGATAGAGCAGCGGCTGGAACAGGTGTTCCGGCGTGCTCGAGATCAGGACATGATCCACTCCCGCCTTGGCCAATTGCTTGGCCGCGGCGAGCCCGCCGAACCCCGAACCGATGATCACGACATCCGCGTATTCCACGCCGGCGCCGATATCACTGACCTTGTGCATGACAGCCTCCTTCACTCATTAGGAACCGTCATCCATAAGGAAGATATTTCAGGGTTCAGGGCGCATAATTGAGATGACTCTTATCTGTTCTGATCATGAATGGAGATCGCGGTGGAACTACGCCAGCTCACGTACTTCGTGGCGGTGTGCGAGGAGCTCAGTTTCAGCCGGGCTGCCGTCCGGTGCTTTATCTCACAGTCGGCGATCAGCCATCAGATCGCCCGGCTCGAGCACGACCTGGGCGTGCAACTCTTCGAGCGTTCGACCCGATCGGTCGTCCCCACCGACGCGAGCACAAGATTACTACCGCTGGCCAAGCAGATGCTAGGTCTGGAATCGGCCATCCGCGCCTCCATCCGTACCACCGGACCGCGGATCCGGCTGGCGGCGAATATGTCGTTCGCCACGCGATCGCTCTCGGCCATCGCCGGTGCGCGCGACGCGCACCCCGGCGCGGAGATCGAATTCGTCATCAAACCCTTCCGTCAGCGGGTCGCCGCCGTCGCGGACGGCGATTGCGATCTCGCGCTGATCCGCGGCAGTGTGCAGCAGGCCGGACTGATGGTCGAGCAACTATGGGTGGAGGACCTCACTCTCGCCACCGCCCCCGCGCATCCGCTGGCCGGCCGTACCGACGTCACCCTCGCCGAACTCAGTGCCTACCCGCTGCTCCTTCCGCCGGAATCCGAGCAGTTCCTCCTGCACACTGTCATCCGGACCGCGTTCGCCGACCTCCCCACCGGACCCACGTTCGGCCCACCCATACCGCCGGACCACACCGCGACCATGGAGCTGATCAACCACCCCGACGCCTGGACGGTCCTTTACGCCAACAGCTCCACCGAGGGCATCGCCGCGCTCCCGCTGGTCGACCACCGCCTCCGCATCCCCGTTTCGGCGGTCATTCGTGCCGACACCCGCCGTACACCCATCCTCGACTCACTGCTCGAGGGTCTGCACTGCGCCTAGCAGTACTGGGGCAGGCCGACGCGTCGGCTCGGGTTCTGTGACGATTCCCGAAACGATCCCGTCGTGAACACCGCGACCGCGGCCCGAATCGGCGAGCGGCGGATTCATCGGTGAATATCCGGCGACGCCCTGCCCGAGACCGGCATGCCGGCGATCACCGCCACCGAGACCAGGTTCAGAGCCGCACGAACAACGGCCACGACCGAGAGCCCGACGCCGATACCGAGGCTTCACCTCTCGGTGCCACCCATGCCGGAGCCGAGCCGTTCCGATAGTGCAGTCCTCACAATGCTCTGCCGACGTACCGGGCCGCGCTACCCCGCCGGCCGGGCAATGGCCGACGGGGCTTCAGTGACCTCGCCGGTTCGGCACGGCGGGCCACCGGCGACCCGAGTGGCGAGGGATCCGGCTCGGGTCGGTTCGTGGTGCCGTCACACAACGACACGGGCGACTGTCACCGCGCGATCACCGGCCGGGGCGCTGCCGGAGCACGGCGCCCTCGGGCACCGGTTTGACCTCACCGCTCTTCAGGATGATCACGCCGGGGCTCCCCGGCGGCAGCCGATAGCCCGGCAGATCCCGGTCGATATCCGCACGCAGGATCACCCGGTCGATATCGGGCCTCTCCTGGCCGTTGATGACAATCTTCTTCTCGGGCCCAGGATCGGCACCGGCCACGCCGGTTCCCGTGACGGCCGCACCCGCCACCGCCGCCCCGCACACCAGGGCGGCGAGGGCTCTACTCGCCGGTTTCAGTTTCACTGTGTAACTCCTTGTCGCACCGCACTTCTCGTCGACCGATCCGACCGACTCTCCGACAACCGCGACGTTAGTCCGGCTCGCTGTGCGCCGGCTGGGGGCACAGCTGGGAGTCTGCTGGGAACCGCACCCGGTTCCTGAGAACCGGGTGCGGTTCAACCGCAGCAGAACGGATCGTCACAGGGCCGACCGACCTCGCTGCCGTAGACACCCAGCTGCCGCACCGGGGCGAGTACCGATTCCGCGGTAGCGGAATCCAGCGGCGGTGCCGACCACGGGGCGAGCCGTCCCCAACTGGGCGGCACCCGCTCGATGTCGTAGCGGACGACCCCGTCGACGAACAGTGTCCACATACAGTGGTCGGGGAAAGGGTTGGCGCGCACCACCCACCAGCTCCCCGCCACTTCGGCGGCCAATGGGAATCGCGGATTGCCGGTGCTCCGCCAGTACGGCCGGGCAAGGGCTTCGGGCTGTGTCATATCGCCGCCCCGATTCGAGGAATGCGCACCATGCCATCCACCTATCCGGTGGGCGCGCCGAATGATTCCATAATGGTGTCGATCCGCTCCCGCGCCGCGAGTGACATCAGCGGATGTGTTGTCTCGTAGAGCTTTCCGGCCTCCACTGCGGCGAGGATGATCTCCGCGGCCTGCGCGGTCGGCAATATCTCCTTCGCCATCTCGGCGACCGCCTCCATCATCGGCGCGAGTGCGGCCACGACCTCCGGGGACATCGCTTCCGACGCGGACGCTCCACCCTCGGGCGGCCCGGCCATTTCGGTGAGTCCGCGGAACATGCGGGTATCGACCGGCCCCGGACACACCACGGTCACACCGATATTCGGCGCGATGATCTCCAGTTCGCCCCGCAGCGATTCCGAGAGGGAGATGATGGCGCTCTTGCTCGCGGCGTACGGCGCACCGAACAGACCGACGGTCAGTCCGGCCAGCGAGGCGGTGTTGACGATATGCCCACTTCCGGCGGCGATCAGATGCGGGGTGAACACGTGGATACCGTTGACCACACCACCCACGTTCACCGACCAGACCCGGTCCCAATCCGCCGGAGCGATATCCCAGCTCGGCCCACCCGCGCCCACACCCGCGTTGTTGACGACCAGGTCCACCCGGCCGAACGCGGCGATTGTCCGGTCCGCGAGCGCACGCACCTGATCGATATCGGCGACGTCGGTGGGCACGGCGATCACCTGATCGCCGAGTTCGGCGGCGGTCCGCACCAGGGCATCGGTCTCCACATCGGCCACCGCGACCCGCAGCCCCCGCGCTACCAGCGCGGCGGCCACGGCCCGGCCGATCCCATTCGCGGCACCGGTAACGACAGCTACCTGCCCGGACTCCAATTCCATGAAAACTCCACTCCGCCTGGTCCACCCCGGTGGCGGACGACCTTTACCATCGTCACCGGCGCCGTCGGCAGCCGCATCGGTCCACGGTCTGATATCGCGGTAGCTCGTGGGTAGGGCCCCCGGAATCCCGGAAATACCGTCCGATAGAGGGTCATTCGTCACCGATGTCGTCGGCGACCGGGCGGCCGAACAACGGTGGCAGACACTTTTTCCCGCAGACCAGTTCACCCGCGAGGGTCTCGTAGGAAAAATACGCGCGGGCCAATTGCCGGCGATTCGGCGCAAGTGGTCCGTCCAATACGAACCGATCGAAGGAAATCGTGTACAGATGTGCCATACGGCCGAATATCGCGCCCAGGCCCTCGTGATGCTCCACCGCACCGGCACCGGGCTCACCGAGAACACGGTGGGCCTCCAGATCTATCGCGAGAATATGCCGTTGCGCGTCCTCCCAACTGCCGGTGAAGGGATCATCGGCCGGATCCATTTCCGGTAGCTCCGGGCCGGCCGCACCCGGCACCCAGGTCATCACCACGTCATCCCAGCTGGGCCGCGCCACCGCCAAGCGCCGATGCGCATCCACCAGGCCCGCGGCGGAGGTGAGCAACGGGCAGCCGAAATCGGTGCCACCCACGCGACCGGATCCGGTGACCCGCGCGAACACTGTCGATACGACTCGGCTGTCCGGCAATGGACCGAACCCCCTACGGCCGTGCACAGCTCCCCTTTTCTCACCGCCGAGGCGGCCGATCTTGAATTATCGGAAATCGGCGCCCCCGAGCGCCGATCACCACGCAGTAATGCCGATGCCGTCGACGATCGACGCGCACAGCATAGCCAATTCTCTCGTTCGAGTCAGCGGTTACCGGAATGGATATCGATACGGAAAACGCTCCACCACAGACTATTTGGAATAGACCGAATAAGAAACGCTGGCGTTTCCACTGCCACGCCCGGCGGAGCGCGCGCGGGCCGACGACACGGCCTCGCCGCCTCTGCGCGACTCCGGGATCACCCCACGACGTGAACTACCGGGGGTGCACCCGAAGGCATGCCGGTAGACGTCGATGAAGGCGCTGGGCGAGGCCCAGCCGCAGCGACCGGCGACCGTGGTCACCGAATACCCCTCGGCGAGCAATCGCACCGCCCGGTGCAGACGCAGGTGGGTCCGCCATTGCGGGTAGGTCATCGCGAACTCGGTGCGGAACAACCGGGTGAGGGTGCGTTCCCCGGCTCCCACCCGCCGGCCCAGTTCGGCCAGCGTCCGGGTGCTCTCGAGATCGCGTTCGACCAGGGCACATGCTTCACGGAGGCGTTCGTCGATGGCGACCGGCAGTGGCAGGTGCTGGCGGGGCATCCGGTCCAGCTGATCCAGCAGAACCTGCCGCAACCGGCCGAGTTCGCGCTCCGGCAATTCGCCCGGCGCGGAACAGGTGATGATCAGTTCGCGGACCAGCGCGGAAGTCGCGAGCACCTCCGGCGTCACCCGATCCGCCCACTGCCCGAGCGGGAACGCGATGCAGTGGAATCGGGTCGGGCCGAAGAAGTGGTGCTCATGCCAGTGCCTCGCGGGAATCCAGATCGCTCGATCCTGCGGTGCGATCCAGGTACCGGCCTCGGTACGCACCTGGGCCGCACCGCCGCTGCAATAGATCAATTGATGCTCGGGATGCCGGTGCAGCTCGATATGCGATCCACCCGGCAGATCCCGCACCCTGGTCGGCGCGGGCATGGTTTGGCGGGTTATCGACATAACTTGGCATTTTATCGGAAGAAGTCGCACCCGGCCGCTTCCTACGCTGATCGTCGACCGACCATCAGGAGGACCGGCTGTGGACACCCCGACGACCGCCGCCACCGCGGCCGCGAATCCGGCGAGAATTTGGAATCGTATGCGCCAGTGGTTCTTCGCGCACGCGGTGGACGACTTCTATCAGGGTCTGGTACCAGCGAGCATCCCGTTCTTCGTCCTGGAGCGCGGCTACAGCTATGTCGCCGCGTCCGGTCTCGCCCTGGCCGCCGCGCTGGGGAGTTCACTACCCCAGCCACTGCTCGGGGTACTGGTGGACCGCAGGCCGCTGCGGTGGATGGCGCCCGCCGGGTTACTGGTGGCCGGGGCCGGAGCAGGACTGGCGGGCCCGGCACCGGCCTATCCGATCGTATGGTCGCTGATCCTGCTCTCCGGAATCGGTATCGCCGCCTTCCATCCCGCGGCCGGGCGGGATGCCCGCGTCGCCGCCGGCGACAGCACCGTCGCCATGAGCCTGTTCGCGGCCGGTGGAAGCGTCGGTTTCTTCCTCGCACCCGCCCTCGCCACTCCACTGCTCGCCACGCTGGGTGTCGGCGCCACCGCGCTCTTCATCCCACCGGCGGTACTCATGGCTTTCGTCCTGTGGCGGCACCAGTCACGGCTCGGCTCCCACCCGCCGGCCGCGATCGCGGCGGTGGGCCGGGACCGGTGGGGGCCTTTCCTCCTGCTGACCGTGGTCGCGATCATCCGGTCGGTCGTATTCCTCGGGATGAACACCTTCATCGCCCTGTACTGGATCGGGTATCTGGGCGCCGGCGGCGTGATGGGCGGGGTAGCACTTACCGCGTTCCTGGTCGGTGGCGTTGCCGGCACGCTGGCCGGCGGACGTATCGCGGATCGGATCGGAATGCGGGCGACCATCCAGTTCGGTGGCCTCGTCGCGGTCCCGGTCCTGGTCGCGCTGCGGCTCAGCGCCGATCCCCGGCTGGCGGTGGCGCTGGTGGCCGTGGCCGGGGTGGCTGTCAATATGCCGTTCGCGGTGCTGGTCAAACTGGGACAGGACTATCTGCCGACGCGGCCCGGTACCGCCGCCGGCGTAACCCTCGGTATCGCGGTGAGCGCGGGCGGGCTGTTCATGCCCGTCCTCGGCGGCCTCGCCGACCGGCACGGCCCGGAGGCCGCGTTGACCGCGCTCTGTGTGGTCCCCGCCGCGGCGGCCGCGCTCGCTCTCCTGTTACCCCCGCCCGATTCCGCGCGCCGGTGACGGACACACCGCTCGCTCGGAAACAAGAATCGCTCGGAGACAAGAATCGGTCCCCGGCCGCACAGACGATCGGCCCCCGGATGAACTGTGACGAACGGGCGGCGTAACTGCCGTTTCGGGATGCGTCCGAAAGAGCTGTGCCCGGCCGGTGAACCGGCCGGGCACAGCTGTGATCTGTTCGCGGCCGATGCCGCGGGTGGTCAGCCCTTGTGCTTCTTGACCTC
This sequence comes from Nocardia jinanensis, assembly GCF_014645735.1. Lineage (GTDB taxonomy): Bacteria > Actinomycetota > Actinomycetes > Mycobacteriales > Mycobacteriaceae > Nocardia > Nocardia jinanensis. The sequence goes on along the minus strand of NZ_BMMH01000021.1, from coordinate 20,792 downwards.
TTCGGTCAGCTGCGGGGCGACATTGAACAGGTCGCCCACGATGCCGTAATCGGCGATCTCGAAGATCGGGGCTTCCTCGTCCTTGTTGACCGCGATGATGGTCTTGGACGTCTGCATACCGGCCCGGTGCTGGATGGCGCCGGAGATACCCAGGGCGACGTACAGCTGCGGGGAGACCGTCTTACCGGTCTGACCCACCTGGAACTGCCCCGGGTAGTACCCCGAGTCGACCGCGGCGCGGGAAGCACCGACGGCCGCGCCGAGCGAATCGGCGAGAGCCTCGACCACGGAGAAGTTGTCGGCCGAACCGACACCGCGACCACCGGAGACGACGATATTCGCCTCGGTGAGCTCCGGACGGTCACCGGCCACGACGGGCTCCCGGCTGGTGATCTTGACGACGCCCTCTTCCTGCGCGGGGACCTCGACGGTGACCTTCTCGCCGGCGCCGGCCGCGGGCTTGGCCTCGATCGAACCCGGGCGGACCGAGATGACCGGGACATCGCCGGTGGCCTTGGCGTCGACGGTGAACGCGCCACCGAAGATGCTGTGCACGGCCGTGCCGTCGGCCTTCACATCGATGACGTCGACCAGCAGGCCCGACCCGATACGGGCGGCGAGCCGGCCGGAGACCTCTTTGCCTTCCGCGGTCGCGGCGACCAGCACGGCGGCCGGGGACGCGGATTCGACGAGACCGGCCAGGATATCGACCTTGGGGGTGACCAGGTAGCCGTCCACATCATCGGATTCGGCGATGTAGATCTTGGCGGCACCGGCCGCGGCCAGCGCGTCGGCCAGTTTGTCGCCGGTGCCGGACGGGCCGGTCACCACGGCGGCCGGTTCGCCCAGGGCGGCGGCAGCGCTCAGCAGTTCGATGCTGACCTTCTTGACCGCACCTTCGGCGTGCTCGACGAGCACAAGTACTTCTGCCATTTGTCTCTTCTCCTAGAAGTTGCTGCGGGTGCGGTTCTCAGATGATCTTCTGGCCGACCAGGTACTGGGCGATCTTGGTGCCGCCGTCGCCCTCGTCGGAGATCTTCTCGCCCGCGGTGCGCGGCGGCTTCGGGGTGGACGTGGTGACGGAGGTGCCCGCGTTCGCGACACCCACGGTCGACGGGTCGATACCCAGGTCTTCCAGGGTGAAGGTCTGCACTTCCTTCTTCTTCGCGGCCATGATGCCCTTGAAGGACGGGAAGCGCGGCTCGTTGATCTTCTCGGTGACGCTCACGATGGCCGGCAGCGTGGCCTCCAGCTTGAAGACGCCGTCGTCGGTCTCCCGCTCGCCGGTGATCTTCTCGCCGTCGACGGTGAGCTTGCGCAGATGAGTGAGCTGCGGGATGCCCAGGTACTCGGCGATGATGGCCGGGACGGCGCCGGAGCGTCCGTCGGTGGCCTCGTTACCGGCGATGACGAGTTCGACACCCTCGACCTGTCCCAGCGCACCGGCCAGCACCCACGCGGTCTGCACCGTGTCGGAGCCGTGGATGGCCGGGTCGTTGATGTGGATGGCCTTGTCGGCGCCCATGGACAGCGCCTTGCGGATGGCCTCGGTGGCACGGTCCGGACCGGCGGCCAGCACGGTGACCTCACCGCCCTGGGCCTCCTTGATAAGGAGGGCTTCCTCGACGGCGCGCTCGTTGATCTCGTCGAGCACCGCGTCGGCGGCTTCACGGTCGAGGGTGAAGTCACCGTCGGTCAGCTTGCGCTCGGACCAGGTATCGGGCACCTGCTTGATGAGTACGACGATATTCGGCATCGGTCTTCGTCGACCTCCTGTTCTGGTTACCTGTATTGGCGGTCGCACGATCTCCAGCGGCCGTACGTCCATGTGAGTAGCTCAGGCCGAGACATTACCCTACGTTAAGTTACTCGTGGGTAACTTACGCTGCGGGCCGTCTCGAGGGGCCACCGGGCGTCTCCCGTACCGGGCCGTACCAGTAACCTCGTCGCAATGAGCGAGGCTGTGATTCCCGCCGCACCGGCCACCGAGGACGTACTGGAGCCGCTGCCGTTGACCGGTGAGCGGACGGTGCCGGGTATCGCGGAGGAGAACTACTGGTTCCGCCGGCACGAGATCGTCTACGACCGGCTGCTGTCGCGCTGCGCGGACAAGGTCGTTCTCGAAGCGGGGTCGGGCGAAGGATACGGCGCGAATATGATCGCCGGAGTCGCGCAGGCGGTCGTGGGCCTGGATTACGACCGCGGCGCCGCGGTCCATGTGCGTACCCGCTACCCGGCCGTACATATGATCCGCGGCAATCTCGCCGCGTTGCCCCTGCCGGAGGCCGCGGTGGACGCGGTGGTCAATTTCCAAGTGATCGAACACCTTTGGGATCAGGCAGAGTTTCTGCGCGAATGCCTGCGGGTGCTGCGCCCCGGCGGGGAACTGCTCATCAGCACCCCGAACCGCATCACTTTCTCGCCCGGTCGCGATACTCCGCTCAATCCCTTCCACACCCGCGAACTGAACGCCGCCGAACTGACCGAACTCCTCGAGGAGGCCGGGTTCCGGGTCGATCTGATGACCGGTGTGCATCACGGTCCGAACCTGCGGGCCCTCGACGCCAAACACGGCGGTTCGTTCATCGATGCCCAGATCGACCGCGCCCTGGCCGGCGAGCCCTGGCCCGCCGAACTCACCGCCGACGTAGCGGGGATCACGACCGACGATTTCGCGCTGACCCCCGAAACCATCGATACCAGTCTCGATCTCGTGGCACTCGCGGTGAAGCCTTGAGCGGCAAGCAGACTCACGAGGTACCCGGACAGTTCACGCTCGTCCTGCATTCCCATCTGCCCTGGCTGGCCCACCACGGCCGGTGGCCGGTCGGCGAGGAGTGGCTCTACCAGTCCTGGGCGGCGTCGTATCTGCCGGTCGTCGAGGTACTGCGCACTCTGGCGGCCGAGGGCCGCTCGCACCTGCTGACCCTCGGGATCACTCCGGTCCTGGGCGCCCAGCTCGACGATCCGCACTGTCTCGCCGGTATGCACCACTGGCTGGGCAACTGGCAATTGCGGGCCGACGAGGCCGCGAAATCCGGAAACCGCGCGCTGGGCGGGCACGAACACCGGCTGGCGGCCGCGGCACTGGCCGAATTCGAGCGGAACTGGCGCCACGGCGCCGCACCGGTATGGCGGCAATTGCTCGACGGCGATGTCATCGAACTCCTCGGCGGCCCGCTGGCCCATCCGTTCCAGCCACTGCTCGACGACCGGCTGCGCGAATTCCAGCTCCGCGAGGGACTCACCGACGCCCGCCTGCGCTGGGGCCATACCCCCGCCGGGATCTGGGCGCCGGAATGCGGCTTCACCCCAGGAATGGAACGGGGGTACGCGGACGCCGGTGTGACGCATTTCATGGTCGACGGGCCCGCGCTGCGCGGGGATACGACCCTCGGCCGCCCGGTACACGATTCGCCGGTGCTGGCGTTCGGCCGCGATCTCACGGTCAGCTACCGGGTGTGGTCGCCGAAATCGGGTTATCCGGGGCACGGGGCGTACCGGGATTTCCACCATTACGACCACGCCACCGGCCTCAAACCCGCCCGGGTCACTGGTAAGACCGTGGCCGGGCCGGACAAGGCGCCTTACGATCCCGGCCTCGCCGCGGCCCAGATCGGGCGCGATGTCGACGATTTCGTACAGACGGTGCGGGAGCGGCTGATCAGCGAATCCGAGCGGATCGGGCGCCCGGCGCTCGTGGTCGCCGCGTTCGACACCGAGCTGTACGGGCATTGGTGGCACGAGGGGCCGCAGTGGCTGGCGCGGGTGCTGCGGGCATTGCCGGAGGCCGGGATCGACGTCGGCACCCTCGCCGATGCGCGCGACCGCGGATTCGTCGGGGAACCGGTCCCGCTCGCCGATTCGTCGTGGGGTTCGGGCAAGGACTGGCGGGTCTGGGCCGGTGATCAGGTGAGCGATCTGGTGGATCTGAATTCCGAGATCGTCCGGCTGGCGCTGGATACGACCGCCAAGATGCGCGCCGGTGCCCCGACCGGCCGTGATCCAGTGGCCGACCAGCTACTGCGCGAAGCGATCCTGGCGGTGTCGAGCGACTGGGCGTTCATGGTCAGCAAGGACTCCGCCGCCGGTTACGCCCGCGACCGAGCCCATCAGCACGCGCACGCGGTCCGCGAGATCGCCGGCGCGGTCGAAGCCGGCCAACTCGGCAGAGCACGCGATCTGGCGGCAGGATGGGCGGTGGCCGACGGAGTGTTCCCGGCCTTGGACGCGCGTAGGCTACGCGTCACCCCTGCAGAAGGACCGCGATGAAAATCTTGATGGTGTCGTGGGAGTACCCCCCGGTGGTCGTCGGTGGACTGGGCAGGCATGTCCACCACCTGGCGATATCACTGGCCGCGGCCGGTCACGAAGTGGTGGTTCTGGCCCGGCGGCCCACCGGTACCAGCCCGGCCACCCACCCGACCCATTCCTTCGTCGCCGAAGGGGTTCTGGTGGTGGCGGTCGCCGAGGATCCGCCGATCTTCGATTTCGGCGAGGATATGCTCGCCTGGACCCTGGCGATGGGGCACGCGATGGTGCGCGCCGGTATCGCATTGGACAAACCGGGAATCGGTGAGGGCTGGACCCCCGATGTGGTGCACGCGCACGACTGGTTGGTGGCCCATCCTTCGATCGCGCTGGCCGAGTACTACGATGTGCCGCTGGTATCGACGATCCACGCCACCGAGGCCGGCCGGCACAGCGGCTGGGTCGCGGGCCGGGTCAACCGGCAGGTGCATTCGGTGGAATGGTGGCTGGCCAACGAATCGGATGTGCTGATCACCTGTTCCACGTCGATGAAGGACGAGGTCGAGCGGCTGTACCGGCCCGACCGTGTGCCGGTGCATGTGATCCGGAACGGAATCGATGTGGGGGCGTGGACATTCCGCACCCGTTCACCGCGCAGCGGCCCACCGCGACTGCTCTATGTGGGACGCCTCGAATACGAGAAGGGCGTACAGGACGCGATCGCCGCGCTGCCCCGGATCCGCCGGGCCCACCCCGGCACTGTTCTCACCATCGCCGGGGTCGGGACCCAGTTCGAATGGCTGCGCGAGCGCACCCGGACGCACCGGGTGGCGCGGGCGGTGCATTTCGCGGGCCAGCTCGATCATGCCGAACTGCTCGGCTGGCTGCACGGGGCCGACGCGATCGTACTACCGAGCCGCTACGAACCGTTCGGGATCGTCGCGCTCGAGGCGGCCGCGGCCGGAACTCCGCTGGTCACCTCGACCGCCGGCGGTCTGGGCGAAGCCGTGATCGACGGGGTCACCGGGGCCTCGTTCGAACCCGCCGATGTGAACGGGCTGGTGGACGCCGCGATCTCGGTACTCGACGATCCGGCCGCCGCTCAGGATCGCGCGTTCGCCGCACGGGAGCGACTGACCGCGGATTTCGCGTGGGATGTGGTGGCGGCCGAAACCGCCGGGATCTATTCGGATGCGAAGCGGCGGGTGCGTAATCCGCTGGGCCGCCCGGTGATCGTGGAACGCCCGCTGCCGGAGCGGGACCCGAAGTAGCGCCGACTCGTTCGCGTAGACAGCGTCGATGCGCGCTCGGCGGGACAGCCGAGTGATTCCCGGCCGGGTCAGTCGTTCTCCGCGAAAGCGAAGATCTCCCCGATCCGGGTGGCGACCACGACCTCCCCCTCGGCGCCGACCGCGGTACCGGTGGTCGTGCCCTGGGCGCCGGGCAGGACATCGGAATCGAGGGTGGCACCCGTGCTGGTGTCGAAGGTGACCAGATTCAATCCCGTGCCGATCGCGGCGGTGACGTACCCGGTCCCGCCCGCGGTTTGCACCGGGAGACCGCGCAGCGCGAGATCCTTACGCTCCCAGACCCTTTCGAAACTGGTGCCGGTGTCCTGCAATGCGATCAGATAGCCGTCGTCACCGGCCGGGATGATCAGGCCGTCGTCGGAAACCGAGATACCGCGGCGCGGCTCCCAGTCCAGCTGAGCCTCCCATTTCGGGGTCCCGTCGGCGGTGTTCACCGCGATCAGGCGTTTGCTGTTGTCACCGACGTAGAGTGTCGCGCCATCGGCGGACAGCGCCGGATCGGTGGCACTGCCGTCGACCAGGATCTCCCGGCTCCACTCCTGCACGACCTTGCCGTCGGCGTAGCGCAGCGCCACCAGGGCGGCCTTCGATTCACCGGGTTTGCGAACCGTCGCGTAGATCCGCCCGCTGTCGGTATCCATGGCCGCCACCGTCGCGACGGCACAGTCGGGACCGCCGGTACGGCAGTCGTCGAGGCCGGCACCGGCCGGTGGCCAGTCCAGGTTCGGCGACTGCAGGAAATCGGGCTGCGGCAGCAATTGCCGGGTGGGGACCATCCGCTTACCGGTCTGCCGTTCCAGCACATCGACCTGGCCGGACTGGGTGATCACCAGCAGATGGCCGTCCCCGGTGAACTGCATCCCGATCGGCACGCCCGCCACCGGTGTACGCCAGCGCGGCTGACCGAGGAAATTATCCGATTCGACCCCGCTGTCGAGACCGACATAGACATTGTTCGCACCATCGAGCAGCGTGGGCGAATAGATGGCCTGGGGGCCCAGCGGATTACAGAAACGCTTACGTCCGGTGCGCATCTGGTAGGAGAAGATATCGCATTGCGCGTCGGTGCGGCTGGTGACGAAGATCTGCCCCTCCGACCCCACCGTGGGCGGCTGCACGATGGGCCCACCGACCGGCCGCGACCATTGCAGGCTCAGCGCCCGCGAACCGGTCACCGGGGTGGTGCCGCTGTTACGGCTCTCGTGCCCGGGCGCGGGCCAGCCCAGACCCCGGCCGACCGTGATGTCGTCGACATCGGTCCCGCACGCGGTGAGCACCCCCAGCGCGGCCACCGCCGCCGCAAGCCAGGACACGGTCCGTACGCCGCTGCCGATACGCACCTGCTGGTCTCCTCTGTAGTCCTGTCTCCCCGGGCCCACGTGTGTGTGAGATTAACGGAAGGGTATAGGCCGGGGCCCCCGAGCACGAAAGTAGGCTGTTCGGCAGTACTGGGCAGCACAGGATACGAGGAGACGTACGTGACGAGCATGTGGGGCGCACCGTTGCGCACACGATGGCAGGGCTCCCGGCGGCGCGACCGGCGGCAGGCCCGGTTCCTCACTCTCGATTCGCTGCGCTGGGTGCTGGCCAATCGCGCCTACACGCCCTGGTACCTGGTGCGTTACTACCGGCTGCTCAAGTTCCGGCTCGCCAATCCGCACGTGATCCTGCGCGGCATGGTGTTCCTCGGACGCAATGTGGAGATCCACGCGACCCCCGAACTGGGCCGCCTCGAGATCGGGCGCTGGGTCCATATCGGTGACGGGAACGCCATCCGCTGCCACGAGGGTTCGCTGCGCATCGGCGACAAGGTGGTGTTCGGCAAGGACAATGTCGTCAACACCTACCTCGATATCGAGATCGGCGAATCCACCCTGGTCGCCGACTGGTGCTACATCACCGACTTCGATCACCGGATGGACGACATCACCCTGCCCATCAAGGATCAGGGCATCGTGAAGAGCCCGGTCCGGATCGGCCCCGACACCTGGATCGCGGCCAAGGTCACCGTGCTGCGCGAGACCCGCGTCGGCCGCGGCTGCGTGCTCGGCGCGCACGCGGTCGTCAAGGGTGAGATCCCGGATTACAGCATCGCGGTCGGCGCACCGGCCCGAGTGGTGAAGAACCGGAAATCGACCTGGGAAGCCGGGGCTGCCGCGCGCGCGGCCCGCGACGCGGCGCTGGCCGATATCGCGCGGAAGAAGAACGGCGTCACCCAGGAGGCGTGAGCCCGCCGCCTACTTCACCGCATCGATCTTCTTCAGGACCCGCTGCACGGTGAGCCAGGTGCGGGTCGTGATGTCCTTGCCGTAGGCACGCTCGAGCCAGGCCATGAAATTCGGCGTCTTCGACGTGCTGTTGTCGATCACCGTGAGAAAGACGCGGGCCGACGCGTCGTAACCGATGATCTTGGTGAGTGGATCACCGTCGGCCGGCTCGACGGGCGGGGCCTCTCCGGTTCTCTTGAAGAAGGTCGCGGTGAGGTAGGTGCCGCGACCGTGGGTGAAACCGGCGAACGGATCGCGATCGAGCAGATCCCGCAGCTCGGACTCGGCGCGGATGATGGTGCCGCCCGGAATACCGAGTTCGGTGTTCAGTGCCTCTTGGATGCGATCCTCGAGTTCGGCGATATCGGTATCCGCCGTGGCGAAGACGATATTGCCGCTGGACAGCACCGAGGCCACCGATTCGAATCCGAGTCCGGTGAACACGCCGCGCAACTTGTCGTTGCTCATATTCGGATTGCTGGGCATGATCCCCCGCAGCAGCGCGGCGTACATGGTCATGCAGCGACCGTACCCCGGCGCTCCGACACCGGCGGAGGACCCGCTCCCGCCCCACGGGTCGACGGATCGGGCCGCCCGGAGAACCATGGGCAGGGCAACTCGGGGCTGTGCCGCAAAGGCGAACGTCACTAGCCTCGATGCTGATCGGTACCGCCCGATCGGAAGGAAGTGATCATGCGTCATGTTCTCCGGGCAGGTCTGCTCGTATCGGCTCTGCTGACGGTCCCGGCCGCCACCGCGGCCACATCCTCGGCCCTACCGCTCGAGCCACGGCCACAGCCGGTCGTCGAGCAGCAGGCACCCGGGCGAGTCGGTCTCGTGTGCACCATGCAGTACCCCCCGACCCCCCTCTGCTGGTTGTCGTCGTTGTCGGCCTCGGTGTCGGGGCGCTGACGATCCCCGAGGGCCCGGGGGATCACGACCGGACAATTCGCACGCCCCCGTTTCACATTTCGCTTTTTCCATGCGCCCGGCAACGCCGGGGTAATTGCCGAGGCTCGGGCCTGCCGGTGCTGTGGTCGGAATGTCGACATATTTTCGCGCACGGCCGGAGCGAAGGCTGAGGTACGCATACGATGGCTGTACCGATCGATATCTTCGACCGGTTCGCCCAGCTCGGACCGGGGTGACCGGGGCGTCCACGAGGTGCCGGAAATCGATATGCCGGATATCGATACCGATCCGGGAGGGGCGATGCCTGTGGAGGGCCCGAAATTGCATGGGCTGGAGCCGATCACCGGGGTGTTGATCGAGCAGCTGGTCCAGCGGCCGGAGGGCCGGAGCCGATCGCTGCCGGTGGTGGTGGCGGTGGGGCCGCCGGGCAGCGGGAAATCCGTACTGCTGCAGGCACTCGCGCAGCGCTGCGCGAAACTTCCGCTCGCGCAGGTCGATCTGCGGCAGGGCGAACGCGCACCACGTGAAGTGTTCGGGGAACTCGCGTTCGAGCTGGGCCGGTATCGGCGCCAGTTCGGCCGGATCGCCTTTCCGCAACTGTGGCTGTGCCTGGTCGCGGTGGGCAGCACGCTGCACATGCACGACGACAATCGCCGGGCGGCGCTGCAGAATCTGCGCCAGGTCGTCTCCAGTGCCCAGCCGATGGAAGCACGCAGTCAGAGTGTCGCCGATATCCTCGAAGCCGCCGGACAGGTGCCCGAAGGGATGTCGCCGTGGGTGGGCATGACCGTGGAAACCCTGTTGCAGAGCCTGAATCGGCTCAATATCAGGCGGCGGATCAAACAGGGCCCACGGCTGACCGGCGACCAGATCCAGCGCGAAGACATGCTCATCGATCTCGCCAAATGGGCACACGGCGACGACGAGGCCCGCACCGAGGCCGACGCAATTTTCGGTATGGCCTTCCTGCACGATCTGCGCCGAGCCTACGGTGGCGTCCGGGGTGCGCGGCGAACGCTCAATTCCGTACTGCTGCTGGACAACGCGCACACCCCCGCGGGACGGCAATTCCTGCAGACCCTGCGCGAGGCGCGCCGGCGCAACGGCGCCGAGCCCGATCCGCTGGTGGTCGTCGCCACCAGTGAGCAGTGGCTACCGGCGTGGAGCGAATGCTGGCACCGCCCCGGAATGCACCGCTCCAGCGAGGACACCGAACGCCGCGAACCCGAACACCGCACCGGTGGTATCGACTGGCCCGCCCCGCGCAACCCGCCCGATATCCTCGCCGACTGGGTATCGGCCGACAGTCCGGCGACGTCCTGGCTCCCCTGGTACCTGGTGGATCTGAGCCGGTTGAGCGAACAGACCATCGGCGACCTCGCCGCCGACCAGCGGATGCGTTCGATCCCCCGGGTCGCGGCCTTCGTCCGGTCGCTGACCGCCGGGAACGCCGCCGGGACCGCCGATGTCATCGCCGCACTGAGCCAGACCGGTGCGGACGATCCGCTCGCCGGCGCACGCACCGTCCTCACCGCGACCGTGGGTACCGCGCACGATCCGCTGCCGGACCCGGTCGAGATACCGGGCACCGTGCTCGAACGTGCCCGGGAACGGCTGCTCGGTGATTTCCTGGAGACCGAGAGCATGCGCGACCTGGTGACCGCCGCCGCGGGCCGCACGGTGGACGTCATCTATCAGCCGGAAGTCCTGGATTCCGCCCTACCGGACGGCGAAGCGCTGCTTCAGGAACTACGGAATCGGCTGTGGATCCGCACCGTCGACGGGCCGGAACCGGAGATGGTGCTCGATACCTGGTTGCGCCGGATCCTGCTCTGTGAACTCGCCGGACGCGGACCGGAGGATCCGCGGAATTGGGAAGGCACCCACACGATCTGCCGGGAGGTCTACCGGCGCAGGTTCGCGGAGGGGGATCCGGAGGACGAGGCCGAGGCCCTCTACCACGATCTCGCGCTCGGCCGGCTCGACGGCGCGATCGAGTATCTGGGGCGGCCGTTCGTACCCGGCCACGCCGAGTTCGGCCGCACCACGGCCACCGCCTGGCTGTCCGATCTGGACCTGATCACCGCCGCTCCGCGCCGGCCGGACGACGAGGGAACCCCGTTCGCTCAGGTCGAGGCGATCGTCCGGGACAACGGTCTGGAACCCGAACACCAACTGGCCTGGTTGATCGCCGCGCTGTGGGTCTCCAACGACCCGCTGGGCGACCCGCAGCGGTCCCTGGATCGCACCATCGAGAACGAATTCCGGCAATTGGCCAGGGGTCTCGGCCGCGGGGCCCTGCTGCTGTACGAAAGGGCGGAGCGGTATCGATGAGCACTCTTATCCAGCCCCCACCACCCGGCTACCGGAAGTGGTGGTGGGTCCCCGCCACGTTCGTGGTCGTGGCGCTGGTCGTCACCGCCGTGATCTGGTTGCCCACGGTGTTCCGGTCGGACAACAGTTGCGGTGCGGGCGTCGTCCACAGCGGACCACACGACGAATGCGTCGGTGTCACGGACGGCCACGTGGTCTTCGCCCCGGAACTCGCCGATATCGAGAAGCGCATCCTGGACGAGAACCGCGCCGTCGAGAGTTCCGGTGCTCCGTATGTGAGCATCGTGATGCTGTCGCCGATGACACCGGGCGACACGACCGAGGGCATCGTGACCATATCGGGTATCCGGCACCGGCTCGAAGGCGCGCATCTGGCACAGCTCGCGGCGAACCGGACCCCGGTGTGGGGGGACACACCCAAGATCAGGCTGCTGCCGGCCAACCCCGGAAGTGATTTCGCCGAATGGGAAACCGCGGTCGGCGAGATCGAGGCACGGCGCGCGTCCGAGCGGATCGTCGCGGTCACCGGCATCGCGTTCAGTGTCCAGAACGCGGTCCGGGCCATCGAACATCTCACCGGACTGCAGATCCCGGTCGTCGGCTCCACTCTCACCGCCGGCGATCTGCCGGTGCTCCGCGGATTCCTGCGGGTCTCCCCCTCCGCCGCGGACCACGCGCGGACCGCCGCCGAATACCTTTCCACACGCAGCCGGCGAATCCTGATCGTCCGCGACGACAGTCCGGTCGACCACTACGGCCGGACCCTCGCCGAAGCGTTCGCGGCGAGCTTCCCCGACGATCCGCAACGCTTCGCCGGCACGGTGGAGGGTTATGACTCCGATATCGGCAATGTGGCCAACGCGTTCCACTACATGATGCCGAACATCTGCCAGAACGCCCCGGACACCATCTATTTCGCGGGCCGGGCCGCGCACGCGCTCACCTTCCTGACCGCGCTCGCCGAACGCCGCTGCCGAGAGCTGCCGATCCGGGTGGTCACCGCCGACGATATGCCGTACTACCGCATCTCGGAGAGCCCCGCCCGGGTCGCGCTCGAAACCGGAGTATCGGTGCTGTACACCGGGCTCGTCCATCCGCAGGCCTGGCTCGACCATCCGGACAGGTTCAATGTGCACTCCGTCCAGCAGTTCTCGCCCGGCTGCGCGGGCCCGGTCTGCTATCGCGCGTTCTCCGACGACACCCTGGAGGATTTCGCTGCCGTCATGGAACACGACGCGGTGGTGACGGCTGTCCAGGCGATCCGGCAGGCAGCCGGGTACGCCGGGAGCACCGTGCACTCCGACCAGGTCCTACAGGCGATGAAACGCCTGCACGGGGCCACCGCGGTCCGCGGGGCCAGCGGGGTGCTCTCGTTCGACGAGAACGGACTGCCCACTGATAAACCGATTCCGATCCTGGAGGCGTTGGACGGGGAGCCGCCGCGCTACATCGGACTTCCGTAACATGTTCCGGATATGCGATCCGCGGAATCCGTTCCGCTGTTGCGCGGCACCCGAGGTATCGATGACTTCCGCTACCCGGCAGGCGCTGTTCCGGTCGGCGCCGCCCCGCGGCGAGCGATACGTTCGCCCGGCCGGATTCGCGCGGCACTTGCTGTGGTGAGCTGCTCCGCGCCGCGCGCCCGCTCAGGGGCGCGAAGCCTCACACAGGAATACAGTGGCCGTACTGCCGATGCGGGTGATGACGAGCGTATAGGGCCGGGAACCGGCGAGCTTGAGCCGTCGCCGCAGGACATCGGGATCGATATCGACACCGCGGACCAGGATCTCCAGCCGGCCGCAGTCACGGCGGCGCAGTTCGGCCCGCAACACCTTCTCCCGGAGCACGCAGCGGTCGAGAATCCGGAAGCCCCGCACACCTTCGGGAAGACGGTCACCGGTCAGGTAGGCGATACGCGGATCCAGTTGCCACAGACCGTGGCGGGCCGCGTAATGACGAACCAGTCCGGCGCGGACCACCGCACCGTCGGGGTCCACGATCCATTCCCCCGGTTCCCGCTCCGGGATCTCGTCCGGATCGGTATCGGTGAGCATGGTCGCCGCACCCGCCGAGGTGAGAACGGTGGCCCGGCGGCGGACACCGGGTTCGCGTAGCCCCGGCGACCACAGGCACGCTTCCCGGACCCCACCGTCCAGCGAAACGATCTCGACCTCACCGTCCCAGTCCAACCGGTCGAAATCCAATCCGGGAGCGCATTTCACGACCAGATCACGACCCGCGTACACCGCCAGCAGATCCGGTAGCGGCGGTTGCAGCGCCGCCGGGTCGGAGGTGCGTTTGCCGTCGGCCCGGCGCGCCGGATCCGCAACGACGACCGTGCCGGAGGTGCACGGGGCCAGCGCGTCGGCGCGCACCAGCACGGTATTTTTCTGCGTCGCCTTCGGCGCCGCGGGGCGGGGCCCTATTAACCCCGGTTCTTCACTCCGGCGCTCAGTCGCTTCGCTCCTTCGCTCTGTCGCTCCAGAATCGGGGCGGGCCCCGCCCATGGGCGTGTTCCCTTGGCGGGTGGTTACCGAGGGTGCTGCCGTCAGTAGGCTGGCGTGGATCGGTTCCGGGATCGGGTGGGTCAGGTTGTGGTGGGCCATGGCGAGCCTGATCGGGTCCAGATCGCTGCCGACCACCCGCGGGCACACCCGGGCCAGTTCGGCCAGCTCCGCGCCGATCGAGCAGGTCACATCGTGGACGTCGCGGCCGGCCAGCCGGTGGGCACGATGGCGGGCGACCAGGGTCGGCGTGGCCTGCTGTACCGCTTCGTCGGTCAGCAGCCAGTCCTGCGCACCGTGCAGTTTGGCCGCCGCGCGGCGGCGCAGGCGCACCGTTTCGATCAGCGCCGGAGCCCGCTCGCCGTACCACCGCCGCACCACCGCCACGTCGCGCAGTTGCGACGCCGCGGTGAGTTCCAGTCCGGCGACCTCGGCCAGCGCGGCCGCGCCGTCCGCCGCACCGAGGTAGCCGATATCGGCCGCGCTGAAGCCGTATCCCACTATTTTCCGGCGGCGGCCGGTTTCACTCCGGTGATCATGGCGTTGTAGAAGAACTGGCGCGGCACCACCCGGCGCATCACGTTCTCGTCCACCCAGCTCAGCCCGAGCCACGCACGGTACATCGCCATGCGGTAACCGAAGGTGAGCTTATCGTCGGGAACCGCGGCCTCGAAGGTCCGCACCGGCCAGCCCCACAGGGCGGCGGCGAATTCCTCGGTCTTCGCGGCGACGTTCACCGCGCCCGCGGACCGGGCCATCTTCTCGAGCTGGGTCGGATCGAAGGTGTGCAGGTCGACCACGGCTTCCAGCGCGGCGGCGCGCGACGATTCGTCCAGCTCTTCCTGGGGGCGGCGCCAATCCCGCAGGAACGGGAGCTTGGTGAGGGCGGTGGTCGCCTTCCAGGTGATGTTGCCCAGGTTGCGGGCATACAGGTTGCCGATGGTGGTGGGTTCCCCGGCGAAGACGAAACGGCCACCCGGCTTGAGCACCCGCAGGCATTCCCGCAGCGACTGCTCCACATCCGGGATGTGGTGCAGGACCGCGTGTCCGACGACCAGATCGAAGGTGTCGTCGTCGTAGGGGATGGTCTCGGCGTCGGCGACCCGGCCGTCCACATCCAGGCCCAGGCGCTCGGCATTGCGCAGGGCGACCTTCACCATGCCGGGCGACAGGTCGGTGACCGAACCGCTCTTCGCGATCCCGGACTGCATGAGGTTCAGCAGGAAGAAACCGGTACCGCAGCCCAGTTCCAGGGCCCGGTCGTACGGCAGCTCCGCATCGGTGCCGACCGCGAGGTCGAACCGGCCACGGGCGTAGTCGATACAGCGTTCGTCATAGGAGATCGACCATTTGTCGTCGTAGGTCTCGGCTTCCCAGTCGTGGTAGAGCACCTGGGCGAGCTTGGTGTCCTCGAATGCTGCTTCGACCTCCGCGGCGGTGGCGTGCGGATGTGGTGCGGGGTCGTCGGGGCGTACCGTCATGGTCGGAGAGCCTAATAGGTGCTACCGGGCGTAGCCCATCCGCAGTCCGCGCACGGCCGGAGCGGAGGCGGAGGTACGCCTTCCTTCGGCCGTCGGCCGTTCGATACCACCGGGTGAGTTGTGGTGGCCCGCGAATCGTTCAGCGCCCGGTGAACACTGCCGACCCCGGCCCGTCACGCAGGTAGGAGCGGGTTCCGATACGTTGATCCTCGGTGGCGAACAGCTGCGCCCATTCGGTGCGCGCCCGTTCGTGACCATGCGGTCCCGCCTCGAAAACCGCCTTGGCGGCGGCCAACGCCCGTGCCGGACCGTCGACGAACCGGCGGGCCCAGTCGATCGCCGCCCCCAGTACGTCGTCGGGCGCGACGACCTGATCCACCAGACCCAGCCGCGCGGCCTCGTCCGGTTCCACGAAACGGCCGCTGTACACCAGGTCCTTGGCCGGCCCGGGGCCGATCAGCAGCGACAGCCGCCGGATCCCGGCGAGCGGGATCAGACCGGCATCGATCTGCGGAAAGCCCAGTTTCGCATTGTCGCCGATGATCCGCCGATCCGCGCCCAGCGCCAGTTCCAGGCCCGCCCCGAGAGCGTATCCGCTGATCGCGGCGACCGTGGGTTGCGGGACTGCCGCCAGGCAGTTCAGCGCGGCCTGCAGATCGGCGGCCATGGCGGCGGCCTGTTCGGCGGGGAGTTCGGCGAGTTCGGCCAGATCGTCACCGGCGCCGAAGACCCGCTCGTCTCCGTAGACCACCAGTGCCGCGATCGCCGGATCGGCACCGCACGCGGCAGCCGCCGCAGCGATCTCACGGATCAGCTGGGTGTCGAACAGGTTCATCGGCGGGCGGGCGATACGCAGCACCGCCACACCACGCCCGGGGCCGCTCGCGTCGTCGGACCCGAGCCGGGACAGGGATACGAATTCCGCCATGGACGGCTACGCTACCGGCCGCCGGCGGCGTCGCCCGCATTCCCCGAGCCGCCCAGCAGGGACGGATCGGTATCGCGCATCCCCTTCGACCCGACCAGCCGGGACGGATCCGGCAGGTCCGCGAAGTAGCGCATATTGTCCGGGAACTGCAGCAGTTTCCTCCCGTCGACCTCACCGAACACCGGCTGGATCGGATCGATGCGCGGTTCGGCCGCCAGGATCTGCGCGGTATCCGCGTAATCGGCCAGCGAGGCCAGCTGCGACCAGGTCGGTGGCAGCAGCACATTTTCGCCGGCCCGCCAGGTCGCCAGTGCCGCGGCCGGGGTCGACCATTGCACCAGGTCCGTCTCGGTGGTGGCTCCGTCGGCCAACTGGCCCTCGGGGAGCACGGCGACGAAGAAATTGGTGTCGTAGCGACGATGTTCCACGGTCGGAGTGATCCAGCGCGACCAGGGGCGCAGCAGATCCGCGCGCAACACCAGCCGCTGCTCGGCCAGGAATTCCGACAGCGTCAGATCCCGCCCCTCGATCCGCTCCCGTTCCCGCCGGTATCCGGTGGTATCGGCGACCACGGTCTCGGCGGTGGGGCCGGCCAGCAGCACCCCGCACTCCTCGAAGGTCTCCCGCACCGCCGCGCAGACCAGCGCCTTGGCCCGGGTCTCGGACACCCCGAACCGCTCCGCCCACCACCGCGGCACGGGCCCGGCCCATTCGATCGCCACCTCGGCGTCGACCGGGTCCACTCGCCCACCCGGGAAAGCAGTCATCCCGGCGGCGAATTCCATGGCCCCGGCACGCCGTTGCAGGAACACCTCCGGACCCGAAGCACCGTCCCGCACCAGCATCACGGTCGAGGCGTCCTTGGCGTCGGGCACCCCGGTGTCCGAATCCGGCACAGTCGTCTCAGTCACCCTTCGCACAGTAGCTGTGCTGTCTGCGCACCGACTCGAGCGGGGCTGCGCCCCTGATGTATGTCACCATTATCGCGACCGGTGTCGCCCCAGCCGCCGCGCCCGCCGCGCGAAATACCGCCCGTCGATCCGGTCCAGCGCGATCGACTGCCGGAAAGCCTCGCTGAGATGTTCGGCGGTGAGCACATCGTCGAGCAACCCCTGAGTGACGATCTCCCCCTCGCTGATCAGCATGCAGTGGGTGAACCCCGGCGGGATCTCCTCCACATGATGGGTGACCAGTACCAGCGCCGGAGCGTCGGGATCGGATGCCAGGTCGCCGAGGCTCTCCACCAGTTCCTCGCGGCCGCCCAGATCCACACCGGCGGCCGGTTCGTCCAGCAGGAGCAGTTCCGGGTCGGTCATCAGGGCACGGGCGATCAGGACCCGTTTGCGTTCACCTTCCGACAGCGTGCCGTAGGTGCGGTCCAGAAGATGTTCGGCCCCCAGGCTTTCCAACATGTCGATCGCTCGATCGGTATCGACGTCGTCGTATTTCTCGCGCCAGCGGCCGAGTACCGCGTAACCGGCCGAGACCACCAGATCGGCCACCCGCTCCTCCGCCGGGATGCGCGCGGCCAGCGCCGCCGATGACAACCCGATCCGGGGCCGCAGTTCGCTGACGTTCGTTTTTCCGAGTCGTTCACCGAGTACGAAAGCGGTGCCGTAGGAGGGGTGGGTCTCGGCCGCCGCGATCTGCAACAGCGAGGTTTTACCGGCTCCGTTGGGGCCCAGCACGACCCAGCGTTCGTCGAGTTCGACCTGCCAGGTCACGGGGCCCACGAGGGTGTGCCCGTTGCGGCGGATGGAAACGTTGGTGAAGTCGATGAGCAGATCTGGATCGGGGTGCGCCACGCGCTCCATCTTGTCTCGAGGCGAACACGATCGCGGCACCGGGCACCCGTGATTCACCGGAGCACCGGACGGGACCCCACGCGACACGCCGCCCAGACCTGCGGGTATGCGACAAACGGGACCAACGGGGCAGATTCCCGGGAGATCGGCGTCTCAGCGGCGGGCCCGGAGGTGGCGCGTATCGCAGCGGCTCACCACGACCGCAACGAGTCCCCGGCGCACCGCCGCGGCGCGTTCACCCGCGGCGATGCGCCCGGAGTCGTACCAGCCGCCCACCCGGTCGACGTGATGCGTGGCTTCCGGGTGGGTGACGACGTGCACGGTGCGCATCCGCTACCACTGGTCCGGCCGCGCGGGCCGGGTGGCGATCACGGTGGTCGACCCGGGCGCGACCTCGGTGAAACCGGCGTCGCGTACCGCCGTCGCCGCGCTGCGGGTGACGGCCGCGCGCAGCATCTGCCACTGGTCGGGTCCGGCTTCGCGAACCGCGCAGGCGAATCCGCGCTCCGCCCAGGTCCGGGCCTGTTCCACCGGCAGCGCGCCGGCGAAGAGCATGCTCGCGTGCCCGACCTGGGCCGCGGCCTTGCCGACCGTCATACCGAGTTCGGCGTTCACCCAGAACACCGGGACATCCAGCGGTACCGGACCGGGATCGTCGGATTCCAGGTCGGTGCCGCCGATCTGTAGTCGCCGGATCCGGGCGTCGACCGATCCCACGGGGCCCGGTGCCAGTGCCCGCACCAGCGCACCGCCGCTCTCGAAGGTCACACCCGGGACCTCGTTCGCGGCCGCCCACTGGGCACCGCGCGCCCGCCGGGCGACCTTCCTGATCCGCGACCGCTTCCAGGCCAGATACCGCTGCTCCCATTCACCTTCGGAGCCGACGCGCGGATCCAGGCAGAGCGCGACCGCCGCGGCCGCCGCGGCGGCGAGAACATCGCTGCGCGCGGGCGGGTCGGTCTTGGGAATGTGCAGCACCATCTGCATCGCCTGCACCTGCGCGGGATCCTCGGGGTCACCCAGACCCCCGTATCCCGCGGCGAGTTCGGCGTGACGCTCGGAAAATCCGGGGTCCGTGAAGAAGTCGGGATCCATACCGTCCTCCAGGTCCGGATCCGCATCAATGTCGTGACCGTTCGCCGCCACATCCGTCACGCCGCTATCCGGCATTTCACCAACCCTCCCAGCACCCGAGCAACACCGGACGACAGCCTACCCACGAACTCACCAGCGGACCGCCGCGGTGCGGGTCGAACGAGGCCGTCGAATGGTGGAGGCCTGTCCCGCCGTTCGGCCCGCCGAGCGTATCCGCCGCGGGCGCCGGCCCCGAGCGCGCGACAACGGGACACGAGCGGCCTTCGAACCACCGCGCGCCATGCACACCTCTCACCCCAGCGGAACGCGACGTAGCAGGCCGTCTTCGGCGTCGGCGGCCTCGACCTCGTCCCGGGTCACGCCCAGGATGAACAACACGGCGTCCAGATAGGGGTGCGAAAGCGCGGTATCGGCGACCTCGCGCAGTGCCGGTTTGGCGTTGAAAGCCACACCCAGCCCCGCCGCGTTCAACATATCGATATCGTTGGCGCCGTCGCCCACCGCGACCGTCTGCTCCATCGCCACCCCGGATTCCGCCGCGAACGCCCGCAACGCGGTCGCCTTGTAGGCCCGGTCCACGACCTGCCCGACCACGCGGCCGGTGAGTTTCCCGTCGATTACTTCCAGGACATTGGCCTGCACGAAATCGAAATCCAGTTCGCGCGCGAGCGGGTCGATCACCTGCCGGAAACCGCCGGAAACCACCCCGCACCGGAACCCGAGCCGCTTCAGCGTGCGGATGGTGGTCCGGGCACCGGGAGTGAGCGTGATCGTGGCCGCGACCTCGCCGATCACCGATTCGTCCAGTCCCGCCAGGGTCGCCACCCGCTGCCGCAGCGATTCCCCGAAATCGATCTCCCCGCGCATCGCCGCCTCGGTGACCTGCCGGACCTGTTCCTCGACACCCGCGTAGGCGGCCAGCATCTCGATCACCTCCCCCTGGATCAGGGTGGAATCCACATCGAAGACGATCAGCCGTTTGGCCCGGCGCGCCAGCCCGGCCCGCTCCACCGCGATATCGACGCGTTCGATGACCGCCACCTCGGCCAGCGCGGTTCGCAACCGCGAATCGGTATTTCCGCCGTGGTCGGGCGCGGTGACCATCAGTTCCATACCCGTCACCGGGTAGTCGGCGATACCGCGGATCGTATCGATATTGGCCCCGAGCCCGGCCAGTTCCCGGGACACGGCACTGAACGCCCGCGCCGTCACCGGCGAACCGAGCACCACCACGGCGTGCGTGGACACCGGGGCCCGCGCGACATCGGCATCGATATCGATATCCACCTGCATACCGACGGTGTTCATCGCCTCCTCGAGCTCGTCCTGCAACGACTCGGGATCGGACGGACAACTGATCAGCACGCCCAGGGTGAGCCGGCCGCGAATCACCACCTGCTCGATATCGAGCAGACTCACCCGGTGCCGCGACATGGCCGTCAGCAGAACCGACGTCACACCGGGACGGTCGGGCCCGGTAACGGTGACCAGCACGGTGGTCTCGGCCAAAACAACACCCCTATCTTCGGCGCCGCCTCCGGCGGCGCGGGTCGGGGCCCTATTAACCCCGGTTCTTCACTCCGCCGCTCAGTCGCTGCGCTCCTTCGCTCTGTCGCTCCAGAACCGGGGCGGGCCCCGACCACAGAGGTCGACATCGGGAAGGAGCGCCACGCTGCGCACGAACGCAGGACCCGCGGGCCTGCCCACAACAATGTAAGTACACGCCACTCCCCGCCCGCAGACGACCCCCTCCACGCGCGGCCCCGAGAGGCCTGACAACCGAACCCCCTCCTGAGCCCGTCAACATGACGACCGGGCCGTCGAATGCTGACGTAACCACATGCGTCGAGTTTTACGAGACACCTCAAAGACATCCCAGGAGCTTGGATGTCAAGCGGTTGACCT
>NZ_BMMH01000020.1 GCF_014645735.1 Nocardia jinanensis | reverse complement strand
CGGCCGTGCGCTCCCTGCGTACCTCCGCATACGCCCCGGCCGTGCGCGATCTATGGGCTTCGCCGAGTTGTAGCCATTAGGCTCGCTCCATGCCATACACGGCCACAAAGCCACCCACCACACTGGATGGACACGGACCCATGGACAGTTTCGGGTTACGCCCCGACCGTTTCGATGCCGCAGGCCAGGACCAGCTGGTCGATATCCGCGATCTACAGGCCACACTTCCGGGACTCACCCGATTGCGCGACTGGGCACACGAGGCCCTCGCGCTGCAGCCCGGTGAGCACGCGGTCGATATCGGTTCCGGTACCGGGTCGGAGGTGATCACCTTCGCCGCCGCCGTGGGGCCCACCGGCGTGGCCGCGGGTGTGGAGCCCGACCCGAACCTGCTCGCCGCAGCCATCGCCCGCGCCGCCGAAACACGTTCGTCGGCCGTCTTCCATTCCGGTGACGCCTACGGTGTGCCGTTCGGACCCGACACTTTCGACGCCGTGCTGTGCGAACGGGTCTTCCAGCATCTGACCGCGCCCGCCCGGGCCGCCCGGGAGATCGCCCGGGTGTTGCGCCCCGGGGGCCGGGCCGTGGTGATGGACGCCGACTGGGGTTCGGCGATCGTGCATCCCGGCGACCACCGGGTGGTCCGCGAGGTCGTGGACACCCTCGTCTCCGCGACCACCAATCCCTATTCGGGCCGTCGGCTGGCAGGACTGCTGACCGCGGCCGGGCTGGTGGTGGAGAGCACCGGTTCGCAGGCGCTGATCCAGGACCGCACGGTCGCGGCCGGCGCGCTGGTAAGCCGGGTTTCGGCCATGGCGGTGGCCCGGCGGGTGATCACCGAGGGCGAGCGCGAGAAGCTACTCGGTGATCTGGCCCGCGGCGCGGCGGCCGGTGATATCCACCTCTCGGTGACCATGTTCGCCGTGCACGTCCGTAAACCCGCCTGACCCTCCGCCGGGAACCGTCCGGCCGCTACTTCAGCAGTTTCTCGGTTGCTGCCAGCAACACACAGGTCGCCAGGCCGTCCATGGCCCGCTCCAGCTCCGGCAGCGCCGGGAAACTGGGGGCGATCCGGATATTCTTGTCCTCCGCGTCCTTCTTGTACGGGAAGGCCGAACCCGCGGCGGTCAGCGAGATTCCGGCGTCCTTCGCCAGTTCGATCACCCGCGCGGCCGTGCCCTCGAGGACATCGAGGCTGATGAAGTAACCGCCCTTGGGTTCGGTCCAGGACGCGACCTTGGAGGTACCCAGGCGCTCCTCCAGGATCCGCAGCACCAGCGCGAACTTCGGTTCGAGGATCGCGCGATGCTTCTGCATATGCGCACGCACCCCGGCGGCATCGGTGAAGAACCGCAGGTGCCGTAGCTGGTTGATCTTGTCCGGGCCGATGCTCTTCTTCCCGGCATGACCCAGGTACCAATTCAGGTTCTCGGTCGAGGCACCGAAAAAGCTCACCCCGGACCCCGCGAAAGTGATCTTGGAGGTCGAGGCGAAAACCAAGGGCCGGTGCGGATTTCCCGCCGCCGCGGCCATCGAGAGAACATCGAGCACCGGCGCCGCGGTATCGGTGAGCGGGTGCACGGCGTAGGCGTTGTCCCAGAACAACCGGAAATCGGGAGCAGCGGCCGGGATCGAAACCAGTTCGCGCACCACGTCTTCGGAGAAGACGACTCCGGTCGGGTTCGAATAGTTCGGAACCGCCCACATGCCCTTGATCTGGGGGTCGTCGGCCAGCAGTTCGGCGATGACCCGGGTATCGGGCCCGTTGTGCCGCATCGGAACGGTGATCATCTCGAAGCCCAGCGATTCGGTGATCGCGAAATGCCGGTCGTAACCGGGGCTGGGACACAGGAATTTCACCGTGGGCTCATCGGCCCACCGCCGCGGCGAATCGGGTAGCCCGAACAGCGTGGCGAAGGCGATGGTGTCGTGCATCAATTCCAGGCTGGCGTTGTTGCCGGCGATCAGATTGTCGACGCCGATACCGAGCAGTTCGCCGAAGATGGCCCGCAGCTCCGGAAGTCCGTGCAGGCCACCGTAGTTGCGGCAGTCGGTACCGGTGCCGTCCCGGAAGTCACCGTCGCCGGGCAGCGACAGCAGGGCCGAGGACAGGGCGAGTTGTTCCGGCGAGGGCTTTCCCCGGGTCAGATCGAGGGTGAGCTGAGCGGCCTGCAGTGTCGCGTAGTTCGCGGACTGGAGTTCGTGCTCGGCGGCGAGTTCCTCGGGACTCATCAAACCGATCTGCGTTTGCCGGGGCATCGTGGACAGCCTTTCCAACTACCTGGTGACGTGTGTTCGCTTGCGGGCGACCGCTGGTTCCGGCCACCCCGAGCCACGTTACCCGGGCGGGCGCCGCTACCGGCAGGTGTTGGGGTTCTGTATCTATGGCGGCGCCTTCGGCGCCGCGGGGCGGGGCCCTATTAACCCCGGTTCTTCACTCCTTCGCTCAGTCGCTGCGCTCCTTCGCTACGTCGCTCCAGAACCGGGGCGGGCCCCGCCTACTGAGGTGGGCCATCCGGAGAAGACAGAAGGTGGAGGCGGGGTGCGCCTCGACCAGCCTGGCGCGCGACTCTGTCAGTGGCGCGATGGTCGCCGAGTTTCGGATGGCCGACCGCACGCGTTCGGTGGCTGCACTTCTTGCGCCAGAACCGGGGCGGGCCCCGCCTACTGAGGTGGACCGTCCGGAGAAGACAGAAGGTGGAGGCGGGGTGCGCCTCGACCAGCCTGGCGCGCGACTCTGTCAGTGGCGCGATGGTCGCCGAGTTTCGGATGGCCGACCGCACGCGTTCGGTGGCTGCACTTCTTGCGCCAGAGCCGGGGCGGACCCCGACCACGGAGGCAGACCCTCCGGAGAAGACAGAAGGTGAGTGGCGCGATGCGCCTCGATCGACCTGCGTGACAAGTGCTCAACGGTCGCCGGTCCATGGACGGCCAATGCATGTCGCATGATCCGGATTAAGGGGACCCCGCGCACCCGGCAGAGCCCGTTGACCCTTGCTGCCTTCCGGCCCTGGGGGAGTTCACAGGATGCGCGCCGCGCGGGATCCGTCGGCCAGTGTAGCGGCTACCCGCGGCCGTGCGCCGCAGGGGGCGGTACTGCCCGCACCGGGCCGGGTACGAGCGGGCCCTGTGCTCGCTACCATTCTCCTGAGTCGGAGGGGGATATTCCCTCACCACACGAGGGGATGGCCAGGATGACCAAGGAGAATCCGCCGGAGCACGAGCGCGCGGAACAGACGAAGTGGTGGGAGACCCCGGGCGGTGGATCCGGCGAACCGGGTCCGGGCGGCGCATCGGGCGCCGATCCGACGATGGTGAACCCGAACCCGGCCGCGCAGTTCCCGAGCGATCAGAACCCGCACGCGGCGCAGCCGTATTCGAGCGGCCAGCAGCAGTACCCGAGTGGGCAACAGGCCTATTCCAGCGGTCAGCAACAGCAGCAGTACCCGAGCGGACAACAACAGCCTCCCGGCGGGCCACAGCAGTACCCGAGTGGACAACAACAGCCTCCCGGCGGGCCACAGCAGTACCCGAGCGGACAGCAGTACGCCGGTGGACAACCGCCGTATTCGCCTCCCGGCCCCACCTGGCAACCCGGGCAACCCGGGCAACCGAATTTCCCCGGTCCCACCGGTTATGGGGCCGCCGCGGCCGCCCGGTCGCGATCGAAGAACAACACCGCCCTGATCGTCGTCGGTGTGGTGCTGTTCGTGATCCTGCTCATCTGCGGGATCGGGGGTATCGCTCTGGTGAACTCCGATTCGGGCTCCGAGGCGGCGGACGGCGACTACACCATGGAGAACGTCACCAACGCCTGTGACCTGGTCGATGCCTCGGTCCTGGACCAGTGGGCCGCCGACCTGGACGAAACGACCCACCAGGAGAACGCTCCGGAGAGCTACGGCGGCGGATCGCTCAACTGCCAGGTCGACAACGAGGGCACCGATTCCAACAGCGCCCGGCTGGCCCTCGACGTCGCGTTCGACAGCAAATACGGCTCCTACGGCTACGACGACTGGAAGACCTCCGATACCGCCACCACCGGCACCGACTATGCCTCCGGCGCGGTGACCGGACTGGGCGACGAGGCCTACTACTCGTCCGAGATCACCGCCTACTCGTCGTTCCAGACCCTGGACTACACCGTCGCGGCCAAGGCCGGCAATGCCTCGGTCAAGGTGAACCTGTACATCACCTACGACGGCGCGGTGGATCGGTCGACGGTGGACCGGATCTGCAAGGACCAGGTGAGCAAAGTACTGGACGAATTGCGCAAATAGCGGGCCCCGCACGCATGGTCCGGGCCCACCAGCGACGGAGTGCGCAGCGACTGAGCGAAGGAGTGAAGAACCGGGGTCGATAGAGCCCTGCCCCGCGGCGAAGGAGGCGCCGCCATGAACACAGATCCGCCGGTGGGGATAATCCCCACCGGCGGATCGGCTGCGGAGGATGCGGGATTCGAACCCGCGAGGGCTGTTAACCCAACCCGCGTTCCAGGCGAGCGCCATAGGCCACTAGGCGAATCCTCCGCCGAGCAGCATACCTGCCACCCCGTCGCATCGTGAAAACGCCCGCTCATCCCCCGTCCGTCGGGCAACCCGGGACGGGCATCCGGGCGGAGTTCATAGCATGAATCTCGTTACCCGGCAAGATATCCAGCAGTTTGCCGCGCTGATCACCCAATTGTGACGGCCGTCGCGCCCACTCGCGCCGACGGTGCCATGATGGGCGCCGTGGATCCCCAGGTGATCGAAGTCGTTCAGAGTTCCCCGGCTTGGTGGCAGTCGTGGCTGCCGCTGTTCGGTTCGCTCGTCCTCGGCGGGGTGGCCGTGATCGCGGTACTGGTCAACAACCGGACGAACCGGGACGCGATCGTCGCTGCCGACGAGCGCGCTCAGCGAACGCTGGCCGCGGCGGCCCAGCAACAGAACGACAGCGCAAAACGCCAGGTCGATACGACCCGGTTGCAGCTCGATGCCGCTCATCACCAGGTGGAGTCCGCGCATGCGGTGGCCCTCGGGCAGGCCGGCGAGAACTGGCGCCGCGGCACCGTGGTCGCCACGATCGCCGATTCACTGGGTATGTCGGGGCGGATCTGCCAGGCGCTACGGCGGGACGAGGAGTGGACCGATGAGCTCATCGGTGATCTGATCCACGATCTCGAGGACGGCTCGGAGCGGGCCAATGTGCTTCGCCTGGCGGGTTCGGACCAGCACTACAAACAGTGGCGCCGGCTCGCCGATACGCTCTCCGACGCGCTGCTGGCCGCACTCACGCTGCAACGCAAAAAGCTGCAGGACGCCCCGGCCGAGGAGATCCGCGCCGCACGCGACCACAAGAACCAGTTGCTCGGCGAGGTCCGGGCGGCCGAGCGCGAACTCATCGTCGCCACCCGCGAAGAGCTGGAAATCGAGCCGAACTGACCGGACCGACCGGCAGTCGGCGCCACGCTCACCCGGCTCGCCGGACGTCGCGCACTGCGGCACGCAGGTGATCGGCGTAGGTGTCGAGATCCGGTACGACCGCGATATCGGCGTGCAGTGACAGCGTGACCGTCTCACCCAGACCGTGGATGCCGTGCGTGATGTGCATCACCGCGCCGAGGGCGGGGAAGCCGCCGGTGAAACGGACGGGAGCCTCACCGAAGCTCAGATCCGCCGGTCCGCGGTTCACACTGGAGACCACGGTATGACCGGTGATCTCCGCGGGAACCGTATCGATCGGGTAATTCCGGACGTCCTGCCGCAAGAGCACCGGGGGTAGGACCGCGGTCACCGTGTCCTGCGCGTCCAGGAGTGGATGCAACGCCCGCTTCCGCCGGGCGGCCAGATCCGCGGCTATCGCCGTGACGCGCAGCGCCGGATCGTTCTCCCCGATCGCCAGATCCACTCCGAGGCTGCGGTAGTTGTTGCGCACCCCGGGCCGGGGCGGTATCGCCATCGGCACCTGGGCGCCCAGCCGGGTGGCCTCCTCGCCGCGGTCGCGCAGATATCGTTCCAGCGCGAAGGAGATGGCCGTCAGCCCCACCGCGGTGACGCTGTAGCCCGGTATCCGGAAATCCCGCGCGGGAAACACCAGCATCCGGACCGCACGGCCGGTGATCTCACCCGGCGCGTTGAGCGGGCCGGGCGGATATCCGGACGCGGGTGGCGGGACCCGGCCGGCCGCGGTCAGTTCCGCGAGCTGGGTCCGGGCCCGCCCGGCGGCGAACCCGCGTCGTAGGGTTCGCGCCACGGCCGGTGGCAGTGCCAGCCCCCCGCGCAGAGCGCGCGGCGCGATCCGGGATCGCGGCGCCATCCGCGCAGCCGGTGGCATCGCGATATCGGGGTCGCCGCCGAACAGGGCGCGGGCGATCCGGGAGGCGCCGCGACCGTCGACCAGTGCGTGCGATATCTGCAGGACCACCACGGTCACCAGCGGGTCGGGTACCGGGCTGTCCCGGATGCCGCGGAAGAGGTGCAGCCGCCAGGGGTGCACCGCCGGGTCCACCCCGCTGTCCAGCAGCCGGCCGAGGGCCGTGAGCAGGTCGGGCCAGTGTGTCCGGTCGAGGCGGTGCGTCACGATCCGGCCGGGATGGGGTTCGGCGGGAACCCATACCGGATAGGAGAGGCCGGTGGGATCGACGCGTAAGCGGACCCGCAATTCGGGGATCGCGGCACAACGCCGCGCCACCGCGTCACACAGGCGTGTGGTTCCCCAGGCGGATTCCGCGAAGCAGTAGAGGAGGAACTGGTCGTTACGGGTCCGCCGCGACAGCCAGTACATGGTCGCGTCCGGGGGTGCCAGCGGGATCACCGGCCGACCCTAATGGATTCTGTCGGGCAGAACCCATTCGCGGTCCGCGCGCAAAGGCCCCGGGCCGAACCGACCCGGGGCCGACCTTGCCTGATATCGGGAAAACCGTCAGGCGCCGCGGAGATCTCCCGCCGGTAATCCGGACAGGAACTCGGCCCAGTCACCCGGCGCGAAGGCCAGCACCGGCCCGCTGCCGTGATCCTTTGTATCGCGGACCGCCACGTTGCCGTCTACGAGAAATGCCACCTCCACGCAGTTCCCGTCCGGGCCACTGTATGAACTCTTTCGCCACACAGCACCCGTCATATCCACCTTCACGGCACTGCACTCCTTCGCTGCGTCGATAATGATATTCGATTCCTGCATAGTTCCTGACTAGCTGGTATCCGGTGATGACACCGAATACACCGATGCACGCGCAGTAGCGAGCAAATATCCGGTTTGCCAGGATCGGACTCGCACTTCCGCGAACACATCTGACGCGGTGACCAAAACCCCTAATGAGGGGGCCCCGCACCCCGAACAATAGCAGGTTCACACCAGATTTGCCGTCCTCTTGCCAACTGGGCCAAGGCTTTTGCCAATACTGCTAAGATGCCGTATTGCTACGCAATTGCAGACTTATAAGGACGATTTTGCTCAAAAATCGTCCGGGCTCACTAATAGCCGAATGTGATCTTTATGTGATCGCATGCAAATCTTTTGTCAATACCCCTACCGCAACGGTGATCGCGCCGCGGCGGGATGATGGCGGCATGCCCGAACGCGATCGAGACGAGCTGGGGCGAGCCGCCAACGCCAGGCCCCGGGACCGACTGGGGCGCCCGCTGCCGCCGGGCAGACCCGGCGTACCGCGGATACCCGACGACCTGGACCTCGAACCCGCCGAAGCCCTCACCTACGCCCAGCAACTGCTGGACCAGGGGCTGGCCTTCAACGCGCACGAAGTCCTGGAGTCGGTCTGGAAGAACGGCCCGAACACCGAACGCATGCTATGGCAAGGTCTCGCGCAGTACGCAGTCGGCCTCACCCATATCCAACGCGGTAACCCCAAAGGTGCGCGCACGCTGCTGGTACGCGCGGTCGAGCGGCTGCGAGCCTTCGATCCGGTCGCCGCCGGATACGCGGCGGGCGAGTTCCCCTACGACCTGGACGGCCCGGGTCTGATCGCCCACGCGGAAACACTGCTGACCGGGCTGACCGGACCGGCCGGATCCGCATCGGATGCCGATGTCGTTGCCGCCGAAAGTGAGCGGCCCGCGCCACCGGAAGTCGATCTGTCCGAACTCATGCCCCGGCTGCGCCGCGAACTACCATGAGCCGGATGTCATCGACAGCCTCCGCGCCCCCGGCCGGGCGGTACGCGCCCAGTCCGTCGGGGGACCTGCACCTGGGCAATCTGCGTACCGCCCTGCTCGCCTGGCTCTTCGCCCGCGGCAGCGGGCGCCGGTTCGTGTTGCGTGTCGACGATCTGGACCGGGTGCGTCCCGGTGCCGAGGAACGCCAGCTCGCCGACCTCGCCGCCATCGGTCTCGACTGGGACGGACCGGTGACCCGTCAATCCGACCGCCTCGACCACTACGCCGCGGCCGTGGACAAGCTCACCTCCGCCGGGCTGACCTACGAATGTTTCTGCACCAGAAGGGAAATTCAGCAGGCCGCCACCGCACCACACGGACCGCTGGGCGGCGCCTACCCCGGTACCTGCCGTGAGCTCACCCCGGCCGAACGCGCGCAGCGCCGCGCCGCCGGGAAACCCGCGGCCCTGCGACTGCGTTCGGCTCGTACCGAATTCGAGATCATCGATCGACTGCACGGCCGATACCGGGGTCCGATAGACGATCTGGTGCTGCGCCGCGGCGACGGAATCCCCGCCTACAACCTGACGGTCGTGGTCGACGACGCCGAACAGGGTGTGGATCAGGTGGTTCGCGGTGACGATCTACTCCCGTCCACTCCCCGGCAGGCGTACCTGGCAACGCTGCTCGATCTCCCGATACCCGAATACGCGCATGTTCCGCTGGTGCTCAACACCGAAGGCAAGCGGCTGGCCAAACGCGACGGCGCGGTCACCCTGTCCGATCGGCTCGCTCGCGGCGAGACCGTGGACCGGGTGGTGGGACTGCTGGCCGGTTCGCTCGGCCTCGCGGGCCGCGGCGCCGAGGAGCTGCTCGCCGGTTTCGACACCGACCGGCTCCCCCGCGAACCCTGGGTGCTCGACCCCGACCGCTTGGTGGTCGTGGGCCGCTGTCCGTAACCTGGCCAGCGACCAGGTCTTCGGATTCGAGTTCAGGCAGGCGAGATGACCAGTGGCGGGTACGACCCCAGCAACTACCCCCAGGGCGGGCAGCCGTACGGGCAGCAGCCCCCGCAGTACCCGCAGCCCGGGCAGTACGTTCCGCAGCAGGAGCAGTACACGCCGCAACCGGATCCGTACGCCCCGCAGGCGCCCTACATCCAGCAGGGCGCACCCGCACAGCCCTACGGGCAGCCGGCTCCGCCTCCCGCCGAGCCGGCGCCCCGGTATCAGCAGACGGTGTTTCCACAGGCGCAGTACGGGGGTCAGCAGTACGGGCAGTACCAGCCCACGTTCGGTGTCCCCGGCAATCTGTGGCCGCGTTTCGCCGCCCGGCTGATCGACAATCTCATCATCGCGCTCCCGCTCGCGCTGCTGCTGAACTTCGTTCTCATGCCGAACCTGACAGGCCTCACCGGACCCTCGGTCAGCTACGCGATCATCTTCGCGGTCACCCTGGTGTACAACGTGCTGATGGAGTGGAAGACCGGCGCCACCCTGGGCAAGAAGATCCTGGGCCTCAAAGTCGTGGCACCGGACGGGGCGCCCACTGTTCCCCCGCTCGTCTCGCTGAAGCGCAATATCTATCTGGCGGTCCTGATCGTGCCCTGTGTGGGCTGGGTGGCCGGAGCCGCCCTCATGATCTACATGGCCGCGACCCTGGACAAGAACCCGAACCGGCAGGGCTGGCACGACAAACTCGCGGGCGGTACCCAGGTCCTCGCGGCCTGAGGCCCGCCCGCCGGGTCAGGCGCCGGCGGCACTCGCGACGATCATCACCACGAACCAGAGGACACCCAGGGCGATCAGGCCCACCCCGATCCAGATACCGGCGAGCGCCATACCCCGGCCCTCCTGACCGCTGTCCTTGATCTGGTTGAGCGCGATCACGCCGAGGATGATCCCGACGATGGAAGTGGCGCCGCAGGTCACGAAACCGGCCAGTGAGGTGACCAGCGAGGCGATGGCCAGACCGTTGGTACCACGGGTGGCCGGGTAGCCGTAGGGCTGGTAGCTCGCCGGATAACCGGCCCCCGCCGCACCGTAGGGCGAATAGGGCGGCGTCCCCGGGTAGGGAGCGGCCGGGGGCGGGGTGGCGTAGGACGGCTGCGCGGGCGGCGGTGTGGGTACCGCGGCCGGAGTAGAAGGGTACTGCGGTGCCGACGGATAACTGGAGGGTTCGGACGGGTGCTGCCCGGCAGCGGGGTCCGACGATACGCCCGACCCCCCGTACTGTTTCCACCACTCGTCGGATTCACCGGGGTTCGTCATGACAACAGCCTATTCGAGAGTTTGATTGGATAGTCGGGTGGAAGAGTCGAACAAAACCCCCTTACCCGGCAAGTCTGGACACCCCGCGCCCGCACATGCGGCGTACGCACCAGTGGCGCGGGGGTACTACACACCGATCGTCGTACTGTTCACCGCAACACTGATCATCTCCAATATCTGCGCGACCAAGGGGGTGCAGTTCTTCTCCGGCAGCTCGCTGACCCTCGGACCTCTGGAGATCCTGCCGATCACCACCGACGCCGCGTTCTTCCTGTTCCCCCTCGCCTACATCCTCGGTGACGTCCTCAGCGAGGTCTACGGATTCCGCGCCACCCGGCACGCTGTCTTCTATGGTTTCGCCGCACTGCTGCTCACCGTTATCTGTTTCGCCGTAGCGATCCGGTTGCCCGCCGCGGTGTTCTACGAGAACCAGGACGCCTTCCGCAGCGTCATCGGCACCACACCGCAATTGGTCCTGGCCGGATTGGCCGGTTACGTGGTCGGCCAGCTGCTCAACTCCGCGACCCTGGTACTGATCAAGGAACGGACCCGGGAGAAGTACCTGTGGGCCCGGCTCATCGGGTCGACGGTGGTCGGTGAACTCGCCGATACACTGATCTTCTGTTCGATCGCCGCGACAGCCATCGGGATCGACAGCTGGAGCCAGTTCTTCAACTACGTGATCGTCGGTTTCCTGTGGAAAACCCTGTGCGAGATCCTGGTCCTGCCGGTGACCTACCGGGTGATCGCGTGGCTGAAGAAACACGAACCGGCCTACGCCCCGAGTGCGGCTGCCCCGCTGCGCTCCTGACCCACGCTGTTGTTCCCGGTCCCCGGAGACAACGGATATCGACCGGCGCTCCGGGAACCTACGTCCGACGTCGGAACCGCCGCACCGGCGCCGAACCACACCCGGAGTGCCCCGATCCGCACCGCCGAAGGCGGCGCGATCAAATCCGCCCCTGCCAGCGGCCGAGCGATTCGGCACGGAACTCGTCGAAGTATCCACCGTCGATACTGGCCCGGATTCGGTCCACCAGCCGGATGGTGAACCGTTCGTTGTGGATCGTGCACAGCGTCGAGGCCAGCATCTCCTTGGCCTTGAACAGGTGGTGGATATAGGCGCGCGTGTAGTTCGCGCACGTATAGCAGTCGCAGGTCTCGTCGATCGGGGTGAAATCCCGTTTGAACCGGAGGGTGTCGATATTGAACCGCCCGGCCTCCACATAGATACCGCCGTTGCGTCCCACCCGGGACGGGTTCACGCAGTCGAAGGTGTCCGCGCCGGCCTCGATCGCGGCGAACATATCCTCCGGTTCACTGATCCCCAGCATATGACGCGGCTTGTCCTCGGGCAGTTCGTCACAGCACCAACCGACGATGGTGCCCAGGGCGTGCTTCTCCAGCGCACCGCCGATTCCGTAACCGTCGAAATCGGTGCCCCCGGCGCCCCGGATCTCGGCCAGTTCGCGGGAAGCCTTGCGCCGCAGATCCTCGTACTGCGCACCCTGAACGACCGCGAACAGCGCCTGATACGGCCGGTGTGCGCGTTCGGCGGTGAGCCGCTCGTGCTCGTCGATACACCGCTGCGCCCACTGGTGCGTGCGCTGAACCGATTTCTCCTGGTAGCCACGAGTGTTCATCAGGGTGGTGAGCTCGTCGAACGCGAACATGATGTCCGCGCCCAGCTGATGCTGGATACCCATCGAGACCTCGGGGGTGAACCGGTGCTTCGACCCGTTCAGATGTGACCGGAAGGTCACCCCTTCATCGTCCACGGTCGCCAGGCGTTCCTTGCCCTTGGCGATGACGTCGTCGCTGCGTATATCGACGGTCTCCATCGCCAGGACCTTCTTGAACCCCACACCCAGCGACATCACCTGGAAGCCACCGCTGTCGGTGAAGGTCGGACCCGGCCAGTTCATGAAGGCCGCCAGGCCACCGGCTTCGTCGACGATATCCGGACCGGGCTGCAGGTACAGGTGGTAGGCGTTGGCGAGCAGCGCCTGCGCCCCCAGCTCCTTCATCGCCTCCGGAAGCACAGCCTTGACGGTCGCCTTGGTTCCCACCGGGACGAACGCCGGGGTGGCGACGGTCCCGTGCGGGGTCCGCAGCACACCGGTGCGGCCGTGCCGTCCCGGGAGGCGGGTACCGACACTGAACGAGAAACCGACGCCATCCGACACGGCCGACATCCTCTCAGGCAGTGTCCATGAGGCATGAGCGAGGGCCCTGCGTGGTCACGCTCCGCTACCTCCTTCGGGCCCGACTCGCCCATGCCGGGGTCAGGCTTCGACCGCGGCCGCCGCGAACTGCGCGTTGTAGAGGCGGTAGTACGCTCCCTGCTGCTCGAGGAGGTTCTCGTGCGTTCCGGTCTCCACGATCCGGCCCGCCTCCATCACCACGATCAGGTCCGCGTCGCGGATGGTGGACAGCCGGTGCGCGATGACGAAACTGGTCCGGTCGCGGCGCAGTTCCGCGGTGGCCTGCTGAACCAGCAGTTCGGTGCGGGTATCGACCGAGCTCGTGGCCTCGTCGAGCACCAGGATGGCCGGTTTGGACAGGAACGCGCGCGCAATGGTGATGAGCTGTTTCTCACCGGCGCTCACTCCGGTGCCCTCTTCGTCGATCACGGTGTCGTATCCGTCCGGCAGCGCGTGCACGAAACGGTCCACGTAGGCCGCGCGCGCGGCGGCGAGGATATCGTCTCCGCTCGCACTCGGATCGCCGTAGGAGATGTTCTCCCGGATAGTGCCCTTGAACAGCCAGGTGTCCTGGAGCACCATCCCGATCCGCGAGCGCAGCTGGTCACGGCTCAGCGCGGTGATATCGATCCCGTCGATGGTGATGGCGCCGGAATCGAGTTCGTAGAACCGCAGCAGCAGATTGACCAGCGTGGTCTTTCCGGCACCGGTCGGTCCGACGATCGCGACCACATGCCCCGGTTCGGCGACCAGCGAGAGATGCTCGATCACCGGGGTCTCCGGTTCGTAGCGGAAGGAGACATCGTCGAACTCCACCCGCCCGCGTTCGGGCGGGCGCACGATCTCCTTCGCCGGATCCGGGCTCTGTTCGGGGGCGTCGAGGATCTCGAAGATCCGCTCCGCCGAGGCGACCCCCGACTGCAGCAGGTTGGCCATCGCACCGATCTGGGTCAGCGGCTGGCTGAACTGACGCGAGTACTGGATGAACGCCTGCACCTCACCCAGCGACAACTGTCCCGAGGCCACCCGCAGCCCGCCGATCAGCGCGATCAGCACATAGTTGACGTTCCCGAGGAACATCGACGAGGGCATGATCAGGCCGGAGATGAACTGCGCCTTGAAGCTGGAGGTGAACAGACGGTCGTTGCGTTCGTCGAACTCGGCGCCGACCTGTTTGTTGCGGCCGAACGC
This sequence comes from Nocardia jinanensis, assembly GCF_014645735.1. Classification (GTDB taxonomy): domain Bacteria; phylum Actinomycetota; class Actinomycetes; order Mycobacteriales; family Mycobacteriaceae; genus Nocardia; species Nocardia jinanensis. Next base: position 71,924 of record NZ_BMMH01000020.1, on the reverse strand, counting down.
GGTGACGACCTCGTGCCCGGTGTAGGCCTCCTCGACCTGGGCGTTCACCAGGCCGGTGTACTTCCACTGATCGACGAAATGCGGTTTGGATCGTTTGGCGATCTGCGCGGTGACCACGATCAACGCGGGCACAGTCAGCAGCGCGACCAGGGCCAGCAGCCATGAGATCCAGAACATCATCCCGAGGATGCCGATCACGGTGAGCAGCGAGACGAGCAGCTGACTCATGGTCTGCTGCAGGCTCTGCGAGACGTTGTCCACATCATTGGTGACCCGGCTGAGCACGTCACCGCGAGGTGCGGAATCGAAATAGCTCAGCGGCATCCGGTGGATCTTGTCCTCGACGTCGGAGCGCAGCCGCTTGATGACGCGGTTGATCACATCGTTGAGCAGGAAGCCCTGCAACCAGCCGAATACCGCCGCACCGAGGTAGAGCGCGAGTACTACGGTCAGCACCCGGCCGACCGCGTCGAAGTCGATACCGACACCGGGTACGACATCCATCCCCGACAGCATGTCGGCCATGGTGTTCTGGCCCTGGGCGCGTAGTCCGGCGATGGCTTCGTCTTTGCTCACACCCGCGGGTAGCTGCCGGCCGACGACCCCGTTGAAGATCAGGTTCGTGGCCTTACCGAGGAGATACGGGCCGACGATATTGAGCACGACCGAGACGATGCCCAGCGTGATGATCACGCCCACCAGTACCCGCTCCGGCACCAGCCGCCGCACCAGCCGCTTCAGCGACGGTTTGAAGGATTTGGGCTTGGCGTCCGGAGCCCCCGCAGGCATACCCGGCCTCATAGAGCCTCCTCCGAAGCGAATACATACGGTCCGCGGAGCCCGCAGCGAAGGCGGAGGGACCGCATCATCGAGCCTCCTCCACACTCAACTGGGATTCGACGATCTCGCGGTACTCCGCGCAATCGCGCAGTAGTTCCTCGTGCGTGCCGATACCCGCCATCTCACCGTCCTCGAGAACTACGATTCGATCCGCGTCGCGAATGGTGGTGATCCGCTGGGCGACGATGATCACCGCGGCGTTGCGGGTCGCCGGGCGTAGCGCCGCGCGCAGCCGGGCGTCGGTGGCCACGTCCAGCGCGGAGAACGAATCGTCGAACAGGTAGACCCGCGGCTCCCGGACCAGTGCTCGCGCGATGGCGAGCCGTTGCCGCTGCCCGCCCGATACCGTGGTCCCGCCCTGCGCGACCGGAGTCTCCAGGCCCTGGGGCATAGCTCGTACGAAATCGGCGGCCTGGGCGATCTCGAGGCAGCGCCACAGTTGCTCGTCCGTGGCGTCCGGATCGCCGTAGCGCAGGTTGCTCGCCACCGTGCCCGAGAACAGATAGGCCTTCTGCGGAACCAGGCCGATCTGTGACCGCAGCTCGGCCAGGTCGAGGTCGCGTATATCGGTACCGCCGACCTCGACAGCACCCTCGGTGGCATCCATGAGGCGCGGGATCAGGTTCAGCAGCGTGGTCTTACCGGAACCGGTGGAGCCCACGATGGCCGTGGTCTCGCCCGGCCGCACCGCGAAATCGATCCGGCGCAGCACCGGTTTCTCCGCGCCCGGGAAACTGAACGCGGCATCGCGCATCCGCACCTCGGCCGGGTCGCCGCGGAACGGCTTCGGCTGCTCCGGCGAACGCACCGAGGATTCGGTATCGAGCACCTCGGAGATCCGATCGGCCGAGACGGCCGCGCGCGGCGCCATCATGGCCAGGAACGAGGCCATCATGACGGCCATCAGGATCTGCATGATGTAGGAGAGCAGCGCGGTCAGCGAGCCGATCTGCATCTCTCCCGCATCGATCGCTTTACCACCGAACCAGATCACCGCCACCGAGGTCACATTGCTGATCAGCATGACGATCGGGAACATCAACGCCATCAACCGGCCGACCCGCAGCGAGATATCGGTGAGGTCGGTGTTGGCCACCCCGAACCGCCAGGTCTCCAGCGGTTCCCGGACGAAGGCGCGGACCACGCGAATACCGGTGATCTGCTCACGCAGCACCCGGTTGACCTCGTCGAGCCTGGTCTGCATCTGGCGGAAGGCGGGCACCATCCGGGCGATGATGAGGCCCATACTCAGTGCCAGGGCCGGCACCGCGATCAGCAGCAGCCAGGACAGTCCGAAGTCTTCGCGCAGCGCCATGACAATGCCGCCGACGCACATGATCGGCGCCATCACCGCCACGGTCGAGGCCATGACGATGAGCAGCTGGACCTGCTGGACATCGTTGGTGTTGCGGGTGATCAGCGAGGGCGCGCCGTACATCCCGACCTCACGCGCCGAGAAGGTACCCACCCGGTGCAGCAGCGCCCCGCGCAGGTCCCGGCCCGCGCTCATCGCGGCCTGTGCGGCCAGCAGCACCGAGGACGCGGACGCGATGATCTGCACACCGGAGACCAGCAGCATCCGCAGCCCGGCAGTCCAGATGTAGCCGATATCGCCCTTGGTGACGCCTTCGTCGATGAGGTCGGCGTTCAGGCTCGGCAGGTACAGCATCGCGATCACCGAGATCAGCTGCAGTACCACGATCCCGGCCAACTGTTTCCGGTACGGGCCCAGGAAACCACGGAGCAATCGGATCAACATGATGACCGAACGCTACCGTCCGCGCCGGTAGGACGCCCTGTGATTTTTCCCTGGTCCGGGAGGTGCGATTCGCGGCGGGCCCAGGCACCCGGATCGCTGGTCAGCGTCCCGATGAATTCCGGCAGTCCGTTCGCGGCGATATCGGCCAGGCTCACGTTCTCCAGCACGGCACGCAGGTTCACCCGCAGCGCGATCCACACCTGTTGCAGTGGTTCGGCCACCCCGCCGTACTGCACCTCCTCCGGCCGCAGTCCGCGCACCGAGGCGAGCGGACCCTCGAGCGCACGGATGACATCGGCGATCGAGATATCGGCCGCCCGGCGGGCCAGCCGGTAACCGCCGTCGGGACCGCGCCGGCTGGTCACCAGCCCGGCCCGGCGCAATTCGGCCAGCACACTCTCGAGCACTTTGGGCGGGATCTGCTGGGCCGCCGCGATGGATTCCGCCTTCACCGCGACAGCCTGGTCGGATGCCGTGATCTCGAGCAGTGTCCGCACGGCATGATCCACCTTGGCGGTGATGTGCACGACTGACCTGACCTTTCGCTGTGCCGGGGGCACGATGAACCGACAAACCTAGTCGGCGCCGGGTTGTAGGGCCGCGATCGCCGCGTCCAGCAGCGTCGCCTCCACCACATCATCTCCCGCGTCCTGGGCGATCTCGTTCGAAATCAGCGCGACGGTCAGAATTTCCATGGCCGCGCCGGCCCGCAGCAGCCGGACCACGGTGGGGTCCGGACCGGCCAGCCAGTTCCGCAGCACCTTGTTGGCGTCGACTATCACCGGGTACTGGTCGGCCAGCGCGTTGATGATGGGGACGGCGTTGCGCACCATCATCTCTCCGGCGTCACGGTGCCGGATCATGGCCCGGATATAGGTCTGCAGGACAGCCCGCCGGCCTTCGGCGTCGGGAGTCAGCTGCTCGACTTCCTCGGCGAGCGCGCGCATATCGTCGAGGAGCGGGTTGACGATCGCCACGAGCAGTTTCAGTTTCGAGGCGTAGTGATAGTAGAGCGACGGCTTTGTGATTCCGACCGCATCCGCGACCTCGCGCAGGCTCGTCTCCTCGAATCCCTTGGCCACGAACAGGCGCACGGCGGCGTCACGGATGGCCCGCTTGGTGTCTCGACCTGCGGTAACGTGGTCATCAGTTCTGCGGTTCGCCATGCTCGGCCCTCTCGTTCTCCCGGTGATGTGCCGGTTGGGGACCCATAAGTCGAGCTTGTTCCTCCACTTAACCTCCCGGTAGCCTACCTACCGTACGGTAGATACAAATGGCGTCCACCGTGTAGGCGGATACACCGACTCCGGGCACGTGAAAACGTCTCGCCCGCGCAGTCCCGGTCCGCGAAAAGCGACGTCGGCCGTCAGTTCGTCACAGCACAAACGACCACAACCGCCCCGGCCTCGCTAGGAGAAATCCCTCGTGTCCGTATTCCTGTACAGATGGGGAAAGTTCGCTTTCCGCCGGAAATGGATAGTGCTGCCCGTCTGGGCGCTGATCCTGGTACTGCTCGGCGGGGCCGCGGCCTCGCTGTCCAAGCCGTTCCAGGACAGTTTCGAGATGCCGGGACTACCGTCGGAGAAGGCCACCGCCATCCTCGAGGAACATATGCCGCAGATGGCCTCGATGTTCAGCATCGATGCCATCAACGGCACCTATGTCGTCGCGGCCCAGAACGGCGAGCTGGCCGACGAGCCCAATATGACCGCGCTCAACGTGCTGGTCCAGCGGCTGAACGAACTCGATATCGTCGACCACGCCGAGAAGGCCGTCAACCCGGTCACCGCCACCTCGATGATGCCCGCGAGCCAGGAAGCCGCCAAGGAGCAGGCTGAGGCCGCGGCCGAACTCGCACCCGGTGCGGCTCCGCCGACACCGGAACCGAACTGCCTCGACGGACAGAACTCACCCGAGTTCAAGGGCCTGTGCGGCGGCGCTCCGTTGAACGTGCTGAACGAAGAGCGGCCGGGCACGGTCGCCGTGATCGATGTGAAGTTCACGATGCCGACCTTCTCCGATGTCACCGAGGAGAACCGGCAGGCCGCCGAAGCCATCGCGCAGGAAGGCCGCAACGCGGGCCTGACCGTCGAATTGACCGGCGCCATCGCCCAGACCCAACCCGAATCCGGCCAGGCCGAGATGATCGGTATCGGGGTCGCCCTGATCGTCATGATCATCGCTTTCGGCGCGATCGTCGCGGCGTTCGTCCCGATCGTCACCGGTATCGTCGGCGTGGCCTGCGCGGGCGCGCTGCTGCTGACCGGTACCTCACTGACCGAGGTGCCGACCTTCACTCCGATCCTGGCCTCGATGATCGGCCTGGCGCTGTCCATCGACTACGCCCTGTTCATCGTCTCTCGGTACAAACACGAATTGGTGGTCCAGGACTCGCCGGAGGAAGCCGCGGGTGTCGCGGTGGGTACCGCGGGCTCGGCCGTGGTGTTCGCCGGGCTGACCGTTGTGATCGCGCTGCTCGGCCTGTCGGTGGTCGGAATCTCCTTCCTCACCGCGATGGGTATCGGTGGCGCCATCGCCGCCCTCTTCGCGGTACTCGCCGCCACCACGCTGATGCCCGCACTGCTCGGAGCGCTCGGCAGGTTCCTGTTCAAGCCGAAGCTGCCGCTGGTGGCCAAGCACGACCCCGAGGACGATAACTCGGTCACGAACGGGATGCGTTTCGGCCGGCTCATCGCCCGGGTTCCGGTGCTGACGTTGGTGGCCAGCGCGCTCGTGCTGGGCGCGCTCGCCGCCCCGGCCACCCAGTTGAACCTGGGTCTGCCCGGCGGCGACAGCATGCCCGAGGACTCCTCGGTCCGTAAGGCCTACGAACTGCAGACCGAAGGCTTCGGCGAAGGCAAGAACGGCGCGCTCGTGGTGGCGGTGGATCTCTCCGAGACCCCGCAGGATCAGCGCGACGCCGCGCTGACCGCACTGCGCGACAAGCTGGCGAGCTACGACGGCGTGGACTATCTGAGTGTCGCCCAGCCCAGCCAGAACGGGCAGGCCGCCCTGTTCCAGGTGGTCCCCGATTCCGGCCCGAACAGCGCCGAGACCCAGGATCTGGTCGAGCACGCCCGCGACGCCGAAGCCGCGCTGAAGGCGCAGTACGGCATGGAGTACGGCATCACCGGCCAGACCGCCATCTACGCCGATGTCAACAGTGTGCTGCTGACCAGCATCATTCCGTACCTGGCGATCGTCGCCGCGGCGGCGTTCGTCCTGCTGCTGCTGGTGTTCCGGTCCATCCTGGTCCCGCTCACCGCCGCGTTGGGCTTCCTGCTGTCGATGGCCGCGACCTTCGGCGTCACGGTCCTGATCTTCCAGGAGGGCGCTTTCGGCATCGTCAAGGACACCCATCCGATCATCAGCTTCCTGCCCATCGTGCTGATCGGCCTGGTGTTCGGTCTGGCGATGGACTACCAGGTCTTCCTGGTGACCCGGATGCGTGAGGAGTACGTGCACGGCAAGGACCCGAAGGAGGCGATGGTCAGCGGTTACCACCACGGTGCCCGCGTGGTCACCGCGGCCGCGATCATCATGATCTCGGTCTTCGGCGGCTTCATGCTCTCGCCGGACATCACCTCCAAGTCCATGGGCTTCGCACTGGCGGCCGGCGTGTTCTTCGACGCGTTCCTGGTCCGGATGGTCTTGATCCCGTCACTGCTGGCGCTGCTGGGCAAATGGGCCTGGTGGATTCCGGCCTGGCTGGACCGCATCCTGCCGGATATCGACGTCGAGGGTACGAAGCTGCGCGAGGTCCAGCAGCGCGCGAAACCCGCCTCGGTCGAATCCGAACCCGCCGGAGTCTGATCCAGCGGTAATCGAACGAAACGACCGGCGTCCAGTGTGGACGCCGGTCGTTTCGTTTCCGCTCTGAGGGCTCCTTCAGCGCCAGGCAGGCAGGTCCGGCAGCGGCCGCGGCAACGCCTCGCCGGTCCCGCGCCCGAGCAACCAGGCCAGCAGCGCCGACGCCGGTCCCGCCACGACCTGTTCGGGTTCACCGGCACCGATGATCGCCGTGAAGCCGGAATCGGTCGCGTCGATCCCGAACGGCCGCACCCCCGGACGCCCGCCCAGATCGACGGCGGCCTCGGCGAGCAGTTCCGCCACGAAATCGGCCGGCCACTGCGCAGGGGTGTAACCAGCGCCCAGATCCACATGATGGATCAGCACCTCCTGCAACCGCATCCACGGAATCCGGGTCGCCTCGACCGGGGTGCCCTGCCTGGTTCGGACCTCGGTCCGCCACTGGTCGGCGGTGAGCAACCCGGCCATCCCGGACAGCCGGTCCGCCGACTCCGCCAGGTCGGCCCGCTGCTCGGCGAGCGGGCGCGGGGCGCCCGCCTCGATATCGGAATCCCGCAGGGCCGCACTGGCGTACTGCGGCGTCTCCACCCCGGTATGCGCCCAGAGCAGCAGATTGACCAGGCTGTCGGCATTACGGGACAGATGGGTCAGGACGTGACCGCGAGTCCAGCCCGGTAGCGGTGAGGCGGCGGCGACGGCCGCCTCGTCCAGAGTGTCGACTGTGGCGAGGAGTTCGCGGGTGGCATCGTTTACCGCCTGCATCCGGGCGGTGAGCAGTTCGATGAAATCGCTGGGCACGGACCCGACCCTACGTCGGCAAGACCACTACATCCCAGTGGTTTCCGATCCTGGTCCACCGCCCACTGCCGACTGCACCCGATCGGCGGCCAGTACCGGGTCCTCGTGTTCCCAGATCCGGACGACCTGCCAGCCCGCCGCCCGCAACGCGGCATCGGTAGCCCGGTCCCGTGCCACATTTCCGGCCAGTTTCTCCGCCCACCACGTGGCATTGTTCTTCGGATCGGTGGCGTGGTCGGGGCAACGATGCCAGAAGCAACCGTCGACGTACACGGCGATCCGCCGCCGCGGGAACACCAGATCCGCGCGCCGGCGCTGTCCGCGCAGGGGCGCGCGATCCACGAAGTAGCGCAGACCGCGCCGGTGCAGTTCCCGGCGCAGGGCCAGTTCGGGTGCGGTGTGCGCACGCCGCTGCCGCGACATCCGCGCGCTGGTCGCCGCGTCGGTGGACGGTCGCCGGGAACTCGGGACGGGAGATCGGCCGGTCATGCCGCCCAGCCGCCCATCCGATCCAGATGGGCCTGCACATCATCGAGAAAACCGGCCGGGAATCGCAGTGATCCCATACCGGTGCGGCGCAGAAAACCGGCGGTTGCCCGCGCCGAGAGCAACTGCGTGTCCCCGAGGAAGAATCGCAGGTCCTCGTAGGGTCTGTGCACGGGCCATGGAGAGACCGGCACCTCGAACGCGGCTCCCGCGTGCCCCCATGCCGCACCGGGCCACGGACTGCCCGGCGGCAGCGGAATATGCCCCGGTATCGGTTCGGCCGGTTCGTGTAACCGCGACCCCACCCACTCCGCCATCCGCACACTCACCGCATTGCCCACGAGCTTCCAGCGCTGCCCCGGCCGGAAACCCGGCGTATTCAGCGCCGGTTCGGTCCACCCCGCGGCGAATCCCTGGAGCCGCTCTCCGTCGCTGATCCCCGGTGTCACGATCTCCCCCGACGGCAACCGGACCGCCGGCGGACTGGCGATTCCCAGCCCCGATCCGCCCTTGAGTGTGGGGACGGCGTTGACCACCCAGCCCAGCCCCCGCACACCTTCGGTCCAGTAGAACCCGCACGGGTCGTGTTCCAGGGACCCGAGCAACCGCGGACCCGCGTCGTCGGCGAACAGCACCGTCCGCGGATCCTCGGTACGCGACGCCAGCATGAGCACCCGGTTACGCCGCTGCGGCAATCCGAAGGCCCGGGCGTCCACCACCCGGTAGGCCCAGGTGTAGCCGAGTTCGTCGAGTGCCTCGGTGATATGGCGCATGGCCGCACCCCGGCCGAGTTGCAGCATGAACGGCACATTCTCGATCAGCAACCAGCGCGGACCGCGTTTGCGCCGGACCAGCCGGAACACATGATCGACCAGACTCGATCGGGTGCCGGTGATACCCGCGGTCCGGCCCGCCTGCGACAGGTCCTGGCACGGGAAACCCGCCGCGACCAACTCGGTATCCGGTGGTAGCGCACGCAGCCGGGTGATATCGGTATGCAGTTCGGCCTCCGGGAACCGGGCCGCCAGCACCGCCCGCGCCCCGGGTTCGATCTCGCAGAGCAGGGTCGAATGCCAACCGTGCGACGCCAACCCGAGTTCCAGTCCTCCGATCCCGGCGAAAAGCCCAACCATCCGCGCGCCCGTCACGAGGTCCTCTCTCCATCCGGTCCGGCTCCAGAAGGGAGGTTACTCCGCGTATTCCGCCCGCCTCACGGGTCACGGTGCCCGCACGGACGATCGGAACCGGTCTCGCACCGGAGGTTGTCGGCGCGGGTGAGATATGCCACCGCGATATTCGCGTCCGCCCCGCGAGTCGAACACCACCGATCGAGAGCCATTCAGCGACAACGGCATAGAAACCGCAGGTCAACGGGTTTCCCACGGGTGCATTCAGCTCCGCGGCCCGAGCCCTCGGTTCTGGCAGGATGGGCGCCATGAGGTTTCGCGTCGGTCTGGCCACCGTGGTGTCGGGCGCTTTCGCCCTTTCCGGTGCGTTCCTGCCCGGCGCCGCGACGGCCGCCCCCGGACCGCTACACGCCACACCCGCACGACCCGATACCGGGTCCGCCGAGGACCCCGGCCCGGTAGAGAAGGCCGAACCGATCCCCGCACCACATGCCGCGATCATCGGTGTCGAGCCCGTGAACGAACGCCTGATGCGGGTGTTCGTGGACTCACCGGCCATGCATCGCACGGTCCAGGTGCTGGTGCTGCTCCCCGCGGATCGCAGTGCACCGCGCCCCACCGTCTACATGCTGGACGGCCGCAGCACCCAACCCGACAGCAACAACTGGCTCGACCGCGGGAACGCCGCCCAGTTCTACGCCGACAAACCGGTCAACGTGGTGTTCACCGTCGGCGGGCCCGCCAGCTTCTACACCGACTGGCAGCGCCCCGACCCGGTGCTCGGTGTCAACAAATGGGAAACCTTCCTCACCGACGAGTTGCCCCCGCTGCTGGACGCCGAATTCTCGGGTAACGGTCGCAATGCCGTAATGGGCACCTCCATGGGCGCCGAGGCGGCGATGATGCTCGCCATCCGCAGACCCGATCTGTACTCGGCCGTCGGCGCGCACAGCGGGTGTTTCTCGACCGGTACCGACCTCGGTCAAGCCCAGGCCCGCGTCGTGGTCTCGACCTACAAGGGCGACCCGGAGAACATGTTCGGCGCCCCCGAGGACCCAGCTTGGCTGGCCCATGACGTGACCCTGCACGCCGCCGCACTGCGCGGCAAGGCGCTCTACCTGTCGGTGGGCAGTGGCCGCCCCGGCATCCACGACACTCTGGACAACCCGGAGACCCCCACCAGTGTGGTGATGGGTGGCCCGCTGGAGGCCGCCACCGATTTCTGCACCCGCCGCCTGGCCCAGCGCCTCGACACCCTCCGGATCGACTACACGGCCCACTTCCGCCCGGACGGAACCCACTCGTGGCCGTACTGGGCCGACGAACTGGTCACCTCCTGGCCCACCATCGCCGGTGGGCTCGGAATCGACTGATCCGGCCGTTACGCGCCGCGGGCGAATCGAGCCACGGTTTCCGGATCGCTCGCGAAATTCAGGAACAGATCGTTCTCGTGCGGATCCCCCGCGGTGACCCGTACCCCTTCACCGGCGAAGGGCCGGATGATCACCCCGGCCGCCGCACTCGCCTCCGCGAAGTCGATGGTCGCCGCGCCCAGGGTTATCCACAGGAAGTTCGATTCACTCACCGGCACCCGATAACCGGCTGCCAACAGCGCGGTGCGCATCCGCTCGCGTTCGGCGATCACCGTCTCGGTGCGGTCCAGAAGTTCGGGGCGGGCCTCCAGGGAGGCGATCGCCGCGGCCTGCGCGACCCGGCTCACACTGAACGGGATGTGCACCTTGAGCAGTGCCTCGATCACCTCCGGGGCGCCGACCGCGTACCCCACCCGGAGTCCGGCCAGTCCATAGGCCTTCGAGAAGGTGCGCAGAACAACCACATTCGGCCGATTCCGGGCCAGCTCCACCCCGTCTGGGTGATCACCCGTCATCCGCAGATATTCGTAGTACGCCTCGTCCAGCGCGACCAGGACACCGCCGGGCACTCGGTCCAGGAACCGCTCCAACTCGGCCCGGCCGACGGCGGTACCGGTCGGGTTGTTCGGATTGCATACGAACACCAGGCGGGTCCGGTCGGTGATCGCGGCGGCCAGTGCGTCCAGATCGTGCACTTCGTCGGTCAGCGGCACGGTCACCGCGGTCGCGTTGCCGACCTGGGTGATGATCGGATACGCCTCGAACGAGCGCCACGCGTAGAGCACCTCGTCCGCCGGATCAGCGCAGGTGATCTGCACCAGCTCCTGGCACAACGCCACGCTCCCGCAGCCGACGGCGATATTCGCCGGCTCGACGCCCAGGAACTCCGCGAGCGCCGCCCGCAGTTCGCCGGACTGATTGTCCGGATAGCGGTTGGCCAGTTCCACCGCCTCGGCGATGGCCTTGCTCGCGGCGGGCAGCGGACCGATGGTGGTCTCGTTACTCGCCAGCTTGACCGCGCCGGGATGGCTGCGGCCGGGAACGTATGCCGGAATGAAATCGAGGTCCGGCCGGATGTGCGCGGTCACGTAACGAGCTTAGTTCCGGTCTCGATCGAGCCACGTTCGGGCTGCTCAACTGCTAATTCTCCCCGACCCCCGGATATCGCCCTACGCTGGGAACATGTCGGGCACTTATGACGATATCGCGCTGCTGCGGCGCGCCGAACCGGGAGCGAACGGACACGACCAGGAGCCGACAGGGGCTGCCACCAGCCCGAAAGCCGACGAACATGTGCCCATCACAGTCATCGAACCGGACGGTTTCGCCCGCGGCGGTATCGTGCTTTTGCACGAGGCCCGGGAGTTCACCGGATCGTTGCTGGAATTCATGCGCGCCCTCGCGGGTGAGGGCTGGCTGGTCGTCGCACCGAACCTCTTCCATCGGGCAACCGCGTCGCCGGCCGGGGTGTACGGCGACGAACTCTTCGAGGATTTCGACGCCTGCTTCGACTGGCTCACCCACCGCGGCGTCTTCCCGGACTGCATCGGCGTACTCGGTTTCGACACGGCCGGCACCGCCACCTTCCTGGTGGCCACCAACCGCCCGGTCGGTGCCGCGGTGAGCGTCGGCGCCCCCGGCATCACCGCCCCCGTCACCGACCAGGCCGAAGCACTGGTGGCCGTCGCCCCCCGCCTCCAGGCCCCCTGGCTGGGCTTGTTCGGTGCCGAACCCAACACCTCCGCCGAAGACGTCGACTCGCTCCGCGATGCCACCGCCCGAGCCGCTGTAGCCAGCCTCGTGGTCACCTACCCCGGCCTGCTGCACCGCGCCGACACCCGGGCGGGTGACGAAGACGACACCGACGAACTGGTGGACTCCCGAACCCGCATTTTCGACTGGTTCGACAGCCACCTACGCTGATCATCCAGCGGTTTTGCAGTTTTCCTACAAGCTCAGGTAGCCTTTCTGCTCGGTGGTTCGAAAGGACCGGTGCCCTCGAAGAGAAGGCTCCAGGAGGCGTGCCAGAGCGGCCGAATGGGACTCACTGCTAATGAGTTGTCCCTTCACGGGGACCGGAGGTTCAAATCCTCTCGCCTCCGCCACACTCGGGAAACCGGGTGACAACTGAATAAGTGCATGCGCCCGTAGCTCAACGGATAGAGCATCTGACTACGGATCAGAAGGTTAGGGGTTCGAATCCCTTCGGGCGCACAAAGATCGGCCCCCCACCTGCGAAAGCGGATCGGGGGCCGATCGTCGTTTCGAGTGCATGCACCGGATCTCGATACTTTCACCATACAAACGAGGCGTTACTTTCCGGACCATCCGGACCGGCGGAATTGCCGAACAATCCGGTGAGCGCATCCACCGCCGCCTTCGCGAGAACGACGGTGGATCCGGCGCGAGCCCCCTTTGCGCTCCTCCCGCCGATCCACAGTGTTCCCGGTGACCCTGCCACGGTCCAACGCCGTACCCCCGTCATCGCCGGCGGATCCACCAGCAGATCGACACCAGAGTTACGACCGCGGGACCGCCACGGAGACGATTCTCAGTGGAACGCCGCTGTCAGGAGGATGCCGAGCCCCAGCCCGATCAGCGCTACGCCGGATGCGCGTTCGAGCATCGGGAGCGCGCGAGCGAATCTGGTCAGGACGACGCGGTTGCCGATGAGGACAGAGACGAGCACATCCCAGCCGAGTACGACATTGAACATCCACATGCCGTATGCGACAAGGTGTCCCGTGCTCGCGCCGACCGTGAGAACGGCGGCGAGGCCCGCGTAGAAGAGTGCGTTCTTGGGGTTGAGGGCGGCCGAGGCGAACCCCATCGCGGCAAGTTTCCACCGGCTTCCGGCGGTGCGCGCGGTGCCGCCGGCCGGTGCCGCCTCGATCGAGGCGGCACCGGCCGAGCGCAGCAGGCCCACTCCGAGGTACAGGAGGAAGGCGGCGCCCGCGATCTGGACCGAGGTGAACGCGATACCGCCCGGCCGCAGTATCGACAGGCCCGCGAACGCCGTCGCGATGAAGACGGCGTTCGCGGCCGCGATACCCGCGCACGCGGCGATCGCGCGACGCCATCCATCGGTCATCGAAGTATGCGCGATGAGGAAGAAATCGGGGCCCGGGGACAACAGGGCAAGGAAGTGGGCACCGGCCACGGCAGCGAATTGGTTCATTCTTCCTCTGTGCTCGGACGCGTACGGGACCGAGCCACTGTGCCGGAGTCGCCGCAGCGGTGTCTTGAACGAAATTGCGGGACCGGTGCGCCCGTTTCAGTGGGTGGCGCCGGCCCGGTACTCGCCGGGCGTGACCCCGGTGCGGAGTTTGAAGGTCCGGTGAAAGTGGCTCTGGTCGGCGAAGCCGAGGTCGCCGGCGACCTCGGCCGGGCCGCAGCCCTCGCGGAGCCGGGAGCGCGCTCTGATGATGCGTTCGTTGATCTGCCAGGCGAGGGGAGGCAGCCCGGTGACGGCGCGGAACCGCCGAACCAGCTGGAACCGGCTCAGGCCCGTGTCCACGACCAGGTCGCCGAGGGCGACCTGCATATTCGAGGTGCGGAGGTACTCGAGAATCGGGGCGACGACGGCCACGTCGGACGCACGAGCCCTGGCGCCGGCGACGATATCAGCGGGTGCGGTCAGGATCTCGTCGAGGACGGTGACGAGCAGTTCTTCCTTCTCGCGCGGGTCGGCGCCGGAGAACAGCACCTCGTTGAGGCGGCAGAACGCAGCGTATCCGCCGGGCTCGGGGACGATGCGCACCGGCCGCGGGCTCCGATCGGCCCCCATATCGAGTTCGGGTATGGATTCGGCGAGCCAGGTCTCGTCCACGTGGAGCATCTGGTAGCTCCACCGGCCTTCGACGGGGTTGCAGGCGTGGACTCGGTGGGCGGGGATCACCACAACGCTCCTCGCCGTCAGCTGCAGGGGACCGCCGGGTGCGCCGGTGAACACACTGCGCCCTTCGTCGACCACGCCGATGGACATCGAATCGTGGGAGTGCGGTTTGTAGCAGGAGATCGTGCGGCAGGCCCGCCTGCTCTCGAGAAAAGGCAGCGCAGCGTCGCGCCAGAACTCCGCCTCCACCACGGGTACAAGCCTAAGTCCACCGAGTTCCGCGACCTCCGGTCGCGGGGCCGGGCGCGACTCGAAGATCCCTTACTTCCCCGTACGAACGTCTCAAGCGAGACCACCAGACGTTTCTCACAACACATCTCGAGGTCTTCGATGACAGAGATTCCAGCCCTGCCCGGCCGAGCACCGAACAACCGAGCAATGGCCGCGACGTTGAAACTGCTGCAAGCAGGGAAGACCTGGGTCACCGACGACCCGCGGATCCTGCGGCAGATCGCCGATGGTCTGCGAACTCTCGACCATCACGCCACGCATTGCCGGTCGCAAGCGCCGATACGCGGCTACGCGCATGCGCACCAGATAATGGCGACCCACGCCGCGCACCATTGCCCTCGCTTCGACGCGGCGGCCGAATACGCGGCACAGGCACGGCCGTGAGCGGGACGGCGTCCACGAACAGACGGGCGCTGGTCCTACACCGAACCGATTGCGACAAAGAGGATATCGAGCGCCTCGTCCAGGCCCATCACCTCGATATCGTGTACACAGTCGTCACCGACACAGCGCCCGTACTCGCGGCGCTGATCGCCGTTCATCATCTGCTGGAATCCGATGCCGAAGTAGTTGCGGTTCCCCACCTCACGGAAGACGAGGTGCGGCGGAATCGCTCCTGGATCCTGGTGACCACACTCGCGGACCTGGTGACGACGGCCGGCGTGGTGGAGCGTGAACTGTTCGATCCTGGAGACGCCGTCAGCGATGCTCCGCCTGGCAGCCTTCGATTCTCAACCGATCCGGCTTCGTCCACGGTCTTCGGTCCTCACGACGATAAGCCCCCCGCACCCGAGCTGCCATCTAGTAATAGTTACCCAGGACAACTATGTAACACATCACACATCCTGCTGTATGGACAGGGACCGGGTCGCAGACTGCGCACTCCGACCAACCTGAACAAGGGGAAACCTTGACCCATCAGCCCTACCCACCACATCAGCCCTACGGCGTCCCGCCTCAGCAGCCGCGCAAGAAAGCCAAGTGGCCGTGGCTCATTCCGGTGGGCATCGTCGCACTGTGCGGATTCGGTGGCTGCGTTGCCATCGTCGGCAATTCCGGCAGCGACTCCGATACGACCAGTAGTTCGGCCGGTCCCATCGAGGCGGCGGCCGGGGCGGCGGCCGACTCCGAGACCGCCCCCGCGGGGTCCGCGGTCCGGGACGGCAAGTTCGAGTTCGTGGTCACCGAGGTCGAGACCGGCCTGAAAACGGTGGGCACCAACCCGTATCTACAGAAGGAGGCACAGGGGCAGTACGTCCTCGTGCATACGACGGTCACCAATACCGGCGACCGGCCGCAGTCCTATTTCGGCACGAACCAGACGCTGATCGACAGCCAGGGTCGCGAATTCACCAACGACACCATGGCAGAGGTCAATGTCAACGATTCCGCGATCGTGGGGGCGGATATCAATCCCGGAAACAAGATGGCGGTCGTCATCGCGTTCGATATCCCCGCCGACGCGCAGCCCGCGGCCATCGAGTTCCACGACTCGATGTTCTCGGGCGGGGTCGAAGTCGCGTTGCGGTGAGAGATCTCGGCGACCGGCTGAGCCGCCGCCTCTCCGGATAGGCGGATCACGAGGGAGGCGCCCGCCGGGCGCCTCCCTCTACCGGATACCTCCGGGATCAGGTCGAGGACCGGTTCTCGTTCCGGACCCATCCCTGGGCGATATCACCCAGATTCCACCAGGTGACGTGCCGGGCGTCCACGGATTCCAGCGACCACCCGTCCGCCAGGCGATCGAAGAAGGCGTCGTCACCGGTTCTGCCGCCCTTGGGTTCGCCGACGTAGATCAGGCGCCGGCCACCTCGGGACTCGAACAGTTCGAGGGCGGTCGACGCCATACGATCACCCCAGCCCGGGGGCCAGCACAGGAACAGGACCGAAGCCTCGTTCAGCTCGGCCTCGAATCCGCCGACTCCGCCCACGGGGAACCACACCGCACGGCTCCCGGCGCTCCCCGGGAACGATACGTTCGCCGAGATGTCCGGGGGCGCGGAGTCGAAGGCTGTCACCGGGACACCGCGATCGGCGAGCATCCGCGCCCAATAACCACGACCGGCGCCCAACTCGACCAGCGGATGACCGGCCCCGAACGCCGCGATCCAGTCGAGTGTCTCCGGTGAGGGGATCGCGTAGGCGTAGGCGGCCTGCAGGATGGTCTGGGCGAACCCCAGTCTGACGCTTCCTTTCGCATTGCCGCCGTCGACGACCCGCCGGTCCCCGAGGGCGCCGGTGCCGGGGGCGACGATCTCCCAGTACGGATTGCCCGACTTGGCCTCGCCGCCGGTCATGAAGTGCACGAAACGCAGGTCGAAGGCGGCGTCGGCGTGCGGGTCGCCGGTGCCGTCCAGCAGGGGCGCGGTGGACAGGTACTCGGCGACCTTCGGATACTCCGTCCGCAACCGGGCTTCGTCGTCGAGCAAGGCGGCCAGTTCGGTGCGGCGTTCGGGCGTCAGGACGAGAGCGGTCATACCTGAATTCTCCAGGTCGATGCGCGCTGTTCGCCGATCTCCGCTCACCACGCCATGCCGCGACAGAGCCACCGCCGGATGATCCCGGGCCTCGGAAACCAACGCGCGTCGCGACCACTACGCCTCGCGGGCTACCCCCGTCGAATCCGCGGGTACGGACAGTTCGCGCATCGCCCGGCATATCGTCGCGTGGATCTCGGACTCCTCGGTTGCCTCGTCCGGGTCCCAGGCCGGTTCCGGCGCGTTCTCGATCGCGGGCCCGAACAGCCACCACACATTGCTCCACGGATCGACGAATCGGGCGAGCGAGGAGGCGCCGTAGAACGGTGTCGTCGCGGTGATCACCCGCGATCCCCGGGCGGCGGCCCGCCGCAGTATCTCGTCGCAATCGGATACGTTGACCTGCAGCAGTGCGGGCGTGAACACCCAGTCCGGTTTCGAATCCACGATCATCAGGCACGAATCCCCGATCCGGACCTCCGCGTGGATCAGCAGACCGTCGGTATCGACGGCGTGCGCCTCCGGGGTCTCGCGCCCGTCGAATACCGCGCCGAGGAATTCGATGAAGGCCCGGGCACCGCCGGGGCCTTTGACCGCGGCGAACGCGTTGAGGCTTCCGTATCCGTTGCCGAGGTCCGAGATGGGATCGATCAGCGGTGTTGTCGTCATGCCCGCGAGCTTGGCACCCGCACAGGTCAGAACCCGACCTCATTCGGCGGAGTGTCCCGCAGGCGGGATGCCTTCAGGTCTCGGCGGTGACGATGGGAACCACGTAGGCGCGAGCGAATTCGGCCAGCTGCTCGTCGGATTCCAAGGGCACCAGGCCGGAAGGGCAGAGGATGAACGAATGCACCAGGCGGCACACCACTTCCGCGCGGGTCAGCAGGTCGGCGGGTTCGATGAACAGGCCGGAATCCGCGGCGCGGCACAGGGCGGTGTGGGCGGCCGCCACCGACATGGCGAAGACCGGGCCGCCCTCTACCGTCAACTTCTCCAGGATTCGTTCCGGTTCGACGGTGAGCATGCGCTTGACCAGGACATGTTCCCGCCACCGTGTGATGACTGTCACAAAAATATCGGCGACCAGATCCGCCAGAGTCTCGTGCCGGGTGGAGATGGCGTCGACCTCCGTGAGGACCGCGGCTACCTCCCGGCTCACGACCGCCTGCACCACATCGTCGCGGGAGCCGACGCGGCGATATATGGTGACGCGGTCGACGCCGGCCTGCCGGGCGATGTCTTCGATGGTCGTCTTCTTCACGCCGAACTCGCTGAATCTGATCAACGCCGCGTCCAGAATGCGAGCCTCGATACCGTCCTGCAGCCCGGGTGACGATGTGTACGCGGCGGACATGCAGCTAACGCTAGCAAGTACGGCGTGATTGCAAACACCTATCGGGCACTCGCAATATTGCAACATTGCTATTAATTATGTTGCGATGTACATTCGCCGAATGGTGCAGACCAGCCAAGCAGCCGCTTGTTTCCATCTGGTGCGTCGCATGTCTCGACTATCGGGAGACAACTGATGGGCACCCAGGTACCGGCGCGCGGTCTCCAGATGATCGGCACGGCCGTGGACGTCTGCCGTTCGATATTCGTCGCCCACCGGCCGGCTTCGCTACTGCCGCACTCGAAGGTGCTCTGGCACAGTGGATTCAATCGCAGACTCGTAGTCGCCGCGATCCGGCGCAAAGCTGTCGATGTGGTGACCGTAATCCTGGTGGATCCCGACGGCGATCCACTTCCGGCCTGGTTACCGGGCGCTCACCTGGAACTCTCGTTGCCGTCGGGTCGCCGGCGTCAGTACTCGCTGTGCGGAGATCCCCGAGACCGCTCCGCCTACCGGATCGCCGTCCGGCTCATGCCGCACGGCAAGGGTGGCTCGATCGAAATCCACGAAAGCCTGCGCAGCGGTGACACACTCCGGGCCCACGGACCTCGGCACACCTTCCCCTTCATCGACGCGCCCGAATACCTCTTCGTCGCGGGCGGTATGGGTATCACCCCGATCCTGCCCATGGCGCAGGCCGCCGGGCGGCGCGGCACCCTCGTCTATACCGGGCGCAGCCGGGATGCGATGCCCTTCCTGGACCGGGTCCCCGACGCGGTCGTCCGGCCGGACGACGAGTTCGGAACTCCGAATATGGAGGAGATCCTCGCTCGCGCGAACCCGGGTGCGGCCGTGTACGTCTGCGGTCCCTCTCTGATGCAGCAAGCCGCCGCGCGCGCCCTGCCGCGGGTGAATCCCGGTTGCACACTGCATCTGGAACGCTTCCCGGCTACCCGGGCCACCCCGGATCCGGACGCGGTAGCCTCCCGGCCGAGCCACTGACCGACGAGCGCGACCGGGAGTGGTCGAGCAGCGGACCGCGGGTTCCACAGAATCCGGCAGAGCGAGACCGGCCGGCCCGGCTACCGCAGGCAAAAGAAAAGCCCCTCACCTGTGTGAGCAGGTAAAGGGCTGTGGCGGTGGCGGAGGGATTTGAACCCTCGGAGGGGGGTTACCCCTCACACGCTTTCGAGGCGTGCTCCTTAGGCCGCTCGGACACGCCACCGCCCGCAAGAATACCGGACCGTCCTCGTATCCCTAAATCGGGGGCCGGACCTGCGAATCTCCCGGACGACCCGCTCCAGCGCCACCGCCGACGAATTGCGCACCGGGTGCCCGGACAGCATTCGGCCCGCTGCCGGTCACGCATTCGGCGCGGTGGCCGACGAACGCTCAGCGTCGGGCCCTGACGAACTCTCAGCGTCGGGCCCGGAAGAAGTCGTCGAGGATCGCCGCGCATTCCGCCTCCAGGATTCCGCCACGCACCTGGGGGCGATGGTTGAGACGCCGATCACGGACCACATCCCACAGCGAACCGACCGCGCCCGTCTTCGGCTCCCACGCCCCGAAAAGCAACCGGTCCACCCGGGCCGCGACCAGCGCCCCGGCGCACATGGTGCACGGTTCCAGGGTTACCGCGAGAGTGGTGCCGGTGAGCCGCCAGCCGTCGCCGTGTATCGCGGCGGCACGGCGCAGAGCCAGCACCTCGGCGTGCGCGGTGGGGTCACCGGTGGCCTCGCGCGCATTGGTGGCGCGAGCCAGTTCGCGGCCCGAACCGTCGAACACGACCGCCCCCACGGGAACATCGCGCGGGTCGGCGGTGGCGGCGACGGCCAGAGCCGTCCGCACCATCTCGGTATCGGAGAGCGGGGCGCTCAACTCAGCGCGGCAGTTTGTCGAGCACCGCGGAGAACTCCGACGAGAAGCCCAGCCGCTGGGCGATCATCGTGAGCTGCTCGTCGGGGTAGAGATCGGTTTCGGTGAGGATCACGCTGAGTACCGGTTCGGAAAGACCCAGATCGGCCAGGATGGCGAGGTCGCCCTCTTCCCACGGTTCGACATCGTCGAGCTCGTCGGGATCGATATCGGGGATCTCGATATGCAGTTCCTCGAGAACATCGGCGGCGATGTCGTAATCGATCGCCGCGGTCGCGTCCGACACCAGCAGCCGGGTGCCGCTGGGGGCGGGACGGACCACGATGAAGAACTCGTCGTCGACGTCCAGGAGCCCGAAGACCGCGCCGGAGGAACGCAGAGCTTTCAGCTCGTTCTCCGCCGCCGACAGGGTGGTGAGCGCGGCCGAACTCAGCGGGGTGCACCGCCACGTACCGTCTTCCCGGACAACGGCCACCGCGAACCCCTCTACGTCGTCGTAATCATCCGACGCCGCCTTGTTCGTGCCCGCGCGCTGTGCTGCCATGGGCGCAACGGTAGTCGGCCCGGGGCCGTTAGATGAAGTCGTATGCGAATCTGTTCCGGTGACTGCTGACGACCATACGGCGCTCTGTGTTCTCGGGACTGGTTTGATCGGCGGATCGCTGCTGCGTGCAGCGACCGTAGCCGGTTGGACCGCCTGGGGGTACAACCGCTCCGCGCCGGGCGTGGCGGCGGCCCGGACCTCGGGTTTCGATGTCGGCGACGATCTCCCGGCAGTACTGCGCCGGGCCGCCGAGAACGACGCGCTGATCGTGGTGGCGGTGCCGATGCCGGCGGTGAACGCGATGCTGGACGCGATCGCCGAGTACGCGCCGGGTTGCGCGCTCACCGATGTGGTGAGTGTGAAGGCCCCTGTCGCCGCGGCGGTACGCCGATACGGCCTGCAGGCTCGCTACGTGGGCGGGCATCCGATGGCGGGTACCGCCGAATCGGGCTGGCAGGCAACCGATCCGGAACTGTTCCGCGAGGCGGCGTGGGCGGTGGGGGTCGATCCGGGAACGGACCCGGACACCTGGGCACGGGTGACCCGGCTGGCCCTGGACTGCGGTGCCGTGGCCGTACCGGTGATCGCCTCCGAACACGATCGCGCCGTGGCCCGGATCTCGCATCTACCGCACGTCCTCGCCGAAGCGCTGGCGGTGGCGGGCGCGCGCGGCGGGGACCTCGCGCTGGGACTGGCGGCGGGGTCGTTCCGGGACGGCACCCGGGTCGCGGGGACCGCGCCCGACCTGGTGCGCGCGATCTGCGAACCCAACTCCGACGCGCTGCTGGCGGTCCTGGACGAGACCCTGACCACGCTGAGCGAGGCCAAGAAGTCCCTGAGCTCGGATACCTCGCTCGCCGAGCTCACCACGGCGGGTCACGCGGCTCGCCGGCGCTACGAATCGGCGCAGCGCTGGGAGATCACCGGGATCGTCCCCGGCGCGGCGGGCTGGCTGGAGAAACTGCAGGAGGCGGGCCGTGCGGGCGGGGTCGTCACCCACCTCACACCCGCGACCGGAAGCGACTGATCCCCGCTCAGACCCGCTCGGCCAAACCGGGATAGTCGAGAACGAAACCGTCGGGGTCGACGGTGAGGGTGGCGCTGGACACCGGCGAGAGAACGCTGATCCCGTCTTTGGCGCTGCTGTAGGTGAGATCGGCCTCCTGGACCGTCAACTCCGGCAACCGGACGTAGACCACCGGGACCTGGACATCCTCCATGGCGTGCTGGAGCCCGAACCGGCGGATGGGCAGGGTGTTGAAGAACGGGCTGAGCACCACATCGGCGTCCAGCGCGCCACCGAAGGTGGACCGGATATGGGTGCCGGTGGCATCGACCAGCCAGTAGTTCTCCTGGTCCCGGGCGAGGGAGGCGTGCCGTTCCCCCGCTGCGGTGGTACTGCTCAACGACAGCCGCCTGGTCGCGCCGTTCTCGTCGGTGACCAGATCATAGGAGGCGCTGAACGCGGTGTGCTCGCCACAACCACCGCCGATGATGCGGCCGCTGGCCCGGATCCGGTTGCCGTTGAGCGTTACGCGAACCGATTCCATCCGCGAACCGTCGTGCGCGCGCCAGGTCAGCACGGCGGGCCACCGCCCGGGCACCGGCGTCACGGCCGGACCGGGGGTTACGTCGCTCGATTGCGTCACGTGTCCACCGTACGCAACAGTCGTGCCCGCCGCGCCCGAGCGCGGGTCGCGCCCGCCCGACCGCCGAATCCCCGATACCGGTCCTCAGTCGCGCGACTCCGCGCGGAGCCGCACCACAGCCCTGACGAAATCCGGGTGCGCCGACACGATGAGCTGTTCGGTCGTATCCGTCGACCCGAAACCGATCACCGAGACCAGCTCTCGACTGCTGTTCTGGCGGAGACGGAGGGATTTGAACCCCCGGTCGCTCTCACGACTCTCGCTTTCAAGGCGAGTGCATTCGGCCGCTCTGCCACGTCTCCAGGGCCTCGATGGTAACCGATGGGACCGGTGGCGACCGAAAGCCGACTACCGGTCACAAGGTGGCCGTCCGCTCGCTCAGCGTGGGACCGCGAGCAGCTCACGAGTAATGCCGGCGAGATCGGCGCATCCGGAAAGGCCCATGGCGGAATCGAAATCGGCGAGCAGCAGGCGCAGCGCGTGCCGGACTCCCACGGCGCCGCCGATACCGAGCGCATATGCCCAGGGCCGGCCGTAGCCCACCGCCTTGGCGCCCAGGGCGAGGGCGACCAGGACGTCGGAGCCGGAGCGGACGCCGGAGTCGAAGAGCACATCGGCCCTGTCCCCGACCGCGCCGACGACCGACCCGAGCGCGTCGAGCGCCGCGATCGAATTGTCGACCTGCCGACCGCCGTGGTTGCTCACCCATACCGCGTCCGCGCCGGCATCGACCACCAGCCGGGCGTCATCGGGGTGCAGGACGCCTTTGACCGCGATCGGCAGATCGGTCCATTCTCGTAATCTGGCCAGGTCGGCCGGGCGCAGCGTGTGGTTGCCGAACAAGCCGACCCAGGTGAGGATCGCTATCCGCAGGGCGTCCTCGCTCTCCTCCGGTGGTGCCGGCAGCTTGGCCCGGAAGACCGGGTCGGACAGATAGTTGGCAATGCCTTTGCCCAGGAGGAAGGGCAGATGCCCCAGTTCGAGGTCGCGCGGCCGCCAGCCGAGGGAGGGGGTGTCGACGGTGACCACGATCGCCTTCGCCCCGGCCCGCTGCGCGCGCTCCACGAACGAGCGCGCCAGCTCGTCGTCGGCGGGCCAGTACAGCTGATACCACCAGTCGCCAGCGACCTCGCCCACCTCCTCGATGGTCGACGAGGACGCGGTGGACACGACGGTGCCCACCCCGAGCTCCTTGGCGGCCCGCGCGACCACGACCTCGCCTTTCTCGTGCAGCAGTTCCAACACCCCGACCGGCGAGGTCAGCACCGGTGCGGCCAGTTTGGTGCCGAGCACCTCGACGGAAGTGTCACGTGCGCCCGGCCCACTGGTACCGCAGAGCATGCGCGGCACGATCCGGTACCGATCGAACGCCGAGGTGTTGGCCAGAGCCGTCCGTTCGGTGGACGCGCTACCGGCTACATAGGCGTAGGCGCGTGCGTCGAGCAACTCCCGGGCCCGGTCCGCGAAACCGTCCGCGGTCATCGGCAGCTCGGGGACCGTCCCGCCCATTCCCTGGAGGTAGATCTCGTTCTGGAAGTCGATGAAGCTGCTCACGGCGCTCACGGTAGCCGTGTCCGGCACGTCGCGGGCACCCACTGCGCAAATTCTGATGCAGTATGGGTCCCGTGCGAGCGATCAACTTGAACGGATTCGGCGGCCCCGAAGTGATGGAGTGGTCCGGCGCCCCGGACCCGGCACCCGGACACGGCGAGGTACTGATCGATGTGGCGGCGGCCGGGGTGAACCGGGCCGATCTGCTCCAGCGGCGCGGGTTCTACGCACCCCCGCCGGGGACCACCTCCGTACCGGGGCTCGAATGCTCGGGTGTGATCGCGGCGGTCGGCGAGGGCGTCCGGGAGTGGTCGGTCGGTGACCGGGTGTGCGCGCTGCTGTCCGGCGGCGGATACGCCGAGCAGGTGGTGGTGCCGGCCGGGCAGGTATTACCGGTCCCGGACGGTCTGGATCTGGCGGCGGCCGCGGGGCTGCCCGAGGTCGCGGCGACGGTCTGGTCGAATCTGGTGATGACCGCGGGCCTGCATTCCGGGCAGTTGCTGCTGATCCACGGTGGGGGCAGCGGGATCGGCACACATGCCATCCAGGTGGCGGTGCAACTGGGCGCCCGGGTCGCGGTGACAGCCGGGTCCGCCGCGAAACTGGCGCGCTGCGCGGAACTGGGCGCGAACGTACTGATCAACTATCGGGAACACGATTTCGTGGACCTGGTACGCGCCGAACAAGGCCTGGGCGGACCGGGCGCCGACATCATCCTCGACAACATGGGTGCCGCCTACCTGGGCCGCAATGTGGCGGCGCTGGCACTCGACGGCCAGATCGTGGTGATCGGCATGCAGGGCGGAGTGAGTGCCGAACTGAACCTGGGTGAGCTCATGGGCAAACGCGGGACGGTGCGCGCGATCAAACTGCGCGACCGTCCGGCCACGGGTCGCGGCAGCAAGGCCGATATCATCGCCGAGGTCCGCGCGCATGTCTGGCCACTGCTGGAGGCAGGAGCGATCGTGCCGGTGATCCATGCCGAGGTCCCGGTGACCGAGGCGGGCCGGGCGCACGAACTGCTCGACGAGCACGAGACGTTCGGCAAGGTGATCCTGCGGATCGGGAACGACGGCACGAGCTAGGCGGAAGCGGAGCGCAGGGCCCTCACTCCAGCCCATCGGAACCGGGGCGAGCCGGTCAGCCGAGCGCGGTCAGGGCTCGGCCGAGCTGATCGATTTCCCGGCGAGTCGTGTACGGCGCGAGACCGATGGTCACCGCGCCGCCTTCGTCGTTCACACCCAGAGCGTCCAGTAACCGGCTGCCGCCGTGCGAACCGGCCAATACATTGATGCGCTTATCGGCCAGTTCGGCGGCGATCTTCTCCGCCTGCATACCGTCGATGGTGAAACTGACCGTCGGGATCCGGGTCGAGGCCCGGCCGATCACGGTGAGCCCGGTGATCTTCTCCAGGGTGCTCATCAAATGGTCGAACAGCTGGTCGTGGTAATCCTGCAGCGAGGTGATCGACAGCTCCAACCGCTCCCGGCGGGTGCCCCCGGCCCGTTCGTCCAGCGCGGCCAGATAGTCGATCGAGGTGGTGAGCCCGGCCAGCAGCGCGTACTGGTGGCCACCGACCTCGAGCCGTTCAGGCCCCTTGGCATACGGGTTCAACGCCATGGACGGGATCCGGTCCAGGAAGGCGGGGTCACGGAAGACGAGCGCGCCGACCTGCGGACCACCCCAGCTCGGTGCACTCAACGCCACCACATCGGCGTTCAGGTCATCGATACCGATCAGGGCGTAAGGCGCGGCGCCGACCGCGTCGGCGACCAGCAACCCGCCGACCTCGTGCACCCGTTCGGCCGCCACCCGCACCGAGGGCGCCGAACCCACGATCGGGGACGCCGCGGTGAGCGCGACCAGCCGCGCGGTGGGTCCGATGAGCTCCTCGAACTGCCAGGCCGGCATCTCGCAGGTCTCGATCTCCACCTCGGCCCAGCGCACATGCGCCCCGTACCGGTTGGCTATGCGCAGCCAGGGCGCCACATTCGCTTCGTCGTCCAGCCTGGACAACACGATCCCGGTACCCAGGCCCAGCCGGGAACTCAGGGATTCGGCGAGCCAGGCCAGCAGGACGGCGCGATCCGGCCCCAGCACCACCCCGCTCGGGTCCGCCCCGACCAGATCCGCCACGGCTACCCGGGCGTCGTGCAGGATATCGGCGCTGCGTTTGGCGGCACCGTGGCGGCCGAGGTGGGAGAACGACGACGAGCGGAAACCGGTGGACACCGCGCGCGAGACAGAATCCGGAACAAGCATGCCCGCCTGCGGAGCCAGGTTGATCCAGCCGTCGGCCAGGGAGGGGATCAGTCCCCGGACCCGCGCGACGTCGTAAGTCATGCAGGTCACTTTAAGGCAGGGCCCATATCTCGGTAACCCTGGTACAGCCGATTTCACCGGGCACGAGCGAGGTCCCTGCGTCGTCGGGCTCCACTTCCGCCTCCGGGCCCGACCTCGTCACCACCACCGGCTTAGCGCGTTCGGCGCGAACACGACATGATGGGGACCATGACGCAATCGGATGACGCATCGGATCCCGTTGTCGTGATCGGCCCCGAAGGCCGTCCGTTGGTGCTGCCCGCGGGCGCCGCGACGAGCGCGTCGTACCCCGGCCGGGAGACCCCCGAGCAGGATGCGACCGAGCGCGACAACTCCGAGTCGCTGGCCGATATGGTCGAACAGCCGGCCAAGGTCATGCGCATCGGGACCATGATCAAACAGCTGCTCGAGGAGGTACGGGCGGCTCCGCTCGACGACGCCAGCCGGACCCGGCTGGCCGAGATCCACAAATCCTCGATACGGGAACTGGAACAGGGCCTGGCACCGGAGCTGCGCGAGGAACTCGAGCGGCTGGCCCTGCCGTTCAGCGAGGACGCCATCCCCTCGGACGCGGAACTGCGTATCGCGCAGGCGCAGCTGGTGGGTTGGCTGGAGGGCCTCTTCCACGGTATCCAGACCGCCCTGTTCGCCCAGCAGATGGCCGCACGGGCGCAGCTCGAGCAGATGCGCCAGGGTGCCCTGCCACCGGGTATCCACGCCGCCGACGGTCGCGGCGGGCAGCCGGGCCAGACCATCGGAGGCACCGGACAATACCTTTGATCGCGGTGGTATATATGCCAGCGCTACCGGGACTCACCGGCCGGGGTAGTGTCGTGCACCGTGCCTGCAGCTTCCGCTCGCTCCGACCTGGTAAACACCGAGGCCCGGGAGAGCACCGACGAGAGCCCGGTGCGCCCCGACCACGACCCCGCCGCAGATGAGTTGCCCGTGAGTTCCGAGCAGACCCCGGTCGCCGACGCCGACACCACCGAGGTGATCGACGCGGACCCCATCGAATCGGATTCGCAGTCGTGGGCCCGAGCCTGGCGCGATATCCGCGACGGGTTCCGGCAACGCGAACTGTGGCTCTCGCTGGGCTGGCAGGACATCAAACAGCGCTACCGGCGGTCGGTACTGGGTCCGTTCTGGATCACCATCGCCACCGGTGTACAGGCCACCGCCATCGGTATCCTGTACGCCGCGCTACTCGGCCAGCCGCTCACCGACTATCTGCCCTATGTCGCGGTCGGCCTGATCGTGTGGAACGTCATCAACGCCTCGATCCTCGAGGGCGCGGATGTCTTCGTCGCCAACGAGGGACTGATCAAACAGCTGCCCTCCGCGCTGAGTGTGCACGTGTACCGGCTGGTGTGGCGGCAGATCCTGTTCTTCGCGCACAACCTGCTGATCTATTTCGTGGTGCTGGCGCTGTTCGGTGTCTGGCGCGATCTGCACTGGACTGTCGTTTTCGCGATACCGGCCCTGGTTCTGCTGTTCCTCAACGCCATGTGGGTCTCGGTACTGTTCGGCATCTTCAGCACCCGCTACCGCGATATCGCGCCGATCCTGGGCAGTATGACGCTGATGCTGTTCGTGCTGACCCCGGTGATGTGGAACACCAACAGCCTGCGCGAGCAGGGTGGTCAGGTCGCCGAGCGGGCTCGGCTGGCCGAGGTGGTACCCACCTACCACTATCTGGAGATCGTGCGCGCGCCGCTGCTCGGCGACGACCAGAAGCTGTACCACTGGGCGATCGTCGGTGCCATCACCGTGGTGGGCTGGATCGCCGCGGCGATCGCGTTGCGTCAGTACCGTTCGCGCGTGCCCTACTGGGTTTAGGAGTCAGGCGATCATGAGTGATCACGTGAGTATCGAAACCCGCAAGGCGTGGGTGGAGTTCCCGATCTTCGACGCGAAGTCCCGGTCGCTGAAGAAGGCGTTCCTGGGCAAGGCGGGCGGTTCGATCGGCCGCAATCAGTCCGATGTCGTCGTGGTCGAGGCGCTGCGCGATATCAACCTGTCGCTGAAGGAGGGCGACCGGGTGGGCCTGGTCGGCCACAACGGCGCGGGTAAGTCCACGCTGCTGCGGCTGCTGTCCGGGATCTACGAGCCCTCGCGCGGCAGTGCCCGGATCCGCGGACGGGTGGCGCCGGTGTTCGATCTCGGGGTCGGGATGGACCCGGAGATCTCCGGCTACGAGAACATCATCATCCGCGGCCTGTTCCTGGGACAGACCCGGAAGCAGATGCTGGCCAAGATCGACGAGATCGCCGATTTCACCGAACTCGGCGAATACCTGGCCATGCCGTTGCGCACCTATTCGACCGGTATGCGGGTGCGGCTGGCGATGGGCGTGGTGACCTCCATCGACCCGGAGATCCTGCTGCTCGACGAGGGGATCGGCGCGGTCGACGCGGAGTTCATGAAGAAAGCGCGAATCCGGTTGCAGGAACTGGTCGCCCGATCGGGCATCCTGGTGTTCGCCAGCCATTCCAACGAATTCCTGGCCCAGCTCTGCGATACCGCGATGTGGATCGATCACGGCCAGATCCGGTTGCGCGGCGGGATCGAAGAGGTCGTGCGAGCCTACGAGGGTCCGGACGCGGGTAATCATGTGGCGACGGTCCTGCGGGAGATCGAGGCCGAGAAGTCCGGCCGGGGCGCCGACGAATCAGCACAGCGGTCGGCCGACGGCGAACGAGAACTGGAGAACAACACAGCATGAGCGAGTCAGGCCCGGACGCGGAAGCGAAGCGCGACCACGCAGGGCCTTCGACCGTGCCCGACGAACACAGCACGAGCGAGTCGGGCCCCGAGACCGAAGCGAAGCGCGACCACGCAGCGCCTTCGACCGTGCCCGACGAACACAGCACGAGCGAGTCGGGCCCCGAGACCGAAGCGAAGCATGACCAGGTAGAACCCTCGCTCGGACCCGATCCGCACAGCACGGGCGGACCCGGGCGTCCGGCTTCGGATCCCTCGCGAGAGCACAACGCGGGCGACGCGGTTCTGCCCGAGGTCGAGTACGGACCGGACGCCAAGATCGTCGCCGTGGTGGTGACGCACAAGCGACGCGATCTGCTCGCCGAATCGCTGAAGGCGGTCGCCACGCAGTCGCGGGCCGTCGATCACCTGATCGTGATCGATAACGGCAACGAAGCCGAAGTGGCCGAACTCGTGGCCGATCAGCCGATCGAGACCACCTATCTCGGTTCGGCGCACAATCTGGGCGGGGCGGGCGGTTTCGCGCTGGGCATGCTGCACGCGCTGAGCCTCGGTGCCGACTGGGTGTGGCTGGCCGACGACGACGGGCGGCCCGAAGGCCCCGAAGTGCTGGCCACCCTGTTCGATTGCGCGCGCCGCCACGAACTGGTGGAGGTCTCACCGGTCGTCTGCGATATCGACGAACCGGACCAGCTGGCGTTCCCGCTGCGCCGCGGCGTGGTGTGGCGGCGGTTGCGTTCCGAGCTCGGCGGCGAGGACTTCCTGCCCGGGATCGCCTCGTTGTTCAACGGCGCCCTGATCTCCGCGCAGGCGGTGGATGTGATCGGTGTACCGGATCTGCGGCTGTTCGTACGCGGGGACGAGGTCGAGGTGCACCGTCGGCTGGTGCGCTCGGGATTGCCCTTCGGTACCTGCCTGCAAACGGCGTATCTACACCCCAACGGCGCGGCGGAGTTCAAGCCGATCCTCGGTGGCCGGATGCACACCCAGTACCCGGACGATCCGGTGAAGCGGTACTTCACCTACCGCAACCGCGGGTACCTGATGTCGCAGCCCGGGATGCGAAAGCTGCTGCCCCAGGAATGGATTCGTTTCTCCTGGTTCTTCCTGGTGACCCGCCGCGATCCGGCCGGGTTGCGCGAGTGGTTCCATCTGCGCAGCCTCGGCCGCAACGAACAGTTCCAGAAACCGGAATAGCCCGGCGGCTCGCGCGGGCGGCCGATCGATCACCCACCGGACAACCAGGGTTGACGGTCGATGCGAGAGTTTCCTCCCCGCCAGGTAAGTTCGGCTGACAATCTGCATGATTCGGGAGGAGATCGATGAGTTACCCCGGCGGTCAGCCGCCACAAGGTCAGCCCGCACCCGGCCAGTTCCCGCCGCCGCAACAGCAGTACGCGCCGGCACCGAACCCGGGTGGGCAGCCACAGTACCCAGGGGGGCCGCAGGGCGGCCCGCAGCCGTGGGGCGCGCCGCCCCCGGGGCAGCCGCCACAGGGCTACGGTCAGCCTCCCGCGCAACCGCAGCAGTACGGGAGCGGCCCGTACCCGCAGCCGACCGGGCAGCCACCCGCCCAGTTCGGGCAGCCGGGCCCCTACGGTCAGCAGCCGCAGGCCGCGCCCAACGATCCGCCGGGTATCACGGTGGATTGTTCCTACACCCCGATGGCGTTCCTGCTCGCGATCACCAAACCCAAGATCACCGTGAACGGGCAGCGGGTGCCGAACACCCGCTGGGGCGCCAACCATATTCCGGTGGGTGCCGGTCAGTACCACGTGCGGGTCGCCACGCCGTGGCTGTTCGATATGGGTCCGGCCGATGTCGCGGTACCGGTCCAGCCCGGCCAGGCGGTCCGGTACTACTACCGGACACCGGCGCTGATCTTCCTCAACGGAGCGATCGGCCCGGTACCGCAGAAAACTCCCGGCATGGTGGTCATGTACGTGATCTGGGCGTTCGTCGCCCTGATCTTCCTGTTGAACATCATCTTGATGCTCTCCACGATGTGAGTCGGCGGTCCGCGCGCGGCGGGGCGTCTACGCCCGGCCGCGCGCGGATCCCGGCCGGTCCGGCTGCGGCACGGCAACGGTCACGAGCCCTGCGCCGGCCCGCGGCACATTGCTCCGGTGGCCGGCCGGTACTCCGCCCGATACCGGGCCGCCGGGCTGCGCGGCCCCTGGGCAAGCCCGCACCTGTTGCCTACGCTCGAAACGCAATGCCGACCGCACGCCGGCGGGCGGCGGCCGCGACTACAGGAGGGCAGGCAATGACAGCTACCGGAGACACACCGCTGAGCGGCCGGACGATGATCATGTCCGGTGGCAGCCGCGGTATCGGGCTGGAGATCGCCAAACGGGCGGCCGCCGACGGTGCGAACATCACATTGATCGCCAAGACCGATCAGCCCCACCCCAAACTGCCGGGCACCATCCACACCGCGGCCGCGGAACTGGAGGAAGCCGGGGGAACCGTACTGCCGTTCGTCGGCGATGTGCGGATCGACGATTCGGTCGCCGAGGCGGTCCGGCTCACGACCGAACGGTTCGGCGGTATCGATATCGTGGTCAACAACGCGTCCGCCATCGATCTGTCGCCCACCGATTCGCTGGCGATGAAGAAATACGATCTCATGCAGGACATCAACTGCCGTGGCAGCTTCCTGCTGTCGAAGCTGTGCATTCCGGCGTTGCGCGAATCGGCCGGTGCCGGGCGCAATCCGCATATCCTGACGCTCTCGCCGCCGCTGAACCTGGATCCGAAATGGGCGGGGTCCTCGCTCGGCTACACCATCGCCAAGTACGGGATGTCGCTGACCACGCTGGGGCTGGCCGAAGAACTGAAATCCGCCGGTGTCGGGGTCAATTCGCTCTGGCCCCGCACCACCATCGCCACCGCCGCGGTGCAGAACCTGCTCGGCGGGGAGGAGATGGTCCGCACCTCGCGGACCCCGGACATCTATGCCGACGCCGCTTACCTGGTGCTCACCTCACCGGCCACGGAAACCACCGGCAATTTCTTCCTCGACGACGAAGTGCTCGCCGCCCACGGCATCACCGACCTGGACAAATACCGGGTGACGCCGGGCGACGAGCCACTCACCACCGACCTGTTCCTCTGAGATCGGCGACGGGCCACGCCGGACGCGCCGGCGTGGCCCACCACGTACGTACCGCCCGGCTCAGCGCGGGTCGGAATCGATCCCGTAGAGCCGCTCCCAGTTCTCGCGGCTGGTGAGTTCGGCGTGCGCGGCGCGGTAGCGCTGCTGTAGGTCCGGCAGTTCCTTGTACAGCCGGCGCAGCACCCGCACCGTACGCAGTAGCAGGGCCCGTGCGGTGGCCTTGTCACGCTTGCGGACCCGGACCCCGGATTGCGAGGCGTCGGTGACCACCACGTGGTCGAACAGCGATACATGCCACCAGTGCGCGTCCTCACGGGTGATCCCGACGAGCCCGGGCTGGACCCGGCCGGTCCACTGCTGGATAGCCCGTTTGATCAGCACCGCCAGCAGGCGGCTGGGCTCGCCGCCGGCGCGGCGCACCCGGATCTCGGAGGAGTCCACCGGCGGCGTCGCCGCGGGATGCTTCACGGTCTCGGTGTAGTCGGAGCGGCTGGTGCGGGCTCTTTTCAGCGGCTCGATACCGCCGTCACGCAGGATCGACGGACCCGATAGGAAGTCCTCGATGCCCTGCAGCGTGGTGTGCGCGAGCCCGTACTGCATGCCGACCAGATATTCGGAGATATTGCGGAGGAGCTGCCGGGTGACCGTGCTCGGATTCAGATCCGCGTGCATCGCGCTGACGATCAGCGAGTTGCGGGTGCTGAAGTAGCGCGCCCAGTCGTCGAAGTCCTTCCAGTAGAAGTCCGCGTGCCAGACAGCCGCGTTGGGCAGCGTGACGGTGACGAACCCGTGTTCGCGGGCGCGGACCCCGTATTCGACATCGTCCCACTGGAAGAAGATCGGCAGCGGGAGCCCGATCTTCTTCACTACCTCGGCCGGGATGAGGCAGGTCCACCAGGCGTTGTAGCCGGCGTCGACCCGGCGTTCCTGGTTCTTCTTCAGCATGCTGGTGTTGCGCAGCGCCTTGGGCACCTTCTGGCCGTGCATCAGCCGGTGCAGGTGCACGTCCTCGGCGCCGACATTGAGGTAGTCGGGATTGAGCAGGAACAGCATCTGCGCGCCGACCAGTGTCGGTTCCACGGTCAGGTTGGCGAAGGCCTGCAACCGCAGCACGGTTTCGGGTTCGCAGAGGATATCGTCGTCCATGAGGATCACGTCGGCGTGTTCGTTGGCCGCGGACACCTCGTACAGTCCACGGGTGAAACCGCCCGCGCCGCCCAGATTGGGCTGGCGGATATAGCGCAGTTTCTCCCCGAACATCGACCGGGTGGCCTGGTACAGCGGCCGGTTCTCCACCAGATCGGTGCCCTGGTCCACCACGTACACGGCGTCGAGCGAGCCGAGAACGGTCGGGTCGGAGGCCAGCGCGGCGATGGTCTCGGCGCAGTCCTGGGCGCGGTTGAAGGTGCAGATGGCGATGGCGACCGGGCGCACGGTCTCGGGAGCGGTAGCGGTCCAGGTGAGCTCGGAGATCTCCAGATCGCCCCCGACCGCCTCGAACTCCATCCACAGCGCGCCGCCGTCGACGAACTGGTCCAGCGGCGCGGTCAGCGTCAACGGACCGCTGGCGGTGACCTCGGCAGTGCCGACGATCCGGCGGTGTCCGGCGATATCGGAGGCCACGATCCGCACTCTGGCGTGCTTTCCGACCTGCAGGACCATCCTGGCCTGCACCTCGGTGACCACGGTCCAGCGCTGCCAGTAGCTGGCCGCGAAACGCCCGAAGTAGGTATTGGTGTGCGCGGTCGATCCCTTGTCCAGGCTCAGGGTCATCCGGTCGCGGGTGGCACGGCCCTTGACCACCGCATACAGCTCGTCGCTGATCTTCGCCGAGGGCCCGGTGAAGATGCCCCGGGCGAGCACCAGTCTCTGCGGCGCCCGGTGGTGTTCGGCGCGCAGCGACTCCGGCGCGACCGCAGCATGATCGTTCGTCTCGGTAACGGCCTGCATAGCCGACTGGTCCATGAAGTCCTCGAAATCCTCAATATTTAGCGCATGAGCGAGACCGGCGATCGGTCCGCGTACTGACGCGGAGGCCGAAACGCAGGCGAAGGTATCGCACTTCCGCCTCCGGGCCTGACTCGTTCATGCTGTGCCGACGGGACAGACATGTCCCTGAATACGGTTCGCGGCGGGCCCGAGGATATCAATCAGCCACGCCGGTCGCCCGGTTGGTCGTTTCCCGATCGGGTTCCCCGGTAAACACGAACTTGTCATATGCCCAATACCGGAACACCACGGCAACTATCTGACCGACCAATGTTCCAGAGATATTGTCCGCCAGCGGGGTGGACAGATCCAGGACATACCTGGAGAAACCCAGGCAACCCAATTGCAGCCCGATCGCGATCACATTGATCACCGCGTAGAGCAGATACTCGCGGGCCGGGCTACCGGACTGCTTGTGCGAGAACGTCCACCACTTGTTGCCGAAGTAGGTGACCACCGTGGCCACCGCGATGGCGATGATCTTGGCGGGCAACGGGACGTCGTACATGAGACCCTCGCCACCCCAGGCGCCCAGATCGAACACCAGCAGGTTGTAGATCCCCGCGTCGACCAGGAAGCCGACCACGCCGACTACCAGGAACGCCGCACTCTGCCGGAGCCCGGTCCACAGCCGCTCGGACAGCGAACGGGAGGCCGGAGCGTCGGCGGCGGCGACGACCGATGACTCACCAGATGACACGCGCCGACGGTACCGCAGTGACCTGAGCCATCCTCTCCTACGGGGACCCGGTACTCTCCCCGTGTTCCCATATCCGTCGATTTCGAGGATTTGACCTGGTGGAATCCACCGAGCACAGCATGAGCGAGTCAGGCCCGGAGACGGTTGCGCAGCGTAACCACGCAGCACCCTCGCTCATGCCCGGACGTCACAGCATCGCCGCCGTGGTTCCGTGTCACAACGAAGAAGCATCGGTCGCCAAGGTCGTCACCGACCTGAAGGCCGCGGTGCCCGGAATTGTCGTATATGTGTACGACAACCTCAGCACCGACGCCACCGCCGAGAAGGCCCGGGCCGCCGGGGCGATCGTCCGCGCCGAGCGGGCGAAGGGCAAAGGCAATGTGGTGCGCCGCGCTTTCGCCGATATCGAAGCCGATATCTACCTCATGATCGACGGCGACGACACCTACGAGGCGTCCGCGGCACCGGCGATGATCGAAACTCTCCTGTCCGGCCCCTATGACCACGTATTGGGCGTCCGGAAACAGGATGAGAACGGATCGGCCTACCGGGCCGGCCACGAAACCGGGAACAGAGTCCTCAACGGTGTGGTCGGCAAGGTCTTCGGCGAGAACGTCGAGGATATGCTCAGCGGATTCCGGGTGTTCTCCCGCCGTTTCGTCAAGAGCTTCCCCGCGGTATCGCGCGAATTCGAAATCGAAACCGAACTCACCGTGCATTCGCTGCACCTGCGGGTACCGCAAACCGCGGTACCGGTGGGTTTCCGGGACCGTCCGGCCGGCAGCGAGAGCAAACTGCGCACCTACCACGACGGTTTCAAGATCCTGGCCCTCATCGTCGGGCTGGCCAGGCACGAACGCCCCGTTGCCTTCTACGGCCTGTTGGGCACGGTCAGCTGGCTCATCTCGGTGGTGCTGACCGTTCCGATCGTGATCGAGTACTACGACACCCACACGGTGCCCCGCTTCCCCACCCTGTTCCTCGCGTGCACCCTGCTGCTGGTCGGTTTCCTCGCCTGGACCGCCGGACTGATCCTGGACGGTATCCGCCGTTCCCGGCACGAGGCGTCCCGGCTGATCTACCTCCGATACGAGGCCCCCGGAGCGGGAACGCAACCGGCGGCGACCGAGGACGACCGCCCGGACCCGGTGGCCGGGGATATCCGTTGACCGCCGACACCGATACCCGCCCTGCCGGACCCGAGCAGGCCGCGGGTCGTTCCGTGCTGACCGGATCCCGTCGTACCGGAGAGGTCGTGCTGCGCCGGGTGGGTCCGGCGACCGTCGCGTTCACACTGCTGGCCGGGATCTTCGGACTCGTGTTCGCGGTGATGAGCCCGCCGTTCTGGGGTCACGACGAACTCACCCAGTTCGGGCGCGCCTACCAGGTGGCCCATGGTGGCCTGAACCCCACCCGCATCGAAGACGACCGCGGCGTGTCCTACGGCGGTGAGGTACCGGCGGCCGTCGAGGCGCTGATGGGGTACGCGCTGAACGACTACACCCACAACCCGGGCGAACCGTACCCCGACGTGGCCGATCCGGCGGCCTACCAGCGGCTCGGCGATGCCCCGGTGACCGACGAGCGCAAGATCATCTGGTTCACCAACACCGCTGCCTACTCCGCGGTTCCCTACGTGCCCAACGCGATCGGTATCCGGTTCGCGGAGTTGATCGACGCCGATGCCGGCACCATGGTGCGCCTGACCCGGCTGTCCGGGCTGGCCGCCTACCTGCTGGTGGTCGGCTTCGGCCTGTGGGCGCTGCGGAAGCACCGCATCCAATGGCTGGCCTTCACCGTGGCTGTACTACCGATCGCGGTGTTCCAGGCCGGAACGGTCACCGCCGACACGCTCACCAACGCGCTCGCCGTCCTGGTCTCGGTGCTGCTGGTGAAGGCCCTGTTCCTCGGTGAGCGACTGGGCCGCGTCGAAACCACCGCGGTACTGGCCACCGCGATCCTGCTTCCGCTGTGCAAACCCACCTATGTGCTGCTGGCCATGCTGGTGGTACTGATACCCGCCGCGCGCCTGGGACTCGACGGTTGGCGCCGTTGGCTCACCTGGGCCTGCGCCGCGGTCGGCGCGATCGGGTTCGCGGTGTGGATGAAGATCGCCGCACCCACCGGCGAGGGCACCAGCCTGATGCGGCCCCGGGAACAGTGGTACACGGTGGACACCGGCGAACAGCTGACCGGCATCCTCACCGGCCCGTTCGGCTTCCTGCGCACCTTCTGGGAGAGCATTCTGCGGCGTGACCAGGAATGGTTCACCGAATTCTTCGGTGAACTCGGTTTCGCCTACATCGAGGTCCCCGCCACCGCGGTCGTGGCCTGCCTGCTGGCCTTCGCGGTGAGCGTGGGTATGGCGGAACGGTTCGACCGGCCGGATTTCCGGCGCACGCTGGTGGTCGCGTTGACCATGGCGGCCAGTGTGGCGATGATCTACGTGACGCTCTACATGTCCTTCACCCCGGTCGGCTACTACATCATCGACGGGGTACAGGGCCGCTACTTCATTCCGCTGGCAATCGTGTCCTTCGCGGTACTGCTGCGCTGGATGCCCTTCCGGCTCCGCGGCCCGGGCGACCGCGCCCCCGGCCGATACGCCGCGGTGACCATCGTGGTCGCGGCACTGATCTCACTGATCACCTCGATGGCGAAGTACCACCTCTATGTATGGGCCTGACGGCTCTCTCCTCCGGTGAGCTACCCGGTCCGCAGCGCCGGACCGGGTAGCTCACGGGAGGGATATCGTCCGCTCCCCCGCGTCGGTGTAGGCGCGCTCGGTGGCGGCTTTGACCGGCCGCCACCAGGATTCGTGCTCCCGGTACCAGGCGACGGTGGCCGACAGCCCGGCCCGGAAGTCCGCGTAGCGGGGTGCCCAGCCGAGTTCCTCCCGCAGCGGACCGGCGTCTATGGCGTAGCGCTGGTCGTGTCCGGCGCGATCGGTGACATGGTCGAAATCATCGGGTTCCCGGCCGAATTCGGCGAGGAGCAGTTCCACCACCGTCCGGTTGTCCAGTTCACTATCGGCGCCGATCAGATAGGTACGGCCGATCCGGCCCCGGTCGAGCACATCCCAGACCGCGCGATTGTGGTCCTCCACATGGATCCAGTCGCGGATCTGATGGCCGGCACCGTAGAGCCGCGGGCGCACGCCTTCGATCAGATTGGTGATCTGGCGTGGAATGAACTTCTCCACATGCTGGTAGGGCCCATAGTTGTTGGAGCAGTTCGAGAGCGTGGCGCGGAGGCCGAAGGAACGCACCCAGGCGCGGACCAGCATATCGCTGGCGGCCTTGGTCGCCGAGTACGGACTCGAGGGGTTGTAGGCCGTGTGTTCGGAGAACGGGGGGTCCTGGGGTGCGAGGTCTCCGTAGACCTCGTCGGTGGAGACGTGGTGGTAGCGCACATCGTGGCGCCGGACCGCCTGCAGCAGTGAATAGGTGCCGACGATATTGGTCTGCACGAAAGGCCAGGGTTCGGCCAGCGAGTTGTCATTGTGCGATTCGGCGGCGAAGTGGACCACCGCGTCCACACCGCTGACCAACTCGTCGACCAGGTCCAGATCGGCGATATCGCCGTGTACGAAGTCGATCCGATCGGCCACCGGATCGAGCGAGGCCCGATTGCCCGCGTAGGTGAGCGCGTCCAGCACCGTAACCGTCGTATCCGGCCGTTCGGCGACGGTGAGCTGTACGAAATTGGCTCCGATGAATCCGGCTCCACCGGTCACGAGTAGACGCACGGGTTCACTGTACGTCGTGCCCGACCCGCCGCACCGACGGCGATTCGGCGACGCCGAAGGCGCCGACCTGCGCCGTTCCCGGGTACCGCAACAACCTCCACACCTCGTGGCCATTGCTCTCGGCCGTTGGCGGGTACCGAAGCGACCGCGGGCCCGGCGGGTGAAATATTCGCGGGGGGATATGGCGTTCGGACCTGTCATGAAGATCGGCGTCAACACCTTCCTGACCGACGAAGGAATCAACGGGACCGTGCTGGGCCCGGCACTGGAGGAACGCGGTTTCGAATCGCTGTTCCTCGCCGAGCATTCGCATATCCCCGCGAGCCGGGAGTCCGCGTACCCCGGCGGCGGCGACCTGCCCCGAGTCTATTTCCGCACCCTCGACCCATTCGTCGTGCTGGGCGCGATCGCGGCGGTCACCGATCGGCTCGTACTGGGCACCGGGGTCACGCTGCTGATCCAGCGGGATCTCATCCACACCGCGAAGGAGGTCGCGACCCTCGACCAGATCTCCGGCGGCCGGGTGGTCTTCGGGGTGGGCGTCGGCTGGAACCGGGAAGAGATGGCCGATCACGGCACCGATCCGCGCACCCGCGGAGCTCTGCTCGACGAGCAACTCGAGGCCATCGTGCGGATCTGGACCGAGGACCTTGCCGAATACCACGGAAAATTCGTCGATTTCGATCCGATCTACGCCTGGCCCAAACCGCACCGGCAACCCCATCCGCCCATCTTCATCGGTGGTGGGGAGGTCGCGGCGCGCCGCGCGATCCGGCACGGTGTGGGATGGATTCCCAACGGTGTGGCCGATGCCGCCGCGGTACCCGCCCAGCTGGCCGAGTTCACCGCCACCGGTCTGCCGGTGACGGTCACCCCGGCCCCGGCGGACCCGGCAGTACTCGACGCCTACGCCGAGGCCGGCGTGGAACGGGTGACCCTGAAGCTGGAAACGCGGCCGGAGGCGGATTCGCTGCGCGACCTGGACGAACTCGCGAAACTGGTCGAACGATACCGCGACTGAACGATCATCCGGCGGGCAACCGGGTGGCACCCCAGCTGCGGTGGACGTAGCCGACCACCCGGTCCAGCTCCTCCCGGTCGACCGAGGCCAGCTCGCCGGGCTCGAGCGGATCGAAGTGGAAGATGTAGAGGCGCGAGGCGAACTGTTCGAACGGCAACGAGGCTTCGCCGAACCGTTCGGCGTGCCCGGCGGTGCCGACCACCACCCCGTCGCCCCAGTCCTGGCCGCTGTCGTTGTTGGGATTGTAGAAGTAGACCCGCATCTGCTCCTGGGGGTCCAGTGCCACCCGCAGCACCGTGATCGCGTGCCAGCCCACGAAACGGGCGGCACTGTCGGTCACCGCCACGCCGGCCGGCTGCGGGTGGATCAGCGGCTGATTACCGTTGTAGAAGGGGTGATAACTGGCATAGAAGTGCCGCAGGAATTCGTCCAGGTCGGTCAGGTTGCCGGTGGCCACGTCGACATTGATCCGGAAGCCGCGGCCCGACCACCAACCGTGGAATTCGGGATTGATCCAGCGATGAGGGTCGCCCTCCCGGCCGATACAGCGCCGTCCCATCTCCGCGTAGATACGATCCAGATGCGGCACGACCAGTAGGGATACCGGGTCCAGGTCCATCGGCAGTTCGGTGGCGAGTCCGCCGGCACTGTTCCGTGAGGAGATCGGCTCGCCCTCGAAGTGCATCACGACCTCGTCGTCGCGTACGGCCCAGGCCAGCGTCTGCAGCAGATAGTCGGGGTCGTTGTAGGACCACATCGACAGCGCCCGCGCGGACTGGCAGGTCGGGTTGTCGCCCTGCCCTATCCCCAGCGGCAGCCCGAGCACCGACAGCATGCCCGACAGCAGCCGGGCACGGGGCGACGGCTCGGATCCGAAGACCTGGGTCAGACGCTGCTCGGAATGCGCCGACAACTGCAATGCCAGTTGCCGCCACAGCGCCGGGGCGACCGGGGGCTGGTAGAGGATGCCGCGTTCCAGCATCGACGCCAGCCCGTAGATACACTGCGCCGTCTCGACGTGCACGGTCTCGTCGATCAGCCGCCGCACCAGTTCGTGATAACAGAGCAGACATTCGCGACCGGTGCTGGACAAGCCCAGCGCTTCGCCCAGGAGGTATTCGCCCTTGCCCAGCAGGAAGCGCAGCAGTACCGCGTGGTAGGGCGAGACCAGCCCCGTATCGTGCATCGATCGCGCGAAACCCGCCGTCTCGTACTGCAGCGCGTTGTCGTCCATCGTCTCCAGCCGAGCGCGGTAGACCTCGACACCGGGATCCTCGCGGCAGGCTTCGGTGGTGCCGTAGAGGCTGCTGATCAGCCGGTCCGCGCCCAGACCACCCGCGCCCAGATCGATATCGGGATTACTGCGCGCGACGGCGATCTGGGTGATCATCTGCTTGACCGGCTCGACCTGGATCGGGCGCTGCCGCAGGATCCGCCAGATCTCGTCGACCAGATTCTCGAGGACCTTCTCGTATCCCACCTCCTCCACCAGATGCCGCAGCAGTTCCCGCGACACCTGGGCCATTCGTCCCTGCTGTGTCCGCTCGGCCTCCGACGGCGGCGTGAACAGCAACGACAGATTGATGGCGAGGACCTGCGACAGATGGTGGTGGGCCTGTTCCGCGGAGACCAGCGGGTGCACATAGGCACCCTTGGCGACCTCCAGGAGCCGCAGATTGCTCACCGTTTCCAGGACGACGGTGTCCGGATTGGTGCTGCGCAGCGAACCACTGCTCAGCGATGGGATGAGGATCTGCGGGCGTGCCCAGTCCGTACCGAGGAAAAGCCCGGCGATGTCCAGCCGTGCCGCGCGTGACCGCACCGCGGTGCAGCCGCCGGGCAGCAGCAGTACCCGGCGCAGGGCGCCGAATACTCGCGACAGCTTGACCTGCTTACCGAAGTCTCCGGCATCCGCAAGTGCCTGGGTGGCGTCGTCCAATCTGGCCAGATGCCTGTCCATGGACTCCCCACCGCTGCTGAGTGGACTCAATCGCCGAACCTCCCCGACGAACCCGTTGCCGACAACGGATCAAATATAGAAATCGAGCTCTTCCTGCCTTTTCAACAGATCCCGGAGAGTGTACGGGTCCTCCCCGAAGAAGTACAGAAGACCCCAATGGTTTCCGAATGCTGTGCGTTTCATGACTTTCTCGGTCGCCGGAGCACTGAGCTCATGTGTTTCGAAATACTCATGATCTTCGGTCTCCTCCGGTATCGACAATCGACTGACCACCCGACGGCGCGGGTAGACCCCGAAGGTACCGGCATGCCCTTTGGCGTCCACCACCTCCTTCGGGAAGAAGTCCGCTATCTCCTCTTCTGTCGTCTTCGGGTCGAATGCGAGGACCAGCCCGTGGTAGGCATTGAACCCGTAGGACCGCTCCAGCAACTCGAACACCTTG
The DNA here is from genome assembly GCF_014645735.1 of Nocardia jinanensis. GTDB lineage: Bacteria > Actinomycetota > Actinomycetes > Mycobacteriales > Mycobacteriaceae > Nocardia > Nocardia jinanensis. Next base: position 30,152 of record NZ_BMMH01000020.1, on the reverse strand, counting down.
AACCCCGGCGGCCGGTAGGCGACTTCACCGAAATACATCTCGCCGTCGCTGGTGACGAAGTACTCGGGATGCACGAATCCGAATTCGATATCGAAAGTTTTGATGAGCCGTTCCACCTGGCGGGTTATCTCCGGCCGGTACTGTTCCAGTTCCGGTGTCGCCGGCACGAAAACGGAATAACCCAGTGTCACGTATTCCGAGATGTTCAGGAACCGGATCTTGCCGTCGTGGATCCAGGCCTCGACCGCGAATTCCCAGCCGTCGAGGTGGGATTCCATGAGGACCGGGAAGTCGTCATCGGGGATGGTCTCGATCTCGTCGGGCGTCCGGATCACCCGATGCCCCAGGCAGCCCGCCTTGTCGAACGCCTTGATGTGGATGGGATCGTTCGGGTCGCCGTCGAGCTTCATCAATGTCTGGTTGACCCGTTTGAGAAATCGGATCACGTCATCGCGCTCGTGTGCTTCCTCGAATATACCCACCCTGATACCGCCGAGCTGTGCGCGGCGTTTCATCAGGGCCTTGTCCCGCAACAACATGGCCTGACCGAACAATCGCGGGTTGTTCATCAGGACAGAATTTATCGCTCCCGCCCACTCGACGGTTTCCTCGAAGATCGGGATGGCAACGTCCACACCCATATCGCGCAACGTCTCGGCGATTTCGACCGAACGTTCGTTGAGCCTTTCGAAATTCCAGCGAATATAAGGTATACCGTGCGCGTTACAGTATTCTTCCGCCCATTCCGGGGCGACCACCACATAACGCCGGTCGAATCGGTCGATCGCCTCTACCGCATTGAGGCTCCAACCCAGCAGCGCTATATACCCCTTATCCGGGTTTCGATTTCTTGATTCGACAGCCGGAACCGACAAAGCATCTCCCCTCTCAATCCTATTTCATACCTATCAGATCTCGAGGGCGCAATATCGCGGCCGCGCACGGAAGCCGTACCGGCACGGAATTCGGGCGGATACTCGACCGAATCCTCAACAAAAATATCGAGACGGATCTGCTTCGGATCCCTGTATCGCCCTCATTTTCCCGGAGTACCCAGGCAGCTGGATACCAAACGGTACCCAGGTCTTACCACATGAGCCGGATCACCGGCGGCGGCCGCCGGTTCCGGTACCCCCCTGACCGCCGCACCGGTTCTGGAACACCGCCGCACGCGGCCGCGCACACGCGGGCTGGCACACTGACCGGATATGCGCGGAATCATACTGGCGGGCGGCACCGGGTCGCGTTTGCATCCGATCACGCGCGGGGTGAGCAAACAGCTGGTCCCGGTCTACGACAAACCGATGGTCTACTATCCGCTGTCCACTCTCATGCTGGCCGGGATCCGGGACATCCTCGTGATCACCACGCCCGAGGACGCCGAATCGTTCGCCCGGCTCCTCGGCGACGGGTCCCAGTTCGGCATCAGGATCGACTACGTCGTGCAGCCGGTTCCCGATGGTCTCGCCCGGGCGTTCGTACTGGGTGCCGACCATATCGGCGGCGATTGCGCCGCACTGGTCCTGGGCGACAACATCTTCCACGGGCCCGGTCTCGGTACGAGCCTGCACCGGTTCGCCGAACTCGACGGCGGTGCCATCTTCGCCTACCGGGTATCCGATCCCACCGCCTACGGTGTGGTCGAATTCGCCCACGGTAAGGCGGTTTCCATCGAGGAGAAACCGAAACAGCCGCGGTCCAACTACGCGGTCCCAGGGCTGTACTTCTACGACAACGACGTGGTGGAGATCGCGCGCGGGCTGCGACCCTCGGCCCGCGGTGAATACGAGATCAGCGATATCAACCGGGCCTATCTGGAAGCGGGCAGGCTCAGTGTCGACGTCCTGGCTCGCGGCACCGCGTGGCTGGATACCGGGACCTTCGACTCGCTACTGGACGCCGCCAACTACGTCCGCACCATCGAGGAGCGGCAGGGCCTGAAGATCGGCGTCCCGGAGGAGGTCGCGTGGCGGATGGGCTATATCGACGACGAGCAACTGTGCCTGCTCGCCGATCCGCTCACCCGCTCCGGTTACGGTAAGTACCTGCTCGATCTGCTCGAGCGCGGACGAAGTTGGTGAGTGGGTAGATGCGGATCAGTGAGATGTCGGTCCCCGGCGCCTGGGTTTTCACTCCGAAGATCCACGGCGACGATCGGGGCGCCTTCGCCGAGACCTTCCGGGCCTCGGAGTTCGAGAAGGCCACCGGCCGGTCCTTCGATCTGCTCCAGGTCAACACCTCTGTCTCCGCCGCCGGAGTGCTGCGCGGCATCCACTACACCGACGATCCACCGGGGCAGGCCAAATACGTGACCTGTGGGCGCGGCGCGTTCCTCGACGTCGTGATCGACCTGCGGGCTGATTCGCCCACCTTCGGCCGCTGGGACAGCGTGGTACTGGACGATATCTATCGCCGCTCGGTCTTCCTGTCCGAGGGACTCGGGCACGCAGTGCTCTCCCTGCAGGACGATTCGGTCCTCACTTATCTGTGCTCCCTCGAGTACAGCCCCGAACACGACCACGATATGGACGCCTTCGATCCGGATCTGGCGATCGAGTGGCCGGAGACCGGACGCGACGGGCGGCGGCTCACCTATCTACGTTCCGCCAAGGACGCCGCTGCCCCGCGGCTGCGCGGCAGCTGAAACGACACGGGTGCCGGGCAGTCGAAGGCTTCGGCCGTACACCCGCCGAGTGATCCGGATCGCGGCCACCGAGTTATACGGGCGCGCAACCGCTGAGCGATTCGCCACAGCCCGCTCGGCTATTTGCGGGGTCCGCGGCGGAAACGCCAGAACTGCACCGCCCGTACATCCTCGGACAACTGGTTCACCGGTTCGGCGACCTCCGACAGCACCTGGAACAGATCATCGGCGAGGTCACTGATGTGCTCCACCCGGGTCGCGAGCCTGGAGGCGTTCACCAGGAACTCCAGGAACAGACGGACCGCCGCGGCGATCGTCAGCGCGAACGGTATCGCCAGCAGCGCCGCGACCACGCCGAGCAGCGCGGATACCCGCCACGCGAGGACGGTGACCACCACCGGAGCGGCCACCGCGAACACCAGTCCGAGCAGATAGACCAGCGGTAACAGCGTCCTGGTCGCCGGACGGCGGAACTGCACATCCAGCAGTCCGCGCACCGCGTCGGCGCCCCAGTACCGGACCGCTTCGGCCCGGTCACCCGGTTCCGGGCGGGATTCCGCCTCCTCGGCCGCGGCCGCGTCGGCGAAGCGTCGCGCCGCTTCCGCGCGCCAGCTGAGTTTCCGCCTGATTCGCCGACCCGGCGATTCCGCAGTATCGTCCTGCTCCGGCGGTCTTACTCCGGCACTACCGGCCGGTGCGGGAGAAACCGCCGGCTCAGGTGCTCCGGCCGCCGCCGGACCGGTTCTCGGGGATTCGTCCGCTGCCTCGCTGGCCATAACGGAATCCTCCCCGGATTCCGCGCGCGAAGCCAACCAGGATCCCGACGATCGTCCAGTACCAGTGGATGTCGACTGCTGCCACAAATGAGAGGAAGCCGACAGTCGAAAAAAATCGCTGGAACGGCGTAACGCCCCGGGCACCCGGCACCGATACGACCCATGAAAGCCGGAGCTTATCTATACCGGGGAATGGAGATGACAGTGCGTACGACGTTTCCGACTTCCGTCTCGGCGGCCGCAAAGTCCGCTGCCGCGCGGGATTACGCCCAGCGTGGCTGGACGGTCGCCGAAACGACCAACGGTCTGTGCCTGATCACCGACGAAGACCTGTCCGCCGTCGAGGTCACCGGGGAGTTGGCCGCGTCGGTCCGCCGCTACATGCGCGCGAACAACCTGACCGGTCCGGTGATCGAGATCCCGGGCGCCGAGCGTCGGGAGATCCACCTCGTCACCGGGATGCGCAAGGCCCCGCGTGCGATCGAGGCGCTGCGGCAGGCCGGCGCGGTCGTGCACACCGACGGCGACGGCATCCCGCTGCCGCCCACCCACCTCTCGGCCGGTTCGGCCAGCTGGGGTGTCGGCCCGGAAGAAGCCCGCTGGATCCCCCCGGTGGTCGCGATCGGCGCGGCGGTACGTTCCGTATGCGCGCGGCGCCCGCACCGGCTGACCAGCGTCGCCTGCGCCTGAGGTACCTGCCGCGATCATCCGCGGCATCCGAAGAACCCCCACAGCAGTGAGCCCCGGTCGTCCTGCTGGACGGCCGGGGCTCTGCGGTGTGCGGAACTAACGGATACGGAAGATGACCAGGCGCTGGACCACGAAGTTGATCACCGTGGCCGTGCCCTGGGCGATGACATAGGCCAGCGGGACGCGCCACCACACGCCCTCGTCGAAGGCGTGGTAGAAGATCCAATTGATACCGACCTGCACGCAGAAGGTCAGCGCGTAGAGGATCACCACCGCGATGAACCTGGTCCGGCTCGGCTCCGCGTTGAAGGTCCAGCGGCGGTTGATCAGGTAGGCCGTCGTGGTGCCGGCGATGAAACCGATCGCTTTGGCCGGGTTCACCGGCAGGCCCACCGCTTCGAGCAGCAGCACATACAGCCCGAAGTCGACCACGGCCGACAGCGCGCCGGTGACGGCGAACCGCACCAGCTGTGTCACCAGACCGATCTGCGCGCTCTCCGGCCCGGGATCCCCCGGATTCTCCCGCTCGGACACCGCGACCGGCTCCTCGGGCGAGACGGAAACTTCCCCGGCGCCATCCGGCGCCACCCGGGCGCTCCGGCTTACTGCGTTGCTTTCTGAGCCCACCGACGGAAATGTACTTGTCCAGAGCCACCTATGGGCCCGCGGGTAGCTCACAACCCGAGAATTGGTCCCCCTTCGTGGTCGGGGCCCGCCCCGGTTCCGAAGCGACCGATCACGTGTAGCCGACCGCCCAGAGATCCGCGACCACCGAGCACCCACAGAGTCGTCAACCTACCCACACCGACCGAGGCACACCTTCACGTTCCACCATTCCGGATGGCCGACCTCCATGGTCGGGCCCGCCCCGGTTCTGGAGCGACGAAGCGAAGGAGCGCAGCGACTGAGCGAAGGAGTGAAGAACCGGGGTTAATAGGGCCCGACCCCGCGGCGCCGAAGGCGACGCAAACAAACACAGCCTGTAGCCTCTATGCCGATGTCCACGAAAGCTCCGACCTCGACTCAGGCGTCCGGTACCGAGACCCCGCCGACCGGCGACGCAGATACCGCTGGTCCCGGGTTCACCCTACCCACGCGAACCCGGACGCTCACCGGATGGGCCCGCACAGCGGCCACCACCGCCGAGGTTCTCTCGACCAGTGATCCCGAACTCATCGCCCGCGCGGTCGCCATGGTCGCCGAGGACAACGACGGCAAACCGGAGCATCTGCGGCGTGGTGTGATCGCCCGCGGGCTCGGCCGATCCTACGGCGACAACGCGCAGAACGCGGGCGGGCTGGTCATCGATATGACCGCCCTGAACAAGATCCACCGCATCGATCAGGACACCCGGCTGGTGGACGTCGACGCGGGTGTCACCCTCGACCAGTTGATGAAGGCCGCCCTCCCGTTCGGCCTGTGGGTACCGGTCCTGCCCGGCACCCGGCAGGTGACCGTGGGCGGCGCCATCGGCTCCGATATCCACGGTAAGAACCATCACAGCGCCGGCAGCTTCGGCAACCATGTGCGCTCGATCCAGCTGCTCACCGCCGACGGCGAGGTGCAGACCGTCGGCCCGAAGAAGAACGCCAAGCTCTTCTGGGCCACGGTCGGCGGCTGCGGTCTCACCGGCATCATCCTGCGCGCGACGATCGAGATGACCCCGACCGAAACCGCGTACTTCATCGCCGACGGCGATGTGACCGCGGGCCTCGACGAGACCATCGCGTTCCACAGCGACGGCACCGAGGACAACTACGAGTACAGCTCGGCCTGGTTCGACGCGCTCAGCCCGATGCCGAAACTGGGCCGGGCGGTGATCTCACGCGGTTCGCTGGCCAAATTGGACCAGCTGCCGAAGAAACTGCAGAAGAACCCGCTGGGATTCACCGGGAAGACCTTCCTCACCTTCCCGGATGTCTTCCCGAACGGCCTGCTCAACAATAAGACCTTCACCCTCGCCACCGAGATCTGGTACCGCAAGGGCGCGACCTATCGGCAGAAGCCGCAGGATCTGACAGCCTTCTACCATCCGCTCGATATGCTGGGCGAATGGAACCGGGCCTACGGGTCGCGAGGGTTCCTGCAGTACCAGTTCGTGGTGCCGCCGGAGGCGGTTGCGGAGTTCCGGCAGATCCTGATCGATATCCAGGCCAGCGGGCACTACTCGTTCCTCAATGTGTTCAAACTGTTCGGCGAGGGCAATCAGGCGCCGCTGAGCTTCCCGATCCCGGGCTGGAACGTCTGCCTCGACTTCCCGATCGCGCCCGGGCTCAACGAGTTCGTCACCGAACTGGACAAGCGGGTCCTGGAATTCGGCGGGCGGCTCTACACCGGTAAGGATTCGCGCACCACCGCCGAAGCCTTCCATCAGATGTACCCCCGGATCGACGAGTGGATCAAGGTGCGCCGCAGCGTCGACCCGACAGGCGTTTTCATATCCGATATGGCGAGAAGGCTGGAGCTTCAGTGATCAACGCGGTAGGCAATCCGCAGTCCATTCTGCTTTTCGGCGGGACCTCGGAAATCGGCCTCGCGATCGTCGCGGAGTACCTGAAGAAGGGCCCGGCCCGAGTGGTGCTGGCCACGCTCCCGAACGACCCGCTGCGCGATACCGCCGTCGCGCAGACGAAAGCCGCCGGGGCGAGCCAGGTCGATGTGATCGATTTCGACGCCCTCGATACCGAAAGCCACCCGAAGGTGGTCGACCAGGCCTGGGCCGACGGTGACATCGATGTCGCGATCGTCGCGTTCGGACTGCTCGGCAATGCCGAGGAACTGTGGCAGGACCAGCGCAAAGCGGTGCAGATCGCGCAGATCAACTACACCGCCGCGGTATCGGTGGGCGTACTGATCGGCGAGAAGATGAAGGCGCAGGGCTTCGGCCGGATCATCGCCATGTCCTCGGCGGCCGGTGAGCGGGTACGCCGCTCCAACTTCGTCTACGGCTCCACCAAGGCCGGGCTGGACGGTTTCTACCTCGGTCTCGGCGAGGCGCTGCGCCCGCACGGCGCGCGGGTGCTGGTCATCCGGCCGGGTCAGGTGCGCACCACCACCACGATCGAGCACTGGAAGGCCACCGGCGCCAAAGAAGCGCCGTTGACGGTCGACAAGGAAGAGGTCGCCGCACTGGCGGTCGCCGCCTCGGAGAAGGGTAAGGAACTCATCTGGGCGCCGGGAGCGTTCCGGTACGTGATGATGATCCTGCGCCATATCCCGCGGCCGATCTTCCGCCGGCTGCCCGTCTGATACACGGTCCGGCTTCCCCGGGTCGCGTCCGCGCCGCGCGGACGCACCGGCGGAACCGTCACACCGCGAAAGCTCGAGGGCCGTCGCTTCCGGATCTTCTCCGGTGTGCGACGGCCCTCGTCGTATTCGGTACTTCCAACGGGCCACGGTATTCCGTGGCCGCTGTCACACGCGTGTCATTCGCTGGCCCAGTTCGCGGCGCAGCACCTCCTGAGACGGCAAGCGCCCGAGGACGCGTAATACCGAGGGTCGTAGTTCCTTTTGCTCCTCATCGGTGAGCAGACCGACGAGATCGCGCAGTTCCATATCGTCGAAGGCCGAAGTCATGCGAACCAGCGTACGGGCCGTGCCGCCGTTCGTCATCCGTTCGGCAGTTCCCTCTCATGGAAATAAACCCACATGTGAGCCATCCCACTTGATAGACGAGTCTCGATGTAGCACAACCCCGTTCAGCTCACGCGGATCGGATCGTCGGTGCTCGCACCGCCCCGATCCTCCTCGGTAACGGTCAGTTCGGCCGGTCCGGCGTCGGGGCGATACGGGGTGAAACGTTCGAGCGAACCCCAGTCCCGGGCCCAGTCGTCGGACAGATAGGTCGCGATCGAATCGGCCTCCAGCAGCAACTCCGTCCAGCCGAGAGGACCGCCCCCGATATGGTCCTGCCACGCATTGGAGGCATCGGAGCCGACCCGGTCGGGCAGGATCCGCCAGCGTGGCACCTCCGCGATCCCGTGACTGTGATCGAACGGCCGCTGGCAGGCGAAGGCCAGGCCGACGTGCCAGTCCAGCAGGACCGGGTCGGTGTGTCCCACAACGGAGTCCAGCGTGGCCAGACGCGGCAGACGCGGCGGCGTGACCGCCAGCCACTGCCGGGCGGTGATGTCGTTGTCCACCGCCACCAGGCGGACCGCGTTCGCCTCCCGGGGCAGCTGGTCCAGGGGCACCCGCAGATTGCGCCACGAAGGATTCGGGCCGATATCGAGCGGTGTCACCGACCCGAGCACCTGCATGCTCCCGTCGGCGTTGCGTGTCCCGTACTCCACCGTGAGGTCCTGACCGTAGGTCAGCACTCCATCGGCATCCACCGATTTGATCCGCCCAGCGGTGGTGAGGGCGAGCACCCGGTAGGCCGGATCGGCACGCATCTCGTCGGTCAGATCCAGGCGGTACCACTGCGTGGTGAGCTCGGCCTGCTGCTGGTCACCGTCCTGATAACTACCCAGCACCGGGGTCCGGGCCGGGTCGAGACCGAACGGCAGCGCCACCGTGGAACCGTTGATACCGGCCTGCACCGAGGTGCCGCCGCCGGTACCGGCGCCGGTGGTGTCGGTGGTCTTGTTCTCGGTATCGGATTCGACGGAATTCGCACCTCCGGAGGTGGTTTCCTCGGCGTCGGCGGTGAGATCTTCGGCGACCCCGTCCGGGGTGAATCCGGCGGTCTTCGCATCGGGGTCGGTGGAGATCAGGCCGGCGGCGGGATCGCCCTCGTACGGCAGCAGCAGCGAATCGGCGGTATCGGTCTCCACCAGCACATCGTCGGCCAGTCCGCACGAATCACCGGCCAGGGCACGGATATTCGATTTCGCGACGGAATAGGCGGGATACTGCCCGATCGCGGCCTTGGTCAGCGACGCGATCTCGAAGAGCACCAGCAGCGCCGCGGCCACGGTGAGCGGCGCCGAGGCGTACCGGGCCGAACGCGACGGCGGACCGCCGCGATAGGGCGCGCGATAGTGCAGCCACAGCGCCGTCAGCAGCGCGAGCACGGCCAGGCCGAGGAACAGGGTGGACAGGCCCTTGCCCGCGATCAGCGGCGCCTTGTCCCACCACGGGACGCCGTAACTGGACACGTACCACCAGCCGTTCGACCCGGTGAACGTGATCGCCAGCAGGAACAGCACGGCCGCGGCGAACAACGCGCGGTTGCGCGGCGCCCGGATACCGTTGGTACCCACCGCGACCGCGGCCAGCGCGGCCAGCGAACCGGCCAGGCCCGCGTACACGCCGAAATGGTGGGTCCACTTGGTAGGTGTGAACATCATCAGCAGCAGCGAGGCGAAAACAATGCCCAGGATGCGCACCGACGGTCCGCGCGCGGTTCCGGGGATCCGGCCCTTCCGCAACACCTGCAGAACGCAGACCAGCAGGCACAGCAGCATGAGCAGGACCCCGAAGCGGCGTGCCAGCGAACCGTCCGGCGACAGCATGAGCAGCGAATCCCAGCGGGTGCGCTCGTCGAACCAGGCCACATTCGGCCCGACCGCGGTCCGGACGCGAGTGGCCTCCAGCACGGTCGAGAGCGTCTGATCGGCGAAGATCACCACCAGCACCAGGGTTCCGGCGGCCAGACCCGGCGCGATGAGGCTCGTGTAACGCCACAACGCCTGCCCACGTGAGGCTCCACCCCGAGCGCGGGCGATGATGATCTGCAGAACGGGACGGGATCCGGCGATCAGCGCGGCGATACAGATCAGGCCGGTCGGCCCGGCGGCCAGCGAGAACGCCGCGATGAGCACCGCGACCGCCGCGGGCAGTAGCCGCGCGGTGGCGATCGCGCGTTCGATCGAACACCAGGTGAGCAACGCGCCGGCGGCGATCAGCGGTTCCGGGCGCAGACCGTTGTCATAGGGCAGCCAGAACGCCAGGAACACCAGACCGGCGGTCCACAAGGCGATCTGGTTACCCCGGACCCGGGCGCCCAGCCGGGGCAGCACCTCCCGGCTGATCACCAGCCAGCACACGATCCCGGCCAGCAGGGTGGGCAGCCGCATCCACGGGCTCGACTCCGAGATACGGGTCATCCAGGCCAGTACCTCGTAGGACCAGCCGAACGGCGCCTCCGGAACCCCGAACCAGCGGTAGTAGTTCGCCAGGTACCCGGACTTCTCCGAGACCCTGGCCATGTTCAGGATGTAGCCGTCGTCGGAGGTGTTGGCCCCGATGATGTGCCAGCCGACCAGTACACCGAGTACCGCACCGTCGGCGAGCCGGAACCGCCACCAGTGCGCGGGCAGGAAGCGGCGGGCGCGGCGCCCGTCGGTGGTGTCGAGCAGATGCAGCGCGATCAGGGCGAGCACCGTGAACACCACCGCGCCGACGATGGCGGCGGTCTTGAGCGGGGTCGGCGACGAGGTGAAACGGGAATCGATATCGGCGTGCAACCGGATACCGTCGAGTTGCGCCGCGGGGAGGTCGGTGAACACCCCGACCATCTGCGGCCGGATATCCCGGCCCACCTCCGCGCGGAACGGTGTTCCGTCCGCGCGAGTGGCGCCGGTGAGCTCCGCGGTGGTCACGGCGGCCGACGAGTTGACGGTCAGCGCCTGGCAGCGACCCAGTTCGGCGCGCTCGGCAGCGAGCAGCGGTACATCACGCAGCACCACCGACAGGGTGTCGCCGGTAACCGTGACGCGCAGCCCCCGCGCCGATGACTGCCCCGAACCGTCGGGAACCGTCTCCACCACGGTGCCCTCGGCGCCGCTCAGCACCGTGCACGGCACTGTGAGATCCAGTCGCAGCGGCTGATAGCTCACCAGCGGCGCCTCGACACTGGCGGCGCCCGCCTGCGGCCAGTCCAGGCTGGTCCGGTCCTGGCGTACCGGCAGCAGCGGCGCCGCAATCGCCAGCACGAACCCGAGTAGCCCGGAAACCAGAGCCAGCAGGCGGATACGGTTCAACGCTCGAGGAGATCGGTCCGGTCGCACGGGGCTCGACTCTAATCGGTGCTCGATCCGCCGGGCCGCGCACGGCCGCAGCGGCGGTGCGGCACGCAGAACGCGCACGGCCCGGAACGGAGACCGAGGTGCGCGAAACGCACATAGCCGAAGCGGGGGCCGGGTGGGCGCAACGCGCACGGCCGCAGCGTAGGCGGAGGTACGCACAACGCGCACGGCCGCAGCGTAGGCGGAGGTACGCACAACGCGCACGGCCGGAGCGTAGGCGGAGGTACGCCCGGTGGACATTCCTGGCGCGGACTGCGGCCGTGGCGGCCGCCATCGCTCAACGTTTCACGACGACCAGGGTGAAGGGACCGATATCGGTGGTGGTGAACCGCGGGTCGTCGAACAATTTCGCCGGGAACGCGACGGTGTAGCGCTTGACGTTCGGATCGTTCGGATAAACATCGGCGGCCAGCCGCAGCGTGTACTCGTCACCACTGCGACGGAACAGGAAGGCGTCGGGTGCGCGCCACGGCGCGGCATTCATCGCATCGAGAAGTTCATCCGGTGTGGCCTTTTCGCTCCACGCCTCTATAGCCGCGGATCGATCGGCGTAGTCGGCCAGCGGGTTGGCGTAGTGCGAGGTCATCCCCTGGAAACCGAAGTACGGATAGTAGGCGAGGAAGGTGGTGTCCCCGGTGAGCACCACATTCTGCGACGGCTCACGACCCGTCTGCGCCCGCAGTTCGTTGTCGATGTTGCGGTAGTGCCGGACAGCGGAGGGGTCGCGCTGGTCGGCACGGTTTCCGTCGCCATCGGTATCGGTGTAAGCGGTGGTGATCTCCGGTGCCAGGACATGTGGGATGTCCTGGCAGTAGGCGAGCGCACCCACTGTCGCCAGCACGATGGCCACCCAGCGGAACCGCGCCGGTTCGTTGAGCGCCTGATAGACCGCGCGGGCGCCCTCCACGAAACCGAACCCGCCCGCGGCCGCGAGCAGCACCAGCAGCACCGGTTCCAACCGGAAGGACAGCAGCGTCGAGCCGGCCGCCGTCGCCAGCATCGACAGCAGCGACCACAGATACACCGCGAGCACACCGAGCCCGAGCGACTGGGCGCGCCGCGACGAGCTCGCACGCATCACCAACCAGATGACACCGACCAGGCACAGCGCACCCAGCAGCGAGAAATGCGCCATCGGCATCGGCAGTTCGGATCCGGCCTCGGGCAGATAGTGGAACGCGCCGCCGGACTGCAGCTTCGGCCGGTCCAGCATGCGTATCAGGAACGGCAGGAACACCGGCAGCGCGACCAGTGCGGCGATAACCCCCATCACGATCAGACGCAGCAGCGGAGCGCCGATCGCCTGCCCGGCACTGCCCACCGGCGCGTGCGACTCCCCGGTGTGTGCCGCGATCCGGCGCGGTGTCCGGGCGGCGTAGCGCGCCCGCAGGCCGAGTCCGGCGGCCACCACCGCCATGAGCACGACGGTGAACACCGCGAAGGCGAAATACAGCGTGTAGCAGGCTGCGGCGATCCCCAGGAACAGTCCGGTGCCCACCACCGCCGCCCAGCCACCCGCGGTCGGATCACCGCTCGGCGCGTCCTCGGTTTTCGCGGTGGTACGGGTGAGTTCGGCGGGCCGATACAGCGCTCCCCAGGCCATGACCAGAACCGGCGGCAGCAGGATGGCGATCACCGCACCGTAGGCCTCGGGGGCGGCGTAGGTGACCGCCACCGCGGTCACCGCGCTGGTGACTCCCACCGCCCAGTCCGCCCGGATCAGGCGGGTCCACAGCACCAGCGAAACCACCGCCGCCACCGCGATCGATCCGATCGCGTACGGCTTGAAAACCTCCCAGCCGTCCATCCCGAGCAGATTCGCCACGCGGCCGCCGAGCCAGAACCAGCCCGCCGGATAGAAGGGCGGCAGATCGGCGTAGGTCATATCGCGCAGCGCGGCACTGTCGGTGAGCCGGGTCAGGTACTCGGTACGGAACTCCTGATCCACCGAGATCCCGAACAGGTACAGCTTCGTCGCCGCGAGCGGCATCCCGAGGGTTACCGTCACGAACGCCGAGATACCGGTCCAGGACAGCAGTTTCGCCAGCCGTCGCGACCGCCGCGACCGCAGCAGGGCGATCGAACCCGCGATCAGCGCCGCCGCCCCTACCTGGCCCACCGTGGTCAGGGCGCGCACCACGTTGGAAGAATTGAACGCCGGCCACTGCACCAGTGAGAACGCGATCAGCCCCACGGCGACCACCACTACGGCGACCACCGTCGCCAGCACCGCTTCGCCGACTCCGGCCCCGACCTGACGCACCAACCGCGCGCCGCGACTCGTCGTCATCGGCGTACTTACCTCCGGCTCCGATCCACCTACTGGGCGTCGGTCAGCCTAGTGCAGGATTCGCGGGGGCCGCCGTTCGCACGGAGCGACAGATTGAAGCTCTCTGGGAGCAGGGAGGTCAGTAGCCGGAATCGGACGGGCCTTCGTGCACATTGATCTGCTGGAGTTCGACCGAGAGCCTTGTCGCAGTCACAAAGTCCGAATCATCGTGCACGATCACCAGACCGTGATGCGCACGACCGGACACTGGAAATTGTACATTCCAATAGTCCGGTCGGCACTGTCGTCAGCAGATCAGAAAACCCGCAGCCTGCCCGGATCCCACAACCCGTTGCGGGTCTCGGTACCGGTCGCCAGCTGCGCGGGAACCGCGTCGTAGTACTGGTCGTAGCGTTCCAGCGTGCCCCAGTCACGACCCCAGTCGTTCTTCAGATAGGTCGGGATCGTGGTCGACTTCGCCAGCATCTGAGAGAACCCGAGCGGGCCACCGAACTCCTGGGCCTGCCAGGTGTTCGTGGAGCTCACAGCCAGCGGGCGGTCCGGCAGGATACGGAAATTCGGCACCTCGGCGACGCCGTTCACGTGCCGGAACGGACGCTGGCAGGGGAACTGCAGGCCGACCGCCCAGTCCAGCAGGACCGGCTGCTCGGAACCGAGGTAATCGTTGGCCGACTCCAGTTTCGGTACCCGCGGCGGGGTGAACGCCAGCCACTGGTCGCCGATCAGGATCGGATCATTGGCGACCACCCGGACCGCGTCGGCTTCGGGGGCGATCTCGTCCAGCGGAACCCGCAGGTTGCGCCAGGACGGGAACGGACCGATATCGCGGGGCAGGTAGGTCCCGAGCTGGGTGATCGAACCGTCGGGCTGCCGCTTGCCGTAGTCGACGGTCAGCGACTGGCCGTACTCCATGGCACCGGTGTCGTCGTAGGACAGGATGCGACCGGCCGCGGTGATGACCACCAGCGGATGGTCGGGCGAGCGCTCGGGCAGCTCGTACCAGCTCGACGAGACGAACGCGGGCTGCTGCACACCGTCCTGGTAGCTGCCCAGGATAGGTGTGGCGGCCGGATCCAGGCCGAAGGGCAGGGCCACGGTACTGCCGTTCACACCCTGCGCACCCTGACCACCACCGGTTCCCGCGTTCTGGCCTTCGGCGAACGCGGCACCCACCGACTGGTTCGAGGTGTTACCGGTACCCGGTTTCACCTCGACCGCGTCCGCGGACAGATCGTCGGGTACACCATTGGGATCGAAACCGACCGGGTCGACACCGGCCAGCGGATCGTTCGGGTTCGTCGGCGGATGCGCCGGATCGATGATCGGGTTCAACCGCCCGGCGTTGGCGTTCGACTCGACGAGCACATCGTTGGCGAGACCACAGCTCTGCCCGGTCAGCGCGTCGATATTGCCGCGGCCCAGCGAATACGCCGGGTACTGCGAGTAGGCGCCCTTGGCCATGGAGAGCACCTCGAACAACACCATGGCCGCGGCCACCAGGGTGAGCGGAATGGCCGCGAACTTGCGGACCCGCCGCCCCCGGGCGGTGCGCGTGGAGGTGGGCGGTTTGGCGTAGCCCTCACGCAGGACATGCCAGGCCACCAGCAGCAGGGCAGCCGCGAACAACACCAGCATCACGGTGTTGGAGGAGATACCACCCAGCACCACCCTCTTGTCGAACCAGGGCACTCCGTAGCTGGACACGTACCAGTAGCCGTTGATACCGGAGAAGGCCAACGCGAGCGTGAACAGCAGCCCGGCCAGGAAGATCGCCCGGTTCTTCCGCGCCCGTAACGCCGATGCCGACACCGCGACCGCGGTCACCGCGGCCAGCGAACCAGCGATACCCGCGTACGCGCCGAAGTGGTGGGTCCACTTGGTCGGGTTGAACATCATGAAGAAGATCGTGCCGAACACCACACCCATCAACCGCCAGGTAGGAGCGGCGGCGATACCCGGCACCCGGCGCCGGCGCAGCAGCACCAGCATGGTGGTGAACAGGCAGAGCAGCATGGCCAGGAAGGCGAAACGGCGCGACAGCGAACCGTCGACCGTTTCGACGAACAGGTAGTAGTAACGCAGATAGTCCTCGTACCAGGCCAGATTGGGGCCGGCCAGCTGCCGGACCCGGTTGGCCTCCTGGATCCCGGCGAAGGTCTGATCGCTGTAGACCACCGTGAGTACCAGGAAGCCCGCGGCGGCCAGCGGCGCCAGCAGCGCGATGGTCCCGTGTTCCCGGTGCCGGCGCACGATGACGCGGGTGATGGGCCGGATACCGGCCAGCAGGGCGGCCACACACATCAGGCCGGTGGGCGCGGCGGCCAGCGTGAACGCCGCGACCACCACGGCTACCGCGGCCGGCAGCAGCCGGGCGGTCGCGATGGCACGCTCGATGGAAACCCAGGTGAGCAGGGCACCCAGGGCGACGATGGGCTCCGACCGCAGACCGTTGTCGTAGGGCAGCCAGAACGCCAGGAAGACCAGGCCGCCGGTCCACAGCGGAACACTGCCGAACCAGGCCCGTCCGCGCGCTCCGCGCAGTCCGTTGCCCAGCCGCGGTACCACCTCGCGGCTGATCACCATCCAGCACAGGATCCCGCAGGCCAGGGCGGGCAGCCGTACCCACGGGCTCGCCGTGGAGACCTCGGAGAACAGCTGGATCACGTAGTAGTACCAGCCGAAAGGGGCCTCGGGTACGCCGTACCAGCGGAAGTAGTTGGCCATATAGCCCGCGTCCGGCGCCACCCGCACCATGCTCAGGATGTAGCCGTCGTCGGAGGTGTTGGCGCCCAGGAAATGCCAGATCAGCAGGGTGCTGATCACACCTCCGTCGGCAATGGTCGGTTTGAGCCAGTGCGCGGGCAGGAATCGGCGGTGGCCGCGCCCGTCGCTGGTGTCCAGTCGCGCCAGCGCCACCAGCGACAGCAGCGTGCACACCACCGCGGCGACGATCGCGACGAGTTTGATCCAGGTCGGGCTGGAGGTGAACCGGGTGTCGAGCGTCGAGTCCAGGCTCAGTCCGGCCGGGATACCACCGGTCATATCGGTGAACACACCGACCATCTGCGGGCGCAGGTCCCCGACCAGCCGACCGGCGTTGGGCTCGCCAGTGCCGGTGGTGAGCCCTTCGAACGCCGCGGTGGTGGCCGCGCTGTCGGAATGGATGGTGATGGCCGAACAGTCGGCCATCGCCGCGCGGTCGGCGGTCGCCACCACCGCGTTGCGATCCACCACATCGACCGAGGTCTCCGAAACGCGCACGAACAGTGCTTCGAGCGCGGCCCGGTCACCCTGCGGGGGCGCGGTCGCCAGCAGCATGCCACCCTGCGGGGGCAATTGGTTCACCGCCGAACACGGGATGGTCGCGGTGAGGTCGATCGGCACCTGCGACATCAGCGGCGCTTCCACGTTCGCCAGCGTGTCGTTCTGCGGCCAGCTCAGCGTCGCCGTGGTCTGTGTGACCGGCAGGAAGGGCGTGGCGATCGCGAACAGCGCCCCCAGCACACCGGTGATGATCGCGACGAGACGCGCGATCCGGAAATCCTTCGGCGCGACCCTCGGCTCTGGCTCCGGTGGCGTCTTCGTCAGTACTGCGGTGGCGACTTCTGGCACGCTGGCATGCTACTTGGACGCGACCCGCAGGGCCCGGTGGTGCCCCGGCGCGTACCCGAACCGCGCGAAAACACACCCGGCATCCGGGGCATATGAACCACCGGAATGGGGTAAAGAGGGGCGGCTGGCACAATCGGCCGGGAAACACCCCCTTATGCGCGGGGTATTGCGGCGATAATGGAAAGGTAGGGGCATGACCAAGGTGAATCTCGAGACGAACTACGGAACCATCGGCCTCCAGCTCGACGAGGCGAAGGCGCCGGACACCGTCCGTAACTTCGTCGAATACGTCAAGTCGGGACATTACGACGGCACGATCTTCCATCGCGTTATCCCGGGCTTCATGGTCCAGGGCGGTGGTTTCGACAGCCAGATGCAGCAGAAACCGACTCAGGCGCCCATCCAGAACGAGGCCGCCAACGGCCTGAAGAACAACAAGTACACGGTCGCCATGGCGCGTACCAACGATCCGCATTCGGCGACCGCGCAATTCTTCGTCAATGTCGCGGACAACGACTTCCTCAATCACACCCAGCCCGCGGGCCAGGGCTGGGGATACACCGTCTTCGGCGAGGTCACCGACGGCACCGAGGTGGTCGACAAGATCGCCGCCGTATCCACCTCGTCGCAGGGCATGCACCAGGACGTACCGGTCGAGAACGTGGTCATCGAATCCGCGACCATCACCGGCTGAGCACGTCCGTACGCGACGGTTCGGGTTGTTCTGATCGGAGCAACCCGAACCGGAACCGTCTACAGCGGCAGCAGGTGATGTTTGCGCGGGTTGCGGACAACGGTCTTGTCCCGCAGCAGATGTAGCGCCCGCCGCAGTTCCAGCCGGGTCTGCGACGGTTCGATCACCGCATCGATGAAACCGCGCTCGGCGGCCACCCACGGTGTGGCCACGGTGGCATTGTAGAAATCGATCATCTGCCGGCGCACGGCCGCTTTCTGATCCTCGGGCGCGGCCGCGATCTGTGCTGCCCCGATGAGACTGACCGCGCTCTCCGCACCCATCACAGCGATACGGGCGGTGGGCCAGGCCAAGTTGATATCGGCGCCCAACTGTTTGGACCCCATCACCGCGTAGCCGCCGCCGTAGGATTTGCGGACCACGACGGTCACCTTCGGTACAGTCGCCTCCACGAAGGCGAACAGGAACCGGCCGCCGCGTTTGATGACGCCGACCTTCTCCTGTTCCACGCCGGGCAGGAAGCCAGGGGTGTCGACCACGAAGACCAGCGGGATCTCGTAGGCGTCGCAGAGCCGGACGAAATGCGAGGCCTTGTCCGAGGCGCGGGCGTCGAGTGCGCCCGCGTACACCATCGGCTGATTGGCCACCACACCCACACTGCGACCGTCCACCCGGGCGAACCCGGTGATGATGTTGCGGCCGGCCTCGGCGCCGTACTCGTGGAAGTGGCCGTCGTCGAAGATCCGCAACAGCACTTCGTGCATGTCGTAACCGGCATTGTCGGAATCCGGCACGATCCCGTTCAGTTCCCGGTCCGAATCGGTGACTTCCGGCTCCAGGCCGGGGTTGATGATCGGCGGCTGTTCCTGACAGCTGGTCGGCATATACGACAGGTACTCGCGCACCCAGTCGAAGGCCGCCTGCTCATCCTTGGCGACATGGTGGATATTGCCGTACTGCGCCTGGCTGTGTGCGCCGCCCAGTTCCTCCAGACTGACGTCCTCACCGGTGACCTCGCGGATGACCTTGGGCCCGGTGACGAACATATAGGCCGCCTCGGTGGCGACCACGACATCGGTGTTGATCGGCGAATACACTGCTCCACCGGCACATTTGCCCAGAATCAGCGAGATGGTGGGGACCATCCCCGACAGCAATTCCTGCCGGGTCGCCAGTTCGGCGTACCAGGCCAGCGAGGACACCGCCTCCTGTACCCGGGCACCGCCGGAGTCGTTGATACCGACCAGCGGGCAGCCCACTTTGGCGGCGTACTCCATCACCGCGGCCACCTTGCGGCCGAACATCTCCCCGACCGACCCGCCGTACACGGTCTGATCATGGGAGAACACCGCGACCGGACGGCCGCCGACCAGCCCGTGGCCGGTCACCACACCATCGCCGTACAGCGCGTCGGAATCGCCGGGCCGGCGGACCAGGGCACCGATCTCGACGAACGAACCCGGGTCGAGCAGCAACTTGATCCGGTCGCGAGCACTGGGGATCCCCTTGCGCGCCCGTTTCGCGACAGCAGCCTCCCCCGCCGGTTCCTGCGCCAGCTCCAGCCTCTTACGCAGATCGG
Organism: Nocardia jinanensis; assembly: GCF_014645735.1. Taxonomy (GTDB): domain Bacteria; phylum Actinomycetota; class Actinomycetes; order Mycobacteriales; family Mycobacteriaceae; genus Nocardia; species Nocardia jinanensis. The sequence continues at coordinate 10,896 of NZ_BMMH01000020.1, read as the reverse complement.
CGAGTTTCTCGGCAGTCGTGCTCACTTGCGCCCTTTCCCAGCTGCACTCGAGGTGATCTGGGCGAGTTTAGCGGTCAGGTCTGCGCCGATTCGGCCGATTCTGGGTTCATCGATGATCTGGAGATGGTCACCGGGGATACGGACGATATCCAAGTTGGGCAGGTACTCGTCCCAGCCGCCGTTGGGTCGGCGATCGGCGAAACGAGGTTCGAGTTCGATGGCGCCGTCGTGGTAACGGTCGGCCAGATAGAGCACCACATCGCCGTCGTAGTGCGAGGGCCGGACCCGCTGCAGCTCGCGGCTCTCGACCCAGGAGGTCTTCTGATGCTCGAGCACGCCGCCCGGGATCTTCGCACCGGTCATCTTGATCAGATCGGTGATCATCTTGAACTGTTCCTCCTCGGTCGAGTCGGCCAGTTCACGGAGTTGATCGTCGTCGAGCTCGCCGGCGATATTGAAGGTCTTCTTGGCGAAGACCTGATAGCGCCGCATCCGTTCCAACCGCTCCTGCGGGCTGTTGTTCTCCGGTTCGGCCGGGATGGCGAGGTCGATCAGGCCGACCAGACGCACATCGGCGCCCTCGGCACGCAGAATCTGCGCGACAGCCATAGCCAGGACGGCGCCCAGCGACCAGCCGTAGAGGACGTATGGGCCCTCACCTTGGAGTTTGCGAAGTTCGGGCACGTACTCCCGGGCACGTTCCTCGATCGCGCCCTCGACCCGCTCGAAGCCGTACATCGGCGTGCCCTCGGGCAACCGCTTGAGCAGCGGCTCGTAGACCAGGGTGTTTCCGCCGGCGGGATGGAAGACGAACACCGGTACCGCGTCGGAATTCTCACCCCGTGCCCGGATAGGACGTACGAAACCGTCCACGTCCGCACCACTGTCCTGCAGCGTGCGCACCACATCGGCGAGCTGTTCGATGGTCTCCGAATCCAGCACATCATCGACGGTGACCTCCGCACCGACCCGCTCGGTGAGCCGGGCCGCGAGCTTCTCCGCGGTGTCCTCGTCCAGGATCGGGAGGGTGTTGAAGATCCCCCCGGCCGATTCGCCGGTGATGGTGGCCCAGGACGCATAGGTGAGGCGTTCGGCCGCGTCACGTGGCGGAACGTTGTCCTCATCCGAGGCCGCGGCACCGCCGCCGAACAGCGCGGCACCGGCGGCCGGCGCCGGCTCGGCCTTCGGCGCAACGGGGCTTTCCTGCGTGGCCGGTTCACTCGTAGTTGTGGAACTCTCGACGACGCCACCTGTCGCCTGGTTCAGCGCGGCGACCGGGTCCTCCCCGGACTCCATGGCGGCCTTGGCGGCGTTCACGAAATCATCGTCCACGCTCAGCGCGCCGGATTCCCCGCTGGCCTGCTGATCGGCCATTTCCTGGACCTGGTCGCGATGCTCGATCGCGTAGTGGAGCACCTTGCCGACCTCGTGCAGGCTGGCGTCGCGGACAGCCGAGACCTGTAGCTGCGGGATGTCGAATTCGTATTCGACCCGGTTCTTGATCCGCATGGCCATCAGCGAATCCAGCCCGAGTTCCATGAGCGGGATTTCCATCGGCAGGTCTTCGACCGCGTAGCCCATGGATTCGGCGACGATCAGCGCCAACCGTTCTTCCACCGTCTGACCGCTGTCCGGTTTCCAGCGGTCCCCGAAACCGGCGGTGTCGACGGTCTCGACGACCTCGGATTCGGTGAGCGCGGGCGCGGCCGGGCGCGCGGCCGGTTCGGCCGGGACGGGCAAAGCGGAGCCCGAGGTGACCACCGCGTCGAACAGCAGCCGGAACTGCGCGCCGTCACGGGCATGCACCTGGATGGACGCACCACCCGGATGCGGGGTGAGTGTCGTGGTGAGCGAACCGGACGCGGGCAGCGGCGCGTACGCGACACTGGCGCCCGGGTTCACCTCGGCGAGTACCTGCGTCGCGGCCGACCGCACCAGCGTGGGCAGATCGTCGACCGACGCGGCCTGGACCTCCCATACGTGCCGGCCGTCCGGCAGCGCGACCGAAACACCCGGCGCCCGGGTGTTCCCGCCGGCCGAGAAACCGCTCACCTTGGGCCAGTACGGTTTACGCACGAACGCGGTGCGCGGGATATCGGCGTACGGCCCGTCCGGCACCAGCGAGCCCAGGTCCACCGGATGCCCGTGCACGTACAGCTGAGCGAGTGCGGCTATGACCCCGGCCGATTCGTCTTCCTTGCGCTTGAGCGTCGGGATCAGCTGGGCGTCGGGCAGCCCGGCGGCGAAAGTGGTGCCCAGCACCTGCATCAGCGCCACCGAGTTCGGCGCGAGTTCCAGGAACGTGGTGATCCCGGAATCGACCGCGAGTTTCACCGCGTTGGTGAAGTACACGCTGTGCCGCATGTTCTTCACCCAGTAGTCCTCGTTGTGTACCGGGTCGTGCCCGGGCGCGTAGTACTGCTCCTTGTCGACTGTCGAGTACAGGCCGACCTTCAATTTCGTCGGTTCGATCCCGGCCAGTTCGGCGGCGAGTTCGCCCAGCAGCGGGTCCATCTGCGAGGTGTGCCCGGCGCCCTTGGTCTGCAGGACACGAGCGAATTTGCCCGCGGCCTCCACCCGGCCGACGATCACCGAGACCTGGTCCACCGGACCGCCGATCACCGTGTTGGTCGGCGCCGCGTACACCGCGACCTCGACATCGGGGAATTCCGGCAGCAGCGCGGCGACCTCGTCGGCGCTCATCTCGACCAGTGCCATATTCCGCACATCGGCGTCGGAGAGCATCTGCTCGCCCTCGCCCATCAGCCGCGACCGCGCGCAGATGGTGCGCACGGCATCTTCCAGCGGGAGACCGCCGCAGATGTAGGCACCGGCCACCTCGCCCATGGAGTGCCCGACCACGGCGGCGGGTTCGGCACCGTGCGCGCGCAACAGCGCGGCGAGGCCGAGCTGGACGGTGAAGATACCGACCTGGGAGGTGCCCACGTCGTAGTCCTGGGCGTCGTCGAGGATCATCTCGCGCACCGAGTAGCCGGACTCGTCCTGCACCAGTTCGTCGACCTCGTCGACGGTGCGCCGGAAGATCGAGTTCTCCTGGTAGAGCTGTTTGCCCATCTTGCGGTGCTGGGCGCCGAAACCGGCCATGACCCACATGGGTCCCTGTGCGGCCGGAGAATCGGCGGTGAAGACGCCCTGCCCCGGTTTACCCGCGGCGATCGCCCGCAAACCGGCCACCGCCTCGGTGTGATCCTTGGCCAGCACCACACCGCGCGAACGCCAATGGCTGCGCTTGGCCAGCGACCGGGCCACATCCGCAAGCGGAGTCCGCTGTCCGGCTTCGGTTTCCAGCCAGTCGGCCAGATCCGCGGCGGCACGGCGGCGGCGCGAGGGCAGATAGGCGGAAACGGCCAGGATCACCGGCAGCGGCTCGGCACGGTCGGCCGACCATTCGGGTTCGGGGGCGGCGTCGGCGGCGACCGCCTCGGCCTCGGCGACCACATCGGTGCTCGCCACCTCCAGCGTGTCGCTGTCCGCATCGGGCAGGAACGGTTCGGAGACAGCCACCGGCGCGGCGGGTACGTACTCCTGAACGACCACATGCGCATTGGTCCCACCGAAGCCGAAACCGGAGATACCGACCGTCGCGGTACCGCTGTAGCGCGGGAACGGAGTCGGCTCGTCGACGACCTTCAGCCGGGCCTGCTCGAACGGGATGTAGGGATTCGGGCCCGCGTAGTTGATATTGGCGGGCAGCACATCGTGCTGGAACGCCAGCAGCACCTTGGCCAGGCTCGCCGCGCCCGCACCGGATTCCAGATGCCCGAAATTGGTCTTCGCCGACCCCAGCAGAGCCGGGGCGTCGGCCGCGCGACCGGCGCCGACCACCCGGCCCAGGGCATCGGCCTCGATCGGGTCGCCGATGAGGGTTCCGGTGCCGTGCGCCTCGATGTAGTCGACGGTGGACGGGACGATCCCGGCGTCGCGGTAGGCGCGGCGCAGCACATCGGCCTGGGCATCGGGGTTCGGGGCGACCAGGCCGTTGGACCGGCCGTCGCTGTTCACCGCGGAGCCCTTGATCACCGCGAGAATGTTGTCGCCGTCGTGTTCGGCGTCGGCGAGCCGTTTGAGGACCACCAGCCCGGCGCCCTCGGAACGCACCATCCCGTCGGCATCGGCGGAGAACGCCTTGATGCGGCCGTCCTTCGCCACCGCACCGATGCTGTCGAATCCGAGCGTGGTCATCGGAATCAGCAGCATGTTGACGCCACCGGCCAACGCCACGTCGGCATCACCGGCACGCAGTGCCTGCACCGCCTGGTGCACCGCCACCAGGGTGGACGAGCACGCGGTGTCCACGGCGAGCGACGGACCGCGGAAATCATAGAAATAGGACACGCGGTTGGCGATGATGCTGCTCGCGCTGCCCATGATCTTGTAGGCCTCGGCCGATGCCGGCACGTTCGGATCGGTCTCGCCCAGGCTCATGGCGGCGATCAGCTGGAAATCGTTGGTCGAGGTGCCGATATAGACACCGACCGATTCCCCGCGCAGCTCACTGGCCGGGATCCGCGCGTGCTCGAGCGCCTCCCAGGTCAGTTCCATCACCAGCCGCTGTTGCGGATCGATCCGCTCGACCTCGATCGGTGACATGGCGAAGAACTCGGCGTCGAAGTCGGTGACGACCCGCTGGTCGAGATAGCCGCCGCGGACATTGCCCGCGGCGACCTCGGCCGCCACCTGCGGTTCGCTCAGGAACTCCGCCCACCGGCCCTCGGGCAGGTCGCGGATGGCGTCACCACCGTTGATCAGGAATTCCCAGGTCGATTCCGGGGTGTTTCCCGCGCCCGGCAGCCGGGTCGACAGACCCACGATGGCGATATCGTGCGCGTCGCCGGGCACGTATCCGGCGGTGTAGAACTGATCGTCGAGCGCCTCGAGCGTGACCTCCGGCGGGCCGTTGACGATGACATCGGCCAGCGAGGCGATCGTCGGATGCTGCCAGACCACAGTCGCGTTCAGCACCACCCCGGTGAGTTCCTCGATCTCACCGCCGAGTGCCAGCGCATCCCGGGAGGCCAGGCCGAACTCCTCCATCGGACGGTCCACGGTGATCTTGTCGACCGACTGCCCGGTGGCATCGGCGACCCAGCGCCGCAGCCATTCCCGCAGTTCGGCGACCGAGAGCTCGGCACCCGGTGCCGTATCGCCGGACGAGGGCACGTCGCCGGTCCCGGCGGCGCGATCCTCCTCGGCGGCGGGAAGGTTCTCGGTCGTCTCCGGCGACATGCCCTCGTTATCAGCCATCAGTCCTCAAGCTACCTGTCTGTACGCGGTGCCCGGCAACAGCCTGCGCATCGCTGTGGTGGATGGGCGCTTCGCTTCGCTCACTCGAGTCGCGACCCGGCTCGTTGCCGGCTTATTCCTCGGGCGCGTCCGGGAATGCCTGCTGGGTGTAGCCGCCCCGCAGGGTGCCCTCGACGTATGCGGACTTGCACGCGCGCCGGGCGATCTTGCCGCTGGACGTACGCGGGATCGAACCCGCCGGCACCAGCAGCAGATCTCGTACCGTCACACCGTGGCGCTGCGAGATCGAGGCCCGCACCGCGTCGGCGATCGGCAGCGGATCGGCCTTACCGGCGCCCGGGCCACGCTCCGCCACGACCACCAGCTGCTCGGAGGCGTCGTCGGCGTCGAATTTCAGGCCCGAATGGCTGCCCTGCGCGAACACCTCGGACGGCAACTGATTGGCCGGTACCGAGAACGCCGCCACGAACCCGGGGCGCAGCGCGTTGCTGGCCTCCTGCGCGGAGAACTCCAGGTCCTGCGGGTAATGGTTACGCCCGTCGACGATCACCAGATCCTTGACCCGGCCGGTGATGTAGAGCTCGCCGTCGAAGTAGACCCCGTAGTCGCCGGTGCGCATCCAGTGGGCGTCGGGCGCGGTGCCCTCGGCGTGGCTGTCCTCGGCCAGCGGGATGACGACCTTGTTCCGGAAGGTCGCCTCGGTCTCGGCCTCCCGGCCCCAGTACCCGATGCCCATATTCTTGCCGTGCAACCAGATCTCACCCACGTGGCCGTCGGGCTGCTCCCGGGCGTCACCGTCGACCGATTCCGGATCGACGATCGCCGCCCACTGGGATTTGGCCACATAACCGCAGCTCACCTGGGCGATCGCGTTATCGGTGCCCTGTTCGACCCGAACCATACGCCCGGCGTTGAGCTCGTTGCGGTCCACATAGGTGACCTTGGCCTCGTCCTCGGCCTTGGTCGCCGAGACGAACAGCGTGGCCTCGGCCATGCCGTAGCACGGTTTGATGGCCGTCTTGGGCAGTCCGTAGGGCGCGAACGCGTCGTTGAACTTCTTCATCGACGAGGTGGTCACCGGTTCACTGCCGTTGATCAGGCCGATCACATTGGACAGATCCAGCGTTTCGCCGTTCTTGGGCAGACCGCGCACGGCCGCGTGCTCGAAGGCGAAGTTCGGGGCGGCGGCGAAGGTGCCCGCGCCGTCGGACGCCGCGGCCAGCTCCTTGATCCACCGGTACGGGCGCCGCACGAACGACGCCGGCGACATGATGGTGATGAACTTGCCGCCCACGGCCGGCAGGATCACGGTCAGCAGGCCCATATCGTGGAACAGCGGCAGCCAGGTGACACCGCGGGAGTTCCAGTCGAGATTGATGGCGTCGACCATCTGCAGCAGATTGGTGCCCACTGCGCGGTGGGTGATCTCCACACCCGCGGGGGTCCGGGTGGAACCCGAGGTGTACTGCAGGTAGGCGATATCGTCCACCGCGATATCCGGGCGCACCCAACTGTCGCCGACACTGTCCGGAATCGCGTCCACGGCGATGATGCGCGGCCGCTGCGCGGCGGGCAGCGAACGGAAGAACTGGCGTACCCCGGCAGCCGCCGAACTGGCGGTGAGGATGGCCGACGGTTTGCAGTCGCCGAGCACCGCGTGTAGCCGGTCGGTATGACCCGGCTCGTCGGGATCGAACAACGGCACCGCGATCGTGCCCGCGTAGATCGCGGCAAAGAAAGAGATCACATAGTCGAGTCCCTGCGGCGCGAGCACCGCCACGCGGTCACCGGGCTTGGTGACCTGCTGCAGGCGACCGGCCACCGCGCGCAGCCGGACCCCGAACTGTTGCCACGTCAGCTCGTGTACCTCACCATCGCGCTCGCGCGAGTAGTCGATGTAGCGGTACGCCAGAGTGTTCGCGTCGTTGCGGGTGTGCTTCTCGACGTGGTCGACCAGGGTGCGATCATCGGGAATTGTGATGTTCCCGTTCTCGTCCAGGTAGTCGTCGAAAGTCTCGTCCATTCCTTCTCCTCCGAGGCGCACGCGGCAACGGCACGATAGCCGCTATTTACTGTGTGGCCCCGACTCGCTTTCGCCGCGGGTGCTCTCCATTCGAGAACCGACCCTGCGGGTTTTGGGTGCGGTCTGCGCGGTGACCGCTATCGGCTAGATGTTCTCAAACCAGAGACATGTTACAGAGACGAGCTTCTCACTCCTCCCGGAGCAAGGGAATCACCGGAGCGAATGCGTCCATCTGAGTGGGGAATATGCCCACGTAGGACAATCCGGTGAGCTGCCGCACACGTCGCATCTGGTCGGCGATCTCCTCGAACGTGCCGATCGCCACATAAGGCGAGTTCAAGATCTCCTCGACGGAGAGCCGGACATCCACCTCGAGGTCCGGGTGCAGTCCGCGTTCGATGGCGGACAACGCCATCTCGGCGGTCTTCTCCCGGTCGTCGGTGATGACGATGGCCGTGATCGCCCAGTTCAGCTCGATCTGATCGAACCGGTCCCCGGCGGCCTCCTTGATCAGCTCGACCTTCTCGATCGTCTTCTCGAGGGTGATACCCGAGAGCAGACCCTTACCGTTCGAGGTGGTGACCGGAACGATGGAGATGATGTCGGCGTGTTTCGCCGCGAGCTTCAGCATCCGGGGCCCGCCGCCTCCGGTACACAGCGGCGGCCGCGGGCCCTGCCGCGGGCGTGGCGTCCCCTTGACACCGTGTACCTGGTAGTACTTGCCCTCGAAGGTGCACTCCTGGCCGCGCAGCAGCGTATCGAGAATGGTCAGCGTCTCGTCGAGCTTGGCCAGGCGCACGCCCGGGCGGTCGTAGTCCAGCCCGGCGGCCTCGAACTCGTCGGCCTTCCAGCCCGCTCCGATGCCCACCTCGAGCCGGCCCTTGGACAGCACATCGATGGTGGCCAGATCCTTGGCCAGCACCACCGGATGCCGGAAACCGTTGGCCAGTACCGACGTACCGAGCCGAATCCGGTCGGTGGCCTGGGTCAGCGCACCGAGAGCGGCGATCGGACCGATCTGGTCACCGAGATGGTCGGGCACCACGAAGGTGTCGTAGCCGTACTCTTCGGCCTGCTGCGCCGTCTGGATGAACTTGCGGGCGCCGCCCTCCTGCTTGTTTCCCTCACCCGCGGCCGCGAAGCGGAACCTACGCAGCGGAGTGCCCAGCGCGCTCAACTCATCCACCGGTACGGCGGCTTCTGTCATGAACTCATGCTCCTGGATATCGGAAGTCTGCGCACCCCGGGCCGGCGCAGGGCCGCTGGATGCGCGATCACCAGCGCACTTTACAGCCTGCCGGGCGCCGGGGAACACGCTGAGGGCGGTGAATTGTCACAAGACGGCCGACACGCCGCCGCCCGCCCCGGTATCCGCGGATCACGAGTGCGGCGGCGTCGGCGCGCTACCGACCAGACCGACCGCCCAGTCGGCCGCCCACTGGGTGGCGGTTGTGCCGTCGGGATCCACCACGAAGTTGTGGTAGAGGCTGTGCACAGGGTTACCCACCGCCTGGGCCAGGGTGCCGACACTGCCGAGGATATTGGCCGGAGTCAGCGCGTTGCGAGGCGCGTCGCAGATCAGATCGCCGGGAGCGCAGATCGTGTACACCCGGTCGGCCAATTCCCCGAACCCTTCCTTGCGGGCACCCGTCATGGTTATCCCGGGCACGGTCAGACCGGCCAGCGCCACCTCCGCGCCCACCCCGGGCGGCGGGGTGCCTACCTGGATCGGCTGACCTTCGCCGGTCTCACCGGACCGCCGGCCGTCGGCGATCAACGTGACCCCGAGCACCCGGTCCGCGGGCACCGGGCCGTTACCCTTGCCGATCTGCTCGGCGATATCTCCGACGATGACCGCGCCCTGCGAGAACCCGGCCAGCACATAGGTGGTGAGCGGGCACTCCTGATGACGCTGGGTCAGGAAATCGAAGGTCCGTCGCATGCCCTCGGTGCGGCTCACGTTGTAGGAGGCCTGACCGTCCGGCGGGAACGCCACCGGATTCGAGAACTGCGCGATGTAGGGGACGGTGTAGACATCGACCCGCCCGGCCGGGAACTGTTCCTGAACCGGATTGCTCACATTGAGCATCAGCGAGGCCGGATTGGCCACCGGATTGTGCGGATCGTCGTCACTGTTGGACTCCCAGGTACCCGGCACCGAGATCATCTGCACATCCGGGCAGCTCGCGGGCTGGCTGGTCGGCTCGCCCGGCCCCGGCTCGGGACCCGGGCCGGGCCCGGGCTCCCGCAGACAACCGGCCAGCAGATACCAGAGCACAATCACGATGACGAGCCCGACGACTCCCACCGCGAGCGCGGTCAGACAACCTCCGGGCCGACGGCGCCCGGTACGTCCCCTACTCATCGGCAACCACTAGCAGTAGTGCGCTTTGGCGGTGTTGATGTAGATCTGACCCGCTTGTTCGACCGGCATCTTCGCCGGGTCGAACGACGGATCCGAACCGGCCATCGCGTTCACGAATGTCGCCATATCGGCATCGGAGGTCCCGGCGGCCACGCCCTGGCAGACGTAGTTGCCGATACTCAGTGCGATATCCGGCGACGAAGGGGTCACACCCTGCTTGCCCAGCTCGTCGACGAAGGTCTGTTCCTTCTCACCGAGCTGCCCGGACTCGGTCGCCTCCGGCGGCACCGGGGCGGGACGCTCCGGCTCCACGGGCGGTGCCTCGGGTTCGGCGGGCTGCTCCGGAGCAGGCGCCTCACCCTCCGGGGCCGGGGCCTGACTCTCGGCCGGGGAAGCCGGAGCCGAACTCGCGGACGGCGCGGCGGCCGGGGTCGACAGCGTGGGAGTGCTGGTCGCGGTCGATTCTTCGTCGCCGCAGCCGGCGAGCAATCCGGCGGCCGCGACCGCCGCCACCACACCGAGCAATGTGCCTCGGGTCCGATACATACATTCCATCCTGTGTTCCGGCGCGCGGTGCGCGGGGTTCACGGCCGCTCGAATCGGGGCCGCAGAACTACTGGGTTGACCGTCTGGTTTGCGTCCCGGCCCGGCGGGTTGCCCCGGGCCGCGACCACCGAGGGTAATACCAGACTGTGGAGTGCCGTCGACTCCCCGACCGGTGGGGAGCGGTGGCGGTACTGTGCGAGCCTGCCCGACGGACGGCGTATGGCGGGTTTGTGAAGGTGACAGCCGAGTCGACAGAATGAGACCGGGCAGTGATTCAGTTCACAAATCGGCGGGGGATCGCCGTGAGCAGTGAACAGACCACGGATCAAGGTCGGTAGTGGCTTGCTTGCGATGGTGGGGGTGAGCGTGCTCGCGAAGGCGAGAGGCTGGCTCACTCGCGAAGGCGAGAGGCTGGCTCACTCGCGAAGGCGAGAGGCTGGCTCACTCGCAAAGGCGAGAGGCTGGCTCACTCGCAAAGGCGAGAGGCTGGCTCACTCGCAAAGGCGAGAGGCTGGCTCACTCGCAAAGGTGCTGTGTTTTCGGCGCGCTGGCGCGCGCGGGGGTCGAGGCCCTGAGTCTCGCCGTTCAGGCCTCGAGACTCGCGCTTCGCGCATGCGCTTCGAGGCCTGAACGGCGAGACGGCCTCAACCCTAATCAGTCTTGGGGAGTGAGCCGTGGGGCACACTTCCTCGAAGGT
>NZ_BMMH01000019.1 GCF_014645735.1 Nocardia jinanensis | reverse complement strand
TTGAATACCCATGGTGTGCCGCGTCGTATGAATATCGGGCAGATCCTGGAAACCCACCTCGGCTGGGTCGGTAAAGCCGGCTGGGAGGTCGATGTCGCTGCCGACGGCACCCGTCCCGATTGGGCGAAGGCGCTGCCGGAGGAGATGCTGGGTGCTCCGGCCGACTCCAATATCGCGACTCCGGTGTTCGACGGTGCGCGTGAGGAGGAGCTGACCGGGCTGCTGGCGTCGACTCGGCCGAACCGCGACGGTGAGCGCATGGTCAACGACGACGGTAAGGCGACGTTGTTCGATGGTCGTTCGGGTGAGCCGTTCCCGTATCCGGTGGCGGTGGGTTACATGTACATCCTGAAGCTGCATCACTTGGTCGACGACAAGATCCATGCCCGTTCGACCGGTCCGTACTCGATGATCACTCAGCAGCCGCTGGGTGGTAAGGCGCAGTTCGGTGGTCAGCGTTTCGGTGAGATGGAGTGCTGGGCCATGCAGGCCTACGGTGCGGCCTACACCCTGCAGGAATTGTTGACGATCAAGTCCGACGATGTCGTGGGTCGGGTGAAGGTCTACGAGGCGATCGTCAAGGGCGAGAACATTCCGGAGCCGGGCATCCCGGAATCGTTCAAGGTTCTGCTCAAGGAACTCCAGTCGCTGTGCCTCAACGTGGAGGTGCTGTCCTCGGACGGCGCGGCCATCGAGATGCGCGACGGCGACGACGAGGACCTCGAGCGGGCGGCGGCCAATCTGGGCATCAACCTGTCCCGGAACGAAGCGGCCACCGTCGACGATCTGGCGAACTAGGGCGTTGGCCGGGTGCCGTAGACGGATTACGGCTTCGGTACCCGGCCACCGCGTTCGAACCATTAGAGAACTTTTGCTCGTATTCGACCCGCACAGGGGAAAGGAAGTTACGTGCTAGACGTCAACTTCTTCGATGAACTCCGGATCGGCCTGGCCACCGCCGACGATATCCGCCAGTGGTCCTTCGGTGAGGTGAAGAAGCCGGAGACCATCAACTACCGCACGCTCAAGCCGGAGAAGGACGGCCTGTTCTGCGAGAAGATCTTCGGTCCCACGCGGGACTGGGAGTGCTACTGCGGTAAGTACAAGCGCGTCCGCTTCAAGGGCATCATTTGTGAGCGCTGTGGCGTCGAGGTCACCCGCGCCAAGGTGCGCCGTGAGCGGATGGGCCATATCGAGCTGGCGGCGCCGGTCACCCACATCTGGTACTTCAAGGGTGTGCCGAGCCGTCTCGGCTACCTGCTCGACCTGGCGCCGAAGGATCTGGAAAAGATCATCTACTTCGCCGCCTACGTCATCACCGCTGTCGACGACGAAATGCGGCACAACGAGCTGTCCACGCTCGAGGCGGAGATGGAGGTCGAGAAGAAGACCGTCGCCGACCAGCGTGACGCCGATCTCGAGGCCCGGGCGCAGAAGCTCGAGGCCGATCTGGCCGAGCTCGAGGCCGAAGGCGCCAAGTCCGACGTCCGCCGCAAGGTCAAGGACGGCGGCGAGCGGGAGATGAAGCAGCTCCGCGACCGCGCCCAGCGCGAGCTGGACCGGCTCGACGAGATCTGGACCACCTTCACCAAGCTCGCCCCCAAGCAGCTGATCGTGGACGAGGTGCTCTACCGCGAGATCACCGATCGCTACGGCGAGTACTTCACCGGTGCGATGGGCGCGGAGTCCATCCAGAAGCTGATGGAGAACTTCGATATCGCGGCCGAGGCCGAGAACCTGCGGGAGACCATCCGCAGCGGTAAGGGCCAGAAGAAGCTGCGTGCGCTCAAGCGCCTGAAGGTCGTCGCCGCGTTCCAGACCAACGGCAACTCGCCGATGGGCATGGTGCTCGACGCCGTTCCGGTGATCCCGCCGGAACTGCGGCCGATGGTCCAGCTCGACGGTGGCCGCTTCGCCACCTCCGACCTGAACGACCTCTACCGTCGCGTCATCAACCGCAACAACCGCCTCAAGCGACTGATCGATCTCGGCGCGCCCGAGATCATCGTCAACAACGAGAAGCGGATGCTGCAGGAGTCCGTGGACGCGCTGTTCGACAACGGCCGTCGCGGCCGGCCGGTCACCGGCCCGGGCAACCGCCCGCTGAAGTCCCTGAGCGATCTGCTCAAGGGCAAGCAGGGTCGTTTCCGGCAGAACCTGCTCGGTAAGCGTGTCGACTACTCCGGCCGTTCGGTCATCGTCGTCGGACCGCAGCTGAAACTGCACCAGTGCGGTCTGCCGAAGCTGATGGCGCTGGAACTGTTCAAGCCGTTCGTGATGAAGCGGCTGGTCGACCTGAACCACGCGCAGAACATCAAATCCGCCAAGCGGATGGTGGAGCGGCAGCGGCCGCAGGTGTGGGACGTGCTCGAAGAGGTCATCGCCGAGCACCCGGTGCTGCTGAACCGCGCGCCGACGCTGCACCGCCTGGGTATCCAGGCCTTCGAGCCGCAACTGGTCGAAGGTAAAGCCATCCAGCTGCACCCGCTGGTCTGTGAGGCGTTCAACGCCGACTTCGACGGTGACCAGATGGCCGTGCACCTGCCGCTGTCGGCGGAGGCACAGGCCGAGGCCCGCATCCTGATGCTGTCCTCGAACAACATCCTGTCGCCGGCGTCGGGTCGCCCGCTGGCCATGCCGCGTCTGGACATGGTGACGGGTCTGTATTACCTGACCCGGTTCGACGAGGGCGCCAAGGGTGAGTACCAGCCCGCGAACGGCGACGGTCCGGAGCAGGGCGTGTACTCCTCGCCGGCCGAAGCGCAGATGGCGGTCGACCGCGGTGAGCTGACCGTGCGTTCGAATATCAAGGTGCGGCTCACCGATCAGCGTCCGCAGAAGGACGTCGAAGCGGAGCTGTTCCCGGACGGCTGGCGGCGTGGCGACGCCTGGACCACCAAGACCACGCTGGGCCGGGTGCTCTTCAACGAGTTGCTGCCGGCGGACTACGCGTTCATCAACGAGCCGATGCCGAAGAAGCGGCAGGCGACGATCATCAACGATCTCGCCGAGCGCTACCCGATGATCGTGGTCGCGCAGACCGTCGACAAGCTCAAGGACGCCGGCTTCTACTGGGCCACGCGTTCGGGTGTCACCGTCTCCATGTCGGACGTGCTCGTTCCGCCGGAGAAGGCCGAGATCATGGAGCGCTACGAGGCGCAGTCCGATCAGATCGAGAAGAAGTACCAGCGTGGTGCGCTCGATCACCAGGAGCGAAACAACGCCCTGGTCAAGATCTGGCAGGAGGCGACCGAAGAGGTCGGTAGGGCGCTGCGTGCGCACTACCCGGCCGATAACCCGATCATCACGATCGTCGATTCGGGCGCCACGGGTAACTTCACCCAGACCCGTACCCTCGCCGGTATGAAGGGCCTGGTGACGAACCCGAAGGGTGAGTTCATCCCGCGGCCGATCAAGTCCTCCTTCCGTGAGGGCCTGACGGTGCTGGAGTACTTCATCAACACCCACGGTGCTCGTAAGGGTCTGGCCGATACCGCGCTGCGTACCGCCGACTCGGGTTACCTGACCCGTCGTCTGGTCGACGTCTCCCAGGACGTCATCGTGCGCGAGCACGATTGCGCCACCGAACGCGGTATCACCGTGCACATCGCGGAGAGGCTTGCCGACGGCACGCTGATCCGCGACGCGCACGTGGAGACCTCGGCCTATGCCCGCACGCTGGCCTCCGACGCGCTCGACGAGAGTGGCAACGTCGTGGTCGGCAAGGGCGCGGACCTGGGCGATCCCGCGATCGAGGCGCTTCTGGACGCCGGTATCACCGAGGTGCGGGTCCGCTCCGTGCTGACCTGCACCACCGGCACCGGTGTCTGTGCGACCTGCTACGGCCGCTCCATGGCGACCGGAAAGCTGGTCGATATCGGCGAGGCCGTCGGTATCGTCGCCGCGCAGTCCATCGGTGAACCCGGTACCCAGCTCACCATGCGTACCTTCCACCAGGGTGGTGTCGCGGGTGATGACATCACCGGTGGTCTGCCCCGTGTGCAGGAGCTCTTCGAGGCTCGGGTGCCCAAGGGCAAGGCACCGATCGCCGAGGTGTCGGGCCGGATCCGGCTGGAGGACGACGACCGCTTCTACAAGATCACCATCATTCCCGACGACGGCGGGGACGATGTGGTCTACGACAAGCTGTCCAAGCGTCAGCGGCTGCGTGTGTTCAAGCACGACGACGGCAGCGAGCGTCTGCTGTCCGACGGTGACCACGTCGAGGTCGGCCAGCAGCTGCTGGAAGGTGCTGCGGATCCGCACGAGGTGCTGCGTGTGATGGGCCCCCGGCAGGTTCAGATCCACCTGGTCCACGAGGTCCAGGAGGTCTACCGGAGCCAGGGTGTGTCGATCCACGACAAGCACATCGAGGTCATCGTCCGCCAGATGCTGCGCCGGGTGACGATCATCGACTCGGGCGCCACCGAGTTCCTGCCCGGTTCGCTCACCGAGCGGGCCGAGTTCGAGGCGTCCAACCGCCGGGTCGTCGCCGAGGGGCGCGAACCCGCGGCGGGTCGTCCGGTGCTGATGGGTATCACCAAGGCGTCGCTGGCCACCGATTCGTGGTTGTCGGCGGCGTCCTTCCAGGAGACCACCCGAGTCCTCACGGACGCGGCCATCAACTGCCGCTCCGATAAGCTCATCGGTCTCAAGGAGAACGTGATCATCGGTAAGCTGATCCCGGCCGGTACCGGTATCAACCGGTACCGCAACATCCAGGTTCAGCCGACCGAGGAGGCCCGTGCCGCGGCGTACGCGGTGCCGTCCTACGACGACACCTACTACAGCCCGGAGGGCTTCGGTGCCACCACCGGTGCCGCCGTTCCGCTGGACGATTACGGATTCAGCGACTACCGGTAACCGGTAGACCGCGGCAAACGTTCGGCCCGCTCCCTGTCGGAGCGGGCCGAACTCGTGTTCAGAGCCCCGAAGCGAACGGGTTCCTACGACCGGTCCGGTACGTGGGGATCGCCGGATACCGGTACTCCGGAGTCGAGCAGTATCGCGGCGAGTAGATCCCGGGCCGCGCGCCGGCGATGGCGCACGGAGGTGAACCGAGCATTTCGATCACGTTGCGCGGATGTGTAGTTCGGTCGAACGCCGGCGAATAACCTTGGCCCGCACTGTCTGCCGACGTCGTCGAACAGTTCCCGATCCGACGACCGCCGGAGGGTCATGCCGAGCCGAAATCCTGTATCCGATCACCGTAGTCGCGTCCGCCGCACCCGGCGTGGCAGCGGCGGTGAGCTCGCGCCGAGCTCGCGTCGGCGGCGGTGGATCCGTCGGCTGGCAGTTCTCGCGACCGCCCTGTTCGTCCTACCCGCCGTGCTCGGGGCCACCGCGCTGGCGGCGTCGGGCGACTCCGAATCGGTCGCGAATGCGGGCTTTCCCGCACTGAACTGGATGAACATCCGGGATTCCCGGGGCGTCGAGCTCACGCACTACCGGTTCGCCACCTCACCCGGCAGTCTGTTCGAACCGCTGGAAACCGCCGTCGCCGTCGTGCTCGGTCTGGAATTCGCCGGCTATATCGTCATAGTGACGGGCGCGATCTGGGTGATCGGCTACACGATGAGTTTCCATTGGCTCGATCCGTTCGGTCGAGCGCTGTCCGGGATCGCCAGGAGCCTCGACGCGCAGATCGGCATCCCGATGGTGCTCATCGTCGCCACCTCGATCGGCGCGTTCATCGTCGCCTGGTTCGTACTGCGCGGTTTCCACGCGCGAGCGGCCACGCAGGTGGTCACCATGGTCGGGGTCGCCGTGATCGGCCCGGTGTTCATGGCCGAGCCGCTGGAGGACGTGCTGTCCTCGCACGGGTTGATGTCGCAGGGGCGCGATCTCGGAATCTCCGTCGCGGCCGGGCTGACCGGGCACACCTACGCCGACCCCGCCGGGCTGGTGGCGACTATGCAGGAGAACCTGGCCGACAATTTCGCCCGGCAACCACTGCAGGTGTGGAATTTCGGGCATGTGATCGACGATCGGGCGGCCTGTGCGGCCAGTTGGACGGCAGGAGTGCAGCGGGGTTCGGAGTCCGCGGTGGTATCCGGATTGCGTGCGTGCGGGGATCTGGCGGCGTACCACGCGGCGCTGAACCCGAGTATGGGGCAGGTCGGTTCGGGTCTGGTCATGTTGCTCTGCGCCGGGATCCTGCTCGCCTTCGGGGCCTACCTCTCGGTCAAGATCATCTGGTCCGCGCTCGATTCGATCTTCCACGGCTTCGCCGCGATATTCGGCTTCGCGGCAGGCGGATTCGTCTACGGTCCGACACAGACGTTTCTGGTGCGCAATCTCGTGGACAGTTTCTACGGCGCCGTCGTGATGGCGGTCTACATCATCTATCTCGGGTTGTACGTACTGTTCCTCGACAATCTCTTCGATCAGGCCCCCGGCCAGGGGACAGTGGTGCTGATCCTCGGCGCCGTGGTGGAAATCGTCGGGCTGCTCCAGTTCCGGCGCCTCGTCGGCGCGTTGCATCAGGGCAACGAGTGGATCGTCAACCGGTTCGCGCTCGCCCTGCAGCAGGGGCCGGGCGGCGGAGGCGCGGGTGGCGGCGGTGGTGGGTCGACGGCGCTCGGTATGGGGTCCAGCGGTCTCGATAACGCCGGGGTTCCGGGACTCGGCCTGATCGCCGGTGCCGCCGCGCTCGGAACTTTGAACAACAACCCGGCCTCGGCCTGGCTGTTCAACCGGGTATCACCGCTGGAACCGCATTCGATGAAGCGGCAGAGCGCGATGCTCGACCAGTGGGGCGTGTGGAACGCCCGATGGAACGGTGAGAAGGCCGGTGGCCCCGATGGGCTGGCCACCCACGCCTACCTCGACCGACTACATCTCTCGCACGCCGCCCGCGATGCGACGGCCGTCGCCCGTAACGACGGCCGCGGTGGGGTGAATACGGCGCGCGGCGCGGCCGCCGCGGTCGACGGGGTGCTGGTCGGCGGCGGCGCGTTTCTCGGCCAGGTGGCCGCCTCGCTGCGCGGCGCCGGGTTCACCGACGAGGATATGATCCAGCGCGCCGTGGAAGCGCGGGGATACCTGTACAAGCACGCGGGTGATGTGCCACTGACCGATAAGAATCTGGCCGAAGTCGTCGCGGCCTCCAACTACGCCGCGTCGATGAACACCCCGGCAGCCCACGCGGAACTGGAACGGGCGGCCCTCACCTATGCGTTCGGCCGGGAAGGGGTCGAGTTACAGGGTTCGGCGCGCCGGGTGGGCGAGGAGTATATGGCCGCGCCGAGCCGGGAGGGATTGAACCGCATCCAGAAGGTCGCGTCGGGGGAGGAGACGGCGATGTATTCCGCCGGGGACGCGGCCCAGATACTGCGCTGGATCGGTGACGAACACGCCGGACGTGTCTCCGAGACCGTGACCGATTACATCACCGACCCGTCGAACGCGGAGAATCGCCGCCGCTTCTTCGCCGCACAGAACGCGGCCATCGACACCGACTACTGGGCCACGGAGGCGACCCGGTCGCCCGCATCGGCGCTGGCGCCCGGTGGCTGAGCGGCTCCGCTCAGGCCCGGGTCGCGACCGGCTCGCTGTCGGCTGCCGGCTCGGACGCTTCGAGCTCGGGTGTTTCGGCGACGGGTCGCGGCCGCGGCGTGGCAGTACGCGCGTGTGTCGCGTAGAGGGTCAGGCCGACGAAGGTCAGGCCGCCGATCAGATTGCCGATCACCGTGGGGATCTCGTTCCAGATCAGGTAGTCGCCGATCGAGAAATCGCCACCCAGCAGGAGTCCGGAGGGGAACAGGAACATATTGACGATCGAATGCTCGAATCCCATATAGAAGAACAGCATGATCGGCATCCACATGGCGATGACCTTTCCGGATACCGAGGTCGACATCATCGCCGCGACCACACCGGTGGAGACCATCCAATTGCACAGCACACCGCGGACGAAAAGGGTGAGCATTCCCGCGGCACCGTGGTCGGCGTAGCCGACGGTGCGCGAAACACCGATTTCGCCGAGTTTCTGGCCGACTTCGTTGGGGTCCATCGAGAAGCCCATGGTCACAATGATCGCCATCATGACCGCGACGGTGAACGCGCCGAGGAAGTTGCCGGCGAACACCAGCCCCCAGTTGCGTAGCAGGGCCCGCCAGGTGACACCGGGTCGCCGGTCCAGCCAGGCCAGCGGTACCAGGGTGAAAACGCCTGTGAGCAGGTCGAATCCGAGAAGGTAGAGCATGCAGAAGCCGACCGGGAAGAGGACCGCGCCGAGCAGCGCCTCGCCCGTCTGCACGGTGATGGTGACCGCGAAGGCCGCGGCGAGCGCCAGGATCGCGCCCGCCATATAGGCGCGGATCACCGTATCGCGCGTGGACATGAATGCCTTCGCCTCGCCGGCGTCGACCATTTTCCCGACGAAATCCGCTGGTTCGATATAAGACATGGCACGCCCTTCAATTGTGGTGCTCCGTGCCGAAGTGTGCGATGCCGAGATTTCCCGTCCGTATCGAGCCGACAGCGCCCGTGTTACCGGGCCCTCACCGGATTGCGCGCGGTGGTGTACCTCCGGAGTACGACTCTGTGCAACAGCCACGCACGACCGCGATATCGCGAAGGTAAACATTGTGATACCGATTCGGTTCACAGTGCCCGGCGATGGGAGGCTTTCGATGTTTCCCGATGCTAGGAGTCTCGTATGGAACCGATCATGAGCAAGCGCGCGGCCGCCGATCTCGTTGTCGCCGCACGTATCCGCCAGGGACTGTCCTGGGCCGATATCGCCGGGGAACTCGGTGCTCCGCTGGTCTGGACCACTGCCGCGCTGCTCGGACAGCATCCGATGACGCCGGAGCAGGCCCGCACGGTCTGCGGCCTGCTCGGACTGGACCACGCGGTGGCCGAGAGTCTGGCGCTGCAGCCCGCCCGCGGCGCGGATCCGGCGCTCATGAGCGATCCCACCATCTATCGCTTCGTGGAGGCGATCTCGGTATACGGGCCGGCGTTGAAGGAACTCATCCACGAGGAGTTCGGCGACGGGATCATGAGTGCTATCAACTTCAAGGTCGATTTCGCCCGGCGCCCCGATCCCGACGGTGACCGCGTCGTCATCACGTTCGACGGGAAGTTCCTCGACTACAGGTGGTGATCCGGGCGCGCCGTTCGGTCTCCGCTCACTGGTTGTTCGGGAGCTCGTCGGCCAGTCGCTGTAGATAGCCGGCGAACCGGCGGCGGTCGGCGGGGGACCAGTCGCCGGTAAGCCGGTCGAATACGCGGCGTTGCCAATCGTGGGCGTCGGCCAGCAGGCGGGTACCCGCCGGGGTGAGATGCAGGGCGGTGCGCCGGCGGTCGAGTTCGGATTCGCGGCGGGACAGATAACCGGCGGTGGTGGCGTCGCGGACCATCCGGCTGGCGCCGGAATGGTCGAGACCGAGCTGGTGGGCGACCGCGGTAATGGTCGCCTCGTCCGGGGCGCCGGCGGCGCCGGCCACCGCTTCCACAACCTGTACGTGCGCAGCGTTGTGCAGCTCCGTGCTCTGCTCGCCCGCGCCGCGCTGTATCCAGCGCCGGGACCAGAACCGAACCAGCCGGAACAGGGCGGGCCCGCCGTCTGCGGGAATGGAGCTGCCGCTCATATAGACCAATCTATCCTCTTCGGAAAATTGCATGTGTCTCGCATATATATTACGTGTGTATCACATGCAAATAATCGCCGGAGGGGCACGGCTACGAGCTCTTCACTGTCGCCTGTTGACATCCCGTCCGTACCGGCTCATACTGAACTAGATGGTTCAGTATGAGTTCTTGGACGCCTCCTTCGGGGCGCTCGCGGACCCCACCCGACGGGGCATCCTCGAGCGGCTCGGCCGTGGTCCCGCCACCGTCAGCGACCTGGCGGACGAATTCTCGATGACCCTCACCGGCATCAAGAAGCACATCCAGCTGCTCGAGGACGCGGGCATGGTGGTCACGGAGAAGCGGGGCCGGGTCCGGTACTGCCGGATCGGTCCCGATGTGTTCGAACGGGAGATGGCCTGGCTCCAGAGCTACCGGCAGATGCTGGAAGCGCGCATGGACCGTCTCGGCGAATTCCTGCAACGAACGGAGCACGAACAATGAGCACTGCCACCGAAGAAGCCGTCGTCACTGCCGCCGCGGACCGCGAGATCCGGATCGAGCGGGTTTTCAACGCCCCGCGTGAGCGGGTCTGGGACGCCTACACCCGCCTCGAACAGCTCATCCAGTGGTGGGGCCGGGGTAATCGCGTCGATGTCGAGCGCTGGGAGTTCCGGGTCGGCGGGCACTGGCGTTTCGTGGAGCACGCCGACGGGCAGTCGCACGGGTTCGAGGGCCGGATCCGGGAAATTGTGCCGCGGGAGCGGATCGTGCAGTCCTTCGAATGGGACGGTATGCCCGCGCACGTCGCCATCGACGGCGCGTCTTTCGAGGACCTCGGCGACGGGCGTACCCGGGTGGTGACGGTGAGCCAGTTCCACACTCCGGAGGAGCGGGACGGAATGCTGCAGTCGGGTATGGCGGAGGGACTCAATGCCAGCTACCGCGCACTGGACGCACTGCTGGCGAAGTAGCTATCGGGGCCAGTCGCCGGCCGGGCCCGAATGAATCGGTGCCCGGCCGGCGAAAAGGCGGACGGTTGCCGAACCGCGGCAGACCCGAGGCATGGTCACCGCCGACCTGCGGCTGATCGCCGGACAGTGCCCTGACCCCCGCTTCTCCCGATACGGCCGGTGCCGGCGAGGACGAGGTGATAGCGGCTGTGGTGGACCGGCCGGGCCACTCGGCGGACCCGTACGGCTTCAGCGCTCGCTGTCGAGCGCTTTCATCTGCGCCTGCGCATACCGGCTACCCGCCACACCCTCGGCCGGAACCGCGGCTTCGACAGCGGCGATATCCGCGTCGTCGAGGGTGACGTCGAGTGCGCCGAGTGCCTCCGACCAGCGGGCGCGGGTCCGCGAGCCGATCACCGGAACGATATCGTCGCCGCGGCTCAGCACCCAGGCGATGGCCAGCTGGGCGGTGGAGACGCCCTTGCGCTGCGCGAGCGCGGCCAGCGCATCGACCAGCTCCAGGTTGGCGGCGAGGTTGTCGCCCTGGAAACGGGGCGAATGGGCCCGGTAGTCCGACTGCGCGAATTCGGTGGAGCGGCCGGGAGCGGTATCGCTGAGCAGGCCGCGGGAGAGTACCCCGTACGCGGTGATACCGATACCGAGTTCCCGGCACACGGGCAGGATCGCGGTTTCGATTCCGCGCGAGAACAGTGAGTACTCGATCTGTAGATCGGCGATCGGGTGCACCGCGGCGGCCCGGCGCAGCGTCTCGGCGCCCACTTCGGAAAGGCCGATATACCGCACATATCCGGCGTCGACGAGTTCGGCGATGGCGCCGACGGTGTCCTCGATCGGCACCGCCGGGTCCAGCCGTGCCGGACGATAGATGTCGACGTGATCGACCCCGAGCCGGCGCAGGCTGTAGCTCAAGAAGTTTCGCAGCGCGGCCGGACGGCCGTCGAACCCCTGCCAGGTGCCGTCCGGGCCGATCATCCCGCCGAACTTCACACTGAGGATCGTTTCCTCCCGGGGCCGGTCGGCGATGGCGCGGCCCACCAGCATTTCGTTGTGGCCCATAGCGTAGAAATCACCGGTATCCACGAGCCGGGCGCCGGAATCGAGCGCGGCGTGCACGGTGGCGGTCGATTCGGTGCTATCGGCGGGGCCGTAGGAACCCGACATCCCCATCGCGCCGAGCCCGATACGCCCGACCGTCGGGCCGGTGCTGCCCAGCTGTGCGACTGCAATCTGTGTGTTCGTCATGGCTTCCACGGTGGCGGAACGTTCGCGCCCGCGGCAGAGACGCTTTATCGGGGGATCGGCGGTCCCTGGCTGACCGTGCGGTGGTGCGCGACAGTGGAGGTATGGATCGCAGCGAACTCGCCGATTTCCTCCGCCGCCGCCGGGAACAGCTCACCACCGAGGCGGTGGGGCTGCCGCCGGGTGCCCGGCGCCGGACCCCGGGCCTGCGGCGTGACGAAGTGGCGCAACTGGCCGGGATCTCCACCGACTACTACACGCGGCTGGAGCAGGCGCGCGGTCCGCGGCCGTCCACACAGGTGCTCGCGGCCCTCACCCGCGCGCTGCGGTGTACCGGTGACGAACGCGATCACGTCTATCTGCTGTGCGATCACGCCCCGCCCGGCGGGAGCCGGACGGACAAACATGTGGGCCCGGGGCTCATGCACGTACTGGCGAAGCTGGACGATATCCCGGCCGCGGTCATCACCGACCTGGGTGAATGCCTGGTACAGAACCGGATGCACATCCTGCTCTTCGGCGATCAGACCGAGCGGCCCGGCTGGGAACGGTTCCATGCGTGGCGGTGGTTCACCGATCCGGCGATCCGGGTGCTCGCACCGGCGCAGGATGCGGACCGGTTGTCCCGGCGGCAGGTGGCCGATCTGCGTGCCACGGCGGCCCGGCGGCCCAAGGACCCGGACGTCGTCGAGTTCGTCGGCGCGCTGCGCACGGCAAGTGCGGAGTTCGATCGGTTGTGGAACGAACACGAAGTGGCGGTCCGGCTCTCCGACACCAAGAGCGCCGTGCACCCCGAGGTAGGCGTGATCGAGGTGTTCTGCGAAACCCTGCTCACCCCGAGCGCCACCCAGCGACTGCTCATCTACTGGCCGCTGCCGGGCACCGACGCCGCGGAGAAGATGGAACTGCTCCGCGTCATCGGTACCCAGCGGCTGGATTCGGGCGAGCAGCCGTCCTACTCGCGGCCCGCCGACGTGAACGACATATCCGGATAGCGCGGCCCGGCGACCTGCCCGGCGATCGGCTCCAGCCGGTCCAGTTCCGCGGCGGTCAGCGTGACGGTGGCGGCCGCGGCGTTCTCCGCCAGCCGGGTCCGGCGCCGGGTGCCCGGAATGGGAACCACCGGTAGCCCGTGGACCTGCGCGCGGGACTGCACCCAGGCCAGTGCGATCTGGGCCGGTGTGAGTTCGCGGGCCTCGGCGATGGCGTGCAGCGGCGCGAGGAGCCCGGCATTGTGGGTGGCGTTGTCGCCGGTGAAACGCGGCATGTTCCGCCGGAAATCGCCCTCGGCCAGATCTCCGGTGCTGGGTAGGGCGCCGGTGAGGAAGCCACGGCCCAGCGGTGAATAGGGCACGAAGGTGACACCCAGCTCGGCGGCGGCGGGAACGGCCGTGCGCTCGACATCCCGGGAGAACAGCGACCACTCCGACTGCACCGCCGCGATCGGATGGACCCCGTGCGCGGCACGCAGCTCGTCACCGGTGACCTCGGACAGGCCGAGCGCGCGCACCTTGCCCGCCCGCACCAGTTCGGCCATCACACCCACGCTGTCCTCGATCGGCACCCGGGGATCGCGCCGGTGCATGTAGTACAGGTCGATGGTGTCGGTACCGAGCCGGCGCAAACTGGCGTCCACGGCCGCACGGATGTAGTCGGGTGAATTGTCGATACCGCGATACTGCGGATCGTCGGCCTTCCGCAGGATGGCGAATTTCGTGGCCAGGACGATCCGGTCCCGGTTGGCGCGGACGAAATCGCTCAGGAATTCCTCGTTGTCGCCGGAGCCGTAGATATCGGCGGTGTCGAACAGGGTGACGCCGAGTTCGAGAGCGTGATCCAGCGTCGCGCGGGATTCCGTGCGATCGGTGGGGCCGTAGAACTCGCTCATACCCATGCAGCCCAGTCCTTGAACTCCGACCCGGATCCCGTCGGTGCCCAGCGTGGTGGTCGGCAGTACTGCGGAGGTGGTCATGGTCTCGGGTATCCCTTCACGAAGCTGCGTTGTCGGTCGACCGGACGGCGTCACTGAGGGTCTGCTGTTCATAGATCGAGATCTTGTGATCCAGCACCGCCACGGTCTGTTCGAGTTCGGCGATACGTTCGAGGACATCGGCGCGGGTCTTGCGGAACATCGCGAGCCGTTCGGGGATGGTGCTCGCGCCGGCGCGGACCAATTCGGCGTACCTGATCATGTCCGCCACCGTCATACCTGTGGTGCGCAACCGGGTGATCAGGGTCAGCCAGTCCAGGTCCCGGTCGCTGAACCGGCGTTTACCGGTGTTGTCGCGGCCGATATGGGCGAGCAGGCCGATGCGCTCGTACCAGCGCAGGGTGTCCTGGCTCAGTCCGCAGTGCCGGGCGGCGGCCCCGATCGAATGCCGGGGGAGCTCCCGTGCCGGGTCGGTGACGTCCAGGCTGGGTCCGGTAACACTCACAGGACTACCTCTCTTGTCTAAAGTTGCTGCGCCACAACAATTTATGTGTGGCGCCCGATATCCTCTCGTCGAACGAGGACAACGTTATCCACCTGGAGTGCACTCCAGACAAGCCCTGATCCGGATCAGCTGCCGTGCGGTCGCCGGGCGCGCGGTTTCAGCTGCCCGCCGGGCAGCGGTGGCGCCGGAATGCGCTGATCGGGAGTATGACCGGCGATATCGCCGAAACGCCCGGTATGGTGCGACTCCCAATCCGTACGGGCCGCCACGATCTCCGCGTGATCACGGGCGACGAAATTCCACCACATCACCAGTTCCTCGGCGAGCGGCTCCCCGCCGATCAGGGCGAAACGGCCACCGGAGTCGCTGGACAGTTCGAGATTGTCGCGCCCGGTGCCCAGATACAGCAGCGGGCCCGGCGTGAGCTCGGTCCCGGCGGCGGTCACCGTGCCCTCGACCACCAAAAGCGCGTACTCGAACTCCGGGTTCGACGGCAGCGTGGCCGCGGTGGCCGGATCGATCTCGATATCGGCCCCCACCAGCGGGGTGTAGACGATCGCGGGCGAGGTGACCCCGGCCAGCGAGCCCAGCAATACGATCGCCCGCAGCCCCGGGGCGGTGTGAACGGGCAGGTTCCGATGCTGTTCGAAATGCGGCGCGATATCGCGGTGACCGTCGGGCAGCGCGATCCACAACTGCAATCCGCGCCCGGCCGGGGCAGCGGGGACCGTGTACTCGGAATGGGCGATACCGCGACCGGAGGTCATCAGGTTGAGCTGGCCGGGTTCGATCCGCACATCCGAGCCCACCGAATCCCGGTGCCGGATCATCCCCTCGAACGGCCAGGTGACGGTCTGTAGACCGATATGCGGATGCGGGTCGATATCGGGCGGTGCGCCGGTGACAGTGACCGTGGGTGCGCCGAAATAGTCCAGGAAGCACCAGGCGCCGACGGTCGGCAGATCCCGCTGCGGCAGGGTCCGTTCCACGTAGGTACCGCGCACCCCGCCCAGCGGAACCTCACGCGCCGGATACAACCGCGCTACCGGACCCGGACCGATACCCGGCTCGCACAGGGTCTCGGCCGGATGCGGATCGAGATCACTCATCGACGCCGACCACGTGCTCGCCGTACTGCGGGTGCTTCTCCAGATAGCTGCGGATGAACGGGCATTCGGGCCGGATCTTGCGCCCGCGGTCCACGGTGTCGGTGATCGCGAATTCGGCAAGCCGGCTACCCAGCCCCTTTCCGCCGAATTCCGGGCCGATCTCGGTATGGGTGAAGACGGTTTCCCCACCCCGTTCGGTGTACTCCGCGAATCCGGCCAGTTCGGCGCCGTACCACACCTCGTAACGGTTCTCGCCGGGATTGCGCAGCACCTTGCTCTGTTCGGTCGCTTCGGTCATCTCCGCAGCTCCTTTCCGCGTCCGGATACTTCTGAACACGGCGCCACGGCCGGTGGCCGTGCCGCCGAGCGCCAGCGTACTCAGCCCGGACCGGCGCCGGCGGCGTGCTCGGCCGGGTGGCCGGGCTGCGCTCGTCCAGGGGGATCGCCATCAGGAACCCGCGCGTACCAGCGCATCCGGGTTCCGGCACGTAACCTGGGGAGATGGCCAAGGAAATCGACCGGGTCCGCGCGCGTTCGGCGTGGGCCACGGTCAAGGAGAGCCCGGTGATCACCGCCATCGCGGTGGCACCGATCGTGGTGGTGTTCGGTCTGGTCTGGTGGCTGATCGGCGGCTGGGCGGCATTCCTGTTGCTCGTCGTACTCGGCGCCGGAGCGGTGTTCGGCAGCAAACTGCTGCGCTGAGCGTCAGCGTGGGACGTGGAAGCTCACCAGATCGCCCTGACCCGGCCCCACCCGGTCCCACGCGTCGGTGAAACGCAGCACCGCCAGGGCGGAGGTCGGGAATTTGCGACTCAGCCGCAGAGCATCCTCGGTATCGTGCGCGGCCGCCAGGTCCCAGGCCGTCCACGGCATACCCGGGGCATGGCCGATCACCAGCAGGGTCGAGACGGCCGGATCGGTGCGGCCTACGAGTTCGACCAGATAGTCGGCCGTCGCCTCGTAGATCCCGGATTCGAACTCGACCGGTGCGTCGATGCCGGTGGCGGTGAGAGTGTCCCGGGTGCGGGTCGCGGTGGAACAGCGGACCGCGTCGATCGGCGGCTGGGTCTCCCGTAACCAGGTACCGGCCAGGGCGGCTTCGCGTTGCCCACGCGGCGCCAGCGGGCGCTCATGGTCCTCGATCCCGGCCGGATATGCCGATTTCCCGTGCCGCATCAAGATCAGAGTTCGAGCCATGGGACTACCGTAAGCACCCCTCGGTGCGGAGATCCATCACACACTCGAGGCAAACTGAAAGCGGCGTCACAATGGAGGGTGGGACGGCGACCCCGGCCCACGCTCAGTCGTCACGCCCTGCCACCCGCGACCCGGACGGCACCAGCCCGCATATAAGTCTCGAGGATCTGTACAAATATGGCCTACGTAATCACGCAGCGTTGCTGTAACGACGCGAGCTGCGTTTCCGAGTGCCCGGTCGACTGCATCCGCCCGACTCCGGATCAGCCGGAATTCGCGACGACCGAAATGCTCTACATCGACCCCGACACCTGTATCGACTGTGGCGCCTGTGTCGACGCGTGCCCGGTGGAGGCCATCTTCTCCGAGGACGATCTGTCCGCGTCGCTGGCCCGGTTCCGGGAGATCAACGCAGCCTGGTTCGAACGGCATCCGCTGGAATCGAACCTGGATCCGATCTCGACCCCGGTGCGCCCGCCCAAGGAACTGGGCACGCTGCGGGTCGCGATCGTCGGTGCCGGCCCGGCAGCCGCCTACGCGGCCGATGAACTGCTGCGGCGCTGCGATGTCCAGGTGGAGATGTTCGACCGGCTGCCCACGCCGTGGGGTCTGGTCCGCGCGGGTGTGGCGCCCGACCATCCGGGCACCAAGACCGTCGCGGGCATGTTCGAATCGGCGTTCCGGCGCGACACCCTGCAGTACTACCTGAACGTCGAGGTCGGCAAACACATCACTCATGAGGAACTGCTGGCGCATCATCACGCCGTCCTCTACGCGGTGGGTGCCTCCTCGGACCGGCGGATGGGCATCCCGGGCGAGGAACTGCCCGGCAGCCACTCCGCGACCGAGTTCGTGGCCTGGTACAACGGCCATCCCGACTACGCCGACCGCGTCTTCGACCTCTCGGGTGAGCGGGCGATCATCGTCGGTAACGGCAATGTCGCGCTCGATGTCGCCCGGGTGCTGACCGTGGACCCCGACGAACTCGCGAAAACCGATATCGCCGATCACGCACTGGCCGCGCTGCGCGGCAGCGCTATCCGCGAGGTCGTGGTGCTGGGCCGGCGCGGCCCGCTGCAGGCGGCCTACACCTCGCCGGAGTTCCTGGCGCTGACGCACCTGTCGGGGGTGGATATCGTGATCGACCCGGCCGAGCTGGAACTCGATCCGGCTTCGCAGGCGCTGCTCGACCACCCGGATGCCGAGCCCTCGCTGAAGCTGAAATACGCGCTCGCCGAGGAATTCGCCGCCGAACCTGTGGCCGAGGGCAACAAGCGGATCGTATTCAAATATCTGGCCGCCCCGATCGCCGTCACCGGTACGGACAAGGTCGAAGGACTGGAATACGCCCGCAACGAACTGGTGGAAGAGGACGGGATCCTGAATGCCCGCCCCACCAGCGAGGTCGGAAGTCTGCCGGCTTCCCTCGTCCTACGGTCGATCGGCTATCGCGGACGGCCGATTCCGGATCTGCCGTTCGACGACAGGCGCGCGGTCGTCCCCAACGAACACGGGCGCGTCACCGGTGCGGACGGTCAGCCGGTGACCGGGGTGTACGTGAGTGGCTGGATCAAGCGCGGCCCGCGCGGGGTCATCGGTTCCAACCGGGTCGATTCGGCGGAAACCGTAGAGGGGCTGATCGCCGACTTCATCGCGGGCAAACTGGTCGCTCCCACGGCCGACCGCGACGCGCTGCGTGCCCTGGTGCGGGAACGTCAGCCCGATCTGGTGGACCGGGTCGGCTGGAAGGCCATCGACCAGGCGGAACGTGGCGCCGGTAAGGATTCGGGCCGGCCCCGGGTCAAGTTCACCTCTCTCGCGGATCTGCTGCAGGCCGCCAAGGGTGGTAGCTGACGGCTGAGCGTAGGTGGCCGTCAGGCCGTGAAGTCGACGTGGGTCCGTGCCCTGGAACGATCCAGGGTCCGGGCCTGCGGCCGTTTACCGGGGGAGCTGGTTCTCGGAGGGGGCTCTGTGGTCTACAGCGGCGTGACGCGGACGATCGTGGTGGTGATCCCGTCGACGACGAACCACAGTCGCAGTGTCGGCCGGCCTGCCGTCCGGTCGCCGGGTTCGTATCTGCTGCGCACGCTGATGTGCTGACGGGCCAGCACCGGTGCGACGTACTCGATGACCGCCCGGTGCGGGCCACTGACCAGTTTGGGGTAGTCGACCAGATACTGCTCCACTGCCTGCCAGTAGCAGGTGTTGTTCACATGGTTGAACTGGTCGATATCGGTGGCCCGCACCGGGAACGGGAGGTCGGTGTCGGATTCCGGTGGGGTGGAGTCGGTCAGCCAGGGGCGCCAGCGCAGCCGTTGCTCGGTTGTGGTCTGGGCCAGATAGGTGAGGCCCGCGTCGCTGATGCGGGCAGGCATATTGTTCGACTCGTTGATATTGATCCAGAAACCCTCGGTTTCGATCAGGCCGCCGCGGTCGCTGGTGATCCGGACCCGCATATTCGCCCAGCGGGTGGACATACTCGAACACCAGCGCCGCAGGTGGACGTGGTCGGGCCACAGCACCGGCCGCACCACATCGATGACCGTGCGCCGGATGATCCAGCTCGGGTCGCTGCGCTCCAGGACCGATTGGTGGAGGTGTTCCCAGGCGATGTCCTGGAGGTAGCGGGCGACACCGTCGAGGCGTAGCCGGTTGTACGGGTCGACGTCGCCGGCTCGCACCGGCCACGCCGTAACGAACCCCATGCCCTCCTGGGGAAGCGGGGCGAGCGGCTGATCGAGTGACACTTGTGCTCCTCGCGCGGCGGGCTGCGCCGCGGTACTTCTGCGTGTTCCTGTGAGACGACTTTACGGGGCTTGTGTCACCGCGCCACGCCGAGCCGCCTGTTCGTGGTGTTCGGCGTGTGGCGGCGGTCAGTATCCGACGTAGCCGGAGCCGTCGGAGACCCCGACCACCCCGGGTACGTTGCCGAGCGAACCGTATCGTTCGATGGCGTACCTCGTACCGGCGATGATGTTGTCCACCGGGTTCCAGATATCACTGTGGCCGGGCAGCGAATAGGAGTTGAAGGTGGGGTCGATGGTCTGCATGAGACCCTTCGACGGGATACCGGCCGCCGCGTTGCTGTCCCAGAGGTTGATCGCGTTCGGGTTGCCGCCGGATTCGCGTTCGATGATCAGCGCGATGGTCGCGGCCTCGGAATCGTCGATATCGTAGCCGTTCTCGCGCAGCACCCGGATGGCTTCCTTGATCCATTCCGCTCGGTCCCCGGTGGGCATTGCGGTGGGGGCGGCGGCCCCGGAGGAGAGCGCGGGGCTGCCGGAGTCGCTGTCGGTGGAGGTGCCGCCCATCAGGGAACTGGTCGGTGAGCCGCTGGTAGTGGGATATTCGCTCTGCGGGCTGTCCCCGGTCATCGGTGGGTTCGTGGCGGCGGGGAGCGTAGGTGCGGCGACGGGGGCGGTCCCGGGGTCACCCAGTACGCCGTAGGCGTGCTCCAGTTCGACCACCGCCTGCTGGACCTGGGTTACCGCCCGGTTAGCCGTGTCCTCGGCGGTTTTGAGGGCGTTGACGATATACCACTGGTGGGACGCCGCCACGAGTCGCTCGCCCAGTTCGGCGCGCTGCAGATCCGCGGAGTCGGCGGTATCGCCGGCCGCCCGGCGCAGGTAATCGATCCGGGCCCGGGCGGTGACAGTGCCGTCGTCGGCCACATCGAACGCGGGCAGCGGCGGTTGCGCGGTATCGCGTGCGGTATCGCGCATCAGCAGGACTTTGTTCTTCGCCTCGATCAGGTTGGCGACTTCGGCGCGCAGGGCGGTGTCGAGTTTCAGCAGGGCCGCGCTCACCGCTGCGGTCCGCGTACGTTCGGTGTCCATGCGGGTGCCGGCGGCGGCACCCGCGGGCCCCGACCAGTTCATCGCCCGGGTATCGGTGACGGCGGTGCCGGTGAGCTGATCCAGTCGGCCGACGAGGGTGCTGGCGTGGGTGGCGGCCGCGGTGAGGTGGTCGGCCTGCCATTGTTCGACGTTGCCGATGGTGAGGGTCATACCGCGGTCTCCAGTCCGACGGTGGTGAGCGCCTCGGTGACCTCCGCTTCGGTCATCTCGTAGTCGCCCGCGCTGGTGCGCAGGGTGTCCGCGACAGTGGCGAGCCGGTCGGCGATACGGTGCAGGCAGGAGGCGGTGAGGTCGGCGGCGCGCTGGGCGGGCGGGCCGAAGCCGGTGCCGGGTAGCGCGGTCGTGGCCGCGGCGAACACCCCGGCGACGTCGAGTGCGGTGACCGCGTCCGCCTCGGTATCGAGCCGACCGGCGAAACCGCGCAGCAGGCCCGGGTCGACCAGTACCGTCGTACCGGGCGTGCTCGTCTCTTCGTTCATGTGTCCCCCCTGGATTCCCACCCGTTCGTATCGCGGCCGAGCCTAACAAAACGGCGAGTTTCCCGAGGTTCGCTCGACCGGACCGGGCGGCCGGACGCCGGGCTCGCGGGGATCGCCTCGCCCGGCCGGGGGATGGACTCGGGCCGGTGGTGCCCATTAAGTTGATGAAGACGGGTGGATTGGTACATTTCGACTGGTGCGTCTCTATAGCCACCGGTCGGCGAACAGAGAGGTCGGCATATGCGCGCAGCTCAGGTCAGCAAACTCGAGGGACCGGAAGCGATCGAGATCGTCGATATCCCGGAACCGCAGCCGCTGCCGGGAGGTGTGGTGATCGACGTACACGCCGCCGGGGTCGCCTTTCCCGATGTCCTGATGACCCGGGGGCTCTACCAGATGAAACCCCCGATGCCCTTCGTGGTCGGCGGTGAGGTCGCCGGTGTGGTGCGCGAAGCCCCCGAGGGGTCGCATGTGAAACCCGGTGATCGCGTCTGCGCCCTGACCATGCTGGGCAACGCCATGGCCGAGGTCACCACGACCGCCGCCGAAATGGTATTCAAGCTGCCGGACAACATCTCCTTCGAAGCCGGCGCCGGAATTCTGTTCAACGATCTCACCGTGCACTTCTGCCTGCGCAACCGCGGCCGTCTCGCCGCGGGAGAAACCGTGCTGGTGCACGGCGCGGCCGGCGGGATCGGCACCTCCACCCTGCGACTGGCGGGTGCGCTGGGCGCGGGCCGGGTGATCGCGGTGGTGAGCACCGAGGCGAAAGCCGAGATCGCCCGCGCGCACGGGGCCACCGATGTGGTACTCACCGACGGCTGGCTGGACCGGGTCAAGGAACTCACCGACAACCGGGGTGTGGATATCGTGCTCGACCCGGTGGGCGGTGACCGCTTCACCGACAGCATCCGGTCGCTGGCTCGCGGCGGGCGCCTGCTGGTGGTGGGCTTCACCGGCGGTGATATCCCCACCGTGAAGGTGAACCGCCTGCTACTGAAGAACGTCGAGGTCGTCGGCGCGGGCTGGGGCGAATGGATGCTCTCGCATCCGGGCTATCTCACCGAACAGTGGGCCGAGGTGGAGCCGCTCTTCGCGGCCGGGAAGATCGCCGCGCCGCAGGCGGTGCTGTTCCCGCTGGAGCAGGCCGCGCAGGCTGTCGCTTCGCTGGAGAACCGCGCCGCCACCGGCAAGGTCGTGGTGACACTTCGCTGAAATCGTCCGGCCCACAGCGCGCGTGGACGGTGGGCCGGACCGGTTCCTGTGAACCACCGGCGACCTGCGCCGCCGTCAGGAGCGATCTTTCGTCGGTATTGTGCACGGCATGCGGATCAGGTCGGCGATAGTCCTCGGGTTAACCGCGGCGTTTGCCCTGACGGGGTGCGGGTCCGACCAGGGTGCCGAGGAGGCCGAAGGTCCGCGGGGGCCGGCACCGAAGGTGGCGGCACTCGGCCCGTTCGTGGGGGAGTGCGGGCATGTCACCGACAACGAGGTCCGTGATCTCGGGGGCCTGGGTCCGATCGTGCAGTCCTACAAGAACGCGGTCGGCTGTAACTGGCAGGGCGGCGGACTGGGAAACTCCATAACCTTCGCCTCGTACCGGGGCAGTCCGCTGGAACGGGAGAAGGCCTGGGTCACCACCCACGGTCGGCCGCCGGAACCGATCACGGTGGGCGGGCGCACCGGGTTCGCGGCACTCGATCCGACCGGGCGCATCTGCGATCTCGCGGTACAGCTCGACGACGATTTCTTCGAATGGTCCACCTCGCTGAGCAGCAGCAGCGACGGCAGCCCGTGTGACCGCAGCCGGGCACTCGCCGAACTGACGATCGAGCGGTTGGGGTGAACGCGATGATGTTCGCATTCAGCGCAGGATCCGCTCGCGGCCGGCGGCTACGCGCCGCGGCCGCCGCGGTGGTGCTGCTGGTGATCACGGTGCTCGGGGCCGGCTGTGGTAGCACCGTAGAGGGGACAGCGCTCCCTGTCGGCGGCGGCGAATCGGTGGACACCGCGCAGATCGACAAGCTGCTGCGCGAATGCGAGGTGGTCACGGATCAGCAGATCGTCGACGCACTCGGGGGCAGTGCCTACATCAGCGATTCGTTCTTCGGTGCGGTGTGCATGTGGGATATCGGTGGCGGCTCCGGAATGCTGACTTTGAACTGGTACGAGAACGGGTCGCTGCGCAACGAGCAGGCGACGAACGACAAGCTGGGTTACACGAGTACGAAGACCACCGTGCAGGGCACGATCGCACTGGAGGTCCGGCGGCCGAACGACCCGAATTCGTGCGGGATGACCGCGAGCGCCGCCGACTCCGGGGTGATCGGCTGGTGGGTGAACTCGGGGACACCCGATCCGTGCGCCGCCGCGAAGAAACTCCTCGAGCTCACGCTCAACATCGCCCGCTAGCGCCGGCACCGAGCGGTTCCCGGCCATCGGCCGGGTGGGTGCCGCCCGGTGGACGACCGACCGGAATTCCGGCGGGTGGCCTGGGAACAAGCGGCCGGGCAGGTCCGTTGAGTAGGGACGAGAGACCCGGGAGGGGTCGAGAGCCGGAAATCGAGGGGCCGCGGCCGGCCCGCCATATCACAACATCACCCCGGTTTTGACCCTATTCACTACGCCCGAGTACAGTGGAGCGCTGTGCCCGGAAGGATGCGGGCAAGTTCGAGCGTAGACGTAGGCCAGCGAAAGCGGCTGACGATTCCAGCGTGCCTCTAGACAGGGCTCTGAACTGCGCGCGACACGCCCGACCTCGGGACGCGAGAAACGCGGTTGGACGTGCGGGTGAAAGCTCGATGAACAGCTCTGACACCGCCATAACCGATAAAAGGAAAGCCGGTATATGCCAACCATCAACCAGCTGGTCCGCAAGGGTCGCCGCGACAAGGTCGCCAAGACCAAGACCGCGGCCCTCAAGGGGAGCCCGCAGCGTCGTGGCGTGTGCACCCGCGTGTACACCACCACCCCCAAGAAGCCGAACTCCGCGCTGCGGAAGGTCGCGCGTGTGAAGCTGACCAGCGCGGTCGAGGTCACGGCTTACATCCCGGGCGAAGGCCACAACCTGCAGGAGCACTCGATGGTGCTCGTGCGCGGCGGTCGTGTGAAGGACCTTCCCGGTGTGCGCTACAAGATCATTCGCGGCTCGCTCGACACCCAGGGTGTGAAGAACCGCAAGCAGGCCCGCAGCCGTTACGGCGCCAAGAAGGAGAAGAGCTGATATGCCTCGCAAGGGCCCCGCTCCCAAGCGTCCGCTGATCAACGACCCGGTCTACGGGTCGCCGCTGGTGACGCAACTGGTCAACAAGATCCTTCTCGACGGCAAGAAGTCCACTGCCGAGCGCATCGTGTACGGCGCGCTGGAGCAGGCGCGCGACAAGACCGGCACCGATCCGGTCGTCACCCTCAAGCGCGCGCTGGACAATGTCAAGCCGGCCCTCGAGGTCAAGCCGCGCCGCGTCGGTGGCGCCACCTACCAGGTTCCGGTCGAGGTCCGTCCCGGCCGCTCCAACACCCTCGCGCTGCGCTGGCTGGTCAACTACTCGCGGGCGCGCCGTGAGAAGACCATGATCGAGCGCCTGGCCAACGAACTGCTGGATGCCAGCAACGGCCTCGGGGCTTCGGTCAAGCGTCGCGAGGACACCCACAAGATGGCCGAGTCGAACCGGGCCTTCGCGCACTACCGCTGGTGATGTCTGCCCGGCCCATCGCTCCTGGGCCGGGAGGCTTACGGAAGCACCGCTTCCGCTTTGACAGATATGACGGCCACACGGTCGTCGGCGAAAATCCCAACTAGCTACGAGCG
This sequence comes from Nocardia jinanensis, assembly GCF_014645735.1. Taxonomy (GTDB): domain Bacteria; phylum Actinomycetota; class Actinomycetes; order Mycobacteriales; family Mycobacteriaceae; genus Nocardia; species Nocardia jinanensis. The sequence continues at coordinate 71,210 of NZ_BMMH01000019.1, read as the reverse complement.
GGGAAGATTTCCGTGGCACAGGACGTGCTCACCGACCTGAACAAGGTCCGCAACATCGGCATCATGGCCCACATCGACGCGGGCAAGACCACTACGACCGAACGCATCCTCTTCTACACCGGTGTGAACTACAAGATCGGCGAAACCCATGACGGGGCGTCGACCACCGACTGGATGGAGCAGGAGCAGGAGCGCGGCATCACCATCACCTCCGCGGCGGTGACCTGCTTCTGGAACCAGAACCAGATCAACATCATCGACACCCCCGGCCACGTCGACTTCACCGTCGAGGTGGAGCGCAGCCTGCGCGTGCTCGATGGCGCTGTCGCCGTCTTCGACGGCAAAGAGGGTGTGGAGCCGCAGTCCGAGCAGGTGTGGCGGCAGGCCGACAAGTACGACGTGCCACGGATCTGCTTCGTCAACAAGATGGACAAGCTCGGTGCGGATTTCTACTTCACCGTGCAGACCATCAAGGACCGTCTCGGCGCCAAGCCGCTGGTCATCCAGCTGCCCATCGGTGCGGAGGACACCTTCGAGGGTGTCGTCGACCTGGTCGAGATGAAGGCCAAGGTCTGGACCGGCGAGACCAAGCTGGGCGAGAAGTACGACGTCCAGGACATCCCCGCCGATCTGGTCGAGAAGGCCGAGCAGTACCGCCAGGAACTGCTGGAGACAGTCGCCGAGTCCGACGAGGCGCTACTGGACAAGTTCTTCGGCGGTGGCGAGCTCTCGATCGAGGAGATCAAGGGCGCCATCCGCAAGATGACGGTCAACTCCGAGCTCTACCCGGTGCTGTGTGGTTCGGCGTTCAAGAACAAGGGCGTGCAGCCCATGCTCGACGCCGTGATCGACTACCTGCCCTCGCCGCTGGACGTCGAGTCCGTCCAGGGTCACGCGCCCAACAAAGAGGACGAGATCCTCATCCGTAAGCCGAGCGCCGACGAGCCGTTCGCGGCGCTGGCGTTCAAGATCGCGGTGCACCCGTTCTTCGGCAAGCTGACCTACGTCCGCGTGTACTCGGGCAAGGTCGACTCCGGCGCTCAGGTCATCAACGCGACCAAGGGTAAGAAAGAGCGCCTGGGCAAGCTGTTCCAGATGCACTCCAACAAGGAGAACCCGGTCCCCTCGGCCAGCACCGGCCATATCTACGCGGTCATCGGCCTGAAGGACACCACCACCGGCGACACCCTGTGCGATCCGAACAACCAGATCGTGCTGGAGTCCATGACCTTCCCGGACCCGGTCATCGAGGTCTCCATCGAGCCCAAGACCAAGTCCGACCAGGAGAAGCTGGGCACCGCGATCCAGAAGCTCGCCGAAGAGGATCCCACCTTCACGGTGAAGCTGGACCAGGAGACCGGCCAGACCGTCATCGGCGGTATGGGCGAGCTGCACCTGGACATCCTGGTCGACCGGATGCGGCGCGAATTCAAGGTCGAGGCGAACGTCGGTAAGCCGCAGGTGGCCTACCGCGAGACCATCACCAAGAAGGTCGAGAAGCTCGAGTACACCCACAAGAAGCAGACGGGTGGTTCGGGCCAGTTCGCGAAGGTCATCATCGCGCTGGAGCCGTTCCTCGGTGAAGACGGCGCCACCTACGAGTTCGAGAACAAGGTCACCGGTGGCCGCGTGCCGAAGGAGTACATCCCTTCGGTCGACGCGGGCGCACAGGACGCCATGCAGTACGGTGTGCTCGCCGGTTACCCGCTGGTCAACCTGAAGGTGTCCCTGCTCGACGGTGCGTACCACGACGTCGACTCCTCGGAGATGGCGTTCAAGATCGCCGGCGTGCAGGCCCTCAAGGAAGCGGCCCGTAAGGCCGGTCCGGTGATCCTCGAACCGCTGATGGCGGTCGAGGTCACCACGCCCGAGGAGTACATGGGCGATGTGATCGGCGACCTGAACTCCCGCCGTGGCCAGATCCAGGCCATGGAGGAACGCAGTGGTGCCCGTGTCGTCAAGGCGCTGGTTCCGCTCTCGGAGATGTTCGGCTACATCGGTGATCTGCGGTCGAAGACCCAGGGCCGGGCCAACTACTCCATGGTGTTCGATTCGTACGCGGAGGTCCCGGCCAACGTGTCGAAGGAGATCATCGCCAAGGCGACCGGCGAGTAATGACCCCTCCGGGGCAGGTAGCTCACCTGCCCCGGATCTCCCGGGAGTTTGTACAACCGTTAGTTCCCCACGTATGTGGGGATGACCCCCGCACTGCTGCAACTGCAAGCACCAACAAGTCCAGGAGGACCACACAGTGGCGAAGGCGAAGTTCGAGCGGACAAAGCCGCACGTCAACATCGGCACCATCGGTCACGTCGACCACGGCAAGACCACGCTGACCGCAGCGATCACCAAGGTGCTGGCGGAGAAGTACCCGGATCTGAACGAGAGCTTTGCCTTCGATCAGATCGACAAGGCGCCGGAGGAGAAGGCTCGTGGTATCACGATCAACATCTCCCACGTCGAGTACCAGACCGAGAAGCGGCACTACGCACACGTCGACGCCCCGGGTCACGCCGACTACATCAAGAACATGATCACCGGTGCGGCGCAGATGGACGGCGCCATCCTGGTGGTCGCGGCCACCGACGGCCCGATGCCGCAGACCCGTGAGCACGTGCTGCTCGCCCGCCAGGTCGGCGTGCCCTACATCCTGGTCGCGCTGAACAAGTCCGACATGGTCGACGACGAGGAAATCCTCGAGCTCGTCGAGATGGAGGTCCGCGAGCTGCTGGCTTCGCAGGAGTTCGACGAGGATGCCCCCGTCGTGCGCGTCTCCGGCCTGAAGGCTCTGGAGGGCGACGCCAAGTGGAGCGAGTCCATCATCGAGCTGATGAACGCGGTCGACGAGTCGATCCCGGACCCGGTCCGCGAGACCGAGCTGCCGTTCCTGATGCCGATCGAGGACGTCTTCACCATCACCGGTCGTGGCACCGTTGTCACCGGCCGGGTGGAGCGTGGCGTGATCAACCTCAACGCTGAGGTCGAGATCGTCGGCATCCGTCCGGAGAAGACCAAGACCACCATCACCGGTATCGAGATGTTCCGCAAGATGCTGGACTCCGCTCAGGCCGGCGACAACGCGGGTCTGCTGATCCGTGGCATCAAGCGCGAGGACGTGGAGCGCGGCCAGGTCGTGGTCAAGCCGGGCACCACCACCCCGCACACCGAGTTCGAGGGACAGGCCTACATCCTGTCGAAGGACGAGGGTGGCCGCCACACCCCGTTCTTCAACAACTACCGTCCGCAGTTCTACTTCCGTACCACTGACGTGACGGGCGTTGTGACCCTGCCCGAGGGCACCGAGATGGTTATGCCCGGCGACAACACCGAGATGCTGGTCAAGCTGATCCAGCCGGTCGCCATGGACGAGGGTCTGCGCTTCGCGATCCGCGAAGGTGGCCGCACCGTCGGCGCCGGTCGCGTCACGAAGATCATCGTGTAGGACCAGTTCGAACCGAAAGGGCCGTTCCCCACGGGGAGCGGCCCTTTCGCTGTCCCGGACCTGTGTCCGCCGGAGGTGAGTGTGGCGGTGGGGCCGGCCACCGGCAGCTCTGGCCCGGCTGATGTCAGCGCATGCGACGGAGGCTGCTCGCGGCCGCCAGCACCGGAGCCGCCGCGAAGGTGGCCGCCGCTCCGAGCGATGTATCGGTGGCCCTGATCAAACGGACGGTTCGCATCGCCATGGTCAGTATCTCGCTGCCACGTATGCGCATATCGGCCTCGAACCGGGCGACCGCCACCGGGAGGGCGGTCGTGCCGGCGGCTACCTCCCGCAATTGCGTGACCAGGTCGGCGGCATCGCGGAGAGCGGCGCCGGCACCCATACCGGCCGTGGGCGGGGTCGCGTGGACGGCGTCGCCGAGTGCGGTGACGCGGCCGGCGGGCCAGGGGGCGAGATCCTGTGCTCGCGTCGAGGCGGCGTTGAAGCGGAACGCGGCAATGCTGCCGGGATCGGCGCGGGCGATCACCTCGAGTGAGTGTTCGCTCCATCCGCGACGGCGGAAGGCGGTGAGCAGTGCCGACGTCAGCGCCGGGCCGCGGATACCGCGCATCGAACCGGTCGCCGCGGATTCGGGAAACATGGCACCCCAGATGTAGGTCGGACCGGTCGTGATCGCCTCACGTCGGTCCGGAGCGTCGAGTACGGCATTGCCCACCGGGTCGAGGAAGCCGATGTACAGCGCCGTCGCCCGCGGGCCGATCGCCATTCCCGAGCGCGGTCCGAGGCGTCGGCGCTCGGGTGCGCCGAGTTCTCCGGCCGCGGTCCTGCCGGAGAAGCCGATGATGCCGGTGGGTTCGCTGGTGGGGCCGCCGGCCAGGTGACGGGCGACCACCGAGTGCGTACCGTCCGCGCCGACCAGCAGATCGAACCGGATCCGGGTGCCGTCGGCGAATACGGCCACCGGGTCGCCTTCCGCGGTACGAGAGATATCGGTGACCGCGCGGCCGAGCTGGAGATCGGCGCCCGCCGCGTCGGCCAGGACGGTGCGCAGGGTGATGCGGTCGATATCCACGCTCGCGCTGTCGCCGAGGTGCGGCCCGTAGCCCAGCAGACGGCCGCGCCGGTCCCAGAACGCGTCCGGCGGGCGCAGCCGTAGCGCCGATGCCGACCCCAGCAGGCGTTCGAATATCCCGGGCGCGACGAGTTCCCGCAGCGCGGCCTGCGCCCGGTCGTCGAGTGTGATGTGGTAGCCGCCTGTCTCCGCGACGTGGAGATCGCGATCGAAAACCGATACGTCGAACTCGTGGCGGCGTAGACCGGCGGCGAGTGCCAGGCCACCGATTCCGCCCCCGGCGATGATGATGCGCATTGTGTTCCGGCTCCTCGGACTGGTGTCGAACGATTCCGGGCGCGAGACTGCCACCAGTGGTGGACATCGAACGTCCACTATTGTGGGCAGGTGGCCGATACCTCCCGACGGACACTGCGATTGTTGTCGCTGCTCGCGACGCGACGACGCTGGCCGCTCGCTGAGCTCGCCGCTCGGCTCGCGGTCAGTGAACGCACCGTCCGGCGAGATATAGAGACCCTGCGACTGCTCGACTATCCGGTCGTCACCGTGCACGGTCCGGCCGGCGGTTATCAGATGGGACCTGGTCACACGCTGCCGCCGCTGCTGTTCGACGCAGATCAGGCGCTTGCGGTGGCGGTGGCTCTACAGACCGCGCCGAGTAGTGTTTTCGGCCTCGGGGAAGATGCCGCGCGCGCCCTGGAAACTCTCGAACAGGTCATGCCGGCCAGGCTGCGAGCGGCGGTGGAGTCACTGCGGCTGACCGCGCTGCCGAACTACTGGGAGTTCTCGGCGTCGCCCATCGACCCGGAGACGTTGAAGGTCGCGGGCACCGCAGTGCGCCATCGCCACATGCTCCGTGTCGAGACACGCAGAACCGACGGCAGCCGTCCGGTGCCCGGCGAGGCGGACTTCGAACCGGCCCGCCGTCTGGAACCCCACCATATGGTGATCTGGGCCGGCCGGTGGTACATGGTCGGCTACGAACCCGCGCGCAGTGCCTGGCGGGCGTACCGACTCGACCGCCTCTACCTCCACCCGCCGACGGGGATTTCGTTCGATCCCAGAGATCTTCCCGGAGGCGACGTCGCCCTCTTCGTCATGACAACCCACGACCGCGGCGATACTCCGGCCTCCTGGCAGTGCACGGGAAGTGCGCGTTTCACCCTGCCGGCCGAGACGGTCGCCCGTTGGGCGCCCGGTGGATCGGTCGTCGAGCATCTCGATCCCGAGCACTGCCGTATCACCCTCGGAGCATGGTCGTGGGCGGGCGTCGCGGGGATCCTGGCCACCTTCGATGCCGACCTCGACGAAGTGGAACCCGCTGAGTTGGTGCGTGCCTGCCGACGTCTCGGGCGGCGCTGGGCCGGCGTAACGGATATATCCGAGGATGCGGACCTGCCGGCCGATCCGTGACACGGGGCCGGCAGGGCACCCGGGTCAGGATTCGCGGGCGGCCTGCAGCAGGGCGTTGGCGAACTTGACCATCTGAGCCGGGCCCCCGTACCAGGCGGTGACCGCGGAGAGGACCGCGGCCCGGGCCTCCCGCGCGGAGCGGGCCACCTCGGCGGCCGATACCTCGCCCGTCTCCGCCTGCCCGGCCAGGACTTCGAGATCATCGCTCGCGGTGAGCAAACGCATGATGAGGTGAATGTCTATATCGGCGCCTTCCTCGCTGCGGCTGTGCCGGGATGTGGTGTCCTCCACCGGCGCCGGAAGCCGGGCACCGGGCACCGGCAGCGCCGGCGCCGGTTCCGGAACAGGGCCGGAGAGCTCCTCGGGCTCCGCCTGATCCAGCAGTGGGGACCTGGAGGCTTCGGCAGCCTCGCGGGCCCGCCGCGAACGCCGCGTTTCCAGGGGTGGGCGGGCGTCGGGGTCGTCTTCACGCGTATCGGAGAGACTGTCGCTCGGATCGTCTGGAACGAGGGTCAGCGCCGCGAGTTCCAGAGCCTCGATCTCGGCCGCGGGTTCCGGTGTATCCGGCCCCTCCGAGCCCGAGTGCCGGTAGGGGGCGGGCTCCTGTTCGGATTCCAGGATCCGGGTCAGGATCTCGGCTACCGGGGCCGCACCGGATTCGTCGCCGGTATCGATACCGTGCGCGGGTTCGGGGTCCAGCAGCCGGTCCAGGATCGGGGTACTGTCCGCGGGCGGGGCCAGCCGCGGGGGAGCCACCGCGTGCGCACCGGCCTCGTCGGCGGTCGCGGTGTCCGGTGCCGCTATCCGCAGCGCGGCCGGTTGGTCACCGCGCGGACCGGGCTGGTCGTCGTCGATGTTGTACCGCGCCGCGGAGCGCGGCAACCGGCGCGGTGCCGGAAGCTCACCGTCCGGGCTCTCCGGGGCTTCGGTGAAGTCCGGGCCGCTTACGGTGCCGGTGAGGGCCTCGTGCGCGTTTCCGGACCCGTTCTGCGCTTCTTCGCTCGGCGCAGGGGCGTGCCGGGCCGCGGAGCGCGGCAGCCGCCGCGCGGTAATGGGCGCGGCGGCGGATTCCTCGTCGGCCCCCGGCACGGGAGCGTTACGGTTCCGGGAGGCGCGACTGGGCAGGCCGCGCGACGGGAGCTCCGGCGGGGCGGCGAGATCGCCTTCCGTGGTGCCGGATTCCCGCTGCTCGCTCGGAATCGCGGGCAGCTCATAGGGGTCGGAGACGCCGACCGCGGAGCTCTCCTCCTGCCCGGGGGCGTACTGATGATCCTCGAATGGATTGAAAGCCTCGGCGGATTCGGCGGATTCGTTCAGATCGAGCTTGCGGCGGCGCCCACCGCTCTCCAAGGGGTGCGGGGCCGGTTCCTCGCCGATCGAGCTGAGCCAGCTCGGCAGCGATCCGGTGTCCGGAGACGATACGTAGGAGTCGGCAGGACCCTGCGGTGTCTCCGGATCGGCCGGATAGGAGAAAGCCGCGATCTCCGCCGCGCCCGAGGTGGGCAGCTGGGTCGTCGCGGCGGCGAGCGGATCGGGCCCGCTCGGCCGGCCCCCCGAGGAGGGGATCGTGGATTCGGTGGAAGGCAGCGGTTGTTCGGGCGCATACGGTGGACCGGGCACGGGGATACGCGCGGAGGAGGCGAGCGAAGCGGAATGCCCGCCGGCCTGTCCCGGGATCGTATCCGGTCCGGCACTGTGCCGGGTGGAAAGCGCGGCCGTATCGGGCCCGTTGGGGTCGTCGGGAGGTGCGGGGTACGGGGACGGGTCCGAGGGTGAGGTGCTGAAACGGGGATCCGGTTCCTGTCCACCGGATGTCATGATCCCGACGGCGGACGCGTCACCGATCACGCCCGGAGTGTTCCAGGCGGCGAACGGATCCAACGTCGCCGACCCGCCTGTGCTGTGCTGGTTCTGCGGGGGAGTGGACGGTGGTGCAGGGGTCCACGTATAACCGTGATCCGGGATGGAATCGGATCGGTTCGTGGCGCCGTTCGAACCATTCGCCGAATCGAATTCGTTCGATCCGAAGCCGGCGAAGCCCCTCGACTCGGAGTTGTGCTGCGCGCGACCGTACTCCTCCTGGCGGCCGCGACGTCCGTCTCCGAGGCTGGCATTTTCGGCATCCATGAGCCCATTCTTACCCGCCGGGGTGGTTTTCGTTCTAGTGTGCGAAGCCCATGACCGCAGCATCGGCCGCCCCCGGTGATCGAGATTACATCCCGTCGGGTGCGGGCGCGCACGCGGATCCGTATCCGGTGCACCCGGATACGGACCTCTGACGTGCCCGGACAGCGGGATGCGCGGGTATCGGCGGTGATCGGTTCATTCGGCCGCCCGGTCCGGAGCGCCCTGTCGGGTCCCCTCGAAATTTTCCCGGTGATGTCGATGGCGCAAATGAGCCCTACCGCCGGTCCCGGTCGGCGGGTGTTGTGTTGCGACAGACTCCGTCAGTGGTGTGGTGCGGCCCCGTGCATCCGCCCGGCCACCGCCGGCAGTGCCGCCACGGCGAGTACGACGGTGACGATCCCGACGACCCACGACGTCCACGACGCCCCGCTGTAGCTGGTGTAGTCCATGGCCCATGGTGCGATGAACAGCAGTGCGCCGAACAACGCCATCGCGTAGTCGGCCGCCGCCATCGCGGGCCGGTACATCTGGGCGAGTCCGGTCAGTGCGATGAGCGCGCCGAGCACGATCATCGTCCACACTGCCCGGTCGTTGGTCGCCACCCAGATCGGAGAGAGCGCGGTGAATACGCCGAGTACCACGGCCAGGAAATCCTGGGTCCGGCTTTCTGTGAACATAGTGGCCTCCTGAGACTGGAAACAGGTCCATTGGCAGGGCCTGAACTCGGTATAGCCGCCCTACAGTGACCGGTCGGTATCGCGACGGACACGATTGCGCGGCGAAACGATGCGGAGTCGGCGCGCTTCCGGCGTAAGGCAGAGCGAATCAGGCGTACCTCCGCCTTCGCTGCGGCCGTGCGCGGACTGGGGATGGGCTTCGCCCAGCTGTGCCGCTTGGGCGTACCTCCGCCTTCGCTGCGGCCGTGCGCGGGTCGGGGGGTGGGCTTCGCCCAGCTGTGCCGCTTGGGCGTACCTCCGCCTTCGCTGCGGCCGTGCGCGGACTGGGGATGGGCTTCGCCCAGCTGTGCCCCTTGGGCGTACCTCCGCCTTCGCTGCGGCCGTGCGCGGACCGGGGATGGGCTTCGCCCAGCTGCGCACGTTAGGGTGGGCTTCACAGATTTCTGTTACCTGTTCCAGGCGCGGCCGCCGGGTGCCGCGGGGAGGGAGTCGGTATGTCCGCGCCGATCGTGATCGCCGGTGCCGGCCTGGCCGGGCTGCGCACCGCCGAGGAGTTGCGCCGTGCCGGGTACGAGGGCGAACTGGTGCTGCTCGGGGACGAACCGCACGCACCCTATGATCGCCCGCCCCTGTCCAAGCAGTTCGTCCGCGGCGAAACCACCGCGACTCCCCTGCGCCCGGACGAGTTCTACGACGAGAAGAAGATCGACTTGCGCCTGGGTACGGCCGCGGTCGGTGTGGATACCGCGGCCAGACAAGTGCGGCTCGCCGACGGTTCGGTGGTGGTCTACGAGCATCTCGTCATCGCCACCGGACTGCGGCCCCGGCTGCTGCCCGGCGCGGACGAGGTCGGCGGGGTCCATGTACTGCGCAGCCACGACGACGCCGTCGCGATCCGGGAAGGGCTGCGCGATACCGCCGCTGCCCTGGTGATCGGCGCCGGATTCATCGGCTGCGAACTGGCCGCCAGCCTGCGGGCGGAGCAGGTGCCGGTAGTGCTGGTGGAACCGCAGCCCGCCCCGTTGGCCGGGGTGCTCGGCGCGGAACTGGGTGAACTCGTGGCCAGGCTGCACCGGGCCGAAGGTGTCGATCTACGCTGCGGGGTCGGGGTCGAGGAACTGCTGGCCGATCCGGCGGGCCGGGTGCGGGGCGCCCGGCTGGCCGACGGGTCGGAGGTGACCGCGGATCTGGTGGTTTCCGGGATCGGCTCGCGTCCGGTGACCGACTGGCTGACCGGATCCGGTATCGAACTGGCCGAACCGGCGGCCGGCGGTGGAGTCTTCGCCGACGAGGCCGGTCGGACAAGTACGCCCGGTGTCTGGGCGGTCGGTGATGTGGCAGCCTGGCGTACCCCCACCGGTGAACATCGCCGGATCGAGCACTGGACCAACGCCGGTGAACAGGCCAAGCTCCTGACCTGCGCTCTCCTCGGGGTGGAAGCGCCGAGCATCCCGCAGGTTCCGTACTTCTGGAGCGACCAGTACGACCTCAAACTCCAGGCACTGGGCACCCCGCGGGCCACCGACGATATCCGGATCCTGGCCGACGACGGTCGGAAGTTCCTCGCCTACTACTTTCGTGAGGGCCGGTTGGCCGGGGTGGTCGGTGCCGGAATGACCGGTCAGGTGATGAAGATGCGCGCGAAGATCGCCGCGGCCGCCCCGGTGGAGGAATTGCTCGGCGCGACTCAATAACCTGTTGGGGTGATCGTCGCGCTCATCGATTCGGGTTTCGGGCTGCTGCCCACCGCGGCGTGGCTGCGCAAGCTGCGTCCCGATGTGGATCTGCTGTTGCAGCTGGATCCCGAAGGGGCGCCGTGGGGTCCCAGACCACAGGACTGGGTGGTCGATCGGGTGGTCTCGGCCGCCCGCACCGCGCGCGACCTGGGCGCCGAGGTGGTCGTGCTGCCCTGTAACACCGCCAGTGTGACCGCACTCGAACACGTCCGCGCCGATCTGGGCGCCGGGGTGCCGGTGGTGGGTACGGTTCCGGCTATCAAACCGGCCGCCGCGGCCTGCCGTTCGGTGGCCGTATGGGCGACAGCGGCGACCACGGCGAGCCCGTACCAGGCGGATCTGATCGCGCGCTTCGGTGGGGAGGCGAAGGTGACCGGGGTGGCCTGCCACGGGCTCGCCGAAGCGGTGGATCGCGGAGATATGGCCGGGGTGCGCGCGGCGGTGGCGGACGCCGCGGCCCGTACTCCCGCCGACGTCGAGGGTGTGGTGCTCGGCTGCACCCACTATCCGCTCATCGTGGACACCATCGTCGCCGCGCTGCCCGACGGCGTCCGGCTGTTCGACAGCGCGCAGGCCGTCGCCGCGCAGACGGTCCGGCGGGTGGAAGCGCTGGGCGGGCCGGCGATCGGCGACGGGACCGTGCGGGTCTATCTCAGCGGCCGACCGGGGGAACTGCCGCCCGGCGCGGCCGCGTACGAGCCCGGCCGCCTCCTGGGCGCTGGGTGATCCAGGAGAACCACGGGCCGAACAGCGGAATTCTCCCGACCCTGCACGATGAGCCGGGGACCGGCGAGCGCGGCCCCCGGAGCGCTCCCGGCCGCGCCCCGGGACCCGCGTCCGCCCGGCCGCGTCCGAAGAAGCGGAGAAGGCCGAATGGGGAGAGCGTCGCGGCGACGGGCAGGTCCGCCGGGCCGGGTTCCGGTAGTCCGGCGATGCCGGATCAGTCGATGCCGAAGGCATCGGCGATGGTGTCGGCGACCGCGGTGACGGTGCTGCGGACCACGGGTTGGCGCACGATCCAGGTCTGCATGGTGATCGGCGGATCGACCAGCCGCCGCCACTCCCAGCCGGGTAGCAGCCGTCCCGCGGTGGTACGGCTCAGGATCGCCGCACTCGCTCCGGTGGCACGCAGGCAGGCCCGCGCGTTCTCGGTGTAGTTGGCGAAATGCCACCGCGGCGCGATACCGGCTTCGTGGGCCGCGGAGACGAGCCGGTCGTGCCCGATCGGGACCTGGTCGCGGGCGTGGGCGAGCACGTCCATCCCGTCGAGAGCGCGGAGCGGGCAGGTGGTGCCGGTGAGACCGGCCTCCAGCCGCGGATCGACCACGAGGCCGAACGGCTCTTCCAGCACACGATGGCGGACGAGGTCTCTTGTGGGCGGCTCATGCACAAAGGCTATGTCCAGGCGACCGGCTCGTAGGTGCTGGAGCTGGACGGTGCTGATCGCGTCGGTGAGCGAAAGGTATGCCTGCGGTACTGCGCGGCGGACGGTGTCGATCAGTTGCTCGAGCCAGGTGGGTGGGAGGCCCGGCGCGAGCCCGATCTGCACGATCTCACGTACCGGTCCGGCATCGCGGGCGGCGTCCTTCGCCGTGTCGGCGTAGCGGAGAAGGGTGAGGACGTGCTGGTAGAGGGCGGTCCCGGCAGGAGTGGGCACGATACCTGCCGGTACCCGCTCGAAAAGCGGCACACCGCATTCGCGTTCCAGCTGCTGGATCTGACGCGTCAGGGCCGGTTGGGAGATCAGCAGGGCCTTCGCCGCCGAGGACAGTGAGCCGCGGTCGGAGACTTCGACGAAATAACGTAGCTGCCGTAGCTCCACCGTCGCTCCTCATTTCACATACCGATCGGTATGCCATAACTTCAGGACATACCCGGGCCATTCAAGTGGCATTGGATCACGAGCCGTTCCCACGGTTGCATTGTGGTGGGCACCACAGCCGCCGCACACCGCGGGCGCCGATGCCCCGGTTTCGCTCGAAAGGACCTCCGGTGACCGTGATCTCCTCCGCAACGCCCGATACCCGATATCGCTGGGTGGTACTGACCCTCTGCTGGGCCGCCTTCACGATGACCTCGGTCGACAGGGCCACCTGGGGCCCGGCGGCGGGCTCGGTCGGTGACGACCTCGGGGTGGCGGTCGCCGGACTCGGGGTCTTCGCCACCACGTACTACATCGGGTACGTCGTCTCCAATGCGATCGGCGGTTTCATCGCCGACTGGATCGGCGCCCGGCTGACCGTCGGCGCGAGCATCCTGCTCTCCGGTGGCTTCATGCTCGCGTTCGGCGAAGCCGACAGCCATGCGATGGGTTTGCTCTTCCAGGCGTGTATCGGATTGTGCGCGGGCGCCGAGGTCGGCGGCGGCGTCAAACTCATCACCAGCTGGTTCGCCCCGCAGCGACGTGGTTTCGCGATGGGCGTCTTCATGACCGCGACCTCCCTCGGCCTGGTCGTCGCGAACGCGGTGGTTCCCAGGCTGATCGAATCGCACAGCTGGCGCACCTCCTACCACCTGTTCGGGCTCATCTCGATCGTCGTCGGCGTGCTCTGCCTGATCCTGTTGCGCCCAGGCCCGCTCGTGGCCCGCGCCGGATCCGGCGGCACCCCGAATCTGCGACCACTGCTGGGCAACCGCGGCCTGCTGCTGCTCGCACTGGCCGGGTTCGGTGCGCTGTGGGGCACCTACGGATTCATCACCTGGTCGAACCTGTTGATGGTCAAGGGAGTCGGCATCGATCCGGTCCGGGCCGGGACGGTCGTGGTCATCTTCGGCGCCGTCGCGGTCTTCTCCAAACCGCTGATCGGCCTGCTCGGGGACGCGCTCGGACTGAGCCGCCGGCGGCTGACGATCGCGATCCTGGTGGCCTTCACAACCTGCCTGATCATCTTCAGCTTCGCGAACACCGCGACCCAATTCCTCTGGATCGCTCCGTTCCTCGGTATCACGGCCTACATCTACAGTCCGGTGATGATGGCGATGATCCCCACGCTGTCGGGTGCGGAACTCGCCGGGACGGCTACCGGAGGTGTGAACGCCTTCTGGCAGCTGGGCAGCACCGTAGTGCCGGCCGTCGTCGGGCTGGTCTTCAGTGCCAGTGGTTCGTTCCAGCTGGTCTTCCTCGTTCTCGCCGCCGGTCCCTGCCTGGCGATCGTCCCGATGTTCTTCATCCGGGACGCCGACAACCGTGAATCCGTGCCCGGCGCCGCCCCCGCGCAGCACGACGGCACTCCGCTGATCCTCGCCACCGATGGAAAGGGCTGATCCCCGAATGACCCCGAGCAGTACGTACTACGACGTCATCGTCGCGGGCGGCGGATCGGCCGGTATCGCGGCGGCGGTGGGCGCTGCCCGCGCCGGCGCCCGCGCCCTGCTGATCGAGCGCGGCCCGTGCCTGGGCGGTGCGGCGACGCTGCGCAATGTCGTCACCTACTGCGGTCTGTACACCCGCGAGGAGCAGGAGCAGGTCGTCTTCGGTATCGCCGACGAGGTGGTGTCCGAACTGGAGATCCGTGGCGCGGTCAGTGAGCCGCGCAGATTCAACGCGGTCACCGTGGTCTTCGACCCGGAGAACGTGAAAGTCGTCCTCGACGAACTCTGCCGCGCGGCGGGGGTGGATATCCGCCTGCACAGTCTGCTGGTCGACGCGCGCACCGAAGGCGACAGCATCACCTCCGTCGAGATCGCCGACCACGAGGGGGTGCATCGGTTCACCGCCGAGGCCTTCGTAGACGCGACCGGCGATGCCGATCTGGCGCACCGCGCGGGGGCCGAAATCCGTTACGGCACCGACGGGTGGGTGCAGAACGGCAGCCTCGGTGTGCGCTTCGGTGGTATCGCGCCCGAGGCCGAGGTCACAGTGCGTACGGTCGGGGAGGCCGTACGCGAGGCCAAAGCCGCGGGGGTGGAGGGTCTGCTCGCCGAATCCGGATTGGTGGCCCGGATGCCTGTCTCCGGGGACGTCATCATGTATCTGGTGGACGAGGGTTACGATGCCCGTTCCGCGGCCGACACCACCCGTGCCGAGATCAGCGCGCGCCGGCAGGCCCAGGCTTATCTCCCGGTGGTGCGGACGATCCCCGGCGCCGAACACGCCTACATCGTCACCACCGGCCCCGAACTCGGTACCCGCGAATCCCGCCATATCGTCACCCGATATCGCCTGCGCGAGGCGGATATCCTCCACCCGGACAGCACGGAGAGCGCGGTCGCGATCGGTGCCTGGCCGATGGAGTACCACCCGGGCCCGGGTATCCCTTCCACCTGGAAGTTCATCGGCGACCCCGGCTACTACCCGATCCCGCTCGACTGTCTGCGCAGTGCCGGTACCGACAATCTCTACGCGGCCGGGCGCACCCTCGACGGCGACCGGCAGGCAGGCGCGTCGCTGCGTGTCATGGGGACCGCGTTCGCCACCGGCCAGGCCGCCGGGGTGGCGGCCGCGCAGCAGGCCCGCACCGGCACGGTGACCACCGCGGCGGTCCGGGCGGAATTGCAGCGTCAGGGCGCCCGCCTCCCGGATCCGGTGCGCGTCTGATCCGTGACCGCGGGGCTCCGGCCGCGGCGATGCGCATCCGTGGGCATCGGCTGTCCCGGCCGACGGGCGCAGGGGAATCGCGCCCGAGCCCGCATACGGCCGGGATCGGGTGCGATTACGCGGTAATCGATGCTCTTGCCCGGGCGGCAGCGGACCGGATCAGAACTGGATACGTAGATGGTCGGTGACCGGCCGGGCCTGGCAGCCCAGGATGTAACCGTTCTCGATGTCCTCGGGGTCCAGGATCTCGGCGTTCGCCATCTCGACCTTGCCCTCGAGTACGGTGCAGGCGCAGGACCCGCATTCACCCTCCTGGCAGGAGTAGGGCACATCGAGTCCCTTGTCCAGCATGATGTCGACCAGCGTCTGTTTACGCGGCCAGCTCAGGTTGTGCGTCTCGCCGTCGAGTTCGACCTCCACGGTGGCCGCGTCGGCGGCTTCCTCGTCGGAGATCTCGACCGGGGCCGTATCGGCGAACGGGTCGCCGGCCAGCGAATTGAAGACCTCGGCGTGTGTGCGGTTGCGCGGGACACCCAGTTGAGCGAGCGTGTCGTGCACTCCGTCCATGAAGGGCTTCGGGCCGCACAGGAAGGCCGCGTACTCGGTGTAGGGCCGCAGCAGTTCGGCCAGCGCGGCCACGGTCGGCAGGCCCTGCAGGGCCTCCAGCCAGTGCACCACCACCAGCCGCTGCGGGTTCTTCTCGGCCAGTTCGCGCAGTTCGGTCGCGAAGATCACCGATTCGGCGTCGCGGTTGGCGTAGAACAGCACGATCCTGGCGCTGCCCCGCTCCAGCGCGGATTTGAGGATGGACATCACCGGGGTGATACCGCTGCCGGCCGCGCACAGCAGGAGGTCCTCGTCGAGATTCTTCGGAGTGAAGAGGCCCGACGGCGGTAGCACCTCGAGCTGGTCGCCCGGTTTGATGTTGTCGCAGAGCCAGTTGGAGCCGTAACCGTCCCTGGTGCGTTTCACCGTGACCTTGGGGAGATCGTCGGTGAAGGGGGAACTCGCCAGCGAATAGCAGCGCGCCACCGATCCGGTGCGGTCGCTGGGGATGCGCAGGGTGAGGAACTGGCCGGGTTGGTACGCGAACTTCTCCCGCGCCTGCTCGGGGACCTCGAAGACCAGCGAGCTCGCGTCGGTGGTTTCCGCGATGACCTGGGCGACCCGCAATACGACGGATCGCGAGCCATGGGGCACTTCGACGGTGGTCATCTCGTCCTCTCGACACTGGTAGCCGGTGGCATCCGAGCCTACGGCAAAACTAGAACGTGTTCCAATTTTAGCCTATGCCGGCCGCTTGTTGGCGGACGAGCTGACCTTCCAGGCCGGCGACCAGGACGCCCACCCCGAAATCGTAGGAATACTTGCCGCGGAGATCGGGCAGGTATTCCATTGCGCGGGCCACTCGTTCCGGCATCACCACATCGGGCGGGGTGTCGAGGTTGCGCGGGTTCACCCGGCGGCGGCCGAACAGATAGGTGTGGATCGTCGCGTAACCGGCCAGCACATTGCGATCGTCGAACCCGGCCTCGTAGAGGATCTCCATGATCCCGGCGATCAGGTCGAGCTGTTTACCGAGCATCTGCTCGATGAGTACATCGCCCAAGCCGGGGTGTCTGCGCAGCCGTTCGTCGATCTGGGCCAGCAGATCGACCAGGCGGTCCTGCCAGGGCCCCGATTCGGGCGGCGGTTTGCGCACCCCGGTCAGCGCGGCGGTGGCCACCAGGTCCAATAGCTCACGTTTGTCCGCGACGTAGTAGTACGGCGCCATCGGGGAGACGCCGAGCTCGCGTGAGAGTCGCCGCATGGACAACTTCTCCACTCCATCGGCTCGGACGACACGAAGTGCCGCCTCGACGATCTCGGTCTCCGAGAGGGTGCTGCCGTTACCGCCCCCGCCCCCGCTCGCCTGCATCCGCACGACTCCCATTGCCACCTCTACACGTCGAGCGGCATCCGCCCGTCACGTTCTTGTTCAGCTGCTTTGCCCCCGCAGTCTAGAGGTCGCGTTACGGCGCGAGCGCGGACATTACCGTAAAACTGTTCCATTTTGTCAGTGGATGACGTTATGGTGTGACTGTGGTCGCAGCGTGCGGCCGCGGCGCCGGCACTGTGCCAGGGCTCACCGGCGGTATCCACAGCGGTGCCGCCGCGGCGGTCCGTCACGGCATCGGGTCGGCGCGGGCACCAATCTGTGGAGGCAGCCATGGCCGACAACCGTTCCTTCGGACAGACCGAAACCGATCACCGCGGCCCGATCGGAACCGTCGACACCCACGGGGCCGAGGAAGCACCCGTGATCGAGGAATCGCTGATCGAAGAGGTGTCCATCGACGGTATGTGCGGCGTCTACTGACCGGCGGGAGCCAACCATGCTCGATCTGGAAACGCGCTGGCAGTTGCATCCCCGAGTGGCGCTGCGCCCGGAACCCTTCGGTGCGCTGCTCTACCACTTCGGGACCCGCAAACTGTCGTTCCTGAAGAATCCGCGAATAGTCGAGATCGTGCGCTCCCTGCCCGGGCACACCTCGGCCCGCGCGGCCATCCGGGCCGCCGGAATCGAGGACTCGGCCGCCGATCCGTATTTCCGGGCACTGGCGGATCTGGCCGATTCGCAGATGATCCAGCACGCGCCGGAGACGGCCGTGCTCGGCGAGCCCGCACCCTTCACCGGGGTGGGTCCGGCCGACCCGGCCGTACGACTCGTGGACCGTTTCGAATCGGGCCTGGCGGCCCCGATTTGCCTCACCTGGGAACTCACCTACGCGTGCAATCTCTCCTGTGTGCACTGCCTGTCCTCGTCCGGCAGGCGCGATCCGGGAGAACTCAGCACCGAACAGTGCAAAGCACTGATCGACGAATTCCAGCGGATGCAGGTGTTCTACGTGAACATCGGTGGTGGCGAACCCACCGTGCGCCCGGATTTCTGGGAACTGGTCGATTACGCGACCTCGCATCAGGTCGGGGTGAAATTCTCCACCAACGGGGTGCGAATAACTCCCGAGGTCGCGCAGCGGCTCGCCGCCAGCGATTACGTCGATGTCCAGATCTCGCTGGACGGCGCCGACGCCGAGGTGAACGACGCGGTGCGCGGCGCGGGTAGCTATGCCACGGCAATCCGGGCGCTGGAGAATCTCGCGAACGCCGGATTCCGGGACGCGAAATTGTCCGTAGTGGCGACTCGGCACAATATCGATCAGCTCGACCAGTTCAAGGAGATCGCCGATCGGTACGGCGCCACCCTGCGGCTCACCCGGCTCCGGCCGTCGGGTCGCGGCGCCGACGTATGGGACGAATTGCATCCACTCCCGGAACAGCAGCGCACGCTCTACGACTGGCTGGTCCGCAACGGAGACGGTGTCCTCACCGGAGATTCGTTCTTCCACCTCTCCGCCTACGGTCAGGCCCTGCCGGGACTGAACCTGTGCGGGGCGGGCCGGGTGGTGTGCCTGGTCGATCCACTGGGTGATGTCTACGCCTGCCCGTTCGCGATCCACGAGAAATTCCATGCCGGAAACGTGGTCACCGACGGTGGTTTCGCCACGGTATGGCGGGAATCGGCGCTGTTCGAGGAGTTGCGGGAGCCCAGCGGTGGCGGGGCCTGCGCCTCGTGTGCCCACTACGACTCGTGCCGCGGCGGGTGTATGGCGGCGAAGTTCTTCACCGGACTGCCCGCCGACGGCCCCGACCCGGAATGCGTTCAGGGTTACGGGGAAGCGGCACTGGCCGCCACCGGGCGGGTGATCCCGCGTCCGGCGGTCGATCATTCCCGTAAGAGCACCCCCCGCCGGTCGCGTTCCGGCGGACCGGTTCCGCTGACGCTGCTGCCGCCGACACAGCGTCCGGCGCGCGCGTGTGACGAGAGTCCGCTCGTGTGAGGATCATCCGGAAGACCGCTCGGAGCGGCGATAGCCAGGCTGTTGCTCCGAGCGGTTTTCCATATCCGCGCAACGGCTCCGGTGATCCATTTCATGCTGGTACTCACGGTAGTTCCGGCAATTTCTTCGGATCGAAACACTTTTTCCCGGACTGCTGATGTCTCGTATCGAATCGGCAGTTACCATCCGTGGAATGCGCAATGATCGCCTGCCCGACGGATTCGGGGTGCGGATCGACCCACGGGTACGCGCATACTCGGGGGGTCGAATCCTTATCGGAGGTTCACCTGCCCGGTTGCTGCGCTTGGCTCCCGAGGCCGCCGAAATGATCGGCGACGGCTATCTCGAGGTGAACAGCCCGCAATCGGCGGTGGTTGCCAGACGGCTACTGGATTCGGGGGTGGCCAATCCGCGGCCGCGGCTGTTGCCGTCGCCGGAGGATGTGACGATCATCGTCCCGTTGCGCAACAATCCGGTCGGCCTGGATCGGCTGCTGGCCGCGCTGCGCGGTCATACCGTGATCGTCGTGGACGACGGTTCCGATAACGAAGTGCGGATCGCCGACGAGCACACCGGCCGCTGCCGAGTGAAAGTTCTGCGCCACGAACGGAGCCGCGGCCCGGCCGCCGCCCGCAACACCGGGCTGCGCGCCGCGACAACCCAGTTCGTCGCCTTCCTCGATTCCGACGTGGTACCGCGCAGCGGCTGGCTCGAAGTGATGCTCGGCCATTTCAGCGACCCCCAGGTCGCGCTGGTCGCGCCGCGGATCGTGGCGCTGGACCCGGAGTCCAATACGCTGGCCCGTTACGAGCACACCCGCTCCTCGCTGGACCTGGGCCGGCGCGAATCGGCGGTGCAATCGCGCGGGGTCGTCTCGTATGTGCCCAGCGCGGCCCTGCTGGTGCGCCGTTCGGTGCTGGAAGCCGAAGGCGGGTTCGACGAAACCATGCAGGTCGCCGAGGATGTGGACCTGTGCTGGCGCCTCGAACGCTCGGGTTGGCGGGCACGGTACGAACCGGCCGCCCATGTGGCCCACGATCATCGGGTCTCGTTCCGGGACTGGTTCCGGCGCAAACAGTTCTACGGCACCGGCGCCGCCCCGCTCAGCGAACGGCACGCGGGCATGGTGTCGCCGCTGCAGGTCCCGAAATGGACCGCGGCGGCGGTGCTGCTGCTCGCGACCCGCACCCGGTGGGGTGCGCTGGGCGCGGGGCTCACCCTGCTGCTGCCGCTGCGCCGGTTGCGCCGCGCGTTCGCCGGTGTCGACAACCCGACCGGTGTCGCGGCGATCTATGTGGCGCGCGGATTCTTCGCCGGACTGTGGCGTATCGCCTCGGCCATGTGCCGCCACTACTGGCCGATAACCGTGGCCGCCATGCTGTTCTCCCGCCGGATCCGGCGGATAGCGGTGTCGCTCGCGGTGGCCGAAGGGGCGGTCGACTGGTACACCCATCGAGAACCGGGCGGGCTGGATCCACTGCGTTATATCGCGTTCCGGCGGGTCGACGATATCGGCTACGGCACCGGTCTGTGGCTGGGCGCGTTCCGGGCCGGGAGCCTCGCGGCCCTGAAGCCGACCGCCCCGCCCCAGTAGTCCGAGCGATAATCCGTGGTGGACACGCTGATCATCGGTGCCGGTACCGCCGGATGCGTACTGGCCGCCCGGCTCAGCGAGGATCCGGGGCATACTGTGCGGGTCGTCGAGGCGGGCAGTCACTGGGCCGGCACCGATGATTTCCCACCGGAATTGGCCGATAGCGCGGACCTGCCGCTCGGTGACCGGGCGTCCTGGCTGTGGCGGTACTCCGTGGCGCTCACCCCGGACCGGCCGGGCACCATCGTGCGCGGGCGCGGAATCGGCGGTTCCGGATCGGTGAACGGCTCCTATTTCATCCGGGCCGCGGCCCGGGATTTCACGGCCTGGAGCCGGGAGACCGGCAGCCGGTCGTGGGATTTCGAGTCGGCGCTGCCCTATTTCCGCGCGCTGGAAAACGATCACGACTACGGGGATCATCCCGGGCACGGCCGGGCGGGGCCGGTTCCGGTGCGCCGGACCGCGCGGCCCACCCCGTTGGTGCAGGAGTTCGGCGCGGCCTGCCGGGATCTCGGGTTCGGTGAGGTGGCCGACTGGAACGCACTGCCCGGCGGTCCCGAATCGGGCGTCGGTCCGGTCCCGTGCACGGTCGGGCCACCCGACGCGTCCGGGCGGCGTCACCGGATAGGGCCCGCGCATTCCTATCTGCTGCCCGCGCTGTCGCGCCCCAACCTGACCGTGCGGGGGGAGACCGTGGTGACCCGGCTGTGTTTCCGGGGTAGCCGGGTGACGGGTGTCGACTGCCTGACCGCCGGCGAGCCGGAGACGATCCGGGCCGAGCGGGTGGTGTTGTGCGCGGGCGCGATCGAATCGGCGGCGCTGCTGCTTCGTTCCGGTATCGGGCCGGTCGCGCAGTCGGCGGCACTGGATATCCCGGTGATCGCCGAAGCGCCCGTCGGCCGCTGGTTCACCGATCATCCGGAGATCGGGATCGACTACCGGCATCCGGCCCCCGAAGGCCGTTCCGTTCCGCTCGAATACGTCCTGGAATTCGACGATATCGAGATCCGGCCCTATACGGTCGCGTTCACGCCGGGTGCATACCGGATGGGCGTGACGCTGATGCGACCCACCAGCGCCGGCGGTATCCGGCTGACCACCGCTGATCCGCTGTCCGCTCCCCGGATCGAACACGGATACCTCGAAACCGGTAGCGACCGGGACCGGCTGCGCGATGCGGTGGAACTGACCGGGCAGATCCTCGAGGCCATGAATGCCGAACCGGTCGGAGGAACCGGTCCGATCTCGGACCGGTGGCTGCTGGATCGGCTCGGTACCTCGCAGCATCTCGCGGGCACCTGCCGGATGGGTCGCGCGGACGATCCGCGCGCGGTGGTCGACGCGCGGTTCCGGGTGCACGGCGTGGAGGGGCTGTCGGTCGTGGACCTCTCGGTGGTTCCGGTTCCGCTGAGCCGGGGTCCGCAGGCGACGGTCGTGCTGCTGGCGGAACGGGCCGCCACCGAGCTGCGCTGAATTCGCGCCGGAAACGGCCGGTGGGTCCGGCGCGGGTGTGCCGGAACAGTATTCGATACATTGGGCATTCGATGTCGCGCTAATCGGTGGCGAACCGCTTGCGGACGGGTGCCCGGCGCCGCGTGATGCCTCCTGTTTCCCCACTGGCGCGCCTTTGGCCGGTGCGGTACTTTCCACCGGTGCGATTCGCCGGGCGGACCTCCGGCCACCCGTAACGGGCGGTCCGGATACCGCCATCCGCCCGTTCGCGAATTGCCGGCACCGAGGTATAGCCGTCTGCTATCGGCGTGCTTCATTCGCCTGCGCCGGGACAACCGGTGTGGTAGGTGAGCTGTATCGGTCGGGGATACAGCTCACCGGGGTCGACGGGTCGAAATATCAAGCGGCACCGCGCAATATTGCATCCCCATTTTCGACACCCCGGGCGGATCTCCCGGGAATCGGGCCGCGAGCTTGTACTCTGGTCCCTCGGGTGGCCCGCTGCGGCAACGTGATCCGGCCACCCGGGAATCCGCACCCGGCGCCGGACTCGGGGAAGGTACGGCGCCGGTGCGGAAGACTCAGCGAACTCTCCGCGACCTCGGGATTCTCGCCAGGTCGACCGACCCTCTCGCACAGATGATCTATGTCGAAGAGATCTATGTAGATACTTTCTACATGGATTCCAGCCCGGGACGAAGATAGTCCGTCACTCCTCGGGTACGGGCCGGTTCGGATCGGATACTGCTGTGTCTCAGACCAGGTGGCGGCCGCCGGCCGAGAGCGCGGCTTCGTCCACAGCCGGGTACCGCGTGCCGGTGCGGACACGTTCACACGGCCGATTCGTCACCGTCCACCGATTCCGGACAGGGTGACACCCCGGATGAATGCCTTCTGCGCGAGGGCGTACACGATCACCAGCGGCAGCAGGATCAGCATGGACGCGGCCATCAGCACCGGCCAGTTCGAGACGTACTGTCCCTGCATCCACACCAGTCCGAGGGTGACGGTGGAAATATCCTGGCGTTGGATCATCACCAACGGCCACAGGAAATCGTTCCATACGTTCACCCAGGTGAGGACGGCCAGAACCATGACCGCCGGCTTGGCGTTGGGCAGCAGCACCCGCCGGTAGACCTGCCACGGCGAGCAGCCGTCGATAATGGCGGCCTCTTCGAGTTCGACGGGCAGGGCGCGGAAGAACTGCCGCATCAGATAGGTCCCGAATGCGCTGCCGAACAGACCCGGCACGATCAATGCCCAGGGCGTATCCGTCCAGCCCAGCATGCGGATGAGGATGAACTGCGGAACAACGGTCACCGTGAGTGGGACCATGAGCGTGGCCAGGTAGGCCACGAACAGGACATCGCGTCCGGGGAAGCGCAGCCGGGCGAACGCATATCCGGCCAGCGAGCAGAAGAAGACCTGACCTGCCGTGATACATCCGGCGTAGAGGATCGTGTTGAGGAACATCCGGCCGAACGGCATCTCCTGGAAAACAGTGCTGTAGTTGGACCACTGCGGATCTTCCGGGAGCAGGGCCGGTGTGGTGACTTCGGATTGTTTCTTCACCGAACCCGCCAGCGCCCACAGAATGGGAAGCAGCGCGCACCACGCCATCGCGATGAGCGCGAGATAGAGCACCGCGGCCCGGACCAGGGCGCGGGTTCTCCAGCGCCGCGCCGGTGTCGCCGTCATCGATCCGTCGAATTCTTGCGGGCGAACCACAGTTGCGCGACGGTCAGCGCCAACAGCACTACGAAGATCAGCCAGGCGATCGCGGACGCATATCCGGCGTCACCGAACGCGAAGGCGTGCTGGAAGATCATGATGCCGAGGACATAGGTTCCCGTCTCCGGTCCGCCGTGGCCGCCGGTGAGGACATATATCTGGTCGAACGCCTGTACCGAGTCGATGATCGAGACGACGAAGACGAAGGACAGCGCACCCCGGATCAAGGGCACGGTGATCGATACGAATCGCCGGATCGGCCCCGCTCCGTCGATTTTCGCGGCCTCGTACAGGTCCTCCGGGACACCCTGCATCGCGGCGAGCAGGACGATCGTGGCGAACGGGATGCTTTTCCAGACGCTGACCAGGCATACCGAAACCATTGCCCACCGCGGGTCGACCAGCCAGGGCACGGGATCGATTCCGATCCAGCCGAGCATCGTATTGAGCGGACCGTTGTTCGTATCGAAGACGAAACGCCAGATCACCGCCATCACCACGCTCGATATCGCGAGTGGAAGGAACATGACCGTCCGGAAGAGGCCGGTTCCCCGGACTCCCCGGTTCAGGGCCGCGGCGACGACGAGGCTGATCGCGACCGTGGGGATCAGGGTGCCGAGCGTGAAGACGATCGTGTTGCGCAACGCGATGGTGAACAGCGGATCCGCGGTGAGCAGCCGGCGGAAGTTCTCCAGGCCGGTGAACCGTATCGGACTGAACAGATCCCACTGTTGGAAGCTCAGATAGAGCGAGAATCCCAGTGGGAAAACCAGGAACACCGCCACCGCCAGGAGGTTCGGCGCGATGAACAGCCGCGCCGCCCGTGCCTGCCGCCGGGCGAGGTCCGAGCGCCGCGGCGCGGCGGCGGATTTCGGTGCCGCAGGGCCCCCGATCGCGATCTCGTCGGTGGTGGTCATCGGTTGCGCAGCACCTCGTCGGCTTCGGGAGCGAGCCGGTTCGCCAGCGATGTCGCGGGGGTGGCGCCGCGGAGCACGGGGCCGATGTACCGGTCCATCAGCGCATCGATCCGTGCCCACTCGGCCGTGACCGGCAGGGGCGCGGAATGCGCCGGGCCCTCGATGAGGATGTCCAGGTTTCCGATATCGCTGTGCGCTTCGGCGAACCCGGCAGATCTCACCGCGGATTCGAGAACCGGCACGAACAGGCCGGTCTCCGCGATGAGCGCCTGACCAGCCGGCCCGGCCGCGAATTTCAGGAACTCCCACGCCTGCTCTTTGTGGCGGCTGCCGGCGGATATGGCCAGGCCCGTCGTGCCGATATTCGACTGTGCCCCGCGGATCGCCGACCCGGACGGCAGGGCGGTGACGTCGAAATCCAGGTCGTCGGCATCGGAGAAGGTGCGGTATCTCCAGTGCCCGCCCAGCGCCAGCGCGGCCCGGCCCTGGGTGAACAGGTCCATAGCCGATATCGACTGCTGATCCGCCGGGGTGGGGGCCACGTGATATCTGTTGGCCAGGTCCGCGTAGAACTGGACGCCCTCGGCGAAAGCATCGCCGGAGAAGGCCGAACGTTCGGGGGCGGTGCGCGGGCTCGCCCATTCGGCGCCGTTGTTGATGGCGAAGAGGCCGGCCGAATAGTACGGCACCCAGGTGTCCACGAACCCCCACTGCGCAATCTCCCCAGACCGGTCACGTTCGGTGAGAGCGCTGCTGGTATCGCGGAATTCGGCGAAGCTCCACGCGTCCTCCCAGCGCGCGGGGGGACGTAGTCCGGCCTCGTCGAACAACGTCCTGTTGTAGAACAGGAAGTTTCCCGACCACTGTTCCGGGAGCGCGTATTGCCCGCCCTCGAAAGCGAAGGTGTCGTACAGCGACGCGATACCTTCTGCCTCCAGCTCGGCGGCGAAGGCCGGATCGCGGTCGAGCATGATATTCAGATCCAGCAGGACGCCCCGCTCGGCGAGACCGGCATAGGTCTGTTCCCACGCCATCAACACGTCGGGGCATTTACCGCCCGCGCAGAAAGTGGACATCTGCTGCATCGGGTCGGGGCCGGACAATACGGTACGCACCCGGATATCCGGATGGCTGCGGGCGAATTCGTCGATGACGCGCCGGCGGCCGTCGGCTTCGGCGGGGTTGGCCTGGAAGAAGAACGTGAGTGCGTCACCGTCGTTGCCGCACCCAGCCAGTGCCGGCAGGGCCAGCGCCGCGCCGACGCCAGCGGTGGCGCGCAGGAATTCGCGCCGCCCCACGGGCCTCCCTCGCTCAACCACGCCGCGGTCACCTCCTGCGCCGCGCCCGCTCGCGCGAAGTCGTCCTGGTCCGGAATCGCGAATCGTGCATCGAACGCCGGGAGACGTCGGCTCCTTCTTCCTCGGATGCCGACGTCCCGGCCTCTGCGATTGTCCAACGCCGTCGTGTGAATCGACCCGAGCGACTCGCCTGCTTCTCGCGGGTCGGCCCAGTGGCGAATTCCGCACGGTACGGTTCGGCCCTGTTCGAGGACCTCGGAGAATTCAGCCGGCGAAATATCCGATCCCCCCGGCCCGCGGGGCCGATGGTGTGCAATCCGAGTCCAGCCGGCCGCGGCGAATCAGCGATTCCCGGTTTCTGGATCCTCCGCCGACACATCGCCGTCGGGCGTCGCGGGGCTACCGGCCCCGCCGGAATCTCTACGCGAGGGAAGGTTGTCGATATCGACGCCCAGGTCCGCCAGATCATCGGCGAACGCACTCATATCGATGACAGGGTCGCTGCCGCCGGCGTCGGCTCCGTCGGAGTGGTGGAGTTCGAACCAGTGGGTGGCACTCGAACCGTCTGTGCCGAAACGAAGCTCGCGGCCGCAGGCGGCGCTCAGTTCGTGCGCGAGTTGGGTGCCCCGGCCCCCTTGGCGGTTGACGGACTGCTGGTCGGGAACCCATTCCGCCATATTCCTGGCCGCACCGGGGGCCAGGGCATTGCTCACCGAGATCCGCACCTGACCGTCCGCCGGCGCGGTGATATCGATATTCGCTCGATGGTCGGGCGAATAAGTGACCGAATTCGTGTACAGCTCCGAGATGATCAATCTCGCGTCGTAGATCTGCTCCGGCGTCAGCCACGGAAAGTTGTCGCTCAAATGTCTGTCCAGCGCCCTGCGGATCTCACTGACTCCCCTTTGATAGTCCTGATTCACCACCTCACCGTCCCGGCCCCACATCGGATTCTGCCGGTCATCCCCGTCGACCCCTGTCTCGCGTTCCGGTCGTGGGGCGGGATCCGGTCCCCGCTCCACTGTCCGCGGCGTCTGGTCCAGTTCCCAGATCGTGCGTACCTGGCTGGCGCCGGTGTGGGTGACCTGGATACCGAGTAGCCGGGATCCGCCCGGCCGGCCGAAGGTCGCCGCGGTGATCCGGACCGTACCGCGGCCGTGCTCGACCACCTCGCCGACCGCGCTCGCGATATCGTCGACGTAACCGGGTGAGGACCAGCCGTGCAGCCTCGCGGTCAGCGCGTCCCGCACCCGGGCGGCGCTGTCGGCGTTCGCGCGGAGCGCGGGCGAACCGGGGCCGCCCAGGTCCAGGAGCATGGAAGGCTCGTCGTCATCGGCTCCGGATCCGGCGCCCCTGGGCGGCAGCGGAGGCTCTCCCGTTCCATTCCCGAAGAGGGCAGGTGTGTCTCCGCCGGACGATTCCCGACGTCCGGCGGTATCGGTGGCCTCGGGCAGTCCTCGCCGCCCGGCCGTACTTTCCGGCCCGGATCGATGCTGTGTGCCGTCGACGATTTCCTTGCCCCTGTGGTTCCCGTCGAGGAGCTGGTCAGCGGATTGCCTTGTCCCACCGAGTATTGCCTGCTCTCTCCGGACAACCTCCGAGGTGCCTGTCAGCACGGCGCGCGCCGCGCGCGCCGCCACCTCTTGCGCAACCGCAGCCGGGTTGGTCGGACCCGGTGATCCCGCGCTGTTCATTGTCCTCTCGATCACGATCGGCTCCAGGAAATCCTGGATGGCATCGTCGATCAGGCCGATGGGCCGGCGGGGCGAGGGAGTCGCGTAGCGGAGCAATTCCGGTAGCGGACGCTCCGGTGACTCCATCGTCCGACGACCGGAATTCTTGCGGGGAACGCTTCCGCTCCCTGTGGCGGAACCCTCGCACCACGCGTCGAGCCTATGCCAAGGCGGTGTGCGGGCTGCCCGGAATGTTCCGATTCCATTGTCGGGAGCTCAGTCCGCCGAACAAGCCGGGTTTCCGATCACCTCGTCTTCGGATGGACCCGCGGTGAAGCGACCGCACACCACACAGCCGGCAGGGCGGGTCAGATGAGGTTCTTCTGCTTCTCGACGCGCCGGCGGACGTCGGCCATCAGGGCGTGGCTTCCGCCGTGCCGGAAGAAGCGGGGGATGAAACGGTTCACGAAACCGACGAAGAGGAACAGATTCTCGAAACGCCGCTGATCGGCAGCGGTCCATTCGACCCGCAGCTGTTCGCGGAACCAGGGGCTCAGGAATCCGATGGTGAGGAACTTCAGCAGGTTGCGGAACGGGATACGCAGGTACCAGCCGATCATCCGCAGGTTCAGCAGGTCGTCGAGGTAGGCGCGGACGAAATCGTCGAGAACGGCCTGTTCGCAGGCGGTGTTCCAGTACTCGTCGAATTCGGCACGGGTGGCCGGCCACATATCCTCGGTGACCTGCAAGGTGGTGCCGAGCGAGGACGAGGACCGGTAGAACGCTTCGTTCTGTTCGGGACTCATCCGGCCGGAGAGCAGCTGGTAGGTGTCCTCGAAACCGATGTAGAGACAGGCCGCCACCCAGAGTTGGAGGTCGCGGTCGAAGGCGTTGTATCTCACCGGGGCGCCGGGTTCGGACCGCACTTGACGATGGGCGCCGTTCACCGCTTCCCGGAATGCCTTCTTCTCCTCTTCGTCGCCGAGGATGGCGACGGCCAGGTACTGGGTGGTGGTGCGGGCGCGTTTCCACGGCCGCTTCAGCAGTGAACCCGATTCCACCTTGCTCTCGGCGACACCGTATCCGACTCCGGGCCGGGCCATCTGCATGATGACGTTCGCGGCGGCGCCGGCGAACTGCCAGAAGTCGAGGGCGTCGGTGAGCTTCAGTGGGCGTTCGGTGAACGGGCGGTGGGTGGTGCTGATCCGGATGCGCGTCTGTTCGGTGGTCAGCCGCGGCCGGTCGGCGGGCCGCGGATCGCGCGCAGTGTCGGAATCGTGCGCGGGATCGGTTTGCCAGGAGTGTGCGGCGGCTGCCATGAGTGTCCTTCCCGAGGAATCCGGTGTGGCCTAAGTTACTCCAAATTCTTCTGACAGTCAGTTGTTATCAATGAACAGTCGCTAACTTATTACCCTTCGATCTGGTTGGGAAATGCCCCTAGAACAGGTATCGAGCCATGATCCCGGACCACAAATCTTCGCGAAACCTTCCGGCGTCGCAGGAATCGTGCGTAACATACGGCTCCGACCCGACCGTCTCAGACGTTCCCCCGAGGGGAGGGCACGTCAACGGCCGGCCAAGGAAGGATCGCACTATGCTCAAGCGGCTGGATCGCCTGTTCAGCTACGAGATGAAGGTGTCCGAGTTCCTCGGAACCCTGATCATCCTCGGCATTCCCTACGGGCTCGTCGGGATCGTCTGGACACTCACCCACACTTCGCATCTGCGGGAGATGCACGGTCCGGACGTGATCATCTCGTTCCTCGGGTCCATCGTGTGCTGGCCCGTGCTCACCTTCGCGAACGTGACGATGACCTGATGATGGCGCTGGTATGGCTCATCGACATCCTGGTGATCATCGTCAAGATCCTCGGTGGGCAGATGTCGGTCGACCCGATCCTGCGCTTCGGTCTCCGGCTCGCTCTGCTGTGCGTCCTCGCTGCCGGACTCGCGGTGGTGGGCGCCGGATTCGTGCTGTTGCAGCAGTACCTGACCGGTGATCTCGCCACGACCGGACCGGAACTGCCATGGTGACGGCCGGGCCGGACGAACCGGCGGAACGCACCGATCTCGAGCAGGCGGTCGACGACCTGAAGGGACTCTGGCAGCGGCATCCGCAACGCTCCCTGGAAACCCTCGGCAGGCAGGTGACCCTGGGCCGGGAAGCGATGGTGGAGACCGTGAAATCCGTGGTCGCGCGGCGTTTCCCGTTCGCGGAGTTCGCCAAGCAGTGCGGGTTCATGGCCAATGTGTCCGCCGCGCCCACCATCTTCGTGGCCATGCCCATCGCGGTGGTGGTCTCGATCCAGATCGGCGCGCTGGTGAACCAGGTGGGCGCCACCACCTTCATCGGCGCGGTGGCCGGGCTGGGCATCATCCGGCAGGGCGCCCCGCTGGTGACCTCGCTGATGATCGCGGGAGCCGTGGGTTCGGCCATCTGCGCCGATCTCGGCTCCCGGACCGTCCGCGAGGAGATCGACGCCATGATGGTGATGGGGGTCGACCCTGTCCGCAGACTCGTGGCACCACGGCTGGTGGCAGCCGTGGTGGTGAGCATGCTGCTGTGCGGGTTCATCGTGTTCGTCGGGTTCGCGACGGCCTATATGTTCAATGTCTACGCGCAGTCGGGGACGCCGGGCTCGTTCATCGGCTCTTTCGCCTCGTTCGCGGTCGCCAACGATATGGCCGTCGCGCTGGTGAAATCGGCGATATTCGGTGTACTCACCGCGATCATCGCCTGCGATATCGGACTACACGCCAAGGGCGGCCCGGGCGGCGTGGCCGACGCGGTGAACTCCGCGGTGGTCTCCTCGGCGCTGATGCTGTTCGCCACCAACATCATCATCACGCAGGTGTACAACACCGTCTTCCCGACGAAGGTGATCTGAGGTGGGCACGCGATACACGCCTCCGGCGCTCAAACCGGTCCGGATGGTGGCCGCGGCGGCGGCCGTGCCGATGGACGCCAACCGCCGTCTCGGTCACCAGGGGATCATCTTCGTCCAGGCGCTCATCGCGATCCCGTTCGTGCTCGAGCACTATCGCAAGGAAGTGCTGCGGCTGACCGCCGACGTCGGATGGGGCAACGGTTCGCTCATCGTGGGCGGTGGCACGGTCGGCGTGGTGATCATCCTGTGCGGTTTCGGCGGGATCACCGTGGGGATGGAGGCCTTCAGCGCGCTGAACCTGCTGACCATGGGCCCGCTCACCGGTGCCATATCCGGGTTCGCGACCACGCGAGAGTTAGCGCCGATTCTTGCCACCCTCGCGTTCGCGATCCAGGCTGGCTGCCGATTCACCGCGCAACTGGGATCCATGCGGATCGCCGAGGAGATCGACGCGCTGGAATCCCTCGCGATCCGGCCGCTGCCGTATCTGGTGAGCACCCGGATGATCGCGTCCACCGTCACCATCATCCCGCTGTACAGCGTCGGGCTGGCGGTCGCCTATCTCGCCACGAAACTGTCGGTGCTGCTGCTGGGCGGTACTTCGGCGGGCACCTACGACCACTACTTCTTCCAGTTCCTCATCGGACCGGATCTCTTCTTCTCCCTGCTCAAGGTCGTGGTGTTCGTCCTGTTGGCCACCTTCATCCAGTGTTACTACGGATTCTTCGCCACCGGCGGGCCGGAGGGCGTGGGTGTGGCGGCCGGGCAGGCGATCAAGATGGTGATCGTCGTGATGGTGTTCGCGAACCTGTTCCTGACCTTGGCGATATGGGGTATCGACCCCGGCTTCCGGATTTCGGGGTGATGCGGCGATGTTCACAGATCACAGCGGCCGGGGCCCGCGGCCGTGGCATATGTCGGCGGCCGGTCTGGCGATGATCACCCTGGTGGCGGTGCTGCTGGGCCTGCTCGGGCTGCGGTACTCCGGTCGTTTCGAGGATCGGGTGCCGGTGAACGCGGTACTCACCAGCACCGGTGACGGACTTCCGGAGCGTGCGGATGTGAAGTTCCGCGGCATGGTGGTCGGTGCGGTGACCGCGGTGGACGTGGTGGCTGCCGGTAAGCGGCAGCAGGTCCGGATCGATCTGGATTCCCGTATCGCACCGACGATCCCCGACAATGTCACCGCACGGATCGTGCCGAACAACCTGTTCGGCGTCACCGGTATCGAGCTGGTGGACAACGGCTCCGCACCCGGCCGGTTGGCCGCGGGCGCGGAGATCGCCGAGGACACCAGCGCCGGGACGGTGCAGTTGCAGACGACGCTGACCGTACTGCGCGATGTACTGGAAAATATTCAGCCGGAGAAACTCGGCCGGGTGCTGGCGACCTTCTCCGAGGCACTGGACCCCGGCGCCCGGGCCCCCGGATCCACAATCGAGCGGCTGGACAAATGGGTGACCGAGGTCCGGCATATCGAGGGTGTGGGTGATCTGCTCGGCGATCTGGGGCGGGCGACCACCGCGCTGAGCCGGTCGGCGCCCGAACTCGTGGGTGTGCTGTCGGAATCGGTGACCACCGCCCGCACGCTCACCGAACGCCGCGAGAACCTGATCACCATGCTCGCCAACGCCAGTGGGGCGGTGGACTCGGTGAACGCCCTGTTCGCCCGGAATCCCGACGCGGCCAAGGAATTGGTACCGGGGCTGGACGGTCTCTTCGGATCGCTGGCGCAGGACCCGGAGGCGATTCCGACAGCGGTGGCCAACCTGAACGCGGCCCTCGCGAAACTGTCGGGAGCGTTCGGCTGGGGTGCGCAGGGGCAGATGCGCTGGAGTCTGGACGTATCGTTCACACCGTTCCAGCAGTACACGGCGAAGGACTGTCCCCGCTACGGCGAGATGGCCGGACCGCGCTGCGATGGTCCCTCGGTGCCGCAGGTCGCGCCACCGCAGGAGTATCCGCCGACGCTGCTGCCCGGCTGGGTCGAGGGCGCGGGACCGAAACCGCCGCTGCCGGTGCCGGGGCTACCCGCACCGGCGCAGACTCCCGCGATTCCGCTGCTTCCGGGGCTGCCCGCGCTTCCCGGCCTGCCGGCCATCCCGGGGATCACCACGCCACTGTTCCCCGCAGCTCCGGCGCCCGCGGGGCAGCCGGCAGTGCCCGGGCAGGCGGCGCCCGCCGCTGGGCCGATCGCGCAGCTGCGCGGCCACGCCGCCGTCGCCGCGCTCCTCGGCAGACAACCCACCACCGCCGAATTGCTCCTGCTCACACCGATCCTGGCGGGCGGCACGATCGATATCTACTCCGACGGGGAGGCCTGATGCGCCTGGCGCGGACAATCGCCGGATTCAGTATCTTCGCCGTAGTCGCGATCGTGCTGACTTTCACCATCTGGTCCACCCTGCAACGGTCGGTGCCCGGGGAGACCGAAACCTATTCGGCCACCTTCACCGATGTGATGGGCGTGCGGGTCGGCGACGATGTGCGCATGGCCGGGGTACGGGTCGGCCGGGTCGATTCGATCGAGTTCGAATCGGACTACAAGGCCCGGCTGGTACTGCGGATAGAGCAACGGCAGCGGCTCACCGACACCTCGAAAGCGCTGGTGCGGTATCAGAACCTGATCGGCCAGCGCTATATCGCGCTGTTGCCGGGTGAGGAGAAAGGCACCGAGGTACCGCCGGGGTCACATATCCCGGTGGAGCGCACCGAACCGTCGTTCGACGTCTCGGCGCTGCTGTCCGGTTTCGAACCGCTGTTCAGCGTACTCCAGCCGGACCAGATCAATTCACTGTCGGACACCCTCATCCAGGCTCTCCAGGGCGACGGTGTCTCGCTGAGCGCCCTCATCACCCAGGCGGCCGAATTGGCGAACACCTTCGGTCAGCGCGACGAGATCCTGGGCGCGGTGATCACCAACCTGAGCAGTGTGGTCGCCGGGCTGGCCAATCGAAGCCAGGAGTTGGAAACACTGATCACCCAGACCAGAGGATTGATGGACGCGCTGTACGCCGAGGGCGAGACGCTGAAGAGTTCGGTGGATCAGGTGGCGCGTTCCACCGATTCACTGACCGCCCTGATCAGCTCCGTCAAACCCGATGTGGTCGCGGCCCAGGACCAGGCCACCACCGCCGTGGAACTACTGCTGCGCAACGGCACCGCACTGGACCAGGTGGCGGTCGAACTGCCGAACGTGCTCAACGGCCTGGCCCGGTTCACCGGATACGGCGCCTACGGCAACGCCTATATCTGCAACCTGGATGTCTCGCTGTGGGGCGTGCTGTTGCCGCCGGGCCTGTTCTCCCGGATAGGTGGCGATTCGCAATCGGAGGTGTGCCGCTGATGGCCCGGTTGCGTCGTCCGGCTTTCACGAAGAACCGGTTTCTGTGGCAGGGACTGCTCGCCGCCGCCGCGGTGGCCGCGCTGCTCGTCGGATCGAATGTGTTCTCGCAGCTGCGGCTCGGCGACAAAACCGTGACCGCGGAGTTCGCGCAGGCGGCGGGTATGCGTCCGGGCGCGACGGTGGACGTCTCGGGTATCGAGGTCGGCGAGGTGCGCTCGGTGCGGCTGGCCGGGGACAAGGTCGAGGTGGTGATGAAGATCAGCCGCGATATCCGGCTTGCGGCCGACGCGCGCGCGGCGATCGAGATGTCGACCATCCTCGGCCGTATGCACATCGAACTGGTACCCGGTTCGGGCCAGGAATCGGGAGCCGACCGGATTCCGCTGGCCAACACCTCGGTTCCGTACAACTTGGCCAAGGTCATCCAGGACCCGAAGTACACCTCGTCGTTCGAGCGGATCGAGCGGATCGACCCGGACAAGTTGCGGGAGGCACTGGACGTCTTCTCTCAGCAGATGGGTGGTTCACCCGAGCTCGCCGTGACGGCACTGGATTCGATCGGTGCGCTGGCGAAGGTGATCAATGCCCGGCGCGACGAGGTGGACACCCTGCTGCGGAGTATGGATCAGGTCTCGCAGCTGGTCGCCGACAATCAGAACAGTGTGCTGATGCTGCTCACCCGCGGTGAGGCGATCGGCAACGCGGTCGCGCTGCGCCAGGACCTACTGCGCCGGTTGCTGGACAATGTCGCCGCGCTGTCGGGTCTGCTGCGGGATATGGGTCTGGAGAACAACGGCCAGCTCGGCCCGCTGATCCAGAACCTGAACACGATGACCCAGGGGCTGGAGAAGAACCGGGACAACCTGGACCGGCTCTACGAGATCCTGCCGGTCTCGCTGCGGCAGTTCAACAATGTGATCGGCAACGGGCCTTACGCCGATGTGTGGGCGCCCTGGTTCCTACCGGACAACTGGCTGTGCTTCGCGCAGGTCGTACAGGGGTGTGGCAAATGAACCTACGCACACTCGCGCGCGTGCTCGCCGCCGGTATCGCCGGCCTGTGCGCGGCGGGCTGTTCGGTCCTGCCGGACAGTATCGCCGGGCTACCGGAACAGTATCTGGGCGAACACGTCCGGATCAGCGCCGACTTCGAGAACGTGGCCGGTCTGTACGCCGGTAACGAGGTGGCGGTGCTCGGGGTGCCGGTCGGCCGGGTCGAGACCGTCACGCCGCGTGGCAGCTACGTCGAGGTCACCATGGCACTGGACAAGAACGTCGATGTGCCGGCCGACGCCATGGCCGCGCTGATCTCGCCGCAGCTGATCACCAACCGGCATGTGGAACTGGCCCCCGCTTACCGCGGTAACGGCCCGAAACTTCTCGACGGGGCGCATATTCCGCTGGAACGCACCCGGGTCCCGGTGGAACTGGACCGGATCCTGGAGAACTTCGACCAGCTCGGTGCCGCGCTCAAAGGTGACAACGAGGCCGGCCCGCTGGCCAGCCGGGTACTGTTCCCGCTGCTCGAGGGCAACGGCGACCGGTTGCGCGAAACCCTCGACAATCTATCCGCGGCATTCGAGGTGACCTTCGCCAACAAGGACCAGATCGCCGACACCATCGTCGAGCTGAACGAGATCACGCAGGTCGTCGCCCAGAACGACCGGACCGTCCGCGATTTCAGTGCCCGGCTCACCGAGCTGGTGCAGCTGATGGGGGACCAGTCCCCGGGGTTGCAGGCGGTGCTCGTACAACTCGACGATTTCGTGAACACCACCTCGACGCTGGTCGGCGAGAACCGGGACCAGCTGTCCGGAGCGCTACAGCGCTTCGTCACCATCACCGCGCAGATGCGGGCCAATGCCCGTGGCCTCACCGAACTGGTGGATGTGGGTCCGCTGTTCTTCGAGAACCTCGCCAACGGCGTGAGCCACGAACACCGGGCATTCCGGGTGCACGCACTACTGGACAAGGCGCTGCTGGACAACGAGGTGCTGTCCACCTTCTGCGAACGCGTCCAGATGCGCTCCGACGGGTGCCGTACCGGCCGCGTCCAGGACTTCGGACCGGATTTCGGGATCACCGCCGCGCTGCTGGGAATGATGCGATGAGGGACAGGAACCGGGTGTACCGGAGAGCGCTGGTCGTGCTGGTGGCGGCGGTACTCGCCGTACCGGGGTGCGGTGCGCTGACGGTGCAGAGTGTGCCGATGCCGGAACCGGGTATCGGCGGACCGGGTTACACCGTGCGCGCCCGGTTCGAGGATGCGCTCAATCTGCCCGACCGGGCCCACGTGAAGATCGGCGGCACAGATATCGGGGTGGTCACCGATATCTCCACCACCGATTTCGTCGCCGACGTGGATCTGCTCATCCGCGAGGACATCCGGTTGCCGCGGGGCACCACCGCCGAATTGCGGCAGGGCACACCCCTCGGCGATATCTTCATCGCCATGACCCTCCCCCGGGAGGATCCGGACGCGGTGATCCTCGCCGACGGTGATGTGATCGATACCGACCTCACCGGCGCCGGCGCTTCCGTGGAAGAACTCATGGTATCGGTATCGCTGCTGCTCAACGGTGGTGGTTTGAATCAGGCGGCGCGGATCACCGCGGAAATGGATTCGATGTTCGCCGGGCGGGCACCGCAATTGGGGCATCTGATCACCGAGATGACCCAGGTGCTGAGCGCGCTGAACACGCGGACCGCCGATATCGACAGTGTCCTGCACGGGGTGAACGTGCTCACCGGAGAACTCGCTGCCCGCAAACAGGAACTCGGCCGGGCAGCGGACGCTTTCCCCGATCTGCTGGGGCTGGTGGCGGAGAACAACCGGGATATCACCGGGTTGATCCAGAAGATCTCGGTGACCATGTCGGCGCTGGGCGATTTCAGTGATACCACCAGCCCGGAATTCATCAGCCTTTTCGACAGTATCCGGCGGCTCATGGGCGGTTTCACGGCAATGGGCGACAACCTGCGGCAGACCCTGGACGGTCTGCACGCGCTGTATCCGTCCTTGGCACAGTCTTTCGAAGGTCCCACACTGGCCGTCGCCGCGCGGGTCTCCTACCTGAGTGTCGGCGCGCTGACCGATCCCTCGCGCAGTCGGCTGCCCGATGGTTCGGATGTGCCGGCCTTCATCGGCAGCCTCGCGCAGGTGTTGCAGAAGATCCAGGGCCGGCTGACCGGCCCGCCACAGCCCGGCCCGGCGCCACAGGAAGGCCCGCGATGAACATTCCGCTCTGGAACTGGCTGGTCCGGCACCGGATCGGCGTCGCGAATATCGGCCTGATCGTGGTTCTGCTGGTGGGCTGCGGCTATCTGGGGACCGAGGTACTGCGCATCAACCTGCTACCGAACAGCACTTACCGGGTCACTGTGGAACTGTCCGGGTCCGGTGGGTTGCTCGCCGATAACGATGTCGACTTCCGTGGTACCCGGGTGGGCCGCGTCGCCGATGTCCGGGTATCGGAAACCGGTATCGAGGCGGTCGCCGAGATCGATTCCGGGATCCCGATCCCGGTGGGCGGCACCGTGGTGGTCGGGCGGTTGTCGGCGGTCGGCGAACAGTACCTGGACTTCCGGCCCGACGCGGATACCGGCCCCTACCTGCGCGACGGTGATCGGGTCGCGCCGCAGCGCACCCGGATACCGGTCACCGTGCATTCGCTGCTGTCGAATATGAGCGCGATGATCAGCGGGCTCAATCCGGAACGGCTGACCGTGATCGTGGACGAACTGGACAAGGCGCTGGCCGGCGGGCCGGACCGGCTGCGCAATATGATCTCCGGCATCAGCCGGGCGATGGCCGGTCTCGAGGATCTGCTGCCGCAGACACGGCAGCTCATCGAGAATCTCACCGTAATCGCCGACACGACCCAGTACGCCCAACCCGACCTGGGGACCCTGACCGGTTCCGCGGGCGTGCTGTTCCAGCAGCTCACCGCTGCCGACCAGGAAGTGCGCCGACTGCTGGACCTGGCGCCGGGACAGTTGGCCACCCTCGGCGGTTTCGTCGACGAGACCCAGGATCCGATCACGAACCTGGTGACCAACTTCGTGGCCATCACCCGGGCCGCGAAACTGCGGCAACCGGCGATCGCGGCGCTGTTCCCGGCGCTGCGGGCGGGGACGGCGGCGCTGAACGTGCCGGTACACGACGGGATGTTCAACACCCTGGTGGATATCTGGCCGCGGCCCACCTGCGAATACAACACGATTCCGCTGGTCCCGACCGAGCGAACGGCCGATACCCGGGTCCGTTTGTACAACTACTGTGTCACCGACGATCCAGCGTTGCAGGTGCGCGGTTCCGCCAACGCACCCCGCCCGAACGTGCCCGACAACACCGTCGGACCGCCGCCCGGTGTCAGCGGTGACGAACTGTCCCGCCCGATTCCGGGCCGTTGAGGAGTAGACGACGATGAGTGACGACAAGTCAGTGGAAGCCGGTACCGGGGAAGCCGAGGAGACGGTGAATCCGGCGGCGGGGGCGGCGGACGAGAAAATAGCCGCGGCGGATTCCGAAGCTGTTGCCGGCGAATCGAAATCCGCGGCAGCCGAATCGTCTTCGGCGGCTCGGGACAGCGGGCCCACCGAGTCGGTGAAGCCGGGCGGTGATCGACCAGACGGTGACGTGGTCCGGTCGGTGAAGCCGGGCGGCGACCCGGCCCGCGCCGGATCGGAAGGGCCGCGCAGCACGTCCCGGCCCGCCCGGCCACTGATCGCCGCTCTCGTCGCGGCAGCGGTTCTGCTGCTCGGCGCGGTAGGAGTCGCCGGCTATCTCTTCGTGCAGGAGCGCGACAAGTCCGCGACACTGGCCGCATACGAGGAAGCGCGACAGGCAGCCTGCCGCTACGCTCCGGTGCTCGCCAATTACGACGCGAAGAACCTGGACCCGTACTTCTCCGCTGTGACAGCGGGCGCCACCGGCGACTGGAAGCGGGAATTCGAGACCACCACCGCCGAACTCCGTGAGGCCCTCGTCGCGGGGCAGGTGGTCTCCGCTGCCGGCGATATCCAATGCGCGGTGAAATCGGCGGACGAGACTTCGGCGGAGACCGTGGTGGTGATCGGGCAGACCATCAGCAGCCTCGGCACCCGGGGACAGCCCGCGCCGGGGCAACTGAGCATGGTGATGCGGATGCAGAAGATCGACGGCAACTGGCTGGTCGATCAGATGATCACGCCCCTGGCCCCCAGCCCGGCGCCTTGACCGGAAACGGCCGCCGGACTCGGATGGCCGTTCGCCCGGGCGTCAGCTGATGGAGTGTCCGTACAGAACTGTGCGCATGAGCAGGGAGACCCGCTCCTGCGAGGCGGTCGCGACAGTGCCGAACGCGCGACCCAGGTCGACGACCAGGGCGAAAGCCGCGTGGACGAGGAAGCGCGTCTGTGGACCGGACAGTTCCGGGCGGACCTGGCGGACCAGTCGCGCCCATTCCTCCACGCTCAGCCGCTGCACATTGCGCAGGGCGGCGCGTTCCTCGGCGGGAACGTGCTGGAATTCGGTGTAGTAGACGAAGGTGAGCTCGCGTTCGGCGAACGAACCCTCGACGTACTGATGGATCAGTGAATCCAGTGCCTCGCGCGGTCCGGACGCCCCCGCGACAGCGGGACCGATCGCGCTGGACACCCGTTCGGCGGCGCGCCGGAAGGCCGCGGCCAGTAGATCGCTCTTACCGCGGTAGAACCGGTACACCGCCGAGGCGGCGGACAGGCCTGCCGCGGTGGCGATATCCTCCACACTCACATTCGGATAGCCGCGGGCGTGGAAGAGTTCCACGCCCTTGCGTAGCAGTAGTTCGTGCTTGAACGACTCCGGAATCTCCACCGGCCGAGCGGGTGCGA
Organism: Nocardia jinanensis; assembly: GCF_014645735.1. Lineage (GTDB taxonomy): Bacteria > Actinomycetota > Actinomycetes > Mycobacteriales > Mycobacteriaceae > Nocardia > Nocardia jinanensis. The sequence continues at coordinate 31,574 of NZ_BMMH01000019.1, read as the reverse complement.
CGGCGGCGGGTTCGGGGAGCGAGACTTCGGCGAGGTCCATCGCAGTGGTGACGAGCAGTCCCACAAGGGCTTTCGTGGGCAGCGTCGCATGATGGTCGGCGATACTGGTGATCACCGACAGCAGTGCCACTACCAGTACCTGGCGATCCTGCCCGCGTACATCGGGCCGATAGGCGGCGAGCTGGGTACCCAGCGCGGCCAGTACCGCGTTCTGCTGCGCGTCCCGGATCTCCCGATCCGCCGGTTCCAGATAGCGGCCCTCCCATCGCACCAGCGCGACACTGGCCCGATTGGCCACCGTGACCGCGCACAGCCCCTCCAGCACGCCGCGCAGTCGCTGCTCGGGTTCGGCCGCGGTGGCCTCGGGATCGAGTCGTACCGCGTCGGCCATGGCCTGGCCCACGCGCAGGGACTCCTCCTGGAACAGCGCGTACTTGCTGGGGTAGTGCCGGTACAGTGCGGCGGAGCTGATACCGAGCCCGCCGGCGATATCCTCCATGCTCACGCTGTGGTATCCGAGCGCACCGAACGCATTGGCCGCGGCTGCGGCGATCTGCGCCCGCCGGTTCTTGGGCCGGCGGCGCACGGGCCTGGCCGCCGCGGCGCTCTCCTGCTCCCCGGCGGCGTCGTCAGCCGGATCCGCGCGACCGTCCGCGCGCACCGACGGCGCGGACGACCGGACCCGGCGATTGTCGACGCTCATTCCGCAATCCTAACGTCGGGTAACCAGCGACAACGCCTCGCACCCCGCTCAGGGGCAGTTTTCGGCGGCGAGCGCACAGCGCGCCGTTTCCGGCTCGTCGCCGGAACGGGGCCCGGGAACCGGACGGATACGCGCGCTCCCCGATGTGGTGTCTGCGCGACGCGCCGCCGGATCCATTCCGCCAGCCACTGCGCGCCGGGTCCACGACCGACGTAGCGCAGACCGCGTTCTCGGGGATCACGGAACTGTGGCCGCGGAGTTCACCGACGCGCACGATGGTCGCCGGAGCCGCGCGGTGGCGGCCGCCGTCTCAGCACCGACATTCGCCGGCCCGGCCGCGACCGGAATGCAACCCGACTCGGAGCGGCGGCAACCGTTCCGTGACGACAGAACCCCGAAATTGACAATTACTTGTCTGGTTTCGACTTCCTGACCGGCGAAAACTTAGGCGTGCGTCAGGAAAGCAAACGTCCATCAACCGGAGGTCGGGAAATGTCGGCCAGAATCACCAAACTCTTAGCCGCGAGCGCGAGCGCGATCGCCTTGTCCTTGAGCGTCGTCGCGGCCCCCGCCGCCTCGGCCGCGACGGAACCGGTCACCCCGGTCACCGGGTCGGTCGTGATCTGCATCCCGTTCGGAATCGCGTCGATCTGCTTCTGAGTTCGCGGCCGCTACCCGCCCACGATCGCCGGCCCGGTCGAGCTACGGCCGGAGCTCGCGTCGGCGGGCGGGTCTGAGCGTGTCCGTCCCGGGGGCCACTCCCACGCTCCCCTGAGCATCCGCAGCGGGGCGATCCGACGCCGGCCGACCGCGGTGCCCGCTGCCTCCGCCGCAGGCAGGGCCGGGCCTGAGCGTATGCCGAAACCTGTCCACTGACGGGGAACGGAGCCGGGTCCACCGCGTGCGCCGGGTCACTATCGGCGCAGTTACTCAACTCCGCTGGAACATGGAGGTTCCGATGCCGGCTCATGCACCGAACGGGCGATCCCAGCACGGTACAGACGAATACAGGCAGATCGAGGCGGCGGCGGCCCCGACCCGGTTCGCGCGCGGCTGGCACTGCCTGGGCCTGGCGAGATCGTTCCGGGACGGGCAGCCGCACGAGGTGAAGGCCTTCGGTACGACCCTGGTGGTCTTCCGCTCCGAGATCGACGACACGCTGCACGTACTCGACGCGTACTGCCGCCATATGAACTGGTCAGGATCACCGACCCGCCGCCGCGCGCGATGATATCGGCGCCCTCCTCGGCCAGCCGGCGGCAATGGGCGCGGCCCATCCCACCGGCCGCCCCGGTCACCACCGCTACCCGGTCCTGTAGGCGCTTCATCGCGCGCCACCGGCGAATACCGTATCCATACGGGCGACGCCAGGTCCCACCGATTTCCGGCGGTGCCGTTCCTCCCGGTCACCGGGCCGTGACCTACACCGCTCCCGCTGGGTGGGAAGGGCGCCATCGCGACGGCGCCATGGGCCCGGCCGGTCGGGCGATCAGCACGGTGCCGACCGCGCGATTCGGAATCCGATATCGTCGAGCCGGACCGTGGGGTGACTGCGGCGGCGCACCGAGGCGCGGCAACTCCAGTGTGCGTCGAACCAGCCACCGCCCCGAAGCACCCGGTAGCTGCCGTAGACATCCGGATCGTAGAGGTCCCAGCACCATTCCCAGACGGTGCCGAGCATATCGGCGAGCCCCCACGCATTGGGTTGCTTGGTGCCGACTTCGGGCAGTCGGCCGTCGGAATTCTCCCGGTACCAGGCGATATCGTCGAGCCGGCCGTAGCGCGGTCCGGTCGTGCCCGCGCGGCACGCGTACTCCCACTCCGCCTCGGTCGGCAGTCGATATCCGTCGGCCGCCGCGACCCGATCGACCGCGCCGTCGTCGCCGATCCGGTACATCGGAGTCATACCGCTTCGTTCGGACAGGGCATTGCAGAAACGAATCGCCTCGTCCCAGGAGACGCTGTCGGCGGGCAGCCGATCGCTCCGAGCCCCGTCCGTCGGGCAGCCCGAGACCTCTGCGTACTGCCATCGGGTGACCGGAACGGCCGCCAGCTGGTACGGCCCGACTTCCACCGACCAACTGCGCTGGGTCCGCCGATCGGACAGCGTCACCTGTCCCGGCGGGATATCGACCATGTCGAGCCCGGTCGCGTGCGCATTCACCACACGAACCTACCGGCAGGTGCGCGACAGGGCGGGAACTGTCCGAACCACCCGTCGATCACGCGCAGACCTCGCGGCGGATGTCTACCGCGAGGTGGTGCTTCGTCGGTTGTGTTCGCCCGCGCTACGGGACGATGACCGCGCGGCCGCGCAGAGTTCCGGCGGCCAGCCGGCGATACGCCTCGGGCGCCGCGTCCAGGCTGAAACGCTCGGTGGCGATATCGAGGACCCCCTCGTGGGCGAGGTCCACGAGTTCGATCAGCTCGGCGCGCGCGCCCCAGTACGGCGAGGTCGCGGCCGCCTCGTAGGGGCTCACCCCGAACCCGACCCGCGCGGCCGATCTGCCGTCACCGATCCCGACGATGGTCACATCGGAGTCGATACCGGCCACCGCCATGGCGGTATCGATGGTCGGCTGGAAACCGACGAAATCCAGCACCAGGCTCGCCCCGGCCGGGCCGGTGATCTTGCGGACCTTGCCGGCGGCCTTCTCGTCGGAGAGCACCGCCTCGTGCGCGCCGACCGAGCGGGCGAAATCGAGTTTCTCGTCGTTCACGTCCAATGCGATGACACGGGTAGCGGACAGATGCCGTAGCAACTGGATGGCGACATGGCCGAGACCGCCGCTGCCGATCACCACCGTCCAGGAGCCCGGCCGCAGTTTGCCCAACGATCGTTTGATCGCGTGATAGGGCGTCAGGCCCGCGTCGGTGAGCGGCACGGTGGCCACCGGGTCCAGATCGCCGATGGGTACCAGATGGCGGGGCGAATCGACGATCAGGTACTCGGCGATGGCGCCCGGCGAGCCGAGCCCGGGCGGCATGATGCCCAGCTCGGCGGCCCGGGAACAGTAGTTCTCCAGACCCTGCGCGCAGAACCAGCAGTTTCCGCAGCCCCAGGGCCCGTAGACGACGACATTCGTGCCGATATCGATCCCGCGCACCCCGTCCCCGACGGCCGCGACCTGTCCGGCGCCCTCGTGTCCGAGGGTCAGGGGAAGCTCGATGCCGAACTGTTCGGGTGGGTTGTTCATGACGAAATCGTCGGAATGGCAGACCCCCGCCGCGGTCACCCGGAGCAGGACCTCCCCGGGGCCGGGTTCGGGGGTGGGAATCTCGCGGACCTCCGGTTCCGCCCCGGCGGTCACGTATTGCAGTGCCTTCATAGCGCCTGTCCTCTCCGAGCCGAGCGACTGGGTGCGTACTGGTGACGGTAGCGAATGCGCATGGACAACGGTTGCCGACCAGGCTAGTCCGGCGGCGTCCCACCGGCCCAGTTGTGGAATACGACACGAGCTCACCGGGATCAGGCCCGCGTGTCGGCGAAACGATCTCTGCCGTCCCGGGAGCGTGCAGTGGTGGTCAGTCGGTCGTACCGTCGGCGCCTTCCGCGGCGGGGGTCAGCGGTTGCCGGGCGGGCGGATACCGGTGAACCAGTCGAGCAGATCGGGATCATCGACAGCGCTGCGCTCCACCACCCGCGCCGGATCGGCACCCTGGAACAGGCGTTTGATCGGGACCTCGAGTTTCTTACCCGTGCGGGTGTGCGGAATCGCGGGTGCGGCCAGGATCTCGTCGGGGACATGGCGCGGCGAGACCTCGGTGCGGATGACCTCGTTGATCCGGTCGCATAGTCCGTCGGTGAGCTCGGCGCCCGGGGCCAACACCACGAACAGCGGCATCCAATAGCCGCCGCCGGGTTGTTCGGCGCCGATCACCAGGGCCTCGGCGATCTCCGGCAGGCGCTCGACCGCCTGGTAGATATCGGCGCTGCCCATCCGGATCCCGTGCCGGTTCAGGGTGGAATCGGAACGGCCGTGGACCACCACACTGCCCCGGCCGGTGAGGGTGATCCAGTCGCCGTGCCGCCAGATACCGGGGTAGGTGTCGAAATAGGCGTCGTGGTAGCGGTTGCCGTCCGGATCGCGCCAGAACTGCACCGGCATGGACGGCATCGGCGCCGTCACCACCAGCTCGCCGACCTCGCCGCGGATCGGTTGTCCCACCTCGTCGAAGGCATCGAGCGCGACGCCCAGATACGGCGCCGAGAGCTCACCCGGCCATACCGGGACCGTGCGTACGCCACCGGCGAACGCCGACACCACATCCGTACCGCCACTGATCGACGACACCGGCACACCCCCGGCGTTCTCGTGCAACCACAGCGCCGACGCCGGCGGCAGCGAGGAACCGGTGATACCGATCAGCCGCAGTGCCGAGAGGTCGTGCTCGGCGACGGGTACCGACCCTGCCTTCATGCAGCCCAGAACATAGCCCGGGCTGGTGCCCAGGACGGTGGTGCGGGTGCGGGCGGCGATTTCCCAGAGGCTGTCCGGCCGAGGGTGAGCGGGACTGCCGTCGTAGCAGACGATGGTCGCACCGGCGAGCAGACCGGCGATCTGGAAGTTCCACATCATCCAGCTCGGACTGGTGTACCAGAGGAACGTATCGGCCGGACCGATATCGGATTGCAGCGCCACGGCTTTGAGATGTTCCAGGACCACACCGCCGTGGCCGTGCACGATCCCCTTGGGCAGACCGGTCGTACCGGAGGAGAAGACGATCCACAGCGGATGCGCGAAATCCACCGGCTCGGTTTCCAGGCCCGGAGCTCCGGCCGGATCCGCTGCCGCCGCCCACGGGGTGCTACCGGGGATCTCGACGCCCAGCCGCTCGACCACGACGGTCGCGCGCAGACTGTCCAATCCCTCACGCAAGGTGGCGATATCCGCACTCTTGTCGTGTGTTTTCCCGCCGTAGCGATAACCGTCGGCGGTAACCAGAACCACCGGTCGCAGCTGGCCCAGCCGGTCCAGTGCGGCCTTCGCCGAATAGTCCTGGCCACATGCGCTCCAGACCGCTCCGATCGCGGCCGTGCCGAGGAAAGCCACCACGGTCTCGGTGATATTCGGCAGATAGCCGATCACCCGGTCGCCGGGGCGCACCCCGAGATCGCGCAGCGTGCGCGCGAACGCGGCGGCCCCGGCCAGCAGATCCGCCCACGAGGTCTCGGTGACATCCGTAGTGCCCTCGGTAACCTGTAGTACCGCCGGACGGTCGGTTCGTGCCTGACCGGCCACCCGATCCACATAGTTCAGAGTCGTACCGGGGAACCAGCGCGTATGGGGCATCTCCGGGCACGGCAGCACCTCATCGGCGATGGGCCCGAGGTCGAAGTACTCCCAGACGGCCAGCCAGAAATCGGACAGGTTGTCCACCGACCAGCGCCACAGCGCGCGGTAGTCCGGTAGTTCGGCTCCGGTCCGCGCGGCGACGAAACGGGCGAAATCGGTGATCCGGGCGTCGGCGATATCCCGTTCGCTCGGTACCCACTGTGGTTCCACCGGGTAACCCTTCCTGTGCTGTGTTCGGCGCCGTTCGTGGCGGGAGTGAGTGCTGTCCTGTTGCCGAAAGGGCTATCCGGGCAGGACGCGAGATCATGCGCCCATGTTCGACGATCGCTCCGGCAGTCGCATCCGGTTCTCCCGCCCCTCGGTTGTTCGTGGTCTCGAACGTTCCCTCGAACAGTGCGATGAAACCCACGGCGGCGAGCCGGTTCTCCGGGAATCGGTCGAACGTGGTGTCCTGCGCTCGGCCGGTACTTCGATTCGGAGTCGGGTGCCGGTGGGTCCTGCTGGAATGTAACTGTTTCACAGTTTCTCGGGGCGCGCGCACCGGAAGTCCGCTCCGGCATGCCATCGAATACTGCCGGCGTCATCTCAGTGAGTGCTCTGTTCGTCGCCCGGGGCGCGCAGGCAGATCTGCTCGGCGTGGCGCAGCAGAGGCGCGTCCACCATGCGGCCCTCATAGGCGAAGACACCGCGATGGTTCGGTGCGGCGGCGAGTACCCCCCGGGCCCACTCGATCTCGTCCTGCGACGGCGCGTACGCGGCCCGGATGACCGGGATCTGCGAAGGATGGATGGCGACCTTGATCTCGAAGCCCACCGCCACCGCGTCCTCGGACTCGATACGCAGTCCGTCGAGATCGCGGATGTTCAGATACACCATGTCCAGGGCCAGCCGCCCGTATGCTTTGGCGGCGAGCAGGCCGGTGCTGCGCAGGTGCAGTGCCACATCGCGATAGCTGCCGTCGGCCCGGCGGGTGCCGGTACCACCCATCGCGGCGACCAGGTCCTCGACTCCGCACATCACGCCGCGGGTATTGGCGGCCGAAGCGATCTGCTGGATCTCCAGCGCGCCCAGCGGTGATTCGATCAGTGCGAACACCTGGTATCCGGACAAGCCGGTCACCTGGTGGATCGACTCGGTCTTGGGCAGCATCACCAGCCGGTAGGCGGTGCGGCGCAGTGCCGCCAGGTCCAGTTCGTGGTCGGGGGTGCCCGCCGCATTGACCCGGACCACCGTGGTCGCGGGGTCGAGCGGAGTCTCCACGAGGGCCGTTCGGGCGGCGGGTTTATCGGCCGGGGCCACGCCGTCCTCGAGGTCGAGGATCACCACATCGGCGGTATCGGCGGCTTTGCGGTAGCGCTCCGGGCGGTCGGCCGGGCAGAACAGCCACGCCGGGCCGGGGGACTGCCAGGTGGCATCCACGCTGTTCTGATCGGTCACCGGTCGTACCTCCTGACGCTGCTTTCGCCGATCGTGAGCCTCACGCCTGCTCCCCGGTAGGGCGCAACCTGATCAGCGCGTTGCGGACGGCCACTCCGACGACTGTGCCGTGTTGATTGCGGGCGACGTGACGGAAGGTGACCACGCCCTGACCGGGCCGGCTCTTCGATTCCCGTTTGTCCAGCACCACGGTCTCGGTGTACACGGTGTCGCCGTGGAACAGCGGCGCCGGGAACTTCACCTCCTCGAAGCCGAGGTTGGCGACCGTGGTGCCCTGGGTCAGATGCGCGACCGCCTGCCCGATCATGGTGCCCAGGGTGAACAGCGAGTTGACCAGCCGTTCGTGGAACGGCTCTTGAGCGTCGCTGAAGGCCTTGTCGATATGCAGACCCTGGGTGTTCATGGTCAGGGTGCTGAACAGGACGTTGTCGGTCTCGGTCATGGTCCGGCCGGGACGGTGCTCGTAGAGCACCCCGGTCTCCAGTTCCTCGAACCACAGCCCGGTCTGCACGACCCGTTTCAGGCCGGAGGTGTCGTGGTCGACGTCCTTGGTGATCTTCTCGCCACTCACAGGCCGAGCTCCCGTCCGATCAGCATGAGTTGTACTTCCGTGGTGCCCTCGCCGATTTCGAGGATCTTGCTGTCCCGGTAGTGCCGGGCCACCGGGTACTCGTTCATGAAGCCGTAGCCGCCGAAGATCTGGGTGGCGTCGCGGGAGTTGTCCATGGCGGCTTCGCTGGCCACCAGTTTGGCGATGGAGGCCTGCTTCTTGAAGGGTTTGCCGGAGAGCATGAGCGCGGCGGCGTCGTAGTAGGCGGTGCGGGCGGTGTGGGCGCGCGCCTCCATCCGGGCGATCTTGAACGCGATCGCCTGGTTGCTCCCGATCGTCTTCCCGAACGCCTCCCGCTCCCCGGCGTAGCGGACGCATTCGTCCACGCAACCTTGGGCGGCGCCGACGGACAGCGCCGCGATGGCGATCCGGCCCTCGTCGAGGATGCGCAGGAAGTTGGCGTAGCCGCGACCGCGTTCGCCGAGCAGGTTCTCTTTCGGCACCCGGACGTCGGTGAAGGTGAGTGGGTGGGTGTCCGAGGCGTTCCAGCCGACCTTGTTGTAGGCGGGCTCGGCGGTGAATCCGGAGGTGTCGGCCGGGACCAGGATGGTGGAGATCTCCTTCTTGCCGCCGACCTGCCCGGTCACCGCGGTCACCGTGATCAGAGCGGTGATATCGGTGCCGGAGTTGGTGATGAACTGTTTGTTGCCGTTGATCACCCAGCTGTCCCCGTCTTCGGCGGCGGTGGTGCGGGTCCCGCCCGCGTCGCTACCGGCGCCCGCCTCGGTGAGCCCGAACGCGCCGAGGTTCTGTCCGCTCGCCAGCCGGGGGAGCCACTCCTGCTTCTGTTTCTCGTCGCCGAAGCGGTAGATCGGCATGGCGCCGAGCGAGACCCCGGCCTCCAGGGTGATGGCGACGCTCTGGTCGATCTTGCCGAGTTCCTCGAGGGCCAGACAGAGCGCGAAATAGTCGCCGCCCATCCCGCCGTACTCCTCCGGGAACGGCAGCCCGAACAAGCCCATTCGCGCCATCCCCGCGACCACCTCGTACGGGAAACTGTGCTCGGCATCGTGTTTCGCCGCCACGGGGGCGACCACCTGGTTCGCGAAGTCCCGGACGGTCAGAGCCAGGTCGCGGTAGTGCTCGGGCAGTGTGCCGGTGGAGAGGAAATCGGTCACCAGTGCCTCATCTCGTTTCTCGGGGACGGTTTCGCCTGTTCTCGGACCGGAATCAGTGCAGGGCGGGTTCGGCGGCGGGCTCCGGGTCGGTCCCGGCCGCCGGTTCCGGATGCACGCGCGCGAGCACCTCGTCCAACCGCACCGAAGCGCCCGCCGCGACGAGTACCTCGACGATGCCCGGCAGCGGCGCGGTGAGCGAATGCTCCATCTTCATGGCCTCGACCACCAGGATCGGCTCTCCCGCGGTCACCGGCTTCCCGGATTCCGCGGTCACGGTGAGCACCGTGCCCGGCATGGGACTGCGGATCTCGGCGTCGTGCGCGGCGGCGTCGTCGGCGCGCACGGATTCCTCGGCGAGTTCGCGCAGCAGCGCCACCCCGGAGGCTCCGGCGACCCAGATCGCGTCCGTGGATTCCGCGACGCGGTACTCGCGGCGGATACCGTCGAGAGTGAGCGTCACGGTGTGGACCACGGTCCCGGGCGGGAGCCCGGCGGACGTATCGTCCGGGCCGAGTCGTGCTGTCGCGCTGGCGGGTTCGCCGTCCTCGATCCGCACTTCGGCGGCATCGGGTGTGCCGGTGAGGTGGACGTGCACCACGCGGTCCCCGCCCGTCAGCCGGACCCGGATCGGTGCCTGCGTACCGACCCGCCAGCCGTTCGGATATGCCCACGGATCGGCCGGCGCCGCCGGCCAGCGCCGCAGCCACCGGTAGACCGCTGCGGCCGCGAAGATATCGTCGGCGACCGGCGGTGCCCGGAAATCACCGGCCCGGCGGTCCAGCAGCGCGGTGTCCAGTCGGCCCGCCGCCACATCCGGGTCGGCCAGCAGGAAACGCAGGAAGTCGATATTGGTCCGGACCCCGAGCAGGACCGTATCGCCGAGCGCGTGGTCCAGGGTGGCCAGCGCGGCATCGCGGTCGTGACCGTGCGCGACGACTTTCCCGAGCATCGGGTCGTAATCGCTACCGACCACCGTGCCCACCGCGAGCCCGGAATCCACCCGGACCCCGGGACCGCCGGGTTCGGCGAGGTCCAGGACGGTGCCGCCGGTCGGCAGGAAATCGCGGGCCGGATCCTCGGCGTACACCCGGGCCTCGACGGCATGGCCGTGCAGCCGGATATCGCCCTGCGCCAGCCGGATCCGCTGACCCGCCGCGATCCGGACCTGGCATTCCACCAGATCGAACCCGGTGACCATCTCGGTGACCGGATGTTCCACCTGCAGGCGGGTGTTCATCTCCATGAAGAAGAACTCGTCCGGCCGGTCGGCGGAGACGATGAACTCCACCGTCCCCGCGCCCACATAGTCGACGCTGCGCGCGGTGGCACACGCGGCGGCACCGATCCGGGCGCGCGTAGCGGGGTCCAGCAGCGGTGAAGGTGCTTCCTCGATCACCTTCTGGTGCCGCCGTTGCAGACTGCATTCGCGTTCGCCGAGATGGAGCACGGTGCCGTGGGTATCGGCCAGGATCTGCACTTCGATATGCCGGGGCCGGGCGACGAAACGTTCCAGGAACAGGGTGTCGTCACCGAAGGCCGCGGCCGCCTCTCGTCTGGCGCTGACCAGCGCCGCGGGCAGATCGGCGGGATCGTCGACCCGCCGCATCCCCTTACCGCCGCCGCCCGCGGACGGTTTCACCAGCACCGGGTAACCGATATCGGTGGCCGCCGCGACGAGCGCGGCATCGGTCAGCCCCGATTCGGCGATCCCCGGGACGACCGCGACCCCGGACGCGGCGACCGTGGTCTTCGCGGTGATCTTGTCGCCCATGATCTCGATCGCCGCGGCCGGGGGGCCCAGGAAGACGATTCCGGCCGCGTCCAAGGTGGCGGCGAAAGCGGCGTTCTCGGACAGGAACCCGTATCCGGGGTGGACCGCGCCGGCGCCGGTGCGGCGCGCGGCGTCGACGATCCGGTCGATGTTCAGATAGCTGTCCCGGGCGGGTGCCGGACCCAGCCGCACAGCTACATCCGCGGCTCGGACGTGCGCGGCGTGCGCGTCGGCGTCGCTGTACACCGCGACCGAGCGCAGGCCCATGGTCCGCAGCGTCCGGATGACCCGTACCGCGATCTCACCACGATTGGCCACCAGCACCGTGTCGAAGGGCAGGGGGTGATTCGAGTTCAGCATGGTGATCACATCCGGAAGACGCCGTAGGAGACCGGCTCGAGCGGTGCTTGCGCGCACACCGAGAGCGCCAGTCCGAGCACTGTGCGGGTATCGGCCGGGTCGATGACGCCGTCGTCCCACAGTCGTGCGGTCGAGTAGTAGGGGTTGCCCTGGGCTTCGTACTGTTGCCGGATGGGTTCTTTGAACGCCTCCTGATCGGCAACGCTGCACGGCCGGCCGTTGCCGTCGAGCTGATCACCGCGCACTGTGGCCAGTACCGACGCCGCCTGCTCGCCACCCATCACCGAGATCCGGGCATTCGGCCACATCCACAGGAACCGTGGTGAGTAGGCCCGGCCGCACATCGAATAGTTCCCGGCCCCGTAGGAGCCGCCGATCACTACGGTCAGTTTGGGCACCCGCGCGCATGCCACGGCGGTCACCATCTTCGCCCCGTGTTTGGCGATACCGCCGGCCTCGTAATCGCGTCCGACCATGAAACCGGTGATGTTCTGCAGGAACAGCAGCGGGATCTCGCGCTTATCGCAGAGTTCGATGAAATGCGCGCCCTTCATGGCGGATTCGCTGAACAGCACTCCATTGTTGGCGACGATGCCCACCGGATGGCCGTGGATATGCGCGAAACCGGTGACCAGGGTGGTGCCGTATTCGGCTTTGAACTCGTGGAATCCGGCGGCGCCGGTGGTGTCGGCGTCGACGATGCGGGCGATCACCTCGCGTACGTCGTAGGGCGTGCGCAGATCAGCGGGGACGATGTCGTAGAGCTCGTCCACGGGGGCGGCGGGTTCACGGGCGGGACGCACCTCCCAGGCCGGTTCCGGACGCGGACCCAGGGTGGCGACGATCCGGCGCACCGTGGCCAGGGCGTCACGGTCGTCGTCGGCCAGATGGTCGGTGACCCCGGAAGTGCGGGAATGCAGCGCGCCGCCGCCCAGCTCCTCGGCGGTCACCACCTCACCGGTGGCCGCCTTCACCAGGGGCGGTCCGCCGAGAAAGATCGTGCCCTGGTCGCGCACGATGACCGCCTCGTCGCTCATGGCCGGTACATACGCGCCGCCCGCGGTGCACGACCCCATGACCGCGGCGATCTGGGCGATACCACGGGCGCTCATGGTGGCCTGGTTGTAGAAGATGCGGCCGAAATGTTCGCGGTCGGGGAACACCTCGTCCTGTTCGGGCAGGTACGCGCCGCCGGAATCCACCAGGTATACGCACGGCAGGTTGTTGTGCAGGGCCACTTCCTGGGCGCGCAGATGCTTTTTCACCGTGACCGGGTAGTAGGTCCCGCCCTTGACCGTGGCGTCGTTGGCGACGATCACGCATTCACGCCCGGAGACCCGGCCGATACCGGTGATGATGCCCGCGCCCGGACACGCGTCGTCGTACATACCGTCGGCGGCCAGCGGGGACAGTTCCAGAAACGGACTGCCGGGATCGAGCAGCTGGTCCACCCGATCGCGCGGTAGGAGTTTGCCGCGGGCGATATGCCGCTGCCGGGCTTTCTCCGGTCCGCCGAGCGCCGTTTCGGCGAGCCGGTGACGTAACCGGTCGGCCAGGGCGAGATTCGCGGTCCGGTTATCGGATCCGGACCGGGTGGCGGGCGCTGGGCTCGCGGTGCGGGTCATCGCGTCATCCTGACGTATGAGTTAATCACTGATAACTGGAAATGAGGTTAATCTTGACTAACCGAGTTGTCCAGAGCTGTGAAAGGAGTGCGGGTGACCAGTGCCGAGTCTGCCACCCCTACCCGACGCGAACTTCTGAAACAGGAGCGGCGCGGCCAGCTGCTGATCGCCGGGGCGCGGCTCATCGCCGAACGCGGATACCTCGGTATGCGCCTCGACGACCTGGGTGCCGCGGTCGGCATCAGCGGCCCCGCCGTCTATCGGCATTTCCCCAACAAGGAAGCATTGCTGATCGAACTGCTGGTCGGGATCAGCCGCCGACTGCTCGACGGCGGCACCCTCGTCGCCGCCGACGCGGCCGGACCGCCGGAGGCGCTGGCCGCACTGGTGGATTTCCACCTCGACTTCGCGCTCGGCGAACCCGAGCTCATCCGCATCCAGGACCGTGACCTCGACAATGTGCCGCCCCCGGCCCGCCGGGAGATCCGGCGCACCCAGCGCCGCTACGTGGAGATCTGGGTGGGGGTGCTGTGCGAACTGACACCCGCCCTCGACGAGGAGACCGCACGAGTACAGGCTCACGCGGTGTTCGGGCTGCTCAACTCCACCCCGCACAGTGCCGGGCCCGTTCGCGGTCGTACCCGTACGGTGCTGCGCTCGATGGCCCTGGTCGCGTTGACCGGTTCGGTACCGGACTGAGGTGAAGGTTGGCACCGGCGGCCCACGAAAACGCCCGGCCGGGATACCTCGGCCGAGCGTTCTCGTGGGCGCGCGTCGAACCCCGGCCTGGTGTCGTACCGACCTCGGGGCCCTTGTGGCGATGCGTGGGTACTACCTACGCTGCGGCCTCGAATCGCAGGTGGGTTTCGATATCGGCGGGGGATCCGGTGTAGTGGAGAGTGCGCAACCCCAGGTCGGCGGCGGCCCGGCAGTTGTCGGCACGGTCGTCGATGAACAGGACGCGGCCGGGATCGCGGACGCCGGTCGCGACGAGTGCGTTCCGGTAGGTAGCGGGGTGGGGTTTGTTCATGCCGAGCCGGGCCGAGTAGAGGGCGTCGGTCATCAGCGGGCGCCAATCGGCGGCGTCGAGCGCATCACTCACCGGATGGGGTGCGTTGGAGAGCAATACCATCGGGAGCCCTGCCTGCCGAAACCGGTGTAGGAGCGCGACGACGCGATCGTCGGTCCGGGTCCACAGCGCGGTGTCGACGGCACGCAACCGGATGAGCAGTTCCGGGTTCGGGCGATGACCGAGCACAGCGGTCCAGAAGCCCGCGTCGTCGAGCTCGCCGGAATCGTAGGGTTCCCGGGCGCTCCAGAAAGCGCTCTGGAAGTGTCCGAGCTGGTCGGTGCCCCAACCGGTGAGTTCGGCGAGTCCGCTCCAGCCGAGCAGGGTGGGCTGCAGACCGATGACGCCGTTGTAGTCGAAGATGATCGCGTCCAGTCGCGGGGGCCGATACGAGAGTTCGGTTGTCATTTGTTCTCCAGGGCTCGATGGGACAGTCCGGCCACGCCCGCGGCGAGCAGGGCGGGCAGCATGAGGGCGACGGGCAGGGATGTGACGGCGGCCAGCGCGCCGATGAGCGCCGGTCCCGCGAGGAGCCCGAGGTAGCCGGTCACGGTCACGGCGGCGATCCCGCGAGGACCGCCGGCCCCGGCCGCGCTGATCAGGACGGGGATCGTGACGGACAGGCCGAGGCCGAACGCGGCCCAGCCGACGAGCGCCAATGGAATGCTGGCCACCGCCGAGCCCGTGAGAAGTCCGATCGAGGCCAGAATCGCACCCGCGCGCACCACATTCGAGGCACCGAAGCGCGCCGTGAGCCGATCACCGACGAGACGGCCAGCGGCCATGGCCGCGCTGTATCCGGCATAGGCCGCGGCACCGATCGCGGCGGATGCGTGCAGCCCGGTGAGGTGGACAGCCGACCAATCCGCCGCGGTGCCTTCGCCCAGCAGACATCCGGCGGCCAGTAACCCCAACAGCCAGAGCCGGGCCCGCGACAGTTCGGGCCGGCCTTCCCGTGTCCCCTTTTCCACCGGATCGAGGGCCGTGGCCGGCCATCCGATACAGCGGGTAGCCGGTGCCACCCCGACTGCGGCCACCATGACCACGACCGCGGTGACGCCGAATACATAGGTGTGCGAGTAGTGGGCGCAGACAGCGGCGAGCACCGCCCCACCCAGCGCGCCGAGACTGTAGGCCGCGTGCAGGCCCGACATGATCGGGCGACCGTATGCTTCCTGGCACCGGACCGCCGCGACATTCACCGCGACGTCCAGCACACCGTGCGCGGCCCCGAAGAGCAGAGCCGTGGCGGCGAGTGCGATCGCAGATCCACCGATACCGAGCAGGGCGAGACTCGCGGCGAGACAGATCCCGCCACCGGTCAGCAGTCGGGGAAGCCGGCCGGGTTCGGCGATTCGCCCACCGGCACGGAGGCCTGCGACCATACCGACCGCGGCCGCGAGCAGGACCGCGGCCAGCCCGGCGGTGTCCAGCCCGGCGGCCGCCTGTACGGCCGGAATCCGTGTCCCCCAAATAGCCATCACTACGCCGAGTCCGGCGAAGTATCCCGTCAACAACCCCCGACTCCGCACGACGGCATCGGATACTTTTTGTGCGCGTTCCAAAGCCGGGGGCGCGCTTGTATGCGTCATGAGATCTCCATGAATTCAGGCGCCGCAATAGGTTTCGCGGGTCACGCGAAATCGGCTGCGGGGTAAGACAATTCCAGACTCTTTCCACGACGAAAGAGGCGAATGAACAGCGGAATGACAGAATGTTGCGCGGGTCGAGAGTCGAAGATGATGCGACGCTGCACGAACAAGCCGAAACATATCAACGGTTGTTGCGCTGTACCACCCGAGAACGGGTCTCAGTGACCTGCTCCACAAAGTGCCACCCGAAGGTCTCACCGGAGTCGTTGCCCGGAACCACTCGCCGGTGCCGCATCCGGTCCTCGGACAGCTCCGAGTATGTGTGCCCTCCGCCGAGATGATCTGGCTCCCAGACCTACCGGCGTCTGACCGACCCCTGCGAGCAACAACCGCTCGGCCACAGATTCGACTCGTATCGACGGACCGCACGGCCACCGGCCCGGTCGGCCCGACCTGCGCGCTCCGGACTCGGGCGATCGCACCGTGGCTGCACGCCCTCGCCCGCCCCTTCGGCACCAGCCGCTATCGAGGCACAACCGAGGCCCTGCAAATCGGCTCGGCGATCGAGGAATCTCGATCCTGCTCTCGCGTACGACCGGCGCACGGGCGCTGCCGCCCGCGAAATAGTTACTCGCTACCCTGTCGGGTCTCCGGGCGCGAGCACACTTGGATCACGCTGTGCCCGAAACCGAACGCACCGACTCGAGACCTCTCTTATTCGAGCGCCTTCAGGGCCAGACTCCAAGGATAGGTATCAAGTACCTTTCCGCCTGTTCGTGGTGGGTGCGGCTCGAATTCTCCGGGCCCGAACAGTACGCGTATTCCGGCGTGCCGAAGCTCTTCCACACTGCGCACGAACACTCGGTTGGCCGCGAGTGCTTGATTGACAAACGGCAAGACCACCATCTTGGCCCCGAGTCCGGTCAGTTCCGCAAGCTGGTTGAGCGCGTACGTATCCGAGATTCCTGCCGCCCACTTGTTGATCGTGTTATAGGTCGCCGGTGCCACGATGACGCCGTCTGGTCTCGGTAACGGCTCATCACCAGGTTTCCGGTACGACGTGCGCACTTGATGGCCGGTCGCATTCTCCAGATCCTGAATGTCCAGGAAATGTTCGACCGCCGCCGGGGTGGCAATGCAGTACACCGACCAGCCCTCGGCCTGTGCTGAGGTCACCATCTCGATTACCCGACTCGCTGGACCTGCGCCACAGATGAACAGGTACAGAACGCGGTCCCTCATGCGGTGACGCCTGCCCGCGATGCTATCCGTCGCACGGCACGCCCCGTATCCTCGCCGGTATTTTTCAGCATTGCCCGGAGTAGGCCATGCGACAAGGGGCGGCAGCGGACCTCCTCGGGTGCGATTCGATCAGCGTCGATCAAGGTCCGGGCGGCGTCCGTATATTGGCCGGTCTGGGTATACGCGGAAGCGATGTCGAGCATGTAATTGACTCTCCGCTCCGGTGGCAGATTCGAAATAGATTCCTGATCAATGGTTTGGGCATATTCCAACGCTTGCCCCGGTTCATGCAATCGAACAAGGGCGGCTACCCGATGAAGCCCAACATTTGTAGGCCCGAAGAACGTTCGGTGCATATCGTAGCCGGGACAAAGCCTTTCAGCTGCCGCTCGTGCTTGCTCATGCATCAGGAGTGCTGTGTCTGCGTCTTCCTGATCGGCTGCCGCGATCGAGGCAGCCAAAAACAGCATGCCGTACAACGACAGTAATTCGTCTGCCCGCGTGTCGAGTTCGGGTTGCATTCGGTCGGTCATGCCTGTGACAGCGTTGATAGCACTCGTTAGTTGCCCCGTGCTGGTCAGTGATCGGGCGACGCTGCGTGTCGCTCTTGCGAGGGCTAACGTGTCGTCCACTGCCAAGGCTTCTTGCATAGCGCGATCTGCTGCAAGCCACGCCACGTCGTTGGTCTCGAACTTCAGGAGAACCGAGGAAGCCAGCCGATAAGCCAGGACCAGCGTTCGGGTTGCCGGGATCTGTTGGGAAGGCTGAGCGATGTAAGCCAACATTCGGGCCTCGTGCAGCAGCCGCGGAAGATAGCGAACTACAACCGTGAAATGCGAAGAAAGCCAGGCCTGATCAACGTATTTCAGTTGCTTGGTTACTCGATCGAGAGTCGGCTCTTGCTTGCTGTCTTGTGCCGACAACGAGGGGTACCGACTCAATGCCTCGCGAATAGTCCGCACCTCGACGGCATCCACACACCCCACCGTCCGGCGAGCGGTTGAGATGTCGGTCAGGGCGGCGGGATCAACGCCGAGAACCTCGGCTACTCGGTCGAGCATGGGCAGGCGAAGAAGATTGCGCTCGCCCTTTTCGATCTTGTCCAGCCACGACGTCGAGCGGCCCACCATGTCAGCGAACTGTTGCCGGTCGAGGTTGCGCCGGAGCCGCCAGTATCGAACGCGGCGACCGATTGCGTGAGCTTGCTCGTCCATGCGGCTGGTCTCTCACTACCTCGAGGTCTGCGGGGCGGGTGTGAGGCGTAGCGGGCCGAAGCGCGGCCATGCGACACCGGCTCAACAGTACTGATCTCTCCGAAACCGAACTAGCTGTAGGTACTCACACATTTTGTACAAACCGCAGTCTGTCCTCGCTCATAGTGTCGTCGCCATGACCAGCAACAACGCCATCCTCACAAGGCTTCGATCGAGGCTGGAGCCGATCGGATCGGCAGATACCGAAGGTTGCCGACTTCCGCAGCGCCTGAGCGGTCGGTTTCATCCCGTCAGGTACCACGTCGAGCTTCTCGCTCGGTCGGGTATCCACCCCTGCGCGTATCGCTCATACCTATGACGACGGCTCGAGTTGTTACGTCGATCGTCAACAGGCGAGGAGTCGGCTTCCCGGCCCGAGCAGGTCGAACCACCACACGACAACCATGAACGAGGTATCCGTATGTGTCACGAGACACCGGCCCTGCCCGTCAGGGCTCCGCACAATCTGGCCATGGCCGCCACGGTCCGGCTGTGGCAGGCGGGCAAGAGGTGGGTTGCCGATGACCCGGTGATTCTGCGGCAGCTGGCCGACGGGCTCCGGGCGTTACCGGCTGGCTGTCCCACGGCGCACTGCCGGTCGCGGGACCCGATCCGCGGGTACGCGCATGCCCATCAGGTGATGGATGTGCATGCCGCGCATCGCTGTCCGCGTTACGAGGCGGCGGCGGCGTACGCGGCGGAGGTGCGTCGGTGACCACCGCCCCTGTTCAGCGGGCGGGATCGGCTACCGGCCGCCCGTCGCTGTCCCGCGATTCTGTGCCGGCTGCCGCTCCCGGCCCGACGCGGCGCGAGCGGCGTCGGCCCGGTCGATATCGGTCAGGTCGAACCCCTTGGTCTCGCGGGCGAACAGCACCGCCACCGCCGTCACCGCGGTCGCCGCCGCGAGATACAGCGCGATGGGTACGGCCGAATCGTAGATCTCGAGCAGTTTCACGGCGATCACCGGAGCCAGCGAACCGGCGACGATCGAGGTCACCTGATAGCCCAGCGACACCCCGGAGTACCGCATCCGGGTCGGGAACATCTCCGCCATGATGGCCGGTTGCGGTGCGTACATCCCCGCGTGCGCGATCAGGCCGAGCATGATCGCCGCGGTGATCACCCACCCGTTGCCGGTGTCCATCATCGGGAAGGCGAAGAAACCCCAGGCCCCGGCCGCGACGGTACCGGCCAGGTAGACCGGTCGCCGTCCGATCCGGTCGGCCAGCGCACCGGCCAGCGGAATGGCCGCGAAGTGCACCGCGTGCGCGGCCAGCAGCCACCAGAGGATGTCGTCGGTGGCCATACCCTCGCGCACCTTCAGATAGGTGATGGTGAACGTGACGACCAGGTAGTACATGATGTTCTCGCCGAAGCGCAGGCCCATCGCGGTGAACACACCCCGGGGATACCGCTTCAGTACTTCCACTGCGCTGAACGACGAGGACCGTACCTGCTCGGCCTCCTGCCGCGCGGCGGTGAAGATCGGGGCGTCGCTCACCTTGGTGCGCACGTAGTAGCCGATCAGGACGACCACCGCGGACAACCAGAACGCGATCCGCCACCCCCACGACAGGAAGGCGTCGTCGGACAGCATCGCGGTCAGCGCCAGCAGGACCAGCGTGGCCAGCAGATTCCCGCCGGGCACCCCCGACTGCGGCCAGCTCGCCCAGAAACCGCGACTGCGGTTCGGGCTGTGCTCGGCCACCAGCAGTACCGCGCCACCCCACTCGCCGCCGACCGCGAAACCCTGCAGGAACCGGAGCAGCACCAGCAGCGCGGGTGCCAGGTAACCGATCTGGCCGTAGGTGGGCAGACAGCCCATCAGGAAAGTCGAGGCGCCCACCAGCACCAGGCTGAACTGCAGCAACCGTTTGCGGCCGTAGCGGTCGCCGAAATGACCGAACACGATCCCGCCGAGCGGGCGGGCGGCGAAACCCACGGCGTAGGTGAGGAACGCCTTCAGGATCGCGTCGAGTTCGCTGTCGGAGGCGGGAAAGAAGATCTTGCTGAACACCAGCGTCGCGGCCGTGCCGTAGAGGAAGAACTCGTACCACTCGACCACGGTCCCCGCCATGGAAGCGGCGACCACCCGGCGCAGCCCGGACCGATCGGAAGGAGAGGTCCCGCCGGTCTTCCCCGACCCGTCCACCACACTCATCGCCAACTCCTCACACGCTGCGGCTCCCGGTGACGGGCGCCACACGGAGTATCACCCGCGAGAGGTCGCGATATCGGCGGTTTCGCGGGGACGGCCGGGGCGCTGCCCGGTCAGTGGGAGGGTGTTGTCCGCGGCGACCTTTTCGTCCGTGGGAAACGGCGGCGGCATCGTCCCGGGGGGACAGGTGGACGCCGCCGCGGCCGGTGGGTCAGCGGGCCAGTTGCAGGACGAGGGTGGCGACGATCGGAGCCAGGTACAGCAGCGGGAACACCGCCGTCTTGTACGAGCGGGCCCGTAGGGCAGTCGCGGTCGCGCCGAGGAAGTAGAGGATCAGGCCGACGGCGGCGGCCACGCCGAGAGCCGGGAGGACGAAACCGGCGATCAATCCCAGCGCTCCGGCGGTCTTGGCCAGGGCCAGCCAGTTCCACCACGACCGCGGCACACCGTACTGCTCGAGAGGTTCGACGACGAATTGCTGCTTCGAGAACAGCGAGTAGCCCGAGAATCCGACCCACAGAGCGGTCAGGACCGCGACGATGTAATAGGCGATATTCATGGCGAACCTCTTCTCTTCGACCGGCGTATCCCGGCGGATACCGAATCGACGGTGTGGGTCGCCCAGGTGTGACATCACCACCGGTGGACAGGCGGTCGGCAGCGAGACGCGGATGTTCTTACAGTCCCTGGTGTGGAACCATCGGACCTACTGCCGGGCGGGCCTTCGCGGTTACCGGTCGATCTCATGAAATACCTGACCGAGCAGCTTCAACAGACACTCGACACGGTGGCCGCCGGCGGGGCCGCGAACCTGAGGACCGTGGCTCGCGAGAGCCCCGCGGGGGCGAACACGGTGGCCGCGGCGGCGGATGGAAGCAAGCTCGGATTCCATCCCGAGATACTCGGCTCCCCCCGGCTTCCCGCCGGGTCCGGTGGGCGATCGATACCGCCGAATTCGCCGTTGACCCCACGGGAGATCATGGCGCTGGAGACCTACACCGGAACCGGATCCCCAGAGGTCAACAGAGCGCTTCGTGAAGGCAGGGGCATCGATTTCCAGCACGATGTCGACGATCTTCGATCTGCCCTTCGAAAGCTGGATGATTTCCGGGGCACGGTCTATCGGCATATCGATCTACCGGAAGAAGTTCTGGCCCAGCACCGAAAGGGTGCGGTGATCACCGAATTGGGCTTCATGAGTACCTCTACCCGGCCATACGCACTCAAGAAGGGTCACGTGCACATAGCGATGGCATCGTTCACCGGTAAGTCGGTAAAGCAGTGGTCGGCCGATCCGGACGAAGAGGAAATCCTGTTTCTCGACGGCACGTCGTATCGAGTGCACTCGCGCGTCGATCGTCTCGAGCAGGGGCGACTGCACAGCTATATGAGCGCATTCCAAACAGAGATGCCGCCGCGGATCGTATGAGCGGCGACACACAGAGCTGTTTCGCGTGCGCGCGGTCGGCCGTTTCCGGATCGGCGACGATCGAGTACTCGAGAGACGAGGTGCCTTTCCGAGCCGACCGAAGGCGCGCCTGTGCAGACACCCCCACACCTCCTCCCTACTTCGGATGGTCCGCTTCCGTGGTCGGGGCCCGCCCCGGTTCTGGAGCGACGTAGCGAAGGAGCGCAGCGACTGAGCGAAGGAGTGAAGAACCGGGGTTAACAGGGCCCCGACCCGCCCCGCCGAAGGCGGGGCAAGTAGGCACAGCCCCCTAGGCTGGTCGTATGGCCTCACTTTCCGATCCCAAGGTGCGTGAATTCCTCAGTTACGGAACCCGAACCGCGAAGGTCGCCTACACCGCGTCCGACGGGCGTCCGCTGGTCACCCCGGTGTGGTTCCTGCTCGACGGCGACGAGATCGTGTTCAACACTGGTAAGGAGACGGCGAAGGGCAAGGCATTGCGGCGCGACCCCCGGATCGCGATCGTGGTGGATCTGGAGGAGCCGCCCTTCGCCGCCGTGCAGATCCAGGGCACCGTCACTTTCTCCGAGGACCCGGCCGAACTGCTGCGTTCGGCGACCGCGATCGGCGGCCGCTATATGGGTACGGCCCGTGCCGACGAGTTCGGACGTCGCAACGGTGTCCCCGGTGAACTGCTGGTCCGGGTGCAGCCGATCAAGGTCATCGCTTTCTTCGACGCCGTCGGCTGACTTCGGCGGGCCGCGGCGGCCGCTCCTGCCGATTGCGGCTCGACCAGACAATGCCGGGATGCTGACCGGCTCCGATGTGCGGGCGGTGGTCGCCGACCTGCTCGTCGGCGGCCGGTGCCTAGACTCGACCCATGACGGTGCACTTCATCGGAGCCGGGCCCGGCGCCGCGGATCTGCTGACGGTGCGCGCGGTGGAGCTGCTGCGGCGTTGTGCGGTCTGCCTGTATCCGGGGACCTACCTGGATCCCGAG
This sequence comes from Nocardia jinanensis, assembly GCF_014645735.1. Lineage (GTDB taxonomy): Bacteria > Actinomycetota > Actinomycetes > Mycobacteriales > Mycobacteriaceae > Nocardia > Nocardia jinanensis. The sequence goes on along the minus strand of NZ_BMMH01000019.1, from coordinate 8,931 downwards.
GTGCTCGGTCACTGCGCGCCGGCCACCGAACTCATCGACACCCAGCGGCTCGACCTGGACGAGATCACGGCGCATATGGTGCGCGCCACGGCGGAGGGCCGTGCGGTGGCGCGGTTGTGTTCGGGTGATCCGTCCCTCTATTCCGCCCTCACCGAGCAGACGCGCAGACTCGACGCGGCCGGGGTGGGCTGGGATATCACCCCGGGTGTCCCCGCGTACGCCGCCGCCGCGGCGCTGCTGGGTGCCGAGCTGACCGTTCCCGAGGTCGCGCAGTCGGTGGTACTGACCCGTACCCGGGCCCGGTCGACCGCGATGCCGGAGTCCGAGGCACTGCCGGAATTCGCGCGGACGCGCGCCACGCTGGTGTTACACCTGGCGATCACCCGTATCCGGGAGCTCGCGCTGGAGCTCGTCGCGGATTATGGGCCGGGGTGCCCGGCTGCCGTGGTCTATCGCGCGAGTCAACCGGATCAGATTGTGCTGCGTGGCACACTGGCCGATATCGCGGATCGGGTCGAGGCGGCGGGGCTGTCGCGGGCGGCGGTCATCCTGGTCGGACAGGCTTTGGACCCCGGAATCGATTGTGCGCAATCGCACCTCTACGACCCGGCGCGCGACCGCAGCGACCTGAGCGGATAAGCGCGAGGTGGCCGGGTTGTCCGGAACCGCCCGGAAACCGCCCCGTGACCGGTGGGACGGTCACGGAACCCGGTTGGTGCCACGGCCGTGCTTCGGTAGATTGGATCGGTGATCAGGAGTCGACGCCCGGGTGCGATGGCACGGTGGCATGGGGCACCGGGTGTGCCGGGTGGTACGGGGCGCCCGATGTAACGTCCCTGGCTTCACAAACGGATAACTCCGATGGACATTTCTGCCTGAGCAAACGAGAAGTGGGCCTGGAACCGCGGATGCCGAGCTGTCGGCGGTGCGCGTCGCAATCCGGGTGGTAACGGGAAGCGCACGCGTGCGTTCCGGAAGCGAGGTTACGGTTGGACCGGCTGGACAACGGCGGGAACGGTACGGACAGTGGCGCAGCAGCCACGGACGGGAGTCTGTTCCCCCTGTCGCCCGCGCAGCTGGGCATCTGGTACGCGCAGCATATGGACCCGCAGGTCCCGGTCAACATCGCTCAGTACGTCGAGCTGCACGGTGAGCTCGATGTCGACACCCTGAGCCGGGCCGCTCTGGACGCCTCCCTCGAGGTGGGTTCCTCCTTCCTGCGCATCGTCGAACGCGACGGTGAACCGCTGCAGTGGGTCGACCACTCCATCGCCGACGACGAGAACGACGGTGTCACCGCTGTCGATCTGCGCGACGCCGACGACCCGGTGGCGGCCGCCCGTGCGTGGATGCGCGCCGAGTACAGCCGTCCGCTCGATATGACCACCGATCGCCTGGCCGCCAGTTTCGCCCTGCGGCTGGCCGACGACCATTGGTACTGGTACTCCCGCGTCCACCACATCGCGTTCGACGGCTTCGGCGCGATGAACTATGTGAACCGGGTCGCCGAGCTGTACACGGCCTACCGCACCGGGACCGATCCGCAGAAGTCCAAAGCGGCGTCGCTGCGCACGCTCTACGACCAGGAGATCGCCTACCGCGACAGTGCCCGGTTCGAATCCGACAAAGAGTACTGGGCCGAACGCGTCACCGGGCTCGAGGAGGGCAACAGCCTGGCCGGCCGGACGGCCGCGCCCTCGGCATGGAACGGGGTCCAGCAGGCGGCGCTGACCGATCGCCGCAACGCGCTGCTCGACGCGAGCGTGGCGCAGCGCGAGTCCACTCCCGCGCAGGAGCTGCTGGCGGGGTTCGCCGCGTATCTGGCGCAGTGGAACGGCGTCACCGAGGTGATCCTGAGCCTGCCCGTGACCGCGCGCGTCACCGCGGCCATGCGTCGTTCCGGCGGCGCATTGTCGAATATCGTGCCCCTGCGGTTGCGGGTAGGCCACGATACGACCGTCGCGGATCTGCTGCGTCAGGTCCAACTGGAAGTGGCCGGGGCACTGCGCCACCAGCGCTACCGGAGTGAGGACATCCGCCGCGATGCCGGCACGAACTCCACCTCCTTCGGCCCGGCGGTCAACGTCATGTTGTTCTCCGACGAGATCGTCCTCGGCGATGCCGTCGGCACTCTGCAGGTACTGACCACCGGCAGCATCACGGATCTGAGCGTCAACTTCTATCAGTCGATGCGCGGCACCCGGCTGCACATCGACTTCGAGACCAACCCCAACGTCTACACAGCCGCCGAGGCCGAACGCCACCACACGCGCTTCCTCGAATTCTTCGACGGATTCCTCGCCGCCGGCGCGGAGACCGCGGTCTGGGATCTGGAACTCACCAGTGCCGCCGAACGCGAGCTGACGACAGTCGAATTCAACAGCCGGACCCTGGAGGTCTCGGCCGCCACCCTGCCCGAACTGCTCGATGAGCAGGAAGTGGATCCACAGAGCGTCGCCCTCGTCTTCGAGGGACTGACGCTCACCCGCGCCGAATTCACCGCCCGGGTCAATCGGCTCGCGCGCTATCTGGTCGCGACCGGGGTGGGACCGGAATCGCTGGTCGCCGTCGCGATGCCGCGGTCGGTCGAACTGGTGGTGGCCATCCACGCGATCGTGCGGGCCGGTGGCGCGTACGTGCCGATCGATCCGGACCATCCGGCCGAGCGGATCGCACATATTCTCGACAGCGCCGATCCGGTCTGTGTGCTCACGCTGTCCGGGCAGGAGCTGGTCCTGCCGGAGCAGGTGCGACGGGTCGACGTCGATGCCCTCGAGGTGTCGGACTTCTCGGACGCGCCGATCACCGATGCCGACCGGCGGCGGCCGCTGCGACCGTCGAATACCGCGTACGTGATCTTCACCTCGGGCTCCACCGGCCGCCCCAAAGGTGTGGTGGTATCGCATTCCGCGATCGTCGCCACCTTGACGGTGACACAGGACAAGTACCGGCTGTCCGCCGAAGACAGCATGCTGCAGAAGACCGCGGTGACCTTCGACGCGTCGGTGCGCGAGTTCTTCCTGCCCTTCCAGTCGGGCGCGCGGCTGGTGCTGGCGAAACCGGACGGTCACCTCGACCCGGCGTACATGGTGCGCACCATGATCGCCGAACGGGTCACGATCGTGCAGTACGTGCCGTCGGTCCTGGCAGTGCTCATCGCCGATCCGCGGTTCGCCGAATGCACCGCGCTGCGATACCTGATCGTGGGCGGCGAGGCGCTGCCGCCCGCGCTGGGCCGCCGGGTGCGTGAGCTGACCGCTGCGCAGCTGCACAACTTGTACGGTCCGACCGAGACGGCGGTGGACAACACCTTCCACGAGGTCACCGCCGACGATGTGGACTCGGTGCCGATCGGTGCGCCGACAGCCAACAACCGTGCCTACATTCTGGATTCGCGGTTGCGGCCGGTTTCGGTGGGCACCGCGGGCGATCTGTACCTGGCCGGCCCGCAGCTGGCGCGCGGCTACGCGGGCCGCCCGGATCTGTCGGCCGACCGGTTCGTCGCCGATCCTGTCGTCCCGGGCAGCCGTATGTACCGCACGGGCGACCTGGCCGTCTGGCGAGCCGACGGCGAAATCGAGTACCGCGGCCGCGCCGACTTCCAGGTGAAGATCCGCGGTCTGCGGATCGAACTCGGCGAAATCGAGGCCGAGCTGGGTTCGTACCACGCGGTGGACCAGAGCGTGGCGCTGGTGGCCGAGACGGCGACCGGTCCGCAGCTGGTCGCCTACGTGGTTCCCCTGCCCGGCCGGACGGTCGAACCCGAGGAGCTGGCCCGCTTCCTGGGGACGAAACTGCCCGCCTACATGGTGCCCGCGGCGATCACGGTGCTCGCCGAGTTCCCGCTGAACACCAGCGGCAAGCTCGACCGCAAGGCGCTGCCCGAGCCCGTGTTCACCGCCTCCGACGCGGATTTCCGGGCACCCCGGAGCCAAGCCGAACAGCTCGTGGCGGGGATCTTCGCCGAAGTACTGGCGCACGACCGCGTCGGCGCCGACGACAGTTTCTTCGATCTGGGCGGCAACTCGTTGATCGCCACCCAGGTGGTGGCCCGGATCAATGCGGCATTCGGCGTCCAGATCGGCGTCCGCGTGCTGTTCGAGGCGCCCACGGCCGCCGGTATCGCCGCCCGGCTGGAAACCGCCGAATCCGCTGCGCCCGACCGGCTTCCGCTCGTCGCCCAGCCGCTGCCGGACCGGGTCCCACTGGCGCTCGCGCAGCAGCGCATGTGGTTCATCAACCTGTTCGATCCGACGATCCCGGCCTACAACGTGCCCTTCGTCATCCGGATGAAGGGCCAGGTCGATCTGGCGGCACTGCAGGCCGCCGTGCGCGATGTGATGACCCGCCAGCAGTCGCTGCGGACCATCTATCCCGAGTCGGAGGACGGCGGCTACCAGCTGGTACTGCCGATGGACGAGCTCGAGACCGAGGTCACGGCCGAGCCGATCGACGCGGCGCTGCTGACCACCGAGCTGACCGAATTCGCGGCCAACGGTTTCGATGTGACCCACGAACTACCGTTCCGCTGGCGGATCTACGAGGTGACGGGTAGCCGCACCAACGGCACCGCGGAGTACGCGGTCGCGTTCGTGCTGCACCATATCGCCGCCGACGGATGGTCGATGGGTCCGCTGTCCCGCGATGTCGCGGCCGCGTACCTGGCGCGGGCCGCGGGGTCGGAGCCACAACTGCCGCCACTGCCGGTGCAGTACCTGGACTACAGCATCTGGCAGCGCCAGATGCTCGGTTCGGAATCGGACCCGCAATCCGTCGCCGCGCGGCAGATCGCCTATCACACCGAACAGCTGGAAGGCCTGCCCGACCAGCTCGAACTGCCCACCGACCGGCCGCGCCCGGCGGTGCAGAGTTTCCGCGGCAGCCGGGTATCGGTCGATATCGATGCCGAAACGCACAGCCGGCTCGACGCCCTGGCCCGGCAGCAGGGCGCCACCCTGTTCATGCTGTTGCACGCATCGCTGGCGGTGCTGCTGTCGCGGCTCTCGGGAACCACCGATATCGGCGTCGGTACCCCGGTCGGCGGCCGCGGCGAGGCCGCGCTCGACGATCTGATCGGTATGTTCGTCAACACGCTGGTGCTGCGCTCGGAGATCGACGGTGAGCAGACGTTCACCGAACTGCTCGCCGAAACCCGCACCCGGGATCTGGCCGCGTTCTCGAACGCGGACGTACCGTTCGAGCGGATCGCCGAAATCGTCAATCCGACGCGTTCGCAGGCCGTGCATCCGCTGGTGCAGGTGATGCTGTCGTTCCAGGAGGTCTCGCACGCCGCCCTGGAGATTCCCGGACTGTCGATCAGCGCGGACGAGATCGAACTCGATATCGCCAAATTCGACCTCGTCTGGACGATCACCGAAAAGCGTGGGGCGCGGGGCGAACCGACGGGTATGGGACTCGTCCTCTCCTACGCCACCGATCTGTTCGACGAGTCCACGGTGCGATCGTTCGTGACCCGCTGGCAGCGGTTGCTCGACGTCATCGTCGACGACCCGCAGACCCGCGTCGGGACCATCGAACTCCTCGACACCGCCGAGCGCGCCGAGCTGACCACCCGTAGCGGTGGCCCGGCCGAAACGCCGGATACCTTGGCGGGGCTGCTGAGCGCCGCCGCCCGGATCGATCCCGCCGGGACCGCGGTGATCGCCGACGACGAGAGCTACACCTACGCGGAACTGGATACGGCGTCGAATCAGCTGGCCCGGGTCCTCATCGAGCGGGGCGCGGGCCCGGAGGTCTCCATCGCTCTGGCGCTGGGCCGCTCGTGGCGCTACCACCTGGTCCTGTGGGCCATCGCCAAATCCGGCGCTGTCCTGGTACCGGTCGATCCGGCCTATCCGGCCGACCGGATCATCCATATGGTCACCGATTCCGGTGCGGCCCTGGGTATCACCGAGGCAGCCGAACTGCCGGACCTGCCCGAGCTGGCCGACGGCTGGATCGACTTGGACGATCCCGAGTTCGCCGCCGAGATCATGGCCAGTTCGGCGGAGCCGGTCACCGACGCCGATCGGCGCGCACCGCTGCGTACGGCGAATACCGCGTACATGATCTACACCTCGGGATCGACCGGCCTGCCCAAGGGCGTCGCGGTCACCCACGCGGGGTTGTGCAACTTCAGCACCGAGCAGGTGCAGCGCTTCGGCCTGGACTCTTCCACCCGGGCGCTGGCTTTCGCCTCCCCGTCGTTCGACGCCTCCGTGCTGGAACTCCTGCTCGCCATCGGAGCCGGCGGCGCCCTGGTCATCGTGCCGCAGATGATGTTCGGCGGCGCCGAACTGGCCGATCTGATCGAAACCACCGGGGTGACCCATGCCTTCCTGACCCCGTCGGTGCTGGCTTCGCTCGATCTCGACGCGATGTCGGAGGTGCGTGTCGTCATCACCGGCGGCGAGGCGGTCTCGCCGGAACTCGCCGCCCGCTGGGCGGCGACCCCGGATCGCTACCTCTTCAACGCCTACGGCCCGACCGAGGCCACTGTCGCCACCAATATCAGTGACCGGCTCCGGCCGGGCGACCCGGTCACCATCGGTGGCCCGGTCCGGGGTATGCGGGCGCTGGTATTGGACGGCCGGTTGAGCCCGGTGCCGGAGGGTGTCACCGGAGAGCTCTACGTCGGTGGTATCCAGCTGGCCCGCGGCTACCATGCCCGGTCCGCGCTGACCGCCGGCCGGTTCGTCGCCGACCCGTACGGTGCGCCCGGCGATCGCCTGTACCGCACCGGTGACGTCGTGCGCTGGCGGCGCGACAGCTCCGGTGCCCTCGTGGTCGAGTACGTGGGCCGCAACGACTTCCAGGTGAAGGTTCGCGGCTTCCGGATCGAGCTCGGCGAGATCGATTCCGCGCTGACTTCGCACGACACCGTCGACTTCGCGGTGACGATCGGGCACGAGAACGTGTCCGGCGCCATGACGCTGGTGTCCTATGTCGTTGCCGCATCCGGTGATTCGGTCGATGTTCCCGCGCTGACCGCGCATGTCCAGGAGCGGCTGCCCGCCTATATGGTGCCGTCCTCGATCATGGTGCTCGACGAGATCCCGCTGACCCCCGCCGGGAAGCTGGATCGCCGGGCGTTGCCCGTGCCGCAGTTCCAGTCGCATACCTTCCGGGCCCCCGCCACCCCGATCGAGGAGATCGTGGCCGGGATCTTCGCCGAGGTGCTCGGCGTCGAACGGGTCGGTATCGACGATGATTTCTTCGAGCTGGGCGGTAACTCGCTGATCGCGACCCAGGTCGCCGCTCGGCTGGGCGCCGCACTCGATACCCGTGTCCCGGTGCGCACACTGTTCGAGGCCTCGACTGTGATGGCGCTGGCCACGCGGGTCGAGTCGCATGTCGGCGAGGGCGCGCGCCAGGCACTGGTGGCGCGGAGCCGGCAGGAGGAGATCCCGCTGTCGCTCGCGCAGCAGCGGATGTGGTTCCTCAACCGGTACGACACGGAATCGGCGGTCAACAACATCCCGATCGCCATCCGGATGTCCGGTGACCTCGACGTGGCCGCCCTGCAGGTGGCCTTCATCGATGTGATCGACCGGCACGAATCCCTGCGCACCGTATTCCCCGATACGGGCCGCGCTCCCGTCCAGGTGATCCTGGACGCGGCTCAGGTGGTCCCGGATCTGACTCCGTTCCGGATCCGCGAGGACAAGCTGATCGATCATCTGATCGATCTGGCGACGATGGCCTTCGACGTCACCGCCGAGGTACCGCTGCACGCCCGGCTCTTCGAGATCGACGAGACCGAATACGTACTCGGCATGGTGGTGCACCATATCTCTGCCGACGGCTGGTCGATGGGACCGCTGGCGCGCGATGTGATGGCCGCCTACGCGGCACGTATCAGCTGGGAGCCCCCGGCGTGGGTGAACCTTCCGGTGCAATACGCGGATTATGCGTTGTGGCAGCGTGAGGTGCTGGGTTCGGAGGACGATCCGGATTCGCTGATCTCCGGTCAGGTCCGGTACTGGAAGCAGGAACTGGCCGGTCTGCCCGACGAATTGGTCCTGCCCGCGGACCGGCCGCGACCACAGGTGTCCTCCTTCGAGGGTGGCGTCCATTCGTTCGTGATCAGCTCGGAGATCCGTCGCCGGATCGTGGAGCTGGGACGGCGTCACAATGCTTCACCGTTCATGGTGGTGCACAGTGCGCTGGCCGTATTGCTGGCGCGAACAACCGGAGAATCCGATATCGCTGTCGGTACTCCGGTGGCCGGTCGTGGTGATGCCGCCCTGGAGAATCTGGTCGGCATGTTCGTCAACACATTGGTGTTGCGAACCCAGGTCCGTGGTGAATCGACTTTCGCCGAACTGCTCGCAGAGGTCCGGAATACCGATCTCCAGGCATTCGCGCACGCGGATGTACCGTTCGAACGCCTGGTGGAGGTGCTGAATCCAGCGCGTTCCCAGGCGCGGCATCCCATTTTCCAGGTCGCGTTGTCGTTCGAGAACCTGCCGGACCGGCATTTCGAATTGCCGGAACTGCGGGTGGCCCCGGTCGATTTCGAGACCGGTCTGGAGAAGTTCGATCTCTCGCTCAATTTCCGTGGAATGGGCGAAGATTCGGATACCGGCATGCTCGGCGAACTCTCGTATTCCCGGGACCTGTTCGATCACGCGACGGTGGAGGGTTTCGCGCATCGGTTCGCGCGTCTGCTGCGGGAGATAGTCGAAGCGCCGGAGACGGCGGTCGGGGACCTCGAAATGCTCGCCCCGGTCGAGCGCACTCGGGTGCTGGCGGAGTGGAACGCGACCGGGCATGCGGTGCCGGCGGGGTTGCTGTTGGACGGGTTCAATGCCGCGGCTGCTGCTCATCCGGATCGGGTGGCTGTCTCGTTCGAGGGGACGAGTTTGTCCTATGGCGAGTTCGCGGGTCGGGTGAATCAGCTGGCGCGGTACCTGATCGCCGAAGGTGTGG
>NZ_BMMH01000018.1 GCF_014645735.1 Nocardia jinanensis | reverse complement strand
CAAACTAGAGTCCGAAAACCTAGCAAAACAAATCGCCAGCTGGAATTTAGCTGACTTAAATGTTCGATCCTCCACACGGGGGTATGAAGAACCGAAACCAAATTAAATATTTGGCACTGACATTCATCAACACACTATTGAGTTCTCAAAGAACACACGCACCCACTATCTCATGACCTTTAAGCCATTCGATCTTGTGAGGCAACTTCTGAAGCTTAGCTCATCCGTTTTCCCGATTGCAAATCGGCGTCCCGGTCGAGCCAGTGTGATCGCCAGGCGCTCCTCGTCCTACCTCGTTATCCCTGGTCCCTCCGGCTCGGCGTTTCCGCCTTGCTCCGGGCCCCGGGTCGGTGTCCGTGTCGCTCTGACTTGGATAAAGTTACGTTGCATCTAATTCAATGTCAAATCGCCTGGTCAAGGCGACTTTTCAGCGACTGCTTCCGATACCGTTTCCGGACCGGGCCGCTGGAAACGGTCAAGTTCCCACTCCCACCCGTTCCACGCCGGCTCCGAGCGCCTGGAGTTTCTCCACGAAGTTCGGATACCCGCGGTCGATATGGAAAACGTCGTGCACTTCGGTGACCCCGTCGGCGACCAGGCCCGCCAGCACCAGACCGGCGCCGGCCCGGATATCCGAAGACCAGACCGGAGCGCTGGACAATCGGGGGATACCGCGTACTACCGCGTGATGACCGTCGGTCCGCGCGTCGGCGCCGAGCCGGATCATCTCCTCCACAAAACGGAAGCGCGCTTCGAAGACGTTCTCGGTGATCATCGAGGTCCCGTCCGCGATCGCCGCGAGGCCGATCGCCATCGGCTGCAGATCCGTCGGGAAACCGGGGAACGGCAGGGTGGAGAAGTTCACCGCGCGGGGGCGATCGGCCTGCACCACCCGGAAACCCTCGGGTTCGAACGAGATCCGCGCGCCGGCCGAGCGCAGTTTGTCCAGGACCAGGGCCAGATGCTGAGGATTCACCCCGGTCACCCGCACATCACCCATCGTCATGGCGGCGGCGATACCCCAGGTGGCCGCGACGATGCGGTCGCCGATCACCCGGTGTGTGATCGGCGACAGCCGTTTCACGCCGTGGATGGTGAGTACCGAGGTACCCGCGCCGTGGATACGGGCACCCATCTGGGTGAGCATGGTGCACAGGTCGACGATGTCCGGTTCACGGGCCGCGTTGTCGATCACTGTCTCCCCCTGCGCCAGGACCGCGGCCATGAGGATGTTCTCGGTGGCGCCGACCGACGGGAAGTCCAGGCGGATCCGCGCACCCTGCAGCTCGTCGGCCCGGGCGACCACGCATCCGTGCTCGATCTCGCTCGTCGCGCCGAGCAGCCGTAGCCCGGCCTGGTGCATATCGAGCGGCCGGGAGCCGATCGCGTCGCCGCCCGGCAGCGCTACCACCGCACGTTTGCATCGGGCCATCAGCGGGCCGAGGACACAGACCGACGCGCGGAACTGGGTCACCGCCGGGAAGTCCGCGTGGTACTTGGGTTCGGCGGGGGTATCGATGGTCACCACATCCCCGGTGATCGTGACGTCACAACCGAGACCGCGCAGCACCTCCCCCATCAACGGGACGTCGAGAATATCCGGGCAGTTCGTGATGGTGGTCATGCCTTCGGTGAGCAGAGCAGCGGCCATCAATTTCAGGACGCTGTTCTTGGCGCCTCCGACCGAGACCTCACCGACCAGCCGATTGCCGCCAGTTACCAAAAACCGTTCCATGCCGCCTCTCCGAGTATTCGGCGCACCAGTGAGTGCAAGGATAGAGCGCCCGCGATCGCATCACGCCGCCGGTCGAGACAACGCCGAGCCGCCGAGCGCGGCGGCTCCTCGACCCGATCGCCAGGAGCAGTTTCCACCGTCGGGACAGAATTCGTCAGCTTTCGGACGGAGAACCGGCGCCGGTTTCGTCCGAAGCCGGCGCAGCGGCCCCATCCGCCCGGCCACCACCGGGCTGCCAGAGCACATCGCCGTCCGGATTGGTGTACCGGCTGAGAATGAACAGCAGGTCCGACAGCCGGTTGAGGTACTTGGCAGGCAGAACGCTGGTGTCCTCGGGATAGGTCTCCACAGCCGCCCACGCCGACCGTTCGGCGCGCCGAACGATCGTGCGCGCGGTGTGCAGTAGCGCGGCGAGCGGGGTCCCGCCGGGCAGGATGAACGAATTCAATGGTGCCAGTTCGGCATTGAACCGGTCGCACCACTGTTCCAGGCGTTCGATATAGCCCGCCGTGATCCGCAGCGGCGGATACTTCGGGTTCTCCACCACCGGGGTCGAGAGATCCGCGCCCGCGTCGAACAGGTCGTTCTGGACTCCACGCAGGACTGCTGTCAATTCCGGATCCGGGCCGCCGAGAGCGATCGCGACCCCGAGGGCGGCGTTGGCCTCGTCGCAGTCCGCGTAGGCGACCAATCGCGGATCGGTTTTCGGCACCCGGGAGAAGTCGCTGAGACCGGTGGTCCCGTCATCGCCGGTGCGGGTGTAGATCCGCGTCAGGTGCACGCTCACAGCACCCACCCTAAACGCTCGTACCGTCCGCGACGTGGTTGCGGCGGATGCGCAATTGCGCCGAGAGCGTTCCCGGCGCGGGAGCAGGACACGCGGTCTCAGTGGCCGCGCAGCCGGCGGGCCCGCTCCGAGGGCCGCGACTCGACCCAGGACAGGAACGCGGTGAGCGCCGCCCGGTCGAGGGCCAGCTCGTAGTCACCGTTGCGATCGGACACGCCGATGACCGCGATCCCGTCGGTCATGATGTCGAACTCGTCACCCTGCGGACCGCGCCGTTCGCCGATCTCGATACCGCGCCGGTGGATCACCGAATCGGCGCCGATCTTGAGGCTGGACAGCTTGTAGAAGACGAGATGATCCTCGTCGTAGCGGATGACACCGTGACGCCAGCGTTCGCCGCCGCGAGCCGGGAGTACGCGCAGGATGGCCGCGGTGCCGCCGCGCCGCAACATGACCAGGCGATAACTGGAAACCAGAGCCAATGCGACCAGCACGAGCACCAGAATGATCAGTAACACCATCCCGGTCTGCAATGCTGCACATCCCTTCGCTCATCCGAGGCGACCGCCGGATCGGACCGGCAGATGCACCCGCCGCCATTCAACCACGAACCAGTTTACAAATGGCACGGGGATGTCTCGGATATTGCGATGTCATCGATCCCGGCGGCATCCGGCGGCAATGCCGGCGTGACCGGCGCACCGGCGAAACGGCTCCGGCCGGCGACGAAAATTCGCCGCCGGCCGGAGCCGAGATGATTCTGTTGTTCCCCGAGGGGAGATCAGGACGCCGATTCGGCCTGTTCCACCGCGCGGACCCGGCCCTGTGCGGCGAGCTGCGCCTCCGCGGAAGCCGAGCCGTCGGACAGCACCTGACGCGCGGCCGCGATATCGACCTCCGTGGAGAACTCGGCGGACTCCGCCAATACGCGCACCGTATCGGCGGTGACCGAGAAGAACCCACCGTGCACCGCGGCCACGATCCGGGTGCCGTCGGTATCGACGATGGTCACCGTGCCACCCTCGACCAGCTGGCCGAGAAGAGGCTCGTGACCGGGCATGATGCCGATCTGACCCTCGGTGGTCTGGGCGCTGACGAAACTCGCCCGGCCCGACCAGAGCCGCCGCTCGACAGCGACGAGATCAACTGACATATCCGCCATGGAGGGCTACTTTCCGGCGATCTTCTTCGCGGCCGCCTCGACATCGTCGAGACCACCGCAGCTGTTGAACGCCTGCTCCGGGAAGTGGTCGAATTCGCCCTTGCACACGCGGTCGAAGTCGTCGATGGTCTGCTCCAGCGGCACGACCGAACCCACCTGGCCGGTGAACTTCTCGGCCACGATGAAGTTCTGGCCGAGGAACTTCTCCAGCCGACGGGCGCGACCGACGAGGACCTTGTCCTCTTCGGAGAGCTCGTCCATACCGAGGATGGCGATGATGTCCTGCAGTTCCTTGTACTTCTGCAGGATCCGCTTCACCTCGTTGGCCACCGCGAAGTGCCGGTCGCCGACGATCGAGGCCTCGAGGATACGAGAGGTCGAGGTCAGCGGGTCGACGGCGGGGTAGATGCCCTTCTGCGAAATCGGGCGGGAGAGCTCGGTGGTCGCGTCCAGGTGGGCGAAGGTGGTCGCCGGAGCCGGGTCGGTGTAGTCGTCGGCGGGCACGTAGATCGCCTGCAGCGACGTGATCGACCGGCCGCGGGTGGAGGTGATGCGCTCCTGCAGTTCACCCATCTCGTCGGCCAGGGTCGGCTGGTAACCGACGGCCGAGGGCATCCGACCCAGCAGGGTCGAGACCTCGGAACCGGCCTGGGTGAACCGGAAGATGTTGTCGATGAACAGCAGCACGTCCTGATGCTGCACATCGCGGAAGTACTCCGCCATGGTCAGCGCGGACAGGGCCACGCGCATACGAGTGCCCGGCGGCTCGTCCATCTGGCCGAAGACGAGGGCGGTGTCCTGCAGGACGCCCATCTCTTCCATTTCCAGGTGCAGGTCGGTGCCCTCACGGGTGCGCTCACCGACACCGGCGAACACCGAGGTACCGGAGAACTCCCGCGCGATACGGGTGATCATCTCCTGGATCAGCACGGTCTTGCCGACACCGGCACCACCGAACAGACCGATCTTGCCGCCCTTTACGTACGGGGTCAGCAGGTCGATGACCTTGATGCCGGTTTCCAGCAGTTCGGTCTTGCCCTCGAGCTGATCGAAGCTCGGCGGCTTGCGGTGGATGCCCCACTGCTCGCCGTCCCGGCCGAGGCCGGGAGTGTCGAGGCAGTCACCGAGGGCGTTGAACACGTGACCCTTGACGACATCGCCGACCGGCACCGAGATCGGCTTACCGGAGTCACGGACCTCGGCGCCGCGGACCAGGCCGTCGGTGGGCTGCATCGAGATGGTGCGCACGATGTTGTCACCGAGATGCTGGGCGACCTCGAGGGTGAGGGTTTTGGCCACCGATTTCAGGGCGATATCGGCGCTCAGCGCGTTGAACAGCGCCGGAATGGAGCCCCGGGGGAATTCGATATCCACGACGGGGCCGATGACGCGGACCACGCGGCCTGTGGCGGCGCCGGTCCGGCTCGAGTCTTCTCGAGTAACAGCTGCGGTCATTTCTGGTTTCTCTTCCTGCGTCTCAGTCGCGTTCCGAGCTGGCCGCCAGGGCGTTCACGCCGCCGACGATTTCGCTGATTTCCTGCGTGATGTTGGCCTGCCGCAACGAGTTGGCCTGCCGGGACAGGGAACTCGCCAGTTCGTTGGCGTTGTCGGTGGCCGCCTTCATTGCGGTGCGCCGAGCCGCATGCTCGGATGCCGCTGCGTCGAGCAACGACGCGTAGATCCGCGTATTGATGTACTTGGGCAGCAGAGCCGCCAGGAGTACATCGGCGTCGGGCTCGAATTCGTACTGCGCGCTCACTTCGGCCGTGGGCGAATCGGTGAGCATATCCTCACCCAGGTCGAAGTTCTCGTCGACGAAGGAGATCTGGATCGGCGCCATCCGGCGCACCTCCGGCGTCTGCGACAGCATGCTCACGAACCGGGTGTAGACGATATGGAGTTCATCCACGCCCGCGATCGAACCGGTACCGTCCGGTGCCGGAACCTCGCTCGCGGACCCGGCCATGAAGCTGTCGACCAGGTGGTTGCAGGCCGCCGAGGCATCCGGGTAGGTCGGCTGCTGGGAGAACCCGGTCCACGAGGCGACCGGCCGGCGGTCACGGAAGGTGTAGTACGTCAGGCCCTTGTTGCCCATGACGTAGAGCACCGGTTCCTTGCCCTCTTCGCGCAAGGTGGTCATCAGCTCCTCGGCCCGTTTGAGCACATTGGAGTTGTAACCACCGCACTGGCCGCTGTCACTGGTGATCACCAGAACAGCGGAACGCTTCGGGTTCGGACGTTCGGTGAGCAGCGGGTGCGACAGACTCTTCGACGCACTCGCCAACTCCGCGACCACCTTGGTGATCTCCTCGGAGTACGGCTTGGCAGCCGCCACCCGGGCCTGGGCCTTGGAGATACGCGAGGTCGCGATCAGCTCCTGGGCCTTGGTGATCTTCTTGATCGAGTTGATACCACGAATACGGGAGCGCAGCTCGCGCAAGGTAGCCATCGGCGGTTCACACTCCCTTCGTTCGCGGCGTTACAGGAAAACAGCGCATGGTTCGCCCGGTCTACTTCTCGACGTGCTTGCGGGTGACCGACAGCGACTCGACCTCTTCGTGCCCGAGCTCGTCGGCGCCGGGCTCGTTGACCACGCGGCTGCCGTCGGAGGCCAGGAAGCCCTGCTTGAAGTTGTCGGTCGCGGTCTTGATCTGCTCGGCGGCGTCGCCGGTGAGCACCTTGCCACCCTCGATGCTCTTGAAGGCATCGGCGGCATTGCTGTGCAGATCCTCGAGCAGTTCGACGTTGAACTTGCGGATATCACCCACCGGCACCGAGTCGTAGTAGCCGCCGTCGACCAGGTAGATCGAGACGATCTGGTCCTCGACCGCGATCGGCGAGTACTGGTCCTGCTTGAGCAGTTCCACCCAGCGGGCACCACGCTCGAGCTGGGCCAGCGATGCGGAGTCCAGGTCGGAGGCGAAGGCGGAGAAGGCTTCCAGCTCGCGGTACTGCGCCATTTCCAGACGCAGGGAACCTGCGACCTTCTTCATACCCTTGGTCTGGGCGGCGCCACCGACACGGGAGACCGAGGTACCGACGTTGATCGCCGGGCGGACACCCTTGTTGAACAGATCGGACTCCAGGAAGACCTGACCGTCGGTGATGGAGATGACGTTGGTCGGGATGAAGGCCGAGATGTCGTTGGCCTTGGTCTCGATGATCGGCAGGCCGGTCATCGAACCGCCGCCCATCGCATCGGAGAGCTTGGCGCAACGTTCCAGCAGACGCGAGTGCAGGTAGAAGACGTCACCCGGGTAGGCCTCGCGGCCCGGCGGGCGGCGCAGCAGCAGCGAGATGGCGCGGTAGGCCTCGGCCTGCTTGGTCAGATCGTCGAACACGATCAGGACATGCTTGCCCTGGTACATCCAGTGCTGACCGATGGCCGAACCGGTGTAGGGGGCCAGCCACTTGAAGCCGGCGGAATCGGAGGCCGGGGCGGCGACGATCGTGGTGTACTCCAGCGCGCCGTGCTCCTCGAGGGCCGATTTGACGCCCGCGATGGTGGAACCCTTCTGACCGATCGCCACGTAGATGCAGCGCACCTGCTTGGCCGGGTCGCCGGACTCCCAGTTGGCCTTCTGGTTCAGGATGGCGTCGATGCAGACCGCGGTCTTACCCGTCTTGCGGTCGCCGATGATCAGCTGACGCTGACCGCGGCCGATGGCGGTCAGGGCGTCGATGGCCGTGATACCGGTGGCCAGCGGCTCCTCGACCGGCTGGCGCTCCAGCACAGTGGCGGCCTGCAGCTCGAGGACGCGACGGTCGTCGGCCTCGATATCGCCCAGACCGTCGATCGGCTGGCCGAGCGGGTTCACCACGCGGCCCAGGAACTTGTCGCCGACCGGGACCGAGAGCACATCGCCGGTGCGACGCACCTGCTGGCCCTCTTCGAGGTCGGCGTACTCACCGAGCACGACGGCGCCGATTTCACGGTCCTCGAGGTTCAGCGCGACGCCGAGCACACCGCCCGGGAATTCGAGCAGCTCGTTGGCCATGGCCGAAGGCAGGCCGCTGACGTGCGCGATGCCGTCACTGGTGTCGGTGACGACACCGACTTCCTCGATGGAGGTTTCCGGGGTGTAGCTCTGGGTGTAGCTTTCGATCGCGCTACGGATCTCGTCGGAGGAGATCGTCAGCTCCGCCATGTTCTTCCTGCTCTCGGTCTCTGGTCGTGGAATGTCGGGGGTGTGGAGCGGCTCGCGCCGGGCATACCCGGCGCCGGACCGCTAGGTCAGCGAGCGGCGCAGCCGGTCCAGCCGGCCGATCGCGCTGCCGTCGATCACATCGTCGCCGATGCGCACGACGAGCCCGCTCAACAGTTCGGGATCGACCTCGACATGCACCGTGACAGCCTTGTTGTAGATACGGCCCAGGGCGCCGGCCAGCCGCTCACGCTGGGAGTCGGTCAACGCGATCGCCGACCGCACATGCGCGACGATCTGCTGGCGCCGGGCCGCGGCCAGATCGGACAGTTCGTCGAAGGCCACACCGATCCCGGAACGCTGCCTGGTCACCACCTGTTCGGCGAGAGCCTGGGTGATGGTCTCGGACTTGCCGGACAGCAGCCGGTCGAGCAGCTCCCGTTTGGCCGTAGCCGACGTGGCGCGGTCGGCCAGTGCCTGATCCAGCGCCGGGTTGTCGGCGATGATCCGGCCGAAGCGGAACAGCTCGTCCTCGACCGCGGTCAGCCGGTCCTGTTCGGAGGCCGATTCCAGGTATGCCAGCTGACCCAGCAGCACCAGGGTGTCGACCAGATCCCGGGGACGCGACCAATCCTGGGCCACCGCAGTGGTCAGCACCGCCTGAGTGGCAGCGCTGACCCGGCTCCCGAAGACCCGCTCGCTCAGTTCGGCACGGGCCGAACCGGGCACCGACACGTCCGCGAGCGCCACCCGCAGCGGACGCTGGTCGTCCAGTACGTCGACAACGGCGAACAGTTCGGACCCCGTCGTGGCCGCAACACCGTTGCTGCCGGTCAGCGCGGCCCGAAGCGCCTCCTTGGACCGGGAGCTGGCCTCACGGCTCGCTGCGTACATGGTTCTCACTCCTCCGTCGTTACCTTCCGACCCCGATACCGGCGTCCGAACGGTCGATCTCGTCGAGGAATCGCTCGATCGTCGCGGCCTGTTTGGCCTCGTCCGATACCGACTGCCCGATGATCTTCTCGGCCAGGTCCACGGCGGTGCGGCCGACATCGGCACGCAGCTCGGTGAGGATCTGCTGGCGCTGGGCTTCCAGCTGGGTGTGCCCGGCCGCGACGATACGGTCGCTCTCGGCCTGCGCGTCGGCCTTCATCTGGGCGAGGATCGCTTGGCCCTGGTTGCGGGCGTCTTCGCGGATCTTCGCGGATTCCAGACGGGCGTCGGCCAGCTGCTTCTGGTACTGCTGCAACGTCTCCTGGGCTTCGGCCTGTGCGGCCTCGGCCCGTTCGATGCCACCCTCGATCTTGCCGGCGCGCTCGTCCAGCACCTTCATCAGGCGCGGAACGGCGTATTTGTAGACCACGAAGGCGATAATCGCCACGCAGACCGCCGACCAGACGATGTCGTACGTCGCGGGGATGAGAGGATTCACATCCTCTCCCTCTTCCGCTGCGAGCAGAATGAACTCGTTCATCGGAATCAGAAGATGAAGCCGGCGACGAGACCGATCAGCGCCAGGGCTTCGGTGAACGCGATGCCCAGGAACATGTTGGTCCGGATGGTGCCGGAGAGCTCGGGCTGGCGGGCAATGCCCTCGATCGCCTTACCGACGACGATACCGACGCCGATGCCGGGGCCGATCGCGGCCAGGCCGTAGCCGACAGCGCCGAGGCCCTTCAGCGTGGATTCGTTGGTGGCAGCTTCCTGGGCCAGGTACGAGAGGCTCATGAGTCTTCCATTCCCTTTCTGTTGCTCACCCGCCGGACGGCGTGGTGCAGCAGGTCCTTATCGGTTGTTCCGGTCGGTCAGTGTTCGTCGGCGTGCTGGGCAAGGCTGATGTACACGGCGGTCAGCAACGCGAACACATAGGCCTGCAGGAAAATGACCAGCAGTTCGAAGAGGGTGAATGCAAGTCCGCCCAGCAGCGAGAAGGGCGAGAACACCTTCATCCAGTTGTCCGCGTCGAAGAGGAAGAACTGGGTCGCGCTGAAGAACAGCACCAACATGATGTGACCGGCGAGCATATTGGCCATGAGACGGACGGTCAGCGTGAAGGGGCGCAGCACGAAGGTCGAGATGAACTCGATCGGAATGAGCAGGACGTGCATGGCCGGCGGAACATTCGGAACGACGATGCTGCTGCGCATATAGGTGAAGAAGCCGTACTTCTTGATGCCCACATAGTTGAACGCGATATACGCGATCACTGCCAGTACCAGCGGCATGCCGATACGCGCGTTCGACGAGATGTTCAGACCGGGGATCACACCCGAGAAGTTCAGGAACAGGACGGTGAAGAAGATCGTCGCGATCAGCGGAAAGAACTTGCGACCGCTTTCCTTGCCCAGGATCTCGTCACAGATCTGCTCCTTGACGAAGACCAGACCCATTTCGCCGATGTTCTGTAGCCGTTTCGGCACGATGCGCGGAGTCCGGAACGCCAGGAACAGGAAAGCGACCAGGACAGCGGTCATCACGAGCCGGACCAGCATCAGCCGATCGAGTTCGAAGGGGGTCCCCTCGAACAGCACCGCTGGAGGGAAGAAGTCGGTTAGCGACGGCGCGTGGAACTCCGCGGCCAAGGTGGTGACGCTCAGCGTTCTCTCCCGTGTTCGGGCCGCGGGATGTTTTCGGTCCCGCGGTTCGATCGGACATTGACGATCAATGTGGGTCGACTGAGGTCGGCTCGAGGTCGTCAGCAGCTGTAGCGGCGATCCGCGCTGGCGTCTGTACGTGTGTCGGCGACATCGTCGACATGCAGAACCGAACCCTGTTACGAGCGCGGCACCGCAGTAGCATAGCGATAGCTGGTCGGGCCTGGTCGGCGCCCCTGGCTTAGTCGCTTGCTTACCAACACTTTACCAAGAGAACTACGACAACGTGTAGCGGGGGCGATGTTATCTACGACAAATTGTCGTAGTCCCTGGTCAGTCCTGGTCGGGATCCGCTTGCCGGCCCTGCTCAGGGACGGTCACATAGGGCACTTTCTGTCTCAATACACCGTAAGTTTCCGCCCCCAGCACGATGACCAGGGCGCCGACGACAGTCAGGAACAGTGCCATCCGGTCGTAGAAATCGAATTGCTGCAGAATCGCGACGACTATCAGCGCGACCAGCAGCTTCCCGACCCAGCTCGCCAGCATGACCATGCCCGCTGTGGTGGGTGGCAGTTTCGCGCCGAGCAGCACCACGACAGCCGTGGTCAGGATGAACCCGCCGCCGATCGCGGCCCCCAGCAGCGCACCCCACAGACCGGCCACACCGGCCAGGGCGGTGGCGAGCACCACCGACAGCACCGTCAGGACGACCAGGCCGATCAGTCCGTACCGCAATGCCGCGCGCAGCGGGGCATCGGCACTGTCGGAGGAACTTGGGCCGGCAGGACTCGTGGACACGGGCCGCACTCTACCCGGACTCGGAACCCGAGCCCGCCGCGTCCCGCCGTGCCTGCCGCCGCCACAGACCCGGAACAGCGGTCACGACCAGGGCGAACAGCAAACCGGCCGCCATCATCAGCACCACCACCCGGCGATCCATCACCGAGGTCCCGACCGCGCCGAAGGCGAGGATGCCGACCCACAGATAGATCACCAGCACGACCCGGCGCTGCGAATGCCCGATCTGCAACAGCCGGTGGTGCAGATGCATCTTGTCGGGAGTGGAGAAACTGACTCCCGCCCGCACCCGGCGCACGATCGCCAGCAGCAGATCCAGTACCGGGATGAACATCACCGCGCCGACCAGCAGCAACGGCGAGAGCAGGCCGACGATATCGCGCGGACCGTAGCCCTGCAGGGGGATCCGGCCGGAGGCACTGGTCGATACGGCCGCCAGTACCAGCCCGATCAGCATGGACCCCGAATCGCCCATGAAGATCCGCGCCGGCGAGAAATTGTGCGGCAGGAACCCGAGACAGGCCCCGGCCATGGCCGCGGCCAGCAGGGCCGGCGGATAGCTGTCCACCGAACCGCCCTGCTCGGTGAGCAGGCCCACCGCGAAAGCGAACACCGCGAACGAGGCGATCAGACCCAGCCCGGCGGCCAGCCCGTCCAGGCCGTCCACGAAGTTCATGGCGTTGATCAGCGTGACCGCGACCGCGACCGTGACCAGACCGCCCTGCAACCCGTCGAGCACGACGGTGCTGTTGTTGAACGGGTTGTAGATCAGATACCAGCCCAGCCCCATCACCGCCATCACTCCAGCGGCGGTGACTTGACCTGCGAATTTGGTGAGCGCGTCCAGCCCCCACCGATCGTCCACGATGCCCACCCCGACGAGGATGGTCGCCGCGACCAGCACCGCGGCGATATCGGGCCGGTAGTCGAACCCACGACGCAGCGCCGGCAACTGATGGGCGAACAATACGGCCGCCACCACGCCGATATACATCCCCACCCCGCCCATCCGGGGAATCGGTTTCACATGCACATCACGATCACGCGGAATGGCCACCGCGCCGAACCCGATCGCCAGCGTGCGGATCCCGCCGGTGGACAAGAAGGTCACCACCGCTGAGATCAACAGCACCAAGAGGAGCTCGCGTAGCGGGACAACCGCACCGTAACCGGTCATCGCGCCGACCACCGTTCCGCGATCGGGGAGACTGCCCGTACCTTCATCGAAATCGGTACATTCACCGCGCGACGGACCCGATCAGATCCTCGGGGACGACTCCCAGCACTTCGGCGACCGCCTCAATCGGCACCGCACCCACCCGCAGAATCCGCGGCTGATCAGCGGTGAGATCGACAATGGTGGAGGCAGTGGCGTGCTGGGCGGGGCCGCCGTCCAGATACACACCCACCTGGGACGCGAGCTGTTCCCGCGCCTGGGTCACATTCTCGGCAGCGGGCCGGCCGGAAATATTCGCGCTGGACACCGCCAGTGGCCCGATTTCCTGCAACAGTTCCAGCGCCACCGGATGCAGCGGCATCCGCAACATCACCGTGCCACGCGCGTCACCGAGATCCCAGGACAGCGAAGGCGCCTGCTGCACAACGATACTCAACCCACCGGGCCAGAAAGCCCGGATCAGTTCCCGGGCCTGCGGCCGCACCGAGAACACCAGCCCATCGATCGTGTTCCACGAACCGACCAGCACCGGAACGGGCATATCCCGCCCCCGCCCCTTCGCCGCCAGCAACGACGACACAGCGGCCGAATCGAACGCGTCGGCAGCCAGACCGTAGACGGTGTCGGTGGGCACAACGACCAACCGCCCCGATCTCAGAGCACTGGTCGCCGCGGCCAGGCCGGCGGCGCGCGAGTCGGGATCGGCGCAGTCGTAGACGGTACTCACGCCGACCATGGTATGGGCTGTGATATGGCCCCGCCTCCGGCGGGGCGGACGAAAGGGAGCTCGCAGTGTGGCGTATCGCGCCGTCAGTCCGTGCGCAGTGCCGTGACGAATCGCGGTTTGCCGGCCAGGTCGGAGTGTTCGACTGTTCGGGTGAACCGCCCGTCGGCCGCGAGCAGACCCGCGAGTTCGCCGCCGTTACTGTCATCGTGCTCGATCGCCGCTCCCCCGCCCGGCCGCAGCAGCCGGCCGATGAGTGGAACAAGTGGGCGGATCACCTCCAGCCCGTCGGGGCCGCCGAAGAGAGCGCGATGGGGATCGTGGTCGGCGACCTCCGGGGACAGTTCGGCGCCGTCCGGAATGTAGGGCGGGTTCGCGACGACGAGATCGACGAAACCGTCGAGTTCGGTGAGCAGATACGGGTCGGTGACATCATCGTGGTGCAGGACGATGGGGGTGTCACCGGCCGCGGCGCGCTGTTCAGCATTGCGGCGCGTCCAGCCCAGCGCATCGGGGTCCAGTTCCACCGCGTGCACATCGGCGTCGGGACGCGCGTGCGCCAGTGCGAGCGCCAGCGCACCCGAACCGGTGCACAGATCCACCACCACCGGTGTGTGGTCGTGCCGTACCGCCTCGAGGTGCGCGAGCGCCCATGCGAAGAGGAGCTCGGTCTCCGGGCGCGGAACGAAAACCCCGGGACCGACTTCGAGATCGATCTCGCCCATGAAAGAACGCCCGGTCAGATGCTGCAGAGGGATCCGCTGGGCACGGCGTGCCACCAGGGCTCGATACTCCTGCAATTGCTCCGGCCCGATCAGTGGACTGAGTAGCAGACGCGAACGCTCCACGCCCATTACGTACGCGGCGAGATGCTCCGCGTCCGCCCTGGGGCTGGGCACACCGGCCGCGTGGAGGTTTTCGATCGCCTCGGCGAGCACGGGGCGGAGCTGAACACGGGTCACTCGCACATTGTGCATACCGAACCGCTCCGGGGGGCGAGCGGAGTGCGTGGAGATCGCCGGGGTTCTCGAGCAACAAGGCCAAGGAACGCAGCGACCGATCGCGTGCGCGTACAGCCGACCGCCGATAGCCCGGCGGCCGTCGGCGCTTACAGAATCGGTAACCCGCCCAGGCGATCGAAACGCACGTCCACCCCACCTTCCATCTACCCCCGATAGTCCGCATTCAAGGTCGGGCCCGCCCCGGTTCTGGAGCGACGTAGCGAAGGAGCACAGCGACTGAGCGAAGGAGTGAAGAACCGGGGTTGATAGGGCCCCGCCCCGCGGCGCCGAAGGCGCCGCGGATTACTCGGCCATGCGGGCGGCGCGGTCGGCGGTGGCGAGGGCATCCAGCAGGGCGTCCATTTCGCCGTTCAGGACTGCGTCCAGGTTGTGCGCCTTGTAGCCGATGCGGTGGTCGGCGATGCGGTTCTCCGGGAAGTTGTAGGTGCGGATGCGTTCGGAGCGATCCACCGTCCGGATCTGACCGGCCCGGCCTTCCGCTGCTTCCTGTTCCGCCTGTTCTTCGGCGAGGGCCTGCAGGCGCGCCGCCAGGACCTGCATGGCGCGGGCCTTGTTCTGGAGTTGGGAGCGTTCGTTCTGGCAGGTGACGACGATTCCCGAGGGGAGGTGGGTGATCCGGACCGCGGAGTCGGTGGTGTTGACGCCCTGGCCGCCTTTGCCCGAGGAGCGGTAGACGTCGATGCGCAGATCGGTTTCATCGATCTGCACCGCCTCGACCTCGTCGGGTTCGGGATAGATGAGGACACCGGCGGCCGAGGTGTGGACCCGGCCCTGGGATTCGGTGACCGGCACCCGCTGCACCCGGTGGACTCCGCCTTCGAATTTGAAGCGCGACCACACACCGTCGCGGGCGGCGTCGCGGCTCTTGATGGACAACGTCGCTTCTTTGTAGCCGCCGAGGTCGGAGACGGCCGCGTCGAGGATCTCGACCTTCCAGCCACGACGTTCCGCGTACCGGACGTACATGCGGGCCAGGTCGGCGGCGAACAGTGCCGATTCTTCGCCGCCTTCACCGGATTTCACTTCCAGCACCACATCGTCGCCGTCGTGCGGGTCGCGGGGGGCGAGCAGATCGGCGAGCTGCTTCTCGAGTTCTTCGAGTTGTTCCTCGAGTCCGGGGACCTCGGCCGCGAACGCCGCATCGTCGGCAGCCAGTTCCCGGGCAGCCTCGAGATCGTCGCGGGTGGCGGAGAGTTTCTTGTAGGTGGTCATCACCGGAGCCAGTTCGGCGAACCGCTTCCCGACCCGTCGTGCGGCATCCGGGTCGTTGTGCAGGGACGGGTCCGATAGCTGCGTTTCCAGTCCGGCGTATTCGGCCAGCACATCGTCGATCGCTGACGGTGCGGTTTTCTCGGCCATACGAAGCTCCTACAAGCAACTGATTCCGAAGGTGCTGAGCATATGTACTCGATCGGCCCCCGAAGGCCGAAGCACCTGAGCATGACTTCCGAGCTGGGCACCCCTGATTCCCGGACCCTTCCCCTCCTCCGGATCGCCCACCTCAGTGGTCGGGCCCGCCCCGGTTCTGGAGCGACGTAGCGAAGGAGCGCAGCGACTGAGCGAAGGAGTGAAGAACCGGGGTTAACAGGGCCCGACCCCGTGGCGCCGGAGGCGCCACAAATAAACACAGCGCCCGACCTGCGAAAAGGCAGGGCCGGGCGCTGTGCGGAGAGCTAGTTGGCGTCGGCTTTCTTGGCACGCTTGCCGTAGCGGGCCTCGAAGCGCGCCACACGACCACCGGTGTCCAGGATCTTCTGCTTGCCGGTGTAGAACGGGTGGCACTGCGAGCAGACCTCGACGGTGATGTGTCCCGATTCCTTGGTGGAGCGGGTCTGGAAGGTATTACCGCAACCGCAGACCACCGTGGTGTCGACGTAGGTCGGGTGAATTCCTGCCTTCATGGGTGTCCTCTCGATATTGGTCGCCGGGTCGCTCGAGGCATTTACGTCGAACGTGAACCGGAACCGACTTCAGGCGGGATTGTCTGCGCGAATCGCAGACGCACGGCGGCCCAGTATGCCAGAACCACCTGCGCCAGCTGTAACGCGCCTCCTGCTGTGTTTATTTCGGCGCCTCCGGTGCGGGCGAGAAAGGGAACACGCCCGGACCAGCCGAACGGAACAGGGCCCGGTCACGGGCTGTGCAGACAGTCCGTAACCGGGCCCTCGGAGCGGAGCCGGGGTTCGCCGTGGCGGCGAACCCCGTTCACTCATTCGTCCAGCGCACCCGGTGCGGTCTTGGAGACCTGCATCAGGAACTCGAGGTTGTTCTTACTCTTGCGCAGGCGGTCGATCAGCAGGTCGATCGCCTGGTGCGAGTCCAGACCGGACAGGACACGGCGCAGTTTGTGCAGGACCGCGGCCTCGTCCGCGTTGAGCAGCAGCTCGTCCTTACGGGTACCGGACGGATTGACGTCCACCGCGGGGAACACACGCCGTTCGGCGATCTTGCGGTCGAGTTTGAGCTCGGCGTTACCGGTGCCCTTGAACTCCTCGAAGATCACCGTGTCACCGGTCGAACCGGTTTCCACCATGGCGGTGGCGATGATGGTGAGCGAACCACCGTTCTCGATATTGCGCGCCGCGCCGAGGAACCGCTTGGGCGGGTACAGCGCGGTGGAGTCGACACCACCGGACAAGATGCGCCCGGACGCCGGCGAGGAGTTGTTGTACGCGCGGCCGAGCCGGGTGATCGAATCGAGCAGCACCACGACGTCCTTGCCCATTTCGACCAGGCGCTTGGCCCGTTCGATGGCCAGTTCGGCGACCGAGGTGTGATCGGACGGCGGCCGGTCGAAGGTCGAGGCGATGACCTCGCCCTTCACCGAACGCTGCATATCGGTGACCTCTTCGGGACGCTCGTCGACCAGTACGACCATGAGGTAGCACTCGGGGTTGTTGATCGCGATCGCGTTGGCGATGTCCTGCATGATCGTGGTCTTACCGGCTTTCGGCGGGGACACGATCAGCGCGCGCTGCCCCTTACCGATCGGCATGATCAGATCGATCACCCGGGTGGTCAGCTTGTTCTGCTGGGTTTCCAGGCGCAGCCGCTGGTTGGGGTACAGCGGGGTCAGCTTGTTGAAATCGGGGCGGCGCTTGGCCGAATCGATTTCGGCCCCGTTGACGGTGTCCAGCCGCACCAGCGGATCGAATTTCTGCCGCTGATTGCTCTGCTCCCCATCGCGCGGAGCGCGGACCGCACCGGTGATCGCGTCACCGCGGCGCAGGCCGTTCTTGCGCACGAGGTTCATCGAGACGTAGACGTCGTTCGGGCCGGCCAGGTAGCCGGAGGTGCGCACGAACGCGTAGTTGTCCAGCACGTCGAGGATGCCCGCGACCGGCTGGAGCACATCGTCTTCGCGGATCTCGGGCTCACGCGCCTCGGCACCGCCACCCTCGCGTTCGCGACCCCGGCGGCGTTCGCGGAACCGACGGCCGCGGCGGCCACGGCCGCCTTCTTCGTCGTCGCCACCCCGGTCGCCACCGCGGTCCCGGTTGCCACCGGAGCCGCGCTGATCGCCACCCTGGCCCTGCTGGCCGGACTGGTTGCGATCGCGGCGACGTTCGCCCTGTTCGCCGTCCTGCTTGGCGCCGTCCTGCTTGGCACCGTCCTGCTTGGCACCGTCCTGCTTGGCACCGTCCTGCTTGGCGTCCTCACCGGCGGGCTCGCCGTTCTTGGGCTGCTGATCCCGGCCACGGCGCTGGCGGCCCCGGCCACGCTGGCCGGAATCCCGGCCCGAATCCTCGGACCCCTCGGACGACTTGTTATCGGCTCTGCCCTCGGTCCTGGCGCCGGATTCGGTGTCCGCGGCGCTGCCTGCGGTGCCGTTGGCAGTGGCCGTGCCATTGGTAGCGGCCTGGTTGGCCTTGCCCTTGTCCGCGGCCGCCGAATCCTTTTTCGCGGCGGTATCAGCGGCGGGCACGTCGACCGCCGGAGCCGACGCGGCGGCGGGCGCGGCCTCGACGGCAGGCGCCGCGGTCCCGGCCTCGGTAGGCTGGTCTGCGGTTTTACGTTCTTTGACAGCCTTCGCGCGGGTGCTGCGCTCCGCGGCGGCGGGTCTGCCGGCCTGGTTTTCCTTGATGGCAGCGATGAGATCACCCTTACGCATACCGGAGGTGCCCCGAATTCCGAGTTCCCCTGCCAGTGCGCGCAACTGCGGCAACAACATTCCAGTCAGCCCCGATCCGATGTCGGTATTTTCGCTCATCTTCGAAGAAATCTGTCCGGAGTCACTTTCGCGGTTGCCCGAGGGTTCGGAGTCGGATTCCACCCCGGGTGTCGCGAGCAGGTCCGTATCTGTCACGGAGATCCTTTCCTTCCCTCGATGGCCGTGTGCTGTGTCGAGGGTTTCGTTCCGAAGTCCGATCTCGCTGCCGGACTCGGATTTGTAGCCGTATCGCCTGCCCCTCCGGGACCGGGTGCTTCGCCACCGCTGAAAAAGGTGGAAGAGATCATTCCAGTTGCGAGGCTGCGCGGCACCCCCATGGCATGAGGGCTCGAGCCTGGAGCCTGCTGGAGCGATTGCCCTGATGAAGCACCGGCGTCTGATGCGCGCGATGTACGGACTTGCCCAGGATAGCGGGCAAGTACGAAGGACGGCAAGGCGGACGCGCCCGTCAGCTGATCTGGACGCCCTCGGAGAGCCCCGGTTCGACGACCCGGAGGCCGTCCGCGGCGGCCAACTTCCGGAGTTCTTCCGGAAAAACGCTGGTCACGAGCGCTAGCACAGTGGGCCCGGCGCCGGAGACCGTGGCCGCGATCCCGTGGGCCCGCAAACGCTCGATCCAGGCGGTGGTGAGCGGCAGCGCGGGGGCGCGCTGCGTCTGGTGCAGTCGGTCCGCGGTGGCCGGGAGCAACAGGTCGGGGCGCTGGGTCAGCGCGACCACCGACAGCGCGGCCCGGCTCACATTGAACGCGGCGTCGCGGTGCGGAACCAGATCGGGCAGCAGGCCGCGGGTCTGTGCCGTGGAGGATCTCTCCTCCGGGATGAGAACCACCGGACGCAGCGTGGGATGCGGGTCGAGCCGGACAGCCCGGTAGAGGCGCTGCGGCGCGGCGATATCGGTATCCGGGCCGGGACCGGTTTCGGTCCAGGACACGACGATTCCGCCGAGCACGCTGGCGGCCGCGTTGTCCGGATGCCCTTCGAATTCGGCCGCGAGTTGCACCAGTCGGTCGGAGTCGACGGTCGAGGCCGGGTCGAATTGCGCGGCCAGCGCGCAGCCGGCGGCGAGACCGCCGACCGCGGCCGAGGCGGAGGACCCCAGCCCGCGGGAGTGCGGAATCGCGTTCCGGCACACCACGTCCAGGCCGTCGGCCCAGATCCCGGCCGCTTCCAGCCCGCGTTCGATCGCGCGGACCACCAGATGCTGTGGCCCCCAGGGCACCTCGTCGGCGCCTTCACCCTCCACCTCGATGTTCAGCCCGGATTCGGTGCTGCGCACCTCGATCTCGTCGTAGATACCCAGCGCCATTCCCAGGGAATCGAAACCGGGACCCAGATTCGCGGTGGACGCGGGTACCCGGACCGAAACGGTGAGACCGGCGGGCAGGGTCGGGGACATGAGCCGGCTCTCGCGGGTTTCCACCGTCAGGCCAGCTCGAGTCGGGCGGCCACGGCCACCGGGTCGACCTGGATGGCCTGCACCTCGGGCATGCCGAGGAGGGCGGTGTCGGGGTCCTTGAGACCGTTTCCGGTGACCGTGCAGACCACCGTCTGCCCGGCTTCGAGCCAGCCCTCCGTGTGGGCGGCCAGAACACCGGCGACACTCGCCGCGGACGCGGGCTCCACGAAAACGCCCTCTTCCGCCGCGACCAGACGGTACGCGTGCAGGATCTCCTCGTCGGTCGCCGCGCGGAACGCGCCGCCGGACTCCTCCTTGGCCGCCACAGCGCCGTTCCAGGAGGCGGGCGCACCGATCCGGATGGCGGTCGCGATGGTCTCCGGATGGCTGACCGGGGCGCCGTTGACCAGCGGTGCCGCGCCGGCGGCCTGTACACCCAGCATCCGTGGCAGCGAGTCGGTCACACCGTCGGCCCGGTATTCGCGGTAACCGCGCCAGTAGGCGGTGATGTTGCCGGCGTTACCCACCGGCAGCGCGTGCACATCGGGCGCCCGGCCGAGCACATCGCAGATCTCGAAGGACGCGGTCTTCTGTCCCTCGATCCGGGCCGGGTTCACCGAGTTCACCAGTCCGATGGACGGGAAGTCCGAGGTGACCTTGCGGGCCAGTTCCAGACAGTCGTCGAAATTGCCCTCGACCTGGATGACCTTGGCGCCGAGCATGACGGCCTGAGCGAGTTTGCCCATGGCGATCTTGCCCTGCGGGATCAGCACCGCGCAGGTCATACCCGCGCGGGTCGCGTAGGCGGCGGCCGAAGCCGAGGTATTACCGGTGGAGGCGCACAGCACCGCCTGCTGACCCCGGTACTTGGCATCGGTCATGGCCATGGTCATACCGCGGTCCTTGAACGAACCCGTCGGGTTGGCGCCCTCGACCTTGAGATACACCTCACAGCCGGTGAGCCGCGACAGGTACGGCGCGGGGACCAGCGGAGTCCCGCCTTCGAACAGGGTGACCGGTTCCCAATCGGCGGCACCCGCGAGCCGATCGCGGTAGGCCGCGATGAGCCCGGGCCAGCGGGAGTGCACTCCGGCCTGCGGGGCGATGCCGGTGGTGGCTCCGCCCGTCGTCCGGCCGCCGCCCCGCACGGAATCGCTGCGCGATGCTGTCGTCATTCCTCGGTGCCTTCCAATCTCAGGACGCTGGTGACAGATGTGACGGATTCCATATCCGACAGTGCGGCGACGGTCTCCGCGAGGGCCGCCTCGGCCGCGAGGTGGGTCACGACCACCAGTCGCGCCTTATCGTCGTGACCTTCCTGCCGGACCGTCGAAATGCTCACCCCGTGGTGGGAGAATTCGCCCGCCACCTTCGCCAGCACACCGGGACGGTCCTCGACCTTGAGGTTCACGTGATAGCGGGTGGGTGTATCGCCGATCGGCGCGATCGGAAGCTCAGCATAGACCGATTCCCCGGGCGCGCGGCCACCGAAGAATTTGTTGCGCGCGGCCATGACCAGGTCACCGAGGACGGCCGACGCGGTCGGCGCACCACCGGCGCCTTGCCCGTAGAACATGAGCCGGCCGGCGTTCTCGGCCTCCACGACCACCGCGTTGAACGCTCCGGTCACCGCCGCCAGCGGATGCTTGCGCGGGATCAGCGCCGGATAGACGCGCACCGATACCCGTTCCTTACCGCCTTCTTCCGGGGTCGGGCCCCCCGGCCCCGCGGGTACCCGCTCGCAGATGGCCAGCAGTTTGACGGTGCAGTCCAGCGCGGACGCCGTTTCCAGATCCTCGGAGGTGATCGCGGCGATCCCCTGGCGGTACACGTTCGCGGCGGTCACCCGGGTGTGGAAGGCCAGCGAGGCCAGGATGGCGGCCTTCGCGGCGGCGTCGTAGCCCTCGACATCGGCGGTCGGATCGGCTTCGGCGTATCCGAGGCGGGTGGCTTCGGCGAGGGTGTCGCCGTAATCGGCGCCCGTCTCGTCCATCGCCGAGAGGATGAAGTTGGTGGTGCCGTTGACGATGCCGACCACCCGGTTGACCCGGTCACCGGACAGGGATTGGATCAGCGGCCGCACCACGGGGATGGCACCGGCGACAGCGGCCTCGAAATACAGATCGGCGCGGCTGCGTTCCGCGGCGGCAGCCAGTTCACCGGTGTAATCGGCCAGCAGCGCCTTATTGGCGGTGACCACCGATTTCCCGGCGTTCAGCGCGGCCAGGATCAGTTTCCGCGCCGGATCGATACCGCCGATCACCTCGACCACCAGGTCGACATCGGGCCGGGCCACCAGGGCTTCGGCGTCGGTGGTGAGCAGTTCGGCGGGTACACCGCGGTCGCGATCGAGGCTGCGCACCGCGACCCCGCGCAGGGTCAGCGGCGCGCCTACCCGCGACTGTAGGTCGTCGGCGTGATCCCGCAGGATCCGGACGACCTCGCGGCCGACATTGCCCATCCCCAGTACCGCGATACCGATCGGACGGTCCGGACCCCATCGACCCGGTACCACCTCGGCCCCCTCTGACATGCTCTCCCCTTTCGTCGCGTCCATCAGACCTCCAGGCCGAGCAGGTCCTCGACCGTTTCCCGGCGCAGGATCAGCCGGGCCGCGCCGTCGCTCACAGCGACGACAGCGGGGCGGGTCAGCATGTTGTACCGGCTCGACATGGAATAGCAGTAGGCACCGGTTCCGGCCACCGCGATCAGATCGCCGGGGCCGGCATCGGCCGGAATCCACGTGTCGCGGATGATGATATCGCCGCTCTCACAGTGCTTTCCGACCACGCGAGCGACCACCGGCGCGGCCTCCGATCCCCGCGAGACCAGCTGGCAGTGGTAATCGGCCTGGTAGAGCGCGGGCCGGATATTGTCGCTCATCCCGCCGTCCACACTCACGTAGCGCCGGCGCAGGCCGCCGTCGAGCGAGACATCCTTGACCGTGCCGACCTCGTACAAGGTCACGGTGCCGGGGCCGGCGATGGCACGGCCCGGTTCGACCGCGATCCGTGGGACGGGCAACCCGGCGAGTTCGGCCTCGCGCGCGACCAGTACACGGAGTTTCTCGGCGAACAGGTCCAGCGGCGGCGGATCGTCGGAGGGTAGGTAGGAGATACCGAGACCGCCGCCGAGATCGAGCAGCGATATCTGCGCGGTGCGTTCGACACCGAATTTGTCGACGGCCTCGCGCAGCAGCCCCAGCATCCGGTGCGCGGCGATTTCGAAACCGTCGATTTCGAAAATCTGCGATCCGATATGGCTGTGCAATCCCACCAGCCGCAGATTATCGGCCTCGAATACCCGGGCCAGCGCTTCCATGGCGTCGCCGCCGGAAATGGAGAAACCGAATTTCTGATCCTCGTGCGCGGTGGAGATGTATTCGTGGGTGTGCGCCTCCACGCCGACGGTGACGCGGACCAGGACGTCCTGCACCACCCCGGCCGCTCCGGCGACGGCTTCGAGCCGCTCGATCTCGATCAGCGAATCGACCACCACATGGCCCACTCCGGCCGCGACCGCGGCTTCCAGCTCGGCCACCGATTTGTTGTTGCCGTGCAGGGCGATACGTCCGGCGGGGAAGCCCGCGTGCAGTGCCACGGCCAGTTCACCGCCGGAGCACACGTCCAGCGAGAGCCCTTCGTCACGGATCCAGCGCGCGATCTCCCCGCACAGGAAAGCCTTGGAGGCGTAGTGGACTCGCGAATCCGATCCGAACGCGCGCACCATATCGCGGCAGCGGGACCGGAAATCGTCCTCGTCCACCACGAACAGCGGTGTGCCGAACTGTGCGGCGAGTTCGGTGACCGGCACCCCCGCCAATCGGACCACATCGTCGGCGCCGCGGGTGGCGTTGCGCGGCCACACCTGCGCGGGCAGGTCGATCAACTGCCGCGGGTCGGCCGGGCGTTCCGGCAGGCTCGGGGCATGCGGCATCTCGGCGTGCCGGGGCCCGGCGGGATGGACACTCATCGTTCTTCCTTCCTCGTCCACTGCCGGAACAGTCGGTCGATGCGATTTCGGGACGCGGTCACATGCGCTCCGGGGCGGTGACGCCGAGCAGAGCCAGGCCGTTGGCCAGCACCTGACGGGTGGCGTTCACCAGCACCAGGCGGGCGGCGTTGACCGGTGAGACGGGTTCGTCACCCAACGGCAGTACGCGCAGGGCCTTGTTGGTCTGGAACGGGTGGTAGGCACCGGCGAGTTCCTCCAGGTACCGGGCGATGCGGTGCGGTTCGCGCAGCGTCGCCGCACTCGCCACCACCCGGGGGAACTCACCGACCGTGCGGATGAGCGCACCCTCGAACTCCGAATCGAGGAGGGCGAAATCCGGTGTCACCGTGTCGTATTCGAATTCGGCGGCATTGCGCGCGATGGACGCGGCGCGGGCGTGGGCGTACTGCACGTAGTACACCGGGTTCACGCTGTCCTGTTTGGCCCACAGGTCCAGATCGATATCGATGCTCGAGTTCACCGAACTGCGCACCAGCGAGTACCGGGCGGCATCGACACCGATGGCCTCGACCAGATCGTCGAGTGTGACCACGGTGCCGGCGCGTTTGCTCATCCGCACCGCCACCCCGTCGCGCAGCAGGTTCACCATCTGACCGATGAGTACCTCGACGCTGTCGGGATCGTCACCGAACGCGGCGGCCGCGGCCTTCAACCGGCCGATGTAGCCGTGATGGTCGGCGCCGAGCATATAGATGCACAGATCGAAACCGCGCGCCCTCTTGTCCTGCAGATAGGCGATATCCCCGGCGATATAGGCGGCATTTCCATCGCTCTTGATGACGACCCGATCCTGATCGTCACCGTATTCGGAGCTGGCGATCCACCAGGCGCCGTCCTTGGAGTACAGGTCACCGGAATTCTTCAGGGTTTCCACCGCGCGTTCCACCGCGCCCGAGGCGAACAGCGAACTCTCGTTGAAATACACATCGAAATCGGTGCCGAATTCGTGCAGCGTCTTCTTGATGTGCGCGAACATCTGTTCCACGCCCTCGGCGCGGAACAGTTCCAGCCGCTTTTCGGGGTCGAGTTCGGCCGCACCGGGATGGGCGGCGACGATCCGGTCGGCGATCTCACCGATATAGGCGCCCGCGTACCCGTTCTCCGGGGTGGGCGCGCCGGTGGCGGCCGCGACCAGCGATTCGGCGAACCGGGTGATCTGCCCGCCGTGATCGTTGAAGTAGTACTCGCGGGTGACCTCGGCGCCCTGCGCGGCGAGGATCCGGCCCAGGGCGTCGCCGACCGCCGCCCAGCGGGTCCCGCCCAGATGTACCGGGCCGGTCGGGTTGGCGGAGACGAACTCCAGGTTGATCTTGGTCCCGCTGAGGGCGGCCCCGGTACCGTAGTCCGCTCCGGCCGCGTGTACCTGATCGAGCACCGCACCCTGCGCGGACGCGGCCACCCGGATGTTCAGGAACCCCGGCCCGGCGACCTCCGCGGAAGCGACGGCCTCGGTATCGCTCAACGCCGTGGCGAGCCAGCCCGCCAGATCCCGCGGATTGGTGCCGGCCTTCTTCGCGACCTTCATCGCTACATTGGTGCTGTAGTCACCGTGCTCCGGGTTCCGCGGACGCTCCACATCGACCGTGCCGGGCAGCACCGAGGCATCCAGTCCACGTTCGGCGAGGACCTTCGCCGCGGTGGCGTGAAGGAGATCTGCAAGGTCGGCTGGAGTCACGAGTCTCTATCCTATGGTCCGAGTGGGTGCACGCCGCGAGTGGGCACCGCAGCCAGGCGCACCTCCGCCTATGCTTCGGCCGCGCGCGGACTGTGGACGGGCCTCGTCCGACTGCACCCACTGGACACTGTTCAACAACGTGGAAAGAAGCTGGGACCGGTATGCCGAACAGGACGAGCGCCAAATCGGCGAAGGCCGTGCAGGCGGCGGGCAAAGTCGCGGGTGCCCGCGCGAGCGGCGGTAAGAACAAGGGCAAACCCCCGATCACACAGCGAATCCCCTGGCTCACCATCGGCGCGGTGGTGCTGCTGGTCGGACTGGTCGCGGCGCTGGCGGTGAACCTGGTGCCCAAGTATCAGGAGAAGGCAGCCCTGGAGAAATTCACCCCGTCGGAGCAGAAACAGGATCCCTCCGACCAGATCCAGGGCGTGGTCAAAAAGGAGTACCCGGCCGGTCTGCATATCGACGGGACCCAGCGGGTGGCCTACGACCAGACCCCGCCGTTCGGCGGCCCGCACGACGCCTCGTGGGCCAACTGCATGGGCACCGTCTACGACAAGGCGCTGCGCGACGAGAACGCGGTGCACTCGCTGGAGCACGGTGCCGTGTGGATCACCTACAACCCGGACAAGGTCGACCAGTCCGGTGTCGACACGCTGAAGAAGAAGGTCGAGGGTGAGCAGTACATGCTCATGTCGCCGCATCCCGACCAGGAAGCGCCGGTCTCGCTGCAGTCCTGGGGCCATCAGCTCACGGTGAACAGCGCCGACGACGAGCGGGTCGGCCAGTTCATCACGGCGTTGCGCCTGAACAACTTCGCCTACCCCGAGGTCGGCGCCGACTGCGCGACCGTCGCCTTCGATACCCAGAACCCGCCGCCCTACGACCCGAGTGAACCGGGTCCCGACGCCGTGCCGATGGACGGCGCCGGCCTGCAGCCCGATCAGGGCGAGCTCGGCGGTACGGGCGCGCCCGGCGGTCTGCCCGGAGGGTTGCCGGGTGGTATCCCGGCGATTCCGGGGATGCCCGGCACGCTGCCCGACCAGCAGGCGCCCGGAGCCGGACAGTAATGCCGGACGCGGACACCTCCGAGGCCGAACCCCGCCCCGAATCCGGTCTGCGCGCCCAATTACGCGGTCAGCGCACTCCGCTGCTGATCATCGCCGCGATCGCGCTGCTCGTGATCGGGTTCGGAGCGGGTGTGCTGCTGTCGCCGGACGATTCCGGCGACAGCGCCCCCGGCCCGGTCGATATCGGATTCGCGCAGGATATGTCGGCGCATCACACCCAGGCCGTGGAGATGTCCGGGATCGCGCTGCTCGGTTCCACCGATCCGGCGGTCCAGCGCCTGGCCTACGACATCCTGACCACCCAGCAGAGCCAGATCGGCCGGATGCAGGGCTGGTTGCAGATGTGGGGCGCCCCCGCCCGCGGCACGGACGGCTACATGGGCTGGATGCACGATGCGCAGAGTGCGGATCAGCACGGCGGCGACGGCCACGACCACGACTCCGGTATGCACGAGACCGGCGCGATGGCCGCCATGCCCGGAATGGCGAGCACCGAGGATATCCAGCGATTGCGCGACGCGCGCGGCACCGCTCTCGATGTGCTGTTCCTCCAGCTCATGCTCCGCCACCACGAGGGCGGGGTGCCGATGCTCGAATACGGCGCCGAACACGCCGGAACCGGTGAGATCAGCATCCTGGCCGGGCAGATGCTGGCCGCGCAACAGGGTGAAGCCCGGCTCATCACCGATATGCTCACCGCCCGCGGGGGCCGGCCGCTTCCGCTGAACTGATCCGCCACCACTCGTTTTGGCCGCACCGGCGGTGATGCGATACGCTGTGGACCGCCCGATCGACCGGCTGACGGTCGAGCCGGGTGGATCCCCGCCCTCGTAGCTCAGGGGATAGAGCGTCTGCCTCCGGAGCAGAAGGCCGCAGGTTCGATTCCTGCCGAGGGCACGTACGAGGAAGGCCCCCGACCAGCTGGGTTCTGGTCGGGGGCCTTTCTCCTTGTCGGGTGGCGATCAGTTGTTCGCGCGCTGGATCGATCGCTGGACGAGACCTCGGATACCCGGGCAGCTGGATGGCGCGCAGCATGAGATCCCCGGCCCAGACGTGCGCACGGGTGGGCGG
The DNA here is from genome assembly GCF_014645735.1 of Nocardia jinanensis. Taxonomy (GTDB): domain Bacteria; phylum Actinomycetota; class Actinomycetes; order Mycobacteriales; family Mycobacteriaceae; genus Nocardia; species Nocardia jinanensis. Next base: position 73,355 of record NZ_BMMH01000018.1, on the reverse strand, counting down.
AGCGAACCGGCTGATCCCCTTGCGGGCCAGGGCTTGTCGTTTACGGACCTCCGGGCGCAACGATTGCTCCCAGGTATCGAGTGCGGCGGCGAGGTCGTCGCCGTGGGCCGCTACAGCGGCGCCGAGACGGTCCGCGCCGTCGAGGGCGAGGGCCGCGCCGTAGCCAGCGAATACGGTCACACACCACGCGGCGTCGCCGAGGAGTACTACCCGGCCGTGACTCCACCGGTCGATGACGATCTGACCGACCGAATCGAAGTAGGCGTCGGCCGGATCGGCGGCGAGCTGCTGGAGTGCCTCGGCGATACCGCCGCCGAGGTCACCGAACGCCGCGGTGAGCGCGGGCGCGGCGCCGCGTGCCGATTCGGCCGACGAGTCGGGGCTGCGGTAGGTGAAGAACGCCGAGGATCGGCCCGGGCCCAGGTTCATGACCGCGGCTGTGCGCCGGGGTCCGAGGAACGTAGTGCCGACGCCTTCGGGAACATGCGCGGGAACGGTATCGAGCGGGAAAGCGCCCACCATGTGATCCAGTTCCACCAGATAGTCGGCTTCGGGGCCGAAAACGAGTTCGCGGATCCGGGAGTGCACGCCGTCGGCGCCGATGAGCAGGTCGGCCCGCAGGTGCGTGCCGTCACTCAGCGCGACCTCGACCGCATCGGTTTGCTGGGTCACCGCCTGCACTGTGGTGGCGAACCGGATATCGGCGTGAGCGGCCACCACGTCGTACAGCGCGGACTCCAGATCGCCACGGAAGAGGCTCAGCGCCCGGTTTCCCACCGCCGCCTGCGCGACGGCGGCGGGCACGGTGAACTTCTCCCGGCCGTCGGCGTGCACGAGAACCGACGTGAAGAATCCGATATCCCGTGGAACGAGCGCGGGCAGCAGGCCGAGCCGCTCGGCGGCGTCGTATCCGGGCCCGTGCAGGTTCAGCAGGTAGCCGCTGCTGCGCCGCGCGGGGGCCCGCTCGAGCACGACGACATCCCAGCCTTCCCGGTGCATCCGCAACGCCGCCGCCAGCCCGGCTATACCCGCGCCCACGATCACCGCCCGTTTCGCCTCTGGCCCGCCGGGGTGTCGCGCCGCGTTCTCGTAATCGACCACTACTGCTCCTGGGTGTCGGCCGCTGTTCGAATATCGTCAACTAATAGTTGACGATACCGGAATCGTCAACCTAAGGTTGACGAATGGAACCTCGGGTATCGGCCGATGCCGGATTGCTCGTACTCCATGCTCTTCGCTGCGGTGGCCACGCGAGCGCCGTCGCCCTGTCGGTAGCGACCGGGCCGACAGAGTCGGTGGTGACCGGATGGCTGCTCGTCCAGAATCGCCAGTTCGACAGTGCCGCCGACGCATTGGCCCGGGCCATCGACGAAGCCCCCGACCGCTGGACCGCCGCCGCGCCCGTGAACGCCCTCGTGTGGAGTCATCTCCGCCAGGGACAGCTCCAGACGGCGGCCGATCTCGCGCAGCGGTGGGCCGACGATATCGAGCCCCGGTTCTCCCGGGCGACACCGATACAGCTCGCGCTGTGGGGCCGTTTGTGGTTGTACGTCGCGAATGTCGGGGTGCGCGACAACAGTCCAGGAGTCACCGAGGACGCTCTCTCGCTGGCGAAATCCGCAGCAGATCGGATCGGCCGGGAGATGTCCTACGACCCGGCGCCACACCGGCCGTACGGACCGGTCACCGTCGCCCAGATAGCAGGTGAATGCGCCGTCATCACCGGCCGGCCCGACCGGGTACTCGCCATCGCGGACGCCATACCGGCGGCAGCCGTACCGTCGCAGACCGCCGCGCCACGGCTGCGGCACCGGCTGGACGTGGCGAATGCTCATGTCGCGCTCCGCGATTACGGCGAAGCGGTGGCCACCCTCCAAGATGTACGCGGTCTCGCCCCGGAGTGGCTGCCGCAGCAACGCTACGCCCGCGACATCCTCGGCTCGATTGTGCGGCACCGCCGGACACTCACGCCCGAAATGCGCGAGCTCGCCGATGCGGTCCGCCTGGAGTACTGACGATCCCGAGCATTCGCTTGTGCTCCTTCGGACCGGTCCGGGCCGGAATGGACACAGACACAGCGCATTCGAGTTGAGAGGCTCTGTCCCGGCCCCGGCGCCGGGTCGAACGGCTTTCCACCACCGTCGAGAATTCTCGTTCCTCGCCCTCCCCGGCGCCGGGTGCCTGCCACCACAACTCACCGGGGAGAAACATGCACGAGCGACGCACTTCCGGCCGCCCACCGACAAATCTGGCCATGGCCGGGACCATGCGACTTCTGCACGACGAATACCGCACCGATATCGAGACCCTGCGGCGGGTCGCGGCGGGGATCCGGGCCCTGCCGGGCCCGCCCCGGGAACCGTCCGGGGACGATTTCGCCCGGCTGCGCGCCGAATTCGATTGTGTGGTCGCGCGGTTGCGGGCGGCGGGCTACAAGGAGCTCGACCGTGCCCGGTGGTAGCCGGCGCGCGCTCGTGCTGCGACGGTTCGATGCCGATCCCGGGGATATCGAGCGGCTGGTGCGGCGGTACCACCTCGACGTGGTGTGCACGGTGGTCGTCGATACGACGTCGAAGCTCGCGGTGATCATCGCGGGTCCAGCATCTCCTGGAGCACGACGCCGAGGTGGTCGTGGTCCCGCATCTCGTGGCGGATGCACGGGCGGGTACGCACTGGCACGCGGTCACCGTCCTCGCAGACCTGGTCACCGCCGATGTCCTGATCGATCGGGGCGCATTCGGTCAGCCGAGACAACTGTGAAACCACCGGACCGGCCTCGGTCTGCTGCGAATGCGGACCGTCCGCGTTCGGCTCACCTGATGTGTGGGGCCCAGAGCCGATATGACACCACCACCGCCACCCGGCCCCTTCCCGAGACGGAAAATTCCCGCCCATCGTTCGAGGGGTTCCGGGCGCGGTAGAAAAGCACTGGTCGGCTCCTTTCGGGCACCGCCGGGAGCTGCAGCCACAATCCCGTAGTGGAAACGCGAAGTGCTCCCGGCCACCAACGATCGGGAGCCTTCGCAAGGGCCTAGACCCTTACATCCCGAGCCGACTCGTCAGCGCGGGGACAGCCGGACCACCGGGTATTCGCGATCGGATCTGCGCTGGTACTTGTCGTAGCGGGGCTGAGCGGCCGTGATGCGCTGCCAAGCCTGGACGCGAGCGTCCCCGTCCAGGAGCTGGGGCGTCACCGGTACGGCGGCGTGTCCGTGCAGTTCCACCGCGGCGCCGTCCGGGTTCGCGACCAGATTGGTGTACCAGTCCGGGTCGCGGTCGCCGCCGCCGGACGCGACCACCAGCCAGGTGTCCGCGCCGTCGGCGAACCAGGTGATCGGAGTTTCGCGCGGCTGCCCGCTGCGGCGGCCGGTGGTGTGCAGGATCAACATGTCCATACCCAGGTATCTGCCGCCCTTACGGCGGATCCGGGCGGTGGTGCGGGTGTTCATCTTCCGCTGGAACCACAGGGACAGCCGCCGCAGCGGCCCGCCCTCGTGTGTGCCGGAATCTCCCTGCTCCTCACTCCGTGCCATCTGTCTACCTCCAGTCGGTCGTCCGGATAGCGATCCTCATCGGTGCGCAGCCCTCGGCCACGTGACCGGTTAGACGCTAGCCCGGCTTCCCTACCTGGGCTTCTCGATTCCTGATCGATCCCGACACCGTGTCACCGGCGGGATACTCCCTGCCACGGGTGTGCGCCCCTGGGCTGTCGTGTCACAAGCTGTGTCCCACCCCGGAAGAACCGGGTGACGAGGCCGGGCGGATCGGTATGCCGAGTTCTCCGGACGGAGGCAGCGCTGCCACCGCGGCGGCTGTGTACTCGGTCGCCGATCGGCTCCGCATGATCTCACGGCCCACTTCGATCCGTGCCGCACGCTGTGTGGGGGTGGACAGGTAGCGCAGGCAGGTGGAGACCAGATTCTCGTAGTCGTCGAAGACGACTGCCGCGGCGAACTCGGACGACTCGTCGATATCGGCACAGTTTTCGGAGATGACGAAAATACCGTTGGCCAGGAGATAGGAGACACGCACGATTTCGAAGACCCCGGCGGGGTAGTAGTGCGTATTCAGCACGATCTCGGCGCGGGCGTACATCGCGTCCCGCGCGGGACCGTACAGTCCGACATGAGCCTGGGCATTGATCCCGAGCCGGCGCAGGCGCTCGATCGGCGCCAGTCTGTGCTCGTTGAGCGATCCGACCACGAGGACATCGATATCCCGTTCCGGCGCGGGTGGGATCCGCTCCAGTTCGGGAACATGGCCGATCGGCACATGATGGACGCCCTCGATACCCAGCTCGCGAAGAGCGGCGATATTACGAAGGCTGTAGTCCCATACGGTGTGGCGGCGGAAGAGCGCCAGCAATTCGTCGGTGATCCACTCCGATCCCGGTGCGACCTGCTCCAGATTGAAAAGAACCGCGTCGTCGGGGACCTGTATGCCCCACCAGTGGAGCGTATTGCTTCCGAAGACGATATGTCTGCGGCCCGGTATCCCGATATCGTCGGAGAGCACGCTGTCGAAGCCGGCGCGGCACAGCGCGTAATGCACTGTCTCGGCAACCTCGCGGAAGGCTTCCCGATGCTGATACGAGAGCGGCGGCGCGATGGTGACAGCGAACTTCTCGGTATCGGCGCCGGGCGGTGGTACCGGCATAGTGATCGAACTTTCTGGTTGTCCGGGCGGCCACGGCCGGCTACGAGCCGACCGTCAATCCAATGAATTCGCCAAACGCGCGTGCAAGTCCAGCAGGTCCGGGATCTGGGCGGCCGGACGGCGGCCGAAACCGCATTCGGTGGCGATACCGAACTCGGGCACGAACGCGGCCGCGGCCTTGATTCTCCGACGGGCGCCTTCGAACCCGTCGGAGACGTGCACGAGACCCAGGTAGAGATCGGTCTCCGGGACAGTCGCGAGGCCGGTGAGCGGGGCGAAATACGCGGCGTCCGTGCGCCCCTTGGGGACGGGCAGATGGACCCAGTTCAGCGGGCGGGTCAGCGCGACGGCCACACCGGAGGCCACATCGACCAGTTTCGAGGTATCGGCCGGTTCGACGAAATGCTGATGACCGAAATCGCCGTAGCAGAGGTGGTAACCCAGCTCCACCCCAGCGGGAACCGAATCACCGAGGCGGGACAACCGCTCGATCACACCACCCAGCCGGGCGGGATAGTCGTCGCCGAACCAGCACGGGAAAACACCCTCGAACAGAGCGAATTCGACGGCGGCGTCCCATTGGATCGCCAGATCCTCGTGCGGAATCGCCGAGGTGATCTGATCCAGTTCGGCCAGGATCGCGGCCTCGTAGCGGGTTTCCAGTTCCGCCTGCGGGCCGGCGACGAACGCGCCGACCACCGCGATCGGAGTCGGCAGACCGACCTGGAACCGAACCCCCGGCCGGATCAGGCCCTGCTCGCGGAGTTGTTCGAACACCCGCCACGATTGTCGCGCCGCCTGCGCGTAACCCAGCGAACCGAAATCGATGGCCCCCGGCTCGATCCCGGGAGCCGGCCGCACTCGTTGGCTCGGCCCGTATTCCGGGCTCGGTGGCGGCACGGTGACCAGGCTGGGATGTGCCCGCAATCTGGGCAGCTGCCACACCACCCCGTTGTCGCGATCTCCGGTCTCACCATCGGGGATCCGGGTGATGTGCCCACCCAAACGGGTGGCTACCTGCGCGAAGACCGCCGCGGCGTCGGAGAGCGGCACACTGCCGCACAGGTGGACACCACGACCGACCATGACACATACCTCCACGTATTCTCCGGGTCCCGCCGGAAGGAGTGTATGAGCGCCGACGCTGTTGCGCGCGCGGAGCACTCGGCCACTACCGGCAATGGGACAGGCGCCCCGCCGAATCGGACCTCCACGCGGGGCGTGTCGTAGTGTTCGGGAAAATCCCCCGGGAACGGAGAACGTTTTGACTCAGCCACCGGCAGGCCCGCCCCCGACCGGCCCGCAGCCGCCCGACGGCACCCCGCCCGGCCACCCCCAGCCGACAGGCCGCCCGCCCGGCAAGCGGCGGACCGGCCTCATCGTGGGCGCGGTAGTAGCCGTACTCGTGGTCGTCGCCGCCATCGCCGCCGTGGTGGTGCTGACCCTGCAGGGACGCACACCGCTGTCCTCCGACGAGCAGCAGATCGAGGCCTCGCTGCGCGAGTTCTACGGCACGCTCAGCGACGACGGTTTCGCGGCCGCCACCCATCTCGCCTGTAAAGCCGATCGCGACGAATTCGACGCGATGTCGGATGCGGAGAAATCCGAGGCCGAGAAGCTCGGATTCAAGGTCGAGATCGATTCGGTCGACAATATCGTCGTAACCGGCGACCGCGCCGAGGCGGAGATCAAGGGCAAATTCAGCCTGTCGGCACCCGGCGGCGGCGAAGACGAGCAGATGGACGACAGCTCCGAAGAGAACCTGGTGAAAGAGGACGGCGAATGGCGGGTCTGCTCGTCGGGTGGCGAAGCGAAGTGAGCGAAGGCGAGCGACGATGAGCTGCTGCGGGCCGACGCGGCGCACCGTACTCGGCGCGCTCGGCCTCGCGGCACTGCTACCCGCCGCCGGATTCTCCGGTGCGGGCCGGGCGACGGCGTCGCCCGGCCCGGTGCGGGCGACCGACCTGGAAGTCGTCACGGTCACCGATACCTCCGCAGTGCTCACCTGGACCAGCCGGGACCCCGGCAGCGCGGTCCCGGTGGACACCCACGGTGAGGTCCTGCTCGGCCCGGCCGACAGCAGGAGCCCGCTACGCCCGGTGTGGGCCTCCAGCGGCGCCACCCCCTTCCACTACGCCCAGATCGACGGCCTCGAACCGGGCCGGCCCTACCGGTTCGAAGCCAGGTCGTCCGGGGTGCGCGCGATACCGGCGGCTTCTGTCGCCACTGGGCTGCCGGGCACACCGGAAACCACCGCATCGTTCACCACCCTGGTCCCGCCGCCGGGACGGCTGCTGCGGACCCTGGCGCTCGCCAACGATGTCCATTACGGGGAAACCGTCAGTGGCCTGGTGGCCGGCGACCTACCGCCCGGGTTTCGTCAGGAACCGGGTCAGCCGCCCTATCCGGAGGTCATGTTCGACGCCGTGCTCGGCGATCTGCGCCGCCCCGATCGTGGTGCGGAACTACTGCTACTCGCCGGTGATCTGACGGCGGAAGCGCAACCCGCGGATCTGCGCGCTGTCCGCGCCCGGCTGGATCGGTGGGGCGCCGAGGGGCAGGACTATCTCGCCGTCCGCGGTAACCACGACCGACCGCACACCGGTGCGGAATACGCGGACTGCCCCGCCGTACCCGGTGCGCCGGATCACCGCGATTGCTGGAGTGAGGTTTTCGGGCCGCGGCAACAGGTTATCGAACACGAACTCGGCGGTCTGCGGGTACTCGGCCTGGACACCAGCGCGCTCGACGGAGCCGGTGGCGTGCTCGACGCCGCGCAATTCGACCGGGTCACCGAAATGCTGCGGTCCGAACCGGACCGTCCCACCGTGGTTTTCGGACACCATCCGGTGACAGTGGAAGCCGGGCTGACCAATACCGCCGGTCCGGGGTTCGTCCTGGACCGCGACGCCGCGCTGCGGCTGCAGCGGCTGTACGAGGGTGCGCCGGGCGTCTTCCTGCAGCACAGCGGCCACACCCACCGCACCCGCCGGACCCGGCCCGATACCGCGTGCGCGGTCGAATTCCTGGAAGTCGGTGCGATCAAGGAATATCCCGGCGGATACAGCCTGCTGCGGATCTACGAGGGCGGCTACGCGGTCAATTTCTACAAGACTCGCACGCCGGAATCGCGGCGCTGGAGCACGCTGACCCGTGGTGAATACTTCGGCCTGCTTCCTGAATACACACTGGGGACTTTCGCCGACCGCAATCATGTCGCGCTGCGCGACTTCTCGGGGCTGACCTGATACACGGCGACAGAAATGACGCCGCCGGGCCGGAGTCGCGAGGACTCCGGCCCGGCGGGCCCACAGAGCGAGCGGCGGGAATTGAACCCGCGTAAACGGCTTTGCAGACCGTTGCCTGAACCACTCAGCCACGCCCGCGTGACTCGATGATCATGTCCCGCCGTCGCCCCACAGCCCATAGTTGGGCTCAGTGGGATCACAACCGGTGACAGCGAGCGGCCGGGCGGCGGCGTGGTGGTGTGTACCGGGTGACACCCACCACCGGCGGGCGGCCGCGACACGGCTCGCGGGTGGGGCGTCGTGCAATGATCGAATACATGTCTCGCCCCCCGCTGCCTGTCGATCCGATCCAGGAGGCCCACCGCCAATGGGTCGGCCACGGATGGGGCGCGGTCGCCGACGGGATGGCCGCGGTGACCTCGCTGGTCCGCGCCCAGCAGATCGTCATGGCGCGCGTCGACGAAGCCCTGCGGCCGACCGGGCTGACCTTCTCGCGCTACGAACTGCTGCAATTGCTGAACTTCAGCGCCACGGGCGCGCTGCCGATGGCGGTGGCCAGCGCCCGGCTCCAGGTGCATCCGACCAGTGTCACCAATTCGGTGGACCGGCTGGAGGCGGCGGGGCTGGTGAACCGTGTACCGCACCCCAACGACCGACGTGCCACGCTCATCGAGATCACCGATGCCGGAAGAACTCTCGTCGCCGAGGCGACCGGCTACCTGAACGAACGCGTATTCGCCCGGCCGGAGCTGCCACCCGAGCGGCTGCGGACGCTCTTGCAGTTGCTGGCCGAGTTCCGGCACACCGCGGGAGACTTCGATACCGGCGAGGAACCGGCCCGCTGGGCCGAACCCTGACCGGAAGCCGGCCGGGCCATCCGGATCGGGGCATACCGGGCGTACAGGGCCGCGGCAGTGGGCGAACACATCACGCGCAGGCACCCGTTCAGCAAATTTATCGGTGGTTCAGCTTGGCAACGACCGACCCGCGGCGCACCATATGTTTATGGTGCTGGTTCTCGGGGTATCAGTAGGCGCCTCAGGTGCGCGTGCGGTACTCACCCATTCGGATCAACCACACCTGCCGCCGATCGATCGCTGCCATATTCCGCGCCCGGCGCGCACCTCGGTGGCCGATCCGGTCCTCATCGCGATCCGCCGTATGCACAACGCCGCGCACCGGCGCGACGAGTACATCACCGGAACCGCGGTGACCTGCCAGAACAGAGAGCAGGCCGACGTCGTGGGCGATGCTCTCGGTACCGGCCGGGTGACTCTGGTGGACGAACCGCTCGCCCAGTTGCGATACCTCAGATTCACCGAGAAACTGCCGGCAACCGGGGTCGTATCCCTGTTCGACCTGGGCTCCTCCGGGCTGACCCTCACCCAGATCGACTGCCGGACCGATACGGTGCTGGCCGGAACCCACTGCCCGGGTCTGGGCGGCGACGGCTACAACGAACTACTGTGCGACTGGCTCGACGGAGCCGGCGTCTTCACCGACGAGGCGGCGGCCCGGCGGTACCGGGAAGCACTCAGCAGTGCCCGCGTGGTGACGGCGGCCGATCCCGATACCGCCGAACGCGCGGTCATCACCCGCAGCGATCTGGCCGAGCTCTGCGCGGACGCGGTACATTCGGCCGCCACTCTGGTGCACCGGGTCGCGGAGCAGACGGAGGCGGCACCGGCCGCGGTGGCCCTGCTGGGCGGCTGCGCCCGCAATCCGGCCCTGCGCACCCGCTTGACCGACCTGCTCGGCCTGCCGCTGGTATGTGATTCCGAACCGGAGTACGTCTCGGCACGCGGTGCGCTGCTGTTCGCGGCCGAACGTCCCGCCGCCGGTATCCGCACCGCACATATCCGTGCGGGCGGCCAAGTGGTGCCACTGGCCCCGCCGACGGTCGGGCGGCGCAAGGTGTACGCGGCCGCGGCCGTGACGATCGGGCTCGGCGCGACAGTGGCCGGGCTGCTCACGGCACAGAACGGATCCGCGCAGCCCGTCCGGAACAACTACGTACCCACCGATATCCTGAACGCCCCGCCCGAGCCTTGATCCCGGCCCGGGCAGTGGGCGGAGGAAATCAGCGGTTGGTGAACTCCGCGGGCCGCTTGTCCACGAAGGCCGCCATGCCCTCGGACTGGTCCGCGGTCGCGAACAACGAGTGGAACACCCGGCGCTCGAAGCGCAGCCCCTCGCCCAGGGTGGTCTCGAAGGACCGGTTCACCGCTTCCTTGGCGATCATGGCCACCGGCAGCGACATCGACGCGATGGTGGCACCGACCTCGAGCGCGGTGTCCAGCAGTTCGGCGGCGGGCACGATCCGGGCGACCAGACCGGCGCGCTCGGCCTCCTCGGCATCCATATTGCGGCCGGTGAGCACCAGATCCATAGCCTTGGCCTTACCGACCGCCCGGGTCAGCCGCTGCGAGCCGCCGATACCGGGGATAACACCCAGCTTGATCTCCGGCTGACCGAACTTGGCGGTATCCGCGGCGATCAGGATGTCGCAGATCATGGCCAGTTCACAGCCGCCACCCAGTGCGTATCCGGCGACCGCGGCGATGGTGGGCTTGCGGAACTGGGCCAGCCGCTCCCAGCGGGCGAAATAATCGTCCATGAACATGTCCATGTAGGACTTCGGCTGCATCTCCTTGATATCCGCCCCGGCAGCGAAGGCCCGGTCCGAACCGGTGATCACCACCGCGCCGATCTCATCGTCGCGTTCGAGCGCGTCGAGAGCGCCGATCACATCATCGAGGACCTGCGCATTGAGCGCGTTGAGCGCCTTGGGCCGGTTCAGCGTGATGAGGCCGACCCTGTCCTTACGCTCCAGCAGAATCGTCTCGAAGTCGGTCACAGCACATCCTCTGGTCGAAACGGTTATGAATATCGGTGACGATACCGCGCGGGTCGCGGTCGTCGGCGAGGTGGTTTTGCCCGGTTGCGCCCTTCCGGCGCGCTAGGCCGACAACCTGGTCATGATGTGCGTCATCTGCGCGTCCACCCAATCGGCCTGGGCCGCGCTGTCCATCCCGACCGCGGTGTCCACCGGTTCTCCCACCGTGACCGCGTACCGGCCGTCGCCGGGAACATCGCGCCAGGCCAGCCCCACCTCGACGATTCCGCGAACCCGGAACCCGAGATGGCCCTGGATCACCTTCACGAAACCGCAGTCGGTCAGCGCGGCGGCGGGCGCCACGGCCACCGCGACGTGATCACCCGCGTAGGGCTCGTTGCCCGCGTCCGCCAGCTCGTCGCGCACCGCCGCGGCGTCGCGTCCCGCGACCGCGTCGGGCAGCAGCCCGATCACGGTCCGCCCGAGTTCGGCCGGCTCGCAGTCGGCGATATCGAAACCACCCGCGTGGGCCAGGGTCTCCCCCGGCCGCTGCGTGATCACATAGCCGCGCGCACCCCGCCGCACGGCGTGCACACGGGTCCGGCGGCCCGGGTCGGCCGGGGCCCGGGTGTCCCACGCGTGCGCGACGACCATGAGATCGGGGCGGGACAGCGTGGCGGTGAACGCGTCGAGCTCCGGCCCGGCCCGCAGCGCCAGCTCGGCGCGAACCGCGGCCTTCTCCGCCTCGTAGTCGTCGGCATAACGGGTCCGGCTGGTGAAGGTGAACGGTGCGGGCAGCCCGCCGATCCGATTGTCCCCGCCCAGCAGCACGAACTCCAGATCGGTCAGCTCCCAGCGAATTCCGGCACTCGGATCAGTCACCGGCGGTCATTCCTCGGTCTCCATATTGCGGTCCAGCCGAGCCACCACCACGGCGACCTGCTCATCGACCCATTCGATCATCCGCTTGGTACCCATCGCCGTCGCCGACGGTTCCGGCTGCCCGAGTGGGATCACGTACCGGCCGTCGTCCGGCAGATCCCGCCACAGCAGGCCCATTTCGACGATGCCGCGTGGACCGAACTTCGAACGGCCCTGAGTCACCTGGACATAGCCGGTGCCGGTGGCGGGTGTGTTCAGGAAGGTCGCGGTGTAGGCGGAACTGTAGTCGTCGTCATTGTCGGAGATGAACGACAACCCCGGCCCGTGTCCGCGATCGGTGACGACCGCCGGGTCCGGAATCGGCATATCGGGCAGGCGTCCGGCCCGCGCGAAGGGGACCAGGCCGAGCACCGTATCGGCGAGCGCCCGTGGATCGCAGCCGACGATATCGAACCCGCCGCTGTGGTCCATGGTCTCGCCCGGACGCTGGGTGACCACGAACCCGCGCGCCCGTTGCCGGATGGCGTAGGCCCGGGTGCGCGCCTTCGGGTTGTCGAAATCCTGATCGTCCCAGGCCTGGAGGGTGACGACGATATCCGGTTTGGCCAGCGCGCCGCCGAACCCGCCCAGTTCGCCACCGAACCGGGTACGCATCGCCCGGCGCGTCTCCGACACCTCGAAGGCGTAGTCGTCGGCCATCCGGGTGCGGCTGGTGAAGGTGAACGGGTCCGGCACCTCCCCCTGCCGGTACTCGTCGCAGAGAACCTTGAACTCCAGATCGGTCAGTGCCCAGCTCTCACTCATGGTTCGATCACCGGCTTGACCTTGTCGGGGCCGTCCTCGAACACTTCATCCAGATTCGCCCGTGAGGTCAGGAACTTCGACGGTTTGTACTCGTTGTTCTGTCCACCCTGCGCGGCCGAACCCGGAGCACCACCGCCCATCATCGGAGAACTGCCGGGGCTGCCGTATCCCGACGATCCCTGCTGCTGGCCGAGGGCCGAGAACTGCTGTGACTCCACCGCGGGCAGCGAGGCGCGCGGGAACAACTGGGGGGAGCGGGCCTCGACCGGCTGATTGGGGGGCGGAATCTCGGGGCCGCCCACGCCCCCACCGCCACCTGCCCCGACGCCACCACCCGCGCCACCGCCGAGGGCGGGTTCGAGCATCTGCCGCAATCCCTGTTCCAGCTGGGCCGGGTCGGTGATGCGCTGCAGTTCCTCGAGCCCCGGGAACATGCCGCCGAGCTGGGTGAATGCCTGCAGGCCCTGGGTGAGTGAACCCACCAGCTTGTCGAGGATGCCCTGCAGTGGGGACGAGGAACCTCCGGTTCCGCCCGACGTATCGTCGGCCGGCCTGTCCGGGTCACCGGCGAGTGGGATGTTCTGACTGTCGTCGCCGGACTGCGCCGAATCGCCCTCACCGCCCAACATATCGCTGAGCATGCTCGACAGGGGCAGATCCTTGAACGACTCCGGAACGTTGGAGGCGTCCACACCGGGGATGTTCTCCAGTAGTTCGCCGACCGTGGGCATCTTGCCCCCGAACAGACCCTCCAGCAACGAATCGAGTCCCGACCCGGAACCGTCGGTGTTGCCGTTGAGCAGGTCCTCCAGCGACGATCCGGACTCGTTGCCGTTGAGCAGGTCCTCCAGCGAGGACTCGGGGTTGTTGCCGGCCAGCAGATCTTCCAGGGACGGTGTTTCGGGAGTGCCCTGAGTGGAGCCGCTGTCGTTGCCGTTGAGCAAGTCTTCCAGCGAGGGGACATCGGGAGTCTCGGGGGTATTGCTCGGCGAGGACTGGCTGCCGCCCTTACCGCCGCCCTTACCGCCGCTCTGGCTACTGCCCTTACCGCCGCTCTGGCCACCGCTCTGGCCGCCGCTCTGGTTGCTGGGAATCCCGCCGCCGGAGCCGCCCTCACTACCCCCGGAACCGGAGCTCTGACCTTCGGGCAAATTGCCCGCCATGCTCTCGAGCTGTTCCTTGCCCGCGGTGAGGCCCTCTTCGTAGCCGGTCTGGTAGCCCTGATCGTACTGCTGCTGGCCTTCGCCGCTGCCCGAGCCGCCGCCCGACCCCGAGCCGGAACCACTGCCCTGCTCCGAGCCCGGCCCACCGCCGGAACCGGCAGTACCACCGAAGTCCGGACCGCCGCCACCGGTCCCCGAGCCGGAACCGGAACCGTTACCGGATTCACTGCCGCCCGAACCACCGCCGGAACTACCGCCGTATCCACCGCCGGAACTACCGCCCGAACCACCGCCGGAACTACCGCCGTATCCACCGCCGGAACCGGAACCGGAACCGCCGGAGCCACCACTGCCCTGCCCGTCGGCGAAGCCCTGCGCGTAGCCGTCCTCGTAGCCGTCCTGATAGGTCCCGCTCCCCGAACCCGAACCACTGCCGGAACCCGAACCGGACCCGGAGCCGGAACCCGAACCACTCCCCGAACCCGAACCACTGCCGCTGCCGGAGCCGGAACCACTGCCCGAACCCGAACCACTCCCCGAACCGGAGCCGCTGCCCGAACCGGAGCCACTCCCCGAACCCGAACCACTCCCCGAACCGGGGGCAGGCGGGGCGACGAGAGGCCCGTCCAGAACGGGCATGACCGACACCGTCTCCTTCAGCGGATCGAGGTAGTACTTCTGCAGGAAGTCACGGAACCATCCGGTGATCTTGCCGGCGCAGCACCCGCTGGGCGGATTGGGATCATTGGGCATGAACGCCTTGGTGAAGGCCAGCCAAGTCGCCGTGTAGGCGAGACTGTCGCGCACCTGCTCGAGCGCGTCGACCAGCGGCTGAATATCCTTGCGGTAGGTACGAATGGCATCCAGAGCCGCCGCGGAACCCTCGCCTTTCCACGAATTGCTCAGTGGCATGATCTTGTCCACCAGCGAATTCAGCTTCGCCTTCAGATCGCCGGCATACGATCCCCAGGTCGCCGAGTGGTTCATCACGGCCTGCGGATTGATGGACTGGCCGTGGTCGTACATCTCTCGCCAGCCGACAGCATCCTTGTTCTCGATACTGACGATATCGCCCGGATCCTTGTTACCCGCGTAGTACTTCATCCCGGTCGGGATCGGGGGCAGCGAATCGGTCGGGACCTCCCCGCCGGAGGTACTCGGCTTGTATTCCGCCGCGCCCTCGGGAATCTTGATATTGCTCAACGTATCCGCCGACGACTGGTCGACATCGGTGTAGGCCTTACCGGCCGCCACGAAGAGCTCTTTGAAGCCCTCCAGGATCTTGGCGTGGTCGTTCAGGATCTCGTAGAGGCGACTGCCCTTCCCCGAATAGACACCCGCCAGCTGATTACTGGAGCCGAGCGCGCCGAAGATCGCCGGATCCAGCATGTCGATCTTCAGGTCCACGATGGACTGCGCCATCCCGCGGATATCGTCGACCAGGTCGGCGGCGGCCTGTGCCGCGGTGATCGCATCCTTCGGCGAGAACTGCAGATGGCCCTCGTTCGCCTGTGTGGTCAGGTCGAACAGAGCCGTCGGTTGCAGTGCCATGGAAATTTACCTTCCGTATCGCGTATCACGCGCGGTCGTGACGAATCGGTTCCCGTGTCGGATCGAGAATCAGCCCGTGGCCGGCGTTGTCTGTCAGTCTCGGTCCGCGACCACCGACCGCGGCCCCACGTCGTCCGGATCGTCCGGTGCGTGGCCGGGCCATTCGGGGGAACTCGGCGCCACCGTCGGCGCGGGCGTCGGCTGCGGGATCAGGCCGCCGAGATCCGGCGCGCCGTTGATCATCTCGGAGAGCTTGGGCAGCGAATCCCGATGCTCCAGAAGAGGATTCATCAGTTCACGCGCCTTGGCGTTCACTTCCCGCGCGGCCTCCTGAACGGCCAGGGTGATGTTCTCCGCGATCTCGTCCATGGTGAGGTCCAGGATGTCCTCGGCGAACTTGGTCTCGATCAGCAGACCATCGGCATTGACGGTCACCTGGATCCGCTTATCGCAGACCAGGGCGGTGGCCGTGAGCAAGGAGCGCTTCTTCTGCACCTCGGCGATACCGCGCATCTGATGGCTCAGACCGGCCATCATGGTTGCCATATCTTCCTGCAGACGTTCGTTCACCACGGCGCTACCTCAGTCCTTCCAGCCGGGCGTGAGCCCACACACAACTACAAAGTCACGTCCCTGGATTACAGCGCAGCACTCTGAATTCCGAGTGGCGCGCAAGAGAATTCGGCGCGCTGCCGCATTTCGCGCGGACCTCAGAACTGTTCGTCCATCGAACGCAACTCGTTCACGGCATCACGCTGCCCGACGGCGAAGGAATTGAACGTCCCCGAGATCCCGTCGACGCCGTCGAGCAGATTCGGTTTCGAGGTGCCGTAACCGTTGTTGTCCTCGCCGTTGACGAACTTGGAGCCGAACGTGTCATCGCCCCACGGCTGGCCGTTCGACTCGTCCTCGAGCCCTTCGAGCCGGCTGCGGAGCCGATCGCCGACTCCCTGCACGGAATCGGAGAGTTCCTGGGTCACCACCGAGGCCCGCTCCAGCTGGTCGGGGTCGACCTCTACACGATCCACCATGATTCGATCTCCTTCTCTTCTCTCCGCCGCTTCACTTCATTGTGAACGGCACGTCCACGCCCGCGGATTCGTTCCCCGGATCGCCGCCGAATACTTCCCCGGGCTGCACCACCGTGCCGTCCGGTACCACCGCGCCGGGCAGGATCACCGCACCTTCGTGCACCACGGCCCCCGCGCCCACCACGGCCCCGGACTGGACAACGGCGCCCTCGTGGACCACAGCGTCCTTCCCGACCACGGCCCCCTCCTGCACCCGTGCCCCGGGATGGACGATCGCGCCCTCGTGCACCTCGGCGTCCTTACCCACGACCGCGCCGGCCCGGATCTCCGCTCCCGGACCGATGGTCGCCGAGGGGTCCACCACAGCGTCCGGATGGATGACAGGCGGTGGCTGTGGATGGTCATCCGGACCATCCGGATCGCCGGGCGGCGGCACGGCACCGTCCGGCAACCAGCCGTCGGTGGGCACATCCGGCCCCTGGAAATCCAGGATCGGGTACGGAACCCGCATCGGCCAGCGCTGGGGCCGCGGTTTACCGCGCACATCCTTGCCCTCGCCGTGTTCGTCGTGAATCGGGTTGTTCGCCCGGTTCGCGTACGCGTCCCGGTACGCCTCGTACGCCTCGCGGGAACCGCGCTCCAGATCCTGGAGGCGCCACAGTGGCAGCGGCCCCGGCACCGGCGGCGGAGCCCCTGGTGGACGCACGGGCCCGAGCGGTACGTCATCACCACCCGGCGGAGGCGGAGGCGGACGCAACGGCGCCGGCGGCACCCCATCACCACCCGGCGGAGGCGGAGGCGGACGCAACGGCGCCGGCGGCACCCCATCACCACCCGGCGGAGGCGGAGGGAGCGGGAAGTCCGACAGGGATACCGAATCGTCGGAATCCGACAGTGGCGATACGGGTCGGGACAGCGGCGACCCGGGTCGGGACAGCGGCGAGACCCGGCCGGATTCCGAACCCCCGATGAACCCGGTCCCGCGCTCCGGACGCGGTGCCATCAGCGGTGGCGGCTCTCGATGCGGTGGCCCGTGCGGAGCCCCTCCCGGCGGGACCGGGAACTGCGAGAGCAACCCCGAATCCACCGAGCCGTCGGATATCGACTCCTCATCCCATTCCCGCCCCGGCGGCAGCGGGAATTCCGGAATCGGATCCCGCGAACCGTCGGTCGACGACTGCTGCCCGAACTGCGAATAGGTATCCGAATCCGAATCACCGAACCACTGCTGCTCCTGCAGCCGGCCGTCGTTCGACAGACCCGCCGGGGGCGCCGGCCGCGGGATATCCGCCGGCGGCTGCCGAGGAGGCTGGTTGGTGGACGACGATTGCGATGCCTGCTGCTGGGCCCCGGGCGAAGACTGCGCGGCGGACTGCTGCGGTGGCGGCACCGGGTTCGACTGCGGCGACTGGGGCGGCGGCTGTTGAATCGGCTGGGTAGACGGCTGCGGATGGCCGGGCTGCAGTATCGGGGAATCCGCCCGCGGGGTACCCGGCTCCGAATCGGACAGCGGCGCATCGTAGATATCCGACATCGAATCGGCTCTGTCTCCGAACTGCCCCCCGAAACCGTCGTTGTGCCCCAGCGGACCGAACTGACCGCCGAATCCCCCGTCCTGCAGCGCCGGTCCCGGGCCACCCGCCGTCATCGTGCTGTCGTCGCCCGGTACCGAGGCGCCGTCGACGAAAGAACCCTGCCCCGGCGTCCAGGTTCCTTCGGGCGATGCATCGCCCGCAACAGACGAGGTATCCGAATCCGAGGAGAACCACGAACTCTGCGGCATATGGTTCGAATCGGACCGAAATCCCCCCTGATCACCGATCGGGCCACCGTACTGCCCGCCGTTCCACTGCGCCTCGCCTCGGTCACCACCGAACCCACCACGGTCACCACCGAACCCACCACGATCGCCACCGAACCCACCACGATCACCACCTAGACCACCACGATCGCCACCAAACCCACCACGGTCACCACCGAACCCACCACGATCGCCACCGAAGCCACCACGGTCACCACCTAGACCACCACGATCGCCACCGAACCCACCACGGTCACCACCTAGACCACCACGATCGCCACCAAACCCACCACGATCACCACCGAACCCACCACGATCGCCACCGAACCCACCACGGTCACCACCGAACCCACCACGATCGCCACCAAACCCACCACGGTCACCACCGAACCCACCACGATCGCCACCGAACCCACCACGATCGCCACCGAACCCACCACGGTCACCACCGAACCCACCACGGTCACCACCGAACCCACCACGATCACCACCAAACCCACCACGGTCACCACCGAACCCACCACGATCACCACCTAGACCACCACGATCGCCACCAAAGCCACCACGGTCACCACCGAACCCACCACGATCACCACCTAGACCACCACGGTCACCACCTAGACCACCACGGTCACCACCGAACCCATCCCGGTCACCATCACCGCCGCGATCACCACCACCGCCGTCGTGACCGCCCTCATCTCCCCCGCCAGTGGTCGATGCGGGCGTGGTCGCCGGCGCGAACAGACCGTCCCCCTGATATCTCTCGAAGCGCCACAGCTGACCCCGGAACCAGTAATCGGATCGGAACGCCGACGCATCGGTGAATCCGTCGGCGGTCTTGGGGATATAGCTGTTGAAGGCCGCGCCGCCACGAACGCCGCCGACAATGCCGCCTTGAGCGATGTTGCCCACCCAGCCCGGCGCATTGGAGAAGGCCGCGAAGTCTCCACCGGCGGCCAGCGCGGTGGCGAGATTGCCGAAGACGGCGCCGAAGGCATCCGCGGTGGCGCCGATGAACATTCCGCGGAACGTGCCCGTGGCGGCGTTGTACACCAGTTTGTTGGGGACTTTGCTGAGGGCGTGGTCGACGAGTTCGCCGAAATACCGGCCGAATTCACGCGCCGGGATCGCGCCGGCGGCACCGCCGAGGGCCCCGAGACCGAACTCCTTGCCGTTGAATTCGTGCCGTTTACCGTCGGCGATCTGGCCGGCCTGGATGCTGCCGTTGATCGCCATGGGCACAACCGCGCCCTCGACCGCGCGGGCGCCGTACACACCCCAGCCCTTCGCGGTCGGCCATACCAGATTGCCTTTTGCGAGTTCTTTCCAGAAATGTCGTTTCACCGCGGTCGACGCACCCAACCGGCCGGCGATATTCGCGATCGTCTTCTGCACCGCGTCCTGGATGATCTTGAGCGCCGAGCGGGTGGAAACGATCGCGGCGGCCTCCACCGCGGGGGCGGTGGGCGGGAAGAGCCAGGCCCAGGCGATCTCGATCGCCAGCCAGCACAGGGTCAGGATGATGGTGAGCTTGGTGGCCTGCAACTCGGTGCCCATATCGAACGTCGAGTCGTACTGCGTCATCATCATGTTCGCGATCGCCTCGAGGGAGTGATCGCCGCTGCGGAAGGTGTCGTACCGTGCGCCCATCTCCGTGCGGGCCGCACCCTCCGGATACGCGTTCATGGTTGTCTGTTTGGCCTCGTCTATCTTGGCCAGCAGCGCGGTGAGCTCCTTGCTCGCTTCCTCCCAGGCCGCGGCGACATCCCACGCCCTGTCCTCGTCACCGTCCGGCCACTCCGCTCCGGCTATCCAGCCCAGCCAGCGCAGTCCCTCCGGCAGATATAGAGTCATACCGGGTAGGTCGCGACCGTCCGACCCAGCTCACTCACCGCTACCTCCCTGACGGTCGACACCAGTTCCATTGCAGCGCATCGGACTGAACTGGCAGTGGCGCGGCGGCAAATTCGACGCAATAACCCCGCGACCCCTCTGCCTACCGAGCTCGTATCCGCCCGGACCGAGCGCGGCGGCCGCTTCAGGCGCGCACGATACCGGCGGCCGGCCACGCCCCGTCGCGACGCAAGAGCTCCTCGGCCCAGATGACGGCCTGCGTACAGGTCACGTGTATCTCGTCGGAATCAGTGCGGTACCGGAATGTGCGCTTGTCGATGGTCAGTACGTGGTCCACCGGGGCTTCTTCGGGCGGCTCGGTCAGTGAACGTCCGCGGACGCGGTACGCGATCTCGTCGGCGGTCTCCTGGGCCCGGTCGACAGCGATCTCCCACGTCGGCGGATATACCTGGTAGCCCTGTACCGGTTCGCCCGCGCGAATATCGTCGTCGTACATTTCGCCGACCATCATCGGGTGCAGGCTGCCGTGTGCGGTGATCACTCCGGTGCTTCGGTTCACCACGAAGTTGCCCTGGCCGAAGCCGGCGTCGGCGGCCTGCTCCGCATCGGTGAGCACCTTCCGGCACACCCACCCGAATTCGCACGGATACACATCGAATCCACTGTCCGGACCGAATGCCTGGGCCAGGTAACGCCGCACCTGATCCCGGGTTTCCAATCGTTGCGCCATATCGCCTTCTCTCCGCTTCTCGTATGTCTCGTTCAGGCCGAGCCGGAATCGGGACCGTTCAGGGTGAACGGAATATCCACTGCCGGCAGTTCCGGCTCGGGTTCGGCACCGTCGATGCCGGTGTCCGGCGAATCCTCCGGAGTCTCGCCGGTACCCGATGAATCCTCGTCCTCGGCCGGTACCGCACCCGGCGGCAACCAGGACTCGACGGTGGGCTCCGCCGCCCGGAAATCGGTCGGCAACTTCCATTCGAGGGGACGCCGACGCTGCGGACGGCCGTGCCCACGGACCCCCCACCGATACGACCCATCCGGCAGCCGGTGATCCGAGTCCGGCGGCGGGATGTCGGGACCGGGATCGGTACCGGCCGACGACAGCGCGGTGGCCGGCCGATCCGGGTCCGGCACCACCTGCGGCCGCGGCGGCAACAGCGGTGGCGGGGTTTCCTGCCGCGGCGGTGGAGACACCGGTGGGCTCTGCTCCCCGGTGTTCACCGTGGGTTCTGCACCACTGTTCAACTGTGCTCCCGTGGCCGGGACGAACGCGACCCGGTCCACCCCGGTGGTGAAGATCTCCGGTAGCGCCCCGTGGTCGTAGAATTCGCCGTGCAGCGCATCCCACCAGACCGGCCGGCTGTCCGGCTCCGCCGGATACACCAATAGCAGACTGAGGATATCGGCGCCGGGTGCGCCGTCCGGGTCGTCCAGCGGCCGACCGTCGGCGCCCGTTTTCGGCATGCCCGTCACTTCGACGTAGGCCATGGATCCCGGACCGAATTCATCCGACATCAGCGTCCGGTGGATATGGTCGTATCGCTGGTCCCCGGTGCCGGCCTCGTCGCCGACGGTACGCAGCGAGCCGCCGAACCAGTTCTGCACGCGTTCACGTCCGCTCCGGTTCAATTCGGCCAGGGGTACGGGATTGCCGTCGTCGTCGAGGTGTCCGTCGCTCGGTTCGATCAGCATCGGCGTACCGGTGAACGCCGCGGTGGCCGCCAGTGCCGACCGGTAACCGTTGACGTACTCGTAGCCGGGACTCTCCTGCCCGCGCGGCGGCACGATACCGAACGGAATAAAGGTCCCGTAGGCCGGACCGCCGGGCAGCGACGAGTACGTACCGGGGTGCCGGAATGCGACGGATCCGCCCGCCCCGTCACCGAGCGCCGCGGTGAAGGCCACTTCGTACGCGTCCTGGACCAGTACGGGGCTTTCCTCCTCGTAGGCCGTGAGAGTTCCGAGCGTCAGTTCGTCCGCGGTCGCGGCGACGAACGACAGCTTCGTGACGGCGGACCCGTATGTCTCGACCAGCCGCTGGTGCTCGTAGGTCGCGCCGCTCTCCGGATCCCACCACACGGGTTCCGTGGCATCCCGCGGGCGGACGAGCAGGAGACCACCCGCGGCCACGTCGATCGGTGCGCCGTTGCGGTCGGGCACCGTCACCGACAACTCGACGAAAGCCACCGAGCCCGGACCGAACTTCCCGGATGTCAGCGTCCGGTGCACCTGGTCGAATTGTTCGTCGACCGGCCGGCCGCCGTCGTCGCCGAGCGGCTGCAACGGTCCGCCGAACCATCGCCGCACCCGGTCCCGACCACCGGCCAGCAGGGTACTGACCGAGGCCGGCTCACCGCCCGCGGTCAAGTTGTCCCAGCTCGGTACAGCGAACCGGGGCTTGCCCAGGAAGGTGGCGGCACCGGCGAGCGCGGTCTCGTAGAAACTGAACTGCCGACCGGAACCGCCCGGCCCACCCAACGCGGTCAGCGTGCCGTACGGCACACCACCCGGTACCGCCGAGTACGTGCCCGGATGTGCGAAGACGACGAAGCCGCCCGCACCGTCACTCATCGCCGTTTCCAGTCGCTGCCGCTGCTCGGCGGCCGCGACCACCGAATCCGGGGTGGCGAATACGAACCGCACGTCGGCGGTTTTGTCGATGAACGAGGCGTCGGGGAGGTCGCCGAAATTCCAGCGCTGTGCGTCGAACCACACCGGTCCGTCCGCATCCACCGGATAGACGAAGCCGGTGGCGTGGGCGCTACGGATCTCCGGGACCCCGTCGGCGTCGTAGATCTTGTTTCCGTCGGCGTCCTCGTCGTGCCACGAATTGCTGACGTAGGCCATCGCGCCGGGCCCGAGTTCGGCGACCTTGGCGCGCGCCATCTGGAACTGCTCTTCGATCGACCGGGTGCCATCGGCGAAGGAAACCAGCCGCGCACCGAGGAACCGCTGCGCCTCGGCCCGGTTCTTGCCCTCCCTATCGAGTGCTCGCACCGGTTTCGCCGGGGCCGCGACCTCCGGTTTGCCGAGGAAACCCGAGAACAGCGACAGCGTGCAGTCGTCACAGTTCGTCACCCGGCCGACATTGACGACGCCCGGACCGTTGATCAGCCGTCCGTACGGTTCACCGCCCTCGACCGCGGTGAAGGTCGCCGGATTCCGGAACGCTGCGAACCCGTTGCCGTCCTGGGCCCGGAGCGCGGCCTCCAGCGACGACTGGTACCGCGGGGTTTCGACCGGACCGGATTCGCGGGGGTTCCGCAGGGCCGTACGCGCCGGAACGAGGTCCAGCTCCGCCGGTGTGAGCCGCGGCGCGGGCGGCGCCTCGGCCGGGAGAACCGGCGGCGCGCTGTTCTCCTCGCCACCCAGGAATTCGGTCGCCGTGGCCGCGGCGAAGGACACCGACAGGGTGTCGATCTGGGCATCGGACAGCGACGCGACCTCTCCGATGTCCAGCGGATTGTCGTAGGTGGTGCCGTGGATCGGATCCCACCACACCGGATCCGTCGCACTCGTCGGATCGGCCGCGTCGACCGGACGCACGAGTACCAGGGTGAACGTACCGGCGACCCGGGGGGCGCCGGTACGGTCGAGCATCCGGGCGCCCGTGTCGCCGGTTCTGTACACGGTGAATTCGGCGAAGGCCACCGATCCCGTTCCGAATTCGCCGGAGGCCAGGGTGCGGTACAGCTCCTCGGTTTGCCGGGGGCCGGAATCTCCGTTGTCGAGCGACTGCAACGGGCGGCCGAACCAGGCGGCCACCAGCTCCTGTCCGGCCGCTCGCTGTTCCCGCGCGGAGGCCGGCCGGCCGTCCGGGCCCAGCGGGGTCCGCGTCGGATCGGCCTGCTGTGGATCACCGTAGAACGACGAGATCGCGTGGATACCCGCTTCGTAGCGGGTGAGCACGCTACCGTCCGCGCCGCCCGGGTTGATGAGACCACCGTACGGCGGCCCACCGGGCACCGAGGTGTGCACGCCCGGGTGGGCGAAGATGAGGAAATCGCCCTCGCCGTCACTCAGCGCGGCCGTCAGCGAAAGATTCTCCGTCCCCATGTCTTCGGTGGGGCTGTGGTCGGCTTCGACAGAGTCGTCGTCCAGTTCGACGACCCTGGGTGACAAGGATCCGGGTGGTGGCTGTCGCGCGAACTCGGAATCACCGGCAGGTTCCGCGGCGCTGTCGGGAGCCGGGTCCGGTGGCCCGGAGAACATCCCGCGCGGGCCGCGTGGCGGGGCACCGGAGCCCGTGTCACCGCTCGCCGGCTTCGCCGACCCGATCCGGTCGGCCAGGTCCGCGCCGGTGCCGGCGACGAAGGAGATCTCGCTGACCCGGGGGGCGTGCACGGCCAGGACCGTCGAATGCGAGTACGTCTGTCCCGTCGTTGTATCCCACCACTGCGGCCGAGTCGGCAGTCCTGTCGTCGATTCCGGGTAGACCAGCAGCAACCCCGATTTGATCGGCCTGTTCGAACCGGCCACCGGTCGCGACGTCTCGACGAAGCCCACCGAACCGGGACCGAGTTTCGACACCCGGTCGTAGGCCGCGTCGAATTGCTGCTCGGGCGTCCGGTTCCCCTCGGCCAGCGAGGTCAGTGGTGCGCCGAAATAGTCGTTCATCTGGCCGCGACCACTGCTGTACAGCACGGCGTCCGAAACGGGCTGCCCGCCTTCGTTCAGATGGTTCCAGCTCGGTACGGCGATATGCGGGTGTCCGACGAAGGCAGCGGCACCCGCGATCGCCGACTCGTAGAAGGAGATCCGGGCCCCTGCCGGGAACGCGCCACCGAGGTTGATCAGTTCACCGAAAGGCTTGCCGCCGGGTACGGCGGTATAGAAGCCGGGGCTCTTGTAGGCGACGAAACCGCCCTTGCCGTCGCTCAGCGACGCCTCGAGATCACGACGTTGCCGGGCCGCCGCCACGACGAGATCGGGCGTGCCGATCCAGAACGTCGCGTATGCCGCGTATTTCAGAAAATCCTTGGGTGGCCCGTCGCTCGCTTTCCCGGTCTGCCCGTCGAGCCAGACCGGGCCCGTTCCCCCCTCCGGATACACGACCACGGTGGCGTGCCCGGAGTCGAATTTCGCCGATCCGTCCCTGTTGTACTTCTTGAAACCGAGGAAATTCTCCTTGTGCCACAGAGTGGCGACGTAGGCCATCGTGCCGGGGCCCAGGGCTTTGATGTGTTCGTGCGCGGCCTCGTACTGCGCGCCGATCGACCGGGACCCCTTGGCGAAGGAGATCTCCCGACTACCGAGGAACCGCGCCGCCTGCTTGGTCCCGTTCTGGTAGAAGCCGGGATGCGACCCGATCTTCGGCGCCGCGACCTGAGGTTTACCCATGAACCCGGCCAAAAGCGACAGCGACGTGTCCTGGCAGTTCACACCGCGTCCCGGGGCTTTGATACCGGGCCCGTTCACGAGATTCAGAACCGGCTTGCCACCCGGCACCGCCGTAAAGGTTGCCGGGTTCTGGAACTGCGCGAACTTCCCGTCGCTGTCGCGGGAAGCGTGCTCGAGATCGGTCTGATACGTAGGCTTCTCGATCACCCCGAAGGTCCGGCCGACGCGGTCGGCGGAAAGCTGCGGAATCACGGCCAGCTCGTCGGGAGTCGGTCGCCGCACGGTGGCGGACTGTGCGGCCGGCACCGAGGGTACGGCCTGCGCGGTCGGTGCGGCGGGCACGGTCCGGGTGGGCCGGGTGGTCTCCGAATTCAGCAACTTGCGGATACGTTCGCGCAGGTGGAAGGGCGTACCCGTCAGATCGGTGGTCCGCGGCCGTGTTCCGTGGCCCATATCGTCGGCTACGTCCCGCCCGCCTGTCACGGCCGGCGTGGCCGGGGCGTGACCGCTGGCGCCGCGCTGTCCGGCCGGCGTCGTGGCCCGATCCGAGGTGTCGGCAGCATTTTCGTCGAGTTCGATCACCGCCGGATCGCCCGCCTCCTGTCCCGGGGTAGCGGTGGGCGCGGGCGCGACGGTCCGGCCGGGCGGTATCGCGGCGAAGTTGAGGTCGTGCGTGCGCTGGATCAGCTGCGCCGGTGGTGTAGTCCACTTCTCGTTGGTCAGCGGGTTCCACCACGCCGGACCCTGCGCCCCCTTCGGGAAAACGACCAGCGTGACCTCGGCAGCCGAGAACACCAACTGGTCGTCCGGCAGGCCCCGGTCGTATGTCCCGGTCTGCGGGTCGACCTGGACCGTTGCGGTGATGACCACCGCCGCGGAACCGGGACCCAGGTGCGCGACCCAATCGTGCAGCGCGGCGAACTGCTGCGCGACCTGCCGGGGGCCGAAATCGAAATAGCCCGGGGTGATCGCGAGCCAATCCTGCAGGCGACCGAAACCCTCGGCCGGATCGGTGAGGCTGTTGTCGGGCGGGACCGACGGCAACCGCGGCGCGGCGACGAGCGGCGTTCCGAAGAACGACGACAGACCCGACAGCGCCAGCTCGAACATATTGTTCCCGTATCCCGCGGTCTCCGGGGAAGTACCGGCGGTGAGCAGCGCCCCGAACGGGTTCTCGGGAGTCGGATACGACCAGGGGTCGGCGGCGACCACATAGTTACCGCCGCTGTCGCGTAACGCGTCCTCCAGCGCCCGCTGCGCCCCAGGGTCGACCGGTGCGAAGAAGGCGGGATCACGGCGCTCCGCCGGATGTTCCAGCTGCGGGGGCGGCTCCGGTAGCGGGTCGCCCACGGGCCGGACCTGCGGGCCCGGCACCGGCTGTGCCGTCGTGCCGGTGTCGATGAACCGGCCCGGCGGGATGTCCAGGAATCGGAGCCCCACCGCGTCGCGCAGCGACTGTACCGGTGGGGCATCCCACATTTCGCCGGTAACCGGGTTCCACCACACCGGGCCCGGCGCAACCTGACCCGGCGCCGCGATCGGGTGGACCACGGCCAGGATCTCCATGCCGTCGTCGAACGTCGAGACCGGTATTCCGGTACTGGGATCGACCGTCCCGATATCGACGACGGCCAGCGCGGCGGCGCCGGGACCGCGATAGCCGACCCACTCGTGCAGGGCAGCCAGCTGCTGCCCCACCGGAACCGCCGCGGTACCGAAGTAGTTCAGGTTGGTCTTCGCCCAGGACTGCAGTCGCTGGAGACCGCCCGCTTCATCCGCGGGTTTCCGCTGTAGGAGACCGGCATCGGGGTAGCGCGGCGCGGCAACCTGTGGCCGGCCGAAGAACGACGACAGTGCGGACAACCCGGCATCGACCTTGTTGTAACGGCGGGTCGGGTTCGTCGGACCCCCGGCGTTGACCATGGCGCCATAGGGGAATTCGCGTGTCGGGTAGGACCGCGGATCGGCCCCGGCCACGAAGTTGCCGAAGTTGTCACGCAGCGCGTTCTCCAGCGCCTGCTGGAAGCCCGGATGTTCGAGCTGGCCGAGATAATCCTGACCGATTCGGCGGCCGGTAGCGGGATTCGCGAGCAGCATCGGCGGGGACGGCAAGGTCCGGCGGGGCTGCATCGGCGGCATCGGCCGGGATACCGGCGCGGGCAGGAGCAGTGGCGGATTCCCGCTCGGTGGCTCGCCCGCCACGGTGCGCCCCGGCGGGATCGGCAGGAATTCGACAGCGACCGAGTCGCTGACCAGGTTGGCGGGCGGGATCTCGGACATGTAGCCGGACTGCGGATCCCACCACACGGGATAGTGCGCGCCGAGTGGATAGACGAGCGCGATGGCATGCCCGCCGCCCCGTGTGGGCGACCCGTCGGCTTCGAACAGCGGTGTACCGGTGGCCGGATCCCACGCGTGCCAAACGTTCGTCACCATCGCCGCCGAACCCGGGCCCAGGTGAGTTATCCACTGTTCCATGGCGGCGAGCTGCTGCGGTATCGACCGGGTGCCGTCGGCATAATCGTCGAATTCGGTCCGAAGCATGTGGACCGCTCGTTCCTGGGTGTTCAGTTCACCGAGGGTCGGGTCGACCACACCGTTGCGGATATCGGGGTAGCGCGGTGCCGCCACCAGCGGGCGACCCAGGAACGTCGACAACGCCGCCAATACGCATTCACCGCAGTTGTTGTTACGCCCGGGCCGGCTCGGCCCGCCCGGATTGATCATCTCGCCCAGCGGTGTGCCATCGTGGAGCAGGATCCGCGGGTCGGCATACCGCACGAAGTTTCCGTCCGGGCCCCGCAGCGCCTGTTCCAGCTCCGGCTGCAGGGCAGGGCTTTCCAGCGGAGCCAGCTGCCGCGGCCCGAACACCCGGGTTTTCGACGGATCCCCCACGCGCATCGCCGGCGCGGGTTCACCCCGCCACGGCGGCGCCGGAGACACCGGTTGACCGGCCGGGGTTCCAGGGTGAGCCGACGGCGGGGTCAGCGGATTCGGCATCCCCATATTCGGTGCCACGCCGGCCGGGCTCGGCGCAGCCGGTGATCGCGGCCGATCCCGGGGTGTCTGCCCCTGCTCCGCCGCCGAGAGGCCGGGGTACCGCGTCCCCCGGTATCCGAAGCCGCCCGCCGAGTCGTGCCGGGGCACCGGGGTTCGCGGACCGGATTCCCGTCCCGAATCCGGTTCTCGCCGCGACTCGGTGCTGCCATCGGTAATGGTCCCGGACAATGCGGGACGGGCTGACGATGTGCTCGCGGGGCTCGGCTGCGCCGGCGGGGTGGGCTCGATACTCCGTCCCGGTGGTATCGCGACGAAGCCGGACCAGACGGCCGCGGAAGGAAGGTCCGGCGGCCCTTCCCAGGTTTCACCGGTGACCGGATCCCACCACACCGGCGTCTGCGCCGTCTCCGGGAAGAGGACCAGCAGGGAGGGCTCGGCGGGGCCCATGACGATATTCATCCAGGCGTCGCGGGCCGGGAACCCGGTGTGCGGATCCACCTGCGGAGTCGCGGTGAAAACCACTGCCGCGGCGCCCGGGCCGAGGTGGGATACCCACTGGTGCAGCGCGTCGAACTGCCGCGGCAGCGGTAATGAGGGATCGAAGCTGTCCGGCCGGGTCTGCAGCCATTCGTAGATCCGGTTGTTACCGCGGAATTCGTCCTTGCGGTTGTAGAGGCCGTATCCCAGGTCTGGATGGCGTGGCACGGCGACCTGCGGCCGGCCCAGATACGACGACAACCCCGAGATCGCCGCGTCGACCTTGTTCGTAGCACGTCCGGGCAGGGCCGGTCCGCCACCGTTCACCATGGTCCCGTACGGGCTCTCCGGCGTGGGGTGAGTTCGCGGATCGGCACCGGTCACGAAGTTCCCGTCGCTATCGCGCAACGCGTCCTCGAGCGCCTTCTGGAAACCGGGATGCTCGAGCTGATCCAGCTGGCGCGAACCCCAGCGCCGGCTCTGCGCCGGGTCCGCCAGCCGGACCGGCGGTTCCGGGCGGTGGTGCACCGGCGCGACGGCCGGCGGCGGCCCCGGCTCCGGCCGCGACTGCGGAAAAGCCGGTGCCGGCCGGGGGGCGGCCGCGGGACTGTCGAGCACGGTCCGTCCCGGCGGTACGGGAACGAACTCGATTTCCATCGCTCTCTGCAGCGCTTTCAGCGGCTGCTCGGACCATTTGCCCGATTGCGGGTCCCACCACACCGGCCCGTCCGCGCCCTGCGGATAGACGACCAGGACAGTGTGCCCGGCGCCGGGCACCGGTGCCCCGCCCTGGAACAGTGGCCGACGAGTAGCGGGATCGGTCGCCTGCCAGGTGGTTCGGACGACCGCCGCGGTCCCTGCGCCGAGATCCGATATGTATTGGTGGACGGCCGCGAGTTGGTCGGGCACCGAGCGGTTTCCGTCGTCGAAGTTCCGGAAATCGGTCCGCAGCATATGCGCCAGGCGGTGGTTACCCCCACGCTCGGCACCCACGGTGTCCACCGCGCCGTTCACGATATCGGGATAGCGCGGTGCGGCGACCTGCGGCGACCCGAGGAAACTGGACAGGCCGGCCAGCACACAGTCGAGGCAGTTGTTGTTCCGGCCCGGAACCGCTCGACCACCGGCATTGATCAGTTCACCGTACGGTCGTCCCCCGGCCGGATGGGTACGCGGATCGGCGTATTCGACGAAGTTTCCGTTGGAATCGCGCAGCGCGTCCGCCACGGCCTGCTGCAGGTCCGGACTCTCCACCGGCGCGAGCTGCCCCGGGCCGTAAACCCGGGTCGCGGCCGGATCGCGCAAGCGCATCGGCGGATCGGGCAGATCGGGCTGCGGCCGGAGCGCAGTGACCGGCTGCGGCTGCTGATCCGCCGGCGACTCCGCCGAATCCTCCGTTCGTTGCTTTTTCGACGCCGACACATCCGAGGCCGCTTCCGGCTCCGGCAACGCCCGCTTGGCGCTGTCTCCGGCCGACTCCGGCGCGGACTGTCGCGCGCTCTGCTCGGATCGGGCCGGCATCGGCTCCGGCGAGATCGCCGCCGAATCGGGCCGGGGCGATTCGCGAAGCATGCCGTGGGTCGCCGGGCCCGCGGTGGCCCGGGAGGCGGCGATCAGATCCGGCCCGGTGGCCTTGATGAAATGGAACTCGCTGTCGGGCGTGACGTAATGGGCCATGGCCGAGTGGTCCGGGTATGTCTCCCCGGTCACCGTGTCCCACCACACCGGCTCGCTCGTGCTCGCACCGTCCGCCGGCTCCGGGTGGACCAGCAGCAGGCACCGAATGTGGCGGCCCTCGTCCCCGTATATATAAGCGAGGCCCACCGACCCGGGCCCCAGCTCCCGTATCTGGTCGTGGGCATCGGCGAACTGTTCGTAGAGCGTCCGGTCGCCCGCGGACAGGTTGGTGAACGAGGTGCCGAACCACTGTGCCGCGATGGTGGCGCCGCCCCGGATCGAGATATCGGGCGCAGTGGGCTGCCCGTCCTCGTTCAGATGATCCCAATTCGGTACGGCGATAAGGGGCTGGCCCAGGAAACTCGACGCACCCGCCAGTGCCGATTCGAACGGGCTGACCCGTCCCCCGGATCCCGGTTCGCCGCTGAGGCCGATCAATCCGCCGAACGGCGTACCACCGGGCACCGAGGTGTGCGTTCCCGGGTGCCGGTAGGTGACGAAACCACCCGCGCCGTCACTCAGCGCTTGTTCGAGTTTGTGCCGCGTCTCCGCGGCGGCCACCATGAGGTCGGGTGTGCTGATACAGAACTCGACCTCGGCGGTGTACTCCTTCAGATGCGCGAGATCACTGGGCTTGCCCAGTTGCGGTTCGTACCACACCGGGTCCTTCTCGCCCGCCGGATACACGACCACGGAAGCGTGGCCCCCATCCCGCACCGGTGAACCGTCCTCGTTGTACTGCTTCTGGTTCCCGGCATCGGTTTTGTGCCAATCGAACGAGACGTAGGCCATGGCGCCCGGTCCCAGCGCGGCGATACGACGATGCGCCGCGTCGTACTGTTCGCTGATCGACCGGTTACCGTCGTCGAAGGATATGTACCGGCTGCCGAGGAACCGCGTCGCCTGCAAGTCCCCGGAGTGCAGGGGGTTCTTCGGTTTCGGGCCGACCCGGGGCGCGGCGACCTGCGGTTTACCGGCGAAGGACGCCAGCAGCGAAATCGAGGTGTCCTCGCAGTTGCGCTCCCGGCCGGGCAGGCGATGATCCGGTCCGTTGATGAGTTTCCCGAACGGCGCCCCGCCCCGCACCGTCGTGAAGGTGGCCGGGTTCTGGAACTGCGCGAAATCGGATCCGCCGTCGCGGCTCAGCGACTGCTCCAGCGCGGTCTGATATGAAGGGCGTTCGACCGGGCCGAAGGTCGGACGGAAACGGTCCGCGGCGGGTTGCGGAACAGCTTGTAACTCGGCGGGGGTGAACCGCCGCGCCGCGGCCGACCGCGCACTCTGCGAGAACTGCGCACTCAGCAATCGCGCCGGCCCGGCCGCACGCTGCAGCGAACCCGAGAACATCCCGCTGTCCCGGTCCCCGCCCGTCGCGGCGGCCAGGCCCCGGGTGGACCCTTCGGTGTCCGGGCGGGGTGCGGGCAGTGCGGTGGTTTCCGTGGCCGCGGTTTCCGTCCGCGGTACCGGCGTTCGGTGGTCCCCGTCCTCGGTCCCGTCCTCGGTCCCGTCCTCGGTCCCGTCCCGAACCGGTACCGGTGCCGTTTCCGGTGTCAGTGCCGGTTCCGACGCCGTTTCCGACTCCGTTTTCGATGCCGGTGCCGGTGCCGGACCGTCCGGGCTGCCGTCGCGCCGGTCGTCAGGCCGTAGTAGGGCGTGATTCGTCCCCATCGGCCACGACCCGGTGGTGGCGATGGACGCCGCGATCAGGTCCGGGCCGGTGGCCTTGATGAAGTACATCTCGCCGTCGGGGAAGATGTAGCCGGTCAGTTCCGAACTGTCGGTGAATGTTTTCCCGGTCACGGCGTCCCACCACACCGGTTCGCTCGTGCTGGTGCCGTCCACCGGTTCGGGGTAGACCAGCAGCAGGGTCTTGGTCTGCTCGGTGCTGGGCTCGAGCATGAGCACGAGACCCACCGACCCGGGACCCAGCGACTCGACCTGGTGGTACGCCTCGGAGAAGTGCCGGGTGGACTTCTGTTCACCCGCCCCGAGCTCGGCGAACGAGCTGCCGAACGTCTGTTGCGTCGCCGCGCCGCCGCTGCGGGTCAATTCCGCGGGGGTAGTGGGCTGCCCGCCCTCGTTCAGGTGGTCCCAGTTGGGTACGGCGATGAGCGGCTGACCGATGAAAGTCGACACACCGGCCAATGCCGCATCCGATGGGCTGATCTGGCCGGGCCCGGGGCCACCGCGGACGGCGATCAATTCGCCGAACGGCTTGCCACCGGGTACCGACGTATACGAGCCCGGATGCTGATAGGAGACGAAACCGCCCTTCCCGTCACTCACCGCCTGTTCGAGGTTCTGCCGGGTCTGCGCGGCCGCCATGATGGTTTCGGTCGTGCCGATGGCGAACTTGACCGATGCCGATTCGTATTTCAGATCCTCGAGGTAGGTCCGCTTGCCCAACTGCGGTTCGTACCAGACCGGGTTATCGGCACCCGCCGGGTACACCACCACGGTGGCGTGGCCGCCGGCGAACATCGGCGAACCGTCTTTGTGGTACAGCTTGCGGCTTCCGGTGGAGTCCGTTCTGTGCCAGCCGATCATGACGTAGGCCATGGCACCCGGCCCCAACGCGGCGATATGCTGATGCGCCGCATCGTACTGCTTGCTGATCGACCGCCGACCGTTGTCGAACGAGATATACCGGCTACCGAGGAACCGCGTCGCCTGCTGGTTTCCCTGTAGGAGGTAACTGTTCGGCTTCGGGCCGACCCGCGGCGCGGCGACCTGTGGCTTTCCGATGAAGGACGCCAGTAGCGAAATCGCGGTGTCCTCGCAGTTGTGGTGGCGACCGGGGCTGCGGTGACCGGGCCCGTTGATGGCTTTCCCGTAGGGCACATCGCCCGGTATCGCCGTGAACACGGCCGGGTTCTGGAACTGCGCGAAATCGGTGGACCCCACCGGACGCAACGACAGCTGCACCTTCGCTTGATGCTCGCGGCTTTCGATCGCACCGAAGGTCCGGTGGAAGCGATCTTTCGCGGGCTGCGGAACGATCTGCAGTTCGGCCGGGGTGAAATTCCGTATCGCGGGCTGGGTGCGCTGCGACGACTGGGCATCCTGCGACCGTGCCGAACTCGCCTTGGCGCGGAACCGGTCCCAGAAGCGGAACGGTGAACCTGTCTCCGGGTCCGGTCGGCCGCCCGCCCAGGGCCCCCCGGACGCACCGGTGGCCGGTGCGGGCAGCCCCGCCGAATCCGCGAGCCCCCGATCCGCGGCCGGTGTCAGTACTCCGTCGTCCTCGTCTCCGGCCGGTTCCCGTCCTGCTCCTGGACCCGAGTCGTCCAGGCCGCGGCCACCATCGCGGCTATCGTCACCGCGCTGATCGCCGTCCGGCAGCCCCGCCGCATCGTCGATCTGTGGTACGACGCGACTCGTCCCCGCGGGCCCCGATCCGTTGGTGGCGACGGAAGCCGCGAGCAGTTCCGGGCCGGTGGCCTTGATGAAGTGCAGATCGCCGTCCGGAACAACGTAGTCGACGAGTTGCGAACTGTCGGTGAATGTTTTCCCGGTCACGGGGTCCCACCACACCGGTTCGCTCGTGCTGGTGCCGTCCGCCGGTTCCGGATAGACCACGAGCAGTGCGGTGGAGTGCGAGGTGCTGAACTGCAGCATGAACGCGAGACCCACCGACCCGGGCCCCAGCGCCTGCACCTGGTCGTACGCCTCGGAGAAGTGCCGAGTGGACTTCTGTTCGCCCGCCCCGATCTGGGTGAACGACGTTCCGAACACGGTTTGCGTCGCGGCGGCACCGCTATCGATCAAGCTTTCGGGGGACGTGGGCTGCCCGCCCTCGTTCAGGTCGCTCCAGTTGGGTACGGCGATAACCGGCCGGCCGATGAAACTCGAGATACCGGACAATGCCGTCTCGAACGGGCTGAACTGTATACCGGGGCCGGGACCACCCTCGACGGCGATCAATTCGCCGAACGGTTTACCACCGGGGACCGAAGTATAGGAGCCCGGATGCCGGAAGGCGACGAAACCGTCCTTCCCGTCACTCAGCGCCTGCTCGAGTTCCTGCCGGGCCTGCGCGGCCGCCACGATCGTCTCGGGCGTGCCGATGGCGAAGGTGACCTTCGCCGTATTGTCCTTCATCTCCTCGAGGTCGCTGCGCCTGCCCGACTGCGGTTCGTACCAGACCGGGCTGTGGGCACCCGCCGGGTTCACCACTACGGAGGCATGGGAGCCGTCGATCACCGGCGAGCCGTCATCGTGGTACAGCTTCCGATACCCGGAGGGGTCCTTTTTGTGCCAGGCGATCAGGACGTAGGCCATGGCGCCCGGCCCCAGCGCGGCCATATGCCGATTCGCTGCCTCGTACTGTTCGCTGATCGACCGGCCCCCGCTGTCGAAGGAGATATACCGGCTGCCGAGGAACCGCGTGGCCTGCTGGTTTCCGTATCGGACCCAGCTATTCGGGTGCGGACCGATCCGTGGCGCGGCAACCTGTGGTTTTCCGGCGAAGGACGCCAGCAGCGAAATCGAGGTGTCCTCGCAGTTGAGATCGCGACCGGGGAGGCGCCGGCCGGGCCCATTGACGGCTTTCCCGTACGGCACGCCGAACGGCACCGCCGTGAACGTGGCCGGGTCCTGGAACTGCGCGAAATCGGTGGAACCCCGGGGCCGCAGCGACTGCTCCAGTTTCGCCTGGTACTCGCTGCTTTCGATCGCCCCGAAGGTCGGGCGGACGCGATCTTTCGCGGGCTGCGGAACGATCTGCAGTTCGGCCGGAGTCAAATACGGGACCGCCGGCCGAGCATCCTGCGGCAACGGATCACCCTGCGACCAGAGCGGCACGCTCTGCGATTCGACCGGACTCGAATACGGGACCGCCGGCCGAGCATCCTGCGGCAACGGATCACCCTGCGACCAGAGCGGCACGCTCTGCGGCTCGACCGGACTCGAATACGGGACCGCCGGCCGAGCATCCTGCGATGACTGGACACCCTGCGGCCGTGACCGTGCCGCTCTCACCTTCGCGCGGAACCGGTCCCAGAAGCCGAAGGGCGAACCCGTCTCCGCATCCGATCGCCTGCCCGCCCAGGGCCCCCCGAACTCATTCGGTGCGGGCAGCCCATCGGAATCCGCGAGCCCTCGGTTCGCGGCCGGTGTCAGTACTCCGTCGTCCCCATCTCCGGCCAACTCCCGTCCTGCTCCTGGACCCAGCTCGCCCAGGCCGCGGCCACCATCGCGTCGCTGCTCGCCGGCTGCGGGATCCGCGTCCGTTTGTCGATCACCATCGCGAACTGGTCCGGAGGTTTCATTTCCGATCGGACGTTGACCCGATACTCGATCCGATCCGGGCTCTCGGCGGTCCGGAGCAACTCGATCTGTGTCTGTCTCGGATAGATCTGTTGTGCCTCCGGTCTCCGGCCGGCCTCGATCGCCTCCGTGTACTCCGCCGTGATCATCGGACCCGACCAGCTCGGATACTGCAGGATCACGCCGGTCTCCGCGTTCACCACCAGACTCGACATCCCGATCGACCCGCCCGTCGCCCAATCCTCCGGTGTGGTCTCGGGCTGGACCAGCCAGGCGCCCACCGGCATCCGGCCGATCCGGAACGTCCGGCCGCCGGGCAGGACCTTCCGCAGGTAGTTCCGTACCTGGTCCTCGTTGTGCAGCGGCATACTCATTACTCGCTCCTTCGGCACCAGCGATATCGGTACTGCTCGGATCCCCGGTGGAATCCGTCTCCTGCCGCGACTCCTCCGCATCGGATTCTGCCGTGTCGGACAGCTCGATGATCCGGGGTTCCGGACCGCCCAGGATCTCGAACTCGGGGTAACTCGGTCTGCGCGCATCCGGATCCGGGGTCACCTGCGGGCCGACCCCCGGGATGGGGGAGGCGATCAAACTGGCACCGGTGCGCGCGACCGAGGCGATCCCGCTGGTCCGCGCCGCGTTCCCGGCCACCACCGCCTCGTGCGAGAGCTCGGCACCGGTCAGCGGATCCCACCACACCGGGGTGGTGGACGCCGGTGCGGTGTCCGGGAAGACCAGCAGCAGCACCGACGCGGGCGAATCCGGCGCCGACCAGGAGACCTCGACGAACCCCACCGCGCCGGGCCCCAGGCTCAGTACCTCGTCATAGGCTGCCTCGTACTGCTGCTCAACGGTCCGATCACCGGCCGCCAGGGACAGCAGCGGTTTACCGAACCACGTTGCGACCTCGGTGCGCCCGTCCTCGTCCAGCACCGTATCCGGCGCCGGTCGGCCCGACTCGTTCAGATGATCCCAGCTGGGCACCGCGAACCGCGGGAAACCGATGAATGTCGAGGCCCCGGCGAGACCCGTTTCGTAGGGATCGATCCGGCCACCGGCGGGCGAGCCACCACCCAGATTGATCAACGCGCCGAACGGCAGACCACCCGGTACAGCGGTGAAGGTCCCCGGGCTCCGGTAAGCCACGAACCCGCCGTTGCCATCACTGACCGCCGCTTCGAGGTC
Source organism: Nocardia jinanensis (assembly GCF_014645735.1). Taxonomy (GTDB): domain Bacteria; phylum Actinomycetota; class Actinomycetes; order Mycobacteriales; family Mycobacteriaceae; genus Nocardia; species Nocardia jinanensis. The sequence goes on along the minus strand of NZ_BMMH01000018.1, from coordinate 36,573 downwards.
ACGCCGATGTTCGGCGGAAGCGAGCACGAGCTCCGGGGTCCCGACGATGAATTCGACGTGCCCGGAACGTTCCAGGAGCTCCCGCGGGGGCCCGGAGGTGAAGGTGTGGTGCTGCGCGTCGCCCCAGACCGGAACCTTCTTCCCCGCCGGGAACACGATCGTCGTGGCATGCCCGCCGAAGATCTCCGGCGTACCGTCCGCGTGGTATTGCCGCACCCCGCGGTCGTTCGTCTGGTGCCACTTCGTCACGACATACGCCATCGTCCCCGGCCCCAAGGCGGTGATATGCGCGTGCGCGGCATGGTATTGCTGCGCGACCGACCGTGCGCCGTTGTCGAAGGTTATCGGCCGCGCGCCGAGGAACCGGGACGCCTGCCCCTCGCCGCGATCATAGGCACCGACCGGATACATTCCGGTCAGTGGCGCCGCCACCTGCGGTTTACCCACGAACGATGCCAGCAGCGACAGCGAACCGTCCTGACAGTTCTCCCACCGGCCGAGCGCCTGCGGCCCGGGCCCGTTCACCTTCTTTCCGAACGGTTCGCCGCCCACTACCGCGGTGAAGGTCGCCGGGTCCTGGAACTGAACGAACCCGGAGCCGCCGGGGTCGCGCAGTGCGGACTCCAGATCCATCTGATACGAGGCTTTTTCGATCGGCCCCCAGGTCCGGTCGGCACGGTCGTCGGCCGGTTGCGGAATGTTCTCGAGTTCGGCGGGGGTGAACCGCCGGACTGTGGCCGGCGGCGTGCTCCGGGACGGCCGGCTGCCCGGCAATCCCGCCGACCGGCCATCGCCCTCGCGGTGGCGGAGCCGGTCCCACAGATCGGACAGCGGACCCGTGGCCGCATTCGAGTTCCCGTCCGTCGCGGTCACCCAAGGCCGCGCGGTTCCGGCAGCCGGGGTGGACGAAGCCGATGGATCCGCCTTCGCGGTGTGCAGATCAGGCCCCGGAGCGGGTACTTCGCGGGCCCGCTCAGCCGGGTTCTCATCCTGCGACTGGAGGTCGGAACCGGCTCCGTCGGTATCGATCTCGGTGATGCGTGGCCCCGCCGCCGATATCCCCCCGGCCGCGGGTATACCGGCGCCCAAGGTAGAGCCGTGCGCCGCGACGAAGAAGACCTCGATATCGCTGCCGGGGCTCTGCATCATCAGCTGATGCGAGACCCTGCTACCGGTCATCGGATCCCACCACACCGGCTCGGTTCGTCCCGGCCCTTCCGGATAGACCAGCAGCCGGACGGATTCAGTGGTGCCGGAGGTACCGCGCAACGGCCGGGAGATCTCGGCGAAACCTACCGTCCCGGGGCCCGATTTCAGGACCTCGTCGTAGGCGGCCTGATACTGCTGCTGGGGTGTCCGGTTACCGGTATCCAGGGACGTCAGCGGTTTGCCGAACCAGTTCGCGACCCTGGTATGGCCGCCCCGGTTCAGCGTCCGGTCCGGGAGCGGGAGCCCACCTTCGTTCAGGTGCTCCCAACTGGGCACGGCGAAGACCGGGGACCCGACGAATGTCGATGCCCCGGCGAGACCCGCCTCGTAGATGCTGATCTGGCCGCCCATGGGATATCCACCACCGAGCCCGATCAGCTCGCCGAACGCCCGCCCATCCGGCACCGCAGTGAAAGCTCCCGGATCCTGGTAGGCCAGGAACCCGCCCTTGCCGTCACTCACCGACTCCTCGAGCTCACGCCGGTGCTCGGCCGCCGCGAGCACGAGCTCCGGTGTACCGATGGTGAATTCGACGCCGGCCGAATAGTTGACGAGTCCCTTCGGCGGCCCGTCGCTGAACGTGCCGGTCTGCGCATCGACCCAGACGGGCCCCTTCGCCCCCTTCGGGAACACGATCGTCGTGGCATGCGCGCCGTCGAACTTCGGTGAACCGTCCTTCTCGTATTGCTTGAGCCCCAGGAAGTTCGTCTTGTGCCAGAACGTCACGACATGCGCCATCGCCCCCGTACCCAAGGAGGCGACATGTGCGTGCGCGGCCTGATACTGCTGCGCGACGGTCCGCGAACCGTTGTCGAACGACATTTTCCGCGCACCCAGGAACCGGGACGCCTGCGCATTCGTATTGCGGAAGTGATCGGTCGGTAGTTTCCCGATCACCGGGGCCGCGACCTGCGGTTTACCCGCGAACGACGCCAGCAGCGACAGCGACCCGTCCTGGCAGTTCTCGTCCCGGCCGAGCGCCCGCGGCCCGGGACCGTTCACCTTCTTCCCGTACGGTTCCCCGCCTGCGACCGCGGTGAACGTCGCCGGATTCGCGAACTGAACGAACCCGGAACCATCGCGATCGCGCAGCGCGGCCTCCAGATCCCCTTGGTACGAAACCTTTTCGATCGGCCCGTAGGTCCGGGCGACCCGATCGGTGGCCGGCTGCGGGATCACCTGCAACTCCGTCGGCGTGAACCGGCGCGGGCCATCCGCCGGGTCCACCCGGCGCGATGACATTTCGGCCGGGTCCGGTGGCGGCATCCCGCGTGTTCGGTCGCCGGTCCCGTCCCCGCGCCGCGGCCCCGAACCCTGCCGTACCGCCGGGTCCGGGCTCTCGGGCCGCGACGAACTCTGCGGACCCGCGTGCAACGGCAGTGGGATCGGGGTCGGCTCCGGGACCGGTCCCGAGGCGGGATCGGGATTCCGCGTCTCGCGTCCGGGCTGGCTCGGGGGTTCGGACAGACGGCGCGGCGCCGGACTCGACATTTCTCCACCGCGGGGCCGCTTCGCCTCCGATCCCTGCCCTTGGTCCGAGTCGGGAGAGCTCCGCCGGACCGGCCCGGAATCGCTGTCCTGCGTACCCGGGCCTGGCCGCGGGGATTGCGGCGGGGACTGGGGCTCGGACTGCCGCTGGCCCGGGGGGAAGGCATTCTGTTCGGGCCCGGGGATAACCGCCTGTACCGGAGTGTCCTCGGAAACGGTGGGATCGTTTGGCACCGGCGGGCGCTCGGAGACCGGTGCCACCGAGATCACCGCCTCCGCTGTCCCCGACGGGACCGCGGGGCCCGGCCCGGCGGAGCTCTCCGGTGTGAACTCACGACCGCCGACTGGACGCTGCTGCGGCTGCGGGCCGGTATGGTCCGCGACCGTGCGCGGGGCCTGCGAGGACGGACCGCCGACCGGCGATGTGGAGGTCGCCGTGCCCGGCTTCGCGCCCGGTTTGGATTGTTCGGCGGCCGAATCCGGCGCGGCCGAGTTCACCGGCCCCTGCGCGGGCGACGACGGGCCCCCCGGCTGGCCGGGAGCCGGGGCGGCGGACTGTGCGGGCGGTGCCAACGGCTGCGTTACCGGCGGCTGTGCGGGCGGCGTGACGGGCTGAGTCATCGGAGGCGGCGCGACCGGCTGGGCTACCGGCGGCTGCTGTGTACCCCGGTCCCCGGATAGATCGTTACCGCTCGGTTCGCTGTCGCCGCGCTCCGTGCGCGCCGCCGGATCATTGTGATCGGCCCCGGGCCGATCCTGTCCGTGGTCGCTGTCGCCCGCGCGCCCCGGTGTCTCGTCCGCCGAGGTCCGCTGGTCCCCACCGATCTCGTTGCGATCAGCGGATACCTCCGAGCTCGGCCGGTCACCGACCTCGCCTTTATCGCCGGCCGGTTGATCTGTCTGCTGCCCGGTGGTTTCGGTGGCCGTGGTCGGCTCGGCCGGTCCCGCCGGCGGGGACGTACTCTCCGACCGCTGCTGACCGGTGGGCTGCGTACTCGGTGACGACTCGCCGTCACCTCGACCGTTCGCGTTCCCGTCGGCGTTCCCGTTTCCGTCGGCCTTCCCGTTTCCGTCGGCGTCCGCGTTCCCGTTCCCGTCAGCGTTCCCGCTCCCGTCAGCGTTCCCGCTCCCGTTCCCGTCAGCGTTCCCGCTCCCGGATACCGACTCCGGCCGCGCTCCCCGCGCCTCGAGGGCCCGCTCCTCCGACGACAGACCGTTGGTCCCCGGCCCGGATCGGTGCCCGTTCTGCCGACCTCCGGCCTCCTCGCTGCCCGACGCCGACGGACCGCCGGAGAACCCCTCGCGCCCGCCGCTCGGCGGGCTCTCGGACAAGAACGGCCCACCGCCGACGCCCTGCGGGCCACCGAACGAGAACGGCCCGCCACCTGTTCCCTGCCTGTCACCGGACGTGTAGGGGCCACCCGGCGATCGCTCCCCATTCCGGGACGATTCCTCGCCATCGGACGAGAACGCCGGGTTCAGCCGGTTGTCGCGGTTCTCCTGGAACGAATCCGGGTCCGCGCCCGGGTCCCGGGTGGTGACCGGAGCGTTCTCGCCGGGAACGGACCCGTCACCGTAGGTGGGCACCGCGCCGGAGCGCGGGCCGTCGAGAAAGTGGCTCATCGCGGCGAGCGCGGCGGCGCTGACACCGCTGCTGTGGGAGTGAAATCCCTTGAAGGTCGTCGGGTCCGCGACTCCGGTTATGCCGCCCTGGATGAACCCGCCCGCCACGCCGATCCCGTCGATCGAGTCTTCCAGGCTCTGCCCGGATATCCCGGCGACGAACAGGCTGCCGAAAATCCCCGCGATGCCATCCGAGGCGGCGCCGACCACCATGTTCTGGCCGGCCCGCCCCGGCAGGTTGTCGAAAACGCCGCCGATGGTTTTGCCGAACCCGAACCCGTTGCGGAAACCGCCGTGCATACCCTTGGCGACCGCACCACCGATCGGCTCCGCGAAACCGCCGGCGCCCACGCTGTACCCGAATTCCTCCGCGTTGAATTCGCGGCGCTTGTCGTCGGCGAGCTGCCCGGCCTGGATCGCCCCGTTGATCAGTCCTTCCTCCGCCGCGCCCTGCAGAACCTCTTGACCGACCTCACCCCAGGCCCGCGACGTCGGCACGGTCAGCTTCCCGGACAGCAGGCTCCGCCAGAAACTGCGCTGGATATTCGGGGCGCCCAGTCTGGAGGCCAAATTCTGGATGACGCGTGCGGCGGCGTTGGCGATCGTCTGCATCGTGATCCGGCTGGCGCCCACCGCTGCCGCCTCGACCGCGGGTGCGGTCGGTGGGAACAGCCAGGCCAAAGCGATTTCGATGGCGAGCCAGCACAGCGTGATGATGATGTTGAGTTTCTGGGACTGTAGTTCGGTACCGAAATCGAAGACCGTGTTCGAGGTCTCCAGCATGTGCTGGGCGAGCGCCTCGAGCGACTCGTCCCCCGTGCGCAGCTGGTCGTACTGGGCGCCCATCTCCGCGCGGGCGGCCCCCTCCGGGTAGGCCGCCATGGTGGCCTCTTTGGCTGCATCCAGTGCGGCGAGCAGACCGAGCAGCTCGTTCCCGGCGTCTTCCCAAGCAGGGGAGACTGCCCACACTGTGTCCTCGTCGCCGTCCGGCCACTCCGCACCGGCGACCCAGCCGAGCCAGCGCATCTCCTCCGGCAGATAGAGGCTCATCGAGGCGCGGGAGCGGCAGACGTTGTGCTGATCACCGCCACCTCCTCGCAGAACCGCTCGCGCAAATTAGAGCCCATGAGGGTTAATCAACAGTGGCGCACAAGAGAATTGGGCAGAAATGACCTGCTCGGCGGCGAATTTTTGCGGAACATCCGGGTGACGAAGGTGGCCCGCGCAAACGAAACCCGGGCCCACCTCGTCGTGGTGGGCCCGGGATCATCGGACTACGGGCGGCCGGTCCGCCCTGTTCTCACCCGGCGGGGTTCGCGCCCCCGCTGCGTCCGCGCACATCGGTGATGATGGCCGAGAAGTCCCGGTCGCCGGAACCCTCGTTGAATTCGCGGTAGATCTCCGCCGCGAGCTGCCCGATCCGGCCCTCGACGCCGTTGGCGCGCAACGCCTCGACCGCGAGACCGAGATCCTTGTTCATCAGCGCGGTGGCGAACCCCGGTTTGTAGTCGTTGTTGGCCGGGCTGGTCGGCACCGGACCCGGCACCGGGCAGTAGGTGGTGAGCGCCCAGCTCTGCCCCGAGGCCGTGGATACGACATCGAAGAACGCCTGATGGCTCAGGCCCAGTTTCTCACCCAGGACCAGCGCCTCCGACAGCCCGACCATGGAGATGCCGAGCAGCATGTTGTTGCAGATCTTGGCCGCCTGCCCGTTTCCCGACGCGCCGGTGTGCACCACCTTGGCGCCCATCACCTCGAGCACCGGCAGCGCCTCGGCGAAATCGGTATCGGCGCCACCCACCATGAAGGTCAGCGTGCCGGCCGCCGCGCCGGAGACACCACCGGACACCGGCGCGTCCAGAGCCCGGTGCCCGGCCGCCGCCGCGGCTTCGGCCGCGGCCCGGGCATCGGCCACGTCGATGGTCGAACAGTCGACGAACAGCGTGCCCGGGTTCGCGACCGACAGCAGTTCGTCGTACACAGTACGCACCAGCTTGCCGTTGGTGAGCATGGTGATCACGATGTCGCGCCCGGTGGCCGCGGCCACGCCGGTGTCCACCAGGGCGACCCCGTCGGCGCGGGCCTGCTCCTGCGCCGCGGACGAGGGGTCGAACGCGTGCACGTCGTAGCCGGCCTTGACCAGATTGGCCGCCATCGGGCCGCCCATATGGCCGAGGCCGAGGAAGCCGATCGTCTTGCTCATTGTTTGTCCTCCGGAATCGTCGAACCCAGTTCCCGCGCACCGAGTTCGGCGAAATATCCGTCGACCTGCGCGGTGGTCACATCGGACAGGGTGGCGGGCGACCACCGCGGGTTGCGGTCCTTGTCGACGACCTGAGCGCGGATGCCCTCGACCAGATCGTGCGAGGCCAGCGAGGCGATCGACACCCGATATTCCTCGTTCAGCACCGCTTCCAGGCTGTCGGCGCCCCGCGCCGAACGCAGCGACCGCAACGTCACCTGTAGCGCGACCGGTGATTTGCCCAGCACGTCGGCGGCGGCCTTGTTCGCCTCCGCGGCCTCGTGGGCCTGCAGCCGGGAGACGATCTCCGCGACCGTCTCGGCGCTGTAGCAGGAATCGATCCAGTCGCGCTGCGCGACCAGCGTCGATTCCGGCGCCGCGGCAGCGAATTTCGCGATGGCGATATCCGCGGCCTCGCTCTCCAGGGTGGTCAGCAGCGCCGGGATCTGGTCGGCGGGTACGTAGTAGTCCGCGAAGCCGGTGGCGATGGCGTCGCCGGCCCCCAGCCGCGCGGTGGTGAGCGCGATATGGGTACCCAGTTCACCGGGCGCCCGCGACAGCAGGTAGGTGCCGCCGACATCGGGGATGAATCCGATACCGACCTCGGGCATCCCGACCTTCGACCGTTCGGTGACGATCCGGTGGCTGCCGTGCGCGGACAGTCCGACCCCGCCGCCCATCACGATGCCGTCCATCACCGCGACATACGGTTTCGGATAGCGGCCGATCAGCGCGTTGAGGATGTACTCGTCACGCCAGAACTTCCCGGTGGCCGAATCCGCGGCCGACCCGACGTGCCCCGCCGCCTGCTGTTCCTTGGCGTCGTGGTGGATGGCGACGATATCGCCACCCGCGCACAGGCCCCGCTCACCGGCACCGGTGAGGGCCACCGTCCACACCGAAGCGTCGGTAGCCCAGGCGCGCAACTGCTCGGTGATGGTGAGCGTCATCGCGTGATTGAGTGCGTTGATGGCCTTGGGGCGGTTCAGGGTGATCAGGCCCAGGCCGCCGCGCTGGGAGACCAGGACTTCGGGTTCGTCGCTCATTCATATCCTTTCGCGCTCGCCGCCGGGCGTCCGCCGATCACGACACACCCGCCACGGACGCTGTCATCGACCGGGCGACGACCACCCGCATGATCTCGTTGGTGCCCTCCAGGATCTGGTGCACCCGCAGATCGCGGACGATCTTCTCCAGGCCGTATTCGGCCAGGTAACCGTATCCGCCGTGCAGTTGCAGCGCGGCGTTGGCGACCTCGAAACCGGCGTCGGTGGCGAACCGTTTGGCCATTGCGCAGAGTTCGACCTTGTCGGGCGCGTCCGAGTCCAGCGCGGCCGCGGCCCGCCACAGCAGGGTCCGGGCCGCTTCCAGATCGGTCCGCATATCGGCCAGCCGGAACTGCAGTGCCGGATTGTCCAGCAGCGGTGCGCCGAACGCGGTGCGCTGGGCGAGATAGGGCACCGTCTTCTCCAGCGCGGCCTGCCCCCCGCCCACCGAACACGCGGCGATATTGAGCCGCCCGCCGTTGAGCCCGTTCATGGCGATCCGGAACCCGTCGCCCTCGTCGCCGAGCCGGTTGGCGACCGGCACCCGCGCGTCGGTGAGGATCACCGCCCGGGTGGGCTGGGCGTTCCAGCCCATCTTCTTCTCGTTGGGTCCGACTTCCAGACCGGGTGTATCGGCGGGGACGACCAGTGTCGAGATACCCCGCGCCCCGGTGTCCTGGGTACGGACCATCATCACGTACAGGTCGTTGCTACCCGCGCCCGAGATGAACTGCTTGGACCCGTTGATCACGTAGTCGTCGCCGTCGCGCACCGCCCGGGTGGTGAGGGCGGCGGCATCGGAGCCCACTCCGGGTTCGGTGAGCGCGTAGCTGGCGAGCTTGTCCATCGCGGTCAGCCCGGGCAGCCACTGCCGGCGCTGTTCGTCGTCACCGTAGGCGTCGATCATCCAGGCCGCCATATTGTGGATCGAGATATAGGCGGCCACGGCGGGGCACCCGGTGGCGAGCTGTTCGAAGATCCGCACCGCGTCCAACCGGCGCAGTCCGGACCCACCGAACTCCTCGTCCACATAGATACCGCCGAGCCCGACCGCACCCGATTTCCGCAGCACATCCACCGGGAAATGGTGCTCCTGGTCCCATTCCACGGCATGCGGGGCCAGATATTCGTCGGCGAACTCCCGGGCGGTATCGCGGATGGCCCGCTCATCGTCGTCGAGAGTGAACACGATCGTCATTCCATCGTCGGGATGACGAAGCTGTTGCTCTCCTTCAATCCCGCGGGCCAGCGCTGGGTGACCGTCTTGGTCTTGGTGTAGAAGCGGATCGAATCCGGACCGTGCTGGTTCAGATCGCCGAACCCGGACCGCTTCCAGCCGCCGAAGGTGTAGTACGCGATCGGCACCGGGATCGGAACATTGATACCGACCATGCCGACCTGTACGCGGGCCGCGAAATCGCGCGCGGTATCACCGTCGCGGGTGAAGATCGCTACACCGTTGCCGTATTCGTGGTCGTTGGCCAGCCGCAGGCCTTCCTCGTAGTCCGCGGCGCGCACCACCGTGAGCACCGGGCCGAAGATCTCCTCTTTGTAGATCGACATCTCCTTGCCCACCCGGTCGAACAGGGTCGCGCCGACGAAGTAACCGTCCTCCGCGCCGTCCACGGTCAGGCCGCGACCGTCGACCACCAGTTCGGCGCCCTCGTCGATGCCCTGCTGGACGTACTTCTGCACACGGTCCACACCGTCGAGACCCACCAGCGGGCCGTAATCGGCGCCGGGATCGTCGGAGCGGCCGACATTGAGCTTGTGCACCCGTTCGGTGAGCTTCTCGACCAGCCGGTCCGCGGTCTCCTCGCCCACCGGTACGGCCACCGATATCGCCATGCAGCGCTCACCGGCCGAGCCGTAGCCGGCACCGATGAGCTGATCGGCGACATCGTCGAGATCGGCGTCGGGCATGACGATGGCGTGGTTCTTCGCGCCGCCGAAGCACTGCGCGCGCTTACCGTTGGCGGTGGCGGTCTCGTAGATGTACTGCGCGATCGGGGTGGACCCGACGAATCCGACTGCCTTGATCCGGGGATCGTGCAGGATCGTGTCCACAGCTTCCTTGTCGCCGTTGACCACGTTGAACACACCCGCGGGCAGACCGGCCTCGAGGAACAGTTCGGCCAGTCGCATCGGGACCGACGGGTCGCGTTCGGAGGGCTTGAGCACGAAGGCGTTGCCGGTGGCCAGTGCGGGACCGGCCTTCCACAGCGGAATCATGGCCGGGAAGTTGAACGGGGTGATCCCGGCGACCACACCCAGCGGCTGACGCATCGAGTACACATCGATGCCGGTGCCCGCGCTCTCGGTGTACTCACCCTTGAGCAGGTGCGGGATACCGACCGCGAATTCGATGACCTCGAGGCCGCGCTGGATATCGCCCTTGGCATCGGCGATGGTCTTGCCGTGCTCGCTGGACAGCAGCGCGGCCAGGGAGTCGATCTCGTCGTTGACCAGGGTCAAGAACTTCATCAGTACCCGGGCCCGCCGCTGCGGGTTGGTCGCGGCCCAGGCCGGCTGCGCCGCCTCGGCATTCGCGATGACGGCCTCGACCTCGGCGCGGCTCGCCAGCGGCACCCGGGCCTGCACCTGGCCGATATTCGGGTCGTAGACATCACCGAACCGGCCGGAGGTGCCGGGGACGTGCTGCCCGCCGATGAAATGTGTGAGTTCTCGAACCATGCGATTCCTGCCTCGTGTCGGGGTGGCGGGCGCGGCGCTGCGGCCGTCCGTCACACGAAGATCATTTTGCGGGCTTCCAATAGTTGGACGTCCAAGCAAAACGATACACCCGGGCCCGAACCGAAACCAGAGCTACCCACAAATGTGCCGCACGAACCGTGCGAGTTCCGCTTCCGACCTGCTAACCGGCGGTTTTCGTGGACCGGGACAGCAGATAGCTGCCGATCCCGAGCACCACCGCACCGATCACCAGGATCGCCCCGGACGCACCCGCGGAGTCCCCGGTCCAGTCCGCGACCGCCTCCACCGCCGCCAGGGTCAGCGCGGCGGCACCACCGAGGACCAGCACCCACGAGCGGTCGGTCGCGTAGACCGCGAAGCACACCACCGCGACCACGGCGGTGAGCGCGTAGGCCGGCCACATTCCGTCGAACGCGTCGACCGTCTGCGCCCCCGACACCGCCAGCACCACACCTGCCACATACCCGGCCCATACTTCGAGCACCACGCGGGCCCGCGTGAGACCGATCCAGGCGATACCCAGCACCAGCACCCCGCCGCCGACCCAGCCGTCGTCGAGTTCGAAGACCTCGTCCAGCAGGCCCACGACCAGCGCCACACTGAACCCGGTACACACCAGCAGGCCGAGCAGCGACGGCAACGCGGCATAACCGGCGGCCGCCGCCAGCAAGCCCGCGCCCGCGGCGTAGACCCAGGTGGTATCGCCGCTCACATCCCCGTTGTCGAACACCGAACCCGCGGCCGCGGCCACACTCGCCGCGGCGAGCGCGAACAGGACCACCGCGAGCCGGGTCCGGGCGGTATGCCCGGTATCGGGCACCGAACGCCACGCCGCGCGCAACAGCACCGAGCGGCCGCCCGCCGTCGCCACTCCGGCCACGATCAAACCGAGAGCGACCAGCGCGAACAGGACGAACCGGCCGAGTTTCGCCATATCGTCCCAGGACTCCACCAGGATCAGCACCAGCCCGCTCAGCAGCAGGCCCGCACCGGCATAGGCCGCGATCTCGGCCAGCAGCCGGGCCGGGGTGGGCCGCGGCCGCTCGTGCTTCAGGGCCGTCACCACCGCGGTCAGCTGGGTTTCGTCGAGTACACCCCGCTCGACCAGATCGCGGAGCGCGGCGGGCGCACGATCCGGTTCCGCAGCCGCGACCTCATCGGCTCCCGGTTCCGGCGCCGGGCCGGCGGCCGGGCGCGACTCGGCGGCCGGGGCGGATTTCTCCGTCACGACCCGTCCGGGAACCGTATCGGCCCCCGGCACCGGCGCCCGCGGCGCCGAATCCTGTTCGCCCACAGACCCAGTATGCCGCCGTAACCGTGACCACGCCCGGCGCGAGCCGATCCGGCCCACCAGCACCGGTCACGCGCTACGCTCGGCGACCAGACCGCAGCCGATCGCAGGAGGTGCCGCAGCGTATGAACATCGGCGATATCCGGATCATCGACGCGCACATCCACCAGTGGGACCCGTTCGGCAATCCACGCGAATTCAGCCGCACAGCGAAACTGCTGCGGATCGTGCCGGTTCCGCTCTCGCTCGCGGTGCGCCTCGCACCGCGCAAGGACCGCGAGTTCATCGGCGATCCCTCGGCCTACCTGGCCCCCTACCTCCCCGCCGACTACCGGACCGACGCCGGCGATCTGCCGGTCGAATCGGTGGTACACATCGAGGTCGAATGGACCGGGCCGAAAGTCGAGGAGACCCGCTGGGTCACCGCATTGCCCTTCGGTGTGGACACCCCGGCCCTCGCCGCCGTGAGCGCGAGCGCGTTCCCGGGAGCCGCCGGATTCGCCGAACTGCTCGACGCCCATCTGTCCGCCTCACCTCTGGTCCGCGGAATTCGCAGTATGGTCGCCCACCACCCCGATCCGGGGATCCGCGGTTTCACCACCGACCCGGGTGCCCTGCGCAGCACCGCGTTCCTGGACGGCTTCGCCGAACTGGTCGCCCGCGATCTGATCTTCGAGGCGTGGGTGTACTCCCATCAGCTTCCCGACGTCACCGCCCTGGCCCGGCGCTATCCCGAAGCGAAGATCGTACTGAACCATCTCGGCACCCCGGCCGGGATCTTCGGACCGATCGGGAAGCACACGGGCAACGACGCCGAACAGCGCGCCGGGATATTCGAACGCTGGCGCACCGATATCGCCGAACTGGCCGAATCTCCGAATGTGGTGGCCAAGGTCAGCGGTCTGATGATGCCGATCCTGGGCCATGCTGTCCCCCGGCCCGGAGAGCCCACACCGGTGCCCCGGCTCGTCGAGCGGATCGGCCCGCTGCTGCGGCACGCGACGGACGTCTTCGGCGTCGAGCGCCTCATCTGGGGATCGAACTTCCCGGTCGACCGGCCGATCACCTCCGTCACCGGCAGCGCGACGGCTGTGGCGACGGTACTGACGCAGCATCTCGGCAGTACAGAGTCCTTGGAGAAGGTGTTCCGCGCCAACGCCCAGCGGGTCTACGGGCTGGACTGATCTCGGGCCGCCGTCTGCGCCGCCGGCGATCATGACCGACTGCCCGGTCGTGCGGCCGAGGCCGCCCGGCGGCTCACGCCACGTGATCGGGGATCTCGCAGCGCTAGGTGATGTGAAAGGTGTAGGTCGCGTACCGGTGCCGCGCGCTCCCGGCGTCCTCCCAGGTGTAACCGTGACTACCGATATGTTCCAGGCGGATACGGGAATCGGCCTGGATCTCGAACCCACAGCGACGAGCGCGTTCGCAGAACGCGTAGTCCTCCCCCAGGTACCAGTGCTCGCCCTCGCCCTCGGGTAGCAGCAGCGGCAAGAAATACGGAACAGTTTCGTGCCCGAATCGCCGGTTGCAGACCGGCAACTGCTCGTGCTCGGCCATCTTCTCGTAGACCTCGCGCCGGGTCAGCAGAAAGCCGCAAGCCGCATACCTGATCTCCAGCAGTCCGCCGCCCTCGCCGAAATGGATTCGCTCGGTTCCGGGCAACAGACTGCACGCCAGTTCCCGCACACCCTTCTTCGGGTAGATCCCCGTTACCAGCGGCAGTTCGTGGGCCCGCAGCATTTCCACGGCGTCGGGGTCGAATCGTATATCCGAATCGATCCACATCAGCTCGTCGTATCCCTGAGCCAGCGCGTCGGTGGCGATCTGGCTGCGACCCTGATCGATCGCGGCGAATCCGTGCACCCGCCAGACCGGATACCCGCGTCGCTCCAGTTCCAGCAGACCCTCCGCGCACCCCGGCTCGATCTGCCCGCCCACCGGCACCAGCACCACACAGCCGGAAGGATCCATCAACACCCTCCTCAGGGTTCGAACACCGAGCATTACAGCGCATCCCGCTGAATACGCTATGGACTCCAGGGAAACTCCGGGCGTCCCAACCGCCGGCGACGCTCGAATACACGACGGTCGGTGCCCGCCCGGCGGCGGTCTCGGGAGCATGCGAGCGCGCGGGGCAGACTCTGAGGAATCACCGCTGGACCTACGCCAGCCACATCCTTCGGGGCGAGTATCGACACCGGATCTATCATCCGGTGGATCTGCACGCCGACCTCAACCCGAGGACCCTCGATCCGATGCTCGTCCGCCAGGAACAGCCCGGGGCGAGCTACACCCTGCACCACAGCGCAATCCATGCAGTCGTCGCCGAACCCGGCACTGTGTCGGTCGTCGTGCGCGGCCCGGCGCAGGCGGAACGGTTCCTGGTGATGGACAACAAGACCGGGGAGGCGTGGTGGCAGTACGGCTCCGCAGAGGAGACCCCCGAGGATGCCTACCGGAAGCGCATGACCGGGGAGCGGTTCGAGGAGCTGGTCACCTCGCTCACCGACTGGAACGTCATCTGATCTGAGCGAGGTACCCACCGCGGGGTGCTGTCGAGAGAGGCGATGGGCACCCCCGCGGTGAGGCCGCTACCAGCCGTATATCGAGAACCGGCGGTCGGCTGCGATGTGGTGCAACGCCTCTCGACAATAGGGGATCATCCGGTCCGACAGCGCTTCGAAGTCGAACCAGGCCAGGTCATCGCATTTGTCCGGCTCCATGTTCGACGGCTCGCCCTCCCACAGCTCGACCCGGAAGAAGAACGCCACCCGCCCGCCGGAGGCGGAGTTGTGCATGATGTGGGCGAAGCCGACGGCCGCCGGGTCGATCGTTACCCCGATCTCCTCTTTCGCCTCGCGCACCAGCGCGGCCACAACAGACTCGCCGGCTTCCAGGTGTCCGGACGGTAGATGGTAGGCGCCGTCCTCGTAGCCGGTGTTCGCCCGCCGGCCAAACAGCACGCGCCCCTGGCTATCGGTGAGCAGCAGGTGGACATCCCCGATCACCTTGTGTCGTTGCGCGCTGGCAACCGTCATTACCAACCCCGATCTGTCTCGTACGGCCGCCCGACCCGAGCGGCGTGATCAACACCGTATTCCGACCCCGTCACACGCATATGCGTCCGACGCATATCGCCCGGACGAGCCACCATTCTGGAGAGACCATGCAATACTTGCCCCACCGGCTGGAAGAGAACCGGAGCTGCTACCCGGCGCCGGGGAAGCCGATCGAGCGCATCTCCGAGGAAGAACTTCACCGCGCGGCCAAGGCGATGCGCGAGGCATGGCCGGAACCGCGCGACACCGCAGTTCGAGAGCCGGGCCCCGCCCCGATCTCTGCAAGAGGCAGTGGTCCAACCACTGGAAAGCGGATCTGAATACTTCCGAAATCACCTTCGACGGATGCCTGCCGCCCGCACATAGGCACCCCAATCGGCAAGGGAGAAGGCGAGTTACACCGGGTACTGCCCGGAACCGGTCAAGGTCGAGTAGACGACTACCAGGGCCCGCCCGGCATCAGCCGCCTCCGACTCGTCCGCGGACAGCATACGCAGGGCCCGCCGCAGCAGCGCGGGGTCCAGTTCGTCGGGTGCGGGCCGGATCCGCGGCGCCGGTAGTGCGGGCAGTTCCAGCTTCTCGCCGTACGGGTCGGCGAATTCGTCGCCGTCCGCAGTGGCGGTCTCGACCCCGCCGATCAGCGTGTCCAGGCTGAGCCCGCGCAGAGTCAGCAGATCGCGCGGATGGTCGTCGAGGCGTTCGGCCAGCAGGCAGGCCACCGCGACCGCGTGTTTGCACGGCCAGCCGGGATCCGGGCAGGTACAGCCGAAGTCGATATCGGCGGCGGTCTCCGGGAGCAGATGGGGTGCGAGTTCGCGGGGCAGATCGCCGGAGACCACGCGGGCGAGCATGCCCGGCGATGCCCGGATCACCTCGATGAGCAGATCCACTTCCTCATCGCGCAACCGGCGGATATCGCAGGTCGTACCGAACGGGCGGGGCTGGCTGCCCTGCACCTCGGCGGCCACCACCCCGGGCTCGATCCGATAGCTCACCACCTGACCCGCCCGGGCATAGGTGCGTCCGCGGGACAGCCGGCCGGGTTCGGCCAGCCGCTCCACCACCTCCAGGAAGCTCTTGCTCCAGAAGGTCCGCGCGAACGCGCCGCGCCGGCTGCGCGCACTCACGCCCCCGGAAACCGCTCGGCGCTTGCCGAATTCACTGAAGTCGGGCACTATTCACCCACCGCCTCGGCACCGAGGGTGAACAACTGGGCCAGATCGTCGTTCCCGAGTTCGGTGATCCAGTTCTCGCCGACCCCGACCGCCAGATCGGCGAGCTCGCTCTTCCCGGTGATCATCTCGTCGATACGCTCCTCGATCGTGTCGACGCAGACCAGTTTGCGCACCTGCACGGCACGCTGCTGCCCGATCCGGAACGCGCGGTCGGTGGCCTGGTTCTCCACCGCCGGATTCCACCAGCGGTCCAGATGCACCACATGATTGGCGGCGGTCAGATTCAGTCCGGTCCCGCCGGCTTTGAGCGAGAGCAGCATGATCGGCGGCCCCCCGGCCTCCTGGAACGCCGCGACCATCCCGTCACGTCGTTTCTTGGTGACCCCGCCGTGCAGGAACGGGATCTCGTTGCCGAACCGTTCGGCGAGGTAGGGCGCTATGAGCTCACCGAATTCACGGAACTGGGTGAACAGCAGCGCCTTCTCCCCCTCGGCCAGGACGGCGTCGAGCACATCCTCGACCAGCGCGAGCTTGCCGGATCGGTGCGCACCACGACGGAGCACCGCCGAGGAATCACCGAGGAAATGGGCCGGATGATTGCACACCTGCTTCAGCCGGGTGAGCGCGCCGAGGACCGCGCCCTTACGGGCCATTCCCTTGGCATCGCGCAGCTTTTCGAGCATATCCTCGACCACTGCCTGATACAGCGCCGCCTGCTCGACGGTGAGGTTCGCCCGGACCGTCATCTCGAGTTTGTCCGGCAGATCGCTGATGACGGCGGGGTCGGTCTTCACCCGGCGCAACAGGAACGGCGAGGTCACCGTGCGTAGGCGAGTGACCGCGTTCTCGTCGTTCTCGCGTTCGATCGGCACCGCGAACCGGGCGCGGAAGGTCTGCGGGCTGCCCAGCAGCTTCGGCACCGCGAAATCGAAGATCGAGCGGAGTTCCTCCAGCCGGTTCTCCACCGGGGTACCGGTGAGTGCCAGCCGATGCCGGGCGGGCAGTGCGCGCGCGGCCCGGGCCTGCCGGGTCGCCGCGTTCTTGATGTGCTGAGCCTCGTCGAGCACCACCCGCTCCCACCGCTGCCGGGACAGGTCGGCGATATCGCGGGCCAGCAGCGCGTAGGTCGTGACCACCAGATCCGCCCCGGCCACCGCCGCGTCCATATCGCGGCCCTGCGCGCGGCCGGTGCCGTGGTGCACGAGCACCCGCAGATCGGGAGCGAACCGTTCGGCCTCCCGCTGCCAGTTGCCGACCACCGACATCGGGCAGACCAGAATCGTCGGGCCGGGCGCGGTGTCCCGCTCTCGTTCGTGCAGCAGCAGAGCCAGGACCTGCACCGTTTTCCCCAAACCCATATCGTCGGCCAGTACCGCCCCGCAGCCGAGCCGGTTCATGGTCGCGAGCCAGGACAGGCCACGTTCCTGATAGGGACGCAACTGGGCCTTCAGCCGGCCGGGTACGGTCACCGGATCCACCGGGCGTTCGGGGTCGAACAGCGCGGCGGGCCACCCGCTCGCCGTGACCTCGGTGAGCGGTACGCCCCCGACCCGGTTCGCGCTGATCTCGCCGATCAGATCGGACAGGGTGATCTCGTTGTCACCGTGATGCAGCGCCACGAATTTCGCGGCGGCCGCGAGCACGGTGTGATCGGCCTGCACCCATTCCCCACGCAGGCGCACCAGGTCCGATTGGGCGGTGATCAACCGCTGCATATCGTCGAGCGAGAGCACGGTATCGCCGAGCGCCAGTTCCCAGCGGTAGCTGACCAGACCGTCCAATCCGACCGTGCTCTCGGCGGCGGGTACCGCCGCGCCGTCGACGCGCAAGCGCAGACTCGGCTCGGTGATGTTCCAGGCCCGGGGCAGCAGCAGCGGGATACCCGCGGCCGACAGTGCCTGTGCCCCGTGGGCGACCAGATCCGCCACGACCTCGGTCGGCAAGAGCAGGTCGAGACTGTGCGGATCGCCCGGAACATCGCGCAGGCGCGGGTAGGCACGCTGCGCGCGCCCCAGCCATTCCAGACCCGTCCGCACCTCGTCGGCACTGCCGGGAACCGCGATCGGCCGCGGTGCCGTTCCGTCGGCGCGCAGGCAGACCTCCAGCCGCCACAGCGCGGAGGCATCCGCGGCGTCGGCGAACTCCCCTTCGGGTTCGCGCAGCCGCAGCACCAGACCCGCCTCTTCGGTCGCGCGGGTGTCGCGCCACTGCCGCAGCACCTCGGCGGCCTGATGGCTTCCCGTCTCCACCGGTACGTCCGTACGCAAACCGTGCACCAGTGGATGTGGATGCGGATCGGCGGCGATCAGTTCCCGGACCATCGGATCGGTGAGTTCGGTGACCATATCGTCGAGCACCTCGGCCGCCGGACCGGCGACCCGCAGAGCCGGGGGCAGCAGCGCGCCGAGTTCGGCGAGCCAGGCCCGCTGGCCCGCCCCACCGGACAGCGCCCAGCGGGCCCACCACTCGCCGTCCTCGCGCCGCAGTTCCGGAACCACCGCCCCGGCCCGCACCCAGCGTTCGATCCCCTGCGCGATATGACCGAGGAACCGCAGATCACCGGCCACGGCACCGACCGGCAACCGCTGCCGCAACGCGGCGGCGGCGGGCCCGGGTGCGAGCGCGTGCGCCCGCACCGTTTCCCGCCGTGCACCCTTCTCGTCCACCACGAGCACCTCGGCCCGGTGCCGGAACCGCGATTCGCTCAGCACCGAGCCGAGCAGACCGGGTACCGGCGGCTCGGCCACACCGCCGGTACCCGGGGCACGCCACAGCAGCAGCCCGGAACCGGGCGACCACAGTCCGTGCAACATGGCCCCATCAAATCAGCCGGGTGCGACAGCCCGCGCACGGTCCCCCCACCCAGGATCTTCCGGCACACGCCGGTGGAGGCGATACCGGGACCGGCTCACCGGCCGTTGTATCTGGATTTATCCACCACAACGGCACATACTGAGAAATATCCGCTGGTCACCGCTGATATCAGTACCCGCCGCGCGCAGCGCCGCCGGACGGATCGTGCTGCCTCCGGTGGCCGTTTGCGGCGCTCGGCGCATCCCGGCCCGCGAACAGCGGTCTCATCACACAGCGGCGTCTCGGCACCCCGGTGCCATCGAAAAGCGGAGGGCAGCAGTATGACGATTCTGCTCCAGGTTCTCGAGCAGAGCTACACGCCGACCACCCCGTGGGAACGGCGCAAGTTCACCTTCGTCAATGCCGACAAGATCGTCGGTATGCGGCTGGACGGACAGTGCGGGGTCTGGCTGGACCTGTCCCGGCCGGGGGAATCGCAGCGGCTGGCCCATACCGCCCTGCCCGAGGAGGCGGTCACCTTCCTGCTCACCGCATTCTCCAAGATCGCCGAATGCACCGATATCGGCGGTTCCTGGGTGATCGGCCACGACGGGGTACATATCGAATCTCTGGTCGCCACGCGTTTCCCACCCCGCAACAGCAGGGTCGACAACGACGAGCTGCTGGCCCGCGCCTGGTTGTAGATCCGAATCACCGGTAGCTGTCGGAGGGGTCCGGTATACCGGTAGCCGTGCTGACACGGGGGATGATTCACGCGGTTACCGCTCTGTGTACCGCCTTTCTGCTACTGGCTTCGGGGACCGGGTGCGCGGCGGTCGCCGGGCAGCGGCCCGCACCGGGTAGTCCCGGGCGGGACCGGCTAGAACAACTACTCGGCGCGGTCCGGGTGGTCGAGCGACGTCCGCATCCGGGCGGGTACGAGCGCGGCTGCGGTGCCGGGCAGGGGTGTGTGTTCGGCCCCGCCTGGTCCGACGACCACGACGGTCCGGGCGGCCGGGACGGCTGCGATACCCGCAACAATGTGCTGGCCCGCCAGCTCACCGGGGTGGGTTACCGGCCCGGCACTCATCGGTGCGTCGTCCGGTCCGGCACACTGGCCGATCCCTACACCGGGGCCCTGATCGTGTTCAGCAGGGAGACCGCCCGGCGGATCCCGATCGACCATATCTATCCGCTGGCCGCCGCCTGGGATTTCGGCGCGTCCGAGTGGCCGATCGCGCAGCGGATCCGCTTCGCCAACGATATCGACTACAACCTGCAGGCCACCGATGACGCGGCCAATACCGATAAAAGCGACAGCACCCCCGCCGATTGGTTACCGCCCTCCCGGCCCGGCCACTGTTACTACGCGGGCCGCTACCTCACGGTCGCGCTGCGTTATCAGCTCCCGGTCACCGCGGCCGATCATATGGCACTGCGCCGGATCGCCGCGGCCTGCGGATGATCACCCGGCGTGCACGCCCGTGGCGACCGGCCGTTTCGGATCGTGTGCCCACTGCGACCACGACCCCGGGTACAGGGCGGCCTGCACACCCACCACGGCGAGCGCGGCGATGGCGTGCGCCGCCGTGACACCCGATCCGCAGTACACCGCGACCGGGGCCTCGCCGATCTCCCCGAAGCGTTCGCGCAGCAGGGCGGCGGGCAGAAAGTACCCGTCCTGGTCGAGATTATCGCTCGTCGGCACGCTGATGGCACCGGGGATATGCCCGGCGCGCGGGTCTACGTGCTCCTGCTCACCGCGGTACCGCTCGGCCGCACGAGCATCCAGCAGTACGCCCTCCCACCGCGCGACCGCGTCCGCATCGATCACCGGCAATCGGCCCGGTGCCAATTCGATATCGCCCACCGCCGGATCGGGTTCCACTCCGGTGGCCGATTCGCCGCCGGCGCGGATCCAGGCCGGTAGCCCGCCGTCCAGGATCCGGACGTCGGCGATGCCCGCCCAGCGCAGCAGCCACCACGCCCGCGCGGCCGACATACCGCCGATCGCGTCGTAGACGACCACCGGGTCACCTGTGCAGAGACCCCAGCTGCGAGCGCATCTCTGCAATTGGTCCGGATTCGGTAGCGGATGCCGGCCGTGGGCGGGTGAAGGCAGGGCCGCGAGCTCGGTATCCAGGTCGACGAACACCGCCCCGGGGATATGACCGTTCTGATAGTGCTGCGGCCCGTCGGGGTCGCCGAGTTGCCAGCGCACATCCAGTAGGCGCAGATTCTTCTCTGTTGATTCCCGGAGATCTTCAGCCGAGATCAATACCGCGTTCAACGCAGCTCCTCGTCCAAGTGTCTGGAACAGATTTCGCAACCGTACGCGGGGAGGGTCGGCCAAGTCCATGCGTACACGGATATAGGCCGGCGATTTTCGGTATCAGATACGGGCGAGCAATGTCAGCGGGTCCTCCAGCAGTCCGGCGACGGCCGCCAGGAAACGCGCCGCGGCTTCGCCGTCGATCATCCGGTGGTCGAAACTCAGGGTCAGGGTCGCCACCGAGCGGATCGCCAGTTCGTCCCGGAACACCCACGGTCGCCTCACCACCGCACCCAGGCACAGAATCGCGGCCTCACCCGGATTCACCAGCGGCGTACCGGATTCCACGCCGAAGATACCGACATTGGAGATGGTGAACGTGCCACCGCGCAGATCGGCCAGGCCCGACCGGCCGTCGCGCGCGGTCTGGGCCAGCCAGTTGATCTCGCGGCACAATTCGCGCAGGCTCAGGGTCTGCGCGTCCTTGATGTTCGGCACCAGCAGCCCGCGCCCGGTGGCCACCGCGATACCCAGGTTGACATAGTGCCGGGTGACGATCTCCGCGTTCGCCTCGTCCCAGAAAGTGTTGACGACAGGGAATTCCGCCACCGCGGCGAGCACCGACTTCGCTACCAGCGCGAGCGGCGTCGGGGTGATCCCCTCGAAAGCCTTGGTGGCGCGTAGATGTTCCAGCAGTTCGAGCGAGGCCGTGACATCGACCGTGATCGAGGTATCGGCCTGCGGGATCGTGCGCGCGCTGGCCACCATGGCATCGGCGGTCCGTTTCCGGATCCCCGCGATCGGCGTCCGCTCCTCGCGGGCCGACCCGGGGACGGGTTCGGTAGCCACCGTGTCCCCGGGACTGCTGTCGCGGATATCCGGCTCCGAAACCGGTACCGCACCACGGACATCGGCTACGGTGACCGCGCCGTCCGGCCCCGATCCGGCCACGAACCAGAGATCTATGCCCAACTCCCGGGCCAGCTTTCGCGCACCCGGTGTCGCCGCGACCCGCTGCGATTCGGCCGCGGCCGCGCGGGCCGTGTCACCGGCGCGCTCCGGCGCCTGTTCCACCGGCTGGTGTGCCGAACTGTTCGACGCGCCCCCGATGACTCCGCTCTCGTACGGCACCCCGTTGCCGGCAGAAGGTTGCGCGGGCGGCGCCGCGGCATCCTCGGGGCGCTGCCCGCCGCGCCGCCGCCGGCTGACCCGCTCCTCCGAGGGCCCGTACCCGACCAGTACCGACGGCCGCCTGCCGGAACCCGATTCCGTCGCGGTCGTGCGGATCCGGAGCAGCGGCGCACCGACCTCGATGGTCTCCCCCGGTTCGGCGAGCAGTTCCACCACGGTCCCGGCGAACGGGGACGGCAGTGCGACCACAGCTTTCGCGGTCTCCACTTCGGCGATGGTCTGATTCAGCGCGACCTCGTCGCCCACCGCCACCGACCAGTTCTGGAATTCGGCATCGGTGAGTCCTTCGCCGAGATCGGGGAGACGGAACTCCAGGATCTCGCCGGTATCTGCGGCACGACCTTCGTCGGCGCGGGCGTCTTCGTCCACGGTTTCGGGCACCTCCGGCTGGCGTCAGGGTGGGATCACACCTTCAGGCGGCAAGCGTTCGATCGACCGCCTCCAGGATCCGGTCCGGGTCGGGCAGATGATGCTTCTCGAGCTTAGCCGGAGGGTAGGGGATATCGAACCCGGCGACCCGCAGCACCGGCGCCTCGAGACGGTAGAAACACCGTTCGGTGATCCGGGCGGTGAGCTCGGCACCGATACCGCCGGTGCGCTGCGCTTCGTGCACCACGATCAGCCGGCCGGTCCGGTCCACCGATTCCGCGACGGTATCCACGTCCAGCGGGGCCAGACTCCGGAGATCCACGACTTCGAGCGAGATCCCTTCCTCGGCGCCCATCTTCGCGGCGGCCAGTGCGGTGGCGACGGTGCCCCCGTAGGCGACCACGGTGGCGTCGGTACCGCGCACGCACACCCGGGCCCGGTCCAGCGGCAGTTCCGGTGCGGCGCTCGGATCGAATTCCGCCTTGTCCCAGTACCGGCGTTTGGGTTCGAAGAAGATCACCGGATCGTCCAGCGCGATGGCCTGGCGGATCATGGTGAAGGCATCGGCCGGGTTGCTGGGCGACACCACCCGCAGGCCGGCCGTATGCGCGAAATACGCCTCGGGCGATTCGGAGTGGTGCTCCACCGATCCGATACCGCCGCCGAACGGTATGCGAATGGTCAGCGGTGCCCGGACCGCGCCCCGGGTCCGATTGTGGATCTTGGCGACCTGGGAGACGATCTGGTCGAACGCCGGATAGACGAAACCGTCGAACTGGATCTCGCACACCGGGCGGTAGCCGCGCAGCGCCATCCCGAACGCCGTGCCGATGATGCCCGATTCGGCCAGCGGCGTATCGATCACGCGCCGGTCGCCGAAATCCTTCTGCAGCGCGTCGGTGACCCGGAAGACGCCGCCGAGCCGGCCGATGTCCTCGCCCATCAGCACCACTTTCGGATCATCCTCGAGCGCGGTGCGCAGCCCGGCGTTGAGCGCCGCGGCGAAGGTGGTGATCATGAGCGGACTCCTTCCTCGCGCGGGGTGGGCGCGATGGTGACGAGCGCAGCGGCCGGATCGGCGGCCAGGTACGCGGAGTAGTCGGCGCGCTGTTCGTCCAGGCCCCGGTGCGGAGTCGCGTAGACGTGGTCGAACAGTTCCGACGGCTCGGGGTCGGCCATGGTGATGGTTTCGGTGCGCATCAGGTGCGCCACCTCGTCGGCGCGTTCGTCCACCCGCCGCCGGAACTCGGCGTCGAGCAGACCTTCGGCTTCCAGTAGCAGCCGCATCCGCAGGATCGGGTCCCGTCGCGCCCACTCCTCGGTTTCGGCGGCGGTGCGGTAGCGGCCGGGATCGTCGGCGGTCGTATGGGGTCCCATCCGGTAGGTGATGGCCTCGATGAACGAGGGCCCGCCACCGCCGCGGGCCCGCGCGACGGCCTGCCTGGTGACGGCTAGCACGGCCAGCACATCGTTGCCGTCCACCCGTATCGCGGGGATCCCGTATCCGAGCGCGCGCCGGGCGATCGGGGTGGCGCTCTGCAACTGGACCGGTTCGCTGATCGCCCAGTGATTGTTCTGGCAGAAGAACACCACGGGCGCGCTCCAGCTCGCGGCGAAGGTCAGTGCCTCGGCGACATCACCCTGGCTGGTGGCTCCGTCGCCGAAATAGGCGACGGTCGCGATTTCGGCGCCGTCGAGGTGGGCGGCGTAGGCATAACCCGTGGCGTGCAGTCCCTGGGCGCCGACCACGATCGCCGGGTTGGCCATATTGACCGCCGCCGGATCCCCCGCGGAATGCGTTACTCCCCGCCACATGGCCGTCAGGGCACTGGGCCGCACCCCTCGGCAGTAGGCGACGGCGCTCTCCCGGTAGCTGCCGAACACGTAATCGTCGGGACGCAGCGCGTGGGCCGAACCCACCTGGGCGGCTTCCTGCCCCTGGCACGGCGCCCACAGCCCGAGTTGTCCCTGCCGGGCCAGCGCTACCGCCTCGGTATCGATACGCCGGGTGATCACCAGGTCCTCGTAGAGCTGCCGTAGTTCGCCGGGACCGATATCGGCGACCAGGGCCTGATATTCGGGATGGTGCACCCGAGCGCCGTCGGGCTGGATCAACTGCACCGGATACTCGGTTGTGCCGGGCATCGGCCTCGCCTCCTCACGCGGGTCACGCGCTGATGTGGCCTGTAACACATAGCATCCACCCTTAAGCGATCTGCGCAAGTCCCGATCCGGAAACTGAGCAGAATGCACGGTTACGGACCGGTACCCGCTGTCATACTGCGTCATATGACCAGTCCTGAGACCACCGAAGCGGTAGTGGACGCCACCGATGCGCGACTACTACTGGAACTCATCGCCAACCCCCGGGCCACCGGTGTCGAACTGGCCGCCCGGCTCGGGCTGTCGCGCAATACTGTGCAGGCGCGGCTCACCCGCTGGGAGGCCACCGGGGTGCTGGGAAGTTTCGAGCGCAGGGTCGAACTCCGCGCCCTGGGCTACCGCCTGTCGGCCTTCGTGGCAGTGGTCGTGGACCAGCACCGGCTCGAGGCGGTGGTCGACGAACTGGCGGAGATCCCGGAGGTGACCGAGGTGTGCGGGATGACCGGCCCCACCGACCTCACCGTGCGGG
The DNA here is from genome assembly GCF_014645735.1 of Nocardia jinanensis. Lineage (GTDB taxonomy): Bacteria > Actinomycetota > Actinomycetes > Mycobacteriales > Mycobacteriaceae > Nocardia > Nocardia jinanensis. The sequence goes on along the minus strand of NZ_BMMH01000018.1, from coordinate 11,465 downwards.
TGGTGGCCCGCGACGCCGACGATCTCTACCGGATCACCGGGCAGATCCTGAAGATCCCCGGGGTGGTCCGCACGAATATGGCCCTGGTGATGCAGGAATCGGTGGGCCCACGTACCGCCCCGCTGCTGCGCCGGCTCGCCGAGCTGTCCCGGCCGACGACCCGGGCGCCCCACGGCGAACAGGACGATTAAGCGACATATCTGGGTAAATGTCGCATAGACCGGCTAAGGTGCCGGCATGGAGCTCTCAGGCACAGTATCGGACACCTTCTCGGGCCGGACCGCCGTCGTCACCGGTGGCGGATCCGGTATCGGCGCGGCGCTGGCGCGGCGACTGGCCGACCACGGCGCGAAGGTCGTCGTGGCCGATCTGGATCCGGCCGGCGCGGAACGCGTGGCCGAGGAGATAGGTGCGGCCGCGGTATCCGCCGCCGGCGACGCCGCCGACCCCGCGGTGATCCAGCGGCTGATCGATACCGCGGAATCCGCCTTCGGTCCCGTCGACCTGTACTTCGCCAATGCCGGTATCGGCGGTGGCGCCGGACTCGACAGCACCGACGCACAGTGGGCGGCGGCACTGGAGGTCAACACCATGGCGCATATCCGCGCCGCCCGGCTGCTCGTCCCGGGCTGGCTGACCCGCGGCGGCGGTCATTTCGTGAGCACCGCATCGGCGGCCGGACTGCTCACACAACTCGGGTCGGCGCCGTACTCGGTCTCCAAACACGCTGCGGTCGGCTTCGCGGAATGGTTGTCGATCACCTACGGCGACAAAGGAATACAGGTCAGCTGTGTATGCCCCATGGGCGTGGACACCGCGCTACTGCGCGAGGGCATGATCCCGCCGGACAATGTGGAAGCCGGCCGGCTGGCGATCAACGCCGTGAAGTCCGCGGGCGCTGTACTCACCCCGGAAGAGGTCGCCGATACCGTGCTCGCCGGAGTCGCGGCCGGGCAGTTCCTGATCCTCCCGCATCCGGAAGTGCTGACGATGTACCAGCACAAGGGTTCGGACTACGACCGCTGGATCCGCGGTATGCGCCGCTTCCAGAACACACTGGAGAACCCCGGCTCCCAGCAGTGACGGTGCGTAGCGTGCGGGGCCGGTGACGATGTCACGCAACGAGTTCGAACACTCGGGCCCCGGCGACGCCGCATACGGGCCGGACTCCGGGCCCGGTTCCGGCTGGGCCGGTGTGCGCGAGGGATACACACGGGTCCGACCGAAATGCCGGGTTACCATAACCCGGTGAATGGGTCCGGTGAGGTGGACGCGGCGGCGAGGATCCTCGACTCCGTGGTCGAGATCATCGAATCCGACGGCTACGACGCGGTGCAGTTACGCACCGTCGCGAAACGGGCCCGGGTATCGCTCACCACGATCTACGCCCTGCACAGCAGCCGCGACGAGCTGATTCTGGCAGCGGTCGAAGCATGGATGGCCGCCCATTCCTACGTCGAACTGACACAGCACCCGCAAGAGGAACTGGCCGACGGGTTGATGCGGCTCATCCGGTGCGTGTTCCAGCCCTGGGAGCAGAGTCCGCAGATGGCCCGTGCCTTCTTCCGTGCCCGCGCCACCCCCGGCGGGCACCGGCTGGATCGTCAGGGCTTCGAAGCGGTTCTCCCCGCCGCCGGCCACCTGCTGGCGGGCCTGGATCGCGACTACGTGACCGATATCGCGCTGGTCATGATCAACCTGTGCTATGCCATGGTCGGCCGGTTGGTCGACGGAACAGCCGACGTGCCCACGATCCTGTCCTCACTGGAACGGGTGATGCATCGGTTGACCAGTGACAACACCCGGCTGGCGACACAGCGACCGGCCGCGGGCGCGCAATCGGGCACACCGACACTGGATTTCTCACTGTTCTCGCTGTTCGGTCCCGGTATCGGTGAGCCGAGCGACCCGGGTGCGAACAAGGACGGCCGGGCCGCCCCCGGCACCGACCGGACCACCCCGTAGCGCACCGGCGGCAGAAGAACCCGCTACACGACGCCATGGCGAGACTGTTCCGCCCGGACCCCGGAACTCCCGCTCCGGCCGACGCGAGCGCCTACCGATGCCCGTGGTCGGCCCAGAGCATCTCCGCCGCCGAATGCGGCCCGGGCGAGACGCCGGCCGCATCCAGTGCCGCTCGCTTGAAAGCCTGGCCCGCCAGGCTGACCTGGTAGGTGTTGACCAGCGCGAATCCGTCACCGAACTCGACAGCGGGCCCCCGGCCCCACAGATAGGTCTGCTGCGCCGCGCGATCGCGGCGTGCCCGGAACGCCTCGCGGATCCGCGCATCGGCCAGATACATATCCGCCGCGGCGGCGAGTACATCGAGGCCGGTAGCCCATTCCGCATGGGTCAAGGCATCGCCGAGGTCGATCGCCGTCGCTCCCAGGATCTCCAGAGCGCGGGTATCCCCGGAACCCGGTACGAGCACGAGGGTCTCGCAACCGGCGGCCGTCCGGTCGAATATCCAACCACCCAGCGAGTCCACGGCTTCGGCCACAGTGGCCGCCACGACCGTGGCACGGTTGCACATCGGCCGCGGTCCGGGCCGGTCCGCCCAGCGACCGGCCGACCGTGTCGTTTCACTCCCGAAGTCTCCGGAAACAGCGAATCGCGTTGCCATACTGCTATTCCGTTCTATCGAACTACACCGTCGGCCGTCGCGGCCCGCGAACGCGCGAAGGCCGCGGGCACATCAACGGGCTCCGCCCGTTGCGGCGTACCGGAACCCCGGCGGCTGCCGCCCTGGGAAGCGCGGGCCGAGCTGTCCGCCTACCGCCGCCCGGCAGGTGCCCGACCGGCCTCGGCGAACCGCACCGGGCCGGATATCCCTCGCCCGCAACGCCATCGACGATCACCTGCACAGGTACTGCCCTTCCGTGCGACCGAGGGGTGTCCCGGCCACTCTGCCCCGCTGATCCCGCCCCTGTTCCGAGCCGCCCAGCGGCACGACAGTAACACGGTTATCGCCTGTTCATCGGTGAATTCACCAGTCCACGTGCGGAACATTCGGCAGCCCCTCGAGGCCCTGCGGAAACCGGCCCTCAGCCGCGCCGGTACGCCCTGCGCAGGACCGGTGGGAGAGCCCGCTGAAAGGTGGGCGCGGCAGCGTTCGACGACCCATCGGCCCCGCGCGGCCGGTACCCGGACGCTTCCCGAGTGCTCGGCGCAGACCGCCTTCGCCGCTACTGCTCGGTGGTGTCGGTGACCAGCGCCGTAGCGGCCTTACGGATCACCTCGGGGATCTCCACCGGCTTACGAGTTCCCGAATCCACATAGACGTGAACGAACGTGCCGGTCGCCGCCAGTTCCAGCTCGTCGCCCGCCTCCCGGTAGATCGCGAGGTCGTAGGTGATGCTCGACCGGCCCAGCCGGGCGATCCGCAGACCCACCCGTAACAGGTCGGGGAAGCTCAGCGAGGCATGGAAGCGGCAGGACGTCTCCGCCACGATCCCGATGGCGGGCAGTTCCCGGATATCGGTGCCGGTCGCGTCGATGAGCCAGGCGTTGACCGCCGTATCGAAGTAGGCGTAGTAGGTCACGTTGTTCACGTGGCCGTAGTGGTCGTTGTCGGCCCACCGGGTGGGCACCGGCCAGAGCACCGGATACTGCTGGGTCACCCGGCCGACGATACCGGGGTCAGCCGGCCGTGGGCACCGCGACGGCGCCCAGTCGGTGATCGCGGGGACTCACCCCGAACTGACGTTTGAACGCGGTACTCAGGGCGAACGCGCTGCCGTACCCGACCCGGCGGGCGATGGTCTCCACTGTGTCCTCGCTACCCTGCAACAGATCCGCGGCCAGATCCAACCGCCATTCGGTGAGGAACGCCATCGGTGGTTGGCCGACCAGTTCGGTGAAACGCCTGGCCAGCGCCGCGCGGGAGACTCCCACTTCGCGGGCCAGATCGGCGACGGTCCAACTGTGCGCGGGGTTGTGCTGTAACAGCCGCAACGCCTTGCCGACCAGCGGATCGCCGTAGGCGTGGTACCAGGGTGGAGCCTCGTTCCCGGCGAACCAGGTGCGCAGCGTCGCGATGAGCAGCAGATCCAGCAGCCGATCCAGCACCGCGCTCTGCGCCGGCTGGTCCTTGACGGTTTCTTCCACCAGCAGGCTCAGCACCCGCTCGTCGGAACGTCCGCGCGGCACCAGCAACGTCTGCGGCAGCGCGCGCAACAGGCGCCGGCTCACCGCGCCCGCCTGCTCGTAGGACCCCGTGACAAGCACGGTTTCCCCCTGAGGGTCGTTACCCCACTGCCGCACACCGAGGCTCATCGTCTCGCAGAGCACTTCACCGTCGACCGTGGTGGTGACCTGGCCCGGATTGATCAGGATCTGCGGCTCGGTGGCGGGGTCGTCGGCGACGGTGTACGGACTCGGCCCCCGGAAAACCGCCACGTCCCCGGCACCGATCCGGTGGCGGCCGCCGTCCTCGGTGAGGATCCACGCGTGCCCCCGGATCACCGCCGCCACGGTGAGCGGGGATTCGTCCTGGATGCGCAGCGACCACGGCGGGCTGAGCAACGACCGCAGCAGGAAGGCACCACGCGCCCTCGGGCCCTCCAGCAGCCCGGCCAACGCATCCATTGGGCAAACGATAGCCGCGGTGCCGGGCCCGTGACAGGTCCGGGTCGCCCGGTGCGGGAAGTGCGATACCCCGGCGCGGCCGCTCGGCCGCGGCCGCCGTGGGGTGGGGAGAGGCCGTCGGAATCTCCGGTCGTCTCCGCCGACGCTCATCAATTATGACGGCGGTTGCGCACCGGAATCGACGGCCGTGCGGTCGATTTCGATTCGGCGGCCACGGAGGGTGTAACAGTACGGGCCTATCATGTAGATATGGAATAAGTGGGGGGCGAGGGGAGGGGTGCTGATGTCGGACATGTCGAAAGTCGAGCTCTACGCCGCGATCCGGCAGGACCTCCGGGCCGGCCTGTCCAAACGCGCCATCGAGCGCAAGTACGGCGTCGGGTGGCGCACGGTGGCCAGGGCGACCGAGTCGGTGCTGCCCGAGCCGCGTAAAGAGTATCCGCCGCGGCCACAGAAATTGGACCCCTATAAGCCGTTCATCGACGATGTACTGCGCGCCGACCTGGACGGACCTCCCACGCAACGTCATACGGCCACCCGGATCTATCAGCGTCTGCTGACCGAGCAGGGCATGGCGGACGTGTCGTATCAGCGGGTCAGCGCCTACATCCGCGAACGCAGACCCCAGCTGCGTACAGAACAGACGACCGCGCGCCGCCAAACCGAACGACTGGTCGGAGCAGCCGGGTTCCCGCTCCGGAAAACACTGCAGGACTTCGATTTCGGCGCCAATCCCAACGTCGATCCGGCGATGATCCATGCGCTCGCCGGATGCGACTGGATCCGCAACGGTCTGCCGCTGTGCCTGATCGGCGATTCCGGCACCGGGAAGTCCCATCTACTGATCGCGCTGGGTACCGAAGCGGCGAGAGCCGGCTACCGGGTCAGGTACACCTTGGCCGCCGGAATGGTGAACAAACTGGTAGAGGCCGCCGACGGGCGAAGACTCTCCCGGGCCATCGGCCGCTACCGGGGCGTCGATCTGCTCTGTATAGACGAGCTCGGTTACACCGAGCTGGGCCGGCGCGGTGCCGAACTACTGTTCCAGGTGCTGACCGAACGGGAAGAGAGGAAGTCGGTCGCGATCGTGTCCAACCGCGATATCGCCAACTGGTCGGAGATCTTCCCCGACCCTCGGCTGCGAGCCGCGATCATCGACCGGCTCACGTTCGGTGGCACGATCGTCCGGACCGGATCCCGAAGCTATCGCCGGGCCCATTCCCGGCCGAGCGCACCCACCGACACTCCTCGCTGATCCCGCTGGGTTCCGGCTCGCCGTGGCAGGCGCCGTGCTCATCTGCCGCCCGGCGACCACCCGCCATCTGTTCGTCGCGAAAACCTCTCGTGCGCAGCCGGAGGCCCCGGACCGGTAGCGTCGTAAACAAACGAACCGGTACTCCTTTTCACCTCCGTCGAACTTGGCGAGAAAACATCCCCGGAATTCATGAGAAAACGTAGCCGGAATTCGCGATAATTCCGTCGGAATTCGCGATAATTCCGTCGGAATCGGCGATAAATCGATCCACACCAGCCTCCGCGGCCGCTTTGACCTGGACAGATCTACCGAAATCCACTGTTGCACTCGTTGTTCGGGAGACGTATCTTTGCGAGTGGATTGTTTCCGACTCATTAATGCGAAGGGAAATATGGATCACTCATAATTGCGAGAGGCGGTCGGCCGAAACACGCGGCGCGCCTATACGGAGTGCAATTACGTCACCGGCAACGGTGCACCACGCCACCGGCCGCCGGCAATCCCATCGGCGAAACCATTCTCGTGGTGGCAGCCATCGAACTCGGGTGGTGTAAACCGTCCGAGCCGGCACTTCCCGGTGACGTTCGGGACGAGAGCCCGGCCAGGGCAGCGTCCTCGTCTGCGCCCGCCGACAGCCGAACAACCGGCAACGGGCGAATCAGACCACAACTTCTGCGCGACAACTCGACTGGCGGAATCGGCCGTCCGGTCTCGGTTTGTCGCGCCCACCGAACATATCTATCAGAAGGACAGCGTCATGCCCATCTCTCCGAACCAGGGGTCGACCGCAGGCGGTACCTCCGTCACCATCACCGGCACGAACCTCGGCGGTGCCACAGCCGTACGCTTCGGCACCAAATCGGCCACCATCACAGCCAATACGCCAACCTCGGTCACGGCTACCTCCCCCTCGGGGGCCGGCACGGTCGGGGTCACCGTCACCACGCCGGGCGGGACCAGCAACCCACTGTCGTTCTTCTACATCGGCCCGCCGTTCAAATCCGGCCTGTCCCCCGTCTCGGGGGTCACCGCCGGCGGCGATACGGTCACGCTCACCGGATCCGGTCTGGCCACAGCTACTTCTGTGTCCTTCGGCGCCAATTCCGCGACGCCGACCGTGGTGAACGACGGTGTGCTGACCGTGGTCGTACCTGCGGGCGCGGCAGAGGGTCCGGTCGGGGTAACCGTCACCACCGCGGGTGGGACCAGCAACGGTCTTTCGTACACCTACGTGGACGCGCCCACCCTCGGTACCCCGAGCCCTGCCTCCGGTCCGGCCTCCGGCGGCACCGCGGTGACTATCCCCGGCACCGATCTGACCACCACCGAGTCGGTCACGTTCGACGGTGTCCTGGCGCCGTTCAACGCCCTCTCCGACACGACTCTTGTGGCGGTCACGCCGCCGGGAACCGTCGGCGCCGTCGATATCGAGGTCACCACCGGCGGCGGCAGCGCCACCGCGGTCGGTGCGTTCACCTACGTCGCCGGACCCGGTATCTGACCGGATATCCGGGCCGCCGACGGCCCGGACCGTACCGCCGATCCCGGGCAGGGTAGTCGTTGCTGCTCTGCCCGGGACCGGCTTCCCCGAGCACATCATTCCGCCCCTGCTCCTGGCCGGACGGGGGCTCTTCGGCCCCGCTCTGAAAGGAGCAAAACTCCATGGCCCCCACCCTGACCTCCCTGGCGCCGACTTCGGGCCCCACTTCCGGACTCAACAACGTCACGCTCACCGGCACCGGATTCGTCGGTATCGTCACGGCCGTGCGTTTCGGCACCACGGCAACCACATTCACAACCGACTCCAGTACCCAGATCACCGCGATCGCCCCGCCCGGCACCGGAACGGTACAGGTCACCGTCAGCACCGGGGCCGGCACCAGCAACGGACTGCCCTACACCTATGCCGCGGTCCCGACACTGACCAGCATCAGCCCCACCCAGGGACCCACGACCGGCGGCACCTCGGTGACCCTCACCGGCACCAACCTCACCGGAGCCACCGCAGTCTCCTTCGGCGCCACCCCCGCCACCGCTTTCACCGTGAACTCCGCTACCCAGATCACCGCCACCGCCCCGGCCGGCACCGGAACCGTGCAGGTCACCGTCACCACCGGGGGTGGCACCAGCAACGGCGCGTCCTACACCTACGTCGCGGTCCCGACACTGACCAGCATCAGCCCCACTCAAGGGCCCACCGCCGGCGGCACCTCGGTGACCCTCACCGGCACCAACCTCACCGGAGCCACCGCAGTCTCCTTCGGCGCCACCCCCGCCACCGCTTTCACCGTGAACTCCGCTACCCAGATCACCGCCACCGCCCCGGCCGGAACCGGCACTGTGCAGGTCACGGTCACCACTCCCGGTGGCACCAGCAACGGCGCGTCCTACACCTACGTCGCGGTCCCGACGCTGACCTCCGTCAACCCGAATCAGGGGCCCGCGGCCGGACTCAACAGCGTCACGCTCACCGGCACCGGATTCGTCGGTGTTGTCACCGCAGTGCGTTTCGGCACCACGGCAACCACATTCACAACCGACTCCAGTACCCAGATCACCGCGATCGCCCCGCCCGGCACCGGAACGGTACAGGTCACCGTCACCACCACCGGAGGCACCAGCAACGGACTGCCCTACACCTATGCCGCGGTCCCGACACTGACCAGCATCAGCCCCACTCAAGGGTCCACCGCCGGCGGCACCTCGGTGACCCTCACCGGCACCAACCTCACCGGAGCCACCGCGGTCAACTTCGGTGCCACACCGGCAACGAGTTTCACCGTGAACTCCGCTACCCAGATCACCGCCACCGCCCCGGCCGGCACCGGAACCGTGCAGGTCACGGTCACCACTCCCGGTGGCACCAGCAACGGCGCGTCCTACACCTACGTCGCGGCACCGGCACTGACGTCCCTCAGCCCGAGTTCGGGACCGGCGGCGGGCGGCACCACGGTGACCCTCACCGGCACCAACCTCACCGGAGCCACCGCGGTCTCCTTCGGCGCCACCCCCGCCACCAGTTTCACCGTGAACTCCGGCACCCAGATCACCGCCACCGCCCCGGCCGGCACGGGAACCGTACTGGTCACCGTCACCACTGCGGGAGGCACCAGCAACGGTCTGATATACACCTACATCGCGGTCCCCGCGCTGATCTCCGTCAGTCCGACCGCGGGGCCGGTGGCGGGCGGCACTACGGTGACCCTCGTCGGGGCCGGGCTCAGCGGAGCCACCGCGGTCACCTTCGGCGCCACCCCGGCAACGAGTTTCACCGTGAACTCCGGCATCCAGATCACCGCTGTCGCGCCGGCCGGAACCGGCACGGTGCAGATCACGGTCACCACCGCGGGTGGCACCAGTAACGGTGTCGCCTACACCTATGTCGCCGTGCCCACAATCGGCACACCGTCCCCTGCCGCCGGACCGACCGCCGGTGGGACCTCGGTGTCCATCCCCGGCACGGCACTGACCACCACCGCGTCGGTTACTTTCGGCGGTGCGCCGGCGGCGTTCACCGTCGTATCCGACACATTGGTCACGGTGGTCACGCCCGCGGGAGCCGCCGGTGCGGTCGACGTGGTCGTCACCACCAGCGGCGGCAGCGCCACCGGGACCGGTGCCTTCACCTACGTCGCGCCGCCCGAGATCTGATCGGCCGGCCGAAGGCCCTGCCGGCCGAGGGTGAACCGCACCGCCCCCTGGAGAGAGTTCGCGTTTCGCGCTCTCTCCAGGGGATTGCGGCTCACCCCGGCCGGTTCCTCTCGTTCCTACCGTGCGATACAGCGATTTCGCGAAACTACAGGTACATACCGGAATCGGGAGCGGCCGCCGTGACCGCGATATCTCCCCGGCCGTCGCGGAGCGCGACCAGTTCCGCGAGAGTCGCTTCCGTGGCGGACCCGGCGGCAGGGTGATCGCCCAGCCAGGTACGCGCCTCGGCGGCCGACAGCTTCCCGATCTCCAACTGGGCCAGGCAGCGGCCGGGGCGGGTGACCGCGGGGTGCAGCCGCGACAGATCCTCGTTGGTGCTGATCGCCACCAACACATCGCGGCTCTGTCCGAGCATCCCGTCGGTGAGATTGAGCAAACGGGAAAGACCTTGTCCCGAGGATGTCTTCGCCTCCGCGTGGATGAGCTCGTCGCAATCCTCGAGGATCAGTAGCCGCCAACGGTCGGCTTGTTCGTCCTCGCCCTCGGCTCCCATCGCCGCACGCATCAGATACCCGGGCTTGGCGAACAGCATCTCGGGATCGAGTACACAATCGGCCTGGCACCAATCGGACCATGATCTGGCGAGCGCCCGCAGCGCGGTGGTCTTGCCCGTCCCCGGCGGACCGTGCAGCAAGAGCAGCCGACCGCGGATATCGGCCGGGCGCAATGCCATCAGGCGGTCCAGCGCACTCGTCACGGTTCTGCTGTAGTTCCCGCGGATCTCCGCCCACTCCGGTGTGGTGACGGTGAGAATCCGCCGGTTGGCCCCGCGGTCGCCCTGGTGCCAGAAGCCCATCTTCACCGAGGCCAGGTCGGGTGGCGCCGCCTCCTCGGCATCACGAGTCGCTTCCGCGACTATACGTTCGGCCAGTTCGTCACTGATCGCGGTCACTTCCACCGTGGCCGATTTATCCGTCCACCGATCGGCACGCAGTGCCCAGCCGTCCCCGAACACGAGGATCGACAGCGCCTCGGCCTCGACCACCTGTCGCGCGACCGCCGAACCCGGCGGGCGCAGCGGCGCGTCGGCCCGCACCCGCTCCAGTTGCCGCTTCCGGTAGAACGGTTGCACGCCACGGCCGAACAGGCTGAGCGTCAGCATGTCCAGCAGATCGCGCGGGGTGGAATAGGAATCGAGAACGGCCGACCACGGGAGAGCATCGGCAGGGTCGGCGGCAGTGCTGTCGAATTCGATCAGGCGCAGGGGTTCGTTGCGTTCGGGCATCGCCGACCATGATCTGCCCACCGCGATGGCGGCGTCCACCCCTTTTCCGCGAACCGTGGCCCGCGCGCGCCGGACGGACTCAGGAACGCAGGGACAACTCGACCAGCGGCACAGTATCGATACCGCGACCGGTGGCTTCCTCGATGATCCCGCTCAGCTTCCGGTACGCCTTCGGATGTCTGGTCCGATAGGCGTCCAGCACCACCTCCGCCGCCGCCGGGTCCAGCGTGCGGGCCGACGCGGGCACCTGGTAGCGCGCACCGATACTGACCCGGCACCGCGGTTCGGCCAGCAGATTCCGGTACCACTGCGAGGTCTCCCCGAATCCCGAAGCGATCACCACCGTATCGGCGTCCGGGCGGTCCACTGTTTCCAATGCCACGTACCGCGGCTGCCCGGAGGTGCGGCCGCGGTGCTCCAACAGCAGCAGGCGCCCGCCGAACAGGAAACCCAGCCGAACCCGGAAAGCCCAGATCGGCGCTCGTACGAACCATCGTGCCCGCAGCAGTTTCACACCGAGATCCGCCATCGGCCGACCGTAACAGGCGACACGGCCCCGGTGCGGGCTCGGTTGTCCGGACCGAGCCCGCACCGGGGCCGAGAGTGTCGCCGGGTTACAGCGCTTTGAGTTCCTCGGTGACCGCGCCGACCGATTTCTTCGCGTCCCCGAACAGCATCGCGGTGTGA
>NZ_BMMH01000017.1 GCF_014645735.1 Nocardia jinanensis | reverse complement strand
GCCAATGCTCCGGCGAACGCTCCGGCCAATGCTCCGGCGAACGCTCCGGCCAATGCTCCGGCCAATGCTCCGGCGAACGCCCCCGGAAATCGGAGAATCAGCACGAAGACCGCGGTCATTGGTGGCGGTGCTGTTCTCGCCGCCGGTATTTTCGCGGGCACTCAGCTCGGTGGCGAGGAGACTCCGAGCGCTGAGGAGAATCCCGAAGAGGGGCCGGCCGACGTCCCTGGCGCGACGGACTCTCCAGAGACCACGACTCCGGAGGCGCCGGAAGTGCCTACGCCGACCACGCCGACTGCGCCGACGACACCGACTTATCCGACTACGCCGACTTACCCGACTACGCCGACTTACCCGACTACGCCGACGACTCCGACTACGCCGACAACTCCGACGACTCCGACAACGCCAGGAACGACCACTCCCGGAGCGGACGACTCCGAATCGGGTCCGTTCGGAGCGGATGGCCTCGGATCGGGTGAACTCTCATCAGACGAACTCGGTTCGGGTGATAGCGAATCGGGCGGGTCCGGCGGCTCCTCCGGGACCGGGTCGGGTTCCAGCCCCGACCCGGGTCAAACCCCCGGCGCCGGCGGCGGCACTGGTGGCGGTACCGGTGGCGGCAGCGGCGGTGGCATCGGGGACATGATCACCCCTCTCATGATGGCTGCCATGATGTCTCAAGGTCTCGGCGGAGACGAAGAAGACAGCGGTGACGAAGACGACGAATCCGATGAGGACAAGTCCGATACCCCACCGCCTTCCACCCCTGCCCCCAACCCCGGACCGGCTGTGCCTCCTGGCGAAGGTGAGCCTCCTGGGGAGGGTCAGCCTCCTGGCGAAGGTGAGCCTCCGGCGGAAGGCCAGCCTCCTGGCGAAGGTGAGCCTCCTGGCGAAGGTGAGCCTCCGGCGGAAGGCCAGCCTCCGGGCGAGGGTCAGCCTCCAGGGGAAGGTGAGCCTCCGGCGGAAGGCCAGCCACCTGGGGAAGGTCAGCCTCCGGGCGAGGGCCGACCTCCTGGCGAAGGTGAACCTTCTGCGGAAGGTCAGCCTCCGGCGGAAGGTGAGCCTCCGGCGGAAGGTGAGCCTCCTGCGGAAGGTGAGCCTCCTGTGGACGCTCCCGGCACCAGTTCGGGGCAGGGACTGTAGGAGGAGCTCTGTACCGGATCCACGCTCGGCGCAATCGGCCGGCGCGTATCGACTCGCTGCTGGCCACGAGCGTGGAGATTGCCGGGACGACGGCTGCCACCTCCGACTCGTGTGTGGAGAGCAGGTCGACCGGCACCGTCGGCGGCAGCCGGGTGCTGATCCGCGAGGGTCGGTTGTGCCGATCCGCCTCGGCGGCCGACCCGGAGGTGGGATGGCCGCCGTAGCCGACCGCGGGGGCTGTTTCGCCGGACGTGCCGACAGCGGGTGCGGCACATCCGGAACCGAGTTGCCGGAACGAGGAACTCGCCGAGTTCGGGCAAGTGCGACCTGAGCCGGCTCGCCCGCCTGCCTATCGGGACGAGAGGAGCGGTCCGGACTTTCGTCCGGTCAGCGTCGCCGACCGGCGCAGGGCGCGGCTTTGGCGGTCTTCGCCTGGTCGACCTCGTCGTCGGTCAACGCGCGCACCGGAAGTTCCTGGCGCGCGACATTGTCCGCGCGGATGCCGTTGAGGGTGATCGCCATATAACGGCGCCAGATCTCGGGATTGATCGGTTTGGCGAATTCGGCCAGGCCGTCGACCATATGGATCATCGCGAACAGGTCCGACGGTTCGATCTCGGGCTGTAGGACCCCTGCCTCGCGGGCGCGGGCGACGATCTCCGCTACGGCGGGTTTGATCCGGTCGCGCAGGCCGTGGAAGCGGTCGGTGTCGAGGTCGAGTTCGAGGATGACCTCGCTGAAGCCGCGGTTGACGGCCAAATGGCGGCAGGCGTATTCGACGAACTGTACGAGGCCGTGCCAGGGGTCCGGGTCGCGCAGGCTGTCCTCGGCGGTATCGGCGAACGCGCCGAGGCTGTGTTCGAAGACCTCGGCGATGAGTTCCTTTTTGTTGGCGAAACGGCGGTAGACGGTGCCCACGCCCACGCCCGCTCGTTCGGCGACGTCGTCGAGGGTGATCTCCAGCCCACGGTCGGCGAACAGTTCACGGGCCGCCTCGACGATGCGTTGCTGATTGCGTGCGGCGTCGGCGCGCAGACGCCGGGGTGTGCGCAGGGTCGTGGCGTGTTTCACATCGGCATTCTATCAACGGCGGGATTAAGTGGAGGTTGATCCTCCGTTATTGTGTTAGCCTTCATATAAGCGGAGGTGCCTTCTCCACTTCTCGGATCTTCCTCCACATCCAACTTTCCTTCAAGGGGCGAGATGACTACCACGATCGATCGCGGTCCGTCCGCGCAGGAAACAGCATCGGGCAGACGCGGTTCGCACGCGCTGCGATGGTGGGTTCTCGCCGTCCTCGGCGTCGCCCAGCTCATGGTCGTACTGGATGCGACCGTGGTGAACATCGCGCTACCGGAGGCCCAGCGCGACCTGGGTTTCGACGACGCGAGCAGGCAGTGGGTCATCACCGGTTATGCGCTGGCCTTCGGCAGCCTGCTACTGCTCGGCGGCCGGCTCAGTGACCTGTTCGGCAGGCGTAATACCTTCATCATCGGTCTGATCGGCTTCTCGGTGGCCTCCGCCATCGGTGGTGCGGCCGTCAACTTCGAAATGCTGGTCGCGGCGCGTATCGGCCAGGGTGTCTTCGGTGCGGTGCTCGCACCGGCAGCATTGTCGCTGCTCACCGTCACGTTCACCGAACCGTCCGAACGGGCGAAGGCATTCGGTATCTTCGGCGCGGTCGCCGGTACCGGTGGAGCGATCGGGCTGCTGCTCGGCGGCGCGCTCACCGAATGGGCCTCGTGGCGCTGGGTGATGTTCGTGAATCTGGCCTTCGCGGCCGTGGCGCTGGTGGGTGCGGTGCTGCTGCTGGCCAAGCATGTCGCCACGACGCGGCCGAAGCTCGATATCCCGGGAACGGTCGTGGTCACCGCCGCGCTGTTCGGCATCGTCTACGGGTTCTCCCACGCCGAGAGCGAAGGCTGGACGGATTCGGTCACGCTGACCTTCCTCATCGGTGGCGCGGCGCTGCTCGGGCTGTTCATCTGGCTGGAGACGCGGGTGGCGCACCCGCTGTTGCCGCTGCGCATCGTGCTCGACCGCACCCGTGGCGGGGCCTACCTCGCGGTGTTCGTCATGGGAATCGGGATGTTCGCGATCTTCCTGTTCCTGACCTACTACATGCAGCTGACGCTGGGCTACTCGCCGATCATGACCGGTGTGGCGTTCCTGCCGATGGTCGCCGCCATGGTGGCGTCCTCGACCACGACACCCTCGCTGCTGCTGCCGAAATTCGGGCCGAAGGTGGTCGTCAGCGCCGGGTTCGCGATCGCCGCGCTCGGCATGGCCTGGCTGACCCGGATCGGTCTCGACACCGGGTACGCCTCGCATATTCTGCCCGGGCTGATCCTGCTCGGTCTCGGCCTGGGCGGGGCGATGTCGACGGCGTTCCAGAGCGCCACCGCCGGGGTGAAGCACGACGACGCCGGGGTCGCGTCCGCGATGATCAACACCAGCCAGCAGGTGGGCGGTTCGATCGGGACCGCGCTGCTCAGCACCATCGCGGCGTCGGCCTCGAGCGATTATCTGGCCGGCCGGACGCCGAACCAGATCACCGTCGCGCAGTCGGCCATCGAGAGCTACACCACCAGCTTCACCTGGGGCGCCGGTGTTTTCGTCCTCGGCGCGGTAGTGCTGGCACTGCTGCTGCCGAGCACCCTGCCGGCTCCGGCCGAAGGTGAGCCGGTACTCGCGCACTGAGCCTCACGAATGCGCTGAGTCCCACGGATCGGACCGCCCGCCCCCGCGATACGCGGAGGCGGGCGGTCGGCGTCCGGGTGCGTCCGGCAAGGAGGAATACGAACGCGTACACCCATCGCATACCGCCAGGCTCTCGGACCCATGCCGGATAGTCAGTGTGGCCGGGGACTGTGCACTACGAGTCAACACACTGGTCGGACAGGGTTCACCGGCACGCCACGACCTCGGTGCCGGACGTGCGGTCGTGGTTCATCCTCGGTTACCCGGTCGCGCTAACGTTCGGTACAGGCGGAACAAAGGAGCCGGTGGTATGGATTTCCGACATTTGATTTCGTTCATCACCATCGCCGAAGAGCTGCATTTCGGCCGGGCCGCCCGTCGTTTGCATCTGAGCCAGCCCAGTCTCAGCGCACAGTTGCAGAAGTTGGAGAAATCGCTCGGGGTGCAACTTGTCGCACGGACTTCGCACGAGGTCGAGCTGACCCCGGCCGGTCGGGAGTTCGTTGCCCGGGCCCGGATCGTGGTGGCGCAGATGGACCGTGCGGCACAGGCCGCGAAGGCGACTGCCGAGGGGCGGGTGGGGACGCTCAATATCGGCTACAACCTGCCGGCCAGCAGACATGTGCTGCCGGAGTCGCTGGCGCGGATGACCGACCGTCATCCCGGCATCGAGGTGTCGCTGTGGGAGAAACGTACCGGACCACAGTTGGCCGCACTCGCGGATGGGTCGCTGGATATCGCGCTGGTCTACGGCCATCCGAGCACCACCGATTTCCGGTATGTGCGGCTGATGCGCCGGGTACCGCTGCTCGCGGTGGTCGGGCGCAGACACCCCTGGGCGCACCGGTCGAGTGTGCCCTTCGCCGAACTCGCGGATCAGGAATGCGTGCTGTTCGCGCGCGAACAATGCCCCGCCATGTACGACTCCCTCGTCCGCGCGGCCGCGAGCGCGCACATCACGCTGGCGGTCGCGCAGACCGCCGATGACCCCGGCGCCACCGCGCATATGGTTTCGGTGCGCCCGCTCGTCGGGTTCGCGTCGCTGCCGCGGGCGGTTTCGATGGGGATGGGTGCCGCCGGCACCGGGACGGTGGCGGTGAAACTCCGCGATCCCGTGCCGATGCTGGATCTGTACGCGGTGTGGCGGGCGGACGAGGAGAACCCCGCCGTCGGGTTGTTCCTGGAATGTACGGATGCGCTCGATCCGGATCCAGCCGAGGCGGTTCGCGCCATCCCGGCGTGACCCGGAGCCGGACACGACGGTGCGCACCCGCGGCACTACTTCAGCCCCGACCGTACGAACGCGTCGACGATATGGCGTTGCAGCAGCAGATACATGATCAGCACGGGCAGGCAGGCGAGCCCGGCAACAGCCATCATCGGGCCCCACTGGTCCCCCTCGGTACCCATGAAACTGCGCAGACCCAGTTGCAGCACATCGTTGGACTGTCGCAGTACGACTGCCGGCCAGAAGTATTCGTTCCACGCGTTGATGAACAGCAGAATGCCTAGCGCCGCGAGTGCCGGTCGCAGATTCGGCACGACCACCGTCCACAGGATCGACCACGAGGACCGGCCGTCGATCTTCGCGGCCGCCACCAGTTCCTTGGGGAACCCGGCCAGGTGCTGGCGCAGCAACAGCACCGCGAGGGCCGAGCACAGAGTCGGGAGCACGACGCCGATCAGCGTATCGATCAAACCGAGCCGGGCCAGCAGGACATAGTTCGGCAGCATGGTCACCTGGAACGGCACCAGCCAGGTACCCGCGAAGGCCAGGTACAGCGCGTTGCGGAACCGGAAGGTGTACATGGCGAACGCATACGAGGCGAGCAGAGCGATCAACAGCTGGCCGGTCGCCGAGAGCGCGGCGACGAAAAAGGTATTGCCGATCAGCCGCAGGATATCGACTTCACCGGCGGCGTCTCCGTAGTTGGCGACCGAGATCGGCCACGGGATCGGGGTCAGGTCCGTGACATCCTCGGGCCGGCGTAGCGATGTCGCGAAAAGCCAGTAGATCGGGAAGACGCACAGCACCGCGGTGATCGCGAGCAGTAGATGGCCCCCCACCCCGCGCAATCGTTCACTCGTCATGGACGCTCACCTTCTCCGAGAACCACAGCAGGAGCGCGGCGATCGCACCGAACCCCACGAACAACAGGACCCCGGCCGCGGCGCTGAGTCCGGCGTCGAAACTGTGGAAGGCGTAATCCCACAGCAGGTAGTAGATATTGGTGGTGGCCTGCGCCGGACCGCCCTGGGTCATCGAATCGATCAGTGGAAAGGTCAGGGTGGGACCGAGCAGCACTGTGATCAACACCAGGAAGAGCAGTGTGGGCGAGAGCAGCGGCAGAGTTATCCAACGGCGGATCTGGCCGGGACTCGCACCGTCGACCCGCGCCGCTGCCGCATAGTCGCCGTCGATCGCGGCCAGACCGGCCCACACCACCAGCACCGCGAATCCGAGTAGCTGCCAGCCGGTGACCACGATGATCACCGCGTGCGCAGTGCTCACGTCGTAGACCCAGTTGCGTGGCGACCCGAGCACCCGGCCGACGAAACCGCCACCGGGATGCAGCAGCCAGCGCCATACCGCCGCGGCGGCGACCGGCGCGACCAGGAAGGGCGCGAAGACACAGGCGTGATACACGGTACGAGCGCGGCCGCCGACCCGGCGGCTCGCCAGGGCGATGATCAGCGGAAATACGACGGTGAACGGCAACAGTCCGGCGATGAGCTCGACGGTGCGGCCGATCGAGTCCCAAAAATCCGGAAGCCGCACGAGCCGCTCGTAGTTGGCCGCCCCCACGGACTCGGCAGGCGAAGTGGGTAGCAGATTCCAGGAATAGGTGGACAGTTCGGCCGCGCGGAGCAGTGGCCGGTATACCCACACCACCAGCAATATCGACGCCGGCGCGAGGTACAGATACGGGACCGCGCCTCGCAGTAACCGGCGCAGCCGGGGCACCCGGCTCGGTTCCACCGAGATTCCCGGCGCCGGCTCGGCAGGCGGAGATTCGACGACGAGCATCTATCCGGCCTCCGCCGCCAGTGCGGCCAGTTGCGCCAGTACATCCTGTTCGGCACGGTCGTAGACCAGCTCGGCGGGCGTCGCCTCGATCGCGGTGGCGATCAGCGTCGAACCGACCAGATCGATACGGCTGTAACCGGATCCGGCCCGGCCCCGGTGCCGCCCGGCGGGTGCGATCGGATCCATCCGGTACGACACCGCGGGCCCGATCCACACCGGGATGCCGTTCAGCGCGGCCGCCCCGGTGTAGTGGTTGTGCCCGCAGATGATCAACCCCACATCCGACCCGGTGAGTACCTCGGCGAGCCGCTCCGGCCGGCGCAGGCGAAGGGCCTCGGTGGTCGCGATCGGCGACGGGACCGGCGGGTGGTGCAGCACCAGCAGCGTGCCGTGCCGGGCAGGATGGCGCAATTGGCCGGCGAGCCAGTCGAGCTGCTCCGGTTCGAGCGTGCCGTCGTGCCGGTGCGGTGTGGTGCTGTCCAGTGCGATGACGCGGAGACCGGCGATATCGCGTATCTGATCGTGCGGTCCGGCGGTACCGATGGGTGAGTCCAGCAGTTCGGCGGCGAAGGCTTCCCGCTCGTCGTGGTTGCCCATCACATAGAGCGTTTCCGCGCCGAGTTCCGCGGCGACCGGTTCGACCGCGTCGCGCAGCCGTCGATAGTCCAGGGGAGATCCGGTGTCGGTGAGGTCGCCGGACAGCACCAGCGCGTCGATCGGTCGCCGGAAGGCTCGTAGCTGGTCGAGAACGTGGCGAAGGTTGGCGTAGGTATCCACCGAGCCGTGCATCCGCTCGCCTGCGGGCCGGATATGGGTATCGGTGAGCTGGACGATCGTGACCCTGCTCATGACGCGGGCATCAGTTCGGTGAGCCGGTCACGGGCCTCGGTGAGCGTGGATACCGGATCCCGGCCCTGGAAGACCACCGCCTCCACCGCCTCCATCATGCCGTCGCGGATCTGCAGGTAGTTGTCGCCGGGCATCGAGACCCACGGCTCCATGGTCGCCAGTTGTGCGACATTCGGCGCCAGCAGCGGATTCTTCGCCGACCACGCCTGCAAACCGTCCGGATCCTCCATCAGGCCGGTGCGCAGCGGCAGGTAGCCGATCCGCTGCGAGATCTCGGTGTAGGCCCGCTCGCTGGTGAGGAACCGGACGAGTTCCCAGGCCGCGCGCTGCTTCGCCGGATCGTCCGACAGGATGAACAATGACGCGCCGGAGTTCGTCGGCACCGTCGGCTTGTCCCCGAAGCCGGGCATCGGCGCGGACCGCAGATCCCAGTCGCCCGCGGCGCCCTGCACGAATGTGCCCTGCATGGCGCTGGTTTCCAGGATCATGCCGAGTTCACCGCGCGCGAAGGCCTCATAACCCTGTTTCTGGTTCAGCCGCGGCATGGCGCCCGAGTCGACGAGTCGCTTGCCCATCGCCGCCACCTCCACCGCGGGTGCGTCGGCGAAGGTGAGTGTCCGTCGGTCCGGGGAGATCACCTGCCCGCCGTTGGAGCGGACCAGCGACTGGTAGCACCAGTCTTTGGCCGACCTGGTGAGGCAATCGAGGTAGACGCCGCCCTTGCCGGTCCGGCCGGCGATCGCGGCCGCGGCCGCGTTCACCTCCTGCCAGGTGGACGGTGGGTGTTGCGGGTCCAGGCCGGCCGCGGCGAACAGCGAGGCGTTGTAGTAGAGGACCGGGGTGGAGAACACGAAAGGCACACCGTAGGTGTGGCCGTCCCAGTCGGCCAGGGTCCGGGCTTTCGGAGCGTAGGGATGTTCGGCGCCGTCGAAGTTGGCCTGTACAGCCCGTCGACCCACCAGCGCATCGAGCGGTTTCGCGCCGAGCTGGTGAACGGTGAAATCGAGGTCGCTGAAGCCGAGCTGCGCGATATCGGGAGGCGAGCCGGCGACCATCTGGCTCTGGATACTGGAAATAGTGTCGGTCGCTGGATTGGGGCTGTTGCCCTGTGGTTTCCGCGCGGTCACCGTGATATTCGGGAACTCGGCCCGGAACTCGGCGAGCAGGGAGTCGAAGGTATCTGTCCAGGCACCGGCGAGTCCGTAATTGTAGGACTCGAACACGATCGACACCTGTTGATCCGGCGCGAGCTCCGGAATCGGCTCGCCGCCGGCGTCCGGTTCGGTCGTGGTGCTCCCGAAACCGCCGCAGGCGCTGAGTGCCAGGACGGTGGCGAACACCAGGCCGAGTGCGGGCATGACGCGTTTCACAGTGGGTCTCCTCATCGGGTGGTGCCGGATCCGGCGACCACGGCAGCCGCCGCGCCGTCCGGCCGGGTGGACCGCCAAGCCAGGCGCAGCCCGGAATCCGGGTGGAACAGGTGGATATCAGCGGGTGCGATACGCAGGCCGATGTGGTCCCCGGCGGCGACTCCCGCGGGTCGGCGGATCCGTGCGCACAGGGTGTGGGCGCCCGCCGTGAAATGGATCAGCTCGTCGCCGCCCAGGTTCTCCACCCGGGTGACCCGGCCCCGGATATCCGGCGCATCCGGTTCCGGCCGCAACCGTTCGGGGCGCATCCCCGCCACGATCTGCACATCCTGGTCGAACTCCGAGACGGGAAAGGGTAGTTCGACATCGATACCCGCGGCGACCGCGCGGAGGCCGCCGTCGCGGGCGATGACGGTCGCGGGAATCAGATTCATCGGTGGGGAGCCGAGGAAACCGGCGACGAAGGTCGACCGCGGGCGGTCGTAGAGTTCGGCCGGTGTACCGACCTGCTCGACGCGGCCCCGGTCCAGCAGCGCGATCCGGTCGGCCATGGTCATGGCCTCGACCTGATCGTGGGTCACATAGAGGAACGTCGCGCCCAACCGCTGGTGCAACGCGACCAGCTCGGCGCGAGTCGTGCTGCGCAATTTGGCATCCAGGTTGGACAGTGGTTCGTCCATCAGGAAGGCTCCGGGATCGCGGACCATGGCTCGAGCCAAGGCGACCCGTTGGCGCTGACCACCCGACAAGGCGGCGGGTTTGCGGTCGAGAAGTTCGGTGAGCCCCAGGATCGCGGCTACTTCCGCCACGCGTGCCGCGGTTCTCTCGCGCGGTGAACGCCGGGCCCGCAACGGGAAACCGATATTGCGGCTCACGGTCAGGTGCGGGTAGAGCGCGTAGCTCTGGAAAACCATGGCCAGGTTGCGCTGCTGTGGTCCGGTGTGGGTGATATCGGTGTCGTCCAGGGCTATCCGCCCCTCGCTGGGCTCCTCCAGCCCGGCGACCATGCGCAGCAGCGTCGATTTCCCGCATCCGCTGGGCCCCAGCAACACCATGAACTCGCCGTCGGCGATATCGAGGCTCACCCCGCGCACCGCCTCGGTCCGGCCGAATCGCTTGGACACGGCTTCGATCCGCAGTCTCGCCATCGCCGATCCCTCAGCTCGGCAGCTCACCGGTGGCGGGCATGGGCACCGCGTCCGGTCGGCGGTAGATGTGCTCGCCTCGCACGGAAAACGCCCGGTCGGGGCGGAACTCGGTGGTGTCGTCCGCCCACTGCGTCACAGCTCTCATGGGGCCAGTGTCGCCGCGAAGCGGCCGTGCGCGGCCCTGCGATAGGCAGTTTCGATCGTACGAATCGACTGCGGTCGGTCCTCGGGCCGGGCCCGGAGATCATGGGCGACGGCTGCCTGGGAGACGCGGCCATGATCCCCGAGGCGCACCTCGCAGGGCATATGAGGAAGTAAGTCGTGACGGGTGGCGGTGGGTCAGGTCGCCGCTGTCGGAACAGCGCCCGGCTCGGTCGCCGCCCGCCCGGTAGCGGACCGGGCGGCCGATCGCACGACGCATGACGCCGGAACCCGGTCGGTCGTCACGATGAACCCCGGGCGCTCCGGGCCGACCGCTGGTGACGCGGCGGTCGGCCCGGGGCCGCGCGGTGTTTCACGACGATCGACCGGCCGCCACTGCCCGAGGCAGACACCTCTGGAACAACGATGCGGCCGGTCGGGGGGCTTCGTTCGGTGCACCGCCGGATTCGTCGATCCGAACTGCGGTCCGGTCCTACGCCGTGCGGCCGACGGTTTCGCTACGCGTCGTTCGCACTCACCCGGCCGGCCGGGTGGCCCGGCGTGGCCGCCGCTGGCCCTGCGCCGAGTCGAAGTGACCGGAGGCGGACTTCCCGCCGCCGGTACGGGCCGAATCCGTGGCACGCTTCGCACCGGACGCCTGTTGTTTGCGCGCGCCCGCGGCGGGCTGCCGGGCTTCGTGGCCCGATGCGGCGGCCCGATTCCCGGCCCGTCCCGCGGCATTCCCGCGCCGGCCGCTCGATCCGCGCGCACCGGCATGTTCGGCCGCGCCCGACCGTTCGCCCTGCCTCGATCGCTTACCGGCGCCTTCCGGCCGGTTCCGTTCACCGGCAGTCTCGCGCGCTCCCGACCTCGTCGAATCGGAGTGGTCGCCGGCGCGTGCGCCCGGTCCGCCGCGGCGGCCGCGCTGTCCACGCCTGCCGCCGGTGGTCGCGCGGTCGGCGTCCAGTTCGGCAGCGGTCTGTCGTGGCCGCGCGGGTTCGGCGGCCACGGAGTAGTCCGCGAGACCGACGAGAACCGGCGAATCGGGGGTCACCGCGCGCGGGCTCACCGTGATACCGGCTTTCCGCAGCAGCACCGCGACATCCTTGCGCTGCTCGGGCAACACCAGTGTGACCACGGTGCCGGCGGTGCCCGCACGGGCGGTGCGGCCGGAACGGTGCAGGTATGCCTTGTGTTCGGCGGGCGGATCGACGTGGACGACCAGTTCGAGATCGTCGACGTGGATACCGCGGGCCGCGATATCGGTCGCGACCATCACCTGGGCGGTGCCCGCGGCGAAGGCGGCGAGATTACGGTCGCGGGCCGGCTGGGAGAGGTTCCCGTGCAGGTCGACGGCCGCGATACCGGCGCGTGTCAGTTCGCCGGCGAGTCGGCGGGCGTGGTGCTTCGTACGCATGAACAGAATGCGTCGGCCGCTACCGGCCGCCAGGGCCCGGACGAGTTCTTTCTTGGCCGCGGCGCCGTCGACCTCGAAGACATGATGCTCCATCTTCGGCGGCGGTGCGGCGGCTTCGTCGACCGAATGCGACACAGGGTCGTGCATGAACCGGTCGACGAGCTTCCCGACGCCGTTGTCCAGCGTGGCCGAGAACAGCAGTCGCTGGGCGTCGCGCGGTGTCGCGTTGAGGATCCGGGTCACACCGGGAAGGAACCCGAGATCGGCCATATGGTCGGCTTCGTCGAGCACGGTGATGCGCACCGCGTCCAGCGACAGCGCCCGCTGTTTCATCAGATCTTCGAGCCGGCCGGGGCAGGCGACGACGATATCGACACCCTGCTTGAGCGTCTTGATCTGCCGGTTCACCGGCACGCCACCGAACACGGTGGTGACCCGGAGACCACGGATCTCGGCCAGCGGGGCAAGGGCGGCGGCGATCTGGGTCGCGAGTTCACGAGTGGGCGCGAGGATCAGCCCGGTGGGCCGCCCGGGTGCACGCCGCGCGTCGGCGAGCAGCGCGACAACCGGAATACCGAATGCGAGAGTTTTCCCGCTACCGGTCTTCCCGCGGCCGAGGACGTCCCGGCCGGCGAGGGTGTCGGGCAGCGACGCGCTCTGGATGGGGAAGGGCTGAGTGATACCGCCGTCGGCGAGTGCGCGGACGATATCGGCGGGCACGCCGAGGTCGGCGAAGGACTGCACGGCAGCAGTGTTGGCAGGCATGAAGATATGGGCGCCTTTCGGCATCGGAGGTGATACCGCGGCGTCCGTTCGGACCGTCTGTCCGCGCCTACTCGAGGTGGCGGCGCCGCGGGTCCCGACGCGAAAGGCTGAAATCCGCGACGGAGGAGTACGTGTGTGCGCATCTGGCGCAGGTACTACCGAGAGACTACCGTACCGCCCGTTCCTTCCCGGCGCGGTGACCTGCGGCACGTTGTGACGCATCCGTCCGGCCCGCCGGCGCGAGCATTGCGCCGACGTCGGGAAGTGTTCAGGGCCGGGGTCGTAGTGCGGCGAGGATCGTGTCGACCGACCGGTCGGCGAGGTCGTCGGACATCGGAAGGTGCCCGAACAGCGCCCGGAAGTAGATCGGCGCGGCTACCGCGTCGAGGACGAAATCGATATCGGCGGCCGCGTCGATCTCCCCGCGATCGATCGCCGAACGCAGGGCCCGTGCCGTGCTGTCGCGGCGCGGGCCGAATACCCTGGACCACAGCTGTTCACGCAACTCCGGATCGGCGGCGAGATCGGCGACCAGCGCGGGTAGCACCCGGCCCAGCGAGGTATCGCGTAACGCGGCGACCAGCTCCCGCATGGAGCGCACCAGATCCGCGCGCAGATCGCCGGTATCGGGTGTCGGTTCGAGTCCGAGCAGATCGGCGACCACCGCGACCACCAGATGCCGTTTGGAGGGCCAGCGCCGATAGATGGCCGGGCGATGGATACCGGCGGTCGCGGCGACCTGTCCGATGGTCAGTCCCGCGTACCCCGCGGTGTCGAGCAGGGCTCGCGCGGCGGCCAGCACCGCGATATCGATCCGTGCGTCGCGCGTGCGGCCCGCCATCAGAACACCGGCCGGGGGACGAGTACGACCTGCCGGCCGCCGTAGCCGACGTGGTTCTCGAATCGGTACAGCTCGCGCAGGCCCAGGCCTTCGATATAGAACCTGACCACCTCGTCGAGCCGGTCGGTGGGACGGGCGAATCGGACTTGGGTCACCCCTAGGTTTCGGGGTCGGTCGGTGTCGGCGGTCATGGTATAAACGGTACAGTACGTATCGAATCGTTTCAGGTGGGTTCCGGGACGGGAATCGGCACATGGGTGGCGCGGCTGTACCGGTGCTACCTCCCTGATGCCTGCCCTCGGTCCGGTCCCATGAAAAGTCAAAGGCCGCCGATCTTTTCGATATCCGGCCGCCGAGCACGGGAAATTCGAATCGTGCGCGGGCGAGCCGGACAATCGAGCGAAGCGCTCCAATTCCATCGCCCCGCCCGGCGTGGTATATCTCTGCTGCGGCGCCCGGCCGGGCTCCGTCGAGTTCCGTCGAAGAAGAGTGTGCGCGTGTCCAACCCAACCGAACCCACTCGCGGGCCGATCCCGCGCCCCAATTCGCTGGCGACCAGCGCCGAGCCCGGTAAGAGCGCCCGGGGCGCGGAGCGTGGGATATTGCTCGTAACGGGAGCGGGTATCGCGCTGGCTGTCGTCGGGCTGGTGGTCTCGCTGCTTGTCGGTGCCGGTTCCACGGACGCGGAATCCGATACCGCACAGTCGATTACGACGAGCGAGAGTGCCGCCGTCCCGGCCGCGCCGGCACCGCCGCCGGCCGCCTCGCTGCCCAAGCAGTATCTGGCGGATATGTCACCCACCAGTGGAACGGCATATACCGGGACCATGCCGGTCAACGGCGCCTCCTACCCGCATTCGATCTATCAGCAGTTCAGCGGTTGCGATACCGAGGTGAGCCACACCTACAACCTGAATCGCGAATGGTCGCGATTCTCCTCGACAATCGGCATCGCCGAGGGCGGCAATTCCCAATCGGTACTCCAGTTCGGGGTGATCGCCGACGGGAAATCGATCTATTCCTCCGGCAACGTTGCGGTGGGCCAATCGCCGACGGTGGATGTATCCGTCGCGGGTGTGCAGAACCTGACGATCAGTTTCCTGTTCGTCGGCGGGAATTTGGAGAGCTGCAGCCAGGCGGGTAACGGTGTGTGGGGCGAAGCGGGTCTCACGAAGTAAGGCGATCCCGGTGTTCGGCTGTCACTCATCGCATGCGCGTGTCCAGCCGGGCATCGGCATTCGGCAGTAGGCGTCCTCCGTGCCCACCCGGCGCGGATCCGAGCTCGGGGTGCCCGGCCGGGTGGGGTGCCACGACGTCCCTCTTGTCATCAACGGATGTATCGGGCCGGCGGAGATCCGGCGGTACACCGAGATCCAGATGAAGTCCGACGCGGTGGACGAGCGGGGCATCGTCTACGGGATCCGCTCTGGATCTGTCGGGCGCTCGAACGGATGGTTCGGCGCACGGAAGTCTCATAGGATAGAGGTCTTACCCAGGCGCGGAATGCTCTATGCCCAGTCGCGAGTGGAGGACCGAATTGTTCGGTCGGCTCGTTTCCGAGATGCACCGACGGGTCCGCGATGCCATAGCAGGTGCCGGACACGTCTCCGAACAACCACTGCGGAAAACCGGCGCGGGGCTGGAGCGGTTGGCCGACGACAGGGAGGATCTCGACAAACGGCTCGCTCGCGATCTCCGATGGAGCGACGAGTCCGGCGGTGTGGGGGATGCGGTCGTGCCTCCGGGTTCGTCCGCGGATCGCGACGCCCCGCTGGTCGTAGCCGATGCGCTGCACCGGATACATTTGTCCGGGGAGCAGGCGATGTGGACGAACTTCCTGCCGAGGTTCCTGCCCTATCGCGACTTCGAGCGATGGGCCCTGGCGAAGAAGGAAGGTCCGCTGCCGCCGTTGGGTCCGAAGTCCGGTATGAACTGCCGGGAAATGATCATGCGGGTGGCGGTCGAGGCGAAGGTGCTCACGCACGCACAGGTCCGTGCGCAATACCGGTCGATCTCCGGACGTAGAGCCCTGCGTGCCAGGCAGGACGGTTTCCTGCCGTACGACTTTCCGCAGCAGATGCAACGGGCGACCCTACCGCACGATACGCAGCACCTCGTCATGGGCGATCGCGGTGCGCCGCGCCCGAAACGTGGTGATCTGATCATGTGGGAGGGGTGGGGAGAGGGGAACGCGCACACCGCCATGGCGACCGGACGCCTCATCGGTCCGGATCTGGATCCGGAGGTCTATTCGTTCTGGCCGCCGCCGAAGGCGCCGGATATCCCCGGAACTGTGACCGACGCGGTTCAGATCACGACAGTCGGCACGTTGACGCCGTTCGTTTCCGGCCCCGATTCTCCCACGCTCCCGATCTTGTTCGGCCGGGGTCCGTGGTGAGGGCGCGCGATCCGCGTCCGGTTGCCGGGGAGGTCTGTTTCCGGGTATCGGCTCGTCTGCCGGGAACGATCGGTCACCGGCCGGGTGCATGATCGGGCCGGTGCGGCGCTGGCGAGCGCGCTGGTGGCATAGAGGTTTGCCGGTGACCGGGTGATTCCGTCAGCGGGGGGTGTAGGTCAGGCAGCGGGCCGAGTGATCGGCGCTGCCCGGGCCGACCCGGATCTCGCCGGCGGTGCATTCGAGGTCGGCGTTGTGCACGCAGTCGGCGCGCTGGCAGGCGCCGACCATGCTGGTGACGGTGTCCAGGCCGCCCCGGACCGCGAGCGGGATGAAGGTGGCGCAGTCGGCGCTGCCGTCGTGGCCGGAGACATTGATCGCATAGGCGTGGCAACCGTCGTGGTTGTACGAACAGCTGTTCACTGTGCATTCGCTGACGTGCGGCATCTCCATGGTGGTCATGTGCTTCGTCCTCCGGAAGTGTCGGGAGTTGTGCTCATGCGGCTACCAGAATAGCCAGGGAGTGATCGGACTGAACTTCTCATTGTGCGGTCCCGGGCCGTGTTCACCCAGCGTATCGAGGGCAGCTCGGAGAAAGTAGCGAAATATTTGCCAAAAGGTCGCGATCCGGCTGCGGGCCAGTTATGTGAACGCTATTTACTAAACCGTGTTCACAAATGAGATGTGGTGTGGTTCACTCTCGATTACAGGGTTCCTGCAAGGAGGCAATATGACAACGACGTCCCTCTCGCATGACTTCGATTTCACCGACCCCGACCTGTTGGCGGCCCGGCTGCCCATCGAGGAATGGGCCGAACTCCGCCGGACCGCCCCCGTATGGTGGGTCGATCAGCCGAACGGGGTGAGCGGGTTCGACGACGGCGGCTACTGGGTGGTCAGCAAGCTCCAACACATCAGGGAGATCTCGAAGAACTCCGAGGTCTTCTCCACCAACGCCAATACCGCGGTGATCCGCTTCAACGGCGATATCGCGCGCGAGGAGATCGATATCCAGCGCGCCATGCTGGTCAACACCGACCCGCCCGAGCACGACAAACTGCGTCGCATCATCTCCCGCGGCTTCACCCCGCGGGCCGTGCAGAGCCTGCGCGACGCCCTGCACGAGCGGGCCGAGCGGATCGTGCACGAGGCGAAGAAGACCGGTGGCGGCGATTTCGTGCAGCAGATCGCCTGCGAACTGCCGCTGCAGGCCATCGCGGAACTGCTGGGTGTTCCGCAGGAGGACCGCGGCAAACTGTTCGACTGGTCCAATCAGATGATGGGCTACGACGACCCCGAATTCGACGGTAACCACAGGATGGCCACCGCGGAGATCATGGGTTACTCGTGGAACCTCGCCGAGGAACGCCGCAAATGTCCGGCCGACGATATCGTCAGTCAGCTGGTCAACGCCGATATCGACGGCGAATCCCTGGGCTCGGAAGAATTCGCGTGGTTCGTGATCCTGCTCGCGGTGGCCGGTAACGAGACCACCCGTAACGCCACCACGCACGGGATGAAGGCGTTCATCGACTTCCCCGACCAGTGGGAGTTGTACAAGGCGGAGCGGCCGCGTACCGCGCCGGACGAGATCGTGCGCTGGTCCACCCCGGTCATCGCCTTCCAGCGCACCACGCTGCAGGACACCGAGATCGGCGGTCGAGCCATCCCGAAGGGGCAGCGGGTCGGCCTGTTCTACGCTTCGGCCAATTTCGACGAGGAACATATCACCGATCCCTTCCGGCTGGACGTCACCCGTAACCCGAATCCGCACGTGGGCTTCGGCGGCACCGGCACCCACTACTGCGTCGGTGCGAATCTGGCTCGCCTGCAACTGGATCTGATCTTCAACGCCATCGCCGATGTGATGCCGAACCTGCGGCAGGTCGCCGAACCCGTTCGGCTACGGTCGGGTTGGCTGAACGGAATCAAGAACTGGCAGGTCGCATACGAATGACACAACCCGCGCGGCGGGGCCGGATGCCCGCGGTCAGTGACGTGGACATCCGGCGGGTGGCCAGGGAGCTCTTGGTCGACCGGGGTACCGAGGCGCTGACCCTGCGCGCCATCGCGCGCGACCTGGGCGTCACCGCGCCCGCGCTGTACCGCTACTACTCGTCCAGGGAAGACCTGGTGGCAGCGGTGCGCCGCGATATCTGTATCCATCTGGCCGAGGATCTCGCCGTCCAAGTGGCCGAATTGCCCGACGACGGGGTGATCCGGTTGTTCGCCATCTGCCGGGGATTCCGGCATTGGGCGCTGGCGCACCGCAACGAGTTCACCCTGGTGTTCGCCTCCCCGGCGGACGGCGGTGCGGGTGGGTTGCGCCGGTTCGACGAATCGTTCGGGCTGGTCTTCCTGGAAGCCGCGGGCCGGCTGCTGGCGACCTATGATCTGGCGACCCCGCCGACCGACCTGATTCCCGCCGCGCTGCGTGCGGATCTGATCGTATTCCAGGAAGAATTGCTCGCCGTGCTGGCGCGATCAGGGCAGAAGTTTCCGGCCGAGAAACTCGACCTGGGTGTGGCGTATCTGATGATGACGATGTGGGCGCGGCTCTACGGGCACGTCACCTTGGAAGTGTTCGGTAACTACCCGATGCCGGTGAGCGATCCGGAGGTGCTGTTCGACGCGGTACTCACCGACCTCGCCGCCGGGATCGGCCTCACCACAGGAGAGGTGCAGTAGGTCGATCGGCCGCGGTCACCGGCGAACGATGACAGCGCATCGGCCACGCCCGGAACGACCGGGCCGGCGCTCTCCGGCCGTTCCGGGCGATACGAATGATTGCGATCAGGCCATTTCCGGAACCCGCAGGTGGGCGAGTGCCAGTTCGAACTCCCGCACGTCGAGAGCCGCGACGCCCGTCCGCCGGGCAGCATCGACCCGTAGCGAAGCCGACTGCTCACGGTTGGCCGCCATCGCCGCGGCGCTGTCGAAACTGGTGCACGATACGGCGCGGCCGGACCTCCGGTTGATCATCAGGCTCGCGCTGCAGAACCCCTCCAGGTCCTCGATGGCGGGCAGGGTGCCGGCCTTGTAGATCTCGACGGCCGAATCGAGACGGCTCGGATCGGTCTTGACCCAGGTCGCGCGCACGCATGCGCCCTCGTTCGCGTGATGAGCCCGATGCAGGCCCGCGATCTCCCATTCCTCGATCTGTGCGCTACCGCCGAAGATCTCCAGCGCGCGGTCGCGGATCGGGCCGATCCGCTCCGCGCTGTCGTGCATAGCGTCCTCGGATTCCCAGGCGCTGGTGGCGATACAGTGCCCGTTGTCCCGGTCGACCAGCAACGACAGCCCGAAACACCCGGGGAGTTCCCGTAGTGCGGGCAGAACGATATCTCGCATATGCGCAATCCCGGCATCGATAGCTGAGGGTTGCGCCTGAATAGTGGTAGATCGCGCGAACACGATCCACCCCCTCTCTGCTCGAGGCAACGCCCCGGTGGCGCCACCGGTGCCTTCACCCTGCTCCCCTCTCGGCGCAGTGGCAAGAGTGGTGATCGCCTGCCCGGGAGCACGGCCTTCATTCGGTCGGCGACAGCGAGGTGGCTCCTGCGCCTGGGGGTCCGGAGGGCGGATCACGTTTTCGCCCGGGGCTCGCCCCGCTACACTGATCATCCGTATCACCTGTACGGCGCTGCGCGTCGTTCGCGCCGGACTGCTCGCATTCGTGAAAAACCGAAACGAGACCGGACAGGGAAATCCATGACCATCATCCGCATGTTGCGTACCGCTCTGTTGACCGTGATCATCGCGATCGTCGCGCTGGCGGCCGTCGCGATGCCCGCCTCCGCCGCACCCCGGCCGACGGTGGTCCTGGTGCACGGCGCCTTCGCCGATCCCACGAGCTGGGATCGTGTGGCCGCGCAACTGCGCGGGCAGGGCTACCGGGTACTGGCCCCGGAGAACCCGCTGCGCGGCCCGGCGCATGACGCCGCTGCCATCCAGCGAACCCTCGACACCGTCGCCGGGCCCATCGTGCTGGTGGGCCACTCCTATGGGGGGTTCGTGATCAGCAATGTGCACGACTCCGATGTCGTATCCATGGTCTACGTCGCGGCCTTCGCCCCAGCTCAGGGGGAAATCGCGCAGCTGGCACTGAACCCGATCCAGTACCCCGGTAGTCAGCTGCTGCCTCCGGCGTTACAAGTGAAGGTCGTCGACGATCCGCAGGGCATCGCGGGACGCAATCTCGACGGGTATGTGGCGCCCGAGTACTTCCACGATGTGTTCGCGCAGGACGTCGACGACGCTACCGCCGCCGATATGCTCGCCCATCAGCAGTCGATCGCCCTGGCCGCCAACCTGGAGCCCTCCGGCGCGCCGTCGTGGGCGGGTAAACCGAGTTGGTTCCTGGTCTCCCAGCACGACCGGGTCATCCCGCCGGCCTCGCAGCGGTTCATGGCCGAGCGGATGGGGGCGCAGACCACTGAACTCGATGCCTCGCACGCGTCGCTGGTCTCGCGGCCGGGCGATGTCACCGCGGTGATCGAGACCGCGGCGGGCTGATCTCCCCGGCCCGGGTGACCCGGCTCTGCGGCCGGTGCGAACTGCCGGGCCACCTCGGCCCGGCTGTGCAGGCGCACCTGTTCGGATCCACGGTCGGCCGCGAACTCCTCGAGCACTCCGAGTTCGGCGGCGGTGCGGGCTACCGCCAGTGTTCCGCTTCGCGCGACCTCGAACCCGGCCAGGTCGGCGAGACGCAGCCACCTCTCCCGTGCGGCCAGGGCGTAGTCGAGGGCGACGCCGGTCTGCGGGGTCGTACAGATATGACCGAAGTTGCCCTGGCGACCCTGCGGGCACTCCGCTGCTGCGGGAGCGGCGGCACACCTTGTCGGCGGCCGGGGTGCCGCTCGAATTCGGGGAGGACCGTTATCGGCCGGACCGGGTGACCTTCACCATCGACAATGCCCGCCCGGCATCGGCCGGCACCGTGCACGGTGTGCGGGTCCGCAAACACGCCGAGTAGTGCGGCCCGCGCCCGGGTCCGGTACGTCGCAATTACGTTCCGGTGCTGCGGAATACCGGTGCGGGGCAGGATGTGGCGCCCCGATTGTGCCCGTCGGTCCGGCATTCGACACTCTCCCTGATCGCACCGAGAACTCAGGGAGACAGCATGTCCGAACAAGTCATCCAGCTTCCGACCCCCGGCGAGTCGATTCTCGAGACGCACGAGCGGATCCTGCGCGCGGGTGAGATCGTGCCCATCGAACTGCCCGGCGGAGTCGGTGCCTACCTCGCGGTCAGCCATCGTGCCGCCGGCGCGGTGCTCGACGACAAGCTTTTCGCCAAGCACCCGTCGAATTGCCCGGCGCTGCGCGACGGCCGGATTCCCGCCGACTGGCCGCTGCGCGCGTTGACCGACGCCGAACACATGCTCAACCAGGACGGTGCCGCGCATCGCCGGTTGCGTCAGACGATCAACAAGGCCTTCACTCCCGCCCGGATCGCGGCGCTGGAACCGCGGATCCAGCAGATCGCCGACGAACTCATCGACAATTTTCCCGAGACCGAAGAGATCGACCTGATCTCGAACTACACCACACCGTTGCCTGTCCGGGTGATCTGCGATCTGTTCGGGGTACCGGTGCACGAGCAGCCGCAGCTGAAAGCCTGGACGCTGACGATTGTCTCGGTCACCAGTACCGGTGCGGAAACGCAGGCGGCCATGGCGGCGATGGGCGGCTATTTCTTCGAACTGCTCGCTCGCAAACGGGCCGAACCCGGCGACGATCTGACCTCGGCGCTGCTGGCGGCCAACGCGGAGAACGAACTGACCGACGAGGAACTGGTCGGCATGCTGTGGCTGGTGATCGTCGCCGGTCACGAGACGACGGTCCATTTGCTGGGCAATGCCGTGATCGCGCTGCGGGAGCATCCCGGCCAGCTCGCGCGGGCCCGGGCCGAGGATCGCTGGGCCGATGTGGTGGAGGAGGCGCTGCGCTACCGCTCCTCGGTGGTGGGTGCGCTCATGCGCTACCCCTTGGAAGATGTGACCGTCGCCGGGGTCGACATCCCCGCGGGCACACCGACGCTGTGGCACGGTGGCGTCGGCCGGGACCCGCTGCGCTATCCCGACGCCGAGGTGTTCGATATCGACCACGAGCACCGCGACCAGCTCGCGTTCGGCCGCGGACCGCATTTCTGCCTGGGCGCACCGCTGGCCCGGCTGGAGAGCCGGATCGCGTTGCAGACGCTGTTCACCCGCTACCCGAAGCTGGTCCTGGCCGTGCCCACCACCGAGATCGAGTACACGGTGCAGATCAGCACGGTGGGTCCGGAGAAACTCCCGGTACGGCTGAATTCCGCTTCCTAGGAACGGGTTCCGTCCGGCGGCGTCGCGTCCGCGAAGCCCGGAGGTTCGGCGCGCCTGCTGCGCCGGAACTCCCGGGGCGTGACGCCGTATCGCTCCTTGAACGCCGCGGAGAACCAGGCGGCTGTGAAACCGCAGCGGGTCGCCAGTTCCGCGATGGTCATGGTGGCGCGTGGGTCCGTCAGGAGCTCGCGCGCCACCCGCAGGGCTTCCTCGCGGCGCAGGTCCCGGAAGGTCGTTCCGTCCTCGTGCAGTACCACCCGCAACTGCCGGGGCGACCAGCCGAGCGCGTGCGCGACCGCGGGCAGGCGCACATCGGATCTGCCGATATGCGCGCGCAGATGGCGCCGGATGCTCTCGGCGACCTGAGCACGGTGCGCCGCTTGTGGTTTCGTCTCGCCGACCGCGAGCATGCACAGCAATTCGACGACCCGATCGCAGACCGCGTTGAATTCGCGTTCGGACAACCGGGACTGTTCGGCATGGGCGGCGCGGATCATATCCGCGGCGATCCGGCCCAGACCCCGGTTCATCTCGAAGACCAGGTTCATATGCGTGCGCGGTCGCACCCGGTGCTCGATCTCGGTGCGCGGCACCTGGAACGCGTAGGCCGCCGAATCGGGTATGCGCAGCCGGCACGGTATCTCCAGCCCCACCACGACCGCGTGCCCGGTCGGGACGGATGTCACCTGATCGTCGAAACGTATCGCGAAGTCACCACGGTCGGGTACGACGACCCAGAAGAAATCGTCGCCGGGGATGTCGCGGATATGCCGGCGCGTCCGATGACACAGGCGATTTCCGTGCTGGTCCCAGCGCAGCAGGTGATAGGTGCTCGACTCCTGGGCGGTGAGTCCGGCGTGCCAGTCCTCGCGATCATCGAATTCGTGTGCCATGGGCACGAATCCGTCGGCGAGTTCCGAGAACGATTCGGGTCCGCACGCGGCCACGTCGTACCAGCGCATTGTGACCATCCCCTCGATCGGGATCGGCCGGCCCCTGCTGCCGGCCGACGCGATCAGCGTCATCACGATACTGGCTCGGCGGGGCGGGCGCGTCACGGCCGCGAATCCCGGCGCGGCCCGGCACATTCACGACAGGGCGGCCGCCACCCGGCGGTAGCGGGCCGCGTCGCCGGGTCTGTCGTCCTCGAGGGACCAGGCGATCTCCTCCACGGCGCGCAGGAAGGCCCAGCCGCGGGCGCGCTCCCGGTCCACCTCGAGACCGTCTGCGGCGGCGGCGACCATGCGGTGGGCGATCCGTGGATCCGGGTCCGGGTGTGACTCCACCATTTTCAGGATCAGGAAACCGGCGTCGAAGGCCGCCTCGCCCAGATAGGCCTTCGGATCGATCAGCAACCACGGTTCGCGTTCGGAGGCGACGATATTTCCCAGATGTGTATCCCGATTGACTATCAGCTCCGGCCCGTCCGGTACCGCCATCGCGGCGCACCGGTCGCGGGCCGGGCCGGCCAGCTCATCGGTGAGGTAACCGAGGAGCGCGGGGCCGGTCAGCCGCTCCGACCAGTCCGCCACGATATCGGAGACCAGTGGTAGCGGGGGATATCCGGAGGGCAGCCCGGTGGGTGGACGGCGTAGCCGCCGGTACAGGGCGCAGGCGGCCTGTACCGCGTCCGCGTGTTCCGGCCTGCCCTCCAGTGGGATGGGTGGCTGGCCGACCAGCGGGGTGCCGGGGCGCGCCCATTCCAGCAGCAGCGCGCGGCTGTCCGGATCGAATTCGTAGAGATACGCGGCACCTTCGCCGCGATAGCAGTACATACCCGCGGCCTCACCGGCGTCCTCCTCGTCGATCACCGGGACCTTGAGTACCGCGACACCGCCGTCGGCCCGGCGTACCGGAGCCACGAAGGAATGGGTGCCGCCCGTGAAGGACGCTCCGATCACTTCCAGTTCCCAGTCGCGGCACAACCGGGCCACCGTCGCGGGCAGTTGCGCCAGCCAGCGCTCGCCACGTTCGGTGAAGATCGTCCGGATGTTGTCCACCACATCGGGTGGTAGGGAGATCGTCACGGAGCCAGCTTGCCGAGGTGCCGGGGGCGGGTGCAACCCGGCGCTGGGTGGCACCGCGGAGTGAGGGCCGCTCACCCGCGCCGCACCGCGCCGTACTGCCGCAGGACCACCGGTACCGTCACCGCCAGGATCACGGCGACCCAGAGCAGCGACGCCGCGATCGGCTCGCGCAACGGCCAGGCCGCGTCCGCGGCGACGGTGCCCGGCGCGCCGAACAGGTCGCGTGCCGCGGCCACGATCGCGCTCACCGGGTTCCATTCCGCGACCGCCCGTACGGCGCCGGGCATGGATTCGGTGGGTACGAACACATTCGAGAACATGATGGTGCCGAAGATGAGGGGCGCCACCTGCTGGAGCATCTGTTCGTCCCTGATGAGTACGCCCAGGCAGATCCCGACCCAGCCGATCGCGAACCGGAACAGTAGCAGCAAGGCGAACGCGGCGGTCGTCGCGCCGATTCCGGTGTCGATCCGCCAGCCCGCCGCCAGCCCGATACCCGCCATGATCAGCAGGGCGAGTCCGCCGGTCAGGGTCTCCGCGAGGGCCAGACCCGCCGGTATCGAGACGGTGGGTAGCGGCAGGGCGCGGAAGCGGTCGGTGAGACCGCTGGCCATATCGGCGTTCGCGGTCGACGCCGTGGCGGCCAGGCCCATGGCCGCCACCAGGACCAGCACGCCCGGTGTGAGGTAGGACCGGTAGGCCGCGGTATCGCCGTCGCCGGACAGCGCGCCGCCGAAGACGAACCCGAACAGCAGCATCATTCCCGCGGGCGCGGCGAGGGTCACCGCGAGCAGCGCGGGCGAGTGGCGATAGGCCGACATGATCCGGCCGAAGGTTATGGCGGTCGCGGAGAGAAGGGAAGGTACGCGGGCGGGGAGTGTCGCGGTCACGGGGTTGTCCTCGGTTCGGGGCCGGTCAGGGCCAGGAAGGCGTCGTCGAGAGTGGCGCGGCGGCGGCCGATATCGTGGATATCGATACCGATCTCGTCGAGTGCCCGCAGGATCGGCAGCAGCGGAACATCGGCGGTGTGGAACGTGTAGGACAGTGGCGCCGCCGGATCCGCGGACGCCGGTGTGTCGCCCACCGGCCGGCCGCCGAAATCCTCCAGTACGCGGGTGATCTCGTCGTGGCGTCGCGGATCGGCGACCAGTTCCACGCCCCCACCGATTTCCGCGGTGAGGGTCCGTGGTGTGCCGGTGGCGACGACACGGCCCGCGTCCAGGATGGTGACCGTATCGGCCAGCCGTTCGGCCTCGTCCAGATATTGGGTGGTGAGCAGCACGGTGGTGCCCTCGGCCACGAAATCGGCGACGTAGCTGTAGATCTGATTACGGCTACGCGGATCGAGCGCGGTGGTGGGCTCGTCCAGGAACAGGACGGCGGGACGCACCACCATGGCGGCGACGATATCGAGGCGGCGGCGCATTCCGCCGGAGTAGTCGCGGGCGAGCCGGTCGGCGGCGTGGGCCAGGTCGAACCGGTCCAGGAGCTCGCCGGCGTGAATTCGTGCCTGCCTGCCGGGCAGTCCGTTCATCCGGCCGAACAGGGTGAGGTTCTCCAGTCCGGTCAGCCGTGGGTCGACCGCGTGGAACTGGCCGACCAGCCCGATCCGGCGCGCGACCTCTCCGGTCTCGCGCACCGTGTCGTAGCCGGCGATCCGGGCGTGGCCGCTGTCGGGCCGTAGCAGGGTGGCGAGCATCCGCACGGTCGTGGTCTTGCCCGAACCGTTCGGCCCGAGCAGCGCGTGGACGCGACCGGGGTCCACGCGCAGGTCGACAGTGTCGACCACGGTGCGTTCGCCGTACCTCTTGGTCAGCCCTTCGACCTCGATCGCGGTCATGACTACTCCTTCATTGGGAACACTGTTCGCAATAGAAGTTAGCCGAATGCGAACGATGTTCGCAACTGGCTCGAGGCATGCTTACCCAGTGCCATCCGCTGATCCGACGAACACGCTGTGGTCGCGCGCCGGTGATCCCAGACCCGGCCCGCGGCCCGGCCTGAGCCTCGACGACATCGCCGCGGTATGCGTCCGGCTCGCCGACGGCGAGGGTCTGCGGGCGCTGTCGATGCGCCGGGTCGCCGAGGAGCTCGGCACCGGAGCGGCGTCGCTGTACCGCTACGTCTCGGGAAAAGACGATCTGGTCTCACTGATGTACGACCGGGTGGCGGGGGAGTACGAATTCGAGCCCACCACCGGGGATCTGCGCGCCGATGTCCTGTCGGTCGCCGGTCAGGCGCGCGCCATGTACCGCCGCCACCCCTGGATGATCGGGGTGAGCCCCGCTGGCCTGGGCCCGAACGGCCTGCGCTATCTCGACCATATGGCCGCGGTGCTGGCCCCGGCGCGGCTCGAACCGGCCGCCACGATGACCGGTATCGCGATGCTCTCGGGCTGGGTGACGGTCTTCTCCGGGCAGGAGGCCGCGGGGCAGGTGGTTCCGGCGGCCGGCGGTGCCGACCAGATCGCGGTGCTGCTGCGTCACGGTGACTATCCCCATCTGTCCGAACTCTTCGCTCGCGCCGACGCCGCCGCCGGGGCCGCCGTGGATGCCGACGCGATATTCCGGGCGGGTATCGAAGCCTTGCTGTTCGGTATCGCCGGGGGTGGCACGGTCGAGTAGCGCGCGTACCAGACATCGCTACGCCCGCCGGTCCGTCGCCGAACGCCGGGCCGAGCGGCGGATGCTGTTCCGGTCCCGCGATCGCCGACCCGGCGACTCCGCCGATCGAACCCGCCCGGGTGCTGCCGCTGCCCCCGGAACTGGATCCCGGCTTCTATCTGCCGCCGGCCGAAGCGGTCGCCGCGCGGCGACCCGGCGAGATCATCGCGGTCCGGTGGGTGAACGTCGCGAATTCGGGCTGATCCCGCTGTCGGTCGACGCCTGGCAGGTCTCCTACCGGTCGAACAACAGCCGGGACGAGGCGATCCCGGCGGTTGCCTCGTTCTTCGGCAAACCGATCGGGGTGCGGTAGCGCGGGTGCGGTCTCTGGGTCCACCGGTCCGGACCGGATGGTGGCAGACTGCGGATATGAGCACACCGGATTGGGCTGCTGTGGACCGGTACGTGGTGGATCAGCTGGCCCGCGACGACGAGACGACCGCGACCCTGCGGGCCAATGCCGACGCGGGGTTGCCCGCCATCGATGTTTCCGAGGCACAGGGCAAATTCCTCTACCTGCTGGCCAGATCCATCCGGGCGCGGCGGGTGCTGGAAATCGGCACCCTGGGCGGTTTCAGCACCCTGTGGCTGGCACGCGGTGTCGGTGCCGGAGGCCGGGTGACGACCCTCGAATTCGAGCCGCGGCACGCCGAGGTGGCCCGGACGAATCTGGATCGCGCCGAAGTCGGTGACCGGGTGGATATCCGGGTCGGTGCGGCGCTGGACAGTCTGCCGGTGCTCGCCGGCGAACAGCCGGACCCCTACGACCTGGTGTTCATCGACGCGGACAAGGTGAACAACTCCAACTACGTGCAGTGGGCGTTGCGGTTGACCCGGCCGGGTGCCGTAGTCGTGGTCGACAACGTGGTGCGCGGGGGCGGGCTGGCCGACGCGGACAACAACGACCCCGCGGTGCGGGCGAGCCGGGAACTCCTACAGTTGCTGGCCGGCGAACCGCGCCTGGACGCCACCGTTGTCCAGACGGTCGGCGCGAAGGGATGGGACGGTTTCGCTTTCGCCGTCGTGAACTGAGCCGAATCCAGCGTGGTTACTCGGTGCCGAGCGAGGCGGTGATCTTTCCGTCGTCGATCGCCCGGCGCAGTTCCGCGTGGTCGAGGGCGTTCCGATCCGCGTAATCCTCGGCGAACTGTGCGATCGCGTCGTCGAATTCGTCGTCGGAGCCCAGGTATCCGGCGATGGCGAAACGGTCACCGCCGCGCGCGTGGGCCTGGCCGAGCACCCGCGCGCACAACCTGCCGTAGAGCGCCATCAGATCCGGCGACATGGTCTCGATCACGGCCGACCCCTTACCGTCACGGAGCTGACGGATATAGAAATCGCGGGTCACGCCGTCGGGGTCGGGACCGGGGCGCTGCTGCCAGCCCAGGAAGATATCGCTGGCCGCCTGCATCAGCCGCTGCCCGGTCACCACGCGTTCGCCCTGGTCGGTGTACTCGGGTCCGTCGAGATAGCGCGCGAGTACCGAGGGCTGCGCCTCCTTGGCCTGCAGGAAGAGCGGTTCGTTGCCCGGCCCGTGCAGCAGGATGATCCAGGTGCGGGTGCCCACACTGCCCACGCCGACCACTTTGCGGGCCGCGTGCACATAGTCGAACCGGTCGAGCAGGAACCGGCGGTCGGGTTGCAGGGTGCCGCGATAGTCGTCCAGCCGTCGCATCAGGCCCCGGTGCACCCTCTCGGCGTCCGCGTCGGCGTAGAGCTCCTCGACCGGGACGATCAGTGGCGGCATGCTGACGATGCGCGGTGTCCCGTCGGCGGGGGTGGTCAGTTTGGACAGCGCTTGGAAACTATCGCGCCCCCAGGCTTTGTCGATCGTCTTCTGCACGCGTTTGCGCATCGAGGAATCCAGCACCTCGCGCAGTTCGGCCATATCCGTGGCGGCATCGATATGGGAGTACCAGACCGCGAGCTCGCCGCGCCCGGCCTGATAGGTCATGGTCTCGCGGTACTCGGCCACGCAGGCGCGGGTGATACGCCGCCGTAGTTTCTTCTTGAAGCCGTTGTCGCGCGCGGCGATCGCGAGACTGGCGACGAGTCTCTTCACATCCCATTCGAAGGGTCCCGGATACGTTTCGTCGAAATCGTTGACATCGAAGGCGAGTTTGCGTTCCGGGGTCGCGTACAGCCCGAAGTTGCTCAGATGGGCGTCCCCGCACAGCTGAGTGTGCAGGCCGGTATTCGGCGACCGCGCCAGATCGTCGGCCATCACCAGCGCCGCACCCCGGAAGAACGAGAACTGCGAGACCGCCATGCGCCCGTATCGCACCGGCACCAGCTCGGGGACGCGGGTGGGGACCTGGGATTCTAGGAGAGCGAGGGGGTCACGGTCAGGAGCCGGATCGAAGGCGGCGAGCGCCGCGAACGGCGTCAGACTCCGCTGCCGGGCACCGTGGTCCATGAGCACGGATCGGGTCGCGGAATCGGCGCCGGGGTGAGGCGGGTCGGCGTGCGGTCTGACCATGCGCGAACGGTAGGCCCGAGCACGGAGGTCTGTCGTCACCCGATCCGGGTGAGGCGTAAGTGGCGCGCTTCGGATCATGGTGCGCTCAACCCTGCGTGCCGCTGTGACCGGTGGCTAGCGTTCGTGCCGACGCGTTGATGAAGAGGTGGCGGCGATGGCGGACGGCAGCGCGGGTTCGGTGCTCCGAGCGGTACTGGAACTGGGGCCGGCGCCACGCAGCGCGATCGCCCGGCATGCCTCGATCTCCCCCGCGACGCTCACCTGGCAGTCCCGCGCGTTGCTGGCGGCCGGCCTCCTGGTGGAACTCCCGGAGACCACCGCCTCCGCCGGTCTCGGGCGACCGTACAGTCCGCTGGCACTGAACGCGGCCGGAAATGTCGTAATGGGTGTGCATATCGCGGCCGAGCATGTCACCGTGGCGGTGGTGGATATCGCGGGAACGGTCCTGCGCAGCAGCCGTTTCCCGCATCCGGGTACCGGGCCCGAGGGCATTCTCGATCTCGCGGCGGCGCAGGTGTGCCGGGTACGCGACGAATGCACCGAACGGATCGTCGGCCTCGGAGTGGCGACCGGCGGCTGGGTCGATACCGAAACCGGTACCGTCGTGCACCACTCGTTCCTCGGCTGGCGGGATGTACCGGTACGCGACCGGCTGGCCGCGGCGACGGGGCTGCCGACCGCGCTGGACAACCACACCCGGGCGCTGATGTACGCCGAACAGCTCTACGGCACCATCCGGGCGGTGCCGAGTTCGATCATGCTGTTCGTCGGCAATGTGATCGATGTGGCGTTCGCGATCCACGGGCGGGTGCACTACGGACCGCGCTCGGCGGCCGGATCGCTGGCGCGCTGGCTGGGCGGGACCCGCACCGGACCGATCGCGCCCGCGGAACTCGAGGGATTGGCCGACCATGCCCTGTTGCGCGCCGCCCGTGACCGGTCGCTCGGTGATTTCGGCGATTTCCCCGACTTACTGGACCGGGCGGCGGATCCCGCGGTCCAGGAGTTGTTCCGCGCGCGTGCCGTCACGCTCGGTGGGGTGCTCGCCGCGCTCATCGACCTGCTCGACCCCGCCGCGGTCGTGATCAGCGACCGCGCCTACACCCGGGTGCCCGGGGTCCGCCAGGCTTACCTGGACACCGTCGGAGACCAGGCGGCCGCCGGTATCGAGCCCGATCGGCTGATCGCCGGCTCCACGTTCCAGGGCCGGGTGCTGGAGACAGCGGCGGCCGCGGTGGCGCTGCATCGGCTCTTCGACCGGCCGCTGGCGGCGATCGCTGTTTGACTCGTACTAATTTTAATACGGACGAATATTGACGCTTTCGCGGAGGTTCGGCACAGTTATTTCATGAGGGAAATGTATCTCGCTGTGACCGTGAAATCATGCGCACGTTGTCGCCCGGTGACGGAAAACCGCGTAAACCGATCCGGAATCAGACCCAGGAAAACAACGTGCACAAAAATCTGCGAAGAATAGCTGTCCTGCTGGCCGCCGCCGGTCTGCTGGCCGGCTGCGCCACCGACAGCGGCGGCGATGTGGCGCTCACCGCCGCATTACCGGATTCGGTGCCGCCGGGCACCACGCTCTCGATTTCGGTTCGCACCGCCCGGGTGGCGCTGCAGACCTCCGGCGAACTGGCGGACCTGCCGTTCACGGTGAGCGACTGGCCGGCGGTCCAAGCCGGTCCGGATGTGATCCAGGCCTTCCGTGGCGGCGCGGTCGATATCGCGTCCAATGCCGGAATTCCGCCGATCCACGCGCATGCGACCGGTCTGGACGCGAAGATCATCGGGGTCAAGCAGCGTTCGCTGCCGAACTATCATCTCGCCACGGCGCCCGGTTCCGGTATCACCGATATCGCTGGTCTGCGAGGTAAGAAGATCGCCTTCTCCCCAGGCCAGGCCCAGGGCGTGGTGGTGCTGCGGACGCTGCAGGCCGCCGGGATCGCCCTGGACGAAGTGCAGCTCGTGGAACTGAACAGCCCCCAGTTCCTGACCGCGCTGCAGGGCCGCCAGATCGATGTCGCGCCGCTGGGCGAACCCTCGCTCACCAAATACCTCGACCAGTACCGCGCGCAGGGGGCCACCGCGGTCGCCACCGACGCCGTGGATGCGTTATCGGTCCTGTGGGCGCCCACCGCGGTCCTGCGGGATTCGGCGAAACTCGCCGCCGCGAAGAAATTCGTAGAATTCTGGGCGCGTGGCGAAGTATGGGCGTGGGAACATCCCGAAGAATGGATAAAGTCCTACTACGTCGAGGACCAAGAAGTTTCCGATGCGGATGGTCGTCGTATTTTGAAGACGACTCAGAAGCCTTATTTTCCCACCAATTGGGATGCCGCGATCGAATGGGAACAGGAAACAATCGACCTGGTAACCGGATCGGGTTTCTTCGGTGATTCTTTCGATGCCGGTGAATTGTTCGACCGGCGATTCGAGGGGATAGCCGCTGCCGCGGTGGCGCCGCCGTACCGGACCGAGGAGTCGCAATGACCATCGCGCTCGACCGCACCACGGTCGCTGTACCGGTGCGCACGGACGGGTTCGTCGCCCGGCGGCCACTACGCAGGCTGGGCCTGCGTAAATCGGTACCGTTCGCCCGCCTGTTCGGGGTGGTTCTGGTGCTCGGTCTCTGGACGGCCGGTGTCTACGCCGGAGTCATCGACGAACGGAAACTCGCCGCGCCGTGGACGGTGCTGCGGACCGGCTGGGAACTCGTCGCCGACGGCGTACTGCTGAGCAATATCGCCGCCTCCCTGGAACGGGCCGCGCTCGGTCTCGGAATCGGCGTGGTGATCGGGACCGTGCTGGCACTCGTCTCCGGTCTGTCCCGGCTCGGTGAATCCATCGTGGACGGCCCCGTGCAGATCAAACGCGCGGTGCCCACTCTGGGACTCATTCCACTGTTGATCCTGTGGCTGGGCATCGGGGAGACCTTCAAGATCGTGCTTATCACTCTCGGGGTGATCGTGCACATGTACATCCAGGTCCACGCCTCGCTGACCACCATCGACAAACGGCTGGTGGAATTGGCGGAGGTGCAGGGCGTCTCCCGCGCGACCTTCATCCGGCAGGTCGTCATCCCGGGATCGCTGCCGGGTTTCTTCCTCGGACTGCGTCTCTCGGTCACCGGTGCCTGGCTGATCCTGATCGTCGTCGAATCGGTGAACGCGATCGACGGTCTCGGCAAGATGATGACCAATGCGCAGAACTACGGTCAGGCCGATGTGATCCTCGTCGGTCTCGTCGTCTACGGCGCTTTCGGTCTGTTCTCGGACGCGGTCATCCGGCTGGTGGAACGAAAGGTGCTGTCGTGGCGACGGACGATCGCGAGCTAGATGTACAGGTAAGGGAGCTGACCCGGAGTTTCGGCGACCGCACCGTCCTGGACGGGCTGAACCTGCGGATCCCGCAGGGGCAGTTCGTGGCACTGCTCGGCCGCAGCGGATCGGGTAAGAGCACGCTGCTGCGGGCGCTGGCCGGCCTGGACTACGACGTGGCTGGGTCGGGATCGCTGCGGGTACCGGACAAGACTTCGGTCGTATTCCAGGATTCGCGGCTGCTGCCTTGGCAGCGAGTGCTGACCAATGTGCTGTTCGGGCAGCCGCGCGGCCGGCGCGGCGACGGGGTGCGGGTACTGGCCGAAGTGGGGTTGAGCGGGCGGGAGCGGGCCTGGCCCGCGGAACTGTCCGGTGGTGAGCAGCAGCGGGTCTCGCTGGCCCGCGCGCTGGTCGACGAACCCGATCTACTGCTGGCCGACGAACCGTTCGGCGCGCTGGACGCGCTCACCCGGATCAAGATGCACGAACTGCTGCGGGCGCTGATCCGCCGCCGCGACCCGACGGTGTTGCTGGTGACCCACGATGTGGACGAGGCCATCGCCCTCGCCGACCGCGTGCTGGTGCTGGAGGAGGGTGTGATCGCGGTGGATGTGACCGTGGAACTGCCCGAACAGCGCGATCCGAGCCTGCCCGAATTCCAGCGCATCCGGCGCACCCTGCTCTCCGCGCTGGGTATCGACCCGGTCGCCGCGTGAAAGGAAACCGATCATGAC
This sequence comes from Nocardia jinanensis, assembly GCF_014645735.1. Taxonomy (GTDB): domain Bacteria; phylum Actinomycetota; class Actinomycetes; order Mycobacteriales; family Mycobacteriaceae; genus Nocardia; species Nocardia jinanensis. Next base: position 70,824 of record NZ_BMMH01000017.1, on the reverse strand, counting down.
CTCAGCCCAGACTCCGCGCCCCGGAGACGGGAAGACACTGCACCTCAACGCCTTCCTCATGTCGGTGGGCCATCACGAAGCCGCCTGGCGGCTGCCCGAGAGCGATCCGCACGCGCATATCGATATCGACCACTACGTCCGGCTGGCGCAGACCGCCGAACGCGGGAAATTCGATTCGATCTTCTTCGCCGACAGCCCGGTTCTGATGGGGGATCCGGGACGCCGGCCGGGCGGAAAGCTCGAACCTACGGTGATCCTGACGGCGGTGGCCGTGCAGACCGACCGGATCGGGCTCATCGCGACCGCGTCGACCAGCTACAACGACCCGTACAACCTGGCGCGGCGGTTCGCCTCGGTGGATTTCGTGAGCAAGGGGCGCGTGGGCTGGAACATCGTGACGACCGCCGGTGCCGACGCGGCCCGGAACTTCGGCCTCGACGACACCCCGGATCACCGGCTCCGGTACGAGAAGGCTGCCGAGTTCGTCGAGGTGGCCACCAAACTGTGGGACAGCTGGGAGGACGACGCGATCGTCGCCGACAAGGCGCTCGGTGTGCACGCGGACGCGAACAAGGTCCGCAAGATCGGCCATCGCGGCGAGTTCTTCTCGGTGGACGGTCCGTTGAATCTGCCCAGATCGCCGCAGGCGTATCCTGTTCTGGTGCAGGCGGGATCCTCGGAGAACGGGAAGAATTTCGCCGCCCGCTACGCCGAAGCGGTGTTCACGGCACAGCAGACGCTCGCCGATGGAACGAGTTTCTACCGGGATCTGAAGGAACGCGCCCGGCTGCTCGGCCGCGACCCGGATACTCTCAAGATCCTGCCCGGGATCGTGCCCGTGATCGGTGATACCGAGGTCGAGGCCCGGGAACTGGACGCCGAGCTGGAACGGTTGATCTCCCCGGAGTACGCGCGCAAGCAGCTGGCGGACCGGTTCGGCCTGCCGGTCGAGGCGCTGGAACTGGATCGCGAACTCCCCGAGGAACTGCCGAGCGAGGACGATATCCAGGGTGCGAAGAGCCGCTACACGCTCATCGTGAACCTGGCCCGTACCGAACGGCTCACCGTGCGGCAGCTGATCGCGCGGCTCGGCGGCGGTCGCGGTCACCGCACTTTCGCCGGGACCGCAGAACAGGTGGCCGACACCATCGAGGAATGGTTCCGGGCCGGGGCGGCCGACGGGTTCAATGTGATGCCCGCGGTACTGCCTTCGGGACTGGACCGGTTCGTGGACCGCGTGGTGCCGATCCTGCAGGAGCGCGGACTGTTCCGCACCGAGTACACCGAGACCACGCTGCGCGGCCACTACGGTCTGGCGCGACCGGAGAACCGGTTCGCCGCCGAAACCCCGCTCGCGGTGGCTCAGTGAGCGGCACCGATACCCGACGGGAGAGCATCGGTCCGGCCGCGGGGGATCCCACCCCCGCGGCCGGGGGCGGTGATGCGGACGGTATCGGCTGGCTGCGGTATCTGGCACGCCGATGTCTGGTGCACCGTCGCCTGGTGATCGGTGCCTACGCCGGGGCGGCGGCCGCGGCCGCGCTCACCGCGGTACTGCCGCTGGTGGTGCGCCATGTCGTGGATACGCTCACCGTGACCGCCGATTCGGTCGCACCGTGGGCGTTGTTGCTGCTGGTGCTGGGCGTGGTGCGGTTCGGCGCGTCGTTCACCCGCCGGGTGAGTTCGTCGAAATTATCGCTGGGTGTGCAGCACGATCTGCGGCGTGATCTGTTCGGCTCGCTGTTGCGGCTGGACGGGCGGGACCGGGAGGGTCTGCAGACCGGTCAGGTCGTGAGCCGCGCGATCACCGATGTCACGCTCATCCAGATGTTCCTGCAGCTGATCCCGATGGTGTCGGGCAATCTGGTGCTGCTGGTGGGCGCACTGCTGCTGATGGCGGTGATGTCGCCCCCGCTGACGGTGATCGCGCTGCTGGTACTGCCCGCACTGTGGCTGATCGCGCGGCGTAGTCAGCGGGAACTGTTCCCGGCCAATTGGGATGCGCAGGCCCGGGCCGCGGAAGTGGCCATGCAGGTGGAGGCCGCCGTCGCGGGTGTGCGGGTGGTGAAGGGGTTCGGGCAGGAACGGCACGAACTCGACGGGCTGCGTGATCGGGCCACCGCGCTCTACCGCTCCCGGTTGCGGGTCGCGCGGATCACCAGCCGGTTCACCCCGGCCATGCAGGCGGTGCCGGCGGTGGGGCAGGCGGCAGTGCTGATCGTCGGCGGTCTGCTGGCGCTGCGGCATTCGATCACGCTCGGTACCTTCTTGGCGTTCATGACCTATCTCGGTTCGTTCGTGAGCCCCATCCGGCAGTTCTCCATGCTGCTCACCGTCAGCCAGCAGGGCCGGGCCTCGCTGGACCGGGTCCGCGAAGTGATCGATACGCCGGCACCGGCCGAGCCCGCCGCCGCGGTTCCCGCCGTGGGCGCGTCCGCCGCGCCGCCGCGGATCGAGTTCAGGGGGGTGCGTTTCTCCTTCGGCGCCAACCAGGTTCTCGCCGGGCTCGATCTGATGGTCGAACCAGGGGAGACGGTCGCTGTGGCCGGCGGTGCGGGCAGTGGTAAATCCGTGCTCGCGCAACTGGTGCCGCATCTCTTCGATCCGGACGCCGGGAGTGTGCGGTTCGACGGCGTCGATATCCGTGAACTGCCCGACGCGCGGGCGCGGGTGGCGATGGTGTTCGAGGACACCCACCTCATGGCCGACACCATCCGCGCGAATGTCGCCTACGGCCGGCCCGATGCCGAGGACGAGCAGATCTGGTACGCCCTGCACCTCGCTGCCGCCGATGAATTCGTCGCCGCGACCCCCGACGGGCTGGACACCCGGATCGGTGAACGCGGTCAACGTCTGTCCGGTGGCCAGCGGCAACGTATCGCGCTGGCCCGTGCGCTGCTCACCGAGGCACCGATTCTGGTGCTCGACGACGCCACCTCCGCGATCGATGCCCGGGTCGAGGAATTGATCTTCACCCGGATCGCGGCCGAGGTGCGCCGGCGCACCACCCTCGTTGTGGCGCATCGGTTGTCCACGCTGGCATTGGCCGACCGGGTCGCGGTGCTCGACGGGGGTCGGGTCGCCGAATCGGGCGCGCTGGCCGAACTGCGGGATCGTGGGCAGTTGTTCCGGGCGCTGTTCACGCCGCCCGATCCGGGTGAGATCGATACCACCGGGAAACAGGACGCGCCGCCGGTGCCGACCCCGGTGCTGTGGGTGGAACCCGATATCGATACCGACGACGCGCGCACGCTCGAACAGGTCGCGAAGGCATTCGCCCAGCGGGCGGCCGGGGCCCCGACCGGGGTCGGCCGGGGCGCGGCCATGGGCGGAATGATGGCCGCCGCACCGCCCAGCGGGGATGTCGCGAAACTCATCGACCGGCTGCCGGTGGTGACCGACGAACCGGATGTCCCCGAATCCTTCTCGCACTCCGCCGATCCGCATTTCACCCTGCCGCGACTGCTGCGGCCCTTCGCCTGGCCGCTGCTGGCCGGGCTGGCGCTGGTGGGGGTCGACGCGCTCGCGCAGGTCCTGATCCCGTTTCTGGTGCGGCACGGTATCGACCACGGGGTGCTCGTGGGTGCGCGTGATGTGCTGCTCGTCGCCGCCGGACTGACCCTGCTGGTGGTCGCGGTCGACTGGGTGATCGCGGTGGCCCAGGTGCGGGTCACCGGACGTGCCGGGGAACGCTTGCTGTTCGGCCTGCGGGTCAAAACCTTCGCCCAGTTGCAGCGGCTCGGATTGCAGTACTACGAACGCGAACTCGGCGGTCGCATCATGACCAGGATGACCAGCGATGTCGACGGGTTGTCCAGTTTTCTGCAGACCGGGCTGGCCACCGCCCTGACCAGCACGATCACCATCGTGGGTGTGGTCGTCGCGCTGCTGGTGGTGGACGCGGGACTGGCGGTGGTGGTGCTGGCGACGCTGCCGGTGCTGGGGGTGACGACCGTGCTGTTCCGGCGCGCGTCGGTACCCGCCTACAACCTGGCTCGCGACCGGGTCAGTGTGGTGAACGCCTATCTGCAGGAGAACGTCGACAACATCAAGGTCACCCAGAGCTATCGGCGGGAAGCGGTGAACCAGGCCGAATTCGAGCGCCGGTCCTGGAGCTACCGCGACGCGCGGTTGCGCAGCCAGACGCTGATGGCGGTCTTCTTCCCGTTCATCGAGCTCATGTCGGTAGTCGCGACGGCGGCGGTACTGGCGGTCGGTGTGCACCAGGTGCGGGAGGAGGCGGTGACCGCGGGCACGCTGATCGCCTTCCTGCTCTACATCGATCTGCTGTTCTCCCCCATCCAGCAGTTGTCGCAGGTGTTCGACGGTTACCAGCAGGCTGTGGTCGGTGTGGACCGGTTGAGCGAACTCCTGCGTACCCCGGTCGACACTCCGGAGGATCCGGACGCGCGGCCGGTGCGGTCGTTGCGCGGTGAGATCGAGATGAACGCGGTGGATTTCGCCTACGCCCCGCGCACCCCCGGCGCGCGATCCGCCGGGGCCGTACCGGCGTTGCGGGAGGTGCGGTTGCGTATCGCGCCGGGGCAGCGGGTGGCTCTGGTCGGGGAAACGGGCGCCGGTAAATCGACGCTGGTGAAGTTGCTGGCCCGGTTCTACGATCCGACGGCCGGCCAGGTACTGGTCGACGGTGTCGATATCCGCCGGTACGCGTTGCGCGACTACCGCAAACGCCTCGGTGTGGTACCGCAGGAACCGTTCCTTTTCGGCGATACGGTGCGCGACGCCATCGCTTACGGCCGGCCCGACGCGACCCCGGCGGAGGTCGAATGGGCGGCCCGGGCAGTCGGTGCGCACGAGATGATCGCCGCACTGGATCACGGGTATCTGCAACCCATCGGGGAGCACGGGCGCGGACTGTCGGCGGGGCAGCGCCAGCTGCTGGCCCTGGCCCGGGCTCAGCTCGTGGAACCGGACATCCTGATCCTGGACGAGGCCACGGCCTCGCTGGATCTGGGTACCGAGGCGAAGGTCAAGGCCGCCATCGACGTGCTGACCGCGGGCCGGACGACCATCGTGGTGGCGCATCGGCTGGCCACCGCCGCGGACTCCGATCTGATCGTGGTGCTGGGTGACGGACGCCTGCTGGAGGCCGGTACGCACACGGAACTGCTCACGCGCGACGACGGGGCCTACCGGGCGCTGTGGGCGGCCTATGTGGGGCAGAGCGAGGAGGATTCCGCGACGGTGCGCTGACCGGCTCGGGCCGGTGCGGCCGGGCCGGACTGCGCGAATCCCGGCTTCTGTCGGTAGAACCGCGATCGATCAGATCATCGGTTACGCGGGGAGCTCGGTGGCGATGGTCCCGTCGACGACCTCGGCGAGCATCCGGCCCCAATCCGGGTAGGTGCGCACCTTCTGGAGGTGCAGATCTTCGATCTTCGCGGTCAGTTCGGGGTCGGGATCGTCGGAGAGGCGGACCGCGGACAGTCGCGCGAAGTACGGCAGGATATGCGGATCCCCGGCCAGGTGCACCGGGTCGTGCAGATAGCGTTCGAGCGCGGCCAGGTCGGCGACGGCGGCGGTGAAGGCGTGGGTGAACCCGTCGCGCGGATCACCGATATCGCGCCCGACGACGCCGAACTCGACCGAATCCACGCTCGCGGTCCGGCGCATGCGCTCCAGGACATCGGCCTGTACCTCTTGTGTGACACCGTCTTTGAAGCTGAACCGCAAGATGTTGACTATCATTCGGAGACCTCCAGTATTGAACCAGTGGGTTCAGATTATCGGTCCGATGGGTATTGTCAATGGTAAGAATTTTTGAACCACCAGGTTCAATTTCGGAAGGCCGGAGTTAGCATGGAACGATGCGTGCGCGAGTGGAGGACGGTCCGGTCACCGGTCGGATCGATAAGCGGCGGGCGATCCTGGACGCGGCGTTCACGGTATTCGCCCGGCTCGGCTACGAACAGGCCTGCGTCCGGGAGATAGCCGCCGAGGCCGGGGTCGCCAAACCCACCGTGTACAACCATATGACCGATAAAGAGAGTCTGCTGCGGGAAGCGTTGCTGCTCGCGGCCGACCGCGTCGGCGCCGAATGTCTCGCCGCGGTGGAACGCCTGCGCAATCCCGGTCCCGATCTGGCGGCGGCGCTGGAGGATACGGCCCGGCGACTACTGCGTATCTGCGCCGGCGACACCTCGCACGCGCTGCGCCGGCTCGCCGCCGCGCAGGCCAACCGGCTGCCCGAGCTCGTCACCCAGGTCCGGGAGCGTACGGCTTCCGGCACCCTGGACGCGCTCACCGATCGACTGGGGATGCTCGCACTGTCCGGGCAGTTGCACACGACCGATCCGGCGACGGCGGCCGAACAGTTCCTCGCGCTGCTCACCGGCCCGCTGGAGAACCGATCCGGGCACGGCACCCGGAAGGTTCCGCCCGCCGAACTCCGCGCCATCGCCACCGCCGCCGTGCGGACGTTTCTCGCCGCCTACGGAACCGGCCACAACTGACCGGATCGCGCACCCGCCGACGGTATCTGTTCCGGCCCCGTCCGGTCCGGCCGGAACGGCGCGACAGTGGATCAGCGCCCCCGGGGGCGCAGTGGCGGATCAGCGCCCTCGGGTATGTGTATTTCGTCACCGTGCTCGCGCACCCAGGCGGCCAGTGCGCGCAGCGGCCCATCCACCAGGCCGAGCCCGAGCTCGGTCAGGCGATACTCCACCCCGGGTGGTGCGGCCGGGTCCGGACGCCGGGCCACCAGGCCGCGGCCGAGGAGCCGCCGCAGTGCCTCGGTGAGTGTTTTGTCGCGGATCCCGCCGATCTCGGTACGAAGTGCCACACGTCGCCGGGGACCCTCGGCCAGCGCGGCGAGGATCACCGGGTCCCAGGTGTGAGCGAACAGGTCCAGTGCCCCGCGCAGCCGGCAATCGGCGATCGATTCGCTGCTGCGGTAGTCGTCTACGGTCATCGTCCACCAGCGTCTTCGGCCGATACGCACCGATCGGTGCGTATCGCGCTTCCTACGGTAGCCCTCGCACGGACAGCGCGAATGTGGAGGGGCCGGCGATGCGGATCGCAATTCTGGGAACGGGCCATCTGGCCGAAGCGCTCGGCGCCTGCTGGGTGCGGGCGGGGCATCAGGTCACCCTCGCCGGACGGACGCCGGAAAAGGCAGCGGCTCTGGCGCGCCGGCTCGGCGGGCCGACGCGCTCGGAAACCGCGCGCGAAGCGGTCCGCGACGCAAACGCGGTCCTGCTCGCGGTGCCCTGGGACGCGGTCGGTGCGGTCGTCGAGGCGGCCGGTGGTGCGGGCGGGAGTCTGGCCGGCATACCGATCATCGACCCGACCAACCCGGTCGGACACGGGGTGGGCGTGGTGCTGAACCCGCCGGGGCTCTCCAACGCCGACCGGATCGCCGGAGCCGCGCCGGGCGGCCGGGTGGTGAAGGGATTTCATCTCGTGCCTTCCACACAGTGGGGCAGTGCCGATGCGGCGACGACCGTCCTGCTGTGCGGTGACGAACCGGCCGCGTTGCAGGTGGCCGAAACGCTGGTACGTGACGCCGGTGCGGTACCGGTGGTCGTGGGGACACTGGCGCGGGCGCGGCAATTGGAGGAGGCTGCCGGTCTGTTCATCGCGCTGGCGTTCGCCGGTGTCGACCCCCGGACGGTGGCGCCCGCCTTGCCGCCGGTCCGGCCGTGAGCGGCGGCCCGCACCGGGCCGAAGGGCCGTGCGGACCGTGATCCTCTCGGCGGACGCGGGCCCGGCAGCTGTGGACGGCGGTCCCGTCGTGCGGGCGTGGCACCCGTCCGGGCTCTGGAGGCGCAGCCCGGCCGGACGGGCGGGATCACCGGCCGGGAACGGCGGCCCGCGCTCCGGAGGTGCTGTCCGCGAGGTCTTTCCGGACCGAGTCGAGTATCCGGGCGACCTGACCGGGATGGGTGAGATGCGGGTAGTGACCGGCGTCCTCGATCTCGGTGACCGGTGCGGCGACCGCAGTGGTGAGCGGATCTCCGGACCCGGCGATGATATGGACCGGCACGGTGAGTTCGGCGAGGAGGCGGCGCGCCGCCGCGTGGGCGCGCGGCCCGCTCGCGGCGCGCAGGGCCGCTACCGTACGCCGCGCCACTCCCGGGCGGCGCAGGTTCGCGCTCGCGCTCTCGATCGCGGGACCGGTCGGGATCCGTAGCGCGGCGGCCAGCCGTGCGGCGGTCAACCGGCGCAGGAGCGCGGCGGCGACCGGCGTGCGCAGGAGCCGGGACCCGCCGGGTTGCAGGAAGGCCGGCGCCACCAGGACGACGCCCGCGACCCGATCGGGATGGGCCGTCGCGTAGCGGAGAACCGGTACACAGCCGAGGGAATGGCCGACCAGGACCGGGCGGTCGGTGACGGGAGCCATGAGGGCGTCGAGCCACCGGTCCGGGTCGCCGGAATCGGGTGCGGAGCGGCCCAGGCCAGGCAGGTCGGCGGCGAGGGTCGGCGCGCCGAGGAGATCACGGACCTCCCGCCAGGCCTCGCTGTCGGTGGGAAGACCGTGCAGCAGCACGAATTCGGGGGTCTGCCGTTCGCCGGAGACCCAGAGGCCGCGATCGAAGCCCGCGGTCTCATCGGCCTGCACCGCACCGAATCGACTGCTCACCAGGTGATCCGCCCAGGCACGCAGCACGGTCCCGGCCGGGGGTGCGGTGAGCTTCGCGCGTTCGGCCAGCGCGTCGGCGGCGGAGGTGTCGTAGCGATCTCCGGCGATGAAGGCCAGCCGCTCCCGGTCCACCCCGGTCAGTGCGCGGGGCAGCCGTGCCACCAGGGATATCGGGATCGTGAAACGCGGGGCGCGGACGTGCATATGGTCGGCCAGTAGCCGGATCATTTCCGGCAGCGGCGGGCTCGCCGGGTCGAGCACGGTGTAGGACTCCCCGGCGGTATCCGGGTGCTCCGGCAGCAGCGTGAGGAAGTCGATGAAGTAGTCGAGATCCAGGATCGGGAGCAGGGTTTCGGCGTCGCCGGGCAGGGCGGGCAGCGCGCCGTTCCAGAGATCCCGGACCAGTTCGGCCAGGCCGATGTACTGACCCGGTCCGAGAACGCTGCTCGGGTTGGCGATGGTCAGCGGGACGGCGGTGGCGGCCGCCTGTTCCCGCAGGACGGCGTCCGCTTCGAATTTCGAGGCACCGTAGGCGCCGACCGCGTAATCGTGTTCGGCGGATTCGGGGACGGTGACCCGGTATCCGGTGATGTGGACCAGCCTGCGCAGGCGGGGGCGGTCCGCGGACCAGCGCAGGACCCGGACAGCGCCGTCGATGTTCACCGCCCGGGCGGTCGCGAGGTCGAGACCGAAGGAGAACCGCGCGGCGCAGTTGTAGATATCGCGCACTTCGTCCAGCTGTGCTTCGCCCAGGGCGCCGAGGCCGGGATCGGTGATATCGCAATCGAGTACGGTCAGCCGGCTCCGGTCGAGATCGCGGTCGTCCAGCCAGGAGAGGAGCCGGCCGGCGGAGCCGGGGCGGACCGCGGCGGCGACGGCGTGGCCCTGCTCCAGCAGCCGGGCGACGAGTGCGCGTCCGATGAAACCGGCCGCGCCGAAGACGACGGTGTCGGGAGTGTTCATATCCGCTTCCTAACTTGACTGGTCTACATATTCTCGGGCGAGCGAAAACCCCCGCGCGGTGCGTGCGGGGTCAGAGCAGGGTGCGAGCGACGCGCGCCGCGCGATCGAGTGGGTCGCGGCTGCGGTGGGTACGGGCGAGCAGGAGCGCGCCCTCGACCAGGGCGAGCAGTGCGACCGCGAGATCTTCGGCGTCGTGATGCCCGGCGGCGCGCAGCATGATGCGCAGTGCCTCGGTCCATCGGGTGTACACCTGTGCGCAGGCCCGCTGGACCGTATCGTTGGTACCCGAGACCTCGAGTGCCACGGTGGCGACGGGGCAACCGTTTTCCCAGCCGGAGGCCTCGAGCCGATCGGCGAGCAGGGTGATCAGCCCGGCGGCGGCGCCGGCCGGATCGGTGAAATCGGCCGCGTCGAGCGCCGCGTCGATCAGTCCGCTGGACTGGGTGACGGCCGCGGCGACGAGTTCGTCCTTGCCGCCGGGGAAATGGAAATAGAGCGAACCGCGCGGGGTCTCGCTGTCGGTGAGGATCTGGTTGAGTCCGGTACCGAAGTAGCCGCGACGTTCGATCGACGATCGTGTCGCCTCGATCATCCGCTGCCTGGTTTCGGCTCCCTTGGCGCCCATGGGTAGAAAGTAGACCGGTCATCATAAAAATGTCAAGCCGGAGTGCGTGCGGTCCTCGGGGGTGCGACCGGGCGCAGGGCGGCGGTGTCACCCGTGGCGAACTCGGCGGCAGCCCGGATCGCGCGGTCGCGTAGCGCGGTGTGGTCGGGCTCGGTCCGGCGCGGATGATCGACCATCGCCCCGCAGCGGAAGCGGTCCGGCGCGAATGTTCGGCGAGGCGGGCGCTCAGTGGAGATCTGCTGAAAGGAGCTGTTACACAGAAGAATCAGATCTCGCCCGCTGTCCCCGACCGCGAAATCGTTCGGCGCTCGGGAGACCATTCACACCGTGTGGTCGGCTAGCCGGGGCCGAGGGCGACCCCGTGCGGCCGGATGAGCGGGAGATCGTTGTAGGTGACGATGCCGGGCGCCGCGGCGACCACGGCGGGAATCGCGTTGATGACCGGCATGGCGGTCATGATGTGCCCGAGGGTCATGAAATCGGCGATGGTCTCGGCCTGGAAGTCCGGCGGCGGCAGAAAGCTCACCACGTTCTTCACGGTGGGCCGCCCGTCCACCTGTAGGACCCAGCCGTCCTGGTCGATCTTCCAGTCCGGTTCCAGCGTCTGCCCTTTACGCCAGCGCACGGTCAGTTCCACCAGGGTGCGGCCCGCGACGAGGCCTTTCCAGCCGGCGAACACTCCTGCCACACAGCCGGCGGGAATGGTCCACGATCCCAGGTCGAGATCTGCGGTGGTCTGTGCGAACTCGGCGTCGCAGCGCACCTCGTCGAGTTCGACGCCCAGCGCGTCACCGATCATTCGTACGGCCTCGCCGAACACCGCGGTGCCCTCGGCCGCCATTTCCGGCAGGGCGGGGTCGTCGATCGGCCGCCCGAAACCCACCGGGCGCTCGGTCGCGGGGGAGTCGTAGAAGGTGGTGTCGGCCGCCTCGCTGACGGTCACCTTGTCGACGCGGTCGCAGATACCGGCCGACACGATGGCCAGCAGATCGATGAATCCGGGGCTGATACCGGAGCCGAAGATCGTCGAACCGCCACGGCGGCAGGCCTCGGCGATCCGGTCGCGCCCGGGCCCTTGCCGGTGGCCGGTGATGAACGAGGCCGACGCGACCACATCGACACCGGCCGACAGGATGCGTACGAGCTCGTCCACATCGATCCACATGGGGTTGTAGACGACGCAGTCCGGTTTCAGCGCGAGTAGCGCGTCGATATCGTCGGTGGCCGCGATACCCAGCGGTTCGATCCCGCACAGGTCGCCGATATCGCGCCCCACCTTGCCCGGCGCCCACGCATAGCAGCCGACGAGTTCGAGAGCGGGGTTCGCGACGATGGCGCGTACCGAACTCTTCCCGACATTGCCGGTCGTCCACTGGACGACCCGATACCGATCACGTTCGAGCACCCACTCAGGGTAGAGCGCCGCGCAATTTTTCGGAATGAATCCTCTAATTTTAGAGAATTACGTTCTCATGCCGCGCCGCCTGTTCTTCCGCGAGCGCGCTGCGAAGTCCGTTCGCCGTCGCGGGGGTTCCGGCGGCCGGGTTCGGGCCCACCGCGTATGCCCGACTCCCTCCTGGGATCACCCGGCGGTCGCCGCGTTTGTTACACGGAGGTATCCGTCGTAACGAGGTATCCGTCACAGTGGGTATCGCGCGGCGGTGGGTTCGACGCGGACTCGCGTTCGCGGTCGGGCGCCGTCGGTCACCACAGCGGTCACTGTGGTGGAAAGCGCTGTAATCCTTTGGAGACGAACTCTGTTCGATCTCGGCCGGATGGGGTGATGGCCCTTGTGGTGGGGGTGGCACAGGCCCTGCGTGGCGCTACCGGATAACCCCGTCCGGGGGTGTAACTTCGGTCGACCGCTGTCATCGGATGGTCACGGCGCGGTAATATCGATTCGCTCGCCTGCGGCGTGATCGCGGCGGGTCCGCCCGATCGAAGGTTGGTGAGACCGGCACATGACGGTATCCATGTTCGACGAGACCCTGCCACGCGGCGAGCGGGACGGGGTCGGACTGCGAGTGGGCGCGATAATCGACCGGGGTGGGGAAGTCCTCTTACTCGAACTGCCCAGCAGCGGCCCGATTCGTCCCACCCTGAAACTGCCCGGCGCGACGGTCGAGCCCGGAGAATCGGTATCCGGCGCACTCATCCGCGGTGTCCGTGAGGAGACCGGACTGACGGTGACCGATATCCGCCATCACATCGGCGATTTCGATTATTTGTCTCCGGCCGGTAAACCGGTGCGGCGGTTGCACTTCGCCGTCGAGGTGGCGGCCACCGGGCCGGTCACGCTCAGCGCGCACGCCGCCTACGAATGGGCACCGCTCAACGGTGACCTGCACGTGACCTCCTCCATCCAGGGGATACTCGAAAACTACCGGGAGCTGGTCTACCCCTGATCGCGATCGGGGCCGCTGCTCGAGCCGACCGTTCGGCCGCGATCGCTGAGTCAGCGGCCGCCGGTGGCCCAGATCCTCGAAACCGGTCTCGCGCAGCCGGACCGCGCGACCGATCCCGCCGAAATCCGCGCCCACGACGACGATATGCCGGTGTTCGGCCGATGCGGACATGGCGGATCCTTCCGGATCAGAGGTCGAGGACCAGTGTGTCGCCCGCCGCGCGCGAAACGCAAGGGAGCATATGGGTGGCACGTTCGGTATCGGCCAGCGCCCGGTCCCGGTGATCCACTTCGCCGGCCAGCACCGCTGTCCGGCAGGTGCCACAGAAGCCCTGGCGGCACGAGTAGGCGGCATCGGGTACGGCTCGGCCGATAGCGGCGAGCGCGGTCTCCCGCGCACCTACTCGGAGCGTGCGGCCCGTCCGCGCGAGGGTCAGGTCGAACTCTTTCCCGTCGAGCACCGCGGGTGCGGAGAACTGCTCGGTGTGCAGTGATCCGGTGGGGTTGTGCTCGAATATGCTGCGCCGGGCCGCGGCGAGCATGGGCGGCGGACCGCAGACGTAAACTGCCGCCCCGGGTGGGGCGGTCGCGATCAGTTCCGGAATATCCGGTGGGCCGTATTCGTCGTCGGGGCGGATATCGGCTCCGGGCAGGTCCGCGACGAACGGCATGGTCGCGCGGGAGCGTCCGGTGTAGACCAGCCGCCCGCGCCCGCCCGCGGCTCGGACCATCGGAAGGATCGGCGTGATACCGATACCGCCCGCGACGAACAGGTACGCCGGCGCCTCCACGAAGGTGAACGCGTTGCGCGGGCCCCGGGCGCGCAACGCGTCGCCGGGACGGATATCGCGGTGTAGTTCGAGCGAACCGCCCGCACCGTCGGCGATACGCCGTACCGCGATCCGATAGCGGAATCGTTCCCGCGGGTTACCGCACAGCGAGTACTGCCGGTGCCGCCCGGAGGGCAGGAAGAGGTCGAGGTGGGCGCCCGGCCGCCAGATCGGTAGCGGACCGCCGCCGGCTGCGCGCAGGTCGAATCCGAGTACCTCGTCGGCTTCGTCCCGGATGCTGTCCACCACGAGTCGCAGCCCGAAACCGTCGCGGCGCACCGGATTCGGGCGGGACAGCAGCGGGGCCGCGGGTCCGGAGACGAAGATGCTCCGGTAGGCGTCGACGACCGCACCGAGGGCCCGCAGCGGCCGGGGCGGGACGAAATCCGGGGCTGTCACGGTGTGCTCCGACTGGCCATGGCGGTCAGCATACAAAGCAACAAATTCGCTTGCAATGTTGAATTCTGATCGAGAATCGACGGGCCGGACGGTCCGCGCGGTGACAATGCCACCGCGCGGAGAGTCCGGCTACTCTTCGGTGTCCCCGTGCGGGACCAGTTCGAGTCCGATGACCGCGACCACGATCCCGGTGAGGCAGATGATCTTCGCGGCGGTGACTGCCTCACCACCCGTGACCATGGCATAGGCCACGGTCAGCGCGGTACCGACACCGGTCCAGACGGCATAGGCGCTGCCGATCGGGATATCGCGGACCGCCCGGCCCAGCCCGAGCATGCTCGCCGCCAGGGCCACGAAGAAGACGGCGCTCGCCACCGGTTCGGTCAACCCCGCCGATTGTCCGAGCGCGGTCGCCCAGACCGCTTCGAACACGGCGCTGGCCAGCAGAATGATCCATGCCATGGTCAGCTCACCGCCTTCAGTCCCACGACCGAGACGATGAGCAGGGAGAGCAACAGGATCCGGGCGGTACCCGCGCGCTCCCGGCCGGTGACGACGGCCCATACGGCGGTCAGTGTGGCGCCGATGCCGACCCATACGGCATACGCGGTACCTGTCGGCAGATCGATCATCGCCCAGGCCAGGCCCGCCATACTCAGGACCAGAGCGCCGACGAACAGGGCGGTGGGCTTCCAGCGGCGGAAACCGTGCGATGCGGAGAGTGCGGCGGCCCAGACGGCCTCCAGTACCCCTGACAGCAGCAGGACGACCCAGGACATGACGACTCCTTCCGAGTCAGTCTTGTCGCGATGCGGGTACTGCTCCCTCGTCCGCGAGCCCGGTCTGCGGGCTCCGGTGTGGTAACGAACGGGGTGCACGTGAGATTCCCGGTGGTGAGCGGAACCACCACGGTCACCGGCAGGCTCGCGCCGGTGCGCTCTCCATCCGGCCCGCTGATTCCGCCGGGTCGTATCGGGCGGGGCCGGAGTCCGGTCCGCTTCCTGCCTCGAGGCCGGGTGTGGTCTGCGCGAGGCGGGTACGGACGGCGAGTGCCGCGCACGCGATGACCGCGAGGGCTCCCAGCGCTGTGGACCAGGTCAGGGATTCGTGCAGGAGCAGCGCGGCCCAGCTGAGCGTCAACACCGGTTGGACGAGCTGGATTTGGCTGACCTGTGCCATCGGTCCGCGCGCGAGCCCGCGATACCAGGCCAGGAAACCGAGGAACATACTCACCACGCCGAGATAGGCGAATGACGCCCACTGTGCCGGAGACCCCGCCGGCGGCTGCACGGCGATCGCCACACCGCTGAGCGTGATCATCGCGGGCGCGGACAGGACCAGTGCCCAGGAGATGGTCTGCCACGGCCCGAGTTCGCGGGACAGCAGTCCGCCTTCGGCGTAACCGCAGGCGGCCGCGACGACCGCGCCGAACAGCAGCAGGTCCGCCCAGCTCGGACCCGCGAACCCATCGCCGCGGAAAACAGCGAAGCCCACCGCCGCCGTTGCCCCCGCGGCCGCGGTGAACCAGAACGCCCGCGGCGGCCGCTCGTCTCCGCGCAGCACCGCCAGGACCGCCGTGGCGGCCGGAAGCAGCGCGATCACCACCGCGCTGTGGCCCGCCGAGGTGGTGGTGAGCGCAAAGGTGGTGAGCAGCGGGAAACCCGCGACCACTCCGGCCGCTACGATGCCCAGCCGGATCCATTGCCCGCCGCGGGGCAACCGCTGGCGGGTGATCACCAGGGCGGTGGCGGCCAGGGCGGTGGCGACCACGGCCCGCGCACAGGCGACGAACAGCGGTGACATCCCACCGTCGGCCACGGCGATCCGGGTCAGCGGGACGGTGAGCGAGAACGCGGCGACCCCGAGCAGTCCCCAAGCCGGTCCGATGAGAGCGGGGGATAGCGGTCGGCTACCTCGATGAGTAGCGCTACTATGTTCCTTCATGTCCGACGATAGCAGTTCGCGAATCGTGGCGGATCTCCGTGACTGGATCGCCAGCGCCCCCTCCGGTGCGAAACTGCCCTCCACCCGCACCTTGGTGGCGCGGTACACGGCGAGTCCGGTCACGGTGCAGAAGGCGCTGCGAACCCTGGTGGCCCAGGGGTTGGTGGAAAGCCGGCCGGGAGTGGGAACCTTCGTCCGGGTGGTGCGCCCCGCCCGCTCCGCCGATTACAGCTGGCAGACCGCCGCTCTCGGTACCCCGCGCAGTCGCCGGGCCCAGCTGTTCACCTCGTTGCGCACGGTGCCCAACGACACGATCGCCCTGCACTCCGGCTACCCGGACCGGGAGCTGCTCCCCGTCCGATTGGTCCGGGCCGCCTTCACCCGGGCCGCGCGCAGCGACGCCGTACTCGATCGCCCGCCGACGGCCGGCCTGCCGGAACTACAGGCCTGGTTCGCGACCGAACTGGCGACCGTGGCCCCGGCCGCGGTGATGCCACCGATGCCGAGCGATGTGATCGTGTTCGCGGGCAGTCAGAGCGGGCTGAACACGACCTTCCAGTCGCTGGTGGGTCCCGGCCGGCCGCTCTTGGTGGAGTCGCCGACCTATTGGGGTGCGCTGATGGCCGCCGAACGGGCCGGAGTGCGGGTGATACCGGTGCCCAGTGGACCGCACGGACCCCGGCCCGAGGAACTGGCCCGTGCCTTCGAACAGACCGGTGCCCGCGCCTTCTACGCCCAGCCCCATTTCGCCAATCCGACCGGTGCCCAGTGGACTCCGCCGGCGGCGGACCGGGTTCTCGAAGTGGTACGAGAACACGGCGCGTTCCTCGTCGAGGACGACTGGGCGCACGATTTCGGCATCGAATCCGTGCCGGTCCCGCTGGCCGCGCGCGACGACAGCGGGCATGTGATCTATCTGCGGTCACTGACCAAGAGCGTTTCGCCCTCGGTCCGGATCGCGGCCGTTGTCGCCCGCGGCCCGGCGCGCGACCGGATCCTGTCCGATGCGCAGGCCGAGTCGATGTACGTGAGCGGGCTGTTGCAGGCGGTCGCCCTGGATATCGTCACCCACCCGGGATGGCGTACCCATCTGCGCGGGCTGGGGCCGCGGCTGGCGAATCGCCGCGATCTGCTGCTGACCGCGCTGCGGGAGCACGCGCCGGGCGTAGTACCGGAGCTGGTGCCCCGGGGCGGGCTGAATCTCTGGGCCCGGCTGCCCGAGCGAACCGATGTGGCCCGCTTGATCCGGGACTGCGAGGCCGCGGGTGTGATCGCCGCCCCGGGTGACGAATGGTTCCCCGGCGAACCCCCGGGAGCCTATCTGCGGTTGAACTATTCCGGCCCGAACCCCGGCGCCTTCGGGGACGGTGCGCGCATCATCGGGCGGGCGCTGGCCGGGCAGCATCCGGAGTAGCACCGAACGCTGCCGGGCGCACGGCCGTGCCGGATCAGGCCGGCAGGATCGAAACAGTGCCGCCGGGAATCCCACACGGTCGATCAGCCCGATCTCGCACCGTCGCCCCCCGCCGCGGGGGGTTCTCGTTCCTCGTCGGAGCAGTCCCCGGCCAATACCGATCCCAACCGTGCCCGTTGTGGAGAACTGGTCACCGCCTCCTCCAGGATCGCGAGGATCTCCGCTTCGGTGCTGTGCCCGTGATTGTCCGCGCGGATCCGCAGGGCGCGGTAGACCGCGTCCGGTACATGTCGAACAGATAGCGTCACCATGATGGGCGTCTTTCGTCGACAGTGGTCGGTCTCCCGATTATATTTCCCGCCCCGGCAAACTTCCGGCGCCCGTGGAGTCTCGTTCTGATATCGCCCGTACCGGTACCCGGCCGGACCGGCCGAACGTTCGGGTGCGGTCGCGCTCCGTAGAGTAATCGGCCGAAAGTCATTCCAGCACTGAGAATATGGCGCAAGATCGGGAGCCGTCGGTGCGATGGAAAAGTCCGGACCGGATGGTTCGGCACGGTGTGCGCGGTCTCGCGCGCATCCGGAAAGTGAGGCGGAAATGAATCACAAACTCTGGTTGCTCGGCCGGCTCGCCGCCGTGGGCGGACATATCGTCGGCGAGAAACTCACCGGTCACCGGGCCCGCACGATCGACGATGTGCCCGCGTCCGGCGCCGCGCTCACCGCCGAATGGTTGACCGCGGTGCTCTGCCGGGAGACACCCGGTGCCGAAGTGCTCTCCTTCGAAACCACCGGCGGCAGCAGCGGCACCTCCACCCGGGTGGGCATCCGGGTGGAATACAACGAGGCGGGCCGGGCGGCCGGGCTACCGGAGGCATTGTTCGCCAAGACCACGACATCGTTGAGTCAGCGCATTCTGCTGGGCGGCGGCAAGATGATCGACGGCGAGACGAGGTTCTTCCGGGATTTCCGGCCGAAATTGGAAATCCAGGCACCACTGGGCTATTGGGGTGCGTCGGACGCGGCGTCCTGGCGGTCGATCGCGCTCATGGAGGATATCGCCGCGACGCGCGGCGCGGTGTTCAGCGAACCCACCGCCCCGATCGGCCGCGCCGAGATGGAGGACCTGGTCCGCAACCTCGCCCGGCTGCACGGCACGTTCTGGGAGGATCCGTCGATTCAGGTGCTCAAGACCACCAACGAGGCGTTGCAGGCCTATCTGGCTGCGATCGATATGAAAACCCGGTGCGCGGTCGGGCTGGAACGAGCCGCCGAGGTGGTGCCGGAGGGTCTGCAGGGGCAGGCGGCCCGGCTGTGGGCCGGGGTCGAGCGTGCCGTGGACCTGGCCACGACCAGCCTGCCGCACACCCTCCTGCACGGTGACCCCCATATCGGCCAGACCTATCGGACCGCCGAGGGGCGGATGGGTTATGTGGACTGGCAGGTTGTGATGCGCGGCGGCTGGGGGCACGATTTCGCCTACACCGTCAACTCCGGATGCGAACCGGCGGATCGCCGGGCCTGGGCCGAAGAACTGCTGAGGGCATATCTGGAGGAATTGTCCGAAGCGGGCGGTGCGGCGCCCGCTTTCGAGGACGCCTGGCTCATCTATCGACAGCAGTCGATGTTCGCGTATGCGGCATGGGCGTTCACCATCGGCCGGGCGGCATACCAGCCCGAGATGCAATCGCGTGAAACCTGTCTGACGCTGATGCGGCGGATCACTTCGGCAATCGATGACAACCGGTCGCTGGAAGCGCTTGCAGTCTGAGAAGTGGTGCGGGCCCGGGCTTTCGGTGTGCGGAGCCCGGCCGCCGCGCGGGTGTGCGACAATACGAAAATGTGCGGACTAGTCCTACGAAATCGTGAAATGGACGGCCGTACAACGAATTTCGAAATCGATCAGATGTAATGACCATGTCGTACCATCGCCTGGTCCCGGCTCGAGTCGGATATTTCTGCAGGAGGGGCCTCGAACCGGGAACCGGCCGGTGGAAAACCATCGGCCCCGCACCCAGACGGCATGGAGTTTCGTTCTTGACTACCTCGGATTTCCGAAGACACGCACAGGCCCATGTGCACGGCTCACCGGTCGATTCCGATGATCCGCGAGTACCGCTGTACCTGCCGGAATTCGCCGCCGATCCGCACCGGGTGTACAGCGATCTGCGTGCCCGGTACGGAT
Source organism: Nocardia jinanensis (assembly GCF_014645735.1). Taxonomy (GTDB): domain Bacteria; phylum Actinomycetota; class Actinomycetes; order Mycobacteriales; family Mycobacteriaceae; genus Nocardia; species Nocardia jinanensis. The sequence goes on along the minus strand of NZ_BMMH01000017.1, from coordinate 51,459 downwards.
CGCTGGCTCCGGTCGAACTGGCGCCCGGCGTGCCCGCGACCCTGGTGATCGGGTACAACACCGCGCTGCGAGTACTCAACGATCCGGACCGTTTCCCCGCCGATCCACGGGTCTGGCAGAAGGATATTCCGGCCGAATGCCCGATCCTGCCGCTGCTGGAGTGGCGTCCGATGGCCAGTCGTTGCGCCGGTCAGGAGTTCGTGCGCTACCGCCAGGCCATCACCGCGAGTATGGACGAGGTGGATCTGTACGCGATCCACACCGTCGTCGAGAATATCGCGGGCCCGCTGATCAACTCGTTCTGTCAGGACGGCCACGCGGAGCTGATCCAGCAGTACGTGTTCCCACTGGCGTTCCAGGTGATCAACTATCTGCTCGGCTGCCCGCCCGAGATCGGCCAGCAGGTCGCGGCCGGGACAGCCGCGCTGCTCGAGGGTGTGGACGCCGAAGCGGGCAGCCGGATGCTGGGCGAGGCGCTGATGAACCTGGTGCTGCTCAAACGCGAGTCCCCGAGCAGCGATATCACCTCGGTGCTGCTACAGCATCCGGTCGAGTTGACCGAGGATGAGGTGTCTCATCACGTCTCGCAGGTGTACGGCACCGGGATCGAGTTCGAACTGAACCTGATCGTCAACACGCTGCTGCTGATCCTCACCGACGAACGTTTCGGCGGCAGCGTCCTCGGTGGCAACCTCACCTCGCGTGACGCCCTGGACGAGGTGCTGTTCAACGATCCACCCCTGGCCAACTTGCTCATCACCTATCCGCGGATGCCCATCCTGCTCGACGATGTGTGGCTACCCGCGCATCAGCCCGTGGTGATCAGCATGGCCGCCTGCAACAACGATCCCGCCATCCGCACCACAGAGCTGACCGGAAACCGCGCCCACCTCGCATGGGGGCTGGGTCCGCACGCCTGCCCCGCCCAGTCGCTGGCTTATATGGTCGCCGAAGGCGCCATCGACCAGCTGCTGGACGCGCTACCGGAGATGCGCGCGGATTTCCCGGGCGGCGAACCGGTCTGGCGGCCCGGCCCGTTCCATCGGTCGCTGGCCGGACTACCGGTGACCTTCCCTCCGGGCGCACCGCTACCCGGATACATGGACGCGTCCGAACGCCCCGCCGTCCGCGCCTGACCGGGCCGGGCGGGCGGTACAGGGTCCGGACCCGGCCCCTGTACCGCCCGCACTCATATCCTCGAGTGAAGTCGCCGCGCGGCTGCGCAGCGGTTGCCCACGGCGTAAGGGCGCCGCCAATAAACTTGAATCCGGATTCAAGTTCGTTTACGGTCGGAGTGCATCGAACGGCCGTCGGCGCGTCGAGCCGCGCCCCGAAGATCGGAGTTCTCGTGGAGCTGTTCACCTCGACCGAGCGTGCCCGGGAGTATCGGCGCACCCTGCTCGCGTTCATGGACGAATGCGTGTATCCGGCCGAGTCCGTATACGCCGAGCAGATGGCCGCGGCCGGTGATCCGCATCATCACCCTCAGATCCTCGAAGACCTCAAGGCCGAGGCCAAGCGGCGCGGCCTGTGGAATCTGTTCCATCCGCACCCGGAGTGGGGTCCGGGTCTGACCAATCTGGAGTACGCGCCGCTGGCCGAGATCATGGGCCGCAGCCCGGCGCTGGCTCCCGAGGCCTGTAACTGTTCGGCCCCCGATACCGGGAATATGGAGGTCTTCACCCTTTTCGGTACCGAGGAGCACAAACAGCGCTGGCTCGAGCCGCTGCTCGACGGCACCATCCGGTCCGCGTTCGCGATGACCGAGCCCGGGGTCGCCAGTTCCGATGCCACCAATGTGGAGATGCGGATGGAGCGTGACGGCGACGACTATGTGCTCAACGGCCGTAAATGGTTCGCTTCCAACGCTATGCACGCCCATTGCAAGGTGCTCATCGTGATGGGCAAGACCGATCCGGATGCTCCCAAGCACCGGCAGCAGTCGATGATGGTGGTGCCGATCGACGCGCCGGGTGTCACCGTGGTGCGCAATCTGCCGGTGTTCGGCTATGTCGACAGGGAGGGTCACGCCGAGATCGATTTCACCGATGTGCGGGTGCCGGTTACCGATGTGCTCAAAGGGGAGGGCGAGGGGTTCGCGATCAGCCAGGCACGGTTGGGCCCCGGCCGCATCCATCACGCCATGCGTGCGATCGGTATGGCCGAGCGCGCACTGGAACTCATGTGTGCCCGGGCGGATTCCCGGACCACGTTCGGACGCAAGGTCAGTGAGCGGGCGAATATCCGGGACTGGATCGCCGAGGCCCGGATCGATATCGAACAGGCGCGGCTGCTCACGCTGAAAACCGCCTGGATGATGGATACGGTCGGGAACAAGGAGGCGCGTACCGAGATCGCCGCCATCAAGATCGCCGCGCCGGTGATGGCGTTGCGGATCGTGGACCGTGCCATCCAGGTGTACGGCGCGGCGGGGGTGACCGAGGATTTCCCGCTCGCGAGTATGTACGCCCATCTGCGCACCCTGCGGATCGCCGATGGTCCCGACGAGGTGCACAAACTGACGATCGCCCGGGCCGAACTCGGGAAGGCCCGCGCGGCCGCCGAAGCCGCGGGCAACTGAGGGCCCCGCTCGGGCTGCCGGACGTAGCCCGGGCGTATCGGCCCGCCGCCGGATACGTTGGATATGTCCGGCCGGCGCCCGGGAGTTCATCGGGTGCGGCCCGGACGGGCACGAGGAGGTAACCGATGACGGTCGATACCGGAACGGCGCCGGGCCGGCGGCACATCCTGCTGGAGCTGGGGTTCGCGACCACGCTGGCCGGTGACGAACTGTACGGGTCGGCGACGATCACCCCGCAGATGCACGTACCGGGCACCGAACGGCTGCGCACCTCTGTGCTGGCCATCTGGACCGATACGGTGACCGGGCTGCTGGCCGCCCTCGCCCTGGGGCCACGGGTGCCCGTCACCCTCGAGCTCGATGTGCACCTGTACGGGCCGGCGCCCGGGGCCGGTGAGATCAGGGCGGTGGGCCGCAAGATCAAGGCGGGGCGGTCGGTATTCGTCGCGGAGGTCGAGTGGACCGTCGACGGTGAACCGTTCGCGTTCGGCGGCGGATCGTTCATGGTGTCGCCGAACGAGGAGCTGCGACTGCCCGCGGAACTGAGTATCGATATGCCGCTTTCGGACCGGTTGCTCGAGGTTCCGCTCGCCGAACGCGCGGGGTGTATGCGCCGCGCGCCGGGTACCGCGGTGCTCCCGCGTACCGACGACGGCCTGAACGCCTCCCGCACCGTCAACGGGGGTCTGATCGCCCTCGCTGCCGAAGAGGCCATGTTGTCGCTGGCTCCGGGGTCCACCCTGAGCACTCTCGGCCTGCGCTATCTGCAACCGGCCCGGGTGGGTCCCGTGGTCGCCGACGCGACGCTGCGCGCCGATATCGGCCGGGCGACGTTGCGTGATTCCGGGAACCAGGATCGGATCACCACACTGGCAACGGGCCGCCTGTTCCCCCCGTGAGGATGGCCGCCGGTTCGGCCGGGGGCGGCGGGTTCGGGCCCGCTGTTACCATCCACCGCGTCCCTGACCACCTTCGATGACAGCGAGAGAACCGGTGAACGCCCAGGAAGACAGCACTTCTCCGGGCGCGGCGACGGCCGCGGGAGCGCAACCGGAGCCCGCGGTTCCGGGCCGTTCGCCCCGCCCCGCCCCGAAGAGCCGGCGCGGTATCCGCACCCGGGCCGCATTGGTCGCGGCGGCCCGCGAGGTTTTCGAAGCGGACGGATTCGTGGATGCCCGGATCAGCGATATCACCCGGACCGCGGGGGTGGCGTCGGGATCGTTCTACACCCACTTCGACAGCAAGGAAGGGATCTTCGCCGAGGTCGTCGAGCAGGTCCGGGAGGAGATGCTGCACCCACACGTCCGGGCCCGCGGCGGTAGCGACGACCCACGCGATTGGATCGCCGCGGCGAACCGGGAGTATCTGAAGTCCTACCGGCGCAATGCCCGGTTGATGGCGGTACTCGAGCAGGTCTCGCGGATCGACCAGCAGTTCGCGGCGCTCCGCGCCGAGCGGGCCTCGGCATTCATCGATCGCAATGCCGCGCTGATCCGGGATCTGCAGAACCGCGGGCTGGTCACGGCGAAACTGGACGCGCGGGTGACGGCGCTGGCGCTGTCGAGCATGGTGAGCAAGGTGGCCTACCTGGTGTTCGTGGAGGGGGAGAAGATCGAATTCGACACCCTGCTCGAAACCCTCGACTGGATCTGGTGCAATGCCCTGCAATTGCCCGGAAGCGCGGACGAGGCCCCGTAGCCGTCGAGACCGGCTGCGCGGGTAGGCGCCGGTTCGCGGGTGCCGGTCCGTCGGCGCCTGATCGCCCTGCCGGGGTCGTCGTCCCGCACCGGAACGGGACTGGCCGATGTCGTTGAGAGCAAGCATTATTGGCATGGTCTGCCATATGCCAGCGCGGACGACCCGGAACCGATAGGGACAGAGAATGACCGAATCCGGCCGCAAGACGGCGCCGAAAGTGAACCAGACAGTGCCGAGCAGCGCCCGAATCTACGATTACGTACTGGGCGGTAAAGATCACTACCCGGCCGATCGGGACGCTGCCGAGAAGGTGATCCAGGCGTTCCCGACCGTTCGGGTCGCCGCCCGGCAGAACCGGAATTTCATGCATCGCGCGGTCAACGAGATCACCGCGCTGGGGGTTACGCAATTCCTCGATATCGGCACCGGTATCCCCACCGAGCCGAACCTGCACCAGGTGGCCCAGGCCGCGGCGCCGAAGGCGCGGGTGGCCTATGTGGACAACGATCCGATCGTGCTGGCCCACGCCCGCGCGCTCCTGGTCGGTACATCGGAGGGGCGCACCACCTATATCGACGCCGATCTCACCGACCCCGCCGCGATCCTGTCGGCACCGCGGCTGGTCGAAACGCTCGATCTGGATGAACCGGTGGCGCTGAGCCTGGTCGCCGTACTGCACTTCCTGACCGCGGAACAGGATCCCTACGGGGTGGTTGCCACGCTGGTGGACGCGCTCGCGCCCGGTTCGTTCCTGGTGGCGTCCCATATCACCACCGACCTCGATCCGGTGAACATGGCCAGGGCGCTCGAGGTGTACCGGCAGAGCGGAGTATTCGCCCGGTCCCGCTCCCGCGAGGAATTCGCCCGGTTCTTCGACGGTCTGGATCTGCTGGAGCCGGGTGTCGTGGTCGCCAATCAGTGGCGCCCCGCCGGGGAGTCGCCGCAGTGGCTGGACACGCAGGTGAACTGCTGGAGCGCGGTCGCGCGCAAGCGATAGCCGGAGTGCTGTGGTTACTCCGCTCGCCGGGTCGCGGAGAAACCGCGGAACTTGCGCAGATAACCGGCGATACGGTGCAGCGGGACCGCGCGCGGCCAATCGTCGGGACGGAAATAGGCGTCGGTGCCACCGTCGACGAAAAGCACACTGCCGCAAAGAAATTCGGCCGAAGGTGAAAGCATCATGCACACCCAGTCGGCGATATGCTCCGGTTTGCCGAAGCCACCGGTCGGAACCGGGAAGGCTTTGATCGCCTTGGCCTCGACCGGTGATTCGAGCTGGCGTTCGAGTAGCGGGGTGAGGATCGCGCCGGGGGCGATGACGTTGAGCCGGATACCTTCCCCTGCCCATTCCGGCCGCACGGCATGCCGCCGCACCCACCGGCTGACCGCGATCTTGGACGCCGCGTACACGAACGGACCGGCCTGTTTGCCGAAGATCTTCACCGCCCGCACGGCACGTTCGGTATCGCCGGCCAGGAAGGCGGCGATCGCCCGGCGGGGAACCGCGGGCACCGTGGTGGCGGAATTGCTGCCGAAGGCGACCACCCGCGCGGAACCACTCGCCGCGAGCGCGGGCCGCCAGCCCTCGAGCAGGTCGACGGTTCCGAGATAGTTCACGGCCGCGATCACCGGCAGGCGCGCGGGATCCGGTGCCGGCCCCAGACCGGCCGCGAGCACGGCGCCGTCGAGCCGGCCGTCCGCGGCGGTCAGTACCGCGTCGATCGCCGATCGCCGTCCTTCCGCGGTGGCGAGGTCGGCGACGATATCGGTCTCCTGGATATCCACCCCGATCACCCGGTGGCCCTCGGCGGTCAGCTTGTCGGCGACTGCCCTGCCCATCCCCGACGCCGCTCCGGTGACCGCGTAGACACCCATCCGAAATCCCTTCGTCCGGCTCGGGACTGCCGGCCCCGGCCATTTCGTCGGAGTCTGTCAAAAGTACGGAGTCTGTCAAGCGCTCTGGCAGAAATCCCCGGCGCCGGAGGCGGTCCCGCCCGGCAGCGAGTCAGTCGGGCAGGCGCAGATACTCGGGCAGGGTGAAACAGACGATGCCGAAGTCGTAACCCTTCTGCACGTTCACCTCGGCGGCGACCCCGTCGGCGGACACCAGATGCCGGCCGGATACCGTCGGCGCCCAGTCGGCGGTGAACTTTCCCGGCCCCACCTGCTCGATCGGGCCGAAAGCACCGCCGCCGGGTTGCCCGTTCACCCGGTCCTCCAGCACGCTCACGCCGTCACCGAGCACTGTGACGGTGTAGGTGCAGCTCGTCCCGTACTGGACGAAGCCGAGGCCGAAACCACCCGAGACGCTCACACTCGAGACCGCGGCCGAGGCACCGGGCGCGGGCCCGAAGGCGGTAGCGGCGGCGAGGGCCCCGGCGATGATCGCGATACGCAGGTGTGCGGCGGTTGTCATGGCTCGTGCTCCGGTCGTATCGACGGTGGTACACGGTGGAAAGCTCTGTAGGTAGTCCAGCACTCCGAGGTCGCGCGGCACAGGCACCGCGGGTCACGAAGTAGTCCCGGTTGGTACCGGCCCGCTGCCGCCGGGACTGGCACATTTCGGTGGGTGTGTAACACCTGGGTGCCATCCGGTGAATAACGGTGCGTAAAAGTTCTGGGCATTATTCGATTGCCAGGAGAATGCTGCCGGTGTCACCGGTGGCGCCGCGGTGATATCGCAGGAGACTATAACCGTTGAAGGGGGCGAGAATCGGGTAATTCTTGCCGACCACCCGAGTTATTGAACAGCAATTTAAATGATGATTTATCCATTTAATTCCTGATATGCATCCGAACTCGAATTATCGGTATGGTCCTGTGCGCGAAGTGAAATCGCAGCTCGCCCGGCCCAGGTCGGTTCACGTGAGAAGGAATTGAACGCAATGAAGTTCGGCACTTTCGCCGCTACCGCTCTTCTGTCCGTTGCCGCTGTAGGGATTTCCGCGGGTGTTGTGCACGCGGAACCCGCGGCTCCGGCTCCGGAGATCAAGAGCGAGGGCGTCGACCAGGGCGTCGCCTATGAGACCAGCGTCGACCAGAAGACCCAGAAGATCACTACCGAGGTCCAGGACGGGCGGTTCGAACTCACTCCGGACGGTGCCAGGGCTGTGCTCAAGGCCGTCAGCGGCGCCGTGGTGGCCGAAGTGCCACTGCAGTACGAGATCTCCGGCAGCGAGATGGCCGTCGCTCACGAGATCAGCGCCGACGGGACGACTCTCGAACTGACCCCGACGGTCACCGCCGAGAACATCGGTGAGATGCGGCCGGTCAGCTCGATGGCCCGGCTCACCACCGAACTGCAGGAGAACGTCGCCGGTGTCGCGGTGGGCGCGGTGCTGGGCGGTCTGCTCGGCGCGCTCGTCGGGCTCGGCTTCCTCAGCATCATCACCGGTCCGATCGGCTTGGTCGTGGGCGCGGTGGCCGGCGGTTACATCACCGGGGGGCAACCGTTCCTCGACTCCGTGATGGCCGTTCTGCGCGGCGAACCGTGACCCAGCCGTCCCCCGACGAGGACGGCGGTCGGGCGCCGCTCTCGCAGCAGGACAAACGCGCCCGGGTCGGCGCCACCGCGGCCGCGATCGCCATCGCGGCCGTGGTGACCTCGATCGTGCTGGGGATCGGGGTGGCCGCACTGCTGGCCACCGCGGGAAGCGACGAAACGACCGAGGAACTCGCCGCATCGACCGCCGCCGAGACGACGGCGTCCACCGGCGCGACCGCGACCTCGCTCGCGCCCGTGGCGCCGCCGTCGGTACTGGTGCCGACGGGTGCCCCGCCCACTACCACCACCACCCCGTCCGCGGTCGGCACCGCGGGCTCGGCCAACAAAGAGGCCAAACAGGCACCGCCGAAGGTCGAAGTGACAGCTGGGGAATGCCTGAGCGCGGTGGGGGAGAAGGATGTCACCAAGGCGTCCTGCGGCAGCGCGGAATCCCGCTACAAGGTGGCCAGTACCGGCCCGGCGGGCACCGCCTGCCCGGCGGACGCCGATTCCAGTCACACCATCGGTGAGACCACCATGTGTCTCGATATCGACTGGGTGGTGGGCAGTTGTGTGGATGTTTCGGGCGACCAGCCGCAACGCACGGAGTGCGGCCCCGGCGGGGTGCAGGTGATCAGTATTCTGCCGGAGACCGTGAACGTGAACGCGTGCCCGTCGGCCGACCGCGGTTTCGTCTACGACGAACGCCGCTTCGTGGTCTGTATCGGCGATCGCTAGACCGGAGTCCGGTCGCTCGGTGACCGAGCCGGACGACCGGACCCGCCGCGGCGGCCCGGGCGAATCGCCCGGGTTAAGCTGATTCATGGCTCTGTCCCGACGTCGGCTGCTGCAGGCGGGCACCGCCGGTGCGGCCGCGCTGCTGGCCGGGGCCGGTCTCGCGAGTAGTTCTCCGTATCGAGCACCGCGATGGCTGGGGGACCCGTTCACACTGGGTGTGGCATCCGGAGATCCGCTACCCGACGGTGTGGTGCTGTGGACCCGCCTGGCTCCGGACCCCTTCGCCCCGGATTCGCTCGGCGGCACCGCCCTGGCTCCCGTCACGGTCGAGTACGAGGTCGCCGAGGACGAGTATTTCCACCGGGTCGCCGCGCGCGGTAGCGCGGTGGCCACCCGGGAACTCGCGCACAGTGTGCATCCCGAGGTCCGGGGTCTGGCACCGGATCGCTGGTACTACTACCGCTTCCGCGCCGGGAGCGCGATCTCCCCGGTCGGCCGTACCCGCACCGCGCCCGCCGCGGCTGCCGTGGTGAACCGGTTGCGTTTCGCCTTCGCCTCCTGCCAGCACTGGAGCTCCGGCTACTACACCGCCTACCGGCACCTGTGCGACGAGGATCTCGATTTCGTCGTCCATCTGGGCGATTACATCTACGAGAAGGAATGGGCACGCGGTCGTGCCGGGGTATCGATCCCGGCGACGCTGCGCGACGAGGCGACCGATCTCAGCGGTTATCGGCTGCGGTACGCGCAGTACAAGGCCGAACCCGAACTGCGGGCGGCCCACGCCGCGTTCCCTTGGATCTGCACCTTCGACGATCACGAGATCGACAACAACTGGGCCGGTTTCGATCCCGGCGCCGGTATCGATATCCATCTGCTGCCCGCGCTGTTCCGGCAGCGCCGGACGGCCGCTTTCCGGGCCATGTACGAACATCTGCCGCTGCGGATCGATCAACTTCCCGCGGGGCCCCATGTCCGGATGCACCGCCGGTACTCCTTCGGTGGTCTCGCCGACCTCACCATGCTCGACACCCGGCAGTACCGGACTTCGCTGGTATGCGGTGACGGCGGAAACCTGGTGATCGACTGCCCGGATCGCTTCGCCGCGGACCGCACGATTCTGGGTGCGCCGCAGCGTGACTGGTTGATCGATGGGCTCATGCGTTCCCGGGCCCGCTGGCAGATCCTGGGCAATCAGGTCGCCATGGCGCAGTCCGATTACGACCCCGGGCCCGCGGTCGCCGTGGGCACCGACGCCTGGGACGGTTATGTCGCCGATCGTGACGCGCTGCTCGCCGCGGCCGCGGCGCGCGGGCGTGGAAATCTGGTGGTGCTCACCGGCGACCGGCACGAGAACTATGTGGTCGATCTGCGCGGGAACTACCGTGATCCGGAGTCGGCGGTGGTGGCCACCGAGTTCACCGGGACTTCGATCACGACCGGGCGTGACGGCGCGGATCTGCCCGCGCGGGGCCGGACACTGCTGGCCGCCAACCCCGATATGAAGTTCTTCAACGGGCAGCGAGGCTACGTCCGGGTCGAGGTCGACGAGCAGTTGTGGCGTAGCGATTACCGGGTGGTGCCCTACGTCGGGCGGCCCGGTGCGCCGATCGCCACCCGGGCCTCCTACGTCGTGGAGCAGGGTAGGCCCGGTGCGCACGCCGCGTGGGACCCTGGCGCGGGCGCCGAATCGGAGGCTCCGGTTTCCGTGCCGGATCCGGTGACGGGCGCGGGCGGCCGACCGGCGAGACCCGGCTCCTGACCGGATTGGCCGAAACTGCCGATTTCGTGTCCGCGGGTATGTCCCCGCGAGGGTGATCCAGGCCATAGCCTCGGAAAGATGTCCAGTTCCGCAACGAGCACCGGCACCGGCGCCGGGCCCGGCCAGACCTTCGACTACGACGTACTCGTCATCGGCTCCGGATTCGGGGGCAGCGTGAGCGCCCTGCGGTTGACCGAGAAGGGGTACCGGGTCGGTGTCCTCGAGGCCGGTCGCCGCTTCGCCGACGACGAATTCGCGAAAACGTCCTGGCGTGCCAGGCAGTACCTGTGGGCGCCGTATCTCGGCTGCTTCGGGATCCAGCGGCTCGCGCTGCTGAAGAACACCCTCATCATGGCCGGGTCGGGAGTCGGCGGTGGTTCCCTGGTCTATGCGAACACCCTCTACGAGCCGCCGGAGAAATTCTTCCGCGACGGCCAGTGGGCCGGTATCACGGACTGGAAAGACGAGCTCACGCCCTATTACGACCAAGCCAAACGCATGCTCGGCGTGACCACCAATCCGGCGACCACCCCGACCGACCGGGTGTTGCTGGAGGTCGCCGAGGAACTGGGGGTCGCCGATTCCTACCAGCGGACACCGGTCGGCGTCTTCTTCGGCGGTCCCGGGAGCCGGCCCGGCGAGGATGTGCCCGACCCGTACTTCGGCGGCGCCGGACCCGCGCGCCGCACCTGCACCCACTGCGGCGAATGTATGACCGGTTGTCGCCACAACGCCAAGAACACCCTGGTCAAGAACTACCTCTACCTGGCCGAGCAGGCCGGGGCGACGGTGCACGCGCTGCGTACTGTGACCGATGTGAAACCGCTGCCCGGCGGCGGCTACGCCGTGCAGACGGTGACGACCGGCCGCTGGCTGCGCAAGAAGCGCACCGTGTTCACCGCCGAGCAGGTGATCTTCTCCGCCGCCTCCCTGGGCACCCAGCGCCTACTGCACAAGTTGCGTGATTCCGGCTCGCTGCCCGATATCTCCGGCCGCCTGGGTTTCCTGTCCCGGACCAACTCCGAGGAACTGCTCGCGATCCGCAGCCGGGACAAGAACAGCGATTTCACCAAAGGGGTGGCCATCACCTCCTCGATCCACCCCGACCACGACACTCATATCGAGCCGGTGCGCTACGGCAGGGGCAGCAATGTCATCTCGCTGATGGGCAGCGTCATGGTCGACGAGGAACCCGGTGTGTCCAAGCGCCGACTGTGGCTGCGCGAGATCTGGCGCAACCGCCGCGACCTGCCGCATCTGCACAACCCACGGGGCTGGTCGGAACAGATGATCGGTCTGCTGGTGATGCAGTCGCTGGACAATTCGATCACCACCTACACCAGACGCGGGGTCTTCGGCCGCAAGATGACGACCCGGCAAGGTGAGGGCGCGCCCAACCCGACCTGGATCTCGGCCGGCCACGAGGTGGGCCGCCGGGTCGCCGACAAGATCGACGGTATTGCCGGCGGTGCCACCAGCAGCGTGTTCAATATCCCGATGACCGGCCACTTCATCGGCGGCTGTGTGATCGGTGAAAGCCCGGAGACCGGTGTTGTGGATGCCTATCAGCGGCTCTACGGCTATCCGGGACTGCATGTGATCGACGGTTCGACCATCTCGGCCAACCTGGGCGTCAACCCCTCGCTCACCATCACCGCGCAGTCCGAACGCGCGGTCGCGATGTGGCCGAACAAGGGGGAGGTCGATCGGCGGCCACCGCTCGGGTCCACCTACCAGCGCGTCGCGCCGGTGACCCCGGTGGCGCCGGTGGTCCCGGAGTCCGCGCCCGCCGCGCTGCGGCTCCCGCTGATCGAGGTGAACCATCGGCCGGATCCCGCCGCCGTCGGCGGCGAGGAGCCGCGCTGAGCGGCCGCAATCACCGGTCCCGGCCGGGTGCCGCCGGCACCCGGCGGGGCCGTTTTCCGCAGGTGTGACTGCCTTCACATACGCTGGTCGGTAGCTGATGAGGGGTGCCCGGCCACCCCGGCCCGTCGGCGTCCGCGTTTATCCGGGGAAATTCCCGGGTAACGGATTGAGGTCGCTACTCGCCGGAACCCGGTCGGCGGCGAGCGCGACGTCATGGGTCGGCCGGGCCGACACGGACGCATGCGCCGGAGAGGACTGACCGTGACGGACCAGCAACCGGAACCACCACAGGTCGAAGCATCAGAGGTCGAAGCACCACATCTCAAGAAGTCGGTGGCGGCCTCGGCGATGGGCAACGCCACCGAATGGTTCGACTACGGCGTCTACGCCGCGACCGCTACCTACCTGACCGATGCCTTCTTCCCCGGGGAACTCGGCACCCTGGGCACAATGCTCGGCTTCGCCATCTCCTTCGTTCTGCGGCCGATCGGTGGCATGGTCTGGGGACCGCTGGGCGATCGGGTGGGCCGCAAAGTGGTGCTGGCCACCACCATCCTGCTCATGGCGGCCGCCACCGGCCTGATCGGTGTGCTGCCGACGCACGGCCAGGTCGGAGTGCTCGCCCCCATCCTGCTGATCCTGCTCCGCGTGGTGCAGGGTTTCTCCACCGGCGGTGAATACGGCGGCGCGGCCACCTATCTCGCCGAATGCGCCACCGATAAGAAACGCGGCTTCTTCGGCAGCTTCCTGGAGTTCGGCACGCTCGGTGGTTTCGTCGGTGGTTCGGCAGTGGTGCTGCTGTGCCAGCTGATTCTCGGCTCGGACGCCATGCACGACTGGGGCTGGCGGATCCCGTTCCTGATCGCCGTCCCGCTGGGTGCCATCGGCTGGTATCTGCGGACCAAGCTCGACGAATCGCCGGTGTTCACCGAGGTGAACGAACAGGAGCACCCTCAGGGCGGGCTCCGGGTGCTGCTCACCGAATACCGGCGCGAGCTGCTGGTGCTGGCGGGCCTGGTCATCGCGCTCAACGTGGCGAACTACACGCTGCTCACCTATCAGCCGACCTACCTGCAGAAAACGATCGGGCTCGGGGAGTCGACCACGACTGCCATGATGCTGATCGGGCAGGTGATCATGATGGCTTGCGTTCCGTTCTTCGGCCGGTTGTCCGACCGGACCGGGCGGCGCCCGCTATGGCTGTTCTCGCTGGTCGGGCTGGCGGTGTTGTCCGTGCCGATGTATTGGCTGATGGGTGTCGGCACCGGCTGGGCGGTGGTGGGATTCGTCGTGCTGGGCCTGCTCTATGTACCGCAGTTGTCGACCATCAGCGCGACCTTCCCCGCGATATTCCCGACCCATGTCCGCTACGCCGGGTTCGCACTGTCCTACAACGTGTCCACGGCCGCGTTCGGTGGTACCGCGCCCCTGGTGAACGAGGCGGTGATCGAGGGCACCGGCTGGACTCTGTTCCCGGCCATCTATATGACCGGCGCCGCGCTGATCGGTCTGGTGGCGTGGTATTTCCTGCGGGAGACCGCGGGTACGTCGTTGCGCGGTACCGAGGTACCCGACGCCGCGACCGGACCCGAACCGCCGACCACCGAGAAACAATCCGTCGTTTGACCCATCGGAAGGGCCGACCCTGTTATGAGTGATGTCCGTAACCCGCCCATCGCCGAGGTCGTGAACTCGGCGCTGGAACAGACCATTCCGGTGGCACACCGGATGGGTGTGTACGCCGAGGAGGTGCGGCGCGGATATGCCGCGGCCACGGTGCCCGTCGAGGGCAACGGCAATCATTTCGGGGTCATGTACGCCGGGGTGCTGTTCACCGTCGGGGAGATCCTCGGCGGTGCCATCGCCGTCGCGAGTTTCGATACCGCGCGCTTCTATCCGCTGGTGAAGGATCTGCGGATCGTGTTCCGGAAACCGGCGACTACGGCGGTACGCGCCCAGGCCACCCTGGACGAGGCCGAGATCGAGCGGATCGCGACGGAGGCCGCGGCCAACGGTAAAGCGGATTTCGTACTGCGCGCGGTGCTCAGCGATACCGGCGGCGTGGTGGTCGCCGAAACCGAAGGGCTGTACCAGTTGCGCGCCCACCAGTGACCGGCCGCGGATCCCGGTCCGCGGCACTACCGGCTGTGCGGCCCGGCCTCCCCGCATCGGGGGTGCCGGGCCGCGGTATGTCCGGAATCAGAGCCCGGCCGAACCGGTCGGTGTCGGTGGCACCATCCGCCAGGGGCCGCAGTTCACGGTCTTGAAGCCCGCGTCGGTCGGTTTGACGGTGACCCGGATCGGGCCCAGCTTCGTGTAGTTGTTCTCGATGATGTAGCTCATATTCGTGTTGTCGCCCTCGATCAGCCGGAGCCGCCGCCAGTCACAGCTCCCGGCGGGATCCACGGGCCCGGGCGATTCCCACGTTCCGGGCCGGATATCCACCCCGACCCGGTAGACGCCGTCGTGCGGTATGAAATCCGCGGGCTCTGCCGCCGCGATACCGCTGCCCAGCACGGTCGCCGCCGACAACATCGCACCGGCGATCAGAAACGTGCCTGCACGCATTCGATTCTCCTCGGTATTTCTTTGTTCTCGATACAGTGAGGTCCCCCACTTCTCCCCGGCACGTTTACCAGAGTCGCGCTATCGATTTCGTAGAATCGCGATATTTCCGGACGCTCCACAGAGAATTCCGGGCTATCGATCGAGGCCGTTCCGGTGACACATTTTGAAGCATTATCAATTCTGAAACGGACTCCATTCTGTTGAATACGGGTCGGCCGCGGGGCCTCGTGAATTCGGTCGGCAGGTGGTCGGGCCACACGGGCTGTCCGCCCATGTGGGCGTCACTGGCCGGAGGTGCTCAACGTCGCATTCGGCGGACGGCCGACGCACATCGCATGCGCCGCGGGCGCGAGTCCCGGCGCTGAAACAGCGGACCTCGGGGCCGCAGCCCGCGAAGCCGCAGGCGGCGCCGATACTATCGTGCGGTGGCTGAGCGCATACCCGTGGTGATCGTGGCCGGATTCCTCGGCTCCGGGAAGACCACCCTGCTCAACGACCTGTTGCGCAACAATCGGGGCACCAGGATCGGCGTGGTGGTCAACGATTTCGGGGCCGTGAATATCGACGCCATGCTGGTGGCCGGACAGGTCGACGCGATGGTGTCACTGGGCAACGGATGTGTGTGCTGTGCGGTGGATGTCTCCGAACTCGACGAATTGTTCACCCGGCTGACCGAACCCCGCGCAGGTATCGATGTGATCGTGGTGGAGGCCAGCGGGCTGGCCGAACCGCGCAACCTGGTGCGGATGGTCGTGGGCAGCGAGAATTCCCGGATCCGCTACGGCGGGCTGCTCGAGGTGGTCGACGCGGGGGAGTTCGCGAGCAGTCGTGCGCGGCATCCGGAGCTGGCGAGTCATCTGCGGCTGGCGGATCTGGTGGTGGTGAACAAGGCCGACCGGGTGAGCGCCGGGCAGCTGCGGGAGTTGCGGGCGGAGATCACGGAACTGACCGGGGGCGCCCCGGTGTACGCCACCACCCGCGGGCGTATCGATCCCGGGCTGCTGTTCGATCCGCGGCGCCGTGGCACACCGCGAATCGGCGAGCAGTTGAGTTTCGACGAACTGCTGCGGGACCACTGTCACGACGAGCACGACAGCGCAGATCACCGGCACCTGCACGACGACTACACGAGCGTGGCATTCACCGAGGCCGCGGCCCTGCATCCGCGCCGCCTGATCGACTTCCTGGAGGACCCGCCCGCCGGACTGTTCCGCGCGAAGGGTTTCGTCACCTTCGCCGCGCCCGGGCACGGCCGGTTCCTCCTGCATCTGGTGGGCCGTGCGATCACACTGGAACCGGCGCCCCGAGCCCGGGGCGCGGGGACACAACTGGTGCTCATCGGCACCGGTCTGGATACCGGAGCAATACTCGATCGCCTCCGCGAGACTCTGCACACCGGCCTCGAGCCCCTCGGCGATCAGGAGATGCTCGCCGTGTGGCGCTACGTACCCGATATGGGCCGGGCGGTGGCCGATGATGTTCAGCCGCAGGCGTTGACCCATTCGGAGAGTCCGTCGGCGAACAGCTGACGTTTCCAGATCGGCACCTCGTGCTTGATCCGGTCGACCAGTGCCGAACACACCGTGAAGGCCTCGCCGCGATGCGGTGCGGCCACCGCCGTCACGATCGCCAGATCACCCACCACCAGATCCCCGATCCGGTGCACGGCCGCCACGGGCAGACCACTGGATTCGGCGACCGCTGCGCAGCATTCGCGCAGGAAACGCGCCGCCTCCGGATGCGCGGAGTACTCGAGCGCCGAAACCGCCTGTCCGCCGTCGTGATCGCGGACCACACCGGTGAACAGCACCACCGCTCCGTAACGGGGGCCGCGGACGGCGGCGTCGACCACTGCGGGGTCCAAGGGCAGTTCGCTGATCTCGGCGAGCCGGACACCAGGTGCTGCGGTGGCGGACTCGCCGGGGGTTCCGGTGGACAGGTCAGGCATGTGCGCTCTCGTTTCCGAAATTCTCATCCGGCGGGTGTCCCGCGCGGCCGTTCTCGTGCGCGCCGCCGCCCGCCACCTGTGCGAGCAGATGCGCCAGCAGCGGTTCCAGCACCGCGATACCGTCTTTCACCCCGCCCGGGGATCCGGGCAGGTTCACCACCACCGAACGGCCGGCCAGTCCGGCGATTCCGCGGCTGAGCGCCGCCAGCGGGAACTTCGCGGTGCCGCGCTGCCGGATCGCCTCGGCCACCCCGGGAAGTTCCCGGTCCAGTACGGCGGCGGTCGCTTCCGGAGTGTGGTCGGTGGGGGAGGCACCGGTGCCGCCGGTGGTCACCACCAGATCAGGGCTGGTGCGCAACGCGTCGGCCAGGCCGTCGGCGATATCGGCGTCGGCGTAGACGAGAGGCCCGCGCACGATGTATCCGAGATCGCGCAGCCACGACACCAGGCGTGGTCCGGTGGTATCGGTCCGGGTCCCGGCCGCCGCACCGGTCGAGGCCACGACCACCACCGCGGTGCCACCGGCATCGCTGCGAGGAGTGAGTGTGTGCGCTCCGGATTCGGAGCGCGGCGCCGGACCCGGGACGGTTCCGGTATCGCCGGCCTGTTCCGCGCGGGTCCAGTGGCCGCGTTTGCCGCCCTCTTTGCTGAGCAGTCGCACCCCGTTCAATTCCGCCGCCGGATCGACCGCTTTCACCATGTCGTGCAACGTAAGTCCGGCTACGGCCACCGCCGTCAGCGCTTCCATTTCCACTCCGGTCGGGCCGGTCGTCTTCGCCGTGGCCTCGATGGTGACGGTGGACTGGGTGAACCCGAACTCGACCTTCACCGAGGACAGGGCGAGTTGATGGCACAGCGGAATCAGCTCGGAGGTCTTCTTGGCGCCCGCGATTCCGGCGAGCCGGGCGGTGGCGAGAACATCGGCCTTGGGCATATCGTCGGCGCGCACCAGCGCCACCACTTCGGCGGTGGTCCGCAGTTCTCCGCCCGCGACAGCGATCCGCGCGGTATCGGCCTTGGCGCTCACATCCACCATGCGGGCGCGGCCTTCGGCATCCACATGTGACAACTCGCTCATAGCGTCCACACTCGCACAGTCGCGCCGGGCGGGAGTTCGGTGACCGCCGCCGGAATATCGATCAGTACATCGGCCGCCGCCATACTCGCGACGAGATGGGAACCGGGACCCGACACCACCTCCACGGCGTGCGGCCGCGCGCCGTTGCACACCAACCGGCCGCGCAGGAACTGACGGCGACCCTCCGGTGACCGGCGCACCGCGCCCAGTAGCGGCAGTTCGTACTCGGGTACCGGACCCAGGCCGGAGAGGTGGCGCAGAATGGGCCGGGCCAGCACCTCGAACGACACCACCGCGCTCACCGGGTTGCCCGGAAAACTGAGCACCGGCACGCCGTCCACGACGGTGAGCCCCTGCGGGCCGCCCGGTTGCATGGCCACCGAACCGAAGTCGCCGCCGAGTGGGATCAGGACCTCCCGCACGACCTCGAAATCGCCCTTGGACACCCCGCCGGTGGTGATCACGAGATCGGCGGCGGCGGTCGCCGAGTGCAGCAGCCGCCGGAACTCCGCGGGTTCGTCACCGCTGTGCTCGACACCGGCGACTTCCACACCGTTCGCGGTGAGTGCCGCGGCCAGCGCGATCCCGTTGGAGTTGTAGATCTGCCCCGGCCGCAGCGCGGTGCCCGCGGCCACCAATTCGTTTCCGGTGCTGATCACGACCGCGCGCACCGGTGCGAACACCGGGATCCGAGCCAGCCCGGCCGCGGCCAGCGCCGCGATATGACGCGGCGCGAGCATGGTCGCGGCGGAGACGAGTCCGGCGCCTGCCCGGATATCGCTGCCCGGCTCCCGGACGAATTCACCGGCCGAGCGGCCCCGAGTGATCTGTACCGAGCTCGTATCGGCGGTCGTGTCCTCCACCGGGATCACACAGTCCGCTCCGGCGGGGAGTGGCGCACCCGTCATCACCTTGCGAGCGGTACCGGGCACCAGCGCTTCGCGGCCGGTATCACCCGCGGCGACCACCCCGGTCGACGGCAGGGTCACCGGCGTGACCGCGACATCCTGCGCGCGCACGGCGTAGCCGTCCATGGCGGAGTTGCGGAAGACCGGCAGATCGATCGGCGCGTGCTGATCCTCGGCCAGTTGGCGGCCGAGCGCCTCGGCCACCGTGACGTACTCCACCGGCCGGGCGGCCAGCGGTCGCAACAGCTGTTCGATGGTGTCGCGATAGTCGTCCGCCGACCGGACCGGGCGACTGGCGGGCCGAGAGATCATAGGCCCAGACTAGTAGTGCCCGCCGTGCGCTCGTCGCCCGTCGGTACCAGCGGTGACGCGCGGGTGGGCGGTGCCGGTACCGGCGATACCGCCCAGCCTCGATACAGCGGAGGACCCCGGCGTACATAATGGAGGCGTGACGCTGGTCGAAATGGGGATCCCCACCGTGCGGTCCGGGCGCCCTTCTTTCGATGGACGTCCGGAAACGCCGCTGCTGGTGGATCGATTCGGCCGGATCGCGCGGGACCTGCGGGTGTCCATTACGGAGAAGTGCTCGCTGCGCTGTACCTACTGCATGCCCGAGGAAGGGCTGCCCGCCATCCCGCCCGCGGAACTGCTCACGGCCGCCGAGATCGTCCGCCTGGTCGTTCTCGCGGTCCGTGAACTGGGCATCCGTGAGGTGCGATTCACCGGTGGGGAACCGCTGATGCGCCGCGATCTGGAGGAGATCGTGGCCGGCTGTCATGCGGCAGTACCGGGGGTACCGCTGGCCATGACCTCCAACGGAGTCGGTCTGCGCCATCGCGCCGCCGGTCTGGCGGCGGCCGGTCTGAGCCGGGTCAATATCTCCCTGGACACCGTGGATCGGGCGGATTTCGCCCGGTTGACCCGGCGTGACCGGCTGGATTCCGCGATGTCGGGTATCCGCGCCGCCGCCGCGGCCGGGTTGGCGCCGGTGAAGGTGAACGCGGTACTCATGCGGCAGACCCTGGACGGTTCCGCGGATCTGCTGCGCTGGTGTCTGGACCAAGGCTGTGAACTGCGGTTCATCGAGGAAATGCCGCTGGACGCCGACCACGAATGGGCGCGCGCGAACATGGTGACCGCCGCCGAGCTGCTCGAGGTGCTCGGCGCCCGCTTCCGGCTCACCGCCGTCGGCCGTGACGATCCGTCCGCGCCCGCGGAGACCTGGCTGGTCGACGGTGGCCCCGCGACCGTCGGCATCATCGCCTCGGTGACGCGCAAATTCTGCGATACCTGCGACCGCACCCGGCTCACCGCCGACGGTATGCTGCGGTCCTGCCTGTTCAGTGATCAGGAGTTCGATCTGCGAGCGAGCCTGCGCGCGGGTGCGAGCGACGAGGAACTCGCCCAGCTGTGGCGTGGCGCCATGTGGCAGAAATGGGCGGGCCACGGTATCGATGCCGAGGATTTCGTCCCCCCGGAACGCACGATGGGAGCTATAGGTGGTTGAGGTCCGCTACTTCGCCGCCGTGGCCGATGCGGTCGGCAAGGCCACCGAAACCCTGGATCTGCCCGCCGGCGCTACGATCGCCGACCTCCGTTCCCGGTTGGCCGAGACCTACGGCCCCGACCTGGACAAGATGCTCGGTGTCTGCGCCTATCTGATGGGCGACGAACTGACCCGGGACACGGCGGCGATGCTCACCCCGCGAGTCGATGTCATGCCCCCCTTCGCGGGCGGCTGACCCAGCCGGCCGCCTTCCCCAGTGACCGTCCGGATCTACCGGATACCGCGAAGTTCAGCACCGGATGAGACCAGGGCGGCCGCGGACGATTCGGGTTCTCGCCCGGAATTTCCGGCGACAGCGAGGTGCGAGCGTGGCGAGAAGCGCGGTGCCCGATGTCGATGCGTACCCGCCGAACTGCCGCGGGACCGGCGTCCGACGGCTACCGCGTGGGAGGCGCGCCTGGGTCGGATGGCCTACGGCATACCGAATCACCGGTATGCCGATCGCAGCCCCGAGTTGTTGTGTGCCGCGACCGCCCGGCCCGGCGGCGAGATGTGCTGAACGCGGTGCTCAGCGCCACCAATCGTCCAGCGGCGTGACCGGGACGGTCCGCTTGTGCCGGGTGTTGCGGAAGGTCGTCTCGATCCGCTTCGCGACCTCGTCGGTGACGTCCTTGCCCTCGAGATAATCGTCGATCTCGCTGTAGCGCAGACCGAGTGCCTCCTCGTCGGGCAGTGCCGGACGGTCGTCCTCCAGATCGGCGGTCGGCACCTTGGACGACAGCCGCGCGGGTGCGCCCAGCTCCTCGAGCAGTGCGGCGCCCTGGCGTTTCGACAGACCGGTCAGCGGGGTCACGTCCACGCCGCCGTCACCGAATTTGGTGAAGAACCCGGTGACGGCTTCGGCGGCGTGATCGGTACCGACCACCAGCAGGTTCTCCTGGCCGGCGAGGGCGTACTGGATCACCATCCGCTCGCGGGCTTTGATGTTGCCGCGCACGAAATCTCGGAGTTTGCCGGCCTTGAGGGCCGAGGCGACCTCGGCCGCCACAGCGTTGGCGCCGGGCCGGACGTTGACCACCACCGATTCGTCGGGCGCGACGAAAGTCATGGAGACACGGGCGTCGGCTTCGTCGGCTTGGACGCCGTAGGGTAGCCGCACCGCGACGAATCGGGCCTCGTGGCCGTCGGCGCGCAGCTCCTCGGCGGCCAGCTGGCACAGCCGCCCGGCGAGGGCACTGTCCTGGCCGCCGCTGATGCCGAGTACGAAACCCTTTGCCGGTGTGGCGCGCAGATAGTCCTTCAGGAAATCGACGCGGCGCCGAACCTCATCCTTCGGTTCGATGTTCGGCAGCACACCCAGTTCGGAGATGATCTGTTCCCGCAGGTTTCCCATGCCTGATCACTCTACTGCGCGGTGAGATCGGCTACGCGACGAACCAGGGCTTCCCAGTTGTCGCCGATCTGCTCACGTGTGTAGCCGAGAGTCCGGATCTGGTGCAGGACGAGGGCCGCGCCGAGTGCGGCGAGCAGGGTATCGGCCAGCAGTCCCGGGTCGCCCGCGGCTCCCGCGTCGCGCAACAGCATCGTCACATGGGTTTTCAGAACCAGGTAGGGCCGGCTGCTGTAATGGTGTTCGGACGAACCGAGTTCGGCGGCCCGATGCAGTTCGCCCTCGACTTCGATATCCAGTAGTCTCGCCCGCCCGAACGCGACGAGTCGCTCCACGGGTGGCGCGCCGGGCCCCAGCGGCGGCGGGCCGAAGATGAACGCCTCCTGGGCCAGCGTCTCGGAATGATCCAGCAGGGCGTACATGAGGCCGGTCCGGTTGCCGAAGCGGCGGAACACTGTGCCCTTACCGACCCCGGCCCGTTTGGCGAGCGCGTCCATGGTGAGGGCGTCCACGCCGTGTTCGCGCACGAGTTCCTGTGCGGCGTCGAGCAACCGGCGCCGGTTGCGCGCGGCATCGGCGCGTTCGGCCGGTTCGGCGGTACCGGGTAGTGCGGGCCCCACCCGTTGTGGCGGTCGGACCCGCAGCGCGAGTGGCTCGGCGAGGGACGGTTCGGCCGCGGCGGTCCCCGGCCGTTCCCCCGGGGGCCCGGATTCGGTGGAACCCGGACTGAGTGTGTCGTAGTTCACGGCGCTGTGCGTCCCTCCGGAGGAATGTAGCGGACCATGGTCCGGTTAGTCTGGGCAGTGGGATCGTCACAAAACTAGTACCGCAGGAGTGAACATGAGTCAGACCCGTATCGTCGCCCTCGTCGGCAGCCTTCGGAGCGCCTCGATCAGCCGGCAGATCGCCGAGGCGGCGGCCTCCACCGCGCCCGCGGGCGCCGAGGTCTCCGTTTTCGAAGGTATCGGTGATATCCCGTTCTACAACGAGGATATCGACATCGCGGGTTCGGTACCGGCCACCGCCCAGGCGCTGCGCGACGCGGTCGCGGCGAGCGACGGGCTGCTGTTGGTCACCCCGGAATATAACGGGACCTTGCCCGCGGTACTGAAGAACGCGATCGATTGGCTGTCGCGCCCTTACGGCTCGGGTGCGATCGGTGGTAAGCCGGTGGCCGTGCTGAGTGGTTCGATCAGCCCCAATGCCGCCAAGTGGGCGCACGCCGACGCGGTCAAGTCCGTGGGTATCGCCGGCGGGAAGATCGTCGAGGAGGCGCATCTGCACTACGCCGGGTGGGGCGAGCGTTTCTCCGCCGGCCATCCGCGTGAGGACGCCGATGTGCAGCGCGAGCTGACCGATGTCGTGAAGGTTCTGGTCGCCGCGGCCACCGGGGAGCTCGTCTCCGCCTGATCCCACAGCGGTACGCGAGGGCCGCCCCGTCCGATGGACGGGGCGGCCCTCGCGTTTCCGATCGGTCGGTTTTCTACGGGGCCGGAGAGCCTGCTGGGGTTCGGAGCGACTGGTGTGACAGGCGTAGTCTCCTGCGTTTGCTGAAAGAGAGCTGGCTCGCTGGATTTGTGATCTGGACCACGATGAATACGGCGTGTCGAGTTGCTGTCCTGCGGCTTACAGCGGTGAAATCACATGGTTGTGACTCGCAACATCTCGTGTTGTTTCTTTCTGTCGGCCACTAGGTGTAGTGTCATCGATGCCTGGAGGCGGTGGTGCAATCGGCCCGCCGGCACCGGGTGGAACCGGCCCGGACATGGCGTTTCAGGGTCGGTCCTCGGAGTTTGCGCAGATCATCCGATCGTGCCGATACACCGCACAGCACAGACGGGTCACCGGCTGGGATCAGTCATGCGGTGAGCTCGGCCCGGAGGGCGGCGGACCGTCACCACGAAGGACCGCGAACACCGCACATAGGCACAGGAGAGAGGGACTCGAATGATCACCGTGTACACCAAGCCCGCTTGCGTCCAGTGCAACGCCACCTACAAGGCCCTCGACAAGGCCGGGGTGGAATATCGGATCGTCGATATCTCCGAGGACGCCGATGCCCGCGATTACGTGATGGCCCTCGGCTACCTGCAGGCCCCCGTGGTCGTCTCCGGCGACGAGCACTGGTCCGGCTTCCGGCCGGATCGCATCAAGGCTCTGGCCACCGTCGCGGCCTGAGCGAATACGCGCCCGAACCGGTCGGGGAGCAGGGGAGGTGAGATGTCGGAGTCGAATTCGCTGGTCTACTTCTCCAGCGCTTCGCAGAACACGCACCGATTCGTCGAGAAGCTGGATATCCCGGCGCTCCGGATACCCCTGCACACCACCGAAACGTTGCGCGTCGACGAACCCTATGTGCTGATCGTCCCCACCTACGGGGGCGGTCGGCACGTCATGGGAACGACGCGCCCGGACAAGGAATTCGTACCGCGCCAAGTCGCCAAGTTCCTCAACGATCCGCACAATCGCGCACTGTTGCGCGGAGTGATCGCGGCCGGGAACACGAACTTCGGCGACACCTTCTGCTTCGCAGGTGATGTCATCTCCCGCAAATGCGGAGTGCCCTACCTGTACCGCTTCGAACTCATGGGTACCGCCGAGGACGTTGCCCGCGTCCGTGAGGGATTGGGATTGTTTTGGCAGCAACAACGACAGCACCAGCAGGTATGACCGCCCGGCTGGAGCAGCCCCCGCAGCGCACCGGCGAATCCGGCGAGGTCCTGGACTACCACGCCCTCAACGCGATGCTGAACCTGTACGGTCCGAACGGCGAGATCCAGTTCGACAAGGATCGCGAAGCCGCCAACCAGTACTTCCTGCAGCACGTCAACCAGAACACCGTCTTCTTCCACAACCTCGACGAGAAGCTCGACTACCTCGTCGAGGAGAACTACTACGAACCCGAGGTACTCGACCAGTACAGCCGGGCCTTCGTGAAGAAGCTGTTCCAGAAGGCATACGCCGCGAAGTTCCGGTTCCCCACCTTCCTCGGCGCGTTCAAGTACTACACCTCCTACACCCTCAAGACCTTCGACGGGAAGCGCTACCTGGAGCGGTTCGAGGATCGGGTGTGCATGGTCGCGCTGACCCTGGCCGCCGGCGACGAGGTGCTCGCGGGCAAGCTCGTCGAGGAGATCATCGACGGCCGTTTCCAGCCGGCCACCCCGACCTTCCTCAATTCCGGTAAGAAGCAGCGGGGTGAGCCCGTTTCATGCTTCCTGCTGCGTATCGAGGACAATATGGAGTCCATCGGGCGCTCCATCAACTCCGCGCTGCAGCTGTCCAAGCGCGGCGGCGGGGTGGCGCTGCTGCTCAGCAATATCCGCGAGCACGGCGCCCCGATCAAGAAGATCGAGAACCAGTCCTCCGGTGTCATTCCCATCATGAAGCTGCTCGAGGACTCCTTCTCCTACGCCAACCAGCTCGGTGCGCGGCAGGGCGCGGGTGCGGTGTACCTGCACGCCCACCACCCCGATATCTACCGCTTCCTCGACACCAAACGGGAGAACGCGGACGAGAAGATCCGCATCAAAACCCTCTCGCTGGGTGTGGTGATCCCCGATATCACCTTCGAACTGGCCAAGAAGAACGAGGACATGTACCTGTTCTCGCCGTACGACGTGGAACGTATCTACGGCAAGCCGTTCGCCGATGTCGATGTCACCGAGAAGTACTACGAGATGGTCGACGACAAGCGGATCCGCAAGTCCAAGATCAAGGCGCGCGAGTTCTTCCAGACCATCGCCGAGCTGCAGTTCGAATCCGGCTACCCCTACATCATGTTCGAGGACACGGTGAACCGGGCCAATCCGATCGCCGGCAAGATCACCCATTCGAACCTGTGCTCGGAGATCCTGCAGGTCTCCACCCCGTCGATCTACAACGACGACCTCACCTACTCCCATGTGGGCAAGGACATCTCCTGCAACCTGGGGTCGCTCAATATCGCCAAGGCGATGGACTCCCCGGATTTCGCCCGCACCATCGAGGTCGCGATCCGGGCGCTCACCGCCGTCTCCGATCAGACCCATATCAACTCGGTGCCCTCGATCGAACAGGGCAACAACTCCTCGCACGCCATCGGCCTGGGCCAGATGAACCTGCACGGTTACCTGGCGCGCGAGCATATCCACTACGGGTCCGAAGAGGGCCTGGACTTCACCAATATCTACTTCTACACCGTGGTCTACCACGCCCTGCGCGCCTCGAACGCGCTGGCGCGGGAACGCGCTACCTACTTCGGCGGGTTCCCCGAGTCGAAGTACGCCAGCGGCGAGTACTTCGACAAGTACACCGATCGGGTCTGGGAGCCGCAGACCGAACGGGTCGCGCGGTTGTTCGCCGACGCCGATATCCGCATCCCCACCCAGGACGACTGGCGGGAACTGAAGGCCGCGGTCATGGAACACGGCCTGTACAACCAGAACCTGCAGGCCGTGCCGCCGACCGGTTCGATCTCCTACATCAACCACTCCACCAGCTCGATCCACCCGGTGGCGTCGAAGATCGAGATCCGCAAGGAAGGCAAGATCGGCCGCGTCTACTACCCGGCCCCGTACATGACCAACGAGAACCTGGACTACTACCAGGACGCGTACGAGATCGGCTACGAGAAGATCATCGACACCTACGCGGCGGCCACCCAGCACGTGGACCAGGGCCTGTCGCTGACGCTGTTCTTCAAGGACACGGCCAGCACCCGCGACCTGAACAAGGCCCAGATCTACGCCTGGCGCAAGGGCATCAAAACCCTCTACTACATCCGCCTGCGGCAGATGGCGCTGGAGGGCACCGAGGTCGAGGGCTGCGTGAGCTGCATGCTCTGACGTTCTGGGTCACGCATGCGGTCGCCGATGCCGGTACCGCCTTCGTAGCGGAAGCGTGGGGCTGATCAGCGTCCCGGCTCGAAAGTCCGATAGCATCCGATAGCATCGAGCGCTAGATTGGGTGAATGACGAGGACGATCAGCCAAGCCGAACTACGCAACGGCAGCGCGGGCGTGATGGATGCGCTGGAAGCGGGTGAGGATTTCGTCATCACCCGCAACGGACGACCTGTCGGCGAACTACGCCCCATCGCCACGCGGCACAATGTGACGAGCGCCGAACTGAAGAAGCGACTCGCCAGGTTCGCGGGCACCGCGAACGCTGCGGATGAACGCGCGGAAATCGATGCTGCGTTCGGAGAGGACCGATTGGATGACTGAACCGGGGGGGAAGTTCCGCTACCCAATCGGTCTGCTGGATACTTGTGTGCTCATCGATTTGACCACCATCGACGAGGCAGACCTCCCGGTTCAGCCGAAAATCAGCACGGTGACGCTCGCGGAGCTGGGCTTGGGCGTAGCCCTGGCGTCGGATGCGGAAGCTCTCGCGCTTCGTACCGAACGACTCCTGGAGATCGAGCACGCTTTCGATGCACTGCCGTTCTCCTCCACCGCGGCGCGACGGTTCACCTCGATGGCGAAATTGCTCCACGCGGCCGGCCGGAATCCCAAGCCGCGCAAGATGGACCTGATGATCGCTGCCATCGCCTCGTCGAATGATCTGCCGTTGTTCACACGTAATGTGGACGACTTCAAAGGTTTGGAGCCGTTGCTGACCGTGGTCGCGCTCTGAAGGTGTTCGCCCACGGAGTTCGATTCGCCACCGATACCGGGTGTTCGTCCCACCCGCAGGACCATCATCCGACGGGGACGACGGTCCTGCCCGGGCCGAGCTCGCTGCCTCGGCAGCCGTACCGCGGGTCGGACAGAACGGCGGTCTCCGGGTGTGCCGGGATACCGACGCGCACGCCGGAGTGAAGGCGGAGGCGCGCCTCAGTCGGTGAGTGCGGGGAGGACCTCGCGTTCGAAAAGTTCGATACCACTGGTGTCGTAGGCCGCCTCGGGGAAGTTGAAGATGGCGTAGCCCAGGCCGCTATCGCGGACCGCGGACAGATTCTGCACGATCTGCTCCGGGGTGCCGACCGCCGCGCCGCCGTTGTTCAGGTTCTCGACGTAGGCGCGCGCCTTCTCCTCGCCCAGCACCGGGGCGATACGGGCCACATGCTCGGACGTGCGCTGTTCGACCTCGGCTTCGGTCGCGCCGATGGCGACATTGAAGTTGGCGCTGCGCACGATGGCGTCGAAATCGGTGCCCACATCGGCGCAGTGCGCGCGCAGGATCTCCGATTTATGCGTGAACTCGTCGGGGCTGTTACCGGCGAAGTTCGTGTAGTTCGCGTATTTCGCGGCGATACGCAGGGTCTTCTTCTCGCCGCCGCCCGCGATCCACAGCGGCAGCCCGCCCTCCTGGGCGGGTAGCGGGCGCACGATCGCGCCGTCCACCTGGTAGTAGCGGCCGTCGAGGGTGGCGGTGCCGGTCTGCCAGGCCTGGCGGAAGATCTGCACCCCTTCGTCGAGGCGACCGAGCCGCTCCCCGGCGGTGGGAAAACCGTATCCGTAGGCGCGCCATTCGTGTTCGTACCAGCCGCCGCCGATACCCATCTCGGTGCGGCCGCCGGAGATCAGGTCCACAGTCGCCGCGACCTTCGCCAGATAGGCGGGGTTGCGGTAACTGATCGCCGTACACATCTGGCCCAATCGCACCCGCGAGGTGGTGGCGGCGAAGGCCGACATCAGGGTCCATGCCTCGTGGGTGGCTTCGTCGCTGGGCTCCGGGACGGTGTGGAAATGGTCGTACACCCACAGCGATTCCCACACCGGGTTCGCATCGGCGCGGGCCGCCAGACCCCGCATCACCTCCCAGTGAGTGGCGGGATCGAGACCTACCAGGTCGAGACGCCACCCCTGCGGGATGAAGATTCCGAAGCGCACAGCACTCTCCTCAGATGTCGGGCCCGGGGGCCGTCGCGAGATATCTCGACCTCCACTCTGGCCACGCACGGCCGGGCAGGCAATGTTTGCGCGCAGGGTGCGTCCGATCCCCGGTGTTCCTCGGCAATCCAGCGGAGTTACGCGGCGCGCGGACACGCCCGGGAATGTGAAACGCCGTGTGACGAATGTATCGATGCGGACTTACCGTGATCAGGATGTATTCTGATCAAGAATGCGTTCGCATTCGTAGACAGTTTCCTGATCGGGCGTGTACTCACGCGCGCGGCGGCGGCCCAAGAGGAGGTGGTGTTGCAATGCGCAGCGAACCTCCCAGTCGAAGGCCGCGCGGCGTCGTCCGCCCGCGCTTCCGCTAGCAGCGACTGCAGGCGGAGCGGCCCGGCTCGGCGCCTCGCGGTGTGACTTTCCTTCGAAATCACTCGCTACTCACTGCTGTGCCGAGGACTTCTCATGTCGCAGATCGATCTTGTCGAAGTGCCGACGACGCTGTCGGAATCCCTCCAGAACGTGGCCGAAAGCCACCGCGTGGACGCCGCGCTGCACTGGTTGGACAATCATCCGCCGCACGTCATCGCCGACGAACTCGCCCGTATGGACGCGGTCGAGGCCGGGGTGGCGTTCCGATTGCTGGACAAGGATCTGGCGCTGGCGGTGTTCGAGGAGCTCGAACCGGTCGATCAACAGCAGATCCTGCAGGGTCTGCGGGACCAGAGCTTCCGCGAACTCGTCGAGGGTATGGCACCCGACGACCGGGCCCGCATGCTGCGGGAAGCCCCCGCGAAGGTGGCGAAGAAGGCACTCGCCGGGCTGAGCCCCCGCGAGCGCCGGATGACCGCCGCCCTGCTCGGCTACCCGGAAGGGTCGGTCGGCCGGTACATGTCACCCGAGGTCGTCGCGATCCCGGGGACCCTCACCGTCGCCGACGCCCTGCGCACGGTCCGCCTCAAGGGCGGTAACGCCGAAACGGTCTACACCCTGCCCGTCGTCGACGCGAGCCGCCGCCTGCAGGGCATCGTGGAACTGCGGGAGTTGGTACTCACCGGCCCGGACACCATGGTCGCCGATCTGGTCGTCACCGAACCCGCGTTCGTCCGGGCCACCGATTCGGCGGAGAAGGCCGCGCGCCTGATGCGCGAGACCAACGACATCAACCTGCCCGTCGTGGACAGCGAGGATCGGCTGGTGGGCCTGCTCACCATCGACGACGCGGTCGAGGTCATCGAAGCCGCCGACAGCGAGGACGTCGCCAAACAGGCCGGTTCGGCTCCCTGGGAAGGCCACTACATGGCGGCCGGGGTGTTCCAGCTGGCCCGCTACCGCGCACTCTGGCTGATGCTGTTGCTGGTCGCGGCGACGCTGACGGTGAGCGTCACCGGTTTCTTCGAGGCCACCCTCGAACAGGCGGCGCAGCTGGCGCTGTTCATTCCGTTGCTGATCGGGGCGGGCGGTAACGCCGGTGCGCAGGCCGCGACGGCGTGTGTACGCGCGGTCGCGGTGGGCGAGGTGCGCGGAGGTGACCTGTTCAAGGTCATCTGGCGCGAGTGCCGGGTAGGGCTGGTACTCGGGACCATGCTCGCGGTGGTCGGGGCGGTTATCGGCGGGTTGTTCGTCGGTCCCCGGGTCGCGGTCGTCGTCGGAGTGACACTGGTGCTGATCTGTGCCTGGGCGGCCACCATCGGCGGCACCATGCCGCTGCTCGCCAAGCGCTTGCGCATCGACCCCGCCGTGGTGTCGGCGCCGATGGTCACAACACTGGTCGACGCGACAGGTCTGATCATCTACTTCACTACCGCGAAACTCGTTCTGGGGATCTGAGCGGCGCCTGAGTCGTGTCGACTCCTGCACTTGCAGGCTGATGACTTGTGGTCGTCGCGGGCAGTGGGCAGATCTGCTCGTTCCAGGGAATCGACGCGACTTCTGAGCAAGCGCATGGACGCCCTATTCGCCGCAGGATCCGCGGTGAATAGGCGTGGTTTCATCGCACGGCGTCCGGATGCCCGGATCTTGGAGCGCACCCGAGGGCTCTCCGGATCCTGGACGGATTCGACGGCGAACTCACCAGTCGCGAGTGGGCGATCATCACCGAATGCTCTCAGGACACCGCGGAGTGCTGCGACGGTCGGACTCGGGAGGTCGCAGCACCTCCTATGACCTCGAGGTGCTTCGAGGTCCGCGGTTGTCGACGGCCGTTCCGAGAGCTCACCGCCGTGATCGACAGTAGGCCGGATCCGCCGTGCCCACAGTCCGATCCCCGCAGCGAGAGCGCAGCGGATGCCCCGAACGGGACACGTATGCGGATATCGGAAAAACGCGGACCGGGCCACCGGAAAGGCGCAGACGTATAGCGCGGGGGCGATCACCGGTTGCATTCTTCTCCTCGGATGGACGTGCGAGGCAAGGCACCGCGGGCGATAGCGGAATCCGAAGAGGCAGCACGTAACAGATACAGACAACGTCTTCCGCCCGACGCGAGCGCGGGCCGAGGTCAGGGGAGTCCGAAATGACCGATAGATTGTTCGCCGGGATCGCCGGCACGCTCACCGTGACAGGAGTCGCCCTCGTCTGCGCGGCCGGGCCGGCCGCCGCCGCGGAGTACGCCCTTCCGTGGAACGGCGCCGTCGCCCGAGTTTTCAGCGCCTCCAGTGACGGACCCAACCGCTGGACCGACGCATCGGTGTGGGCGCCCGCCGACCGGGATGCTGTACTCAAATACACGACCCACAACCAATCGTTCACCGGGTACCACTATTTGTTCGCGCATGTGAAGAACGACCCGGCATTGCAGCACAGCGTGAAAGTGGACACCTGGATCACCGGTTTCATGATCTGCAAGAGCGAGGCGGCGAACGCCGAGTGCTCGAGCTGGAAAGATCTGCAGAAGTGACCGGGAAATCGGTGAAAATCTGCGCAGCGATGATATTCACGGGCGCGGCGATGGCTTGGCCGGCAGGGCCGGCCGCAGCGGCGGATCACGTTGTCGAATGGCGAGGGGTCGTGGTCACCGTATCCGGCGCGAATTCGGAGGTAGTCCACGTGCGGACTCCGTCAGGTGGTAACCCTCGGCTCTGCGACGCGCTTCGAGTGGATATGTGAGTTGCAGAGCCGAGCCGTGGCTTTGCTCGCGGATTCTGGTGACACCCGGTTCGCAAATTTCGGCACCACCACCCGAGAAACAGCAGCGAGCCAGGGATGGGCGCTGCTGTCGAGTCGGCGACTCTCACTCGACCACCAGCCGGTCGGCGAGGTCGGCCGGGGTGTCCGGGGGCACCGTGACGCTTTCGAGCAGCCAACGCAGCGTAGGCACATCCCGCTGGTCGACGGGCACCGCGTCGTCGACCAGCGCGCTGACGAGATCGACGGAGGCGAGCGAGAGCTCACCTACTATCACCTTCGTGCGCAGCGAATCCGCCTTCTCCGGAGGGAGCGCGGGCGCGTACTTCCGCAGCTGCTCCACCAGCGTGGAGCGATAACCGTTCTGCACTCTGTTCCTTCTCTCCGGGGTGGGCGTTGCCCAGTGGCGGCCTTCACCCGCCGGGGAAGGCCGCGAGGCTGATGCCGACTCCGCGGGCGATCGCGTGCGGCGACCGGCTTCCGGCCTGCCGGGCAAGGATGGCGCGGCGTATGTCGTCTCGTCGACCAGTCGGGATCGGCCACCTTCGGGGGCTGCGATCGAGCACCGTTGGGGTGCTGGGGCGCAAGCTGTAGATACGGCGGATCAGGTCTTCGCCGGCCGCCAGAAGACCGCTCGGAGCGGCAGAATTCAGCGCGGGAGCACGATCATCATGCCATCACAACCATATCGGTGATGTCGAAACTCGCGATCCTCAGCAGCGGATCCGCTGTGTCCGCGTAGTGCTCGCGGGGTACTCGGACGGTGTGGAGAGAAGGTGCGAGCGTGCAGGCTCCGCGCGGTGACGTATCGGGCTCGTGCGAGGGGGACGGGATATGAACAGGAGGCCGCTGCCGTTGGCCGGTCACGGTGTGCTGCGGACCCCCGATATCGACGAAGCCCGTGACGTGATCGGCAAGGTGCTACGCGCGCCTCACGACGTCAGGATCACCGGTGGGGCGCACAAGTTCGAGGCCCGCCAGAACGCGGTATCGCTGGGGCGGGTAGCGCTGGCCGCGCTCGACTACGGTGCCGGTGCCGAGGTGGTGGTCACCCCGCGCCACACCGACAACCTGTATCTGGTGCACATCCAGTTGGCCGGCGCCGTCGGCGCGGTCAGCGGCGAGGAGCGGGCGACCGCGACGCGGGGATCGGCGACGATAGCTCAGCCCCAGGAACCGTTCATGCTGGACTGGCCGGCCGATAGTCCGATGCTGCTGGTGTGGTTCGACGCGTCGTCCGTGAAGTCGATACTGCAACAGATGATCGGCGACGAGTTGAAGGGCCGGCTGCGGTTCGAACTGGGTCAAGACCTCACGGCCCCCGCGATGCGGGCCTGGCTGGAGCAGGTGCGGCTGGTGGTCCGCGAAATCGACCAGGGGCAGCGGATCGCCACCCACCCCCTCGCGCTGCGCCATCTGCACGACCTGATGATCACCGGCCTCCTGCTCGGTGCCCGCCACTCGTATTCCGAGCAGTTGCACGGCGACAGGTCCACACCGGTGGCCTCGACGGTCGAGCGGGCGGTGGACTTCATGCGGACACACGCGGCGGAACCCATGACCGTGACCCGGTTGGCGGCTGCCGCGGGTGTCGGGGTGCGGACCTTGCAGGAAGGATTCCGCAGGCACCTGGACACGACACCCACGGCCTACCTCCGGCGGATACGGCTCGAACACGTCCGGGCCGAACTGGAGAAGGCCGCTGCGCCGGAGACGACGGTATCGGCGATCGCACTCCGTTGGGGCTTCACGCATTTCGGCGATTTCGCCAGGTCCTACCGGATGGCCTACGGCGAACGACCCAGCGACACCTTGCGGAAATCGCACCGGAAGTAGCCGCTGCCGCTCCCGCCGCCGAAGTCCGGGCCAGTGGCCGGGGCGTGCAGGTGAGGTGGCCGGGCGGTTGCGTCGGCTTTTTAGCGCCGGTAACGTCTGAGCGAGCCGGCAGCAGGGGGCGGAGACGCCGGTCCTCCCCATACCGGACCAGTGGTGTCATCGGCGGTGGAGGACGTTGACGGTGGGTACTGCGGGTCGGGGACGGTTGGTTGTTGCGCTGATGTGCGGGGCGGTGCTGGCGCTGACGGGCTGTGAATCGTCATCCGAGGGATCGGCGACTCCGGCGACTCCGAGTGTTGCGCCGGAAGTACCCAGCGGGTTCGAACCGTGCACGGATATTCCGCAGGCGGTTCTCGACTCGGAGGGGCTGAGGAGTTCGCGGCCGGATGATTCGAGTGCGGGCGGTGGGATCAAGTGGAATGGGTGCATGTGGGTGATCACCGATGGATATACAGCCCGCATTCAAACCACGAATATCACCTTGGAGATGGTAAAGGGGAAAAATTTTCCCGAAGCAACCGAGTTCACTGCCGGTGACCGCCGAGCTATTTCCACAAGGCAGTCGACGTCGCACGTGGAAGCATCATGCATCGTCAATGTGGAGATGGACGGCGGCAGTTTGGAGTTCGGCCTGACCAACCCCGCATCCAATCGTAAGACGGGCCACCTCGATACCTGCGAACTGGCTCGGAACCTGGCTGGAAAGGTCGCACCGTCCATTCCTGCCGGCATATGAGCCGACTAACGCTGTTGATGACCCTTCGGGAGGGGTGCTATGGGTGACGAGCCGCCGCCGCGGCCGATGGCAAATATGCTCAATGCGGCAAACGAAAGCCAGATTTCCGTGCAGATGACGCCGGAGGATTTCATATACCTTGATCGCGATTGTACCTATTTCAAGGATCAGATCCGGCAGATACAAGGCCTGGCCGACGAGATTTCGACGCAGGATCATTGGGGGCTGGGCGAAGCCAACAATGATCTGACCTCAGCAAGAGCGATGGTCGGTCGGTACAAGGTGAAAGCCAAAGGCGCACCGGACGGTAACGGTGTCTTCGAGATCATGGAGCAGCATTACCTGATCGTCGACGATATCCAGAACGTATTCCGCGTCATGCGGGATAAGATGATGCAGGCCGACAGTGAGTGGGCCGCCGCGTTCAATTCGCTGAACGAATCCCTCCCGGATCGTCCTCCTGCCGGCCCGGTCATCGATCTGAATGCTTTCATGAGTGGGACAACATGAGCGACACAACGGAATACGAACGTCCGATCATCCCGAACGGTGGAGAGAATTCGGATAGCTGGGATCATCCCAAGATCAGTGATGCGTTCAGCCCGCTCGTTGTCGACGATGCGACGAGCCAGGCTGGAAAATACTGGTTGATACGGCAGTATTGGGAGCAAGGTTTCGAGACCTTCCTGCGGTCCACTCAGGCATCTCTGTCACAAGCCTGGTCCGGCCCCGCCGCCGAGCAGTCCAAGCAGGCGATCCAGGACTACATCGACAAGTACGCCCGCCCGGTCACCCCCGCGCTGGAGTCGCTGTCCAACGGTATCCGCGATGCGGCCAATGCCATTGTGAACACCAAGAACAGTGTCGGCGATCCCTTGGATATCACCGGGGTAGACGGATTCGTCAATTGGCTGTTCAGCGAGGACGAGGCTTCGCGGCGTACCCAGGAGGCGCGGGTGGCCATGACCACCCATTACGTCACGCCGTTCGGGCACTTGGATTCCCAGGTCCCAGTGATCCCAGTCCCCACCGGTCCTACCAGTACCACCGATATCCCCGCACCCCCGCCCGGCGGCTATCTCGGAGCGTCGAATCCCACAACTTCGGATACGGGTAGTCCCGCCAGCACCACGCCGAGTGGAACTCCCACGGGTGAGACAGCGGAGGATCCGGAGAGCGAAGCCCAGCCAGAAACTCCCGGTGACGACGAGACGGGTCAGCCGACCACCACCGATCCCGGTGAGACCAGCACCGAACCCGCAGGCACCGAGGTGCCGAGCGCCACGACACCCACGGTTCCGGCGGGTACCACTCCGTCCGGGGTGACCACGAGCCCCGGTTCTCCGGGATCTCCCGCAGGTTCCCCGGATCCGCAGGCGCCGGGTCGGACGGTCTCCGGTGCCCCGAACACCACCCCGGGCACACCGGCCGGTGCCGGTACGACCGCCGCGTCCACTGCCGCCGGAAACCGCGGCATGGGCGGAATGCCGATGGGCGCCGGGGCCGGTGGTCGCGGTGGTGGCAAGGACGAGGAATCCAACCGCTCGACGCCCGACTACCTGATCAACCAGGAGAACACCGAGGAGTTGCTGGGTGAGACCCCGCGGACCATTCCCGGTGGGGTGATCGGTGCCAATCCCGAATAACAACTTCGGTTTTCGCTTCGGCTGATCGACAGTCGACGACCGGGTGGGTCCGCTCCGGCGCGGACCCACCCGGTTACTTCCGACCTGCCGGTACCGCTGAATCGCACACAACAAGGGGAATGATCGATGCCCGAGTGGACCTGGGAGCCGGACGATTTCGCGGCGCTGTGGTACAGCGACGCCTACGATCGGTTCCCCACTCCGCTGCGCTATACGAGCAGGTTCGCCTTCAACGACGAAGCACGGGCCCATCGTCTTGCGGTTCGGGACCGGTACACGCGTGAGGAGCGGGCCGGAATCCAGGTCGCCCTCGATACTTTGGGCACCTCCGGGATGCGGATCGAGATCCTCGGCGCCACCTGTGCGCACCAGCGCAGCACGGGCCGCGACGATATGCGTGAATACCGGATCGTCGGGGCACGCACCGAAGCGTATGCGGTGACTTTGAGTCAGGTGGGTGGCGCAAATGAACACGGCCCGATCCAGGTGCGCCTTTTCCGCCCGGAGAATTTGGCGGCTCGATTGGTTTCCGGTCTCGCCCCCTGCGCGCCCGGTACCGCCGAAGCCGCGACCTTCCATCCCGGGGATCTCGAATCGCGCAGCGACACTCACTTCGAGGACCCGCGGCGCGCCCGGGCCCGTGAGCAGTATCGGAAGCTGGTCGGCCGGGAAAATGACGGCGGCGGTTGCGCGGTACTGCTCATGGGGCGATTCGACGCGGCGATAGAACCGCTCCGAGTCCTGCAGTGGTACGACATCACCGGCGACGGCCGCTACACCGAACAGCGCGGCAACCATGTGACGGTTCGCCCGGCCACATCCGCCGAGTTCACCCGCCACTTCGGGACCTGGTTGGACAACGCCTGGCGCCGGTTGGAGGAGGAGCGCGCGGACGCTGCTTGGTGAGTGGGGTAGCGCAGCACCCGTACTCCGACCACGGCGGCCGTGATCGTAAGGTATCGGCTTCATCGGATCGGGCCTCGATCCGGCTGCGTGACACGCAACCGCAGTAGATGGGCGTGGTTCGATTCGTCTAGGGCGAGCGCGGCGGTCCAGAGCGAGGCATCGAAGGATTCGGGTAGCCGCCAGTCCGCCGGGGCGACCGCCGGGAATCGCAGAAGCACCGGCTCCAGCTCGGGCAAGTGTTGGGGGACTACCGCCCACCATTGGCGGCCGGTGGCGTCGATGGTGGCTGCGGCGATGAGATCATCCACCGCGGGCAGTCGTTCGGCCGCCGCGCGGACCGGCGCCGGGATATGTCGGTTGCGGGCGTGGATATCCAGCTGGTCGGCGAAAACGGGGAAGACGAAACCGAATCCGAACAAGCCGGG
Source organism: Nocardia jinanensis (assembly GCF_014645735.1). Lineage (GTDB taxonomy): Bacteria > Actinomycetota > Actinomycetes > Mycobacteriales > Mycobacteriaceae > Nocardia > Nocardia jinanensis. Next base: position 14,436 of record NZ_BMMH01000017.1, on the reverse strand, counting down.
ACCGAGGACGGTACGTAGATGTGCAGCCTGGGCGTGGATCGGGTTCGGTTCGCCGGATGCCCGCTCGCGGTCGAGATCGACTCGGGCGCAATCGGTGTGCACGGCTGTGCCGTCGAACCGGAACCCGTACAGAATGGGCAGCAGCCGGGCGGGCATGGAGAGCAGGTAACGGGTGGTGATCTCCGCGACCGATTCGTCGTCGGGGTATCGGATCGTGCTCATCCCGCGCGACCCTCGGATACGGCATCGGCCCAGAATTCGTGGCGGATTGCATCCCACAACCGGGTATGTTCCGGGAACCGTTCGCGCATATCCGCCAGATCCGGGATATCGGCGCGGGGATCTGCCGCCGATTCCACAAGTGTGCCGGATGAGCTGCGTACCGACAGGATCCGGATAGATCCGCGATCGAGTCGCCATACGGCGAGCCAGCCGGCGGCTTCGGTGTGCCGGACTATCCGTTTCACCTTCGCTATCGGATTTCGGGGAGTTCCGCTGGTCGAGCTGGGTCGGGTTCCTCGCTGCGCGCTCTCCGGACCTCCGGAGAGCGGGGACGAGATCGTTTCGTAGCGAGTGCGGTTCGCCGACGCGACATCGCGCGTCGGCAATGATTCGCCTTTGCGCCACCAACTTCCGTGTACCTCGGGCATATGAGTATGTTGCTGCAGGTCAGAGGCTCGGAGTGTTTCGACGAGAAGGTTTCACGGGATCTGCGTAACGGCCCAGCACGTCTCTCAGGGCTTGCCTACCATGATTCTCGAGCTGAGAAACGCCGAGCGATTTCGTTGAGAAACAGGGGAGGCACGATGCCTAGCAAGGCGAATCTCAGCGGCACCACACTGCCGCGGCGGCAACTGGGTCGGGCACTGCGCGACGCGCGCCACGCGCAGGGGGCCACGCTGGAGCAGGTCGCGCGGGACACGGAGTTCAGCCGGGCGACGCTCAGTCGTATCGAGTTGGGCCAGTACGAGCGGATCAAGGTCCGCGAAGTCGAGTACCTGTGCCGGCACTATGGATTGTCGGCCGACCGAACCACGTATCTGGCGGGTCTTGCCTCGCAAGCGAATACGAAAGTCTGGTGGCAGGGCTACCAACACCTCCTGGTGCCGGGTTACTCCACGTATCTGGCTCTTGAGTCGTCCGCTACCGAATTCCACTTCTTTCAGCCCTTGGTCGTGCCTGGGTTGCTGCAAACAGCCGACTATGTTCGCACGCTTCAGCGACTCTTCGCGCCGGATGCTCCTTCAGAGGAAATCGAAAAGCATGTCGAGCTTCGCGAGCAGCGCCGTCGGCGTGTCACCCAGCGTCATTCCAGGGCTCGCGTCGAATTCCTTATACATGAGAGCGCCCTGCATTCGGTGGTCGGATCGAACCGCATCATGGCTGCTCAGTGCCATCATATCGTCGATATGAGCACTCGCGACAATGTAGTCGTACGCGTATTGCCATTCGCCGTGGGCGTGCCTGCGGGCAGCGTCGTCACGCCGTTCATCATCATCGACTTTCCGGACAATGAGCCGTCTGTGGTGTACGCCGAGGCGGCGATTGGTTCGATGACCTTCGATGACACCGAGGACGTGAACAACTTTCGCGTCCTGTTCGACAAGCTTCGAAATGCCGCGCTGGAGGAGCAGCATTCGCGAGATCGGATCAGGAAAATAGCAGGGAGATTCCAACAATGACTGTCGAATTATCTGGCGCGTATTGGTTCAAATCTTCGCATAGCGGAGCGAGTAACGAGTGTGTCGAAGTCGCCTGGCTCGATGGAGGACGGGTCGGCGTTCGAGATTCCAAGAACCCGGTCGGGCCCGCTCTACTGTTCACCTCGGACGACTGGAAGTTCTTCACCGCCGCTCTGCGCGACAACAAGTTCTGAGGTGTAAGCGTCTCGAGCTGCCCGCACTTCGTGTGGGACCGGCCGCATCTGCCGCGCAGTGCCTGTCGCCTGAGGTCGCCGCGACTGCTCCGGCTGAGATCCGGTCAGATCGTGTGGGTGCTGAGGCCGTTGGAGATGGTGATCGCTTCGCCGTTGTACCGGCCGCCGGCATCGGAGACCAGGAGCAGGATCAGCTCCGAGACCTCCGCGGGCTGGATCAGCCCGCCCCCGGCCTCGAACATCGCCATCGCGGCCTCACGCGTGGGGTTCTCGACATCGGGCATGAGCTCGCGGTAGGTGGCGGGGTTCATGATCATATCGGTCTGCACACCCGAGGGCAGGACGGCGTTCACGGTGATGCCCTGTCCGCCGACCTCCTCCGCCAGCGATTTCACCAGCCCGATCACACCCCATTTCGCGGCTGCGTAGTGACCGGCCTTGCGGGCGCCCATCCGGGCCACGATGGAGGAGGTGGCGACGATCCGTCCCCGGCCGCGCTCGAGCATATGTGGGACAACGGCGCGGAAACTGTGGTAGACGCCGGTCAGGTTGACATCGATCATGTCACGCCAGGTCTGCTCGGGCATCTCGGCGATCAGAGCGTTGGACGCTATACCCGCGTTGGCCAGCAGGATATCGATATGTCCGAGTTCGGCGATGGCTCGTTCGGCCACCGTGTTCATCTGCTGCTGATCGCGAACGTCCGCGGTGATCGTGACGCATCGGCGGCCGGTCTCGCCGACCAGTTCCGCCGTCTCGGCGAGATCGGCCCGCGAACCCAGCGGGTAGGGCACGCTCGCGATCGACGCGCCGATATCGCACAGCACGATATCGGCGCCCGCTGTGGCCAGCGATAATGCATGCGCCCTGCCCTGCCCGCGCGCGCCGCCGGTGACGACAGCCACGTTTCCGTCCAACTTCCCCATAGTTCCTCCCTCGTCTCGACGTACCCATCCTCACACTGTCGAGATCCGGTGCGGGCGCGTTCGAGCCATTGCCTGCGCTGTGTCGGCGGGCGGTTGCTGTGGATCTTCCCGGCTCCTACGTGCCGGTCTCGGGCGCGGCGATCGCAGGAAGGAACCGTGCTGCTTTCGTGTCACGCGTGGCCCGTGGTCTCGGATCGTCCTACTCGGCAGCCTCGATCATGTCGAGCACCTCCGAGGTCGGACGCACGTCGCCGAATGATCGATAGATGGTGTGCAGGGTGGCATTGTGGTCGCGGTCGCGGCGCGCGGCATTCGCATCGGCGACCATGATCACCCGGAAACCGAGGGTGCTCGCATCGCGTGCCGAGGACTCACAGCAGACATTGGTGACAGTGCCCGTGATCACGACCGTGTCGATATCCCGCTGCTCGAGGAGTCGCGGTAGCGGGCAGCGACCCGGGAAGAAGGCACTGAAAGCGGATTTCTCGACGAACAGATCGAGATCATCGGTATCGAGGTCGGGCCACACCCGGTTGTTCAGCGGGCCGGAACCGCCCGAGTGGCTGTAGGTTTCGGCCACTCGGGCGCCGAAGAATTCGATCGCGTGCGGAAGCGGGTTGCCCCCTACCGCTGTTGTTCGCCGGGTCCTGAAGCGGCCGCGGTGTCCGTGAAGCGACCGGCTCGGGTGTATCGGTTGCGCCACAATGACGGGATGAATCTCGCCGAGGTGCACGTCCGGCAACTGGAGGTCGCGGAATGGCCCGCGGTCCTCGATCTGTAGGTGGGACCGACCCGCCGCACCGTCACGGTGACCACGGTGCGGCGGGTCGCGCCGATGGGGTCGGTTCAGCGGCTCTCGTCCCAGTCGCGCCCGAGGAACGCGGCCAGCCGCTCGGTCGGTCCGGCTTGCGGACGCGGTTCGACGCGAACTCCGAACGGTGACCCGGGGCCGCGGAACGCGTCGGAGAGCGCCCGATCGGCGATGGCCTGAGCCTTGGCCACCAGGGCCGGGTCGGCTTCGGCGTTCTGCCCGGTGGCCACGGCCAGATCCCAGCCGTGCGCGACGGTTTCCATCAGGTAGCCACCGACCGCGAGCCCGCCGGGTGCCTCGCCCCAGGGTGCGATGAGCGGGCGGGTCAGCAGAGCGTCGTCGGCCCATTGTTCGAGAGCGGTGGCGGACCGCTTCAAATAGTCCTCGCCGGGCGAGTTCGTATCGATATCCGCTCGGGAGGGCAGTGTGCGAGGGTCCGCGCCGGTGGCGGTGGCCACCAGTTTGGCCGGATGGCAGGAAAGGTGTTCGAGGAGTGCGCGGACATCGAAGTCCGTACAGGGGGTGGGTGCGTTCCACTGGTCGGCGCGGACCGCGGCCATGAGCCCGGCCACCCACTCCTGGGCGGCGGTGAGATCTGAGCGGAAGTCCGGAATCTGAGTCATGGGAGCAGTCTCGTGCAGCCAAGGTGACATCTGGTGTCACCTTTCCGTGCGAATCTGGAGAAGTGCGTGCGGACCGTTTACTCCAGATCGTTCAACTGCTGCGGCGCTCCGGGCGGATGAGTGCCGCCGAGCTGGCCCGGCGCCTCGAAGTCACCAAACGGACGGTGCTGCGCGATATGGAGGCGCTGTCCGCCGCCGGTATTCCGGTGTACGCCGAACGAGGACGGGGCGGTGTATTCGCTCTCGTGCCCGGGTTCGAACCGGATGCCGAGCAACTCACCGCCGCGGAAGCCCGCGCGCTCTTCGTCGCGGGCGGGCGGGGGACGGCCGAGGCGCTCGGGCTGGGCAGTTCGTTCTGCAGTGCTCTGCACAAACTGTCGACTGCTCTGCCCGATGATCAGCATCGGCTGGTCACCCACGTCCGGGACCGAATCGTCCTCGACGGCGGCGGATGGCATCGCGAACCGGCGGCGCTGGACGCACTGGCCGAGGTGCAGGCCGCGGTCCTGGACGACGAAAGGATCCGGATCCGCTACCAGTCGAAGCAGGCCACTGCGCCGGGGGACCGGACCGTCGATCCCTGGGGGCTGCTCCAGGTCGGCACGACCTGGTATCTCGTCGCCGCCCATCGTGGCCGACCGCGCAGCTACCGGGTCTCCCGGATCAGCGCGGTACGCCGCCTGGGTGAGCCCACCCGGCGACCGCCGGACCTGGATCTGCAACAGGTGTGGCGGCAGATGCGCGACGATTTCCGCGGGGCCCCCGCGACCGAGATCGTGCTTCGCGTCCACCGGTCGCGGCTACCGCTGGTGTCGCGGTCACTGGCGGTGACCGCGCTCGGTGACCCCGAACCCGTCGCCGGCGAACCGGGAGTGCATCGGATCCGGGTACGAAGTGTGGAAGCGGCCGCGGCGATGCTGGTGGGATTCGGCACCGAGATCGATGTGCTGGCCCCTGCGGAGTTGCGCGTCGGGATCATCGCTATCGCGGAGGCAGCGGGTGAACACCATCGGAATGCGCTGTGCTGAGCTGAGCGGCGAACACCGAGTGCGGGCGGTTTCCTCTGCTAGCGTTCTGTCATGGTGGGTAGCGCGGGGATCCGCACGGTCGAGGAGGTACTCGCGGCGCTGGACACAGAATTCGCGCAAGCGCGGCGACCGGCGCGAATCGAGGCGTGCCCCTGCTGCCTCCGTTCCGACAAGATCGAGGTGCTGCTGGACAGGCCACGAAAGATGTTGAGCGTCGGCGATATCCGTCAGTATGCGACCGTGGTGATGCTGGGTGCAGGGTCGGCCGTGGACCTGCGGTATTTCGCGCCACGCATCCTGGAGCTGTGTCATACCGGGGAAATGGACTTTCCCGATATCGAGATGGTGTACGACCGTCTGCGTCTCGCGGACTGGACCTCCTGGCCCGAGTCCGGTGTACTCGTCGAGTTGATGGACGCGCTGTGGGCCGAAGTTCTCAGCGATTACCCGGATGCATGCGAACCGAGCGTGCTGTTGTGCGCGTTCGGCGCCGCGGCAGGCAGTGTCGCTCCGTATCTGGCCAGTTGGTCGCGGCTGGAGACTTCGGCGGCCGTGCACAGCCTCCGGGATTTCCTGACCGATCATGTGGTGCTGCGGCGCGGCGCGCTGGTGCCGAACAATACTTTCTGGGACGTCGACGGGGTCGGCCACCGAGAGGTGGTCCGGTGGCTCAACGGTGGCGAAGCCCGGCGCGCGGTGGCGCGAGCGCTGGCGCGCCCGACGGATGACCGCGATCGATTGCGCTCGCTCGCCGAATCTCGTGATCTTCTCGGGGCGGGTGCCTGAGGGCGCTCGGACCACGGTCGGTGGGGCCGGGTCGGGAGCCCTGTCGGTCCCTACGGGCTCATCCTCCCGCTTCGAGCCTGGCCCGGACCTCCGCGATATGGTCGGCCAACTCGGACTCGTCGATGATCTTCCGGGCGATCAGCGAATGCGCCAGCGCAACGAGCTGATTCTCCGGGAACGGCAGCGCCGGATACACCTCCTCGGCGAGACGATCCTCTTCGTCACGCCGAGCGAGCAGCGGTAGCGTCGACCCTTCTCGGTCGAGAGCGTCACATATCCCGTCCAGACTCGATTTCCACGGTGGAGAAGGATTCTCGACGCCGTATTCATCGGCCATTCGTGACCACACCTGCCCCCGGGCGATCATCTGTTCCAGCACCTGCACTCTGATCCGCGTGACGTCCTGGCCCACTGGCATCTGTTGTCCTCCGGTCCGTCAATAGTTCTGCGCCGGGTGCACCGCGGCGTGTACGGGGCGTTCCACATCGGCGGTGCGTCCGGGCTTGGGAAGCGCGACACCGATCAAGCAGTCGCGTGTCGCGAGCTGCGCGAGCTGCTCCTCGTTCCATCCCTCCGTTCCGTCCGGGCGTACGGGCAGCACCATGAACCGATGCTTGGAATTGGAGTCCTCGACGCGAATCTGGACGTCTTCGGTGAGGTAGAGGCCGAATTCGGCGAGAACCTGACGCGGCCAGCGGACGAGCCGGCGGCGATAGTTCGGCGTCCGATACCACTCGGGCGAATTCCCGAGCAGCGGGCGGGGATAGCAGGAGCACAGGCTGCAGCAGATCACGTGATGCAGAGTCGGTGTGTCCTCGAGTACGTGCAGCGCGGTGAAATCGCTGGGCGTACCGAATCCGGTCGGCCGCAGCCAATCGATGCCGACCTCGTGGCACGCGGTGATGGCGTCTTCCAGGGCCAGCCGCTTGAACTCGGGGTCGGACCACGCCTTGGCGACGAACCGGGCGCCCGGCACCGGACCCAGTTGCTCGAAATACTCTGTGTACCGGCGGTGGTCCTCGGCGGTGAACAAACCCTTTTCGATCGCCAGCTCGCGTAGCGCGATTTCGAGCACCTCGAAATCGGTGACCTCTTCCACCATCGGCGCTGCGTGCCGGGGCGCTTCGTCGTCCTCGCCTTCGTTCGGCATCCCGCTCATCGTGCTCCTCTCACTGAGGTGTAACCCGGTTTACGAGATCGCCTGGAGCCAGGGCTCCGATATTTCCGCTTGCAAGGTGTCGCCGGGGCATCCCCGGTACGGATCCCACAGATCTTTCATATCGAAGCGCACGATGTAGAACCATTCGGGGCGCCGGTCCTCACGGTCGAACGCCTCGTCCTCCGGTATCGGGCTTTCGTACGATACTTTGACAACCGTCCCCGGTTTACCGCGCAAATACTCCTGGGTGCGGGTGTAGAAGATGGTCGGAAGGTCGCGCACCAGTACCCGGTCGCCGATCTCGAAACGGGGAGTGTCCGCTTGCCCGGCGAAGCATTGGGGATCCCCATGGCCGACCGCGTCACGGTGATGAATGTTGCGGACTACCTCGGTACCTTCTCCGATGCTCCGGGGCGCGGCTTCCAATGGGCCGGACCGGCCCGCGCTGCGCTCACGGACCTCCTGGGTTCGTTCGAGCAGTTCACGCAGGGTGATATGCCGTTTGTCGATGAGACAGCGAGCAATGGCCAGCACCCAGCGGCCGTAATAGGGAAATCCGAGATACTGGGTACGCCCGACATCGACATTCCCCAGCCTGCGGCGTTCCTCGGATGTCCAGATGCCCCGCCAGCCCAGCACCTCGCAGGTGATGAACGTGTTGAGCTCCCAGACCTCCTCCTGCTTTTCTTCGAAAACAGCCGGCGCATCGGGCTCCCCGCCGACATCGTGCGGGGTTTTCATGAATGCCCGGAAAAGCTCGTGATCGATCTGATCGGGGTAGGGCCAATCGCGGAGCTGATGTAACGCCACGCGCAGCTGACTGACGTAGTCGTCCATGACCGAATTTGCCATGTGCGCCATCTCCCTGAATTGGGTAGGTCGCCATCTACCTTAACGAGCGTCGGTCGGATCTTCCGGTTTCGAATCCATCAAATCTTCGACTCGGTTCCGCGCGCGCCGATCGCCGCCGGCTACTTCAGTTCGATATGCGAAATTCGGGCCGGCGTCGAGAGGACACCGGCCCGGGTGTTCAGAAGTCCCAGTCGTCGTCCTCGGTATTGACCGCTTTGCCGATGACATAGCTGGAACCCGAACCGGAGAAGAAGTCGTGGTTCTCGTCGGCATTGGGGGACAGCGCCGACAGGATGGCCGGGTTGACCTCGGTCTCGTCCTTCGGGAACAGGCCCTCGTAGCCCAGGTTCATCAGGGCCTTGTTGGCGTTGTAGCGGAGGAACTTCTTGACGTCCTCGGTGAGGCCGACCTCGTCGTAGAGGTCCTGGGTGTATTCGACCTCGTTGTCGTAGAGCTCGAAGAGCAGCTCGAAGGTGTAGTTCTTCAGATCGTCGCGTTCGGCCTGGGTGAGGAGTTCGAGGCCGCGCTGGTACTTGTAGCCGATGTAGTAGCCGTGCACCGCCTCGTCACGGATGATCAGGCGGATCATATCGGCGGTATTGGTGAGCTTGGCGCGCGAGGACCAGTGCATCGGCAGGTAGAAACCGGAGTAGAACAGGAAGCTCTCCAGCAGGGTGGAGGCGACCTTGCGCTTGAGGGGATCCTCGCCGCGGTAGTACTCCAGCACGATCTCGGCCTTGCGCTGCAGATTGCGGTTCTCCTCCGACCAGCGGAAGGCGTCGTCGATCTCGCGAGTGGAGCACAGGGTGGAGAAGATGGAGCTGTAGCTCTTGGCGTGCACCGATTCCATGAACGCGATATTGGTGAGTACCGCTTCTTCGTGCGGGGTGAGCGCGTCGGGGATCAGGCTGACCGCGCCGACGGTGCCCTGGATGGTGTCCAGCAGGGTGAGGCCGGTGAACACCCGCATGGTGAGTTGTTTCTCGTCGGGGGTGAGGGTGTTCCAGGAGGGGATGTCATTGGACACCGGGACCTTCTCCGGCAACCAGAAGTTGCCGGTGAGCCGATCCCAGACCTCGGCGTCCTTCTCGTCGGGTACCCGATTCCAGTTGATGGCCGAAACCCGATCGATGAGCTTCATGCTGCTTCCACACCCTTCCCAACGAATCCGACGACAACGCTGCGCGTGCGGTAACACTACCCCTTGGGGGTCGAATCGCCGAGCGCCACCACAACTTGTGTTTCGCGCGTCGAATGCGCTAGAGGGCCGGGAGTTTTCGGCGCGCTTCGACCGCAGGGGCCGAGCGTACTTCAGTCGTCGGAAGGGGGTTTGCGGTGGCCGTCGGATCTGTCGTCGCCCGACGGCGCCATGGCGAGACCGAACGCGAGACCGAAGCCGATCCCCAGCCCGATCCCGAGCGTCAGATTGTTCAGTACGACCAAGCCGAGCGGTATCCCGATCGCCAGTCCGATGGCGATCCCGATACCCAACCGGTTCGCGAGTGAGCGATCACCCTCAGCCTTGTCGCCCATACTTCGAAGGTACTCGCGATATTGCCTCTCACCTGCGAGAACAGTATCTCGGAACGGTGGATTTCCGGTTGCGGACCGGTGTTCGCCGGGCCGGCGCCGGTGGCCCGGGATCCCGCTTCACGGGACCCGGCCGGCGGTCAGTTGGCCGAGGGGATACCGGTCGGCGGCTGTCCGCCGGCAGGCCGGCCGCCGCTGGGCGGCTCGCCACCGGGCCGGGCACCGTCGGCGGGCGGCCCGGGCGGATCACCGCCGGGGCCGGCTCCACCGCCGGACGCGTGGGCGGATTTCTCGGCCACTCCGATGGTGAGCGAGATGTCCATTCCTGATTCCGGGTTGCCGGTTACGGTGGCGAGCTCGGCGTCCCAGCCGTCCCCGAAGACGTTGTCGCCGGCCAGGGTGACCTCCGACAGATTGGTCCGGCTGCGGGCATAACCGGAATCAGCGGTGAAGACCTGCTCGCAGACATCCTGGGGAAGCGCGATCTGCGAGGTCAGCCGGGCGTTCTCCCCGGCGACAGCGGTCGCGAGGTCGTCGTAGACCTCGAAATGGATATGCGGCCACCGACCGGCATAGCAGGCCGGGAAGATCGAGGTGAAGCTCACCTGTCCGGAATCGTCGGCGACCTGCACACCGCGCAGATAGTTCTGTTCGGTGATGCCTTTCCCGTAGAGGGAGTACTCGCCGTCGCGGTCGCAATGCCACAGGTACAGCGCCATACCCTTGCCGGCGGCGCCGTCGCGCGCGAGATCCTGCAGGGTGAGCCGGATGGTCACCGGGACACCCTCGGCGGTACCGGAGTACGGCCCGAAACTACCGGTGATATCGGAACGGACGACACCGGATTCGACCAGGACGTTCGGTCCGTTCGATCCGTCACCGGGATACGGTCCGGCAGTTTCCTGCGGAGCCGCGGCGACGGTGGCGGCGCTCGTGGTGGAGTCCGCGGCCGAGCTCGTGGCAGTGCTCCCGTCACCGGACGAGCAGGCCGCGGCCACCGAAGCGGAACCTACTGCGCCGAGTATCCACAGCGCCCGCCGCCGGGACAGCATCACCGACATATCGTGGGCGAGCCCGAGATCGTGTTCGTGCCCGAGTTCTGTTCGCGGTTGTGATGGTGGTTTCCGCACGTTGCGCACCTCTTCTCGATGGGGTGACTACGACGTTAGGAACACTGTCTGGCGTATCCCTGGAGCCGAACTGTGAGTCCTCTGTGGACACGCGCACGGCCACGAGGCGGGTACACGGAACGGCTGCGGGCACAATCGCGTGCGGGGTGCGGGGACAGGCGCGGAATCCGGCCGGAACCGGGACGGCTCAATCCATGACGTAGGCGTTGAGGGTGTCCCGGATATCGGTGAGGACGGCGCGCGCCGAGGTCAGGCCGGTGGTGTGCCAGAGCGCGTCGTCGACGAGGAAGGTGCGGTTGTCGCCCACCGCGCCGAGTTTCTCCCACGGGTCCGAGCGCATCACGGATTCGCCGTGTTCCTGCCCGTCCGGGCCCGCGAACATCACATAGATCAGATCGCCCTCGGCGGCCACCGGATCGGATTCGTCGATCGGGCCGGAGGTCTCGCGCTGCGCGGTCGGCCGCTCGGCGCCGGTATCGGCGAGGATCTGCGCCGCGAAGGTCTCGGTGCCCAGGTACTCGCTGCCGTCGGGGGTGAAACGCACGATCGAGGCCTGGACGAAGCGGGCGTTGAGGGTGGCGCCGGTAGCGGCGGCCTCGGCGTGATAGGCGGCCAGCGCCGCCTCGCCCGCGCCGTGGCGGCCCAGCGCGCCCGCGATAGCCGTGAACTGCTTCTCCCAGTCCGGCTGGTCGCCGACCAGCACCGTCGGGGCGATATCGCTGAGCGCGTCGTAGCCGGCCCGGCCGGTGGGGACCTCGCCGATGATCAGATCCGGGCCCAGCTGTGCGATGAGTGCCGGATCGGGGTCGCCGGCGGGACCGACACCCGGGACCTCCAGCACCCCGTACCCCAGGTAACCCGGCTGTGCTGCGGGACCCGCGACCGTGGTCGCGCCGACCACCCGCTCCCACATTCCGACCGCGCAGGCGGCATCCAGCGCGGAGGTGCCCAGCACCACGATTCGCTGTGGATCGGCCGGCACCCGCGACTCGCCGGAGGCGTGCCGGATCGTGCGAGTGGGTCCCTCGGACGGATCGGGTGCGGTGGGCAGCGAGCAGGCCTGCGTCGTATCGCGTTCGGTACCGACCACGCCCGCGCCGGCGATCTTCGTCGTGGTGCGGATGATCGAGGCCGAATCGTCGGGATGACTCGCGCACGCCGACACCGCCAGCGCGGTGCAGGCGAGCACGGCGCCCAGCAGTCGGCCGATCCGGCCGGTCCGCACGGAGATCCGGGGGTCACGCGCGGCTGGGGTGTGGACAGCGGGGCTCACCGGCATGCCGGGAAGGGTACATGCCCACTGTGATTCGTGTTGTTCGGCGCTGCCTTCGGCGGCGCGGGGTCGAGCCTCCCGGGTGCCCCGCCGTTCAGGCCTCGGGACTCGAGCCTTCGGCACATGCGCCTCGAGGCCACCACCACCCGGTGCCCGGCGGACGTTTGTTCGGGAAAGAGTGCCCGCCGAGCCCGAGTACGACACAGAGTAGGACCCGGGCGACCCGGGCTGGGCGGAAGGTTTACGATTCGAGAAGCGCAAGCTAACCGTTGGCCGCCCCGGGTGCACCGGGCGGCGGGCAAAAACAGTGGAGCCTGCGGAGCGACCCTAAAGGCACCTTCAGGAGGATCAGTGACTGCCGTAGAGCCCAAACCAGTCCCACAGGGGGTGGAAGCGACTCGGCCATTCCCGGCGCGGACGGGGCCGAAGGGGTCGTTCATATACAAGATGGTGACCACCACGGACCCGAAGGTCCTGGGTGTCATGTACTTGACCACCTCGATGGCGTTCTTCCTCATCGGTGGCCTGATGGCCCTGATGATGCGTGGTGAACTCGCTCGCCCGGGTCTGCAGTTCCTCTCGCCCGAGCAGTTCAACCAGCTGTTCACCATGCACGGCACGATCATGCTGCTGTTCTACGCGACCGCGATCGTGTTCGGCTTCGCCAACATCATCCTGCCGCTGCAGATCGGCGCCCCCGACGTCGCCTTCCCGCGCCTGAACGCCTTCAGCTACTGGCTGTACGCGTTCGGCGCCACCATGGCGACCGCCGGTTTCATCACCCCGGGCGGTGCCGCGGACTTCGGCTGGACGGCCTACGTGCCGCTCACCGATATTCTGCACTCGCCGGGCGTGGGCACCGACCTGTGGATCATGGGTCTGGCCGTCTCCGGTCTGGGCACCATCCTCGGTGGTGTGAACATGCTGACGACCGTGGTCTGCCTGCGCGCTCCGGGTATGACCATGTTCCGGATGCCGATCTTCACCTGGAACATCGCCGTCACCAGCGTCCTCGTCCTGCTGGCCTTCCCGCTGCTGACCGCCGCCCTGCTGGGCCTGGCCTACGACCGGCACCTGGGCGGTCACATCTACGATCCGGGTACCGGCGGGATCCTGCTCTACCAGCACCTGTTCTGGTTCTTCGGGCATCCCGAGGTCTACATCATCGCGTTGCCGTTCTTCGGCATCGTCTCCGAGATCTTCCCGGTCTTCAGCCGTAAACCGATCTTCGGTTACACGACGCTGGTGTACGCGACCCTGGGTATCGCCGCCCTGTCCATCGCGGTGTGGGCACACCATATGTACGCCACCGGCGCCGTGCTGCTGCCGTACTTCTCGTTCATGACCTTCCTGATCGCGGTCCCGACCGGTGTGAAGTTCTTCAACTGGATCGGCACCATGTGGAAGGGGCAATTGACGTTCGAATCACCGATGTTGTTCTCGGTGGGCTTCCTCGTCACCTTCCTGTTCGGTGGTCTGTCCGGTGTCATCCTGGCCAGCCCGCCGCTGGACTTCCACGTCACCGACTCCTATTTCGTGGTCGCGCACTTCCACTACGTGCTCTTCGGCACCATCGTGTTCGCCACCTACGCCGGTATCTACTTCTGGTTCCCGAAGATGACCGGCCGGATGCTCGACGAACGCCTCGCGAAGTGGCACTTCTGGACCACCTTCCTCGGCTTCCACCTGACCTTCCTGGTGCAGCACTGGCTGGGCGCCGAGGGCATGCCTCGCCGCTACGCCGACTACCAGGCCGGTGACGGGTTCACCATGCTGAACACGGTCTCCACCATCGGTGCCTTCATCCTCGGCGCCTCGATGCTGCCGTTCCTGTGGAACGTCTTCAAGAGCTACCGCTACGGCGAGGTGGTCACGGTGGACGACCCGTGGGGTTACGGCAACTCGCTGGAATGGGCCACCTCGTGCCCGCCGCCACGGCACAACTTCTACGAACTGCCGCGGATCCGCTCCGAACGTCCCGCCTTCGAACTGCACTATCCGCATATGGTCGAGCGGATGCGCAAGGAAGCGCACGTCGGATTCACCGGTGGTGCCAGGCACCATCCCGAGGAGACGCTGGTCAAGTCCTAGCGGTCCCCGCAAGGCTCGTACCCGTGCACCCGTCGACCTCGGTCGGCGGGTGCACGGGTGTTTTCGGCGCCGTTGTCCGGGAAGGTGAGCGGTCGTGCTCATCACGGAGAGTTCGGCGGCTGCGTGCTCGTGGAGGTGGGGGCGGGTGCTCGCGGAGGTGAGTGGCGTGGGCCGGCTCGTGGAGGTGGGTGCGAGCTGTTCGTGAAGGTGGGGGATGCGGGCTTGTTCGTGAAGGTGCTGTGTTTTTGGCGCCGCCTGCGGCGTCGCGGGGTTGAGGCCCCCTGGAGTCCCGCCGTTCAGGCCTCGAGACTCGCGCCTTCGGCGCATGCGCTTTCGAGGCCTGAACGGCGG
>NZ_BMMH01000016.1 GCF_014645735.1 Nocardia jinanensis | reverse complement strand
GCCGGGCCCCGCCGAAAGGTCAACCGCTTGACATCCAAGCTCCTGGGATGTCTTTGAGGTGTCTCGCAAAACTCGACTCATTCGGGTTGCGTCCAGCGTGGATGTCCGGATCCGGATGCTTTCCCGTCCTTCTGTCTTCTACGGATGGTCCACCTCAGTAGGCGGGGCCCGCCCCGGTTCTGGAGCGACGTAGCGAAGGAGCGCAGCGACTGAGCGAAGGAGTGAAGAACCGGGGTTAATAGGGCCCCGCCCGCCCCGCCGAAGGCGGGCAATTCAATACGGCGCCGCCGAAATTACCGCAGGTGGGGAATCCGGGTCGCGCGGGCGAAGACCGTCTCCCCCTCCGCGAGGCGGAGTGCCTCGGCGTCGCCCCGCGTGACCTGCGCGACGAAAAGATCCCCGGTGGCGGCATTGCGCAGCTCCACCCGGACCTCGAAACCGAGCCGCACCACCCGCTCGACCGTCGCCCGGGTGACCCCCGCCGATTCCGCGGTGCCCTCGTAGGCGGCCAGCGCCATATTCGAATCCCGGCCGACCCGGATATCGTGCGGACGCACCAGATGCCCGTTGAGGCGCGCCACCGCTCCGAGGAACGACATGACGAATTCGCTGGCGGGCCGATCGTAGACATCCTCGGGACTGCCGACCTGCTCGATCCGGCCGGCGTTCATCACCGCGATCCGATCGGCCACATCCAGGGCCTCCTCCTGGTCGTGGGTCACCAGCACGGTGGTCACGTGGACTTCCTCGTGCAGGCGGCGCAGCCAGGTGCGCAGCTCCGCGCGGACCTTGGCGTCGAGCGCGCCGAACGGTTCGTCCAGCAGCAGCACCTGCGGATCCACCGCCAGCGCCCGGGCCAGCGCCATCCGTTGCCGCTGCCCGCCGGACAGCTGCGCCGGGTACCGGTGCTGGAAACCGTCGAGGCCGACGATGCCGAGCAGCTCGTCCACCCGTTCGGCGATCTCGTGCTTCGGCCGCTTGCGGATGGTCAGGCCGAAGGCCACATTGTCGCGCACGGTCATATGCTTGAACGCCGCGTAGTGCTGGAAGACGAACCCGATATCCCGCTTCTGCGGAGGCACCCGGGTCACGTCCCGGCCGCCGATCGTCACCACACCCGAATCGAGATTCTCCAGCCCCGCGATCGACCGCAGCAGCGTCGACTTCCCGGATCCCGAGGGGCCGAGCAACGCGGTCAGCTCCCCGGAGGGGATATCCAGGCTGACATCGTCGAGCGCGGCGAAGGAACCGTAGTTCTTGCGCGCATTGGTCACGGTGATCACAGTCGCCCTCCGGCATGCACGGTCAAAATGCCTCCTTCGAAGCTGTTACCTGCGGTCTGCGAAGTCCGCAGCGCAGACGAAGAAATCGCAGCACAATGCCTCCCTCGAAGCTGACACATGCCGTCCGCGCAGGCCGCGGCGAAGGCGGAGGTATCGCACAATGCCTCCTTCGAAGCTGACACATGCGGTCCGCGCAGGCCCCAGCGAAGGCGGAGGTATCGCAGCATCACGACGCCTGCCGCTTACGTTCCAGGAGCGTCATCAACAGCAAGGTGATGAGCGCGAGACCCATCAGCAGGGTGGCGGCGCAGTACGCGCCGAAATCGTTGTGGTCGTTGATATAGCGTTCGTGCACCAGCAGGGTCAGCGTCTGCGAGACACCGGGGAATCCGGAGGACACCATGATCACCGCGCCGAACTCGCCCAGGGCCCGGGCCACGGTGAGCACCACGCCGTAGGTGAGGCCCCAGCGGATCGCGGGGACGGTGATCCGCCAGAAGGTCTGCCAGCGCGAAGCCCCCAGTGTGGCCGCCGCCTGCTCTTGGTCGTCGCCGATCTCGTGCAGTACCGGTTCCACCTCGCGCACCACGAACGGCATGGTGACGAAGATGGTGGCCAGCACCATGCCCGGTAGCGCGAAGATCACCCGGAAACCAGAGTCGGTGACCGCGCCGAACCAGCCGTCCACGCCCCACAGCATGATCAGCGCGACACCGACGACCACCGGCGACACCGCGAAGGGCAGATCCACGATGCCCTGCAGTAACCGGCGTCCGGGGAACTCGCCGCGCACCAGCGCCAGCGCGATCACGACCCCCAGGATCACGTTCACCGGTACCACGATCACCAAGATGATCATGGACAGATTGAAGGCCGAGATCGCGGCGGGCGTACTGATCTGGTCGATGAACGCCCCGATCCCCTGTCCGAAGGCGCGGTACAGAATGATCCCCAGCGGCAGGACCAGCAGTACGAACAGATAGCCGAGGGCGAGCACGCGCAGCGTGATCCGGCCGGGAGCGGACAATTTCATCGGGCCTCACGTTCCTTGCGCGCCGTACGCTCGGCGAATACGCGCAGCACCAGCAGCGCGACGAACGCGATCACCAGCAGCGCCACCGAAACCGCCGCCGCGTTCACCGGCCGGTCGATCTCGATCTGCTGCTGGATGTACTGGGAGGCCACCTGGGTCTCGCGCGGGATATTCCCGCCGATCAGCACCACCGAACCGAATTCACCGATCGCGCGCGCGAAGGCCAGGCCGCCGCCGCTGATAACGGCCGGCGCCAGCGTCGGCAGCACGATACGGCGGAAGGTCGTCCAGTTGTCGGCGCCCAGCGACAGCGCCGCCTGCTCCACCTCACGATCGGCTTCGATCAGCACCGGCTGCACCGACCGCACTACGAACGGCAGGGTCACGAACGCCAGCGCGACCACCAGACCTGGCCGGGTGGCGTTGAGATGGATATCGATCGGGCTCCGCGGGCCGTACAGGGCCAGCAGGACGATGCTGGCGACGATCGTGGGCAGCGCGAACGGCAGGTCGATCAGCGCGTTGACCAAGCTCTTGCCCGGAAAGTCGTCACGTACGAGAACCCAGGCGATCAGCGTACCCATCACGACGTTGAGCAATGCGACCACCAGCGAGACGAGCACCGTCACCCGCAATGACGCCAGCGCGAGTGGATCGGTGACCGCACCCCAGAAACCGGACCAGCCGTCGTCGAACGCGCTGAAGGTCAGCGCGGCCAGCGGCAGCAGCACGATAACGCTCAGCCACAACATCGCGGTGGCGATACCGAGCGGGCCCACCGAACCGGTGAACCGCAGCCAGGACCGGAGCGGCCGGCGGGTGGCGAGATCCGGGCCGGCGCCGGTGGGCGCGGGCTCGGTGGTGGGGCTGGTGGTCACGAGTATCGAGTATCGCGTGTGGGCCGGGTCACCCGGCTACTCGGTCGCGTTGTCGTAGGCGACGGCGATGGTGCCGGTGTCGGGAGCGAACAGATCCGCCTCCACCGTCTCCCAGCCGCCCAGGTCGGCGATGGTGTACAGAATGGGCGGCTGCGGGAAGGTCTCGGTGTACTCGGCGGCCACTCCCGGATCGACCGGTCGGAACCCCGCTTCGGCCCATGCGCGCTGCGCCTCGGTCGTATAGAGGAAGTCACGGAAGGCGATCGCCTTCTCCGCGTGCTGGGCGTGTTCGAGCACCGCGACCGGGTTCTCGATCTTGAAGGTGGTATCGGGCACGATGTGCTCGACCGGGTCGCCGTGCCGTTCGGCGAAGATCGCCTCGTTCTCGTAGCTGATCAGCACATCGCCGGTGCCCTGCAGGAACGCCTCGGTGGCCTCGCGGCCGGATTTCGGCTGCACGCGCACATGGGCCAGCATCTGGTTCAGGTAGTCCACCCCCGCCTGCGGGTCGCGCCCGCCCGCGCTGGCCGCGGCATAGGGGGCGAGCAGGTTCCATTTCGCCGAGCCGGAACTGAACGGGTTCGGGGTTACCACCTCGATATCGGGGCGCAGCAGATCGTCCCAGGTCCGGATGTTCTTCGGATTCCCGGACCGCACCACCAGCGACACCACCGACCCGAACGGCACGCCCCGGGTGGCGTCGGCGTTCCAGTCCGGATCCACCAGTCCGGCGTCGACCAGACGCGTGATATCGGGTTCGAGAGAGAAACTCACCACATCGGCGGGTGCTCCGCGCACGATCTTGCGGGATTGGTCCCCGGACGCACCGTAGGACTGGCGCACCTCGACGCCCTCACCCACCTCGGTCTCGTTGAACAGCGGGACGACCTCGTCGTAACCGGCCTTGGGGATCGCGTACGCGTACAGGTCGACCGTGCCCCCACTGCCGTCGGCGCCGCCACCCCCTACCTCGTCACTGGATCCACCGGCGCATCCGGCCAGCAACATCGGCAGCGCGATCAGGACCGCCAGCAGACGGTGACGACCGGCCGGGCGGCTGGTATCCCGCATGGCCGACGCTTCCGCACCGGACCCGCGCCGAATCCGCGGGAACCTACCACCGGCGGGCGAAACCGCACCGCTCACCGGGTGAACAGCCAGGCGACGACGATCAGTACCAGCAGAGCCAGCAGGGCCAGCTGTACCCGCGAGCGCGGCATCAGAACACCCCGTTTCCGGGATCGCGGTCACCGTCGGTCTCGTTGCGCCCCAGTGCGGCGCCCGCCACGTGCAGCGCCCGGTCGATGAGGTAGGCGATCGCGAAACTGATCGGCACCATGCCCACCAGGACCACGAGGAACTGCGGGATGAACGGGAGACCCGCCACCCACATCTCGAACCCGTCCCACCAGTCGGCAATACGCTCCACGGCGACCAGCGTAGAACACCGCGCCACAACCGCCTCGACCCGTGCTTGACCTCAACCCGACTACAGGTTGCAGGCTGGACCCATGACACAGGCAGCAGAGGTATGGAACTCCGCCTACGACAACGACACCGCGCCGTGGATCATCGGCGAGCCCCAGCCCGCGATCGCCGAACTGGAACGGGCCGGCCGGATCCACGGCCGCGTCCTGGATCCCGGTACCGGTGCCGGGGAACACACCATCGCGCTCACCGCCCTCGGCTACAACGTGCTCGGCGTGGATCTCGCTCCGAGCGCTGTCGCCTATGCCCGTCGCAACGCCGCCGCCAAGAAAGTGCCGAACGCGCGGTTCGAGGTGGCCGATATGGTCGCCCTGGCCCGGTCCGCCGACAACCCGCTGGGCACTTTCGACACGATCGTCGACAGCGCGCTGTTCCATGTGTTCGTCGAGGACCCCGCGGCCCGGTCCGACTATGTGCGCACCCTGCACCGCCTCTGCGAACCCGGCGGCCATGTGCACATCCTGGCGCTCTCCGACACCGAGGCGGGATTCGGCCCGCGTATCGGCGCGGATATGATCCGCGACTCCTTCGCCGGGCCCGGCTGGGAGCTCGAAGAGCTACGGCCGGACCACTACTACGGGCGGATCACCGAGGTGGTCGCCGAACAGTCCGCGGGCCTCACCCCCGACGCGGGCGGGAAGGTCGAACTCGCCGCCTGGCTGGCCAGGATCCGGCGCACCGACTGAACCGGTGGTGGACGGCTCGGGTCCCGGGGACCCATCATGGGGTATGCCGAGTCCCGAGCACGCGCCCCCCGCAGGCAAACCGGGCAGCTACCCGGCGGCCCCGCCGCCCGGGAACAACTTCCCGGTGATCGACGACTACGCCTTCCTGTCCGATTGCGAGACCACCTGCCTGATCGCCAGCAATGGCTCGGTGGAGTGGATGTGCGTACCGCGCCCGGATTCACCGAGTGTGTTCGGTGCCGTCCTGGATCGCAGCGCCGGCCATTTCCGGCTCGGCCCCTACGGACGCTCGGTGCCCGCCGCGCGCCGCTATCTGCCCGGCGGGATGATCCTGGAGACCACCTGGCAGACCGAAACGGGCTGGCTGATCATCCGGGACGCGCTCGTGCTCGGGCCTTGGCACAGCACCGATCAGCGCAGCCGCACGCACCGGCGCACCCCGACCGACTGGGATGCCGCGCATATGCTGCTGCGCACGGTCAAATGTGTGAGCGGCACCGTCGAACTCGAGCTCAGTTGTGAGCCGTCGTTCGACTACCACCGGGCCATGGCCACCTGGGAGTACACCGGCAAGGTGTACGAGGAGGCCTCCGCGGTCTGCGCCGCCGACCCGACGGCCGGACCCACCCTCACCCTCACCACCGATCTGCGCCTCGGCCTGGAAGGGCGGGAGGCCCGGGCGCGCACCCGGATGCGCGAGGGCGACTGCGCCTACGTCGCTCTCACCTGGTCGGAACTGCCCGCGCCACAAACCTTCGACGAGGCCGCCGAGAAGATGTGGACCACCGTCGAATGCTGGCGCCAGTGGATCACCCTCGGCGCTTTCCCGGACCACCCCTGGCGCCGCTACCTGCAACGCAGCGCCCTCACCCTGAAAGGCCTCACCTACGCCCCCACCGGCGCGTTGATGGCGGCCGCCACGACCTCCCTGCCGGAAGCACCCGGCGGTGAACGCAACTGGGACTACCGCTACTCCTGGGTGCGCGATGCCAGTTTCGCGCTGTGGGGTCTCTACACGCTGGGGCTCGATCGCGAAGCCGACGATTTCTTCGCCTTCCTGCACGACGCCACGACCGACCCCGACGGCGAGCCGGTACCCCTGCAGGTGCTGTACGGAATCGGCGGGGAACGAGGTATCACCGAGAGCACGCTCGACCACCTGTCCGGTTACGGCAACGCACACCCGGTCCGGATCGGCAACGGCGCCTACAACCAGGAACAGCACGATATCTGGGGCACCATGCTCGACGCGGTCTACCTGCACGTGAAATCACGTCAGCACGTACCGGAAACCCTGTGGCCGATGCTGAAACGCCAGGTGGACGCCGCCATCGACAACTGGCGCCGGCCCGACCGCAGCCTCTGGGAGGTGCGCGGCGAACCACAGCATTTCACCTCGTCGAAAGTGATGTGCTGGGTGGCGCTGGACCGCGGCGCGAAGATCGCCGAACTACACGGGCAGGCCCATATCGCTGAGGAATGGCACCTGATCGCCGACGAGATCCGCGCCGATGTGCTGACACACGGCGTGGACGAGCGCGGGCGTTTCACCCAGATCTACGGCGGCACGACCCTCGACGCCTCGCTGCTGCTGGTGGTACTGACCCGGTTCCTGCCGCCCGACGACGCACGGGTGCGCGCCACCGTGCTCGCAATCGCCGACGAACTCACCGTGAACGGGCTGGTGCTGCGCTACCGGACCGAAACCACCGACGACGGCCAGTCCGGCGCCGAGGGCACTTTCACCATCTGTTCGTTCTGGCTGGTATCGGCGCTGGTGGAGATCGGCGAGATCACCCGGGCCCGCAGACTGTGCGAGCGGCTGCTCAACCACGCCAGTCCGCTCAAGCTGTACGCCGAGGAGATCGACCCCTACACCGGCCGGCACCTGGGCAATTTTCCCCAGGCGTTCACCCACCTCGCGCTGATCAACGCCGTCACACACCTGATCCGGGCCGAGGGCTCGCAACCCGCCGGAACGTTCCGCCCGGCACACGGCCGGACCACCGGCACCCCCTGGCGCAGCCGCCCCCGGCGCTAGGCGTTCCGCGGCCGGGCCGCATCCGGCCGCGCGGATCGGGCGCGGCCGCGGTATCAAGCGGCGACGATACTGCCGGCCTGCTGTCGAAGATCGCGGAGCTTACCCATATCACTGTCCAGCCGGGCGAGCCGCTCCGCGCCACGGTCACCGTATTGGGCACCTGCTTCCTCAGCGACCCGGAGGGCTTCGTCCGCGGCACGCAGCGCGTCGGTGGCGATATCGGTGAAGTGATCCCGGAGCACCCGCTGCACCTCGCGCAGACGAGTCCGGGATTCCTTGCCGACCTGGAAGATGACATCCTCCATCCAACGGGCCAGGGCCGCCTTGGCTTCGGCCTGGCGCCGCAGTTTGCGGCCCCGGCGGTCCTCCCACAGGACATGGATGCCCAGTAGCAGGCCCGCGCCGATCGAATACCAGTTCACCAGGGGCATATCGAGCAGACTGGTGGCCATACCGACCATGAGGATGCCGCCGTAGGAACCACGCAGCGCGGACAGGAACTGGTCCAGCGCACCCGCCCGCGTGGTCTGCAACGACTCCAGCGGCGCCACGTCTTCGAGCAATTCGGACGGGTACGCAGGACGGATATCGGGTAGGTCCGGGGTGCGGTGATCGGCGGGGAAGCGCGCCGACACCTGGTCGGCCAATTCCTCGGCACGGTAGTTCGCGAGCTCGAAGTTCTCCGCGATGGCCTCGACGCTGCGCGCCTCCCATTCCGCGCCGAACTCCGGCCAGCGCCGCTGAGGATCGGTGCGCATGATCTCCGCTTCCGCGTCGCGCACCAGAGTGCGCAAACGGTGCCGGAGATCGTGCTCGATATCGGCCATCAGCTCGGCGCTGCCGTCGGCGAGAGTGATCTGCCAGGTGGCGGTGCGCTGCCGCAGCTGATCCGCCTGATCCCGGGCGGTGGCCAGCTGCTGGGTGACATGGGCCCGGCGGCGCGGATCGCGCAGCGCGTCGGCCTCGGTGCGCAGGGTGACACCGAGATGATCGCCGACCAGCTGGATATCGCGCACCGCGGACTTCACGGCCGTCGCGTCGGCTTGCGCGACGACGTATTCGCGCAGATGCTCCACCAGCTGCGGGAGCCCGGATTCGATCGCCCGCTGCTGGTTACCCGACTGCTGCGCCTCCTGATGGATCGCGGCCGAGACCGGCGCCACCGCGAAAGCCAGTCCGGCGTCGTCGAGCAGTTCCCGATTGCGTTCCTGTACATGGGTCCAGTGCGCATTGCGGTCGATCTTGTTGAGCACGCAGATCACGGTGGGACAGACCTGCCCGACGCGGCGCAGATGCGCGATCTGCTCCCGGCTGTACTCGGTATCGGCATCGGTCACGTAGAGGACGGCGTCGGCGGCGGCGATCATCGACCAGGTGCTGCGGTCCTGCAGGGCCGCACCGGGAGCGTCCATCAGCACGATTCCCTCGGCCAGCAGCGGGCTGGGCTGGGTGAAGTCGGCCCGGATCACACCTTTGGCCATGAGCGCCGGACCGGGGTCGAGCGGGTCCACGAGCTGCCGCCGGATCCGCCCGCCGCCTTCACGGCGGATCAGGGTGGCCGTGGGTTCGGGACCGTACTCCACGATCGCGGGAACGCTGATCGCACTGTCGGTGGCACTGATCGGCGCCCCCGCCATGGTGTTGACCAAAGTGCTCGTCCCGCTCTTGGGCGGTCCGACCACCACCAGCCGCACCCGGGTATCGGCCACCCTGGCACGCACCATTCCGAGGCGGCCACGTAGATCGTTACGGCTCGCGGTGCGCGATACATCGCGCAACTCGTCGATGATCTGGATGAGGGGGGCCATCACATCCGGATTCTTCACCGTGGCGGCTCGCGGTCCGGCTACGGCAGACAAGCCCTGCTCCTCACTCTCGGTCACAACATCACGTCATCGACCGCGCTCGGTCGAATCGACCCCCGTACGGCCGGACAGAACCCCCGCCGGCCGTGAATCGTCACATAAATACCCAATGGCCGTGATCGGCAATCGGATTCTCGGTCACAGCCACTGTATGCGGCAGGAGCCCGGCCGAGAGATCACCGGTCAGGCCACTGTCCGTCGAGCCGAGCACCGAATGGTCGGTGTACAGCGTGGCGGCCACCCCGTGCACATCGTACGGAACCGGCGAACCGTGATCAGCGACCGGTTTCACCTGCGGTACCACCGGAAGCTGCGTCGGCAACGGATGCGGCGCCGGGACATCCGGCACGACCGGCTGCTGGGTGGGCACACTCACGGTGGGCACCGAAGCCGGCGGCTGATCCACGGTGGGCGCCTGCTGGGTGGGTATCTCCACCGTGGACGGCGTGCCGTCGGGCGTCTGGCCACCGGTGGCCGGGCCGTTGGAACTGGTTCCGCCGATGGGGTCGGTGGTGGTGCCACCGGTCCCGGTCTCGCCGGTGGCGTCCGGGCTCGTGGTGGTGGCGCCGCTCGATCCGCCGGTGGTGGCGGAGGATTCGCCACCGGAGGTGGTGGTTTCCGGCGTGGTCCCGGTCGACGAACCGCCGGTACCGGTGGTGGTCTCCGGAGCGGTGGTCGAACCGTCCGGAGACGTCGAGGTGCTCCCGCCGATCGAAGTAGTGGTGCTGCCGTCGATCGTCGTACTGCCGTCAACGGACGTGATGGTGCTGCCGTCCGGTCCGGTGGTCGTGGTGTCGGTGGTGGAGGTGGGGCCTCCCGTCGTCGCCGGTGCGGTCGTGGTGGGCACCACGGCCGTCGACGAATCGGGCAGCACCGGCACGGCCGGCGGTTGCGGATCGCGTGCGGGCGACTCCGGGGGCCGCTGGAACAGATCCGGCACCTGCGCGGGCGGCGCGGTGAGCGGCGACTGGCCCGCCGGTGGATGGAAGACATGTGCCATCGGGGTGGTCGCCGCGTCGGGCTGCACCGTGGTCTGCAGCGGGGTCGCCGCGACCGGCTGCACCGCCGGCGCGACGACGGCCGGGACAACCACCGGCGGCGGGACGGGCGCGGGCGCCATCGGCGCCGGGGCGATCGGCGCGGCGGCCATCGGCGTCGGGGCGATCGGGCTGGAGGTCATGGGAGCCGGAGCCGGTATCGGACCGGGCGCGGCCGGCGCCACCGCGGCGGGCCCCACGACACCGTTCGACGCCGCGGCACCCGAGGCCGTACCGGCGCCGGACGACACTGCGGCAACCGTCCCGGCCGCATCCGCACCGGCCGACACTCCCTGCTCGGCCCCGGAAGAGGCGGCCTCTTTGCCCGCGGCCGCGGCCGCGTCCGCCCGCGAAGCGGAATCCAGCGGACCGCGCCCGGCGGACTGCCACGATTCGGAGGCTGCGGTGCCGGACTGGGCCCAGTCCAGATACTGATCGAGCCGATCGTCGAGCAGGCTGCCGTCGCCGACGGTGATATCGAGATCCCAGTCGCTGGCCATCCAGAAGCCGTCCGCCCCCGCCGAGATATCGAGACCCAGTTGCGAATCGACCGCCACCGCGTGGCCGAACCCGTCGGCGAAGACGATGCCACCGTCGGCCCCGTAGTCGATGAGGAACTCACCGCTGACACCACCGTCGGGAGCTCCCTCGAACCACCCGGAATCCGCACCACCGCCCGGCCGCGCGAGGAGGTCGGCCAGGTCGAAACCGTAGTCCGCGTCGGCGGGGTCGCGTGCCACCGATTGCACCGCGGAATCCGGGCTCAGGTCGAACCGGGGCAGATCGAAGATATCGGTCTGGAAGGCATCGCCCGGCGACGGCAGCTCGAATTCGCCCGGGGCACCGAGACCTTCGTTGCCCGGTAGTGGAAAACCGTCCCCCAGACCGGGAATCCCGTCGAGACCCGGGAAGCCGTTCGGCGGTACGCCCGGATCCGGCGCACCGAAATCGGGCACACCCGGAACCACGGCGTCGGGCACCCCGGTCCCCGGCATGAACCCGGCACCGGGCGCGCCACCCTCCGAGGGGCCCGGTTCCAGCGCCAGCCCCGGTATGTCCTCCACATGGACGCCCGGGTAGTAGTCGTCGAGATCGAAATCGCCGGGGCGGCCGACCTGGATATCGAGTGTCGGGCCGTGCGGGAGCGGCATCGTCGTGCTCGCGTCGCCGCCGGACCCCGGCGAATCGGTCTGCACGGGATCCGGATCCGGGAAGGTGATCACCGGGCTGGGTACATCGGGATCGGGATCGGCGTTGCGCGCCCAGCCCGCGTTGCGGCTGTCCAGTTCGCTGGGCGGTGCCGGGACCCCGCCACCGTTGTTCGCGATGAGCGCGCCGCCGGTCACATAGGCGCCACCGCGAGCGACTCGCGACGTGGCGCTGGCAATGCGATAGGCGGTGTCACCACCGCGTTCGGTGGCCTGTTCCTCGCCGTCGAACGGCAGATCACGCGCCATTCCATACTCCACTCTCGCGTTCAACAGCAACCACGCCGGGGCGGCAGGCGTGGATCCGCTATCAGCCTATTGTCGACATCTGCGGCTGTCACATTTTCGTTATCAGCAGATTTCGCAGGCCGGGTGGGCGGCGGCGACAGATCCGGCTATCGCACAGCGATATTCCCGAGAGTGGGCCGGGCGGACCCTACTTCTTGTCCTTCGGCTTATCGGACTGAGCGTCCGACGACAGCGCCGCGACGAAGGCTTCCTGCGGGACCTCGACCCGGCCGATCGTCTTCATCCGCTTCTTGCCTTCCTTCTGCTTCTCCAGCAGCTTGCGCTTACGGCTGATGTCACCGCCGTAGCATTTCGCCAGCACATCCTTGCGGATGGCGCGAATGTTCTCGCGGGCGATGATCTTCGAGCCGATGGCGGCCTGGATCGGCACCTCGAACTGCTGGCGCGGGATCAGTTCCCGCAGTTTGGTGGTCATCTTGTGCCCGTAGGCCTGGGCGGCATCGCGGTGCACAATGGCGCTGAACGCGTCGACCGCCTCACCCTGCAGCAGGATATCCACCTTGACCAGCTGCGATTCCTGTTCGCCGGCTTCCTCGTAGTCCAGCGAGGCATAGCCGCGGGTGCGCGATTTCAGCGAATCGAAGAAGTCGAAGATGATCTCGGCCAACGGCAGCGTGTAACGCAGTTCGACCCGGGTCTCCGACAGATAGTCCATCCCACCGAGATCGCCGCGCCTCGACTGGCACAGTTCCATGATGGCACCGATGAATTCGCTCGGCGCGATGATCGTGACCTTGACGACCGGCTCGAAGACATCGCGCACCTTGCCTTCCGGCCAGAACGACGGATTCGTCACGATATGTTCCGCACCGTCTTCCATCACCACCCGGTAGACCACGTTCGGCGCGGTGGAGATGAGGTCGAGACCGAATTCGCGCTGCAGGCGTTCGCGCGTGATCTCCATATGCAGCAGACCCAGGAACCCGCAGCGGAAGCCGAACCCGAGCGCCACCGAGGTCTCCGGATCGTAGGTGAGGGCGGCATCGTTGAGCTGGAGTTTGTCCAGCGCGTCCCGCAGGTCCGGGTAGTCCGACCCGTCCACCGGATACAGCCCCGAGTAGACCATGGGACGCGGTTCGCGGTAGCCGGTGAGCGGTTCGGTCGCGCCGTTGCGGGCGGCGGTCACGGTATCGCCGACCTTCGACTGCCGGACATCCTTCACACCGGTGATCAGATAACCGACCTCCCCGACCCCGAGTCCCTGGGTCGGCTTGGGCTCCGGTGAGACGATTCCGATCTCGAGCAACTCGTGGGTCGCACCGGTGGACATCATCTTGATCTTCTCGCGCGGTGTCAGCTTGCCGTCCACCACACGGACGTAGGTGACCACGCCGCGGTAGGTGTCGTAGACCGAATCGAAGATCATCGCCCGTGCGGGGGCATCCGCGTCACCCACCGGCGCCGGAACCCGCTCGATCACCCGATCCAGCAGTTCGGTCACGCCCACCCCGGTCTTCCCGGACACGCGCAGCACATCCTCCGGCTCGCAGCCGACGATATGGGCGAGCTCGGCCGCGTAACGCTCGGGATCGGCGGCGGGCAGGTCGATCTTGTTCAGGACCGGGATGACTTCCAGATCCTTGTCCAGCGCCAGATACAGATTCGCCAGCGTCTGCGCCTCGATGCCCTGCGCGGCATCCACCAGCAGGACGGCACCCTCACAGGCCTCCAGCGCGCGCGACACCTCATAAGTGAAGTCCACGTGGCCGGGCGTATCGATCAGATGCAGGACGAAATCCTCGCCCTCGTGCGCACCGGATCGCGGGACCCAGGGCAGCCGCACATTCTGGGCCTTGATGGTGATACCGCGTTCCCGCTCGATATCCATCCGGTCCAGATACTGCGCACGCATCTGCCGTTCCTCCACGACACCGGTGAGCTGCAGCATCCGGTCGGCCAGCGTCGACTTGCCGTGATCGATATGCGCGATGATGCAGAAGTTCCGGATCCGCGACGGATCGGTGAACGTCGTATCGGCGAAGCTGGCTGGCACTCCACTCCTCATTGGGTATCGGGCGTAGTGCCGACCATCGTCCCATGCTGGGCCCCGCCCACTGCGCCCCAGGTCCCGCCGCGGTCCGCCGGAGGCGATAACGCCGTTGGCGGGGTGGCGTTATTCTCCTGAGATGGCCCGAAGTTGGAACAGTCTCGGCAAGCAACTCACCGCGATCGCGAGACAACAGGGTCCGAAGATCGTCAAACGGCAGGCGCCGCGACTGGTCGGGGCCCTGCTCGACCGCCGGAGTGCACGTGACGGATCGGGCCGTGACCGCCGCCCCGCCGGCCCGGGTGGTATCCCGGTGCGGCCCGCGGCGTCGACTCCGGTGCCGACCGCCCAGCGCGCCCGCCGTGTCGTATACGCGCCCCAGTTGGACGGCCGCGCCGACCCCGGCGAGATCGTGTGGACCTGGGTCCCCTTCGAAGAGGATCCGAACAACGGCAAGGACCGCCCGGTGCTGGTCGTCGGACGCGACGCCACCACCCTGCTCGGGCTCATGCTCAGCTCCAACCCGGTACGCGGCAACGATCCGGACTGGATCGGGATCGGGGCCGGCACCTGGGACCACCAGGGCCGCGACAGCTGGGTGCGGCTGGACCGCGTACTCGACGTCCCCGAGGACGGTATCCGCCGCGAGGGCGCAATCCTGCCGCGCACACTGTTCGATCTGGTCGCCCACCGGCTCGTCCGCGAATACCACTGGAGCTGACGGGCGGCCGGGGCGGTCAGACCTCCAGGTCGCGGGAGCGGCCGAACAACATGCCGTAGACCAGCGCGCCCAGCACACCGCCGATCAGCGGGAACACGATGAAGGCCCACAGCTGTCCCATCGCGCCGTCCTGGAAAGGCGCCACCGCCAGACTGCGCGCGGGGTTCACCGAGGTGTTGTCGACCGGGATCGAGATCAGGTGGATCACCGCGAGGGTGAAACCGATGGCCAGACCCGCCTGCGGAATCTCGGAAACGCGATCGGTCGCGGCCAGCACCACGAAGACCATCAGCGCGGTGAGCATCACCTCGATGATGATCATGGCGGCCGAGCCGTAGCCGTTCTGGATCACCACCTCACCCGCGGGACCGGTGACCGCCGACGGACTGTGCGAACCCCAGCCGTTGGCACCCAGCCCGTCGGCAGCGCGGTCGTAGGCGGGCAGGTTCTTCGCGATCGCGAACAGCACCAGCCCCGCGACCAGACCGCCCACCACCTGGGCGACGATGTAGCCCGCCGCGCTGACCGGTGACAACCGGCCCATGAGGAACTGGCCCACCGTGACGGCCGGGTTCACGTGACAGCCCGAGACCGGCCCGATCGCGTACACCAGGACCAGCAGAGACAGCCCGAAGGCCAGCGCGACACCGAGTGGCCCCACCTTCTCCCCCGCCAGTACCGCTGTCCCCACACCGCCCATCACCAGCACGAACGTGCCGAACGCCTCGGCGGCCCATTTCTTGGGGTCGGACGGAACCGCTGGTTCGACGCCCTCGAGGACTGCTTCTTTTTCCTGCGCAGTGGGAGACATACCGGTCCACCTTCCGAGAGGATCGCCGCCCCGCCTGCTTCCGGGGGCGCACACCGGGAAACCTGGGTCCTGCTGGGAAAAACACCTACGCTGATCGCGGGCGACCTTACGCGCGACGATCGGTCCACACAACGACATCGACTCGCCCACGATATGACGATCGGCCCACGATTTCGTCGCGCTGCCAGGGCCTGGTAACCTGGCCACTCGGCGTTGCCTACCCCGTGCCCGGTTGTTTCCCCTGGTGGATGAGCACCAGGGCGGGGGTGCACACAGACTTTCCGACCGAACCAGACAGGAACCAGAGGATACCGGCGTGGCAAATATCAAGTCCCAGATCAAGCGGATCCGCACCAACGAGGCCGCGCGTCAGCGCAACCAGTCGGTGAAGTCCGAACTGCGCACCCATATCCGTGCCTTCCGGACCGCTGCCGCGGCCGGCGACAAGGAAGGCGCCGCCGAGCGCCTGCGTTTCGTGAGCCGCAAGCTCGACAAGGCCGCGTCCAAGGGCGTAATCCACGCCAATCAGGCCGCCAACAAGAAGTCGGCGATGGCGACCGCCCTCAACAAGATCTGACCTTCCGAATACTTTCGACGCACAGCCGCCGCGGCATTGAGGACCGTGGCGGCTTTTGGTGTCGCCACCCCCGGTCAGCAGCGCATTTCTCGGTGTTCCCGGATGGCGCCGAGCCGGGCCCGCGCTCCCTGCCGTAGCATGCGGCGCATGGTTACGGTGTATGCGAACCAATCGGTAGTCCAAGCCGAGGATCTGCCCGGTGTGATCCGGGCGGCCGAAGTCCTCGGTATCGGAGTGAAGATCGAAAACGTGCTGGCCCCGGCCGACGACGACGGTGGGCACGTGGTGGTCTGGATGGTCACTCGAGACGAGGAGACCCCCGTCTACGAAGAATGGGACGGCCGCTACGACGAAGCGGCCGAGGAAGCACTGGAGCTCAGCGCCGTCGAATAGCAACTCGGCGCCGGACGAACAGCGCAGCACACGGCGCTCTCGAATCGCGCAGCACGACGCGGCCCTCCCCCGCCCGGCCGATCACCGGTCCGTCAGCTGCGTCCGTGCAGAGCGAGGAGCTTCAGAACGGCGTCCTCGAGTGCGAACCCGGAGTCGGCGGCGCCACCTTTGACATCAGCGTTCAGCGTCGCCACGACCTGCAGCGCCGACCCGATCGTGGCCGGAGTCCAGCCACGGGCCTGGCCCTGGGCCTTCTTCACCTTCCACGGCGGCATTCCCAGCGGACCCGCCAGCTTGAACGGATCTCCCCGACCCGCCGAGCCCACCTTCGCGATGGTGTGCACCGAATCGGCCAGTGCGTCGGCCAGCACCACATGCGGTACCCCGCGGTCCTGCGCCCAGCGCAGCGCCTCCACCGCGCCCGCCCGGTTCCCGGCGACCGTCAGATCCGCGACCTCGAACCCGGAGACCTCCGCCTTGCCTGAGTAGTACCGGCGCACTGCCGCCACATCCAGCTTGCCCCCGGTATCGGCGACCAGCTGCGAACAGGCCGCCGCCAGCTCGCGCAGCTCCGACCCCACCGCGTCCAGTACCGCCTGCACCACATCCGCGGCGGCCCGTACCCCGGCCGTCCGGAATTCGGACCGGACGAATTCGGTCCGCTCCGAGGCCTTGGTGAGCTTCGCGCATTCGTGTACCACCGCCCCGGCCTTCCGCAGCTCCGGGACCAGGGCTTTGGCGCGGCCCCCGCCGGAGTGCACCACCATCAGCACCACCCCGTCGGGCGGCGCGGCCGCGGCCGCGGAGATCACGGCCACAGCATCCTTGCCCGCCTGGTCCGCGGCCTCGAGAACAATGATCCGATCCTCGGCGAACAGCGAGGGGCTCAGCAGCTCCGCCAACTCCGCGCTGCCGGCGTCACCGGCCCGCAGCCGGTCCACCGGCACCGCCTCCGGGTCCGGGGCGATTGCCCGGATCTGCCCGGCCACCCCGGCCACCGCACGCTGGATCAGCAGTTCCTCATCGCCCAGCACCAGATGCAGGGCCGCAGGTCGCTCGCTCACGGCTCCGATCGTACGGCGGCGCCCCGACCGCCCGCCGCAGCCCGGGCGATGCGGCCGGATCCGCTTCCATTCCCCCTGGCGGGGGATAACCAGGAGACAGGCGCTACCGGCCTTTGCTACCGTCCGAGGCGCCGGCCGCGGGACTCCGGCGCGACTTCCGGACGTTGCCTCTACCGCAGCCAATTCGCTGTTCGCACCCCCATTCCCCGGCCGGCGCCCAACGATGGCCGGGGGTAGGTATGAGTGCGCGCGGCGATCGGCTTGCCGCCGAGGATGTGTTGGTGTTCGCCAACGCCGCGATCACCGCGACCGGCCAGCGTGAATTCCATTCGGGAGAGAGTCACCAGCGGCTGTCGCTGGATTTTCTGCACGACTATGTGCTCGGTAACTATCGCGACCTCTACACCGCGACGCTGGCCCTCGATATCAACGACCACAATGCGGCGCTGATCATCCGGCGGTTACTGGACTCCGCGGGCGAGGCGAACGTGGCGCAGCGGCGGACCGAGGGCCGCCTGATCGCACGGCGACTGGGATCGCTACCGCCGCAGCGCGTCTACCGGCTATTCGGTGATCTGCGTAAGGCGGGGGTCAACAATCGCCGGACCCGGGCCATCATCCGTGATTGGCTCGCGAGCCGCACCGATCCCACTCTCGATGCCGTGAAGTACCGCAACGCGCTCGAGCTGACCCTGCGGCATACCCATCTCGCACCCCCGCACGAGGAAGTCGGTGAGTTCCTGTTCGCACCGCACGGCGGTACACGGTTCACCGCCCCGCTGCTGAACGCCTGGCGCGAGGCCCACTACGCGAAGAACAAGCTCTACGATCTACCCTTCACGGTCGCCGAGGGCTTCGCCGCCCGCCGCGGAATCGACCGCGGCGAATTCCTCGAGCGCATCGCACCCCGGATGACCCGGCTGGAACAGCTGCGCCTCCAGGAGAGCGCCCGCCGGCACGACGCGGGCGCGGTACACACGGAGCTGCGCCGCATGCCGTTGACCCGGCTGGCCTCCTATGTCCTGTCGCTCCCGCTCGACGATCGGGTCCGGCGCCGCGCGGAACTAGACGAAGCCCTGGCCACCGCGGCGCGTCGTGCGGCCGGCACCGAGTCCGGGCGCTGGGGCCGGGTCGCGGCCGTGCTGGACGACAGCTTCTCCAGTTCCGGATCCACCGCGAAGCGACGCCGGCCGCTCGCCGTGGCTCTCGCGTCCCACTACCTGCTGCGTACGCTCGCCGCCGAATACATCGCGCTGTGGACGTCCGGTCGTACCGATGCCGTCCTCGGTTATCCCTACGGCGCCACCCCACTCGGCCACCGGATCATCGACGCCCTCGACTCAGCACCCGACCGGCTCGTCATCGTTTCCGACGGCTGGGACAACGCCCCGCCCGGCCTGGCCGCCGAGGTACTGCGCGTCTGGCGTACCTGCCTGGATACGGACAGCCGGGTCGATATCGTGCACCTCAACCCGGTGTACGACGCCGGTGATTTCGAGGTCCGCCGGCTGTCCGCGACTGTGCCGACCGTCGGGATCCGGGATGCCGAAGATCTCCCGGCCCTGGTGGAACTGGCCCATTTCGCCGCCGGGCATACCGGATTATCCGAGCTGACGGCCTATCTGGACGCACGGATCCGGCAATTCCTGGAGGCGCGATGACCGCTCTGGACCTCAGCGGTCCGACCACCGGTCCCGCCCAGGTCCGGGGTGGTATACGGCTGGTACCACTACTGCGCGCGCACCCGGTGGCCGGGTTACGGCTGCACGCCGAGCTCTACGACGCGGAACTCGGCGTCGTCGACCTCGGCCGTCACCACTACACCTCCTATATTCCACACGGTTTCGTTGCCGACTGGAGCGGTGACGGCGTACCGACCGCCGCCTACGGCACACAACTGGCCGCCACTCGGCCGGACCGGATGCGGTTGCACTTCCCGCACCGGATGGCACGGCGGCAGAGCCGGACCCGGCTCCGTTTCCTCCCCCTGCACCTGGCGTTGGAAGGTTATCTGTCCCTGCACTTCGGTGGTCCGGTGATCGCCTGGGAAGAGTGGTCGCGACGAGCATTGCGCAACGGTCTTTCGCCGCGCACAGAACAGGCCTACCTGGGGGCGGAGGTGAGCGGACTACCGGACGCGCTGCGGGTTTTCGAGATCCATCCGGACCAGTGCGGTGTGCTGATCTACGTCGCTGACGCGCTCGCCGCGGGCTTCGTGGTACCGCATCCGGACGACTACCGGATGTTGCATCCCAGTCTGGTGCAGGACCTGTACGGAGAACTGATCCACCACTACTCCTTCCACCCGCCGGTGGGTGAGTTCCGCGTCCGCCTGCCCGATTCCGGGATCCGATCCATCGCCGACCTCAGAGCGCATGCCACCCAGCAGGAGCGGGCCTGGATTCACTTCCACGACACGACCATGGCCGACGGCCTGGTCGACAGCACGTACACATGGGAGCGGGTGCACCGGATGGGCCGCTTCACCCTGTCGCGTTTCCTGCCGCCGTTCCAGCTGAAACGGGAGAACCACATCGGCGAGACGATCACCGACGCGAAAGGCCGGGTGGTGTACCTGAAGACCTTCCGGCTCGGGGAGAACCAGGTGCGGCGCGGATATCTGCTCAACCGGCTCGCCGCCGCGGACTGGCACCCGGCCGAGACCGCGGCCCAGCTGGGCATTACCGAAGCCCAGCTCGGCGCACGGCTGGAGTCCGCCGGTTTCGGCCATCTGCTGCGCCGCGATGTCCTGGACGGCTATCGCGCGCGAACGCGCCGTTCGCACTAGCCGCCCCCGGTTACCCACCCCGCCCCTTCGCACACGGCGGCGCTCCCGGCCGGCACGCCGCCGGCACCGGCGAACCGGCGCCGCCGCAGATCAGCTGAGCCAGAAAATCAGCATCACGTAGGCGGCGAGAGCTCCGATCGCTACGGCCGCCAGTACTCGCCGTACCCGGGGTAGCCGCAGAGCCGTGATCCCTCCGGCGACGACCGCCGCGGCGAGCAGGCCGCCGGCCGAACCATCCGGGACCGTGATCTCCGCGCCCGGAAGGGCGGCCGCCTCGGTGGCCACGCTGAGCAGCCACCACAGCGGGGGTCCCGTGGTGCGCAGGATCAGCTGGGCGAGCGGATCCCAGCAGGAAGCCGCCGCGGCTGCCAGGGCTCCGCCGATGGTGATCGGGGCGATCACCGGGGCGACGAGGATATTCGCGACGACGGCGACCAGGCTGAGCCTCCCGGACAGCGCGATGGTGATCGGTGTCGTGACAACGAAGGCCGCCGCGGCCACCGCGACCAGTTCGGCCGGTAGCCGCCACCAGCCACGGGCCCGCAGGTGATCGGACCAGCTCGGGGCGAGCAGGAGCAGGGCCCCGGTCGCGAGGACCGAGAGGGCGAACCCGGCCTGCACGGCGAGAGCGGGCCACAGCGCCAGCAGACCGATCACCCCGGCGCACAGGGCGGGAAGTGCTTGTTTGCGGCGGCCGGTCAGCAGGGCCAGCAGCGTCACCGATCCCATGGCGGCCGCTCGTAGCACACTCGGATCGGGCCGGGCGATGATCACGAACGACACCAGCGCCACCGCGGCACAGAGCAGCGACAGGCGCGGACCCACGGTGAGCAGGCGGGTGGCGGCGAGCACGGCGGTGAGCAGAATGGAAAAATTCGCACCGCTGACCACGGTGAGGTGCTGGAGACCGGCGGTGACGAAGTCGTCGTGCACCCGATCGCTCAGTGCCGAGGTATCGCCGACGACGAGCGCGGGCAACAATCCGGCCGGGTCCGGAGCGAGCGCCCGGCCGGCTACCGCGACCAGGTCTGAACGCACCGAATCGGCGGCCGCTTGCCACCACGGCAGCGGTCCCGCGACGGCGGGCTCACCCACCGGCCGCAGAGTAACCACCGTGAGATCGTGTTGCCGCGGAGGTGTGGGCCGCGCCCGGAATTCGATCGGCTGCCCCGGCAGCAGCTCACCCCAGACCGGTCCCGCCGCCAGGACGACCAACGCCCCACCGCCGCGCACCACTCGGTCGCGATACCGGAACTCCCGCAGATCGCCGCGCACCACCCAGAGCCGCCCGGCTCCGGAACCACTGCTGCGCACCGGTTTCGGATCGTCGCCCGGCACCATCACCACATCGATCGTCGCCGCGCCGGGCACCGAGCGCAGCGGGTGCACGCCGACCTGATGCTCCCGCCATGACCCGGCGCAGGCGAATGCCGAGCCGATCAGCGCGGCGCCCAGCACCATCGTCGCGACGACACGGCGGCGTTCGCTGCGGTGGGCGATACCGGTCCACAGCAGTCCCCACGACACCAGGGCGAGCACTGCCAGCGCGCAGGCGACGATCACCCCGGTGACCCACCCGGCACCGATCGCGAGGATGGTGACCGACCAGCAGGTCAGCGTAGCCGGTAGCAGTCGTGCATCCAGCACCTGATCCGCGATGACCGCTTCGGCATTCGTCCCTGCCTCCCGGTCCCGGACCGCGGTGCCCGGCTTCGAGCTCACCGGCACACCTGTCCGAATATTCGCACCATCTGCCAGAGCAGTCGGCGGCCTCGCCCGCAACCCGGGTGGCCGGTGAAGTCATCGATGAGAGCGGCCCATACCGTTCGTATCGAACCCGTCTCCCGAGTGCGGCTGTACCGGCTCCGCCGGGCACCGGACCCCGGGCCACGACCGGTTCTCCGACTGCGGACCCCCTGTATGTCGCGCGGCTCGTGCAACAGCCGACGACCTGAATCTGCACCCGGCGACAGTTCGGCGCCTTCGGAGTCGCTCGCCCGCAGCGGAAACGCCGTCATACGGTCACCAGTTCGCGCAGCCGCGCCAGCCGGCCCGGGCCGATACCGTCGACTTCCGCCAGCTGCTCCACTTCGGTGAACCGTCCGTTGATTTCGCGCCAGGCGATGATCGCCTTGGCCGTTACCGGCCCGACCCCGGGCAGTGCGTCGAGGTCGGCTTCGGTGGCGGCGTTCAGATCCACCGGAGTACCGGTGGCAGTGGCGGAATCACCGGCCGCGCCGGCGGGCGCCGTTCCTCCGGCGCCACCGCTGATCGTCGCGCTGCCCGGCGGCGGTGCACCCGATCCGGTGGGCCCCACCCGGACCTGGTCGCCGTCGGCCAGCCGCTGAGCCAGGTTGAGGCCGGCCAGATCGGCGCCGTCGAGCACCCCACCCGCCGCCGAGAGCGCATCGGCGACCCTGGCACCGGAAGGGAGCCGCACCAGACCGGCCCGGTTGACCAGGCCCACCACGCTCACCACCAGTTCGGCGGGTTGCGCGCGGGCGGGCACCGGCTCCCCCGCCGGGAGCGGAGTATCCGGGGGTACCGGGGAATCCACCGGCACAGCCGCCGGCTGTATGGCGGGCAACGGTGGGACCGATTGCGCGACAGGCCGGTCCCACAGCAGCACCACGACCGTGACGAGTGCGGTGAGCAGACCGATACCCGCCATGGTGGCCACCCCGCGCCGCCCGGCATCCAGGCGTGTGCCCCGGAATCGGGCGGGGATCAGGCGGTCTCGCCAATCGTCCGGGCCGGGTTCCTCGTCGAGCCAGCGCGGAGTGCGTACAGCATCGTCGTCGGCGAGCGCGGTCGCCGGCCACTGGCGCCCCGCCCCTGGATCGTCACGCGGTGACTCCCCGAGATGTCCGCCCAGTTGTCTGCGTACCCGCCCGTGCTCGTCGTCTGGTGCCATGCCCGCGACGTTAGGCCCGGGTCAGCGCCGATCGACCACTCCCACCTGGGGGTTCGGTAAACCTGTGGATAACCCGGCCCTGTGGATGAGCGATGGCCGGGAGCCATATCAGGGCTTCAGCCGCAACCGCCGGGAAGGACCAGTACCCCGACCGCACCGAACCCGAGATGGACCGCCAGCGCCGGCCCGAATTCGGCGGTGAGAATCTCCCCGGCCTGCGGAATGCGTTCGCGCAGCTGCGTCGTCACCGATTCCGCGGCCTCGGCGGCGTCCAGATGCTGCACACCGATCGCGGCCGTACCCGCCCCGGCGGCTTCCGCGGCGGCCGCGACCAGTTTCGCGAATGCCTTCGACCGCGTACGCACCTTGTCACGCAGTTCCAACCGCCCCTGGACCAGTTGCAGCACCGGTTTGCTGACCAGTTCACTGCCGAAGAAACCCGCCGCTGTACTCAGCCGTCCGCCGCGGCGCAATTGTTCGGTCCGGTTGACCACGAAGAACGTATGGGAACTCGACGCTGCCCGTACCGCCGCCTCGTACACCTCCGTGAGGGCCCCTCCGGCTGCCGCGCATCGCGCGGCAGCCAGTACCGGGAACCCGGTCGCCAGGCCCGCGCCGAGTGAATCGACCAGCAATACCGACTCCGTGGCGTCCATATCCCGGACGGCCTGCCGCCCCGCTTCCCAGGTCGCCGACAGTTGCCGGGACAGGTGGACCGCGACCACACCGTCACCGCCGCTGCGGGTCAGGGCTTCGACGTAGGCGTCGCGGAGCTCACCCGGCGAAGGTGCCGAGGTGGTGACGGTCTCGGCGGCGTAGTCGATGGCGACCTCGTCGATACCTTCCCGAATCTCCCTGTCGCCCACCAGCACATGCAGGGGCACCACCCGGATGCCCAGTTCGCCGATCAACTCCGCGGGCAGACTGGCGGACGAATCGGTGACGACTACGACCGCCACGCCTCACCCGACCTCTTGCAGAGTTTTCACCATCGCTTTGGCGACTTCGGTGTGCCCGTCCCACCCCCAGTGGATCCCGTCGGGGTTGGCGTCACCGGAGAAGATGTTGTCGTGGACCGCTGCCTTCAGATCCACCAGCGGCACACCGGTACGGGCCGACCAGGCCTCCAGTGCCCGCACGGCCGGTGCGCGGCCGCTGTGCACCCGGCCGTAGGCCGCGCAATCGTGTACCGAGGGCAGTACCGCGACAACGGGTAGTTCGGGCCGTAGTTGCCCGAGCGCCGTCCGGCACTGCTCCAGATAGTCCACGCTCAGCGCGGGCGGCAGCGCCACCGGACGGCCGAGTTTCGCGGCCCGGGGCTGGATCCACTGGTACACCGAGCGCACGACCCGGCGCAGGCCCGCCGGCCGGAGATAGCGGATCTGTTCGCGCAGTGCCGTGGGCAGCGGCGAGGGCAGCGAATCCATCCCGCCGACCGCGAAGACCACAGCACCGGCGCGCGGTACGGCCGCCCACACCCGTGGGTCACCGATCAGCGCCCAGTAGGCATCCCGGCAGGTCCAGCCGATCCGGGCGACGAGTTCGACATCCCAATCGAGTTCGGCCGCCACCAGATTCGGCCAGATACGGGGATGATCGGCCGATAGGCCGCCCTTCGGGCCGAAATACGACAGCGAATCCGCGATCACCAGCAGCACGGGCCGCCGCGAATCGGTGTCCCCGGCGGGGGTGGCCGCCGGGCCCACCGTGACTTCCACGTCCGAGCCGATCCGTTGCGCGGTACCGCGGTCTGCGACCGGACCCGTTTCCGGGCCACTCGTTTCCGGATCAGGCGTATACGCGCCCTCCGTCGTGGATGTCACCGCGCGACCCTCCTGGTATTCAGACTGCCCTCCGGACGTCGCCGTCGTCGGCGGGGCCGGTGTCCTCGGTGGTTTCGGCCTCCACCTGCTCGGGCGCCGGGCCGAACAGCGCGTCGGGTAGAGCACGCTCCGGTTTCGCGGATACCTTCCGGAACAGTTCGTCCGGTATCTGCCGGTTCAGGTCTTCAGATGACATCGGGTGCTACTTTCGCCGCTGCGTTCCACACATCGAGACGCCAGCCGGGCTTCTCCAGGCTCGGGCCGTGACTGCTCAGCTGCACCCAGCTGGCATTGGCCAGGCCCCCCAGGGCCGGCCAGTTCCGTGGCGGCAGATCGAGCAGCGCGGCCGTGAGTGCGGCGATCAGTCCGCCGTGCGCCACGAGAATCATAGAGGCGCCGGGCCAATCCTGCCGGTCGTCGAACAACTCCTGGACGACGGGCAGCGCGCGGGCACCGACCTCCAGCTTCGATTCACCGCCGGGCGGGGTGAAGGTCGCGTCCATCCGCCACTCCAGCCGGGCACCCGGGTACAGGGAGTCGACCTCGACATCCCCCATCCCCTGCCAGTCCCCGAGATGGGTCTCCCGCAGCCGCGGCTCCCGGACCACCTCCAGCCCGGAATGCTCCGCCAGAGCCTGCGCGGTGTCGTAGGCCCGCCGCAGATCGGAGGAGATCAAGCCGATAGCCTTGTGGGAAACCAGTTCCCGCGCGGCCTCTTTCGCCTGCCGCCGGCCCAGATCGGTGAGATCGGTATCGATCTGCCCCTGCATCCGGTCGTTGGCGTTCCATTCGGTCTGCCCGTGGCGCAACAGGATCAGGGTGCGCGCACCGGTTTTCTGTCTCACTCGGTTTCTCCAGCACTTTCTTCTCCGGCGGCCGGTGGCGCGCCGTGTCCACGCGGCATGAGCGAGGGCCCTGCGTGGTCACGCTCCGCTACCGCCTGCGGGCCTGACTCGCTCATGCCGATCCCCTCGACCGGAACGACGGGGCAGTCTTTCCACAGCCGTTCCAGCGCATAGAAATTACGTTCGTCGTTGTGCTGGATGTGCACCACCACGTCGACATAGTCCAAGAGTGCCCAACGGCCCTCGCGGGTCCCTTCCCGGCGTACCGGTTTATGGCCGGCCGCGCGCAGTTTCTCCTCGACATTATCGACGATCGCGTTGACTTGGCGCTCGTTCGGCGCCGAACCGATCACGAAGCAGTCGGTGATCACCAATTGTTCGGAGACATCCAGCACGACCACATCCGCGGCCAGCTTCTCGTCCGCGGCCAGCGCGGCCATGGTCGCGATCTGCACAGCTTCGTCCGTCGCGGTCATCGCGCCACCTCCGCGGTCACACGAGCCGCCGCCGGGCGTGCACCACTCGTCCTGCTGTCCTCCGGGCGTGCACCACTCATGCCAGCACCTCGTTCACGTTTCCGTTACCTTCCGCTCCAGCGGTCACGTAGAGATGCCGCTTCGATATGTACTGCACGACCCCGTCCGGTACGAGATACCAGACCGGCCGCCCCTCGGCCGCCCGC
This sequence comes from Nocardia jinanensis, assembly GCF_014645735.1. Lineage (GTDB taxonomy): Bacteria > Actinomycetota > Actinomycetes > Mycobacteriales > Mycobacteriaceae > Nocardia > Nocardia jinanensis. The sequence continues at coordinate 89,506 of NZ_BMMH01000016.1, read as the reverse complement.
CGGCGGCATTCGCTCGACGAGATGGCCAGCGCGGGGATCTCGATCATGGTGACCGCGTCGGCGGGCATACCTCGCAGATGGTCGGCGAGATGGTCGATGTTCAGCTCGTACCCCGGCCGGCTGACCCCCACGAATTTCGCCAGCTCGAACAGCTCGGCCCAATCCTGCCAGGTGAGGATGCTGGCCAGTGCGTCCGCCCCGGTGATGAAGTACAGCTCGGCACCCGGATGCTGCGTACGCAGATCACGCAGGGTGTCGACGGTGTAGGTCACCTTGCTCCGGTCCACGTCCGCCCGGCTCACCGAGAACCGCGGGTTGGAGGCGGTGGCGATCACCGTCATCAGGTACCGGTCCTCGGCCGGGCTCACCTGCCGATCGGTTTTCTGCCACGGCTGCCCCGTGGGTACGAAGATGACCTCGTCGAGGTCGAACCGGTGCGCGACCTCGCTGGCCGCGACCAGGTGCCCGTGGTGGATGGGATCGAAGGTGCCGCCCATCACCCCCAGCTTGGGTCCGCCCTGGCCTGTTCCGTGCATGAGTGTCGAGCTTAACGGGTCGGCCATGGGCCCCTTCCGGCCGATCAGCCTTCGTCTGCGGGGTCGGCCGGCGGACCGCGGCGGCCGAAGCGTCGGCGGAGGTATCGCATCAGACCGGCAGCAACCGGGAGACGACAGCGGTGAGCTGGGCGGCGGACCGGCATTCGTGCATCTCGATGACCCGCTGGTACCGGTCGGCGGCGGAATCGCCGGACCCCCAGTTGGTGCGTGGTTCCGGGTTCAGCCAGTGCGCGTGCTTGGCGGTCTCGACCAGCTCGCCGAGCGTCGCGAGCTCCGGGTCCCGATAGTTGGTCCGGGCGTCGCCGAGGATGAGCAGCGAACTGCGGCTGGTGACGGCGTCGGGGAACTCCTCGGCGAAACTCGTCAGCGCGCTGCCGTAATCGGAGTGGCCGTTGAAGCCGACGATATCGGCCTCGGCGAAAATCCGCTGCATGGCCTCGTCGAGCTGGGTGTGCGGGTCGAAGAACCTGGTCACCTCGTCGGTGTGATCGACGAACGCGAAGATCCGCACCTTCGAGAACTGTTCTCGTAACGCGCTCACCAGCAGCAATGTGAAATTGCTGAAACCGGCCACCGAGCCCGACACATCACACAGCAGCACCAGTTCGGGCCGGCCGGGGCGAGGTTTGCGGTTCACCAGGTCGATCGGTACCCCACCGGTGGACATGGACTTGCGCAAGGTTTTGCGCAGGTCGATCTCGCCACGTTTGGCGTGCCGGCGCCGCACCGCGAGGCGCGACGCCAGGATCCGCGCCAGCCGCTGCGTGCTGCGTTTCAGCTCGGCCAGCTCTGTCTGCGAGGCACGCAGGAAGTCCACTTCCTCGGCCTGCCGCGGGACTCCGTAGGAAGCGACCCGTTCTTTGCCGATGCGTTCGGCCACCCGGCGCCGGGTTTCGGCCTCCACCGTGCGCCGGAACTTCTCGATCCGGGTGCGGGCGGCCCGGCGCGCGATCTCGGTCTCGAAATCGCTCATCCCCGGGGTGGCCATGGCGGCCAGGATCTGCGCGAGCAGTGTCTGCGGTTGTACGTCTTTGAGCGCCTGATACGACGAGAACGACGCACCGCGCGCCGACTGGTACTGACCCAGCTGTTCCACCAATTGGGCGGCCATCAGCGCCTGCTGCTCTCCGGATCCCTCCTCGGCGAGCATCTCGGCCAGCATGCGGCGCAACTCCGGGATATCGACCCGGCCGTCCTCGCGGTACGGGATCTCGATCTCCGCGGCGGCGGAGCGTTCGCCGAATGCGACCGGGAACCACAGATCGAACAGCCCGTCGTAGGTACCGCGATGGGTGGTGCGCCGCAGCAGCGCGCAGGCCAGCCCCTCGCGGACCGTCTCCCGGTCCATCAGGTCCAGCACCGACAGCACCCGGCCCGCGTCCACCGTCTCCGACGGTCCCACGGGTATGCCGCGCGCCCGCAGCGCCTCCACGAAACCGACCAGATGCCCCGGCAGCCCGTGCGGGGCGAGCGGCTGGTCGCCGGTGGCCATCACGGTCAGGCCGGTTTCAGATCGGCCAGCGCCCGCTGGTGGTCGCTACGGTGTTTGAGCACTACGCCGAGAGTTTCGCGGACCGTGGCGTCGTCGAGTTCGGTATGGCCCAGGGCGAGCAGAGTGCGGGCCCAATCGATCGATTCGGCCACCGAGGGCAGTTTCTTCAACTGCATCCCGCGCAGCACGTGCACGATCCGGACCAGCTGGGTGGCGACCGCCTGCGGGAGCTCCGGCACCCGGCTCGCCAGGATCCGCCGTTCCAGGTCCTCGTCCGGGAAATCGAGATGCAGGTAGAGGCACCGGCGTTTGAGTGCCTCGGACAGCTCACGGGTGGCGTTGGAGGTGAGCAAGACGAACGGTGTGCGGGCGGCGGTGATGGTGCCCAGCTCCGGTACGGTCACCGCGAAATCGCTCAGCACCTCGAGCAGCAGGCCCTCGATCTCCACATCGGCTTTATCGGTCTCGTCGATGAGCAGCACCGTCGGATCGGTGCGCCGGATCGCGGTGAGCAGCGGCCGGGAGAGCAGGAACTCCTCGGTGAACACATCGGATTTGGTCTCGGCCCAGTCGTTCTCGCTGGAGGCCTGGATCCGCAGGATCTGTTTCGCGTGGTTCCACTCGTAGAGTGCCCGCGCCTCATCCACACCCTCGTAGCACTGCAAGCGCACCAGTTCGGCGTCCGCGGTCTGGGCCACAGCCCGCGCCAGTTCGGTTTTACCGACCCCCGCCGGGCCTTCGACCAGCAGCGGCTTACCGAGCCGATCGGCCAGGAAGACCGAGGTCGCAGTGGCCTTATCGGCCAGGTATCCGGTCTCGGCGAGGCGGCGCACCACATCGTCCACCGATGCGAAGATCGGCTCCTGAACCGGCGTGATGGGGGAACTCGCGGGCTCCATGGGCCGTCCTTCCGTAGAACTTTCCCACCCCACGCTACCGGGCTGTGTTTATGGCGGCGCCTCCGGCGCCGCGGGGTCGGGGCCCTATTGACCCCGGTTCTTCGCTCCTTCGCTCAGTCGCTGCGCTCCTTCGCTACGTCGCTCCAGAACCGGGGCGGGCCCCGACCACAGAGGTCGACCATCCGGAGGTGGAATTCGGATCGTGGAGGGGTCAGGTGGGGCGGATCTGACCCGAACCCCGTACTACCCATTTCGAGGAGGTGAGTTCCGGCAGCCCCATCGGGCCGCGGGCGTGCAGTTTCTGGGTGGAGATACCGATCTCGGCGCCGAAACCGAACTGCTCGCCGTCGGTGAAGGCGGTGGAGGCGTTCACCATGACCGCCGCCGCGTCCACCCGGCGCGAGAACTCGTCGGCCGCCGCCAGTTCAGCGGTGACGATGGCCTCCGTATGCCCGGTACCCCAGGTGTTGATGTGCTCGATCGCGGTATCCAGATCGCCGACGACCTTCACCGCGATATCGAGGGTCAGGTACTCCTCGCCCCAGTCCTTGTCGGTGGCCGGGATCATGCCGTCGAGGTCGCCGTGCAGGGTGACGCCCTTGTCCGCGAGCGCCTTGCTCAGCCGCGGCAGCGCGGTATCGGCGATAGCCGCGTCGATCAGCACCGTCTCGGCCGCGTTGCACACGCTGGGGCGGCGGGTCTTGGCGTTGATCAGGATCTCTTCGGCCATATCCAGATCGGCGCCGGAGTGCACGTAGACGTGGCAGTTACCGGTACCGGTCTCGATCGTGGGGACCCGGGCGTCGCGTACCACCGCGTTGATCAGGCCCGCCCCGCCGCGCGGGATGACCACGTCCACCAGGCCCCGGGCCTGGATCAGATGGATCACGCTGGAGCGATCCGAACTCGGCAGCAGCTGTACCGTGTCGGCCGGGATACCGACCGACGTGAGCGCTTCCCGCAGCACCTCGACCAGTGCCGCGTTCGACCGCGCCGCCGACGAGGATCCGCGCAGCAGTGCCGCGTTCCCGGACTTCAGTGCCAGCCCGAAGGCGTCGACGGTGACATTGGGCCGCGCTTCGTAGACCATGCCGACCACCCCGAGCGGTACCCGGATCTGCCGGATCTCGAGTCCGTTCGGCAGCGTCGACCCGCGTTCCACGACCCCCACCGGATCGGGCAGTCCGGCCACTTGGCGCAGCCCCGAGGCGATCCCGTCGAGCCGGTCCTTGGTCAGCCGCAGCCGATCCAGCAGCGAATCCTCGGTTCCGGCGGCTTTCGCGGCGACCAGGTCTTCACCGTTGGCTCCCAGGACGGTGTCGGCGGCGGCCAGCAAGGCATCCGCGGCGGCGTGCAGCGCCTCGTTCTTCTGTGCGGTGGTGAGCTGGGCGAGCACGCGGGAAGCGACCCGGGCCCGGCGGGCGGCCTCGTGCACGGCCGCGCGCATATCGAACTCAGCGGTGGTCTCTACCGTCATGCAATACAGCCTACGCACCGGGAAAATCGTTTTCACCGGCGCTCGCCGCGCTAGGTTCTCCCCGTGACCACCCCACTGATCGCCGTGCTCGGCAGTATCAACATGGACTTGGTGACCACCACCGATCGCCGCCCCGACCCCGGCGAGACGATACTGGGCCGCGCCTTCACGATGGTGCCCGGCGGCAAGGGTGCCAACCAGGCGATCGCGGCGAGCCGGGCCGGTGGCCGGGTGTTGTTCCTCGGTGCGATCGGTACCGATGTGCTCGCTCCGCAACTGCGGGCTGTGCTGACCGAATCCGGGGTGGATACGACCGGGTTGCGCACGGTCGAGGGCCCCAGCGGAATCGCGGCGATCGTGGTCGACTCCGGCGGCGAGAACTCGATCATCGTGGTCGGCGGTGCCAATGCCCGGCTGACCGGTCCGAGCGCCGCCGACCGCACCGCCGTCGCCGCGGCCGATATCCTGCTGTGCCAGCTCGAGGTCCCGATACCGACCGTCGAGGAAGCGGTGCGGCACGCCCGGGACAATGGCACTACTGTGATCTTGAATCCGTCCCCGGCACAGCGTCTTTCCCGGGAACTGTGGAACTGTGTGGATGTCGCGGTGGTGAACCGCGGCGAAGCCGAGAATCTGGGCAGCGCCCTCGACGGGGTACCGCATCTCGTGACCACACTCGGTGCGGACGGAGCCCGCCATCGCGGCCCCGACGGCGCGGCGATCACCGTCACCGGACCCAGCGTCGATGTCGTCGACACCACCGGTGCGGGCGATACCTTCGCCGGCGCTCTGGCCGTCCGCTGGTCGCAGGGCCCGGCCGCGGCAATACGTTTTGCCTGTGCCGCGGGCGCGCTGGCCACCACCACACTGGGCGCCAGCGCCTCGATTCCGTGGCGGGCGGAGATCGAGGCGGCCTCAGCGACCGGTTCGGGCGGCGCGCACCACTGAGATACATCGCCGCCGGCTGGTTTTCACGCGCACAACCGCTCCCGGGTTCACCCCGCAGTGGCCGATTCTCCGGTCGGCTCCCGCGTCGAACCGAACGGATTCACCCGACGATGAAAAACGGATTCCACCCGGCGATAAATTCGAGTGCCTTCCTCGGTCCGGGGGCATACCGTGAATTACGGCGGCGGATATCGGTCCGCCCCGAATGGAAGGACCAGAACGATGTTTCCCGTCGAGCTGTCCGGTACCCGGGCACGGACGTTGATGTGGGCCCACGAGCACGATATCGATGCGGCGGCGCTGCAACAGTTGCGCAATATCGCCCGGCTGCAATGGGTCCACGGCGTCCGGGTCATGCCGGATGTGCACCTCGGGAAAGGCGCCACGGTCGGTTCGGTGATCGCTATGCGCGATGCCGTGGCACCGGCGGCGGTCGGGGTGGATATCGGCTGCGGGATGGAAAGTGTCCGCACCGACCTCACCGCCGCCGATCTGCCCGACGATCTGCGTTCCCTGCGTTCGGCCATCGAAGCGGCGGTGCCGGTCGGTTTCGCCGCCCACCAGCACCCCGTTTCGGTGAACAAGCTGGCACCCGGGCCGTCCGGAGTCGCCACCACGACCCTGCGCACCGGCTGGGACCGGTTCTGGTCGGCGTTCGGCCACCTCGACGACGCGGTCGCGCCGCGGGAGTCCAAGGCGCACAAGCAGATGGGTTCGCTCGGCGGCGGAAATCACTTCATCGAGATGTGCCTGGATCAGGACGATCAGGTGTGGATCCTGCTGCATTCGGGAAGCCGCAATATCGGCAAGGAAATCGCCGAGCGGCATATGGCCGTGGCGCGCACATTGCCGCAGAACCAGAACCTGGTCGATCGTGATCTGGCGGTTTTCCTGGCGAACACGCCGGAAATGGCCGCCTACCGGCACGATCTGAATTGGGCTCAGGAATACGCGGCACGAAACCGCGCGGTCATGCTGGCGCTTGTATCCCAGGCGGTACGGGCGCAGTTCCCGACCCGGGAGGTGCGGTTCGATACGCCCATAAGCTGTCACCACAACTACGTGGCCGAGGAAAAGATCGACGGCGTGCCCATGCTGGTGACCCGGAAGGGCGCGGTCCGGGCGGGCGCGGGTGATATGGCGCTCATTCCGGGCTCTATGGGTACTCGTTCCTACGTGGTGCGCGGTAAGGGCAATCCGGAGTCGTTCCAGTCGGCGTCGCACGGCGCGGGCCGCCGGATGAGTCGTAACGCGGCCAAGCGGCAGTTCAGTGTGGCGGATCTGATCGCCCAGACCGAGGGCGTGGAGTCGCGCAAGGACGCGGGTGTGGTGGACGAGATCCCGGCCGCGTACAAGAACATCGACGAGGTGATCGACGCCCAGCGCGATCTGGTCGATGTGGTGGCGACGCTGCGCCAGGTGCTGTGTGTGAAGGGCTGAGGCGGCGGTGCGCGCGAGCGCGGCCGTGACCTTCCGGTGCCGGGCGGCTTCCGACCGCCCGGCACACTGCCGGGCCGGATCACGGCGGCCTGTATCAGCCGGGAAGTCGGCGGCGGCGCAGTGCGGCGATGATCCCGATCCCCGCCAGCAGGACGCCGAACACCAGCACCACTCCGCTCGACAGCCAGGTGTGTAGCGCCCGGGCCAGATCGGCGGGCAGTCCGGGCGACGCCGAGATCAGCCGGTAGGTCTCCCGGGGCGCCACGATCTGCACGACGGCGGGGGCGATCCCCCACACCACCCCGGCGACCACCCCGGCCGCGGGCTCGTACATCGCGAGACCGGCGACCACCAGGAGAAGCACCGCCCCGAGTACTGATTGCGCGGGCGACAGCCAGCGGTCCCCGGTATCCCACCAGCGCCCGCCGGTCACCGCGCTGTTGGCCGCGATACCGATCGCCACCGGCGTGAGCATTACCGCGAACAGCGATACCGGCAGCGAGCGCCCCCATCGACCCGGCCGCCATCGAGGGCCGTCGTCCCGACGCACTCGTTCGGGGCGACCGTCCGACCGCTCCGGCGCGGCGGCACGTCCCGGCAGCACCTTCGCGGGAGCTTTGCCCGGCCGCGTGTCCGTGTCCGCATCAGGTGCCCGCGATTGCGCGGCTGTGGACTTATCGACCCCAGTGGTCATACACACTCCTCCGGATCGATCGACGGTTACGGCGGCACCGGCGCACCGCGGGATGCTTCGCACCTTCGCATACCGAGGTTCACCGACCACTACGCCGGTCGACGGACAACGTCGTCAACCGGCGGAGAACACTCGGCCAACAACGTGTGCCGCTCCCGCCCTGCGCGCCCGCGGACGGAGCGCGCGGAGTCGTCGGCGACGGTTCGGAGGAATCCGTTGCCGCGGCACATTCCCCGAACTAGCCATTGACTAGTTATCAGTCGATGCATACTCTTTATCTTGTTATCAGTCGATAACCACAAGCTGCCCGGCACCGAGCGGCCGGACAACCCGACACCCGCTTCGGAGGAACCGCATGTTCGACACCCTGATGCTGTTCGTGATCCCCACACTGGTCCTGCGCCTGCTGGGCCTGATCGGCGTCCGCCGGTTCGGCACCTGGCGGGTCAGCGCCGCCCACGGGCTGGCCTTTCTGTTCACCATGACCGGGCTCGCGCATTTCGCACCCGATTCGGTCACCGTGATGCCCAGCCACGCCGATCTGGTGGCCATGGTCCCGTCCTTCGTCCCGTTCGCGGACTTCGCGGTGTATGCCACCGGGGTATTGGAACTCGCCGGTGCCGTGGGACTGGTGGTGACGGGCACCCGCCATTGGGCCGGACTCGGGCTCGCGGCGCTGCTGGTGATCATGATCCCGGCCAATATCTATGCGGCGCTGGAGGATGTTCCGCTCAACGGAGAAGCCGCCACCCCGCTGTGGTTCCGGATCCCGGAACAGATCGTGTACTTCACGCTGGCGCTGTGGGTCGGCCGCGCACTGCCCGCGATCCGGCCGAACCGCGAGACCGCCGGAACACCCGCGGAGGCAGCGGTGCGCTGAGACCGGCGGCGGATCGTCCCTGCTCCTCCCGGATTCCGGGCGAGCAGAGACGATCCGCGAATCTCAGCCCTGCTGGGTCGGCACCAAGATCAGCTCGGCCACATTGAGCCGGGCCGGTACCGAGGTCGCGAAAGCGATCGCCTCCGCGATATCCACCGGCTCCAAGATCGTGAACTCGGTACGCCACTGCTCCAGCTGGGCCTTCTGTTCCTCCCCGCGCATACCCGCGCCGAGTTCGGTGGCCACGAAACCGGGTTCGACGTTCTTCACCCGGACCTTGCGGGGTCCGAACTCGGCGCGCAGGTTACGGGTCAGATGCGCCACCGCGGCCTTGGTAGCGGTGTACACGGCGTATTCGGTGAACACGGCATGACCAGCTACCGAACCCACCAGAACCAGGTCGGCGCGGCGATCGTCACCGGCGGCGGCCAGCAGATCGTCGATGAACGCGCGGGCCGTGTACAGCAGCCCGGTCACATTGGTCCCGACCATCTGGTCCCATTCGTCGACCTCGGCGGATTCGAACGGCGCACCCAGCATCACACCCGCGTTCGCCACCACCAGATCGACCGGCCCCAGCGCCGCCCGCACCGTGGCTGCCGCAGCACGCACCGATTCCCGGTCGACCACATCGGCGACCACCGCGATCGCGTCCCCGCCGATCTCGGCGGCCAACTCTTCTATGCGCTCCTTGCGCCGGCCCAGCAGCGCGACCTTGGCGCCGTCCGCCGCGAGACGGCGTGCCGTCGCGGCGCCGATCCCGCTGGAAGCCCCGGTGATCACCGCTACCCGGCCGTTCGATTTCTCGTTGTACGTCATGTCCACCACATTCGGCCCGCACCGGCCGCGCTACCAGGTCGCGGACTTCCTGGTAGTCGCAGGGCCAGTCAGCCGGACCCATCCGCTCCTACCCTGGAGCTCATGGATTCGGACAACCGCCTGGGCACCTTCCTGCGAGCCCGCCGTGAACTGGTCCGGCCGGAGGACTTCGGGTTGCCCGGTGGCGGTCAGCGGCGGGTCGCGGGGCTGCGGCGCGAGGAGATCGCCCTGCTCGCGGGGGTGAGTGCGGACTATTACATCCGGCTGGAGCAGGGCCGGGACAAACACCCTTCGGAACAGGTGGTCACCGCGCTGGCCCGGGTGTTCTCCCTCGACGACGAAGCCACCGCGCACCTGCGGGAACTCGCCCGGCCGGCCCCGGCCCGGGCGAAACGCCCCCGCCGGCCCGAGCGGGTGGCGCCGGGATTGCTGCGGCTGATGGATCTGTGGGAGCGGACCCCGGCACTCGTCCTGGGCCGCAGCCTCGACGTGCTGGCGGCGAATCCGCTGGCCGTCGCGGTGAACGCGTGCTCGGTACCCGGGATCAACCAGGTGCGGATGGTCTTCCTGGATCCGCAGGCGCGGCAGGTCTATCCCGAATGGTCCTCGATCGCTGCCGATACGGTCGCGAGTCTGCGCGCCGCCGCCGGTACCGACCTCGACGATCCGCGATTGACCGAACTTGTCGGTGAGCTGTCGCTCAAGAGCGAGGAATTCCGGCAGCTGTGGGCACGCCACGATGTGCGGACCAAAACCTCCGGGGTGAAACGATTCCACCACGAGATGGTCGGCGAGTTGACCCTCTCCTACGAGAGTTTCACCGTCAACGGGGCTCCGGGTGAGACGCTGATCGTCTACCACGCCGAACCCGGTTCGCCGTCGGAGCGATCGCTGTCACTGCTGGGCAGCCTGACCGTCGACGCCGGCGCAGACCCACAGCCCCAGCCCGCTGCCCACCACGACAATCGGTGAGTCGCACGCAAAGGATAGAGGCCGAGTTTTCTACCGCATCGGTATCTCCGATTCCCGTAGGGGGCCATGGCGGGTCCATCGCCGGATATCCGGCCATTCGGCGCCGGTGATCATCCCATTTTTCCGTATCTCTGCCAGCCGGGCCAACGCCCCCTCGATCGCGGTATCGCTCAGCTGGAGATCCTCGAGCGCCGCGCGTAGTTCTCTCGGATCCACGGCTTTGACGCTGCGCATGATGTCGTCGTCGAGTTTGTCATTGTGGAATGCCTTCACGAAATCGGATCGGATCCCGGCCCTCGGGTCCGGCGCCTCGGGGAAAGCGAGCCCGTGATCGATCGCGACGACCTCGCCGCCCGGTCTCGTCAGGTAGTTGTCCCAGTGCCGATCGGTATTTGCCATCACATAGTCGAGTACCGCCATCTGCTGTCGCTCGGGGCGCGAGTAGGCCAGGATGGAAACGCCCCGGGTCGACTGCACCCACTCTTGTACCGAACCCGGTCCGTAGGGCCCGTTTGAAAGCTTTACTGTGGAAGATCCATCCATGAATCCAAGGTATTTATTCATGAAAGCCTCCATATTCCATCAATCCGGTTAGCAAAGGTAAACGAATGGCCTCTGGAGCTACGCTTCCCCGAAGGGCTTTGGGCCGTCAGCTGCGAAAGTTGCGAGAGCGCAACGACATCAACCAGGCGGAGGCGGCGCGGATCGCCGAGACGAGCCCGCAGACGTACGGCAGGCTGGAGGATGGCCGGATCACCAAAGTGACGGACATGCTTCTCAATACGCTCGCGAACGCCTACAAAGCAACTGATGCCGAACGTCGGCTGCTGCTGGCCCTCACCGGAGAAATCCGGACCTCCGGCGCTTCGGGGGGAGGTTGGTGGCGAACCTACGCGGACTCGATGGCGACGAACTTCGATCACTACCTCTCGCTGGAAGATGCCGCGAACTGGGTGACCTCATGGCAAACGACACTGGTTCCGGGACTACTCCAGACACGGGAGTACCGCCGCGCGATCACGTAGGCGACTTCCCCGGATACCGAGCCAAAAGACGTGGATCGAATGCTCGACATGGCCGCCGAACGCCAGGTGATGCTCGACCAGGAGGGCTTCCGATTCGAGGCACTGCTCACCGAAGGGGTGCTCCATTACCAGGTCGGTAGCCCGGAGATAATGGCCGGCCAGATCCAGAACCTGGTGAACCGGTCGGAGCATGTGGAGATCCGTATCGTGCCGTACCGGGCGAAGAATCCGGCAGGACTCATCGCCTCGCCGTTCGTTCTGTTCTCGTTCCCGCCCCTGCTGACCAGCAAGCTTCAGGAACCCTGGTGAGTGGGACGCCTTCATTGACGGCGCGAAGACCGGCGAGTTCGACCGCCCCTGATCTCTGAAGCGCAGAACCCAGGGAGCTTCGGTTCACGCGGTCGTCGCAACACTCTCGATGTGGAGATTGCGGCGACCGTTCGTATTCGACTCAGTTCGATGAGTCCTGAGAGCAGAACATCCTCTGGGTGCTACCCGGGTCACTCGATCGGGTAACCGGTGCTCTCGTCTCGTCCTTCGGTTCCGGGGAAGCCCGGATCGTCCGCGTCCCACAGAGACCGATCTCGGCCCGTGGGTCGCCCCCCGTTATGTACGTCACTCCGGCGTATCGCCCGGCCGGGGCCGTCGTGGACGGCTATGGTCGGACCATGGCTGGCGGCGCGGGCGCGGCGGTGGAGTTGACGGTCGGAGAGCGCGAGGTTCGTATCTCCAACCCCGACCGGGTGTATTTTCCGGAATCCGGCACGACCAAACTCGATCTGGTGCAGTACTACCTGAGCGTGGGCGACGGGATCGTCAACGCACTACGGGAGCGGCCCTGCATGCTGCACCGCTTTCCGAAGGGGCTACCGGGCGGGAAAGTTCATCAGAAGCGGCTGCCCTCCGGGGCGCCGGACTGGGTGTCCACCGTGCGCGTGTACTTCCCGCGTTACGGCCGGCACGCCGACGAACTCTGCGTCGGCGAACTGGCGGAGGTTATCTGGGCCGTCCAGATGTCCACCGTCGAATTCCATCCCTGGAATTCACGCCGCGCCGATACCGAGAGCCCGGACGAATGGCGGATCGACCTCGACCCCATGCCGGACTGCTCCTGGTCCCGGGTACAGCGGGTGGCCGGGGTGGTCCGTGAGGTGCTCGACGAGATCGGCGCGGTCGGCTGGCCGAAAACATCGGGCGGCAAAGGATTGCACGTCTATGTGCGAATCGCGCCCGATCACGGTTTCCAGCAGGTGCGCCGCGCCGCGCTGGCTTTCGCCGGAGAGGTCCGCCGCCGGGCTCCCGATGATGTGACAACCACCTGGTGGCGGCGCGACCGCGATCCGGCGCAGCTGTTCATCGACTACAACCAGAATGCCCGCGACCATACGATCGCGGCCGCGTATTCGGTCCGCGGCACTCCGGCGGCGACGGTGTCGACCCCGGTGAGCTGGGACGAGATCGACGATATCCATCCCCGCGATTTCACCGTCGCCACCGTTCCCGAGCGGTATCGCCGTCTCGGCGATCTGCACGCGGGCATCGATGACGCGGTATTCGACCTGACGCGCCTGATCGAATGGGCCGACCGCGACGAGGTGGACCTCGACGAGGACCCCGGCCCACAGTCCTGACAGCCCGGGCGTTCTTCACCCGTGCGGGCTCACCGCCAGGGTGCGAGCAGCCGATTCACCTCCGTACCGAGCGCGTACTGCAGGAACGGCCCGAAACTCACTCGCGCCACGCCCGCTTCGGCGAAGTACCCCTTATCACCCTGCTCCGGCAGCGTGACCGCGTTGACCGGCAGCGGCAATTCGGAGCACAGGCGGCGCAACACCTCCGGTTCGTGGCGGCCCACCGGATACAGCACATCGGCACCCGCCGCGGCCGCCAGGCGCAGCCGTTCGATCGCCGGGCCGACCAGTTCGGCCGGGTCACCGGCGGGGGCGAGCAGCAGATCGGTGCGGGCGTTCACGACGACGTGCACACCGGTATCGTCGGCGGCCTGCCGCAGCCGGCCCACCAGATCGGCGTGCTCCTGCGGCTCGCGCATCCGCCCGCCTTCCTTGTGCACTGTGTCCTCGAGGTTGAATCCGACCGCTCCGGCCTGCAACAACCCGTCGATCAGCGCCGCCGGCTCGACACCGTATCCGGACTCGAGATCGACCGAGACCGGCACATCCACCGCGGCGGTGATCTCCCGGACCCGGCCGAGCACATCGGCGAAGGCCATACCTTCCCGATCGGATTTGCCGACCGAGTTGGCGAGCGGGTGGCTACCGACCGTGAGCGCCGGAAAACCCTCCTGCTGTACGAGATCCGCCGACCAGGCGTCCCAGACCGTGGGCAGGATCACCGGGTCACCGGGACGATGGAGTGCTAGGAACGCGGCGGCCTTCTCGGGCAATGTGGTCACCACACCGATCCTGCCGTACCCGGGCACGAGTTCGTACTCTCGGTCGCGTGTCGCCCGCGACGACGATGCCGTCGGCGGCAGTATGTGCCGGTGTGAATATGCGCAATCGGCCGGTCGGGCGCAGCGGTGCGGCGGATATCGCCGCCCGGATCTGCCATTTCCTGATCGCCCTGGTCATCGCCGCGGCGCTGGTGACGCAGCTGGTGTTGTTGTTCACCGGAGGTGCGGACGCGAACTCCGGGCGCGCGGATCCGGACGCCGGTATCGCGACGCGACTCATCCGCCTGTTCAGCTACTTCACCATCCAGAGCAATCTGTTCGTGCTGGTCACTTCGGCGGGGCTGGCGATCCGGCCCGATCGCGACGGCCGGCTCTGGCGGGTGGTGCGGGTGGACGCCCTGCTCGGCATCGTGATCACCGGTCTGGTCTTCGCGCTGGTACTCGCCGACGAGGTGCACCTCACCGGCGCGGCCTGGTGGGCGAATCTCGGATTCCACTACATCGCGCCCTGGGCCACCCTGGGTGTCTGGCTGGTCTTCGGGCCACGACCGCGGATCGACCGGGCCACGATCGCCGCGGCGTTCGGCTGGCCGATCGGCTGGATCGGATACACCTTCGCCCACGGCGCCGTGACCCACTGGTATCCGTATCCGTTCCTGGACGCTGCCCAGCAGGGGTACGCGACCGCGCTGGTCAACACACTCCTGGTGGTCGTACTCGCGGTAGTGCTCATCGGGGCATTCGCGGTGCTAGACCGGCTTCCCGCCGCCGCGGGCCGGGCCTGGCCGGATATCGATCCGGACGAGGAGATCAGGCCGGGGTCGCCAGCGCGAACGGAAGGACAGCCGGAGCACCCGCCCGGCGCAGCGCCCACGCGGCCACGGTGAAGGTCCAGCCGGTATCGGTAAGGGTGTCCACCAGCAGGATCGGACCGTCCACGGCACCGAGGTCGGGGACCTCCCACGCATCGTGCAGGGCGGCGACCCGGTGGGCCGAGTTGACCGCCGACACCGGTGGCCGGTCGGGACGGATGTGCAGGGTGCCGAGATCGCGGAGCCGACCGATTTCGGCGAGGCGCTCGGCCAGCGAACCCGTGAGCACCGGATGGGTGGACGATTCCAGCGCCAGCACCGAGGTGGGCCGGACGGCCCAGTCCCATTCCCGGAGTACCGGTATGCAGGCATGCACGACCTCGTCCGGCACCGGGCCGTCGGGACCGTCGAGGACCGGACGTAACCGCCGGCCCCAGCCGAGCGAATTCAGCCGGCCCAGCACCCGCCCGGTCTCGGCGCCGGCGGTGATCTTGCCCGACAGCGGCACACCGAGTTTCGCCATACCGGTCGGCCACTGTTTACGGGGTGCGAGATCGATACCGGGCCGGTCGAGCCGGGCCCGGGTGGCGTCGACGGCAGCGCTGTCGACGGCGGTATCGCGGTGCTCGCCGGTGCAGTTGTCGCAGCGGCCGCACTCGCCGGTACCGGATGCCGCGGCCAGCAGGGCCGGATCGTCGAGCTGCCGGCGCAGGAACTCCATCCGGCAACCGGTGGTGACCTGGTAGTCGAGCATCGCCTGCTGTTCGGCCGTGCGCGCGGCGTCGAGGCGTTCGTAACGGTCCGCGTCGTAGGTCCAGGGCTCCCCGGTACCCAGCCAGCCACCACGAACCCGGCGGACCGCGCCGTCGACATCGAGCACCTTCAGCACCATGTCGAGCCGGGACCGGTTGAGTTCGACCAGCGGTTCCAGGGCCGCGGTGGACTGCGGGCGCTCGCGGTCGAGTGCTTCGAGGACCGAACGGACCACGTGTTCGCGCGGAAACGCGACCGAGGCGAAATAGCTCCAGATCCGGGCGTCCTCGGGCCCGGGCAGCAGCACGACCTCGGCGCGTTCGGTGGCTCGCCCGGCGCGGCCGACCTGCTGGTAGTAGGAGATCGGTGACGACGGGGCGCCCACATGGACCACGAAACCCAGATCGGGTTTGTCGAAGCCCATGCCCAGCGCGGAGGTGGCGATCAGCGCTTTGACCTCGTTGTTCAGCAGGGCGGTTTCGAGCGCTTCCCGCTCGGCGGGATCGGTCTGGCCCGTATAGGCGGCCACCTTGTGGCCGCGCGAGTTCAGCACATCGGCGAGATCGTGGGCTCCGGCGACGGTCAGGGTGTACACGATCCCGGACCCCGGCAACCGGTCCAGATGACCGCCGAGCCAGGTCGTGCGTTCCACGGCGTCGTCGAAACGGACCACCGACAGATGTAGTGAGGCGCGATCGAGGTCCCCGCGCAGGACCAGGGTGTCGGTGCCGATCTGCCCGGCCACATCGGTCACCACCCGATCGTTGGCCGTGGCGGTGGTGGCCAGGACCGGGACCTCGCTCCCGAGGTCGGCGATCAGGGTTCGGATACGGCGGTAGTCCGGGCGGAAATCGTGCCCCCAATCGGAGACACAGTGCGCTTCGTCGATCACCACCAGACCGGCGTCGGCGGCGAGCCGGGGTAGTACCTGGTCCCGGAAATCGGGATTGTTCAGCCGTTCGGGACTGACCAGCAGTACATCCACGGCACCGCCGGCCACCTGCTGATGGATCTCGTCCCATTCGGTGACGTTCCCGGAGTTGATGGTCGCCGCCACGACACCGGCCCGCTGGGCGGACGCGACCTGGTTGCGCATCAGGGCCAGCAGCGGCGAGACGATCACGGTAGGCCCGCGCCCCTGGGCACGCAGCAGCTTCGCCGCGATGAAGTACACCGCGGACTTACCCCACCCCGTGCGCTGCACCACCAGCGCGCGCCGTTTACCGACCACCAGCGCTTCGATCGCGGTCCACTGGTCTTCCCGCAATCGCGCGCCCGGTCCGGCGAGCTCCCGCAGCAGCCCCTCCGCGTGCTCACGTAGTTCACCGGCGACTCCGCCGGCCCCGCCCATGGTGCTGCCCGGTGCTGTCGACATGGCGCCCATACTGCCGCAGGCCACCGACACCGGCACCACACGGACGGTCCGCCGCGGTTTCCGCGGATGTCTCCGGGCGGGTGGTCGCGGCCGGCGGGATCGAGATCAGCCGAGTAGTTCGTCGACGTAGCACCAGCGCCACGCCTCGCCGGGCTCCACACTGCGCATCACGGGGTGACTGGTCGACGTGTAGTGACCGGCCGCGTGGTTCCCGGGCGAGGAATCGCAGCAGCCGATATTGCCGCAGGTCAGGCACATGCGCAGATGTACCCAGGTCAAACCCTCCGCCAGGCATCGCGCGCACACATCCGGCTGATCCGATTCACCGAGCAGCGGGGCGGCCCGCAGATGCGCGCAGTCCTCGGCCGAACCGCCCGGGATCGCCAGCGTCTCGACCCGGTCCTCGTCGTCGCCCTCGTCGAACCTGTCGATCATCGACTCCTCCAGGTCCAGCCGGGCCAGCACATGCTGCAGGATCTCGTAGTCCACGCCTCCGGCGTCACGAACCCGCAGCACCGTCTCCCGTTCGGCACGCAGCATCTCCAGCCGCAAGCGCCGATATTCCGCCGTCGGGGTCGCCAGCTCCGATTCCGGGCGGCCGAGCCGCTCCCAGGCCGCGTTGGTCCGCCAGGTGACCCGGTCGCGCAGCGAGTTCACGACTTCCTCCGGGGTGTCCGGGCCGATCGCCGCGTCGAGCGCGGCCAGTCCCGCGTTGGACGCCTGAGTCAGCAGGTTCGCCTTCTGCAGCGCGTCCTCGGCACGGCTCGGCCCACGCAGGCGCATCCGCCGCACCAGCCACGACAGCGACGTCCCCTGGAGCAGCAGCGTGCCCGCGACGACGACCAGGGCCAGCAGTTTCAGCACCGGCAGCTGCGGGGTGTCGGCTGGGAGCAGCAGCACGGCGGCCAGGGTCACCACCCCGCGCATACCGGCCCAGGAGACCACTGTCGGATGGGCCAGTGGCTCCGGGGCACGGCCGAACGCGCGTTCGAGGAAGGTCCAGCCGAATACCCACACCGGCCGCGCCAGCATCACCGCCACCAGGACCGCGATCGCGGTCACGATCAGGGTGCCGTGGTCCAATCCGCTCGCCCACGCGTCCCGGACGATCGTGTTCACCTGCAACCCGATGATGAGGAACACCGCGCTCTCCAGGATGAACTGCGCGGTACCCCAGTTGATGCGTTCGGCGGTGCGCGAGGCCGCACTCTGCCATACCGGCGCACCGTGGCCCAGGATCATGCCGCAGGTGACCACCGCGATAACGCCGGAGGCGTGGATCTCCTCGGCGGGCAGATAGGCCAGGAACGGTGCCAGGAACGACAGGGTGGTGTCCAGGACCGGGTCGGTGATCCGCCGGCGCAGCAGGGCGAGCGCGTACGCGACCGCGATCCCCACCACCGCGCCGCCACCGGCAGCCAGCAGGAAGTCCCCACCGGCGTTCCACACCGACACCGCCCCCGCCGAGGCGGCGATCGCGGTCCGCAACGCCACCAGCGCGGTCGCGTCGTTGAACAGCGATTCGGCCTCCAGGATCGAAACGATGCGCCGGGGCATTCCGATTCGCCGCGCCACCGCCGTAGCGGCCACGGCATCCGGCGGCGCCACCACAGCTCCCAGCGCCACCGCCACCGCGAACGGCACCGGCAGCAGCCACCAGACGACCGCGGCCACCGCGAACGTACTGAACAGGACCAGACCCACCGACAGCGAGACGATCGCACCGATATTGGCCCGGAAATCGACCAGCGAGGTGCGGATCGCCGCGGTGTACAGCAACGGCGGCAGCAGCCCCAGCAGCACGATCTCCGGCTCCAGATGCACCTCGGGCACGAACGGCAGATACGAGGCGGCGACACCGGCCAGGGTCAGCGCCAGGGGTTCGGAGATTCCGGCTCGGCGCGCCAGCGCCGCCACGGCCGCCGCCGAGGCCACCAGGACAACCAGGCCGATCGCGATGTGCATCCGGGCATTCTCGCAGGTAGCCCGTGATCGTCGGCACCCTCGTCGGCGAGCGCCGGGTCCGCGTGCGCGGTCAGCGCCGCCCGGCCCGCCAATCGGCCGCGGTCACGGGTCGCAGAGCCGGTGACCCCGCGGCGACCCCCACGGGTAGTACCTCCGCACCCAGGACGACCGCCGACCACGAGTCGATATCCAATCCGGAGGTCAGAGCCCGGGTCAGGATCGTGGCACAGGCACCGGCCGAACCGGCGTCGAAATCCGCCGGTGCGGGCGAACCCGCCCGATCGAGATCGCGCAGGATACGGTCGAGCGCGACCGTCTTGTCGAAGGAACGACACGGCGTCCGGGCGTAGAGCGAGTCGGCGAGGGTGCGTGCGGATTCGGCGCTGTCGGCGCCGGTGTAGGCGCGGGAGATCGCCTCGGCACGACGGTTCTCCGGAAAGTAGACGGCCAGTTCGCGCAGTACGTCGGCCGGATCGTCCGGGATGTGAACCGGATCGAGCACTGTACCGCGCTGGCCGAGTAGGTGACGCAGCTGTCCCGGTCTACCGGCCCGAGGGGCGTCCGGACCGGCGGCTTCGGCCAGCCGCACCGGGGCGGGCAGTTCACCGTCGGGCCCCGCGACCACCAGCAGCAGGGCTTCGGAGATCGCGGCCAGCAGATCGGTGAGCCTGCGCCGTTCCGGGGAGACGGTGTTCCAGCGGTAGCGCCACAGTGCGCGGACCAGATGCCGGTTCAGATTCACGGCCGCGGTGTCGACTACCCGGAAACCTTCGCCGGACAACCATTTCAGCGTCGGATCCACCGCCCGCGAGACGATCGCGCCCGGTGTGAGCAACAGGAGCGAATGACGGGCGGCGAAGGCCGCGGGGTCGACCCGCATCCGCCACAGTTGTTCGATACTTTCGAGCAGATAGCTGTCGCCGAGATAGGCGGCGGCCTTGTCCTGTGCCGGAGTGAGCGCGCTCAGCAGGTCCGCCGGCTGTTCGGGTGGCGCCGCCGCGGGTCGCGCGGATTCGAGATCGGTCATACATTCCACCTCATTCCGGGCCCACCCCGGACAACACCGTCACCGTACCCGTGGAACCGTCCACCCGGATCCGCATTCCGGTCCGGAGTTTCGCGGTGGCTTCGGGCACGCGAACCACAGTGGGCACCCCGAGTTCACGAGCGACGGTCGCCACCGCGGTGAGTGGGCCGCCGTGTTCGATCACCAGGCCCGATACCGACGGCAGCGTCGCCACCCAATCCGGGTCCGCGCTCTCGGTGACGAGAATCCCGGAGCTCACATCACGGAGTCGCCGCGCCACCACCGCGGGTCCCTCGACCAACCCTGTGGTGGAGGCGGTGCCGGTCAACACCTCACCGTCGCGGGCGGGCGGGATCTGCGTACAGGGCGCCCAACCTTGTTCCGCCAGTTGCGCATCGGAGACTTCCGCACCCTCGGTACTGAAACGCACCGGAGCCGAGAGGCCATCGGCGGCGGCACGGGCGGCCTTACGCGCCGCGATCCGCACTCGCAGATCCGGTATCGGTACCCGGTCGTAACAGCCGCACAGTTCACCGACGGTCAGGTAGTCGATATCACCGGGCTCCCGCAGGACTGCCCGCGCGGCGAGATCGCCGGCCATCACCCGGATCATCGGGTCGAGGATGCCGACGGCACGGGCCCGGCTCGCCCGGATGCTGTCCCGGTGCGCGGCACAGCGGGCGGCGCGCACTCGCACCAGATCGTAGAGCCGGCGGCGGAGTCCGCCGAGTGTCCCGTCGAGGTAGGTGTCCGGCTCGATCCCGGTGATCCCCGGTGCCCCGGTCGCCACGCTCGGCCGCACCGCCGCGTACCGGAACGACCGCGGCGCCTCGGGCAGATAGGTCTCCGTCAGCGCGACCACAGCACCCATGAGAGTCAGTACGACAGAATCGAGCACCGTCGTCGGCCCCCACAGCAACACCAGTTCCCGATCCAGCCGCCGGTACTCCGCGTAGGCGTGCTCGCCGTGAACGTATTCGGTCCCCTCGTAACGGTCGCAGACGCGATCGAACTCCGTACGGAATTCCCGCATCATCGCCTCGATCCGTAAGGCCCGGCGCAGGAATACACCGGTCGTCCAGAGCCGCGATCGGACGCGGCGTACCCGGGAATCGAAGGTGAAGGGTGACAGCGACCGCGCGACTTCCTCCGGTACTCGATCGGTGGCGCCCAGCACTTCTTCGAGAGCTCTACAGTTCAACCGGTACCCGGGCCCGATACCCGCCAGCCGATACCAGTGCAGCAGGTTCCCGTACACCCGGCCGTGAAAACTCCCCAGCAGGTACGGCGTCCACGAATCCGTCTGCGCCACCTGGTCGTCCGGCACTTCGAGGCAGCGCGCGTATTCGCGGGCCACGCGTCCGTGGATTCCGGCGGCGACGGTGAAGGCCAAGGGCGAGGTGATCCCCGGAAAGGTCTGCGCCGCTGTGGCGTCGTCCCATATTCGCGGCTCCCCGGGTGCGACCGGCTCGCCGGCACCCCGGATCACGGCCGTCACGGCCGGCCGCTTCGCCGGGACCGGAGGTATATCGCGCCTGCTTCCGGCTCCTGGGTGTGGTCCTCGGAGCCGAAGGCCGCCCACTCCGGTAGCCGTGCTCCCGCCCCCGGCGCGTAGCGTTCGCGGGTCCCCCCGCCGGACCGCGCCGCGATCATCGTCTCGGTGTCATCCGTCCCGAGCACCCGCAAGAACCGACCTCCAAGCCCGTCTGTCACAACAGAACACCGTTGTCCGTTCCGGACGAGTAAACCCGAGGAAGGGCTCGTCCATCGCGTATTCGTGGTTTGTGTCGGATCACAGAGTCCGGGGCCCCGGCAGTGCCCGAGGTCAGCGCGCTGCGAAACAACCGATAGTCTGAGATGGCCCGCGCAGGTTTCGGTGAGGATGTGATTCCGCGTGAGTTGGAGCCTGACCCCCGACGAGTTCGCGCACGTATGGCGCCGAGCCGACCTGGACCGGATTCCCTATCCGCTGCGGGTACTCGAATCGCCGCGCACCGAGCGCGATGCCCGGCTCCTGCACGCCGAACTCGCACAGCGCTTCCCGCCCGACCCCGATCTCGATGCCTGTCTGCGTATTCTCGCCGTACCGCATACCCGGGTGATCGCCATCGGCGGATCCCCCGAACCCGGCCGGGAACTGCGGATACTGGGCTGCGTCGTCTACGACCGGGCGGTCCTGGCCGTCCAGGCGCCCGGCCGTACCCGGGAATTCGGCGGGCCGGTGCAGCTCTCGATCGGGCACAGCACCAAACTCGGCGCCCGGCTGGCGGCACTGCTGCCGAAGGCGCCGGCCGGCCGCTGTCCGGCCCGTACCGCGACGGCCGCGGCGGTCCGCGATACCGAAACCGTTATCCAGGAAGAGCGTGCCGCGCCGCTGATCCGGAAGCTGCTGTGCGCGCCGCATACGGCAGACGGGCACATCCGTATCGAAGCGCATCTCGACCGGCCGAATCCGGCACCGCCGCTGCACTACACCTGGCTCGATATCGAGGACGACGGCCGCTACCTGCTGAAGGCCGACGAGAACGTGCACATGGTGCCTGCCTCCCCCGAACAACTCGCCGCGCATCTGCAGAAACGTATTCCCGTCTGATCCCGGGATCGCCACAGACGGGCTGCCCGGACCATCGGTTGCGGCTACGCTGGGCGTGACCGACGGAGGGTACGCCAGTCATGAAGATCGAAGACAGTCGAGCCGAGATCGTCCGGTTCCGCCAGGCAGCCCATGCGGGAACCGTCAAGTTCGATCCGGAAGCGGCACGCCGCTGCGCGGAACTCTACGACCGTCAGGCCGATCGGCTCATCTACCTCCGGCAACGTCTGGAGGATGCGTCGGATCCACACGGTTTCGGCGGCCTGACCTCCGGTCGGCAGTTGCAGGCCGGGTTCGGGCACAAGGCCCGCGACGCCGCCGTACTGCTCGATCACTACATCGAAGCGGCCTACCGGATGAAGGAAGCGTTCCTGGTCAGCGGTGGGCTCTACGACGAGGCCGACGCCGCGAACGCCGCCGCCGTACGCGCCCTCGAAACGAGGCTCGACCGATAATGCGACACTGCGACACTGCGATACTGCGATACTGCGATACCTCCGCCTTCGCTGCGGCCTCCGCGGACCGCATGCACCCGCCTCGAAGGAGGCTGTATGACTGGAACGGATCCCGACTACATCAGCGCCATGGAGCATTTCGAAGCCATGCGCCATGAGGATATCTATCGGGCCACCCAGCAGATCGATGCCGGTGAGATCCTGCGGATCTCCGGTACCTGGATGCACGCCGCCACCACTCTGCAGACCTCGCTCCCACTGACCCGCGCCGGCGCGGACCGGGTGATGAACGCGATGGAATGGGACGGTGCGGCCGCCGACGCCGCATTCGCGAGCACCCGTAGCTTCGCCGATTCGGTGGAGGAACTGGCCGGGGTCCTCGGTCAAGTGGGGCTGCGCCTGGGTGCGGTGGCCGCGGCCGCGGAAGCGGTGAAGATCGCGGTCGTTCCGCCCGGCGATTCCGGGCCGGTCGGCGCGCTGGCCCGGCTGCTGGAGGCGGCCAAGGTGATCGATGCGCAGATGGTGCAGGAGGTGCTGCACCAGGAAGCGATCCTCACCATGAACATGGTCTACAAACCCGCCTATCTCGCCGCGGGCACCGCGGTGCCCGCACTCCCGGAACCTCCGGCGGCCCCTGGTGCGCTGCCGCCACTCGGACCGCCGGCCCCGCCCCGTGCTCAGGTCGACACCGCGGTCGGCGCGGGTTCGGCACCCGCCCCGGCCGGTTCGGCCCCCACCGTTTCCGGGTCCGGCGGCGATTCCACCGATTCCGGTGGTTCCACCGATTCGCCCGCACCGCAGCACGGTTCCACCCCACCGGCTCCGGCGACACCGAGTCCTCCGGCACCGTCCGCGCCGGAGAGTTCCCCCGCTCCTTCCCCGGAGCCGAGCGAGGAGACCCCGCGACCACCCACACCCGAGGAGCCGGCACCGACCGACGGCTCGGCACCTGCCGCGCCGCCCGCCCCTACCGAGCCCGCACCGGCTCCACCCGCCCAGCCGCCCGCGGCAGCGCAACCGCCCGCCCCTCCTTCCGAACCCGCGCCGGTCGAACCTCCGGCACCACCTACGCAGAACCCGACCGCGATACCGCTCTCGGATCCGGGGGGTCAGCCCGGTATCACCGGTCCGGTACCGGGACAGCGCGCTCCCGACCAGCCCGGAGTAATTCCGCCGCAGCAGCCCTGACCCGGGCGAGCTACTGGACCGGGAACTCCTGGACCCAGTGGAACCGCGGACCATTCAGCCGGAAGGCGGCGGGGTCGGTCGCGCGCAGGTCGATGGTCACCGGCCGGTCGGCCAGCTGCCCGTTCAGTCGCAGGACACCGGGTTCCGGACGGGTGTAGGTGAAGGTCGCGATCGGTGTATCCGCGGCATCCGGACCCGGTGGTCCGGTGACCGTGAGAGTGTGCGCGGGCCCGTCGAACTGCGCGGGCGCCGTCACCAGCGCCCCGTCCATCCGCTGCCAGGTCACCGTGCCCTCGGTCTCGACGACCAGCCGCTGCCAACGGGTCTCGTCGGTCAGCAGTGGCGGTACCGGATGTCCGTCGATACGGAACTCGGTGACCTCCCAGAGCCCGTACAACTCCGGCTTCGGCGCGCCACCCCCGTAGTCCTGCCAGCTGAACCAGCCGAATACCGCCACCCCGGCGACCAGCCAGACACCGATCGCCGCCTGGGCCGGCCCGGCGATCCGCTCGGCTCGGCGACTCACGAACAGCGGTGGTTGCACAGCGGGTTCGGCGCGGCGGGCGAGTACGAAGAAATCCGCGAACCGGCGGGCCTGCGGGGCGAGCAGGACCAGTGAGAACACCAGCAGATGGAACGAGAGGATCTTGACCGGAACGTCGAAGGTCATATTCAGCACGAACACCTGCGCCATGCTCACCACACCGAGCATCGCCCCGAGCGTCGCCGTGCGCGGGACCAGCAGCAGCAGACCGGCGGCCAGTTCCGCCACCCCGAGCAGTATCTCGTAGACCGGTGCGCTGCCCACCTGGAGCCACAGCACAGCCATCGGGGAGAACTGGCCGTAGGGCTGGATGAGTGCCGAGAGCGGAGGCGGCGGCATCTGGGTCGGCACCGCTTTGGCGATCCCGTAGAACAGCATCTGTCCCGCGACACACAGTCGCAGACCGGTCAGGAACCACGCTGCCGCCCGCGGGTAGGCGAGCCGGCGGCGGTCGAGCACCGACCACAGCACCGCCGCGGCGACGGCCACGACCAGCGCGCTGAACACCATCACCCAGATGATCGCCTGATCACCGCTGCCGGAGAGCCGGTTGAGCTGCACGTCGACGCCGAACACTGTTTGCCCGACCCACTTCAACAGCGGTTCGGTCCCGAGCAGCGGCCACATCGGCGCGGTATCGGGCAGGAACCGGTGTACGAATCCGGTGAAGACGAACAGGACCTGTCCGATCATCACGCAGAACAGCAGGCAGTAGACCACGCCGAACCGGAACGCGAACCGGGCCGGCCACGGCCAGCGCACCGGTGGCGAGCCCCCGGGTTCGGCCGGTGCGTGCCCGGATCCGGTCACCGTCTGCACCGCGTTCACACCGCACCTCGCTGTCCGACCTGTTCGACGCCCCGTCCGGCCCGAGCCGATCCTCCCTCGAATCTAGAACAGATCCCGGGCCGGGTACCTCCGTGACAACCCCGATTCCGCTGTCCTCCCTCCGCACGACTCCGCGGACCACGAAGATGGGCATTTCGGATTACCTACCGTCCGGCGGGAAGCGCGCCCGGTGGATCGCGAGGCGCCACCACAGCTCGCACGACCCCGCCGGGCACGCCGAGCTGCTGCGGCATGCGCGGGACGGCTATCTCGGTACCGCCGTGGACGACTGGGCCGGGCGCCACGACGCTGTCGCGTCCTTCGTGCACTACGCCACCGCCGCGATCACGGCCGCCTGTGCGACGGCCGAGTGAGTCCGGACCTGTACCGAACCGATGGCCTCGGCGGAGCCGAGCTGTGAGGGCCCGGCCCCCCGGGTCCCGCTACCAGGCGATGGGGCCCTGGGCGCCGACGAAGGATCCGTCGGTGGACACCTCCGGCGACTCCGCCGCGGCGAGGACGACCGCCGCGGCCTCCTCCGGTGTCGTCGGCGCGTCGGCGGCCGCCGGAGCCAGTCCGGTCGCGACGAAGCCGGGGCATACGGAGGTCACCCGGACCGGGGTATCGGCGAGAGTTTTCGCCAGTCCGACCGTAATGCTGTTCAGTGCCGCCTTCGAGGCCTGGTAGCCCGGGACCACCATCGAGTAGTACGCCGAGTCCGGATTGCGCTGCTGGGTGAGCGAACCCATCTCGGTGGAGATGTTGACGATCCGCCCCGCCGGCGCCCGGCGCACCAGTGGAAGCAGCGCTTCGATCACATTGGCGGGACCGAATGTGTTGGTCATCAAGGTCTCGGTGAACGCGCCGGGATGGGCGAAGTTCACCGTGCCCGCGGCGGTCGCCTCGGGCAGGATGCCGGCATTGTTCACCAGCACATCGATGTGCTCATGCCGTCCGGCGATCGAATCGCGCAGGCACCGGGCGCTGTCCACCGAGCACACGTCGAGGAGTTCCCCCTCGGCCGCGAGCCCCTCCGCCCGCAGTTCCCTCACCACCGCCTCCACCGCCGGCGCGCGGCGCCCGGTGACGATCACGCGGTAACCCTGCCGGGCGAACGCTGTCGCGGTGGCACGGCCGATTCCGCGGGTCGCCCCGGTGACCACCACGATCTTCTCCGACATATCGTTCCTTTCGCGATTCCGCTGTTACTCCACGAGCATCCGCGAGGGCACCCCACGCGCGCTGGCAGGAAATCGCCGTCGCATTCGCCGCCACGGCACCCCCGAATGAGCCGGTCGAACGTCCAGTTTGCTGTCGGATAGCATGGACCGCGGCCGCACTGCGGTCGCGGCGCGGTGAGGGAACCCGGTGCGAATCCGGGACTGGCGCGCAACGGTGACACCCGCGTGGTGGAGTCCGATCACTCACCCGCCGAGCTCGGATCCCGGCCTCGCGCACAGGCCCAGACACAAGGAGTCCACGCCGTGACGCGGTCCATTTTCCTGGCGGTCGCCGCCGTGGTGTCCACCCTCCTCCTGGCCGGATGTTCCGGTACCGGCAGTTCCGGCGATCCCGCGGCGGAGCCCGCCGGTGGTGCCGGCTACCCGATGAAGATCGGCAACTGCGGGGCCGAAGTCACCGTCCCGGCGCCGCCGCAGCGGGCCGTGGCCCTCAACCAGGGGTCGGCGGAGATCCTGCTCTCACTCGGGCTGGCGGACCGGATGGTGGGCACCGCCACCTGGACCGACCCCGTCCGCGCGAACCTCGCCGCCGATAACGCGCGGGTGCCGCGATTGGCCGACAACAAACCCTCGCTGGAGGTCGTGCTCGATACGGAACCGGATTTCGTCTCCGCCTCCTTCGGCGGCACACTCGGTCCCGGTGGCGTCGCCGAACGCGAGCAGTTCACCGAACTGGGTGTACCCACCTACCTCTCGCCGACCGACTGCGACGGGAAAACCGATATCAGCGTCAACGCCGACGGCGCCCGTACCGAACCCCTGACCATGGATTCGGTCTACCGGGAAATTCGCGAACTCGCCGCGATCTTCGATGTGCGGGACCGCGGCGAGCAGTTGGTCACCGGACTGCGCGACCGCTACGACGCCGCGGCCGGGCGGATCGCCGCGGACCCGGTCTCGCTGGCGTACTGGTTCGCCGACACCTCCACACCGTATGTCGCGGGCTGCTGTGGCTCGTCCGGGATCATCACCGACGCAGTGGGCGCCAAGAACGTGTTCGACGACACCACAGACGAATGGCCGCAGGTCAGCTGGGAGACGGTGCTCGACCGCGACCCGGCTGCCCTGGTACTGGCCGATCTGAGCCGCCGCAGTCTCGCCGGGGACGCGCTGGACAGCAAGATCTCGTTCCTGGAATCGAATCCGGTGACCGCGAAACTGTCCGCGGTGCGCGACCGGCGCTACATCGTGGTCAACGGCGCCGATCTGAACCCCTCGATCCGGACGGTCGACGGTATCGAGAAGGTCGCCGACGCCCTGGAACGGTGGGGCCACGGTTCGTGAGCCCGGAAACACCGCCGAGCACCATCGCCCGGACCGCCCGCGCACCCACGACGGCGGCGCTGGTCCTGTGCGGGCTGGTCGTGCTGATCTCCTCGATGGCCTTCACGATCACCATCGGGCCGGCGGATCTTTCGGTCGCCGAGGTCTACGCGGTGCTGTTCGAGAAGCTGGGCGCCGGCACCGCCGGTGTCTCGCCGATCCGGGAGGGCATCGTCTGGCAGTTGCGGCTGCCGCGCACCCTGCTCGCCGCGGTCTGCGGCGCCGGTCTGGCGGTCTGCGGCGTGGTCATGCAGTCGCTGCTGCGCAATCCGCTCGCCGACCCGTTCGTGCTCGGGATCTCATCCGGCGCGTCCACCGGTGCGGTGATCGTGGCCGTACTGGGTGTGGGCGGTGGGCTGGTCTCGCTGTCCACCGGGGCGTTCCTCGGGGCGCTCGCTTCGTTCGGCCTGGTACTGGTACTGGCCGCGGGTGCCGGTGGTGGCACCGCGAAGGTGGTCCTGGCCGGGGTGGCCGGGACCCAGTTGTTCTCCGCGCTCACCTCGTTCATCGTGCTGTCCTCCGCCGATGCCGAACGCACCCGCGGGATCCTGTTCTGGCTGCTGGGTTCGCTCGCGGGCGCCACCTGGACCGACGCGGGTACAACCGCTCTGGTCTGCGCCACCGGGATGGCACTGTGCTGGTGGTACGCTTCCGCGCTGGACGCGTTCACTTTCGGCTCGTCGGCCGCGGCGAGCCTGGGCGTCGCGGTCGGCCGGACCCGGCTGCTGCTGCTCGTGACCACGGCCCTCATGACCGCGGTACTGGTCAGCGCCGCCGGAGCGATCGGGTTCATCGGACTGGTGCTCCCACACGCCGCACGTTTTCTGGTGGGTCCCCGGCACAGCCGCCTGATCCCGGTGACCGCGGTCCTGGGCGCGGTCCTGCTGGTCTGGGTCGACGCACTCGCCCGGACCGTTTTCGCGCCGCAGGAGGTACCGGTCGGTGTCGTCACGGCACTCATCGGCGTCCCCGCGTTCGCGCTCCTGCTGTTCCGCACCCGGAGTACGTCATGATCGTCCAGGGCACACGCCACGACAACACCGCGGAGTACGCGGACGGCACTGCGCGGCCGACGACACACTGCGGCGCACGCGCCGACCCCCGGAACACCCGGCGCCACAGCGGAGCACCTGTCGCCCCTGCGGAACACCCGGCGCCACAGCGGAGCACTCGTTGACACTGAACGCACAGAACCTGTTCTGGTCCCGGGCCGGCAACCTCGTCGTGGACGATGTCACCGTCCAGCCGGAAATCGGGCAGACGGTCGGCCTGCTCGGACCGAACGGGTCCGGTAAATCGTCGCTGCTGCGCCTGCTGGCCGGTATCTCGCGGCCGGACCGGGGCGAGGTCACCCTCGACGGCACGCCGCTGCGCCGACTGGGCCGGCGGCCGCTGGCGCGCCGGATCGCCATGGTCGGGCAGCACGCGCATACCGATGTCGATATCACCGTGCACGATGTGGTGCGCCTCGGGCGTATCCCCCACCGGGACCTGTTCGGCCAGGACCCGGACGAGGAATCGGCGATCGCGCGAGCACTACGCGCCACCGGCCTCGCCGACCACGCGCGACGCACGTGGAGCACTCTCTCCGGCGGCGAGCGGCAGCGGGCCCAGATCGCCAGGGCCCTGGCCCAGGAGCCCGGTGAGCTGCTGCTGGACGAGCCGACCAACCATCTCGATATCGCCCACCAGCTCGACATCCTCGATCTGGTCACGCGACTGCCGGTCACCACGGTCGTCGCTCTGCACGATCTCAATCTCGCCGCTATGTTCTGCGACTACATCCTGGTTCTGGATCGCGGCGGAGTCGCCGCACACGGCACCCCTGCCGAAACGCTCACCGAGCGACTCGTCCGCGACGTCTACGGCGTGGATGCGACGATCACGATCGACGACGGCGTTCCGGTCGTTCGCTATCGCCGCTCGGCGGTAACCCCCGGCACCATCCCCTGACGGGCGCTCAGGGCAGGGCTGGTGTGGACTGTGGCCGGACCGATCCTCGGCGCGATCGAAGGCCATTTCCTCGCGCTCACCGGAATCGGGGCGGTCGCGATATTCAGTACGGCGCTGTTCACCAGGATCTTCGTCCGAGTTCTCGGCCTGCTCGCGGTGCTGCCGGTGATCGCGGTGCTGATGTTCCTCGGCGTACCGGCGTCCAACGGTGCGATGTCGAGCTACCTGGAACCCCAGCTGTTCCGGATGCTGCACGAAGTCCTCCCGGTACCCGCGGCGGTCGAGTCGGCCCGCTCGATCCTGTACTCCGACGCCGATATCGTGGGCTCCCAGCTCACGACGTTCGCCGTCTGGGGCGTGATCTACCTGGTCGTCGTGGCATTGATCGACCGATTCCGGCCGCGGAAGGCGCTCGCCACGGTGACAGCCGAATCCTGAATCGCTGAAACACCACCCGGCGGCGGTCACGGTGAGTTGCGCCGCGATCGCCCGGCCGCGCGCGTGCACACGATTCAGCCGTGCCCGCGTGCCGCCGAATCGATCCGGGCGGTGGCGCACAAACGCCACCGCCCGTGTGCGAGTCGGAGTTGCCCTCCGATTGCCGATATCATCGCAGGCGCCCGATCGAATCCTGAAGTACAGGTAGTACCGATGACACGCCAGCCGCACACCGTATCCCCCGATATGCCGACGATGGTCGCGGGGCCGGACGCGGTGGCCGATCCGCGAACAACACAGGTCCGGAACTATTTTCCGCCACCGCGCGAACTGCGGGGCAATCTGAACGGCTGGACCTATCCGGCGGTGTTCCTGGTGGCCGTCCTCGCCACCTTCCTGCTGGCGCAGGCGGCGCTCGCGCTGGACTCCGGGGAGCCGTTGCAGCCGGCCCTCCATATCGCGGCCGCCGCCTGGGTCGTCTCGTACCTGCCGATGCTCTCGGCGACCTCGCGCGGCCGTTCGCGGATCCGGATCGAAGGCGCACGATTCGCGAACGACCAGGACGCTCTGGTGGTCCGCCGCTCGCTCGGATACGAGGTCGCGCTCGTGGTCTGTTTCATCAGTCTGGCGACACTGTGCGCGATCTTCGGTATCGGCACCTGGACCGGCACACTCACTGTGAACCCGCATCCGCCGATCCCACCCTGGCTGGCCGTCGCCGTCGCCGTCGCGGTTCTTGTCTACCTCTGTGTATACGCGCGTCGACCAGAGATCCGCCGGCTGGTATTGACACCGATGCATATCGTGCTGCCCACCAAGACCTCGGTCGCGAATATGGTGAGCTGGACCTCGATCGAGCAGATCGCGGTGGTGTCGCGTAATAATTCCAAGGGCACGATCCGGATCTCGCGTCCCGGCCGGAAGCCGGGTCGCAGCGTCGCGAAACGGATCCACGCGGAGAAACTCTCGATCGGCTCCGCGGCCACCTACTGGCTGATCCGCTTCTATCACGAGAACCCCGACCTGCGCGTCGAACTCACCGACGAGCGGGCCGCCGAACGGTTGCGCACCTACGCGGTCGTCCCCGAATTCGGCACCTGAGGGCCTCGATCGTCCCCGGGTAACCGTACGGATCGCCGATAGTGTCGGGGCGTGACCAGCGAACTGCCCGAAACCGCCCCGATCGCACCACAACCCGACGGCATCAGCCATTTCACCGACACGGCGGGCCGGGCGCGTTTCGTGGCGGCCTATCGCGACGGGATGGGGACTCTACCGGTGCCCGACGAGACCCGGATACTGACCACCGCGTTCGGCCGGGTCACCGCCTATCGCTTCGGTCCCCCCGCCGCCGAACCGATCGTGCTGCTGTCTGGGCGGCAGGCATCGACTCCTATGTGGCGAGCCAATATCGGGGGCCTGACGGCCCAGCGCACCGTATGGTCGCTGGACAGTCTCGGCGAGCCGGGGGCCACCGCGCAGACCGCCCCGATCACCGGCCCGCAGGACCAGGCGGCCTGGCTGGATCAGGCCCTCGAACAGCTGGGAACCGAGCGGGTCCATCTGCTCGGGGTGAGTATCGGCGGCTGGCTGGCCGCTCAGACCGTCGTGCACCGGCCGCAGCGGGTGGCCTCGGCCGTCCTGCTCGATCCGGCCGTCACCTTCGCCCCGGTCACCTGGAAGATGATCCTGGTCTCGCTGGGCAGTATCCTGCCGGGAATACCGCGGACCGTGCGGGAGTGGCTGCTGAGCTGGATTTCCGGTGCAGCGAAAGCCGACGACTCGGTTCCGGAGGCCCGCCTCATCGCCTCGGGTATGCGGGATTTCGTGCAGCGCCCCGCCCAGCCGCGACAGCCGACGACCGAACAACTGCGTTCCGTCTCGGTACCGATCCTGGTGATCCTGGCGGGCGACAGTATCGTCCACGACTCGCGGCGCGCCGCGGAACGCGCGCGGCAGGTTCCGGGCGCCGAGGTGGAGGTATGGGCCGGGCATTCGCACGCGATCAACGGCGAGGCGCCGGAGCGGATCGCGACCCGCCTCGACCGGTTCCTCGCACAGCTGTAGCGCCCCGCGCCCGATAGGCTTCCGGCATGGTGCGGGTCCGGCAGATGCACGAGTGGGCGGTGAGCGAGGACGAGGCCGTCGCGGTCCAGCAGCGGCTACGCGACCTGGTGCGGGTGGATGACGAGCACGGCCCGATCCGATTCGCGGCCGGGCTGGATGTCGCCTATCGCGATCCCGATATCGCGATCGGGGTGGTCACCGTGCTGGATGTGGACTCGCTCACCGTGGTGGACGAGGCGGTGGTTCGTGAACGGGCCGAGTTCCCCTATATCTCAGGGCTTTTCGCCTTCCGCGAGATCCCCCCGCTGACTCGCGCGCTGGAGACCCTGCGGGTCGAACCAGACGTCCTGATCTGCGACGGCCACGGTCTGGCCCATCCCCGGCGTTTCGGACTGGCCGCCCACTTGGGCGTGCTCACCGACCTGCCGAGTATCGGTGTCGCCAAGAAAGCCTCCGGCGACTATCGCGAGCCGGGACCGGACCGGGGCGATTCGAGCCCGGTCACCTTCGATGACGAGATCGTCGGCCGGGCCCTGCGTACCCAGCCGGGGGTCAAACCACTGTTCGTCTCGGTCGGACACCGCTTCACTCTGGATTCCGCGTGCGCGCTGGTGTTACGGCTCGCCCCGCGCTACCGCCTGCCGGAAACCACCCGTACCGCCGATCATCTGGGCCGTATCGCCTGAACCCGTACGACGCGCCGGAAGGCGCCGACTCCACCGCCGGACCGTCCTCGTCGGTACAGGTTCGGCGAAAAAGGGAGGACGTGACCGGTTGCGATACCGCCGGTTACGCCACGATCGATGCCCACATGGTAAAACTGCCGGCTCCGTGCGATTTTCCCGAACTCGGCTTGCTCGCGCACCGCGCGACCGCGTCCCGGAACGGGAGGCGTCGGAACGTCGCGCCGACCGTCACAACCGGCGGTACGCATCGTGCCCCGGGACCCGCGTCTCCTCAGACCCGCACCAGGTCGTCGGCGTGTATCACCGGGCGCTGCATACCGTCCGGCAGTTCCCGGGTGGACCGGCCGAGCACGGTGGCGAGTTCGGCGGCGTCGTATTCCACCACCCCACGGGCCACGATCGTACGATCCGGACCCACCAGGTCCACCACATCACCGCCGTGGAAACGACCCCGGACCCCGACGATTCCCGCCGCGAGCAAGGACCGCCGGGCGCCGGCCACGGCCTCGACGGCACCCGAATCGATGAGGATCGCGCCCCGGCTGTCGGCGGCGTGCCGCACCCAGAAACGGCGTGCGGACAACCGCACCGGGCGGGCCGCGAAAGCGGTTCCGACCGTACCGGTTCCGAGCGCTTCGGCCGCCTCGGCGGCCGCGGCCAGCAGTACCGGGACCCCGGCGTCGGCCGCCAACCGGGCCGCCGACAATTTGGACGCCATCCCGCCGGTACCGAGCACCCCACCGCTACCGGCGATCACACCGTCGAGATCGGCGCTGGTGCGCACCTCACCGATGAAATTCGCATTCCCCTTGCGCGGGTCACCGTCGTAGAGTCCGGCCACATCGGAGAGCAGGAACAACGCGTCGGCACCCACCAGATGCGCCACCAGCGCGGCGAGCCGGTCGTTGTCACCGAAGCGGATCTCCTCCGTCGCGACGGTGTCGTTCTCGTTCACCACCGCCACCGCACCGAGCGACCGCAGCCGGTCGAGGGTGCGCTGGGCGTTGCGATGATGTTCCCGGCGGGCGAAATCGTCTGCGCTGAGCAGGATCTGGCCCACCGTGCGGTTGTAGCGGGTGAACGAGGTACCCCAGGCATGTACGAGCGCGAGTTGCCCGACACTGGCCGCGGCCTGTTTGGTCGCGAGATCGCGCGGGCGCCTGGTCAACCCGAGAGGCGCCAGGCCCGCACCGATCGCACCGGACGATACGACAACCACATCGGATCCGGATCGCATCCGGGCCTCGATGGCGTCGGCGAGCCGATCGAGCCGATCGATATCGAGTCCGCCGGACAAACTGGTGAGCGCCGAGGAACCGATCTTCACCACCACGCGCCGCGCCCCGGCGATCACACGCCGGGCATCACTGAGTTCTGACGGAACCAGGTTCACGGCCGTGCCCCTGCTCCGCGGTTCCCCTGGTTCACCTGCCTACTCCCCGCTTTCCTCGTCCAGCAGACCGCGCCGCACCCGCGACGCGTGCTTACGTTCGGCCGCGCTCACCCGATCGGTCTGTTCGAGCCGGATATCGGTCCCGCGACCGGTGGGCACGATATCGGCGCCCGCGGTGATCTGCGGTTCCCAGTCGAAGGTCACCTCGCCGATGGTCACCGGCGCACCCGGTTGCGCCCCGAGCCGCACCAGTTCGTCCTCGACACCGAGGCGGGCCAAACGGTCGGCGAGGTAGCCGACGGCTTCGTCGTTGTCGAACTGGGTCTGGTGCACCCAGCGTTCGGGCCGGGTACCGCGCACGATGAAACCACCCGGCTCGTCCGGATCGGCGCGCACGGTGAAACCGGAATTGTCCACCGGCACCGGGCGGATCACCGGTCGCTTCGGTTCGGCGGCCGGGTGCGCGTCACGGTAGGTCTGCACCAGTTCGGCGAGCGCGAAGGTCAGCTGCCGCAGACCGGTATGCGCGACGGCCGAGATCCGGAACACGGGCCAGCCGCGCTCCTGCAGCTCGGACGTGACCAGATCGGCGAGGTCTTCGGCGTCGGGCACATCGACCTTGTTGAGGATCACCACCCGGGGCCGGCCGGCCAGATCACCGAGGCTCACGTCACCGTGCAGGGCCGGTTTGTACGCGGCCAGTTCGGCTTCGAGAGCGTCGATATCGGAGATCGGGTCGCGGCCTGGGTCCAGGGTGGCGAGATCGACCACATGTGCCAGCACCGCGCAGCGTTCCAGATGACGGAGGAAGTCCAGGCCCAGGCCGCGGCCGTCGCTGGCCCCGGGGATGAGCCCCGGAACATCGGCGACCGTGAACGTCGTATCCCCCGCGTTCACGACGCCGAGGTTCGGCACGAGCGTGGTGAAGGGATAGTCGGCGATCTTCGGTTTGGCAGCGGACAGCACCGAGACCAGCGACGACTTCCCCGCGGACGGGAATCCGACCAGACCCACGTCGGCGACGGATTTGAGCTCGAGCACCACATCGTGGGCCTCACCCTCCTCGCCGAGCAGCGCGAACCCGGGCGCCTTACGGGCCCGGGAGACCAGGGCCGCGTTCCCCAGACCGCCCCGGCCGCCCTTGGCGACGACGAACCGGTTCCCGGCCCCCACCAGGTCCATCAAGACCTCACCGTGGGCGTCCAGGACCACCGTCCCGTCCGGGACCTTCAGCAGCAGTTCCCCGCCCTTCTTCCCGTCCCGGTTGCCGCCTTCGCCGGGTTTGCCGTTGCCGGCTTTGGCGTGCGGATGGAAATGGAAGTCCAGCAGGGTGTGCACATTGGCGTCCACCTCGAGGATCACATCCCCGCCGTTACCGCCGTTACCGCCGTCGGGCCCGCCCAGCGGTTTGAACTTCTCCCGGTGCACCGAGGCACAGCCGTGCCCGCCCTTACCGGCGCGGACATGAAGAACGACGCGGTCGATGAACTTGGCCATGGCCGGATCATCCTCCTCTGAAGGTTCGGGGGGCGGGATGGGGCACCGCGTCCGGGGGCGGAACAAACTCTGCGTCGGCGAAGTCGGGAAGGTGCAGTGCCCGGTGCCCGGACGAGACGGCGGCGACGTGGGCGGAAACGCGAAAAGCGGGTCGAGGGTTTGTCACCCTGACCCGCTCGCTGTGGTGGAGTCGTCAGCCGGTCAGGCTTCGACCGGCTCCGGGACCACGATGTTGACGGTCTTACGACCCCGCTTGCTGCCGAATTCGACGGCACCCGCTTCGAGCGCGAACAGGGTGTCGTCACCGCCGCGGCCGACATTGACGCCGGGGTGGAAGTGGGTGCCACGCTGCCGCACCAGGATCTCGCCGGCCTTGACCGACTGCCCGCCGAAACGCTTCACGCCGAGCCGCTGGGCATTGGAATCGCGGCCGTTCCGGGAGCTGGATGCGCCCTTCTTATGTGCCATTGCTGATACTCCTTCAGCGCGGGCTGTACAGCCCTGCGGGTCGTTACTTGATGCCGGTGACCTTCAGGACCGTCAGCGGCTGACGGTGACCCTGGCGCTTGTGGTAGCCGGTCTTGTTCTTGAACTTGTGGATGCGGATCTTCGGGCCCTTGGTCTGCTCGACCACCTCGGCCGACACCGAAACCTTCGCCAGCTTGTCGGCTGTGGTGGTGAGCTCGGCGCCATCGACGACGAGCACCGGCGACAGTGCCACGGAGGTGCCCGGCGCACCCTCGATCTTCTCGACCTTCACCAGGTCACCGACCGCGACCTTGTACTGCTTTCCGCCGGTCTTGACGATCGCGTACGTTGCCATCGGTCGGCTGCCCTTCTTCCTTTGGTGCTCGGCACTCGCTTACACGGTAGTACCTCGGTTTCGCACCGGGGTCCACCGCACGACTGGTCTGATAATCCGCCGCCTCGGCCATTGGTGGCTCTCGGTATCGGGAACCGGCCACGGAACAGCACATGCTGTCGCCGGGCAGCGACTGCCAAGATTACAGGATGCCGGTACATGCGACCAAACCGGTCCCCCGGACGACCCGGCGGAACCGGGCGCGGCACCGGAACCGGTGTCACGCGCGCCGCGCGGCACAGTGCGAGCAGTCCGGCCGTCCCGGACGCGCGAGTGCCCGGCCCACAGTCCGCGGGCCGGGCACTCGGCGCCCAGTTCAGTTCTGTTCGTCGACCGGCGGCCCGGACGGGCGCCCCGCGGCCCGGCGGCGCACCCGGCGCACCGGCACCTCGGGCTCCGGCGGATCGGCCACCAGATCGGTCACCGGCGTGGCGGGCTGATCGTCGGTGGACAGGACGAATACAGCACCCGCGCTATCGGCGGCCGGAGCCGAGGTCGAACGGGCGACACGACGCCGCCTGCTACGGGCCTCCGGGACACCGTCACCGATGGGTTCCGGCGACGCGGCAGGTTCGCCGGCCGGTACCGATTCCGCGACCGGAACGGCGGCGGACTCCGGTTGGTGGGCCGTACCGTTCGCCGCGTGGGTCAGACCGTTGCGATCCGCGGCAGATCCGCTCTCGGCCGCGACCGCGTCGGGCGCGGCAGACGGCACCGCCACCTCGTCCGGGCCGGATGCCACGACTGCGGGAGCTTCCGGCTCGGGAGCACGCGTTCCGCTCCCGGCGGCTGCGGCCGGTTCGGCCACGACCGGCTCGGCCACGACCGGCTCGGCTACGGCCGGTTCGGACGCGACCGGCTCGGCTACGGCCGGTTCGGCGGTAGCAGGCTCGGACGCCGCCGGCTCGGTGGCACCGGTCTCGCCGGCCGCGCCGCGGCCGTTCCGTTCCGCGCCCGAGGTCCGGCCGGCGGCACCGGCCGACCGCCGAACCCGGGCCCGGCGGCGGCGCGGTTCGGCGACCGCCGCAGTGTCCTTCTCGGAATCGGTCGCGGCAGATGCGGCCGCGGACTCCGCACCGCGCACCTCGGCCCGCGACACCTTCTCGCCCGAATCGCGCTTCGACGCCTCGGCCGGGGCATCCGCCGCCTGCTCCGCCTCCTCGGTCTCCGGATGATGAGCGGCCATCGCCAGCGCCACAGGATGGGCGCGTTTGGCCGCCGCCTCCTCCTCCGAGAGCTCCGGAGCGGCGGTCTGCTGCGGTGCGGCGGGCGCCGCGGCAGCCGGCTTGTCCCGGCTGCGGCGACGCCGCGAACCGGATTCGCGGCCGCGGCCGGCGCCCTCGTCCGAACTCGACGGCTCCACCGGGTAGCTGTGCACCAGCAGGCCGCGCCCGTGGCAGTGCTCACAGGTCGTGGAGAACGCCTCCACGAGTCCGGTACCGAGCTTCTTGCGGGTCATCTGAACCAGGCCCAGCGAGGTGACCTCGGAGACCTGATGCCGGGTGCGGTCACGGCCCAGAGCCTCGGTGAGACGGCGCAACACCAGGTCGCGGTTGGACTCCAGCACCATATCGATGAAGTCGACCACGATCATGCCGCCGATATCGCGCAGCCGCATCTGGCGCACGATCTCCTCGGCCGCCTCCAGATTGTTCCGGGTGACCGTCTCCTCCAGGTTCCCGCCGCCGGATCCGGTGAACTTGCCGGTATTGACGTCGACCACGGTCATGGCCTCGGTACGGTCGATCACCAGCGTGCCGCCCGAGGGCAGCCACACCTTGCGGTCGAGGGCCTTGGCCAGTTGTTCGTCGATGCGGTAGGTCTCGAAGACATCGGCGGCGCTCTCGTGCTTGGAGACCCGGGCGAGCAGGTCCGGTGCGACCGTCCCGATGTAGTTCTCGACGGTGTTCCAGGAGCGATCGCCCTCGATCACCAGCCTCGAGAAATCCTCATTGAACAGATCCCGGACAACTTTGACCAGCAGGTCCGGCTCTTCGTAGAGGGTCTTCGGCGCGCCCGACTCGTTCTCGGCGGCCGCGGCGATCTTGCGCCAGGCCGTCTGCAGCCGTTCCACGTCGCGGGTGAGTTCGGCCTCGCTGACGCCCTCGGACGCCGTGCGGATGATCACACCCGCATCGGCCGGGACTATCTCGCGCAGGATCTCCTTGAGCCGTTTGCGCTCGGTATCGGGCAGTTTCCGGCTGATCCCGGTGGAGGTCCCGCCGGGCACGTACACGAGGAAGCGACCGGCCAGGCTGATCTGGGTGGTGAGCCGGGCACCCTTGTGACCGACCGGGTCCTTGCTCACCTGGACCAGCACCTGGGCACCTGGTTTGAGCGCCTGTTCGATCTTGCGTTCCTTACCGCCGAGTCCGGCGGCCTCCCAGTTGACCTCGCCCGCGTAGAGCACACCGTTGCGGCCCCGGCCGATATCGACGAACGCGGCCTCCATACTGGGCAGCACGTTCTGCACCTTGCCCAGGTAGATATTGCCCACCATGGACGCCGAGCCGGTACTGGTGACGAAATGCTCGACCAGGATGTTGTCCTCGAGCACGGCGACCTGGGTGGCTGCCGGGTGGCCCGGGAACTCCTTCTCACGGACGACCATCACCCGGTCCACGGCTTCGCGCCGGGCCAGGAACTCCGATTCGGTGAGAATCGGCGGGCGGCGGCGCCCGGCCTCGCGGCCGTCGCGGCGACGCTGCCGTTTGGCCTCGAGCCGGGTGGAACCGGTGATGCCCTGCACTTCGTCGACGGCCGCGCGGACGCGGGTCTTGTTCCGCGGTTCGCGCTCGTGGACGACGGTATTGGGCGGGTCGTCGTCGGCCGGTTCGCTCTCACCGGATTCGCCGGCGACCTTACGGCGGCGACGCCGTCGGCGACGCCGGCTGGCACCGCTCTCGGAGTCCTCCCCCGTATCTCCGGAATCGTCGGACTCGGATTCTTCGCTGTCCTCGGATTCGGCGGTCTTCTCGCCGTTATCGGCGGACTGATCGTCGGAATCGGCGCTCGCGCCGCCTTCGGAGTCGGCGTCGTCGGAATCGGACTGCTGTTCACCCCGGCCCCGGCCCCGGCCGCGGCGGCCCCGGCGGCGACGCCGCGGCTGATCGTCGGAGTCGCCCTGCTCGGACTGATCGTCGGAGTCGTCGGCACCGGTATCGGTATCGGTGTCCGAATCGGCGTCCGCGCCGGATTCCGGCTCGGGTTCCGGTTCGGGCTTGCGCCGGCGGCGCGGTTGTTCGGCCGCGGCGGCGTCCGGTGAAAGGAACAGCGGGGCCGCGACGAATGCCGATTCGTAGACCACCGGCTCGGTCGAGGTGGATTCTTCGGGAACCGGGCTCGCGAACAGATTGAACGCGGCCGTGAAAGCAGGCAGCGGAGTCACCGGCGCCGTGGGGGCACTGGTCTCGGTAGCGGGAGCCTCGGCCTTCGCGATGTCGGCCGACGCCGGGACCGCCTGCGCGGAAACACCCTCACCGGCCGTGCCGGAGGAAGTCCGCTCGGCCACGGACGTAGTACCGGAATCCGCGGTATCGGGTTCGGCACCGGTCTCCGCCGCCGCGGCGGCCTGCGGCTCGGCTACTTCCTCCCCGGTACCCGCTACGACCGCGTCCGGTTCCGCCTCGATGCCAGGGGTTTGCCCGGAACCGGCACCCGGCTGAGCGGCCGGGGTCCGTTCCGGCTCCGGTACCGCCGAGGCCGGAGCCGCGGCGGAATCCACCGCCGCGGGGGCCCCGGCAGTGTCCGGGCCCGCTGTCGTGCCGGCGGGCTCGAACAGGCTGGGTTCGGCCGAGGTGAGTACGGGCGGAGCGGTCAGTGATTCGCGCACCGACTCCGCGACGGCCCGGTCCACGCTCGATTGCGGGCTGCGGGCCTCGGTCCCGAGTTCGCTGAGTTTGGCCAGGATGCGCTTACTGGTCACGCCGAGCCGTTTGGCCAGGGCATGTACTCGGATTCGCTCCGGCAAGTGATCGTCGTCCTGTGATGTTGTGTCCAGCGGCTCTTGATCGGCCACGAAGTCTCCTCGGGCCCCCGGGCGCGTTCCTCAACGAGTGACGCGGCCGTCGCGGGGACGCTTTCCGTCCGCCTCGCGCGGTTGGCGCGAGGTCAATGGTCTCGCCCCGCGTGCCCGGTTATCTCCACTATCGAACGTCGGTCGGGCTAACTGTCCACGCGGCGCCTGGCATATGGCTGAACTCCGCGGTACGAGCCCTCGCCCAGCGCGCCGGGCAGACGCAGCCCAGAAATCCGGCTGTACGTCCGCGGCAGCGATGGCGGCATCGTTCCGCAGTGTGTCATCCGGCCGCACCCACTGTGGGCGCAACCAAGTACCAGTATCCCACACCGTGCGCCAGGTGTTCGCCATGGCGCCGCGCAGGGCACTCGCACCGGTCCGGTCGGCCCGGCGCCGGACGGTGATCAGAGCGGGAATTCGGGGAACCAGAGGGAGATTTCGCGCTTGGCGGCCTCGGGCGAGTCCGATCCGTGAACCAGGTTGTACTGGGTCTCGAGACCCAGATCGCCACGGATGCTGCCGGGTGCGGCCTTCTCCACCGGATCGGTACCGCCGGCCAGCTGCCGGAAGGCCGCGATGGCGCGCGGTCCCTCCAGCACGGCGGCGACGACCGGGCCGGAGGTGATGAACTCGATCAGCGAGCCGTAGAACGGCTTCTCCGCGTGCTCGGCGTAGTGGGCGGCGGCGACTTCCGCGGTCACCTGCTTCAATTCGAGGGCCGCGATGGTGAGACCCTTGCGCTCGATCCGGTTCAGTACTTCGCCGACGTAGCCGCGGGCCACACCGTCCGGTTTGATAAGGATCAACGTCTGCTCTGTCACGCGGTCAGCCTAATGGGCGCCGCCGGACAAGACCCAACCGCAGTCCGCGCAGGCCCGTGACCACAGCGTGGACGCACCCGGCCGGAGCCGATCCGGCGATCCGCGCACCCACCGGCCCGCACCCGGAGGGCTCGGCCGGTCAGGAACCGCCGCGAGCGCGCTGACTGGGCAGAGTGCCCTCCTCGAGCCGCCGTTTCACATCCGAGCGCAACAGCAGGATGAAGGCCCAGGCAACGAGGAAGACCACTCCGATGACCGTGATCGACAGATGGAACACCCCGCCGATCAGCACCGGCACCTGCAAGCCCAGGTTGAACGGGATCGCCCAGGAGCGGCGCTGCAATCCCGCGCCCGCGATCATCACCAGGGCCAGCACCACGAGGTAGGTGCCTGAAACCCAGGTGATGCCCCCGGCGATATCGGCCACAACCGGCAGGGCCAGCAGAACCGTGATCGCCTCGAGCACCAGGGCACCCGCCATCACACCCCGCAGGCCCTTCCAGGGGTCGGGCGGGGCCGGGGTCGTCGTCTCGGGGCCGGACGCTTCGGGCTCACTCATGCTGTTCCTTATCGTCGGCGTCGCCGCGGGCGGCGCGGGTCCTGGGCAGCCACGCGCTCGGGCCTCCCCGCGCCCGCTGCCCGGTTTCGGCGGGGCCCGAGGCCGGGATCGCCGCGCAGCCGCTCACCGTGCGCACACACGTTCCGTGCCCGGCCGGTGGCTCCGTCCTCGCCGGCCGCGCTACGGACCCGGACGGCGAGGCGCCGCCGCGACCGGGTCGGTGAGCGGTCAGCGGCATTACGCCGGGTCCTTACCGAACAGGGCGCGCGCGGCACCGGCTGTCACCACCGACCCCGTGACCACGACGCCCGCGCCGGACACCATTTCTCCCGCGTCACCGACCTCCTCGGCGAGCGCGACGGCTGTTTCCAGCGCGTCGGGCAGCGAATTCGCGGTGACCACGCGCTCGTCGCCGAATCGCTGGACGGCCAGGTCGGCGAGCTGGTCCACCGACAACGCGCGCGGGGACCCGTTGGTGGTCACCACGATCTCGTCGAAGACCGGTTCGAGGGTGGTGAGAATACCGGCGACGTCCTTGTCGGCCAGGACCGCGACCACTCCGACCAGTTTGCGGAAATCGAACTCGGAGGTCAGCGTCGCGGCGAGCGCGGCGGCACCCGCCGGATTGTGAGCGGCGTCGATGAAGAGAGTGGGCGCGTTGCGCATCCGTTCGAGACGACCGGGGCTGGTGACCTCGGCGAATCCGGCGCGGACCGCGTCGATATCCAGCTGGCGCTGCGCCCCGGCACCGAAGAACGCCTCCACCGCGGCCAGCGCGAGCGC
Organism: Nocardia jinanensis; assembly: GCF_014645735.1. Classification (GTDB taxonomy): domain Bacteria; phylum Actinomycetota; class Actinomycetes; order Mycobacteriales; family Mycobacteriaceae; genus Nocardia; species Nocardia jinanensis. The sequence goes on along the minus strand of NZ_BMMH01000016.1, from coordinate 46,709 downwards.
CGCGTTATGGGCCTGGTGCTCACCGTGCAGGGGCAGGAAGATCTCGTCGTACACCCCGCCCAGCCCCTGTAGTTCCAGCTGCTGGCCGCCGACAGCGATCCGCCGGCCGAGCACCTGGAACTCCGAACCGGCCCGCGCCACCGCGGCGTCGACCTCGACCGCCCGGCGCAGCAGCACCTCCAGCGCCTCGGGGTCCTGCTCGGCGATTATCGCGACGGTATCGGTGGGGACCAGCGATTCCGGGGCTCGTTTGATGATCCCGGCCTTCTCCTCGGCGATGGAGGCCAGGTCGGGGCCCAGGTATTCGATGTGATCGAGACCGATGGGAGTGATGACCGCGACCTGCGCGTCGATCACATTGGTGGCGTCCCAGCTACCGCCCATACCGGTCTCCACGATCGCCACGTCCACCGGGGCCTCCGCGAACGCCGCGTAGGCCATGGCGGTGAGCACCTCGAACTTGCTCATCGCCGGGCCGCCCGCGGTCGCCGACTGGGCGTCGATCATCTCGATATAGGGCTGCATCTCCCGGTACAGCTCGACGTAGCGGGCCGGGGAGATCGGCCGGTTGTCGATACTGATCCGCTCGGTGGCCAGCTGCAGATGCGGGCTGGTGAGCCGCCCGGTACGGCGGTGCAGGGCGGTGAGCAGCGAATCGATCATCCGGGTCACCGACGTCTTACCGTTGGTGCCCGCGATATGGATCGCCGGGAAGCCGTGCTGGGGCGAACCCAGCACATCCATCAGGGCGGCGATCCGGGTGAGCGACGGTTCGATCGCGGTTTCCGGCCAGCGCTGGTCGAGTTCCGCCTCGACCAGTGCCATCTCCGCCAGCTCCACCGGCGACGGCCCGGTGCCGAGCCGGGCGCCCCCCTGCAAGGGCTCCGGCTCGTCGTTGTCGCCGTGGGCGTTCATTTGCCGCTCAGCTCGGCCAGCCGGGACCCGATCCGCGCCACCTCGGAGGCGGCGACATCGCGCCGGGCCCGGATCTTGTCCACCACGGGTTCCGGGGCCTTGGCCAGGAAAGCCTCGTTGCCGAGTTTGGCCTCGGTTCCCGCCAGCTCCTTCTGCGCGACCGAAAGATCCTTCTCCAGGCGGCGGCGTTCGGCCACGAGGTCGACGGTGCCCGAGGTATCGACCTCCACGGTGACCGTGGCGCCGCTGAGCCGCACCTCCACCGAGGCGGTGGCCGCGAAGCCCGCGCCCGGTTCGGTGAGCCGGCCCAGCGTGCTCACCTCGGGATGCAGATGCGCCAGGCCCGCCGTGTCCAGGCCGAGCACCCGCGCCGCGACCTTCTGCTTATCGTTCAGACCCTGATCGCTGCGGAACCGGCGGATCTCGGTGATCAGCCGCTGCAGATCGGCGATGCGCCGCGCGGCGCCGGTATCGGCCGGGGTCCCGGTACGCTGCGGCCAAGCCGCGACGACCACCGATTCCGCACCGGTGAGCGCCTGCCACAGCGATTCGGTGACGAACGGGATCACCGGGTGCAGCAACCGCAGCACCGCGTCCAGCACCGACCCGAGCACGACCCGGGTGGATTCGGCCCGCTCCTCGCTCTCGGCGAACTGGACCTTGGACAGTTCCAGATACCAGTCGCAGAGCTCGTCCCAGGCGAAGTGGTACAGCGCCTCGCAGGCCTTGCCGAACTCGTAGGCGTCGAACGCGGAGTCCACCTCGCCGAGCACCTCGTCGAGCCGATCGACGATCCAGCGGTCGGCGTCGGTCAGCGTGGCCCGCGCGGGCACCTCGCCCGGGCGCGCGCCGTTCATGAGCGCGAACTTGGTCGCGTTGAAGAGTTTGGTGACGAAGCTACGCGAGGCCAGGGCGTGCGGCTCGCCGACCGAGAGGTCGCCACCGGGCTGGGCGCCGCGGGCCAGAGTGAAACGCAGCGCATCGGCACCGTAGTTGTCGATCCAGTCCAGCGGATCGATCCCGTTGCCCCGGGACTTCGACATCTTCTTGCCGAACTGGTCGCGGATCAGGCCGTGCAGGAACACATCCTGGAACGGAATCTGATACGCGCCGCCCTTGCCGGTGGTCAGCGCCGGATCGTCGGCGACGAAGGTGCCGAACATCATCATCCGGGCCACCCAGAAGAACAGGATGTCGTAGCCGGTGACCAGCACACTGGTCGGATAGAACTTGGCAAGTTCCGCAGTGGCATCCGGCCAGCCCATGGTCGAGAACGGCCACAGCCCGGAGGAGAACCAGGTGTCGAGGACATCCGGATCCTGCACCCATCCCTCGGGGGCCTGCTCGCCGGGGCCGACACACACGACTTCACCCTCGGGCCCGTACCAGATGGGGATGCGGTGACCCCACCACAGCTGCCGCGAGATACACCAGTCGTGCATATCGTCGACCCAGTCGAACCAGCGTGGTTCCTGACTGGCCGGGTGGATCACGGTATCGCCGTTGCGCACCGCGTCACCCGCCGCTTTCGCCAGCGATTCGACCTTCACCCACCACTGCATCGACAGCCGGGGTTCGATCGGTTCACCGCTGCGTTCGGAATGACCCACACTGTGCAGGTAGGGGCGTTTCTCGGCGACGATCCGGCCCTCGGTCGCGAGCCGTTCGCGAACCTTCACCCGGGCCTCGAAGCGGTCCATACCGTCGAATTCGGTACCGGTATCGGCGATCCGGCCGCGTTCGTCCATGATCGTGGGCATGGGCAGGTTGTGCCGCAGGCCCATCTCGAAGTCGTTCGGATCGTGGGCCGGGGTGATCTTCACCGCACCGGAACCGAATTCGGGATCCACGTAGTCGTCGGCGATGATCGGGATCTGCCGCCCGGTGATCGGATGTTCGAGGGTGGTGCCGATCAGGGCCCGATAGCGCGGGTCCTCCGGATGCACCGCGACCGCGGTGTCACCGAGCATGGTCTCGACGCGGGTGGTGGCGACCACGACATACGGTTCGGAGTCGTCCAGCGATCCGTACCGCAGCGACACCAGCTCACCTTCGACGTCCTCGTATTTGACCTCGATATCGGAGATGGCGGTGCGCAGTTCCGGCGACCAGTTCACCAGGCGCTCCGCCCGATAGATCAGACCGGCGTCGTAGAGGCGTCTGAAGATCGTCTGGACAGCGCGGGAAAGCCCCTCGTCCATGGTGAACCGATCCCGCGACCAGTCCACACTGTCGCCGAGCGCACGCATCTGCCACTGGATCGCGCCACCGGACTCACGTTTCCAGTCCCAGACCTTCTGCACGAACAGTTCGCGGCCGAACTCCTCTTTGGTCTTACCGTCCACGGCGAGCTGCTTCTCCACCACGGTCTGCGTGGCGATACCGGCATGATCCATCCCGGGCAGCCACAGCACCTCGTAACCCTGCATGCGCTTACGGCGGGCCAGAGTGTCCATCAGCGTGTGATCGAGCGCATGGCCCATATGCAGCGTTCCGGTGACATTGGGCGGCGGCAGCACGATCGAATACGCGGGCGCGGAACTGTGCGGGTCGGCGGCGAAGTAACCGGCGGCTACCCAGCGCTCGTACAGGTCGGCCTCCACCTCGCCGGGATTCCAGCTCTTGGGGAGGTCATCGGCACGATTACGCGTGTTGTCAGGGGCTGCGCTGGTCACGCAGCGATTCTAGTGTCTACGGGGTCACCTCCGGCGTCGCGGGTGCTGTGTCGGATCGCGGCACCCGCGACGCCACGGGGTCGGAGCCCTCGCGACCCCGGCCCTTCGCTCCACCGCCCGGTCACCACGATCGCCGGCTCGGTCGGCCCGGAGCCGGAGCAGGCTGCGGCCACCGGCGACGGCCGGCCGGAGAGGAAACGCACGACCGATGGTGCAGCCGGGCGCCCTGACCGGTAGGTCGGCACGTTCGCCTGCCTGCCCCGTCCTCCGCATACCGGCGCCCTATCGGATGCCGGAGAAGCCGGGGAGATGCGAGCACTCGGCGACCCGGACGCGAAGCGAACAGGAGCGCTCGCGCGATATCGCCCGATGATGGCGATCGTGGGCGGCCACCGCACCGGCCTGGGCAAAGGGCCGGGAGAGTGCGGGAGAAACGAAGAGACGGAGCCTTCGGTGGATGAGGGACACCGAAGACTCCGTCTACATCCGTAAGACTACCGCCGATCCTGGCCCGCGCTCCTAATCCATAAGCAATTCTCAGCTTGAGCACCGGAATTCTCAGGTGTCCGCGCGGCCCGCCGCGGCGGGCGGGCCCGGCCGAATCCTGTGACCTTCAACGGACAAAGGCGACAATCTTGCCGAATCCGGTCCGACTGGGGACCCTGGACGGGGTGAACCCCCCGCTCGACTCCGTGCCGTTGAACCCCGCGGAATCCATCTTCCCCGAATCGGATTCGGAAACCGTCCGCCCGCGGGCCGTCGACGATCTACGAGGCCGGTCGACGCGGGAGCTCCGGTACCCGGCGGGCGCGGCCGTGTTGTTCGCCGGAATCCCCGGCGCGGGCAAGAGCACCGCGCTGCGCCGGCTGTTCGGTTCCGATCCCGACGCCGAGCACGCGATACCGGGTCCGGACCGCTCGGTGGTGCTCGATTCCATCCACGCCCGCAACTCGTGGCGGCGTCGACTGGCCTGGCTGCCCTACCCGCTGTGGCGGCCGGTGGTGCACGTAGTGCACTTCGGCCGGATCTGGGTGGCGCTGCGCGATCACCGCGGTCCGGTGGTGATCCACGATTGCGGCACCATCGGTTTCACGCGCCGGATGCTCACGCGCTGGGCCGCTCGGCACGGGCGCGAACTGCATATGGTGCTGCTCGACGTTCCGGCGACCGTCGCCCTGGCCGGGCAGTACGCGCGGGGCCGGCGGGTCGGGCGGCTGTCGTTCAACTGGCACGTATGGCGTTGGAGACGCATGCTGCTCCGACTGGAGACCGGGACCGGTCCACGGCCGGCGCCCGCCTCGGTCGTGGTAATCGACCGCGGCGTCGTCGACCGGCTCCGGGTGCGGTTCGCCGCCTGATTCCGGCGTCAGGGCGTCAGCACGGTGAGCGCCCCTGGTTCGGCGCGCGCGGTCAGCGGTAGCCGGCCCGCGGGTTCGCCATCGGCGGTGGCCGGAGCGCCGGGGGCGCTCAAACTCAGGGATTCGGCGCGGTACTGGGCCACCGCGGGATGCTCGATCCGCTTTCCCGCCGACAGCGCGGGCAGGATCCGCAGCATCTCCAGATGCGAGACCTTGCCGACGACGGTCACATCCAGCAGTCCGTCGTCGCACCGGGCATCCGGGCAGATGAGCATCCCACCGCCGTAGGTGGTGGTGTTACCCACCGCGACCAGTAGCGCGTCGGTGGTGATCACCTCCGCCGACGGCCCGTCCAGGGCGATCCGGTAGGGCACGGCGATACCGTGGGCGATCTCGGCGACCGCGGCGAAGGTATAGCGGGACCGGCCGCGCGGATACCGCATCCGGTTGGCGCGCAGAGTGACTCGCGCATCGAAGCCGGTGCACGCGACGGTGGCGAACCACATCGGGTCGTGCCCGGCCGGTTCCAACCGGCCCAGATCGATGGTGCGCGACCGGCCGGACCGGACCAGTTCCGCGGCGTGGCCCGGTTCGTCGGCGATACCCAGTTCACGCGCCAGATCGTTGCCGGTACCCGCCGGGACGAGAGCCAACGGGACACCCGAATGTGCCAGTGGATCCAGAATCGTGTTGACCAGCCCGTCGCCGCCCACGCAGACGACCGCGTCGGGCGCGCCGCGCACCACCTCGCGCACCTGTTCGCGGGTCCGCGCGGCGGAGGGCGCGTGGATCTCGACGACCTCGATCCCCGCGCTGGAGAGCCGGTCTACGACTGTGCGGGCGGCCTCGCGCGCCCGGCCCTGGCCGGAGGCCGGGTTGGTCACCACGGCGACCGTACGCACTTCCCGGGAATCCGCTGCGTTGCGGCGAGTCATGGCAGCAGTTTGCCAGGGTTGAGGATCCCGGCCGGGTCGATCTCGCGTTTCACGGCGCGCAGCACCCGGATCCCCAGGTCGCCGATTTCGGCGGGCAGCCAGGCCCGGTGGTCGGCCCCGACGGCGTGGTGGTGGGTGATGGTGGCGCCGGCGGCGGCGATGGCATCACCGGCGGCCGTTTTCGCGGCCCGCCACTGGGCGATCGGCTCGTCGAGCAGTTTGGCGACGACGGTGAAGTACAGCGACGCGCCGGTCGGATAGGTATGCGAGATATGGCACATCACCAGGGCCGGTGCGCCCTGGGCGGTCAGTGAATCGGTGAGGGCGGTTGTCACTTTCGCCTTCAGATCGGCCAGCGCGCTCCAGGTGGTCGCGGTTTCCAGGGTTTCGCAGAGCACCCCGGCATCCAGTAGCGCATCACGCAGGTAGGGCGCCGCGAAACGACCGTGCTGCCACTCCCGGGCCGGTTCGGGGCCGAGTGCGGTGCCGCCGGCGGCACGCAGCAGGGCCGCGGCCTCGGCACCACGGGCGGCGGTGTGCGCGGCGGTGCCCTCGAAGGTCGTCACCGCGAGGCAACCGGCAACCGATGCCCCGGCTACATTCCCGGCCCGGGCCAGGTTCAACCCGGTTTCTGCTTCATCGGACAACCGCAGCACCGTCGGCGCGGCACCCGTCTGCACGACCGCCCGCAACGCGGCCGTTCCCGTTTCGAAATCCGGGAAGGACCAGGCCATATGGGTAGTGGTCTCCGGTACCGGGTGCACCCGGACCGTGACCTCGGTGAGCACACCGAGAGTGCCTTCGGAACCGACGAACAGTTCACGCAGATCGGGTCCGGCGGCCGAGGCGGGCGCCCGGCCGAGTACGAGGTCGCCGGTGGGTGTCGCCACCCGGATCCGCTGGACCATATCGTCGAACCGGCCGTATCCCGCGGAGGCCTGACCCGAGGATCGGGTCGCGGCGAACCCCCCGATACTGGCGAATTCGAAACTCTGCGGGAAGTGACCGAGCGAGAGCCCGTGCTCGGCGAGCAACTGCTCGGCACGCGGTCCGGTGACACCGGCGCCGAAGGCCGCGGTACCGGAGACAGGGTCGCAGTCCAGCAGCGCGTCCAACCGACGCAGGTCCAGCGCGATCACGGTGCCGAAATCGCCGCGGACCGGGTCGAGACCGCCGACCACGCTGGTGCCACCCCCGAAGGGCACTACGGCGATGCCCTCGTCCGAGCAGTAGGCGAGCACGGCGGCGACCTCGTCGTGATCGGCCGGGAAAATCACGGCGTCCGGTGCGTCCTGCGGGGCCGGGTCGCGCCGTCGCAGCAGGTCGGGTGTGCTCTTGCCGCCGGCATGCCGCAACCGGTCGATCGGTTCGCTGGAGAGGTGGGCGGCACCGACGAGCTGCGCCAGACCGGCCCGCCGATCCGGGGACAGGACCGGCGGCCGGAGCGGCACATCGCCCTCATCACGACGCGGCGCCGGCTCCCCGGAGACCCCGAACACCTGCGTCAGCAGGCCACGGATCCGCTCGGGCAGCGGGGTGTGCCCGGAGGCGACGCCCCAGGCGTCCCACACCATATCCGGTCGCCCCGCGCTCGACCCCGAGTTCGCCACAGGTTCGCCTTGCTCACTGGTCATGCGTTACAGTTTGACATGCATTGTCAAGCAGTAACCCGAACCGGAGATGAGGTCGAGCCCGTGTCCACCGGCACAGCCGCCCCGGACCCCGGCACCGCGCCCGTCGAGCAGACGATCCTCGACGCGGCGCGCGATTGTGTCGCGGAATTCGGGGTCCGGCGCACCACACTCACCGAGGTCGCCCGCCGGGCCGGTGTCAGCCGGCCCACGGTCTACCGGCGGTGGGCCGACAGCCGCGCCCTGGTCGCCGAATTACTCGTGCGCGAACTGCGCGAGATCATCGCCGAAGCCGTGCCCACCGGCGGGCTCGCACGCGACCGGCTGGTCACCGGAGTGGTGACCGGCGCGGCCGAGGTCCGGTCGAACCCACTGTTCGGCAAGATCTTCCGCACCGATACCGACTTGATGCTGACCTACGTGTTCGGGCGGCTGGGCCGCAACCAGCGGCAGTTGCTCGACCTGTTCACCACCGAGATCCAGGCGGGTCAGGCAGACGGTTCGGTACGAGCCGGCGAACCCGGCCGGTTGGCCGCCATGGTGCTGCTGATCACCCAGTCCGCGGTGCAATCGGCAGCCACGGTCACCCATCTGCTCGACGGTCCCGCCCTCGACACCGAACTGCGGCACGCCCTCGATACCTATCTCGCCCCGTGATCCCACCTTCCAGGAAGGAGTAGCGCCCGGCGCACCCCGGCGGTCGCCACCCGCGACCGTCCGCCCCGTCCTCGCGGCGGGCGCCGTGCCGAGAAACAAATGGCCGAGAACCCTTTCCCCACCTCGGGACCCGCGTTGAACGCGCATCGCCGGCTGCGTGAACTCACAGCCCTCGGCGACGATCCGAATATCGATCTACTGGTGATCGGCGGCGGGGTGACCGGCGCCGGAGTAGCGCTCGACGCGGCCACTCGCGGGCTGCGCACCGTGCTGGTGGAACGCCACGATCTCGCCCACGGGACCAGCCGGTGGAGCTCGAAACTTGTGCACGGCGGGCTGCGCTACCTGGCGAGCGGGAAGGTAGGTATCGCGCACGAGAGCGCGGTCGAGCGCGGAATCCTGCTCCGCCGCACCGCTCCCCACCTGGTGCGACCGCTACCGCAACTGGTCCCCCTGCTCCCGGAGATCGGGTTGTCCACCCGAGCCCTCATCCGCGCGGGTTTCCTGGCCGGCGACGGGCTGCGCGCCGCCGCGGGCACACCGGGCGCGCTACTGCCGCGCTCCCGGCGGGTGACCCGGGCCGAGGCACTGCGGCTGGCGCCGACGGTGCGGCAGCACGGGCTCCGCGGCGGCCTGCAGGCCTGGGACGGACAACTCGTGGACGACGCGCGACTCGTGGTCGCACTGGCGCGTACCGCCGCCGCCCACGGCGCGACCGTACTGACCCGCGTCGCCGCCGAGGAGGCCGCCGGGAACCGGGCCCTCCTACGCGACACCTTGACCGGCGAAACCCTCGAGGTGCATGCCGCGGCGGTGGTGAACGCGACCGGCGTCTGGGCGGACCAGGTCGACACCACCATCGAACTGCGCCCCAGCCGGGGCACCCATCTGGTATTCGACGCCGCCGCCTTCGGCGGACTCACCGCGGCGCTGACCGTACCGGTACCCGGCGCCGTGGGCCGTTTCATCTTCGCCCTGCCGGCCCCACACGGGCGGGTCTACCTCGGGTTGACCGACGAGGACGCCCCCGGGCCGGTCCCCGACGAACCGCGGCCCACCGGCGCCGAGATCGACTTCCTGCTCGATACCGTCAACACGGTGCTGCGTATCCCCCTGACCCACATCGATATCCGTGGCAGTTACGCCGGGCTGCGGCCGCTGCTGCGTACGGCGGGCGACAGTACGGCCGATATCTCGCGGGAACACGCTGTCCTCACCGCGCCGAGCGGGCTGGTGACGGTGGTCGGCGGCAAACTCACCACCTACCGCAAGATGGCACAGGACGCCGTCGACGCGGCCATCGCACACGCGGGACTGTGGGCGGGGCCCTGCCGGACGCGAGAGCTACCGCTGACCGGCGCGGTCGGCGGGGTGGCCCGGGACCGGCTCGCCGCACCTCAGCTCCTCATCGAACGCTACGGTGCCGAAGCTCCCGCGATCGTCACGCTCGCCGCCGCGAACCCCGAACTGGCCGAACCGGTCGCGCCCGGCGCGGATGTACTGGCAGCGGAGTTCGTCTGGTCACTCGAGCAGGAGGGCGCCCTCGACGCGGCCGATCTCCTGGACCGCCGCACCCGTATCGGCCTGGTTCCGGCCGACCGCGCGGCCGCCCACGCCGCGGCCGTCGCCGCGGTGGCCGGCGCTACCGGATGAACTGAGCGTATTCCCAGGTCCCGACGGCGGCCCACATACAGGAGCGGGGCCAGAGATCGAGACCGTGCGCGATCTCGGCCGCCCGCAACGCGTGCAACTCCGGGGGCTCCGCGGCCGGATCGAGGTAACGAAAACCCAGTCGCCGATAGTAGGGCCCGTTCCACGGCACCTCGATGAAGGTGGTGAGCGTTATCGCGGGCAGCCGATGGTCGGCGGCCCAGCGCACCGCGCGGTCGATCAGGCGACGGCCGATCCCCGCCCCACGGTATTCGGGCAGTACCGAGACCTGATCTATATGCGCGTTCCCGTCGACGATGCTCACGATCAGGTAACCCACCGGTCCCCGGCCCTTCTCCTCCCAGACCCAGGCGCGATCGTCCAGGACGAATTCGCCCAGCACCTCGGCCGCGAGTGGTTCGTCACCGGCGATCGCGTCCATCCCCACCGCGGCGAACGGTTCTCCCGCCCGCACCTCGATCTCCTGCAGCACCGGGATATCCACGGCACCGGCCGCCCGGATCACGCCGCACCCGACCGGGAGACGCACCGCGATGCCCGGATCTCGGCCGTTGCCCCGATTTCACGCAGCACCGGAAATCCGCACAGCACCCCGTGCTGCGGATCGACGGCCATCAGGGCGGTGCGCTCGTCCGATGTGCTGAGCGGCATGAGCTCCTTCTTCCTGTCCCGTGCGAGCGGACGCCCCGGCCTCCCATCCGGCGGTCCGCCGCAACCATCTCATAGGCCGGGTAACGGATTCGCATCTATGCTGGATCCGGTGGTGCGCCAGGAAGGAGCCGCGGGTGCGCGTTGATACGTCCACTATCGGGATCGCACCGGGCGAGGGCCTGGTCGCGCGATTCGGCGATGTCGTGATCTACCTCGTGGGTGCCAATGCGTCCAGCGAGCGGATTCTCGGCGCTGTCGAGGCAGTGGCGGACGCCGAACACCCCGGCGCGGCCATCGCGCAGCGGCTCGCGGCGGTCGTCTTCGGTACCGGTTCGGAGCCACCACCGTTCGGGCTGGTCGCACCCACCGCCGACGGGACCCTGGTACTACTGCGCGGTCCGGTTTCCGCGATGATCTCCGGCGCGGAGGGCTCCCGGCGGCTCGTCGGCGCCCGCGCGTTCACCTGGGTGGACGAGATAGTCCGCGACCCGGTACGGACGCTGACCGTCGGCCCCGGATCCGACGGCCGGGTCACGCCGTACCCGCGGACAGATCTGCGCGCCGGCGTCGTCCCCGGCGGCGGATTCGTCATCAAGGCCGCGGTGCGGCGGAAATCCCAGAACCAGCACCACGCCGCCACACCGGCGAAGAAAGCGGCGGCGTCCTATGAGCCCGCCGCGACCGCTCCGGCCGGGCTCGCCGCGAGCGAGCCGGAACTCGAATCGCGGTCCGGGCCGCGTACCGGTCCGGCCGAAGCAGCCCCCACCCCCGAGCCGCTACCCGGCACCCGGGCATGGTCGGCCGCACCGGCGCCGATGCGCGCCGAAGCTCAGCCGATCCGGCTGCGCAAGGAATCGGCGCGACCACATCTGCACACCCCCGCGCACACCGCCGAACCGCAACATCCGGCCGCGCCCGCCCTGGTGGCCGAGGACGGTACCGCCTACCCGCTCGACCGCGCCTATGTCATCGGCCGCGGGCCCTCGGTGGACGAATCGGTGCGCCGCAAAACGGCCGCACCCCTGGTCCTCCAACGCGACCGGCACATCTCCCGGGTACACGCCTACCTGTCGGTGGATGCGGGGAAGGTCTTCCTCCGCGACGCCGGCACCGCGGCCGGAACATTCGTCTCCACCCCGGGCGAACCGCGCTGGACGCGGATCAGTCAGTCACCGACCGAACTCCCGCCGGGCGGCCGGATCCGCATCAGCGAACAGGTCCTCACCTATCACGGTGCCTGATCGCCCCGCCGCGACATCAAGCCTGGTCCGAACGGCTCGCTTCATGCGCTGCCGGAACCACCTCTGGTATCGATCCCGCTCGCGGCGCACCACTGTGCCCTGGTCCCCGTAGGGCTCCGAGTCGCCGACGTGACGGTCGCCTTTCCCGGCGGTCGGCTGCGCGCGCACAATGGCGGTATGCAGCGCAACGCCCCGACCGACGATATCGACGAGTCCGAACTGACCGTCACTCCACCGAAGGAGCAGGCTGCCGGGGTCACAGCGGTCGCCGTGGCGTTGCGGCGCGCGGTATCCGATATGGGTGTCGCCCGCACCGCGCGGACCCTGGCCCGGGTCAATCAGGTGCACGGGTTCGACTGTCCGGGCTGCGCGTGGCCGGAGCCGACCGGTCACCGCCGGCCCGCCGAATTCTGTGAGAACGGCGCGAAAGCCGTCGCCGAGGAGGCGACGCTCGACACGGTGGGGCCCGAGTTCTTCGCCCGGTATTCGATCGCCGACCTCGCCGACCGCTCCGGGTACTGGCTGGGCCGCCAGGGCCGGCTCACCCATCCGATGGTGCTGCGTCCAGGCGATACCCATTACTCCCCCATCCCCTGGGACGAGGCCTACCGGCTCATCGCCGATCAGCTCCGCGATCTGGACTCCCCGGACGAGGCCGTCTTCTACACCTCGGGCCGGACCGCCAACGAAACGGCGTTCCTCTACCAGCTGATGGTCCGCAGCTTCGGGACCAACAATCTGCCCGACTGCAGCAATATGTGTCACGAATCCTCGGGCACCGCGCTGACCGGTTCGATCGGTATCGGCAAGGGCTCGGTGACCATCGACGATTTCGCGGCCGCCGAGCTGATCCTGGTCGCGGGGCAGAACCCGGGCACCAATCATCCGCGGATGCTCAGCGCTCTCGCCGACGCCAAGAAGGCGGGCGCGCGGATCGTCGCGATCAATCCCCTGCCCGAGACCGGGTTGATCGGCTTTCGCGATCCGCAGACCGTGCGGGGTCTGACCACCGGCGTGGATATCGCCGACGATTTCCTGCAGATCCGCCTGGGCGGCGATATGGCCCTGTTCCAGGGTCTGGCGAAACTGCTGTTCGAGGCCGAGGACCGGGCGCCCGGTACCGTACTGGATCGCGATTTCATCGACGGACACACCGCGGGATTCACCGACTACGAACGACATATCCGCGCCGTCGACCTCGATACCGTGCTCACCGCGACCGGGCTGTCCCGCGACGAACTGGGCCGCACCGCCGAACTCTTGGCCGGGTCGAAGAGCACCATCGTGTGCTGGGCCATGGGCCTCACCCAGCACACCCATGCGGTGGCCACCATCGAGGAGGCGGCGAATCTGCTACTCGCCCGGGGCATGATCGGGAAACCGGGCGCGGGTCTGTGCCCGGTCCGCGGGCATTCCAATGTGCAGGGCGACCGCACCATGGGCATCTGGGAGCAGGTTCCCGAATCCTTCCTCGGCGCGCTCGATCGCGAATTCGGTATCACCAGTCCACGCGCGCACGGCTACGACACCGTCGCCGCGATCCGGGCACTTCGCGATGGCCACGCCCGCGTCTTCTTCGGTATGGGTGGCAATTTCGTCGCCGCCACACCCGATACCGCGGTCACCGAAGCGGCACTGCGCGGTTGCGCGCTGACCGTACAGGTCTCCACCAAACTCAACCGCAGCCATGTCGTCCACGGGGCCACCGCGTTGATCCTGCCCACCCTGGGCCGCACCGACCTGGATATCCAGAACGGTGTGCGACAACAGGTCTCGGTGGAGGATTCGATGTCGATGGTGCATCTGTCCACCGGCCGGCTGAATCCGGTGAGCCCGGAACTGCGCAGCGAGGTCGCGATCGTCTGTGAACTCGCCCACGCGCTACTGGGGCCCGGCCATCCGGTGCCGTGGGAGCAGTTTCGCGGCGACTACGACCTCGTCCGCGACGCCATCGCCCGGGTGGTGCCCGGCTGCGCCGATTACAACACCCGGGTCCGGCAGCGCAACGGTTTCGTGCTCCCGCACCCGCCGCGCGATACCCGCGAATTCCGGACCGCCACCGGGAAGGCCAATTTCGCGGTGAACGAGCTGAGCTGGGTACCGGTACCGGCGGGGCGGCTGATCCTGCAGACGCTGCGCAGCCACGACCAGTACAACACCACCATCTACGGTCTCGACGATCGCTATCGCGGAGTGCACCACGGCCGCCGGGTGGTCCTGGTCAACGCCGGGGATATCGCCGAACTCGGTTTCCGCGACGGTGATCTGGTCGACCTGGTCTCGGAGTGGACCGACGGGATCGACCGGCGGGTAGAGGGATTCCGGGTGGTGGCCTATTCGACGCCCCGCGGTAATGCCGCCGCCTACTATCCCGAGACGAACCCGCTGGTACCCCTCGGCCATGTGGCGGCGCGGTCGAACACCCCGGTGTCCAAGGCCGTCACCATCCGGCTCGAACGCCATATCCACCGCACGCGATGAGCAGAGTCACCGCGCGACGCCCGATGCGGCGTATCACCCCGTCCGGCGAGATCATCCGTCCCGACACCCTGGCCGTCGAGGAGCCGCTGGAGATCCGGATCCGCGGCGAATCGCTCACCGTCACCATGCGCACCCCGGGCCACGATATCGACCTGGTGCACGGTTTCCTGTTCGGTGAGACGCTGATCGCCGGGGCCGCCGATATCCACAGCGCCCGCTATTGCGCCGGTACCGACGACGAGGGACACAACACCTACAACGTGCTGGATGTGGGCTTGCACGCCCCGATCGTCCTACCGGCCCGCCCTTTCCTCACCACCGGCGCCTGCGGTCTTTGCGGGCGCACCGCGCTGGACGAGATCCGGATGCGCAGCCGGTATCCCCTGCCGAGTCCGGAGCCGCTGCTCGACGCCGAGGTATTGGCCGTACTGCCGGACCGACTGCGCAGCCGCCAGTCGGTGTTCGACGCCACCGGTGGTCTGCACGCGGCCGGCCTGTTCACCACCGCCGGGGAGGTCTTGGCGGTACGTGAGGATATCGGCCGCCACAATGCGGTGGACAAAGTGATCGGCTGGGCCCTGCGCGAAAACCGGATCCCGGCTCCCGATCTCGTACTGGTGGTCAGCGGGCGCGCGTCGTTCGAACTGGCGCAGAAGGCGGTCCTGGCCGGTATTCCGGTGCTGGCCGCCGTCTCGGCGCCCAGTTCGCTGGCCGTCGATCTGGCCGACGAGTCCGGCCTCACCCTGGCGGGTTTCGTCCGCGGCGAGACGATGAACATCTACAGCCATCCGGAGCGGATTCGCGGCTCCACCACCACCGGGTGACCCGAGCCCGTCACCCGAAGCGCGGACCGGCGAGCTGTCCTGCACGCTACCGTGGCGCCACACCGGCATAGTCGATCAGATCGATATCGTCCTTGGCGTCCCCGGCGAACCTGTCCATCAGATCGAACCAGCGCGACCCCAGGAACCAGTTGCGCAGTCGCAGACCCCAGGCCGTTTTCGGCGCCAGGAACGGCCCCGGGCTGCTACTGCCTCCGAGCTTCGCGTACCGGCGCATGATCTGCTCGTACCGGGCGAAGGCCACGGTGTGATCGCCTGCGGCGGCGGCGAGTTCACCGGCCAGCACGTAGGCCCCCACCAGCGCCAGACCGGTCCCGAAACCGGCGAGAGTGTTCCCGTAGGCGCTGTCGCCGACCAGGGCCACTCGCCCGGACACATAGCTGGGGATGCGCACCCGGGCCAGCGCGTCCAGGTAGAAGTCGTACTCCGCGAGTTCGGCGAGCATCTCGGGTACCGCGCCGCCCATCCCGGTGAATTGCTCGACCAGTACTCGACGCTTCTCGGCGTCGTCGGCGAACCCGAGTTCGGGTGCGGCGAACATGTACAGCTGCTGTGCTTTCGGACCACCGCGCACGGCGAGCCGCCCCGGCGCGCTGTACGCGTGTGAGACCCGCCGGCGCGGACCGTCCTCGCGTTCACTCGCGGGCGGCTCCCCGGCGATGGCGTAGTAGTAGCCGCGATGCCGGACGAACTCCTCTTCCGGCCCGAACGCCAGGCGGCGCACCCGGGAATGGATACCGTCCGCGCCGATCACCAGGTCGAACCGGCGCGGCGGCCCCTGTTCGAATTCGACCTCGACGTCATCGGCGGTTTCCCGCAGCGCGCTGATCGAATCCCCGAACACGTAAGCGCAGCGCCGGGCCGTGAGCTCATAGAGGATCCGGGCGAGATCACCCCGCAGGATCTCGACATCGCCGCCGGTGAAGTCGCCGGACATTCGCGCTTGTTCCCGGCCGCCGGCATCGACGAAGACCATATCGGTGGCCCCGGTACTGCGCCGCCGGATCTCGTCGTAGACGCCCATCCGCTCGAGCACCGTGCGTTGCACGGACCCCTTGAAGTCCACGGCCTGACCGCCACGACGCAGGGCGGGTGCGCGCTCGACCACAGTGACATCGAATCCGTGGTGGTCGAGCCAGTAGGCGAGCGCGGGGCCGGCGATGCTCGCGCCGGAGACGAGAACGGTGCGGTTCTGCATGATGAACTCCATCCATGTCTGCGTCCAACAGAAACTGTTTCCATCGGACGCGATTCAGCGTATGGTAGACACAGTTCCACGTCAACCACCTCCGAAAGGCATCCGATGGCCACGCCGACCGTGCTGGAGCTGCTCTGGGGAACCGACCGGCGACCGACCCGCGGGCCCAAACCCACCCTCACGCGGTCCGCGATCGTCGCCGCGGCGGTCGAACTGGCCGATACCGAAGGCTTGGCCGCCCTGTCGATGCAGCGACTGGCCGACCGGCTCGGCTACACGAAGATGTCGCTGTACCGCCACCTCCCGGGAAAGGCCGAACTCACCGCGTTGATGGTGGAAGAGGCCATGAACGGGCTGCCCGTCCTGGACACCTCGGGCCCCGAGCCGTGGCGCAGCGGCCTACGCTCATGGGCCCTGCTGACCTTCGAGCGCTACCGGCGCCACCCGTGGGTGATGGAACTACTGGCCGGAGCGCGGCCGATGGGCCCCAACGAACTGGGCTGGACCGAATCCGCGCTGGCAGCGGTGGCCGATATCGAACTGACCGGGCCGGAGCGGCTGGACACGCTCGTCGTGCTGAACGGGCATGTGCGCAGCCTGGCGCAGCAAGTAGTGGGCCCCGGAGCCACCGAGGAGGAATTCACCGGCGCGATGGCCGCGGCGCTGGAACTGGCCGGCGGCCGGTTTCCACAGCTGACCGCGGCGATATCGGAACCCGCGGCCCCCACCGGGCACCATGCACGGACACCCCAGCGGGATGCCGCCCTCGAATTCGGTACCGAGCGCATTCTCGACGGAATAGCGGCACTACTGGCCGAGCGCGGCGCCCGCGCGACCGACGCATAATTCCGGGCCGGCCGCTTCCGGACGCCGAAAGGTCACATCCCCGGCAACCTGATTCCCCGGTCCGCCGCCAGCCGGGACAGTTTCTCCGCCTCGTCGATGGCGACCGCGACGTAGGTACGCAATCCCTCGTCGTCTCGGCGCAACAGATACTCGTAATCGCTATCGGTCAGCAGGTCGTCGTCGCTGTCGTAGAAATGCCAGCGCACGCGCACACGAATCAGCGAACCGGTCAGCTCCGCGTAATCGATCACGGTATGGTCGACGCGCGTCAAACCGAGCATCTGATAAATGGGATGAGCCTGCGCCAGCCCCTGGGCCATCTCGTCGCGTGAATGCAGCGCACCGACGAAATCGTCGCCGACTATCGTGCCGGGGGTCCCCCACAGCGCGGCCGTACGTTCGGCGTCGTAGGCGCTCAGAGTGGACTGATATTCGTCGAGGAACGCATCGAGTTCTTCGCGGATGGCCATACGGCCACGGTAGCCATACTCCCCCGATCGGGGCCGCGAACCGCCCGGAACCGACGCGCCGAATCGGCGCGCGTGATCGGATACGACGGCTCGCGACAGCCACGCCGGGCCACGCCGGTCGTTTCACCGACCGGCTCGGCCACGGCCGGAGTTCGGAGCGTCCGAGCCGGACGCTCCCCCTCCTCAGTTGGCCAGCGCCTCCAGCAGCGCCGCCCGCTGACGGGCGCCCAGCCCGCCGATCCGGCGATCCTCCGGGATATCCGCCTGGTCCATCAGCTTGGCGGCCTTCACGGGGCCGACGCCGGGCAGCGCCTTGATCACGGCGACCACCTTCGTCTTCTTGACCAGTTCATCACTATCGGCCTTGCGCAGCAGGTCGGCGACAGAGACTTTGCCGTCTTTCACCTGACCGATCAGTTCGGAGCGCGCCTTGCGCACCGCCGCCGCTTTGGCCAGAGCCTCCGTGCGTTGTTCCGCGGTCATCGTTGGCAGTGCCATATCTCCTCCGCTTTCACTCATCGCTCGAACATCTGGTTGACCGGGTCGATTCAACATCACAATACCGACACCGAACGATCGACACACCGTCCGGACCTGCAGTCATAGCAATGATTTCTGATTCGCTCGCCCGGAGGGCACCCGGATCACGGACACCCGGCCAATAGGCTCCTGCGCAAAATACCGCCTGGAACACGTAACACTCGAAGTGTTCGCTGCGAAATTATCAGCAGACACATACCTGCACGGCGGCGGTTCAACGGCGAACCGAGGGATCAGCGGCGATACCCGCCCGCTCTGCGGGTTCACCGTCTCTACCTGGCATTATCCGGCCACAACACAGCGGTGGGCGGATATGCGAATATCCTGTCACGCGCCGATTCCTATACCGGACGCGCAAGCAACTGCTACGCTCCCGAACCTAGAACACGTTTCATTTCGGTAGGAGTGGTGATGGCACGGGAGATCCGCGATGTAGTCGAACAGTACGTGAAACTGGTCGGCACCGGACCGACCGCGGATATCGTCGATCTCTATGCCCCCGACGCCGTGATCGAGGACCCGATCGGCACCGAGCCCAAACAGGGGCACGAGGCCATCCGCGAGTTCTACGACGTGATCGCGAGCCTCGAGCGGGAGACCAGCCTCGCCCCGGAGACCGTACGGATCGCCGGAAACCACGCCGCCTTCGTGTTCACTCTGGTAACCAGAGCGGGCGGGCAGCGGATGACGCTCAGCCCGATCGATGCGATGGAGTTCGACGACGACGGCCGGATCATCCGGATGCGCGCCTACTGGAGCGCCGAGGATATGTCGGTCGAACCCGAATGAGCCGCGATGCGGCGGCTCGACTGCGCTGAGCCGCCGCATCGCTCTGCCCCGGAGCCGCCTACGACCGGCCTGGTCCCCACCGCGCACCCGGCATAGCCTGATCTCAGGGCACGGGTGCGCTCGGCCGTCACCGTAGGCGCTCCGGGGCGTCACGCCACGGGTCGCTATCTCGTCCGAGTTGCAGGGACAACTTACCCACCTCAGGAGGAGACCCGATGAGCACTTCACGCATTCCCGCAGTAGCCCCGGAGAACGCCGGTCCACTGACCAGAGCGCTGTACTGGTTCGCCAAGCGCAAAGTCGGCGAAGTCCCCGAACCCTTCGCGGTCGGCGCGCATCACACCGGAATCCTGGTCGCCGGTGGGGTGCACGAAATGCTCGCCGAGAAGGTATCGAAGAAACTACCGGCCAATATCCGTGAAATCGCGGTCTACCGGACGGCATGGACCATCGGCTGTTCGTGGTGCGTCGACTTCGGGACCATGCTGCAGCGGCTGGACGGCCTGGACATAGACCGTCTCCAGCACATCGCCGACTACGAGACGTCACCGCACTACACCGACGACGAGCGCGCGGCCATCGCCTATGCCGACGCCATGACGGCCACCCCGATGACCGTCACCGACGAGCAGGTCGCCGACCTGGTAGAACGCTTCGGCCGCGCGGAGGTCGTCGAACTGACCTATCAGATCGCCCTGGAAAATTCCCGGGCACGCAACAACCACGCTCTGGGCATCACCGCGCAGGGATTCAGCACCGATTCCTGCCGGGTGCCCTGGGCATGAATCCGGCTCAGATGACCCAGCACGCGTAGCCGATGTGCTCACCACGGCCGACGAAGACCTGCACATAGGGCGCCTGGTCGTCGCCGCCGGTCGGCTGGACGGCCTGCAGGGTGTGGTCGCCCTCGTAAGCGGGCACCCAGTGCACCAGCGCGAGCCCACCGCCGGCGGGCGGGAGCGTAGCGAACGGGACCCCGTTGTCCAGGAACGTCACCTCGGTCACCGCCTCGCTCAGCCAGGCCCGCACGGTGTAGCTGCACCCGGTGCCGTAGTTCGTCCGGATACCGGTGTTCAGGTCCGGTGTCACACTGACCTCGCGCACGGTCGCACCGGCCGGAGCAGTGGTGAGCAGGCACGAGGCCAGCACGGCTGCGATCGAGGACAGCAATACGCCCACGCGGATCGACCGCGTGGGCGTATCGGCGTCACAGCGACGCCCGAACCGTTCGTCCCGCGCACGCAGCTGTGTCGCCATGACCTGCTCTCCATCGCACGAATGCCGAGGGGCCACCGAGATTACAGCGGGCCGGCTCCGGGCCGGCCCCGTTCCCGCGTCGGAACGATCGCGAAGCCGGTCAGGCCGACTTGTCGCGGCGCTCCGGACGCTCCCGCTTACGCGGCACGATGGTGGGCAGCACATTGTCGTTGACCGTATCCGCGTCGACGACAACCTTGGCCACATCGTCGCGGCTCGGGATATCGAACATCACCTGCTGCAGGACTTCCTCCATGATGGCGCGCAGACCACGCGCGCCGGTACCGCGCAGAATCGCCTGATCGGCCACTGCCTCGAGCGCGTCACGGGTGAACTCCAGATCCACACCGTCCATCTCGAACAACCGGATGTACTGCTTCACCAAAGCGTTCTTGGGCTCGGACAGGATCTTCACCAGGGAGTCCTTGTCCAGGTTGGTCACCGACGCCACCACCGGCAACCGGCCGATGAACTCGGGGATCAGACCGAACTTGATCAGATCCTCCGGCATCACCTCGGAGAAGTGATCGGTGGTGTCGATCTCGGCCTTCGACCGCACCTCGGCGCCGAAACCGATCCCGCGGTGGCCCGTACGGTCGGAGATGATCTTCTCCAGACCGGCGAACGCGCCCGCCACGATGAACAGCACATTGGTGGTGTCGATCTGGATGAACTCCTGATGCGGATGCTTGCGCCCACCCTGCGGCGGCACACTCGCCTGGGTCCCCTCGAGGATCTTCAGCAGCGCCTGCTGCACACCTTCGCCGGAGACATCACGGGTGATCGACGGGTTCTCGCTCTTACGTGCGATCTTGTCGACCTCGTCGATGTAGATGATCCCGGTCTCGGCGCGCTTGACGTCGTAATCCGCGGCCTGAATGAGTTTGAGGAGAATGTTCTCGACGTCCTCACCGACATAACCGGCTTCGGTCAGCGCGGTGGCATCGGCGATCGCGAACGGAACATTCAGCATTTTCGCCAGCGTCTGCGCCAGATAGGTCTTACCGCAGCCGGTGGGGCCGAGCATCAGAATATTGGACTTCGCCAACTCGACACTTTCCCCGCGCGCGTCACGACCCTTGTCCCCGGCCTGAATACGCTTGTAGTGGTTGTACACCGCGACCGCGAGCGTGCGTTTGGCAGTATCCTGCCCGATCACGTAGTTCTCCAGGAAATCCCGGATCTCCGCGGGTTTGGGCAACTCATCGAGTTTGACCTCGCTGGACTCGGCCAGCTCCTCCTCGATGATTTCGTTGCACAGATCGATGCACTCGTCGCAGATGTACACCCCTGGTCCCGCAATGAGCTTCTTGACCTGCTTCTGGCTCTTTCCGCAGAACGAGCATTTGAGCAGATCGCCGCCGTCGCCGATGCGCGCCATCTCGTGGGTCCCTACTTCCTTGTTCGCGTGCAACCATCCGTCCAGCTTCCAGCCGACCGCCGCCTGCGGTGGAGCGAATCCGGCTCGATCACCCGGATCGAAGGGCGGTGCTGTCAACCGGGAACAAAGGTCCCTGGGTTTGACCGTACCCGGTGTGTGCGATGGAGGTCGACAACTCGGGCAGGTTTCTCGTCGCGGTTGTGCGGGGATTCACGCGGATACCGCGTCGCGGCACGTTTTCTCGGACATCGGATCACCCGGGGTGTGTCGGGATGCGTCGCATGGAATCCACCTCGGCCGGGAACCGCTGCCCCGGCCGGCCCGGCGTACCGCTCACGCGGCGCGCCGGACCCGGACACGCCTCACTTCTGGGCGCTGAGCTTGCGGTAGTCGAACACCGTATCGATGATCCCGTACTCCTTGGCCTCTTCGGCCGTCAGGATCTTGTCGCGGTCGGTATCCTTGCGGATCACCTCGGCATCCTTGCCCGTATGCCGGGCGAGCGTGGCCTCCATCAACCGGCGCATACGCTCGATCTCGGCCGCCTGGATCTCCAGATCCGACACCTGACCCTGGATACCGCCCTCGACCGACGGCTGATGGATCAGCACCCGGGCATTCGGCAGGCAGGCGCGCTTACCCGGAGTACCGGCCGCCAGCAGCACCGCCGCCGCCGAAGCCGCCTGTCCGAGGCAGACGGTCGCGACATCGGCACGCACGTACTGCATGGTGTCGTAGATGGCCATCAGCGAAGTGAAAGAACCACCCGGCGAATTGATGTACATCGTGATGTCACGATCGGGATCCAGCGATTCGAGCACCAGCAGCTGCGCCATGATGTCGTTCGCCGACGCGTCGTCGACCTGCACGCCGAGGAAGATGATGCGTTCCTCGAACAGCTTGTTGTACGGGTTGGATTCCTTGACGCCGAAACTCGAATGCTCGATGAACGACGGGAGGATGTAGCGCGACTGCGGGCCCGCCGGGGCGATACCGCCGAGGCCGCGAGGATCGATCGGATTGGGCATATTCGTCTCCAAGTCTGTGAGTGAGCTGTCCGCTGGACGGATTCGCGAAAACCGGCCGGCGATCCCGCCCGGATTCGCGGACGACGCCCTAGTTGCTGCCCGTGCCGCCCGCCTGGCGCGCATTGCTGATCACACGGTCGATGAAGCCGTATTCCAGCGCCTGATCGGGCGTGAACCAGCGGTCGCGATCCGCGTCGGCGTTGATCTGCTCCACCGGCTTACCGGTGTGCATTGCCTGCAACTCGTTGAGCTCACGCTTGGTGTAAGCGAACTGCTCGGCCATGATCGCGATATCCGCGGCCGAACCACCGATACCGGCCGACGGCTGGTGCATCATGATCCGGGTGTGCGGCAGCGCGAAACGCTTTCCCTTCGCGCCCGCGGTCAGCAGGAACTGGCCCATGGACGCGGCCAGACCCATCGCGGTGGTCGCGATATCGCATTCGGCGTACTGCATGGTGTCGTAGATCGCCATACCCGCGTTCACCGACCCGCCCGGCGAGTTGATGTAGAGCGAAATATCTTTGGTCGGATCCTCCGCCGACAGCAACAGGATCTGCGCACAAATCTTGTTCGCGATGTCATCGTCGACCTGGGTGCCGAGGAAGATGATGCGCTCACGCAGCAGGCGCTCGTACACGGAATCGCTGAGAGTGAGCCCAGCGGTCGGAGCTGTCATGACCTCGGCTTGGTTGATTGTCACGGATACCTGCCTTCTCTCGCCGGCTCGTTGCTGTCACAAACATTAACGAAGCAGGGCGGCACCGAACTCCCGGTACCACCCCGATTCGCTCAGAGCGCAATATTGATGGCGCCGCCTCCGGCGGCGCGGGGTCGGGGCCCTGTTAACCCCGGTTCTTCACTCCTACGCTCAGTCGCTGCGCTCCTTCGCTTCGTCGCTCCAGAACCGGGGCGGGCCCCGACCACTGAGGTGGACCGTCCGGAGCAGGTGGAAGGTGTGCGCAAAGGTGCGCCTCGACCGGCCTCGCTGGATGCAGAACACTGTAGGTGCCCAATGACCGCCCTTACCTGAACGACCGGCCACACGGCGGCCGGGTGGCCGATCGAGGATCGAAGTCGCGGGGACGAAGAAACCCCGGGGCCCTCGGCATGCGCGAACCGGTGACAGTTGTCGATCGTGTTCTGTCTCCGGATGGCCAACACCGCCTCAGGTCCCAGGGCTTCCTGCATGCAAATCCTCGAGTGGGTTACTCCGTGTCCGCGGTGGACTCCTCGGTGGCCGCCTCGTCGGTGGCGTCGGATTCCTTGGTGTTGCCGAACATTTCGTCGGTGTCGACCTTGTTGCCCTCGGAATCGGTGACCGTCACCCGGCCGACCACTTCCGCCAGGGCCTTGCCGCGGCGGACATCGGCGAAAACGGCGCCGAGCTGGCCGGCCTGCTGCACCTGCTGGATGAACTGTTCGGGGGCCATCCCGTAGCGCTGGGCCTGGAACAGGATGCGCTCGGTGAGCTCCTCCTGGCCGACCTGGGTGCCCTCGGCCTCGGCGACCGCGTCCAGCAGCAGCTGGGTCTTCACCGACTTCTCGGCGGCCTCCTTGGTATCGGCGTCGAACTCCTCGCGGCTCGAGCCCTGCGCCTCCAGCGCCTCGGCGAACTTGGCCTCGTCGTGGTCGAAACCGTGGACCGCGTCGTGCTCCACCGCATCGATCTCGGCCTTCACCACGGCCTCGGGCAGCGGCACCTCGACGCTGTCGAGCAGCTGCTCGAGCACCTTGTCGCGGATTTCGCCGGCCTGCTGCACCTTCTTGACCCGCTCGACGCGGGACCGCAGATCGTCCTTCAGCTCGTCGATGGTGTCGAATTCACTGGCGAGCTGGGCGAATTCGTCATCGGCCTCGGGCAGTTCCCGTTCCTTGACCGAACCGAGTGTCACCGTGATGGCGGCTTCCCGGCCGGCGTGTTCGCCGGCGACCAGGGTGGAGGTGAACTCCTTGGACTCTCCGGCCGACAGCCCGATCAGGGTCTCGTCCAGGCCCTCGATGAGCTGACCGGACCCGACTTCGTGCGACAGACCGGTGGTCGCGGCCTCCGGCACCTCCGCACCGTCGACGGTCGCGGAGAGATCGATGGAGACGAAATCGCCTTCCTGGACGGCACGTTCGACACCGTTCAGGGTGCCGAAACGCTGACGCAGCGACTGCAGCTGCTCATCGATATCGGCATCGGTGATCTCGAGGGCGTCCACGGTGACGGCGATGGTGCTGTAGTCCTCGGGCAGGACGATCTCCGGCCGGATGTCCACCTCGGCGGTGAAGGCCAGCTCCTGGCCGTCCTCGATCTTGGTGATCTCGATCTCCGGCTGACCGATGACCTTCACGTCGGCGGTGGTGACGGCCTCGCTGTAGCGGCCGGGCAGGGCGTCGTTGACGACCTGCTCCAAAACCGCGCCGCGGCCCAGGCGCGCCTCGAGCAGCTTGGCCGGCGCCTTGCCCGGGCGGAAGCCGGGAATGCGCACCTGCTTGGCCAAGGCCTTGTAGGCGCGATCGAAGTCCGGCTTCAGCTCCTCGAAGGGCACCTCGACATTGATCCGGACCCGGGTCGGGCTCAGCTGCTCGACGGTGCTCTTCACGGACATGCTCCTTGTTCTCGTCGGTTCGTGTTCGCCGGCTCGCACGATATCCGTGCTGGTGGCCGGGTGATGGCGCGTGGTCTGGCGACGGCGCGCGGGTACGCACCCTCGGCGTACCGTCCGGAACGGCGAGCACCTGCGGTTTCACGCGCCCGGGATACGCATCCCGACCAGGTTAGTTGACCGGGTCGTAGGCCTTGCAGCCCGGTAGCGGTGTTCATGGTGTCGCTCGCCCCGCCGACGGCGGGCGAATCAACTCCGTACGGTGACCGCGTCGGTGACGAAGACCAGCGTCTCGTTCGGCTTCACCCCGTTACCACCGGCGCCGTAGCCCAGTTCGGGCGGAATGATCAGCAACCGGCGCCCGCCCTGCTGAACCCCTTCGAGTCCCTGCTCCCAGCCGGGGATGACCATACCGTCGCCGAGGGTGAGTTCGAAAGGTTCGCCGCGGTCGAACGAGGAGTCCAGCTGCGTCTCGTCCGACCAGGTGACCAGGGCGTAATTCATGGTCAGTTGCTGGCCGGGAGCGGCGCCGGGGCCCGTTCCGGGTACCAGATCCTTGGTCACGAGTTGCTTCGGTGGGTCGCAGTCGTCGGGGAGGGTGATCTGCGGGATCGCACCGAAGCCCCCCTGCACATCGATATCGTCGGCCGTGCATTCGCGGCCCTTCGACTCGGTGGGGGCGGACTGTCCCGGGACGCCGGACGAATCGGCCGCTGTGGAGGTTGTCGCGGTGCTGCCGGTGTCACCGGACCCGCACGCGGTGAGGCCGCAGGCGGCCGCGGCGAAGGCGGTGACAGCGATGATCCTGCCGATTGTCTGCATGGGCCGCACCCTACTGTGTTTATTGGCGGCGCCTTCGGCGCCGCTGGCGGGGCCCTATTAACCCCGGTTCTTCACTCCTTCGCTCAGTCGCTGCGCTCCTTCGCTACGTCGCTCCAGAACCGGGGCGGGCCCCGCCTATTGAGGTGGACCATCCGGAGTAGACGAAAGGTGCGTACGAACGTATGCCTTGATCAGCGCGGGTAGGCTCACGGCTCCGCCAGTGGTCGATGGCCACCGATCAACGGCCGGGCCCGGACGCACGCGGTCGGTCTCTGCGCTCCTTCACTCGGTCGCTCCAGAACCCGGGCGGGCCCCGCCACTGAGGTGGACCATCCGGAGTAGACGAAAGGTGCGTACGAACGTATGCCTTGATCAGCGCGGGTAGGCTCACGGCTCCGCCAGTGGTCGATGGCCACCGATCAACGGCCGGGCCCGGACGCACGCGGTCGGTCTCTGCGCTCCTTCACTCGGTCGCTCCGGGATCGGGCGGGCCTCCACCGCGAAGGGGCGCCCTTCGGGTGTACCGATCTGACAGATCCCGGGTACACATGGTGGGTCCCCGCACCGGGGTCGGCTCCTCCCTCGATGTCCGAGCGGGACGGGACTCGGACGCTCTTTCTCCGGGTGACCCACGGGTCAGGGCCCGGGGCACAGATTTCCGCTCTGCGGTACGGGTATGGCGGGAGTGAGAGCAGAGAAGTTCCGCCGGACGTCGTCCCGCGAACCGGGGGCAGTGTGGCACACCTCCAGCTATCGTGGTGACAATCCGCACCCGGGGGGTGCGGCGGCCCGGCGCGACCACGACCTCCAGGAGGTTCCGCGTATGACGCAGTTGGCGAGTGCAGGCGGGGACACCGGTGCCGACAATGTGGGCGGTCGCGGTGGTGAATCCGTCGCGCCCCGGCCTTATGTGCTGTCGGCGGCGCCGGGACCTTTGGATCCCGAGGAGCTCGAAGCCCTCGACGCGTGGTGGCGGGCGGCCAATTATCTGGCGGTCGGGCAGATTTATCTGAGGGCCAATCCGCTGATCCGTGACCCGCTGGCACCCGAGCACATAAAACCCCGATTGCTCGGGCATTTCGGCACTGTGCCGGGTCTGAATCTGGTGTGGGTGCACGCGAATCGCGCGATCCTGGCGCGCGATCTGAACGCGGTGTTCGTCGCCGGGCCCGGACACGGCGGTCCGGGGCCGAATGCCTGCGCATGGCTCGAGGGCACCTATTCCGAGCTGTACAGCTATATCCCCCGCGACGGCGAGGGGATGCGCGCGCTGTTCGCCCAGTTCTCCTTTCCCGGAGGGGTTCCCAGCCACTGCGCCCCGGAGACGCCGGGCTCGTTCCACGAGGGCGGCGAGCTCGGATATTCGCTGTTGCACGCGTTCGGTGCCGCGCTGGACAACCCGGATCTCACTGTGTTCTGCGTGGTCGGGGACGGTGAAGCCGAGACCGGCCCGCTGGCGGGTAGTTGGCACTGCAACAAATTCGTGAACCCGGCGCGCGACGGCGCGGTGGTACCGATCCTCGCCCTGAACGAATACAAGATCGCGAATCCGACTCTGCTGGCACGTATTCCCGAGGACGAACTGGTCTCACTGTTGCGGGGCTACGGTTACGAGCCGCTGATCGTCGCCGGTGCCGAGCCTGCCCGGGTGCATCAGGATATGGCCGCCGCGATGGACACCTGCCTGGAACGGATCGCCCAGATCCAGCGCGCCGCCCGGGACGGCAGCGATACCACCCGCCCGCATTGGCCGATGATCGTGCTGCGCACGCCGAAGGGCTGGACCGGACCACCGGTCGTGGACGGTGAGCCGGTGGAGGGCACCTTCCGCGCGCATCAGGTGCCCCTACCGGCCGCCCGCGAGAATGCCGCCCATCGGGCAGTACTCGAGGAGTGGTTGCGTTCCTACCGGCCCGAGGAACTGTTCGACGAATCCGGCGCGCCGGTCTCCGAACTGTGCCGGCTAGTACCGGCCGGAGGACGACGGATGAGCGCGAACCCGGTAGCCGACGGGGGTTCACTCGTACGGGATCTGCGACTGCCCGACTGGCGGGAGTTCGCGGTGGACGTTCCCGGACCCGGGGCCACCGAGCACGAGGCGACCAGGGTGCTCGGCGGCTGGTTGCGCACGGTCACCGCCAACAATCCCGATAACTTCCTGACCTTCGCTCCGGACGAGCTGGCCAGCAACCGGCTACAGGACATCCTGGAGGTCACCGGCCGGAAGTGGCAGGCCGAGATCGGGGACCACGACGAGAAACTGGATCGCGACGGCCGGGTGATCGAGGTGCTGTCCGAGCATATGTGCCAGGGCCTGCTGGAGGGATATCTGCTCACGGGCCGGCACGGGGTGTTCACCTGTTACGAGGCGTTCGTGCACATCGTGGACGCCATGTTCAATCAGCATGCCAAATGGCTGGACGCGAGCGCGGCGGTACCGTGGCGGCAGCCGCTGGCGAGCCTGAACTATCTGTTGTCTTCGCATGTGTGGCGCCAGGACCACAACGGTTTCACCCACCAGGACCCGGGTTTCCTCGATGTGGTGCTGAACAAGAAGCCCGAGATCGTCCGGGTGTATCTGCCGCCGGACGCGAACACACTGCTGTCGGTGTACGACCACTGCCTGCGATCGCGCCACTACGTGAACGTGGTGGTGGCCGGTAAACAACCGCAACCGGATTGGCTTCCGGCCACCGAGGCCGCCCTGCACTGTGCCCGCGGTATCGGTATCTGGGAATGGGCCGGCCATCGCGACGAGCCGGCCACCACTCCGGATGTGGTCCTCGCCTGCGCCGGCGATGTGCCGACTCTGGAAACCCTTGCCGCCGCGGCGATCCTACGGGAGGAGCTGCCGTGGCTGCGGGTGCGAGTGGTGAATGTGGTCGATCTGATGCGGTTGCTACCGGCCGACGAACATCCGCACGGGCTACCGGACAGCGAATTCGACACCCTGTTCACCCGGGACTCCCCGGTGATCTTCGCCTTCCACGGCTATCCGTGGCTGATCCACCGGCTGACCTACCGCCGCACCAATCACTCGGGTCTACATGTGCGGGGGTACAAGGAGCGCGGCACCACCACGACCCCCTTCGATATGGTCATGCTCAACGATCTCGACCGGTATCACCTGGTGATGGATGTGATCGACCGGGTTCCGGCATTGCGGCAGCAGGGGGCCGGTCTGCGCCAGCGAATGGTCGACGCCCGCCTGCGCGCCCGCACCTGGACGCGGGAGTACGGCGAGGACATCCCCGAAGTGGCGAACTGGCGCTGGCCCGGCTAGCCGGGCCGGCGGCGCAGACCGCAGAGCGCGCCGAAACTGTCTTGCCGCACTGCTGCCGCTCGACGACGATCTCAGCATGCTGTTGACCATCACTTGTACGCGGGACGCGGATTCCTCCACGCCTGCGACCGATCTCGGGTTCCTGCTGCACAAGAATCCCGATCGCGTGCAGGAGTTCGGTCTGTCGTTCGGCACCGCCCATGTGCTCTACCCCGAGGCGGCGGCCGAGCGGTGTACCGCGGCACTGCTGCTGGAGGTGGATCCGGTACGGCTCGTGCGCGGGACGTCTCGCGAGACGCAAGCCTTCGCCCTCGGCCAGTACGTCAACGATCGCCCGTACGCAGCGTCGTCACTGCTGTCGGTGGCGATCGGGACCGTGTTCCGCAGTGCGCTGCGCGGCGACTGCGCGCAGCACCCGGAACTCGCCCGCACCCCGGTGCCGTTGCGTCTCGAGTTACCCGCGGTGGGTTGCCGAGGCGGCGCGGAGGTGGCCGAACGCGTTTTCGCCCCGCTCGGCTGGACGGTGGATGCCACCCCGCTGCCGCTGGATCCCGCGTTCCCCGAATGGGGTGATTCGGCCCATCTGCGGCTGGTGTTGTCGGGGACGCTGCGGGTGGCCGAGGCACTCGGGCACCTCTACGTCCTGCTCCCGGTTCTGGACGGTGCGAAGCACTACTGGCTCGACGCCGGCGAGGTGGACAAACTCCTGCGGGCGGCCGGCTCCTGGCTGCCCGGTCACCCCGAACGGGACTGGATAACGCGCCGCTATCTGACGCGCCGTCAGTCACTGATTCGCACGGCTCTCGCCCGGCTGGCCGAACTGGACGATACGGATCCGGAGGATCTCGGCGCCGTGGACGAGCCGCCGCAGGACACCCCGGCCGTCGGGGCGGCCGATACGGATGCCGACAGCATCCGCCCGGACCGCACGGCCCGGGGCACAGTCACCGCGGACGCGGACCCCACCCCGGCGACCGGGACCACACCCTCGCTGGCTGCGCAGCGCCGCGCCACCGTCCTGGCCGCACTCCGCGCGACGGGAGCCGCCCGGGTCCTCGACCTCGGCTGCGGCGAAGGCGCGCTGCTCCGGGAGTTGCTCGGCGACAGATCCTTCCAGGAAATCACCGGTATCGATGTGTCCGCACGCGCACTGGCGATCGCCCGGCGCAGACTCCGGCTGGATCGAATGCCCGAACAGGTCACGCGCCGGATCACGTTGCGCCAGGGGTCGCTCACCTACACCGATACCTCCCTGCGTGGGTACGATGCCGCGGTACTGATGGAGGTGGTCGAGCATATCGATCCGCCGCGGCTACCCGCGTTCGAATATGTGGTCTTCGGCGCCGCGGCCCCACTATCAGTGCTGGTGACCACACCCAATGCCGAATACAACGTCCGCTACGACGGTTTGCCCGCCGGGAAGTTCCGGCATTCGGATCACCGGTTCGAATGGACCCGGGACGAATTCCGCGCCTGGGCCGGACGGGTGGCGGAGCACTACGGCTATCTGGCCCGCTTCACCCCGATCGGCGCCCCCGACCCCGAGGTCGGGCCGCCCTGTCAGCTCGCTGTCTTCACCCGGGCCATCGACGATGCCGAAGGAGCCGCCCGGTGAACGATGTCGCCGTACCCGATCTGTGCCTGGTGGTTCTCATCGGTTGCACCGGATCGGGCAAATCCACCTTCGCCCGCACTCATTTCCCGCCGACCTCGGTGATCTCCTCCGATTTCTGCCGGGGACTGGTGAGCGACGACGAGAACGATCAGGCCGCGACACCCGAGGCCTTCACGCTGCTGCACCATATCGTCGGCGTGCGATTGCGGCGCGGACTCCGAACCGTCGTCGACGCCACCAATGTGCAGCCCGGCGCGCGGAAGGAACTCGTCGCGCTGGCCCGCGCCCACGATGTACTGCCGGTGGCGATCGTGCTGGATGTCCCGGACTCGATCTGCGCGCAACGCAATTCGAACCGGCTGGACCGGGCAGCCCTGGGCGCCCATGTGGTCCACCGGCAGCAGCGCGAACTGCGCCGTGGGCTGCGCGGGCTGGAGCGGGAGGGCTTCCGGCGCGTGCACACGCTGCGCGGCGTGGAAGAGATCGCCGGGGCCCGCATCGTGGACGAGCGGCTGTGGACCGATCGGCGGGACCTCGCCGGACCCTTCGATGTGATCGGCGATGTACACGGCTGCCGGTCCGAACTCGAGACTCTGCTCGGCGTGCTGGGTTACCGGCTCGAACGCGACGCGGCGGGCCGGGCGGTCGGCGCCCGGCACCCGGCGGGCCGTACCGCCGTATTCGTCGGTGATCTGGTCGACCGCGGACCCGATACTCCCGGGGTGCTGCGCCTGGTGATGGGTATGGTCCGCGCCGGTGACGCCCTCTGTGTCACCGGCAACCACGAGAACAAGCTTGTGCGCGCGCTCGGCGGTAAGAAGGTGAACCCGACTCATGGACTCGCCGAATCGCTGGCACAGCTGGAGGCCGAGGATCCGCGGTTCCGCGCCGCGGCCCTCGACTTCTGCCGCGGCCTGATCAGCCACTATGTACTCGACGGAGGGCGACTGGTGGTCGCCCACGCCGGGTTGAAGGAGGAATATCACGGACGGTCCTCCGGGCGGGTCCGATCCTTCGCCATGTACGGCGAATCCACCGGCGAAACCGACTCCTACGGTCTGCCGGTGCGCTACCCCTGGGCCGAGGACTACCGCGGCCGCGCGATCGTGTTGTACGGGCACACCCCGGTCACCGACCTGCGGTGGGTGAACAACACCCTCTGCCTGGACACCGGCGTGGTTTTCGGCGGGCGACTCTCGGCACTTCGTTATCCGGAACGGCAGCCGGTATCCGTTCCGGCAGAACAGGTCTGGTACGAGCCGGTCCGGCCGCTCACACCGGCGGAGGAACCGGGCGGCGCGCCGGTACAGCGCGATCCCGCGATCCTGGACCTGGACGACGTGATCGGCCGGCGCGTGGTCGAGACCCGGCACCACGGCCGGGTAGGGATCGCCGCGGAGAACGCGGGTGCGGCGCTCGAGGTGATGAGCCGGTTCGCCGTGGATCCGCGCTGGCTGATCTACCTTCCGCCGACCATGGCACCTTGCGCCACCTCCGAACTCCCGGGCTACCTCGAACACCCCGCGCAGGCATTCGCCTACTTCCGCGGCGAAGGTGTCACGCGGTTGGTGTGCCAGGAGAAACATATGGGGTCGCGAGCGGTCGTCCTGGTCGCTCGATCGGCCGCCGCCGCCCGGGAGCGGTTCGGCGTGGACCACGGCACCGGCATGATCTATACGCGGACCGGACGCCCCTTCTTCGACGATCCGGACCGCACCGAGGCGCTGCTGGCCCGTGTACGTACGGCCGCCGAAACGGCCGGTCTGTTCGACGAACTCGGGACCGGGTGGCTGCTACTGGACACCGAACTCATGCCCTGGTCGGCGAAGGCCCAGCAACTCCTGCGCGATCAGTATGCCGCTGTCGGCGCCGCGGGGCGCGCCTCCCTGGACGCCGCGACGGAGGTACTCGCGGCCGCCGCCACCCGGGGCCAGGAGGTGGGTCCCCTGCGGGACCGGATGGCCGGGCGCGCCACCGATATCGCCGCGTTCACCCGCGCGTACGGCCGCTACTGCTGGCCGGTCGAGGGTCTGACGGGCCTGCGGCTGGCACCGTTCGGGGTGCTCGCCGGCGAGGGGAACTGCTACGCGGTACACGACCATCACCGGCAGCTGCAACTGATCGATCGCCTGGTGGCCGCCGACCCGGCCCTGCTCGCGCCGACCGGACGGATGACCGTCGATCTCACCGATCCGTCGAGCGAGGCGGCGGCCACCGCGTGGTGGACGACGCTCACCGGGGCCGGTGGCGAAGGGATGGTGGTCAAACCGGTGGACGCCCTCGTACACGGCGTGCCGAAGTCACGGCCCCGGGACCCGGATATCACGGCGGCGGGCGATCTCGCCGGCACCGGCGACGGGTGGCCCGGCAATGCCGCTCCCGGTCACGCAGACGAACCGCTACCTGCGGAAACCCGCCGTGATCAGGTGACTTCGCAGGCGCCCGGCGGCCGGTTGGTCCAGCCCGGTGTCAAGTGCCGTGGACCGGAGTACCTCCGGATCATCTACGGGCCCGAGTACCTCCGCGAGGACAATCTGCGCCGGCTGCGCAACCGGGGACTCGGCCGAAAGCGGTCGATGGCACTGCGGGAATACGCGCTGGGTATCGAGGCCCTGGAGCGGTTCGTGAGCGGTGAGCCGCTGTGGCGGGTGCACGAGGCGGTATTCGCGGTGCTGGCCCTGGAATCCGAACCCGTCGATCCCCGGCTGTAAGCCTGTTCGGCCGAATCCGGCCGATCCTTTCCCATTGCTGAGAAATGCATGGACGCGCATTCGAACACTCGTGTACCGTACCGTTAAACAGCGGCACATAGAACTACGGACCCACATACATTGACTCACCGTAGACGTTCTATCTGCCGGAACAGAACGGAGCACACCATGAACATCACCCGCACCTTCGGATTCGTGAAGAGAATCGCCGCCGCCACCGTGCTGGCCGGAGCCCTCGCCGCGATCCCCGCCACCGTGGCCCCTCAGCTGGCTCTCGCCGACGCCCCCGGCCACAG
The DNA here is from genome assembly GCF_014645735.1 of Nocardia jinanensis. Lineage (GTDB taxonomy): Bacteria > Actinomycetota > Actinomycetes > Mycobacteriales > Mycobacteriaceae > Nocardia > Nocardia jinanensis. The sequence continues at coordinate 12,822 of NZ_BMMH01000016.1, read as the reverse complement.
CAGCCGCGACGACTCCCACCCCGGTCACGGCAGCTACGGCGACACCCACGACCTGCCCAGCGATCCCAGCAACCGCAGCGAGCCGGTCCACGCGATCCCGGCCGAGCGCAGTTTCACCTACGACGGTGACCAGGGCGGCTACCTCGACATCTGCGCCTACAAGCCGTACTACTACGCCTGTCGGTGATACCCGCGCCGCGCGATCACTGCCTGTCGGGCAGGCGCGGCGTACGCCGCCGGTTCCGGGGACGGTCGGCGGCGGTAGCACGTTCGGTATCCACAGCCCCGGTGAGATGGACCGGAATATGATCCGGGATCTGCCGGCGGGAGCCGATCATGAGCTTCTGCCGGATACTGGCGACCTGCGCGTCCACTGTCCGCACCGAACTACCACGCCGCTGGGCGATGGCACTGTTCGGCCAGCCCGCGGCGGCCAGGACCGCGACCTCGCGTTCGGCCGGCGAGAGATTGTCCCAGCGTGAATCGGCCGGTTCACCACGATCCACCGGTGCGTCCGCCACTACCGGACGCACCGGCCAGCGATGGCGCAGGTATTCCCGTACCGCGTCACCGCCGGGGCGGAACTGCTCGCCCCGCTGTTCGGCGGCGGCGAAATCCGCCGGTCCGATGACCGCCGTCGCGACCTCCGTCGCACGGCGCACGCCGAGCACCACCATCGGCACCCGCTCGATACATATCCCCAGCGAGCGGTGGCAGGCCCGGAAAACCCCGACCAGCCAGGCCAGTTCGGTGGCACGGATACGGATGGCCGCCGCGGCACCCAATGCGGCGGGATCCCCCGTGAGTACCTGGGTCAGCACGAGCATGCACACCGCCACCGACCACGACGTCATCCAGGTGTCACGGCCCGAACTCATTCCGGACACCACCGCATGGGCAGGTTCCAGCGCAGCGGCCGGTTCGGCGGAACGCGCCAGCGCCAGTGTGCGTGCGACCCGTGCCCAATGGGCGGCCGACGAGGACTCCGAGGCCACCGAGCGTTCCAGATGCCGGCGGGTGATCCGGTTCGCCCGATCCGGATCACCCAGCATGGAGGCCGCGAGAGCCGCGAAGATCTGACCGCGCTCCACCCCCACCCGATCGCCTTGCGCGGTGAACTTGTGGCCGGCCCGCTCCAGGACCGTGACAGCGCGCGCGTCCATCCGGAACAGCATCAGTTCCAGGCCCCAGATCCATTCGACCGAAGCGGGCAGGTCGATATCGATCTCCGGAGTATCCCGCCACGACGAGCCCGGATTCCGTCCGGCGACGCATTCGTCGAGCAGTGCCGCGGCCCGATCGGCTTCGCCCTGCCACAGGTAGTACCAGCCGAGCAGGGCGGTGGCCCGGATATGGTGCTCGGTGATCCCCTCGGCCCGGGTGATGTCGAGAGCCTCCGCGGTGAGCCTGGTCAGCGCCCGGCTCCCACCTTTGACGAACGGAACCCAGACCGACAGCAGCACCGAGGCCGTCTCCAGGCCGACCAGTGCCTCCCCGGGATCGGCGAGACCGGTCTCGATACCGATCAGGATGTCATCCCAGGATGTACGGGCCCAGTCGAGCCACGATTGTTCGCGCGGGCCGAACCAGAGCGACCGGGCGGCGACCACTCGATCGCGGTGGTAGCGGCGGTGCCGGGCGGCCATCCGGTTCACCTCGGCCGGGTCGCGGCGCAACCGGTCACCGGCGAACAGGCGCACACTCTCCACCAGATACCAGCGCACACTGGTCTCGGTGCGGAATGTCGAGACCAGCGAGCACTCGGCCAGCCGCTCCAGCAGTGGCACCACCTGTCCGGCGGGCAGTACATCGTCCGCGCAGACCGCGACGACGGCGGGCAGTTCGACCCCGTTGCGCTGCGGTGTCACCCCGTCGGTCTCGTATCCGGCCGCGAACACCGACATCCGTTGCAGTAGTAACTGTTCGTCGGCCGCACACAGGTCGAAGGACCAGGCGATCACGTCGTAGACCCCGCGGTGCCGCCGCTCGGTGCCCGCCCGCGCGCTCTGCGACCACTGCATCCGCTGGTCGGTCGCGTCGCCGGTGAGTTCGGCCAGCACCATGGCGGGCGGTTGATGACGCAGCCGGGCCGCAGCCAGCCGGATGAACAGCGGATTGTGCTCGACCCGGCGGCAGATCCGGCGGACGACAGCGAGCTGCGCCGGATCCTCGGGAACGGGGCGTCCGGTGAGCTCGGCGCGCTGCCGGAACAGCTGTAGCGATTCGAACGACGACAGCGGCGGTACGGCCAGTATGTATTCGTCGGCCCAGCCGACGGGTTCGCGGCTGGTGGCGAGAACGGTGAGGCCGGGTGTGGTGGCGAGCAGGTCGATGACCGCCCGGCCCGCCGCCGCGAGCACGTGTTCGCAGTTGTCCAGTACCAGGATCGCGTGTTCGGCGAGCGCACCCGCACGCGGTCCCACCCCGACATCCAATGCGTCGGGATCGCTGATATCGGTCCGCACCACCGAGCGCAATACGTTCTCGGCCGAATCGGCGCAGTCGCGTTCGAGTTCGGCCAGGCGCGCCCAGTACACCGGCCGGCCGGGATCGGCGCGGCTTATCCGGCGCAGCGCTTCGGCGGCCAGCCGGGTCTTGCCGATACCGCCCGGCCCGATCAGGGTGATCAGGCGCGCGGTACCGGAACGCAGCAGGTCGTGCAGGCGCGCCAGTTCCCGCATCCGACCGAAGAACTCGGTCGCGGGTGCGGCGGGTGCCGCACCGTCCGGGTAGATCACCGCCATAGGAACGTAAATTAGTGCACGTCACGGTGGGCCGTCCGGCGAACCCGTTCATTTCACGTAGCGCACACAGCCGGGGATATTGTGACGCTCAGCACATCACACAGTCCTGCTGCCGATAGTGCATCTGGACCACCGCGCTGTCGAAGGTCAGCACATCCACCAGTTGCAACCCGCTGGTGTCGACCGGTGACCGGAAAAGGGGAACCCCGCCACCCAGCAGTAACGGGTGCACGAAGAGCCGGAACTCGTCGATCAGGTCGTGGGCCATGAAGGATCGCGCGGTTTCTGCGCCGCCGAACAGCACCATGTTCTGGCCCGCCGCTTTGCGCTGCCGCACCTCCTCGATCGGGTCCGGCCCGGTGACCCGGGTGTTCCAGGACGGATTCCGCAGAGTGCGCGTCACGACGAGTTTCGGCGCGGCGCGCCAGAATCGCGCGAATTCGACATAGAACGGGGAGACCGGGGCCAGATCCGCGGTGGGCCAGAAGGCCGCCAGGATCTCGTAGGTTCTCCGCCCGTACAGCAGCAGATCGGCCCGGCGGAGTTCATCCAGGTATTCGGTACAGAGTTCCTCGTCGACGACCGGCCAGTGGACCGCCTCGTCGGGTCCCTCCGCGAACCCGTCGAGTGATATCTGCATCCACAGTGTCACGCTTCCCATTCCATGCCTCATCTACCGCGTCAGGTGCCAAGAAGCAGATTCTGCACCCGCCTCGGGCCGCGCGCATCCGTAGAAGGGATGAAAATTACCTAGGTACATACGCCGGAAGTTCACCGGCCGACGGAAGAGCCGCCGTCGAATGTACCGTCATACGGCGCGACCCCGATCGAGCAGTTCCCAACCCGGGGAACCCGGGCATACCCGTTCAGGCCTCCGCGGGCAGATCGGCCAGTTCGCTGTCGCTGTCGATGTAGTGCGCGACGAACTTGTTCACCAGCTCCGCGGCGGCCTTCCCGGGCAGAGTGCGGGCGAGCTGTAGCTGTGTGGTCAATTCGGCCAGGTCGGCGGCGTCCTGCTCGGAATCCCGGTACTTCTGCCAGGCCGTGCGATGGAACAGGTCGACGAAGCGGCGGGCCATCCGGTCGCTGTCGGCGCGGATGCGTTCGAGTTCACTCAGTACTTCGGCGTCGGGAACACCGGCGGCGGCCAATTGCTCTGCTATCCGGATGAGCTGCCGGTCAGCGGGACGATAGGTGACGGCGTCCACCGGCTCGTAGAGCCCGGCCGCGACGATCCGGGCCAGCCCGTTGGGCACCGAGGCGTAGCGTTCCTGCAGCTCGGTGGCGGGAATGGCATCGCCGGGCACTGCCGATTCGTCCGCGGACGGTTCATCGGATTCCATACCGCCGAGCAGCGGCCCGACACCGAGGATATCGCCGAGATCGTCGCCGCGATCCCAGGCCTTGAGCAGTTCCTTGATCCCGTTCAGCTTGATTCCGCGATCGAGCAGCCTGCTGATCGTGCGCACCCGATTGAGGTGATCTGGACTGTAGTAACCCGTCCGCCCCTTGACCTGCGGCGGGGGCAGGACCCCCCGTTCGTGATAAACCCGCAGGCTGCGCACGGTCGTGCCGGCGGCCCGCGCCAGTTCATCGATCGTGTACTCCACACCAGCAGCCATATAACAAGGAAACCACAAAGACGCCGGGACGACTTGTGCCGGACACGACCGAAAGGTCCGATTCAGTCGGTGTTGGGGTGAGATTTGCTAGTTCGTCGAGCTTGAAGTAACGGCCCGTTGGGTATGTGTGCGGCGTTCGTCCTCGGACATACCGCCCCATACTCCGTACTGCTCCCCGACCGCCAGCGCGTAACTACGGCACCGGTCGAGCACCGGACAGGTATCGCAGATCTGTTTGGCGCGCCGCACCCGGGCGGCACGAGCCCGGCCCCGCTCTCCTTCGGGATGGAAGAACACGGTGGATTCGAGGCCGCGGCAGGACCCGTTCATTTGCCAGTCCCATGCCTCGGCCGCCGGGCGCCGAGGCTGGATCACGGTGGACATACACAACTCCTCTGCCCGCAATTCTGTGAGGCCAGCGTAGTTACTCCCCATGTCTGGGAATCGGCATGAACCGCCGCCGAAGCCTTCCCGACAGTGGCGAACACCAGACCGGCCCGGACTCCGGAAACCGTCCTATGCTGCGAGGATGAGTGAGCTACCCGGCGCGCGGATCACCGTCGAGCAGCGCGATCGCGCACTGCGGGAGCTCGCCGACCATCTCGGCTCGGGTCTGTTGACGCTCACCGAATACGAGGAGCGCACCGCCGCCGCGACTGCCGCACAGACCACCCCGGAACTCGCGGCCCTGTTCACCGATCTCCCCGCACCCACCCCACCGCCCGCGCCGCCGGAGACCACCGATCCCGCAGTTGGATTCGCGATGCTGGCCGGCGGCTCGGCGGTCTTCACGCTGATTCTCGCGCTGGTGTTCGGTGGCTGGCTTTGGCTGCTCCTGCTGGTGATCGTCCTGGTGTCCGCGCCCCTGCTACCGGCCGTGATCCGGCGCCGCCGGGCCACCCCGTAACCTCACCAGCGGGTATGCGGGCGCACGCTGTTGGCCAGATCGATCAGCCGATAGCGGTGCAGCCGGCCCGGAGCGGTCCGGGCCAGCGCCCGTAACCGTGACTCCAGCCCGCCCCTGAGCCCGGCCACGGTGAGCGGATAGCCCAGCAGCGTGGCGTCGGCCGAGACCGGGCGCATCCGGGATTTCAACCATTCCAGCGCCGCACCGACCACCACTACCTGCATCTGCAGCGCCCGCGGCTCGTCGACGAGCTCCAATCGGGATGCGGCCTCGCGCAGATCGATCTCGGTGATCTCCCGATGTGGCCGCGACACCAGCAGCAGACTGCCCGTCATACGGGCGGTGCCGTGGTGGCGGGAGGTCACGGGCACTTCGTCCAGAACCTGCACAGCCTGCAATAGTTCACCATCGGCCGCCAATCGCCGGGTCAGCCCGAACGCCGCGCTGACCACTCCGTGATTGGTCTGCCAGACCAGCCGGTAGAAATCCGAGGCGGCGGTGTGCCAGCGATCGGAATCATCGGGATCGGCCACTGTCTGCAGAACCAGTTCGGCGGTAGCGGCCAGGGCCAGTGCCGGAACCAGCTCACCGGGGAGCATGGTGTGCACCTCGTCGAAACGCAGGTACGCGCGCTCGTAGTGCCCCTCCAGCAGATCGGCGACACCGGTGAACCATTCGATGCGCCAATCGGTGGTGGTGCTGGGGCGCAGGGCGTCCAGCAGGGCGAGCGCCGTACCCAGTTCACCCAGGTCGAGATGGGCGCGCACAGCGGTGAGCGCCCCCTCGACCTCGAAGGTCTCCGGTGCGTCGATGGTGCCGGCGGCGATACGTTCGGAGGTCTGGCGCAACGAATCCAGCGTCTGCCGGGCGTCGCCGTGCAGCAGCGGGCTCAGCAGCTGGACGCTGGGGTCGTCGGCATCGATCAGCGGGACGGGCAGCGTGGCCACGACCGCGGCGGCGTCCAGGCCGAGACTGCGATGCCCGCCGTCGACCATTCCATCCGTCTGGCCGATCAAGGTGTCGATGCCGAAATCACCACGCAATGGGCCGAATTCGACCGAGGCCTGTGGATGTTCGCGGCCGGAGTCGGCGGCGAGCACCACCCGCAACACGCCGGCCAACTGACAGTACATGGCATAGGTGGACGGAAAGCGGCGGCTCGGATCCGTATGCGTCGCGCGTACCAGCAGTCGGTGCAGGCACGGGTAGCGCCGCAGCAACGGATACTCGTCGGGGGTCGGCATCTCGGTCCGGTAGTTGCCGTGGGAATCCTTGTGCAGGTCCAGGATCAGCGCGGCCAGGGTGCGACCGGCCGCGTAGACATCGGTGGCCACCGTCGGACCGGTTTCGATGATCTCCGGCGCCTGATAGCCGGGCGTGCCGTAGATACTTCCGTAGGACTCCATGGCCGCCACTGCACCGAGGTCGATGAGTTTGACCTCGTCGTCGGAGACCATGATGTTGTCCGGTTTGAGGTCGTTGTAGGCCAGCCCGAACGAGTGCAGATAGTCGAGAGCGGGCAGCACCTCCATCATGTAGGCGATGGTCTCGGCGACCGGAATACGTTCCGGGCCCGCCATATCCAGCATCTTCTTCAGTGAGCGCCCGCCCACGTACTCCATGACGATATAACCGTCGGCCACTTCGCGGTGCGAGCGGTGCTTGACGAAGTTGTAGATCTTGACCACACCGGGATGGGTGATCTCGGACAGGAACTGGCGTTCGGCCAGCGCCACCACATGGGCTTCGAAATCCTGCGGATTCTGCAACCCCTTGAGGACCACCCAGCGGTCGCTGACATTGGTATCGACCGCCAGGTAGATCCAGCCCAGGCCGCCGTGCGCCAGACAGCCCTTGACCACGTACTGTTCCGCCACGACCTCGCCCGCGGACAAGGCGGGCAGATAGTTGTAGGCCGATCCGCAGCGCGTGCACTCCCCGGCCACGGTGCCGGGGCCCTCCGGACCGGACCGGCCGTTGGGCGCTTGGCATTTCCAGCAGAAACGCTTGTGCTCGGGCACTACCGGATCCGCGAGCACCGCGGTGGCCGGGTCCACCGGGTCCACCCGCGGCAGGGCCACCAAGCCCGCACCGAGCCGGCGCACGCTCGGCCGCGACCGGGCATTACGCCCGGAGAGCATCTCGTCTTCGAAGCCCGCGAACGGGTCGGGATCGTCGATATCGTCCTCGTCGTCGCCGAGCAGGAGTTCTTCGAGATCATCGTCGTCATCGTCGGGTCCGGCGAGACTGTTGAGCCGGGCGATATCGTCGCCGGTCAACGCCGCGATGGCCCGGTCGAAATCCGAAAGATCCGGTGGGGCGGGCGGGCTGTCGGACTGCGGCGGCGCCACGACCGCGGGCACCGCCCCCACGGTCACCGGCACGAAGACGCCGGACCCGCTGGGCACCGAGGCGGCGTCGGTCGCACTGCGCGGCTCGGCACTGCCGGATTCGGCGAGCAATTCTTCGGCAGCGCGGGTGAGGTCCGATTCCGCGGCGGGCCGACGCACACTCTCACTGCTGTTGGTACGCAGGGTCGACCAGGTGTGCGCGCCGCGCCGCGGCATTTCCACGCCGCGGACCCGCCGCTTCGACCAGGGCGGCGGGAGCGGACGCTCGGATGGGCTGGGCTGCGACGAGCTGGGATGCTCTGGCATGCACGACCTCTCAAACCCGCGGAAGAACAGAGAGAGTCTATTGTGATCCCGCTCCACGGACACGGAAGAGCAGACATTCCCTTCCCTGGGAATGCGAAATACCCCGGGTTTGCTCCCCGGGGTATTTCGCGGCGCAGCCGTCGCGTTACTGCTTGTCCTCGGGTTCGTCGAGGATACGAACGGTGCTGCCGGGTTCTTCGGCCGGAGCCGAACCGGCGGCCACCGCGGCACGTGCCGTGGTGAGCTCGGTGACCCGCTTGCGAGCCAGGAACCAACCGCCGACCAGCGCCGGAACACCGATCACCAGCATCGCGATCACCGCGGCCCGCTGTTCGATCTCCTCGCTGAACAGCATCAGCAGCACCACGCCGACCAGGAACACCAGGGTGGCGTAGCTGGTGTACGGGGTACCGGGGAGGCGGAACTTCGGCCGGGTGATCTTGCCGTCGCGAGCCCACTTCCACAGCTGGAGCTGGCACAGCACGATCGCGGTCCAGGAGAAGATGGTGCCCAGCGCCGAGACGTTCAGCACGATCTCGAACGCCTTCTCGGGCACCATCGCGTTCAGTCCGACACCCGCCAGGGCGATCACACCGGTGGCGAGAATACCCACGTAGGGCACACCGCTCTTGGACATCCGGCCCGCGATGGTGGGCGCGCTGCCGTTCATCGACATCGAGCGCAGGATGCGACCGGTCGAGTACAGGCCGGCGTTCAGGCTGGAGAACGCCGCGGTCAGTACCACCAGGTTCATGACCGAACCGGCACCGTCGATACCGATCTTCGAGAAGAAGGTGACGAACGGGCTCTCACCGGACTTGAAGGCGGTGTAGGGCAGCAGCAGGCCGAGCAGGACCAGCGAACCGACGTAGAACAGCGCGATCCGGGCGATCACCGAGTTGATGGCGCGCGGCATGATCTTCTCGGGGTTCTCGGCCTCACCGGCCGCGGTGCCGATGAGCTCGACCGCGGCATAGGCGAAGACGACACCGGTGGTCACCACGACCAGCGGCAGGAATCCGGCCGGGAACAGACCGCCGTTGTCGGAGATGATGCTGAGCCCGGTGGGCTGACCCTCGATATCGAACCGACCGGCCAGGAAGATGGTGCCGATGATCAGGAAGCTCACCAGCGCGACGACCTTGATCAGCGCGGCCCAGAACTCGAGCTCACCGAACCACTTCACCGAGATCATATTGATCGAGACCACGAGGGCCAGCGCGATGAGCGCGATGGTCCACTGCGGTATCACCTCGAAGGCGCCCCAGAAGTGCACATACGTGGCGATCGCGGTGATATCCACGATGCCGGTCATGCACCAGTGGAAGAAGTACATCCAGCCGACCGCGAAGGCCAGCTTCTCACCGTAGAACTCACGAGCGTAGGAGACGAACGAGCCCGAGGAGGGGCGATGCAGGACCAGTTCGCCGAGTGCCCGCAGAATGAAGAACACGAAGATGCCGCAGATGCCGTAGACCAGGAACAGGCCCGGTCCGGCGTCGTGCAGCCGGCTGCCGGCGCCGAGGAACAGGCCTGTTCCGATGGCGCCACCGATGGCGATCATCTGGAGCTGCCGGGGGCGCAGCGACTTGTGGTAGCCCGCATCTTCGGCGTGCAGACTCTCCGTCGGCGCCGCCTGTCCCCGAGGCTCTTGCACTGTTGTCATCGTCTTGCCTTTCGAGTGGCGCAGATCATGTCTGCGAGCAATGTACCGCTAGTTAGCGGCACGATCAATAGGGGGCCGCTGGATGTAACACAGGGGAAACCAGCGGCTTTGGGCAAAACGCGAGGTCGGCCGCACTGTAAGTGCCATTGATCGAGCCGCTGAACGTCGATACGCTGGACACGTCAATTGCGTAGGGAGCACTGAGATGGCCTGGTTCGAACGCGAGTTCATCGCCGTCCCCGAGACCGGTAAGAAGCAACTCGTCTACAAGTGGCCGGATGTGAACATCCGGCGGTACTCCCGTGCCATCGTCAATGCCGACCAGACGGCGTTGTTCGTGAAATCCGGCCAAGTCCTGGGCACGCTGGGCCCGGGACGGCACCGGATCGACGCGGACGAACTACCCGTCCTCGGCGCACTGATGGATACGCTCACCGGCGGCAACTACTACCGCGCCGAGCTCTACTTCGTTTCCACCCGGGAATTCGCCGGTATCAAGTTCGGCGGCCGACTGGCCGATATCGCCGACCCCATCAGCGAGCAGATAGTCACCCTGCGCGTTTTCGGCGAATTCGCGCTGAGCGTCCGCGACGCCGGGCAGCTGATCACCTCACTGGCCGGCAGTACGGATCTCCATGATCCGGCCGGGGTCGAATCGTGGAGCGCCGACCTACTGCTCAAAGCGATGAAGGTCGCGGTGACACAGCATGTTTCGCAGGGTGAATGGCCGGTACTGGGCTTGTCCGGTCTACTGCCCGTCATCGAGCAGGCGGTGGTACGACAGACCAACACCGCGCTCTACGAATACGGACTACGGATACCCCGGCTCGGCAATTTCGACATCACCCTGGCCCCCGAGGACGCCGACCGGCTCAAACGACTCGCCAAAGACGTCACCTACATCAGGCTCGCCGGAGATTTCCGGCAGTACGCGGCCGGGGAAATGGCGCTGGGAGCGGGACAGGGCCTGGCGTCCGGACACGGCCACGAGGGCGGCTTCCTGGGCGCGGCACTGGGTATCAACGCCATCGGGCAGTCCGCACCACCGGCCGCCGGGCATTTCCCGCCCGCGCCGAGCTCGCCCTGGCAGCAACATCAGCAGCAGCGGGAGGAACAGCCCGCGGCGGCGCTCCCGCCCACGGCGAAGCCGGCCGAACTGGGCCCCGCGGCATCCGAGAACCCGGCCTGCACAGCCTGCGCCGCGGTGAACCCGCCGGGCGCCAAGTTCTGTGTCGAATGTGGTAACCGCTTCGCCCCCGCCGAACCGGCGCGCTGCCGGGAATGTGACGCCGAACTGTTGCCCACGGCCAGGTTCTGCGCATCCTGCGGTACTCGCAGCCATCACACCTGAGGGACCGCCGACCGCCCATGCCCGGCCACTGCCCCACAAGCTCCGCATACGGCGGCGGCCGCCCGGCTCCCGCCGGACGGCCGATCGTGCACCTCGCCGTCAGGCGACGATGCCCGACTCCGAACTACCCGCCAGGCTCCGCACCTGCCGTGCGGCCACCGAGAGAGTCGCCAGGTCGTGCCGGGACACCCCGAATATCTCGGTGAGCGCGGCCCGCGCCCGGATGAGGCGTGACCGATTGGTCTGCTCCCAGTAGTCCAGCTTCTCGGTCACCGGATCCTCCGGATCGGTGGCCGTGGCGATATCCAGCGTCAGCAATCGCAGCGATTCGTACAGGTCGTCGCGCAGTGCCAGCCGCGCCAGGCCCGCCCAGCGCTGATCGTGGTCGAGGTCACCGACCGCACTGATCAACCGGGTGATCTCCAGATGCGCGTTGAGCGCGAAATAGAGTTCGGCGATCTCCCGCGAATCCCGTTCCGCGATATCGGCGATATCCAGCACATCCAGCAGCGGGAAGAGATGGATCAGCCGGTAGACCTCGGAGGCGAGGTCGGCCGGGGCACCGTGGTCGGTCGCCTCGGTAGCATGCGCCGCGACCCGTTCGGCGAGCGGTTTCGGCAACCAGCCCGGCACCCGGTCCGCCAGTGCACGCACACCCTCGCGATAGCGGGAGATATCCGCGCCGATGGCGATCGGCTGCGGCCGGTTCAGCAACAGCCAGCGCGCGGCTCGTTCCAGCGTACGGTTGGATTCCAGTTCGAGTTGGTCGCGCACGGAGGTCGGCATCTTCTCGGTCCGGATGCGCTGCCACAGTTCCCGCAGCCCGAAGATCTCCACCGCCGCCGTGAACGCGCGGACCGCGTCGTCGGTGGTGGCACCGATCTCCTCGGACAAGCGGAACGCGAAGGTCGCGCCGCCGAAATCGACCATCTCGTTGATCACCACGGTGGCCACGATCTCGCGCCGCAGCGGATGCCGCGTGATGGCACCGGCGAAACGCTCCCGCAGCGGAGTCGGGAAATAGTCCGGCAGCACCGCCGCGAAGGTGGAGCTGTCGGGCAGGTCCCCGTGGAGCAGATCGGACTTCAGCGCGAGCTTCACATGGGCGATCATCGTGGCCAGTTCCGGCGAGCTGAGCCCGGCCCCGACGGCTATCCGCCGATCCATCTCGGCATCGGTGGGCAGCGCCTCCAGGTGCCGGTCCACGCCGCGGCGGGTCTCCAGTTCGGTGAGCAGCCGCCGGTGCACCGCACCGCGCTGCCCGGCCCCCGAACGCGACAGGCCGATCCGGAAGTTCTGCGAGATATTGTCACGCAGCACCAATTCGGCGACCTCGTCGGTCATTTCGGCCAACAGCGGATTGCGATCCTCCACCGCCAACTCACCCGCCGACACCACACCGTCGAGCAGAACCTTGATATTCACCTCGTGATCCGAGCAATCCACACCCGCGGAATTATCCAGCGCGTCGGTGTTCATCTTCCCACCGTTACGACTGAACTCGATACGCCCCAGCGCCGTCGCACCGAGATTACCGCCCTCACCGATCACCCTCACCCGCAGACGATCCGCATTTACCCGGACAGCATCATTGGACTTATCGCCGACATCGGCATTGGTTTCGGTGCTCGCCTTGATATAGGTACCGATACCGCCGTTCCACAGCAGATCGACCGGGGCCTCGAGGATCGCACGGATCATCTCCGGGGGCGAGAGCCGGGTGACCGACGCCGAAAGTTTCAGTGCGGCACGGACTTCCGCGCTCACCGGAATCGCCTTCGCGGTGCGGTCGAACACACCACCACCCGCACTGATCAACGAACGATCATAATCGGCCCAACTCGACCGAGCCAACCCGAACAACCGCGACCGCTC
>NZ_BMMH01000015.1 GCF_014645735.1 Nocardia jinanensis | reverse complement strand
GCGGCCACACTGCACTCGGTGGACACCCACCAGCCAGCCGCGTCCCCAACCTCACAGGGCAATACACCTAGCGGAGAACGGCTCGCCGCTCGTGGGATCATCGCTGGTAGTCCAGAGTGAGGAGCACGGCATGGCCAAGTTGTGTCTGGCGCAGGAACCCGAGGCCGACGAACTGCTGTCGGAGAGTTCGCTGGCGCTGCTGATCGGGATGCTCCTGGACCAGCAGTACCCGCTCGAGCACGCCTTCCGAGGTCCCAAGAAGCTCGCTGACCGGATGGGTGGGCTGGATATTCACGCGATCGCCGCGGCGGATCAGGCCGAGTTCGAGGAGATGGCCGCCACCCCGCCCGCCATCCACCGCTACGGCCGGTCCATGGCCCGCCGGATCCAGGATCTGGCTCGCTTTGTGATCGAGAACTACGACGGGGACGTGGCCGCGATCTGGACTGCCGGAGATCCGGACGGCAACGAGGTTCTACAGCGATTGAAGGCCCTGCCCGGATACGGCGACCAGAAGGCACGGATATTCCTCGCGCTGCTCGGTAAACAACTGGGCGTGCGGCCGGCGGGATGGGAAGCGGCGGCGGGGGATTACGCCGAATCGGGGTCGCGGCGATCGGCCGCCGATATCGTCGACGGGGAGACCCTGCTCGAGGTGCGGGCGTTCAAGAAACAGATGAAGGCAGCCGCCAAGCAGAAATGACCCGCTCCCCGGTGCGTCCGGTATCAGTGGATCCGGGCCATTCGGATGAGCTCGGCGGCCAGATCTGATTCGCCGACCGGGGTGAGCGACAGATGGCTACCCGCGCTCAGTAGATAGCGGCCGTCGCCGGTGAAATCCAGCCAGGTGCGATGTGCCGGCGGCGGCGACATCGGATCGTCCGGGGTGACGGTGACCGTGAAGAAACCGCGCGCGTCGATGGGCCGGTGCAGGACTGCGCGCAACCGTTCGGCCCGGGCGGCCGCTCGGGCCGAGTCTCCCGGGCCCGGATCCGGGCACAGTACGGCTTCGCGTGGTTCCCGCATAGCGGGGAGGGCTCCGGGCCCGACCGGCCCCAGCGCGGTCGCGAGATATTTTCCGATATTCCGCGCGTGGCAGGCTGTCACGCTCACCTGCCCGGAGTGCGCGCGGATAACCGCGCCCCAGCTACCGAATGCGACAGCGAGCGCCAGGATCGGGTCGGGGCGGCGGTGTTCGCCGTCGAACTCGTCGCCGAATACGGTCACCCGAGTGACGTCGGTGCGAGCGAGAAAGCGCAGCGTACCGGTGAGATCGGCATCGCCGTTGGGCGGAAACCGGCGGTCCAGTTCCAGGGCGGCCCGCGCGCTCTCGGTGGAGGCGGTACCGCGCGGGGCGAGGTCGATCGGATGGGGACGCCGGTCGAGTCCGGTCTCGGTCTGCCAGATATGACCGAACTCGTCCGGCGTGAACACCCATTCCATCAGCGGCTCCCGCCACCCGGCTCGGGTCGGTCCGGTTTCTCGGCTTCGGTGTACTCACCGAAAACCGGAGGGGTGGCCGGTGGGGTGGTGGTCAGGTCCTCGTTCGGCGCGCGCAGATAGTCCGGACCGGTGCGTTCGGGATCGGGCGCGCGCGGCGGTAACGGTCTCGCGACGGTGGGTAGCGGTAGGCCGGCCGGCCGCGCGGTGCGGGCCCCGGGATGCTCGGATCTTTCACTTGCCGCCGCTGTGTCCGGTGCGGTGCTCGCGGCTCCGAATGATTCGCGGGCCGCTTCGGTGGTCGCGCGGGGGAGCACCGACCGCGTGACCTGCTCGGGATGGCCGGGTCGCTGGGAGGGGCCGGGATCGGAACCTGTCGCGGAGAGGGGCGACTGGGTCGTCGCGGGCGCGGACGAGATGATCGGGCCGCGGTTGCCGCCGACGGGGGCGGCCGAGGATGAGTGTCGGCTGGTGGCGTCTGTGCCGATAGTTCCCACCGGAACCTCTCCACCCGGCGGCCGCTGGTGCGGTACCGCCGCCCGGGCGGCGACCGTATGTGGGTCCGGACCCGCGATCGTCGCGGCCGGAGTGGCGGGCTGTGCTCGCGACGGCTCGGTGACGGCCGCGCTATCCGCGGCAGGCGGTTCCACGGCGGCCCCTGCCGCGGGAGCAGTGGTGGCCGTGGCGGGGGCGGTACCGTTCGTCCCGGGGGCGCCTGCCGCTTCGGAAACAGGTTCGGGCGTTGTGGGCTGTGCCGATAGATCGGAGTCCGGTCGTGGTTTATCGGCCGGGGGGCCGGTGTGTTCCTCGCCCGGCACGGCACCGAATGTGCCGGGACTCTGATCGGTGCGCCGCCCGTCCGGGCCGTCCTCCGCTCCGCGTGCTCCGTCGACCGGGCCGGCCGACGGGCCCGCGGGTGGCGGTGCTTCGGTACCCCGGCCGACCGGGGTACGGAGTGGGTCGGAGTCCGTGAGTGGGTTCGTCGCGGACGGAGCGGAGGGATCCGGCGATGTCGATCCCGCGGAGGGCGCGCCCGCTGGGCGTTCTCCGCCCACCGGGATGGTGAAGCGCGGAACGCTGTCGCCGCTGGCCGGGATAGTCGGGTTGTAGCCGAAGGTCATCGTGTCCTGGGCGTCGGCCGTCAGCGCCGCCGCGGCCGTGTTGTACGTGGTGCGCCGCTGCGCACCGGCGGCGGCTTCGACAGCAGGGTCGGGATCGGGCAGGTAGGGGCCCGGCGGCGGTGGTATGGCCGCGCGAACCGATTCGGCGGCGGCGGAATCCGCGGAGAGCAATTGTTCCACGATGCGGCAGACCCCGACGGCATCGTCACCGGCCCGGACGAACGCGGCCGCCGCCTGCGCCGCGGCGGTCGCCGATTGTCCCGACCAGCCGCCGGAGAACCGGGTGAGGTCGCGCGCGAATTCGTCGAACGCGGTTTCCACCGTGGTCGCGGTATGACCCCAGGTATCGGCGAGCCGGCTCAGTTCCGCCGGCGCCAGGACCTCATGTGCCAGGTTCCAGATCTGCTGATGGGTGTACGCGTCGAATATTTCACGGTCGGGCACATAGGCGGGATCCGTGCCCGCCCCTGTCGTGCTCGGCTGCCCCTGCTGCGCCACTATCGGCCCCCTCGATCGTTCGATCCGGCGCGCCGGTCAGGCGCGTCGGACCGCATGGTTTCAATTCTTCTGCACCCCTGCATAATTCGATATACTGCCGCATGTCATGCGGTATCCGCCACCGTCCGGGCGAGGGCCGCGCTATTGGCGGCATCGGCTTCGAGGAAGAGTGAAGCGGCTGCCAGATATGCGGCCTTGTGCCGCAGCGCGGTCTGCTCGAAGGCGCTGAGGGCGTCCAGATACTCCTGCCCTTTCGCCGCGAATCCCCGGGTCAGTGCATGGCCCGAGGGCAGATCCGGAAAGCCGCGGACCGCGGTGAGTGGCGCGGCTCCCTCCCGTGCCTGCCGCATCCGCTCCGCGAGCCGATCGCAGGAATCGGCGAGGCCACGGGCCGCTTCCTCGGACATATGGAACTCTCCGGACCGCGCCGCCTCGTACAGGCGAACAGCTGCCGATTGCCCCAGATCTGGTACAGGCATCCTTTTTCCCCCTTCGGTCTCCCCACCGTGTGCTCGGAGCATAGCAGCGGAAAAAGGCGCGGACCAGGTTCTTCGCGCTGCGATGGCCGGGCCGCGTGGGGATCCGGAGGGTGGGCGAGTGGAGCTCGGCGTGCCGGCCGGAAAGTCGGACGCGAATATTCTCCGTCCTCGCGCGGAGAATGGCCCCCCGAAAACGACGGGAAATATTCTCCGGGAGTTCACGGGAAATACTCCGGTGTCGCCGCGCCGGTATTTCCCGCGTCATCGCGGAGAATTCAATTCGGCTCCGTTCCGAATTCACTGCGGAGTAGGTACGAGGCCGATACCACACCCAGGGGCGTCCGAGAATGACCGTGCAGCGCCGGGAGGCGGACGGTGGATCACCGAAATATAGGGGCGGAGCAGGGGAAACGGCCGAACTCAGGATACGAAGATCCCGGAAACCTTGGTGTTGCGACCGGGGAGATGTTAATTTATTTGTTATGTCTACCAGCAGCGCCGACTCGCGGAAGGTCCCCTACGTGACCGCCGCTCTGGGTCTGCGACTGCCCCTCACCCGTGAGTTGTGTTGCCACCGCTACTGCGGTTGAGCGATTTGGATCTCCCAACCGCCTCGTTTCAGTTGTAGGCATATCCCGTTCCGCGGGAGATATTCATCGAGGAAATTCATATGGCTGTCCGCACCGCTGAACGCACCGCGTCGCAAGCTTCCACAGTTCGTACCCGAGTTCCCCGTCCGGTCGTAGCCCCTGATCTGCGGTTATCGGATAACCCAGCCGCCGCCGTGCTCAGGGCCGCCACCACCGGCCCGGTGTTCCGGGACAAGACCGCACGCGCCACCGGGCTGAGTATCGCCACCGTCAACCGGCAGGTGTCATCGCTGCTCACCGCCGGTCTACTTCGTGAGCGTGCCGATCTGACCGCCTCCGGCGCGGTCGGTCGGCCCCGGGTGCCGTTCGAGGTCGATCACGATACGTTCGGAACCCTCGGGGTCCACATCGGCGCGGCCTCCACCCGGATCGTGGTCTCGGATCTGCGTGGCCGGATCCTCGGCGGTCTGACCATCGCCACCCCGCAGACGGGGCAGGAGTTCGCGGTCAAGACCGTCGCGCACAGCGCGAAATCCTTCCTGCAGCGCTGGTATCGACGCAATCCGCTATGGGTGGGGGTCGCCATCGGCGGCCGGGTCGATCCCGGTACCGGTGTCGTCGACCATCCGAAACTGGGCTGGCAGACCGCTCCGGTGGGTGCGGTGTTCAGCGAGGTACTCGGCCTGCCGGTGACGGTCGCCCCGCACGTCGAGGCGATGGCCGCGTCGGAACTGCTACTGCCCGGCGTGAGCCAGGAGACGGCGGAGGACCACGGCCGGGCCGCACACGGCAGCAGTCTCTACTTCTACGTCCGTGAGACCGCCGGTATCTCGGTGACCCTGGACGGCCGGGTGCACACCCCGAGCAACGGACCGGGTTCCATCGCGCATCTGCCCACGGGCTCCGATGTCGAATGCTCGTGCGGCCGGCGCGGTTGCTTGGAGGCGACCGTCGGTGACCGTGGACTCCACGCGCGCGCCGTCGGCCGGGGAATCATCCCCGCGCACAACGGGAAAGCCAGCTCGACCATCGCCGATCTCTACCGGGCGGCGGCGCGCGGCTCCGAACCGGCCCGCGAATTGCTGGCCGAACGGGCGACGGTGCTCGGCCGGACGGTGGCCCTGGTGCGGGATATGCTCAACCCCGACCGGGTGGTGCTCGGTGGTCAGGCGTTCACGACCTACCGCCCCGGCCTCGCGCATGTGGCGCGCGCCTTCAACGAATCCACGGTGCTCCCGCCCACGGATATCCGGGTCACCGGGTACGCCTCGAAGGTGCAGGAGTTCGCTGCTGTCGTCACCTCGCTGAGCGCGCTGTACGCCGACCCGCTCGCCGCGCTGCGGCGGGTCACGGCATGAGGCGCTGACGGCCCCGGACGTGCCCCGTGCGGCAACCGCCGCACGGGGTTTTCACGTTATTTCGCGGGGAACAGCGATTCGATCGCGGTGATGAAATACGGGAAGTGCACGGCGAAGCGGTGTAGGTCCCGGTCGCCGTCGAAACCACCGAACCAGTACAGCCCGGGGTCGTCGTCCGCGGACGGGTCGATATCGCGGAAGGTGCGGACCCAGTTGTCGGCTCGGCTCCAGACCACCATGTAGGACAGTCCGCGGGAGAACACGAGTTCGCGATCACCGGGTGGGATCTGCCGGCTGGTCACCTGCTCCAGACCCTTCTGCAAACCGCGGACCTGCGCGGTCAGCGTCCGGCCGAAAGCGGTGCGTACCGGCAGGAACCGCTGGGCGGTGAGCAATCCGCCACCGGCCAGCGCGATCGCCACACCCACCAGGGCGTGGCCGCCCAGTAGCGCGGCGAGGACGGTCACCACCGCGCCCAGTACGACCAGTCCGCCGCCCAGCCACAGCGGGATCCGGCGACGGACCGGATCGATGAAGGCGCCGCGTTCGACGGCGTCGGCGACCATGGCCCGCCGCAGCGATTCGGCCGGCAGCCGGCCCGGAACGCCGAGTTCGGCCATCGTGACCTCGTCGGTGCCGGGTGGCAGCAGTGCGTCGTAGACAGTCCGTTCATAGGCACGCAGCTGGTCGTCGGCCGGATTCACCCGGACCATCCGCCACTGTGTCTCACCGGTCCGCGCGATCCACAGATAATTGCGGACCGCCAGATCCACCACCGTGGCAGCGATATCGGTCGGATCGGCGTGGCCGTCCAGCAGTACGCCGGCCTCGCCCGGCAGGATACCGGCCGGTGAGCTGAACTGGGTCCGCCCGCCGCTGCGCACCAGCGGTTCCATCGGGTCGGCGGGGACCGACTGCCGCCGCACCCAGAAGATGTAGGCGGCCAGGGCGGCGAGCGCGGCCAGCAGCAGGCCGAAGGCGACGAGCACCGGTCCGGTCACCGCGAAGGGTGAATCGCCGGGACCGGTGATATCGGCGTTCGGCGGTACGGTGCCGGGCGGGATCTGCAGGGTCAGATCGACGGATTCGCCTTTGCGCAGATTCGTCTGGTCCAGGTACATGACGCCGTCCGGTTCGATCCGCACCTGTGCGCAGGGCCGGGTAGCACCGATCGGGCCGAGCAGACATTCCACGATGCCCATCTCGAAACTGGGGCTGATCAGCGAGGCGTGGATTTCGGCGAGATCGACGTTGAGCACCCCGAACCAGCGGAAGACCTGGCTGCCCTCGGCATCACTCACCGTATTGCGCACCGAATACTCGATGGTCGTCTCTCCGGGGCCCGCGTCGACGGTGAACAGATCGTCGGCGATCGTCGCGCTGCCCGGTCCGCTGGTCTCGATATCGGTGACCGCGAACCGGCGTTCGGAATCCTCGCTGATCTGCACCCGCAGCGGGAGCGTCATGGTGAATCGCTCACCGGGCGGAACCGTCACGCGCTCGGTCACTTCCAGCACGCCCTCGCGGTTCAGCGTCATATCCAGGTACAGGATCGAACCGGCCGGCTCCTGGGCCCGCGCTGTCGGCGTGCTCGGCCCGAAAGCGGCGAGAAGTCCGGTCAGTGCGAGCAGCAGCGCGAGTGCGCCCCCCCGAAATGTGAGCATGACTCGTTACCTTAGACAGCTTGCTATCCTGCGTCAGCGGCTGTTGGTGATCGGAGAATGCGAGGGGGTCCGGGGGAGTGACACAACCACCTTACGGACGCGGACCGGTACCTCCTGGCAGGCAGCCGATACCGCCGGGCGGCCGGCCACAGTACGGTCCCCGGCCGGGTGGACCGCCGCGGCCGCCCTATCCGGGACCTCGCCCCGGATACCCTGCCGCCCCGGGATATCCGTACCGGCAGCCCGGCTACCCGCCGCAGGGCCCGATGGCCGGCTATCGGCCGATCGTCGCTCCGCCCATGCCGCCGCCGGTGCCCTATCGGCTGCCCAACGCGCCGCGGCCGCGCACCCGCCGTCGCAGTGGCAGTACGTTGCTGCTGGTTCTCGCCGTGATCGTGGTGCTGGTCGGCGCACTGGTGCGAGGGGCGCTGAATTCCGACACTTTGCGAGTGCTCGGTCCGCAGCCCGAGCACAGCTACGACACCGGCGAAACCGGCCCCGCCCAGACGGGGACGAATCCGCTGCTCACCGATGCCGATGCCACGCTGATCCCCGCGGATTGCGAGTACTCGCCGTGGTCGGCCGAGGAGGATACGGCCCGGGCGTTCTTCGAGAGCGCCGGGAGATGCCTGGAGTCGGCCTGGCAGCCGGTACTCGAGGACGCGGGTCTGCCGTTCGAGCCCCCGACCGTGCTGGTATCGGCGAGTACCGACGGCATCACTACACCGTGCACCGGCTCGACCAGTAATTTCGCCGCTTTCTACTGCCCGGCGAACCGGACCGTGTATATGCCGATCAGCCAGTTGCAGACCGACTACTACGAGGACAACTGGGTGGTCTACCTGTCGGTGTTCGCCCATGAGTACGGCCATCACATCCAGAACATGTCCGGGATCCTGCTCGCCGCCAACAGTGCCCGTGTCGACGCGGGCGCACGCAGCACCGAGGGGCTCGAACTGTCGCGGCGGGTGGAGTTGCAGGCCAACTGTTTCGACGGGATGTATCTGGTGTCCGCGGCCGACGGCGGTGCGCTCACCGGTCAGCAGCTGACCGACGCGCGAACCGATGCCGATCACCGCGGCGATCAGCACGGCGATATGCGTGATCACGGCACTCCGGAGAACGGCGGACGCTGGTTCGGGCTGGGCGTCGAGCACAATCTGACCGCGGAGTGCAACACCTTCACCGCGGCGGCCGGCGCGGTGAGCTGAGTCAATTCGCGGACGATCGCGGTTCGCGGATCCGCGTGCGGAGGTCCATCGCCCACTGGGTCCTCTCGGCCGGGGACTTGTCGGGCCCCATCAGCTCTCCGAGGATATGTCCGAAACATGCCGCGTCGAGCACCCTTTCGGCGACGGTCATCGGATCACCCCAGGGCAGATACGGTTTCGCCAGCAGTAGTGAGGCGATACCGTGCGCCGCTGCCCATAATTCGAGTACCAGCGGTGTCGGATCCGCGCGGTCGATCAGCCCGTCGGCCATCGCTTCTTCCACCGTCGTGGCGAAATACCGGAACGCGCCGCTGGTCAGGACCATGTCCACGGCGCCCTGGTGGGTGGTCGGGATGGTCGCGAGCCGGTACTGCTCGGGGTGGTCCAGGGCGAATCGGACGTAGGCGAGGCCGAGCCGGTGCAGCCGCAGGGCCGGTGGGTCCGCCGGATCCACCGCCGCCTGCATCGCGGTGTCCAGCGCTTCGAACACCTCGGCCACCGCGGCCTCGATCAACGCGTCCTTGTCGGCGAAGTGCCGATAGATGGAGGGCGCGCTCACTCCGACCAGGCCCGCGACGGCTCGTATCGATACCGCTCCGACGCTGCCCGTGCGCTCGAGAAGTTCCCGGGTAGCGGCGATGATCTCCGCGCGTAGCCGTCCTCCGGATCCGCGCGGAGATCGTGGCCGCCCGGTCATACGCGCACCGGTGGTTCGGCGGTGGGTGCCGACGCTTCCGCCGGTTCCTCACTGAACCCGATCCGGTCGTGCAATCGGGCCAGTGGTTTCGGCGCCCACCAATTGAGCGGACCGAGCAGTTTCATCAGTGCCGGAACCAGCAGCGCGCGGATGAGGGTGGCATCGGCGAGCACGGTCAGGGTCAAGCCCAGGCCCATCAGCTGGATGAACGACACCTTCGAGGTGGTCAGAGCGCCGATCACGATCGCCATCAGCACAGCCGCGGCGGTGAAGATACGGCCGGTGCGGGCCACACCGATGGCGACGGACTCGGTGTTGTCCTCCTCCGCGTGCTCCGATCCCGTGCGTCCGGCCCGCCGGCGCAACCATTCCTCACGGATACGGGACAGCAGGAACACCTCGTAGTCCATGGATAGGCCGAAGGCCAGGCAGAACATCAGGATCGGCATGGTGGGCACCAGATATCCGACCGCGGTGAAGCCGAGCAGCCCCTCCAGATGGCCCTCCTGGAAGATCCACACCATGGCACCGAACGCGGCGGTCAGCGAAAGAGTGTTCAGCAGTAGGGCTTTCAGCGGAAGGACCAAGCTGCCGGTGAACAGGAACAGCACCACGAACGTCGACAATACGATGAGCAACCCGGCCAGCGGGAGCCGGTCGGCCAATGCGCCGAGCGAATCCTCGTTCACCGCGGCCGAACCACCGAACACGGGCGGGGCGGGTGCGTCGACCGCCCGCAATGCGTCCAGCTGGTCGCCGCCGGCGGGGGAGAAGGGATCCAGTGACGAGGTGACGGTCAGGTAGGTGCCGGTGTCGTTGCTCATACCGGGCGGGGTGGGCGCGAGCCGGTTCCCGGAGACGTACACGCCGGAACTGGACAGTACGGCGTTGACGCCGTCGACCTCGGACAGCCGGGCCGCGTATTCGCCGACCCCGCGCCCATCGCGGTAGCCGTCCAGCACGATCGCGGTGTTGCCGCCGGGATCGGCACGGGGGAACTCCGCGCGGATCTCGTTGCCCACCTGCCGGCTCGACGCCGAGTTCGGCAGCACCCGCTCATCGGGATAGCCGAATTTCACCGAGAGGAACGGTGAGCCCAGCGCCAGCAGCAGTGCCACGATCACCACGGCGACCGGGACCGCGGCCCGCATGACCCGCTTGACCAGCCGGTACCAGCCGGTCTGCTCCGGTACCAGGGCGCCCAGCGGCGCGGGTTCGCGGCCGAACAGCCGCAGTATCGGTGCGCGCAGATCGAGCGCGTTGACCCGGTGTCCGAGTAGAACCAGCGCGGCGGGCAGCACCACGATCGACGCGACGGCGGCCGCGACCACGACCGCGACACCGGAGTAGGCGAACGAGCGCAGGAAGTACAGGTCGAAGACGAGCATCGCCGACAGTGACAGCGCCACGGTGACCGCGGAGAACAACACGGTGCGCCCGGCGGTCTGCAGGGCACGACCGGTGGCCGCGCGCGGGTCGAGACCGGCCGCGAGTTCCTCCCGGAACCGGCTGACGATGAAAAGGCTGTAGTCGATGGCCAGTGCCAGGCCCAGCGCGGTGGTGAGGTTCATCGCGTAGATGGAGACGTCGGTGAACAGGGTGAAGAGTTTCAGGATCGCCAGGGTGGCGGCGATCGCGAACAGTCCGACGATCAGCGGCAACGACGCGGCGATCAGACTGCCGAAGACCAGTACGAGCACCACCAGGGTCAGCGGGATCGCCGCGGTCTCGGCGACCGCGAGGTCATGGGTGATCTGGTTGTTGACCTCGTGGAAGGTCGCGGCGGTACCGCCGGCCCGGACGGTCACACCGTCTGCGGTGCCGGTGACCTGCCCGCTGAGCTCTCCGGCGGCCTCCTGGATCTGGGTCTCATCGCCCTCGAAATCGACCGCGATGAGCCCGGATTCACCATCGGTGCTGCGCAGCGCGCTCGCGACCGCCGGTGACGGCGCGGTCCAGTACGACTGGAGCCCGGCGGTGTCCGGCCGGGCTCGTAGGACGTCGATGATCTGCAGGGCGCGACTCCGCACCTGGTCCGCGTCGACCCCGTCGGGAGATTCGACCAGCAGGATGTAGTTGGGCGCGGCACCGTCGAAATTATCGGTGAGCATCTGGGCTGCCCGGATGGATTCGGCGTCTTCGGAGACGAAGCCACCGGATTTCAGCCCGGAAGCCGCGGTGGCACCGAAAATTCCGCACAGCAGTGCGACGGCCAGTGCCCCGATGAGTATGGCGCGCGGAAATCTGGTGGTGAACTGCGCGATGCGTATCAACATGTAGTGGCCCCCGACCTAGTAAGTTAGTGGCGTTAGCGTAACGCTGTTAACACAGATGAGGGAAGGGCCTACCGAACTCCGTGGCGAGGCGGGACCCACGCCGGGTGCGCACTGTCGGTCTCCGCCGGTAACCTCTGGCCGTGGCTCTGTACCGGAAATACCGACCGGCAACGTTCGCTGACGTGGTGGGCCAGGAGCATGTCACCGACCCACTGTGTACCGCGCTCGACACCGGCCGGATCAGTCATGCCTATCTCTTCTCCGGTCCGCGCGGTTGCGGAAAGACCTCGTCGGCCCGGATCCTCGCGCGTTCGCTGAACTGCGTGCAGGGCCCCACCTCCACCCCCTGCGGCACCTGTTCCTCCTGCGCCTCCTTGGCGCCCGGCGGCGGAGGCAATCTCGATGTGATCGAATTGGACGCCGCCAGTCACGGTGGTGTCGACGACACCCGCGAACTACGTGACCGGGCCTTCTACGCGCCCGCCGAATCCCGGTACCGGGTGTTCATCGTCGACGAGGCGCATATGGTCACCACGGCCGGATTCAACGCGCTGCTGAAGATCGTCGAGGAACCCCCGGCCCATCTGATCTTCGTCTTCGCCACCACCGAACCGGACAAAGTACTCCCGACGATCCGCTCGCGTACCCACCACTACCCGTTCCGGCTGCTGCCTCCCGCCACCATGCGGGGCCTGCTCGGCGGAATCTGCGAGCAGGAACAGGTGTCCGTGGAAGAAGCGGTGTACCCGTTGGTGATCCGCGCGGGCGGTGGGTCTCCGCGCGACAGTTTGAGCGTGCTGGACCAGTTGCTCGCCGGCGCCGGGGCCGAGGGCGTCACCTATCCGCGCGCCGTCGCACTGCTGGGGGTGACCGATGTGGCGCTGATCGACGACGCGGTCGACGCGCTGGCGGCCGGCGATGGGGCCGCACTGTTCGGCACTGTCGATCGGGTGATAGAAGCCGGCCACGATCCGCGTCGGTTCGCGGTGGACCTGCTCGAGCGTCTGCGCGACCTGATTCTGATCCAGGCCGTACCCGACGCCACCGACCGCGGACTCGTAGCCGCGCCCGCCGATCTGCTGGGCCGGATGCGTGATCAGGCCGCCCGGCTCGGTCCCGCGGCCCTCACGCGCTACGCCGAACTCCTACACGCCGGGCTGGGGGAGATGCGCGGGGCCACCGCGCCGCGGCTGCTGCTCGAGGTCGTCTGCTCCCGGATGCTGCTGCCCGCCGCGGACGAATCCGAGGCCGCGACTCTGCAGCGGCTGGAACAACTGGAACGCCGGGTCGCGTCCGGGGTCGTCGCGGCACCGGCCGCCGCGCCCGCGAGTAGCGCGCCGGTGGGCGCTCCGCCCGTCGAAGCCGCTCCGCCGCCCGCGCGCCCGTCCGGGTCCGACCCGTCCCGCCGCCGGGGTGCCGAAGCCCTGGCCGCTCTGCGGGAGTCCAAGACCGGGCGGGCACCGGACTATTCGGCGGCCGGCGAGCCGCAAGCCACGGAGCCGGGTCCGGGGCGTCCCGTGACCGGTCCGGGCGGCCGCGACCAGGAGGCTCCACCTCCCCCCTCGCAATCCGCCGCTGCTCCATCGGCGTCCGTAGAGGTCGAAAGCGGTCCGGTGGGACCGCAACGCCCCATATCCGAAGGCCGCGAGGACACTCGAGCCGCGGGTACGGACGCGCCCGTCGGCCCTCCTCGGGCTGCGGCGACCCCGCGGCCGGACGTGGTCACCCCGCAGCCGGATGCGGTGGCCGCGCAGCCGGATGCGGTGGCCGTGACGACCACGTCCGGTTCGGAAGAGATTTCGCGCGGCGCGGGATCGCCCCCGGCCGAGGTTCCGGCGAGTGCGGAAACGGTCGGCCGCCCACCTGTGAGTGGGTCCCCCGCCGAACACGAAGCGGCCTCCGATGCCACGACGGCGCCCGGCCCGGAGGCAGGCCCCGCTCCGGCGGACCCGGAATTGCTGGCGGCGGTCGAGGCCGCGTGGCCGGAGATCAAGGTCAAGGTCCGGGAGTTCGGGCCGACGATCGGGGCGATGCTCACCTCGGGGGCGTCGGTGGCCGGGGTGGACGACGGTGAGATCGTGCTGGCCCACCATGCCGCGCTCGTCCAGCGCCTCTCTCAGCCGCAACCGCTGTCCGCGGTCCGTTCGGCCGTGACCGCGGTACTCGGCCGGGAGCACCCGGTCCGGTGGGTGGTCACGGGGCAGCAGGTGGCGCGGAGTCCGGGCGGACGTGAGCGGGGCGGGCACCGATCCGGTGACACCGAGTCGGGTGAATCCGACGGTGGTCGACGAGGCGGCCCGCAGCGACCGGCTCCGAGCCGGTCCGCGGGTGAGCCGACCGAGATACGCCGCGGCGATGGCCCCGAGGGGTCGGCGACGGGTTCCACCCCGGCGCAGGACAGCGGCGCGGGCGGATCGGACGGCGGTACCCGGTCGGGCGCCGGTGCGCGGGGGAATGCCGGCGATTCGGCTCGGCGGCCGCCGCGGTTCTCGCGACCGAGCCAGGCCAAGGCCGCCGGCGCGGCCACGGCGAACCCGTACGACGATATTCCGCCCCCGGATTTTCCGGACCTGCCCGATGATCCGGATGATCACGGTTACACAGCGAACAGCGTGCCGCCGTCCACTCCGGAGGAGGAGCGGGAGATGCTCGCGGAGTCGACACAGCCGGTCGCCCCGGGCGAGCGTCGCGACCCGGACGATGTCGCCTTGCGACTCCTGGCCAGTGAGCTGGGCGCCACCCCGTTGAACGGTTGACAAGCACCGTCTCGACCACGTTAAGTTAACCGGAGTTCGCATCCGGCGGTACTATGGGCGGGTGGCTGCGGACTTCGGCGAGACGAGGTTCTATGGTGGGCCGTGAAGTACGGGCCGCTCGGTACCCCTTTGCTGGCCTGTGCCGTGGTTTGTACAGCGTATGCCCGCGCGGGTGACCGGCCCGTCAGCGCTGCCAACTGAATACGGACGGTCGGTCGAACGGCCGGTCGGCGAGGTAACTCGCGTCTGCCCCGCCAGGTGCGGGCGGGCGTACTCCTAGGAAGGGACATTCCGATATGACCACAGAGGCCTACATTTACGAGGCCATCCGCACCCCGCGCGGCCGCAAC
Source organism: Nocardia jinanensis (assembly GCF_014645735.1). GTDB lineage: Bacteria > Actinomycetota > Actinomycetes > Mycobacteriales > Mycobacteriaceae > Nocardia > Nocardia jinanensis. The sequence continues at coordinate 118,701 of NZ_BMMH01000015.1, read as the reverse complement.
AAGAAGGGGTCGCTGCACTCGGTCAAGCCGATCGATCTGACCACCGGGCTGGTGCAGGAGCTGCGTAACCGCTTCCCGAACCTCGATGAGGACCGGATCTCGGATCTGATCCTCGGCGTCGTGTCCCCCGTCGGTGACCAGGGTTCGGATATCGCCCGCACCACCGTGCTGACCGCCGGACTGCCGGAGACGGTCGGCGGTGTGCAGATCAACCGCTTCTGTGCCTCCGGCCTCGAGGCCGTGAACATGGCGGCCCAGAAGGTCCGCTCCGGGTTCGAGGACCTGGTCCTGGCCGGCGGTGTGGAATCGATGTCCCGCGTGCCCATGGGCTCCGACGGCGGCGCCTGGATGCTCGACCCGGCCACCAACTACGACACCTACGTCGTACCCCAGGGTGTGAGTGCCGACCTGATCGCCAGCATCGAAGGCTTCACCCGGGAGGACGTCGACGCCTACGCGGTGCGTTCGCAGGATCTGGCCGCCAAGGCGACCAGCGGCGGCTACTTCGCCAAGTCGATCGTTCCGGTCAAGGATATCAACGGCCTGACCGTGCTGGATCGTGACGAGCACATGCGGCCCGGTACCACCGTCGAGGATCTGGCCAAGCTGAACCCGTCCTTCGCCGGTATCGGTGAAATGGGCGGCTTCGACGCGGTGGCGCTGCAGAAGTACCACTTCGTCGAGAAGATCGAGCACGTCCACCACGGCGGCAACAGCTCCGGCATCGTCGACGGTGCCGCGCTGGTCCTGGTCGGCACCGAAGAGGCCGGTAAGGCCTCGGGCCTGACCCCGCGCGCCCGTATCGTCGCCACCGCCACCAGCGGCGCGGACAGCACCATCATGCTCACCGGCCCCACCCCGGCCGCGCACAAGGTGCTGGCCAAGGCCGGTCTGACTGTCGACGATATCGACCTGTTCGAGATCAACGAAGCGTTCGCCTCCGTGGTGCTGAAGTTCCAGAAGGATCTGCAGATCCCGGACGAGAAGCTCAATGTCAACGGTGGCGCCATCGCCATGGGTCACCCGCTGGGCGCCACCGGCGCCATGATCACCGGCACCATGGTCGACGAACTGGAGCGTCGCAACGCCCGGTACGCCCTGGTCACCCTGTGCATCGGCGGCGGTATGGGTGTCGCCACCATCATCGAGCGCGTCTGACGCCCGGACCGAACCTTTAATCCCGAGGAGACAGAAAAACCGTGAGCGAAGCCAACATGATCGGTTGGGAGAAGGATTCGGACGGCATCGTCGTACTGACGATGGACGACCCGAACCAGGGCGCCAACACCATGAACGACCTCTACAAGAAGTCGATGACCGCGACGGTCGAGCGGCTCGAGGCCGAGAAGGACGACATCACCGGTGTCGTGCTGACCTCCGCGAAGAAAACCTTCTTCGCCGGCGGTGACCTGAAGAACATGATGCAGGTCGGCCCGGACAACGGCCCCGAGCTGATGGAAGAGCTGAGCGAGATCAAGTCGGCCCTGCGCCGCCTGGAGACCCTCGGCAAGCCGGTCGTGGCCGCCATCAACGGCGCCGCCCTCGGCGGCGGCCTGGAGATCGCGCTGGCGACCCACCACCGGATCGCGGCCGATGTCCGCGGCTCCCAGATCGGCCTGCCCGAGGCCACTCTGGGCCTGCTGCCCGCCGGCGGCGGCATCATCCGCACCGTGCGCATGCTCGGCCTGCAGAACGCGCTCATGGGCGTATTGCTCCAGGGCCAGCGCAACAAGCCGGCCAAGGCCAAGGAGATCGGCCTGATCGACGAGCTGGTCGGCTCGATCGAGGAACTGGTCCCCGCCGCCAAGGCGTGGATCGAGGCCAACCCCGAGGGCGGCGTGCAGCCGTGGGACAAGAAGGGCTTCAAGATCCCCGGCGGCACCCCCGCCAGCCCGTCCTTCGCCGCGACCCTCCCGGCCTTCCCGGCCAATCTGCGCAAGCAGATCAAGGGCGCGAACATGCCCGCCCCGCGCGCCATCATGGCCGCGGCGGTCGAGGGCTCGCAGGTCGGGATCGATGACGCGTCGCTGATCGAGTCCCGCTACTTCGTGCACCTGCTCACCGGGCCGGTCGCGAAGAACATGATCCAGGCCTTCTTCTTCGATCTGCAGACCATCAACAACGGCGGTTCGCGGCCGAAGGATGTGCCGAAGAAGGAGATCAAGAAGGTCGGCGTGCTCGGCGCGGGCATGATGGGCGCCGGTATCGCCTACGTATCGGCCAAGGCAGGCTACGAGGTAGTGCTCAAGGACGTCACCATCGAGGCGGCCGAGCGGGGCAAGAACTACTCGGAGAAGATCGAGGCCAAGGCACTGTCCCGGGGCAAGACCACCGAGGAGAAGTCCAAGGAGCTGCTCGACCGGATCAAGCCCTCCGCCGACGCGGCCGACTTCGCCGGTGTCGACTTCGTGATCGAAGCGGTCTTCGAGAGCACCGATCTCAAGCACAAGGTGTTCCGGGAGATCGAGGACATCGTCACCCCCGACGCGCTGCTCGGCTCCAACACCTCGACCCTGCCGATCACCGGCCTGGCCGAAGGTGTGAAGCGCCAGGAAGACTTCATCGGTATCCACTTCTTCTCGCCGGTCGACAAGATGCCGCTGGTGGAGATCATCAAGGGTGAGCGGACCTCCGACGAGGCCCTGGCCCGGGTGTTCGACTACACCCTCGCCATCAAGAAGACCCCGATCGTCGTCAACGACAGCCGCGGCTTCTTCACCTCCCGCGTGATCGGCACCTTCGTCAACGAGGCGATCGCCATGCTGGGCGAGGGTATCGAGCCCGCGACCATCGAGCAGGCCGGTTCGCAGGCGGGCTACCCGGCGCCGCCGCTGCAGCTGACCGACGAGCTGAACATGAAGCTCATGCAGAAGATCGCCCGGGAGACCGAAGCTGCCGCCAAGGCCGGCGACGCCGCTATGGGTACCGAACGGCACCCGGCCATCGATGTGGTCGACTACATGGTCGAGCAGGGTCGTCCGGGCCGCCTGGAGAAGGCCGGTTTCTACGAGTACGACGAGAACGGCAAACGGCTCAACATCTGGCCGCAGCTGCGCGAGCACTTCAAGACCACCACCGGTTTCAACGTGCCGCTGCAGGATCTGATCGACCGCATGCTGTTCGCCGAGGCCATCGAAACCCAGAAGTGTTTCGACGAAGGTGTTCTGGAGTCCACCGCGGACGCCAATATCGGCTCCATCTTCGGTATCGGGTTCCCGGCCTGGACCGGTGGTGTGCACCAGTTCATCGTCGGTTACCCCGGTGGCCAGGAGGGCTTCGTGGCCCGGGCCGACGAACTGGCGAAGAAGTACGGCAAGCGCTTCGAGGTCCCGGTCGCGCTGCGCAAGTAGGTCCTGAACCGGTCGTCACCGGCCGGCTGTAGAACCGCCCGCAACCCGTCCCACCACACGGTGGGACGGGTTGCGCTGTTTTCCGGCGCCGGCTGCCGTGGAGCGGGGCGAGACGGCCGCAGACTTCGGTGCAGTCGCGTAGGACACCGGCCGCCGGTCGCATCTTCTGGCGTTATCGCAACGGAACGAACCCGACATGTGGTCCCGGACGGCCGTGTGAATACCCGGAAACCTGTGGATGCCTGGGGATAATTGCCACCGTCGCGCGCAAGTGACCTGGTGGGTCGGGTGGCGGTTCCGTTGCCGGGATGGTCGCGAGTAACCCCTGCCGCGGTCGGCGCGATATAAATCGAGACCTGCGAACAGGACACGCGAGCCGGATGAAACCACCCATCGGGGTATCGGGCGCGCTACGTTGGAAGTGAAGACCGGAACGGTATGGCGGCGGGATTCGCCTCCGCGGCCGATTCGTTACGAGTGCGAGGTGGTGAGATGACTCCACGAACGCGTTCGGGCCCCGGTGGCCGCGAATCGGATAACGCATACGTCTCTCCTGGCGCCGCTGCTCCGAAGGGAGCCGCTGATCCGGAAAAGGCGGCTGTTCCCGATGACGCCGAGGCGGCCGGAGAAGCCGGAAAGTCCGAGACGGCGGCGCCCCCCGAACCCACCAGGGGTGTCGCGAGCCCGGCCGAACCCGACCCGGACGAAACGGAACGGATCTCGCGGGAACTCGCGGCGCTGGGTCTGACCGAAGCGCACGAGATCGGCCGCGGCGGCTTCGGGATCGTGTACCGGTGTGTCCAGCGGGCGCTGGATCGGGTGGTCGCGGTGAAGGTGCTCTCCTCCGATCTCGATTCCGAGAGCCGGGAGCGGTTTCTACGCGAGGAACACGCGATGGGCCGGTTGTCGGGACATCCCAATATCGTCGACATCCTGCAGGTCGATGTGACCGCCAGCGGATTGCCGTTCATTGTGATGCCGTTTGCCACGCACGGTTCGCTGGAACGTCTCATCCATGAGGTGGGTCCGCTGAGCTGGACCGATACGCTGCGCGTCGGGGTGAAACTGGCCGGAGCCATCGAGAGCGCGCATCGGACGCGGATCCTGCACCGGGACGTGAAACCGGCCAATGTGCTGCTCAGCTCCTACGGGGAACCGCAGCTCACCGATTTCGGGATCGCTCGGATGCCGGGGGGCTTCCGCACGTCGAGCAGCCAGATCACCGGCTCGCCCGCGTTCACCGCCCCCGAAGTCCTCAAAGGCGACGAACCGACGGTGCGTTCCGATGTGTACGGTCTGGGCGCGACCCTTTTCGCCCTGCTCACCGGCCATGCCGCGTTCGAGCGGCAGGCGGGGGAACGCGTGGTGGCGCAGTTCCTCCGGATCACGACCCAACCGGTACCGGACCTTCGCGAACAGGATATTCCGGCCGATGTGGCCGCGGTTATCGAACAGGCCATGGCCCAGGAACCGGAGGAACGCCCGGCCTCGGCCTACGAATTCGGCGAGATGCTGCGCGCGGTGCAGCTCGCACACGACCAGGTTCCGGACGAAATGGCGCTGCTGGATCCCGAGGTCACGGCCGTCGACGCCGAACCGCCCGTACACGACAGGACGCCCGCGGTGACCGCGCGCCGGAGCTGGCCGCTGCTACCGCCCACGATGTCGGGGCACAGGGGTGCCACCGGTGCCGCGGCACAGATTCCGAGCCCTTTCGGCGTCGCCCGTGCGCGTAGACGAAGCGGCGGGACGGATCCGCACACCGGTGCGGCCGGTCGACTCGGCACGGCCGGTAGCGCGCCGGAACGCTCGGCGACATTGCCGCCGAGCCCGGCCACCAAGTTCCGCCCACCCACGCCTCCTCGGGAACCGGTGCGGCGGCCACGGTTGCTGGATATCCTGCGCGACGGTGTCGGATGCCGGCTCACCGTTATCCACGCCCCCGCCGGATTCGGTAAGAGTGTGCTGGCCGCGCAATGGCGTGACGAACTGGCCGGATTGGACCTTCCCGTCGCCTGGATCGGTATCGACAGTGGGGACGACAACGAGGTCTGGTTCCTGGCGCATCTGATCGAGGCCGTCAACCGGGTCCGGCCCGAGATCGGTGCCGGGCTGGGGCAGATGCTCGAGGAGCGGCCCGCGGATACGGTCACGTTCGCGATATCGAGCCTGATCGACGAGCTGCATACCAGCGGGAAACCGGTGGTCGTGATCATCGACGACTGGCATCGGCTCAGCGATCCCGGCGCGCTGCGGGTGCTGTCGGCGCTACTGGACAGCGGCTGCCACCACCTGCGGTTCGTGGTGACCAGTCGCGACCCCTCCGACCTGCCGATGGGCCGGATGCGAATGAACGACGAACTGGTGCAGATCGATTCCGAGCAGCTTCGCCTGACTCGGGCCGAGACCGGTGAAATCCTGGTGCGGCGCAACGGTTTCACCCTCGATTCCGATCAGATCGACCGGATGTACGCCGCCACCGACGGCTGGCCCGCCGCGATCCAGCTGATCAGCCTCGCACTGCGCGACGACCCGGATCCCACCGGTCTGCTGGACCGGATGTCGGAAGGCGGGCACGGTATCCGCGAGTACCTGGCCGAGAACGTGCTGGACACGTTGGAACCGGAGATGCTCGACTTCCTCTCCGATCTCGCGGTGATCGAGCAGGCGAACGGGTCGCTGGCCACCGCGATAACCGGGAATGACGAGGCCCCGCGACTGCTCGAACAGGCCGAGCGGCGTGAACTGTTCGTGCGGCACACCGACGAGGATCCGGAGTGGTACCGGATGCAGCCGCTGTTCGCCGAATACCTGCGTGCCCGGCTGGACCGGACCCGCCCGGGTCGGGTGAGAGCGCTGCACCGCCGGGCGGCGCGCTGGTACGCCGAACATCAACTGCTGCGCAAATCGGTGGATCATTCCCTGGCCGGTACCGATTTCAAGACCGCGCTCGATCTGCTGGAAAGCGGCGGGATGGACCTGATCGACGGGTCGCGGGTCGCGACGCTGCTCGGGTCGGTCTCGAAACTGCCGGTACAGCAGGTCGCAACGCGTTCGAAACTGCTGATGGCGGTGGCTCGCGCGAACGTGAATCTGCAACAGTCCACCGCCGCGCGGTCCGCGCTGAACCGGCTGTCGAACGTACTGTCGCGGAGTCCGGACGACGACGGCGAGGTCCGTCAACAGCGGTGCCAGGCCGCGGTACTCGCCGCCTCCGACGAGATCTCCCACGATCGCATCGCCGGCGTCTTCGAGCAGGTTTCCGAATCGCTCGAACACCCCGACGAGTTACCGGCGTGGACGGTGGCGACCGCGGCCAATATCCAGGCCTATGTCCGGATCTGCGAATTCGACTATCCGGCGGCGGCGGCCATGCTGGAGTGGGCGCGGCCGTATCAGGAGCGTTCACGGGAACCGCTGGGGGAGATCTTCGCATGGTGTGGTCGTGGACTCATCGCCTATGAACAGCTCGATATCCCGGCCGCGTTGAGCGCCTACCGGCAGGCCTACAAGACGGCGCAGACCCGGTCCGGGCCGCGTTCGCACGGGGTCCGCGCGGTGGCCGGGCTGCTCGGTGAACTGGAATACCGGGGTGGTGATCTGGCCGCCGCCGAGGCACTGTTCGACGAGAGTTACCAGCTGGTGGCCCGGATCGGCCCGATCGAATCGCTGATCGCCACCATCGTCACCGGCGCCCGGGTGAAGGCTCTGCGCGGTGATCTCACCGCGGCCGCGGTCCGGCTGGCCGAGGGATCGCGGATCGCGGCCGATCATCAACTGACCCGGCTGGCCGCTCATATCCGGGCCGAGCAGATCCATCTGGGAATCGTGCGACCGGGGCCGGGCGATCGGCCGGAAGCCGCCGACAGCACCGCGCGCAGCCTGCCCGAACTCACCGGACGAGACCGCGGTTCCGGCCCGGATCGCGCGCCGACCGTGCTGAACCTCGAGGCCGGTGAGATCACCATCATCCGTGCCCTGCTCGAAGTCGGAGACCGGCAGGAGCACGAACGCGCAGCCCGCCACGCCCGCGCGCTCTACGGGCGGACCGGTGAACAGCGGCGGCCCCGAGCCCAGCTCGATATGTCGCTGCTGCTCGCCGAATGCCTCGCCGCCGCGGGCTGGGTCGGCGAATCGGCCGCGCTGCTGGCGCCGGCGGTTTCCACCTGCGCCGAATTGGGCTGGACCCGGCCGCTGTTGGACGCGGGTCCGGCGGTGCGCGAGATCCTGCGCGTGGTGCGTGACGACCTGCCGGTCACCACGCCGGACGGAACGGACACGGTCCGCACCCTCGGTGCGATCCGTGTCCCGATCCGCTTCCTCGACGAACTGCTCAGTTGAGCCCGGTGATCGGACCGGGTGGCTAGGGCTGCCACCAGGGCCGCAGTGGCACCCCGGGCTGCCCGGAGGCTCCCAGTTTCACACCCAGTACCTGGTGCAGCTGCACGACATTGCGTTCGAAACCGAGTCGGCTTCCCGCCATGTACAGGCCCCACACCTTGGCCGTGCCCTCGCCGGCCTCGGCCACGCACGCGTCCCAGTTGGCCACCAGGTTCTTGCACCACTCGGTGAGCGTCAGCGCGTAGTGCTCGCGCAGATTCTCCTCGTGCAGTACTTCCAGGCCGATGTTCTGGATCTCGCTGATGATCCGGCCGGAGCCGATGAGCTCCCCGTCGGGGAACACGTACCGGTCGATGAAATCGCCCGCCTTCGTGGTCCGGGTGTTGTCCGGCCGGGTGATGCAGTGGTTCAGGAACAGACCGCCCTCACGCAGCTTGCCCTGGATGAACCGGAAATAGTACGGATAGTTCTGGACCCCGATATGTTCGGTCAACCCGATCGAGGACACCGCGTCGAACTCGGTTTCGGTGATGTCGCGATAATCGGAATGGCGGACCTCGGCCAGATCGGCGAGCCCCTCCTCGGCTATCTTCTGCTGCGCCCAGGAGGCCTGTTCGGCCGACAGGGTGGCACCGATGACCCGGACCCCCCGCTTGGCGGCATAGCGGACCATACCGCCCCAACCGCAACCGATATCGAGCAGGCGATCGCCCTCTTTCAGCCGCAGCTTCTCGAAGACCAGCCGGTACTTGTTCTCCTGCGCCTGCTCCAGCGTCCAGTCCCGGTCGCCGTAACACGCGCAGGTGTAGGTCATCGACGGACCGAGGACGTACTCGTAGAACGTATTCGAGACGTCGTAGTGGTGGTGGATGACCTCGGCGTCGCGGGCTTTGGAGTGCCGCAGCCCCTCCAGCGCGATCCGGCGCCAGCGCGGCAGGGTCTCCTGTGGCGGTGGCGGCACCGGCCGCAGCCGCTCCCAACCGAGCGACCGGGCGATGGCCACCAGCGAGAGCGCCGAGGGACGCTTGAACTTCAGATCGGTCATCGCGGCGAGAATCTTGTACGGATCGCCCGGATGTACCCCCGCCGCGTCCATATCGCCGGATATGTAGGCGCGGGCGAGACCGAGATCGCCGGGGGCGTTGGCGAGATAGTTTATCCCGCGCGGATTACGGATCTCGAGTGCGAACTCGGAGTCCACAGGGCCCGTGGTGCTGCCGTCATAGGCGGTCAGCTTTATGGGGACATTGCCGTCGACCAGGGTCTCGACAACCTCCGCGATGCTGAGCCGGGTGCCCGGGTCCGCGAAAGCATCGGATCTATCCTTGAATGTCGTCATCTGCGTTGCACCGCCTTCGAGTACAGATCCAGCAGGCGCTGGCCGGGGTCGTAGCGTTTTTTCAATGATTTGTAACTTTCACCGCCATAAAGAGCGGCAAATTCCTCGGGCTCGTAAAAAGAATCCGAGTACAGGGATTTGTGTCCGTCGAATTCAGTGACGGTTTTCTCGATGGAACGGTTTGCCGCGCCATCCATCTGACCGGGGGATTTCGGAACCGCCGACCAGAAGCCGATATTCACATAGGTGCGGCCCGGGCGCAGCGGATACAGCGTCCAGGGCCGGGCGTCGTCCGCCGCGGCGGAATCGCGCAGCCGCAGCGGGCACAGCCAGAGGGGTTCGATGGGGATCTCACGCAGGAACCACTCGACGAAATCCGCAGTGCGCTCCACCGGCACCTCGATGTCCTGCACCACGCGCTCCTGCGGCGGATCGCCCCTGCGTGCGGCAAGTTTGTCGCCGATGTTGTAGCGATGATCGAGCGCGACGAGCTTCCAGTAGAAGCTGCTGCGCCGATAGCGTTTCGGCCAGAAGCGCCGGATCTTCGGGTTCTGCGTCCCGAACGCGCGCGAGCACCAGAACCAGTCGGTGTCCCACCGCCAGAGATAGTCCTGGATGGTGAGCCGATCGCGTTTCGGCGCCGAGCCGTCGTGCTGGATGGACCGGTAGTAGATGTCCATATCGGTGTAGTCGCTCACCGGGCCCGGTTCGTCGGTCTGCCTGCCCAGGGTGAGGTAGCTCTCCCCGGCGCTGAACACGACACCGTCCAGGTAGTCGACCCGCTCCCCGTCGAAGCTGCGTTCCAGTACGACCCGCTCCAATGCGGACTCGAGTTCGCGCAGGTCGTGGAACCGCAGATGACGTAGCTCCACATACGGCGGAACCGATTCCAGCTCGATCTTCAAGCGGGTGGTGTAACCCAGTGTGCCGTAGGAGTTCGGGAAACCGCGGAAGAGTTCGGCGTCGGCTCCGTCCGGGGTGATGGTGACGATCTCACCGGCTCCGGTGAGCACCTCCATCTCCAGGACCGATTCGTGCGGCAGGCCGTTGCGGAACGAGGTCGATTCGATACCGAGCCCGGTGACCGCACCACCCAGGGTGATGGTCTTGAGTTGCGGGACCACCAGCGGCGCCAGACCGTACGGCAGGGTGGCTGCCACCAGGTCTTCGTAGGTGGTCATCCCCGCGACCTCGGCCGTCTTGGCGTCCGGGTCGACCTCGATCACGTGGGTGAGCCCCGAGACGTCCAGTCCCGGTGCTGTGTTCTTCGTTCGCGCGCGAAATAGATTGGAAGTCTTCTTGGCCAGCCGCACGTTTGCGCCCGCCGGGATGGCGCGATAGCTCGCGAGCAGGCGATCGACACCTGCCCGATATGCGGCGAACCCGGATTCATATGCGGCCGGACCGTGGCCGGCCTTCCCCAACAGACTCATTGCCACGTCTAGACGCTAGTCCTACTTGGTCTCGAGCGGCCACTGCGGGGGGATCGTCGGTGGCGAAATGTCACATATCCGTTGCACCGTGTTCGATTATCGGTTCATGCGGATTGACCGCTATTCCGGAATTGTCGGTATTTATTCGCATCCGTATGTGAGGGAGGAGGGCGCCGGGACGCGAGGATGTCCAGGGGCCTTGCCCGATGGGAAAGTGGGCGCGGATCGCTTGTAGAGGTTGGGGATCGGCGCACCCGCAAAGGTGGTTGGTCGACCCTTTCGCTGTGGCAGGTGGGCTTTCTCGACCGATGGCGATCCCACCGACTACCGTGGGCGTTCGGCGTTGATGGTCGCGGCTCGCCCCGGTTCTGGAGCGACAGAGCGAAGGAGCGCAGCGACCGAGCGGCGGAGTGAAGAACCGGGGTTAACAGGGCCCCGACCCCGCGGCGCCGAAGGCGACGCAAATAAACAAGGAGTTCACCGTGGGACAGGTCAAAGCCGGCAGTTCGACCGAGGTCGCCGCAGACCCACAGCGCGCGCTGGCGGCGGTCACCGATTACACGGAGGTGCGCCCGAAGATTCTGTCGGCGCACTACCGCGACTACAAGGTCGTCGAGGGCGGGCAGGGGGACGGCACCGTCGCCGAATGGACCCTGCAGGCTACCGAGAGCCGGGTGCGCAACATCCGCGCCCAGGTTTCGGTCGCCGACCACGTCGTCACCGAGAAGGACGCCAATTCCTCGCTCGTCAACACCTGGACGGTCGCCCCGGCCGGTTCCGGTTCGACGATCACCCTGGAGACCACCTGGCAGGGCGCCGGCGGTGTCAAGGGCATCTTCGAGGGCATTTTCGCGCCCCTCGGCCTGCGCAAGATCCAGGCCGAGGTGCTGGAGAACCTGAAGCGCGAACTGGCCTGATCAGGCCGAGCTCGACCGGATCGGACGGTCGCCGGGAGCGGAGGGACGATCCGCGCCGGTGACCGCCCGGTACGGGTGCCGGGGTCCGGCGTTGTGGCGGCCGGGAACGGTCAGGGGAGAGTCGCGATATCGAACAGGTTCCCCTCCGGGTCGGCGAGGGTGGTCCATTTGATCCCGACCTCGCCGAAGTCGCCGATATGCCGGGCGCCCAGGGCGAGGGCTCGTTCGATCTCGGCGGGCAGGTCGGTCGCCAGCAGATCCAGGTGGATCGAGTTCTTGCCCGGTGTCCGTTCGGGCACCTTGACGAACATCAGCGGCGGGGTCATCCCCGATTCACGGCCGACGGTGGCGAAGAACTCGGAGGCTTCGGGGTCTACCGGGTGATCGAGCAGTTGTGCGTAGAAGCTCGCCAGTTCGGCGGCGTTGTCGCAGTCGTAGGTGGTGCAGGCGATGGTGAGTCCCATTGTGTCTCCTGTTCTCGAGATGAGCCGGGATTTCCCGCATCATCAGTGCACGTACCGACAACTTCCTCACGCCAGGACGAACGACAGCAGCACCGGGTCCTGGCGGTCGCCGCGCCACCAGGAGTAGCCGAGCCACACTCCGGGCACGACCTCCCGGATCTCGTCGTAGACCTGCGGGGTGATCGCGGGGGTGTAGTCCAGCACCCAGGATTGTTCGCCGTCCACGCGCGAGGGCGCCAGGTATACCTTCGCCGGCCAGCCCTCGATATCCGCGCCGGTGACCCGGTTCGTCAACCGTCCGCCGTCGGGGCCGGTGTCGAAGGTTTTCCCGAGCCAGAACGGGGGTGTGAGGGGTTCGATGGGCGTGGTCGAGGTCACCCAGCCGTTCTTCACCCCGGACGGCACCGCACCCGCCCGGGCCGCATGATAGATCTGGACGTGCTGGTCGTCGGTGCAATTCCAGCGCAACGAGTCGATGGTCACCGCCGGTGTGGCGGGATCGATGACGCATCCGTTGCCGTGGTCGGCGGCCACCTCGGGATCGGCAACGGCTGCGGCCGCGCGGAACACGCCGGACACCATCATGAGGGCACCCAGCAAATATCCCTTGGACAAGTCGAACTCCAGTAACACTAAAGATTTTCGGCTCGGTACGAGCGCACCGGCGAATCCGATACTAGGCGGACATGGGTGCGGCGGAATCGGCGACCGAGGCGGTCTAGGCTGAATTGTGACCCGTCCGTAGAGAGGAATCCCGTGCAGCCCGATGGTCAGTTCGATATGCAGCAGTTGCTCCAGCAGGCCCAGCAGATGCAGGAGCAGGTGATGGCGGCGCAGGCCGAGATCGCCGCGGCAGAGGTGGACGGTCAGGCCGGAAACGGTCTGGTCCGGGTGACGATCAAGGCGACCGGTGAGGTGCTGGCGCTGACGATCGATCCGAAGGCAGTCGATCCCGAGGATGTGGAAACTCTGCAGGACCTGGTGATCGGAGCGGTCAACGACGCCATGACCAACGCCCAGCAACTGGCGGCCGAGCGGCTGGGACCACTGGCCGGCGGCGCACCGGGTCTGCCCGGCTTCTGATCGCGCCGGGGAATCGCGGTGTACGAGGGTCCGGTTCAGGATCTCATCGACGAACTGGGGAAACTACCGGGCGTCGGTCCGAAGAGCGCCCAGCGGATCGCGTTCCACCTGCTCGGAGTGGAACCGCCGGAGCTCGACCGGCTCCAGGCGGTACTGCAGAAGATCCGCGAGGGTGTGCGGTTCTGCGCACAGTGCGGCACGGTCGCCGACGGCGATCTGTGCCGGATCTGCGCGGATCCGCGCCGTGATCGCAGCATGATCTGCGTGGTCGAGGAACCCAAGGACGTTCCGGCCATCGAGCGGACCCGGGAGTTCCGGGGGCGCTATCACGTGCTGGGCGGCGCTCTCGACCCGTTGAGCGGGGTGGGCCCGGAACAGTTGCGCATCCGGGAACTGCTGACCCGCATCGGGAGCCAGGACGACGGGGTGGACGTCACCGAGGTGATCATCGCGACCGATCCGAACACCGAGGGCGAGGCGACCGCGACCTACCTGGTGCGAATGCTGCGTGATTTTCCCGGACTCACCGTCACCCGCCTAGCGTCCGGTCTACCCATGGGCGGTGATCTGGAGTTCGCCGACGAGCTGACGCTGGGCCGGGCGTTCTCCGGCCGGCGCACACTGTAACCACCGGACCCGCGGCGGCGGTCACAACTCCAGCCGCTTCCAGGGCACGCTGTCGAGCCGGGCGCGATCCTCGCGGGCCCAATCCCAGATAAGTCCGGCGACGGCGTCAGGACCGGTGACCAGAGCGGTGAAATGGCGATCGGACCCGCCGTCGCGGTATTCCACGGTGTAGTCCTGTTCGGACTCCCGGTAGGTCTGGATATAGACCTCCAGTTCCCGCTCCACGATCAGATACGGGTTCGGGTCCGCGAGTTCGCGCACCCAATCGGCGGCGAGTCGCTCTGTCAGATAAGGGAATTCGCCCGCCCCGCCGTGCGTGACGGTGACCGGGATATGTCCGGCGGGGTCGATCAACCAGGTGAGCTGCGGGTCGTACACCGCGTACTCCCGCGGCGTGGCCAGCTCGAAGAGCAGCTCGCGTACGAAGCCGATGGCGTCGTAGGGGCTGGGCACCTGTAGCGCCGATCCGGTCGGCGCCCCGCCCAGCGGTGACACGCTGAGGAAACTGTCGGATTCGGGCAGTTCGGCGTTGCGCGCGTTGAGCTCCGCCGCCAGCTCCGCGACCACGGCCGATTCGGGCTGTCCCTGCTGAGTCGTGAGATACGCGTCGACCTCCGCGGGGGTGAAGGCGACACCGGACGGCAGTAGCACATGGTCGTAACTCATCCAGGAAGTTTATGCGCCGCCGCCTCGGGCCCTCGAGCGGTCGGGGTCGACCATCGACACTGAGGGGACTCGACCCGTGGCGCCGCAGGCGGCGCCGGCAACTCACCTCAGGCGCGGAGGCGTTCGCGGCGGAGCTGGTCGACCTCGGGGAGCTCCAGGGGCGGCAACGAGTCCACACCGAGTGCGCGACACAGCAGGTAATCGGCGAGCTCGGGGTTGCGGGCCAGCGCGGGGCCGTGCATATAGGTGCCCAGGACCGAACCCTGCACCACACCTTCCAGGCCGTCGCCGACACCGTTACCGACCCCGCGGGTCACCCGCGCCAGCCCGGTGGCGTCCGGTCCCAGCGTGGTGCCGCCGCGATGGTTCTCGAATCCGGTGAGCGGTGCGGACAGTCCTTGGAGCAGCGGGTTCGTCGTCACCTCGCCGATCGCGCGGGTCTGCTGCGGGGAGGTGGTGGCGTCCAGCAGGCCGACTCCTTCCACTCGTTCGCCGCTCGAGGTCTCGTACCACCGGCCCAGGACCTGGATCGCCGCGCAGATCGCCAGCACCGGAGCGCCGCGCCCGGCCGCGGTCTGCAGGCCCGGGAAGCGCAGCAGGTGGCGGGTGGCCAGGCGCTGGGCCGAATCCTCCGCGCCGCCGAGGGCGTAGATGTCCAGCGAGTCGGGGACGGGATCGGGCAGGGTGATCTCCACGATCTCGGCGTCGATATCGCGCAACCGCAACCGCTGCCGCAGCACCAGCGCGTTACCGCCGTCACCGTAGGTGCCCATCACATCGGGTAGCACCAGCCCGATCCGGACTGTCGAATCACTCATCGGGTCCGCTCCTGGAGGTCACGGTTGAGATCGCGGAAGGCGGTGTAGTTGGCGAGTACCTCGACCGGGCCCGCCGGGCAGGAGGCGATGGCGCGTACAGGGTCCGCGACGGTGGTGTGCGCGACCCCGGCGTAGGTGAGCCGCACCGCGAGATCGGTGGCGCGCTCCCCGGCGGCGACAACGTGGACATCCTCGAAATGCTCGAACCGCACATCCCACAGCCAGGACAGGTCCTCGCCGTCGGGCACCTGCCCGTTCACCGCGATCACCAGCCCGGACGCGCTGTGGTCGATCATCGACAGGGCCTCCTGCCAGCCGGCCGGGTTCTTGGCCAGCAGCAGCCGGGCGGCGTGTTCGCCGACCTGGACGGTGCGGTAGCGGCCCGCGATCTCCCGCACGGTTCCGGTGGCGGCGCAGGCCTGCTCGGTATCGGCGCCCATCGCCACCGCGGCGGCCACCGCCTGCGCGGCGTTGCCCCGGTTCGCCCGGCCGGGCAGGGCCAGCCGTAGCGGCAACCGGACTCCGTCGGGACCGCAGAGTTTATCGCCGTCGAGCCACCAATCCGGTTGCGGCCGGGAGAAATCGGCACCGGTGCTGTACCAGTGCGGGCCCTCCCACAGGATCGGCTCTCCGCTGCGCGGGCAGCTGGTGGCGTCCATCGCCCAGCCGCTGCCGGCGGCGACCCACACCACGTTCGGATGGTCGTAGGCGATGGAGGTGACCAGTACGTCGTCGCAGTTGGCGATGACGACGGTGTCCGGATGCCGCGCCAGACCCGAGCGCAGCCGGCGTTCGATCATATTGATCTCACCGACCCGGTCCAGTTGATCGCGGCTGAGGTTCAGCAGCACGACCGCCTCGGGTTTCAGCGCATCGGTGATATGCGGCAGATGCAGTTCGTCCACCTCGATCGCGGCCAGCGGCGCGTCCCGGTGCACATTGAGCGCCGAGACGATCCCGGCGTCCATATTGGCACCGTCGGCCTGGGTCGCGACCTCGCCCAGCGTGCTCAGCGCGGCGGTGGTCATCCGGGTGGTGGTCGATTTGCCGTTGGTGCCGGTGATCAGCACGGTGCGCCGGCCGCGACCCAGCTGCTTCATGATCTGCGGGTCGACTTTCAGCGCGAGCAGCCCGCCGATCATCGATCCGTTGCCACGGCCCGCCTTGCGGGAGGCCCACGCCGCCGCGCCCGCCACCCCGAGGGCCAGTCGCCCCCGCACCGATATCTCTGCCACGCCGCGCAGTCTAATGACCCGTTCCGCCCGTTCTCGCGCGGCGCGGGGCAGTTCACAACTCGGTGACAATGTGCCGGTGCCGGGGGCAGGTCCGGGTGGTGTTCGCCTTACCGCTGTCAGGGTGCACGCCACAGCTCCGAGCAGGGTGCCGGCGTTCACGCAGGGTCTGCGCGCTTGTCCCCCGGCCAGGGTCTGCGGCCCCGTCGAGAATCGTTCCGCGCGGTCTTTCGGGTGTTCTGCACCGTGGTGCTCGTCGCCGTCGGCAGGGATTCAGAACTGTATATCGAAAGCGTTCGGCCGCCCGGCCGCATACGCGTCGGCGTCGGCGAGGCGCAGGGGCTCGAGTTCCGGGGCACGCCAGAGTGTGTAGGTGCGGCAGCGGGGTGCATCCGATCCGGTGACCTCGAGCAGTGCGTTGACCGCGGTCCGGGCGGCTTCGTTGGCGCCCTCCATAGTGGCCAGGTCGATATTCGTGCGCACGTAATCGCCTGCCAGATAGAGGTTCTCGACCCCGCCGTGCGCCTCCGGGCGCAGGTCCCACGAGCCCGCGGTGTTGATCAGTAGCGGGTCGGCGTTGGCGTTCTCGCCGCGATCGGCGTTCCAGCTGATCCCGGGGTCGAGGAACCAGGAGTGCAGGTCGGCGTCGCGCAGTATTTCGTCACGGTCGTTGAGGTGGGCGAGGATCTGTGCCCAGGTCTCCTTGGCGATCTCCTCGTGTGTGCATTCCTTGGCGGTTTTGCCGAACAGGATGCCGGGGGTGTTCCAGTCGGAGATATCGACCGACAGGCATTCGAGCACCGTGCCGTCTCCGTATTCGGGCAGTTTGCGCGCCCACAGGGTGTCCTGGGCGATGGAGGTGAGGGACCAGGGGGAGTCGATATAGGCGGAGTGGCCGCCTCCGAGCCCGGGGCGACGGCGCAGGTAGAACTGGATCCCGCTCATCCAGTCGGTGACGAGCCGGCTCATCGCGGTCAGTTGCGGCCACGCGGACAAGATATCGGCGTTCCACAGATCGCGGGCTCGTTCGGCGGGCAGGGCCACGACGAAATGGTCCGCAGTCACCGTTTCGGAAAGGCCGGAGCCGTTGACGATCCGGGCGCCGGTGATCCGCCGGTCCCGGACCTCCAGTCCGCGGACCTCGGCACCCAGCTCGAATCGCACACCCAATTCACGCAGGCGCGCGGCCCACGGATCGATCCACGCGACGTTCGTGGGGCCGTTGAGTACCCGGTCCAGATCGCCGTCGTTGCCGATCTGCATCGGGTTACCGAGGAACTGCTCGCCCATCGAGCCGATCGTCCGCACACTGGCCAGTTCGTCCTTCGCGGCCACCAGCAGGCTGGTGAGCGTGCGCGAGACCAGCGCCCGGAACTCGTGCGAGCGGGCGCGCGCGCCGACGAAATCCGACCAGGACGTGTGCTCCCACTGTCCGAAGCGGCGTGCGTCGCAGCTGGTATTGAAGACCAGGAGCCGGTTGGCGAAGAAAATGCCCTCGGCGGGCGGCATCTTCAGCGTGGTGGCGATGACCGCGGCCAGGCTTTCCCGCATACCCTCCGGCGTCGCGGCATTTACCCGGCCGAAGCCCAGTGGCGCGCGGATATCGTCTGCGTCGGCCCGGGCGAACCGGGCGTCCGGGACACCGATCAGATTGTCCCAGACGCCGTTCATGTTCTCGCCGAACGGGATCCGCCGCATCGTATCGGGAATGTGCTGATAGAAGCCGGGAAAGAAGCGGAAACCGTGCTCGCCGGGCAGATCGGGCCGCCCTCCGGTCCCGGTTCCGGGTACCGGCATGCTGCGAGCCTTGCCGCCGAGCGCCCGGCGTTCGTAGACGGTGACCTCGAAGCCGCGCTCGGCGAGTTCGTGGGCGGCGGTGAGTCCGGCTACACCGCCACCCAGGACGGCTACCCGGGATTTCGTCCGGGCCCGGGCGGTTCCGCCGGGTAGTGCTACCACGGTGGCCGCCCCGATGCCCGCGGCCGCAGTGGCGCGCAGCACGGTTCGCCGAGTGAACGCTCCCACCCCGGCAGGTCGACCTGAAACCACTGTGGCACCCGATGTGGGCCACCGATGCTCTGCCATGTTGTCTTCCGCTGCCTAACCCGGGGTAGCTGTCTCGATCGCGCCAACTCTAAACGGGATACGCCCGGCTGGGCGCATCAACCGCGCGATCGGCGGTCCGGCGGCTCATCCGACTGCGGGCTCCAGCGACTTCGGGTTGCGGATCTCCATGCCCACCGGCAGGCCGGTCGTCTCCCTCGCCGGCAGATCCGGCGGCTCCCGGTCCGGCCGCGGTACGGAAGTCTTCTCGACGCCCGCCGTCGCCGCGAAGGCCCCCGCGATGACCACCGCCCCACCGATCAAGCTCGTGGTTGCGGGTGTCTCGTCCAGGAAGATCCAGGCGGCGGTGAATCCGACGACCGGAACGAGCAGCGATAACGGCGCGACGGTACCCGCCGGGTACCGGCTCATCAGGTACGTCCACAGGCCGGATCCCACCACGGTCCCGAGCACGACGATGTAGGCCAGACCCGCCAATGCGGGCCACCCGTCCCCCGTGAACGTATCGGCGAGGGCGTGGACGCCGGTGGCCGGACCTTCCCAGAGGACGGAGAGGGCGAACAGGGGGAGCACCGGTACCGCGGTGATCCACAGAGTGAGGTGCAGCGGATTGATTCCCGGCGATTCCACAGTGGCCCGGCGCGCCCCGATATTGCCCAGTGCCCAGCTGAGACCGCCCGCGAGAGTGAGCAGCACCGGCAACAGGGCGGCGTGTGCGAACTGATTCCAGCCGATCACCGCCATCCCCGCGACCGCGACCGTGAGTCCGGCGATCTGTACGGGCCGTAGTCGCTCCCGCAGCAGCAGGGCCCCGAGCAGCACGGTGAACGGCGCCGAAGACTGCAGTACCAGTGAGGCCAGTCCGGTCGGCATGCCCACTCGCATCGCGGTGAACAGGAAAGCGAACTGCAGCATGCCGAAACCCGTGCCGTACAGCAGTATCCAGCGAATCCGCACCGCGGGGCGCGGGATGAACAGCAGGACCGGGACCGCGATCACCGCGAACCGCAGCGCGGCGAAGAAGAACGGCGGCAGGTGGTCGAGTCCGACGCGGATAGCCAGGAAGTTCAGCCCCCACAGCAGGATGACGGTCAGGGCGAGCATACGGTCACGGGAGGTCACCCGATAATCATGGGATGTATTAACCTGTGAGCACAATCGAATTGTTATGGACTAATGTTTTAGAATTGCTTAATGGTTGGCGCGTATTCCTCCCTCTCCGTCGAACGGCTCCGCGTCCTGCGCGAATTCGCCGACCGCGGCACGATCGGTGCGGTGGCCACGGCACTGTCGATGACACCGTCGGCGGTATCACAGCAGCTCAAAGTGCTGACCAGGGAGGCGGGCGTCACCCTGCTCGAACCGAGCGGCCGCCGGGTCCGTCTCACCGACGCCGGGCACGCCCTGGTGGTCCGGGCCGACGAGGTACTCGCGGCCCTCGATCGCGCGGTGGCAGAGATGGCCCACTACCGGGGGTCTCCGCACGGACAGGTACGGGTCGCGGTGTTCCCCTCGGGCGGCGCGCTACTGCTACCGCATGTCCTGCCGGCCATGGCCGGCAGTGGCGTGGAGATCGCCGCGGGCGACGAGGACGTACCACCGCACGACACCCCGCGCCTGCTCGCCGACTACGACATCGTCCTCACCCACCGCGACGAGCGCGCCGCCCCGATGTCCGGGCCCCGGGTCGGCTCCCGGGTGCTCATGCGCGAACCGATCGATGTGCTCGTCGCCCCCGATCACCCGCTCGCCGGCCGGGCCGAGGTCTCGGCGGCGGAATTGGCCGAAGAGGCGTGGCTGAGCGTGCGCGGCGGGTTTCCGGTGGACGATGTACTGCGCTCGATCGCCACGGTGACCGGTGTCGAACCACGTATCGTCCAGCGTCTCAACGATTTCCGGATGATCGAGACATTGGTCGCCGCCGGGTACGGGGTGGCGTTGATGCCCCGCTATGTCGTAACCCACCCGGCCCTGTCGCAACTACGGCTGTCCGGGGTCCGCGCCGCCCGCCTCTACGACCTGGTCACCAGGCCGCGTGCCGAGAACCGGCCCGCGATCGCCGCGGTATTGGACTCGTTCGCGGCGGCGGCCCGGCAGATCACCGCCGAACCACCGCCCGCGACCGATCAGTAGCGGTTGCCGTAGGGGTATCCGTCCACACTGGCGAAATCGTCGGCGACCATCGCGGCGAGCTCCAGCAGGGCCTGCCGGGTCGGTTTGCTCACCAGTTCCAGATCGATCTCGGCACCCTCGGCGAGATGATCGTCGAAGGGGACGACCTGCACCGCTCGCGTGCGGTCCAGGAACAACCGGCGCAGATGGTCCAGGTTCACCGAGGTGGACCCACGCCGCGAGGCGTTCACCACCACCACGGTCTGCTGCACCAGGTGCGAATAGCCGTGGTAGTCCAGCCAGTCCAGGGTGGCCGAGGCACTGCGCGCGCCGTCGATGGCCGGTGAGGTGACCAGCACCAGGGAGCTCGCCATATCGAGCACACCCGACATCGCCGAATGCATCAGTCCGGTACCGCAATCGGTGAGAATGATGTTGTAGAACGACTGCAGGATCCCGATCGCCCGCCGGTAATCGGCCTCGCTGAACGCCTCCGATACCGCCGGATCCTGCTCACTGGCCAGCACTTCCAGTCGGCTCGGCGACTGCGAGGTGTGCGCCCGGACATCGGAGTAGCGCGTGATGTTCTGGTCTTCGAGCAGATTGCGCACGGTCGAGCGGGTCTGGCGCGGTACCCGGTGGGCGAGCGTGCCCAGGTCGGGGTTCGCGTCGATCGCGATCACCCGGTCGCCGCGCAACGAGGCGAACGTGGCGCCGAGGCCCACCGTGGTCGTGGTTTTGCCGACTCCGCCCTTGAGCGAGAGGATCGCGATCCGGAAATCGCCGTGGACCGGGGCGTTCACCCGACCCACCAGATCGCGGTGCACGACATCGGAGGCCGATTCACCCGGGTTGATCGTGCCGCGCGAGACCTTGTGCACCGCCCGGCGCCAACCGCCACGCGGTGCCTTGCGCGCACGTTTGAGCAGATTCAGATCGTTGACCGAATTACCGAGCTGGCCCGGCTCGGGCATCTGGCGCGGCTGGAACGGTTGTTGCCCGGGTTGTCCCGGCTGCTGGAACTGTTGCTGGGGCGGTGGCTGCGGTGCGGGCGGGCGCCCGGGATCGGCGCCCCAGTTCGGAATCTGGAACTGCCCGGTCGGCGGATTGTGCACCGGCGGAGGCGGCGCCTGCTGGAACTGCTGCTGTGGCACGGGCGGCGGTGCGACCGGCATCGGTGGCGGGGCCCAGCTGTAGATCGGCCCGCCCTGGTCACCTTCCGGCGCGGGCGCCGGCCCGGGTTGCGGGGCATACCCGCCGGGCGGCTGCGGGAACTGCCCGTTGCCGTCGGGAAGGGGTGCGGAATAGGGAGCCTGCTCCGGATTCGGCTGCCCCGGATATGGATTGACGTCCGGCGGCGGATAGTGGCCGCCGTGTGGCCCGGGAACAGCGAAGGGGTCGGGCGGGTTCGGCCCGGGTGCGGGCTGGAACTGGGCCGGGTCCGGTTGCGGGAATTGCCCGCTGCCGTATCCGGTGTTCGGATTCTGGAACTGGCCGGAGTCGGGTTGTGGGAATTGCCCGCTGCCGTATCCCGTGTTCGGGACTTGGAACTGGCCGGAGTCGGGCTGTGGGAATTGTCCGCCGCCCGGTCCGTATTGCGGAGCCTGGAACTGGCCCGGTTCGGGTTGCGGGAACTGTCCGCTGCCGTATCCGGTGTTCGGGGCCTGGAACGGGCCGGGATCCGCCTGCGTGACCTCGCCGCCCGGACCCATGTTCGCCGGCTGGAACTGATCGGGTTCGGGTTGCGGGAATTGCGGGCTGCCCGGCGCCGGAAACTGCTCCGGGGCAGGCGCGCTGAAATCCCCGCCGGGCACCGGCGGGGCGAATTGATCGAACGGAGCGTTTTCGTAGAGGGATCCGCCTTCGGCCGGTGCCGGGGGCGCGAATCCGTTCTCGTCGGTCGATGGCGGGCTCTCCGGATCGGCGGTCTCGGCCGGTCGGTATTCGCCCGGTACACCACCTTCCGGCACCGCGCTCCCGGGATCGTCGGAACCGGAGAGTTCCGCGCTCCCCGGCGTATCGGGCCCGGCGGCGGTATCGATTTCGGTGACCGGGACGGAGCTCTCGGGTCCGGCTCCGGTGGGCTCGGAATCGGAGGACGCCTGCGCGATGTTCTCCTCCGGCTCGGATTCGATCGGCGTCGCGGCGGGCGGTTCGGCGTCGGTGGGCTGCACGGTATCCGATCCGCCGCCACCACCGGCGGTATCCACCGGTTGACTCGCGGGCCAGGGCTGGGAAGTCGGATCGTGTTCGTCAGTAGTCACAGTTCCCCCATCTGCTCGGGTTTTTCGAGCAGAGAGCTCGGCGGCGTGGAGTCCGGACCCAACGCTAGCAGGTGCGGGAAGGTTCGCATGCCGGGCGGTTTACCACGAATGAGGCCGCCGTCACCCGCGTGCTACGAGTGACGGCGGCCGAGGTGGCGCGGGTGTGACGACTACTTCTGGGCGGCCCGGTTCACAGCCGAGACCACGGCGCGCAGCGAAGCGGTCGTGATCGAGGTGGCGATACCGACGCCCCAGACAACCCGGTCACCGATCGCGCATTCCACATAGGCCGCGGCCTGGGCGTCGTCACCGGCGGACAGGGCGTGCTCGGAGTAGTCGAGCACCTCCACCTGATATCCGACGGCGCCGATGGCGTCGACGAAGGCCGCGAGCGGTCCGTTCCCGCTACCGGTGACCTCCTGCTCGACCCCGTCCACCTTGACCACCGCGGTGATGCGGTCGGTACCGCCGTCGGTTTCGGCGGCGGTGACCTTCTGCCGCATCCGCTCCAGGGGCCGGATCGGGGTCAGGTACTCGTCGGCGAAGGCATCCCACATCTCCTTGGGCGTGATCTCACCGCCTTCGCCGTCGGTGATCTGCTGGATGGCCTGGGAGAACTCGATCTGCAGCCGGCGCGGCAGGGCCAGACCGTGATCGGTCTTCATGATGTAGGCCACCCCGCCCTTGCCGGACTGCGAATTGACCCGGATGACCGCCTCGTAGGTGCGGCCCACATCCTTCGGGTCGATCGGCAGGTACGGCACCTCCCAGGAGATATCGTCCACATCGGCGCCGGCCGCGTCGGCGGACGCCTTCATCGCGTCCAGGCCCTTGTTGATCGCGTCCTGGTGGCTACCGGAGAACGCGGTGTAGACCAGGTCGCCGCCGTAGGGATGGCGCTCGTGTACCGGGAGCTGGTTGCAGTATTCGACCGTGCGACGGATCTCGTCGATATCGGAGAAGTTGATCTGCGGATCCACGCCCTGCGAGAACATGTTCATACCCAGGGTCACCAGGCAGACGTTGCCGGTGCGCTCACCGTTGCCGAACAGGCAGCCCTCGATACGGTCGGCACCGGCCTGGTAGCCCAGCTCCGCCGCCGCGACCGCGGTACCCCGGTCGTTGTGCGGGTGCAGCGACAGCACGATCGAATCGCGCCGGGCCAGGTTGCGATGCATCCATTCGATGGAGTCGGCGTACACATTGGGTGTCGCCATCTCGACAGTGGCCGGCAGATTGAGGATCAGCGGCTTCTCCGGAGTGGGGGCGATGATCTCGGAGACCGCGTCGCAGACCTGCTTGGCGTATTCCAGTTCGGTGCCGGTGTAGGACTCCGGGCTGTATTCGTACCGCCAGTTCGTGTCCGGGTAACGCTTCTCGGTCTCCAGGCACAGCCGCGCGGCGTCGGTCGCGATCTTCTGGACGGCGTCGCGGTCCGCCCGGAACACCACCCGCCGCTGCAGGATGGAGGTGGAGTTGTAGAAGTGCACGATCACATTCGTGGCGCCGGAGCATGCCTCGAAGGTGCGCTCGATCAGTTCGGGCCGGCACTGGGTCAGCACCTGGATGCTCACGTCGTTGGGGATCGCGCCGTCCTCGATGATCTCGCGGACGAAATCGAAATCGGTCTGGCTGGCCGAGGGGAAGCCGACCTCGATCTCCTTGTAACCCATCCGCACCAGGAGGTCGAACATGCGGCGTTTGCGGGCGGGGCTCATCGGGTCGATCAGAGCCTGGTTCCCATCGCGGAGGTCGACGGCGCACCAGGCGGGCGCTCGGTCGATCACCTTGTCCGGCCAGGTGCGGTCCGGCAGGGCCACCGGTTCGACTTCTTCGGCGAAGGGCCGGTACCGGAAGACGGGCAGGGACGAGTTCTTCTGCTTGTTCCACGCGGGCTGGTCGGCGGGCGCGGGCTTGGCGGGCGCGGTGATGGTGCGCGTGCCGGATACGAAGGCGTCAGCGGGTGACATGCGATTTCTCCGTGGGTGAGATGGTTTTCCCGAATTGGGTCGACCGGCGCGGCGGAACCCCGCGACGGGAAGCCGGTCCGATCAGACCCCGTCGCGGCGGCTGAGAAGAAGTGCCCGCTGCATGACCCGTGCGAGTCTACCTCCTCTGGTCTCGGGCCTGCTATTGCGGTCCGGAGGGTCGGTGCTTCACAAACGCGGCGCTGTTCTTGCCGCCCGGGAGGCCCGGCGCGCCGGTTTGCGTGGGGCTTGCTGCGGCATTGCGGTCGTCGTGAATATTTCGCCGGCCGGGTCCCGGCTGTTTCGCCGCGCCGGCCACCGGTCCTGCGGTGGCCAATACCGTGCAGCGCACGCCGGTGCCGTCGCGCGGAGCGCGAGTAGCGGACGCGAGTCGAGAACAGCGCGCCCACCCGCCGCGCGGACCCGTCGCGACCGCCGGGGCGGGCAACCGCTAGCGTGCCTGCTCGGGGTTGTGAGTGACCGGACGCCGGTCCGGAAAGGTCGAGGGTTCGAGCATGACTTGGCTGGAGATGCTGGCCGTTTTCGCCGCGGGTATCGCCGCGGGCGGCATCAACACCGTCGTGGGTTCGGGGACACTCATCACCTTCCCGGTGCTGCTCGCCATCGGATTACCGCCGGTCACGGCGAATGTTTCCAATACGGTCGGTCTCGTTCCCGGTTCGCTGAGCGGGGCCATCGGCTACCGCCGTGAACTGTCCGGCCAGTGGGGCCGGGTGCTGCGCTACAGCTCGGCATCGCTGCTGGGCGCCGCGGTGGGCGCGGTCTTGCTCCTGACATTGCCCGAGGACGCGTTCGCGGCCATCGTCCCGGTGCTGATAATCGTGGCGCTGGTGCTGGTGGTGGTGCAACCGCGGTTGTCGGCGTGGGTCCGGCAGCGGCAGGGCGAATCCGGCGATGTTCCCGCGCATGGCGGGCCGATTCTGCTGGCCGCCATTTTCGGCACGGGTGTCTACGGGGGTTACTTCGGCGCGGCCCAAGGGGTGCTGCTGCTCGCGCTGCTGGGTGTGTTCGTCCACGAGGACATCCAGCGCCTCAACGCGGTGAAGAATGTGCTCGCTCTACTCACCAATGGGCTGTCGGCCGTCATCTTCATCGCGGTCGCCGAGGTGGATTGGCTGGTGGTGGCGCTGATCGCGGCCGGAGCGATCATCGGGGGACAGCTGGGGGCCAAGGTGGGCCGGCGGTTGCCGCCCACTGTGCTGCGCGCGGTGATCGTGGTCGTCGGCACCGTCGCGGTGATCCGGTTGGTGTTCGGCTAGTAGGCGTACCTCCGCCTCCGCTCCGGCCGTGCGCGGACTGCGGATGGGCTCCGCCCGCTGAACCATCGACCACTCGGCGGCGAATCGGCTTCTCCGCCACGACTGTTCATATCGACCGATTTCCCGGTACCATCCGTGCGCTGTTGCGTTACCGGAGAGGTGTTCTGGGTGGATAGGCGTGCCCTTTTCAAGGCCGTGGGGGCGGCTGCTCTTATCGGTGCGGTGGGATCGGTGGTTCCGAGAGCGGAGGTAGCTCTGCCGCGGGCCGCGGCGGAGCCGCTCTGGCACGAACTGTTCGCGCAGTGGGTTCCGGAGATCTTCGCGCCGGTACCGGCCCCGCCGGAACATACCGAGGCCATCGTCATCGGTTCCGGCTTCGGCGCGGCGGTCAGTGCGTTGCGCCTGGCCGAGGCCGGGGTCGCCACCACGGTGCTCGAGCGGGGTTCCCGCTGGCCCAACGATCCGTGGCGGGAGATCTTCACCGGCGACGATCTGCCCGACGGCCGCGGTTTCTGGCATTCCACCAGCTTCACCGGGGTGACCAAGGTGCCGATGCGGTTCGCCGATTTCGGTGGCGTGCTGGACTGCACCCGTTTCCAGGGGATCGACGTCTGGCGCGGAGCCGCGGTGGGTGGCGGCTCGGTAGTCTTCAGCGGCGCGATGATCGCGCCCGAACGCCGGTTCTTCGACCATGTGTTCGGCGGCGTGGTCGACTTCGGCGAACTGGACCGTGTGTACTACCCGCGGGTGCGCGGCAAACTGCGGCTGGACCCGATGCCCGGCGATATCTATCATTCGGCGCCGTTCACGCATTCGCGTGCCTGGGACGATCAGGTGCGCAGGGCCGGTTACCGCCCCGTTCCCAACGACTCCATCTTCACCTGGGATGTACTGCGCGGCGAACTGTCCGGGGCCGTCCGGGCCTCGGCGATCGCCGGGCGCAGCAACCTCGGCAACTCCAACGGCGCCAAATTCGACCTCAACCAGAACTACCTGAAGGAGGCCGAGGCCACCGGCCGGGCCAAGGTCTATCCCGGCCATCGCGTCGACACGATCGCCCAGGAAGCCGGTGGTCGTTTCGTGGTCACCGTGACCCAGTTGCACCCGACCGGTGCGGTACGTGGAAAACGGACGCTCACCTGCGACAAGCTTTTCCTCGGCGCCGGATCGGTCGGTACCTCCGAACTGCTGGTCCGGGCCCGGGAAACCGGGGCGCTGCCGGAATTGAACGAACACGTCGGCGACGGCTGGGGTACCAACGGCGATGTGGTGCTCGCGCGCGGTGCCAGTTCGGTCGCGGGTAACGGGCAGGGCGTACCGAGTGCCAGCCGGATCTTCGACGACACCGGGATGGCGCTGAGCTTGGAGAACTGGTACATCCCCGGCATCCCGTTCGAAACGGGTGCGCTGGCCTCGCTGGCCATGGTCCTGGATCCGACGCGGGCGCGGTTCGGCTATGACCCCGCCTCGGGCGGTGTCGGCCTGTCCTGGCCGCGCAGGGCGCAGGACGAGGTGAGCGCGGCGGCCCGGGAGGTCGACCGGCGTATCGCGGACCGGGCCGGTGCGATGGCCGAGTACAGCGCCCTCGGGTACGACGCCAACGCGCTGTTCACCGCACACCCGCTCGGCGGTGCGGTACTGGGCAGAGCGACCGACGCCTATGGCCGGGTGCACGGGCACCGGGGTCTGTATGTGATGGACGGGGCCGCGATCCCGGGCAGTACCGGGACCGTCAACCCGTCACTGACCATCACCGCCCTGGCCGAACGCAATATCGAGGCGATCATCCGCGCGGGTCACTGAATTCTCTTCGCGAAAGTCGTCGGCGGTTCCGAGAGCCGGTACGGCCGGGTGACCGGGGTAGCAGAGTCGCCGGCCGCTCGTCCGACGAGTCCTGCTCAGTGGTGCGCGGGCCGCGAACCGGTGCGATGGCGGGCTCCGCGGCGCGTCGGCGAGTAATACTGATCCGCGATCTTTCGGCGTCGAAGGGAATGCAGGTGTCAATACCGTCGTCCACGGAGCCCGTTTCAGGATCCGTACCCGACAACCCGGAGCCGGAGGGTTTTCCCCGCAAACCTCCGGCGCTGTGGACCGATCTCGTCATGCTGGCGCTGGCCGCCGTCTCGGTGGTGCTGGTCTGCTGGATCACCTTCTTCCAGGTACCGCCACAGACCTACCGGGTGATCGTCGGCATCGACTACGCGATCTGCGCGGTTTTCGCGCTCGAGTTCCTCTGGCGCTGGCGCCGGGCCGGCTGGTCGTGGACCTTCCCGTTCGTCTATTGGTACGAGGTCCTCGGCATGATCCCGGTGGCGAGCCCCTTCTTCCGTGCTTTCCGGCTGCTGCGGATCGTGGTGATCCTGGTCCGGCTGGCCCGTGTCGCCGACCGGGTCTTCGGTGACCGCGTCACCGCCGCGGTGATCAACCATTCGGTGGGCACGATCGTGGAGGTCATCAAGCGCCCGATGACCATCGCGATCATGGAAGAGGTCACCGCGGTCCTGCGGACCGGGCACTACACCCGCAATATCGCGGTGGCACTGGAGGAGAACCGGGGTGAACTCGACGAGATGATCGTCGAGATGATCAAGAACGATCCGCAGACCGGCCGCGTCCGCTACATCCCGTTCCACGACGAGATCATCAGGTTGGTCGCCGATACCGTGTTCCGGATCCTGTTCCAGGTACTGGCCGATCCGCGTACCGACGAACTCGTCTCGGACATGATCCGGGAGAACGTGGACCAGATCCGCGAGTCGGTGCGTAACGGGGTCAAGGTGGCGCCTGCGGCCTACGGCCCCACCGCCCATCACCTCACCGCCCGGCACCTCACTCGGCAGGACGTCTGACGCGGGTCAGACCAGGTCGAAGGTTTCGGATTCGGGGAACTGTTCGGCGTAGGCGACGAAATTCTCCACCAGCGCCTCGTACGATTTGCGGACCGATCTCTTCAGCAGGAATCCGGGGACCGGCAGCGGCATGTACTGCTCGACGTGCAGCAGGACCTCGCTCCCCGTCTCGCCCGCGGTGACCTCGAAGTATCCACCGCCCTTGATGCCGCGGGTGCTGTCGGAGACCTCCCACGACATCCGGTTCTCCGACCAGTCGAATTCCCAGACCTGCATATCCGGGGTGGCGTTGACCCCGACCTGGATGAACATCCGGCGCGGGCGGCCCTCTTCGTCGCGACCGGCGACTCGCGCATCCTCGAAATCCGGTGACCATTCGGACAGCATTTCGACCGCCATCAATGCGTCCATCACCTGACCCGGGTCGGCCACGACGTCGAATCTGATATCGGTCTTCGTACGCATTTTGTCCCTCGCACCCCCGGTTATTACGAATCGGCCACGATTCTCTCTTGGGGGTCGCGTGATCGTCAACACGCAGGTTCGCCGCGGCGGCGATCCCGCGCGTCGGTATACCGGCCGCAAATGTTTGCGGGGCCGGTTCTGAACCGGGATGCGCTGTGCCTGCCGGGTGGGCAGGTCAGGGTGTTCGTTCGACTGTCGCGTCCGGGCCGGGGAAGACCAGGGACTCGTGTCCGTCGTCGAAACGCACCAGATACGGCGGCGTTCCGTCGTGGCCGTGAACCTCTACGATCTCTCCCTCGTGGTCGACTTCGCCGACGGTGTGCCCGTGCACGTGCAACCGGTCTCCGACGTTTGCCATCATGCAGCCCATTATTCGGCCACTATGTCGGGCATCACAACCCCGATGGAATTGCTATCAGTATTTTTGTGGCGGGTCCGATCAATTCCGGCGTCGGGCGGCGGGTGACCCGGCGTGTGGTTGTTCGATCAACGGCCGATTCGATATCGGCGGTAGCCGTGGACCTCCTCGTCGCTCGGCGAATCGAATTCACCGGGTCGCGGAAGTCGATTCGATATGGGCCGGGTCGCGCCGGATTCCATCACACCTTGACACCACTCCAGATGTAGTACTGTGTTCAAACCACTTCAATCGCAGTACTACGAATAGGGCGGTACCTCATGCGAAAGCTCGTCTACTACGTGGCCGTCTCCCTCGACGGCTATATCGCGGGTCCGGGCGGTGAGGTCGATTTCTATCCGCTCGGCGACGATATGGCCGAGTGGATCAACACGCGCTACCCCGAATCCGTCCCCACGCATATGCGGGAACACGCGGGCATCGCACCCGATGTCCCGAACCGGCACTGGGACACGCTGATCATGGGCCGTGGCACCTACGAACCCGCTCTCGCGGCGGGGATCGCCAGCCCCTACGCGCACCTGGAGCAGTATGTCGTCTCCAGCACCCTGGACAGGATCGACGACCCGCAGATCGAACTGGTGCGCACCGATCCGGTCGAGCTGGTGCGGCGACTCAAGAAGGAGGAAGGGCCACACGGCAAAGACATCTGGCTCTGCGGCGGCGGCACGCTCGCCGGTGCGCTGATCGACGAGATCGACCAGCTCGTCTTCAAGAGCTATCCGGTGTTGGCCGGTACCGGCGTACCCGTGCTGGGCGGCGCTTTCCGGCCCGCGCGGTTCACTCCCGTCCAGCGGCGGGAGTTCGGCAACGGGGCGCAGGTCACCTGGTTCGAGCGAATGTGAGCGCCACGCGCGCACCTGCCCGGCCGGGCCGCGCGTGCGGCGGGTGCGCGACCGGGTAAACGTGACGTCACACGGCTGTGTGTTATTCCACAACCAGGACGGATACTCCCGGAACAGCGTGACCGGCATCGGTACGCTATTGCACTGATCGCCTGTTCGCTGACATTGGAGGACCCCTCGTGGCACTCGTTGTCCAGAAGTACGGAGGATCCTCGGTAGCCTCTGCCGACCGGATCCGTCGCGTCGCCGAACGGATCGTCGAGACGAAGAAGCAGGGCCACGACGTGGTCGTGGTGTGCTCAGCTATGGGCGATACCACCGATGAACTGCTCGACCTGGCCGAGCAGGTCTCTCCCGCGCCGCCCGCGCGGGAGATGGATATGTTGCTCACCTCCGGTGAACGCATCTCCAACGCGCTGGTCGCCATGGCCATCCACAGTCTCGGCGCCGAGGCGCGGTCGTTCACCGGCTCCCAGGCCGGTGTCATCACCACGTCGGTGCACGGTAAGGCCAAGATCATCGATGTGACCCCCGGCCGGCTCCGGGAAGCCCTCGACGAGGGCACCATCGTCCTGGTGGCGGGTTTCCAGGGCGTCAGCCAGGACAGCAAAGATGTCACCACGCTGGGGCGCGGTGGTTCCGATACCACCGCGGTCGCGCTGGCCGCGGCGCTGGAGGCCGATGTCTGCGAGATCTACACCGACGTGGACGGGATCTTCACCGCCGACCCGCGCATCGTCAGCGATGCGCAGAAGCTCGAGCAGGTCTCCTACGAGGAGATGCTGGAGATGGCGGCCTGCGGGTCGAAGGTGCTCATGCTGCGCTGTGTCGAATACGCGCGTCGCTACAACGTGCCCGTGCATGTGCGTTCGTCCTATACCGATAAACACGGCACCTACGTATACGGATCGATGGAGGACATTCCCTTGGAACAAGCAATCCTGACGGGCGTCGCGCACGACCGCAGCGAGGCCAAGGTGACCGTGGTCGGGCTTCCGGACGAACCCGGCTACGCGGCCAAGGTGTTCCGGTACGTGGCCGAGGCCGAGATCAACATCGATATGGTCCTGCAGAACATCTCCAAAGTGGAGACCGGCAAGACCGATATCACCTTCACCCTGCCCAAATCCGACGGTGTCCGGGCAGTGGAGATGCTGAGCAAGTACCAGGGCGAGATCGGTTTCTCCCAGGTGCTCTACGACGACCACATCGGCAAGGTGTCGCTGGTCGGCGCCGGTATGAAGAGCCACCCCGGGGTCACCGCCACCTTCTGCGAGGCGCTGGCCGAGGCCGGTATCAATATCGACCTCATCTCCACCTCCGAGATCCGCATCTCGGTATTGGTCAAGGACACCGAACTGGACGACGCCGTGCAGGTACTGCACCGCGCGTTCGATCTCGGCGGCGACGAGGTCGCCGTCGTTCACGCCGGAACGGGGCGATAAACGATGGGCGTTCGTGTTGGTGTGGTCGGCGCGACCGGTCAGGTCGGCGCCGTGATGCGCAAACTTCTCGAGGAACGTGATTTCCCCGCCGACGAGGTGCGGTTCTTCGCGTCTTCGCGGTCGGCCGGTAAGAAACTGCCGTGGCGCGGCGGTGAGATCGTGGTGGAGGACACCGAGACCGCCGACCCGTCGGGCCTGGATATCGCGCTGTTCTCGGCCGGTGCCACCATGTCACGGGTACAGGCGCCGCGGTTCGCCGCCGCCGGGGTCACCGTGATCGACAACTCGTCGGCCTGGCGTAAGGACCCCGAGGTCCCGCTGGTGGTCAGCGAGGTCAACCCGGAGCAGACCCGCAACCTGGTCAAGGGCATCATCGCGAACCCCAACTGCACCACCATGGCCGCGATGCCGGTGCTCAAACCACTGCACGACGCGGCCGGGCTGCAGCGCCTGATCGTATCCAGTTATCAGGCGGTCTCGGGCAGCGGGCTGGCCGGCGTCGAGGAACTCGTCTCGCAGACCCGCGCGGTCATCGACGACGCGGAAAAGCTCACCCACGACGGGGGCGCCGTGGATTTCCCGGCCCCGAACAAATACGTCGCCCCGATCGCGTTCAACGTCTTGGCGCTGGCGGGCTCGCTGGTCGACGACGGGTCCGGCGAGACCGACGAGGATCAGAAACTGCGCAACGAGAGCCGCAAGATCCTGGGATTGCCCGAGCTGCTGGTCAGTGGCACCTGCGTCCGGGTTCCGGTGTTCACCGGGCACTCGCTGTCGATCAACGCGGAATTCGCCGATCCGATCTCGGTGCAGCGCGCGCAGGAAATCCTGGCGAAGGCGCCGGGTGTGGAACTGGTCGATGTTCCGACCCCGCTGGCCGCGGCCGGTAAGGACGAATCCCTGGTCGGCCGGATCCGTCAGGATCCGGGTGTCCCGGACGGGCGCGGCCTGGCGCTGTTCATCTCCGGCGACAATCTGCGCAAGGGTGCGGCGCTGAACACGATCCAGATCGCCGAGGTGCTGCTCGCCGATCGCTGACGGCGGCCGCCGTCCGGCTCAGTGGATCCCCGGTGTGCGCGGATCGTTTCCGAGGCATACCAGCAGGACACAGCCGGGCGGCGCGTCGCTGAACGGCGGCGCGAGCGGTTCGCCCAGGCAGGCGAACACATCGCAGCCCGGGTACGCGGACGTACCGATACCGAAAACCGCCAGCAGGATATCGGTGTCGATATAGGAGTTCGGGTTCGTCACTAGCGGTGGTTCCACATAGGGGCCGGGGTCGGGAATCGGCGATTCGTGGAATGTGGCCAGTAGCCGCCGGAAGAATTCGTGCGGCAGTTCGCCGGTGTTCTGGATGATCCCGCCCGGACCGTAGGCACTCACGTTCCCGAACACCCCGGTCCAGACCACCACCAGATCCAGGCTGGGGACGACGAAGACGTTCTGTAGTCCCACTCCGGACATCGCATACATGTCGGCCGGCATGAACGACGGGTTCTCCGCGCAATCCGGCCCGGTCCAGAACAGGTAGCCGTAGCAGGGGTTCGTAGTCGACGGGGTGGTCGCCCGCGACAGGTACCACGCGGGCACTATCTGCCGGCCGTTCCAGTTGCCGGCGTTACCGACGAGCAGCCCGAGCTTGGCGAGATCGTTCGGCGGGATCAGTAGATGCGCGTAACCATAGGTGTGCCCGGAGCGGTCTCGCGCCCAGTACAGGTCGCCGCGTTCGATACCCAGTGGTGCGAACAGCTCGCGTTGCGCGAAGTCCTGTAGCGGTTCACCGACCGCGAGTTCCAGCACGTAGGACAGCAGATCGACCGTGCGCTGACTATAGGTGAACACGGTGCCGGGTTCATGATCCAGCGGTACTCCGAGGGCCTGCACCGCGCTGTTCGGATCGATGGGTACCGCCCCGGTGAGCCCCTCGGTCACCACCCCGGTTCGCATACCCGAGGTCTCGGTGAGCAGGTTCTCGATTGTGATCGCCCGCCTCCGCGTATCGCCCAGACCGGGTGGGAGATACCGGTCGATCGGGGCTTCGAGATCGATCAGGTCGCGTTCGGCGGCGATTCCGGTGAGCAACGAGACCACGCTCTTGGTCACGCTCCACACGTTCCACGGGGTGTTACCGGTGCGTGTGTTGCCGGGTCCCTCGCCGATCAGGCAGTTGTGCCGAAAGATCTGGATGTTCAACCGCTTCCGGCCGGCCGCGAAGGCCAGGGCGTCGGTCAGGCGTGTCGAGTCCAGTCCCACTTGCTCCGGCCGGGCCCGGGCCGGTTCCCGGCCGGAAGACACCTCGCACCGGGTGGTCGTTGGTTCGTCGTCCGGGGTCGCCTGCGCTTGCGCGGCGAAAAGCTGTCCTGCCATCAGTATTACCGCTGTGACCCCCGCCAGGAGCCCACCGAAACGCGCCATGCGGATCACCCTAATGGGCGTTCCACCGGGAGGCCGGTATCACGCGATATCGGGTCCGCCGACAGTGCGACGCCCCTGCCCGATCGAGGGATCGGTTCAGGAGCAGTCGTCTACGGGCACGGGACTACACGGCGCCGGTGCCTTATCGGTGCGGGGCCGGTCAGAGCAGACCGAACCAGTAGAACGCACAGGCCAGAGCCCATACGACCAACGTATCCATCCACACTCCCACTCGTTGTCGTAGCGGATGCCTCCATGATGCCCGAGATATACCGATCCCGGAGCAGTCCCCCCCAGCTGTTCCCTGACCTTGTCTGCACTGTGACGAATCGTGGTCTCAGCGTTATAAGTTCACGTTAAGTGCGCGGCAAGCGTGGGGCTGCATTGTTGGTGTCGAGGCCGGAACAACCGGCCCGAGGACACCGCGAAGGGAAGCCGCAATGATCAGCAAGCCGACCGCCGCGCTCGCTCCGGCCGACACCACCACTGTCGTGGTGCCGGCTCCCGGGCCCGCCCCGGCTACCGAAGGTGAGCTGGGCGCCGCGCTGACCGATACCGGCAGGTCCGGCCACGCAGCGCGATCGTCTGCGCTGCGCAGGACAGCCTGTCCGGCGCCGGGGAGCGGGGGATCGGCCCCGCGGGTGGAACCGGGCCGGTCGAGATGGCCGTCGAACTGTATGCGACCTGCCACCTGATCGGGGACGATCGCATCGAGCTCGGCGTATTCGGCCGCTACCGGTAGCCGGGTACGCCGCAGGGGTGGGGGGTACTGACCGGTGCCTGGGGAGGAACCGGAAGGTACCCGGCGGGGGAGTGGGGCGGATCCGGGGGAGGGATCCGCCGGGAGGGGTGAGGTGGTTCCGGGCCTGGGGAGGAACCGGAACCCCTCGGCGGGGGGACCGCACGACCCGGTGGGGAGCCGGGACTGCGGGGGGTCGGTCTGTCTCGCGGGGTGGCAGACCGGCCCGTCGGCGGCGTTCGTCCGGGCCGGTCTCGCGGGGTGACCGGCTCGTCGGACGGCCATCGAGCGATAGTTCGGCTCTTCCGGAAGCTCGGCAGCGGAATCGGACACGGTACAAGTCCCGGTTGATCCGGTCCGCGGCCAGCGAAAGGTAACCGTTCGAGAAATCGGTGATGGTGGTTCAGGTGATTCGGCCAGTCGGACGAGAGTGTGGAGACGACGGTAGGTATGTCTCCTTGTCCGGCCGGCCGCCGACTCGCGGGAGTTTCGGACCGAGGGCGCACGGTCGAGCCCTCATCCGCCCCGGGTGGTGACGGTCGCACCCGGGAATCGTATCCCTCCGCTTGTCACAGCGGCCGAGCTCCCTGTTCCGCCGCGGGGAGATCGGCGGAGTAGTCGGGCAGTGCGTAATCCTCGGTTCCGGACAGCATGCGGGTCATCAGTGGCCGCATCAACCGGGAGGTGGTGAACCGGACGAGGGCCAGGGAAGCCCGGATACCCGCCCGCGTCCGCGGGGTCATGGCCTTCACGCCACCGGGCGGGAGCTGCTGAGCGGATTTCACGAACGGGCGCAGAATCTCGTTGTACCGGGCCAGCGCGGCGGTCGGCCGGCCCGGCGTGCGCATGATCTCGCCGACCAGTACGTAGGCGCCGACCAGGGCCATGGCCGTGCCCTGGCCGCTCAGCGGCGAGCCGCAGTACCCGGCGTCGCCCACCAGCGCGATCCGCTCGGTTGTCCACTGAGGCATGGTTATCCGCGCGAGTTCGTCGAAGTAGAAATCCTCGGCGTGGTCCATGGCCGCGTCGACTTCGGGAACCAGCCGACCACCGGCCGCGAGGCCTTCGCGCAGGAGTTGTTTCTGAGCGGCGGTATCGCGTCGCAGGGCGGGATCGGCGGGGCGCCGGATACTGATCATCACCTTGGTGGTCGCCGGGTCGGCATCGGGCCGGAAGCCGAGGAAGGTTCCACCGGGCAGCAGTTGCACGGTCATCCAATGCGGGCGGATACCTTCCGGGGTCGGCATGGTGAAGTACGAGGTGTACCCGCCGAGATACGTACTGAACTGCTCTTCCGGCCCGAAGGCCAGCCGGCGGGTGGTCGAGTGCAGGCCGTCGGCCCCGACCACCAGGTCGAATTCCTCGGTCGCGCCGGAGGCGAATTCCACCGAGACGCCGTCGGCGTGCTCGCGCAGTGCCCGGATCTGTTCGCCGTACCGGTAATCGATACCGGACCCGCCGTGGCGCGCGGTCTCCTCGGCGATGGCATCCAGCAGGACCTGGTTCAGGTCGCCACGGGTGATCTCGATTTCGGCCACCGCCCCATTCCCCTCGAAGAGTTCGGCGGGCATCCGGGCCGCTTCACGGCCGGTGGAGTCGATGTACACCATGCCGCGTTCGTCGAGTTGGTAATTACGGATGCCCGGCGCGAGACCCATGCGCTGTGCCACGGTCCGGCTGGGTCCGCGCAGGTCGACGGCCTGACCACCCGGTCGCGGCACGGCTGCGCGCTCGACCACCGTGGGCCGGATTCCGGCGCGGAGCAACTGTAGGGCGACCGCGTTGCCGGCGATTCCGCCGCCGGAGATGAGTACGCGCAGTGCGGCCGGGGTGGGCTGTGTGGTCATCGGTGTCCTCGCTCGAATGGTTGATCGAATGTCTCAGACGTATGTCTAACACATATGTAGAACAAGTGTCTAGAACAAACGTCTAAGACTGGTTAGAGTGAGGTCATGGGAAACAAGGAGGATCTACTCGCGGCCGCGCGCACCTGCATCTACGAACGCGGCTTCGCCGCCACCACGGCACGCGATATCGCCACCACAGCGGGAGTCAGCCTCGCTGCCATCGGATACCACTTCGGTTCGAAGGACCGCCTGCTCACCGAGGCCTTCACCGACGAGACGGGCCGGGTGATCGGTGACGACCTCGAGCGGCGGATCCGGGCTACGGCCGGACAATCGCCAGGTGAAGCGTTCCCCCGGATCTGGGACGGTATCGCCGAACTTTTCGATCGCAACCGGGAGGTTCTGGTGGCGAGTATGGAGAATCTGGTCCGTATCTACCGGACGCCGAGCGAACGGCCTCGGATGGGGGAGATGTCCGAGATCGCTGTCTCCGAGATCGCCGATCTGATCGCGGAGTCCTATCCCGAACTCGACGGTTCCCGGGCGCGTGCCGTCGCCGAGCTGTACTTCGTCCTTCTCAACGGCTTGGTGATGCAGTGGATGAGCAACCCGGACGCCGCAGTGCCCAGCGGCGCCCGATTGGGCGAAGCGCTCAATGCCCTGACCGCGGAAAAGGGCTCTGGCCGGTAGAAGCCGTCGATGGCGGAGAGCCGCAGAACTCGATTCCCAGCGGCCCGCCGCGGGCTGTGGCGCAACGGCGATCGCTTCGTTCCCCGGTCCGTGAGCGGCCGGTTCCGGAATATCGCCGGTGATCGTCATGTTGGTTCGGTTCGATAACTATCGAACCGGAAGGTGGGCGAACTATGCGGGTCATCGGTTTCGACGAGCCCGGGGGTCCCGAGGTGCTACGCGCATTCGAACTGCCCGAACCGGTCGTCGGCCCGGGACAGGTGCGGATCCGGGTGCGGGCCGCAGCCGTCAACCCCTCTGATGTGGTCACCCGGAGTGGACTGGTGCACGAACGGTACGCCGAGGTGAATCCTCCCTACGTACCCGGCTGGGACGCGGCGGGAACGGTGGACGAGGCCGACCCGGATACCGGCTGGCGCCCCGGCGACGAGGTCGTGGCGATAACCCTGCCGGTGCTCGACGGCGGCGGCGCGTACGCGGAGAAGATCGTCGTCCCGGCGGAATCGGTGGCCGCCCTGCCGGCCGGCCGGGATTTCGCATCCGCGGCCACCCTGCCGATGAACGGGCTCACCGCCTGGCAGGCTCTCGACCGCCTCGCTCTGCAACCCGGTGCCTCGCTGGTGGTCACCGGGGCGGCCGGTGCGGTCGGCGGTTACGCGGTCGAGCTTGCGAAACATGCGGGTCTGCAGGTGATCGCCGATGCCGCGCCCGCCGACCGCGATCTGATCCGGGCCCTCGGGGCCGATATCGTCGTCGACCGTGGCACCGAGACTGTCGCACAGATCCGCGCCCACTACCCCGAGGGTGTGGACGCCGTGATCGACGGCGCCCTCCTGCGTGACGACATCACCCCGGTGATCCGCCCCGGTGGGGCCTATGCCGCCCTGCGCCCCGAGCGGCTGGGCGGCGGAGTTCAGCCCCGACCCGGTCTGACGGTGCACGAGATCATGGTCGGGGCCGATATCCGGGAGAAGAACAGGCTCGACCGTCTCACCGGACTGGCCGCCTCCGGCGCCCTGTCCCTGCGGGTGGCAGACCTGCTGCCCGCCGAGCAGGCGAGCGAAGCCCATCGCAGACTCGAACGAGGCGGGATCCGGGGGCGGATCGTCCTCGAGTTCTGAACCCGGCTTGCCCCGGGCTCGATCAATTCCTCGTCGGGGCCCGATCCTCCAGATACGCGCGGTAGGTGCCCAGCGGGAGTGCGGCGTCGTAGACCAGTTCGCCGCTCGGGGAGAACTCCGAGATATGCGGCGCCATACCCCAGCCGACCAGTGTGTTGCCGTTGGCCAATCCCTGCGCATTACCCATGGCGAAGGCGGTGAGCCCGGCGGGATGGGTCTGGTTGCGCGCCAGCGTGGCCCGCCGTGCCGCGAGGTCCAGATCGATCCATTGCACGCTGGAGACACCGAGGGTGGTGAAGCCGCTCGAATTGTTGTTGAACAGGCGCAAGGTGTCGTCGTCGGCGAATTCGGCGTCGTGCTGGAACGCGAACTGCGCACCGGGCCCGAGTTCGAAGCCGGAATTCTTCCCACCCAGCTGCCAATTGATCTCGCCGGTGCGGATGTCTACGTCGTACACCGTGGAGGTGTTGCGCATGGAGATGACCAGATCTCCCCGGGGATCAAGGCTGATCGCGTTCATATGGTACGGGTCGTAGACATTGCTGCCGGGCAGCCGGCCGTCTGTCACGCTCTCGGTGAGCGGCACGTGCTCGGCCGCGCTCCAGCGGAACAGCACCTGCTTCGTAGCGATATCCACCACCGATGCGACGGTGTCGTACATCCGGGCGTCCACGGGCCCACCGATCGCGGACAGGTCGGCGGTCACCTCGTGGTACGAGGTGATCAGGGCCCGCCCGTCCGGTGTGAGCCGGAACTCGTGCACGTCGCTGGAATCACCGCCGGGCGAAAGGGTCTCGATAATGTCTCCGTGTTCGTCGGCGATCATATCGACCCCGGAACCGTGCCCGCCCTCGGTGGAGCCCTGCCACCAGGTCAGCACTCGTTTGCCCTGGTAGGTCTGGGTCCGGAAGTTGGAGACGGTCTGCCCGGGCGGCGGGGTGTAGCGCCACAGTTCGCGGCCCGCCTTGTCCAGCACGATATTCGCGGGAGCGGTGACCGGTAGCCGGGACAGCAGCGGTTCGGCTCCGGGTACCAATGCCGCCGCGCTCATACCGGTCGAGTAGTAGATGTAGCCGGGACTGCCTTGGGGTCGGTTCACCTCGACGGTGTAGGTCGGCGCTCCGACCGGCAGAGTGGGTCGCGGCGGTTGAGCCGACGCCGCCTGCGGCATCAATACCGCGACGCCGAGGGCGAGCACTGTGCCCGTGACGGTTGTGCGGAGTCTGCGGCGCGTAGTCCTGACCATGGAACTCCTTGGCTGAGGTCGAGAATGTCCGGGGAGATTACCCGGGAACGCTGTGGAAACTCCGGCGCCCGGCCGTGGCGTTCCGGACATCCGGACCGATCCGGAACTATGGGGGCGGAACAATTTTCCAGGTACAGCCAGGGTTCAAGGGCAGTGTGCCCGCCGATGTCGCCACCCAGGTCCATTCGGTGCAGCCGGTCGGCTGAGTCGACGGCGCCACTGCGCACGATCTCCGGCGCGCTGCGCCCTCGCCGGCGATCGGCATCGCAACGGTCACCGTCTTCGACCGGCCACGCGGTCGACCGGAACTGCTTGTGCGGCCCGGAATGATTGTCGGCTTGTGAACCCGCCTCAACTGGTCAGGGGCTGTTCCGTCTTTCGACCACACGTGGAGGACCACTCGGCTGCGGGAAAGAACGAGTGTTCTGTCGGTTCGAGGTGTGGTCGAGCGGATGACGGCCCGTAACGAACACAGTGGAGTCCGGTTCCATGACCTGCGAATATGTTCGGGAACGAGAAAGGCACCTGACCGGATAAACCTGGTCAGGTGCCTTATCGTGTCTCGACCAACACGAGTCGGGGTGGCGGGATTTGAACCCACGACCTCTTCGTCCCGAACGAAGCGCGCTACCAAGCTGCGCCACACCCCGTGAAGTGGACCTGCGATAGCTTACATCAGGTCCGGTCCGGAAAAGAAACCGCCAGTTCAGCGTCATTTTTCCGGCAGTGCGCAGGATTACCGGGCGACCGCCTGCGATGTCGAGATGCCGTGACCGGAGTCGGCCGTCGGTTGTGTGGGCGGTACGGCGACGAGGGTGAGCAGCGTCGCCTCGGGCCGGCAGCAGAAACGGTAGGGCGCCCACGGTGAGGTGCCGATACCGGCCGAGACGTGCAGCCGGGTATGGGCACCCCATTTGGACGGACCCTTGACCCGGGAGCGGTCGATATCGCAGTTGGTGACCAGAGCGCCGTACCCGGGCAGGCAGAGTTGGCCGCCGTGGGTATGCCCGGCCAGGATCAGGTCGTAGCCGTCCTCGGCGAAGCGGTCCAGTACCCGCGGCTCCGGGGAGTGCGTCACGCCGATCCGGAGATCGGCGAGCGGATTCGGAGCACCGGCGATGGTGTCGTAGCGATCGCGCTGCAGATGTGGGTCGTCGACACCGGCGCTCGCGATACGGATACCGCCCACCTCGATATCCCGGCGGGTGTGCGTCAGATCCAGCCATCCGCGCTCGTTGAATGCCGCGCGCAGATCCTTCCACGGCAGCGGGGCGCCGTGGACGCGCTTGTGGTTCTTGTCGAAATACTTCAGCGGATTCTTGGGGACCGGCGCGAAGTAGTCGTTGCTGCCGAATACGAACAGGCCCGGTCGCGACAGCAGCCCACCCAGCGATTGGACGACCGCGGGCACGGCCTTCTGATGCGACAGGTTGTCACCGGTGTTGATCACCAGGTCGGGTTCGAGCCGGTCGAGTTCGCGCAGCCACTGCTGTTTGAGCTTCTGCCCGGGGGTCATGTGCAGATCGCTGATGTGCAACACCCGCAGCGGGGCCGAGCCCGGCCGCAGCACCGGCATCGTCGCTTCGCGGAGTACGAAGGCATTGCGTTCGATCAGTGAGGCATAGCCGACTCCGGCCGCCGCGGCTCCGGCGGCGCCGAATGCGGTTCGGCGGAGGACCGACGTCGAGATCACGGGCATTTGCCCAGCATAGGTGACCAGGTCGCTGTGCGCGCAGCGTGTTGAGCCACAGTTTCGGCGGTGTGGCGGGCGGATGACGCGGTGTTACGGATGAGGACAAGCCTGTGGCCTCGGGAAATATCGCGATCCCGCGGAGGCGGACACGCCTGCTTCCGCGGGTAATGCGGTGGGCGTGGCGGGGTGCAGCGGCTACCGTTCTGCGCATGTCGGAACTGAAAACGAAGCTGCGCGCCGATATGACCGCCGCGATGAAGGCGAAGGATCCGCTGCGTCTGAACACCTTGCGGATGCTGCTGGCCGCCGTCCAGACGGCCGAGGTCGCCGGGAAGGAAGCCCGCGAACTCTCCGACGCCGAGGTCGTGGCGGTGCTCACCAAGGAATCGAAGAAACGCAATGAGTCCGCCGAGATCTACACCCAGGCGGGTCGCGGCGAGCTGGCGGCCAACGAACACGCCGAGGCCCGGATCATCGACGAGTACCTGCCCACTCAGCTGACCGAGGCGGAAGTCGCCGATCTGGCCGATACCGCGATCGCCCAGGTCGCCGAGGAGATCGGCGAGCGCCCCGGGATGCGCCAGATGGGTCAGGTCATGAAGGTCGCGTCCGCTCTGGCCGCCGGTAAGGCCGACGGTTCGCGGATCTCGGCGGCGGTGAAGGCGAGGCTTTAGGCCGGTTTCCCGGCCCCGGCCGCGCCCGCACCGCCGGGGTCATCGGGGGATGGGCACCGGGATCGGGATCGGCGGCAGGAACGGCGGCAGCGGCAACCCGGGGACGTTCGGGGTGGTCGCTGCCGGCCGGCCCGGGGGTGGTGGTTCGCGGACTGTGCCGTCGCTGATGTAGATCGTCACCTGCGATCCGGGAATGGCCGACCCGTTCGGCGTCGAACCGGTGACCGTGCCCTTGGGGGCTGAACCGGGCGAGGTCACCGAGGTGACCTTGAATCCGGCGCCGGTGAGCGCTCCCGTCGCCTCGCCCGCCGTCATACCGACCACATCGGGCACCTGCGCGTTCTCCGCGCCACGGACGTATTTCTCGTCGACCGGCGGTAGCGCCGGCGGCGGGAAGTTCGACACCACACTCTTCACGGCGCCGAACCAGGTCCGGGCGGGCTCGTTACCGCCGAACAGGCCGTTGGCGTCGCTGGCCGGGCAGTTGCGCAGCGGGAAGGAGCAGATCTCACCGGGGGTCGGGCTGTCGCCGTAGACGTAGACCGCGCCCGCCAGCGAATTGGTGAATCCGAGGAATGCCGAGGACCGGTGACTTTCGGTGGTACCCGTCTTGGCCGATACCGGCAGGTTCCACCCGGCCGTCCCGGCGGCCGCCGAGGCGGTACCGCCGCCGGCGGAGTCCTTGCCCATGGCATTGGCCAGTGTGTTGGCCAGACCCGGTTCGACGACCTGCTCGCAGGCCTGTTCGGTGAGCGGCACCGGCTTGCCGTAGCGGTCGATCACTTCCGCGATCGGCGAGGGCGGGCACCAGGTCCCGCCGGAGGCGATGGTCGCGGCCACATTGGACAGTTCCAGCGGGTTGACCGCGAGCGGGCCGAGGGTGAACGAGCCGAGATTCTGGCCCTTGATCATATCGGCGAGGCTCTGGTTGTCATCGTGTCCGGAGGTGCCGGGATCGGTGTAGGAGCGCAGGCCCAGCCGGACGGCCATATCCACGGTCGGGGTCACGCCGACAGCCTGGATGAGTTTCACGAAGGCCGTGTTCGGTGAGGTGGCCAGTGCCTCGGTCACCGACATGGGCGACCGGTAGTTGCCCGCGTTCTCGACGCAGTAGGTGGCGGGCGGGCAGCCGGGTGCGCCACCGTTACCCATACCTCGGGCATCGAACCGGGACGGCACATCCAGCTGCGCGTTGGTGCCCATACCCTTTTCCATCGCGGCCGCGGTGGTGAACAGCTTGAAGATCGAGCCCGCGCCGTCGCCGACCATCGTGTACGGCTGGCCGAGCAGGGTCTCGTGCGCGTCGCGGTTCAGGCCGTAGGTACGGCTGCTCGCCATCGCCAGCAGCGGATGTTTGTCCTTGCCGGGGCCGATCAACGACATGATCTCGGCGATATTCTCCAGATGGGGGTCGGCGTTCGCGTTGACCGAACGCTTCACCGAATCCTGGACGGCGGGGTCCAGGGTGGTACGGATCAGGTAGCCGCCCTTTTCGATCTGTTCTTTGCTGAGCCCGGCGTTGGCCAGGTACGACAGGGCGTAATCGCAGAAGAACCCGCGATCACCGGCGGCGATGCACCCCCGGGGCAGGCCTTTCGGCTCGGGCAGCACGCCCAGCGGCTGCGATTTCGCGGCGTGGAACTCCGCGGCCCGGCTGGGGATGTTCTGGATCAGGGTGTCCAGCACGATGTTTCGGCGATCGGTGACGCCTTCGGGGTTGGTGTAAGGGTTGAGCTTGGAGCTGGACTGCACCATCCCGGCCAGCATCGCCGACTGGGCGATGTTCAAGTCCTTGGCGTCGATACCGAAGTAGGTCTGGGCGGCGTCCTGGATGCCGTAGGAGGAATTGCCGAACGGGACCAGGTTCAGATAGCGGGTGAGGACCTCGTCCTTGCTGAGTTCCTTGTCCAGCGTCAGCGCCATCCGGATCTCGCGGATCTTGCGCGCCGGGGTGGTCTCGATGGCAGCGCGGCGCTCGGCATCGGTCTTGGCCACCACGAGCAGGTTGAAGTTCTTCACGTACTGCTGGTCGAGGGTCGAGGCGCCCTGCTGGACCTCGCCGCTGCTGGTGTTGGTCAGGAAGGCGCGAATGGTGCCCTGCCAGTCGACACCGTGATGGTCGGCGAAGCGCTTGTCCTCGATGGAGACGATGGCCAGCTTCATATCGTTGGAGATCTGGTCGCTGGGTACTTCGAACCGGCGTTGCTCGTACAGCCAGGCGATGGGATTACCGGCCGCGTCCACCATGGTGGAGACGGCGGGCACGGTTCCCTCGACCAGTTCCGCGGACACGTTGTCGACGGCGTCGGCGGCGCGGTTCGAGACGAATCCGAAACCTCCGGCGACCGGGAACAACAATCCGGCTACGAGCACGGAGGCGAGTACGCAGCTGCC
Organism: Nocardia jinanensis; assembly: GCF_014645735.1. Taxonomy (GTDB): domain Bacteria; phylum Actinomycetota; class Actinomycetes; order Mycobacteriales; family Mycobacteriaceae; genus Nocardia; species Nocardia jinanensis. Next base: position 73,903 of record NZ_BMMH01000015.1, on the reverse strand, counting down.
TGCCAGCTTGAGGAGCGCACGTGTGATCGGCACAGCACCAGCGTAGAGGGTCGTGGTTCGGAGCTCGTGAAGTGTGGACACCGGGTGTTGTCCTGGCCGATCAGTGGATTGAGCGGGGTGTATCGCCGAGGGCGCCTGACGTGCGTATACGGGCAGGAGGGCGGGAAACGCCCGGCGATGCGCAGGCACGGACGTACCAAAAAGTCAGTACTCGGTCTTGCGCAATCGGCATACCTTTACCTAGATTGAGAGCTCAGTGTGATAGAGCTAACACTCAATGTGGAATGTGGTGCACTTCGCAGCGGGGTTCGGGTTGCTGCGGAGTGGCACGCGATTCCGGAGCGCCGTGACCCGGTGTTCGGACTGGCAAAGGGGCACACCAAATGCATATGACAACCCCCGTCGCTCGATTGGACGTAGAGCAGGCCGAAGCAAGGATCGCCTGGGTGGCCCAGGCCCGATGCAAGGAAGTGGATCCCGACCAACTGTTCGTACGCGGCGCCGCCCAGCGCAAGGCGGCGACGATCTGCCGCCACTGCCCGGTCCTGATGGAGTGCGGGGCCGACGCTCTGGACAACAGGGTCGAGTTCGGGGTGTGGGGCGGGATGACCGAACGACAGCGGCGGGCGCTGCTCAAGCAGCATCCCGAGGTGACCTCCTGGTCGGATTTCTTTCACGCCCAGCGCCATCACCAGGTGGCTATGTAAACAATTCCCTATTGGACTACCGACCGCCGGGCACTCGAGTTTCGAGTGCCCGGCGGTTTGCCCGATAGGACCCGATCCAGCGATGGCCGAGCCGGGAACGGGAGTGGGTTCAGGCTTCCGTGGCTGTCCGCGTTCCGGCCAGTTGCGCCCCGACCGCGCGCAGGGCGACCAGATCGGTGATATCGAACGGCAAGGCCGTCACCGATACGATCGGCACCCGCGGATGCGCACCCGTGAACCGGTGCAGCAGATGCTGTTCACGCCGTGCCGTCGAGACCCGCTGAGCGTGCACGCGCAGCACGCCCGCCGATAGCGGATCCGAATCGCCGAGCCGGTCGGCGGCGGTGAGAGCGTGATCCGACGGCAGCGAGCACAGCACCGGATGGGTCCGGTTGAGCACCAGACCGGCCAGCGGCATCTGCTCCGTCGACAGCCGGTCCACGAAGAACGACGCCTCGCGCAGCGCATCGGGTTCCGGCGCCGCGACCACCAGGAAATGGGTGCCGGGTTTGGCCAGCATGGCGAAGGTGCGGTTGGCGCGCTCCTGGAACCCGCCGAACAGCGATTCCAGCGACTGCAGGAAATTCGAGGCGTCCTTGAGCATCTGGCCGCCCACAATGGTCGACACCCCGCGTACGGCCAGGCTCATCGCGCCCGTGACGAACCGTCCGACCCCCCGTCCGGGCGCCATGATGACCCGGATCATGCGGCCGTTCAGGAAGTTGCCCAGCCGTTTGGGGGCGTCCAGGAAATCCAGGGCGTTACGCGAGGGCGGGGTGTCCACGACGATGAGATCCCATTCCCGGTGCCCCGCGAGCTGACCGAGCTTCTCCATCGCCATGTATTCCTGCGTGCCACCGAACGAGGAGGCCACCGCCTGATAGAAGGGGTTGGCGAAGATCTGCTCGGCCTTGTCGGGGGCGGTGTGTTCCAGCACCATTTCGTCGAAGGTGCGGCGCATGTTCAGCATCATGGCGTGCAGCTCGCCCTTGGCCTCGGGTCCCAGTTCCACACGCTGCGGACTGTTGTCCAGATCCGCGACCCCCAGCGACTGGGCCAGTCGGCGGGCCGGGTCGATGGTGAGGACGACGACCTTGCGCCCCTGCTCGGCCGCGCGCAACGCGATCGCCGCCGCCGTCGTGGTCTTTCCGACGCCGCCGGAACCACAGCACACCACGACCCGGGCATCGGGGTCGGCGAGGATGGTGGAGATATCGAGAGGGGCCGGGCCGGCCGGTCGGGTGCTCATCGGACTCCCTGCTCGCTCAGATGGGCAGCCAGTTCGTAGAGGCCGCCCAGGTCCATACCGTTGGGGAGGGCGGGCAGCAGCAGCCGGGCGACCTCCAGATCGAGGAGTTCGGCCGCGCTGGTGTCCTGGGCGCTCAACGTGGCCGAATGTTCCACCGTCTCGGTGAGCAGGCCCGCGAAATCCGCGGTGGACAGGGTGATCCCGGCGGATTCCAGACCGGAACGCACGGCGTCGGCGTCCAGTTCACCGGATGCCGCGGCGGCACGGGTCTCCGCGCTGAGCGGGCTGTGCACGGCGCGATTGACGATCACGCTGCCGATGCGCAGATCATTGCCCCGCAGCTCGGCGATCGCGTCCAGGGTCTCCTGCACCGGCAGCGCCTCGAGCAGGGTCACCAGGTGGATCACGGTCTGGTCCGAATGCAGCAGTTTGGAAACGCCCTCGGACTGGGCGGCGATCGGACCGCCCTTGGCGAGTTCGGCCATGGCCTGGGTGACGTCGAGGAAACTGGCGATCCGGCCGGTCGGCGGCGCGTCGACGACTACCTCGTCGTAGACGGGACGACCGGATTTATCGGACCTGACCACGCACTCCTTGATCTTGCCGGTCAGGATGACGTCCCGCAGGCCCGGCGCGATGGTCGTGACGAAATCTATCGCGCCCATCCGGCGCATGGCCCGGCCGGCGAAACCGAGGTTGTAGAACATATCGAGGTATTCGAGGAACGCGTGCTCGATATCGAGGGCCAGCGCCACCACTTCGCCGCCGCCGTCCGCGGTAGCGATCTTCGTCTCGGTGGGCGGCAACGGTGGCAGGTCGAACAACTGGGCGATCGATTGCCGGTTCTCCACCTCGACCAGCAGCACCCGCCGTCCACCGGCGGCCAGCGCCAGTGCCAGGGCCGCGGACACCGTGGACTTACCGGTACCGCCTTTACCGGATACGTAGTGCAGGCGGGCGTTCGTCGCGCTGTCGGGCCACCCCGTTTTCAGGCCCGGTTCGGCCGATTCCGACATCGTCGTTGGTTCTGCCACGGTCGCGAGCCTATAACTCGGATCGGGCGGATGCCCGCATACTCCGGATTGTGTGGATGTGGTGTACCAGACACCGGGACCGGCTCCGTATCGCCGGACCGGTGATCGCGCTGTGGGTCACGTATGCCGTACCAAGTAGGCTCCGTGCGCATGAGCGATGTGACCCTGTGGGAATACGCGACCGTACCGCTGCTGACCCATGCGACCAAACAGATTTTGGATCAGTGGGGCGCCGACGGCTGGGAGCTGGTGACCGTGCTGCCCGGGCCGACCGGTGAGCAGCATGTCGCCTACCTCAAGCGGCCGAAGCAGTAAGCGCCATGGGGGAATCCGAAACGAATGGTCCGGTGACCGAATGGCAGGCCAACCTCGACCGGCTCGGCCTGACGGTACCTCCTGTGGTGGCACCGGTGGCCGCGTACGTGCCCGCACTGCGCACCGGCAACTACGTCTACACCTCCGGGCAACTGCCGTTCGTGGCAGGTGAACTGTCGGCGATCGGCAAGGTCGGCGCCGAGGTGTCGCTCGACGAGGCGGTGACCGCGGCCCGCTGGTGCGCGGTGAACGCGCTGGCCGCCGTACACGATCTGGTCGGCCTGGACGAGGTCGTGCGGATCGTGAAGGTGGTCGGGTTCGTCGCCTCGGCACCGGGTTTCACCGATCAGCCGCTGGTGATCAACGGTGCCTCGGAGTTCCTCGGCGAGGTGTTCGGCCTCGCGGGAGCGCATGCGCGCTCGGCTGTCGGCGTCTTCGAACTGCCGAAGAACACTCCGGTGGAGGTCGAACTCATCGCCGAAGTCCGCTGAGCAGGCCGGTCGGCCCTGGTTCGGCAGATCCACCGCGGAGCCCATAGATTCGAAGAGGCGACTTTCGAATTGGAGGTGTTGTGGTGACACTCACCCATCCGGCCTACGGGCAACTGCGTGTGGTGACGCCGTCGGCGTCGGTGCTGCTCGCGAACAATCCGGGACCGATGACTCTGGACGGTACGAACACCTGGATCCTGCGGTCACCCGACCGCACGGACTGTGTGGTGGTCGACCCGGGGCCCGACGACGCGGAGCATATCGCGGCGATCGCCCGGGCGACCGGTGGCGCGGTGGCGCTGACCCTCATCACCCATCGGCATCCCGACCACACCGGCGGTATCGACGAGCTGGTGCGTCTGACCGGGACACCGGTTCGGGCCATGGACCCGGAATTCCTGCGCGGTGAGGTGACCGTGTTGACCGACGGCGAAGTGGTCGAGGCCGCGGGCCTGCGGATAACCGTGCTGCACACCCCCGGGCATACGGCCGATTCGGTGAGTTTCCTGCTCGAGGACTCAGTGCTGAGCGGGGACACCATTCTCGGCCGGGGTACCACGGTGCTGGATCGAGACGGCACGCTGCGGGACTATCTCCGATCGATGGACCGGTTGCTCGAAGCCGGTACCGGCCGGGCCCTGTTGCCCGCACACGGACCGGACCATCCGGACGTGGAACCGGTGGCGCGGTACTACATCGCGCATCGGCAGGAGCGGCTCGCGCAGGTGCGGGCCGCACTCGACGAACTGGGCGCCGACGCGGACGCGATGGCGGTGGTCCGCAAGGTGTACGTCGACGTCGACGAGAGCCTGTGGCCGGCCGCGCGCAGCTCGGTGGAATCGCAGCTCACCTATCTGCGGTCGGAGCCGGCCACGCAGGACTGAGTCGAGCGGATGCCGATCGGGCGGCACTCCGGGGCGGTAAACCCCGCAGTGCCGCCCGCTCTACGTACGAACGCACCGATGGAACTGAGCGCGCGACGATACGACCGGTGAATACCGGAGCAGGGCCCCTCCGCGATCGGGCAGTCCCCCCGGGCGCGTCGGGCTCTTCGTACTGTCGTGTCAGCGGGCCCGGCGGGCGAGCCGCTCGGAATCGGAGATCAGCACGCTCTTGCCCTCGAGGCGCAGCCAGCCGCGATGCGCGAAATCGGCGAGTGCCTTGTTCACTGTCTCACGGGAGGCGCCGACGAGCTGGGCGATCTCCTCCTGGGTCAGGTCATGGGTCACCCGCAGCGCACCGGCTTCCTGCGTACCGAAGCGCTGTGCGAGCTGCAGCAGCGCCTTGGCGACCCGGCCGGGGACATCGGTGAAGATCAGATCCGCGAGGTTGTTGTTGGTGCGGCGCAACCGGCGGGCCAGCACCCGGAGCAGCTGTTCGGCGATCTCCGGCCGCTGATCGATCCATGACTTGAGCGCGTCGCGGTCCATGGTCACGGCGCGGACCTCGGTCACCGTGGTGGCGGTCGAAGTACGCGGGCCCGGATCGAAGATGGAGAGTTCGCCGAACATATCCGACGGACCCATGATGGTCAGCAGATTCTCGCGGCCGTCCGGGGAACGGCGGCCCAGCTTCACCTTGCCGGATGTGATGATGTACAGCCGATCGCCCGGTTCACCCTCGTTGAAGATGACGTGGCCGCGAGGGAAATCCACGGGCTGCAGCTGTTTGGCGAGCGCAGCCACCGCGGTGGGCTCAACGCCTTGGAAGATGCCTGCTCTGGCGAGGGCCTCGTCCACGAATGTGCTCCTTAGGGAAATGGCTGTAGTCGTCGGGCGGACCGATGCGGTTCGGCCGACAGTGCAGTCTACGCGGCCTTATCGACGCGCAGTGACAGACACCACGTAAGGAAGGTTAACCGGCGGTCGGGTCGGAGCGGTGTGGCGCCCGCACGAATCAGCTCGCACGGGCGATGTCGAGAGTCTCGCGCGCCTCCTCGCTGCGATTGCGGCGGCGGCGCATACGCGCGACCGCCGCCGGTAGTCCGAGCTTCGTCAGCTCGTTGACTTCGGCGTTGCTGGCTTTGTCCAGGTAGGCCTGGACTTCCTCGTCGGGCTCGAGAAGTTTGCGCAGACGGTTCTCCACCCGTTCCATACCGAGTGCGAACAGCATCAACACCACTGGGAAGAGCACCACAGCGAGTCCTTGCATGCCGGGTAGTTAACACGGTCGAGGTCTCAGATGGAATACGGGAGTAGAACTGAGAAGGCAACGTTGTCGGACGGTTCCGTATGGTGGTCGAGTGCGTACCTCCCCCTCAGAAACCGTCGGAAGCGACATTTCCGGCACTGCCGAGGCGGCCGCCGCGCGCCCGGCGCCCGGCCGGACGCGCACCCGTGAATCCGGTACCCGACCGGCCGAAACCCGGTTGGGTCTGGTGCGTCGAGCCCGCCGGATGAACCGGCTTCTCGCACGCGCATTTCCCGACGCGCACTGCGAGTTGGATTTCGGTAATCCACTGGAACTCGCAGTGGCAACGATCCTGTCGGCGCAATGCACGGATGTGCGAGTGAATATGACCACTCCGGCTCTGTTCGCCGCCTATCCGGACGCGCGGGCATACGCCGAGGCGAACCGTGCGGAGCTGGAAGAACTCATCCGCCCCACGGGTTTCTACCGCAACAAGACGAATTCACTCATCGGCCTCGGACAGGCACTGCTCGAGCACTACGACGGTGAATTACCTCACACGATGGCGGAGCTGGTCCGATTGCCGGGCATCGGCCGTAAAACTGCCAATGTCATTCTCGGTAACGCATTCGGAATTCCGGGTATCACCGTCGACACACATTTCGGCCGGTTGGTCCGTCGTTGGGGCTGGACGACCGAGGAGGATCCGGTAAAGGTCGAACACGCGATCGGTGCGCTGATCGAGCGCAAGGAGTGGACGATGCTGTCCCACCGGGTGATCTTCCACGGCCGCCGCGTCTGCCATGCCCGGAAACCGGCGTGCGGGGTGTGCCTGCTGGCCAAGGATTGCCCCTCGTTCGGCGCCGGGCCGACCGATCCGGAGACGGCGGCCGCGCTCGTGAAGGGACCCGAGGCACCGCATCTGCTCGAACTGGTGGGCCGTTGACCCGCGTACCGGTTTTCTGGAAATGGGCATTGACGGCGGTGATCGTGGCGTTGGCGGCGGCCGTCGCTTTCTGGCCGCGCGGCGGTTCGGACGAGGCCGGTCCCGCACCCGAACCGGCCCGGCGGATCGATCCCGCGCTGCGAGCGGCATCGGGTGTGGCCGAATGCCCCCCGGAGTCGGCCTCAGCGCACCGGCCCGGTCCGCTGACAGATGTGGTGCTGACCTGTCTCGCCGACGGTTCTCCGGAGTCACCGGGCCGATTCACCGGCCGGCCCACGGTGCTCAACCTCTGGGCCTACTGGTGCCAGCCCTGCCGGACCGAACTGCCGCTGTTCCAGGAATACGCCGACCGGGCGGGTTCGGCGGTTCAGGTGGTCACCGTGCACAGTGACCCGGACGAGGCGAAGGCACTCGAGTTGCTCGCCGCGTTGAACGACGATTTGCGGGCGCGGGGGCGCCCCGGGCTGCACCTGCCTGCCCTCCAGGATCCCGGCGCCCGCGTCCGTGCGGCCGCGCAGGCCCCGACAGCCCTGCCGATCACGGTCCTGGTCCGACCGGACGGTTCGATCGCCGACTATGTCGCCCGCCCGTTCCACGATGCCGACGACATCGCCGCCAGTGTGGCAGGCGCACTGGGAGTCACCGCATGATGCGATACCTCCGCCTTCGCTACGGCCTCCGCGGACCGCATGTAGTCCCTCCGAAGGAGGCTCGGTGATCGGGGAGCAGGTGCCGCCCTGGCTGGACGGGGCGGCGGGACCGGGGCAGCCCGACTTCTCCGACACCCTGGGCCGCGCCCGGATACTGCGCCGGAAGATGGCCGGTCAGGTGCGGCAGGCCGCGGTCCTGGTGCTCTTCGCTGGTGATCCGGCCGGGGATCCGGACGCGCCCGGCGGGCTGCCCGCCGACGCCGAGGTCCTGCTGACCCAGCGCGCGTCCACCATGCGACAGCACCGGGGGCAGGTGGCCTTTCCCGGCGGCGCCGTGGACCCCGGTGACGAAGGTCCCGTCGATACCGCGCTGCGGGAAGCCTGGGAGGAAACCGGCCTGGACCGGGCCGGAGTGCAACCGTTCACGACGTTGCCGAAACTGTTCGTACCGCCCTCGCGTTTCGACGTGACCCCGGTCGTGGCCTATTGGCGGACCCCCAGCGAGGTGCGGGTGGTGGATCGGGCGGAAACCGATCGGGTGGTGCGGGTACCGATGGCGGAACTACTCGATCCCGCCAACCGGTTCCTGGTGCGCAGCGCGCTCGGGTACTCGAGTCCGGCGTTCCAGGTGGACGGAATGTTGGTCTGGGGGCTCACCGGCGGCATACTGGCCGGACTCGTGACTTCACTGGGCTGGGAATCGGAATGGGACCGAACCGACGTGCGTGATCTGGAAGAGGCGTTGGCCGCGGTGGGGATGGTGTTGTGAGTTCCTCGGCGTGGCTCGATATCGCGGTTGTCATATTGGCGCTCCTGGCCGCATCCTCCGGGTGGCGGCAGGGCGCGGTGGCGTCCGCGCTGGCTTTTCTCGGGGTGGTGCTCGGCGCGGTCGCCGGCATCCTGATCGCCCCGCATATCCTCGTGCACATCGATGAGGGTCGCAGCCGGGTATTGGCCGGTGTGCTGCTCATCGTGCTGCTGGTGATCGTCGGTGAGGTCGCCGGCATGGTGCTCGGCCGGGCCGCGCGCAGCGGGATGACCCATCCGATCGCCCGCGGTGCCGACAGCGCGGTCGGAGCTGTGCTGCAGACCGGCGCTGTGCTGGTGACGGCATGGCTGCTGGCGCTGCCGTTGGCGACCTCGTCGCAGCCCGCCATCGCGTCGGCCATCAACAGCTCCCGGGTACTGGCCGATGTCAACCGGGTCGCGCCGGACTGGTTGCGCCAGTTGCCCAACGAGTTCTCCAAACTGCTCAACACCTCGGGCCTGCCCGATGTCATCGGCCCGTTCGGGCGCGCACCCATCGCCGCGGTGGAACCCCCGGATCCCAGCGTGCTGGCCAGTCCGGTCGCCGGTTCCCTGCAGCAGAGCGTGTTGCGTATCCGCGGTGTGGCGCCGAGTTGCCAACGGGCGCTGGAAGGTTCCGGTTTCGTGGTGGCACCCGAGCGCGTGATGACCAACGCGCACGTCGTGGCCGGGACCACCAGCGTGACGGTCGATTCCGCGGCCGGCCCGCTGGATGCGTCGGTGGTCGAATTCGATCCGTCCATGGATATCGCGGTGCTGTCGGTGCCCGGTCTGGTCGCGCCCGTCATCCCGCAGGCGCCGGAACCGGCCGATTCGGGCGAGAGTGCGATCGTGCTCGGTTATCCCGGTGGCGGCCGGTACACGGCGAGTGCGGCCCGGGTGCGCGAGACGCTGGACCTCACCGGCCCGACGATCTACCGGGACGGCACCGTCGAGCGCGAGGTGTACACCGTGCGCGGTTCGGTGCGGGCCGGTAATTCCGGTGGGCCGCTGGTCGATACCGAGGGCAATGTGCTCGGGGTGGTGTTCGGTGCCGCGGTCACCGACGACGACACCGGTTATGTGCTCACGCTCGACGAGGTCCGGGAACGTATCGATATCGCACCGTCGGCCGGCTCGCCGGTGGACACCGGGCCCTGCGTGCTGAGCTGACAGCGGCCGGACCGGGCCCGGAGTACCGACCTCCGCCTTCGCTGCGGCTGCTGGACGGGTTCCGTCCGGCACCGCCTGTCGGGTGTATCTCCGCCTTCGCGATCCAGCCGTGCGCGGGCTCCGGGTGGGTTCCGCCCAGCAGCACCTATCGGGACTACTTTCGCTCCGGCCGTGCTCTGGGCCGGACAGGCCCCGCCCGACAGCGCCCCTCAGGCGTAACGGTCCGGTCTTCGCCCGTCGGTTCCGGCGAGCAATTTCGCGATCTCGGCGGTAACCGCGCCGGGGTTCTCCTGGTGCGCGAAATGCGCCGCGTCACGGATGGTGACCACGCGGCGGTGCGGTGAGAGCTGCGGTCCGCGGTGCACGGTGGCGGGCAGGATGTACCGGTCGTGCTCGCCGCGCATCGACACCACCGGTATATCGATCGGTTTACGCATAACCGCGATGAAACGACGTCCGTCGGCGCGCCACTGACTGCGGAATGCCCACCGCCGGTATTCCAGCCCGCAATGGGCCGTACCGGGAATCTGGATGGCCGAACGCATCCGATCGGCGCTGTCGGCGAATTCCGCGGTCCGCGCCCAGGACCGCGAACCGCGCCCGGCCAGGATCTCGACGGCACCGGCGCCATCGTCGCGGGTCAGCCGGAGTTCGGGGTAGCGAGGGAGCTGGTCGCGCAGGAACTCCGGTAACCACGCGCTGCGCTGGGCGTTATCGCGTAACACCGAACTCTTCAGTGCCGCCGGATGCGGGGAGGACACCACAGCGATCGACCGGACCAGCCGCGGATGCAGTACCGCGGTCGCCCAGCAGACCAGCCCGCCGTCGGCGTGCCCGACCAGGGTCGCGCTGGTGTGGCCGAGCGCGCGGATCAGCCCGGCGATATCCCCGGCCAGCGTCCAGCCGTCGTAGCCGCGCGGCGGTTTGTCGCTGTCGCCGTAGCCGCGCAGATCGACCGCGACCACGTGGTTACCGAGTTCGGCGAGTGCGGTCAGCTGATGGCGCCACGACCACCAGAAATCCGCGAAACCGTGCAGCAGGACGACCAGCGGCGCCTCCGGATGCTCCGGTCCCGCGCTCGCCACGTGCAGCCGTATCCCGTTGGCGTGCACATCGCGGTGCGTCCAGGGACCGCCGAAGCGCACGCTGGACGGGTCCGGTGGAAAGTTCGACGCCACGCCGTCCGAGCGTAGTGAACGGCGGAGCGTCGCCGTATGCCGGACCCGCCTACCGGTGCGTGGTCTTCTCCAGTGCGCTCGGCTCGTCGTGGCTGCCGAAACCGGAGGGCAGCACGGTGCGGGTCTGCTTGAGCGAATCGATGGTCTTCTCCGGCGCGCGCAGTTTCTTCACCTTGCGGTAGCCGAGGAAGGCCAGCAGCGCGGTCACCAGGATCATGAACGCGAAGACGATCCAGAACGCGGCCCAACGGGTGAGCCAGATGTCCAGAGTCTCGGCCACGGCGAAGAAGAAGAAGAAACTGCTGAACAGCAGCACAGTCAGCGCACCGATGAAGAAGACGCTGCCCTGCAAGCCTTTCTTGATCTCACCGGTGACCTCGGCCTTTGCCAGGGCCACCTCGGCGCGGACCAGGGTCGAGACCTGTTCGGAGGCGTCGCGGACCAGACTGCCGAAGCTGGCCGATGCGTGCGGGTCGATCTCGGACAGCGGAATCGAGGTGACCGCGCCGCCTCGTACACCGTCTCCGTTACCGCCCTGTGTGACACTCACGTAGTCGACCCTCTCCCTGTCCCGGTCCTGCTCGGTCTTACTGTTCTGGTTCTAGCGCATCCGCGTCACGCCGCGCTCGGTGGACACGCCCACGCCGCAACAGTAGCGCCGAACCGGCCAGCGATGCGGCCATGGACGTCACCAGGACCGCGGCCTTGGCGAGTTCGGCGGAATCGGGATAGTCCTGCAGTGCCAGTTCCGCCACGAGCAGGCTAACGGTGAACCCGATCGCGCCGAGCACCGACAGGGCGAACATATCGCGATAGTCCAAGTGCGCTGGCCGTTCGGCGATTCCGGTGCGGATGGCCAGCCAGCTGATCCCGAAGATGCCGACGGTCTTGCCGAGCAGCAGCCCGAGGATGATCGCCAGCGACAGACGGTCGGTGAACAGATCGCCGAACATCGCGCTGTTGATCGGCACCCCCGCCGCGAAGAGGGCGAACAACGGCACGCACAGTCCCGCCGAAACCGGTTGGAACCGGTGTTCCCACCGGGCGGCGGGGGCCTCGGCCTCACCGTCGTCGCGGCGGACTCTGGTCAGCAGGCCGCAGGCGACACCGGCCAGCGTCGGATGAATATGCGCCTCGTGCAGGGCATACCAGCAGATCAGGGCCAGTGGTATGTAGATCAGCGGGGACGTCCACCGTTTGCGCTGCGCGAACCACCAGCCCGCACAGCAGACCAGCGCGGCCGCCAGCCAAGTGAAGGCCAGGCCGGTGGTGAACAGGACCGCGATGAGCACGATCGCCATCAGATCGTCGACGACGGCGAGGCTCAGCAGGAAGACGCGTGCGCTGGCGGGGATCCGGGAACCGGTCATGGCCAGTACCGCGAGAGCGAAGGCGATATCCGTGGCGACCGGGATGGCCCAGCCGCGGTCCATCCCGTCGACTCCGAAACCGACCGCGTAGGCGATGATCGCGGGGGTCACCACCCCGCCGGCCGCCGCGATGATCGGTAGCGCGGCGCGTTTGGGATCGGCGAGTTCACCGATGACGAGTTCACGTTTGAGTTCGAGACCGGCCACGAAGAAGAAGACCGCGAGCAGCCCGTCCTTCACCCAGTCGGCAAGAGTGAGATCCAAGTGCAGCGGCGGGATGGCCAGGTGGGTTTCGGTGAGGTCGAGATAGCTCTGCCCCCACGGCGAGTTCACCCAGAGCAATGCCACCGCGGCCGCGACGAGCAGCAATGCGCCACCGACGGTCTCGGTCCGCAGATATCTGGCGAGTTCCGATCGGGGCCTGCTCAGCACGGGAAAACCTTTCGGTCGGACGAACATCTATCGCGCCCGCCGTGGAAGCTGCCTTCCACGGGCGCGCGTCGATCTCGCCGACCAGACTTCCCGGCACACCACTTGCGACTTTATTGGCGGCGCCTGCGGCGCCGCGAGGCGGGGCCCTGTTAACCCCGGTTCTTCACTCCTTCGCTCAGTCGCTGCGCTCCTTCGCTACGTCGCTCCAGAACCGGGGCGGGCCCCGCCTACTGGGGCGGACCATCCGGAGTGGACGGAAGGTGTGCGCGGAGGTTTGCCTCGACCAGCCTGGGTAGGTTCACGGCTCTGTAAGTGCGCAGTGGTCGCCGATCTATGGCCGGGCCGGCTGGACGCGGTCGGTCGCTGCGCTCGGTCGCTCCAGAACCGGGGCGGGCCCGACCACGGAAGCGGACCGACCGGAGGAGTCGGAAGGTTCGCGTGGGCGGGCGCCCGGATCGGTCAGTCGGAGCGACCGGCGCGGATGGCCTCGAAGACCTGCGGATCCACCAGGGTCGAAGTGTCGCCGAGCTCCCGGCCCTCGGCCACATCGCGCAGCAACCGGCGCATGATCTTGCCGCTGCGGGTCTTGGGCAGTTCGGGCACCACGTGGATCTCCCGCGGCCGGGCGATCGGGCTGATCGCCCGGGCCACCTCGGCCTTGAGTTCGTCGACCATGGCGGATCCGGTATCGGTCGCGTCGGCGGTCAGGATCACGAACGCCACGATGCCCTGACCGGTTGTCTCGTCGCTGGCGCCGACCACCGCCGCCTCCGCTACCCCGGAGTGCCCGACCAGCGCGGATTCCACTTCGGCGGTGGAGATGCGGTGACCGGAAATGTTCATCACGTCATCCACTCGGCCGAGCACCCAGAGGTCGCCGTTGACGTCGAGTTTCGCGCCGTCGCCGGCGAAATACCAGCCCTGTTCGCGGAAACGGTCCCAGTAGGTGGCCCGGTAGCGCTCCATATCGCCCCAGATGCCGCGCAGCATCGACGGCCACGGCTGGTCGAGGACGAGATAGCCGTTGGCCTCGGTCTCCCCGCGGCGCACTGTCTTGCCCTCTTCGTCCACCACCGCGGCCGTGACACCGGGCACCGGGGTCATCGCGGCGCCGGGCTTGGTCGCGGTGATACCGGGCAGCGGGGAGATCATGATGGCGCCGGTCTCGGTCTGCCACCAGGTGTCCACGATCGGCGCGGTGCCGGAACCGATCACATCCCGGTACCAGCGCCAGGCCTCCGGATTGATCGGTTCGCCGACCGACCCGAGCACTCGGATCGTGGAAAGATCGTGTGCGTCGGGGATCTGGCGGCCCCATTTCATGAAGGTGCGCACCAGCGTCGGCGCGGTGTAATAGATCGTGACGCCGTACTTCTCGATGATCTGCCAGTGCCGGTGCTCATCCGGGAAATTCGGGGTGCCCTCGTAGAGGACCTGGGTGGCCCCGTTGGCGAGCGGACCGTAGACGATATAGCTGTGCCCGGTCACCCAGCCGACATCGGCGGTGCACCAGTACACATCGGTTTCGGGTTTGTGGTCGAAGACCACCCGGTGGGTGTAGCTGGTCTGGGTCAGATAACCGCCGCTGGTGTGCAGGATGCCCTTGGGCTTACCCGTCGTCCCCGACGTGTAGAGGATGAACAGGGGATGCTCGGCATCGAAAGCCTGTGCCTCGTGGACCGGGTCGGCCTGCGCGACCGTTTCGTGCCACCAGAGGTCGCGGCCCTCGGTCCATTCCACCTCGGTACCGACGCGGCGCACGACCAGGACGTGCTCCACGCTCGAGGGCACATCCCCCTTCGCGAGCAGTGCCTCGTCGACGGCCTCCTTCAGCGGTGCGGGATTGCCGCGCCGCCACTGGCCGTCGACAGTGATGACCAGGCGCGCTTCGGCATCGTCGATCCGCTGGCGCAGTGCGGTCGGCGAGAAACCGGCGAAGACCAGGGAATGGGGCAGACCCAGGCGGGCGCACGCCAGCATCGCCACGATGGTCTCGGGGATCATCGGCATATAGATCGCGACCCGGTCGCCGGCGGTCAACCCGAGTTCGGTCAGGTAGTTGGCGGCCCGGCTCACCTCGGCGAGCAGATCGGAATAGGTGATCGTACGGGAATCGCCCGGCTCACCTTCCCAGTGCAGCGCGACCTTGTCGCCGCGCCCCTCCAGCACATGGCGGTCCACACAGTTGTAGGCGATATTGAGCCGGCCGCCGACGAACCATTTCGCCACCGGGGCATCGGTCCAGTCGAGTACCTGGTTCCACCGCTCGTGCCAGTGCAGGTGGTCGGCCTGCTCGGCCCAGAACGCTTCGCGGTCCTGCGCGGCACGCTCGTAGATACCGGCATCGACATTCGCCGCGGCAGCGAACTCCGCACTCGGCGGGTAGGCGTCCGGGTGATCGGCGGTTTCGGTCATCTGAGTCACTTCCTTCGCGTTACCTGCACCATAAGGGGCCACCTGTGACCCTAAACTCTCGCTCCGGCCCGGCGCGGTGATCCCGGGACGAATGGTCGCCGGTGCTCGGTGAGCGGCAGCCGGTGCCGGACGAACGGCGGCGGTCGGGCTCCGTCCCGAGAGTTCACGAACCCGGCGGGATCGCGCCACGGGGCCTATATTCGGCAGACAACTCTGTGGGGTGCCGAGGCAGTGGTCGTGACGAACCGGGAGGGTGTGTGAGGGGATCGTCGTGGGTGCTGCGGGCCGTCGGCCTGGTGCTGGTTCTGGTCGGCGTGACGATATTGCCCGCGTGCACGGTGACTCCGGCGCTCGGTGAATCCATCGCGGTCAACGGTTCCGAACCGCAGAATCCGCTGGTGCCGTCGAATACCAACGAGAACGGCGGCGGGCGCGTCGTCGACCGGTTGTTCGCCGGGCTGCGCCGGATCGCGGCGGACGGCAGTCTGCACGACGAGGTGGCCGAATCCATCGAGACAGACGATCAGCAGTTCTACCGGATCAGACTGGAACCCGGCTGGACGTTCTCCGACGGGTCCCCGGTCACCGCGCATTCGTTCGTCGACGCGTGGAACTACGGCGCCCTGATCACCAACGCGCAGTTGCAGAGCTACACCTACGCGCCGATCGCCGGATTCGAGGATGTGCAGGCCGATCCGCCCCGGACGCGGACCATGTCGGGGCTGCGCGTGCTCGACGACCTCACCTTCACCGTCGCGTTGAAAGAGCCGACGATCGATTTCCGGACGCGGCTGGCCTACGCCCCGTTCTATCCGTTGCCACCGGCGGCTTATGCGGATATGGAGGAGTTCGGAAAGTATCCGATCGGCAACGGGCCCTACCGGTTCGCCGGTCCCGATGCCTGGCAGCACGATGTGAAGTTGGAGCTGGTGCCCAACGAGAACTACCGAGGCGGGCGTCCGGCCCGGAACAAGGGCTTGACCTTCGTGTTCTATTCGGATTTCGATGCCGCCTACGCCGATCTGCTGGCCGGTAATCTGGATGTGCTCGATACTGTTCCCGCCAGTGCGCTGACCGTGGTGGACGCAGATCTGGGGGATCGATCGGTTTCGGCGCCGACCGCGCAGAACCAATGGATCGGTACCCAGCCCGGGCTGCCGCATTTCGGCGGTGAGGAAGGCAGGTTGCGCCGGCATGCGATCTCGATGGCGATCCAGCGGCAGGCCATCGGCGACAAGATATTCCGGGGCACCCGCCGACCCGCCCGGGACTACACCTCCCCGGTACTGCCGGGCTACGACGGTGACCTGCCCGGCGCGCGGGTGCTGGACTACAACCCCGACGAGGCACGGCGGTTGTGGGCGAAGGCCGACGAGATCTCGCCGTGGAGCGGACGATTCGAGATCGCCTACAACGCGGACGGTGATCATCAGGCGTGGGTGGACGCGGTCGCCAACAGCATCAAGAACACCCTCGGGATCGAGGCCGTCGGCGCGGCCTTGCCGACTTTCAAACAGTTGCGGGACCAGGTCACCACGCGGACCATCGGCAAAGCGTTCCGTTCGGGGTGGCAGGGCGACTACCCGACCATGCTCCAGTTCCTGGAGCCCGGATTCCTGGGTAATTCCGAAACCAACGATTTCGATTACCACAACCCCGAATTCGACGCTCTGATAGCGGCCGCCGAGGCGGCGCCGACCGAGGCCGGATCGTGGGCGCTGGTGGCTCGCGCGCAGACGCTGCTGCTGCGCGATATGCCGACCATCCCGATCTTCGACTACGTCAACTCGGCCGGATACTCCGAACGGGTCCAGGGCGTCACCTTCGGCTGGAACGGCCTGGCCGATTTCGAGAACATCGAGCTGATATGACCGCCGTACGCGAATCCTCGCCCGAACCGCAGGAGTGCCCATGGCGTGGTATGTAGTGCGGCGTCTGCTGCAGATGATCCCGGTGTTCCTCGGGGCCACCCTGCTCGTCTACTTCCTGATCTACAAGGTCTCCGGTGGTTCGGTCGCCGCCCTGGCCGGTGACCGCACCCTCACGCCCGCGCTGGAGGCGCAGCTGAAAGCGCGTTACCACCTCGACCGCTCCTTCTTCGTGCAGTACCTCTACTACCTGAAGGGCATCTTCACCTTCGATCTAGGCACCACGTTCTCCGGACGTTCGGTGAAAGACGAACTGGCCCGGGCTTTTCCGATCACCATCCGGCTCACGATCCTGGCACTGCTGTTCGAGGCGGTGTTCGGTGTCCTGTTCGGCACACTGGCGGGATTGCGGAAGGGAAAACTGTTCGATTCGACAATGCTGGTGTTGAGCCTGGTCGTGATCGCGGTCCCGGTGTTCGTCCTCGGATTCCTCGCGCAGTACCTGCTGGGCGTCGAATGGGGGATCGCGCCGGTCACCGTCGGTGCCGATGCGAGCTGGGGCCGGCTGGTGGTACCGGCACTGGTGCTCGGCTCGTTGTCCTTCGCCTATGTATTACGACTGACCCGCAACGCCGTCGCCGAGAACCGCGACGCCGACTATGTACGTACCGCCACGGCCAAGGGGCTGCCGCGGCGCCGGGTGGTCCGGGTGCACATCCTGCGCAACTCGCTGATCCCGGTGGTCACCTTCCTCGGCGCAGATCTGGGCGCGCTGATGGGCGGGGCGATCGTGACCGAGGGCATCTTCAATATCCCCGGCGTCGGCGGCACCCTCTATCAGGCGGTGGTCCGGGGCGAGGCGCCGACAGTGGTCTCGTTCGTCACGGTGCTGATCGTGGTGTTCCTGCTCGCCAACCTGCTGGTGGACCTGCTGTACGCCGTCCTCGATCCGCGGATTCGCTATACCTGAACAGGAGTGCGGTCATGTCCGATGAGAAGCCGGCCCGCCCGATCAGGCCGGGCAGGCAGCGCTGGGTAGCCGCCGCCGACGCGGTCACCGTCGAGGCCACCGATCGAGTGCGGGTGGTGGGCGCGCCTAACGGGTTCTGGGGCCAGGCCTGGCGCGGCCTGCGCCGCAATCCGTTGTTCCTCGTCGCGGTGGCGATCATTCTGCTGGTCCTGCTGGTCGCGGCGTTCCCCGGACTGTTCACCGATCAGGACCCGCGCTACTGCGTGGTGGACAACAGCCTGCTGCCGCCCAATTCGGCGCACTGGTTCGGGTTCGATCTGCAGGGCTGCGATATCTACGCCCGGACAATCTACGGAGCGCGCGCCTCTGTCCTCACCGGTGTCGGCGCGGCCGCGCTGTTCGTGCTGGTGGGCGCCACCCTGGGTGCGCTGGCCGGGTACTACGGCGGGCTGCTCGACTCAGTGATCTCCCGGATCTCCGAAATCGTGTACGCCGTCCCGCTGATGCTCGGTGCGATCGTGCTCATGCAGTTGTCGACCACCCGCACGGTCTGGCTGGTGATCGTCACGCTCGCCGGTTTCACCTGGCCGCAGGCCGCGCGGATCGCCCGTGGCGCGGTGATCGCCGCGAAGAACAGCGAGTACGTACTCGCGGCGCGGGCGCTGGGCGTATCCCGCCTCGGCATCCTGGTCCGGCACGTAGTGCCCAACTCGCTGGGCCCGGTGATCGTGGTGACCGCGATCTGGCTCGGGGTCTTCATCGTCACCGAGGCGACACTGTCGTTCCTGGGTGTCGGCCTGCCGCCCACCGAGGTCTCCTGGGGCGCCGATATCGCGACCGGCCAGCAGCAATTGCGCGGCGGCTCGCTGATCCTCTTCTATCCGGCTACCGCGCTGGCTCTCACGGTGCTCGGCTTCATCATGCTCGGCGATGCCCTGGGCGACTCCTTGGATCCGAAGGGCCGGGTGTCGCGGTGACGGCATCGAACGAGCGGATCGCGCGGATTCGAGACAGGGAGCAGATATGAGCGCCGGTGCCGAGGAGGAACGTCCGCTGCTGCGGATCCACGATCTGCGTATCGTGTTCGGGTCGGGGGACGAGCGTGTGGATGCTGTGCGCGGTGTGGATCTGACTGTGTACGCGGGCGAGACCGTCGCGATCGTCGGTGAGAGCGGGTCCGGGAAATCGACCACCGCGCATGCGGTTATCGGCCTGCTTCCAGGGGCCGGCCGAATCGTCGGGGGCCGTATCGAATTCGACGGAACCGAACTGACCAGCGCTTCGGAATCGCGGCTGGAGGAACTGCGCGGCACCAGAATCGGCTTCGTCCCGCAGGATCCGATGTCGAACCTGGACCCGGTGCACAAGATCGGGTTCCAGATCCGGGAAACCCTCGTGGCCAACGGTATCGCCCGCGGCCGCGCCGCCCGCGAGCAGGCGGTAGAGCTCCTGCGCGCGGCGGGTATCCCCGACCCCGAGCAACGGATCGATCAGTACCCGCACGAACTGTCCGGCGGTCTGCGGCAGCGCGCACTGATCGCGATGGCGCTGTCGGGCCGACCGGATCTGCTGATCGCCGACGAGCCGACTTCCGCCCTCGACGTGACTGTGCAGCGCCGGATCCTCGACCACATCGACAGTCTCACCAGTGAATTCGGGACCGCGATGCTTCTCATCACTCACGACCTGGGGCTGGCCGCCGAGCGCGCCGAGCATCTGGTGGTGATGTACCGCGGCCGGGTGGTGGAGTCGGGGCCGGCCCTGGAGCTGCTGCGTGATCCGCGGCACGAGTACACCCGCAAACTGGTCGAATCGGCACCCTCGCTGACGGCCGCCCGGCGTCCGGCTCCTGCGCGTGAGCTCGACGCCCCGAATCCCGTCCTGGTGGCGGACCGGCTCACCAAGAGGTACCGGACGCGCGGCTCGGTGCCGTGGCGGTTCAGGGAGGCGGTCGCCGTCGATGATGTCTCGTTCACCCTGCATCGTGGGCGGACCACCGCGCTGGTCGGGGAGTCCGGTTCCGGGAAGTCCACAGTCGCTCAGCTGGTGCTCGGGCTGCTCGAACCCAGTTCCGGTTCGGTTGCCTTCGACGGCACCGATATCGGAGGTATGAGCGGCCGCGAACAGATCCGATTCCGCCGCCGGGTGCAGCCGATCTTCCAGAACCCGTACGCCTCGCTCGACCCGATGTACTCGATCCACCGGTGTATCGACGAACCGCTGCGGACCCACGGCCTGGGCAATCGCGCCGAACGCGATATCCGGGTCCGCGAACTACTGGAACATGTCGCGCTGCCCAGCGGTGTGCTGGCCCGATATCCCAACGAGCTCTCCGGCGGGCAGCGGCAGCGGGTCGCCATCGCGCGTGCCCTGGCCCTGGAACCGGAACTGCTGGTCTGCGACGAAGCGGTATCGGCGCTGGACGTACTGGTCCAGCAGAACATCCTCGATCTGCTCACCCGGTTACAGGACGAACTCGGCCTCACCTACCTGTTCATCACCCACGATCTGGCGGTGGTCGGTCAGCTCGCCGACGAGGTCCTGGTGATGCACCGGGGTCGTATCGTCGAGGCGGCGCCCACCGCGCAGATCTTCGATTCCCCGCGTGAGGACTACACCCGCCGCTTGCTCGATGCCATCCCGGGCCGCGATCTGTTCGTCGGCTGAGCCCGGTGCGGTCGGCCCGGTCGGCCGACTCCGCTCTCGCCGTGGGGTCAGCGCTCGTCCTGCGGCTCGTCGGCGGTAGCCTGCTGATCCGTGACCGATCCGCTCGCGCCGCTCATCGAATTGCCCGGGGTCCGGGCCGCCGCCGACAAGGCCCGGGACGCGCTGGCCGAGGTCCACCGGCATCGGTCGAACCGCCGGGGCTGGGTCACCACCGCCGCCGAAGCCTCGGTGCGTGCCGCGCGCTCGTCGGCGGCATTGGACGGCGGCAGCACCGAGTTGCCCGCCGACGGTAACGTCACCGATCCGGTCCTGGCCGGCGCGCTGCGCGTGGGCCAGGCGCTCGACGGCGATGCGCTGCGGAATCTGGTCGGTATCTGGGAACGGGCGCCGCTGCAGGCCCTCGCACGGTTACATCTGCTGGCGGCCGCCGATCTGGTCGACGATGAGAACGAACTGGGCCGCCCTCGTGCCGACAGTGGGGTCGCGCAGCGCCTGGATGTGCTGGCGCAGACGCTGCTCACCACCTCGGCACCGGCGCCGGTCACCGCCGCCGTGGTGCACGGTGAACTGCTGACGCTGAAACCGTTCGGGTCCGCGGACGGATTGGTCGCGCGGGCGGCGTCCCGTTTGGTGACGGTGTCCAGCGGGCTGGATCTACGCTCGCTCGGCGTGCCCGAGGTCTTCTGGTTGCGGCGGCGGCAGGCCTACCTCGACGCTGCCGCCGGTTTCGGCTCCGGGACCGCCGAGGGTGTGGGTGGTTGGGTGCTGTTCTGCTGCGGTGCGCTGGAGGACGGCGCGCGGGAAGCCACATCCATCGCGGACGCCGCCGCGGGCTGAAGAGCGGCCGGACATCACCGTTTGCCACCTGGGACGCCGTGGTCGGCCGGTTCGTCGGTGTTCCGGCCGAGACCTGCGCCGAGGGTCGACCGGCCCCGGAGAGATCCGGCCGATAGAACGTACCTCGGGCGATCGGCGCCCACCCTCCCTCGGACGTCAAAGCGGGCGGCGTGGTCGTTGGACCTCACCGCCCGCGAGCACGGACTACCTGGTTACCATGCGTGCTGGTTTGGGTTGTGTTCTCCGGCCTCGGCGTTCTTCCGGGCTCCGCAGCAGCTCATCCCCGCAGCTATGCGAGGCCATCGCCGGCAACGGACCGGATTTCGCAGGCCCACAACGCTTCTGCCCTTGTCGCGGCGAGCTCCGCGTGGGTGCCTGGAGTCCGTGCTGGGAAGGGTGGGTCGGGAGACTGAGTCTTCTCTTCCGGCTCCGCCTTGGCCTTCCTTCCTTCCGTGCCTCTATTTTTACACTGTGACTGCACTCACATCAAGGGTTGGCGCAACTTCGTGGGACAAAAGAAAACCGGACACATCGGTCGGAGTCTTATGCTATAAGTCCAGGTAGGGCGGGGTGATCATCGACGTCGCAGTAGTCGGTATGTCACGGCCCCCGCGACGAGCGCGCTGACGCCGACAGCCAGCCCGGTGGCCACGGTTTTCGAAGGTGCCTGGAACCGTGACCACAGTGATACCGGGTTGGAGAAGCTCAGGACGGGCCAGCCCCGGCTCGTTGCCTCCCGGCGTAGATTGCGGTCGGGGTTGACGGCGGTGGGGTGGCCGACCGCGGTGAGCATCGGCAGGTCGGTGATCGAATCGGAATACGCGTAGCAGCGCGAGAGGTCGTAACCCTCAGCGGCGGCGAGCTTCTCGATCGCGGTGACCTTGCCTTCGCCGTAACAGTAGAAATCGACGACCCCGGTGTACTTCCCGTCTACGACCTCCATCCGGGTCGCCGCGGTGCGAGTTGCGCCCAGCGCTTCGGCGATCGGTCCCACCACCTCCTCGCCGGAGGCGGAGACGATGACCACATCGTGGCCGCGGATGCGGTGATCGGCGATGAGGTCGACGGCCTCCGCATAGATCAGCGGATCCACCAGTTCGTGCAGGGTGTCCGCCACGATCGACTGGATCTGGGCGACATCCCAGCCCGCGCACATATCGGTCAGATGCGCGCGCATACGTTCCATCTGGTCGTGGTCGGCACCGGAGAGCAGGAACATGAAATGGGCATAACTGCTCTCGAGTACGGTGCGTCGGCTGATCAGACCCTGGTCGAAGAACGGCTTGCTGAACACGAATGTGCTCGATCTCGCGATGACCGTCTTGTCCAGATCGAAGAAGGCGGCGATGCGGCCGTTCTCGCCGTTCCGATCGCCGGGGGATGGTGTCGTTTTGCCGGATCCCGTCACCGCTCCAGGATAGGCATCAACGCGTGGCGTGTCGTGTCCGCTGCGTGCTCACTTATGCTCTGACCTGTGGTTTTTCCGGACCCTCCGAAGTGAGGGTGACCTGCGGAACTTCTTTGTCGTCGGGCTTGCGTTCCAGTCGGTGCTTGGGTGTAGTATTGCTGGCACCTGGACATGTTCCAGGCGCGTTCAGCCCGACCCCCCGGGGCTGAACCCCGACGGCCCCAGCCTCCTCCCCCCCCGGCTGGGGCCGTCCTCTATTCCGGGGTGGTTCGAAAAGTTCTCCACAGCCCGCGAGTTGTCCACAATCGCCGCGGCGACCCGCTCCGGTGGGCTCGGCCGGGCCACGCTGAGTCCATGGATCACGAAGCGACGCCCGCCGCCGGGGAGCCACCCGCGGTGCTGGTGCTCATCCGGGACGATCGGCTACGCGAGGAGGTGCGCCGGGTCGCCGCCGCGGCCGGTCGGCGCATCGACGAGAGTGAGGTGCTCCTCGGCCGGCACTCCTGGTCCGCGGCGCCGCTGGTGGTACTCGACACCGCGGCCGCGACGGCATGCGCGAGCGCGTCGCCGCCGCGGCGCGACGGGGTGGTGACGGTCACCGACGGGGAGCCCGAGCTGGTCGATTGGCAGGCAGCCGCGGTGATCGGGGCGGAACGGGTCATCGCACTACCGGGTGCCGCGGTCGAGCTCATAGAGAAGTTCGCCGAATACGGCCAGCAGCACACCGACGGCGGTGTGGTGATCGCATTGGCCGGAGCGGGTGCCGGCGCCGGGGCCTCCGTCCTCGCCGCCGCCACAGCACTGCGTTCGGCTACCGCCGGTTTCCGCCCACATACGGTGCTGGTCGACGGCGCACCCCACGGCGGCGGCCTCGACCTGCTGCTCGGTATCGAGGCCACCCCTGGTCTGCGCTGGCCGGATCTGGTCGTGGACGACGGCAGAGTCGCCGCGGCCGAGCTGCACAACGCACTCCCTGTCGCGGGTGCCGGTCTGTCGGTGCTGTCCTGTGGCCGGGGCGGTGGACGAACCGGCCCCATCGGCGCGGCCGCCGCCCATGCCGTGATCGAGGCCGCCCGGGGCGCGGGCGATCTCGTCGTCTGTGATATCTCCAGCGAGCGTGGTCCGCATACCGACCGGATACTCGACGCTGCCGACCTCGTAGTACTCGTTGTGCCGGCGCAGCTGCGTGCGGTGGCGGCCGCCGGTGCTGTGGCGGAATGGATAGCGCAGCGGAATCCGAATCGCGGCTTGGTGGTGCGTGGACCGGCGCCCGGAAATCTACGCGGCCGCGATATCGCCGCGGTACTGGAACTTCCCCTGCTGGCAGCGGTCCGGGCGCAACCCGGGCTGGCCGCGCGACTCGAACGCAGAGGTCTGCGACTGCGGCGCGGCCCCCTGCGCGACGCGTGCGACGCGGTGCTGGCGGTACTGAGCCCACCCGGCCGGCGGAGCGCGCGATGAGTAATACCGCTGCTGAACCCACCGGGGTGGTCACCACCGAACTGCTGGAGCGGGTTCGCGAACGACTGGCCGGAGACCACGCGGAGCCCGAGCCCGCCCGGGTCGCGGCGGCCATCCGTGCCGAAGCCGGGGGGATGCTGGGAGATACCGATCTGCTCCGCGCTCTGCGGCTGTTACAGACCGAGCTCACCGGCGCCGGGGTGCTGGAACCGCTGCTGCACGATCCGGCGGTCGCCGATGTGCTGGTCACCGCCCCGGACGCGGTGTGGATCGATAGGGGACGCGGGGTCGAACGCACGTCGACGACCTTTCCCGACGAGGCCGCCGTCCGGCGGCTGGCGCAGCGGCTGGCGCTGTCGGCCGGCCGACGGCTCGATGATGCGCAGCCCTGGGTCGACGGGCAGTTGTCCGGCCGAGAACTCCTGCTGGGACAGAATTTCGGCGTGCGGCTGCATGCCGTGCTGGCACCGATCGCGCGGGGCGGAACCTGCCTTTCGCTGCGGGTCCTGCGCCCGGCGACCCAGGGCCTGGACGTGCTCGTCCGGTCCGGTGCGGTGCCACCCGGAGCGGAAACCCTGCTGCGCGAGATCATCCGCGCGCGGCTGGCTTTCCTTGTGGTCGGCGGCACCGGGGCGGGAAAGACCACACTTCTGTCCGCGCTGCTCGCCGAAGTGGATCCGGGCGAACGCGTCATCTGCGTCGAGGATGCCGCGGAACTCGCGCCGCCGCATCCACATGTGGTCCGGTTGGTGGCGCGCCCACCGAATATCGAAGGGGCCGGGGAGATCACTCTGCGCGATCTCGTGCGGCAGGCGTTGCGTATGCGGCCGGACCGCCTGGTGATCGGCGAGGTCCGGGGTGCGGAAGTCGTCGACCTGCTGACCGCGTTGAACACCGGCCACGACGGCGGTGCGGGAACCGTACACGCCAATTCGCCGCGGGAGGTGGTAGCCCGGCTCGAGGCGCTGGCGGGGCTGGGCGGAATGGACCGGGCCGCGTTGCACAGTCAACTGGCCGCGGCTGTCCAGGTGGTGCTGCACGTCCGCCGTCGAGCGGACGGGTTCCGATACCTCGGGGAAATCGGTGTGGTGCAGCGGGATACCGGCGGCGGGGTGGAGATCTACCCGGCCTGGCGGGCAGCCGGGCCGGCACCCTCCGCGGGGGTCCTCCGGGCAGCACTCGCGGAACGGGCGGGGTGATGACCACCGTCGACGGGCCGGGCGGCCTGTTCGCTGCGGCGTTCGGGTGCACAGTGCTCGCGTTGCTGCTCGTACCGGTTCCGCCGGTGCGGCGGCGGTTCGGCGCTGTGTTCGAAATGAAGTCATCACAGCGGTTTCCGACTCGTTGGGTGCTGTTCGCCTCTGTTCTTGCCGGATGTGTGCCGGCGCTGGTCTTGGGCAGCGGCAGCCTCATGGCCGCCCTACTCGTCGCGGGAACCGCCGCGGTGCGGCTGCGCCGATCCCGCCGGATGCGCCTGCACCGCACCGAATGCGGATACCTGCTCGACGGCCTCGAGGCCGTGATCTCCGAATTGAAGATCGGGGCCCATCCGAGCGCCGCGGCGGCGGTAGCCGCCCGGGAGACCGGCGGAATCGCGGCGGCGGCATTCGCGGTCGGGTCGGCACGCAGCCGGTTGGGCGGGTCGGGCGCCGAAGGTCTGCTTCGCCCTGATGCCGTGATCGCCGCCGAACTCGGCCGGGTCGCCGACGCCTGGCGGGTCGCCGAACGGCACGGCCTCGCGCTGGCCGAGCTGCTGTCGGCGGCCCGAGCCGATCTCGGCTCGCGGATCAGATTCCGGAGCCGTACCGATGCTTCGCTGGCCGGAGCCCGCGCGACTGCCACGATTCTGGCGGTTCTGCCGCTGCTCGGTATCGGCCTGGGGCAGTTGATGGGTGCCCATCCGTTCCAGGTGCTCTTCGCTTCCTCGGCCGGTCGTTACCTGTTGCCGCTCGGCACCGGTTTGGCCTGCGCGGGGTTGCTCTGGGCGGACGAGATAACTCGACGGGTGGTCCCGTAATGAGCCCGCTGAACTCTGCTGCGGTGAAAGGACCACTCGGCGGGCCACTACTGAGTTCTGGGAGAAGGGGCGATGACAGCTCAAGCCTGGCCGTTCGTATTGCTCTCGGTCGCGACCCTGCTGGTACCGGCTCCGGTTCCCCCGGTATCCCGTCTGACCGCCGCGGCCGCCCATCGCGACGGGCGGGCCCGGAAGGTCCGCGCGGCATCCGACCCGGTCGCCGTCGCGACACTGTTCGATCTGCTCGGAGCATGCCTGCGTGCCGGGCTGCCACCGGCCGCCGCGCTCCGCGCGGTCGCCCCGGCATCGCCGGATTCGCTGGTCGATCGGCTGCTGCGGGTCGCCGATCTGCTCGCCCTGGGGGCCGACCCGGTGGTGGCATGGGCTCCGGTCGAATCCGGATCACCGGGCGCGCCGGAATTCGATGCGCTCGCCCGGCTGGCGCGGCGCTCGGCACGATCGGGTGCGTCGCTGGCTGCGGGCATCGGAGAACTGGCCGACGAGCGGCGTACCCAGGTGGAGCAAGCAGCGACCGCGCGGGCCGAACGCGCCGGTGTCCTGATCGGTGGGCCGCTGGGTCTGTGTTTCCTTCCGGCGTTCATCTGTCTGGGCATCGTGCCCGTGATCATCGGCTTGGCCGGCCGGGTACTCGGCGGCGCGGCGCTGTGAGTACGGCACCGGAGGCGGACACCGAGATGTGCTCGTGCGGATCGGCTGTACGAGGCGAGAAGAAAGGGGAGTCGGATGCCGGCGATCTGGACAACACTGTGGTCCGTTGGGGAGGGGTTGTGGGCGGCGCAGAGAAGGATGAATGCCCGCCTGATGAGGGTGGTGTCGGAGGATGCGGGGATGAGCACGGTCGAGTACGCGATCGGAACCATTGCCGCGGCCGCCTTCGGTGCCGTGCTCTACACCGTGGTGACCGGCGAGAGCATTCCCGACGCGTTGACCGGGATCATCGAGAAGGCGCTGAACACGAGCGTCTGAGGTCTGCAGCCGGGCCGCTGGGCGCCGAAGCCGCTCTCGGAACCAGGCGGGCAAGGAGGCTCCGGCGGCTGGGCACCGAGGAGGCCGGGTCTGTAACTGTCGAGGCGGCGATCGCGCTCGGTGCGATCGCCGTCGTCGCCGCACTGTGCGTGGGTGCCGTGTTCGCGGCGGTGACTCAGGTGCGTTGTGTGGACGCCGCACGTGAGGCGGCCCGTTTGGCCGCCCGCGGTGACCGATCCGTGGCGGTCGCCGCCGCGCGCCGGGTCGCGCCGGCAGGGGCGGAGATCTCGCTACGTGACGAGGGTGATCGCGTGATCGCCCTCGTCATGTCGGATACCCCGTTGTTACCCGTTCTGGAACTCCGGGCCGAGGCGGTCGCCGTGAAAGAACCGGATCCGCGCGCGTGAGTCGCGAACCTGAGAGGCGGCCCGCGTCGGGAGTGCGAGGCGCGCGTCCGGTACCGCCGGCTCGATTCATCCGGTGTTTCCGCCGACGAGCGCGGCGTCGGCGGCGAGAGGACGGCTCGGCGACGGTCACCGCATGTCTGGCGTTGGCCGCGCTGATCGTGATAACTGCGCTCGTCGTCCAATTCGGCGCGGTGGTGGTGGCGCGCCACCGCGCGCAAGCTGCGGCGGACCTCGCCGCTGGCGGCGGCGGGCGAACTGTGGAACGGGGCGGAAGCCGGATGTGTGGCCGCCGAATCACTCGTAGAACAGATGGGGGCGGGAGTTGTGCAGTGCGAGATAGACGGCTGGGATGCCGTGATCTCGATCGAAGAAAAAGTACCGTTGGGTCCGTTTGGGGAACGGAGTATACGAGCGGTTGCGCGAGCAGGGCCGGTCGAAGAAGCGACGTGATCGCGCTTTGCCGAATTTTGTTAACGGCGAATACTGCATTCACTTAGCGACGGCAATTAATGGCCCGTTACTCGAATTCGTCAACCGTTCCGGAATTGATACGAATACGCCTTCTGTAGCTACCGACCGGTTCTATGGCAACGATTCAGTTAATATGATGCATATCCTCTTAATTCGAGCGGGCATAGGGCGTATGGTGCCTGCCGCCGGTCAGTCGGCAACGCTGTGACCACTTGGTCTTGTCATAGTCGGGGCGTATCGACCGTCCGGGACGGCCAGTTCGGCCAGAATCGCCGTCAACAAGCGGATGGCGCCCGCTTTATCGAGTGGGTCGTTGCCGTTCCCGCACTTGGGTGACTGCACACAGGACGGGCAGCCACTGCGGCAGGAGCAGGACTCGACCGCGGCCAGCGTGGCGTCGAGCCAGCGCCGCAGCATCGTGTACCCGCGTTCGGCGAATCCCGCGCCGCCGGGCTGCCCGTCGTAGACGAATACTGTAGGCAGGCCGGTATCGGGGTGCTGAGCTGTGGAAACGCCGCCGATATCCCATCGATCGCAGGTCGCCACGAGCGGTAGTAACCCGATTGCCGCGTGTTCGGCGGCGTGCAGCGCGCCCGGGGCCGCGGAGGTGTCGATCCCGGCGCGGTCCAGTAGTTCGGGCGTCACGGTGTAGAGCACCGCAGTGGTCGGCAGCGTCTGCTCGGGCAGATCGAGTTCGACCAGGTCGAGAACCTCGCCGGTCACCAGGGTGCGCAGGTAGCCCACGACCTGGCTGCGCACTGTGACGTCCGCGAAAGCCGCTGTGACCCGGCCGAAGGCCGTACTTTCGCGCACCGAGTCCACGGTGAGAGAGGTGATCCGGCGGGCGCTGGTGGTCCAGCCCGGAGTATCGGCGCGGACCAGTGCGACGCCGCCCTCGAGATCCAGTTCCTCGACCAGATAGCTTTCGCCCTGGTGCAGGTGGATCGCGCCTTCGTGCAGGGTGGCCGGAGCGCGTCCGGCGTCCGCTGTGCCGAGCAGCCGCCCGGTTTCGCCGACCACTATCGCGACCTGGGTGCCGATGCCGCCGCGGACGTCGACATCATCGTGCGGTGATTCGGCGGCGATGTAGAACCAGCGGCTGCCGTCATCGGCTCCGCGCCGCCGGACGAGCCCTTGAACTGCTAGTTCGGTAAGTACTCGATGGGCGCCGAGGGCTTCGGCCTCCGCCTCGCCGAGGGGCAGTTCCATGGCCGCGCACAGCAGTTGCGGGCCTAATACATAGGGATTCGAGGGGTCGATGATGCTGGCTTCCACCGGCCGGTCCAGCAGGGCTTCGGGATGGTGAACCAGATAGGTGTCGAGGGGGTCGTCACGCGCTATCAGCAGGGCCAGCGCCCCCTGCGTACGCCGTCCGGCCCGGCCGATCTGCTGTCGGAACGAAGCGACCGTCCCGGGAAACCCGGCCAGTACGACCGCGTCCAATCCAGCGATATCGACACCCAGTTCCAGCGCATTGGTGGTCGCGGCGGCAAGCAGTGAGCCGTCCGAGAGGCCGGCCTCCAGCGCTCGCCGGTCCTCCGGCAGGTACCCGCCGCGATAGGCGGCGACGCGTTCCGCCAGTTCGGGATCGATTTCTGCGAGCCGCTGCCGGGTGTGCACGGCGATCAGCTCCGCTGCCCGGCGCGACCTGGCGAATGTCAGGGTCCGCGCGCCTTCCACCACCAGATCGGCGGTGATGCGCGCTGCCTCCGTGGTGGCGCCGAGCCGGACGGGCGCGCCGTTCTCCCCGGTCAGCGCGGTGAGCAGGGGTGGCTCCCAGAACGCGACGGTGCGCGGGCCTCGCGGCGACCCGTCCTCGGTCACCGCCACGCAGTCGGCGCCGATCAGCCGAGACGCCGCCGCGGCCGGATCTGCCGCGGTCGCCGAGCACAGTACGAATACCGGGTCCGCGCCGTAGTGGGCGGCCAGCCGGCGCAACCGGCGCAGCACCAGGGCGACGTGTGAACCGAACAATCCCCGATAGGCGTGGCATTCGTCGACGACTACGTAGCGTAGTCGGCGAAAGAAGCGTGACCAGCGGCTATGTGACCGCAAGAGGCTCAGGTGCAGCATATCGGGGTTGGTGAACAGCCAGCGCGCCTCCGCCCGCACCCATTGCCGGATCTCGGTGGGAGTGTCGCCGTCGTACGCGGCGGCGGAGATTCGGGACAGGGCTCCGTGCCGGGTCAGTTCGCCGACCATGCGGAGCTGATCGGCGCCCAGGGCCTTGGTCGGGGCGAGGTACAGCGCCGTGGCCCGCGGATCCTCGTGCAGGGCGGTGAGGACGGGCAGCTGGTACCCCAGCGATTTTCCGGAGGCGGTCCCGGTGGCCACCACCACATGCTGTTCGTGGTGGGCGTGGCCGGCCGTGGCCACCTGATGACTCCACGGCAGCTCGATTCCCTCGGTACGCAGTGCGTTCACCACTGCGGGCGCCGCCCAGGCCGGCCATTCGGTGGTCTCGGCCGGACGGCCCGGGATCTCAGCGATATGCGTCAGTCGCGAATCAGTGGCCGGAACGCCGTCGAGGACACGATTCAGCAACGATCGCCCGTAGGACTGATCGGGCCCGGTCTCTCGATTCATGCGGGGGTGCCTTCCGGGTCTCCGGACGATGTGAAACTTCGCCGTTTGCTCCGCGCTACCTGCGAGTTCGATACCCAATAGCGATCTGGGTCACAGTGGGGTACTCGGGCCGGACGCTGGTTATCGGTAGGCAAACATACCGGAAGTATAGATTCGGATGGGCTAACCCTTACTCCTGCATTCACGAGATCATTTTTTTTGCAAATTGTCGGTAACTCCGCTGTTGAATTTCCCAAAGACATGGTTCACTGGTTCTCGGTCGCAAGCTTCTGTGTTCGAGGGGCGGATGCAAAGTCCAAACCCTGGCAGGATCGATGTTGCGAACGGCATACGTTGGCCCCCATGGGAGTCCAGAGTAGCGCCGATCGGAACAGGCCCGGTGGACGAAACCCAGTTGTCCGCCGTTCCGAGTAAGAAAAGAGAAGGAACAGAATGGCACAGGGAACTGTGAAGTGGTTCAACGCGGAGAAGGGCTTCGGCTTCATCGCGCCCGAAGACGGCTCTGCGGACGTCTTCGTCCACTATTCCGAGATCCAGGGTTCGGGTTTCCGTACCCTCGAAGAAAATCAGAAGGTCGAGTTCGAGGTTGGTCAGGGCACCAAGGGCCCCCAGGCCACCGGAGTTCGCGCGCTCAGCTGAGCGAGTACACCTCCCAGTTTGTCCCTCGCCTCCCGTAACGGGAGCGAGGGACGAACTATATGTGGAGTATGCGTACCTCCGCATCAGCTCCGGCCCTGCGCTCGTTGTGTACCTTTGCGTCCGCCCGGGCTACGAGTTCTTTGCTCACCTCGGCGTCCGCCCGGGCTATGTGTTCGCTGCGTACCGCCGCGTCCGCTTCGGTTATGCCCCTCTCGCATATATCCGGGGTCGATCGAACCGTGCGTTTATTGTGTGCCGCGGCATCGGATCCGGCAGTGCACTTTCCGCCTATCGGCGGACCCGTGACTTCCGTGCGTATTTCACGCGCCGGCGTATTCGTGCCGGATGTGCGTCGGTCGAATGCCGGAGCGTTCGGTTCGGCTGTGCGCTCAGCACGTGCTCGCGCATCCGCCACGAGTATGTGTTCCGCACGCACTTCGGTCTCCGCTGGGGCTGTGTGCCGACCCGGCCCGGCGCTGCCGGAGGCCGGAGGACAGCGGGCCGGCACCCGCACGCACCCCGTGGCGAGCACCTCGTTCGCCCGGCGTCACGGCCGGTCGAACGTGTTCCGCGCCACGCGCGGGCAGCAGGCGGATCGGCTTCCGCACACACCGGTCAAGGTGATACTGGTCGAATTCGTGATGCACCGTGCGTGCCGACCCGTAGCGCGGCACTGCATACTGAACGGCATCGACGCGCCATCGCCCGATGGTCGCAACCGTTCGACCACGCGCAGCGTCGAGGTATAAACGTGACTGATGGTGATGTAGACCGTCACCATCCGCTCAGTCAGCCGCGTCCTGCGCCCCACGCAGCGTTCCGCGGGTCGAGAAGGAAAGGGATTCGCAGGTGGCAACACGAGACCGGAACGCAGCCGAGGCGGGTCGTCCCGTGCGTCGTCTCGTCATCGTCGAATCCCCGACGAAGGCCCGCAAAATCGCCCCCTACCTGGGGCGCGACTATACGGTCGAGGCATCGGTGGGCCATATTCGGGATCTGCCGCGCGGTGCGGCCGATGTCCCGGCGAAGTACAAAGGCCAGGATTGGGCCCGGCTCGGGGTCGATGTCAACAACGACTTCGAACCCATCTATGTGGTCAGTCCGGAGAAGAAGGGCAAAGTCACCGAGCTGAAGAGTCTGCTCGCCGACGCCGACGAGCTGTATCTGGCCACCGACCCCGACCGCGAGGGCGAGGCCATCGCCTGGCATCTGCTGGAAACGCTGAAGCCCAAGGTCCCGGTCCGGCGGATGGTGTTCCACGAGATCACCGAGCCCGCGATCCGCGCGGCCGCCGCCGATACCCGCGACCTGGACAACGACCTGGTCGATGCACAGGAGACCAGGCGCATTCTGGACCGGCTCTACGGCTACGAGGTCAGTCCCGTGCTGTGGAAGAAGGTCATGCCGAGGCTCTCGGCGGGCCGGGTGCAGTCCGTCGCCACCCGGGTCATCGTGCAGCGGGAGCGGGAGCGGATGGCGTTCCGCTCGGCCGAGTACTGGGATATCGCCGCGAAGCTGGATGCCGGTGGGGAAACCGATTCCGCCAACCCGCGCGTTTTCTCCGCCCGTCTCGTCGACGTCGACGGGTCCCGGGTCGCCACCGGCCGTGATTTCGGCTCGGACGGCCGGCTCAAGGCCGATTCCCGGGCGCTGGTCCTGGACGAATCGCGGGCCCGGCGGCTGGCCGAGGCCCTGCACGGCACCGATCTGGTGGTGACCTCCGCCGAATCCAAGCCGTACACCCGCAAGCCCTACGCGCCGTTCATGACCTCCACACTGCAGCAGGAGGCCGGCCGCAAACTGCGGTTCACCTCCGAACGCACCATGCGCACCGCGCAGCGGCTGTACGAGAACGGCTACATCACCTATATGCGTACCGACTCGACCACGCTGTCGGAGTCGGCGATCAACGCCGCACGCAGTCAGGCCACCCAGCTCTACGGCGCCGAATTCGTACACCCCACCGCCCGGCAGTACACCCGGAAGGTGAAGAACGCGCAGGAGGCACACGAGGCGATCCGCCCCGCGGGCGATACCTTCGCTACGCCGGGGCAGTTGCACGCCCGGCTGGACACCGACGAGTTCCGTCTCTACGAGCTGATCTGGCAGCGCACCGTCGCCTCGCAGATGGCCGACGCCAGGGGCACCACCCTCACTCTCCGGATCACCGGCACCGCCGGCACCGGCGAGCAATGCGTGTTCTCCGCCTCCGGTCGCACCATCACCTTCCCGGGCTTCCTGAAGGCCTACGTGGAAAGCGTCGACGAAGAGGCAGGCGGCCAGTCCGACGACGCCGAGACCCGGTTGCCGCAGCTCAACGAGGGCGAGGGCGTCACCGCGGTCGAATTGAATCCCGACGGGCACAGCACCAACCCGCCCGCCCGCTACACCGAGGCATCGCTGATCAAAACGCTGGAGGAGCTCGGAATCGGGCGTCCGTCCACCTATTCGTCGATCATCAAGACCATCCTGGATCGCGGTTACGTCTACAAACGCGGTAGCGCGCTGGTGCCGTCCTGGGTGGCATTCTCGGTGACCGGGCTGCTGGAACAGTATTTCGGCCGCCTGGTCGATTTCGATTTCACCGCGGCGATGGAAGACGATCTGGACGCCATCGCCGGCGGCCGGGCGCAGCGCGGAAATTGGTTGTCCAGCTTCTACTTCGGCGGCGATGACGGCGCCGAGGGATCGGTCGCGCGGTCCGGTGGCCTGAAGCGCATGGTCGGGGAGCGGCTCGACGATATCGATGCCCGCGTGATCAACTCCATCAAACTGTTCGGCGACGACGAGGGTCGCGATGTGATGGTGCGGGTCGGCCGGTACGGGCCGTACCTGGAACGAATGGTCACCGACCCGGACAATCCGGATGCCGAACCGACCTCCCAGCGCGCGAATCTTCCCGATGATCTGCCCCCCGACGAATTGACCCCCGAGGTCGCGGAGAAGCTCTTCTCGACTCCGCAGGAGGGCCGGACCCTGGGCAACGACCCCGGCAACGGTCACGAAATCGTCGTCAAGGAAGGGCGTTTCGGTCCCTACGTCACCGAGATCCTGCCCGAGACCGAGGAGGATCAGGCGGCGAAGAAGAACGCGAAGAAGAACGCCCCGAAACCGCGGACCGGGTCGCTGCTCAAATCCATGGATCCGGCGACGGTTACGCTCGAGGACGCGCTGAAGCTGCTGTCGCTGCCGCGGGTGGTCGGAACCGATCCCGCCTCCGGTGAGGAGATCACCGCGCAGAACGGCCGGTACGGGCCGTATCTGAAGAAGGGCACCGATTCGCGGTCGCTGGCCACCGAGGACCAGATCTTCACGGTGACCCTCGACGAGGCGCTCAAACTCTATGCCGAACCCAAACGCCGAGGTAGACAGGCCGCGGCAGCCGCGCCGCTCCGGGAACTCGGCAACGATTCCGCCACCGGGAAACCGATGGTCATCAAGGACGGGCGCTTCGGGCCCTACGTGACCGACGGTGAGACCAACGCCAGCCTCCGCAAAGGCGACGAAGTGGAGTCCATCACCGACGCACGCGCTTCCGAACTACTGGCCGACCGGCGCGCGCGTGGTCCGGTGAAGAAGGCAGCGAAGAAGACCGCCAAGAAGGCTCCGGCCAAGAAGGCCGCTGCCAAGAAGACCACTACGGCGGCGAAGAAGACGACCACCGCGAAAGCTGCCGCGAAGAAGACAGCGGCCAAGAAGGCTCCGGCCGAGAAAGCCCCGGCGAAACAGTCCGCGGGACGGACGACATCCGAAAGCGACGACTAGGCCGTAGCTGTCTGTCGGACTGCCGAAGTAATGTCGCGCGCGAATATCGTCCGATGACAAGGAGCGCCGATGACCGGTAGCCGGGAACGCGAAGATCTCGTCCGACTGCTCGACGAACAACGTGAGATGTTCCGGATAACGCTGCGAGGTATCGACGACGAGCAGGCGCGGCAGCGCACCACCGCCAGCGAACTGACTCTCGGCGGCCTGCTGCACCACTTGATCCGGTGTGAGCGCGCGTGGACGAAAGTCCTGGTCGAGCGCGACGAGAACGCCGAACAGAAGCTGGAAGACTACGAGGGCGAATACATCATCGGCGCGGACGAAACGGTCGCCGGGTTGCTCGCCGAATGGGACCGTGTCGCCGCGCACACCGGCGAACTCGTTCGCTCGGTGGACGATCTGGACGCATCGATTCCCACACCCACCAATCCGTGGGTGCCCGGTCGAGTGTGGTGGTCCGCGCGGTTCCTGATCCTGCACATCCTGCGTGAGATCGCCCACCACAGCGGGCACGCCGACATCATCCGCGAACAGTTGGACGGGGCGAACACCACCGCCCAGCGCGCCGGATGAGCGGATCTCTGCTTCGTTCGGGGGCGCAGTCGTGGCCGGCTTCGCCCAGCTCTCGTATCGGTGTCCCCATCATTCCGCCCGGTCGTGTGTGAGCTGAGGACGGCGCTCCGAGCAACGGTTAGGGTGTGAACGTGGTGGGTGTCTTCGAGCGTCTCGTGGGTCAGGATTCGGTAACGGCCGACCTGACCGCCGCCGCGATCGCGGGCCGAACCGGGATCGCCGAGGGCGCGATGACCCATTCGTGGCTGTTCACCGGCCCGCCCGGGTCCGGCCGTTCGATGGCCGCGCTGTGCTTCGCGGCCGCGCTGCAGTGCACCGATACCGAACAGCCCGGTTGCGGTCGCTGCCACGCCTGCACGACGACGATGGCCGGAACCCATGGGGATGTCCGTCGTGTGGTTCCCGAAGGCCTGAGCATTTCGACCAAGGAGATGCGGGGGATCGTCCAGATCGCGGCCCGGCGCCCCAGCACCGGGCGCTGGCAGGTGGTGGTGATCGAGGACGCCGACCGGCTCACCGAGGCCGCGGGCAATGTTCTGCTCAAAGTGGTGGAGGAACCACCGGAACGGACGGTGTTCCTGCTGTGCGCCCCGTCGGTGGATCCGGAGGACATCTCGGTCACGCTGCGCTCCCGCTGCCGGCACGTGCACCTGGTCACCCCGGGCGCCGCCGCGATCGCCCGGGTGCTGCGGGAACACGACGGACTGGATTCGGAAACGGCGGAGTGGGCGGCCGGCGTGAGCGGCGGTCATATCGGCCGCGCACGGCGCCTCGCCACCGACGACGAGGCCCGTGACCGCCGCCGCCGCGCCCTCGACCTGGTAGCGGCGGTCACCCGCGGCACCGGCTACCCGGCGGCCGACGAATTGGTGAAAGCCGCCGACGACGAGGCGAAACAGCTCAGCGCCGAACGCGACGAGCACGAGCGCGACGAACTCGCCACCGCTCTGGGTGCCGGTGGCACCGGCAAAGGCGCGGCCGGCGCCACTCGCGGTTCGGCAGGTGCTCTCAAGGATTTGGAACGCCGCCAGAAATCCCGCGCCACCCGCACCGGCCGCGATGCTCTGGACCGCGCCCTCCTCGATATCGCCGGTCTCTACCGCGACGCTCTCGCCGTGAGCTTCGGCGACCCCGCCGGCATCACCATGACCCACCCGGATATGTCCGACCGCGCCCGCGAGCTGGCGAAACGGGTCCGCCCCGAGGGCCTGCTCCGCTCCATCGACGCCATCCTCGCCTGCCGCGACGCCATCGACCGGAACGTCAAGCCCCGTTTCGCGGTAGCCGCGATGATCGCCACCCTCATCGCCGAAACCTCCTGACCACACGTTTTCGCGTTCCCAGGCCGGAGACGATAGACTCGCCACGCCGAAAGGCACGCCGCCTTAGCTCAGTCGGTAGAGCGCTTCACTCGTAATGAAAAGGTCAGGAGTTCGATTCTCCTAGGCGGCTCCACATTTCCCCGGGTTCGGGGGCCGGTGACGACATCTCTGACGACAGTCGAACGGCCCGCCGCATCCCCATCATTGTTCGGGGAGGGCCTGGCACGAGTAGTTTCCCCGGGGCGTGAGGAACTATCCGGGGTATCGGGTCCTCCGTCGGTCGGGGTGCCGAGGATATGGGGCGGTTCGGCCTCTCACCCGGCCGGGACGGGAACGGGCGCGAGGGAGTTGCCCGGGCCGACGGATACGCAGTTGGTCGTGGGTGGCGCGCCGCTGAACCGGTCGGCGAGGAACTGCGCGGCCTGGGCTTGGAAAGCGGCGAAGGCGACAGCATGGTCGCGGCGGTCGTACTGGGCGTAGGTCACCGGGACGCCGCGGTCGCAGTATTGGCGGGCGAGGCCTTCGATATCGCGGGTGACCATCACGCCGTCGCCGATCGGGTCGCTCCGGCCGACAGCGAGGAGTAAGGGAACAGTGGGTGTGCCGGCGGTGCCCATGATGTTGTCGTTGACGGCGGCCGCGGCTCCGGGGACGTCGAGCAGGGAATTGTAGGGTGGGCGGACCATTTCGGCGTCGGTGAGCCCGGGGTACTTCGCGGCGAACTGCCCGATGCAGAGGGTCTCCACGGCGTCGACGAGTTGGGCTCCGCGTTCGGAGAGGAAGGCGGGGGTCTCGATCCCGTAGGCGCGGCGGTACGCGACGACTACGGCCGGGATGACGCCGGCCCAGTCGGTGCTGCCGCTGACATAGGGGAGGTTGTGGGCGAGGTGGACGGGCAGCCCGCCGGCGGCGGCGCCGATCAGGGCGAGTTCGGGGGCGTAGTGCGGGGCGAGTTCGGCGGCCCATTCGCTGGGCACCGATCCACCCGAGTATCCGGTCATCGCGACCGGCGTCGAAGCGGGCAGTCCCAGAATCTGTTCGGCGGCCCGGATACCGTCGAGGGCGGCGTAGCCGGACTGCCGGCCGATGGTCCACTCCAGGTCCGGTCCCTCGTAATCGGGCACCACGACGGTGTACCCGGCGGCGAGGTAGCCGGCGATCACAGCCTGTTCCGCAATGGCGCCGCGGTTGTCGGCGTGACCGGTGAGTGTGTAGGAGGGATTGCATTGGGAGCCGAGCGCGTCGTAGGCCGTGTGATATGACAGCAGTCGCGTGGGGCCGGGGATGAGCGGGCTGAGCACGGTGGCGACTGTGGATGTGGGCGTGTTCTGCTGGGTCGTCGTCCGGTAGAGCACCTGGGTGCTGTTGATGGGTGTGGATAGATCGGCGAAGGCGAACGGTGCGGGCCGGGAACGCAGGATCGCGCCCGCAGCGGTGGTGGTGAGGGGCTGGTCGTAGGTATAGAAAGGGTCCGCGGCCGGGGGCGGCGAGGCGGGTTGCGCCGCGGCCGGGGCGGCCGATATACCGCCGGTGAACAGCAGTGCCGCGGTAACCAGCGCCCGGCCCAGTCGCGGCCAGGCTCCGGAACCGAATGCGATCGTCCTCATGGTCGACTCCGTTCCCCGGCGAGCACCGGGCGCTACCGCGCGGCACTTGTGGAACAACCGGGAGCAGGCGCGGTCCGACGTGTGTGCAGAAGTCTGAACAGCGAGCATGTCTTTTCGAACGCCGCTGCATTGAAACGCACCCGGGTCCGCGAATCAACGAACCGCCGGTCCGCCGGGCGAATTGCGCGGGCGGCGATAACCGCTGATCGGGGTGGTTCGTCGACTAATGTCGGTGATCGTGCTCATCGCCATTGCAATATTCGCTGCGGTCTCGGCGCTGCTGCACGTCTACATCTGGTACCTGGAATCGTTCGCGTGGACCGGGGCGGCGCGGGGCGTATTCGGCACCACTGCCGAAGAGGCCGCGGCGACCCGTGAACTGGCCTACAACCAGGGCTTCTACAACCTGTTCCTGGCGATCATCGCGGGTGTGGGGATCATTGTCGCGTCGGCCGGTGACCGGGGTATCGGGGCGGCGCTGATCTTCGCGGGAACAGGGGCGATGCTGGGTGCCGCTATCGTCCTGCTGTTCTCGTCTCCGGACAAACGCGCGGCGGCGGTGAAACAGGGTGCGGCACCGTTGGTGACGGTGGTGCTCGGCGTGATCTGGGCGCTCACCGGGTGATCTCGGCGTAGGTCATGTGCCCTGCGCGGAGTCCGGTACCCGGCCCCGCTCCAGCAGTCGGCACAGAATCGCCAGCCGGTCTTCCCGGAGCCCCGGGCGCAACCGCTCGCGGCGTTCGAGGGTGGCCAGTCCGTGCAGTGCGCTCCAGCCGGTTTCGGTGAAGGACTCCACGTCGTCGTCACCGGCGAAGGGGGCCAGTACGGCGACCAGTTCGGCGAACGCGTCCTGTAGCGATTGCGGAGCACCGGGGCCGAATCGCAGATCGGTGGACATGGCGAACATGGCGTCGTAGACGGCGGGTCGCTCGGCGGCGAATTCGCTGTAGGCGCGCGCGAGTGCGGCCAGCGCCTCGGAATCGGTGCCGGCGGCTGTCCGGGCGTGGCGCAGTCTGGCGGCGAGTTCGGCGATTCCGTCCTCCGCGACGGCGGTGACGATGGCGCGTTTGCCCGTGAAATGGCTGTAGAGCACGGGTTGGCTGTATTCGATCCGGTCGGCCAGCTTGCGGACGGTGACCGCGTCCCAGCCTTCTGTTTCCGCCAGTTCCCGGGCCGTATCGATGATCAGCCGATGGCGTTCGGCCCGTTCCCGTTCCCGCCTGTTCTGCACACTCATACAAAAATCCTAGCACCGCTAGACAAGGTAGCCGAGTTAGATTAGTGTCGCTCCAATACGTAGCACTGCTAGATTTCGGAGCAACCATGATCACCACTCGCCGTATCGCCACCGCACTGTCGCTGCTCGGGGCCGCGTTCATCCTCTACATCGGGATCAACTACCTGATCGCTCCCGAGTCGATCGCCACCGGATTCGGACTGCCGGAGTGGCCGACGGGCGACGCGGTGGCCTTCATGAATCTCAAAGGTGTACGGGACACCGTGACCGGCATCCTCGTCCTCGTGCTGCTGGCGCTCGGACAGCGATTCGCCCTCGGCGTCACCATGCTCGCGCTGGCGCTGATCCCGCTCGGCGATATGACCACCGTGCTGTCCTATGGCGGTTCCACCGCCACCGCGTTCGGAGTCCACGGCCTCACCGCTGTGCTGGTGGGGCTCACCGGCGTGCTGCTCGTTCGCGAACCCCGTAACCCGGCCCCGGCCTAACTGCCGTATATCGACCTCTACCAGCCGAGATCCGCGAAATTCAGGAGACCATCACCATGTCCGTGTCGATTCAGATACTCGCCGCGATCGCGGTACTCACCAACGCCGTCGTCTACGGCACCGATACCCTTGCCGCGCTGGTCATGCGATCGGTCAACCGCCGGCTCGACGACACCACCATGACCCTCAGTGCGGGATGGGGCCACTACTACGCCGATCTCCGGATGCCACCGGTCGGTATCACCGGGCTGGTGAGTGCCTTGATCGCTGCGGTCCTGGCCGCAGCGGCGGGATACGCCGTGCCCGCTGTCGCGGCGGGTCTGGCCGTACTCGCTCTCGCAGTGTGGCTGGTTCTCTACGCGCGGATCGCGAAGCCGGTCAACAACGCGCAGAAGGCGGCGGCGCAGTCCGGAATCATTCCGCCGGACGCGCGCGCACTGCAGGACCGATGGGACAGCATCCTCTACCCGCGGGTCGGCCTGCAGATGGTCGTATTGATCGCGCTGGTGGTCGCCATCGCAACGGCCTGATATGTATCGGAACAGTGGCCCGGGCCGGAGGACCTTCCCGCCCGGGCACCCGATGTATCCCGAGATCAGAGCACGATGACGTTCTTGCCGCGGGTGTGGCCCGACTGGCCGACGGCGAACGCGTCGGCGATCTCCTCGAGGGAGAAAGTCGCGGTGACCGGGACCGTGAGATCGCCTTTGGCGGCGAGGTCGGCGAGCCGCTGAGTATGAGCGCCGTCGGGGCGGACCCAAACGGTATGTCCGCCGTGCTCGGCCACCGAACCGTCGGCGATCGAAGCGTGCCGTCCGTCCCGGGCCAGCACCGCCAGCGTGGTGTCGAGCTGGCCGCCCACGAAATCGGCTACCGCCTGGACGCCGTCGGGGGCGAGTTCGCGGATACGTTCGATCAGGCCGTCCCCGTAGGCCACCGGTTCGGCACCCAGGTCACGTAGGAAATCATGATTGCGCTCGGACGCGGTACCCAGGACCCGGGCCCCACGGGCACGGGCGATCTGTACACCCAGGCTGCCCACACCACCGGCCGCGGCGTGGATCAGAACCGTATCCTCGCCGGTCACCTCGAGGAGATCGAGGGTGCGCAGGGCGGTTCCGCCGGCCAGGGGCAGCGCCCCGGCCTGCTCCCAGGGCAGATCGGCCGGTTTGCGCGCCACATGCGCGACCTCGACGGCGACCAGTTCGGCGAAGGTCCCGGCCTGGAGCACGTCCTTGCGGGCGTAGGCCAGCACCTCGGCGCCGACCTCGAATTCGGGTGTGTCGATACCTGTTTCGACCACGATTCCGGCGACGTCCCAGCCGGGCACCACCGGGAAGACAGCGTCGATCAGACCGTCCAGCGCGCCCGACATCAGCTTCCAGTCGACCGGGTTCACCCCGGCCGCGCGGACCTCGATCAGAACCGACCCGGGGAATACCTTCGGCTTCGGCAGGTCACGAACTCGCACATCGCTGTTGTCGGTGGTGTACCGGTCGTAGGTCGCTGCGCGCATAGTCCAGTCCTATCGGTTGCGGTCGTTATTTCGTGCAACGACGCGCCGCAGCCGAAATTCCTACTGCCGGCGGCCCGGCCGGGTACGCAGGGTCCGCCGAGCCGGGCGACATTGACCGGACTCGGGGACTTCCGCTCAGCCCGCGGCCGCAGACCGGGAGCTGGTGCGGTTCAGGATGGCGGTGAGCTCGGTGTTGAAATCGTCGATCCGCTCGATATTGCCCAGGTGACCAGTGGGCCAGACCTGGTAGTCCGGCCGGTGCCCGGCTGCTTCCATGGTGTCGGCGATGAGCCGCGACATCCGTTCCGGCAGCAGCCGGTCATAGCGACCGGCGATGATAGTGGTGGGTACGGTCAGATTCGCCGCGGCCGCGCCCAGTTGCAGGTCCGCCAGGATCGCGGCGTGCCGGCCGCGCGCCAGCGGGCGGCACGAGCGCACGATGTTCAGGGCGAAATCGGCCTGCTCGTTGGTGGCGCCGCGGGCCATGATGCGTTCCTTGAGGATCTCCCGGGCCGCCCAGCCGCCGGGCAAGGGGAGAGGGGTCGTGAGGATGGACTCCGCGACGATCATCGGCAGCCGGATCGCTGACCCGAGCAGGGTCAGCGGCTGATTTCCGACGCTGATCGGCTTGTTCAGCAGGGGCAGCAGATCGGTGTCGTAGCGGATATTGCCCGAGGTGGTGTTGGCGAGGACGACCGCGCGGGCGCGCTGGGCCACCTGCTCGGGATGGCGGGCCGCCCAGGCCTGCAGGGTGATACCGCCCATACTGTGCCCGACCAGCAGAGCCTTCTGGCCCGGCCGCAGGGTCGCGTCGAGGACGGTGGCGAGATCATCGGCGAGGGTGCGGTCGCCGAGTGGGGCGCGACCGAGGGTGCTGTCACCGTGGCCGCGCTGGTCGTAGGCGATCACGCGGTAGCGGTCGGCGAAGGCGTTGATCTGCGGGTGCCAGTATTCGATACAGCAGCTCCAGCCGTGGACGAGCACGATCGGCTCGGCATCGGCGGGACCGTAGGAATGCACTCGCAGACGGGCGCCGTCGGCGGTGGTCACTC
Organism: Nocardia jinanensis; assembly: GCF_014645735.1. GTDB lineage: Bacteria > Actinomycetota > Actinomycetes > Mycobacteriales > Mycobacteriaceae > Nocardia > Nocardia jinanensis. The sequence continues at coordinate 31,146 of NZ_BMMH01000015.1, read as the reverse complement.
CGACGATCTCGGGAACGGCGGCCGGCGCGTTGTAGTGCGCCGATCGGAATCGGCGCGCGCGCAGCGTAGCTCGGTACGGGGCGGTCAGCGCGCCTTCGTGCGCCTGCGAGAGCGCGGTTATCGACTTCACCAGCATCAGAACACTCCTTTGTGCCTGCTGACACGGTAGCTCTGCAAGCTGGGTGCTTACAAGAGCAAGCGCCATTCCGGTACGCGTCTTCCGGGATGTTTTTGTTGTCCCGAATATCGGTGCGGCACGGGCCACTGTTAGCCCAGAGTGCCCATTCGGCGGAAGTTCTATACCTGGAGCTGTGGAAACGGAGCAAGCACCTCCGGTGGTTGTGGCGTCAACCCCGGCGCCGCGACTACCGTGAGAGCTGTGAACGACTCCGACGCAGCCGAACCGCGCGAGCTGGTGGACCCAGGGGTTCCGGTGGCGGACGGGTCGAACAATGGCAGGTGGACGGCCGGGTGGCGCGGCATTCTGCTGCCGGGTGCGGCGGCGGCCGCGGCCGCGGCGGCGGTGCTGCTGCTGCACGTGCGCGATCCGCATGTCGAGGGCTCGTACGGCTTGTGCCCGGTCTATGGTCTGTTCGGCGTGTACTGCCCCGGTTGCGGGGGTATGCGTGCAGTGCACAACCTGACCGAGGGACATATCGTCGACTCCCTGCACAGCAACCTGCTGGCGCTGCCGGTGCTCGCGCTCTACGCGTTGTGGGTGGGTGATTGGGTGATCCGTGCGTGGCGTGGCGATGGTCCGCGCCTGCCCGGGATCGGCAGCGTCACTATGTGGACGTTGCTCGGTTCGATCGCGGTATACACGGTGCTGCGCAACACCCCCTGGGGCACCTGGCTGACGCCGGTCTGAGAGACGAGGCCAACAGATGCGCGATTCACTCAAGGACCGGATACGCGACAAATTGCGGCGGCAACTGGCCGAGGACGGCCCGATGAGTGGGCAACCCGAGGATCCGCGACTCATCGCGGTGATCGCCGACCTCGACGCGCTGGACAGTGTCGCCGAGGACGATCCGCTGATCGAACAGCTCGCGGGCCGCTACCTGGTGTTCTGACCCCAGTGCCGCGCGTTGCCACCGATCGGCGGCAAAGGCGGCAGCGGTTCGGAATACAGCCAGTCCTGCCACAGCGGCTGCATCGGTGTCACGCTGTAGTGGCCGACCAGATCGGTGAACTCCTCGGTCGAGACCGAGGCATGGCGGTGGCGGGCGGTCCAATCGCGGATGAGCCGGAAGAAGGCGGTATCGCCGAGTTCGAGCCGCAGCGTGTGCAGCGTGAGGGCACCGCGTTTGTAGACCCGGTCGTCGAACATCAGGGTCGGACCCGGGTCGCCGATCACGATGTTCTGCGGCTCCCGGTGCAGGGTGTGCCAGGTCGCGCGGGCCAGTTGATCGGCGGTCGGCCCGTGCGCGGCCTCCGACCAGATCCACTCCGCGTAGCAGGCGAAACCCTCGTGCAACCAGATATCGCACCAGTGCTGGATGGTGAGACTGTTGCCGAACCACTGGTGTGCGAGTTCGTGCGCGACCAGGCGTTCGGCGCCGCGCCGGCCATCGCAGTGGTTGGCGCCGAAAACGGAGATCCCCTGCGCTTCGATCGGGATCTCGAGTTCGTCCTCGGTGACCACCACCGAATAGCTCTGGAACGGGTACGGGCCGAACAGGTCGCTGAACACCGCCATCATCTCGGGCTGCCGGGCGAAATCGTGATCGAAGGCGGCGCGCAGCGAGGTGGGCAGCACCGCGTGGATCGGGACCGGGGCGTTACGGTCGGTCAGTTGGTGTCTGCGGTAGCGCCCGATCTGCACGGTGGCCAGATAGCTCGCCATCGGTTCGGTCTGCTCGTAGACCCAGGTCGTCTGACCGGCTTTGGTCTGTTTGCCGACCAGTTCGCCGTTGGCGAGGGTGTAGTACGGCGTATCGGTGGTGATGGAGATCCGGTAGCTCGCCTTGGAGCTGGGATGGTCGTCGCAGGGGAACCAGGACGCGGCGCCGTTGGGCTGGCTGGCCACCAGCGATCCCTCGGTGAGCTCCTCCCAGCCGACCTCGCCCCAGGGGCCGCGAACAGGCTTGGGCGCACCGGCGTACTGCACGACCAGTTGCAGGATCCCACCCGCGGGTATGCGCTCGCGCGGGGTGACGGTGAGCTTTCCGCGTTGATGGGTGTATTTGACGGATTTACTGCCGTTGACCAGTACTTTCGAAACGGGGAGGGCCTGGGAGAGATCGAGGGAGAAGCGCGGGCGTTCGGCGGTGGTGACGGCGGTGATCACCGCTCGCCCGGCGAGCCGGTTGCTGGCGACCTTGTAGTTCAGGTCCAGTTCGTACCGCGATACCCGATAGCCCCGGTTGCCGTTCTGCGGTAGATAGTCGTCGATGGGGGCGTCGTAGAACCTGCTCCCCATCAGCTGTCCGTCTCCTCTTCGGCCGGGTCGGAGTCGAGTTCGGTCACCGGTCCGATCCAGGGGGCGATCGGATTGCCCCACCATCTGGTGGAAGCCGGGACGGTATCGCCGCGCATCACCAGGGAAGCCGGACCCACGGTGGCGGCCGCGCCGAGGGTGGCGGCGGGCAGTGCGACACAGTGTGGTCCGAGGGTGGCGCCGGGTTCCAGGGTTACGGTGTCCATGGCCATGATGCGGTCGTGGAACAGGTGGGTCTGCACTACGCAGCCGCGTTCCACGGTCGCGCCGTCGCCGAGTGTCACCAGGTCTGCCTCCGGAAGCCAGTAGGACTCGCACCATACCCCGGCGCCGATTTTCGCGCCGAGCGCGCGCAGCCAGAGGTTCAGTACGGGCGTACCGGTTGCCGCGCGGGCGAACCACGGCGCCGCGACAGTCTCCACGAACGCGTCCGATACCTCGTTACGCCACACGAACGAACTCCACAGCGGATGTTCGCCGGCGCGGATCCGGCCGATCAGAACCCATTTCGCCGTGACCGCGCTCGCGCAGGCCACCGCACCGGCGACCATCAGCACCACACCCGAGAGCAACGCCGCCGCCGGATACCCGAAACGATCGGCCAGCTGGGCCAGCGTCAGCAGAACCCCGACGCCGATGGCGAAGGTCACCACGACCGCTGCCAGCCGGCAGGTCTCGAAGGCGGCCCGGAAGATACGCAGCCGCAGCGGCGGATCGAAGGTGCGGTCGGTATCGGCGGTACCCGCGGCCCGGCGCAACCGGACCGGCGGACTACCCAGCCAGGATGAGCCCGCCTTCGCCTTGGTGGGTGCCGCGGACAGCACAGCGACCAGGCCGTTCTTGGGTACCCGCCGACCGGGCGCGGCCATACCGGAATTGCCCAGGAACGCGCGTTTACCGACCTTGGCCTCGCCGATATGCAGCCAGCCGCCGCCGAGTTCGTAACTGGCGATCATGGTGTCGTCGGCCAGGAAGGCCCCGTCGGCGACGGTGGTGAACTTGGGCAGCAACAGTACCGTGGAGGCTTCCACCCGTTTGCCCACCTTCGCGCCCAGCAGGCGCAGCCAGACCGGGGTGAGCAGGGAGGCGTAGAGGGGAAACAGGAACGTGCGGGCCGAATCCAGCAGGCGTTCGGTGGCCCAGACCTGCCAGCCCACCCGGCTGCGCACCGGGTGATAGCCCTCGACGAGGCCGATACTGAGCAGCCGCACCGCGACCACGGTCGCGACCGCGTAGACCACCAGACTGAAGGCAGTGGCGACCGGTAACCACAGGATCGCGGGCAGCAGGGCGGCCGCGATATCCGTGGTATCCCGGATACCCCAGGTGATCACGGCCAGACCCGCCGCGAGTCCGAACAGTGGCAGCGCCCCCAGCGCCAGCGAGCCGATCCCGAAGGCCAGGACCCAGTGCACCGCACGCTCCGGTGTCTCCGCGGGCCAGCGGTGCCGGGCCTTTCCGACCTTCACCGCCGGTGAACCGGCCCATTCCTGTCCGGCCTTCACCTTTCCCGCCACCGCGGAACCTGCCGCGATCTCGGCGTCGCGCCCGATTCTCGTGCCGGGCAGCAGCACTGATCGCGCGCCGACCACCGCGCCCTTGCCGACCACGATCGACCCGATATGCACGGTATCGCCGTCGATCCAGTAGCCGGACAGGTCGACCTCGGGCTCCACACTGCATCCGTCACGCAATTCGAGCATGCCGGTCACCGGGGGAAGGGTGTGCAGGTCGACGCCTTCGCCCACCTTCGCGCCGAGGGCGCGCGCGAACGGCACCATCCACGGGGCGCCGGAGAGGTTCTCCGCTCCGCTGGCCTCCGACAGCCGGACCGCCGCCCACAGCCGCAGGTGTACCGAGCCGCCGCGCGGATAACTGCCCGGTCGCACGCCCGCCAGCAGGGTCCGGGCGCCCAGCACGCAGATCGCCATCCGCCCGAGCGGGGTGATGAAGACCAGGAAAAGCAGCGCGGTCCACCACCAGGACAGGCGCGGCAGCCAGGGCAGCAGATCGAACCATGCGGCGACCCCGGACGCGACGGCGAGCCAGGTGACCCACTGCAACCCGGTCAGCGTGGTCAGGGCCACCGTGGCCAGGACCTGGATCCACTGGGCGGACGGCGGTGTCGGACGGACCCGACGCGTTTCGGCGGCGGCCACCGGGGCGCTCTGGTCGAGTAGTTCGGCCAATGCCCCGAGTCGCGGATGGTCGTACACATCGGCGACCGTGACCTGCGGATATCGCGCGCGCAAAGCGGTGACCAGTTGTGCGGCCGACAGCGACCCACCGCCGAGTGCGAAGAAATCGGCATCGGCGCCGGTGATCTCGGCGCCGAGGACATCGGTCCACAGCTGGGCGACCCGGGCAGCGGTTCCGGTGAGCCCGTGGTCGGTCCCGCTGTCGGCGTCGGCGAGCGGCCAGGGCAGTGCATCGCGGTCGACCTTGCCCGAGGTACGGGTGGGTAGCTCGGGGACGAGTACCAGGCGTGGAATCAGCGGAGCCGGGAGTTTTCCGGCCAGCAGTGTGCGGGCGGCGGCCAGGTCGTAGTCCTCCGCGACACCGGTGAGGTAGCCGATCAGCACCGGCGCCCCGGTCGCCGTGGTTCGGACCGCGGCGGCCGCGCCGCGAACCCCCGGAAGGTGCTGCAGCGCATTGTCGATCTCACCGAGTTCGATCCGGCGGCCACCGATCTTCACCTGGTCGTCGGCCCGGCCGAGGAATATCAGCCCGGCCTCTTCATTGCGGACCAGATCTCCGCTTCGGTAGGCGCGGTCCCAGCCCAGCGTTTCCATGGGCGCGTACTTCTCGGCGTCCTTGGCCGGGTCGAGATAGCGGGCCAGGCCCACCCCGCCGATCACCAGCTCTCCGGTTTCGCCCTCGCCGACAGGTGCGCCGTCCGCGTCGACCACCACCAGATCCCAGCCGTCCAGGGGCAGACCGATCCGCACCGGACCGATTCCGTCCAGCAGGGCCGCGCACGCGACCACGGTGGCCTCGGTGGGACCGTAGGTGTTCCACACCTCGCGGTCGGGGTCGGCGAGACGTTCGGCCAGTTCCGGGGGGACCGCCTCGCCGCCGAAGATGAACAGTCGCACCGATTCCAGTGCCTCGGCGGGCCAGGTCGCGGCCAGGGTCGGGACGGTGGAAACCACCGTGATGCCCTGCCGGACCAGCCACGGGCCGAGGTCGGCGCCGGTGCGGACCAGGGCGCGCGGGGCCGGTACCAGGCAGGCGCCGTGTCGCCAGGCCAGCCACATCTCCTCACAGGAGGCGTCGAAGGCGACCGACAGCCCGGCCAGGACGCGGTCGCCCGGGCCGAGCGGAGTGTCCCGGAGGAAAAGGCGGGCCTCGGCGTCGACGAAGGCGGCCGCATTGCGGTGGGTCACCGCGACGCCCTTGGGTGTGCCGGTGGAACCCGAGGTGAAGATGATCCAGGCATCGTCGTCCACCGTGGGTGGCCGGACGGATCGCCCGTCGATTGCCCGATCGCCGTCACTCGGGGCATCGGAGGAGACGACTCGGCCGGCGGCCGGACCGATACCGTCGGCCGTCGCCACGGCGGTTACCCGTGCTTCGGTGAAGACCAGTTCGGCCCGCTCCTCCGGATCGTCGGCGTCCACCGGGACGTATGCCGCGCCGGCGTGCAATACCGCCAGGATCGTGAGATAGAGCTCCCAGGTGCCGGAGGGCATCCGGACTCCCACGCGGTCGCCGCGACGTACCCCGGCGGCGGCGAGGTCCCGCACCGAGACCTCGATCTCGGTGCGCAGTTCGGCGTAGGTCAGGGTCCGGTCCGTGGTCGCGATGGCGGGGGCGTCGGGATACGCCGCCGCCGTCTCGGCGACGATATCGACAAGGGTGCGCGCCGGTGGCGCCGCCTCGGCCCGCCTCAGCGTGCTCTCCGTTCGCACCTGCGACCGCATGTGTCCGGTCCACCTTCCATCGCCCAGCCGACGGACTGGTTGTCTCATACGAGGGTTACCGCACGGCAAACAGCGGTCGACCGGGTGACCAGATTACTCGGCGATTCGTAACACTCGACGTCAGCGGGGCAGTCGCGGGTGTGCTAGTCGATGTCGTCGGCGAGCGGAGTGGGCCGGTAGTACCGGCCGTTGTAGTAGAGCAGGGGCGCGGCGGAGGCTTCCTCGTCGGTGTCGTCGTGCACCCGGACCACCCGGCCCACTACGAAAGTGTGGTCGCCGATGGGGATGAGCTGCTCCACCGTGGTGCGCAACCAGAGCGGGGTGCCGTGCAGCACCGGTTCGCCGGTGTCGAGGGCGCTCCACAGCGCGGGGTCGCTGAACCGGTGCGCGGCGGACCGGGCGAAACGCTGCGCCAGATGGCGCTGGTGTTCACCCAGGAAATGGATGACGACGGAGTCGGCGGCGGTCAGGGCCGCCAGGCTCGAAGACGTATCGCTGATATTGAACGAGACGAGCGGTGGGTCCAGCGAGAGCGAGGCGAACGAGGTCGCCGTGAAGCCGACCGGACCGGTGGCCGAACCGAGCGTCACGATGGTGACCCCGGACGGGTAGTGGCGCATCGAGGCGCGATACTGCTCGGCGGTGATACCGCTGAGGTCATCGGGGATCCGGATTCCGGTATCGGGCCGTGGTACTTCGGTCACTTCGCCGACGCTACGCCCGGATCCGGTCGCCGGAGCGATCTGGTCCACTGTCCGGGAGGCGGCCGTCGAGGTCAGTCCAGGTCGAGGGAAAGCCCCGCGGTGATCCGCAGCAGCTCCTGGTACGAGGTGCGGAAGACAGTGCCCGGACTACCGCCCGCGGCCCACAGTTCCCGATGGCCCGAGAGCCCCGAATCCACCCAGGTGGGCAGGTTCGCCGGATGTCCGACCGGCGCGATACTGCCCGGGAGCTGCCCGGTGTACCGCACTACCAGATGGGGCGGCGCCGGGATCAGCGGTCCGTCCAGGCGCGCGCCGGTACGTTCCGTATCCACCCGGTGTACCGCCGAGACCAGTAGCAGGATCGGGTCGTCACCCAGTAGGAAGACCTGCGAATGCACCAATGCCGCGAGCTCCACCTCGAGCGCCTCGGCGGTCTCGACGGGACCGGTCGCCGATTCCGGCGCGGTGACGATCAGCCCGTGGTGACCACGGGCGATCAAGGTATCCGAGACCCGGCAGGTTATCTGTGGAAGCGACCTGCGCATGGGCACAGGGTAGAGCGATCCGCGGTGTCTCGCGCCCGATTACCGATGGATACCCACTGACCGGACAGGGCCGGCCTCTCGTCCGAGCCGCGGCCGGTGGAGCCCGGCCGGTCCGGTGCACGGCGGTCGTCGCCGATCCCGTCCCCATTAGGCTGGGCAGATGACAGATTGGCAGGCCTTCACCGTAGAAACCGATGATCACGTCGCCCGCGTAACGCTCACCGGGCCGGGCAAAGGTAATGCGATGGGCCCGGATTTCTGGCGGGAGCTGCCGGAGATCTTTCGCGGCCTCGACGCCGACCCCGCGATCCGGGCGATCGTGCTCACCGGATCCGGCAAACACTTCTCCTACGGCCTGGACCTACCCGCGATGAGCGGCACCTTCGGCCCGCTGATGGCCGACCGCGCGCTGGCCGCGCCGCGCACCGATTTCCTCACAGATGTCCGCCGCCTGCAGGCCTCGATCACCGCGGTCGCCGAATGCCGTAAACCGGTGATCGCCGCGATCTCCGGCTGGTGCATCGGCGGCGGGCTCGATCTGATCGCCGCCGCGGATATCCGCTACGCCAGCGCGGAAGCCAAGTTCAGCCTGCGCGAGGCGAAGGTCGCCATCGTGGCGGATGTGGGCTCGTTGCAGCGGCTGCCCGGGATCATCTCGGAGGGTCATCTGCGGGAACTGGCCTTTACGGCCAAGGACATCGACGCCGCGCGGGCGGAGAAAATCGGGCTGGTCAACGATGTCTTCGCCGATCCGGAAGCGGTGCTGGAAGCGGCGCACGCGACTGCCCGTGAAATCGCCGCGAACCCGCCGCTGGTGGTCCGGGGCGTGAAGGACGTGCTGGGGCAGCGCAACGCCGCGGCGGTTACCGAGGGTCTGCGCTACGTCTCGGCCTGGAACGCGGCCTTCCTGCCGTCGGAGGACCTGACAGAGGCCGTCCAGGCAGTTTTCGAGAAGCGGGCCCCGGAGTACAAAGGGAGGTGAGCGCGTCGCCCGGCCGCGGGGTGGCTGGGGGTAACGCATTGCGGTGCGTGTGGGTCCGCAGGCCGGCCAGGACGTCGAATGCCGACGCAACCCATGAGTCGAGTTCTACGAGACACCTCGAAGGGTTGAGGCCGTCTCGCCGTTCAGGCCTCGAAGCGCGAGTCTCGAGGTCTGAACGGCGAGACTGAGGGGCCTCGACCCCCGCGGCGCCGCAGGCGGCGCCGAAAACTCAGTGCCCCTGCTCTTCGAGACGCTTGAACGAAGCCTGGATCTCGACTTCGGCTTCCGCCCGGCCCACCCATTCGGAGCCCTTGACGAATTTGCCGGGCTCGAGGTCCTTGTACCGCTCGAAGAAGTGCTTGATCGCGGCCAGCTCGAACTCCGGGACATCGGTGAGGTCCTGGATATGGTCCCAGCGGGGGTCGCCGGCCGGGACACAGAGGATCTTGTCGTCGCCGCCCGCCTCGTCGGTCATCCTGTACATGGCGACGGGGCGCGCTTCGACGATTACGCCCGGAAACACCGAATCGGGCAGCAGGACGAGCGCGTCCAGCGGATCGCCGTCCTCTCCGAGGGTGTTCTCGATGTAGCCGTAATCGGCCGGGTAGGCCATGGAGGTGTACAGGAACCGGTCGAGGCGTACGCGCCCGGTTTCGTGATCGACCTCGTATTTATTGCGTGAACCCTTGGGGATCTCGATGGTGACGTCGAACTCCACGCCAGCTCCTTTCGCTGCTCTCACGATGCGCCGTGGTGCCCGGCCTCGCCGGCGCACCCGGTTGTTCGCCGAGAACGGTAGCCGAACACCGATATTGTTGTCGGCGGGCACATGGGTTCAGCGGGGGCTCGGGTGTGATAGCTGGGGACAAGGGAGAAGACGGGCAACGTGGTGGTGCAGGGCGGCAGCGGTATGGATGGTTCGGCCAGGCGCCGGCGCCGCGGCGTACGGACATGGTTGATCATCGTGCTGGCGGTGCTGGCCGGTGCGGCGGCGGTGGCCGCCGCGATTCTGAAACCGTGGACGCCGGAGTTCCGGCACGGTGGCCTCACCATCGCCGCGCCGCCCGCTCCGGTCAGCGTTTCCCCGGATATCGCTCCGGCGCCGGACACCGCTCCGGCGCCGAGCGCGGCGGGTATCGCGGCGGCGCTCGGTCCGGTGGTCGCGAGCCCCGATCTGGGTGGTTTCGCCGGATCGGTGACCGATGCCGCGAGTGGCACCGTCCTGTGGAGTGAACGCGCCGACGAGCCGCGGGTGCCGTCGTCCACCGCCAAGATCATGACCACCGCGGCGGCGCTGCTGGCGCTGCCCGCCGATCAGCGGGTGCAGACCAAGGTCGTGGCGGGTTCGTCGCCGAACGAGATCGCGCTGCTGGCCGCGGGCGATCCCACACTCACCGCGCAGCCGGGCGGTGAGGGCTATTATCCGGGCGCCGCGAGTCTGCTGGATCTGGCCGATCAGGTGCGTAATGCCGATATCCGGGCCGACACGATCGTGGTGGACACCTCCGTCTATTCGGGCCAGACCATGGCGCGCGGCTGGGATCCGATCGATATCCCGGGCGGTTCCATCGCACCGCTCGAACCGGTGATGCTCGACGGCGGCCGGCTCGATCCGGCCGGCGAGTATTCACCGCGGTCGGGGACTCCGGCCCTGGATGTGGGCCGGCGGCTGGCCACCGAACTCGGTCTCGACCCCGCCAAGGTCCGTCTCGGCACCGCACCGCAGGGCACCAAGCGGCTGGGTGAGGTCGCCTCGGCGCCGCTGCGGGACCGGCTGCGCGACATGATGGTCTATTCGGACAATGTGCTGGCCGAAACCATCGGCCGGGAGGTCGCGCAGGCCACCGGGCGCCCGATGTCGTTCGAAGGGGCGGCGGCCGCGGTGGCGGCGGTACTGGCCGAGCACAACTTCGATATGACCGGTGTGACGATGTTCGACTGCAGCGGGCTTTCGGTGGACGACCGCATACCGGCACGGCTGCTGAACCAGATCCTGCACACCGCGGCCGGGCCCGAACCGGAAACCGAGCCGACCACCACCGCGCCCGCCCCGCTCGCACCGCCACTGGGCGCGGGCGCGGGCCGGCAGACCCAGCCCGACGGTGCCGCCGACACGTTGTCGAGCCGTTTGGTACCGATGCTGGACTATTTGCCGGTCGCGGGTGGCACCGGCTCGCTGAGCAGCCGATATGTCATGCAGAACCAGGCCGGTGCCGGGTGGGTGCGCGCCAAGACCGGAACTCTGTCGGTGGCCAGTACGTTGGCTGGTTACGTGCTGGATCGTGACGGCCGGGTCCTGACCTTCACGTTGATGTCGAGCGATCGGCCGCCGGAGGTCAGCCGGCCCGCGCTGGACGCCGTCGCGGCCACGTTGCGCAACTGTGGATGTTCCTGACGGCTGGAGGGCGCATGACGATTCGACAAGGTCCGGACGGGCCCGCCGCCCGGACAGTGGCCGCGGGCGACGGATCCGACGACGAGCGACGTACTTTCTCGGGGTCGGTGGACTGGCGCTGGGCGGCCCGTACCGGTGCCGCGCTGGTACCGGCAGGGCCGCGGACTCCCCGGCCTCTCGCGGAGCAGGCGGTGGCCGAACTCATCGAGGCCTCGGTACGCGCCGAGGTTCCCGTACGGGCGGTGACCGGCCTGCTCGACGATCAGCCCGTACCCGCGGCCCGGATCGTCGACCGGCCGGGCTGGATCGCCGCGGCGGCCGATTCCATGGCTCAGCTGACCGGCACCGATACCGGGGCAAAGTCCGGTCTGCTCACCGGCAAACCGGCCGGCGTGCAGGTGGGGGCCATGCTGGCCTTCCTGTCCACCGCGATCCTGGGTCAGTACGACCCGTTCACCGGCCCCGACGGCACGCTGCTGCTGGTGGCCCCCAATATCGTCGGGGTCGAGCGTGTGTTGGGGGTCGCGCCGAGCGACTTCCGGCTCTGGGTCTGCCTGCACGAGGTATGTCATCGGGTCCAGTTCTCGGCCTCGCCCTGGCTGGCCGGGTACATGCGGGACAACGTCGAGGTGCTCGGCGAGATCGGTGACGAGGCGACTACCGAGATGCTGTCCCGGTTGCTCACCGAGGTGAAGCTGCGGCGCAGCGGGCAGGCTTCCGAGGACCCCGCCACCCGCGGCGTGGTGGGACTGTTACGGGCGACCCAGCCACCGGAACAGCGTGCGGCGCTGGACCGATTACTGTTGCTGGGCACCCTGCTGGAGGGGCATGCCGATCATGTGATGGACGCGGTGGGACCGAGTGTCGTGCCGTCTGTCGAGCAGATCCGGATGGCATTCGACAGGCGCCGTACCCGTCCCGCGAATCCCGTGCAGCGCCTGCTGCGGGCGCTGCTGGGAATCGACGCGAAGGTAGCGCAGTACGTGCGCGGCAAGGCTTTCGTCGACGAGGTGGTGGGCACCGTCGGGATGGAGCGGTTCAACGTGGTGTGGACCGATGCGGACACGCTGCCGCGGACCGACGAGATCGACGAACCGCGGCGCTGGATCGCCCGGGTCCTGGACTGAGCGGTGCGCCCCGCCGAACAGCGGCCGATCCGGTTACCGGAGACATCTGCGGTACTAGGTGTGCGGCAAGCGCTCCGGGCGTGGCTGGCCAGGTTCGGGCCCGAGGACGGGCGGGTGGCCGTGGCGCTGTCGGGCGGAGCGGATTCCCTTGCGCTCACCGCCGCCGCGCTCGCCGAATCCGCGGAAGTACACGCGCTTGTCGTGGATCACCGGTTGCAGGCCGGGTCGGACGCGGTGGCGGCCACCGCGGCGGCCACGGCGAGTTCGCTCGGCTGCCGCACGGCGCGGGTGCTGCCCGTCGAGGTGACCGGGTCCGGCGGGATGGAGGCCGCGGCGCGGACCGCGCGCTACGCGGCGCTGGACGATGCGCGCGCGGGTCTGCCGGTGCTGCTCGGCCACACTCTCGACGATCAGGCCGAAACCGTGCTGCTGGGCCTCGGACGGGGGTCGGGCGCCCGTTCTATCCAGGGAATGGCCCCGGACCACGCCCCGTGGGGCCGGCCGTTGCTGGGGGTCCGCCGGGAAACGACCCGGCAGTTCTGTGCCGACCTCGGCCTGACCCCTTACGAGGATCCGCACAACAGTGCACCGGAGTTCACCCGGGTACGGTTGCGCACCGAGGTGTTACCGCTGCTCGAAGACGTGCTCGGGGGCACCGCGGCGCTCGCGCTGGCACGGACGGCCGAACAGTTGCGCGACGACAACACCGCCCTCGACGGATTCGCCGGTGAGCTGCTGCTGCGGGCCGGGGCCGGGGCACCGGTGTGCGAGGTACTGGCGGGGGCGGCTCCGGCGGTGCGCCGCCGGGCGGTGCGCGCATGGCTGCTGGCAGCGGGCGTACCGGCGGTGAGCGGACCACATCTCCGCGGAATCGACGAGTTGGTGGTGGCCTGGCGCGGACAGGGCGGCGTCGCGGTGGGCGGCGGTGAGCGGGGGACCCGGTTGGTCGTGATTCGCGAGCATGGCAGGCTGACACTTGCCCGCACCGATCGGGAGCGCCGAGACCGAAGGGAAACCAGTTGACGTGTACGGGGACGATATCGATTCGGTGCTGATCACCGAAGAAGAAATCGCGGCGAAGGTCAGCGAACTGGCCGAACTGATCGCCAAGCGGTACCCACCCGACTCACCGGAGGGTGATCTCCTGCTGGTCGGTGTGCTCAAGGGCGCGATCTTCTTCATGACGGATCTGGCCATGGCTCTGCCGATACCGACTCAGATGGAGTTCATGGCCGTTTCGTCCTACGGATCGTCCACGTCGTCGTCCGGCGTGGTGCGCATCATGAAGGACCTGGACAAGGACATCGCCGGCCGCAATGTGCTCATCGTCGAGGACATCATCGACTCGGGTCTGACGCTGTCGTGGCTGATGCGCAACCTCTCCACCCGTAACCCGGCCTCGCTCGAGGTGGTGACCCTGCTGCGTAAACCCGACGCGCTGCGCACCCAGGTCGAGGTCGCGAATGTCGGATTCGACATACCGAACGAGTTCGTCGTCGGCTACGGACTCGATTACGCGGAGCGGTATCGGGATCTGCCCTATATCGGCACTCTGCATCCACGGGTCTACGGCGGCGAACTGGCCTGAACCACCGGTGGGTAGGCGGGCGTGCCCACCTACCCACCGGGATTCGGTGATATCAGGCCGGGATGGCGGGCGGTGCGGCGAAACCGCCGGAAACGGCCCGCTGAGCGAATTCGAGAATGGTCGGCCGGGTGTCGTCGGCGCGCCAGGCGACCGCGAGTTCGCACGGCGGCAGTCCGGTGACCGGCCGCGCGGTGAGCCCGGGCCAGCGGTACATGGGTACGTTGTTCTCGGCGAGCAGGCACAGCCCCAGGCCCAGCCCGACGGCTTCGAGCCGATCCTCAGGTGTGGCGGCCTCCGCACCGATGGTGGCGGGACGACCGTTGCGGGCGTCGTTACCGAGCCAGAAATCACGGACCGCGCCGGCTTCGGCGGGCAGTGCGATGAACCGTTCGTCGAGCAGGTCCGCGAAATCGATCATTTCCTGACCGGCGCGCGGATGGTTCTCCGGCAGGAGCACCCAGCGGCGCTCGGTGCGTAGTACCTGCCAGCGGTAGCGGTTCGGGTCGGGTAGCGGGAGCCAGACCAGCGCCAGGTCGGCCTGGCGGCCGCCGAGCCCGCTCGAGGGATCGGTCCAGGCGGCGGGGTGCAGCGCCAGTCGATGGCCGCTGGCACTCTCGAGATCGTGCAGCAGCCCGCGGCCCAGCGTCGACTGCAGTCCTACGCGCAGCACCTCGCCCGCCTCCTGGAGCGAGCTGTTGGTGGTCTCCCAGAGTTCCAGGATCTTGCGGGCGCCACTGAGCAGTTCCTTACCGGCAACCGTGAGCGCGACACTGCGCTGGTTGCGATCGAACAGGACCACATCGAGCTGACGTTCCAGCTGCCGGATCTGGCGCGACAGGGTCGGTTGGGCGATGTGCAGCCGCTGGGCGGCGTTGGTGAAGTGCAGTTCCTCGGCGACGGCGACGAAATACCGCAGATCGCGCAAATGCGGGTCCATAGCACCTTGCTATCAGAATCGTTGCCGAATTTCCAGCCCTAATTTGTTCAGCGGGTCCGCATAACAGGTCTGAAACAGTCAGCAGGTTTGTTAGTGACAGCTTATGGGGTGGCGCGGTGATGTGCACCATGAGTTCTTCGTATCGCCGACAGTGAGCCGCCGCCGGACGATGCAACGTAGAATATGCGGCGTTTGTCGTGGTAGGGCTGTTCATCCAGCGCGTGCTGTCACCTCGGCCGATGGAATCCCGGTTCGCCCCGGGGACGGTCGCGCGGGTGCGTTCCGCGCCGGTCTTTTCTCGACTATGCACGTCAAGTGACGTTGATCACAATAGAGTTTCGGTACGGTCTCGTCGGCGCACAAGCGAACGCCGCGGTCCGCCGCCGGCGGACCGCGGCGAGATGCCTACGGCAGGGTGTCAGTCGCCCCGGACACGCTCCTCATAGGCCCGGCGCTTCTCCGCATCCACATCGTCGAGGAAGGCCCGGCCCGACCCCATCGATCGGCCCAGCGCGTCGCCCGCCGACTGCGGCAGCAGGTTCACGAACACCGACATGGCGCCCGCCGCACGGGTGACCCGCGCCTTCGGTCGCGGTTTGGTGATGAGCCGGACCACCGCCGCGGCGATCTCCTCCGGCTCTGCCGCGGGCAGGCCCTTCGGCGCCGCCACCCCGGAACCGAGTTCGGTATTGGTCAGCGTGGGCAGCACCGACGAGAAGGCCACACCGGTGCCCCGATACTCCTCGCGGAGCGTATCGGTGAACCCGAGCACCGCGTGCTTGGAGGCGTTGTAGGTGGCCAGGCCCGGAATATGCGTCTCACCCGCGAGCGAGGCGATATTGATGATGTGCCCTTTCCCGCGCGCGAGCATGCGGGCCAGCGCGATCTTGGAACCCAGGATCACGCCGTAGATATTGATGTCCAGGATCCGCCTGGTGATCTGGTCGGTTTCGTCGACCAGCCGCCCCGTCGGCATGATGCCGGCATTGTTGATCAGGACATCGATCGGGCCGACCTCGCGCTCCACATCGTCGAGGAATGTGGTGAAGGACTGGATATCGGTCACATCGAGGCGCGCGTAGTACTCGAAATCGTGATCGGTACCCGATTCCTTGACCGTTTTCTCGTCGATATCGCCGATCGCGATCAGGGCGCCCAGTTTCTCCAGGGCGACGGCGGTGGCCAGGCCGATACCGCGGGCACCGCCGGTGATGACCACGACCTTGCCCCGAATGGATTCGATCTTGCTCACGATTCCTCCCTTGGCGCAATTCCATACAGTCCGTGGAGGCCGCAGCCAGCGCGGAGATATCGCATCAGGGCGCCTCCCTCGAAACCGACACATACGGTCCGCGGAGGCCGCAGCGAAGGCGGAGGTATCGCAGTATCGCGGTATCGCCTCATCGGTTGTCTCCCTTGAGCCGCAGCAGTGCACCGATATCTATCCGGCGCATTCCGCGCGCTCCGGCCGCGCGCATGGCGCCGAGCCCGATCAGGATCTTGTTGAGGTCGTAGGGCATCCAGGTGAGTTCACGTTCCTGCGTGGGCAGCATCGGCGCGGTGATCGCCTTGGCCCGGCAGTATTTGCGCACCCCGTTCGGGCCGCCCCAGCGGGCGCCGACACCGGAATCGCCCCAGCCGCCCATCGGGAGCGCGAAATTGAACAGGTTGGCGAAGACGTCGTTGATATTGACCGCGCCCGCGTTCAGCGCCCGCGCCACCCGCTCGCCGCGAGCCTTGTCCCCGGTCCACACTGTCGCAGACAGTCCGTACACAGAATCGTTGGCCAGCCGGATCGCCTCCGCCTCGTCGGCCACCTTCATCACCGGCAGGGTCGGCCCGAAGGTCTCCTCGGAGATACACGACATGCTGTGGTCCACGTCCACCAGCACAGTGGGCTCGAAGAAGGTACCGACACCCGTTCGTTTGCCGCCGGTCAGGACCTTCGCACCGGCGGCCACCGCCTCGTCGATATGCCGCGCGACAATGCCGACCTGGCTCTCGTTGGCCATGGCGCCCACATCGTTGCGCGGCGTGCGATCATCGCGACCCTGTCGCAGGGCCTTGACATTCGCGGTCAGTTTCGCGACGAACTCGTCGTAGACGGGCGCCTCCACATAGACCCGCTCCACCGAGATGCAGACCTGCCCGGAGTTGAACATGCCGCCGAAGGCGATACCGTGCGCGGCGCGGTCGAGGTCGGCGTCGGCGAGCACGATCGCCGGATCCTTTCCACCCAGTTCCAGGCTGTAGGGGACCATCCGCGTCGCGCAGGCGGCGGCGATCCGGCGGCCGGTCGCGGTGGATCCGGTGAACTGGATGTAATCGGCGTGCTCGACCACCGCCGCGCCGGTGGCTCCCGCGCCGGTGACGACGGACAGCACCGGGGGAGCGCCGATCTCGGCCCAGCCGCGGGCGAGTTCGAGCGCGGACAGGGGAGTCACTTCGGAGGGTTTCAAGATCACCGCGGCGCCGGCGGCGAGCGCCGGGATCACATCGAGCAGCGGCATTGCCAGCGGGAAATTCCACGGGGTGATCACGCCGACCACCGGATACGGCTCGAATACCGTGGTCAGCCGTTTGACCCGGGCGAGCGGACTGTGCGGGGCGGGATGCTCGTCGGCGAGGAATTTCGCGGCGCGGCGCGCGTAGTAGCCGATGAGATCACTGCCGAAGATCGGGTCGATGAGCGAATCGACCCGCGGTTTACCTGTCTCGGACTGCAGAACATCGGCCAGCACCTCGGTGTTGTCGATGATCCAGTCCTGGAGTTCGAGCAGCCATTCCTTGCGCTCGTCGGCGCCGATGGCCTGCCATGCGCGCTGATGCTCGCGCAACTCTGCGATGGCCGCGACGACCTGCTCGGCCGTCGTATCCGGTACCGAGCCGACCACCTCGCCGGTGGCGGGATTCAGGACTCGGATCTCCGAGTCCGCGGGCGGGTCCACGGTTTTCGCCGTGCTTTCGGGTTGTCCCGATTCGGTTTTGGTCACTGCGTTCTCCCACTGCGTCGTGCTCGGAACCGCTGTGGCTGATCGATGTGTGAATCAGCTCACCGGCTCGATCGTGACACACTGTGCGAGACACCGCGCCCGGTCGCGGTGTCCGATGCCGGGATCTACTGGGGTTCGCGAGCCAACCGGCGCAGTGGCGGCTCGGTTGCCGGGGGCACCCGGCGGTCGGGTAATTCGGCGAGCAGTTCGGTGGTGGCGGCCGCGACAGCGGCGACGGCTTTGTCCACCGCGGGTTTGGTAGCCGAACTCAACCCGGACAGCCCACCGACTTTGCGCACGTACTGCAGTGCGGCGGCATAGATCTCCTGCTCGGTAGCGGCGGGTTCCAGACCTCGCAAGACGGTGATGTTTCTACACATGGATGCACATTAGCCCCGGAACAGGGCCGGTGACAGGCCAAGGAAAAAATGTGAAAATACATTGCACGGACCGGCGGGGGGCTGCAAGTCCTAGACTCACCGTATGGCTGCTGCCGGATTGCCCACGCCGATTCCCTTTCCCTATCCGGAGCTCGACAAGCGCGAGGAAGACCATTGGTCCGGCGCGCAGATCGAGGACGACCGCCTGCGCGCGTTGTCGCTGGGCGCCTTCTACTCGGCGCGCTGGGACGCCTTCCACGACTCGCTCGTGCTCGGACCGGAACGCGATCATCCGCTCGGCGATCGGCGTGAACTGGCCATCGATACCCTCACCGGCGCCTGGGGGATCACCGACGGCACCGAGGCCCGCGCGTCCATGGAGCAGTTGCTCGAGGGTATGCACGCCCCGCTGTACGCCCTGGTACATCCGCTGGTCACCGCATCGCTGAACGCCAGCGAGCGGGATCGTTTCGGCGAACGCGCCGATCGGCATCGCGCTTTCCTGCGGCAGGTCGCCTCGTTCCGGGGTATCGACAATTCCGAGGCGCTGGTCCGCGACTACGACATCTGGTCCCAGGCGATCAAGATCGGCTTCACCGATCATCTGTCCCGGCCGCTGCCCGCCGATATCCACGCGTGGGACCTGGCTCGAGTGGTCGCCGTGGCGCGCATGTCCTACACGGCCGGCTATATCGAAGACGATGTGGCGTGGGACTACCTCGCCCGGGCGCTCCCGCTGGCCCAGCGCAAATACCGCAACTGGCGGCAGTTCGGCGATGCCTACCTCACCGGCTGGACCTACTGGCAGGCCTGCGAGGACCTGGCCGAACTGAAGGACGGTGGCGTCGATCGCCGGCTGGAGCTGATGCGCCTCTGGCTCCGCCCGAACAGCCCGTGGCGTCGCATCGGCCTGTCGTAATCCGTCACCGCGGCCGGCCGCGGTGACGTCACCGTGGTCAGCGCTGCTCGGCCAGCCACTGCTCGAAAGTGGTCGGGGCTATCCGGGCATTGTCGCCGGGCAGCAGCGCGTTCCCGGCCATCTCCGGCCCGAACAGTGACGACCAGGTCGGTACCAACGTGACCGAGCGGCCCCGCGCGTCATTGGTACGCCGGGCCATATCCACCAGATCCTGCGGTTCCGGTCCGGCGATATCGCGGTAGCGGCCCTGGGGTGCGCCGGTCGCGATCTCGGCGAGGATATCGGCCACATCGGCCGGGGCGATCGGTTGTACGAGCAGCGGCGCGAGGGTCGCGACGCCGTCCTGCTCGGTCCAGCCGGTCACCGTGGCGGCGAAATCGTGGAACTGGGTCGCCGGGACGATCGTCCACGGAACCCTGCCCTGCTCCACGAGACGTTCTTGTTCCCGCTTCCCCGCATAGTGCGCATTTCCCGCCACCCGCGTGATTCCGGCGATGGAGAGCAGAACGTGGTGGCCGACACCCGCCCGCCCTTCGGCGGCCAGGAGATTGCGGGTGGTGCTGCCGAAATAGTCGACGACCTCGGCGCGGTCGGTGCTCTCGACGCTGGTGGCGTCCACGACAGCAGCGACACCGGCGAGTGCGGCGTCCAAGCCCTCGCCGCTACGCAGATCGACACCGAGTGAACGGCTTATCCGTACCACTTCGTGGCCGGTCGCTTCCAGGGCGGCGGCGGTGCGGGTTCCTATATTTCCGGTGGCGCCGGCGACGGCGATTCGCATGGTCATGGGTCCTGACTCCTCGGGAGCGCATCCGATCGGATGCGGGGAACAATATCTCGGACTAAATAGATCCGCAATATCTTGGATAGAATCACGGGCATGAAGTTGCCGGTGAGTACCGAATGGCTGTTGCACTGCGCCACCTCGCTGGCGCAGCTCGGGGTGGGAACCACCGCCTCGGCGGCGCAATTGGCGCAGTACTTCGATCTGCCGGCGCCCTATCTCGCGAAACAACTGCAGGCGCTGGTCCGGGCGGGTCTGCTCAATGCCACCACCGGGCCCCGGGGCGGGTTCCGGCTGGCCCGGCCCGCCGCGGAGATCACGCTCCTGCAGATCGTCGAGGCGGTCGACGGCGGCGCCTCACCCTACGAATGCCGCGAGATACGTCAGCAGGGCCGAGGCGGGCTGTCGTCGGAAGAGTGCCGTGACCGGTGCATTCTGGCGGTGAAGATGGCCGAGGCGCACGAGGCGTGGCGTGCCAGTCTGGCCGCCACCTCGCTCGCCGATCTCCTCGCCGAACTACCGGAATGGGCTCCGGAACGCACCCGTAGGCGCC
The DNA here is from genome assembly GCF_014645735.1 of Nocardia jinanensis. GTDB lineage: Bacteria > Actinomycetota > Actinomycetes > Mycobacteriales > Mycobacteriaceae > Nocardia > Nocardia jinanensis. The sequence continues at coordinate 10,876 of NZ_BMMH01000015.1, read as the reverse complement.
TGGTGGGGCCGCAATAGCTCCAGGTGACCGGGCATGGCGCGGTGGTGCCGACCCCGCTCCCGGTGGGTGCTCGCCCGGCCGGTGCGTCCGGCCGGGCGAATGTCAGATACCCGGCAGCGAGCGCAGGATGCCGCGGCCGTAGCGCTGGAACTGGGTGTCGTCGACCATCCCCAGCGAATGCCGCTCGACCAGCAGTTCCCACTCCGAGTACAGATGCGCGACGCTGGGATCGGCCGGGCCGGCCGCACCGTTCACGGCGACCAGGCGTACGGCGAAATTGATCGCACACGCCAGCCGTTCGGAATCGGCGCGATCCAGCGCGGTGAAGCACATCGCCGTATTGCCGTCGTGTATTTCCACCAGGGGGCGACGATTGCGGACCCGGATGTCCTCGACCACCGAGACGGTCTCCTCGGTGGCGCGGGCCCGCATGATCACCGGAATCGGCAGTTCGTGGGCGTATGCCTCACCGGCGCCGAGCGAGACCAGCAGCAGGCGCGCCGTGGTCACCGTGAGCAGGCAGGGATCGTCGTCGCCCACCGGTGGGTGTGCGACGACACTCGCGGTCTCCAGCACATATTCGTCGCCGGTGAGATAGCCGGCCAGATCGGCCACGGTCGATTCGCCGCGCCCGGCCGCCGACATCCGGCGCACGGCGCGTTCCACATCCGCGCGTACCGGCCCGGAGTCGGTCCATTCGGTGGGTGGTGCCTTCAGCTCCGGGGCAGCGATATCGATACGCTGCGCGGCCAGTATCTGGTCGTTGATACGAGAGACGATTCCGGCCGCCGCGGGTACGTCGTGTTCGGCGATCAGCACCGGTAGCGGGGTCCGGTCGGCGGGAACGCCGACCAGCACGGGGGTCGGATAGCGCAGATATATCTCGATGACCACCGCGTCGTCGGCGCGCCGGCTGAGGCGCACCTCCAGTAGGTCGGTCACCGCGACGTCGAGGACACGCTCGCCGTCGGTCTCGGTTTCGCTGTCGGCACCGGGACGAAGGACGACCAATCGTCCTTCGCCGTGCCGCACGATTGCTGTGGGTGTCCGTAACTCGACTATGTCCATACCCCCTGCGCTCGGGTCGTACGCGATCATCATCGGTCCTACATGCGTGCCATGATTGTGATCAGTACGAGATATCACAGTCCACGACCCCGGGAACCACCGTGGTTTTCCGGCCGTTTACCTCTTGAACTGCATCACCAGCCGAACTACTGGCTTGCGACGAGTCAGGAAGCGCGATGTATCGATTAGACCGTACGCGGTAACGTGGCATGTCCGCACCCGAATCCGCCCACCGGGCGGCAAGGATGTGGGTTGCGCCGCCCGAGATCGACGCATCGCTAGGCAAAACGCGGAGACGCCTGAAAGGACTGGCCGCCCCGGCCGACGCTCTATGAACCGCAAGACAGTGTTTCGTACCCTGGCGATAATCGCGGGCATTCTGCTCGTGATCTATCTGTTCAGTTACTTCGGCAACGACACCCGCGGCTGGCAGAGCGTCGACACGTCGGTGGCCCTCACTCAGCTCGCCGACAAGGAGAACGTCGCCAACGTTCAGATCGATGATCGCGAACAGCAATTGCGGATCGAACTGAAGAACGGGAACGACGCCACCCAGGGCGCCGACAAGATCATCGCGAAGTACCCCGGCGGCAGCGATACCTCGGCCCAGATATTCAAGGCAGTGCAGGATTCGGGCGCCGAATACAACACGGTGGTCAAACAGGAGAGCTGGCTCACCCAGATCCTGCTGTTCGTGCTGCCCATGGTGCTCCTGCTCGGGCTGTTCATCTTCGTGATGTCGCGGATGCAGGGCGGCGGTCGCGGCGGCATGATGGGCTTCGGGAAATCCAAGGCCAAACAGCTGTCGAAGGATATGCCCAAGACCACGTTCGCCGATGTGGCCGGTGCGGACGAGGCGGTCGAAGAGCTCTACGAGATCAAGGACTTCCTGCAGAACCCGGTGCGTTACCAGGCGCTGGGCGCAAAGATCCCGAAGGGCGTGCTGCTCTACGGTCCCCCCGGTACCGGTAAAACGCTGCTCGCGCGGGCAGTGGCCGGTGAGGCGGGCGTACCGTTCTTCACCATCTCCGGCTCCGATTTCGTGGAGATGTTCGTCGGTGTCGGTGCCTCCCGCGTCCGCGATCTGTTCGAACAGGCCAAACAGAACAGCCCCTGCATCATCTTCGTCGACGAGATCGACGCGGTCGGCAGGCAGCGCGGCGCCGGACTCGGCGGCGGTCACGACGAACGCGAACAGACCCTCAACCAGCTGCTGGTGGAGATGGACGGCTTCGGCGACCGCACCGGAATCATCCTGATCGCCGCGACCAACCGCCCCGATATCCTCGACCCCGCCCTGCTGCGCCCCGGCCGGTTCGACCGGCAGATCCCGGTCAGCAACCCCGACCTGGCCGGTCGCCGTGCCATTCTTCGGGTGCATTCCCAGGGGAAGCCCCTTGCCTCGGAGGCCGATCTCGACGGGCTGGCCAAACGCACCGTGGGTATGTCGGGTGCCGATCTGGCCAATGTCATCAACGAGGCCGCGCTGCTCACCGCCCGCGAGAACGGCACCACCATCACCGGTGACGCGCTCGAGGAATCGGTGGACCGGGTGATCGGCGGCCCGCGCCGCAAGAGCCGGATCATCAGCGAGCACGAGAAGAAGATCACCGCCTACCACGAGGGCGGCCATGCGCTGGCCGCGTGGGCGATGCCCGATATCGAGCCGGTCTACAAGGTCACGATCCTGGCCCGCGGCCGCACCGGCGGCCATGCGATGACCGTGCCCGAGGACGACAAGGGCCTGATGACCCGGTCGGAGATGATCGCCCGGCTGGTCATGGCCATGGGCGGGCGCGCGGCAGAGGAACTGGTCTTCCACGAGCCCACCACCGGTGCCTCCTCCGATATCGATCAGGCCACCAAGATCTCGCGCGCGATGGTGACCGAGTACGGGATGAGCGCCCGGCTCGGTGCGGTGCGGTACGGCCAGGAGCAGGGCGATCCCTTCCTCGGCCGGTCCATGGGCACGGCCTCGGACTACTCACACGAGGTCGCCGGGGCCATCGATGAGGAGGTTCGCAACCTCATCGAGGCCGCGCATACCGAGGCGTGGGCGATCCTCAGCGAGTACCGTGATGTGCTCGACGATCTGGCCATGGCCCTGCTCGAACGCGAAACGCTGCACCGCAAGGATCTGGAAACCATTCTGAGTGCCGTCCACAAACGGCCCCGGATCACCGCGTTCAACGATTTCGGCGACCGGGTGCCGTCCGATAAGCCACCGGTCAAGACCCCGGGTGAGCTCGCGGCCGAACGTGGCGAGCCGTGGCCGCCCCCGCAACCCGTCCCCGCGGGCGTGGGTCCGCGCGATCCCGCGTCCGCCGGGAGCTTGCCGCAGCCCGGGGGTTTCCCGGGTGGTGCGGTCCAGCAGCCCGGCTACGGTCAGCCCGCCGGCTACCCGGCCCCGCCGCAGCCCGCTCCCGCTTATCCCCGGGGCGCTACCCACGGCTCCCGGCCCGATTACGGTGCTCCGGCCGGCTGGTCGGCCCCCGGGTGGCCGCCGCGTGAGGAACCGCAGGCCCCACCGGCCGAGCGCGGTTACGGTGGCGGGCAGGAACAGCCCCGGCATCCGCATCCCGACCAGAACCCCGGCGGACTCCGCAACGAAGGCCCGGGATCGCCCTACGAGCGTGGTCAGGACGAATCCGGATACGGCTCCGGCGAGGACTCCGGCCATGGTGGACCGCACTCCTGGGACAGCCCGAACGGTCGGCAGTAAACCGGCGCCGATTACGCTCGGATGGGTTCGGCGCCCGGTGTGTATTGCCGCGCCCGAGATGTGGAGGTGTCCTCGAATGTCGACCGATCAGCAGACCAACGGTCACCCGGCCGGTATCCCCGCCGAGCTGGGAGAGAGCGGCGAGCCCGCGCCGGAGCTGATCGCGCTGCAAACCGGCAGACGGTTCGATCAAGCGCGGGCCGAGGCAGCGGTACGTGATCTGCTGCTCGCCGTCGGTGAAAATCCGGACCGGCCGGGACTGGCCGATACTCCCGCGCGGGTCGCTCGCGCGTACCGCGAGATGTTCGCGGGGCTGTATGTGGAACCGGACGCGGTCCTGAACACGACCTTCGACGAAGAGCATCAGGAACTCGTCCTGGTTCGCGATATCCCGATGTACTCGACCTGCGAGCATCATCTCGTGTCCTTCCACGGTGTCGCCCATGTCGGTTACATTCCCGGCCCGCACGGCCGGGTGACAGGTCTGTCCAAACTGGCGCGCCTGGTCGATCTGTACGCCAAGCGGCCTCAGGTCCAGGAGCGGCTCACCAGCCAGATCGCCGACGCGGTCATGCGGAAACTGGATCCGCGCGGCGCGATCGTGGTGGTGGAGGCCGAACATCTGTGCATGGCGATGCGCGGAATCCGCAAACCCGGCGCCAGCACCACCACCTCGGCGGTCCGCGGACTCCTGCAGACCAACTCGGCTTCGCGTTCCGAGGCCCTCGACCTGATTCTGCGCAAGTGAGCGACCAGCGAACAGCCCCCGCTGTACCGGCTCTGGCCGGGGTGCGGCCCCGTCCGGGCGTGGAACCGCGGCCGGGCCGGTCGTGCGTGGTGATGGGCGTGGTGAACGTGACCGGCGATTCGTTCTCCGACGGCGGCCGCTATCTCGATCCAGAGCGAGCGATCGAACACGGTGTCCGGCTCTACGAGATGGGTGCCGACATCATCGACGTCGGCGGCGAGTCGACCCGGCCGGGCGCGATACGGGTGGAAGTGGAGACCGAGGTCGAACGGGTGGTCCCGGTGCTGCGCGGGCTGGTCGCCGCTGGTATTCCCACCAGCGTCGACACCATGCGGGCCCGGGTGGCCGAGGCGTCCATCGCGGCCGGGGTGACGGTGATCAACGATGTCTCCGGCGGTCGTGCGGACCCGGCGATGGCCGCGGTCGTCGCCGCCGCCGATATTCCGTGGATCCTCATGCACTGGCGGGCCGCGTCGGACTACCGGCACACCGGTCCGGCCGACCACTACGACGATGTGGTCGCCGAGGTGCGTTCCGAGCTCGGGGTCCAGGTGCAGCACGCGATCGACGCGGGTGTCGACCCGGCGCGGATCATCCTGGATCCCGGTCTGGGATTCGCGAAGACAGCGGAACACAACTGGGCGCTACTGGGTGCTCTGGACCGTTTCGTCGCCGACGGGTTCCCGGTGCTGATCGGCGCGTCGCGCAAACGGTTCCTCGGGTCGCTGCTGGGCGATGCCGGCGGGCCGCGCCCGCCCGACGGCCGGGAGACCGCCACCGCCACCGTTTCCGCGCTGGCGGCGTGGCACGGGGTCTGGGGTGTGCGGGTCCACGATGTCCGCGGTTCGCAGGACGCCGTCGCGGTGACCGATGCCTGGCGTCGTGCGCAGCGGCCGGGAATGCCGCGGTGAGTACACCGGCACCCGGCCCGGACCGGATCGAGCTGCGGGGGCTTCGGGTTTTCGGTCGTCACGGTGTGTTCGAGCACGAACGGCGCGACGGACAGGAATTCGTGGTGGATCTGACCGTGTGGTCGGATTTCGCCGCGGCCGCGGCCACCGACGATCTGGCCCACACTGTCGATTACGGCGCTCTCGCGGAACTGGCCGTAGAGATCGTGTCCGGCACGCCCCGGGATCTGATCGAAACCGTCGCCATCGAGATCGCCGACCGGGTACGCGAAGTACCCGGGGTCGCCGACGTCGAGGTGGTGCTGCACAAACCGGCGGCACCCATTCCGCACAGCTTCGCCGATGTACGGGTGGTCACCGCGGGTAGTCGTGGGCGGGGATCTCCATGACACGCGCGGTGCTTTCGATCGGTTCGAACATGGGGGATCGGCTCGAATCGCTGCGCGGCGTCGTCACCGGATTCGGTGCCCGGGTGCGCGCCGTCTCGCCCGTTTACGCCACTGCGCCCTGGGGTGGGGTGGAACAGGACGATTTCCTCAATGCCGTGCTGGTGGCCGAGGACCCCGGTTACGACTGCCGCGATTGGCTCCGGCACGGGCAGCGGCTGGAGCATGCTGCCGGGCGCGAGCGGATGGTGCGCTGGGGCGCCCGGACCCTCGACGTGGATATCGTCTCCTGCGCGGAGACGGACGGAGGTATTCTCCGGACCGTGCGCAGTACCGATCCCGCGCTCACCCTGCCACATCCGCAGGCGCACAATCGCGCCTTCGTCCTGATTCCCTGGCTCGATGTGGAGCCCGACGCGGTGCTGGCCGTCGAGGGGGCCGAACGCGGCGTCCGTGAGCTGCTGGCTGAGCTGGACCCCGCCGAACGCGCGGGGGTGCGGCGCACCGAATTCACTCTCCTACCCGCTGCGGGGACGGTGCTGCGGTCCCTTCGCCTTCGCTCCGGGCTCCGCGGGCCGTATGTACCGGGGTCGGGGGAGGCACCGTGATGAGATTCCTCTGTCTTCGCTGCGTCCTCCGCGGACCGCATGGACCCGCTTCGAAGGAGTTCTCATGATGCGGTACCTCCGCCTTCGCTGCGGTCTCCGCGGATTGTGTGTACCTGCTTCGAAGGAGTTTCCATGATGCGGTACCTCCGCCTTCGCTGCGGTCTCCGCGGATTGTGTGTACCTGCTTCGAAGGAGTTTCCATGACTCTCGGGGGCGGTGGGAGGAACAGCGGCGGGGGCGGTGGAGGCGACGGCGGGGGTATGAAGCTCAAGCCCACACGCGTCCGGGAGTTGCTGGCCAATGTCCTGATCGCGGCGGTGATCGCCTGGGTGGCGACCCGGCTGGCCTACGCGAGTTTTCCGCCGATCTCCACCATCGCCGGTGCCTCCCTGTATCCGGTGGCGGTCCTGGAGGTTGCCCTGGGTTTTTATATCCGGACCGGGGTGAGCCACCGTCAGATCGGCGCGGATTCGCGCCAGCTGCATCCGATCACCGTTGCCCGGGCGCTCGCGCTGGCGAAGGCCTCCGCGCAGGTGGGGTCGCTGGTGGCCGGAGTGTGGCTCGGCTTCCTGCTCTGGATCTTCCCGCAGCGCGGCGATCTGCGAGCGGCCGACGCGGACTACCCGGGCGTCCTGATCGGATTCGGCGCCGGGATCGCGCTCGCGGTGGCGGCCCTGTGGCTCGAATACTGCTGCCGCGCCCCCGACGACCCGACCGACGACCCCGCCCCCTCATAGGCCCTGCGACCGTGATCCATCCCCGCCCTTTCCGACCTGGGCGGTGGCGAATATCGCGGCTACCCTTGCGGTCATGGTTTCACCGTCCCGCAGTAGTACTTCCTCGCGCGGCCGGGAAGATGTGGGCAAGCTCTTCCTCGGCGCACTCGTTCTACTGGGTCTGGTGGCCAGCGTATTTCTGGTTCTCAGCGACAGCCTGGAGTTCATCCGGGTGGGTTTGGTGGTCGCGCTGTGGGCGGCGGTACTGGGTGCGTGGGCCGCCGGCCGGTATCAGGCGAGGATGCGTGATCTGCGGCAGGTCTACGAACTGGAACTGGAGCGCGAGATCGGTGCCCGCCGCGAACACGAAATCGGGGTCGAGTCGCGGGTGCGTTCGGAACTGGGTGCCGACGCCACGGAAATGGCGGCGTTGCGTGCCGAACTCGCGGTGCTGCGGCGGCAGTTGGAGCGACTCTTCGACGGGGATCTGCCCGAAGAGCGGCCGGCGCTGCGCGCGTCTGCTTTCCGGGTTCAGGAACTGCCCGGCGCCGAGGAGAAGGCGGCGGAGCTTCCGCCCGGCTGGCATGGTCCGGACGAGGGTGAGAAGCGGGCAGTGGACGCCTGGGCCAATGCCGCCGCGGGCTGGTCGCGCGCCGCGGACGGCTGGGCCGATACCGAAGCGGAGGCCGCCGAACCGGCCGGTGACACCGGTGAGCGCAATTCGGTGACCCCGGTGTACGAAACCGACTATCCGGGTCGGCCGCGGTTCGCGAGCCCCGACGATGCCCCGGTCACCGCGGAAACGGCGATCGTCCGTTTCGACGACGAGCCGCCGGCCCCCGATATCTCCGGGCCGAGCTGGGCGGACGCGTTCACCGAGGTGTACGACGAGCTGGATGCCGATAGCGACGACCGCGACAGCCCGCCGCTGAGCGACGAACCTTTCTTCGGGCCGCCGGCGCCCGACAACAGCGCGCCGGACCCCCGCCCGCCGGTGACCGAAGCCGCCGACGAAATGCCGGAATCGGCCGAAGCGCCCGAGCCGGCCGTGAACGGCAGGTCCGGCAACGGAAAGCCTCACGAATCTTCCGCCCGCGCGGCGGCCGGGCTCTTCCCCCGGTCGGCGAATTCGCGGCGGCGTCGCGCCCAGGCCGATCCGGCCGGGAACCGGCGGCTGTCGGTCGCCGAGATCATGGCCAATCTGCGGCAGGAAGAAGAGCAGCGCAGCTCCTGAAGTGCGGCGCATATCACCCGGGGCGCCCATGGCGCATCGGCGGGAGCTGGTCCTATCCTCGACTCGTAACGTCCGGTACCCGCAGCGCGGGACTGGAACGACTTCGAGAGGACACTGTTGACCTCGCCACGCGTGACTCCTGGCAGCCCGGCCGCGAGTGGTGATCCGGCGCCCGCACGACTGACGGTAGGTATCGTCTCGGCGGGACGTGTGGGATCAGCCCTCGGTGCCGCGCTCGAGCGCGCCGGACATGTTGTGTTCGGCGTCGCCGCGATATCCGACGCCTCGGTGCGCCGGGCGCAGTCCCGGCTGCCCGATTCGCGGATCCTCCCGGTCGAGGAGGTCGCCGCCAGCAGCGAACTGCTGATCCTGGCCGTCCCCGATGCGGAACTGGCCGGTCTGGTCCGGGGTCTGGCGAGTTCCGGCACCGTGCGACCGGGCACGATCGTCGCCCACACCTCCGGCGCCAACGGGATCGGAGTGCTGGCCCCGTTGAGCGAAGCCGGTGCGCTGCCGCTGGCCGTTCATCCCGCCATGACCTTCACCGGTCACGACGAAGACATGTCCCGCCTGGCCAACGCCTGTTTCGGGATCACCGCCGCCGACGAGATCGGCTATGCCATCGCCCAGTCCCTGGTGATCGAGATGGGTGGTGAACCGGTCCAGGTGGCCGAGGAACACCGCGCCCTCTATCACGCCGCGCTCGCGCACGGCAGCAACCACCTCGTGACGCTGGTGCTGGACGCGCTCGAGGCGCTGCGGATAGCGCTGGCCGGCCCCGGTCTGCTGGGCCAGCAGACCATCGATGATCAGCCGGGCGGCCTACCGGAACGCCTGCTCGCCCCGCTGGCCTCCGCCGCGCTGGACAACGCCCTGCGCCGCGGCCAGTCCGCGCTGACCGGCCCGGTGGCCCGCGGGGACACCGCGGCCGTCGCCGCCCATCTGAAGGCCCTCGCCGCAGCCGCCCCCGAGGTCGCCGCCGGTTACCGGGACCTGTCGCGGCGTACCGCCGAACGGGCACAGGCCCCCGCCGAACTACGCGAACTGCTGGAGGAGAACCGATGATGCGATACTGCGATACCTCCGCCTTCGCTGCGGCCTCCGCGGTCCGCATGTCTTCGCTCGAGGGAGGCGCGATACCGCGATACCTCCGCCTTCGCTGCGGCCTCCGCGGATCGCATGTGCCAGCTTCGGAGGGGGCTTCGTGATGGATTCGGTGTTGCGTGGTGCGTACCGGGCCGGTGAACTGACGGTGCAGCACGATCCGGCCGTACTGGGCAAGGTCGTGCGCGCGCTGCGCGGCGCCGGGCGCACCGTCGGCCTCGTGCCCACCATGGGTGCTCTGCACGAGGGACACCTGGAACTGGTGCGGCGCGCCAAGCGCACCAACCAGGTCGTAGTGGTGTCCATTTTCGTGAACCCGTTGCAGTTCGGCGCGGGTGAGGACCTGGACAGTTACCCCCGGACCCTCGACGCCGATGTGGAGCTGCTGCGCGGCGAGGGAGTCGACCTGGTGTTCGCGCCGAGTGCGGCGGATATGTATCCGGCGGGACCACGCACAACCGTGCATCCCGGACCGGTCGGCGCCGACCTCGAGGGCGCGTCCCGGCCGACCCATTTCGCCGGGATGCTCACCGTGGTGGCGAAACTGCTGCAGATCGTGGGCCCGCACGAGGCATTTTTCGGCGAAAAGGACTATCAGCAGCTCACGCTGATCCGCCAGATGGTCCGCGACCTGAATTTCGATGTGAAGATCGTGGCGGTGCCGACCGTGCGTGAATCCGACGGCCTCGCGCTCTCCTCGCGCAACCGCTACCTCGACCCCGTACAGCGCGAACTCGCGACCACCCTGTCCGCAGCCCTGCTGGCCGGTGCGCGATCCGGTGCGGCCGGCGCCGACGCCGTACTGCGGGCCGCGCATGCCGTGCTGGCCGCCGCTCCCGCGATCGAATTGGATTATCTCGAACTGCGCTCGGCGAACCTGGACCCCGCTCCCGAGAACGGTAACGCCCGCCTGCTGATCGCGGCCCGCATCGGCGCCACCCGCTTGATCGACAACGCCCCGGTCCAACTGGGCGTGCAACTGGACGGCCATCCCGACGCCGATATCGCCGCGCCGTCCGGGAACGCCGAAACCGCGCAGCACGCGCCGAGCGCCACCGCGGCCGGATCACAGTGATTACCCGGCCTGGTGGGGGTGCGCTTTCGCACAGATCTTCCGTTCACTCCGGATGGTCTACTTCCGGTGGCGGGGCCTGCTCCGGTTCTGGAGCGATGAGGCGAAGGGGCGCGGCGACCGAGCGTGTGTGGTCGGTCGTCGAGAGATCGGCGACCATTGGGTACTCGCCGGGCCGTGGGCCTACCCGGGCTGTTCGAGGCGCGCTTCTACACCCATCTTCCGTCTACTCCGGATGGTTTACTTCCGGTGGCGGGGCCTGCTCCGGTTCTGGAGCGATGAGGCGAAGGGGCGCGGCGACCGAGCG
>NZ_BMMH01000014.1 GCF_014645735.1 Nocardia jinanensis | reverse complement strand
GTGGTCATACCCCGCCGAACCACCCGACGCAAAAGCATCCCCCAACCAGAAACCATACCGACCCGCGACATCATTCGCGATATCGGAAAAAGTCGCCGTACCCTTATCCGCCGCAACCACCAGATACGTATCATCACCGTCACGACGCACCACCCGCTCCGGCGGCAGCACCTGCCCGCCGGCGAGATCGACATTATCGGTGATATCCAGCAGACCGGAGATGAAGGTGCGGTAGCACTCGATACCCTCCGACATCAGTGACTGCCGGTCGGCGGCGGCGTCACCCGTGGCAACCGGCGGGCGTTTCACCACGAAACCACCCTTCGCACCCACCGGCACGATCACCGCGTTCTTCACCGCCTGCGCCTTCACCAGACCCAAGATCTCGGTCCGGAAATCCTCCAACCGATCCGACCACCGCAAACCACCACGCGCCACCGCACCGAACCGCAGATGCACACCCTCCACCCGCGGCGAATACACGAAGATCTCGAACTTCGGCCGCGGCTGCGGCAGTTCGGCGATCTCCTGCGGTTCCACCTTCACCGAGATGAAGTCGCGGGGGGCGCCGTCGGCGTCGGTGACGTAGTAGTTGGTACGCAGGGTCGCGCGGATCAGCCCGAGAACGGCCCGCAGGATGCGGTCCGCGTCCAGGCTCACCACCTGGTCGATACGTTCGCGCAGGCACTCTTCGAGTTCGGTGGCCTGTTCGGTGGAATGACTGTCCGGATCGAATCGGGCGGTGAAGAGCTGCGCGAACAGTTTCGCCGTATCGGGATAGGTGTGCAGAACCCGGGCGATATTCACCTGGCTGTACGGGAAACCCGCCTGCTGGAGGTACTTCGCGTAGGTCCGGAGCACGGCGACCGCACGCCAGGACAGCCCCGCCCGCAAGACCAGTTCGTTCAGCCCGTCGGCCTCGGCCCGGCCGTACCAGAGTGCGTCGAACGCGGCCGTGAAACGCTCGCGCACCCGATCGGCGGCAACGGCCTTCACCTTCGGGGCCGCGAGCGTATCGGGCGCCACCTCGAGCAGTTCGGCGTCCAGATCCTGATCGAGCGCCCCGCGCAGCAGTTCGTTGCTCGCCAGCAACCCGAAATCGTAGATCCAGCGTTCTTCGGCGTCCGCGCCGTCACGTTCGCGCCTGATCCGGTACGGCCGCTCGTCGAGCACCTCGACACCCAGACTCTGCAGCACGGGCAGCACCTGGCTGAGCGAGATACCGGAACCACCGATGTACAGGGTGAAGCGCCAGGATCCTGCCGGGGCGTCGGCCACCCGGTACAGGTGCTGATCGATACTGCCCGGCCGCAACCGCTCCAGGCGGTCGATATCGGCGAGTGCGCGCCGCGCGCTGAAATCCTGTTTGTACCCCTCGGGAAAAGCTTCGCAGTAACGCCGGACGATCCGCGGATCGAGCACAGTCGAAGCGTTCACCGCGTCGTTGAGGTGGTCGTCCCAGGTACGACTCGCCTCCGCGAGCAGGCTCTGGATCCGCAGCCGTTCGGCTTCGGAGATTTCCTCGGCCCCGGAAACCCGCACCTCGGTGGTGTCCGCATCCGGCATCCGGATGGTGAAATACACGCTGGCGAGTTCGCTTTCGCTCACCCGCGCGGAGTAGTCGATCGAGGCGCCGCCGAGTTCACGGACCAGGATGTCCTGCATCTCCAGGCGGACAGCGGTGGTATAGCGGTCCCGCGGCAGGTACACCATGGCCGCGACGAACCGTCCGTAGGGGTCGACCCGGAGGAACAACCGAACCTGCCGGCGCAGCCCGACATTGAGCACCGCCGTGGCAGTGCGGCGCAGGGTCGCGGCATCGGAGGAGAACAGCTCCGTACGCGGAAAACCCTGCATCACTTCGAGCATGGCCTGACCCGAGAACGAGTCCAGGTCGAATCCGCTGCCCTTGATGGCGGCGCGGACCCGCTGGCCCACCACCGGAATGTCCAGAACGTTCTCGTGCAGCGCGGTGACCGTGAAGACGCCGACGAACAGGTGCTCACCCCGGACCTCGCCCGCGCTGTCCAGATCGGCTACGCCGATGTAGTACGGGTACACCGCGCGCTGCATGGTGACCGGGATCAGCCCCTGGGTCATCCGCAGCAGTGGCCGCGCACCGGTCGTGATCGGCACCTGGAATCCGGTCGCGGTGCCCGGATGCAGAACTCCCAGCTCGGAATCCGGCACAGGCACGGGCAGCTCCGCGCCCGATTCGCTCCGATAGCGGGCATAACCCAGCATCGTGAAATTGTCGTCGGCCATCCACCGCAGCAGGCGGGCGCAGTCGGCCGGTTCGATATCGGCATCCGCCGCGGCGGTGGAATCACCGGCGTGTTCGAGCCGGGTCGCCAATTCGTCGAGGATGGCATGGATCGCCCCGGTATCACTGCTCACCTGTCGCACATCCTTGATGACGTCCGGTACGGCGGCGGTGATCTCGTCGAGCAGTCGTGCGCTGGTCGCCGGGTGCAGTTGGAGATGGATCCAGGATTCGCGGCCGTCCGCGTTGCCGTCGCGGCGCAGGCCCGCCTCGTGCAGGCGAGCCGCGGTGAGGGTGCCGTCGGAATCCCGTTCGACCGAGAAGATGGGGTGGATGACTTCGCTGATGGTGGCGCCCATCCGGCCGAAGAGCGCGGTCACCGAATCGACCAGCATCGGCATATCGTCGGTGACGAGCTGTACCGCCGCGCCCAGCCCGGACCCGTCGTCCGGATGGTGGACACGCACGAGGCCCTGACCCGGGGCACGGGTCAGGGCCAGTGTCAGATGGGCCCGGAAGGTCAGCGTGGGTGCGGTGATCTCACAATCGGTGTCCTCGGTCTCGAAGTGCCGGAAATATCCGTCCTCGAGATTGCCGAGGTCGGCACGTAGCGTGTCCGGCAGCTCGGCAGCCCATGCCTCGCTGGACAATTCGGACGAGACCGTCATTTCCCACTCCCTTGAATGCGGTTTTGCTCGGACACACCGACACCGATCCCGAGGGTAGACCCGAACGCGGGCAGCGGGAAAAGTCCCGCAGCGTTACCCGCGGGTCAGCTTGCGATGTGTCACTCGATGCGGCCGTGCGGCTTCCGGGCCGAGGCGTTCGATCTTGTTGGCCTCGTAGGCTTCGAAGTTGCCCTCGAACCAGAACCATTCGGCCTCGTTGTCGGCGTCACCTTCCCAAGCGAGGATATGCGTACAGGTGCGGTCCAGGAACCACCTGTCGTGGGAAATGACCACGGCGCAGCCCGGGAACTGCTCCAATGCGTTCTCCAGTGACCCGAGAGTTTCCACGTCGAGGTCGTTGGTGGGTTCGTCGAGCAGGATCAGGTTGCCGCCCTGCTTCAGGGTGAGCGCCAGGTTCAACCGGTTGCGTTCACCGCCGGAGAGCACTCCCGCCGGCTTCTGCTGGTCCGCACCCTTGAACCCGAAGGCGCTCACGTAGGCCCGCGAGGGCATCTCCTGCTGACCGACCTCGATATAGTCGAGCCCGTCCGAAACGATCTGCCATACCGTCTTGGCCGGATCGATACCGGCGCGGCTCTGGTCGACATAGCTCAGTTTGACGGTCTCGCCGACCTTCACCGTGCCGCTGTCCGGCTCCTCCAAGCCCACGATGGTCTTGAAGAGGGTGGTCTTACCGACACCGTTCGGGCCGATCACACCGACGATGCCGTTGCGCGGCAGGGTGAACGACAGATCTTTGATCAGCTGGCGATCGCCGAAGCCCTTGTCCAGATGCTCGACCTCGACCACGACGCTGCCCAGCCGCGGACCCACGGGGATCTGGATCTCCTCGAAGTCCAGCTTCCGCATCTTCTCGGCCTCGGTGGCCATCTCCTCGTAGCGGCCCAGACGCGCCTTGTTCTTCGCCTGACGCGCCTTGGCACCCGAGCGCACCCAGGCGAGCTCGTCCTTGAGCCGCTTCTGCAGCTTCTGGTCCTTCTTACCCTGGACCGCGAGCCGTTCCGCCTTCTTCTCCAGATAGGTGGAGTAGTTGCCCTCGTAGCCGATGGCCCGGCCGCGGTCGAGCTCGAGGATCCAGCCGGCCACGTTGTCGAGGAAGTACCTGTCGTGGGTGACCGCCAGGACGGCGCCCGGGTACTGCGCCAGGAACTGTTCGAGCCAGAGCACGCTCTCGGCGTCGAGATGGTTGGTGGGCTCGTCGAGCAGGAGCAGATCGGGTTTGCTGAGCAGCAGTTTGCACAGGGCCACCCGGCGGCGCTCACCACCGGACAGATTGGTCACCGGTTCGTCCGGCGGCGGGCAGCGCAGCGCGTCCATCGCCTGTTCGAGCTGGGAATCCAGGTCCCAGGCATCGGCGTGGTCGAGGTCCTCCTGCAATTTGCCCATTTCGTCCATGAGCTCGTCGGAGTAGTCGGTAGCCATGAGCTCGGCGATCTCGTTGAACCGGTCGAGTGCGACCTTGATCTCGCCGAGGCCCTCCTCGACATTGCCGCGAACCGTCTTCTCCTCGTTCAGCGGCGGTTCCTGCTGCAGGATCCCGACGCTGGCGCCCGGCGCGAGAAAGGCCTCGCCGTTGTTCGGCTGGTCCAATCCGGCCATGATCTTCAAGACGCTGGATTTACCGGCGCCGTTCGGACCGACAACGCCGATCTTGGCGCCGGGAAGGAAGTTCAAGGTGACATCGTCGAGCACGACCTTGTCGCCGTGCGCCTTGCGAACCTTCTTCATTTGGTAGATGAACTCAGCCATAGCGATCACCCTATCCGTCAAACATCGATGCGGTTTCACACGTCGGCGTTCACGGGCACATCGTCGCGCGCCGACTGCTCCACCATTGGATCGTCCTGTTCCCCCGCCGCCCCCGTTTCGGCAGACGCAGCGCCCGGACCGGCGGAAATATTCCCGGTCGCGGCCGGGTGCCCGGCCCGCCGACGCTCCACCCGTGCGGTGCAGCGGGTGAGGTCCGGCCCCAGAGTATGCGCCCGCATCTCCAGATCACGCCGCTCGGCCCCGTCCCGGGTGCGGTATTCGTTGGACCGGAGTTGCCCCTGCACGATCACCGGATCGCCCCGGTGGATCGATGCGTCCACGCCCTCCACGAGCCGCCGCCAGCAGCTCACGGTGAGGAACAGGGCCCCGTTGTCCACCCATTCACCGGTTTCGCGATCGAGCCGCCGCGCGGTACTCGCCAACCGGAAACTCACCATCTGCTCACCGCTGGGCAGGTCGCGTTTCACGGGCTCGGTCACCACGGTACCGACCACGGTCGCCACTGCTTCGTACATTTCCACCCCTCCGTTCGCCCGGCGGTCGCCGAACGTGTTCATCGTCATCCGCCGGGCGGCGCCATGGAGGGTGTGTACCGAATCTGTGGACAACTCCGGCGGAGCGGTGAACCTGTGGATGAAGCGGGGACCCGTTTCGCGGGTTCACCGGGTGGCGGACGGCCTGGACGCGGCGATCTCCCGGCGTGAGCGGACTCCGAGTTTGGCGAGAATGCTGGATACATGTGATTGGACGGTCCGGCGCGACAGGAACATCTGCGCCGCGATATCGGCGTTCGAGCAGCCGTCGGCCACTTGGACGGCCACGGCGCGCTCGGTCTCGGTCAGCGATGCCCAGCCCGTTTTCGGGCGATTCCGCGGCCCGCGCACGCCCCGCCGGATGCCGTAGCGGCGGACCCGGGCCACCGCCCGGGCGATATCCCACGATGCGCCCAGCCGGGTATACAGCTGTACGGCGGACTCCAGGGCGTCCCGCGCGTCGGCGCCGCGATCGCCCGCGGCAAGTACTATCGCGCCATCCTCATAGGCCTGCGCCTCGTAGAGCGGCCAATCACAGCGGGCGAACTCACGCGCCGCGGCGAAGATCGCGTCCGGGTCCTTCTCGGCCAGCCCGCGGCACAGCTGCGCGATCCCGGATCGGGACGCGGTCGACTGCTTCGACACCAGTTCCTCGGCCGCCGCCCACGCTACGCCCATGGCCTCCTCGTCACCTGCGTCGAAGGCCAGGCGGGCGATATCGGGAAGTATGTAGTGCAGGGTCGAGGCGCTCATACCACCGGCCAGGTCCTCGTAGGTCTCGAGCAACAGTCGCAGCGCCGGGACCGGGTTCCCATGGGTCTCGTGTACGAGGGCCGTTACCCACGGATGCATGTACCCGTAGCCCGCGGTCCCCAGGCGATCGTCCGGGTCGAGCGCGTCGCCGGGCGGAGGCGCGCCGCGGTGGAGCCCGATCAGCGCCATCACACTGTGGGCGACCGGCGCGTAACCGAGCACATCGGGCACCTCCAGACATGCCCGGCAGGCCTCTATCGCTTCGTCCCAGCGGCCGTTCAGCAAGAACAGCCGCGCTTCGGCCATGAGGTTGGGAGCCAGGTAGACCCCTCGTGTCCGGCGATTGTGCCCGATGGCGGTTTCCAGTGCCTCCAGGGCCGCGGCCGGCCGGTCGAGCTCGATGAGACAGTGCGCGTAGAGCACGTACGGATCGATCTGATCCGATCCGGCCCCGTCCTCCAGTACGGTCAGGGACTCGGTGCTGATCTCCACCGCCTCGGCGAGATATCCCTGGGTGTAGCGCACCGCACCGAGCGCCATCAGCCCGTATCCGGTGGCAAGAGAGTTGTCCGACTGCCGGCCCAGATCGACCGCGCGCCGGCCCGCCTGTTCGGCCGCGGCGAACCGTTCCAGGAAGAAATTGTCCAGGGCGCACAACCCCAGGAAGCGGGCCGCATCGGAGTCGCTGAGATCCAAAGTGCTCAGCGCGGTCTCGGCGACTTCGACCGCCTCGGCCAATCGCCCCTGGGCGTGGCACACATGGGCGAGCAGCCAGCGCAGTCCCGGGTCGTCGGCGTGCTCGGGCCGGTGCCGCAACGCGACCCGCAGTGTGGCCTCGGCCTGTTCGGCCCGGCCGTTCCACAGCAGTGCGCGGGTCCGCATCCGGATCAGTCCCGCACGCGTCGCCGTATCGAGCCCGCCGGTATCGACTATCCGGGTCAGCAGCCGCATCGCCAGTTCCGGGGCGCGCACGATCAGCGCATCGGAAACCGAGAGCAGCCATTGCAGACTCGCCGAGTCGAGCTCCCGTCCCCCGATCGTCAGATAGTAGGCAATGCGTTCTATCGGTGCGCCCGTCGTCTGCAGGACCAGCCCGGCGCGGCGCAGCAGATCCGAACGCAGCGATGTCGGCAACCGGTCCGCCAGGACGTGGCGGATGAGGTCGTGCCGGAAGACGATTTCGGAATCGACCATGGTGAGCAGTCCGGCCTCCGTCGCCTCGGTGACCGCGCTCCACACTTCCATGAGGTGGCCGTCCAGGACGGCGGCCAGTTCCGAGACGTCGACCTTCGGTCCCAGCGCGGCGGCCATGGGCAGCAGGTCGCGCGTCGAACGCGACAGCGACTCGACCCGGCGCCAGATCGCTTCGGCCAGTGATCCGGCCGGCCGGGCAGCGGTATCGGACCTCTCGCCGACGGGATCCAGCAGCGAGGTGGCGACCAGCTCCGTGATGTGCAGCGGATGACCGTACGCGCCTGCGACCTGGCGCAGCAGTGCCGGTGGTGGCGCCGAGCCCATCATCTCCCGCACCATGGTCGCCGCCGCCGCGTCGGGCAGCGCGCCGAGCCGGATGGTAGAGGCCGCGCGGGCGGTCAACGTGGCCGTCAACACCGCGAAGGCCGGGTCCGCGGTGAAGGGACGGGTCGCGAGCACCAGGACCAGCGGCAGCCGTTCGGCGAGGATGGACAGCCGGTGCAGCACGGCCAGACTGGACCGGTCCGCCCAGTGGACATCGTCGAGCATCAGTGCGACAGGCTGGTCGGCGCACCAGGCGCTGATTTGTTCGAGTAATAGTTCGGCGAGTGCGAATTCGTGCGTGGCCGCGGCGTCCCCGGCCTGGTCCGCACCATCGAGCAGCATCCGGATCGGATCGGAATCGGCGCCCGGCCGCACCTCCCCGGTCACGAGCCACCCCGCCATCGCCGCGAACGGCACATCCTGTTGGAGTTCCCTTGCCGCACTGGCGCGCACCTGCAGCCCGAGTTGCGAGAACTGTTGGGCGGCGGCACCCAGCAGCGTCGTCTTACCGATTCCGGCTTCGCCTTCCACCAGCACTACGGCCCCGCGTCCCGCCACTGCGGAACGTCCGCACGAGACCAGGGCCTCGACCTCGGCCTCGCGACCGACGAACACTGTCGCGAGAGATTGCTGCACCCGCACAAGTCTAAGCACCCGGCCCCCGCCCCGCAGGAGCCGGCGACCGGCGGACGGTGTGATCTCCCTCGACTTCACCAGGGGGAAACGGACATACCGGGAACTGCCGCCCGATGCTCCACATTCCAGGTCGCCAGGGGTCGACGCCGCAGCCAGGAAACCCGGCCGCCGGCCGGTCCCTGCTGGACCCGGTTCATCGCGCCGGAGAGTCGGTACCCGCACGAACGAGTCGCCGCACGGCCCTGGCACGGCCGGTTCCCGGCCAGGTCCTCAGCCGTCCGGACGGAGTGCCCCGGCGATCGCCGACCGGCGGTACCGACCCCGTGAAAGCACAGCGCGCGCCCGACACCGGCCATCGGTCACCGGGCGGAACAACCCGTCAGAGCACCGGCAGTTCGGTGTTCGCACCACAGAGCACCACCACCGGCCGCTCCCCCTCACGCGGTACATAGGCACCGCTCAGGATCGCCGCCAGCGCCACCGCGCCCGCCAGCTCCACGACGATACGGAACTCGCGCCACAGATAGTCCCGCGCGTCGGTGATCACATCGTCGGTCACCAACGCGGACCGCACACCGTAGCGCCGGGCCACGTCGAGGGCGATCTCGCCGATCCGCGACGCGCCCAAGGCGTCTGCCGTGATGCTGGAAATTTCCACATCCACCGGCTTCCCGGCGGCCAGCGCGGAGTTCAGGGTCGGAATCCCCTCGGGTTCGACGCCCACGATCTCACGACGCCGCCCGCCGGCCGCCGCGATCCCGCCGATCAGTCCGCCGCCGCCGACAGCCACGAGGATCGGCGGCCGCCCCCGCACCTGCTCCTCGATCTCCAGTTCGATCACCCCGGCCCCGGCCACGACGGCCGGCAGGTCGTAGGCGTGCAGTTGCAGTGCACCCCGTTCGGCGGTGATCTCGCAGGCGTGATCGTAGGCTTCGGCGTACGTGGTTCCGTGCCAGCGCACCTCGGCACCGTGCGACCACATGGCGGCGACTTTGGTGTGCGGTGCCGACTCCGGGACGACGACCGTGCAGGTCTTGCCCATCCCGGCCGCGGCCAGCGCCGCCGCGATCCCCGCGTTTCCGCCCGAGGCGATCACGACGTGCTCGGGACATACTCGTTCCGACAGCAGTGCGTTGTAGCTGCCGCGCACCTTGAAAGTGCCACCGTGCTGTAGATACTCGAGCTTCAGGGTGACCGGGACGGGGCCGGAAGGCCCCGGGACGGCGGTGTGGAAGACCGGAGTCTTGCGAATACGGCCGGTCAGGCGCCGACGCGCCGCCCGCACATCCGAGCGGTAGATACGCCGGAGCGGTGGCACAGGTGTCAGCGGGATTTTCTGCTCGGTCATCTACCTACTTGCCCGATCTCGCTTGGCCAATTCGGCGAACATGGCATTGTGCGCGGCGAGTTCCGCGTTGTCGTCGCGTTCCGCGGCGCGGTCGGTACGCCGGGCCAGCCGCGCATCACTGCGCGACCATTGGATCAGCAGCGCCAGCATCACCAGGACCAGCGGGATCTCACCGGTCGCCCACGCCAGACTCCCACCGGTGCGCTGATCGCCCAGCAGATCGACGTGCCAGCCCAGGCCGAGACTGCGATAGAACCAGCCGGCGAGCACCGTGCTCATACCCATCAGCACGACACCGAAGAAAGCGTGGAACGGTAGTGATCCGAACACCATGGCCAGTCTGGTGAGCGGCTCCACCCGGCGCGGTTTCGGGTCGATCCCGATCACCACCCAGTAGAAGAGGTATCCGCTGAGCAGGAAGTGCAGGTTCATCAGCAGGTGCGCGGCATGGGAATCGGCATAGGTGTCGAAGATCCCGCCCAGATACAGGGCATAGAAACCGGCCACGAAGAGCAACGAAGCCACGATCGGATGGGTGAGAAAGCGGGAGACCGGGTTGTGCACGGCCGCGAGGATCCACTCCCGTGGGCCGGGAACACCGTCGCGGCCGGCCGGTGGTAGCGCACGCAGCGCGAGCGTCACCACGCCGCCCAGCGCCAGCAGGATCGGTACCAGCATCGACAGGGCCATATGCGCGCCCATGTGCACGCTGAACATGGCGGGCGCGTACCGGCCGACGCCCGACGAGGTCGTGAACAGCAGTACGGCACAGCCGAGCAGCCACGCGGCGGTCCGGCCGATCGGCCAGACATCACCGCGCGCCCGCAACCGCCGGACGCCCAGCAGATACAGCACCGCCAGCACAATGGCGAGCGTGCCGAAAATCAGGTCGAAACGCCAGTCGAAGAGCAATCGCGCCACGGTGGGTGGCCCATCGAGGTTGTAGCCGAGCTCGACCTCCATCGGGGTGGGCACGCTGGTCGGAGCCGGTGGCGGCGTACGTCCGAGACCGGCCGCCAGGCCCATGGTCGCGGCGAAGACCAGCAGCTCCACACTCGCGAACCGGGCCAGCGCCCGCCGGTCGTCCGGGTCGGCGGCCAGCGCCGGGAGCGCCGCCCGCCGCTGGAACCAGCCGAGCACCCCGAGAGCCACCAACGCGGCGGCCTTGGCCAGCACGAGCCGCCCATAGGTACTGGTGAACAGTTCGTCCGCCGGCACCCGCACCCAGGAGTTGGCCACGCCGCTGATCGCCAGTACCACGAAGGACACCAGGGCCACCGCGGAGAATCGCCGGGCCGCCAGGGCTGTATGGGTACCGTCGCGCAGCGCGTGCACGAGCAGCGCGGCGAGTCCGCCGACCCAGACCGCCGCGGCGATCAGATGCAGGATCAGGCTGTTGGTGGCTACATCGTGGGCGCCCCCGGACGCGGAATGCCCGGTCAGTGCCAGCGGCATCAGCACCGCGACCGAGCCCGCGAACAACACCGGCGTCCAGCCCCAGCGCAGGACGAGCCGGCAGGCGATCGCCAGTACCAGCGCCGCGATCGCGGTCAGCCGCCAGGTGCCGGCCAGTTCGATCTCATCGGCGACGCCCCACAGGTCCTGGGGAGCGAGGATCTCGGTGACCGGGCGGCCGGTGCTGTCGGACACGGTCAGCGGTACGAGCAGGGCGGCGCTCACCGCCCATGCCACAGCCAGGCTCGAGGCCCGGCGCACCGCCCGGTAGCCACCGGCGTCGAAGAGCCCGCCGCGCTGCGGAGGCATCAGGAAGGCCGCGAACA
This sequence comes from Nocardia jinanensis, assembly GCF_014645735.1. Lineage (GTDB taxonomy): Bacteria > Actinomycetota > Actinomycetes > Mycobacteriales > Mycobacteriaceae > Nocardia > Nocardia jinanensis. Next base: position 141,932 of record NZ_BMMH01000014.1, on the reverse strand, counting down.
GCAGCGACCCCACGGTGAACGCCGCGAAAAGATCCGCCAGTGCCCGGATCGCGGGCAGCCCGTAGGTGGTCAGCGGGCCGGGGTCCGGAATACCCAGCAGACTCAGCGCCTGGGCTGCCGACAAGCCCACCACCAGCATCGACACCACCGCCGCGAGCGCCGCGGCGAGTACGGTGAGCACGGCCGCAACAGCCGCCGAACCGCCGGGCCGACCGGCCTCGATAACGAGTTCGGCGGCGGGGGCCTGCGCTGACGACATAGGTTCGAGAGTAGTTCGGTGGGCGCTATCCGGCCCGCCGGGGCTGTTTCCGGGCAGCCCAAAACAAACGATCCGGTCGATCGCTACACTTTTCAGCTGGACAGCGCGGCCGTTGTCCGCCATGGTGGAACCACTGCCTCCGTAGCTCAGTTGGATAGAGCAAGGGCCTTCTAATCCCTAGGTCGCAGGTTCGATTCCTGCCGGGGGCGCTCCACCCACCCGACTGAGCTGTTCGGGCCAGTCGGAGTGGGTGTACCCCGTGGAACGAGCCCCAAACACACAATCCCGGCGGGCGGGCTACGCCCGGCAGTGCCCTCTAAGGTGTCGGGAATGGGTTTGCCTTCGCCTACCGCGGACAGCCGCGCCGTGGTCACCGGAGCTTCGTCCGGAATCGGAACCGCACTGGCCGCCGAACTGGCCCGGCGGGGTCATTCGCTCATCCTCATCGCGCGCCGCGGCGAGATCCTCGACGAGCTGGCCGGTCGGCTGACCCGCGAGCACGGCATCACCGCCGAGGTCCGCGCCGTCGACCTCGCGAACCGGGAACAGCGCGCGCCGCTCACCGCTGAGCTCGCCGGGCGCGATATCTCCATCCTCTGCAACAACGCGGGTATCGCGACCTTCGGGCCGGTCGCCGACCTCGATCCGGCCTACGAACGCGATCAGCTGGAGCTGAACGCCGTCGCAGTCCACGATCTGACCCTGGCCGTCCTGCCCGCGATGCTGGCGCGGCGCGCCGGGGGCATCCTGGTCAGCGGTTCCGCGGCCGGGAACATGCCCATCCCGAACAACGCCACCTATGCGGCGAGCAAAGCGTTCGCCAACACCTTCGCCGAATCCCTGCGAGGTGAGCTGAAGGGTTCCGGCGTGCACATCACCCTGCTCGCCCCGGGGCCCGTACGCACCGAAACACCCGACCCCGCCGATGCCTCCCTGATCGACCGGATGGTCCCGGACTTCCTGTGGGTGTCCTCCGAGTACACGGCCCGCATCTCGATCGACGCACTCGCCCGTAACAAGATGCGGGTGGTACCGGGCCTGATCGGCAAGGGTATGAGCACAGCGGGCAACTACGGTCCCCGGGCGGTCACCGCGCCGATCGCGGGTGCGTTCTACAAGAAGCTCGGCGGCTGATATCGCCCCATCGGGTGACCCTTCCACACGGCGGGGCGGCGATTGCACCCGACGGGTAGCGCGCTGATTAGGGTAGTGCGAGTGTCGGACAAATTAGTGGTGTGGATGGATTGTGAGATGACCGGGCTCGACCTGGTCACCGACAAACTGATCGAGGTGGCGGCACTGGTGACGGACAGCGATCTGAACGTCCTCGGCGACGGGGTGGATATCGTGATCCACGCCGATGACGAGGCGCTCGCCGCGATGCCCGAGGTGGTCGCCGAAATGCACGCACGGTCCGGCCTCACCGAGGAGGTCCGGCACTCCACGGTCACCCTCGCCGAGGCCGAACGGCAGGTGCTCGACTATGTGAAGCAGTACGCACCCACCGCCCGTATGGTGCCGCTGGCCGGTAATTCCATCGCCACCGACCGGGGTTTCATCGCCCGGGACATGGCGGAGCTGGACGCGCATCTGCACTATCGGATGATCGACGTCAGCTCGATCAAGGAACTGTGCCGCCGCTGGTATCCGCGCATCTACTTCGGCCAGCCCGAGAAGGGCCTGGCCCACCGCGCCCTCGCCGATATCAAGGAATCGATCCGGGAACTCGAGTACTACCGGCGCACCGCGTTCGTGTCCGCGCCCGGGCCCTCGACAGCGGAGATCGCCGCGATCGCCGCCGAGGTCAGCGCGGGTTCCGGCGGTGAACCGCGGCGAGAAGGGGACGATCCGGCGTAGACCGTGGCGACCGGCACACCGATAACCGATTGGCTTGCGGAGGGGTGAACGCGCTACTATCTAGGCCGCCGGTGCGAAACCGGTGATGGTGAGTGTAGTTCAGTTGGTAGAGCACCAGGTTGTGATCCTGGATGTCGCGGGTTCGAGTCCCGTCACTCACCCTGAAGAGCCCGAGGACCCGATGGGTCCTCGGGCTCTTTCATTCGGCCGGGGTGGTCTCAGACCTCGGGTTTGCTCGTATCGACCACGGGCGCGGCCTCATCGCGGGCACCTTGGTCCAAGCGGAACGGCGGGTACTCGTCACGCAGCAGCGAGGCGTAGGCCTGCACCCGCAGCATCCACCTGTTGACCCCCATCACGAAATCGAAGAGCCCCTGCGAGTACCGAGCGGCGAAGAGCAGGCCGACCAGGGCGACGAGGGTGAGCACGCCGATCAGCGGGATACCCGCCGCACTGGCCGTACTGTCGGCGTCGTCGAAGTCGACCAGCCAGGCGGCTCCGGTCATACCGCCGATTATCAGATAGTGCGGAATCGCCAGCAGCCACCATTTCACCAGCACCAGGCCGCGATGGAGAGTCGGCGGGTAGTCGACGGCCAGATCCGCCGGATAGTCGTCATCGGCAGACAGGGAGAACGGCGGATACCTGTCCGTTCCGGCCGGAGACCACGCGTAGTAACTCACGCGCCACGTCCACCGGATCACGCCGACGCTGTAGTCGAACAGGCCGCGAGGGTACTTGCCGGTGAACAGGATCGCGAAGAACGCGATGACAGTGACCACCGCATAACCGATATGTAGGAAGAACAGAACTATGTAGTGCGGAATGGCGAGAAGCCATTTCACGATCCACATCCAGCGCGACAGCGCGGGGTCCAGATCGCCGCGAACTCGGACCGGGTAACCGGCGGGAGCAGGCATCGTGATCAACGCTCCTTCGAGGGTGCTGGTCCGGCCGACCCAACCGGCTCGGCCGCCCCTCAATTGTGAGCTATCGCACACTTTTTCGCGTTCATCCCGCCGTACCGACATTTCATCGAGATCAATCGATTGCCGAACCACCCGCAGCCGCGTTCGGCGACGCGCCCTACCTGGCCGGGGTCTTGTCGAAACCGTCCAGCGCGGCCAGTCGCGGCAACGCGCCCGGATGCTGCGTGTTCAGCCAGTCGATCAGTTCTTCTCGGACGGCACAGCGCAACGACCACACCGCATCCGAATCACGGCCGGTCATCGATGCCCGGACCTCGATCCCGGTGGGAGTGCTGTCGGTTACCAGCAGATTCCAGCTACGGCCGTCCCAATCGGGATGATCGCTCAGATAGGCGTAGAGATGTTCACGCAGAGCCGACACCGGAGTGCTGTGGTCCAGGTAGAGGAATACGGTGCCGGTGAGCTGCGGACCGCCGCGCGACCAGTTCTCGTAGGGCTTGCTGTTGAAGTACGACACCGGCATCGTCAGCCTGCGATCGTCCCAGATACGGACGGTGAGGAAGGACAGGGAGATTTCCTCGACAGTGCCCATCTCCCCCTCCACCACGACCGTGTCACCGATCTTCACCGAATCACCGAAGGCGATCTGCAAACCGGCCATGAGGTTACTGAGGGTGGATTGCGCGGCCACACCGGCGATGATGCCGATGATGCCGGCCGAGGCGAGGAGCGAGGTGCCCAGGACACGCAGCCCCGGGAACAGGATCAGCATGGCGATAGCCGCGGTCGCGACCGCCAATATCGCGGTGGTGATCCGCCGGATCAGGGTGAACTGGGTGTTCAGCTGGCGCACCCGGCGGGGGTCCCGGGCGCGGCGGGAGTAGCTGTTGAGCAGTCCATCGGCCACCGCGTCGGCTATCCGGACGACCAGCCAGACCGCCGACATGGTGACCATGGTGGCCAGGACACTGAGAATGACCACGTCCTGCCGGAGATCCAGTTCGGCCAGCGGGTAGGTGATACGGAGCGCCGCGAAACCGAGGAACAACTGCAACGGCAGCTGGACCCGGCGCAGCAGGCTCGGGATGGTGGTCTTCGGATGCCGGGCCGACCAGTACCGCAGTCCGCGGTCGATAGCCCAGCCGATCGCGATCGTCACGACCAGGGTGCCCCCGAATACGATCAGCAGCCGTATCACGTTCTCCACTGCGTCCACTCCTTGTCACCCATCGCTCGATCAGGAACCCCGGCACAAGGCTACAGTTCGATAACGACGGATCACCACCAGTCACGGGGATCTCACGGACGGGGTCGGCGCATACGGCCCGCCTCGACGGGGTTACTGCGGGGCCTGCCCCTGCGCGGAATACAGCCGCACCTCACCCGCGTCGCCCAGGAACGCGTTGACGAGCATCACCCGGTCGGCGCGCAATTCCGCCTCGTCGGGCGCGGTGGTGGTGACGGATATCTGCGGGATCGCCGCCCAGTTCACGACGTAGCGTTCCGGCGGCCCGTCGTCGTCGGACAACCGGGCCAGCCGGAAGACCGATACGGTCTTGCGCTCCATCAGGTCGCGCACCACCTCGGCGACCCGTTCGGGATCCTCCAGTGCGAAGAGGAAACCGAAGGTCAGCTCCGGCGAGGAGATATAGGCGGGCACGACCAGAGGTTAGCCCATGGATAACCGCTCGGTGTGAGTTGTCCCACCGAGCGGCTTCCGGTTCGGATCAGTACCGCTTGCCGGAGGGGCCGGGATCAGCGGTCTCGGCGTCGACGATATCGGCGTCGAGCACGACCCGGGATTCCCGAACCGGCGCGGTGCTGCCGGTCACGACGTCCCGGCTCTCTGCACCGTCGCGCACACCGGGGTCGTCCTCGCGTCCCCCGGACTCGGCGGCATCACGCCGGGCCGCGGCGGCGGCCTCGTTCATCTCGATGGCGTCGGTGATCCACTCGCCGATCTCGCGGGTGACCTCCGAGACCGTGCCGGTGATGATGCCCGCGATATTGCCGACCCGGCGCGCGCCCGACGAGGTGAGTTCCTGGATCAGATCCTTGTTGGCCTCGAATTTGCCGATCATCACACGCCCGCTTCGGTTGGACTCTGCTGACGCATCACGATAACACCGGCAGCGGGCTGTTTCCGCAGCGCAGCGGGCAGGAACTTGGCCAGCCGGGATTCCTGCACCTGCGGCGGGAGAGCGAGCTGGAAGATCTTCGCCCACACCGATCCGATCTGCTTACCGAGCGGTCCGGTGTTGTACGGCAGTCCGAACTTCTCGCACAGCGCACGGACCTCCGGCGCGATCTGCGGGTACCGGTTGGCCGGCAGATCCGGGAACAGGTGGTGCTCGATCTGGTGCGACAGGTTCCCGGACATGATGTGGAACAGCGGGCTACCGGAGATATTGGCCGAGCCGAGCATCTGCCGGACATACCATTCGCCGCGGGTCTCCTCGGCGGTCTCCTCTTCGGTGAATGTCTGCACGCCCGAAGGGAAATGACCGCAGAAGATGATCGAGTACGCCCACACGTTGCGCACCAGGTTGGCCGTCGCGTTCCCGGCCAGGGTGGACAGGAACAGCGGACCGGTCAGCAGCGGGAACGCCACATAGTCCTTGAGGACCTGCCGGCCCGATTTCCGGAGCTGCCCCTTGATCAACGGTTTGAGGTCCGACCAGCTGCGCTTGCCCTTGACGATGTTGTCGGCCTCGAGGTCGTGCATCATCACGCCCCATTCGAAGAACACCATCAACAGGAACGCGTACAGCGGGTTGCCCAGGTAGTACGGGTGCCAGTCCTGCCCCTCGTCGATCCGCAGCACGCCGTAGCCGATATCCCGGTCGCGGCCGTGGATGTTGGTGAAGGTGTGGTGCATGTAGTTGTGCGAATGCTTCCACTGGTCCCCGGGGCAGACGTTGTCCCACTCGAAGACTCGCGAGTTGAGGCCCGGCTCCCGCATCCAGTCGTACTGGCCGTGCATGACGTTGTGGCCGATCTCCATATTGTCGAGGATCTTCGACACACTGAGCGCGGCCACGCCGGCCAGCCAGAACGGCGGCAGGAAACCCAGGTACATCAGGCCGCGCCCGGCGATCTCGAATCCGCGCTGCGCCTTGATGATGTCGTATATGTACTGGCGGTCGCGTTCGCCGAGGTCGGCGACGATACGGTCGCGCATTTCGTCGAGGGTCCGGCCGATCTCCTCGACCTGATCGGGCGAGAGGACCAGCGGTCCGTCCTTGGTCTCGGTGAGGATGGTCATCTGTTTCTCCCCTTCGTCTCAGATTTCGATGTCCACGTCGCCGACGGCGGCCTGGACGCAGAGTTGGATGGGCTGGTCGGGATCGGCCTCCAGTTCGCCGGTGCGCAGGTTGCGGGTGCATCCGCTGCGCCGGACCGAGGTGCAGGAGAAGCAGATCCCCATCCGGCAACCGAACTCCGGGCGCAGGCCCGCACCCTCGGCCTGCTCCAGCAGCGAGGTCCCGGTGTTCTCCGCGGTGACCCCGCTGGCGGAGAAGGTGGTGGTCCCGTCCACCTCGGCGCTGTCGACCGCGACGGTGGAGGCGACGAACTCCTCGGTGTGCAGACGTTCACTCAGGTCCGCGCCGGTGTAGACCTCACGAACCGATTCCATCAGCGGCGGCGGCCCGCACAGGTAGGTCTGCGCGTCGGCGAACCAGGGGGCGACCCGCACGAGTTCGTCGTGATCGAAACCGCGGCCGTCCTGTTCCGGATATCGCAGTTCGACAGCGATATTCGGATGGGCGGCAGCGATTTCGGCGAGTTCCGCGTGGTGCGGCACCAGTTCCGGCGACCGCGCGTAGTGCAGGAACACCACTTCACCGGAGTACCCCTCGTCGACGAGGGTGCGCAGCATGGACAGCACGGGTGTGATGCCGCTACCACCGCTGATCAGCAGAACTCGCTCGGGCCGCCGATCCGGGAGATGGAATACCCCGGAGGCCGGTTCGAGGTCCACGATCATGCCGGGACGCGCGTGTTCGTGCAGATACCGCGACACCAGACCGTGCGGATGTACGCGGAGGGTGAGGTCGAGGCGCCGGCGCCGGTCGTGCTGCGAGTTCACCGGTGAATAGCAGCGCAGATGCCGCACCCCGTCGATCACCACGCCCAGCTGCAGGAATTGACCCGCTCGCAGTCCGTCCCACTGCCGGGTCGGGCGCAGGCTCAGCGAGATCGTTCCCGGGACCGAGCGGTCCACGCCGACGATTCGGGCCCGCATATCGCGGACGGTGAGCATGGGGCGCACCAGTTCCAGGTACCGGTCCACCGGATGCGGTGTGGTCAGGGTCTGTACCAGACCGAGGAGGGCCACCATGGGAGTTCTCCGTCCCTGTCTGTCGGTCATGTCACGAGCTTCAACTAGTTTCGGTGTACGACTGTACACTCAACTAGTGTGCCGGATACCCCGCGGGAGCTGTCAACCAGTAATTGATGTGACGCGGGCGACAAAAGAGAGAAGGGCAAATGGTGAACGGATGTATGCTCACTGAAATGACAGATCAGGTAGAGAGCCGCGTCGAGCGCAAGGAGCGCACCCGGCAGGCCCTACTCGTCGGCACGCTGGCGCTGGCCGCCGAACGCGGTTTCGGCGCGCTGAGTCTGCGTGAGATCGCCCGCTCCGCCGGTATCGTGCCGACGGCCTTCTATCGGCATTTCGACTCACTGGACGACCTCGGCGCCACCCTGGTGGACGAGGGCGTCCAAGCCTTGCGATTGGCACTGCGGCAACTGCGCCGCACGCCCGACGCCCGGCTCTCGGCGACGGTACGTTTCGTCTTCGGCGAGGTCGGCCAGAAACGGGAGCTGTACGGCTTCCTGATCCGTGAGCAGCGCGGCGGCAGTCCGGCACTGCGCTCGGCCATAGCGCTCGAACTACAACTGATCGTGCGCGAACTGGTGGCCGATCTGTCCCGCATCCCGGCGCTGGACGACTGGTCGCCCGGCGATCTGGAAGTGGCGGCCGATCTGCTGGTCGCCACGGTGATCGACGGAATCGCCGACTATGTCGGCGCGACCCCGCGCGAGGAACGATCGGTCATCGATCGCACCATCCAGCAGATCCGCCTCGTCGCCCTCGGCATGGGCGCCTGGAAACCCTGAACACGCGCCCACCCGTTCCCTGTCACGCGACGGGAGTCCGTGCCGGCTCCTTGCTCCCCGAGGCGTCCGGAGCCGGGACGAACAGCAGGGCGACCAGTCCGGCGACCAGCACCACCAGCAGGCCCCCGATACCGGCGCGGTCGGCCCCGAAACCCCACACGAACAGACCGAACAAGGTGGGCGCCAGGAACGAGGCAGCCCGCCCCGTGGTGGTGTAGAGCCCGAACAGCTGCCCCTCCCGTCCCGGCGGTGTCAGCCGAACGAGGAAAGACCGCGCCGACGCCTGCGCCGGACCGACGAACAGCGTCAGCGCCAGGCCGAAGATCCAGAACATCGCGGCCCCCGACACCACCAGCAGCACCGCGCCGGCCACTACAGCGGACAGCAGCGATACCGCGATCACGCGTTTCGGCCCGACCCTGTCGTCCAAGCGGCCGGCCACGATCGCGCCGAGCGCCGCGACAACATTGGCCGCGATCCCGAACAACAGCACATCGGATTCGCTGATCCCGTACACCTGCACGGCCAGCACCGCGCCGAACGCGAAGACACCGGCCAGGCCGTCCCGGAATACGGCGCTGGCGAGCAGGAACCCGATGACGGCTCGATCCAGTGCCCACAGCTCCCGCAGATCCCGCCACAACACCCGGTAGGAGCCGAGAAGACCCGCGCTCGCCGCCCCGGGATCGGCCCGGGTGCGCGGCGCCTCCGGGACCGCGAACAGCACCGGCAGAGCGAATACGGCGAACCATACGGCGGCGAGCAGCACGACCAGCCGGATGTTCAACCCGCCCTCGGTGGCTACACCGAACAGCCCCCGCTCGGGGCCGTCACCGGCGATGAACCCGAAATAGCAGATCAACAACAGGAAGATCCCGCCGAAGTAGCCCATGGCCCAGCCGAATCCGGAGACCCGGCCCAGGGTCGCGGGGGTGGACACCTGGCGCAGCATCGCGTTGTAGGGCACGGTCGCGAGTTCGAAGAAAACCGATCCCAGCGCGAGCAACACCAGCCCGAGCCACAGATAGGAGTACTCGTCCCGGACGAAGAACATCGCCGCCGTCAGCACCACGACGACCGCGGTCATGAGCCCGAGCGAACGTTTGCGGTTCGCGGTCGCGTCGAAACGCTGACCGGTGATCGGCGCGGTCAGCGCGACGATCAGCCCGGCGAACCCGAGTGCCCACCCCAGCCAGGCGCTGGCGGAGATATCACCCGGCAGATCGTCGCCCACACTGTCGGTGAGGTACACCGCGAACACGAACGTGGTGATGACGGCGTTGAACGAGGCGGACCCCCAGTCCCACAATCCCCATGCGACCACCTGCCCGCGCCCCACCCGCGCGTTCGCCTCGCTCATACCGCGCACCCTAACGGATCCGTGGCGTACCGGCCGGGCTACGGCAGAAGGGCTTGTGACCGGGCCGGAGCCACGGTCGAAATACGGCGAGATAGCGGGTTGATCACGTCTGAGGCTGTCGAATGTACGGGTGCCGAGCGCAAACCCTATAGTCGGAAATGTCTTTCGACTCGAAGTGCGCCATCAGGGACTCGAACCCCGAACCCGCTGATTAAGAGTCAGCTGCTCTGCCAATTGAGCTAATGGCGCGTGCCCCGTCGATCGGTGCGGGACAGACATTAACAGGCTCGGGCCGCAGAAGTGAAATCGATAGTGGGCCGGCCGGGTGTGAGCCGGCCGACACGTAACGGAAGGCGAGCGGAAGCCTATGTCCAGGTGTGCCAGTGGCACCGGCGTGATCCCCGACGGTTGGGATCACCCCGGTACGGCTGGCAGAATGGTTGGACGTGGTCTCGACCGATCCCGCCGCCGTGGGTCGAGGTGAGCTGGTAATCGGTCGGATCCGAAGCCATCGGCGCGTAGCGGGTGCGCCGTGACTTGAAACGGGGTTGATATGCGTACAGGTGATCGGTGTAGGCCGGTCCGTTGGATACTCGGACCGCTGGTCCTGGTCACATTGGTCGCGATGGTGCTGACCGGTTGTTCGTCCTCGGAGGCCTCGGACGGGACTGTCGCCATCGACCGCAATCCCATCACCGAGTTGATCAAGCCCAAGCTCGTGGCTCCCGTCAAGGACGGCGATATCGGTGTCTCGCCGGCCGCGGGGATGAAGTTCGAGATCACCGACGGCCTGTTCACCGAGGTCGACCTGCTCAATCCGGATGATCAGCCGGTGGCCGGCCAGCTCGCGCCCGACGGCCGCAGCTGGTCCACCACCGAGCCACTGGGCTACAGCAAGACCTACCGGCTGCAGGCCCGGGCCAACGGGCTGGGCGGCGCTTCCACCGCCGGTATGAGTTTCACCACAACGGCGCCCGGCAATGTCACCAAGCCCTACCTGGTGCCGGGCGAGGGCGAGGTCGTCGGTATCGGCCAGCCCGTCGCGGTCCAGTTCGACGAGAACATTCCCAACCGCTCGGCCGCGCAGGACGCCATCACCATCAAAACCGATCCGCCGGTGGAGGGCGCGTTCTACTGGGTGAACAACCGCGAGGTCCGCTGGCGGCCCGAACATTTCTGGAACGCCGGCACCAAGGTGACGATCGATGTGAACGTCTACGGCAAGGACCTCGGCAACGGGCTCTACGGCCAGGACGACATCCATTCGAACTTCGTCATCGGCGATGCGACGGTCTTCAAGGCCGACGACAATACGAAGATGGTCACGGTCGAGAAGAACGGCCAGGTCATCCGCACGATGCCGACCTCTATGGGTAAGGACGACACCCCCACCAACAACGGTGTGTACATCCTGGCCGACCGGCATGAGCACATCGTCATGGACTCCTCCACCTACGGTGTCGCGGTGAACTCCCCCGCCGGGTATCGGACCGACGTGGACTGGGCCACCCGGATGTCCTACAGCGGGATCTTCTTCCATTCGGCCCCGTGGTCGCTGGGCGCGCAGGGCAATACCAACACCAGCCACGGGTGCCTGAACCTCAGCCCCGAGGACGCCCAATGGGTGTACAACACGGCCAAACGCGGTGATATCGCCATCGTGACCAATACCGTCGGCCCGGTGCTCTCCGGAACCGACGGCCTGGGTGACTGGAACATCCCGTGGTCGGAGTGGAAAGCGGGCAACGCCCAGACGTAACGTTGGTTCGAGACCGACCGGTGCCGGGTCCCCCACTGGGGCCCGGCACCGCGCGTTCAGCGGGCCGACTCGTAGAGCCGCCGCACGATGTCCTCGATATCGGGTTCCTCGATCGAGAGATCACGCACCTCGGCCAGCGCCGATACCTCGGCCAGCAGCTGCGCGGCGGTGGTCGTATCGGCGTCGAAGGCCAGCCGCTGCCGCATACCTTCCGCCTCGTAGGAGATGAGTTCCGCACCGGGCAGCCCGTCCAGGGCCCGGGTGGGCGCGGTGAGATCGACGACCAGCATCCGCTGCGCGCCGACCGTCGCGCCCAGACCCGGCAACGAACCGTCGTAGGCCAGTCGCCCGTGGTCCACCACCAGCACGCGATCGCAGAGTCGCTCGATATCACCCATATCGTGTGTTGTCAGGACGAGGGTGGTGCCGCGTTCGGATCGCTCGGCACGCAAAAATTCGCGCAGCCGCTGTTTGGAGAGCACATCGAGTCCGATGGTCGGTTCGTCCAGGATGATCAACTCCGGCGAATGCAACAGCGCCGCCGCGACCTCGGCACGCATTCGCTGTCCCAGCGACAGCTGGCGGACCGGAGTGTCGAGTGTATCGGCCATTTCCAGCTGCTCGACCAACTCTGCGGTGCGTAATCGCCCGGCCGCGGGTTCCAATCGGTGGATCGCGGCCAGGATCGTGAACGATTCCCGCAGCGGAAGATCCCACCACAGCTGGGAGCGCTGCCCGAAGACGACCCCGATCCGGCTCGCCAGCTCCCGGCGTTGCCGGATGGGCTCCAGTCCGCAGGTGCGCACCGAGCCGGAGGTCGGGACCAGGATGCCGGTGAGCATCTTGATCGTGGTGGATTTACCGGCACCGTTGGCGCCGATATAGCCGACCGCCGCACCCCGCTCGACCCGGAAGCTCATGGCATCGACCGCGGTGACCACCGCACGCCGCGAGCGCAGACCTTTCCCGGTCCGGCGGGTGAAACAGCGGGTCAGCCCGTCGATATCGATAACCGTTTCGCCGGCCGTACTGTCGAATCCCATCTCAACCACCGCCACTCTGATAGTGCCTCGTCCCGATCCGCCACATCACCCACGCCAGCACCCACACCCACCCCGCTGCCAGCGGCGCGCACCAGGCGAGCCAGGGCGGCATGCCGGGCGGGCCGGGCAGGTCCAGCAGTGCCAGCGTCGGGAGGTAGGCGGTGAACGCCACCGGTATCGCGATGCAGAACAACAATTTCAACGGGGTGGGAAAGACCGACGCGGGCTGGGTCGCCGCGAAGGAGCCGCCGTAGGTGAAACTGTTGGTCAGCTCCGCCCCGTCGATGAGGAAGAACTGGCAGCCCGCGGCCACCACGAACAGTCCGCCGAACAAGACGATGCCGCTCAGCACCGTCGACGCGATCAGCACCACCGCCGCGGCCGACCAATCGATATCGTTGCGCACCAGCCCGACGGTCAGCACCACCACCGCGACCGCGGCCCGGGCCAGGCGGCGCAGCGAGAAATCGCTGGTCACCAATTGCAGCAGAACCGGTTGCGGGCGCAGATGGTAGATATCGAGCATGCCGAGACGGATGAGTCCCGGCAGTTTGTCGAGGTGCCCGAACACCAGCTGGGCCAGTGCGAAGGCCGAGTTGCTCAGGCCGAACAGCAGCAGTGCGGCATCCAGATCCAGGCCGCCGAGCACCTTCGCCTGGTGGAACACCACCCATACCTCGGCGAACTCGACCAACCCGACCATGGTCGCCCCCGCCATATCGCTGGCGAAGGACAGCCGGTAGGCGCGCTGCGACCGGATACGTGAGCTCAGCACCGCCGCATAGGGACCGAATCGGCTACCCACCGGGATACGCCGGCCCTCCGCCGGATGGACAGCTGTCTCAACCACCCTGCACCTCCAGCCTCCGGCGGCCGGCGGCCAGCAGGACCCGGCCCAGCGCCAGGACGACCAGCAGCCAGAAGATCTGGGTGCCCACCAGGTGCGCCGCATCCCAGCCGGCCACCCGTCCGGAGAGCACATCCACCGGCACCTGCAGCATCGACGGGAACGGCGTGCATCCAGCGATTGCCCGCAGCCAGTCCGGGAAGACGTGCACCGGGACGAACAGCCCGGCGAGGAAGGGGCCGCAGGTCTGATAGAGCGTCCGCAGCCCCCGGGTCTCCACGACCCAGAATCCGACGGTGGTGAGCACGAACAGGGACAGGAACGAGATCGCCGCGGCGAGAACCACACTGAAGAGCCCGAGCAGATAGGACTCGGGGGTGCTGGGGAGCGCGAGCCCGAAGGTGAGCGCACCGACCAGCAGGCTCGGGATACCACGCGGGATCAGTGTGCACAGCGCGCGGCCGAGATCGGAGGCGAGATTGCCCAGTTGCACATCCACCGGTCGCAGGAAGTCGACAGCGATATCACCGGTGCGGATCCGTTCGGCCAGTTCGAGTTCCGCGGCCATGAACTGCAGAGCTCCGAGCAGGCCCTGGGAGATCCACACGTAGGCACCGATACTGCCCGCGTCGTACCCTCCGAACCCACCCGTGGCGTCTATCGCGGCGACCATCACCGCCGCGCGGACGAACCCGAACACACAGTTGGTGAACAGCCCGGCGAACATGGCCAGCTTGTAACGCCATTGCCGGCGGAACCCGGCCACCAGCAGCCGCCGGTAGACACCGGCCGTACCCCGGAGATCGACCGATGTGGCCGACACGGTCACCCCCTGCTTCGCGCGGACACAAAGCCGCCACCTTACCGCGCGCCGTACGACCGGAAAAGCGGATTTATCGGCCCGCCGGGCGGTCCGCGCGGACCTTTTTCGCGCGGACCGGCCCGGTCGTCACAGTCGAGCCGCCAGCCGAGTGCCCTGTTCGATGGCACGTTCGGCATCGAGTTCGGCGGCCAGTTCGGCACCGCCGATCAGATGAGTCGGCACACCCGCCGCGGTCAGCTCCGATTCGAGTTCGCGCACCGATTCCTGGCCGGCGCAGACGATCACATTGTCGACCCCGAGCACCCGGGGCCGCTCACGCTTCGGGCCGAAGCTGATGTGCAGGCCTTCGTCGTCGATCCGCTCGTAGTTCACGCCGCCGATCTGTTCGACCCCTTTCGCCTTCAGTGCCGCACGGTGCACCCAGCCGGTCGTCCTGCCGAGCCCCTTCCCGAACGACGTTTCCTTGCGCTGCAGCAGGACGACCTCACGCGCCGCGGGCGACGGGCGGGCTTCCCGCAACTGGCCGCGTACCTGTTCGTCATCGGGATCGACACCCCATTCCTGGCGCCACTCGTCGGGTTTCAGCGTGGGGTGACCGTCGACGATCAGATATTCGCTCACATCGAACCCGATACCGCCCGCGCCGATCACCGCGACCCGCTTGCCCACCGGTTTCCCGTCCCGCACCAATTCCGCGTACGAGAGCACCATCGGATGGTCGATACCCGGGATATCGGGGATCCGGGGCCGGACACCTGTCGCCAGGACGACCTCGTCGTACCGGCGATCGATCAGTTCGGCGGCGGTGACACGGGTGCTCAGATGCACCTGCACGCCGGTGAGTTCGAGTTTGCGGGTGAAGTAACGAATCGACTCGTCGAATTCCTCCTTCCCCGGGATCCGGCGCGCGATATCGAACTGCCCGCCGATCCGGTCCAGGGCTTCGAAGAGATCGACCCGGTGACCGCGCTCGGCGAGGTTCACCGCCGCCGACAGACCGGCCGGTCCGGCTCCGACCACCGCGATACTCTTCGCGCGCCGGGTGGGCAGCAGCGTGAGTTCGGTTTCCCGGCCGGCCCGTGGGTTCAGCAGGCACGACACCGTGCGGTGCTGGAAGGCGTGGTCGAGACAGGCCTGATTACAGGCGATACAGGTATTGATCTCGTCGGTGCGTCCGGTGGCTGCCTTGTCCGCCCATTCCGGGTCGGCCAGCAGCGGCCTGGCCAGGGAGATCAGCTGGGCATCGCCGCGGGTCAGGATCTCCTCGGCGATCTCGGGCATATTGATGCGGTTCGACGCGCATACCGGGATCCCCACCGCCGCGGTGACCTTCGCGGTGAATTCGACGAAGGCCGCGCGAGGTACGGAGGTCACGATCGTCGGCACCCGCGCCTCGTGCCAGCCGATATCCGTATTGAGAATGCTGACACCCGCGATTTCCAGTTCCCGGGCGAGTGCGAGGATCTCTTCGAACGTCTGGCCGTTCTCCACCAATTCCGCCATCGATAGACGGAATACGATCAGGAAATCGGGACCGACCGCGGCGCGGGTACGCCGGACGATCTCCACCGCGAGCCGCCGACGGTTCTCCGCTGAACCACCCCAGCGATCATTACGTTTATTCGTACGCGGGGCGAGGAATTGATTGATGAAATAACCCTCACCGCCCATGATTTCGACACCGTCGTATCCCCCGAGCCGGGCGAGTTCGGCGCAGCGAACGTAATCGTCGATGGTTCGGCGAATTCCGCGATCCGATAACGCGCGCGGGCGGAACGGATTGATCGGCGCTTTGATCGACGAGGCGGACACACTGCCGGGGACGTAGGCGTAGCGTCCGGCGTGCAGGATCTGCAGCGCGATCTTTCCCCCGGCGGCGTGTACCGCACGGGTGATGGCCCGATGCCGATAAGCCTCGGTCCGGTTGGTCAGTTTCGCACCGAAAGGTAGCAGCCAACCGGTGCGATTGGGGGCGTAACCACCGGTGATGATGAGGCCGACGCCGCCGCGCGCGCGTTCGGCGAAGTAGGCGGCCAGCCGGTTGGCGTCCCAGGCCCGGTCCTCCAGACCGGTGTGCATCGATCCCATGACCACCCTGTTGCGCAGGGTGGTACTCCCGACTTCGAGTGGGGTGAACAGCTGCGGATAACTCGTCGTCGAGTACATCGCGGGCCCTCTTTCCGATATCGGTCCGGCCCGGCGGCGACCCGGCCGCTGGGCCTACAGGACCTCATCACACCATTTCGCCACGGCGCGCTTCCACCCCCGAAGCGCATACGGGCCCGGAAACCGGTCCCGACCGGGGTTACCGAACACTTGCGGTGGGGCCGGGGCCAGCACGTTTTCTCGATCACGGAACCATCACGAACACCTGGATCCACCGTTACCGTTCAGAAATTTTGTGGCCTCCGCCACAAGAGGTTTAGGGACATTCCCCCAGGTCGAAACAGTGGTGCAACGCGTTCATTTCGGACTTCAAGATCGCACTTAGCATTCTCTCAGGTTCCGTTTACCTGCTGTTCACCTCTTGTGACCATTCTGAGATCCGGTCCGAAAAGACCTGAAGTTCGGCTAGTCCGCGATGTTGTGGACACAAGGTTGGAAACAACCGCGAAACTCGCCGGCGCGACAACCACAAACGGTATCGCGATAGCCGAACCCGAGTCCACTCGACTTCACCACAGCGTGGAGTTCCTGCGGGCGCAACGGACCGGGAAACCACCCGGTAACCGCAAGATGCGCCATCCGGACCCGAACCAGCCTGCGTTCGGTGTCACACAAAAGAACCCGACAACAGCACAGTCATATTTTCCGGATTGCGAGCCACCGGCCCGCGCCGAAGATCCGTGCTGCCCGAACCGGGCAGGATCCCGAGACCCGACAAGGAACCGAATCCGATCATGTCTTCCCACCGTTTCACCAGCCTGCGCCGCCGTACCAAGCGTGAAGCCATCGGCTTCGCCCTCGCCACGGCCGGCATCGTCGCCGTAACCGCCTCCTCCGCGGTCTCCATGGCCGACGACAGTGCCCCCAGCCGGGTCGCCATGGTCGCCGAGCAGGCACCTGCCGCCGCCGCGACCACCGCCGAGGCAGCCGCCATCGCGGCCCCCGCTCCCGAAGCGGAGATCATCCCGGCCCCGGCGCCCGCCCCCGAAGCGGCCTTCGCTCCGGCCCCGGAACCGGCCCCCGAAGCAGCGCCCGCCCCGGCCCCCGCTCCGGCCTACCCCAACAACCTGGACGGCTGGATCCAGGAAGCCATGGACATCATGGCCGCGAACGGTATCCCCGGCAGCTACGACTCGATCAAGCGCAACATCCTGCGTGAGTCCTCGGGCGACCCGGCGGCCATCAACCTGTGGGACTCGAACGCCGTCATGGGCATCCCCTCCAAGGGCCTGCTACAGGTGATCGACCCCACCTTCGCCGCCTACCACGTGCCCGGCACCGCGTTCGACGTATGGAACCCGGTCTCCAACATCGCGGCGGCCTGCAACTACGCCTTCCACAGGTACGGCTCGATGGACAACGTCTTCGGCGCGTACTGAGTGATCTGCCCCGCCTCCGGCGGGGCGGGGCTCACGACCGCGGTCGGGGCTCGATGACTCCAGATTTTGCGGAGTAGTCCGGATTCCTGCGAATCCGGTGCGCACTCCAGGATCGGCAGGGCGGCGCAATGGGGCGCCGGCCACGGCGGACTCCCGGATGACGAGACCACGATGAGGGGTCCCGGACATCCCGGGCCGGGACAGAGTCGTCCCGGCCGATGACCGCGAACCCTGCAGATCGTCCGCACCGCGCAACGGCGCACGGTCGCGGAGGCCCGCTGCATCAGCGGGGACCACAATGAGGTGGGTGCGCGGTGCCGTCCGATTCGGGCGGCACCGCGCATTTCCCGTCTCGGTGCCCCTGGCAATGCCCGGAGCGGCGGGGGGAATACTGTTCTCCAGGTACCGATTTCCGAGGACACTTGCTCATGGCCGATTACGCGCATTCCCCGGCTGCGGAGGCCGGTCGGGCCGCCAAGGCGCGGCAGCTGGCCGGATATCTGTGGGACCGGGATATCTCGGGTTCCGAACTCCTCGGCATGCCGGCCGCGGCGCGGCGCAAGCTCGCCCGGGCAGCGGGGGCCAATCCGCCGAGCTCCGAGGAGACCTGGCATTCGGTGGCGCAGCTACTCGACGAGAAGGCCCGGTGGGCGGCACGTCGACCCGGACATCCGGCGGCCGCGCGGCATCACACCGACGAGAAACTGCTCTGGGTGAAACCTCCGGTCACCCCGTGGTGAACGCGGCCCACTCCCCCGCGACCAGCAACCACAGCAGCCCACGTAACCGTGAAGGTCACGTGGGCTGTGTCCGTGCCGGGTCGGCCGAGTCCTTGCCGGACCGGTGGATGGATCCGCGCACCGGGCCGGTACCGCTCACCACCAGCCGGTGGCCGACCCGATCTGCCGCTCCAGCTCGGGAGCCAGGGTCCGGGCGTAACTGGCGCTGAGATGGTGCTCGTCGTGGTAGACGAGCACATTCCCCTCCACCACCCGGCAGATCTGGGGTCCGCACACCGAATCGGTGAGATCCAGCAGGCGCATATTCGGGAACGCCGCCGCATGCAAGAGCGCGGGATTCACCGGTGCCATCGCGGTCGCCCGCTGCATTCCGCAGGTATCGCTGTCGCCACCGGCGGCCAGACAGTCCACCGCGCTGTAGCGGACACCGGTGGGGCTGCGTAGCCAGGGAGTGTCGCGGATGGCCAGCACATTCAGATTCCGTTCGGACATTGCCGCCCACACATCCAGGTACTCGGCCGGGACTACGTCGCCGCCGCTCGGCCACACGGGCGCGGTGGCGGTGGTGAACACCCAATCCGGCGGATCGGAGGCGAGCAGATCGATCACCTGCCGCGACCAGTCGCGACAATCCGAGATGTCCAGGCCCCGGTACTGCGCGTCGTCGCGGATGTTCAGTGAACAGCCCATCTTCAGGTAGACGACGACCTTGATGTCGTGCACCCGGGCCAGAGCGTCCATGGCGGGCATCCAGTGCTCGGCGTGGGAGTTGCCGACCATGGCGATGCTGCGCGACCCGTTCGGATCACCGTAGGTGCAGGTGACGATCTCCTTGTTGAACCAGTCGGAGATACAGCCGTCGCGGGTCGGCGCCGGTAGATCGTTCGACGCCTCCAGGATGGACGGCCGCAGTTTCGCCACCGGGACCGCGGCCCCGGCGAACAGTGCCTCCGCACCCGGATATTCGTTCACCGGCAACGCCTCCACCGGTTCGGACGGTGTGCGCGCCATCACCACCTGCCACGAGATACAGGAGCCGAGTACGAGCATCCCGACCACGCTCACCGCGACAGCCGGGATACGACGCTGCCAGACCGGTGTCACGATCGTGCGCCCGGACCGCAGGCGCAGCGGCTCCTCGATGTACTTGTTGGTCAGCACCGCCAGCACCAGCGATACCGCGATGACCATCAGCCCACCGCTGAGCCCGGCATGCGGTTTACCGGTCTGCACCAGGTAGTAGATGAGCAGCGGCCAGTGCCACAGATACAGCGAGTAGGCGATCGAACCCAGTTCGACCATCGGACGGGAGGCGAGCAGCCGCGATACGCCCGACCGCCAGCCGCTCTCGGTCCGGATACCCGCGACGATCAGCGCGACCGCCGCGCCCACCGGGAACAGCGCGGCCGGGCCCGGGAACTGGCGGGCGCCGTCGAAGAGCACCCCGCAGAGCAGGACCGCCGCGAGTCCGGCGGACGCGAGCACTGTCAGTACGACGCGCGCGGCACGGCTCGCGGTGATCCGGGCCCACGGAAGCACCGCGGCCAGCAGCGCGCCGGTCAGCAGCTCCCAGGCGCGGGCGCCGCTGTCGTAGTAGGTCCATTCCTGCGACACAGTTGTCCATACGGCGGCGTAGACGAAGGAACCGGTGCCCAGCACCAGCGCGAGCGCCGCGATCGCCGGACGGACCGCCGCGGTCCCGCCCAGGCGCGCGCACACCCAGGCGATCACAGCCAGTAGCACCGCGATCGCGAGATAGAACTGGCCCTGTACCGCCATCGACCACATGTGCTGCAGCGGGCTGACCGAGGGGTCCGCGGCCAGATAGCTTTCCGCGGCACCGGCCAGGTACCAGTTCTGGTAGTAGAAGGCGGTGGCGATCGTCTGACCCGACATATTGCCCCAGGTCGAATACGGCCGGCTCAGCACGGTGACCACCGCCACCACGGCCAGCACCACCATCAGCGCGGGGAGCAGGCGGCGCGCGGTCCGCACCGCCGTCTGCCGCAGTCCCACCGCGCCGGTCCGTTCCACCTGACGCAGCAGCATGCCGGTGTAGAAGAAGCCCGACAGCACCAGGAAGATGTCGACACCGCCGGAAACCTTCCCGTACCAGACGTGGAAAGCGACGACGAGCGCGATCGCTATACCGCGGAGACCGTCCAGATCCAGCCGGTAATCGGCCGAGCGCGGGGCCGCGGCCGCCGGGGGTGGCGCGGACGGGTCACCGGTGACATCGCTGTCCTTGATTCGCAACAACTGCTTTCCCCGACCTATCGCTTTCTCCGGCCGGCCCGGGGTGGGTCGAGTAACAGCAGCGGAGTACGAGCCTCGGACATAGCATGCATCCCTATCACAATGTGTTGTCTCCGGCGAAACCTCCCCGTACTGCACGGGAACTTCGCCACTGCGTCGCGGTGCGTCACAGCATCCGGGGAGTACCCACCCGGATGCCCATTTCCTCCTGTCTTATCCAGGCCATACGAGTTGACAATCAACCCGGCCCTCACAACAGTGGAAGCCGCGCGTTCTCTTGTCGGACGCAGATCCACTCCCCAGCAGACATAGAGGAATTCATGAACGTACGCCAGCTCTATGTCAGCGCCGCCGCCGCGGGGCTGACTCTTCTGGCCGCTCCCGCCGCGAGCGCCGGTCCGATCGGAATCCCGCTGCCCTCTCTGGCAGGTACCGGTTCCTCCGCGGCCGACGCCGTGCTGGGCGCGACCGGATCGGCCCAGCTGACGCAGACCGGTTCGGCCGGCGGCGCCTTCAAGAACTGTGACGAAGCACGCGCCGCGGGCCGGGCGCCGATCTTCCGCGGTGAGCCCGGTTTCGGTCCCCACCTGGATCCCGACGGCGACGGGTTCGCTTGCCCCACCGTCTGATCCACGGTTACTGCGCACGAACACCCGGTGACAGAATCTCTGTCACCGGGTGTTCTGTATTCCGGGCCGGTACCCGGATCAGCGCAGGATCTTGAACAGCAGCGCGCCCACCGCCAGTACACCCACACCGATCAGGGTGTACTTCACCTTCGGCTCGTTGACCTTGGCCAGCGCCAACTGCTTGGTCCCCTCGGCGATCCGCTGCGGATCGGCCCGGACGGCGATCTCGTCCAGAGTGCCGGCCAACCGCTCCCGCGCGGCCTCGATCTCCTGCTCGATCCGCTCGGTATCCTTTGCCACCTTCAACGCCTCCTGTACCTGGTCTGCCGCGTCCACCGGCGGCCGATGATCACCCCTGGGCCGCGCCCGTCCGTGGATCGGGCCAGGGTCCGCGCTCGAGTGTATCCGCGCGCACCGCGCTCGCTACTCGATCGTCCCCGCCCGCGATCCGCCCCGGTGTGTCCGCGTCGCCGGCGACAGATCGTGGGGCCGGCGCCCGCCGGATCACCGGGACCAGTACACGTCCGGGAGCCCGGCCGGTCGATTACGGTAGCCAGGGTGACCGACAACCAGCGACTCTCCCCCGGCGACCCGGCACCCGATTTCACCTTGACCGACGCCGACGGCAACGAGGTATCCCTGGCCGACTACCGCGGCCGCAAAGTAGTGGTCTACTTCTACCCGGCGGCCAGTACGCCCGGCTGCACGAAACAGGCCTGCGACTTCCGGGACAACCTCGGTGAGCTGAACTCCGCCGGACTCGACGTGATCGGCATCTCACCCGACAAAACGGCCAAACTCGCGAAGTTCCGCGACGCGGAGAAACTGAACTTCCCGCTGTTGTCCGACCCGGACCGCACGGTGCTCACCGAATGGGGTGCCTTCGGCGAGAAGACCATGTACGGCAAGAAGGTGACCGGCGTCATCCGTTCGACCTTCCTCGTCGATGCCGAGGGGAAAATCGAAGTGGCACAGTACAACGTGCGCGCCACGGGGCATGTCGCGAAGCTGCGCCGGGATCTCTCCGTATGAGCCGAGACCACCCGGGTGCGGCCCGGGTGGTCACTCGTAGGACGCGATGAGCCGCTCGTAGCCGTCGAGCAGCAGTGTCAGCCCGTTGTCGAAGAACAGGTCCCCCCAGGATTCCTGGTCCTGTTCGAACGCCTGGGCGCGGACCGCCGCGGTGAGCGCGGGAAAGCGTTCGGGGTCGAGCACGCGGTCGATGATCGCCCAGTCGCCTTCGGATTCCTCGTTGTCCGGCTGGATTTCCGCGGCCAGGCGGGCGCGACCGACCACGTACAGCGACAGGTTCATCACCAGCTGCAGTTTCATGGGCTCGGGTACGCGGGTCTGCCCCAGCGCGGCCAGGCCCGCCTCGAGCCAGGCCATATTGTTGGGACCCAGCGGCGGCGTGCTCATCGGCGCACCGAGCCAGCCCGGGTGCCGGCTGATCAACCGGTACTCCTCGTGCGCCCACTGCTCCAGCGCGCTGCGCCACGGTGTGCCCGGCGCGATAGCGGGCGGCGTACCGATCACCCGATCGAACGCTACTTCCATCAGGGTCGCCTTGCTGTCCACATATCGGTAGAGCGACATCGCGGTGAACCCCAGCCGCTCGGCGACCTTGTTCATCGACAACGCGGCGAACCCGCTCTCGTCGGCCAGCTCTATCGCGGCATCGACGATCTGCTCCAGGCTCAGGCCGCGGCGGGGTCCGCGGGTACCCGCGGACGCGAGACCCCACATCAGCTCGACCGATTTCGGTAGCGGCGGTTCGTTGCCACCCGGCCGCGCCGCGGTCGGTTCCGAGACCTCTTCCCCGGCCGATCGCGGCTGCTGGTCCGACTCGGGGCCGGCTGCGCTCGACATCGTTATCGACCTCTCCGTTCTGATCACTGCGCCCGGTAGTCCGGGCGCGGGTCCCGCGCCGCCGTCCGGCTCCGCTGCCCTCCATTCCTATCTCACCTGCTCCCGCGCGGGTCTTGCGCCCTTCCCTCAACTGTGTACTCTTTAAACTGAATCTATGCCGTATACAGTTTATGAGGCATACAGTTTTGGAACGGAGTCCCTATGACCGCCCCTCCCGCCATTTCCCTCACCGGGCTCGGCAAAGCCTTCGGCGAGCACCGTGTGCTCGCCGGAGTCGATCTCGATATAGCCCGCGGATCCGTGTTCTCCCTGCTCGGCCCCAACGGCGCCGGGAAGACCACGATGGTGCGCATCCTCGCGACCCTGACCGCCCCCGATACCGGCACAATCCGGGTGGCCGGGCACGATGTGGTCCGCGAACCCGACCGGGTACGCGCCGCCATCGGGGTCACCGGCCAGTACGCCGCCCTCGACAAGGTGCTCACCGGCACCGAGAACATGCACATGGTCGGCCGGCTGCTGCACCTGGGCAGATCGGAAACCCGGCGCCGCACCACCGAACTACTCGAACGCTTCGATCTCGCAGGCGTCGCGAACCGGCCCGCGAACACCTATTCCGGCGGGATGGGCCGGCGCCTCGACCTGGCCATGAGCCTCATGGGACGCCCGGAGGTGGTCTTCCTGGACGAACCCACGACCGGTCTCGACCCGCGCAGCCGCCGCGAACTGTGGGCGGTGATCCGGGAACTGGTGATCGACGGCGTCACCGTCTTCCTCACCACCCAATACCTCGAGGAGGCCGATCAATTGGCCGACCGGATCGCGGTACTGCACGACGGCCGGATAGTCGCGGACGGCACCCCGGCCGAACTCAAACGGCTCACCCCCGGTGGCCATATCCTCTTCAGATTCGCCGATCGCGCGGATCTGGCCGCAGCGGCCCGAGCCGTCGGCCACCCCGTCGACCACCCCGGGACCGACCCGGACGAACTCACCCTGCAGATCCCCTCCGACGGCTCGGTCGCCCATCTCAAACAGCTGCTCGACGAGTTCACCGAACTCGACCTCACGGTCGAACAACTCGGCGTACACACGCCGGATCTCGACGATGTGTTCTTCGCACTCACCAGCCGGCCCGCCGAACCGCTGCCCGCCGCCTCCTGATCCGCCCGATACCGCACAGAAAGCCACGCGCGTGACCACACTCGCCCACACCGCCCAGGACGCGGCCACCATGACCGCCCGCAATATCCGCCACACCCTGCGCAGTCCGGACTCGTTGATCAGCACGCTCGCCCTGCCGATCATGATCCTGCTGATGTTCGTCTACGTGTTCGGTGGCGCCATGAACGTCGGCAACAGCACCTTCGTCGACTATGTGGTGCCCGGAATCATCCTGCTGTGCGCCAGTTTCGGCGCGTCGACCACCGCGGTCGGTGTCTCGGTCGATATCACCGAGGGCATTGTGGACCGCTTCCGCACCATGGCCATCAACCGATCCGCGTTCCTCACCGGTCACATCACCGAAAGCCTGCTGCGCAATATGGCGGCCACCACGGTTGTGGTCGGCGTCGCGCTGGCCATCGGTTTCCGGCCCACCGCCGACCCGCTGCGCTGGCTCGCCGCGGCCGGGGTGCTGGCGCTGGTGGTGCTGGCGCTATCCTGGACGTCGGCATGCTTCGGACTGATCGCCAGCAGCCCGGAAGCCGCCAATGGATTCACCATCTTCGCGATGTTCATTCCCTATATCAGCAGCGCGTTCGTCCCCCCGGAGACCATGCCGAGCTGGCTGCGCGGGTTCGCCGAGCACCAGCCGGTGACACCGGTGATCGAGACACTGCGTGGTCTCCTGGTCGGCAATCCCATCGGTGACAGCGCGGTCCTCGCGCTCATCTGGTGGGGCACCATCGCCGTGGTGTCCTATTTCGCCGCGCTGATCCTGTTCCGGCGACGCACCGGGCAGTAACGGCGATCCGGCCGATCCGGCGCCCACCCGATGTGTTCCGTGGCCCGGATCGGCGTTATTTCCGTGGTGAGACATGACAGACTCACGTTCACAGTTCCACACTCTGCACCACGGGTTTCCCCCAACCGCTAGCCTGGGACAGGTGAACGTACGGACGGAGGCCAGGGCCAAACGGCGTCCGGACCCTGCGCTGGAACTTCAGGACGACCCGCAAGAGCTGATGCCGCGCCGGCGGCCGACCCAGGAACGCAGTAAGCGCAAATTCGACGCACTGCTGCAATCCTCACGCGAGCTGCTGGTGGAAGTCGGTTTCGAATCGTTCACCTGTGAAGAGGTCGCGGCCCGGGCGGAAGTGCCCATCGGCACCCTGTACCAATTCTTCGCCAACAAGTATGTGATCGTCTGCGAACTGAACCGGCAGGATCTGGTGGCGGTATCGCAGGAACTGGCCGATTTCCACGGCGAGATCCCGTCACTGGACTGGTTACGGCATATGAACCAGTTCGTCGACCATCTGGCCAGCCTGTGGATGACCGACCCCTCCCGCCGCGAGGTGTGGCTGGCCATGCAGTCCACCCCGTCCACCCGGGCCACCGGCGCCATCCACGAGAAGGAGTTCGCCGAGGTCGTCTCGCAGATGCTGCGCCCGCTGACCCCGCGCACTCCTCGCGCCCGGCGCACCATGATGGCCGAGGTATTGGTGCACGTGGTGTATTCGATGATGAACTTCTCGGTGCAGGATGAACAGAGCCACGCCGACGCGGTCGCGGAACTCAAACGACTCATGGTCGCCTATCTCCTGGTGGCGGAGAAGGAATCCCGCACCGCCAGCCAACGCTGAACCTTCACCACACGTCAACCCCACGGCGTTCGCGGTAACGCCGTGGGGCACCTGTATCCGAGCAGGGCAGCTCTGAGACAACTGGGCCGGCCGGGTCTCGGCAGCACGCCCTATCGGCCCCGAACGAAAAGGGAAGACCCGGAGCAATTTGAACTGGTATCCGATTGTTGGACCGGTGAAGTAAAAGCTCAATCCCGGTTTTATGGCAGCGCGATCGCCAGTACCAGCACGATCAGCGGCAGGCCGATTGCGACGGCGAATCCCAGTGTGGTCACTGCTCGCGCCTCGGAGGCGTGGCCAGTGCGGACCACACCGGATACTCCTGTGTTCCGGTGATCAGGTCGGCCGCTGCTGTGACCACCCGCCACGGCGTATCGGGCTCGAGTGTGCCGAGGTGGGGGATTATTACCGCGTCGGCGAGATGATCGAACGCGTGCTGGACGGCGATCAGTGCGGCCAATAGGGCGGCGGCATCCGTGTGCACTGTGTAGACGATCTTCAGCCGGTGCTTTCGCGTCAGCAATTCATACGCTGCCGGGTCGTGGTTGCTGTGCAGCAGGGCAACCGCCCGCCTCGCACGGCCGAGGTACATATTTACTCCTTTGCGCTCGAATAGTTCTCACTTTCGCCGCGTCGAAGGAACCGCCGTATGCCCAAATGGTTATAGGGCACTCAGCTCGGGTTATATCCCCAGCTCAGATCACCTTGTTTACCTACACTGAGCAGACCGGCCGCATACATACTGATCGTCGCGATTCAGGGGGGAACATTGAGCACGATGTCGGGCAGCAGACCACAGTGCTGCCGCTCGTGCCGTCGCCGACTGGCCACCGACAACTTCACGGGTCTGTGCGGTACCTGTACAGCTGCGGTTCGCGACCGACTGTCCGGACCTCCCACGCTGATGCCCGGATTCTGGGACCATCCATCCCTCAAACAGGCACTGGCCGAACGGCATATGGGCAGGGCCATTGGCGCCTATCGCCATCATCCCGCCCACGGCACAGTCGTACGTCAAGCCGACGTGGCCCGCTGGGCCGGGATCAGCCAAGTTCGTATCAGCCGGATCGAAAATGGTCCGCCGATCCGACAGATGGACAGCCTCGTGTACTGGGCCAGACTGCTGGGCATTCCCTATCACCTGTTGTGGTTTCAGATGCCCGGCCACAGCTACCCGGCGCCCGCACCACCGCGCGCGGCGGTACCGGCTCCGACCGCCGGCCCTTATAGATTGCTGCGTCTGGACACGCATCTCCCGGCAGAGCAACGTGACATGGCGGTCGTGGAGTCGTTACGATCGGCCGATCTCACGATGGGTGGCGGCCACCTCTACCGCGAACTTACCCGCTACCTCACGACCGACCTCGGCCCTCGCCTGTTCTTCGGCGAGGACCATACGAATCCGGCGCTGTTCGTCGTCGCCGCCGGACTGGTCGAAATGGCCGGATGGATGGCCCACGACGCAGGTCACGACGAACGTGCCTATCGCCAATTCACACGCGCCCGTGAATTCGCCAAAATCGGCCCCGACCGGCAGTTGCCGGTACATATTCTCACCAGCCTCAGCCACCTCGATCTACATAGCGGGCAACCCGAACGCGCGATCCGTCACGCCTACGACGCCGAGTCGGCGCTTTCCAAAGCCCCGGTAAGCCCCGAACTCGAGGCCCGACTGCTCGCCATGCACGCCCGCGGGCTCGCGGCCCTCGGTGAAGCCCGCCAAACCCATGTCATGCTCGAACGCGCCGCGGACGCTCTCAATACCTCCACGGCATATCCATTGTCCCCGTGGGTCAGTGGATTCGATCATGGCAGCCTCGCCACCGAAGCCGCCCGATGTACCAGGCAACTCGGAGAGCTGACCCGCGCCGCTGTATACGCACAGCGCGCTATCGACCTCCGCCCACCCGAGCGGGCCCGCTCGCGAGCCTTGGCCCGACTGACGCTGGCGATGATCCTGGCCGAACAGGGCCAGCCGGAACAGGCATGCACTATCGCGACCGAGGTCATTGCCGACACCACCGACCTGGCTTCCCATATCGTCGTCCGCCATCTCAACGATCTACGAGGCCACCTCCAGCCTTACCGCACCAACCCGACCGTCAGCGCCTTCCTCGAATATCTGCGGGAAACCGTCCACGCCCGAACCTGGATCCCCGCCATGGTCGTCACCGAACGCGCGGATCGACTTGTGGGAGTGTGAAGACGAACTCAGCCGCGACATCCCAAACGATCGTTGAGCACCATCGACCAAGAAGGTGATGTCATGAATGCTGTGGAACAACCCCTGTACGAACGTGACCCCGACGCCTATGCAGCACACATCGCCGAGGGCAACGCCACCCTCCCACGCAAACTTGTCAGCGCCGACGTTCTCCTGTTCGACCAGCACGGACGGATCCTGCTCGTCGATCCGATTTACAAGCCTGGATGGGACCTGCCCGGCGGCAACGTCGGGGCCAACGAGCCGCCGGATATCGGAGCGCAACGCGAAGTACGGGAAGAGCTCGGGCTCGAGCTCTCCACAGATCAACTGGACCTGCTGTGTGTGGACTGGGTCTCGCCACACAGCAAGTGGGACGACTGGCTGAAGTTCATCTTCGGCGGACCCCAACTGACGGACGCCCAGGTCTCGGGGCTCCGAATCGGCGACGAAGAACTCACCGCATTCGAGTTCTGCTCGCCCGACCAGGCCCAGCAGCGGCTCAGTACCGCGCTGTGGCCACGGGTCAAGGCTGCGCTCCTCGCTCGGCAAACCAGTCGAGCCGTGTATCTACACGACGGCCGATCCGCACCGACCGAGTAGGCGATGATCTGACGATCGCAGCGACCCGCTGATCCTCGGACAGCGGACTCGTCTTCCTCACAGAACTGCTCCCCGAAAGTCGGAACTGAATGTCTCGGTCCAACTTCTGGGGAGCAGTTCAAATCGCGCTCCGGGCGCTTCCTTTTCTCACTCAGCTCTCCGGTGACCGTCCCTCGATCAGGTCGGCCAGTTCGCCCGGGTCTTCCAGTACCACCATCGCGGCCGCTGTATCGCCGTCGTGGGTGAGCGACAGATGCACCCGCACCCGCGGCAGGAACTCCGCGGCCAGGCCGTGCAGTTTGATGCTCGGCCGGCCCCAGGCGTCGTTGACGACCTCGATCAGCGGGTACGGGTTGTCCCCGATCTGCGGTCGGCGGGCGAAGCGCGACGATGCCCAGGCTTTGAGCACCGCCTCCTTCGCCGCCCACCGCGCCGCGTAACTACGAGCCGGATCGGTGGCCTTGCTCTGGCAGTACCGCCGCTCACCGGCGGTGAAACTCTCCCTGAGCATGGTCGTTCCGGCACGGTCCAGCTGTTCGGCGAACTCGGAGATGGTCACCAGGTCCAAGCCGATTCCGAGGATGGTCACAGTCGCGCAGCCTACGGTGTGCCGGCGTCGTCGGCATCGGAACCGCCACCGGCGAACTGTCCGGTCTCACAACCGGCTCCACCGACCTGGTAGACCCCGCCGGCACCGAGCCGGGCATCTTCGGACAGCAGCATATCGGCCTCGAGACCGCGTACCCGCGCCGCCGGAGTGCCGTCGCCGCCGAAGCGCCGGTCGGCCGGACGCTCGTAGAGCGCCGCGCCACCGCACATCGCCTCGACTATCCGCTGCCGGCCCGCGAGCAACCGCTCCTGCGCCCGGCGCTGGTACTCCGCACGCCGATCCGGTTCGATCGCCTGGACGAACGCCTCGGGATGCACGATCGCGAGCAGGCCGGAGACATGGCCGAAGCCGAGAGAGGTGACCAGACCGGCCTTGAGCGGGAACCGGTCGCCGAAGCGCAGCGCCTCGCGCACCCAGACCAGATGCGGGTACTCCGCCATCTTCTCGTCCACGCAGTCCAGGCTCCGGTTCGGCGGCACCACACCGTTTTCCAGCACCTGGCACAGGCCGATCAGCTGGAACGCGGCGGCACCACCCTTGGCATGCCCGGTGAGGCTCTTCTGCGAGACCACGAACAGCGGTGCGCCCGCCGACCGGCCGATGGCCGCGGCCAGTCGCTCGTGCAGTTCGGACTCGTTCGGATCGTTGGCCGCGGTGGAGGTGTCGTGCTTGGAGATCACCGCGATATCGTCCGCGCCGACACCGAGCTTGCGCAGTTCCGCGGCGAACCGGGATTCCCGGCCGCCCCGGCCCGCACCGAGGGCACCCAGGCCGGGGGCCGGGATGGAGGTGTGCACGCCGTCGGCGAAGGACTGCGCGTAGGCGACCACACCGAGCACCGGCAGACCCAGTTCCAGCGCCACGTCACCACGAGCCAGCAGCACGGTGCCACCGCCCTGCGATTCCACGAATCCGCCGCGACGGCGGTCGTTGGCCCGGGAGAAGTAGCGGTCGCCGATGCCCTTGGCGCTCATGGCCGCCGAATCCGCGGTGGCCGACATATCGCCGAAGCCGACGATGCCCTCGATACCCAGATCGTCGAAGCCACCGGCCACGACCACCTCGGCCTTACCGAGCTTGATCTTGTCGACGCCTTCTTCCACCGACACCGCGGCGGTGGCGCAGGCCGCGACCGGATGCACCATGGCGCCGTAGCTGCCGACGTAGGACTGCACGACATGGGCCAGCGCCACATTCGGCAGCGCTTCCTGCAGGATGTCGTTGGGCCGCGGTTCGCCGAGCAGATTGTCGACGTAGAGCGACCGCATCGACGACATCCCGCCCATACCGGTGCCCTGGGTGTTGGCCACCAGGCTCGGATGCACCCAGCTCATCAGCTCCGAAGGGCTGAAACCGGATCCGACGAACGCGTCCACGGTGCAGGCGATGTTCCACAGCGCGACCCGGTCGATCGAGGACGCCATATCCGCGGAGATACCCCAGACGGTGGGATCCCAGCCGGTCGGGATCTGACCACCGACCGTCCGCGACAGCGCCGCCCGGCGCGGCACCCGGATCTCGGTGCCGGCTTTACGGGTCACGGTCCAGTCGCCGGAATCGGCGACCGGGGTGATGACCGTGTGCTCCGGGCCCGCCGCGTAGAAGGCACGCGCCTCGGCTTCGCCGCCGACCGTGAACGACAGATCCTGGTCCAGGAACACCGAGGTCATCAGCGGGCTGGTGTTGTCGACCATGGCACCGTCGTCGGCGTAGCGGCGGATACCGCACCGCTCGACCACAGCGTCGTGGTATCGCTCGGCCAGTTCGTGTTCCGGTACCAGGTCACCGGATTCGGTGTCGTACCAGCCCGGCTTGGGATCGTTCTCCCAGGTCACCATGCCGGTGGTCCAGGCCAGTTCCAGCACGCCGCCGGCCGACAGTTCGTCGGAGACCTCCATCTCGAACCGGGTCCGCGCGGACCCGTACGGTCCGAGCTCACCGGCGCCGACGATCACGACCATATCGGTGAGATCGGCGGTCACCGCGCCCCATTCGGGTACAGGCAGTGCCGAGGTCAGGGCCGGTGGGGCGGGCAGCGCGGAGATCCGCGGCGCGCCCGACTCATCGGCCACCTCGGCTTCCGCGGCTTCCGCGGCCTCCTGGGTCTGCTTCGCCAGGGCGGCCAGATCCAGGTCGGCATCGGCCAGTCCGCCGGTGAGGTCGATCTGCGCCGGAGTGGTAGCAGTGGCCTCGCGGGCCTGCTCGGTCGCCCATTTCAGCAGTTCATCGGCGATCTCGTCGGTGGACCAGGTCTGCACACCGGCCTGTTCGACGGCGTCGACCATGGGATCGTTGTGGCCCATGAGCCCGGTGCCCCGGACCCAGCCGATCAGCGCGTGCACCAGGGTGACCCGGCTCGACCACGACTTCTCGGCCCGCCATTTGGCGACCACCGCGTCCAGCGCGGCCTTGGCCTCACCGTAGGCGCCGTCACCGCCGAACAGACCGCGGTTGGGCGAACCCGGCAGCACCACATGCAGTTTCGCGTCGACATCGTGGTCTGCGCCCAGGGTGGACAGGCCACCGATCAGCCGCTCGACCGACCACAGCAGCACCCGCATCTCCATCTCCGCGCGGGCACCCGCGTCGGAGAGGTAACCGGAGACCCGCGGCGCCGCGAACGGCAGCAGCAGGGTGGGGGTCAGCGCGTCCTTGGTCTTGATCTTGGCACCACCGGCATTGTCCACCTGCTCGGTACCGACCCAGTCGATCAGGGCGTCGATATCGGTGTAGGAGGCCATATTCGCCGGCACCACCCACAGCGCGGCACCGTGCCGGGCGTTCGCGCGGTAGAGGTCGCGGTAGAAGCCGAGCCGGGTGTCGTCCAGGCGTGAGGTGGTGACCACCACGGTCGCGCCGCCGCCGAGCAGCCGCCCGGCGAGCGCGGCGGCGATGGAACCCTTGCTCGCGCCGGTGATCACCGCGATCTCCGCGGACCATTCCCCGGCTTCGGCGCTGTCGCGCGCGGCCTCGGCGATCCGCTCGTAGTGACCGGCGAGCACCGAACGCGCTTCGTGCACCGCCCGCTGCCGCCACCAGTCGGCCTGCGCGGCGACCGCTGCACCGGCACCGGCGAAACCGGTGACCGGCAGCTGTGCGCTCACGGCGTCCTCGCCCAGCCACAGCCGGGCCAGATCCTCACGCGCGGTGGCCCACCGGTCGTCGATGAGCACCGCCTTGCGCGCGTCGAACGCCGGTGCGACCAGCCGCGGCCAGTCCGAGCCCAGCTCCGCGGACACCAGATCGACGAGACCGTCCTCGGTGGCCTCCGGGGCGGAGCTCTGCTCGCTCAATCCGAGCTGTTCCAGCACCAGGCGAGCAGCCGAAGCCAGCACACCGTCCTTACCGGTGATCTGCTCGGTGAACTCGCCGAGCGCCGCGGCGTCCACGGTGCCGCCGCCGGACCCACCGGCCGAGGGCAGCGATACCGCCACCCCGCGCCGTGCCGCCACCGCCTGTACGGCGGCGTCGATCGCGGCATCCACGGACGCACCGTCGGTGAGCGCACCGGAGACGAGACCGCCCAGGTCGCCGCCGCGCACGCTGGTGCCCTCGCGGGTACCGAGCGAGACCTCGGCGGTGATGTGGCTGGCCCAGCCCTCACCCAGTTCCCAGACCTTCTTCACGCGTTCGGCGATCGCGGCCGGCCGCTTCCCGGACGGTCCGAACACCTTGCGGAGATGGTCGTTGATCGCATCGCTGAGCACCGAACCGAACGGCTTGTAGGTCCGGGCGAGACGTTCCACGGTCGCCGAGAGGGCGCCCATATCGGCGTCCGCCGCTCCGTCGATCGCACCCAGCGACAGTTCCGAGCCGAGGTCGACCAGCAGCTGGTTACGCCGCGAGGACACCCCGTCGCAGAGACCCTCGATCGTGTCCACCGGACCGATCTGGTCGATCCGGAGTTTGGTCCACAGCGCGATCAGCACCCGGGTCGCGTCGGCCGCGGTGAAGGTGAGGTCATCGGGCCGCGGCCCGCCGGTCGCGACGGGAGCCGGAGCCGCGGATGCGGCGGCCGGAGCGGCCGCGGGCGCCGCGGCGACCTCCTCCTCGGGTTCGTCCACCGGAGCCGGATCGGTATCGGTGGAGTACACCACCGCCGCCTCGCGCTCGATATTGAGCACTTCCACCGTGGCGGTGGCGAAATCGGGCAACTTCAGGGTCTGGCTCGCCAGGTTCGCCACGGTCGGGGTGGCACCCAGACCGACCTCCACGAAACGTTCCACATCCAGATCGCCGAACAGCAGATCCTGGGTTTCGATCCAGCGCACCGGGCTGGCGAACTGCCAGGCCAGCAGTTCGATCAACACCACACGGCACAGTTCGCTCGGGCGCTGCGCCCAGGAGTCGAAATCGGCGAGTACGGCGGCCAGCGGTTCGGAGGGAACCAGATCGGCGATCTCGGCGACGAATTCGCGCTCCAGCGAGAACAGTCTCGGCACGAGGTTCGGGATATAGCGCCCGACCAGGACCTCCGGCTGCAGTTCCTCGGGCAGCAACTGCTCGAGTTTGCCCCGGAACTCCGGAACGCCCTTGCGCAGCACGGTCGAATGGAACGGGACATCGATACCCGGTACCAGAATGAAGGCCCGCTTACCGCCGAATTCCGCCCGGCGGCGCTCGATCTCGTCCTCCAGCGCTTCCAGACCGGCGACGGTGCCCGCGATGGCGTACTGCGAACCCCGCAGGTTCAGGTTCACCACTTCCAGGAATTCACCGGTCTGCGCGCCGACGCCGGAGACGAAACCGATCACCTCGTCGTCGGGCAGCCCGATCTGCGAGGGACGGATCGCGGCCATCCGGTAGTCGCTGCGGCCCTGCGCATCACGCGGGACCAGCTCGTGCATGGCCGAACCACGCTGGAAGACCACCTCGAGGACGGCCTCGAGCGGAAGTACCCCGGCCACGGCGGCCAGCGCGTTGTATTCACCGACCGAATGCCCGGCCAGCAGTGAACCCTCCACGAACGCACCGGCTTCGCGGAGCTCCGCGACCTGCGCGACACCGAGGGTCGCCATAGCGACCTGGGTGAACTGGGTCAGGTGCAGGACGCCGTCCGGGTGCCGGTGTTCGACCCCGCGCGCCTTCAGATAGGTCGGGTTGTCGCGCACCACGGCCAGGATGGAGAAGCCCAGGGCTTCCCGGGTGTGCTTATCGGCCCGATCCCAGATGGCCTTGGCCGCCTTGGACCGCGATCGCGCGTCCAGGCCCATACCCTTGCGCTGAATGCCCTGGCCCGGGAAGGCGTAGACAGTCTTCGGCGCGGCGGTACGACCGGTCGCGGTCATCACCAGATCACCACCGGCGCGGCAGGAGACCTCGATGATCTCGTCGCCCGCGTCGACAGCGACCCGTTCCACCCGCACATCGATATCGGCACCCGGCCGCACCATCCCGAGGAACCGGGTGGTCCACGCGGTCAGGGTGCGCGCCGGCACCGACGCCTGCGGGTCCACCGCCGACACCGCGTGCTGCGCGGCGGCCGACAGCCACATCCCGTGCACGATCGGACTGCCCAGGCCGGCGAGCTTCGCCGCGGCATCGCTGGTGTGGATGGGGTTGTGGTCACCGGAGACCGAGGCGAACGCGGCCATGCTCCGGGGGGCGACCATGGTGACGTCCCGGCGCCGGCGGCGCGGTGTCTCGGTGGCGTCCTCGCTCACGGTCCCCGCGGCCCGCGGCGGATCGGTCAACTCACCCGCGCCGGTGCGGCCGCGGATGGCGAACCGTTCGGCCAGCCGGGCCAGCGGCACCACGTCCAAGCCCTTGTCGCGCATCTCACCGACCGTGACCTCCACCTCGACCACCCGGCCGAGATCGGTATCGACCACGGAACCGGAAACGGCGCGCACCACGAGAATGCTGGTCTCGTCGGGGAGTTCGCGCAGCAGCTCGATCCGGTGGTCGAGATGCACCAGATCCAGCATGCCCTCGATCACGCTGGTGTCGGACTCCGTGCGCGCCGCGCCGAGTACCGCGAACACCGCGGGCCAGCAGGCGCCCACCAGCACATCCGGCACGGTACGGCCCAGGGTGCTCAGATTCGCGGGCAGCCCGGCACCGGTGACGCCGCCGTGATCGGCGACCAGATCCGGCGTCCAGGCCAGATTGAGGTGCGCGACAGCGCCCTTCACCTCGGGCAGCGCCTGTCCGGCGGCCACGCCCAGCAGTGCGGACATCGCCACATCGGCATCGGCTTCGGTCACTACCGGCGCGCCGCCGTTGTACACCGTCACCGGCACCGTGATGCGGATACGCACCGCCTGTCCCGCATACAGCGGCACGGTGAGTTCCACGTAGTTGTTCTCGGGCTCGGGCCCGTCGGTCTCGACGAGGGTGGCTCCGGTCGGCGGGTGCACCGCACCCTTCTCGTCCACCGTCCACTCGTGCAGGTCACCGAGACGGTGCACCGGGTTCACGGTGGCCCGGCCCGACCAGTTCACATCGGGCGCGGCCAGCACCACATCGATCGGGCCGCTGGTCACCGCGGCGACCCGGCGGGCGTCGACGGCCGTGGGCGTCACACCGTCGCGGACCAATTTGTAGGCGGTGTCCTGCTCGAAGCGGTCCAGCAGTTCGCCCACCGGCTCGTCCACCCGGGTGATCCCGGCGACCGCGACGGTGCCCGGGATGACGCAGACCTGGTCGGCGGAGTACCGCGGATCGTGGGCCTGCCACAGCGAATCCGAACGCCACCAGCGGCGCACGTCCTGATCCACCACCGGCACGAAGTTGACCGGCTTACCCGGGGTTTTGCACAGGGTGACGAAGAACGGCACATCCGCGGGGTGCAGCACCGTCTGCGCCGCCGAGGGGTAGCGCTCGCTCAGAGCGGCGAGTGCGGCGGCCGGATCTTCCAGATCCTCGTCGCGGAACAGCGATTCGATCTCACCGCGATCGGCCGGCGCGAGCCGGGCCTCGGCGCGGCGCAGCATCTCGGCGAACCGGTCCCGCCAGCTGATGTCCAGCCACACCGTCTGGGTGGCCGCGGCGATCGCGTCGCCGAGATCGGTACCGCAGTCGAAATCCTGGCGGCGTTCGTGTCCGACCGCGAGGTCCACATAGCGTTCGAGCCAGGCGAGGTAGGTCATGGTCGCGGCATCGCCGAAGTAGGGCTTGGCGGTCGCGTTCAGCGCGGCGATGATCTCGGTGCGGCGCTGGGCCACCGCGTCGGCGTCCCCGGCCACTTCGTCGAGCAGGCGACCGGTCCGCGAGGCGGCATTGTCGATCTCGTGGATATCGGCGCCCAGCTGGCTGCGGCCCGAGGCCATTCCGCCGTTCGCGGTACCCGCGCCCACCCAGTCCGGGGTGCCGGGGGTGTCGACCAGCAGCTGTTTCACCTCGGGTGCGGTCGTGGCCTCCAGCGTGGCCATGGCCGCGGTACCCACCAGCACACCGTCGAGCGGCATGGCCGGGTAACCGTGCGGCGCCGACCAGGCGCCGGTCAGGTATTCGGTGGCCCGCTCCGGGGTCCCGATCCCGCCACCGACGCAGACCACGACATTTCCGTGGGTGCGCAGTTCGGCATAGGTTTCGAGCAGGAGATCGTCCAGGTCCTCCCAGGAGTGGTGCCCGCCGGCCCTACCACCCTCGATGTGCACGATCACCGGGTAGTCGGGCACCTCGTCGGCGATCCGGAGCACCGCGCGGATCTGCGCGACCGTGCCCGGTTTGAACGCGACGTGGCTGATCCCCGCCTCGGTCAGTTCCTCGATCAGCGCGACGGCTTCCTCGAGCTCCGGGATACCGGCGGTGACGATCACACCGTCGAACGGAGCGCCCGCCGCGCGTGCTCGCTGAACCAGCCGCTTACCCCCCAGCTGCAGTTTCCACAGGTACGGGTCCAGGAACAGCGAATTGAACTGCACCTGCCGTCCCGGGTGCAGCAGTTCCTGCAGATCCGCCACGCGGTCGGCGAAGATCTGCTCGGTCACCTGGCCACCACCGGCCAATTCCGCCCAGTGGCCGGCATTGGCCGCGGCCGCGACGATCTTCGCGTCCACCGTGGTCGGGGTCATCCCCGCCAGCAGAACGGGCGAGCGCCCGGTGAGCTTGGTGAACGCGGTCTCCACCACGATCCGGCCGTTGGGCAGCCGCACCGGGCGCGGCGCGAACGCGGTCCACGGCCGCGCGACCTCCGGGGTGGCGCCAGGGGTCAGCAGATGGCGCTGACCGGCCCGGGTGGCCGCCGCAACGATGCCGACACCGGTGCCCTTCAGCGAATTACCGCTGACTCGGGAGAGCAGGTCGCCGGGGCCGAGGTCCAGAATCCATTCGGCACCGGTGGTCACCACGTCATCGACGGTCGCGACCCAGTCGACGGGCTCGACCAGGATGTCGCGTGCCAGCTGCCCGGCGAGTTCGGTATCGAGCCCGCACTGCCCGGCCCAGCCGGAGACCAGTTCGACGGTATCGGTGAGCGCCGGGTGGTGGAACGCGACGTCGACCTCGAGATCCTCGAAGACCGGCGCGAACACCGCCCCGCCGCGCTGTTTGGCCGAACGCTCCCGGTCCTGCTCGGCGTGCAGCTGCGCACAGCGCTGCTGCACGCGGCGCAGCTGGTCGGGAGTTCCGGACAGGACCATCCGGCGCCGGCCGTTGCGGATCGACAGCACCGCGGCCACCATCGGGTCCACGCCCGCCGAGACCTCGGCGAGCACGGCGCGCAGTTCCTCGGGATCGACGTTGGACACCGCGACCATCGACGACCGATCCCCGATCGGCATCAGCCCGCGTCGCCGCGCGACCAGTCCGGCAGCGGCGCCGACCAGCTGGGCGATCGCGAGAATCTCCGCGTCCTGCTCTCCGGCCGCCCGCACCGCGGCAGCCGCCAGCAGCCCCTGCGAATGGCCGACCACCGCGACCGGTGCGATCTCGGCCGGGTCCAGTCCCTGCAATCGCAGCGCGCGCAAGGCCGCCAGCTGGGTCAGCAGCACACCCGGCATCGATACTGCCGCCGAACGCAGCACCCGCTCCGGCGGCGCGTCCGAGGTTTCGGTCTCGTCGTCGGCGAGATCGTCCTCCAGCATCCAGGCGACGGGGTCGAATCCCACCGGACGCACCGTCAGCAGCTGATCCGCGACGGGTTCCAGCAGTGTGGCCGCCTGGTTCACGAGGGTGGTGAGTTCGGGCTCCAGGGCGGCGTCACGGCCGATCTCGGCCAGTTCGCCCAGCCAGCTGGCGCCTTGTCCGCCGAACGCGAGCGCGTACGGGGTTCCTTCCCGCAGCCGATCCAGCAACGGCGTGCGATTCGTCTCGGTCACGTTCCTGCCTGCGGC
Organism: Nocardia jinanensis; assembly: GCF_014645735.1. Classification (GTDB taxonomy): domain Bacteria; phylum Actinomycetota; class Actinomycetes; order Mycobacteriales; family Mycobacteriaceae; genus Nocardia; species Nocardia jinanensis. Next base: position 103,388 of record NZ_BMMH01000014.1, on the reverse strand, counting down.
CACATCCACCTGGTGTCCGGCTCCGGACGCAGTGCTCTCGTTGATCGTCAAGACGCTTCGACTTTCTCTCGTGGCGACATGTCTTCGGAGACTTCCCCGGCTCCCAGTCCGCCCGCGGGCGGTCCACACCCGTCGGCCTGCTCCCAGCGAGAATGGCACAAAATCATGAGGGAATCCTCACGTTTCCCTGCCCGTGCGCCGCCTACCGGCGGGTATTCATGCACTCATGTACCAGAATCCGAAGAAACGTGAACCTCCCTCATGTTTGAACCCGCTGGTGAGGGGCGATCCTTACCTCCGCGAAACGTGAGCACTCCTCATATTGGTGGTTATCGAATCGTTATAACCGCAGGTGGGGTTACCGGCGAGTACGAAACACCCGCCCGCGTCTTCGCGATCCGGCGGGCGACCGGTAGAGTTTGGACGGTCGTACCACCAAGCGCGAGTGGCGAAATTGGCAGACGCGCCAGATTTAGGTTCTGGTGTCCACGGACGTGGGGGTTCAAGTCCCCCCTCGCGCACCACAAGGTGAACGCACCGCTCCGGCGAAAATGTGTTCGAGTGCCACTCGAACACGGCCTGGAGGATCTGCGTTCGCCCTTGCCCACCCTTCGTCTCTGCATTGTTGACCTGCGGCGACGTGCTGAGCGCACCCTACTCCCCGCGCGGGCGGCAGGGGTTGTTTTCACCACAACCGGCATCAGCGCCCCGCTGATCACGCCGCAGTAGAGTTGTTCGAGGACGGGCCTTTTCGGCCCACCGATGCGCGGCCCCCGTCCGGACCCCGACTCGAAGGGACGCATCCCACATGACCGATTCCACCCGCCCCGCCGACGCTTCCGGCACCTTCCGCCTCGGCGGCGACCTCGAGATCAACCGCCTCGGCTACGGCACGATGCAGCTGACCGGCCCCGGAGTCTGGGGCGAGCCGGCGAACCGCGACGAAGCCGTCCGGGTTCTCCGGCGCGCCGTCGAGCTCGGCGTGAACTTCTTCGATACCGCCGACAGCTACGGCCCCGCCGTAGCCGAACCCCTCCTGCGCGAGGCCCTGCACCCCTACAGCGACGGGATCGTCATCGCCACGAAGGCCGGGCTCACCCGCCAGGGCCCCGACCGCTGGACGCCCGTAGGCCGGCCCGCCTACCTGCGCCAGCAGGCCGAGATGAGCCTGCGCCACCTGGGCGTCGAGCGCATCGACCTCTTCCAACTCCATCGCATCGACCCCGACACCCCACTGGAAGACCAGATCGGCGAGCTGAAGAAGCTTCAGGACGAAGGCAAGGTCCGCCATATCGGCCTCAGCGAAGTCAGCGTGGCCCAGGCCGAAGCAGCCCGGCAGATCGCCCCGATCGCCTCCGTGCAGAATCTCTACAACCTCACCGACCGCTCCTCGGAAGAGCTCCTCGACTGGTCGGCCGACCAGGGCATCGGGTTCATCCCCTGGTTCCCGCTGGCCACCGGAAAGCTCTCCGGTGAGGGCAGCCCGCTCACCGAACTGGCGAAGCAACACGACGCCACCCCCGCGCAGCTCGCCCTCGCCTGGCTCCTCGCGCGCTCTCCCGTCCTGCTCCCCATCCCGGGAACGTCCAGCGTCGCGCACCTCGAGGACAACCTGGCCGGCGCGACGATCGAACTGACCGATGAGGAGTTCGATGTACTGACGAAGGCCGGCGCCGCATAGCGCGACCTCCCGGCCGGCATCTCACGGCCGACCGGCCCCCGGCACCTCGGGCCCCCGAGCGCGAACCGGCGCACCTGGAACCGCAGTCGTCCGGACCGATGCCACAATCGGCCGCAGGCCGTGGGTGGCGCCCGTGCCGTGCGAGGACTCGCCCCGCTGGATTCCCTGGGCCAGGAACATCCGCCCGTGCGGCACCGGGCACAATTCTCGACCGGCGGAAGTCACGTTCTCACAGCGGTCCGCCTTCCGGAAGCACTGCCACGGGACACATCCGGTGACCCACCTGCCACGACACCCACGCGATGCGAGTACCCAACGGGGGTAGAGTAGTGGCGACCGGCGTGGGGCCGGTCGCGGACGCGGCACTCGGGAACGGAGGTGGCGAATGACGGACACCGCGCACGCCCGGACCGCACCCGCCACCCCACCACGGCGGCGGCGCCGGTCCCGCACCGCGACGGTCGTGGTGGTACTGGCCGCGCTGGCCCTGCTGGCACCGCTGCTGCACTGTGACCTCGTCCCCGCGGCCACCGCGCACGCCCGAGCGCACGCGGCCGTCACCACGGCGGCCGGTCACCACGACCGTACCGGCGATCCGGCCGGGAGCCATTGCACGGCCCACGCCGTGCACTGCGTTTCCCAGGTTGTGCTACCCGCGCGGGTTCCCGACCCGTTCACTGTCGTCGTGCCGGTGGCACTCACCCTCGCCACCGCCGCTGGTCTTTCTCTCGCACCCGTCGCCGGCTGCTGGATCCGGGGACCCCCGGCCGCAGCGCTCGCCGCCGGTGGCCGCGAGATCCTCACCCGCTTCTGTATCGCCCGGCGCTGATCGGCCGGCGTCAGGCCGGTTCCCCTGGGACCGGCCGGAGTCCGCTGCCGTTCACCCACCTCCGGGTCCTGTGTGGCGTACCACGCGTACCCGATACAGAAAGCGACAGTCATGAACAACGTGGTACTGCCCGAACGGGTGGAGCCGACCGCCGCCGGAATCGTGCCGATGCCCGGCGCCGCCCTGACACCCCCGGCGCTGGTGGGCAATACGCCGGTGCTGTGGGTGGGCGCCCCGCTGGCACCGGCCGGGCGGGGATTCTGGGCCAAACTCGAAGGCAGCAATCCCGGGGGGATGAAAGACCGGCCCGCACTGCACATGGTGCGACGCGCGCGCGAACGCGGCGATCTCGCGCCGGGCACGCGGATCGTGGAATCCACCAGCGGCACCCTGGGTCTGGGTCTGGCACTGGCCGGAGTGGCCTACCACCACCCGGTCACGCTGGTCACCGACCCCGGTCTGGAGCCGATCGTGGAACAGTTGCTGACGGCATACGGCGCCACGGTCGATACGGTATCCGCGCCACATCCGGCGGGGGGATGGCAGCAGGCCCGCCGCGACCGCGTCGCGAGCCTGCTGTCCGACGATCCGTCCGCGTGGTGCCCCGATCAGTACAACAATCCCGACAACGTGGCCGCCTACGAGTCGCTGGGCATGGAGCTGATCGAACAACTGGGCGGCGTGGACGTGCTCGTCTGCGCCGTGGGCACCGGCGGACATTCCGCGGGCGTGGCACGGGTACTGCGCCGATTCGATCCCGCCTTGAAACTCATCGGCGTGGACACCGTGTCCTCCACCATCTTCGGCCAACCCGCCCGACCGCGGCTCATGCGCGGACTCGGGTCGAGCATCTATCCCGCCAACGTCGATTACGCGGCGTTCGACGAGGTCCACTGGATCGCCCCGGCCGAGGCGGTGTGGGCCTGCCGGACCCTGGCCACCACCCACCACGCCACCGGCGGCTGGAGCGTGGGCGCGGTGGCTCTGGTCGCGGGCTGGGCGGCCGGGCAGTTCGACTCGGACACCCAGGTCGCCGCGATCTTCCCCGACGGCCCACAGCGCTATTTCGACACAGTTTTCAGCGACGAGTACTGCCGCGCACACGATCTGCTCACCGCGGCCCCGCCTGCCGGGCCGGCCACGGTGTCGAGCCCGTTCGAGGCCGAGTTCCGGTCGTGGACCCGGTGCGCGACGGTGGTGGATCCGCGCGCGATCATCGCGATCGAAGGAGTTCGCCGATGAGCGCGATCGCCACCTTCCGCAGCTTCGACGCCCCGGCTCGGCTCCTGATGGTCAACCAGTTCGGAATCAACCTCGGTTTCTACATGCTCATGCCGTTCCTGGCCGGATACCTGGCCGGCCCGCTCGGGTTCGCCGCGTGGGCGGTGGGACTGGTGCTGGGTGTGCGCAACTTCTCCCAGCAGGGCATGTTCCTGATCGGCGGCACCCTGGCCGACCGGCTCGGTTACAAACCCCTGATCGTGGCCGGATGCCTGTTGCGCACGGGCGGTTTCGCGTTGCTGGTGTTCGCCACCGACCTGCCCGCACTGTTGATCGCTTCTGCTGCCACGGGATTCGCCGGTGCACTGTTCAATCCTGCGGTCCGTGCCTACCTCGCGGCTGAATCCGGCTCCCGGCGGGTGGAGGCCTTCGCGGTGTTCAACATCTTCTATCAGGCCGGAATCCTCGCGGGCCCGCTCGTCGGGGTGGCACTGCTGGCACTCGATTTCCGGGTGGTGGCGGCCGTGGCGGCGCTGGTGTTCGCCGTGCTGACGGTGGCCCAATTACTGGCGCTGCCCGCCCGGCGCGAACGCCCGGATCACGACCGCGTCCCGGTGCGGACGGCGTGGGCCGGGGTGCTGCGCAACCGGCGGTTCGTGGCGTTCTCGGTGGCGATGATCGGTTCCTATGTGCTGTCCTTCCAGATGTATCTGGCCCTTCCGCTGCAAGCGGAGACGATCACCCGGGACCGTGCCCAGCTACTCGTCTCCGCCCTGTTCGTGATCTCCGCGGTGATCGCGGTGGCCGGGCAACTGCGCATCACCGCCTGGTTCCGCGCACGCTGGGGTACCGGACGCGCCCTGGTCACCGGTCTGACGATTCTGGCGGTCGCGTTCCTGCCACTCGCGCTGGTGCCCGTACCCGCGCGGTTCGGCACCTGGGCGGCGGTGGCCGCCCTGCTGGTCTCGGGGGCACTGCTGGCCGTCGGCACGGCCGCGGTGTTCCCGTTCGAGATGGACACGGTGGTCACACTCGCCGGAGACCGCCTGGTGGGCACCTATTACGGCTTCTACAACAGTGTGGTCGGTATCGGCATCCTGATCGGCAATCTCGCCACCGGCGCCGTTTTCGGTGCTGCCCGGGCAGCGGAAGCCGAATGGGCGGTCTGGACCGGGCTGGCCCTGATCGGATTCGTCTCGGCGTTCGCATTGGCGCGCCTCGACCGAGCGGGGACCGGACACACCGGCGCGGCGGACCCCACCGCGGCCGCGGATGATGTGGCGATATCGGCCCGACCCCGCTCCCGGGTTTCCGGGACCACCCGTCACGTCGGCTGAGCATCCCGCCAGGCTTCGATCCCGCCGGGGGTTCCGTATTCATCGGCGCCGGGCCCATGTGCCCTAATCGAGATCTCGGCACAGGCACCGGGTGCACCACCGGTGCCCCCGGCAAGCCGATCACGGCGAAGCGGCTGTCACGGGCGGCGGCGAGCAGTCGCTACCGCACGGTGCGGTTACCCGAGTGCGGCGCCGGTTACGGTTGCGGCACGATCCCGACTCCGGCGCGTATCCGCACCGCCAGCCCGGCCTGGTCCAGCCGTTGCCTCCCACCTGCGGTGATAGCTACGATCGATCAGCTCGAACGGGTGGGGGACTCGACAGAACGGAATCGAACCATGAGGCCACAAGCGCGCACCTGTCGCGTCGGCCCCCGACTTCTCGGCGCGACCGTCGGGGCCGCCGCCCTCTTCTTCGCCGCCGCTCCCGCGGCCGCACTCCCCTGGACCCAGGTGACGCCGGTCGCCGCCGGGCCGAATCCGCAGGTGGAGCTGGACAGCTATTGCGAGGAGCCCGGCGAGGTCGGGCATCTCGCCGACGGCACCACCGTCTACTGCTCGGCAGTGCAGGGCTCCGACACCTTCGCGTGGTCGTACTACAGCGAACCCGTGGCGATGGATCCCAATCGCGATTACGCCTGTGACGAGGCCAGCTGCGAGTACGAGGACGGGTCCACGGTCCCCGACGAACATCGGTGCGGGATCCAGTGCGGCGAACCGCCTCTCGCCGGCGAAGTCGAACCCCACCTCACTCCCGGCTTCTGAGAATCCACCCTGCGGCCGGTCGGCCGAACCCGGTCCGCCGCCGGCCGGGCTGCTATCGTGAGCAGGGAATCTTCGTCCACAGAGAGATCGACCATGGTTGGTGAACTCGATATCTCCGGAGCCACCCGGCTCTGACGGCCACCAGTAGGGCGCACCGGGCGCCGCTGTAGTGGCCGTTTCGTCGTTCACTTTTCCTTCTTCGAGGCAGCTGCACGCGCCCGAACGACAATCGAGGTCTCTCCTACATGTCCGAAACTTTTATCGTCTGTTCGAATCTGTCTTTCTCCTGGCCGGACGACACCCCCGTGTTCGACGATCTGTCCTTCAGCGTGCCCGCCGGGCGGACCGGTCTGGTCGCGCCCAACGGCGCGGGCAAGAGCACACTGCTCAGGTTGATCGCGGGTGACCTGCGACCCCGCACCGGCAACGTATCGGTCGACGGCGTACTCGGCTACCTCCCGCAGACCCTGCCGCTCACCGGCGATATGACGGTCGCCGAAACTCTGGGTATCGCACCGGTCCTGGCCGCCTTGGACGCCGTGGAATCCGGTGACACCGCCGAAGAACATTTCACCACCATCGGCACGGACTGGGATATCGAGGAACGCACCCGCGCCCAGCTGGAACGCCTCGGCCTGGGTGATCTGCCGCTCACCCGGCGGTTGCGCACCCTCAGCGGGGGCCAGGTGGTGTCGCTGGGCCTGGCGGCCCAGCTGCTGCGACAACCCGAGGTGCTACTGCTCGACGAGCCCACCAACAACCTCGATCTCGAGGCCCGGCACCAGCTCTACGACCTCCTGGCCGATTGGAAGGGTTGCCTGCTGCTGGTGAGCCACGACCGGGCACTGCTGGATCGGATGGACCGGATCGCCGAACTGCACTCCGGTGAGATCCGCTTCTACGGAGGCAGTTTCACCGAGTACGAGGACACGGTGCGCGCCGAGCGCGAGGTCGCGCACAAGAACATCCGCAATGCCGAACAAGAGGTCAAACGGGAGAAGCGCGAACTCCAGCAGGCCCGGGAGCGCGCCGCGAAACGGGCGAGCAACGCGGCCCGGAATCTGGGCAACGCGGGCCTGCCCAAGATCTTCGCCGGGACCATGAAACGCAATGCCCAGGAATCGGCCGGGCGGGCGAACGAAACCCATGCGGCCCGGGTCGACGCCGCGAAAAATCGGCTCGACCGGGCCGAACGCGCCCTGCGCCCGGAGCAGCGGATCAGCCTGCAACTACCGGATACCGATGTGCCGGCCGGGCGCACCGTATTCGCCGGTGAGCAGATCCGCTACCGCTTCGGCGAACAGGAGATCTTCGACGGTGACGGCGCGGATCTGACGATCCGCGGGCCCGAGCGGATCGCCCTGACCGGACCCAACGGTGCGGGCAAATCCACCCTGCTGCGGATAGTCCACGGCGATCTGGCGCCGGACAGCGGTGCTGTCACCCGCGCCGAGGGCCGGGTCGCATATCTGTCCCAGCGACTGGATCTGCTCGACCTCGACCGCACCGTCGCCGAGAACTTGGCCGCGTTCGCCCCTGGCCTGCCCACTCCGCAACGGCTGAACCTGCTGGCACGCTTCCTGTTCCGTGGTTCCCGGGTCGATCTTCCGGTGGGTGCGCTCTCCGGCGGTGAACGGCTGCGCGCCACCCTGGCCTGCGTCCTGTTCGCCGAACCGGCGCCGCAGTTGCTGCTACTGGACGAGCCGACCAACAACCTCGACCTGGTGAGCGTGGGACAGCTCGAGAGCGCGCTCGACGCCTACCGGGGTGCGTTCATGGTGGTCAGCCATGACGAACGGTTCCTCACCGAAATCGGGGTCCGCCGCAGGCTGCGGCTTTCCGACGGTCGGCTGCGCGAGGTCGCCGGGCCCGTCGGCGACGCCTGAACCCGAACACGAGGCGGCTCCGCCCGGTTCCGGGCACTTCCCGGAATCGTGCGGAGCACCGAGTGGACCGCTCTCTAGATACGGTTGCATAGCTACAAATTTGTAGCTACGTTAGCGGAGTCATCTTCCGAGAGAGGCCACCATGACCGACGCCCTGCCCGTCACCGTCGACTGGACGACACCGACGATCACCTCCCGCACCACCCTGACCACCCACCTCTGGACCGCGCCGCCGCTACAGCGCAGCTCCCCCGTCCACGATCGGGCCTTCACCGCACTCCGCGATCTCGGGGCCGATTACGCACGCTTCCTGCCCTGGTGGTCCTCGCCGAAACTTTCCGTCCCGGAGCTCGATCCACCCACCGCCGGGCGGACCTCCTGGGACTTCCACCGGCTCGACGAATTCGTCGACGATTTCCTCGCGGCCGCCGAGGGCCGGCCGGTCGTCGCGAACTTCGCCACCATCCCCACCTGGATGTTCGAGACTCCGGAGCCGTATGCCCTGCAGGACGATCCGTCGGCCATCCACTGGGACTACGAACAAGGCACCGAATTCCGCGACCCCGGCCTCTCCGAGGTGGCCGAACATTTCGAACGGATCGGCCGGTGGTACATCGACGGCGGGTTCACCGACCAGTTCGGCATCCGGCACGAATCCGGCCGCGACCACCGGTTCGCCTTCTGGGAGGTGCTGTGCGAACCCGATGTGGGACATAAACTCTCACCCCAGGTCTACACCCGGCTCTACGACGCCGTGGTCGCGCGGTTGCGGCCGCTCGATGCGGAGATGAAGTTCGTCGGCCTGTCGCTGAGCCTGGTCGATTTCGACCCCGAATACTTCTGGTACTTCCTCGACCCGGCCAATCACACGGACGGTACCCCTGTCGACGCCTTCTCTTTCCACTTCTACGCGATGCCCGATATCCTCGACCCGGTCACGTTGCGGGGAAATCTCCCCTTCGAGAAATGGCACAGCGTGCTCTTCTCCCAGGCGGACGGATTCCTGCGCCAGGTGCAGCTGATCGAATCGATCAAACAGCGGCTCTCCCCCGAGACCGAAACCCATATCAACGAGATCGGCACGTTCACTCCGGACATCCTGAATCCGGAACCCGACGCGCCCGAGGAGTACTGGGCGCTGAGCGCGGCGGTGGTCACCTATCTCTGGTCACGGCTGACCGAACTCGGCATCGAGCTCGTAGGGGTGGCCGAGTTCCTCGGCTATCCCGGGATGGTCCACGGGGTATCACTGCTCGACTGGCGGACGGGCGAGCCCAACGCCCGTTATCGGGCGCTGGAACTGTTGCTGGCCAACTTCGGCCCGGGCGATACATTGCACCGGGCCGGATCGGCCCCCACCCTGGCGGCGCCGGACGCCCGGATCCACGGCCAGGCCTTCGCCTGCACGGACGGACAGCGGCGGATCCTACTGGTCAACAAGTACCCCGAGCCCGTGCGCGTACGTTTCACCGACCCCGTGGCGAGCATTCGCACCGTCGACACCTCGACCGGGGCCGGACCGGCTGTTACGCGGCCGGTCGACAACGGTGAGGTCGAACTCGGCCCGTTCGCCACCGCGGTCGCGTTCGTGGAGCCGGCCGCCGACTAGTCTGCACGGGTCAGTCCCGCGCGATACCGGAGGGTCCTATGCCCGGAACACGTGGCCGCCGCAGCGATGCCGAAGTGGTGGCGGCCGTGCATACCGCCGTGGTCGAGGAGGTCATCGACGTGGGGATGGGCAAACTCACGATGGACGGGATCGCGCAGCGCGCCGGTATCGCGAAAACCTCGCTGTACCGGCGCTGGGACACCCCGCAGGCAATCCTGCTGGATGCCCTGGAAGCGGAGTTCCCGCAGGAGAGCCCGACCGCGGCACCCACCGGCGAGCTGCGCGGCGATCTGGTCGAGGCGCTACGGCTCATGGTGACCTGGCTGGCCACTCCCACGGCGCGGGCCACGGGCGCGATCCTCGCCGAGCGCGAGCGCTATCCGGAACTGGCCGAGTCCATCTACACCCGAGTGTTCGAGCCCAAGGGCGGCCGGTTCACCGGCACTGTCCTGCGGCACTACGCGGACACAGGCGATATCGACCCCGCACTGCTCACACCCGTGGTCCTCGATATCGGCGAGGCGCTCGTCCTGAAGTGCTCCTTGGACTCCGGCGCGCTACCCGGCGAGCAGACCCTCACCGATATCGTCGACCAGGCGATCCTGCCGGCGGTGGGTCACCGCCGCTGAGCCGGTTCAGCGGGCGCGGCCCCGGCGACGCCCGGATTTCGGCCGGGAAGCCGGTCGCGCACCCGGCTGTGGCGCATTCGCCTCCGACGATTCGACGGCTTCCGATTCCTTTTGCGCTTCTCGGTCCATCCGGGCGAACACCAGATGCTGCTGTCCGTAGGTCCACAGGTTGTTCGCCACCCAATAGAGGAGGATCGCGATCATCAGTAGCGGGCCACCCAGCAGCGCACCGAGCGGGAACACCCACAGCATCAGCGTGTTCATGAGCGCCATCTGCGGGTTCGCGGCCGCCGCCGGATCCTGCCGTGCTACCGACGCACGCGCGTTGAGATGAGTGGCCAGGCTCGCCACCACCATCAGCGGGACCGCCACGATCGCGATACCGGCCATCGTCGGTACGGACCCGTGCGCGGCGAAGGACTCCAGGGCACTGTCGGGGCTGGCGATCGCCGCGGAGATCGGCGTGCCGAAGAGCCGGGCACCGAGAAAGGACTGGACATCGGCGACGTCGAAGAAATAGTTGGGGGTGGCGGCGTTGGCCTCCGGGGTCATACCGAGCTTGCCGAACCCCGTTCCGGTGCGGTCGAACGATTGCAGTACGTGATAGAGACCCAGGAACACCGGCAGCTGCACCAGCGCGGGCAGGCAGCCCATCAGCGGGTTGAAACCGTGTTCCTGCTGCAATTTCTGCATCGCCGCCGCCTGTGCGCCGCGATCACCGGCGTGCTCCTTGCGCAGCTTGTCCAGCTGTGGCCGCAGTTCCTGCATCCGGCGGGCGGTGCGGATCTGTTCGATCGCGGGTTTCAGCAGGAGCAGGCGGATGGTGAAAACCAGGAACACCACGGACAACGCCCAGGCGAAGCCGCTGCCGGGACCCAGTACGGCCCCGAAAACCGTATGCCACAACCAGAGAATCGCGGATACGGGGTAATAGATGAAATCGAGCACGAGAGCACCTCTTCGCTGCACCGCGCGGAAGTCCGCGGCGGGTGCGGATCGGGCACCGCTCCCACTGCGGGGCGGCGCCGAAGGACAGGCCGACTGGGCCGACGTAACGCTGAAGCGTTACGCGGCGGCCGGAACCTGTCCGGGTGCTCGGGGCAGGCGGGGACGACCGGGAGTATCGGGCGCGCTCTGCCTGCGGAACGCGCCGCGTAGTCGCCGCTCATCGCGGGAGGGGCCGGTGGCGGGCTCGGCCGGGCCGTGGAGCCCGGGGCGCAGACCATGGTCGGCGAGGCCGAGCAGCACGGCGACCGCGACCGCGGCGCCGACAACGGCGGTGGGACCGTCGCTCAACAGCGATACGGTCATGGCGAGGGCCAGCACGGCGACCCACGTGAGCTGAACGAGGTTCACCCCATGTGCGACCACCGACCAGATCCGTGCCATATTCGGCAGCATACCCAGCGGCCCCGCGGATCCGGCGGTGTCACGCCGCGGAACTCAGACCGCGATGCGTTCCAGGCTGCCCGATTCCATAGCCACCCACAGCGCACCGTCCGGTCCGACCGTGACCCCGTGTGGTTCGGATCCGGGCAGATCGGTTTCGGTGATCGTGCCCTCGGTGGTTATCCGGCCGAGCCGGGTCGTCGCCCATTCGGTGAACCAGAGGGCACCATCCGGGCCCGTGACGATGGCGTGTGGCTTGGATTCGCGGTCGGGTAGCGGGAACTCGGTGATCGTGCCGTCGACCCCGATCCGCCCGACCTGCCCCGCACCGATCTCCACGAACCACAGCGCGTCATCGGGGCCCGCGGTGATACCGACCGGCATCGCATGTCCGGTCGGTAACGGGTATACGGCCGTGGTGCCGTCGGCCGGGTCGATCCGGCCTATCGCATTGCCCTGATTGAGCGTGTACCAGAGCGCGCCGTCGGACCCGGTGGTGATCATCGACGGCATGCCCGCCGCGTCGAACCGGGTCAACTCACCGTCCACGGTCAGCCGGCCGATTCTGTCGGCCTGGAGCTCGGTGAACCACACAGCGCCGTCCGGGCCCGCGGTGATGCCGTACGGAGATCGTGCCGGGAACCAGGTCGCATCGCCTTCCCCAGCGATGCGGCCGATCCGGTCCCCGCGGAACTCGGTGAACCACATGGCCCGGTCGGGTCCCGGCACGATCACCGTCGGCTGTCCCGCGGAGGGTTCGAGTGCGAAGGTCCGGACCTCGCCGTCCAGATACCTGCCGACGGCGCCCTCGGTCGCCATGGTGAACCACAGGGCGCCGTCCGGGCCCGCACTCAGCCCATAAGGCGATCCGGAAATCCGAACCACTCTCACACCTCCTCGTACCCCGGCCCGATCGCAGCGCTGCCGACATGTGTGGTCGACTCGACTCGGCGCTGTGCCCGCCGAGCCGCGCGAGCGCGGGACGACGTGATCAGGCGGAGGAGAGCTGAGCCTGCCACATCCAGTGCAACTGTTCGAGTCGGGCCGCGATCGTGATGAGCAGATCCTGGCTCACCGGATCCGCCTTCTCGGTGACCTCGATGCGCTCCCGCAGGCGGACGATAACCGTGCTGAGGTTCTTGACGATGGCCTCGATGACATCGGTGTCCTGCTGCCAGCCGTCGGGAAACGCCAGACCGGCGGCCTCCTTGGCGACGGTGGCGGCACGGCCGTCCGGGCTGACACCGATGGAGGTCGCGCGTTCGGCGGCGTCGTCGGTGAACTCACGGGCCGCGGTCACCAGCTCGTCCAAGGCGAGATGGACAGAGCGGAAATTACGGCCGAGGACATTCCAGTGGGCCTGTTTGGCGATCAGCGACAGATCGATGAGGTCGATGACCGTGGCACGTAACGCCTCGCCGGTGATGTGCTGCTGCTCCGGGTCGAGGGTGCTCTTGATAGGGACGTTCATCGTCGAATGCCTTTCTTCTCGTTCGCCGGACACCGGGCGACTACCCGGACATCCGCGGTCGAATCAGCGACCGGACCGGCTGTGCGCGACACCACTGCGCGCCGCCGGACCCAGGTTTCGCCGCCATGAGCACGGGTAGGCCGCCAGGCAGACCGAATCCGCGACGGAAGGAGCACGATATGGCGCAGCAGCACAACCTGACCGGACGGCGAATCGCGGTTCTCGCGACCGACGGCGTGGAGCAGGCAGAACTCGTCCAGCCCCGGTCGGCCGTCGAAGACGCCGGTGCGAGCACCGCGCTGGTCTCGCTGCGGCCCGGCCGTATCCAGGCCATGAACCACGATGTGGAGAAAGGTGACACCTTCGCGGTGGACCGGGTCGTCGGCGAATGCAGCCCCGGCGAATTCGATGCCCTGTTGTTACCGGGCGGCACCACGAACCCGGACAAACTTCGCCAGGACGAATCGGCCGTGGCCTTCGTCCGGGACTTCTTCGCCACCGGTAAACCGGTCGGCGTGATCTGCCACGGCCCGTGGACCCTGGTGGAAGCGGACGTGGTACGCGGCCGCACCCTTACCTCCTACCCCAGCGTGCGAACCGATATCCGCAACGCCGGTGGCACCGTCGTCGACGAGGAAGTGGTGAACGACCGCGGGCTGGTGTCCAGCCGCAACCCCCGCGACCTGCCCGCGTTCTGCGCGAAGATCGTCGAGGAATTCGCCGAGGGGAGACATCCGGTACATCCGGAGGGTGCGACGGCGTCCCGCTGACCGATCGGCACAGCCCGCCGGGCCGGCCGTCGTCCGGGTCAGATCACGCCGTGCAATGGCGGTGGACTGCCGTGCAGCAGGGTTCGGCCGATGTGCTGGTATTTCCACCGGACCGGGTCGTGCAGGGTGTGGGTCCGGGCATTGCGCCAGAAGTGGTGCAGGTTGAGATCGTCGGCCGCACTACGCGTCCCGCTGACCTCGAACAGTGCGCTGGACACCTCGGTCGCGGCCCGATCGGCCAGTATCTTGGCGGTGGCGACGGCGATCGAGGCGTCGGCCACCTGATCCGGAGCGCCGAGTGCGGCGTCCACTGCCGCGCCGGCGACCGCCAGCGTGGCCTCGGCCGCCGATACGGTCACGGCCAGTTCGCCGAAACGCTGGATGAGCAGCGGATCGTCGATCGCCCGGTGCACCTGCGCCTCGAACCACGGCCGGCTCTTGTTCCGGGCGAATCCGGCGGCGGTGGTGAGCGCGCCGCGGGCGATTCCGGCGTCTATCGCGGCGTGCAGCAGTTGCGCGGAGGCACCGTAGGCGGTGGGCTCGTCCACGGCGGCGGAGCGGGCGACGAGCTGATCGCGCTCGACCACGACGCTGTCGAACGACACCGTCCCACTACCGGTGGTGCGCTGACCGAACCCGTTCCAGTCGTCCACGATCCGGACCCCCGGTGTATCGGCCGGGAGGAACGCGACGTACTGGCCGGACGGAAGCCCGGATACGCCGCCGGGGTCGTCCAGTTTCGTGAGTACGGCCAGGACGTCGGCGAACAGTGAACCGGTGCAGTAGTACTTGACCCCGTCGATCCGGAACTGCTGCCCGCCCGCGAGTGGCCGGACCGTGGTGGCGATATCGGCGACCGTCGCGCCGCCGCGCTCGGACTGCGCGTTCGCGATCTGCGCGCCGTCCAGTACACCGGTCAGATAGCGGCGCTGCTGTTCGGTGGAACCGGCCAGTTTCAGCAGGTTCACGTAGACGAAGTGGCTGTGCGGGATCTGCGCGATATTCGGATCGGCGATCGCCAGCAGCCGCACCACCTCGGCGACCGCACTGGGTGGTAGCTCGGCCCCACCGTGGATCGCCGGCACCGTCACGGCCAGCAGACCACTGGCCGCCAGTTTGCGCACCTCGGCGAAGGGCAGCGCGCGCTCCCGGTCGCGGTGGGCGGCGTCCACCGCGAATTCCGCCGCGAGTTCCGCGGCGACCGTGCGGGCCTGCTGCGCCGAGGCGATGCGCGCGGCCCCGACGGCGGTCATCGCCCCACCGCGGCGGGACGCCGCGCCGCCTCCAGTTCGCGCACCAGCGGCAGCACCTTGGCGCCGAAGTACTCGATCTCCTCCTGGAAGTGCAGGAAACCGCCCAGGATCAGGTCCACGCCGAGTTCGCGGTAGGCGACGATCCGCTCGGCGACCTGCTCGGGCGTGCCGATCAACTGTGTCCGGAAACCGTCGTTGTACTGAACCAGATCCTCGAAACTCGAGTCCGCCCACATCCCTTTACCGTCGCGGGTCGAGGCACCGGCCTGCTGCACCGCGTCCCGGAAACCCTCGACCGCGGGCTTGTTCGCCTTCTCGATGATCTCGCGCAGGGTGTCGCGGGCTTCGCGCTCGGTATCCCGGGCGATGATGAAGCCGTTGAGCCCGAAATTCACTTCGCGGTCGTGAGCACGGGCCACCGCGCGTAGATCGTCGAGTTGTTCGGTGACGCCGTCGAAATCTTTGCCGTTGGAGAAATACCAGTCGGCGTAGCGTCCGCCGTTGCGGCGGGCCGCGCTGGAGTTACCGCCCTGGAACAGTTCGGGATTCGGGCGTTCCGGGGTGTTCAGCGGTTTGGGCTTGAGGGTGAAATCGCGGATACGGTAGAAATCGCCGCCGTAATTCACTTCGTCCTCGGTCCAGATCTTGCGGATCACCTCGAGGAACTCCGCGCTGCGCCGGTACCGCTCGTCGTGTTCGAGCCACGGCTCACCGAGCGCGGTGAACTCCCCGGCGAACCAGCCGGAGACCACGTTGATGGCGAACCGGCCGCCGGACAGATGGTCGGCGGTGGCGCCGAACTTGGCGAGCACGGCGGGATGCCACAGACCCGGATGGACAGCGGCGATCACCTTCAGCCGTTCGGTGGCGCCGAGCAGCGCCAGGCTGAACGACGTGGATTCGTGCTGGAACTCGGCACCATAGGACGCGGTGTAGCGGACCTGGGAGAGCGCGTAGTCGAACCCGTTACGTTCGGCGGTCTGCGCGAGCTTCTTGTTGTACTCGAAATCCCAGCCGGTGCGCTGTTCGATCTCGCTGGTCACCAGACCGCCGCTCACATTGGGCACCCAGTATGCGAACCGGATCTGGTCGGTGGTCTTCTCAGTACTCATCGAGCCTCCCTAATTGTGGAACATGCGGTCGCGGAGGCCACAGCGAAAGCAGAGGTATCGCATCATCGGCCTCCTCGAGCTGCTGGATACGGCCCGCGGAGACCGCAGCGAAGGCGGAGGTATCGCATCATCGAGCCTCCCTGATGCCGGTACATACGGTCCGCGGAGGCCGCAGCGAAGGCGGAGGTATCGCAGTATCGCAGTATCGCAGTATCGCATCACTGTTCCCGCTGCTCACCGTGGGCGTTCGTCGTTCGGACGCCGGGCACGACAACCCTTGTACCCGGCGCGAGACCAGTTCACCAGCGAGGTGCTGGTGGTACGAGGTTTTGAATCTGCGGGATCGCATCCCGTAGGGGCCCGCGGTGCGGGCGGCGCCATCCGCCCGCGGATATCGGCCCGCCGGGCCCGCGAACCGCACCCGAGTACCGGCGACCCGTGTCCGGTACTCGGGCTCGCGGCCGGTGCCCCGGCGGCCGACAGGCCGCCGAGTCCCCGGGGTCTCCGGCGCCGGTCAGGCGGTGGTCGTGGCGGCTCCGTTGTACTGCGACCTGCTGAAACGCCCGGCGGGCTGGAAGCGGCCCAGCACTGTGGCCGCATCCTCCCCGGTGACCTGCGCGATGAGTTCGTGCGCATCCGCCACCGAGTTCACCGAACGTGCCGCCTGCGGGCGGTGCAGTGTGCCCACGAGCGCCGAAGCGAACCGCGGATCGGCCGCCGCCGCACTGAAGAACTGGCCGCCGATCTCGGCGAATTCGGGGTCGCTGAGGAACAGCCTGGTGACCTTGGCGGCGTCCTCGGCCCGAGCGTCCAGGAACGACTCGTACTGCGTGGTGATCCAGGCGTCGTCGAACGCGCCCTCGTGCGCCGCGGCCGCGGCGACCAGGCGCTGCGCCTGAACCAGCCCGCTCTGCGCGCCCTGCCCGGCGATCGGGTCGTAGGCCACGGCGGTATCCCCGAGTGCCGCTACCGGGTGACCACTCGTGGTGTGCCCGACACCACGCCGGAACAACGGCCGAACGGCGCCCCTGAGCCAGGAATGCGGATCCTCGGCGATCACCTTCGTGGCGAGCACCTCCGGCAGATCCCAGTCGAGATAGTCGCGGTAGAGCTCGGTCACGATCCGGTGCGCCGATTCCGCCGAATCGGCGGCCGCGAACCGCTTCTCCCATTCACCGCCCGGCCGCGCCCAGCCGAGAAACGCCCAGGTCGGCCCCGCGTCCTTGTGCAGATACGGTCCCCACCAGGCTTCACCTTCCTCGGCGACGATGGAGAAACCGCTGCGGCCGCCGCCGGCCGGGCTGCGATGGGCGAACACCGACTCGTCGTGCGGCAGACCCGTGACGGTGACGGTCAGCAGACTGCGCTGCGGTGCGTCGTAGACGGTGCGCGTCTCATCGATAGCGAACAGTTGCGAGAGACCGCCGCGGCCGGTGGCGACCAGGGTGAGGTCGTTGTCGGCGGCGATCGGGTCGAGCAGATCGGGCGTCACCGAATCCACGACGAACCGGCCGCCGCGCTCGAGAAAAGTGGTGAGCCGTTCGTCGGCCTTGAGCCGGGTATCGACGGCGAGACCGTGGAAACCGTCGAAGGCGCCGTCGAAGTCGATCAATTCCTCGCCGCCACCGGCTACGCGGACGGTGAGACCGCTGTGCAGCGGTGCGCGGTCGAGATAGGTAGGCAGGCCGAGCGCTTCTTCGGCGGCCTGGGCCTCACCGAAGATGAGCGCGGTACCGGTGGCAGGCACCTTGTCACGCAGATCGCGCTGGTCCTTGTCGCTGTAGACGGTGACGGTGAACCCGGCGTCGAGCAGGCCGAGCGCCGCGGTGACGCCGGTCTGCCCCGCACCGATCACGGCGGCCTTACGGTGGGAAGTGTGCTGAGTTGTCATAGCGCCATGGTCACGATCCGAGGCGCCGGGCTGCACCTTTACACTCACCGCGAGTTGATGCCCAACAGCACCGCACCGCAGCTGTTTTCGTGGCACCATCGACATTTTCCGCCGAACCGGGACCGGGCCGTCCGCTCTACCATCCGTACATGACGTTCGACCTCGTCCCGCTGACCGGCGACCGCGCCGAAGGCTACCGCCGACTCACCGCCCAGGCGGCCGCTCTGCTCGCCGGCGAATCCGACCGGACCGCGAACGCCGCCAATCTGAGCTCCCTGGTGTACCACAGTCTCGCGGAGGTCAACTGGGCCGGTTTCTACTTCTACGACGGCCGGGAACTCGTCGTCGGCCCCTTCCAGGGCAGGCCGGCCTGCGTACGGATCGCACTCGGCGCGGGTGTGTGCGGCACCGCCGCGCGTACCCGCCGGACCCAGCTGGTTCCGGATGTCCACGCTTTCCCCGGGCATATCGCCTGCGACGCCGACAGTCGTTCGGAGATCGTGATACCGCTGGTCCACGACAGTGAACTGCTCGGCGTCCTCGATCTCGACAGTCCGCGCCCCGGCCGGTTCGACGAGACCGACCGTCTCGGGCTCGAATCGATCGCCGAGGTCTTCCTGGAGTCGCTGGCACGAATCTGAGGGCCCGTAGCGGTTGAACGCGACGGGCCCGGCCGGCCTCAGGTCCGGGCGCGGTGGTGCCGCGTCCGCCGGGGCGCTCTGCGCCCGGCCTCCCGCCGCACCTGGGCGAGGAGCTCGGCGGGGACGAGACCGACGATCTCACGCCGCGAGGCGATCACGAGTTTGCGCAGTACTGCCGCCAATTGCGCTTCGGTGGTACGCACCGAGGTACCCCGGCGGGCCGCGATGGCGACATTGGTCCATCCGGCGGCGGCGAGGACGGCGACCGCGCGCTCGGCACCGGACAGATAGTTCCACGGATCGCGGAGGGCGGTTCGGGTCGGTACGGACGCGCCGGCCGCGTGCCGGTCGCAACCGCCTATCGCCACCGCCCGGGGACCACGCAGCGCCGGCATCACAGCGGAGCCGTGAGTTCGAGGTGGATCCCGTCCGGGTCGTCGAACGACAGGATCGCGATGCCGAACTGGTCCATCTCGATGACCTCGCCGTGACCGATACCCGCTGCTCCCAAGCGTTCGGCGGCGGTGAACAGATCCTGCTTCGAATCCACCGAGAAGCTCAGGTGGTCCAGACCGACCCGTTCCGAGTCGAACGAGTCACCGGCCGGGGCGACCGGGCGCAAGCCCAGCAGCATCGCTCCGGCCCGGAAAACGCATCCTCCGTAGAGCCGGAACGGATCGGTGCGGACCTCCGGGTCGTCCGGGCGGCCCGGCGATTGCGCGACGATCTCGAATCCCAGGACGTCACGGTAGAAATCGCGGGACCGGTCTATATCGGTCACCGTCAGGCGGATGTGGTGGGGGCCGTATGTAGCGAGGACGGGCATATGCACTCCGGAAAGGGTGTTGTGCTGGACGTCGACGTGGGAGACAACCGACCGGTCGGACCGGTGAGGTACCTCCATCGCGTGAGCCTATGGCCGATCCGCTCCGGACAGGAGTGTCGGAAGCGACATCTTTCGTACAACTCCCGACATGAACACCACCATCTTCGTCGTGGACGGTGTCGCCGAGTCCGGTTTCACCGCGCTGCTCGAAACCCTCGCCACCGCGAACGCGCTGCGCGAGATATCCGTGGCGGAGTTCCGCGCCACCGGCCCGGTGTGGTGATTCGTCAGGTGACCAGTTCCCCGGAGATATTGCGTGATACCTCGTCCGGTAGCACCGTGGACCCGGAGCCGCCCACGCGGTAGCGCGCGCCGCGATGTTCCGGCGGCAACCGGTCGCCGCGCTCGAACAACGCGTTGCGCAGAGTCCCCGGCACGTACTCCGTGGAATAGGCACCGCGTGCGGTGAGCACGGGGATCACATACTCGACGATATCCTCGAAGGTCCCCGGCGTGATCGCGTAGGCGAGATTGAACCCGTCCACATCGGTGTCCTGCGCCCATTCCTGCAGCCGGTCGGCCACCGTCTCACCGGAACCCACGAATACCGGACCGATCCCGCCGATCCCGGCCCACCGCCCGATATCGCGGACCGTCCATTCCCGGCCGTCGTCGTCGAATTCCTGGAACGCGGCCACCGCCGAGCGGATCGCATTGCTCTGGACCTCACCGATCGGGTCGTCGAGGTCGTAGCGGGACAGATCGATTCCCATCCAGCCCGACATGAACACCAGCCCGCCCTCGACGCTGGCGTAGGACAGGTACTCCTCGTGTTTGTGGCGGGCGTCCTCGTCGGTGGCATCGGTGACGATGGTGGCCAGGGCATAGATCCGCGCGGCATATCGGTCGCGGCCGGCTGCCGCGAGCGCGTCACGGATACCGGACACCGTCTGGGTGAGCACTCGTTTCGACGGCGCGGCGACGAAGATCGCCTCGGCGTTCTCGGCGGCGAACCGCACCCCGCGCGGCGAGGCGCCCGCCTGGAAGATCACCGGTGTGCGCTGCGGCGACGGCTCGGACAGGTGTACACCCGGAACCGTGTAATGCTTTCCGCTGTGGCCGATATGGTGCACCTTGGCGGGGTCCACGTAGATATTGCGCACCGGGTCACGGACGACCGCGTCGTCCTCCCACGAGCCTTCCCACAGTTTGTAGAGCACTTCCAGGTACTCGTCGGCCTGGTCGTAGCGGTCGTCGTGGTCGAGTTGATCGTCCGCGCCGAAATTCCTTGCCGCCGAGGGCAGGTAGCCGGTGACGACGTTCCAGCCGACCCGGCCACCGGTCAGGTGATCCAGCGTCGACAACCGCCGGGCGAACGGATACGGATGCTCGAAACCTGTTCCGGTGGTGATCCCGAACCCGAGATGCTCGGTCACCGCCGCCATGGCCGACACCAGCAACAGCGGGTCGGCCACCGGGATCTGCGCGCCCTGGCGCAGGGCGGCCCGGTCGTCGCCGCCGTAGACGTCGTAGGTACCGAGTACATCGGCGATGAAGAGCCCGTCGAACCGGCCGCGTTCCAGCAGCGTAGCCAGCTCGGTCCAGTAGCCCAGCTCCTTGTACCGGTGCGACCGGTCGTCGGGATGCCGCCACAGTCCCGGAGACTGGTGGGCGACACAGTTCATATCGAAGGCGTTGAACCGGATCCGCCGGGTCATCAGCGCGCCTCGTCCGCGGGCTTGCGCTCCCCCGCGCTCCAGGCGAACGGCAGCTGGGTACCGTTCAGCAGGTGGTCACCGATGGCCCGCGCTTTCTGGATGGCCGGGTTGTGCACCGAGATGGTGCGCGCGTTGCGCCAGTGCCGGTCCAGCCGCAGCCCCTCCGAGGTGATGGACGCCCCACCCACCTCGAACAGCTGGGTCGTGGCGGCCAGGACAGTATCGATCACACCGAGTTGGGCCTGCGCCGCGGCCAGTTCGGCCTCGATCAGGCCCTGTTCCTCGGTGGCCCCGGCGGCGAGTACCTCGTCGAGCACATCGGCGACGGCCAGCACGCTGGCGCGGGCACCGAACGACGCGGCCGACAACCGGCCGATCACCTGCTGCACCAGCGGATCGTGGCGGGGCAGATCGGCCGCGGAGTGGGTGTAGCCGCGGCGGCGCGCGGCCACCCACTCGCGGGTATCGCGTTCGGCGCGCTGCGCGATTCCGGCCAATACCGCGAGCTGGAAAAGCTGCAGGTAGGAGGTCGAATAGGTCGCGCCCGCATCACCGTAGCCGGGACCGAGGATCCGGTCCTGCGGGACCGCTACCCCGGTGAATTCGGTGGTGCCGCTGGCGGTCAGCCGCTGACCGAAACCGTCCCAGTCGTCGTGCTGGCGCACTCCCTCGGCGTCGGCGTCCACCAGCACACTGACCCGCTCGCCGTCCCGGTCGGCGGCCACCAGGATGTGGTCGGCGTAGAGCGATCCGGTGCTGTAGTACTTCGTCCCGTCGAGCACCCAGCCGTCCTCGGCCTGCGTCAGCCGGGTCTGGTACCGGCCCACCGCCCCGACCCCGGGTTCGGTGATCGCATTGCCGACGAGCGTCCCCTCGGAGATCTTGCGCAGCCACTGTTCGCGCGCGGGTCCCGCCTCGGCGAGGAGCTGATCCTCCACGAACACGAAATGCACACGCAGCGCCTGCGGCAGATTCGATTCGGCGGCGGCCAGTTCGATCAGCTGCCGGAACAGCTGCCGCACACTCGCGCCGTACCCGCCGTATTCGACGGGCACCCGCAGCGCGCCGAACCGCGCCGCGCGCAATCGGCGTACTTCGTCGTGGGCGAGCCGGCGGTCGACCTCGCGTTCGACGGCGCCGACCGCGATATCGGCGTAGATCGGCGCGAACACCGCGTCCAGATCGGTATCGGAGACAGGTTGTGCGGTGGAAGTCATCACCCCACGATCACCGACGCCGCGAGCCCGCTCACCGGTTACACGCAGCCAGATCGCAACATCGGCGGGCAAAAAATCCCGCCGATTCCAACCGGTGACAAGGCGCGCGGAACCGGTCAGGATCACAGATCGGCCCGGCGAGGAGCTCGGCCACCGCACTATCCGTTCCAGAGCCCCTCGAAGGAGAATTTCGGTGAGTCTGTCGTTCCACTGGTTCCTACCCACCTACGGCGATTCGCGCGGCCTGATGGCCGGTGGTCACGGTACGTCGATGTCCGGCGACCGTCCCGCCTCCCTGCGCTACCTGAACCAGATCGCGGGCGCGGCCGAGGAGAACGGATTCGAGGCGGTACTCACCCCGACCGGGGCCTGGTGCGAGGACGCCTGGCTGGCCACCGCCATGCTGGTGGAGACCACCGAAACCCTGAAGTTCCTGGTGGCCTTCCGCCCCGGACTGGTGAGCCCGACCCTGGCCGCCCAGATGGCCGGCACCTACCAGCGGCATTCGCGAGGCCGGCTTCTGCTGAACGTGGTCACCGGTGGCGAACCGCACGAACAGCAGGCGTTCGGCGATTTCCTGGACAAGGAGCAGCGCTACGAGCGCACCGGCGAATTCCTGCACATCGTGCGCGAACTGTGGGAATCGCGGGAACCGATCAGCTTCGAGGGCAAACACCTCCAAGTGCGCAACGCACTGCTCAACAACCACCCGGACCCGGTGCCGCCGGTCTTCTTCGGTGGCTCCTCCGCCGCCGCCGGCCCGGTCGCCGCGAATTACGCCGACACCTACCTCACCTGGGGCGAACCGCTGGTCGCGGTCGGCAAGAAACTGGAGTGGATCCGCGGCCTGGCCGCCGAACGCGGCCGCATCCTGGACTACGGCATCCGCCTGCACGTCATCACCCGCGATACCTCCGAAGCCGCCTGGGCCGAAGCCGACCGGCTGCTCCAGGGCATCGATCCGGCGGATATCGCACGGGTGCAATCCAATCTGGCGCAGAGCGAATCCGAGGGCCAGCGGCGCATGCTCGAACTGCACGGCGGCCGCACCGACCGCCTGGAGATCGCACCCAACCTGTGGGCGGGCGTGGGCCTGGTCCGCGGCGGGGCGGGGACCGCGCTCGTCGGTTCGCACGAAGAGGTCGCCGAACGGCTGGTCGAATACTCGCGGCTCGGTATCAAGCACTTCATCCTCTCCGGCTACCCGCACGTCGAGGAGGCGTACTGGTTCGGCGAGGGCGTCCTGCCGATCCTGGAGAAGAAGGGGCTGTGGCGCCGCCCGATCGAGCGCCCCACCGCGGCGACCGGAACACCGTTCGCCACCGCTTCCACCAGCTGAATCATGGCGTCACCCACCCGCCGGACGTAGCCCACCGTTTTCGCCGGAACCGGGCTACCGTGAGCGGGTGGGTGAGACGGGTATCGCTCGGTGAGGTTCAGGAGCCCCTCTTGATTCCCCTGTACGGTCGCGCGCAGGACGCCGGGACAGCATCCTGCGACACCGAGGCCATCGAACTGGTCGCGGCGATCGACTACGACTTCTCCGAGTTCCGCGGCCCGTCGCTGTCCGGCGCGGTGCTGCGGGCCTCCATTTTCGACGAGTTGCCCGGATGAAATGGATCTGTGAAGACCCGAATTCGCTCGAGGACCGCGGCCTGCACCTGGTGGAATCCTGGACCTACGCCTCGCCTCAGCCGACTGTCGCACAGCAGTGGCCGATGCGCTACCGCGTGGGAATGAGACTTCTGCGCGCGATTCTTCCGGCGCCGGTGGAGACCTACAAGCTGAACCTCTTCGAAACGGTGCGAGCTCGGAACGCGTGACCGGGCATAGCTCATCCCCGCGTGCGCGGGGAGCACTCGGGGATTCCGTTGACACCCATACCGATACACCTGTTGTCGGACCGTTTTCAGCGAGTGCCCCCGCGGCGAACGACAGCCCGATCCGGCGATCGGCGAGAA
The DNA here is from genome assembly GCF_014645735.1 of Nocardia jinanensis. Classification (GTDB taxonomy): domain Bacteria; phylum Actinomycetota; class Actinomycetes; order Mycobacteriales; family Mycobacteriaceae; genus Nocardia; species Nocardia jinanensis. The sequence goes on along the minus strand of NZ_BMMH01000014.1, from coordinate 79,183 downwards.
CCGGCCGAAAACCTGCCGACCTGCGATAGAAGCTCTAGATCGCGCAGTAACCGGTCGACGATACGGGGGCCGCAGACAAGTAGGTAAGGGCACACCGTCCGCCCGTCTCATTGCCGAGGTCAGGATTCGAGACCACTCGAGATCACCCATCACCAAGGCGGGCGGCCAGGAGACCTTCGATTCCCGCTGCAAGACCGGCCGCGTCGATATCGTCGAGGATGGCACTCTGGGCGAGAAATGCAGGGCCGACCGCAGCGAGGATCGCTGCTATCTCCCGGATCGGCGCCGCAGGCGAGATTGCACCCTGCGTGGCGTAGTGCTCGAGCAATCGGTCGAAGTCATGCCGGATACGTCGGTGATCATCGGCTAGCCGCGCACGCAACGTTTCGTTGCGCTGAGCTTCCGCCCAGACCTGCACTGCCAATCCAGGAAGGTCAGCTGTCAGCGACGACTGCAGGGCCTGAAGGAACTTGCCCAACACGAGGGGCAGTGGCTCAGGCGGACGTTCGCGTGTCACCTGTACCAGGATGTTCGAAATCTCCTCAACCACTTGGTCGATGATCGCAGAGACGAGTTCGTCCTTGCCGGTGAAGTAGCCGTACACCGCCCCCGCGGACATGCCGGACTCAGCGAACACATCGGACATCGACGTACCGGCGAAACCCTCACGCGCGAAGCAGCGCCGGGCCGCCTGGAGTACCTCGCGGCGGCGCGCTTCCCGGTAGCGGTCTGACACAGGCGGCATCGTCACTTCCTCCAAACAATATGAACTGTTCTGTTTGCGGGTCCCAAAGGTAGCTGTTAATCTAAAAGAGAACAATCATTCTGTTTGGAGGACGACCTACAGAGGCAGCCGATCCGGCGGGCATCGGCACACCAGGCGCGTCGGCGCAACCGCGCTCGACGTGACCCGACCGCGAACACTTCAGGAATCGGCAACTCAACTGATTCCCGACTGCTGCGCCGAAGCGATCCATAGGCCTACGGCTCATGGCCGCGCAACTCCCGACAGGGTCGCGAGAGTCGAATCCAGCCCTCCCCGGACTCACTCGTGATCGGACAGCCGCTCAGCACAATCGAAGACAAGGTGGCACATTCAATGAACGCAAGCACGGCCCAGCGAGCACTTGACACGCCGGTCGTCATCTCCGGCGCAGGCCCTGTTGGACTCTCACTCGCATTGGGTCTGGCACGAGCCGGCGTGCACTGCACCGTCCTCGAGAAGAAGGAGAAGCTCGACCCGCACTCTCGGGCCACACTGATCCTGGCCCGGACCCTCGAGATATTCGACCAGTGGGGCGTGCTGGACCGGTTCATCGCAGCTGGGAACGTCGTGCCACACGCCCGGCTACGGGAGCCGACCAGCGAGCAGAACATCCTCCACGTCAACTTCACCAAGCTCAATGACATCAGTGCGACGGCATACGCCCTCGCTCTTCCGCAGAACGAGACCGAACGAATCTTGCTCGACGCGGTCCGTGGGACAGGATCGGTCGACATCCGATTCTCCACCGAACTCGTCGGTTTCACGCAACTCGACGACGGCGGAATCCGGTACCGGGCTCGTGACGAGCACGGCATCGAGACAGACGGAACCGCAACGTATCTTGTCGGTGCAGACGGCGCACACAGTACGGTCCGCCGACAATTGGGGATCGAACTGAAGGGCAAAACCTACCCCACCCAAGCGCGCCTGATCGATGTGCGTGTCGCACCCGAACACGACCCTGCCGGCGAATGGCCCGTTCTCCTCGATCGACGTGGAATCGTCGTAGGCATCCGATTCGGCAACCGGGTATGGCGGATCATCGAACAGGCCGTCGATCCGAACCTCGACGCCGCCGCACTCGAGACCCATATCGTCGAGCTGACCTCCGAACTCTTCGGTGGGCCGCCCGAAGAGATTATCTGGCAGAGTACATATCGCAAGCACGAACGCTGCGCAACGCGATACCGCAGCGGCAACATACTTTTGGTTGGTGACGCGGCCCATCTCAACAGCCCCGCAGGCGGCCAGGGTATGAACTCCGGCGTACAGGACGCCCACAATCTCGCTTGGAAACTCGCACGCTGCGTCCTCACCCACGTCGTCGACAGCGACGCGTTGCTCGACTCCTACGCAGAGGAGCGCCGGTCGCTCATACGACGTAGAGTTCTCCCGGCCACCGATGTCGCTGAACGGTTCCAGGCGGCACGCCCGCACCGGCGGATCACGATAGTCAGAACGCTCGATAAACTCTTCGACTTCGCGCATGCCTCAGGGGCCATCACAAAACGGTTCGCGATGATCGACGTCCCCTACTTGGAGTCACCGATCCTACGGAGATCCCGATCCCGAATCGGACAACGCCTCCCCAACACAATCGACTCCTTCGGACAACGCATCTTCGATCGAATCAACCACGGCGCACTGCTCTGGGCAGGTGAAGAACATGAAACTCCCCGCGAACTCGCGGATCAATTGAACATCCCGATCCTCAACGGTGATATGGCCGAACTGACCCGGTTCTTCGACCGCGACCGGTACCTTGCTCTGATCCGACCCGATCATATTGTGGGTGCAATCGCGGACCCCCATGCCGTCGACCACTCCCAATTCCATCGTGCACTGGGACTCATCCCGCCGCCGTCTCGGACATCGGCCGATAGAGCCGAAAAGCCTTCGGCGTTCTCCGGCTGAACCGCACAATGTTTCTGAAGGCTCATCAACGGGCAAGCCGGCACAGGGCGTGCCCCTCGGTTCCAAGCCGCACGCCACTGCCGGCCTGAACCTCGTCACGCACGGATGAGTTGTGAAACGCCAATTCATTGTCTGCGCACGGCCGGGGGTATCGATCCCGGCGATAGTTCGTGCCAAACAAAAAAATCTCGGACCATCGGCGCTATCTGAAAGCCAACGGCTGCTGGGTATCCCTGATCGACATCAATTGGCCAGAAATAAGCAAAGGAAGACCATGAACACCGTTCTCTGGATCGGGCAAGCCGTCCTCTCGGTCGCCTTCCTCGCCGCCGGCTCGATGAAGATGGCCCGCAACCGTCAGCAACTCATGAGCACCAGCGCCAGCATGGCGTGGGCCGGAGACCTGCCAGGAGGAGCGATCAAAGCCATCGGCACTCTCGAGGTCCTGGGCGCCATAGGACTGATCCTGCCGATGGCACTGGGGATCGAGCCGTGGTTGGCCCCTATGTCCGCCACCGGACTTGCTCTACTCATGTGTGGTGCCGGGTGGGTCCACCTCCGCCGAGGCGAAAAGAGCGCGGTCGGCGCTCCTCTTGTGCTCGGGACTCTCGCACTTTTCATCGCCGTCCTGCGCTTCGGACCATACGCAGCCTGACCACAATCGTCACTGTCCTCAGCGAACAGTTCGATCACTCCGCAAGGCCCGGCCCGATGCGAACCCGAGAGCCCACACCGCCGCGCGAGGATGTAGAGGGTCGGTCTGGGACTCATCCCCGCGTGCGCGGGGAGCACACTTCCTGATCAGGTACTTTCCACGCGGAATCCCTCATTTTCATTCACTTTTCGCACTCCCGTCGCGCCTTCGATCGACCGGCTATGCCATGGACCCTCAGGAGAAGGGCAGCACCGTAGTGCACCAGGGTACGACTCGGTTCCCCGTCCAGCGATGCGATCGAAGTCCAGCGATGCGATCGAACCGGCGCCGGGATCACCCTCACCACGTGACCACCTCCCAGCCCACCGACCGCCCGCGACCGCGTCAGCCGGTCTGGCCGATCCCGAGCGCTTCCACCGCGGCACGGGTGGCGGCGGCCACAAGAGCATTGTCGGGCTCGGCATCCTGCTCGGATTTGGTGGTGAGTACCGCGAGGACGATCGGGGCCCGTCCCGGCGGCCATGCTATGGCGACGTCGAGGGCGGAACCGTAGGCCGGGGACCCGGTCTTGTTGCCGACGGTCCAGCCGGCGGGCAGCCCCGCTCGGATGCGATTACCGCCGGTCGCGCTGGCGACGAGCCACGCGGACAATTGCGCGCGTTCGGGTTCCGCGAGGCTGTCGCCGACGACGAGTGCGCGATAATCGGCGGCCAGCGCCGCCGCAGTGGTGGTGTCACGTTCGTCGCCGGGGATCGCGGTGTTCAGCTCGGTTTCCCAGCGGTCCAGTCGCGAGGTGTTGTCACCGAGGGTGCGGAGGAACGCGGTGAAGCCCGCGGGTCCGTCGAGTAGTTTCAGAATCTGATTGCCGGCCGTGTTGTCGGACACCGTGATGGCGGCCTCGCACAGGGCGGCGACCGTCATCCCGGTGTCGACATGCTGCTCGGTCACCGGCGAGTTGGCGACGAGATCGGTGCGCGGATACTGGATCACTCGGTCGAAGAACCCCGAGGACAGCGGGTGCTCGCGCAGCAGGGCACCGCAGGCGAGGCCTTTGAATGTGGAAGCCATCGGGAACCGCTCGCCGTCACGATAGGAAACGCTGCGGCCGTCGGTGGTGTCGAGCACGAACACCCCCAGCCGCGCGCCGTGTGCCGCTTCCAAATCGGCGAACTGCTGAGTCGTCACTACTTGCGTGGTCGTACCTATCGGCGCGGCGGCGCCCGGGGTACCGGGACCGGCATCGCATGCGGTAGCCGCCGAGAGCGCCGACACCGCCAACGCAGCGACAGCGAACCGGCGGCGATCGAACGAGATGAGCTGAACGAGCGCGGAGAATCTCACCGCCACAGCACATCACCACTTCAGCGGACGTGACCAATACTCAGCCACCCCGCGAACGAGTCGGACTCGGTATCGTCGCAGTTCACCCGGGACAAACACGTCTGAAAGCACTACCGGCCGCCGATTTTCATTCACTTTCGCTCCCAGCGCGAGTCGCTCGATCAGTCTTCCATCGTCTGTAAAGAATCTCAGCCCTCATGGAGCGGGAATCGGAGGAGGCGTGCACGTCATTCCGCCGGATTTCGGAGCGGTTGATGAAACAGGTCGTCGACGTTCAACGGATCCGGTTCTGAATTCGATCGTTGCTTGAGTCTCGCATTCAAGACGGGAATCGATGCGATTCGATCCTGCTGCAGCTCCTCCCAGACCAGGCGACGGAGGCGGCCACCATGCTCGACGCCGCCTCGGCAAACGGCACTCTCAGTGTCCTCGGATCCAAGAGGTAAAAGGGCTGCGGCTCGGCCAGGTCAGGCACCGCCATGTAGACGAGTTTGCCCTCAGCCAGGGCTCGGGCCCGGACTGGGAGTTGCGCTGTGTCCGGCACCGCCTTCACTACTCGCGCCCGCTTCCAGACGGGTAACTCGGCCAAGCGGTCCGCAGCGGCCTCGGCACCGAAAAAGGTCGGCATGTAGCCGTGCACGCCCGCTGATCAGCGGCAGCCTCTCCACCCGCGACGCACTCGACGAGGTGCTGTTCAACGACCCGCCGATGGCCAATTTCTGCACCACCTACCCGCGGACCCCGGTACTCATCGGCGATACTTGGCTACCGGCACACCAACCCGTACTCATCAGTCTCGCCGCCGCCAACACCGACCCCGGAACAGTTGGCGGAGACGCCACCGGCAATCGCTCGCACCTGGCCTGGAGCGCCGGACGACACGCGTGCCCGGCCCGGACCATCGCCTACTTGATCGTCCAGGATGCGATCGACCAGCTCTTGGACGCGTTGCCCGACATGCGACTCGCAGTCGCATCCACCGATCTGATGTGGCGACCCGGACCCTTCCACCGGGCCCTGTTCTCGCTCCCGGTCACCTTTCCTCTGTCACCCGTCGATCTCTCCGACCGCGGCTCGGTGCGCTGGAAATGATCATGAATTCGCTGGCCATCCATCAACTCACGACACTCGATCGAGCAGGCAACCAGCATCGAGACCCCGTTCCGACTACCGCACCACGAGGCGCACCGCACCGGTATCCGCTGCCTCGCCGGTAGGCTGAACCGCGCTGTCGATCGCATTTCGGTTGGGACAATCCCGAATACCGATAGCCGTCGGATCCCGACCGGTCGCCGTGGCCGTACTTCCCGGAAAGGTGGACACCGTGCACTCGCCGATTGCCGACTATCTGCAGGAAGTGCTCGACACCGTCCGCGACGACACCGGCGGGGAGGTCGCCGGTTACATACCCGAACTCGCCGCCGCGGACCCGGATGTGCTCGGTATGGCGGTGTGCACGGTCGACGGGCGGGTCTATACCGCCGGCGACGCCGATATCGAATTCTCCATTCAGTCCATCTCCAAACCGTTCGCCTACGCGGCAGCCCTGACCGATCGCGGCTTCGCTACGGTCCGCGCGGCGGTCGGCGTCGAACCGTCGGGTGAGGCGTTCAACGAGTTGTCGCTGGAAGCCGAATCGCGACGGCCCAAGAATCCGATGATCAATGCCGGCGCGATCGCCACCCATCAGCTCCTGGTCGGCCCCCACGCGACTGTCGCGGAACGGTTCGAGCGGGCCCGGAGTTTCTTCTCGACGCTGGCCGACCGCACCCTCGAACTGGACGAACGCGTCTGCACCTCCGAGCTGGCGACCGCGGACCGCAACCTGTCGATCGCGCATATGCTGCGCAACTACGGGATCATCGACGACGACCCGCACGAGGTCGTCGAAGGCTACACACGACAATGCTCGATCAAGGTGACCGTGCGGGATCTCGCCACGATGGGTGCGGCTCTGGTCAACGGCGGTGTGCATCCGCAGACCGGTGCACAGGTTGTCACGCCGGCCGTTGCGCGCGAAACACTGGCGGTGATGGCCGCCGCCGGTATGTACGACTCGGCCGGCGAATGGTTCACCCGTGTCGGGATTCCCGCCAAGAGCGGGGTGGCCGGCGGTCTGCTGGGCGCGCTGCCCGGTCAGTGCGGGATCGGGGTCGTCTCGCCCCGCCTCGACCGGCACGGCAACAGTGTGCGGGGAATCAAAGCCTTCCATCGGCTCTCCGACGATATGGGTATGCATCTGATGGAGTCCGAACCCCACGGATCCACTGTGCTGCGGTCCACCACGGTCCGAGACGGCGAAACATGGTTCGCCCTACAGGGCGCCGTTCAGTTCATCGGCGCCGAATCCGTACTCGCCGCCTTCCAGGACGACACCACCGCCACCGGCACCCTCGTTCTCGATCTGAGCCGGGTCGATCGGATCACCGATGTCGGCCGCCGGATGGTGCTGGAGGGACTCCGCCGGTTCGTACTCGACGGCCGGGAAGTGGTTCTCGTCGACCCCGACGGCAAACTCCCGAACCCCGATCTGGGCGACGGCACTTTCCCCACCGTCCGTGCCGGGACGGCCCGCGGCCGGTAGCGCACGACCGATGATCGGCACGTGATTGCCGGCGGCTCAGTCGTCGAGCAGTGTCTCCCACTTCGAGTAGGCCTCGAAATCACGGAAGTGGCGTGAATACAGGTCACCGCCCTCGGACAGGTCCGAGGTCAGCGATGCCGTGACGTCGATGATCGCTGTGGGGGTGACGGTGATGCTGTCGCCCGCTTCGTTTTTGTAGCTCCCCTCGTCGCTCCGGAAGTTCACTTCCGCGAGTTCACGCGCTTCCTCTTCGGATTCCGCGTAGACGAGAGTTGTGTCTTCCCGGTACAGGGGTACATGGTCCGGGGCGTCGGAGGTGAACTTGAACAGTGTGATGGCGATGTACGGGCTCTTGGCCACTGACCGACTCCTTGTTTCTACATATCGAACCTCGACGGCACTGGCGCGGGCGAGATTGTCGCGGGAGAGCAGGGTACCGGGGAGCTTGTTCGCGCCGTGAGGGTTGCGTAGCGGCTGCCTCGGCGATCGACTCCGGGATTACCCTCACCTCGTGACCACCTCCCAGCCCACCGGCCGCACCGCCCCCGGCGCCGCGGTCGCCGATGCCGTCCGCGAGGACATCCTCGCCGGACGAATGGCTCCCGGCGACCGGCTGCGCGAAGTGGACCTGGCGGAGCGGTTCGGGGTGTCCCGGGTACCGGTCCGCGAGGCGCTGTCGCAGTTGCAGAGCGAGGGGTTCGTGACGCTGGTGCGGTATCGCGGGGCCACGGTGTCGGCGCCGTCGGGGCCGGCGGCGCTGGAGCTGGTGCAGATCCGGCGGGGGCTGGAGGTGCTGGCCGCACAGCTTGCGGCGCGGTCCAGAGGTGGCGCGGTGGCCGCGGAGCTGGCGCGGGTGGTGGAGCTGGGCCGGTCGGCCGATCTCACGCATGCCCATGACGAGTTGCCGCCGCTGATCCTGCGGTTCCACACGCTGGTCGCCGAGGCGTCCGGGAACCAGCAGCTGGGGGCCATGCTGGAGCAGATTCTGGAGCGGGTGTCCTGGATCTTCGGGCAGCGGCTGGAGAGCCGCACGCATATCTCCTGGAGTGACCACGCGGCCATCGCGCAGGCGATCCTCAACGGGTCGCCGGTGCAGGCGGGGTATCTGATGGACGAGCACATCGCGCGGGACGAGGAACTGCTCGCCGATATGGACGCCGAGGCGACGCCGGATCGGACCGGGCCGTCAGGGGCATAGGCGTGGCCGGGCCCGCCGAGCAGGCCGACCCGGTCGATGGTCGCGGCGCCCTGCGCGAGCGCGCCGACAAGCAGACTGATCGGTACGAAAAGCCAGGTTTGTATACAAGATTTCAAACCTTCCCTCGCTCTCTTGCATAGTTCACACCCCTGGAACCTCTAGCAACACCAGCGAAACAGTATTTGTATACAAATTCGGGTGTTGATTATTTCTTCTGCCCGAGGCCAGGTCCCATGTCCACAGACGCTGCCCCGACCCAGTCGCCGCCGCTGACTCCATCCGCTCCCCTACCCTTCTGGCGCACAACACTGTTCGGTATCCAGCACGTGCTGGTCATGTACACCGGTTGCGTCGCGGTCCCGCTGGTCTTCGGTGCGGCTCTCGGGCTGGACACCTCCACCATCGCCACCCTGGTGAACGCCGACCTGCTGGTCGCCGGTGTCATCACCCTCGTGCAGGCCCTCGGTATCGGGAAACTGCTCGGGGCCCGGATGCCGGTGGTGGCGGGCGCCTCGTTCACCGCGGTGACGCCGATGATCCTGATCGGCGAGGAGTACGGCCTGTCCGCCGTCTACGGCGCCATGATCGCGGCGGGTATCTTCGGCATGCTGGTCGCGGTCCCGTTCTCGAAACTGGTGCGGTTCTTCCCGCCGATGGTGCGCGGCGCGGCGGTCACCATGATCGGACTGTCGCTCATCGGCAAGGCCGTATCCATGACCTTCGGCGACGAACCGGCGGGTGGCGCCCCGCTGGCTCTGGCCGCCGGGGTGGTCGTGCTGATCATCGTGCTGATGCGCTACGGCCGCGGCATCGTCGCGCAATCCGCGGTCCTGATCGCGCTGGTGCTGGGCACCCTCGCCGCCGCCGCGCTCTCGCTCACCGATTTCAGCGCCGTCGGTACCGCCGCCTGGTTCGGTCTGCCCGACCCGTTCCTGTTCGGCACCCCCACCTTCCCGATCGCCGGGATCATCTCTATGTGCCTGGTGATGCTCGTGATCTTCACCGAATCCACCGCGTACCTGATGGCCACCGCCGATCACCTCGGCCGCCCCCTGGAACCGAACCGGCTCGCCCGCGCGCTCGGTGCCGACGGCGCCTCGGCGGTCCTGGGCGGATTCCTGACCTCGTTCCCGGACACGATCTTCGCCCAGAACGTCAGCCTGGTGCGGATGACCGGGGTGTCGAGCCGGCGCGCGGTCGCCGTCGCGGGCGGACTGCTGGTGGCGCTCGGACTGGTGCCGAAGATGGGCGAAGTGGTCGCCAATCTCCCGGGCGCGGTGATCGGCTCGGTGAGCCTGGTCATGTTCGCCACCGTCGCCGGAGTCGGTATCGCCACACTCGCCCGGGTCGACTACTCCCGCAACGACAACCTGCTCGTGGTGTCGCTGGCCATGGGCATCGGCATGATCCCGGTGGTCGCGCCGGAGGTCTACGAAGGGCTCCCGTCGTCGGTCCGGATCATCGCCGGCGGCGCGATCACCAGCACCGTCATCGTGGCGTTCGTCCTCAACCTCGTCTTCAACCACCTCACCCCGGCCCGCACCCCGAAGGAGAGCGCCGCATGACCGGTATCGCCCTGTTGACCGTGCCCACCACCGACCCCGGCGATACCCGGCCCTTCGAGGTGCTCACCGAAACCGGCTACCGCACCGACGATCTCGTCTCGGTGATCGGCAAGACCGAGGGCAACGGCTGCGTGAACGATTTCAGCCGCACTTTGGCCACCGCCGTCTGGGAGCCGCGGATCCCGGAAGCCGCGGTCACCGTGTTCTCCGGCGGCACCGAGGGGGTGCTCAGTCCGCATGTGAACATGTTCGTCCGCGACGATCGCCACCATCCCGGTTTCGATCGCGGCCTGGTCGCGGCGGCCCGCCGCAGCCGGGTACTGGATCCCGGGGAGATCGGCCGCGCGAACCAGGTCGATACGGTCGCCGACACCGTGGGCAAATTGCTGGCCGAACTCGGTGTCACACCCGCCGATGTCCATCTGGTGCTGGTGAAATGCCCGCTGCTGACCTCGGACAAGATCACCGCACTGCACGCCGCGGGCCAGGTGCCCGTCGCCACCGACACCTATGCGTCGATGGGTTGGTCGCGGGCGGCGAGTTCGCTGGGTATCGCCGTCGCGCTGGGTGAATGCGACCGGGCGACCGCGCTGCGCGCCCTGGCCGGTGCAGCCGATGTCTGGTCGGCCCGCGCCTCGGCCAGCGCGGGCGCCGAACTCGACGACTGCCACGTATTGGTGGTGGCCGAGAGCCCCACGGCGGCCAATCCGCTGCGCGCCCTGCACGGCCATATGGCCGATGCGATCGACCTGGCCTCGGTACAGGAGCTGCTGTCGCAGGTGGCGGCGGCGGGGGGCACGGTGCGGCAGATCTTCGCCAAAGCCGAGGCCGACCCCCGCGGCTCGGTGCGGGGCCTGCGGCACACCATGCTCACCGACTCCGATATCAACGCCACCCGGCATGCGCGCGGCGCCGTGGGCGGTCTGCTGTCGGCGCTCAAGGGCGACGGCGCCGTGTATGTCTCCGGCGGCGCCGAGCACCAGGGCCCACCGGGCGGCGGCAGCCTCACCGTGATCTACGAACTCCCCACCCCCGAAGGGACCGATGCGCCATGAGTACCACGACGCTGACCGAACCCGAGAAAGTCTGGGAGACCGACGAATTCGAGAACGTACCGGTCCCCGCCGACCGCCGGCGCGGCCTGGCCTCGGTCTCCGCGGTCTGGTTCGGTTTCCCGATGGTGCTGACCTGCGCCATCTTCGGCGGGCTCATCGTCTATTCGCTGGGCTTCCGGCTCGGGCTGCTCGCCATCGCCGTGGGCAATATCTGCATGATGCTCTATGTCGGCGCGCTGAGCGTGATCGCCGGGCGGACCGGTAAGAACTTCGCGCTGTCCGCCGCCGAAACCTTCGGTAAGGCAGGAGCCTTCATCCCCTCCGCCTTCCTGGCGACCGTGGTGATCGGCTGGTTCGCTTTCCAGACCGGTATGGCCGGCGCGATCCTGCACGACACCCTGGGCTGGCACGAACAGGTCACCGCGCTCGCCGCCGGGCTCGGTTTCATCGCGGTGACCCTGCTCGGTATCCGGGCGCTGTCGGCGATCGGCATGATCGCGGCACCGGTCTATATCGTGCTGGGGCTGGTCGCGATCGGTCTCGCCGTGGGCGACGGCGGCGATTCGCCCACGTCGTACCAGGGGCAGGCCGGCGCAGCCGCGATGAGTTTCGGTGCGGCGGTCACCCTGGTCATCGCCTCCTTCATCGACTCGGGCACCATGACCGCCGATTTCACCCGCTGGTCCCGTAACGGCCGCGAAGCCTTCCTCGCCGCGGCCTCGGCCTTCCCGGTGGGCAATTCGATCGCGCTGGTGATCGGTGGACTCGTGGTCGCGCTGGGCGGTAGCGCCGACCCCGCCGCCGACGGCGGCAACTTCCTCGGGCTCCTGGTCGACCACGGCGGCGTGCTGGTTCCGCTGGCCGTGGCGTTCGTCTTCATCAACCTGGGTTCGGTCTGCGCGCATTGCCTCTACAACGGCGCCGTGGGCTGGAGTCAGCTCTCCGGCGGCCGGATGCGGCGGCTCACCCTCGTCCTCGGCGCCGCCGGGGTGGTGCTGGCGGTCGCGGGTATCTGGTCGTATTTCGAACAGTGGCTGAACCTGCTGGGCGTGATCGTGCCACCGATCGGCGCCGTGGTCATCCTCGACCAGCTGGTACTCCCCCGGTTCGGTCTCGGCCCGCGGGACCGGCGGGCCCGCTGGCACTGGCCCGCGTTCACCGCCTGGGCCGGCGGCGCGGTCGCCGCCCTGCTCACCCACCATTTCGCCCCCTGGCTATCGGACGCCGTCATCGGTTTCGCCGCCGGCGCCATTGTCTTCACCCTCTGCGCGACCGTCACCGCGCGACGCGACAAGGAGCTCACCGCATGACCCCCACCACCGTGGACGCCACCCCCTACACCTGGCCGTTCGACGGCCCGATCGATCCCGCCCGCACCGCGCTGCTGCTGATCGACTGGCAGACCGATTTCTGCGGACCGGGCGGCTACGTGGATCAGATGGGCTACGACCTGTCCCTCACCCGCGCCGGCCTGGAACCCACCGCACGGGTCCTCGCCGCCGCCCGCGAACTCGGCCTCACGGTGATCCACACCCGTGAAGGCCATCGCCCCGACCTCGCCGACCTCCCCGCGAACAAGCGCTGGCGTTCGGCGCAGGTCGGCGCGGAGATCGGCAGCGTCGGCCCGTGCGGACGCATCCTGGTGCGCGGCGAACCCGGCTGGGAGATCGTGCCAGAGGTCGCGCCGATCCCCGGCGAACCGGTCGTCGACAAACCGGGCAAGGGCGCCTTCTACGCCACCGACCTCGACCTGCTGCTGCGCGGCGCGGGCATCACCCACCTCATCCTCACCGGTATCACCACCGATGTCTGCGTGCACACCACCATGCGCGAAGCCAACGACCGTGGCTACGAATGCCTGATCCTGTCCGACTGCACCGGTGCCACCGAGAAGGAGCATCACGAAGCGGCACTCAGCATGGTCACCATGCAGGGCGGGATCTTCGGTGCGGTCGCCACATCCGAGCAGCTGCTGGCCGCCCTCGGAAAGCGGTCCGTCACGGTATGAGAGTCGTCCTGATCCACGGCGTGGCCACCGACAGCCGAGTGTGGGCGGCGACGATCGCCGCACTCGGCCCGGCCGTCGAGGTCCACGCCCCCGACCGGCCGCAGTCGGGCGATATGGACACCGAGATCGCCGCCCTCGCACCGCTGTGTGAGGGGGCGTTCGCGGTGGGAGTCAGTGGTGGCGCGACACTCGGCCTGGAGATGGCCGCGCGCGGAGTCGGATTCGCGGGCGCGCTACTGCACGAACCGGCGGCCGGATCGCTCGCGCCGGGATTGCTCGACGATGTCGCGCGGGCGTTCCGGTCGGAGGGTGTGGCGGGGTTCGGCCGCACGCTCTACGGCCCGAGCTGGACAACCGATCTCACGGCCGCCGCGCACGAAACCGTGGCCGGGGAGTTCGCGATGTTCCGCGGGTTCGAACCGCGCCCAGTGGGCCCCCTGGCGGATCGGATCACCCTGACCGTGGGGCAGCATTCGCCGCCGGCCCGGCACCGATCGGTCCGGGATCTCGGCGCCGCCCTGGGTCTCGAGTGGCGCGTACTCGCCGGAACCGGGCACGCGGCTCACCTCGAGGCCCCGGACCGGCTGGCACGATGGGTCCGGCGCCGGAGCGGCGCCGATCTGGGGTCGTACTGCCTACCGCCCTTCCCGTGATATAACGCCAGGTCGAATACCTGACGCCGGCCCCCCGGCATCGACTTGACGTAGTGCGTTCGGCCCCGATTTGTGCGCGGAGCACGAGAGCGAGCGGATGTTTCATTACGCGGGCCCATATGCGTGGCGACCGGGGCGCCCTACGATGACTTTGCCCGGTCCTATCGGGCACGCAACGAAACTCCTCGGTCGTGCGGTACCGCGACGAGGAATTCGGCACCGATCGGAGTTCGAAATGCCAGGCGGTAGAGAGATGCGATGCCGGTGACGGCCCCCGGGCCCACCACTGATTTCTCCGTCGAAACCGAGCGGTTCATTCCACAGAGATCCCTCGCGAAAGTACGACTGACGAATGCCTGTTCAGCTGTATCGCGCGCCGGAAAATGGATGTTCGTCGGTCCACGGCTGCGCGGAAGATCCCGGAACCCCGGTGCGGAGCGCGATACGCACGGATCGGCGCGACGCACCGAGAGGGGTGTGACCGTGCGACGGACACGGCCCGGCCCCGGCGCATCGTCGCTGCCCAGCCCCACCGAATTGCTGTACGCGGTCGGCGGCCGGAAGGCCGAGGGACCGGTGTGCAGTCTCGCCTCGGCGCTGTCGGAGTCCTACCGGCTCGAATCGGGGTCCTCCGGAAATCCGGCGCAATCGCGGCGGCGGATTCTCATCGCCGAGATCAATTCCTGGAGTTCGGAGTATCTCCCCGCCCCGAGAGCGGGTATCCGCGTATACGAGCGCACCCTCGGCGAACTCATCGATGTGATCGCCGAGGGTGCCGCCCGCGCGTTCCATCTGCTGCGGAACGACGACCCGGCCGGCGAACTCATGCACGCGGAATGGACTCGCCTCGCGGAGTTACAGATCGCCTACCGCGATCTGGTGCACGATATCGAGACCGGACGATGCTGTCTCCCGGGTGAAAAGCATCGCTGGGCGGAGCCGGCGCAGACGCGTTCTCGGTCGCCTATCGATACGGGAGAACGATTGTGAGCGGGACAGATCGAGATGTTCCCACCGAGTTGGGCACGCTTCGTATCCGGGTGACCGGAACGGGACCGGCGATGGTGCTGTGGCCGAGCCTGCTGATGGATCACACGCTCTGGGACGGTCAGGTCGCCCATTTCTCGACGCGGTTCACCACCATCGCCGTAGACCCGCCGGGCCACGGCGCGAGCACCCCACTCGACCGGCCGTTCACCTTCGGTGAATGCGCGCGATGTATCGGCCGGATTCTCGACACACTCGGTATCGACCGGGCACATATCGTGGGGAATTCCTGGGGCGCGATGATCGGAGCCACCTTCGCCGCGCTCTACCCCGAGCGCGTGCTGACCGCCGTCCTCATGAACGGGACCGCGTCGCCGGCCGGGATGCGCCAACGTCTCGAATACGGTGCCCTGCTGGCGCTCGCGCAGATTATCGGCGGCTTCCGCGGCCCGCTCACTCGTTCCTCGCTCTCCGCCTTCCTCGGTCCGACGACTATGCGGACCCGGCCGGATGTCGTCGAGCGAGTGCGGCGCGCAGTGCGCGCCAACGATATCGGTTCGGCGCGGTACGCGGTGCGCAGTGTGGTCGTCCGCCGGCCGGACCAGCGGCAGCTGCTCGCGCAGATCCATACGCCGACACTGGTCGTCGGCGGCCGGCAGGATGCGACCTTCCCGCCCGCCGAGGTCGAGGATATGGCGCGTGCCGTCCCCGGTGCCGAGTTGTCGTTCGTGGAGGACGCCGCCCATCTGCTCGCGATCGAGGTACCGGACGCGGTGAACGCCCTGATCGACGACTTCCTCCGCCGGCACGAACCGCACCGGTGATTCCCGGGCTGTCGACCAGTGGTCCGATCACGACCGGTCGATGGTCCCGGTGTTCGCGACACGCCCGCGCTGCGCTCCGAGAATCAGGCTCCGCGCACCCTCACCCGTCACCGATTGCCCGGCCAGGGCATCGAACGCCCGGCCGTACACATCGATCTCCCTGGGCTGGGTGATGGTGAGTTCGGCGGCCGTCCCCTCCACCATCACCAGCCGGTTGTCGAACATGGCGAAATTGGTGGATACCACCAGCGCCTCGGCGGTGGACGGCACGATACCGATGGTCACTCGCGGCATTCCGATGATGGACGACAGCCGGTCGAGCTGCCCGAGCATGACCGTATCGTCGCCGACCGTGGTGTAGAGCGCCTGTTCGGCGATCAGGAAGTGGAACAGATGATCGCGCTGGTACAGGATGCGCTGGCGTTCCATACGCTTCGATACGGCGTTGTCGACATCGTCGGGGATGCGATGGAATTCGATACCGCGGCGCAGTTTGGCGGCGGCGTATTCCGCGGTCTGGAGTAGACCGGGAACGATCTGCGGCTGGAAATCCCGGATATGGGCGGACACCGCTTCGAGTTTCAGCGATTTCTGCTGCCGGCGGCCGAGGCCGGTGCCGAGGATCTTGCGCCATTCGAGGTAGGCGACCTCGATGGTGTTCGAAGTGGCCAGCAGGTCCGGTAGCTGGTCTTCGGCGCCGCAGTGGCGGCAGTAGGCGCGGATATCGTCGTCGGAGGGTCTGATCCGCGCGAACTCGATCTTGCTCACCTTCGACTCGTGCCAGCCCGCGAGCTGGGCGAGTCGCCGGTTGGTGAGTCCGGCCTGGCGCCGGAGCTCCCGGAGCCGGGCCCCGAGAGCTTCTCGCGCGTCGTGCACTTCGTTCATCTGTCGACATATTCCGTGTAGGGCGTTGCCATGTCCCAGAGCCGGTGCTTCACGCAGCGGGCGTACTGGATGATCCCCGAATCCGTCGTCACCGCCAGACCGGAGGGTTTGCCGTGGTCGTCGATCAGGTTGTAGACGACCCGCTCGTCGTCGATCAACCACCAGTCGTCCGACGGCACGTCGCCGGCCAGATGCCGGGGTACGTACCGGATGTCCTCACCGGCGTCGGTGTTGGTAACGGTCACCGACAGCAGCCAGCGGTGGTAATCGGTATGCGGCACCGTCACCACACGGACCCGGCGTACGGTGACGCCGCGGCCGGTCGTTTCCCGGACCAGCGAGTTCCAGTGGTTCTTCTGCTCGTCCGATACCGCGGGCCGGCCTTCCAGGAACCGGTCGAGCCGACCGGTTTCGGCGGGCACCACATAGCGGTCCCGGACTTCCAGGTGGAACGCCTCGGACACACACTCGCGCAAGAGCGCCGCCCAGTCCGGCGGTTCATGCGGAAGATAGAGCACCGTAGAACGTCCTTCGGGTCTTCGGGACTTCGATCGCTACTTCGTCGGACGCCAGATCGAGCTGCTCCAAGATCTCACGCTCGGCGACCGGCCGGCCGGCGAGGGTGAACGTACCTCGGCCGGTATCCTTCATCGGCGCGCCGATGAAGGTGTCGGGCTCGGCGTAACCCAGTAGCAGATGCGGGATTTCGACGGTCGCCGGTCTGTCCGTCTCCCATCCCTGGACCAGATAACTTCCGTGATCGGTCGTGTACAGACTGGGGCATCCACCGAGATCCGAGCCCCCCTTACCGAGAAACCGCAGACGCATACTTCAACCCCTGTTCGATGGTTAGCACGAGTTTTCCCGCACTTCGTACATGATGCACTTCTGCGCTGCGATGCGGGAAACAGCGGAACCCATTTGTGCAAACTCGTGCTCACTGCTCGCCATGACCGGTCCGCACTCCTTAACGTCGATTCAACCGTCCCGCCGAATATCTGTGCCGGGCAACAGGTGACGGGCGGACCACGGACCAAGGGGTGAGCATGCGATTCGAGGTGAAGGTGAGCAGTTACGGGGGCCGGTGGCTGATCTCCGCACCTGCGTTCGGGGTCCGGAAGATCGTGGAGGACGAATCCGCCGTCCGGCAAGAGGCGTACCGGATGATCGCCCGATGCGGAACCGCTCCGGCCGTCTTCGAGATCGACCTCGTCCCGGGTGTGCCGCCTCCGGAGAACGACCGGCCCGCGCCGGTGGAAGTACACGGCCAAGGGCGTTCTCCGCGGTGGGCGTCGGTAACCGAACTCCGGGCCGGCAGGCGGAGTACGGACGAACCGGCGATCGACGACGGTTTCTGATCCGGCCGCCGATCACCCTGCCGCCGAGACGGACTGCGCCGGTCCTTGGACAGCGCTTCGGAGCACCAGGATTCAGGGTTTCGGCACCGCCGGCAGGCCGATGGCGGGGTCGATGAATTCGTTGGTCACCAGATCGGCGGCGGTGAGTCCGTCGGCGATCCGGTCGCCGCGTTCCCGCAGGATCGGGGTCACCGCGGCGATCACCCGGTTCACCCGCGTCTCCTCGAAATTGCCGAGAGTGCTGTCCGGGCCGTTGCCGACGATCTTCTCCGCTACCTGCACCTTCACCGAATCCGCGTTACCGGCGCCGGTCATCGGCGGACCGTCGGGGATGGTCTCGGCGATCCGCAACAGCGCCTGGTTCACCGGTTCGGGGTCGGCGACGTAATCGACCTGGGCCTGCTGCAGCATCGGGACCAGTTTCGTCAGGCAGGGCCGCAGGGCGTCGAGTTCGCCGGCCCGCACCGACCAGGCGTGCGGATAGATCTCGTAGCCGGATTCGTGGACCAGCAGATAGTCGGTGGGTTTGCGCCAGCCCTCGACATCGTGTTCCCAGCGATAGGGTTCGTTGGATACATAACCCTGCTGCATGACGCGGCCGCGCTCGGCGACGAAACGGCTCGGGGTGCCGTCGAACGAGGCATCGGCCTGGTCCGGGCGTACATAGCCGTTGGCGGTCAGATAGTCCATGAAGATCTTGCCCTCGCTGTACACCACGGGGGCACCGGTGCCGGGTATGTCCTTCCACGATTCGACCCGGTAGGTCGCCGGATCCCACATCACGATCTGCGGATTCACATCGAGCGAGGCGAACACCCCGGTTACCGGGAATTCGGCCTGCGCGCGGACGGCGTCGTCGGTGGGGACGAAGCCCAGGGTGATCGAGGTGTCCTGGTACATCTGCGCGGGCACGGGCTGACCGCCCAGGAACGGGCCGCCGAGCCGGACTTCGACATTGATACCGGTATCACCCAGCGGCCCCGCGTAGGAGCCCTTGTTGACGTCCACCGTGCCGTCGGGTCCGACGAGCTGGAACGCCGCGGCCCGCTCCGGGGTGGCGTACCAGTCCGTCTGGATCACGACCGTCGACGGGCAGACCCCGGCCAGCGGCCCCGCGCCGGTGGGTTCCGGGACCGAACTCGTACCACCGCATGCGGTGAGCAGCGCGGTGCCCGCGAGAGCAGTGAGGGCGGAAAGTGGTTTCTTCATGGCGCTTCCTGAGGTGAACAGTGGATGGGCGGAGGAGAGATATCAGTGGCCGCGGCGGTGGCCGTGTGCCCGCTCCACGCGGACGGCCAGGAAATCGAAGAACCAGAACAGGATCAGTCCGGCCAGCGAGGACAGCAGCAGCGCGGTGAGCAGTTCCTCGGTGGCCAGCCGCTGCCGGTAGACGTCGATCATCCGGCCGATACCGGGTTCGCCCTGGCGGAAGAAGAAATCGGCGACGATCGAGCCGATGATCGCCATTCCGCCGGAGATCTTGAAACCGGAGATCATCGCGGGAAGCGCGGTGGGCAACTGGAGTTTCAGCAGCCGCTGCCACCGGCTCGCGCCGTGCAGTGTGAACAGATCGTGTTCGGCCGGTGCGACCGCCTTCAAGCCGAGCAGGGTGTTGGTAACCACCGGGAACAGCGCCACCATCACACAGACGATCACCCGACTGCCGAATTCGTAACCGAACCAGAAACCGAAGAGCGGGACCACGGCGAGGATCGGAATGGTCTGCAGGATCACCGCGTACGGGTACAGCGAGTACTCGGCCCAGCGCGCCTGGCTCATCACCACCGCGAATCCGACGCCCAGCACCATGGCGATGGCCAGCCCGCTCAATGCGACCAGCACAGTGGAACCCAAGGCGGACAGAATCTCCGAGCGCACCGCCGTATCGAGCAGCCCTTCGGTGATCACCTGGTCGGGGCCGGGGAGCAGGAACCGCGACTCGGCGGCGATCAGGTGGTGACTGGCGAAGAACCAGACACCCATCACGAGAACGAACACCACGACGGGCGCGATGATCCGCACGGGTGCCGATCGGCGGCGAGATATCCGCGCGGCCGGTTTCGGCCGATCCTGTGTGGCGACCTTCTGAGCGGCGGTATCCGCCGTGACCGTGGTCATGCCGCGACCTCCTGTTCGGCGGCGTGCAGTGTGGCCGAGACCGCGCCGGCGATCTCGGCGAACTCCTGGGTGTAGCGCAGTCCCGGTTCCCGCGGAAAGTCCAGCGGCACCGGGATATCGGCGGCCACCCGGCCCGGACGCCCGGTGAGCACGACGACGCGGGTCGACATGAACACCGCTTCCGGTACCGAATGGGTGACGAATACGCCCGCGAAGGCGTCGCGGCGGAAGAGACTGCCCACTTCCTCGTTGAGGCGCTGGCGGGTGATCTCGTCGAGCGCGCCGAACGGCTCGTCGAACAGGAAGAGTTCCGGCCGCAGGGTGAGCGCGCGGGCGATGGAGGCCCGCATCCGCATACCGCCGGAGAGCTGGGCGGGTTTGTGTTTCTCGAACCCGCCCAGCCCCACCCGTTCGATGGCGTCCAGTGCCGCCGCCCGGCGTTCGGCTCGATCCACTCCGGCCAGTTCCGCGGGGAGTTCCACATTGCGCAGCACCGTGCGCCACGGCAGGAGTGTCGCCTCCTGGAAGACGTAGCCGAGGTGTTCGGTGGCGACCGCGACCTCGCCGGAGCTGACTTCCTCGAATCCGGCTGCCAGCCGGAGCAGCGTCGATTTACCGCAGCCGGAGGGCCCGACCAGGGAGACGAATTCGCCCGGTCGGACGGCGATATCGATATCGCGCAACGCGGCGGTCCCGTTCTCGAAGACCATCGACACATTCCGGAATGCGAGGGCCGGATCCGGCCCGGTCGTATACGTTGCCTCCCGTGGAAGGGTCGGCGCCGGGATAGCCTTTGTGCTCATGGAACAGTTCTATCGGCTGCTCGTTGCCGATCGCGGTCCGCCGGATTACACCCCTGTTTCGTATACGATCACAACACCAATTGCCCGGCGCGAGCCACCACCCGGCCACCCTTGAGGACCAGCTTCCGGGTCGGCACGCCGACCACGGCCGCGGCCGGCGTCGCGGCGTCGACCATGACGAGATCGGCGCGGCCCCCGGCCCGGATCCCGTGGTCCGGCAGCCCGAGAACCGCCGCTCCGCCCAGAGTTCCGGCGGCCAGCGCCAATTCGATCTCTTCGTCGGAGAGCAGCCGGTCGCGGAAAGCCACCGTACTGATCCGGCGCAACATATCGCCGTCACCGTAGGGAGTCCACAGATCCCGGATACCGTCGTTGCCGAGCGCGAGAGTCGCACCGGCGGCGTCCATCACGCGCAGCGGGACCACCGGTGCGTCGCCGACCGCGCAGGTCACCATGGCGACACCGGCTTCGGCCAGGCGATCGGCGATCCGCCGCTGCTCGTCGGGCGGCAACGCACCCATCGCGTAGGCATGGCTGATGGTGACCCGCCCGGCCAGCCCGGTGGCCTTCGTCCGCTCGATGATGAGCTCGAATTCCCAGGCGCCGAGGGTGCCACCGTCGTGCAGATGGATATCGATCTTCGCGCCGTACCGTTCGGCCAGCCCGAAGATGATGTTCAACTGACCGGTCGGGTCGCCGTCGAATCCGGCGGGATCGATGCCGCCCACCGCTTCGACACCGCCGGCCAGCGCCTCGTCCAGCAGTTCCGCGGTACCGGGCCGCCGGATCAGCCCGCCCTGCGGGAAGGCGACCAGTTCGACGTCCACCCGGTCGCGGTGCCGGGCGGCGGCGGTCCGCACCGCTTCCACCCCGGCCAGCCCGATCGAGGGATCGATATCGATATGGCTGCGCACATGCGCGGTTCCCCCCGCGATCATGGTCGCGAGGAGATCGGCGGAATAGTCGGCACTCGGGATACCGAATTCGGCCCGGCGGTTCTCGCCGTTGGCTATCCGGCCCGCCAGCGAACGCCCACCGGTATTCGGCACCCAGGGGCCGCCCCACAGAGTTTTGTCGAGGTGACAGTGGGTATCGACGAACCCCGGTAGCACCAGCGCGCCGTCGAGCTCGAGAATCTCGGCACCGGACACGGCCGGATCTGCGCCGATCTGTTCGATCCGCCCGTCCCGGATCAGGAGGTCGGCGGTTTCCAGCGGTTGTCCGGGCATCCACGGGCGCCCGCCTCGCAGCAACAGGTCGGTCATGATTCCTTCTTTCGGTTCAGGTGAACAACATGGCGATGCCCGCACCGGCACCGAAGACGATCACCACGGCACGGAACGCGCCGGGACGCAGCCGGTCGGAGATCCTGCCGCCCACCACACCGCCGAGCAGGCAGGCCGGGGCCAGTACCAGCACCGACCACCAGTCGACCGGCCCGAACAGTGCCACCGCGACGGTGGCGGTGGTGGAGACGGCCAGGGTGAGCACACTTTTCAGGCCGTTGAGCAGGTTGACCGAGGCGTCGATACCGAGCGCGAGCGCGGTGAGCAGCACAATCCCCATACCTCCGTTGAAGTACGCCCCGTACACACCACCCAGGAAGACCCCGGCGAAAAGGGTGAACCGGGAATCGCCGCCCTTCTCGGAGAGCTTCCGGGAGATCAGCGGCTGCGCGGCGAACAGCGCGGTCGCCGCCAGGATCAGGTAGGGAACCAGGGCGGTGAACACCTCCGGCGGCGCCGCGAGCAGGGCCACCACCCCGCCGATCGCACCGGCGGTGCCGACGACGATCAGCCGGGGCAGCAGGCTGCGATGTTCCACCAGCCGGGAGCGCAGGGCGGCCGCACCACCCAGATAGCCGGGCCAGACGGCCACGGCATTGGTCACCGTCGCGGTCACCGGCGGCAGGCCGGTGGCCACCAGGGCGGGAAACGACAGCAGGCTGCCGCCGCCGGCGATGGTGTTGCACACGCCGGCGCCGAAACCGGCCGCCAGCAGCAGCACCGCGTACACGGGATCCATGGCGTCCTTCCGATCACAAGTGAGACCGGATCGTATACGAAATAGAGCGTTATTGTCGCCCGTGTGCTGCCGGTCACCATGGAAAGCGCCGCTTCGGCAGGCCGCACCGGCGATTCGAATGCTTTCCTGGTATCCAGGTGGAGTACCGGGCGACGGATCGTATGCGACCGCCCGCCGTTTCCCACCGAACCGAGGATGATGTGGACAGCACCAACCCGCGGATGACCAAACAGCAGGTGTGCCGCGCCATTCGCGACGACATCATCCGCGGTGTGTTCGCACCGGGTCAGCGACTGACCGAGGACACGCTGGCCGAGAGCTACGGAGTCTCCCGGGTGCCGGTCCGGGAAGCCCTGCGCACACTGGAGGCCGAGGGCTTCGCCTACTCGCGCCCCTACGCCGGCACCTTCGTAGCCGAGCTGACCGAGGACGAGGCGGCCGATCTGCTCGAGATCCGCGCTCTGCTCGAACCGTTGTGCGCGAGCCGGGCCGCACAGCGGCGCAGCCCCGAACAACTCGGCCGGCTCAAAGAACTGACCGCACTGGGGCAGGAATCGGTGCGCTCGGGCCGTCTCGACGATCTGACCAGGCTGAACAGCCGTTTCCACGAGGTACTCGCCGAGGCCTCGGGCAGCAGTCTGCTGGCCGGTCTGATCACCCAGCTCGGCTGGAAGATCGCCTGGGTGTACGCGGTCGAACTCCCGCGCCGCGCCACCGATTCCTGGGACGAGCACGAGCGGATCTGCGCCGCGCTCGAAGCCCGCGACGCCGATCTCGCCCAGCGGCTGGTCACCGAGCATATCGCCCACGCGACCACCGCCTACCGGCTCCGGCACGCCCGCCCGGCACCCTCGGGCGCGGGTTCGTAACCTCGCCGAAGCAATTCGCGGGCCCACCGGAAACACCCGGGTCGTATACAACCGGTGTGACTCTTTCGGCCCCGGAGGTATCCATGGCGAACCCGTCGCCGCTCGACAGCGCGGACCTGCTGCTCCGCAATGCCCGTATCGACGATGCGGCGGCGCCCGTGGATATCGCCGTGCTGGACGGTGTGATCGCGGCGATCGGCCCGGCGCTGCGGGCAACCGCCACCGAGGAGATCGACTGCGCCGGGCGCGTGGTGATACCGGGTCTCGTCGAATCGCATGTCCACCTGGACAAGGCGCTGCTCGACGGCGAACGCGCGAACCCCGACGGCACCCTGGCCGGGGCGATCGCGATCACCGCGGAGCTGAAACGGAGGTTCACACCCGCCGCGATCCGGGACCGTGCCCGCCGTGTACTCGAACAGGCGATCACCCACGGCACCACCGCCATCCGAGCGCACCCGGATGTCGACCCCATCGTCGGTCTGCTGGGCGTGCACACCCTGCTGGAACTGCGGGAGGAGTTCCGCGGCCGGATCGATCTGCAGATCGTGGCCTTTCCGCAGGAGGGGATCTTCCGGGCGCCCGGCACCCTCGGCCTGCTGCGCGAAGGTCTGCGTGACGGCGCCGATGTGATCGGCGGCTGCACCTACAACGAGGATTCCGTCGCCCAGTGCCGGCGCCATATCGATCTCGTCTTCGACCTGGCCGCCGAGTTCGGAGTGCCGGTCGATCTGCACGCCGATTTCGCCGACGACACCGCCGACCCCCGCTTCGCCCTGGCCGACTACATCGCCGAGGTCACCGACCGCACCGGGATGGCGGGCCGGGTGACCATCGGGCACGCGACCTCGCTGGCCGCCCGCCCTCCGGAGGACCGGCGACGGGTCCTTTTCCGGCTCGCCGACGCCGGTGTGGCCGTGGTGCCCCTCCCGGCCACCGATATGTTCCTGGGAGGGCGCGCCGATACCGCGAATATCCGCCGCGGTATCGCACCCGTGCGTGAGCTGTGGGCGGCCGGAGTGCGAACCGCTTACTCCTCCAACAACATCCGCAATGCCTTCACCCCGTACGGCAATGCCGATCTGCTCGATATCGGCCTGTTCCTGGCCCAGACCTCGCATCTGGCCGGTCCCGCCGATCTGACCCGGGTCCTCGGTATGGCCACCTACGAGGCCGCCGCGGTGATCGGGATCGCCGACGACTACGGGTTGCGCGTGGGCGCGGCGGCCGACCTGGTGGTGCTGTCCACCCATCGCGTGGCCGACGCACTGCTGGACCGGCCCGACCGCTGCTATGTCGTGAAAGCGGGCCGGGTCGTCGCGCGGACGACCCGGACCCGGGAACTGCTACCGGCGACCCCGGTGTGACCGCCGGTCAGGCCGCGGCCCGATCGCCCTGGTGGATCAGCGCGTCGATACGGCGCTTGTACTCGTTGAACTCCGGCGCGGTCACCTCCCGCTCCCGGGGCAGATCGATGGTGACCACCTCCCGCACATGTCCAGCCGTACCGTGCGCGGTGCCGCCGGCCATCACCACCACCCGGTCCGACAGGTACACCGCCTCTTCGACGCTATGGGTCACGAACACGACCGTCACGCCGGAATCCCGGTGGATACGGGCGAGTTCGGTCTGCATATCGCCGCGGGTGAGGGCGTCGAGCGCCCCGAAGGGTTCGTCCATCAGCAGCACCGCCGGCCGGTTGGCCAATACCCGCGCGATCGCGACCCGCTGCTGCATACCGCCGGAGAGCTGATGCGGGAACGAATCGCGGACCCGGGTCAGCCCGACGGTCTCCAGGCTGCGGTCGGTGGTCTCGCGGATATCGTCGCGGGTCATCCGGGCCTGTTTCGGACCGTAGGCGATGTTCTCCGCGACGGTCAGCCACGGGAAGAGCCCATAGTCCTGGAATACGACCCCCCGGTCCGGGCCGGGCCCGGTGACCGGCTCCTCGCCCACCGAAACCGCGCCCTGGGAAGCGGTTTCGAACCCGGCGAGAATGCGCAGCAGCGTCGATTTACCGCAACCGCTGGCGCCGACCACGCAGACGAATTCTCCGGCGGCGATATCGAGGTTCACCCGGTCCACCGCGAACCCGGAAGCGCCCGGATAGCGTTTGCCCAGGCCGTCGAGCACGATCCGCGCGGGCCGGTGCGGACGACGGCGAGTGGAGTAGATCTTCATATCATCACCTGGTCCGAGAAGAGTCACGGGAGCAGTGGTCGCCGTCCGGCGACCAGGCGTACGGCGAGCATCATGATCCGGTCGGCCAGGAATCCGGCCAGTCCGATCACGATCATGACGGCGACGATGAGGTCGGTGCGGGACTGTTCACGCGCCTGGGTGATCAGCGCGCCCAGGCCCACCCGGATACCGACCGTCTCCCCGACCACCAGAATCACCCAGGACAGCCCGAGCGCGATCCGCAGCCCGGAGACGATCGTCGGTATCGCGGCCGGTAACACCACCTTGTACAACGTCTGTGCCGACGGTGTGCCGAGCATGGCGGCCGCCTCGAACAACCGGGCCGGGACGGCGCGCACCCCGGCGATGGTGTTGATCAGGATCGAGAACACCGCGGCCAGGAACACCAGGAAAATGGTGGCCCGATCACCGAATCCGATGATCAGCAGTGACAGCGGCGCCCAGGCCGTCACCGGGATCGGACGGATCAGATTGAGTGTCGGTTCGAGCATCCGGTAGACCAGCGGCGAGCGCCCCATCACGATCCCGAGCGGCACCGCCACCGCCGCCGCGATCGCGAAACCCTGCAGCACCCGGACCGTACTCGCGTACAGGTGCAGCCACAGGGTGCCGCTGTAGGAATCGTCGACGATCCCGCCGACCGCCAGATCGGCCAGCCGCCGCGCGACCTCCACCGGAGTCGGCAGGAATTGCATCTGGATCCCGAACGGCAGGGTCCAGCCGCCGCCGACACCGCGGTCCCACAGCAGCAGTACCGCCAGCGGGACCGGCAGCGCCCAGAGGATCGCGACCGCCCGGGCCCGATAGCGGTCGCGCCGCGACGGCGCGTCCGGCGAGCCGTTCCCCGCCGCGGTATCCGGATCCGCCGGCTCGGCCGTCTGCTCGGCCTGGATCCCCAGCGTGGTCATCGCTGCGCGCTCACGGATTCGAGGAATTCGGTGCGGAAGACCTTGCTCATATCCGGGGCGGCGGGCAATTGGTCGAAGTCCACCATCTGCCGGGCCAGTTCGGCCACCCGCTGCCGGTACTCGTCGTCGAGTTCCCAGCGCAGCCGCACATTGTCGATGGCGATATCGGTGACAGCGCGGTCCAGGCCGAAAGTCTCCACCAGTCCGGCAGCCCAGGCCGCGCGGTCACTTTTCATGAAGTCGATGGCGCGGGCGAAGGTCTGCACGGTATCGCGGGCGCGGTCGGGGTGTTCGCCGAGGAAGCGTCCATTACCGCCGAGAATGATATTGGTGGCGCCGATCGGGGTCTCGTAGGGCGAGACGATCTGGTGGGCACCGGCCTGCCGCGCGATCGACACACCCATCTCCGCACTCAGGAAGGCATCGACACGACCGGCGGTATAGGCGCTCGCCATATCGGAGTACGCCAGATTGACCAGCTGCACATCGGTATCGGGGTCCAGGCCGTGCGCACGCAGGGTGAGTTTCAGCGCGATCTCCTGCGAGGAGCCCGCCGGGAACCCGATCCGCTTGCCCCGCAGTTCTTCCGGGGTCCGGATCTGCGGCGATCCGACGAATCCGGATCCGCCGTCGGCCGCCGACGCGATGATCTGCACATCCTGTTCCGCCGCGATACCGGAAAGCATCGCGGGCGCGCCGAGCACTCCCATATCGATGGCGCCCGAGGCGAGCGCGTTCTTGATATCCGGGGAGTTCTCGAACAGCACGATTTCGTAGGTGGTGTGCTCCGGGGCGAACCGCTGCATGAAGTAGGGAGCGTAGAGATGCGGCTGACCGCGCAGCGTCCCGATCCGGATCGCACCGGAATCACCACCGACACTGTCGGGTGTGGCGATACAGCCCGTCAGGCCCGCTATCGCCAGCAGCAGCACCGCGCTGATCGAGAAGATCTGGCGGAGTCGTCGTTTCATGGTCGGTCCTCACTGTGGAGCGATCCTCCGGCCGGTACAGCGACACTGCTGAGTGCGAGGCGGATCAGGGAACGGTCGGTGCCCGAGGCGCCGAGCAGACAGAGGCCGACCGGGATACCGGCTCCGGATCGCAGCGGCACCGTCACCGCGGGCAGACCGGCGATGGAGGCCAGGCAGGTCAGCCGCAGGGTGCGGGCGCGGGCGTGCTCCCAGGCCTGCGGCCCGCCCGCACGCGGCGGTGGCGGGGTCGCGACGGTCGGCAGCAATAGCGCGCGATCACCGATCGTGGACCGCAGGGTTACCATCGCGGCGGCCAGGACCTCGCGCGCGGCGGCCGCCTGTGCGGCGGTAACCGTCGCGGCGAAGGCGAACCGGTCGGCCACCTCGGGTTCCAGCACACCCGGATGGGCAGCGACCCACTCCCCGTGGTTCCTCCAGGCCTCGAACGCCTGGACAATACGGAATGCCACGAGCCAGCTGTCGGCGGGGCGTAGGTCGACCGGTACCGCATCGAGCCGATCCGCGGCCCTCCCGACGACGGCCGCGAGTTCGGGGTCGGCGTACCCGCAGACCGCCGGGTCCACCGCGAAACCGGTGCATGCCGCGGTGTCGGCGCCGAGTACGCAATCCGCGATTTCCGCCAGAGTCGCGCCGTCGCGCGCGAGCCAACCCACGGTGTCGAAGGACTGCGCCAGCGGCAGCAGACCCGAGGTGTCGACCCGGCCGGATGTGGTCCGGATACCCCACAGTCCCTGATAGGCCGCCGGAACCCGGATCGAACCCGCGGTATCGGTCCCCAGACCGATATCGGCTTCGCCGCGGGCCACCGCTACCGCCGGACCGCTGGTGGAACCACCCGGAATCCGGTCGGGCGCGGCCGGATTCACCGGCATTCCGAACCCGCCGTTGCCGCCGGTCAGGCTGTAGGCGAACTCGTCGGTCCGGGCGATACCGCCGACCTGCGCCCCGGCCGACAACAGTCGCGCCACCGCGTCCGCGTGCCGGGGCGCGGCCGGTTGCTCCCGCTGATAGACCGGCACACCGGCGCCGATGGGGAATCCGGCCACCGCGAACAGATCCTTGACCGCCACGATCCGCCCGGACAGCGGCCCCGCCGCGGTCGCGGCCACCAGCGGCGAACCGGTCACCCGCCAGACGCTGGTATCGATTCCGGGTTCAGCGGCGACCCCGGTCATCGCACTCGCTCCAGCACCCGGCGCGCGAAAGCGGTATCGGCGGCCCGGCCGAAATCGGAGCGGCGCACCGCGGCGTGTACCCCGCGGACCTGGTCGACCGCCTGCGAGATCGTGAAATCGGCGGCAGCGCTGAGATACAGGTACGCCTGCCTGGGGTCGGCCTCGAACAGCCCGCTCACCAACTCCACCGCATGCGTCACGCACAATTCCAGTGCGGTGTTCAGATCCGCGTGCAACCCGGTCGGGATCAGCAGCCCGTGGGCCGCGGCGAACGGGCCGATCCGGCCGCCGAACCCACCCGCGATCTCGGCCGCGGGGATCAGATCCAGGGTCAGCCGCGCCCGCAGCGGAGCCTCCAGCGCCGTCAGCGCGACCTCGCCGTCGCCCTGCGCGAAATGCGGATCACCGATGTACAGCAGGGCTTCCGGTACTTGTACCGGAAGGAACAGGGTGGCGCCCGCGGTGAGGAGTTTGACGTCAATATTGCCGCCGTGCGGTCCGGGCGGCACCGAGTTCACCCGGGTCCCGGTATCGGTGGCCACCCCGATGATGCCCAGGAACGGCGCCAGCGGAAATTTCGCGTGCCCGGCATTTCCGGACGTGTCGAGCGGCATCGTGGCGGACCAGTGATCGTCGCCGGGAACGACCCGGCAGAACTGCCCGTAGTCACCGTCGAATCCGGCCCGGCCGCTGAGCACCCCGCGACCGTGCCGGGTGGATACCACCCCGTAGGGCGCGCGCATGGTCAGCGCGTCGATCCGCACCGCGAGCAGATCACCGGGTCGCGCACCGGCGACCGCGATCGGTCCGGTCACGATATGCGGCCCGACTCCGGGTTCGCGGCTCCGCCGCGCGGCCACCGCCACCGCGTCCGCCAGCACATCGGCCCGCTCCACACCGTGATTCCCGAAGTACCGCAGTGGATCCGAACCCTGATCCTCGAGGATGCCCTCGTGGCTGACGGTGTCGATCAGCACGGTGGATCCCGCTGCGACCGTGGCGACGGCGGTATCGGTCCGGCAGGGCAGCCGGCCCCAGAGAACTCGGTCGGGTTCGGCCGGTACGTACACCGTGCCCGGATCGATTCCCATGTCCTGCTGCAGGACCGGGAAGGCCGGGGCCTCTTCCTGCGATGCCAGCGTCGTCACCGAAGCTCCTTATTGGTCCGACCACCTGATGCACCGACCATAGGAGTCGCGACACCCGGTCGCGAGCGGGGCGGCGGAACGTAACGACCGATTTACCGGTCGGCAACACAGCTACCTGAAACGCAGGCCATCGGTAACTTTTCCGAATCATCCCGGCTCGTGGAAAACTTGCGGCGACAAGCGGTGGCCGGCTACGTAGAATCCGCATCGACCACACAGCCCGATATTGGTAGGACCAATTCTGGTCCGGATGCCGTCACCGGGTTCACCAGCCGCGGCCGTCCGGCCGGTACCAGGAGGGCCCGTATGACATTCGCGTCGATCCCACCGATGCGCCGCCACTCGCGCAGCGTGAGCGCCGAGGTAGCCGCCCATCTGGAGAAGCTGATCATCAGCGGCGAACTGCGCGCCGGCGATCGGCTCCCCCCGGAGCGGGAACTCGCCGCGAGTATGAACATTTCGCGGTCATCGTTGCGCGAGGCCATGTTCGAACTGGAATCGAAGAAACTGGTGGAGCGGCGCCAGGGCCGGGGCAGCACTGTCGCCGATATCTCGAAGGGGGCATCCCGGCTGTACGGGAACCTCGCCGATCTGGATGTCGAACTCGGCTATGCCACCGAACTACGCGATCTGGTCGAGCCGCGGATCGCCGAACTCGCCGCGCTGCGTGCCGTGGATTCCAATCTGCTCTCCCTCGACGAGGTGCTGACCCGTTCGCAGGAGACCCTGCCGCCCGAGGAGTCGATGCGTCTCGATATCGAATTCCACACCCTGCTGGCACATGCGGCGCAGAACCCACTGCTGGTCACGCTGTGCACGATGACCACCGAATGGACGCAGCGCACCCGGATGCTCTCCCATCGCACCGCGCTCGGCCGCCGGATCTCCATCCAGGGCCACGAGCTGATCTACCGGGCGGTATCCGAGCACGACGGCCCCACGGCGGCGGCCGCGATGGAGCAGCATCTACGGGAGGTCCGCGAGATCAGCACACCGAACGGCTGAGCCGAGCTGCCCGCGACCGGCCGGCGCCCGCCTGCCGGCGGACCGGATGCCCGCCTGCGATGCTTTTCCCGGCGGCCACGGGTCACTGGGCACAATGGGAGCGGCCCGAGCTGTTCGACCAGGTGGCCGCGACCTTTCCGAACGAGCCGTCGCGGCCCTGAGGAAGGACCCGGGCCCGAAATACCGGCCGGGTCCGCCAGTTCCGGAAAACTGACGAATCGCTGTTCACTTTCCGCTATCGTCGCGATCGCCGGGCGATTGCCCGGCGGGGCCGGTGACGCGGAAGCGACATAGGCCTCATCTCGGCTCGGCAGTCGATATCCGGCTGCTTCGTTCCGTGAAGGAGCATTATGTATCCCGGCGCGCATGTCGATACATTCCCCGATAAACCAGCCATTATCGTCGCCGAGACCGGCGAGACGCTGACCTATCGGGAGCTGGAGGACAATTCCGTCCGGCTCGCCCGGCATCTGCACGCCGCCGGATTGCGCAAGGGTGATCACATCGCATTGCTCTCCGGTAACGACCCGAAGGTGTACGAGGCGTACTGGGCGGCTCTGCGATCGGGGCTTTACATCACTGCGGTGAACCGGCATCTGTCCCCGCCCGAGATCAGCTACATCGTGAACGACTGCGGTGCGCAGGCACTGATCGTCTCGGCCGGACTGCGCGACGCCGCCGAGGCGATCGTCGAGCAGACTCCCGAGGTAGGGATCCGGCTGGCCTTCGGCGGGGCGGTCGAGGGCTACGAGTGTTATGAAGACGCGCTTGCCGCGCAGCCCCCGCAACCGCTACCCGACCAGCCGCGCGGCGCCGATATGCTCTACTCCTCCGGTACCACCGGGCGGCCCAAGGGTATCGAACAGCCGCTGTCGGACCAACAGGTCGGCGATGCGCCCGGCGACCCCTACACCGCCGTCTTCGGACCGCTCTACGGTTTCGACAGCGAATCGATCTACCTGTCCCCCGCCCCGCTCTACCACGCCGCACCGCTGCGTTTCGGCGGTGTCGTACAGGCCCTCGGTGGCACCCTCGTCGTCATGGAGCGGTTCGACGCCGAGCAGGCTCTGGCCGCGATCGAGCGCTACCGGGTCACCCACAGCCAATGGGTTCCCACCATGTTCGTCCGCATGCTGAAACTCGACGAGGCCACCCGCACCCGCTACGACATCTCGAGCCTGAAGGTCGCCGTACACGCCGCCGCTCCCTGCGCCGTCGACGTGAAGCGGGCGATGATCGAGTGGTGGGGCCCGGTGCTGTTCGAGTACTACGCCTCGACCGAGGCCAACGGCGCCACCTTCATCGACAGCGAGCAGTGGCTACGCAAACCGGGCTCGGTGGGTCCCGCCGGTATGGGCTCGATCCGGATCTGCGGGGAGGACGGCGCGGAGCTACCGACCGGCGAAATCGGCACGATATATTTCGAACGCGACGAACTGCCCTTCGCCTACCACAACGACCCGGCGAAAACGCAGCAGGCGATCCACCCGGACCACCCGACCTGGACCACCACCGGCGATATCGGCTACGTCGACAACGACGGTTTCCTGTTCCTCACCGACCGCAAAGCGTTCATGATCATTTCCGGCGGAGTGAACATCTACCCGCAGGAGATCGAGGACGCGCTCGCCCTGCATCCGTTGGTGTTCGATGTCGCGGTGATCGGTATTCCCGACGAGGAGATGGGCGAATCGGTGAAAGCGGTGGTCCAACCGGCGCCGAATGTCGCGCCCGGTCCGGAACTGGCCGCGGGACTGCGTGAATACCTGCGCGAGCGGATCGCCCACTACAAGGTGCCGCGCAGTTTCGACTTCGCCGACGAATTGCCCCGCACCCCGACGGGCAAGCTGGTCAAAGGCAAATTGCGCTCTGTCTAATGGCGGCGCCTTCGGCGCCGCGGGGGCGGGGCCCTATTAACCCCGGTTCTTCACTCCTTCGCTCAGTCGCTGCGCTCCTTCGCTACGTCGCTCCAGAACCGGGGCGGGCCCCGCCTACTGAGGTGGACCATCCGGAGTAGACGGAAGGTGGTGCGGAGGTGCGCCATGGCAGACAGAAGGTGGGTGCGGAGGTGCGTCATGGCAGACAGGAGGTGGGTGCGGAGGTGCGTCACGGCAGACAGAAGGCGGGTGCGGAGGTGCGTCCTGGCCCCCTGGGGAGGTTCGCGACCTTGTAGGTGCTCAATGGTCGCCGACCTCTGGACGGCCGACCGCACATCGCACGCACATCGCACGCGATCGGCCGCGGCGCTCGTTCGCTCCACAACCGGGGCGGGCGATAGGTTGCGGAGGTGGCACACGCGATCACCGCATTGATATTGCCCGGCCCGTACCACGCCGATGTGGTCGACAAGTGGGATCTGGTACCGGTACCTCTGGGCGGCGACCTGACGCTGTTTCATCTGACGCACTACTACGCGGCGTATCGGCAGAAGCTGCTCGGGGTCGAAGGACATTTCGAACTCGCCCCGAGCGCGCGTGAACTGTTGTTCCCGACCGAGAACGTGATCGGTGTGCTGGCGGCGGAGCTCTCGGCCCGATCCGAGGCGACTTTCGCGTTGGTGGTTACGGACTACTTCGCAGGCGCAGGAGGCCAGGGGGCTGTCGTATCGATCGATGGTGGACCCATACGTCCGGTAGCGGACATCAATGGCGCTCTGCGCGTTCTGGGGGTCGCGGCGAGAGAGGGCCTGGACGAGTTCGACACGGTCGGCCTGGGCGACCAACGATCGACACCCGACTACCTGGATCGCTACGTAGATCTCTGCGACGAGCTCGGTGTTTGACGAGTCAGCGGTGCTGACCTGGGATGTTTGTCGCGCTGCTGCCGGGAAATACCGCGGCCGGGAGGGCTGTGCGATGACCGACGATGTGGAGAAGCGCTGGTCCGACGACGGAAACTTCCGCCGGGCGGTGCGCTACGTGCTTGCCGTGCTCGTGCTCGCGGCGCTGGTTTGCGCGGTCGCCGCGATCTGGGCGGCGACCGGGCGGTGCCGCGACGCCGACGCGCTGCTGTGCGATACGGCCGCCCAGACCGCAATCCTGTTCGGACCCGGGCTCGTACTGATCGCGGGCGGCGTCGGCGCCTTCGTGGAGACGATCCGGGTCTGGCGGCGGGAAGGTCCCTGGCCCATCTGGCAGGGGGCCGGCTGGTTCCTCTTCCTGATCATGCTCTTCTACCTGGGAATCGGCGCGAGTACGGTACCCGCGGGCTGACGGGCGGTCCCCATCGGCCCGGGCGCCCCCGTGCCGGCGGGACCAACCGCCCGGTAGCGCTGCTAACTCACCTGTACCTGTGGCAGACTTTCGAGGAATGCTCGGACTACGGCCGCTCGACGACCGTGCGCGGAAGGTGATGCGGGAATTGAGATCGCGATGGACCTGATCGCCATCGAGGGCCGGGTGGCCGCAGACCGGATCGCGGCGCGTGACCGGACACCGGCGGCGGAGCTCCAGCTCGCCACCAGCCTGTGTGAGCTCGCCTCGGGCTATCTGGCCACCCAGACCGACGGTTCGGTGCGCAACCGGGTGGCCGGCGCGTTGGAGCCCGCGCAGGAAGCGGTGATGATCCGGCTGCGCTGGTTCACCTCCGGTCATGTGTCGGCGATCTTCGCCAACGAGGTCCAGGACACGCTGCGGCTGCTGGAACAGGCCGCGCGCGCCATCGGCCATCGCGAACTCGCCACCGCCACCATCCGCGACGCCTGCAACGCCTACACCCGGGTGGCGCACGAATATCCCAATGTGGCGGGAGTCTGCGCGGACGGTCTGTCGAAATGCGGTGTGTGGCTGTGCCGGCTGGACCCGGGCGCGGCCGTGGTCGCCACCGACGAGGCAGTCCGGATCCGCGCCGGCCTGTTCCAGGCCGATGCCGAGCAGTCCCGGAAATACCTCGCCACCCTGAACACCCTGCTGCGCACCCTCATGGTGGGCCGCCAGCGGAAGCAGGCGGTGGCCATGTATCGCGAACGCTATACCGCGCTCACCACCCCGGCCATGGCATCGCAACTGCGGAACCTCAAGCTCGAGGAGATCGGTTTCACCAGCAAAACGCAGTCCGCGCTGCGGAAGCTGGAATGCCGGACCCTCGAACGCGCCGGTTACCTGACCCAGCAGCAGATCCTGTATCAAAGCGCGGGAGATCTGGCCACGATCGAGGAGATCAACTGGCAGCTCGCGCTGGTCGGGCTGAAACCGCTGGTCGCCGGGGCGATGCCGGACCAACCGGCCAAACCGGTGGAGATCGGCTCCTCGTTCGGCGCGTTGAGCGTGCTGTGCTCGGCGCCCGACGCGCTGGAGCAGGTGCGCGACGCGATCGTCGCCGCCTATACGGCGGCCGGTGCCGAACCGGTGGATATCAACACCGCCTACGGAGTGGACAAGGCGCACTGGGGTACTCGCGATCCGCAGCTCAACGCCGCCGCCGAACTCGGTGAGGACATCGTGCTGGTCGAGCGGAGGTCGGGCAGCTGGATCGCGGTCGAGAGCCTCAAATGGGAGCTCACCCCGGTCGCGAAGAACCCACTGGCGCTGGCTCTTTCGCAGCATTGGCCGGTGATGAGTGTGACCAGCACGGAGAACCTGGCCTACGAGTTGTGCTGGTACGAGCAGGGCGCGGCCACGCAATACGCCGCACTCGGCCGGCCCGCCGAACCGGTCGCCCTGGATACTCCGCTGGCGCCGTTGGACTTCGGCAAACTCGCCGACTACGGCGCGGATTACGCCTCGGAGACCCAGATCCGCTCCGCGTTCGGTAACGCCACCATGTTCGCCAAGCTCACCGAGCTCCCGGCCAGCGGTATCCGGCAGGCCGCCGAGGCCCAGCCGCTGGCCGGATACGGCGAGCGGGTGCTGTGTTTCCGCGTCGCCGGCGCGAAACGTACGGCTGTTACGCGCGGGTAGCGCCCCGATCGCGCGAGGTCCGCGAATAAACCGTAACGACCCGGCTTCGAATCCCGAAAAGAATGCCTGGTGAGAGTAGTAGTTTTCGAGACTGAAACGTACTACTTTCGCTAATGTCTGGGACAAGCATGACGCATTGCCGGGAGAACCGCAGTGCCGGGATAGTTGGGCGGTGAGCCGGACCGATGAGGGCGTTCGCGCGCATCCCCGGGAACGAGTTGATCTACTGTGTCCAAGCGGCTGCCGCTCCCCGAATTCGCATCGACATTCCGTTCCAGACCGAGCCGAACGCGCGGCCGCGTCGGTATTCGGACACGTCTACTCGCGATCGTTCTCATCACCAGCGTCGCCCTGCTGTCCATCGGGGTCGGCGCGGCGGCATACCTGGTGAACTCCAGCCGCCAGGCCCAGGAATGGGCCGATCTGGCCAGTAGCACAACCACTCCCGCCATCCTGATGGTGCAGGCCCTCCAAGAGGAACGGCGGCTGTCGCTGCTGTATATGGCGGGCGATAGCGGCATACCGGCCGCGCTCCTGGACGCTCGCAAACGCTCGGATATCGCGCTCGCCGAGCTCACCGCCAAAGGCGATGCCGCCCAGCGGCTCAATCCCGACGGCGGTACCGGCCAGCTGGAGGGCTATCGCAAACTCTTCGATGCCGTCCCGAATCTGCGCACAGCCATCGACGCGCGTGCGATTGCGCGCGAAGAGGCATTCGGGTTCTTCAGTTCGGTCATCGAGACCATCATCGGGGGCTCGGTCCTGGCGGCCCGGGTCGCGCCGGACGCCGGTGTCGGTATCGCGCTCAACTACGGTGTCGAGCCCTTACGGGCCGCTGAGGCACTGTCGAAGGCCGACACCCTGGGCGCCGTCGCGTTGACCCTCGGCGAGTTCACCCATGTACAGCTGCTCGAATTCAACCGGCAGGTCGGCGAATTCCGTGGCGAGGTCGCCTATTCCGCCACGGTGCTGGCGGGGCCCCGCCTGGCCCAGTTGCAGACTCTCACCGCCTCGCCGGCCTGGCACCAGCTGACCGCCGTGCAGGACGCCGTCATGCTGCGCGGCCCGGTCACCCCCGAGGATCCGGAGACCGGTAGCTCCACGAGCGAGCGCGACGGGACCGGTACCGGTTCCGGCTACAGCACCTCCGACGAATCCACGGACTCCGATACACCCGCCCTGCCGTTGACCGTCGCCGACTGGCAGCGGGCATCCGGCGAGGTGGTTGCCGCCCTGCTGAAGCTCTGGGAGGGCCAGAGCGCCGACGCCCATGCCATCGGTCGCGCCCAGGGCGCCGATACCGCCAACCGATCGCTGGCCGGCGGCGCCGCGGTGCTGCTGTTCACCGGGTTGGCCTTCCTCACCGCGCTCGTGCTGGCCAACCGCTTCATCGCCCGGATGCGCCGCTTGCGTGACGACACCCTGGAGCTCGCCGACAAGCGGTTGCCCGACATCATGCACCGGCTGGATCAGGGCGAGAAGGTCGATTCGGCCGCCGAAGTCGCGCGGCTGGACTTCGGTACCGACGAACTCGGTGAAGTGGCCGACGCGTTCAACCGGGCCCAGGTGGCCGCCGTCTCGGCCGCGGTGGCCGAGGCGCAGACACGCGCCGGTTTCCATACGGTCTTCCTCAATATCGCCCACCGCAACCAGCTCGCCGTACACCGCCAGCTCTCCTTGCTGGACAAGGCCGAGCGCCAAGAGGAGAACGCCGACCAGCTCGAACTGCTCTTCGAGCTCGACCATCTCGCCACCCGCGCCCGGCGCCACGCGGAGAACCTGATCGTGCTCGGTGGTGAACAGTCGGGCCGCCGGTGGCGCAACCCGGTTCCGCTGTGGGAACTCATCCGCGGCGCGGTCGCGGAGAGCCTGGACTACACCAGGATCCACACCGGACGCGTACCCGATGTCCTCATCGCGGGCAAGGCCGTGGCCGACCTGATCCATCTGCTCGCGGAGCTGATGGACAACGCCACCGCGTTCTCGCCGCCGGAATCCCAGGTCGAGGTCTCGGCGACGGTCGTCGGCAAGGGTGTGGCGGTCGAGGTCGCGGATCAGGGCCTGGGGATGACCGAGGAGGAGACGGCCGAGCGCAACAGTCTGCTGGCCGAACCGCCGGACTTCGGGGTCGCGGCACTCACCGGCGATACCCGCCTCGGTCTGTTCGTGGTCGCCACATTGGCCGCCCGTCACGGTGTCACGGTGCGCTTGACCGATTCGGTCTACGGCGGAATCAAGGCGATCGCGCTGATCCCGACCGCGCTCATCGAGTCCGGGGGCCCGCAGCGCCCCGCCCGTCCGGCCCTCGAACCCGCTGCGGCCCCGGTACCGGCGGCGGTGGTGCCCGGCGCCCCTGCCGGTGGGCCGTCCGGCCGGTCCGGCGAACCCGCACCGCATATATCCGCGGGTGCGCATCCGATGGGCGTGATCTCGAAACCACGGCCGGACGAAGGCTCTCGCCCGGCGTTGCCGCGCCGGCAGCGGCAGTCCGCCGAGGCCGATACCGGAGTGATCCCGATCGTCGACCTGCCCCGTGCCCGCACTCCCGAGCAGTCCCGGAACCTGTTGTCCGCCATCGAAGGCGGCACCCGATCCGGCCGCCGGCCCGACGACGGCTCCTCCACAACCGATCGCACTCGAGAAGAAGGCACCGATGACGACTCCTCCGCGCACTGATCTGAGCTGGCTGCTGGAAGAACTGGTGAGCGGATTGCCGAACGCCGAATCCGCGGTCCTGCTCTCCACCGACGGGCTGTTGATGGGACATTCGGAGCGCTTGGAAAGGACCGAGGCCGAGCGGTTCGCCGCGATGGCCTCGGCATTCCACAGCCTGGCCCGCAGCGCCGGCAGCCATTTCGACGCCGGCGGCGTATGCCAGACCGTGGTGGAACTCGATCGCGCGGTGCTGTTCGTCACCGCCGCCGGTGGTAACGCCTGCCTGGCATTGCTGGCCGCCGAATCCGCGAATATGGGTATGGTGGCTTTCGAGATGAACCGAACTGTGCAGCGGGTCGGCAGCCATCTGGCCGTCGACTCGCGCCCGCAGCGCAGCGGTGCGAGACAGCCGTGACCGGGCCGCGCGGACCCTGGGAAGAGGAGGAAGCCGGTCCGGTCGCACGGCTCTACGCGATGACCGGCGGCCGGGGTCGCACCGCGCGAACCGAACTCACCCTGGACACCATGGTGGTCGATATCGGGGCCGGGTTCGCCCCGCGGCGAACCGAACCCGAGTACATCGGCATCATCCGGTTCTGCCGGGTGCCCCAATCGGTGGCGGAGGTCTCGGCACAGCTCCGGATCCCGC
The DNA here is from genome assembly GCF_014645735.1 of Nocardia jinanensis. Lineage (GTDB taxonomy): Bacteria > Actinomycetota > Actinomycetes > Mycobacteriales > Mycobacteriaceae > Nocardia > Nocardia jinanensis. The sequence continues at coordinate 39,943 of NZ_BMMH01000014.1, read as the reverse complement.
TCGCGATGACCAAAGTCCTCGTCGGCGATCTCATCGACGACGGCCGGTTGGCCGTACGCGCTCCGTTCGAGACCACTGATGCCACATCCGATCTCGGTTTGTTGCAAACCATCGCGAACAGTCTGCGGGGAGGCCGAGACCGGGTCACCTGATCGAACAAGCCCTGGATACCGGCACTTTCCCCGGCCATCGAGTCGTCCGATGGGTGCGATTTCGCCGGTCTTTGTAGCAACAGTCACACCTATGCCCGGAAGTCCATACGGTGAGACCGGTCTCCGGTCTGCGCCCAGCTTTCGCTATGGTCTGGACGAAAGCTGATGCATTGCCGGGCAATGGCAATGCCGAGAACATTGGGTGATGCGCCGGTCACCACGTGTCGTACTGGCGTATGCCCGGGAACGGGTTGATCTATCGTGGCTGTTCGGCGGCTTCTGCCCGAATCACTGGTCAGGGCATTCCGGTCCGGCAGAGACGCGACTCGGGGTCGGATGGGCATTCGCGCCCGGCTGCTCTCGATCGTGCTGATCACCAGTGTCACCCTGGTGATCGTCGGCGTCGGCGCCGCCGGGTATCTGGTCAAATCCAGTCTGACCGCCACGGTGTGGGCCAATCTGATCAGCGGCACCACGACCCCGGTGATCTCGATGGTGCAGTCCTTCGAGGAGGAGCGGCGGCTGTCGCTGCTGTATCTGGCCGGCGATCCGGATGCCGCGAACATTCTGGTGGACGCGCGGCAGCGATCCGATACCGCGCTGGCCGCCGTCATCGCCAAGGGTGAGGCCGCTCAGCGCCTCAACCCCGACGGATCGGCCGCCGAGCTGGAAACCTTCCGGCCGCTCTACAACCGGGTCCCCGGCGTACGCACCGCGATCGACGCGCGTGCCATGCCCCACACCGAAGCCTTCGAGTTCTTCAGCACCGTCGTCGGCACCATCTTCAAGGCTTCGATGGTGGCGGCCCGGGTGGCACCCGACGCCGGTCTCGGTATCGCACTCGGCTACGGCGTCGAGCCGCTGCGGGCCGCCGAGGCACTATCGCAGGCCGATACCCTCGGCGCTGTCGCCCTCACCCGCGGCGAGCTGACCCATGAACAACTCTTCGAATTCACCCGTTACACCGGTGAAGTCCGGTCCCAGGTGGCCTATTCGGCCACGGTACTGACCGGTCCGCGACTCGCACAGCTGCAGGCCATCACGGATTCCCCGGACTGGCGCCAGGTGATCGCCATGCAGGACGCGGTGGTCTTGCGCGGCCCCGTCATCGCCGCCGAGACCGACGGTACCTCCGAATACGGCGACGAATACGAGCAGTCCGCGCAAGCCGAGACAGCGCCCTTGCCGATGACCGTGCCCGCATGGCAGGAAGCCTCCGTCCGGGTCAGTTCGGCCCTGCTGAGCCTGTGGGAGAGCCAGAGTCGCGATGCCCATGCCATCGCGCGCGCGGAGGGCACCGATACCGCCGGAATATCGCTGATCGGTGGGGTCGTGGTGCTGATCGTCACGGCGGTAGCGCTGCTGGCCGCGCTCATCGGAGCGAACCGGTTCATCGCCCGGATGCGCCGCCTGCGCGACGACACCCTGGAACTCGCCGACCAGCGCCTGCCCGATCTCATGCGCCGCCTCGACGACGGTGCCGAGATCGATACCGCCGCCGAGGTCGCGCATCTGGACTTCGGTACCGACGAACTCGGCGAAGTGGCCGACGCGTTCAACCGCGCGCAGGTCGCCGCGGTTTCCGCGGCGGTGGCAGAGGCCAAGACCCGGGCCGGATTCCGGACCGTGTTCCTCAATATCGCCCACCGCAACCAGCTCGCCGTGCACCGCCAGCTCGCCCTGCTGGACAAGGCCGAACGCCAAGAGGAGAACGCCGACCAGCTCGAACTGCTCTTCGAACTCGACCATCTCGCCACCCGCGCCCGGCGCCACGCCGAAAACCTCATCGTCCTCGGCGGCGAACAGCCGGGCCGCCGGTGGCGCAAACCTGTTCCCCTGTGGGATCTCATCCGGGGAGCCGCGGCGGAGAGCCAGGACTACACCCGCATCCACACCGGTCAGATCCCGGATCTGAGTATCGCCGGCCAGGCCACCGCCGACCTCATCCATCTACTCGCCGAGTTGATGGAGAACGCCACGGCGTTCTCGCCCCCGGAGGCCCACGTCGAGGTTTCGGCCGCCGTCGTCGGCCGCGGCGTGGCGGTCGAGGTCGCCGACCGCGGACTGGGAATGTCGGCGGACGAGATCACCGATCGCAACCACCTGCTGGCCCAGCCGCCGGACTTCGGAGTCACCGCCCTGACCGGGGAAACCCGGCTGGGCCTGTTCGTGGTCGCCACCCTGGCGGCCCGTCACGGTGCCTCGGTGCGGCTGGCGGAATCGGTCTACGGCGGGATCAAGGCGGTTGTGCTGATCCCGGCCGCGCTCATCGAATCCGCGAACTCCCCCGAACCGCCCGCCGCCCCCGCGTACACGGTGGCGCCGAGTCCCGCGCCGCCGGAAACCGCCCCGGCCACCGGGGGCGTCACCCCGCGGCCGCGGTCCACCTCCGGACCCGCCCAGCAGGTCACCGCCGCGGCACCCGGCGGAACTCGTCCCGCGCTCCCGCGCCGGCAGCGGCAGCAGGCCGACCCCGAACCCGCGGAAACCCCGGTCGCCGAGGAAACCCCTCGTACGCGCACACCGGAACAGGCTCGCAATCTGATGGCCGCCATCGAGGGCGGCACCCGGTCCGGACGTCACCCGCGTCCCGATCCGGGCACGGCCGATCGAACCCGACAGGAAGGCAACGATGACAACTCCTCCGCGCACTGATCTGAGCTGGCTGCTGGAAGAACTGGTGAGCGGATTGCCGAACGCCGAATCCGCGGTCCTGCTCTCCACCGACGGGCTGTTGATGGGACATTCGGAGCGCTTGGAAAGGACCGAGGCCGAGCGGTTCGCCGCGATGGCCTCGGCATTCCACAGCCTGGCCCGCAGCGCCGGCAGCCATTTCGACGCCGGCGGCGTATGCCAGACCGTGGTGGAACTCGATCGCGCCGTGCTGTTCGTCACCGCCGCCGGTGGTAACACCTGCCTGGCATTGCTGGCCGCCGAATCCGCGAATATGGGTATGGTGGCTTTCGAGATGAACCGAACTGTGCAGCGGGTCGGCAGCCATCTGGCCGTCGACTCGCGCCCGCACCCGAGCGGCGCGCCGCAGCCATGAGCGGGCCGCACGACGACGGCTGGGACGAGGAGGACGCCGGTCCCGTCGTACGCCTCTACGCGCTGACCCGTGGTCGCGGCCGTACCTCACGCACCGACCTCACCCTCGACACCATGGTGGTGGACGCGTCGCCAGGACTCGCTTCCAGGCGGCCCGAACCCGAATACGTCGATATCGTGCGCCTGTGCCGGGTCGCGCAATCGGTCGCGGAGGTATCGGCGCAACTACGGATTCCGCTCGCGCTGACCAAGATCCTCCTCGGCGATCTGGTCGACGACGGCCGGATCCTGGTCCGCGCTCCGGCCGAGACCAGCGATACCGCCGATCTCGGCCTGCTCCGTTCCATCGCGAACAGTCTGCGCGGCGGCTGATTCCGGGACGGCTCAGGTCAGCCGGGCGACCAGCCGCTTGGCGTTCATATGGGCGATCGCCTCGATCGACACCATCGGGTTGACGCCCGAGGAGGTAGGGAAGCAGGACGCGTCGGCGACGACGACGTTCTTCACCTCCCAGGTGGCGCCGTCGGGGTCGGTCGCCGAGAGTTCCGGCGATCCCCCCATCCGAGCCGAACCCATGATGTGCAGGGCGCCGAGCGCGCACTGTCCCGGCCCGTAGCCCGCGGCACGGGCGGCGGCGGCGAACTCCGCGTGCGAGCCCCGCGCACCCGGCTCGTAGGAGATACCGGCCTGGTGGCCGGAGAAGATACGCCGCGCGCCCGCGGCTTCGAGAATGCTCGCCGCGCCCTCGATCCCGGTGTGCAGATGACCGGCGTCGTAATCGGAGATGCGGTAGTCGACGGTGGGCCGGCCGTCACGGTCCACCTTCACCTCTCCGGAATCACGGTCGCGGGTGATGATGCCGATGGCGTTCGAGCGCCCGAATTCCAGCATATTGGTGCGGTGGTTATCGGCCCCGCGCCAGCTCATGAACCCGGTGGACAGGCCCGGATGCAGGGGGCCGGTCTCGTAGATGACGCCGTAGCCGTTGCCGTCGAGGTCCGCGTGACGCCGGCAGATACGGGTCTGCAACCCACCCTCCCACGGCCGGATCTCCTCGTCGAACACCCCGAACACCGCCGCCGCCGGATGCAGCCGTAGATACCGGCCGATGTTCTTGTTCCCCAGCCCGGACCGTTTCAGCAGCGCCGGGGTCTGGATCGCGCCCGCTGCCACCACCACCGCGCGCGCCCGGATCTCGAACTCGATCCCCGTGGCGGTGCGCGCCGCCACCGATTCGGCCTTCCCGCCCCGCACTTCGATCCGGCCTACATCGGCGTCCACGATCAACCGCGCGCCTCGTGCGGCGGCATCGGCCAGCCAGGTCTTGGTGACCGACTGTTTCGCCCCCACCCGGCAGCCGTTACCGCACCGGCCGCATTCCACCCCGGCATCGCAGGCATCGGTCACATTGCGCGGCAACGGATCCACCGCCCAGCCCAGGGCGCTCGCACCGCGTTCCAGCACACCGTCGCGCGCCGAGAGGATCGAGCGGCGTTCGTTCACCCCGAGCCGGCGCACCACCGCGTCCAGCGATTCGGTGAACTCCGCCTCCCGGAACTGATGGGCGCCCGCCTCGGCCCATTCGTCGCGCACACCGTCCGGTGTCGGCAACGAGGTACTCCAGTTGACCACCGTGCCCCCACCGAGGCAGGTGCCCGCGACCAGCGTGATCTGCCCCTCTGCCGAAGCCGACGGCCCCGGCGCGTACAACTGCTGCAGGCCCGCGAGTTCGCCCGCGCCGAAATCCTTGTCGTCGTAATAACCGCCGCGTTCGACGACGATCACATCGAGCCCCGCTTCGGCGAGCACGGCGGCCGCCGTCCCGCCACCCGCACCCGAACCGACGATCACGACATCACAGGTGAGCGTGCCCGGTTCGGTGATCCGCTGCGGGGACAGCGCGGGCTGCGGCGCGGTCGGCAACGGTCCGGGTGGGCCCGGGTAGCCGATCTCCTTCCACAGCGGATGGAACCCGGTGGGCCCCGGGGTGACGTTGTAGGCCAGCAGCGAGGCCTGTTTGAGTGCCTGGAAGACCGCCCGGACCGCGCCGATCCCGGAGTCGCCGAGCCGCAGCAACGCCCGCTCCCGTTCGGCCTGCGACAGCTTCGAGAACCGCCGCGGCCCCCGGCCGGTGAGCAGCCCGGTCACCGGGGAATCCCAGATATCGAGCAGCATCGCCAGCTGCTTACCCTCGGACTCCCGGGGATTGCGCCCCAGCAGTTCGAATACGGTATCCACAGCACCGATTTCGGTCGCCGACGGCAACGTGAGACCGTCCCCCGGCACGAACGTATCGCAGATCGTCCCGAGCGCGGCACGTTGCTTGGCAGTCGCCTTCATACCCATCCGCCTTTCAGATTGCCGAAGTTCTATCACGGCGCGCGAATCCTCGCTTACAAAAAGGCATAAAATTCAGTGTAAATAGGGAAAACTCGCCAGAACAACGATTCACATCAAGCGAAGATCCGTCAATGAACTCTTCGCCGTTGAGGGTGTAGCGCGAGAAGGTTCGAGCTGTTGAATGTGAGTCGTCAGGTGGTGTGAATGTCGTAGTGTTCGCGGTTGGCGAGCACCTCGGTCATGTGCGTCTGGGCCCAGCTTCTGATGCCGCGCGTCATGTGGTGGAGCGAGAGGCCGAGATCGGTCAACTCATAGGAGACCGTGACCGGGACAGTCGGCGTCACGGTGCGGGCGAGTAGGCCGTCACGTTCCAGTGACCGCAGTGTCTGGGTCAGCATCTTCTGGCTGACCCCGGCAAGGAGACGAGAGATCTCGGAGTAGCGCATCGCCTTGGGCGCGTCTGCTGTACCGGGAACGGGCGAGGCGTCGCCGCCGAGCGCGCAGAGGATCAGGACGACCCATTTGTCCGAGATTCGGTCGAGCAGCCGGCGGCTGGGACATACCGCCAGGAATGCGTTGTACTCCATCTTGGCCTGCGCCTTCTTCTGAGCCGCCGTCGTCGTCACGGATCGCACCTTTCTCCTTCGGGTGGGTTACGCACTCCGAGGTGCCTACTTCCTCACAGGAAGTTACTCTCCAATACTGGTGCAGGGAGGGTGGACAGCGCCATCCCCGAGCGAACTACGAAGGGCACCAGTTTGAGCACATCCTCCACATCTCTTCCCGGCGGCACCTGGACCCTCGGCGACCTGACAGTCACCCGGTTCGGCTACGGCGCCATGCAGCTCGCCGGGCCGTGGGTCATGGGGCCGCCCGCTGATCGCGACGGTGCGCTGGCCGTATTGCGCGAAGCAGTCGACCTGGGGATCACCCACATCGACACCAGTGACGCCTACGGGCCGCGTATCACCAACGAGTTGATCCGAGAGGCGCTCCACCCCTATCCCGGGTCGCTGCGCATCGTGACCAAGGTGGGCGCCAACCGTGACGCACAGGGTGGCTGGCCTACAGCCCGGCGACCCGAAGACCTACGCAAGCAGGTCCATGAGAACCTTCAGGCGCTCGGGGTCGAGGTGCTCGACCTGGTCAACATGCGCTCGGGCAACGCCGAGGGCCCGCAATCCGGTTCGCTCGCCGAGTCGTTCGCGACTCTCGTCGAGCTCCAGCAAGAGGGCCTGATCCGCCACCTAGGGGTCAGCAACGTCACTACGGAGCAGGTCGCCGAAGCACAGACCATCGCCCCGATCGTGTGCGTGCAGAACATGTACAACCTCGCCCACCGCCACGACGACGAGCTCATCGACCGGCTCGCCATCGAGGGCGTCGCGTATGTGCCGTTCTTCCCCCTCGGAGGCTTCAGCCCGTTGCAGTCCTCGGCGCTCTCGGCAGTCGCCGGTCGCTTGGGGGCGACGTCGATGTCGGTCGCGCTGGCCTGGCTGTTGCAGCGTTCCCCGAACATTCTGCTCATCCCCGGCACGTCGAAGGTGGCGCATCTGCGTGAGAACGTCGCAGGCGCCGGCCTTTCTCTCACTTCTGAGGACTTGGCAGAGCTGGACGGCATCAGCGACTGAATCACGACGAGCGCCCCGGAACGAACGAGCCGAGATGGCCGGTCCGGTCCGATTCCCGATCCGGACACAAGCGCGAGGTCGCCGAGGTGCTGCGCCGCGGCGGGGTCCGCGGGCCGGCGGACGGATCGGTCCGGTATGTACGAGAGCGCACATCAGAAGAGCGTCATGGGCTCGGCCTCGGCCGGGTCCGGCAGGAGCGCGAGTTCGGGTACGAGAGTGCGGACCTCGTCGTGGAAGCGGCGCGCGAGGTCCCGGGAGGACGCGTTGTCCGGCGTGTGCAGGAACACCGTCGGCGACCGGCCCTCGCGCAGCCATTCGGCCGTCTGCTCGACCCAGGTCCGCCACCCCTCGACCGTGGCCTCGCTGTCGTCGCGACCGTGATAGCGGACGATCGGTGCGCCGGTGAGTGCCTTCACCCGACGCGGCAGCCGGGGCTTCTTGGACCGGGCCTCGAATTCGGCCGGGCTCGCCGCGGGCGCGGCGAACAACACGGTCGTATCGAAGGGCACCCATTCGGCGCCGACCCGGCCCAGCACCCGCTCGAGTTGCGCCGCCGCGCTCTCGTCGGTGAAGAACTCCGGATGCCGCACCTCCACCGCCAGCGGCAACCCCGCGGGCAGCCCCCGGAAGAACATCGCCAGCGCGCCCAGATCCGCCGGTCCGAACGAGGACGGCAATTGCGCCCACAGCGCGTGCATTCGCGACCCGAGCGGTTCCATGGTGTCCAGGAACTGCCGCAGTTCGGTGTCCACCCCGGAAAGGCGGCGCTCATGGGTGACGGTCTTGGGCAGTTTGATCACGAACCGGAAATCGGGATCGGTCTGGTTCGCCCAGTTCTCGACCGTGCGCCGAGCCGGGACCGCGTAGAACGTCGTATTCCCCTCCACCGCGTTGCACCACTGCGCGTAGCCGCGCAGTTTGTCGCCGCTGACCGGCCACGCGGTATGCGTCCACATGGCACAGCCGACATGGAGCCGCGTACTCAACGCTTCAGCCCGTGCATCCCCGCCACGACCTTCTCGATCACCGATGCCGGCAGCAGCCGCCGCAGCAGGAAAACGATCGGCGCCCGGCTACCCCTGGCGTACAGCGGTTTCGGCTTACCCGCCTCGATCGCCCGCAGCACGGTTTCAGCCACCTGCTCCGGCGAGATCCCGGCCTTCTCGTTGCGGTCCAGCCGCGTGATCATGGTCCGGAAATCCGCCCCGTACACCGAGTCCTCAGCGATGTACTTGGTACGCCGCTCCCCGATCCCGGTCGCGATGGACCCCGGTTCGACCGTGCTGATCCACACACCGAACGGCGCCGTCTCCAGCCGTGCCGCATCCGCGAACCCCTTGATCGCCGCCTTCGCCGCCACATACGACGACCGATACGCCAGCGGGAAACTCGCCAGCATCGACCCGACCATGATGATCCGCCCGTAACCCCGCTCCCGCATCGCCGGTAGCACCAGCTGCGCAAGCCGCACGGCCCCGAAAACGTTCAGCTGGAACAGCCGCTCGATCGCCGCGATCGGCAGCTCCTCGATGGGCCCGGACTGGCTCTCCCCCGCGTTGTTGACCAGCACATCCACCGGACCCAGCTCGGCACCGAACTGCTCGATACCGGCCTGATCGGTCAGGTCGAGGGCCCGATACTCGATCCCCGCCACCCGCGCCGAGTCCGCGATCGTGTCCGGGTTCCGGCTGGTCCCGATCACCCGATATCCACGCTGCACCAGCAGCGCGGCAGTCGCGCGCCCGATCCCCGAGGACGCTCCGGTCACCAGCGCGGTCTTGGTCATACGACACCCATCCTCGACGATCCGTGGTCACCCGGGTGGTGCAGCCACCCGATTCGCCAATCTAACGGACATGTCCCCGGGGCGGGAGAGAGTGTCGGCGGGCCGCATCAGCGTCCAGTTCATCCGATCGACTCGGGTCGGGTCCGTCCTCCGGCAGAGCCGAAGCCGCACCCCTCGACGTAGGCCGTGGCACCGCAGCCCGTTCAGCAGGCCGGGTGGCGACTCCGTACATCGGCGAAGGAGCGACACCCGACGTCCGCTGCGGCGGCTGTGTACCCGGCCGGAATTCCGCAACCCCGGTCAGCCCGGTTCGGTATCGGGCGGGCCGTGGTACTCGACGTCCAGATGATCGACAGGGAGCCCCTGTCTCGCCAGCTGTCCACGACCTGGCGGGTGAACCGCCGAGCGGGCCCGTAATGGGTGCTGTGATCGGAAACGAGGACGACGCGCCCACCGGCCGCGCTGATCTCCCCGGCACCCGCGACCGGAGCACCTGCGAGAAGGCTGGAATGATGGAACTCGCCGAGCAGGTGGTACGGCGAAGCGTAGAACCACCCGTACTCGTCCATCACGAAGACGGCCCGACCACCCTGCGGCGTCCACAGCGTGCGCGTATGCGTCGTATCCAAGGGCCGCTGCTCACCGGTGTAGAGCAAACCGTCGTGGGCGAACAATCGATAAGGGTCGCGTTCCTCGACCCTCAGGTACCGCACGAACTTGTCACCCCCTTGCCGGTTCCCCGGGAGGTGCTCACCGCGGAACTCGGGTCGCAGCGGGGTGGTTGCGTACAAGGGGTGATCGGATCCACAGGGCCCGGGCCAGATTGTCAACGTGCTGTCCTCCGTACGCAGCCCAGAACCAACCACCGGCTCGGAATATCGGCCGCCGTTCCTATTTCGGACGGCATGCCCGCTATCTGCTTCCGGTACCGCCGTGCAGTTGGTTCCTCAATTCGATTGCCTGCGGAAGGTAGCCAGCCAATTCGCCGATCCACTCGCTGAAACTGACACCGATGCTCTGCACGGGTTCGGTAGCAGAATATATCCAGAATTCCGGGTCGGGATCGGCCAGATTTTCCGGACGGAAATAGTAAAAGCTATACCCTTGATGCGTCTGGAAGATGAACCCGGATTCGAAAGGGGAGAAATCTTCACTGTAGTCATCGACCACAAACTCACGCGCGACAGTCTTGGCCTCCAACAGCCATTCGTAGTCCCACTCACCCCCACGGCTCAGCCAGTACGGATCTCTGCCACCGTACTCCAAGAATTCTCGATACGACGCTGGTATCTGCTCCACCCCCTGAGACCTCAAGAGAGTTTCGATATCGCCCTGTGTGCACCCAGTGATCGATTCTCGGTTCACCCACCCTCCGGCTATCAGAGGCCGTGCCAACTGCTCCATAAATCCCATTTCGAGTTCCTTTCCCAGCTCATACCTAAAGGGTCGGCCGATTCCTCTGCACAGGTGGATACGGAAGGACGTATGACACTTCTACCTCCAAGTTAGGATACATCCGCTGAAATTGTCGAATAGTCGGATTGCAGGACTCACAAGGTTCCTGTTCGGAGAGCATTCGGACTCGGCCTTGCACCGGGTTGGTGCCGTCCGGTCCTACGGGGAATTCTGTACTCAATTGCGATACGAGATGTTCCAGCATGTTGTTCTCTGCGTCATTGGCTCGAAATCCGCGCGGCGGAGCGGGATCAGGAACGATCACGTTGGAGCTGCACGGAGGCGCGACGGGCGGGCCATCTACCCCGGAAGGATAGTTTCGTGAGACATCATTTCGGCCGCTGAAGCCGGCAAATTCACCCGATATACCCTCTATATCGAACTGCAGCGCTCCGCCCATTGTGCGCCAACCGACTCCGGCGGTTCTCCGGGCGGCACGTTGGAGATCGACGAGGTCACGAATGGATGGATCATCGGCATCGAACATTCGTATCGCCGGAACGTTGGGATCTTCGGTTCCGGGTCCGCTCTCACTATGTGTCGCGTCCGGCCCAGGTGAAAGCGGTTCGGCATCGGCCCTATCTCTGCCGTCGATCGGCCGGGAGCGTTCGGGGTCGTCCGCGAGCGGCCCGGAAGTATCGGCAGCGGCCGCGGAGCTGCGGTCGGAAATACTCTCGACCCGAGCGTCGGTTGGCTCCGACTGTGCAGATCGCTCTAGAACTGGAACGTCCCGGCCTGTGGCCAGGTCCCGGTCTCCTGACTCCGGTCCTCCGCCCAAGCCGCCGCTTCGCTGCACGCCGGGTGGATCACCTGCACGTTGGTCACCATGTGGAACGTTTGCTTGTTGATCAGCAGCAGATGATCGATCGGGGGTTCCGCCGGCGGGTCGGTCAGTGACCGGGCCTGTACCCGGTACTCGATGTCGGTCGGGGTTTCCCGGGTCGCCTGGATCTGCACGGTCCAGGTCGGGGGATACACCCGGGCGCCCTGGACCGGTTGGCCCGACCGGATCGCCTGGTCGAACTCCTGGCCGATCACTTCCGGGGGCAGGCTGCGGTGTTCGGTGATCACTCCGGTCTGTTTGTTCACCACGAAGTTCCCCAGACCCAGGCCCAGGCCGGCCGCCATCTCCTGCTGGGTCAGGATCGGACGGCACACCCATCCGAACTCCGTCTCCAGGAGGCTGAACTCCGCCTCCGGGCCGAACGGCTCCCTCAGGTACTGGGCCACTTGGTTGCTGGTGCGGAACGGGAGCTCCGGGTGCATTGACGACTCCTTGCTGAGGGGGTACCGGGATGGAGTACAGCTGATTCGAGTTCGCCACCATAGCGGGCGGCGGGAACGATGAGGTCTGTCCCGATTGGGGATCCCACCACACAGGACCGCCGGCGCCGTAGGGGTAGACGACGACGGTGGCGTGGCTTCCACCCTGACTCCAACTGTTCACCACCAGCGCCGAGGATCCGGGCCCCATCGCGGCGATGTGGTTGTGCAGGTCGAAGAATTGCTGCGGCACCGACACATTCGGGTTGTGCGCCTGCAACGGAGTCCCCAGCCAGGCAGCCGCTCGTTCGACACCACCGACCTCTCCCGATACCCGGTCGAGGCGGAACAATCCTTGGCGATCCCGCCAGCGTGGCGCCGAGACCTGAGGATCTCCGTAGAACGACGACAGCGCCGACAGAGAACAGTCGAGACAGTTGTTGCCGCGGCCGGCGGTCGTCGGACCGCCGTCGTTCACCAACTGGCCGTATGGGTGATAGCGAGGGTCGGCGCCTACGACGAATCTGTTGCCGTTCCGGAGTGAATCCTCGACCATCTGCTGATACGCCGGATTTTCGACGGGGCGAAGCCTGCCTCGCCCCTCGACACGTGAGTCCGACGGATTCGGGAAACGCGGAGCGGTATTCGCACGAGCTATGTCATTGCTGAGTGCCCGCAGGTCATTCGGGGTGAGCGTCGGGTCGTTGCCCGGCCCGACCGGATCCAATCCGAGTTGCTGTCGAACGTTGTCGGTGATCGTTTCGGGAGTGGAATCGACCGACCAGGTATTGGTGCCTCCCGGCGGACCCTGCGAGGTGCTGATATGCACATCGGCGTCGTAGGGGTTGGGTGTGAACACGACATCCACCAGCACTCGGTCGCCGCTGACGAGTTGCGGTGCGGTGTTCAGATCACGATCGATGCTGTGCTCGGTGTTCGCGATCAGCCGGTTGATATCGGCCGAGGTCACATTCGGACCGAGCGTGGGATGGACTCGCACGGTGAGTACATGCAGCGTCTCACCGTTCGGTAGCCGATGTTGCGTAGTGCGGTATGCCGGGCGTCCGTGCGGGTTTCGGCTGCTTCGCACCGGAGTCACCCGGTTTCCGAGTGGAGGTTGGTTGCGGTGGAACTCGCGCGCCGCGCGGGCCGCTCGAATATCGCTGCCCGACCGGTTGGGGCGATGCCGGTCCGGCCGCCACCGCGAACGACCGGGATCGGCCGGACCCGGTGTGGGTGACGGCGCATTCCGGTGTGGGCCGCCGGGTGATGGCGGGTCGGCAGGCCTCGAGTTGGGCGGTCCCGCAGGTTCTGGACCGGAACCCGCGGGGTTGGCCGGTAGAACCGGGGGCGGCTGTCCACCGGTATCTGCGTTCGCTGAATGCGTCGGCTCGGGCGAACTCCAGATGGGATCGTTCGAAGGGCTCGTCGGCGCCCTGGGTGATCGATCGGGCTGGGTCGGCTCGGATGGGGAGTCTCTCGATGTTTCGTCAGCTGCCCGTGATGGGGCGGCCGTGTCGGTCCGAATCGTGGACGTTCTGTCGGCGGTATTTGCACGGGAGGGATCGGATGGATTCGATGGATCGTCCGGCCCACGGGTTCCGGCATCGGCGGAGTCGGCACGGTCGGTGGTCGGCGAGGGCCGGCTCGGGATCGGCGGCCGGGCGAAATCGGCCAGGAAACGCGCGTGGTTGGCCGGGTCGAAGAGGTTGTAGGGGTAGCCCGGTGTATTCGGTGTCGTGTCCGGGGTCGGGGCCGGTGTGGCGGGCGTGATCTGATCGCGGACGCTCTCGGCAGCAGCAGGGTCACGGGTGGGTCCGGCGGATTGGGATGCGGGTGGCCGGGCCCGAGTTCCCGAGGAGGGATTCGCGCCGGCCGAAGCCGGAGTTGCCGCTGTCTCCGGGGACGAATTGGCGCGAGGAGCGTCTGCTGAAGAACCAATCGAGGTGGGCGGAGCAACAGGCCCGGATTGGACCGGCGGTGTCGCGGTGGCGGCCGAGGTGGTGGTCGTTTCCGCAGCAGAGGTTTCGAGCGTTGTCGCGGGCGCGGGATTCGACGTCCGGGGAACCTCGGCGGGCTGGGTTCCAGCGAGCGGGGTTTCGCCGGTGGTCGTCTGGCCCGGTGTTGTGGCATCACCCGTGGTTGTTGTGGGCCCCTGGTCGGTGCGTGACGGACCGGGGTGGTCCGGGGTCGTGGACTGAGTAGTGGGCAGACTCGACGTGGACGGCGGCGGGGCGGGTGTCGTCGCTCCGGGGACACTCTGCGACGGAGGGTTTCCTTGACCGTTCGACATATCCGAGCCGGTCGAGGTTGTCGTGCCGGTCGGCGTACCCGTGGTGGTCGGCGTGCCCGGGGCGGTCGAGGTCGAGGTATCCGGGGTGGTCGAGGGCGCGGGATTTGTGGTGGAGGGTGTTCCGGTATCCGGAAAGGCCGGGGTTTCGGGGCCGAGGTCGAGACTGGAAGTCTGCGGTGGTGTTTCCGGGCTTGCTTCGGGGGTCGGATTCGCTGCGGTGGGCTCGTCGGCTGCGCCCGGTATGCCAGTGGTGTCCGGCGAGTTCCGGGACTCGGCGGGCGAATCGCCGGCCTCCGTTCGGTTTCCGCTGTCGGAGGTCTGGGGTGGCGTATCCGCAGTACCGGAGTCGGTCGGCTGCACCTGTTGTGTATCCGGTGAACCCGTCGGCGGCTGCTGTCGGTCCGGAGTTCCGGTGTCCGAGGGCGTCGACTGTGATGAGCCGGGGTTGTCGGTTCCTGATTCGGTCGGTCGCTGTGAATCAGGCGTTTCGGTAGACGGCGAGTTCTGCTGAGAGCTGGGGGTCTCCGCGGACGGACTGTCCTGGCCGGTGGGCTGCGAACCGGTCTCCGCGGGTTGTCCGGGTGGCTGCTGACCCGACGCCGATGCCGGTGTCTGCGTGGAGGTGTCCGGAGTCGATGGCGGATTCGTACCCGCCGGCTGGGTCGGCTGTTGGCTCTGGTTCTGCGACTGGTCTGGAGTGCCCTGGTCGCCTGGGTCCTGTTCACGGCCCGGGTCGGGTGCGTCGTTATCGCCGCTCTGCTGGTCGCCGGTGTCCGGCGACTCGTTCGGCGTGTTCTCGTCACCGCTGCTGTCGTTGTCGTCTCCGGTGCTGCCGGGTCCGTCGCCGGAGTCGCTCTCCCCCAGCGTTTCCCCACCGCGCTGCAACCCGCCCGCCGCGGCCGAGGACAGGTTCTCCGGTGAGAGCGCGTTCTCCCAGCTGAATTCGCGGTCGTTGAGCGCCGCGTCGGTGGCCTCACCGGCCACCTCCCCCGCGACACTCGCCACCGTCTCCTTGCCCGCGTCTTTGGCGGCGTTCGCCAGCGGGTTCCCGCCTTCCGGACCGCCGGGGACATTCCGACTGGTCAACCCGTCGGGCCCCATCGCGCCCGTGACGGCGCCGCTGGCCGCGGCGGTCAGCGCGGCCTTGCCCGCGTCCGTCAGATCCTCGGTCGTGATCTCGTCGCGGCGTCCGGTCGCCACCTGAAGGGCCTTGGTGCCCAGATCGAGCGCTGTCTCCTCCAGCGCCGCTTCCCAGGCCCCACGCACCGCGGCCCGGGCGGCCGCTTTCAACGCGGCCTTCGACAGGATCCGCTGCACCAGCTGCTTTATCGCCGTGCGAATGGCGATCCGTGTCGCCACCTGCGCGGCCGCCGCCTCCGCCGCAGCCGCCGGGGCGCCGATCCCGGTGGACGCGGCAGCCAGCGCCACAGCCATTTCGACCGCGAAGATCGCCAGGCTCGCCAGGATCACCAGTTTGGTCTGTTCGATATCGGCCGCGCCGTCGCCGATCTCGTCGGCGAGGGTTTCGATATGGGCGATCAGACCGTCGAACGCGCCCTGACCGTGCCCCAGCTGGGTCCATCTGTCCGAGATCGCCTGTGCGGTGTCGCCTTCGATCGATGCCAGCACCTGGTCGATCGCATAGTTGGCATCGGCGTCCAGGTCTCTCAGGTCGGTGGCGAGCTGCGTCCATGCCGACTCGACCCGGCGCATCGCCGTCTCATCGCCGTCCGGCCAATCACCGGCTCCCACCACATATTTCGCCACCCACTGCAGCGATCCCGGGATCTCGATACCCATTCAGTGCACTCCCGCCGAGGTGAACGACGCTCCCGGCACGGGGTGGCGGCCACCGCTTTCCGACCCGACCCTCGAGCGGCGCATCGTCCCACCCCTCAGCCTCGACAACAGATCCATCACCCATATCCGACGTCGCCGAACGCCACCCGGTTCCCCCGATCCGGAAAATTTCCGCATCGGTCGAGCCGAGCCAGATTGTGCCATCGGTCGCGGCGGGCTGCCCGACCCGCGAACAACAGGGGCATGCCATGAGCGCCGGTGCCGATCCTGCCCTGTGGGCGATACGAACCGAGCCGGGCCGCGGGAGTTGTCCAATATGCTGGCCACTGTCCACGCGGTGCCACGCGATACCTGCCCGGACCGAATCGAACGAGGAGCTCGGGGGTGCCCGATGGTGAGCAGCGACCCGGCCGCGCAGGAAGCGGATCCGGCGCCCGATACGAGAGGAACTCACCGTGCAGAGTGAATTGTTCGCCGCCGAGAACACGGCCCAGCCCGCGACAGCTCCGGGCTTGACCGCGCAGAGCGCGAAATCCCTGAAATACGCCGTGAACGGCGAATGCCTCGCCCGGCAGGGCTCCATGGTCGCCTTCCGGGGTGACCTGCGCTTCGAGAAGAAGGGGCAGGGCGTCGGGAAGTTCCTGCAGCGCGCCCTCACCGGCGAAGGCGTGCCACTGATGACCGTGCGCGGTCAGGGCGAGGCCTGGTTCGCGCATTTCGACCGCAACTGTTTCATCGTCGACCTGGTCCAGGGTGATGCGCTCACCCTCAACGGCAGCAATGTCCTGGTGTTCGATTCGAGCCTGCACTACGACATCCGCATGGTCCAGGGCGTCGGCATGGCCGGTGGCGGACTGTTCAACTGTGTCTTTTCCGGACAGGGGCGGCTGGGGCTGGTCTGCGCCGGGACACCGATCATCATTCCGGTGCACCCGCAGGCCCCGGTTTTCGTCGATACCGACGCCGTGGTCGGCTGGAGCGCGAACCTGCAGACCTCGCTGAACCGGTCGCAAACGTTCGGTTCGATGGTGCGCGGGGGTTCCGGTGAGGTGTACCAGCTCCGGCTCGACGGTGAAGGTTTCGTCATAGTCCAGCCCAGCGAAGCCTGACCCGCTGGATATCCGGCCCGCCGTTCACGGTCTCGACGCGGTCCGCAATCGCAACAAGTGCGGGTGATTCGCCTCGTCCAGGGCGAGCGCGGCGGTCCACAGGGATACATCCAGCGCCGGGGTGATACGCCACTGGTTCGGTGGAGTCGCGGGGAGGTGGATTCGCACCGGTTCCAGTTCGGTCAGGTACCGCCCGACCACGGCCCACCACTGCCGACCGGTCGCATCGATGATCGCGGCCACGATCAGGTCGCTTTCGCCGGGCAACTGCTCGGCCGCCGCGCGGACCTGTTCGGGGATGTGCCGGTTCTCCGGCCGGTCGGCGAGCTGATCGGCGAATACGACGAACACCAGCCCGAAACCGAACATCCCCGGCCCGAGTATGTTGCGCAGGTCGGCCGCCCGCAGATGGATCGGATTGGACTCGTATTCGCTGCGTTCGCCGGTGAGGTCGACGGCAGCACAGTCGGCGTCGATGACCCGGCCGTCGAAACGGAACCCGTACAGCATCGGCATCAGCGTCGTCGGCAGTGACAGCAGATAACGGGCGGTGATCTCGTCGACGGACTCGGGATCGGGATAATGGATCGCGATCATCCGCGGCCGGCCGCGGTCGCGACGGATGTCCAGAGATCGTGCCGGACGGCGTCCCACAGCGGCGTCAGATCCGGCCATCTCTCCCGCATCTCCGCCAGGTCCGGCGACCCCGCCACCGACACCCGGCTACCGGATTCGTCGCGCACCTCGATGATTCGGACGCAGTGCCGGTCGAGCCGCCACAGCGCTCGCCATCCACCGATCTCGGTACTACGCGCGGCCCGGGACGCGCCGCTCGTCGCCGAGCGACCAACGGGCGCAGTTCGCGACCCGGAAAACGCGTGCGGGTGCGCGGCGTCGTCCACCCCGGACCTCGAGTCTCGAACCTGTCGTATCGCCCTGGTCAGCGGGCTTCCGTGTTGCTCGGCCATGTGGTTATGTTGCTGCCCGCACGCCGCGTCCGTACGGCTCAGCGAGACAGCACAATTCAGCTTGTCCGTACACACAGACCACAGTCCGGTCGACCGAGCGGCATCGTCCGAAACGGACCTTCACCTGGGCCGTTGCGGACCGACCTGGGGAAGGGGAGCTCTATGGAGAGAAGCGATCGACCCGGCTCGACACTGCCGCGACGGCATCTGGGCCGTGCACTACGGGAGGCGCGAGAGGGGGTGGGGTTCACCCTCGAACAGGCAGCGCGAGAGATGGAGATGAGCAAAACCGCCCTCATCCGGCTCGAGAAGGGGCACAACGAGAAGGTCAAACTGCGGGATGTGGAGGGGTTCGGGAGGCTGTATGAGCTCGATGACACGCACATCGAGGATCTGAAAGAGCTGGCGCAGCAAGCGGCGACCAAGTCCTGGTGGAACGAAACCCGCCGCTTGTTCAGAGGCGGGTTCACCACCTATCTAAGGCTCGAATCAGTGGCATCTCACCTGAGTACCTTCCAGCCTTCGATCATCCCCGGCCTCCTACAATCGCTCGAATACACGAGAGCTGTGGAAGGACCATTCTTCTCGGAGGATACGCAAGAAGACCTCGAACGCCGTATCGCGCTGCGTATACGCCGAGCAGCCATCCTTACTCGGAGAAACAGTCCTGCGTCAGCAGAGTTCTTAGTGCATGAGAGCGCTCTGCACACGCGGGCGGGGTCGGCGTCGGTAATGAGTGCCCAGCTGCGGCATATGGCCGATATGAGCACGCTCTCCAACGTTTCCGTGCGAATACTCCCGTTCGCAGCAGGCTTTCCAGGAAAATGGAACCCGGTTCTTCCCTACATCATCCTCGATTTCCCCGAGCGCAGTCGGGAGTTCCGGGACGAGCCGCCCGTCGTCTACACCGAAACAACTACTGGATCGATGTTTTTCGAGAGTGCAGCGGACCTGAGGATATACCGTGAGATTCACGAGACACTCCGGCACGCAACTCTGGACGAACAGCGATCACGAGACCTGCTGCGACAAATAGCAAGGAGATACACGTCATAACGTTCGATCCGACTCACGCCCACTGGTTGAAATCATCACGCAGCTACGCGGCACGAGAATGCGTCGAAGTCGCCTGGCTCGACGCGGGGAATGTCGGAGTCAGGGCCCCGAAGTGCTCGCCGGGGCCCGCACTGGTCTTGACCGAGTACCGGCCTCGAGACCGCAGATAACTGCGGGGCAGGGTCGATCGCGCAGGTCGAGATCTCGTCAGGTAGGTAGCCGCGGCGGCGCAGATAGACGGTCGCCATGGGCCGCTCACCCACCAGGTACGCGGTATCGAGTCGGCAAGTTACCCGGTATGGTGAATTCGGGTCCGTGTGGAACGTTCACACGTCGTGGCAGGAGGGGAATGCTTACCGCGAAAAAGTACTGGGCAGGGATCGCGGTTCACGCCGCGCTTGCCGTGTCGGCCGCGTTGCTGGTAGCTGGGTGCGCAAGCACCGTCGGTGGGGAACCCGAGGTGGAGGGGCAGTCGACAAACAGCGGTGAGGCATCTGTCGAGTGGAACCCGTGCTCGCAGCTGCCGGAAGAGGCCTTGCGAGCCACCGGAGCAGATCCTTCGCAGAAGATCGATACAATCGACGCGCCCGGTGATCGTGCACTGTTTCGGGTCTGTTCCTGGGATTCGGTCGACGGGCCTTATCACGTGGGCATCGGCTCGACCGCACTCACCCAGGATGAGTGGTACGACAACACCGAGGTCACGGACGTCAAGCCGCAGAAGATCAACGACCGTGCCGGGTTGAGTTTCTATCCCGACAATGGCGAGCAGCCGATCCGCGCATGCTACGTGAGCCTCCCGATGGAAGGTGGCTCGCTCTTTATCAATGTCGACTGGCAGTACAGCCAGCGCAACTCGATGCCGGAGTCTCCGCCGTGTGCGCTGGTGATACAGCATGCAGAGAAGCTGGAACCGTATCTGCCCAACTAGCATGCTGGACGATTCAACAGGTCCGGCTTCACCGGGATCTCATCAACGGGGGAAGACACCATGGCGCAGCAAGAGCAGGACACCACGCAGGTGGCGATGCTGCAGCAGTGGCAGGGGTTGAAAACTCAGGCCGAAAACGGTGAACTACGGATGGATGCGTCGATCGTCGACAAGCTGACTGCACGCTGCGACACCTTCATAGATGAGCTGGAAGGCATGCTCAATTCATCAGGCAACCTGGCCGCGCTCACCGGCTTCGGAACGCTGAGGTCCGCCGTGGCCCTGCAGGCCAAATTCGCGGCCAAAGCTGTACAGGACTCCGATTCCGCTTCCAACCGTCTGAAGACCGCGATCGACATTGTCATCTTGATGAGGGAGACCTTCGAACTGTCCGCAGGGCGAGTTCAGGAAACCGACTCATCCACTTCCAACGCGCTGGGCAACGCAGGAGTCTAGTCATGGTCAATTTGTCTCAGTGGCTCGATCCGATTCTCAACGGCTCGGAGGAGGCATCGAAGAACAAGACCGACGACACCCATCACGCCGAGGATCAGAACACGAGTTGGAATCAGGACCGGACGGCCTTCGGCGGCGAATGGTCAGGCCTGGTCAGCGAATTCGGTGGCCAGTTCGCACCGCCCGCCATCCTGGAGAAGGATGGCTTCGCCGCGATGACACATCAACAGATCTGGGATGGTCTCGATGGTGTCAACTCCGCCATGATCAACGATTTCGCCACCGCCTGGCGCAACTTGACAGACAAGGCTCGCAACGCAAGTAAGGAATTCCTCGACGGCGTCAACGCCGACCTGGAAGCCGGCTGGAACGGCCAGTCCGGCACTGCAGCCGTGAACGGCGTCCGCGAGTTCAGCACCTCTTTCACCTCCCTCGCCGCGAGTTTCCAGATGGTCGCCCACGGCCTCGACCTGATGGAAGGCCATCTCGCCCAGGCCAAGGCATCTGTCGGCGAACCCGACTCCGTAACCCTCGGCGACAAGGTCATCAACAACCTGCCGTTCAGCGACACCTTCAAAAGCCCCCAGTACCGGGCCGACGAAGCCCAGGAAACCGCCCGCTGGGTGATGACCACCTACTACGAACCCGGCGCCACCGATGTGGACAGCAAGACCCCGATGCTGCCCGAGCCGAAGAAAACCGTCGACGACGGCAGCAACCCACCCCAGCAGCCGGTACAGCCGAATGGTGGGCAACCACCCGGGCAGACCACGCAGCCGCAGGGCACCACCACCGACGACGGCACGCGAACCGAGGACGGCACCGAGGATCCGGGTCGGACCGAGCAGGAGGATCCGCAGGCCACCGAGCCACAGAGTACGACTCCGCAGTCGACCACACCGGAAACCCCGACCAGCCCGGCGCTCACCACCGGAACTCCGACCACGACCACACCGGGGAGCCCGTCGGGCATGCCGTCCGGAACCCCTTCCGGCACACCGCAGACCACCACCCCCTTCGTGCCCGGCCAGACGGTGCAGGGTGCGCCGAAGTCCACCACCGGGACCCCGTCCGCGGCTTCGACCAGCGCGTCCAATCGGGCCGGGCGAAGCGGTATGCCGGGCATGATGTCGCCGGGAGCGCGCGGTAACAAGGGTGACGAGGACGACGAACACAAGATTCCCGACTATCTGGTGTACGACCGGGGCAGTGAACTGCTCGGCACCCAGCCGCCGGCGCTGCCGCCGGGGGGAGTGATCGGCGGGTGAGCGAGCCACAGTGGCGCCTGGACGGGGAGATGTTCTCGCAGGCGGTCCGGGCGTTCGGCCGGGATCGTCTGCCCTACCCGATCCGCGTACTGCCTCTCGGCCCCACCGAGACACCGCCGACGTTCGACGAGTACGAGCAGGTGCGGCTGGCGGCGGCGCGACGGCTGGCGGAGCTGGCCGACGAACGATTGTTCCGCACCCTGGAGACCCTGCTGGAACCGCAGGTGCGGATCGAAGTACACGGAATCTACGACCGCGGATTCGAACGGGTCGTGCGCATGCACGCGGGTGTGACCGGGCAATCCGCCACGCTCGCCGCCCAAGCCCCGGGCCCGACGAAAGATTACGGCGGGGACGTCCTACTGCACACGCTGCCTGCCCAGCAGCTGGCCGCCGAGATCGTGTCGTACCTGCCGCGCTGCGCGGCCGGGGGGTACGCCACCGTCCACGGTGCGCGCGCCGATATCGGGAAGGTCGAGTACGCCCGCCATCCCACCCGGATCTCACGGACCGAGGAGATCAACCGGATAATCCGGCGCCCGCGTTCCGGTATCGGCGAGATCGGAGTGTTCGCGGGCCCGGCGATCGACTCCCGGCTCACCGGTAACCCGCACGGGTTCCACTGGATGGACTACCTGCCGCAGGACGGCCGCTACCTGCTGATCAACCACACGAAAGAGGAATTCACCCTCACCCCGGGTGCACCGGAGGAGATCACGCGGCGACTTCAGCAAGCCGTCGTGACCGTTCGCCCGGCCGCGAGCTCCCGTCCCGGCACACGCCGCGACCACGCCCGAGATGATTTGGACGCGGACGACCGCTACTACCAGGAACGTAGTTCACGCGGCCGACCGACCTGACCCGGCTCGTCGGCGAAACATCGGGACTTCACACCGGTCGCGCGCGGGGGACGGTGGGGACATACTCCCCCTGTCACGACATGATCATCTCGCCGGGTTCGCTGCCGGGCAGTTGTTCTGAGCGCGTTCACCACTGCACGAGAAGCTCTTTCGGACCGCGCACCAGCAGCCCGGACTTCCACGGGATCTCGTCGAGCGGGGTCGCCAGACGCAGCGACGGGAACCGTTCCAGCAGCGCTTCCAGCGCGACCTGGAGTTCGACCCGCGCCAGCTGGGCTCCCAGGCAGTGGTGTGCGCCGTAGCCGAATGCCACATGCGGGTTGCGCTGCCGGGTGAGATCGAGAGATTCGGGGTCGGAGAACACGGCTTCGTCGCGGTTGGCGGCCTGGGTGTTCACGAAAACCGAATCCCCCGCCCGCACGGTGACACCGCTGAGCACCACATCCTCGGTGGCCACCCGGGGCTGTCCCGCACCGGCGCCGAGCTGCACGAAGCGCAGTAGTTCCTCGACCGCGCCCGGGATCAGCTCGGGCTCCGCGCGCAGCAACTCCCAGTACTCGCGCTGCGTGAGCAGCGAATAGGTGAAGTTGGCGATCTGGTTGGCGGTCGTCTCGTGGCCGGCGATGAGCAATCCGACACCGAGATTGACCAGTTCGCGTTCGCTGAGACGGTCCTCCTCGTCGCGGGCGGCCACCAGTGCGCCGAGCAGGTCGTCGGTGGGGCGCTGCCGGCGCTCGGCGACGACCTCGGCGAGGTAGGTCTCCAGCGCATCGCGGGCGCTCTCGATCTGCTCCCGGGTGTAGGCCGTGGTCGACAGGATCGCGTCGGAGAAATCGCGGAAGCGGTGCTGGTCACGCGGGGGCACACCGAGCATCTCGCAGATCACGGTGACCGGCAGCGGCAGCGCGAAACCCTCCACCAGATCGGCGGGCGCACCGGCGCGTTCGAGTGCGGTGAGCTTCTCGTCCACGATCTCGCGGGTGCGCGGGCGCAGTTCGGCCACCCGGCGGCTGGTGAACGCCTTCGCCACCAGTTTCCGCAACCGACTGTGCTCCGGAGGGTCCATGCTCAGCAGCGAATCGGCGCGGGCCGGTGCGGGAGTGGCGCGCGGCAGATCCTCCCGGCCGACGGTGGCCGCCCGGCTGAACCGGGGGTCCGCGAGGACCAGTTTGACGTCCTCGTAGCGGGTGACCAGCCAGCCTTCACCGCCGTAGGGCAGTTCGACCCGGCAGACGGGCTCTTCGCGGCGCAGTTTCGTGAAGAGCGGATCCATATCGAGGCGAACCGGTTCGCCGAAGGGATAGTGACGTACCTCAGTGTTCACGGTCATACGGTCTCCCTTTCCCGACGCCGGCGGCTCCGCCTGTAAGCGAGTGCTTACTTAGCCAGGGTAAGGGTCCCCGCGATGCGGAGTCAACGACGTAACAGCGTTACGCCGGAGGGAATTTCGCGTCGTTGCGTTCCAGCAACACCCCCGCGGCCCGCAGCACATGCCCGGCGACCTCCGCCGGATCCGCACTGCGCAGCGGTTCCCGATGCAGCACGGAACGGACCAGCCCGATCCCCAGCAACCAGGCCAGCAGCAGATCCGCGCGCAACTCCCCGTCGGCACCGTCGGTGAGCGTCGACAGTGCCCGCATGTACTCTTCCCCCAGTTCCCGGCGGATCACCGACGCACCTTCTTCGTGCCCACTGGACCGCAACGCGGCCTGCAGCCAATTGCCCGGTGAGACAGCCTCATCGGGCTCCAACGCGCGTTCCAGCAACCTGGACAGCAGCGCGTCGACGGGTCCGGCATCGAGCACCGAGCGCCCGCGATCGGTCATCGTCGCCCGGAACAGCTCGTCCTTGTTGCCGAAATACCGGAACAGCAGCGCCTGGTTCACCCCCGCCCGTGTGGCGATATCGCGCACGGTGGCGCGTTCGTACCCGCGTTCGGCGAACAATTCCTGCGCCGCCGCCAGAATCGCGGCCCGCGTGGCCGACGCATCCCGCCGCCGACCCACCGGCTCGTTCCCGCTGACCATGCATCCTCCGCTCACCTGCCATTTGGAAGTGCAGCGTAAGGCACACCGGATCGGACAAAGCGGGCGCCCAGCAACGCCCCCGCACACCGCCTCGGCAGAAGACACCCTGGACGCGGGCCGGGGCAGGGCTCTACGCTCGGATCACCATGCCGGAACTCCTCGGGATCAACCATCTGACGCTGGCCACGACAGACTTGGACCAGCTCGTGGCGTACTACACCGGAGTACTCGGGGCACGACTGTCCTTCGAGCGACCCGCATCCGCCACCGACCCGCGCATCGCGGTCCTCGATGTCGGCGGCGCCGACCACCTCGCGATCGTCGAGACCACCACCGGACCGTCCACCGACCTCGACCCACTCGGGCGAGCGGGCTGGGGTCTGCGGCTGGCGACCTACGCCCAGCTGTGCGAAGTACGCGAGCGGATCATGGGCGCGGGGTTACCGGCGGGGCCGATCGAAACGCTCCCCACTCAGTGGACGATGACAGCCAACGATCCCGACGGTCGCCCGGTCGACATCCGCGCCCACCGTCCCTGAACCCGCCGGCCGCGCCTGTGAGCAGCTTCGCAGGCGGCGCGAGCGGACAGGAATCGGCCGAGTTCACCGGGGCGCGCCGAGTTCGTGTCGGCGATCTCCGCGGCCCGGGTCCCGCGTTCGCCCGATCCGCACGAATCCGCCCGCCTCGACCATGACGTCGTGATGTCTCCGGATCCATCTGCACCGGCTCCTCGCGCACAGCGCCCTCCTCCACGAAAACCCAGCACGTCATGATGTCTGCGCGCGGGGTCGACAGTACCGAGTAGCCGATCCACCGCGCCGTGCTGCGACCGAGCCGCAGGTCACGGGGTTGGGGAGAACACGGGTGGTCATATGACGCGCAGCGCGGTCATCTTCCAGGGGGTCGCGGTGCCGCGTTCGATACGTCCGGCGACCACGAGACGCCGAGGACCCCGCTGGTATGTGGCCATCATCTCCGCCGCCTGCTCCTCGACCTGGAACAACCGCACAGTACCGAGCACGGCCGATCCGAGCGTCCGGCTGGGAGCGTGATCACCTGCCACCAGGGAGCCGACCGCGAAGACCAGGCCGGGTGTGCACAGGGCGTTCAGCTGCGCGACCGGGCGCCGGCGGTCCAGTACCTCCAGCAGGATCCGGACCGCGGTCGTAGCGAAAGCCCTGGCACCGGCGGGCTCCGGACGCCGGACGCCGGCGTGCCCGGCACGCTGGGCACGCCGGACTCCCGCCGGAGCACTGTGGTTGCGCCGGAGCGTTTTCCGGTCCAGGCGTGTCGCACAGACCGACGCGGAGGTGGACGACTCCCGGTCAGAATCGCTGCCCTCCGGGTCACCGACGCCGACCGGATCCGTTCCCTGCGGCTCACCGGCCTCGCCGACTCTGATCCGCACCGCCGTACCACCCTCTCCCGAGGTACGGCCGGTGGCGGGCGTTGTCGACGATTCCCTCCGAGCCGACGCGTAGATCGGCTTCTCGTGGTTCGGTGGCGGAGGGACCGTGGCGGCGGTGATCGCATGGAGTCGTTCGTGGTCCGGTGCGGGACCGTCCCGGCGGCCGCGCGTATCCCGCGCGGCCACACAGCTTCGCGCACACGACCGGAGCACCGGCGGTTCGTACGCCGGTGCCCGGTGGAGAACCGGTCGGAAATCAGCCATATCGAAGCCCCCCTCGATGAACGGATCGCCCCCACGACGTTCCGACCGGGCCAGCATCGCACCTCGGCGCGCGGCAGTACAGATGATCACCGGATCTTTCAATGGATCATTGGTCGGCACGGCGTGTCTCGGTAGGACCCGACTCTCGGCGAGTCGTGCGCGCTGCCCGACGGAATACGACCTGTCGGGATCGATTGCTAACTTTGACCGTTACCGTTCGTTCGCTTTTCAGATACCGGGAGAGTTAGTGCTCGGCCATTCCCACGCCACCAGCGGCGCACTCGCGTTCGTCACCGCCGCCACCATCGTCCCGCCCGCCGTGCTGGAGTTCGTCCAGGGGCCGGTGGAGATCAGCGCACTGGAACTCGTCCTGGGAGCGTTCATCACGGCGGGAGCCGCGCTGCTCCCCGATATCGACCACCCCAACAGCACTATCGCGCAGTCGCTCGGGCCGGTGAGCAATACTCTCGCGAAAGGGGTTTCGGCGGTGTCCGGTGGGCACCGCAAAGGGACGCACGGCTTGCTGTTCGTCCTACTCGCCGGGTGGGCGACCTGGGCAGGCGTGCACCACCTGGGCCGGTACTTCACCCTGGGTGTGGTTTTCGTGATGCTGGCCTTCGGGGTGCGGGCGCTGCACCTGACGCCGAAAGGCGACTCGCTGCGCGCCTACGGCCTGTGCGTTCTGCTGGCCGGCGCGGGCACCGTTCTGATGGACCGCTGGCTACCGGACTCGCCCTACTGGCTACCGTTCGCGATCGGCCTGGGCGCGCTCATCCATATCGTCGGCGACTGTCTCACCGACCGCGGCTGCCCGCTGCTGTGGCCGCTGAAGCCCAAGCTGACGCTCCCGATCATCTCCCGGACGGGGAACAAGGTGGAGACCTGGGTGCTGACACCGTTGATGGGTCTGGTCACGGTCGGGTTGCTGTACGTCTACGCGGTGCCCAACTAGAACATGCGGGAGCAACACGCGATCGGCGAGCATGTCCTCACCTGCGATTATTCGCATAGTGTGCGGCTATGACCGAGGCGGCGGAGGATAGGTACCTTCCGCAGACCGGGTTGGCGGCGAAGCTCAATTGGCTGCGGGCCGGGGTGCTGGGTGCCAACGACGGGATCGTGTCGACCGCGGGACTCGTCGTCGGGGTCGCGGCCGCCTCGTCGGACACCGACACCATCCTCACGGCGGGGATCGCGGGAATCAGCGCGGGTGCCATCTCCATGGCGGTCGGTGAGTACGTCTCGGTGAGTACCCAGCGGGATACGGAGAAAGCGCTGCTCGCGCAGGAGATTCGGGAGCTCGAGCAGGATCCGGACGACGAACTCGACGAACTCACCGCGATCTACCACGCCAAGGGCCTGTCCGCGGAAACCGCGCGGAAGGTGGCCGAGGAGCTCACCGCCTTCGACGCGTTCGCCGCCCACGCCGAGGCCGAGCTGGGCCTGAATCCCGATGAACTGACCAACCCGTGGCATGCCGCCCTGTCCTCGGCGATCTCCTTCGCCGTCGGCGCGCTGCTGCCGCTGCTGGCGATCCTGCTGCCGCCGACGCCGGCGCGGATCCCGGTCACCATGGTCGCGGTCCTGCTCGCCTTGGCGCTCACCGGTTCGATCAGTGCCCGGCTGGGTGGCAGCAGCCGGGCACGGGCGGTGGCCCGGGTGGTGATCGGCGGTGCGCTGGCGATGGCGGTCACCTACGGGATCGGACAGTTCGCGGACGTCGCCGGTATCTGATCTGCCACGAATTCTGTTGCCGGAGCGACATTCTTGCTAAGTGAACCAGCGCCGAGTCGCATATTTTGTTGTACTTGGCGGGTGAGTTCTCTTTTCGCCGTATTGCCCGCGGCCGGGATCGAATCGGCCGCGCAGGCATATGAGCGTTACCAGTCCCTGGCCGGTGCGCCCGAGCCGACTCCACCGGCGCAGCCGGTCGGGGTCGTGTGCACCTTGATCCACCGCTCCGGTACCGGATTGCGGGTGTACCGGCGCCCCGATGCCCGCGGGGCACTACTGGAGGCCACTGTCGACGATCGTTTCGACTGTCTGCGCGCGTTGCTGGCCCTCACCGCGGACCGCGACCTGGCCGTGCTGGATGTCGCCACCCGCCGCTTCTACAATCCGCGCGGCGCCGCTCGGGTCCCCGTGACCACGGGTGATTTCCGGCTCCCCTATCTCACCGAGAGCATTCTCGACGAGATCCTGGAAACTCCCCCGGACCCACGTGACCCGGCCCTGAAGGTGATCCGCGCCCCCATGTGCCATATCCGCGCGCGCCGACTGCCGGAGGAGATATTCGAAATGGAGCATCGCGATCTCGACGCGTTCTTCCAGCTCTACACCGACGATTCGACACTGGTGCGCAAGACCATCTGGGCCTGGGCCACCGGTGACCCTTGGTGGCAGCAGGCCATCGCCTGGCAGCCCACCGAAGCGCCGGACCCGAGACGTCGCCCGCCGCCGGAGGACGATATCGACGCCGTCCTGGCCGAACTCCGGCAGATGGCCGAGGAGACACCGTTCGAATTGGGTGCGCTGGATCTGATCTCGGCCCTGGGCGATGTCGACAACCAGGCCCAGGCCATCCTCGACCGTGCGGATACCGACCCAACGGATCGGCCCTGAACAGGAGGAATCCCCGCCCCGCGGCGCCGAAGGCGCCGCCAAAATATACAGCTATTTCACCTCCACCCCGACCCGCAGCCGTACCGAATCGTCGCTGGTGCTCTGCAACGCCTGACCGATCAGGCTGCCGATATCGAGTTGCGGCGCGGAGGCGTTCAGCGCGTCGGTGAGGGGCGCGAGGCCCGGTTGCAGGGCGGCCAGTTCGGGCCCGGCCTCGTCGAGGAACTCACGCAGGCGTTGCAGCAGCGGCACCAGACCCCCGTCGCCGAGGTACATCTCCGGCGACCCCTCGGCGCCGGTGAACCTGCCCACCGCCTCGGTGAAATCGTCGAGTACTTCGGCGAATCGGGTGAACTCGGTGGCCGCGGCCGCGGTGGCCGGGCCCGACCAGTCGCTGTCGGCGGCGGCGGTCTCGAAATTGTCGAGCAGTTCGGCGATACGCGGTTCCCGGGACATGATCGTCGCCGCGAGCAGATCCGCGGCGCGGGTGAGTTCGGGTAGTGCCGCATCGGTGCCGTGCAGGGCGTCGCGCAGCGTGCGGACCAGCGACCCCATCGTGGCCGGATCGAGCTGGTTCATGGTCCGGGTGACCATCCGCGCGGCCTCCGGGATGGACAGCGGACTGTGGATATCCTCCGATTCCAGCCGCTGCCCGTCCCGCAGATACGGACCGGCCCCGGTCTTGGGGGCGAATTGAATGTAGGGCTCCCCCAATGCGGACAGATGCTCGACGGTGACCACACTGTCGGTGGACAGACGAGGCGAATCGTCGACCCGGAAACCGACCTCCACCCCGTCGGCGGCGCGGTCCACCGAGGTCACCCGGCCGACCTCGATACCGGTGAGCAGGACCGGTGACCCGACCCCGAGGCCGCCGGAATCGTCGAGGACCAGGGAGGCGTTCAGGTAATCGGCGAACGGGTCCGCGCGCACCACACCGAAGGTCAGATAGCTCGCGCCGAGCACGCTGATGGCCGCGATACCGCCCAGTGACGCCAGTGGACCGATCTTCATCGCACGGCTCCGATCATCCGCAGGGTTTCGATGATCCGGCTCACCTGATCGTCGGTGGACAGTGGATCTCCGGCACGCACCGATCGGATGTTCACCCGGGGCCCGTTCTCCACGAACGGAATGACCTTGTCCCGCAACAACGCGACGAGCAAGTTCAGATTCGAGGGCTGTCGCAGGTCGAGTGGACCGCCGGTCGCCAGCGGGACGAACGCCGCCGCGGCCGCGCCGCCGGATTGCGCCAGCGGTGCCAGCCAGGACAGCGATTGCCCGACCGGACCCAGCCCGCTGAAGATCTCGGTGACCCCGGCGATGGATTCGGTGGCGGCGTTCATCTGCTGAACCGATTCGGGTCGCAGGATATTGTCCAGTTCGTCCTGGATGCCGTGCATCACCTCGGCATTCGACGCGACACCGTGGAGCAGCAGGTCCACCTGGTCCAGATGCGCCGCCAGATCGACCGTATCGGTCGCCAGGACCTGCGCGATCCGCTTCGTCTCCGCCGGATCCTGGGGCAGTACCGAGTTGACGCGGTCGACGATGTCCTGCAACTGCCCCACCGACCCGCTGTTCACGAAGAACGCGATCGCGGCCATGGTGTCCTCGAGCTGCACCGGCGGCCGGGTGTGGTCGCGGGTGATGGTGTCGCCCGGACGCAGCAGTGTGCCGTATCCGTCGGGCGGGGTGCTCAGCGCGATATGGATATCGCCGAGGACCGTGTTCTGCCGGAGTTCGGCGATGGTGCTCGCCGGTAACTCGACCGAATCCTGCACCTCGATATCGACGACCACATATCCGGGGTTCTCGGTATCGCCGGGCACGACTTCTACCGTGTCCACATTGCCGACCTGGGCGCCGTTGGCGATCACCTTCGCCCGCGCCGGCAGGTTCAGCACATTGGTGAACTCGATCCGCAACCGGTAACTGTCCCCGGCGACCATCGCCCCCGGCACCGGTATATCGGACGGGTCGAACGCGCAGCCCGAGATCCCCAGGGCCGCCGCCAGTCCCCAGGCGGCCAGCCCGCGCCGTAACCGGGCGAGGTCCACTGTGATCCGCGCGGTCATCGAGCACCCACCGATCCCAGCACCAACTGCATCAGATCCAGATCGACCATGCCGTCGGCCGCACCCGCGCAGCGGCCGGGCGAGACCGCGTTCACCGCCGCGCACACCTGCTCGGCGTTCGCCTGCGGGATCGCCACCCGGGGCGGGGCGTAAGTGAGTCCGGGCGTCCCGGTCGCCGGATCGGTGACCGTCCGGAATGCCGAGACCAGTACCGGAGTAGTGCGCACAATGTCGGTCAGCGACCCCACGTTCGCGCGCAGCAACTTCACCGTCGGCACCAAGTCGTCCAATATCACCATCAGCGGATCGGACAGGATGACGGTGAGTTCGTTGAGCACCGGCAGGATCTCGCTCAGCCCGTCGAACAGTGTGATGCCGGGGGTGAGCAGTTCGCTGTGCGCCTGGTTCAGGGTCGGTGCCAGCCGGGTCAGCATCAGCTTCAGATCACCCCAGTGCTCGGCCACCTTGTTGGACACCGACGCGTAGGCGTCGAAGATCCCGGCGAGATGGGCGATATCGGCATCCGGTGATTCCAGGACACGGCCCAGCTGATCGATCAGGTGATTGATCTGAGGGCCGGTACCGGCCGAGGCCGCGTCGAGTACGTCCAGGCCACCGGCCAGCGCGTTCGGCCGGTCCTCGGTGCCGCCGATCTGATCGGACAGCTCCGCCAGAGCGGTGACGGTCTGGGTGAGGCTCTTCGGCGTGAGGGTTTTGGTCACGCACTGCCCCGGATCCCATTCCTCGGTGGACTTCCCGCTCGACAGCACCGCGAGTTCCCGGTCGGCGACCACGGTATCGGAGACCGTGGTGGCGCCGGAATCGGCGTAGAGCGGATGGTCGGCGTCGACCTCGAAATCCACACGCACCTTCGCTCCCGCCGGGGCGATACCGGTGACCGAACCGACGGAGATACCTCGCATCGACACCTGATTGCCCTGGTAGAGACCGATACTGTCCGGCATGATCGCGCAGTACGCGCGGGTCTGCTTCAGCGGTTCGAACGCGATCACATACGCCGCGGCCACGACCAGTACCAGCATCGCCGCCCCGGCGATCGACATGAGCCCCGGTGACCCGAGAATCCGCCTCAGCATCAGCACGCCTTCCCGGGAAGCGGGACACAGACGATCGCGCCGGGAGCGGTCACCGTGGTGCCCGACCGGTCGATGCGCACCCCGCCGTCCGGCCCGGCGAGCTCGCGCAGTTTCGTGCCCAGGCTCTGCGCCGACACGATCATCGGCTCCAGCCGGCTGCCGTATTCCTGGAGTCGCGGCAGCGCGTCGGCGAGTTGGCGGACCTTGGGCCGCAGGGTGCTGTCCCAGGCCGGTGCCAGCGCACTCACCCGCTGCACGACCGAACTCAGCAGCGCCAGGGCCTGCTTCAGTTCGGCCCGTTTGTCCAGCAGCACCGTCTCCATCAGGTTGACGTTGTCCATCAACCGGCCCAGATCGGTTTTCGCGCCGTCGTACATGGTGACGTACTCGTCGGCGGTGGCGATGGCGTTGGATACCTGGGTGCGCTGGCGTTCGATGGCGTCCAGGTAGCTGCCGACCGTATCCAGCACGCTGCGCAGCGATTCCGGTGCGGCATCGATGGAGGTGTCCAGCGCGGCGAGGTTGCGGCGCAGGGTGTCGCCGTCGGTTTCGCGCAGCGGTGTGGTGGCGTCCTGGAAGGTCTCCATCAGGCTGTAGGGCAGCCGGACCCGGTCGGCGGGGATCGGCTCGTCGCCCAATTCCTCGCCACCCGCCGGGAACAGTGCCACGTAGTGGCCGCCGACCAGGGTCAGCATCCGGATATCGAGGGAGCTGCGGTCGCCGACGAAGACATCGCGGTCGACGGTGAAGCTCATGGTCACCCGATCCGGTCTCAGTTCCAGTGACTTCACCTCGCCCACCGGGACCCCGGCCAGGCGGACGTCGTCACCGGGTTTGACCGACTGCGCTTCGCTGAGCTCAGCGGTATAGGTCCGCTTACCCAGCGGCACCACGTACAACGCTCCGACCGCGACCGCCAGCGCGGCCACCGCGCACACTCCGATAACGCCCAGCCGCAACTGTTTGCGCAGTTTCGTCGGTTCGTCGGTGATCGGCTGGTCGCGGTCGAACCAGCGGCCCAGCGCCGCCGTCCACTTCGTGAGGTTCACCCGTTGCATATCGCCACCTGCTGACCGCCGATCAGCACGCGCACCGGGGCGGGTACCTCGGCCGTGCCCTTACTGCACTCCGGCCGGAATCCCGTCGTCGCGCGGGGGAACGAGGTGTCCACCGCGACCAGCAGTCCGGGCAGGCGGCCGAAGACCTCCACGGCCTGCCGCGGATCGGGGAACAGATCTCGGATCATGGCGTCGATATCGGGACCCGCCTGCGGGCTCAGGCCCGCCGCCGCCAGCAGCCGATCCACCGGTTCGAGCACCGAGGGCGCACTCATCGCGAAATCGGCCAGCCCGCCGACATTGCGTTGCAACGCCTGGAAAATATCGGTGAGCCGAGCCAGTAGCGGCACCAGGTGGTACAGCCGGCCGCCCACTCGCTCGGACAGGTCGGACATGTTCCGGACCAGAGTGCCGATCACCTGCTGCCGATCGCCCACATACGCACTGAGCGTGCCGATCGCGTCCAGGGCGGGACCGATACCGGCGCCGTCGCCCTCGATCACCGCCAGCAGGCTCTCGGTCAGTTGGTTGACGGCCTCCGGGGACAGAGTCGCCAGTACCGGCTGCAGACCGTTGAACAAGCTCGTCACATCGAAGGACGGGATGGTCTGCTCCGGTCCTATGGTCGCCTCGCCGGCGAGCCGGATACCGGCGTTCGGCGGCTGTTGCAGGTCGATATACCGCTGGCCGGTGAGGTTCTGATACCGGATGGCCAGCGTGCTGTTGTCGTAGACCGGGGTGTCGGTGGTGACGGTCAGCCGGACCTTCGCCTTGTCGCCCTCCAGCGTCACGGCCTCGACCTTGCCGACCTGGACCCCGAACATCCGCACATCGTCACCGGTCTTCAGGCCGTTGGCGTCGGTGAACAGGGCGTGATGGGCTTCGGTCTCGCCGTCGACGGGTCGTTCGATGGCGCCGATCACCAAGGCGAGCACCAGGGCCATCACTCCCGCGAACAGAGCCAGCCGCCACGCGGCGCGCCGTGCGGTCATCGCGCGCCTCCCAGTTCCACATCCATATCGAGCACCGGGCCGTCGGGGCCCTCCTCGAAGGCGAGGCCGAGCCGGGTGAGCAGGGCGCGCAGGTCGGCGGCGGACTGCTGCGGGTCGGGAACGGCCAGCGCCAGCAGATTCAACGTGGGCGCGAGCGAATCGGTGTACCCGGACAACTGCCCGGCACTGTGCGCGGTGGCGGCCAGGGTCGGCAGGATATCGCCGGTGAGCGCCTTCACGCCCGCGTCGTAGTCGGCGCGATCGGTGCGCAGCACGTCGATATCGACGATCTGGTCGAGCACCTCGATGGTGGCGCCGGCGAACTGCCCGCCGCCCTCGAACGCCGGACCCAATCGCCCGACGAGTTCGTTCGCGGGCATCGACTGGTGGTCGGCGATCACCCGGCCCGCGGTGATCAGCGCCTCGGCCAGCGGGGTGAATGCCTTCACATCGGCGGCGGCCTGCGAGATCACCATGGCCATATCGGGTGTGAACACCGTATCGCCGGTCTGTGAAAGGGAACGCAGCAGCGCGCCCATGGTCGCGTCGTACACGTCGGCAGCACGGCCGCCGGTCAGATCGACCACCGCACCGGATTCCAGCGGCGTACCGCCGGCACCCGGCCGCAGTTCGATCTCGCTGATACCGAACAGGTTGGCGGGCGCGTAGTCGACCAGCATGCTGTCGTCGATCCCGTGCAGCCGGTTCCGGTCCAGGGTCAGGGCGATCTCCTGGGTGCCCCGCCCGGCGGGCGCGATATCGGTGACCGCACCGACCTGGACCCCGTCGATCCGCACCAGCGTGCCAGCCACGACACCGTCACCGATCTGTTCGGTCCGCAACGCGATGCGCAATCCGTCGTCCGAGGTCAGTTCCCGGTACCCGTAACCGGCCAAGGTGAGCACCACCAGCGCCGCGATCACAACCACACCGACCCGCCGCGCACTGCGCGGATCGGCGGCGACCCCGGGCATTCCGTACTTCGGCATCTGTCCCTATCCCGTGAAGCTGATCGCCGCGTCGAATCCCCACAGCACGAGGGTCAGCACCATATCGATGGCGATGATGGCGACGAAACTGGCGCGGACGGCGCGGCCCGAGGCGATACCGACACCTTCGGGTCCACCGGTGGCGAAGAAGCCGTAGTAGCTGTGCACGCAGATCACCACGGTGCCGAAAACAGCGACCTTCACCGTGGCCGCGATGATGTCGAACCCCGCGATGAACTGGAAGAAGTAGTGGTCGTAGACACCGGCGGACTGGCCGTGGACCAGCGTGATCAGCCCACGGCAGGCGAAATACGAGCCGATCAGCGCGATCAGGAAGGTCGGCACAATGGCGATCGCCCCGGCGACGACACGGGTGGTCACCACGAACGGCACCGACCGCAATCCCAGCGCCTCGATGGCGTCGATCTCCTCGGAGATGCGCATGGATCCGATCTCCGCGGTGATCCGGCAGCCCGCCTGTGCGGCGAAACCCACCGCCGCGGCGATGGGGGCCAGTTCCCGGGTGGTCGCGAAGGCGGAGACGATACCGGTGACCGGGCCCATCCCCAGCATGTCGAGAGTGGCGAAGGATTCCACGCCGATCGACGCGCCGATCACCAGGCCCATCACGATCATCATGGGCACGGTGCCACCGCCGACGATTATCGAACCGCGACCCCAGGTCATATCGGTGATGACGCGCAGGGTCTCGGCGCGGTACCGGCGCAGGGCCAGCGGTATCGAGGACAACACCTGCCAGCAGAACACCAACACGAAGCCCAGCGAGTCCACCGCGCCCAGGACGCGGCTCCCGCGCCGGAAGTAGCGCGCGAGGAACCCGAGTCCCCTCGGGACGTACGAGGTCGCGGCCATCACGCCAGCCTGGTGGGCAGGAACATAGCGGTCACCTGGGTCATCGCCAGATTGACGATCACGATCGATACCACCGACAGCACCACGGCGGCGTTCACCGCGTCGGCGACACCGCGCGGTCCGCCCTTGGCCTCCAGGCCACGCTGGCAGGCGATGATCACCACCAGGAATCCGAAGATGAGTGCCTTGAGCAGCGATACCCATACGTCGGCGGCGGTGGTGAAGGAACCGAAGGTCGCCCAATAGGAACCGGGTGTGACGCCCTGCCCGCCGATCGCGACCAGATATCCGGCGATGACGCCGACGAAGATCACCAGAATATTGAGCAGTGGCGCGACCAGCAGCATGGCCACCATCCGCGGGATCACCAGCCGGTGCACCGGGCTGATGCCCATGGTGTGCAGCGCGTCGATTTCCTCGCGGATGGTGCGGGCGCCGAGGTCGGCGGCGATGGCGGCCGCGCCCGCGCCGCCGAGCAGGAAGCCGGTGGCCATGGGCGCGCCCTGTTTGATGACGCCGAGACCGCCGGTGGCACCGAGCAGCGAATCGGCTCCGAGATTATGGATGAGATTGCCGACCTGCACCGAGACGATCACCCCGAACGGGATCGCCATCAGGATCGCGGGAAAGGCGGTGACCGTGACCAGCCGCCATGCCTGGACCAGCATCTCCTGCCACTGGAACCGGTTGCGCATCAGATCCGACGCCGCGCCGCTGACCGATTCCTGGGCGATCCCGACCGCGCGGCCGAAAGTGCGCAGCGAAGAGACAACCGTGCCCGAGAAATTCCGCTGGACGATTTCCCGCGCGGACGGATTTCGCGCGAGTTCGGCGGAATTCTCCACGGAATCGATCGCCGCGCTGTGGCGCTCGGAGTTCATGGCCGAGATCCAGGTACCGCTCTCGCGGGACGGATTGTTGCGATTTTCATGCGTGTGATCTCTCCGGTCCGGCATCGATGCCAACGGAGAGGAAGCTAATCGTTACTCGAGGTGACGGACAAATCCGCGACGGTGTGACAGTGACCACGACATTTGGACGCCGTACATCAATTTTTGGAAATCGTGCGAGTCGGCACCGGAACAACCCGGACGAATTAGAACATGTTTCACCTGATTGATCAGTGCGGTCCGCACGAATAACTCCGGACCGTTTCAGTCATCCAGGTCGACGCGAATCGTCAGCAGGTCGGTGCCCATCACACGCACCGCGGCACTGTTGCCACGCGGTAGCGAAGCCAGCCTGCGCACCGCGTCGTCCTCGGGGAGCGGATGCGCGGTCCCCGAATACCATTCACCGCGCAATCGCACCCGGACCCGGCCGTCCGCGCGAATATTGCGCACATAATCCGAGCGGTCCCCGAACTCGGACACGAACCAGAACTCGTTCCCGGCCCGCCGGCCACCGACCGGCACAACCCGGGGCACGCCACTGACCCGCCCCGTGGTCTCCAGCAACTGCTGCGCCGGCCGCTTCCGGTTCAGCGGATTGGCCACATACCGCTGGATGGTGGTGACAATGCGATGTTTCATACGCCGCATATCGGTCATGTGGCGACGGTAACATCGGCCCGGCAACGGTGCGCCGAGAATACGACCGGCCGAACGAATCGTCGGATCATTCGACCGAAGCGCACGCCATGGGTGACAATTCCCCCGTGCGAACTCAGTTCACCAACGAGCTCGTCGCGTTGACCGCGGATCTGACGCAGATGTGCCGCATCACCCACGAAGCGGCCGAACGCGTCACCGATGCCGTCGTCGGGGCCGACCTCGCCGCGACCTACGAGGTCTTCGCCCTCGACGAACGCCTGCAGACGATGTACGGCGCCTGCGAGGCGCGCACCGTTGTCCTGCTCGCGCTACAGGCGCCGGTCGCCCGCGATCTACGCCATGTGGTGACCGCGATCCAGATCGCCGGTGAACTGTCCCGGATCGGCTGGTTGTTCAGCCGGGTGGCCGACCAGGTGTACCAAACCCATCCCGACCCGATCGCTCCGGCGCCCGTACTCGGCGTACTGGCACAGATGGCGGGTCTCACCGCCGAATGCACCGCCCGGGCCCAGTACGCCGTCACCCGCGGCCGGCACACCCCCGCCGACGACACCGGCGCCGCGGCCATGCAGATCCTGAACCAGAAACTGCACAACGCGCTGTCGGCGACCACGGGAACCCCCACCGAAACCGCGATCATGCTCGCGCTGGTCGGCCACAAGCTGTCACGAACCCTGGATCACACCGACCGGATCGAACGGTTGATCCACTTCCTGGACACCGGTATCCCGCCGACCGCTCAGATCCGCGCCGACGACGAGGCCGCCGAGATCGCGGAATGAACCCCGGCCGGGGGCGGGCGGACACCCGCGCCGATACCGCTCAGGCGGATTAGCTCCCAATCATGGGAATTCCCTATGCTTTTCACCTGACGGCGGATCGGCGTACACCCGGAGTCGGGATACCGGCCATCTACCGCACACCTACATCTTCATACCCATAGACCGGCCGGATCCGTTCCGGCCCGAATACGTCACGGCGAGGCGCACCCGGTGCGGAAACGACCACGGGTCTCCCCCTCATCAAGCCCCGCGGTGCGTCGCGGTCACCGGTCCGGACAACCGGCCCGCGACTCGCGCCGGGCATTCATCGCCCTCGCTCGTGACAAGCCCGCCCCCGAGTCGGCGCCGGCACGGCGACTCGGGGGCGGTGCCCTTTCCAGACGGAACAGGAATACCCCGCGCGCCCACCGGGTACTCCCGGTCAGGTATGCCGAATCTCACACCGGACAGTAGCTTTCGGTTAGCTGACCGCCCGGTAGCTTGACGCTCGGCACATCCCGGTACCTCGGCAAGGAATTTTGTTGAAGCGCACAGCAAGTGAATACGAACAGGGCGTCGAGCCCATCGCCCATCGATCCGCGGAGGTCCGGCGATGAACTCGCTACTGTCTGCACTGCCCGCCCCGGCCCGCAAGTTCGCCGCCTTCGTCGTTCCCGTCCTGATCGCGATCGCCTTGGCCGCCGGCCTTCTCCTGGAGGGCTGTAGCACCGCGACCGATCCCGCGGCCGGCGCCGCGAAATCCGTCGCCGGCACGGCCGCCGAAATACGATCCGCGCTCGACCACCTGCCGGTGAAGACCGAGGTGGGGATGGCCGGGTACAGCCGGGAGAAGTTCCCGCACTGGGACAACAACGAAGCCGAACACGGTTTCGGCCCGGAATTCGCCCAGTACAGCAAATGCACCACCCGCGAGGTGATGATGCTGCGCGATGCCACCGGCGATGTCAGCCTCGATCAGAAGACCTGCGATCTGAAGATCGGCAAAGGCGGCGGCTGGCAGGACGCCTATGGCGTCATGGACAGCAAGACCGGAAAGCTGAAGCCGTACAAGTTCATCGCCGAGGCCAAATCGGTCGACGCCGAGCACATCGTCCCGCTCGCCGAGGCCTGGCGATCAGGTGCGAAAGACCTCGATACCGATACCCGGCGCCGGATCGCCAACGACGCGCTGAACCTCATCGCCTCCGACCCGTCGGCCAACCGCTCCAAGGGCGATCAGGACGCCGCGCACTATCTGCCACCGGGAAGCTTCCGGTGTGGCTATATCTCACATTATGTCCAGGTCAAGCTAAAGTACGGCCTGAGCGTGGACCCAGAGGAACAGACCGCACTGCGCACCGCGGTGGACGATTGCGTCGAACGGGGTGAGTTCAAATAGCCGAAGTCATCGAGTTACCCGAAGCGGCAGCGGTGATGACCCGGGAAACCGGGACGATCTCCGGTGATCTCGATATCACCCTCGATCCCGAGGGGTTCGGTCTCGTCCGCTATCGGGAGACCGAGGACTGGTACACGATAGGCAATCTGGACGACGATGAGCCGCGCACCTGGAAGACCGGTGCGGAATTGGCGGAGGCGATCACGAAGGGGATCGGGGCTCGCGACCCCGCGGGTAATACGATCCCGTTCGAATGCTGAATTTATTGCGTCGCCTGCGGCGCCGCGGGGCGGGGCCCTATTAACCCCGGTTCTTCACTCCTTCGCTCAGTCGCTGCGCTCCTTCGCTACGTCGCTCCAGAACCGGGGCGGGCCCCGCCACTGACATGGACCGTCCGGAGAAGACG
>NZ_BMMH01000013.1 GCF_014645735.1 Nocardia jinanensis | reverse complement strand
CCGCTGAGGAGATCCTCGACTCCCTCGCCCGATATATCCAACGTATTTCAGGCGCGGAACACTAGGCAGTGTCTCGAAGTCGAGCAGCAGTTGAGGGCGGGCGCCAGCCCGCCCTCAACTGTTACTGAGCCATAGATTGATGGCGGCGATGTGGAGCGTGGCGAGGTAGCGGACGGCGACTTTGTCGAATCGGGTC
The DNA here is from genome assembly GCF_014645735.1 of Nocardia jinanensis. Taxonomy (GTDB): domain Bacteria; phylum Actinomycetota; class Actinomycetes; order Mycobacteriales; family Mycobacteriaceae; genus Nocardia; species Nocardia jinanensis. The sequence continues at coordinate 165,668 of NZ_BMMH01000013.1, read as the reverse complement.
GCCACCGCCCGATACCTGTGCCGGCACGATCTGCGGCACACCGGTCTGACCTGGTTCGCCGACGCCGGCGTGCCGTTGCACCGGCTGCAGCGGATCGCCGGGCACACCGATCCACGCATCACCCAGCGGTATCTGCACCCCGATCTGGACGAGCTGCGCGGCGACGGTGACCGACTGTCACGCTTCCTGGTCGCCCCTGGTCAAGGGTCTGCGACGGCCCGACAGGGCCGAGATGGTCCCAAACCTCCGATTGGTGGAATAAGAGAAAAACCCCTTCCCATACAGGTGGGAAGGGGTTTTTCTATGGTCGGGCTGACAGGATTTGAACCTGCGACCACTTGACCCCCAGTCAAGTGCGCTACCAAACTGCGCCACAGCCCGTTGCGCCTCGCGTTGCGGCGCCCGATGAGATTACCTCAGAGGGGTTCGAGAGCGGAAATCGGCTGGTTGCGCTGGGTGTTGTGGGTCCGCGCGGGGTCGGCTCCCCGGCCCGGCGCCGGGGTCGTTGCAGTGGCGGTGTGTGCGGGAAGCGGCCAGCGCCAGTATCGCTGAGAGCGCGATGATCATCGCGGCGATCGTGAACGCGGTGGCGAAGTCGGTGCCCAGGACAGGGATGACGATCAGCGGGCCCGTCACCTGGCCGACCGCGTAGGTGGCGGTCAGTACCGCCGCGGCGCGTGTCGCGTGGAGTTGGTGGGCGAAATCGAGAGTCAGGACGACCACAGCCATGAAAGTGGCGCCGAATGTCACCGCCGTGACCACTGCGGCGGCGATGCTGCCGGAGACCGCGGCGACTGCGGTGCCGGCGGCCTGTAATCCCAGCGCCGCAGCGAGTGTGGGTCCGGTGCCGAAAATATGTGCCATCCGGTGCCAGGCCACGGTTGCCGGCATCGCGCACAGTCCGACGAGCGTCCAGACCAGTGCCTCTGCCGAGGAACTGCCGTTTCCGGCGACCGCCGCCACCAGAAATGTGCCGACGATGATGTAGCCGACGCCTTCGGCGAAGTACGACGCCGATAACAATCGCAATGCCCGTCGTGACGGTGCCTCCGCTCCGTGCTCGGTATCGTCCGCGCGACCGGTGCGGCCGGTTTCGGTACGGATATCGAGAAGGAGGGCCGGGATCAGTAGTAGCGCGGTCAGAATTGCCGAGCCGAGCCACAGGCCCTGCCACGACAGATGCGGTGCGGCGAGCAATGTGTAGATCCCGGTGACCGCGATCCCGGCGCCGACGCCCGCGAACGCGATTCCGGGCGAGGCGCCCTCGTTGCGGTGGTGGGCGACGGTGGCCGCGCAGGCGATGAAGATTGCCGCGCTGGCCGTACCGGCGATGAATCGCAGCCCTGTCAGTATCGCGACCTGCGCGGTGGCCGCCATCGCGGCCTCGCTGGCGACGAGCAGTACAGACCACACGAGGAACATCGAGCGCACGTTCCACTGCGGCCGGCGCGCCAGCAGCAGCGCTCCGGTCAGGTATCCGGCGTAGTTTCCCGTCGCGATCACGGCACCGGCACCGGCGGTGATTCCGGCCGAACCGGTCATGATCGGTAGGAGCGGGGTGAATACGAACCGGCCGATACCCATCGCCGCGGCCAGGCCCGCCGCGGCGGCTGCTCCTACCGATGGACCCCGCAGCGTGGGCCGGCGGCTGCGCGTAACGGTTCGATCGGTCATATCCTGCACCTACGATCCGTGGGTGGACTCGGGAAATGATTGCTGAACATGCTGTATACGCTGAGCGTATGGATCTGCAGGTGCGACATCTGGCCGCGTTCGTGGCATTGTGCGAGGAGGGCACCTATACCCGGGCCGCTACTCGGCTGCACCTCACCCAGCCTTCACTGAGTCGCACGGTTCAGGATCTGGAACGTGTGCTCGACACCGAACTGGTCGTCCGGGGGACCCGGGGCCCGGAACTGACGGTGGACGGCCACGAGTTCCTGGCCCGGGCTCGCCGCATCTTGACCGATCTGACCGCACTGCGTAACGATCTGGGCGGCAGGGCCGAGGTCCGGCTGGGATTCGCCTGGCTGCTGCCTTCGGACTGGTTCGCCGGGGTGCGCGCGTAGTACGAACGCGAAGGTGGGCGCCTGGCCATCCGCCGCACCGACGATCCCGTCGGCGATCTCCGGCACAACCGTCTCGATATCGCGCTGATCCGGACAGTGGACCGCACGAGCGACTCGGTCACCTGGCGACGAATCGGTAGTGAGCGTCGAGTGCTGGCGGTATCGGCTGGGTCCGGGCTCGCGCGCACCCGGTCTGAACTGGACCGACCTCGCGGCGTACCCGCTGGTCGTCAATACCCGATCCGGCACGACCACGCCCGACAGCCTGTCCGGACGGCAACCGGGCCGCGATATCGTCACCTGCACCAACTTCGACGAGTGGCTCGAACTCGTCGCTGCCGGTCGGGGGATCGGTGCCGTCCCCGCCATCGCGGTCCACCGTGCCCCGCATCCCGGAGTCGTCTATCGCGATATTTCCGGGATCCCGGACTCCGCGCTCTACCTGGGGTGGCGCCGCACCCCGCCGCCGGCGCGATCTGTTCGCCGCTTCCTCGATATCGCCCTGCCGCCGGTATGAACCGGTGCGGAGTCGCATGATCGGCGCCGGTCTCGAGGCATCGCGGTCGGTCTGTCCCGGCCCCTGTCACCTCTGCTTCGAACGGCATGTGATCGTGCGGTCTCGCGGATACCCGGGACCGGACACGCTCGCGCCCGGCGGCAGCGGGATCGTGGTCCGCGCAATATGCTGGCCGGTGCAGCTGGTTCATCCCGCGCCGCCTCGGTGTGTGGGGTGTCGAAGCCTGCCGGTCGGGTTCACCGAGCGGCGGGCGAGAGGGAACCCGGTGGGAATCCGGGACTGTCCCGCAGCGGTGAGCGGGAGCGATCGCTGTCATACAGCACTGGGTCTCGTGCCCGGGAAGCGACGGCGTAGTACCAGCCCGAAAGCACTTCGCCCGGGCCGGCCGATCGAGGCCGATGCCCGCGAGTCCGAAGACCTGCCGGTTGCGCCGGGCACGCCGTGCCCGGCGGCCGTCGCCTCGCGGATCGGGCGTTACGCCGGCAGTTCACGTGTACGGAGATGCCGGGATATGTCGTCGTGCGCGTTCGGAGGGTTGCGGTCGCTCCTGCCACCGAAGGAGGGCATACCGTGCCGACCTGTCCGAAGTTGAGCGGGATGACCGTGCGGGCGCTGTCGAACAGGTGAAGCCGGGTCGGCGGCGGGGACCGGCCCTACATGCGAACTGCGGCCGGGAGCGTGGCCCGGAGGCCCGGGCGAATATCCGCCGGGCAGTCCGGCCTTTGTCAGTCATCCGGTCCAGGAGAGGATCTCGGCGGTGGAGAAGATGTACGCGGGTGGTCGGCTGCGGGTGCTGCGTGAGCAGCGGGGGCTGTCCCAATCCGGGCTGGCCAAGGCGCTCGGGCTGTCGGTGAGCTATGTCAACCAGTTGGAGAACGATCAGCGGCCGCTGACGGTGCCGGTGCTGATGCGCTTGACCTCGACCTTCGATCTGGAGGTCGGATTCTTCGCGCTGGAGACCGACGCGCGGCTGCTGGCCGATCTGCACGAGGTGTTCGCCGAGGACCCGGAAGCCGCGGCGGTGACCAGCGGCGAACTCGACGATCTGCTCTCGCGGGTGCCGACGGCGGCCCGCTTGCTGATCAGCCAGCATCGGCGGCTGCGCAGCGCGAACGGGCAGCTCGAACAACTCACGGCCGGAATCGATGGTCCGGTCGCGCCCCCGCGTACCGCCATGCCGTACGAAGATGTGCGCGACTACTTCTACGACCGCCGGAACTACATCCCCGCTCTCGACACCGCCGCCGAGGAATTGTTCGCGCACAGCGGTTTCACTCTCGGCGGGCTGGATCTGCAGTTGGCCCGGCTGCTACGCGACGACTACGACGTGGCGGTGCGGATCCGGTCGGGCGAGCCGGGCCGGCCGGGAACCAAGCGGGTCTACGATCCACAGGCACGCACCCTGACTCTCGCGCGGCGGCTCACCGCCGGGCAGCGGGCATTCCAGCTGGCCACCCAGCTGGCGTTCCTCGCCTGCTCCGATGTGATCGAGAACCTGTTGGGGGAGACCGCGGCACTACCGGCCGAGTCGCGCCGACTGCTGCGTATCGGGCTGGCCAATTACTTCGCGGGCGCCCTGATCCTGCCCTACGGGCGCTTTCTGGATGCGGCGGAGCGGTTGCGCTACGACATCGACCTGCTCTCCGCGCAATTCGAGGTCGGCTTCGAGACCGTATGCCATCGTCTCTCGACGTTGCAGCGGCGCGGTCAGCGCGGGGTACCGTTCTTCTTCGTTCGCACCGACCGGGCGGGCAATATCTCGAAACGTCAGTCCGCGACGGCATTTCATTTCTCCCGGGTCGGTGGGAGTTGCCCGCTGTGGGTGGTTCACGACGCTTTCGCCACCCCCGGCCGGATCCGTACGCAGATAGCCGAGATGCCCGACGGGCGCACCTACCTGTGGCTGGCCCGCACGACCGGTGAGAACAACCCCGGGTATCTCGCGCCCGCACGGGATTTCGCCGTCGGTCTCGGCTGTGACCTCGCGTTCGCGGAGAAGCTGGTCTACTCCCATGGACTGCCCATCCACGACTCCGCCGTCGCCGTCCCGATCGGTGCCGGCTGCCGGGTGTGTGAGCGCACCGCATGCGCCCAGCGCGCGTTCCCGCAGATCGGCCGCCCGCTCGCGGCCGACGAGAACCGTCCGGCGAACACTCCCTACGCACCGGCGAGCGGTACCGAGTGAACGGACCCGCACGACCGGGGAGCGGCCGGCTCCGGCGGTCGTGAACCTGCCCGCCGGCTCCGTTACACAGATTCCGCAAATTCGCAGGTCCGGTTACACAAAATTCGCCCGTTGCGACGTATTTTCGCAGGCCCGGGGTCTATGTAGCGTGCAAGTGAGAGCACATCGCACTGATCCCATGGAGGCCTTGAACCGTGAAGAACCACCTCGTCCGCACCCACCGTTCGGCGGAGATCTTCCCCCGCGAAGAGCATCTCGCGTGGCGGATCGCGGAGGTGGCCACCGATCCGGTGACGGTCGCCCCGGAAACCGAGGAGATGATCGTCAACCGGATCATCGACAACGCGGCCGTCGCCGCGGCCTCGCTGATCCGCCGCCCGGTCGCCAATGCCCGTGCGCAGGCGCTGGCCCACCCATACCGGCCCGGCGCCACCGTTTTCGGCGTCGACGGCCGGTTCTCCCCGGAGTGGGCGGCCTGGGCCAACGGGGTGGCGGTGCGTGAACTCGACTTCCACGACACTTTCCTGGCCGCCGAATACTCCCATCCCGGCGACAACATTCCGTCGATCCTGGCCGTCGCCCAGCACGCCGGCCGGTCCGGTCGCGATCTCCTCCGCGGTCTGGCCACCGGGTACGAGATCCAGATCGACCTGGTCCGCGCGATCTGCCTGCACGAGCACAAGATCGATCACGTCGCCCATCTCGGCCCCTCCGCCGCCGCCGGTATCGGCACGCTGCTCGGACTCGATGCCGAAACCGTCTACCAGGCCATCGGCCAGGCGTTGCACACCACCACCGCGACCCGCCAGTCCCGCAAGGGCGAGATCTCGAGCTGGAAGGCCTACGCTCCCGCGTTCGCCGGGAAGATGGCCGTCGAGGCCGTCGACCGGGCGCTGCGCGGTGAGGGTGCGCCCTCACCGATCTGGGAGGGCGAGGACGGCGTGATCGCCTGGTTGCTGGGTGGTCCGGACGCCGAGTACTCGGTGCCGCTGCCCGGTCCGGGGGAGCCCAAGCGGGCGATTCTGGACTCCTATACCAAGGAGCATTCGGCCGAATACCAGAGCCAGGCCCCGATCGACCTGGCCCGCCGGCTGCGCGACCGGATCGGCGACCTGGACCAGATCGCCTCCGTCGTGCTGCACACCAGCCATCACACCCATGTGGTGATCGGCACCGGTTCGAACGACCCGCAGAAGTTCGACCCGAGGGCGTCGCGGGAAACGCTCGACCATTCGGTGCCCTACATCTTCGCGGTCGCGTTGCAGGACGGCACCTGGCACCATGAGCGCTCCTACGCGCCCGAGCGTGCGCAGCGCCCGGACACCGTGGCACTGTGGCGCAAGATCTCCACCGCCGAGGATCCGGAATGGACCCGCCGATACCACTCCACCGACCCCGGCGAGAAGGCCTTCGGCGCCCGCGCCGAGGTCACGCTGAAGAGCGGTGAGGTGATCGTCGACGAACTCGCCGTCGCCGACGCCCACCCGCTCGGCGCGCGGCCCTTCGCCCGCGACCAGTACATCGCCAAATTCCGCACCCTCGCCGAGGGAGTCGTCGATCCGGCCGAGCAGGATCGCTTCCTCGAGATGGTCCAGCGCGCGGGCGAAGTGCCCGCGGGTGAGTTGTCGGAGCTCACTTTCACCGTCTCGCCGGAGGTGCTCGCCCGTGCGCCCCGTTCCTCGAAAGGACTGTTCCGATGACCGGTCTGCTCGCGGCTTCCACATCGGCGGCCGAGAAGCGCTCCGCCTTCCGGGCAGGCCTGGCCTCCGGTCGTATCCAGCGCTTCCCCGGCGCCTTCAATCCCTTGGTGGCGAAGCTGATCCAGGAGATCGGATTCGAGGGTGTCTACGTCTCGGGCGCTGTGCTCTCCGCCGATCTGGGGCTGCCGGATATCGGCCTTACCACGCTCACCGAAGTATCCGGGCGCGGACATCAGATCGCCCGGGTCACCGATCTGCCGGTACTCATCGACGCCGATACCGGTTTCGGGGAGCCGATGAGTGCTGCTCGGACGGTCACCTTTCTCGAAGACGCCGGGATCGCCGGTTGCCACCTCGAGGACCAGGTCAACCCGAAGCGTTGCGGTCACCTCGACGGCAAAACGGTCGTGCCCACCGGGGAGATGGTTCGCCGGTTGCGTGCCGCGGTCTGCGCCCGCCGCGATCCGGACTTCGTGATCTGCGCGCGCACCGACGCCGCGGGAATCGAGGGAATCGACGCGGCGATCGAGCGGGCACGGGCCTACGCCGAGGCCGGCGCAGATCTGATATTCACCGAGGCGCTGCACACCCCCGCGGATTTCGAGCAGTTCCGTGCCGCGGTATCCATCCCGCTGCTGGCCAATATGACCGAGTTCGGCAAGTCCGAATTGATTCCGGCCGCGACGCTGGAATCGATCGGCTACAACGCCGTCATCTATCCGGTGTCCACCCTGCGGCTGGCGATGTTCGCCGCCGAAGCGGGGTTGCGGGAGATCTACGCCGAAGGTACGCAATCGGGCCTGCTGGATCGTATGCAGCACCGCAGCCGCCTCTACGAACTGCTCCAGTACGAGCGCTACAACGAATTCGATTCCGCTGTATACGATTTCACCCTGGGAAGGGGCCAGTGATGAGCACAGCATCGCTCAGCGATCCGGTGCGGGGTGGGGCCGAGGCCGCTGTGCCGACCATCTACAAAGGTCTGGCAGGGGTGGTCGTCGATACCACCGCGATCTCCAAGGTGGTGCCGGAAACCAATTCGCTCACCTACCGCGGGTACGCCGTGCAGGATCTGGCCGCCCACTGCAGTTTCGAGCAGGTGGCCTATCTGCTCTGGTACGGCGAACTACCGACCGCCGCGGAACTGGAGCGCTTCCAGCAGCAGGAACGGGCCTCGCGCCGTGCGGACCGCTCGCTGCTGTCACTGGTGGCGAAACTGCCCGATACCTGCCACCCCATGGATGTCGTCCGGACCGCGATCAGCTACCTGGGAGCCGAAGACCCCGACGAGGACGATAATTCGGTCCCGGCCAACCGAGCCAAGGCGTTGCGGATGTTCGCGGTACTGCCGACCATCGTCGCGGCCGACCATCGCCGCCGTCACGGTCTGGACCCCATCACGCCGCACGCACAGCTCGGTTACGCCGAGAATTTCCTGAACATGTGCTTCGCGACGATCCCCTCCCGGGAACTGGTGAAGGCGTTCGAGGTTTCCCTGATCCTCTACGCCGAGCACAGCTTCAACGCCTCCACCTTCGCCGCCCGGGTGGTCACCTCGACGCTGTCGGATATCTACAGCGCCGTCACCGCAGCCATCGGAGCGCTCAAAGGCAGCCTGCACGGCGGGGCGAACGAGGCGGTCATGCACCATATGCTCGATATCGATGACCCGGGCCGGGCCAGTCGGTGGTTGCGCGACAGGCTGGCCGCGAAGGAGAAAGTGATGGGCTTCGGCCACCGGGTCTACAAGAACGGTGACTCCCGGGTGCCCACCATGAAGCAGGCCTTCCTGGATATCGCCGCCGCGACCGACGGGCAGAAATGGGTGCGGATCTACGAGATCCTGGAGCGCGCGATGGACGAGGCCACCGGGATCAAGCCGAACCTCGATTTCCCGACCGGTCCCGCCTATCACCTGCTCGGCTTCGATATCGAGGTCTTCACGCCGATCTTCGTCATGAGCCGTATCACCGGCTGGACCGCTCACATCATCGAACAGGGCGAATCCAATGCGCTGATCCGGCCGCTGAGTGAATACGTGGGCGTCTCCCAGCGCCCGGTCGTGGCCTGACGAGTAGCCGATCGCGGTGAACCGGTCGGTTCATGTTCTCCCGCGTCGAACGAATACGGGATCGGCCCCGGCCGCAGTGCTGCCGCGCGGCGGCCGGGTCACCCGGTACATCTATGGGCTAACGGCTCTCGGTGCGGCGCCGCGTGCGGGAGCATGCCCGGTCGTAGGCGACCCGCAGGAGCTCCCGGATGGTCTCCGTGGTCCGTGGACCCGGCGCCACCACGGCCAGCCAGCCGAGTTTCCCGTACACCGGGTGGGCGATCACGGTATCGGTCACACTCGGGTCCGTATCGGTGGGCTCCGGATCGCGGGGAGCGCGGCCGGTCCATGTGGTGAACAACTCCGTACCGACCTGGATGTTCACCCGGAAGACGCCGGATCGGTCGAGCCGGGACCGCTCGTCGTCGGGGTAGTTCTTGGTGACGACCGTGGCGAAGGGCTGGGTGTTGGCCGGGATCTCGCCGTCGGGGGCGTAGTAGAAGAATTTATCGCCCCACGCGATCTCGGGGGTGCCGTCGCCGGGGCCGGGTCGCAGGATCAGCACGCCGTCGAGGGCGCCGAGGAATTCCGTGATCTCGTCGATGTTCATGGCTTCGAGCATTACATTGAAGTGCTTGTGGAGACTTGTGGCGAGTACTGGCCTGTTCAAGCGGCGGAAAGTCGCAACCGGGTGGTATTGCGGACCGCCGATATCGCCCGCGGTACCGGCTACTCGGTACAGCAGGTGCGTAATCTCGAGCGCGACGGCATCCTGCCTCCCGTGCCGCGTACGCCCAGCGGTTACCGGGTATACGGCGTAGCTCATCTGTGGTCGGTGCGCGCTTACCGCGCGCTGGCGGCGGGTACCGGCCCGGTGGAGGCCAAGCGGATTCTGCGCGAGGCGCGGGAAAGGGGCCCGTCCCGGTTGTTCGAGCTGTTGAACGGGGCGCACGCCCGGCTGGACCGGGAACGCCGGGATGTCGAGTTCGCGCGCGAGGCGGCCCGGGCCATCGCCGACGAACCTGTCGGCGATACCCGTCCGGCGGATGACATGAGCATTTCCGAACTGGCCCGAGTCCTCGGGATCCGGGCTTCGGCGCTGCGGCACTGGGACGCGGAGGGATTGGTCGTACCGCATCGCGCTGGGCAGTCGGCCCGTCGGTACACGCCCGGCGATGTCCGGGCCGCGCGGCTGGTCCATCAACTCCGCCTCGCCGGTTACGGTATCGAGTCATTGCGGAAGCTGATCCCCAGGCTGCGCGATGTCGGGCGATCGGACGAGATCACCCGAGCTCTGGCCGAGCGGGACACCGGTATCGATACTCGCTGCGCGGCCCTGTTCGAAGCCGCCGCCGCGCTGCACATGCTGCTGCGGACGCAGTAGCAGGGGAGTTCCGCCCCGTCGACACTTCGCCGACCGGGCTCGCGGGCCGGCCTTCGGCCCGTTTCACCGCGAAGACCAGACGGCCGTCCTCCGGCGGGCCGACGAGGCTGTACTGCCGCAACCGGCGGGTGCGTCGTCCAGCCGTGCCACCACCGAGATGCACTGTCCCGGGGCGAGTCCGGCCGCGGCGCAATGCGCGGTGACCCCCGAGGTTTCGGCTGCGATCTCGCGGGAATCGCGCAGTGAGCCGATACGAAGGAGGAGGTGGCCGTGCCGGACGTCGAGGACCACACAGACCGCACCACCGGTCCGCAGCGGGTGGTGATCGTGGGAAGCGGGTTCGCCGGTTTCACCTGCGCCCGTGAACTGTGCCGAGTTCTGGCGAAACAGGACCGCGATATCGAGGTCGTACTCGTCACGCCCAACGATTACATGCTCTACACGCCGCTGCTGCCGGACGTGGCGGGCGGGCTCATCGACCCCCGCTTCGTCGCTGTCTCGCTGGTGGATGCGCTGCCGCGGGTCCGGTTGGTCGTGGCAACGGTCGAATCCATCGACCTGGACGGTAGGACGATCACTGTTACCAGCGAGCACCACACCCCGCGCACGCTGTTCTGGGATCGTCTCGTACTCACCCCGGGATCGGTGACCCGGCTCTTCGATGTGCCCGGCCTGGCCGAACACGGACGTGGCCTGAAAACCGTTGCCGAGGCGTTGTACCTGCGTGAGCAGCTGCTGCGGCAACTCGAGCTCGCCGATCACGAAGGGGACCGGGACCTGCGGCGGGCCCGTCGGACCGTGGTCGTCGTCGGCGCCTCCTACGCCGGTACCGAGCTGACCGCCCAGTTGCGGGCACTCGCCGACACCTACGCGAAACGGCGCGGCTTCGATCCCGCCGAGATCAGGTTCGTGTTGCTCGATACGGCCGACCGCGTGATGCCGGAGGTGGGGGAGAAGCTCAGTGACAAAGTGCTCGCTGTCCTGCGCGACCGGGGTATCGATATCCGGCTCGGGACATCGCTGAAGGAGCTCGCCGGAGATCATGTCGTGCTCACCGACGACACGACTGTGGCGACCTACACCGTGGCGTGGGTGACCGGCGTGACCGGAGCGCCGGTCCTCGGCACGCTCGGACTGCCGATGGAACGCGGGCGGCTCACCGTGGATGTTCACCTACAGGTGCCCGGCCACCCGGACGTCTTCGCCGCCGGTGACGCGGCCGCGGTCCCGGATCTGACGAAACCGGGAACGATCACCCCGCCGACCGCGCAGCATGCGACGCGCCAGGGCAAGATCCTGGCCCGCAATGTGGCCGCGGGTCTCGGGATCGGCACACAGGCGGCGTACAAACACCGAGACATGGGGCTGGTCGTAGACCTGGGGCCCGGTTTCGCCGTCGCCGATCCGATGGGGGTGCGTCTGTCCGGGTTCCCGGCCAAAGTGGTGACCCGCGCGTATCACATCTACGCACTTCCGCGCGGGATCAACCGCTGGGCGATAACCGTGACGTATCTGACCAACGCGGTCATGCCGCGCCCGCTGACCCTGCTCGGTCTGGTCGGCCCGGAAGAAGCGAGCTTCGGCAGCAGCGAAGGGATTCCGGAGCGTGGCTGAGTACACACGGCATTACCGAGCGGCGCACAGGGTATTGCCAGGTTCGCCGGGCAGGGTGGACCTCGAAGCGATACGAGGAGGTCCCCATGATGGTTTACACGACGGCTGCCGCCGGTTTCGCGGTGCTGGTGCTGATGGTGTTGTCCAACCATATAGCCGCCGCGGCGCCACGCACGCTGGTCCGGGTGCGGAGCCGGTGAACCAGGGGCCCGCGCCGGCGTGCCGTCCGGCGGGGCCGGTGACCAGCAACCCGTTGTTGCCGGCGGTAGCGGCAAGGGCCTGGCCGGCCGGTCGGCAGGCTGGTTGTTCGCCGGTCCGGCGGGACCGGGCGCTGCCGGACCGGCGCCGGGCGATCTCGCCGCCGAACGGCTGGACCGGCAGGGCGACGGATCGGCGCTGCGCGGCTGAGCGGAGTGCGAGTGCCGGCGGGACGGGCGGAGATCGTGGGGATCGCCGCCACAGTCGCCGTTCCGGGTTCGGTCGGCGTGCCCGCCGACGAGGTGCGGTGAAGTGGGGACACGCGCTCAGCCCGTAGTGGGTCCGGGGGCGGATGTCTTCTTGTGGCGGTCGTAGTAGGGCGCTACCCGGACCCGGGTTGCCGCAGCGCTGTGGTGAGCACAGCGTCGGCGAGGGTGCGCGGGGAGCAGAGCAGAACACAACCCCTCGGCCTCACACTGTTCGAGGCGGGCGATCGCCGGGTCGGCGAGCGGTTCCGCAGCCGCGGGTCGCACTATGCCGAGCCAGGTGGCCTGACCGGATACACCAGGTATTTCTACTCGGCCTGCCGACCGGGGAACTACGTATACGCGCGGCTCAGCGAAGTGCGATGATTCCGGCGGGAGGAGGATTCGATGTCTTCGACAGATCCACAGGAACCGCGTAGACGGGTCACGATCGGCGAATGGGTGGCGCGGGGGCTCGCGGTGCTGCTGCTGGTACCGGTGCGGTTGCTCTGGGAAGCGGTGAAGTTGTGCGGCCGGGCGGTCGTGACGGCGTGCGTCTACGTACTGGAACGATTGGTGGAGCCGGTGGGCCGGTTTCTCTGGTATCGGCTGGTACGGCCGCTGTGGCTGTTCGTGAAGGATGTGCTGTGGGGGTGGGCGCTACAGCACGTGCTGTGGGGCCTCGTGCTGACACCGCTGGGTGCGCTGCTGATGGACTGGCTGCTGCGGCCGCTGCGGCACGCGGTCGAGCGGTGGCTGTGGCGGCGACTGCTGCGACCGGCGCTCGTCCTGCTGTGGCGCCGGCTCCTGCGGCCGGTGCTCGGTGCGATCGCAGTAATCGTCGAGTGGTTGTGGCGGTGGTGTGTGGAGTGGCCGCTGCGCCAGGTGTGGCGGTGGGTGCTGCGGCCGTGCGGGCTGTTGGTCGTGGCGATCGTCTCCTACGGCTGGCGCGGGGCGACCGCCGCGGTCCGGGTGCTCATTGTGGTGCCGTGTGCGTTCGTCTACCGGACGGTGCTGCGTCCGGTCCTGCGTGCGCTCGGGACATGCTGGGACTTCATCGTCGTACGGCCGATCGCATTCGCGCACCGGCGGGTGGTGGTACCGATGCACCGGATCGCGGCGGATCTGCTGAACACCGTGTTCGGTCGCTGAGCTCTCGTCCGCTCACCCGATCGCGGATATCGTCCCGCGGTGTCGGCTTGTCGATCTCGCCGACCTGCTCAGCGGAGATCTTCTCACCGCGCAGCGACCGACCGGATCGCGTCGACGACAGCGGCCGGCGCCATCAGTCGCACCGTGTCGACATGCGCGTCCACACCGCCGGTGGCGGCGGCGATGAAACCGTCCCCGTCGAAGCGGGTATGCGGTGGTGTCAGTGCCCGGGACAGGCCGTCGTGGGCGCCCTGGGCGACGACGCGACAGCCTGCTTTGTCCAGCCGGGCGTTGGTGAGGACGACCCCGATGGTGGTGTGGTCGCGCGAGTGGACGAAGTCGAACCCGCCGTCGAGCCGGGCGACCGCGTCCAGGGAGATATCCGTTGTTCCCAAGTCGATATCGCCGAAGGCATTGACCGCGCACAGCGCACCGACCACCAGATCGCCCAGTCGCCGCTCGGCATAGCCGAGACCGCCGGGACGCCGCAGTTCCGGCCCACGCCACTGCGAGGTGTAGGCACCGGTGCCCGCACCGACGCGACCCACGAGAAGCTGCTGCCCACCGGCCGCCCGGGCCGCGAGATAGCCGGATCGGGCGGTGGGCCGCGCGGCGGGATCGCCCGCGCCCAAGTCGAAGAGCGCCAGGGTGGGGATGATCGGTACGCGCCCGGCCGGAGTCGGCATAGCCGCGTGTCGTATCGTCACGCACCGTGTGACGACGGCCGAGGAAGCGTGGATATCGTCCCGTCGAGGTTCGCCCGCCGCGCGGCGCCGAAAGCGATCCCCGAGAAAGCGTGCCGCCGTAGCGCGGTCGACCGCGCGCCCGGAACCGGGTTCAGGCGTTGTTCTTCGCGCCGGCTCCGGCGTCGATCGGGAATACCATCCCGGTCAGATGGGCGCTCGCCTCGGCGGCCAGGAAGAGGACGACCCGGGAGACCTCCTCCGGGTCGAGGGCCGCTACGGGCTGCAGATGGGTCAGCCCGGCGAGGGTCGGCGCGATGTCCTCCCAGGTGGGATCGGTGAGGTCGGGCCGGAACCTGCGATACATGGCGTCGTTCTGCACCATGGGCGTGGCGATATTGCCCGGTGCGACGGAGTTCACCGTGATGTGGTGTGCGGCGAGCTCCATCGCCAGAGATTTGGTCAGGCCGATGACACCCCATTTCGAGGCCACGTACGCGGCCATCGCCGGGCTCGCGCCGCGCCCCATCATCGACGAGGTGGTGATGATCCGGCCGTACTTCCGGGCGATCATGCCCGGGGTGACAGCGGCCAGCGTATTGAAAACCCCGGTGAGGTTGCTGCCTATCACTTCGTGCCAGAGTTCGGAGGTGTGTTCACCGATCGGCGACACCCCGGTCACGCCCGCGTTGGCGACCGCGATATCCACCGATCCGAGTTCGTTCTCGGCACGCCGTACCAACTCGTCCATCGCGGCTCTGTCGGAGGTATCGGCCTGCCCGCTCACACATCGCCGCCCGAGTGCGGTGACCAGTTCCTCGGTATGCGCGAGCTCGGATCGCGTACCGAGCGAATAGTCTAGGGCCGCACTGTCTTCGCAGCGATCGCAGAGGACGATATCGGCTCCGCGCTCGGCGAACGCGACCGCGTGCGCGCGCCCTTGACCGCGCGCGGCACCGGTCACCAGTGCGACCCGGCCCTGGAAATCCTGCGACATCGTTGTCCTCCTCGGATGCGCGCGACCGCGCACGACGGTGGGATCGGCCGCGACCTGCGCGCGGTCGGCGTCGCTCACGGTAGGGGCGCCGGGCCGGCGCCGCGGCCGGCACTCTCACTGGGCGAGACCGCAACCTCCGGGCGGCAGAGCCGGATCGGTAGCGTCGACCCTGCAGGCGGGCAGTCCCACTCCACGACGAGGTTCTGCTGTTCGTCTCGACCGGCCGCCACTATCGACACGATTGCCGAGGGTGGTGGGACGAGAAAGGGGAGATATGCCGAGGATCGCCGAGACACGCGATGCCGCGGCACCGAGTTCCAGCGAGCAGCATGCGCGGGTGGTCCGGATACTCGCCGCCGCCGTCACGCTGGCCACCGACAAGGAGCTCGAACGGGTCCAGATGCACGAGGTGGCGAAACTCGCGGGTGTCGCTGTCGCCACCCTGTACCGCTACTTCCCGTCCAAAACCCACCTCTTCGTAGCGGTCATGCTCGATCAGATCGATCGGATGAGCGCGAAATACGCCCGGCACGCGCAGCCGGAGCAGAGTGCGAAGGACTCGGTCCACGACACGTTGCTCCAGGTGGTCCGGGGTTTGTTGCGGCGGCCGCTACTGGCGACGGCGATGATCCAGTCGAACAGCACGGCCAAGGCATCCGCTGTTCCGGACACCGCGGGGGTGGACCGTAATTTCCGGCAACTGCTCTACGATGCCGCCGGTATCGAGCAGATCACCGAACGGGACGCCCGGCTGCTGCGAGTACTGATCCACTCGGTTTTCGGCATAATCCAGTCCTGCCTCAACGGACGCATCACCATCGCGGACGCCGAAGCCGATCTGCGGGTGTCCTGCGATCTGTTGCTCGCGGAATGGCCGGAGTCGTTCGCGGTGGTGTGACGCGGAGGGATTCGGTCGGACCGGTCGCGACTCGTCGCAGTGCTCCCGGTGGTGCGGCTCATGGCCGTTCGCCGGTTGCGTGACTTGCCGCCGATCACGAGGTTCGCGGTGGTGCGACTTGCGGCGGTGGCGCCGGTGGCGCGGCCCTGCCGCGGTGGTGACTGCGCGGCCCGCCGCGGCGGGCCGCGCCCATGTCAGGCGGTGAGACCGCGCCGGACCACCTTTCCGGTCGCGTTGCGCGGCAGGGGTTCGGTAATGATCCGCCAGCGGGTCGGCACTTTGAAATACGACAGGCGCGTCGCGGCGTACTCGTGAAGTTGGTCCGCGTCGACGACCGCGCCGGGTCGTGCGACGACGATCGCCGCTACCTCCTGCCCGAGATCGTGATGCGGGACGCCGACGACGGCGCACTCCGCTACGCCGGGATGTTCGTCGAGACACTGTTCGATCTCGGTGGGGTAGACGTTCTCGCCGCCGCGCAGGATCAGATCCGAGCGGCGGCCCGTCAGCCGGAGCCGGCCGTCCTCGAGGACGCCGAAATCGCCGGTGCGCAACCAGCGGTCGGCGGTGATCGAGGCGGCGGTCGACACCTCGTCCTCCCAGTACCCGAGCATGACGAACGGGCTCCGCACACATACTTCGCCCTCGGTACCGTCCGGTACACGTTCGCCGAACGGGTCACGGATCTCCACGGACACGGTGAGGATCGGCCGGCCGAGGGTGCCGGGGTACTGTTCGAGATCGGCTGTCGTAGCGACCGCGATCGCGGTGCTGCATTCGGTGAGACCGTAGCTGTCGACCAGCGCGTCGCGGGCGAACGGGAACCGTCGCCGCAGCCGGTCCTTGAGCGCGATCGACGACGGAGCCGACGCGAGGGCGAACGCGGTCAGGGACGAGAGATCGTAGTTGTCGATATCGTCGTGCTCGAGCAGTCGCGACGCCATGGTCGGGACCGCACCCCAGTTCGTGACCCGCTCCCGTTCGATCAGCCGCAGCACCGGATCCGCGGCGAACGCGCCCTGGTACATCACCACCGTGCTCCCCGTCGCGAGCCGCGGCACGACCAGGTTGTGCAGGCTGGCGATATGGAACAGTGGCGAGGTCAGCAGGTAGCGAAGGGGACTCGGCTCGGTATCGGTGTAGGTGCGCCCGGCGAACCCGGCCGCGAGCGCGTCGGAGAAACGGTGGTAGTCGACGACGGCCAGCAGATTGCGCTGCGAATGCAGCGCGCCCTTGGGCCGGCCGCTGGTTCCGCTGGTGTAGAGGATGACCGCCGGATCGTCCTCGTCGATATCGGCCCGGGGCAGTTCGGCGCCGGAGTGGGCCGCGATGAGCCGCGGTAGGTCTTCTTCGACGGTGAGTACCGGGATCCCCGCGGTATCGATATCGGCCAGCAGGGCCGCACGTTCGGCATCGACGATCAGCACCGTCGGTCGGCAGTGCCCGAGCCCGTATTCGATCTCCGGGGGCATCCACCAGCTGTTGAGGCCGACACCGACGGCGCCCAGGCACTGGGTCGCCCAGAACGCGATCACCCATTCGGGACAGTTGGCCGCCAGCACCGCCACCCGGTCGCCCCGGCCCACCCCGTACTCGTCGCGCAATGCGGTCGCGAGGGCGGCGACGGCGTCCAGATGCTGTTCGTAGGATATGCGACGGTCGGCCGTCACCAGATAGTCGCGGTCCTTCCAGGCCCGCGAGGCCGCCACCAGATCGCCCAGTGTCCGGCCGCGGTTGCGCATCACGGGGAGGGTGGCGCCGAGGACCTCTTCCGGTCCTATCTCGAAACGGCCCCCGGGGCCGGTCAATCGGGTGATGACTTCGTTCAGCCGCCGCGCTGCGTCTGCCGGTGTCGTCATGGTGGCGCCTCTCTCGTTCACGGTGCCCAGCTGCTGGCAACCTCTCATGGCGTGCCGGAAAGCCCGGCCGACGTTGCCACTGAGCGAGACCGCGCCCACGACCGCTCCCGCCTTCGCGGTTGGCGTTGCGGCGCCGCGGGTGGTGGGCCCGTCGGGAAGGTGTGCCGGACGGGTGCCGGCGGTCGGTGACCGCGGTGCCGTATCACCCGCGGTGCCACAGCACATCCGGGTGAACGCGGTCGCCCCGCATGCCCTCTCGCCCGGGTTGAAATGGTGGACCGAGCACAATCCCGAGGAAGCGGCCGAGTTCGTCGCCACCATCACACTCGGGCGGATCGGCGACTGTGCCGACGATATCGGTCGCGCGGTCGCGTTCCTGGTGAGGCCGGATACCGGCTATCTGACCGGCGCGACCATACCGCTCGACGGGGGACAGGCGCGCTGGTCCTGACCGGTACCAGAACGATCCGTGCGGGGGTGGTACATACCGGCTCCGGGTGATGGGCTGCGATCTCGGATTACTCGCCGATTCCGCTCCGCTGCGGTCGGTGGGTGTTACTGTGATGCGAGAATCAATTTCAGTTTTTGCCTATGAAAGGCTTCTGAACAGCTCATTTGGAGATGTTGATGACCATCATTGATTCGGGGTCCGGCACCGCCGAGCAGGACCGGAGGCCGGAGCTGCCGCCGTCCATGGTCGAGCGGATGACCCGGATCCTGGATGCGTTCGACAGTCGTGCGACGCGGTTGTCCCTCGAGGAAGTCGCCCGGCGCGCGCAACTGCCCCGATCCACCGTCTACCGCATCCTGCACCAGCTGACCGAGTCGAGCTGGATCGAGCACACATCTTTCGGCTACGCGCTCGGCCGTCGCGCGCTCGGCCTCGGTGGTGGTGACGGACATGATCGGATCCGGGCGGCGGCGGCACCGCTGCTGCACGAACTGCACCTGCGAACCGGAATGGTCGTGCACCTGACTGTGCTCGACGGTGGCGACAGCCGGTATCTCGACAAAGTGGGCGGGCGGTTCGCCGCTCAGCTGCCCTCCCGGGTGGGCGGCTGCGCCCCGGCCTACTCCACAGCCGGGGGAAAGTCGATTCTGGCAGGCCTCGAGCCGGAGGCGGTCGACCGCCTCTACCGTCCTTCTCTGGTCCGCCGTACCGGTAATACGATCGCCGAACGCACGATCCTGCACCACGAGCTCAGCCGGATCCGGTTGCGCGGCGGACTCGCCTTCGACGACAGCGAATCGGTACCCGGCGTGGCCTGCGTCGGCGCGGCGGTGCGCGGGCACAGCGGTCCGGTCGCCGCTGTCTCGCTGTGCGGCGATGCGAAATCCGCGCGGCTCGACCGCGTCGCACCGCTGGTGGTGAACACGGCCCGTGAGGTATCGCGCACCCTGTTCGCCGGACCAGCCGACCGGTCGGCGGACAATGCGGGGGCCGGACGGCTCCAGGCTCTCGGAACCCATTGAGCGAGCGAACCGGCCCGATACCCCATGTGGTCGTGAATTTCCGGATCTCGGGTCTCACTGATCGGAAGGCGCGGTGTTCGAACGCCGAACGTCCTGGCAGCCTCGGCGAAACGACCGGGTGACCGGCGACCGGGGACGCGCGAGTACGCCGCGAATCCGCGACGCCGCGCGCATCGCCGGTTCCGCCGCACGCGATCGAACAGAAAGTTGTAGCCATGGGCCAGGTACTGGACCGGATCGAGCAGTACGCGGACGAGCTCCGTGCCGAGGGAGCCGAAGGCGACAAGCTCATGCGCCTGTCCGCCACGTCCGTACGGCGACTGCGGGAATCCGGTGCGATACGGATGCTGCAACCGAAGGCGCACGGTGGACTGGAATGCCACCCACGTGAATTCGCGGAGACCACGATGGCCATCGCCGCGATGGACGGGGCGGCGGGCTGGGTCACCGGTATCGTCGGCGTCCACCCGTGGGAGCTCGCCTTCGCCGACCCGCGTGTGCAGGAGGAGATCTGGGGCGCCGATCCGGACACCTGGGTCGCCTCGCCCTATGCGCCGATGGGTGTGGCGACTCCCGTGGACGGTGGTTATCTGCTCAACGGCCGATGGTCGTTCTCCTCGGGCACCGACCACTGTCAGTGGGCTTTCCTCGGGGCGCTGGTCGGCGATGCCGCCGGTAAACCGGTGCTGCCACCGAACTCCCTGCATGTGATCCTGCCGCGGTCGGACTACGAGATCGTCGCGGACTCCTGGGATGTGATCGGACTGCGCGGCACCGGTTCCAAGGACTTGATCGTCGAGAACGTCTTCATTCCCGAGTATCGGACGCTGTCCGCGGCGGATGTGATGGACGGTACCGCCGTACGGCGGGCCGGTCGCACCGAAACCCTCTACCGGATGCCGTTCTCCTGCATGTTTCCCCTCGGTATCACCTCCGCGGTGATCGGTATCGCCGAGGGAGCGCTGGCCTGTCATATCGCGGCGCAGCGGGAGCGGGTCGCGGTAACCGGGATCCCCGTCAAAGAGGACCCGTACGTCCTCTTCTCCATCGGCGAGGCGGCCGCCGAGATCGCCGCTTCGCGGGCGGCGCTGCTCGAGAACGTGGACCGGTTCTGGGACAGTACGGAAAAGGGCCGGGAGGTGAGCTTCGAGGAACGCGCGATCGGCCGGCGCACCCAGACGGCGGCGGCGTGGCGGGCGGTTCGCGCGGTCGACGAGATCTTCGCCAGGGCCGGCGGCGGTGCGCTGCACTACCGCTTTCCCATGCAGCGCTTCTTCCGGGACGCGCACGCCGGGCTGGCGCATGCGATCCATGTCCCCGGTTCGATCTTCCACGCCTCGGCGTTGACCCAGCTGGGCGGCGAACCGCAGGGTATCCACCGCTCGATGATCTGAACGGCACATCTGCGTAGATCCGGAATGTAGTGCGGTGCGGCGTGGCCGGGCTCGGGTGTGCTCCCGTCTCGGCTACCGGCGGTGGGTCATCTCGGCGAGACGCAGGTCACGCGTGCGGGACTGATGGGTCTCCATGGTTTTCGCGGCGCGTTCGGGGTCGCGGTCGCGGATCGCCTCGAAGATCTGGGTGTGCTCCTGCTCGATGAGATCCAGGTTGTCCCGGGTGCGTGAGACCGCGCCGTCGTAGACCCGCAGCCGGGCGTCGAGGAGGGCCATCAGCTCGAGGGCCGTGGTGTTGTGCGCGGCATGACGTAGCGCGACATGCCATTGCGCGTGCCGGTCGAGGCGCTCCTGGCCGTTGAGTCCCCGGGTGGATTCCAGCAGGTGCTGCAATTTGGCCAGATCGAAATCTGTGCGGCGGGCGGCCGCGCTGCGGGCGACGGTGGCCTCCAGGGCTATTCGGGCCTCGCAGATATCGAGTATTTCCTCTGGCGTGCGCATCCGGACGACGAAACCGCGTGATTCCTTCGTCATGAGACCTTCGATTTCCAGTCGCATCATGGCTTCGCGCACAGGAGTGCGAGATACACCCAGGTCGGCCCCGACGTTCGCGGGGACCAGCAGGGTGCCCGGCGGGTAGTCGCCGCCGACGATACGGGCGCGCAGCTGTCGATACGGCGAATCCGATGAACCGCGGGATTCGGGCATAAGGGGATATCTCCTCGGAGCGGGAACGCGATCGTTCACCGATACCACAGTCACAGCGCGAAGAACAGAGTTCTGAACGCAACTGTATACAAATGGCGACACTTGCGTACGCAAGCCCTACCGTGCCTGGAAAAGCAGGACAGGAGAGTTATGTATCCGCAAGTGAACGAAGCCCGCCGATGACCGGATCGGTGGCCGCGGGGCCGGCGCGCCGCTGGACCCCGAGCGGAAAACTCGGCGGGTATCCGCGGGCGCTGCTGCCGTGGGTGGTGCCGGTGCTGATCGTCGGGGCTTGGCAGTGGAGTTCGAACACCGGGATCATCTCACCGGCGATCCTGCCCGCGCCGTCGGTCGTGCTCGATACCGCCGGCACGCTGTGGCGCAGCGGTGAACTACCGGACCACATTCTGGTCAGCCTGCGCCGGGTGGCGATCGGGTTCGGTATCGGCGCGGCGATCGGCCTGGCCTTCGGCTTCGCGGTGGGGCTGTCCCGGCTTGCGGAAGGGGTTTTCGACCGGAGCCTGCAGATGGTGCGGGCGCTTCCGCATCTGGCCCTGGTCCCGCTGCTCATCGCGGCGTTCGGGATCGGTGAGACACCGCGCATCGTGCTGGTCACGCTCGGGGTGATCTTCCCGGTCTACCTCAACACGGTCAGCGGTATTCGAACCGTCGACGAGAAACTGATCCAGCTGGGCAGCTCCTACGGGCTCACCCGATGGGGGTTGATCCGCCATATCGTCGTGCCGGGCGCGATGCCGATGATTCTCACCGGTATCCGGTACGCGCTGGGTGTGGCGTGGCTCACCCTCGTTGTCGCCGAGACCATCGCGACCCGTGAGGGGATCGGTTACCTGGCGCAGAACGGCCGGGAGATGTTGCGCACCGACCGGATCGTGCTGGCCATCGTGCTCTACGCACTCGCCGGTCTGCTCGCCGATCAGATCACCCGGCTCATCGAGCGCCGCGCACTGCGGTGGAACCCGACAATGCGGAAGGTGCGGTCGTGAGCGGTCGGACGAAAGACCCAGTCGGTCTCGCATTGCGTGATGTGGGCATCCGGTATCGCGACACCTGGGTGCTGCGCCATCTGGACCTGGCGGTCGAACCGGGGCAGTTCGTCGCGATCGTCGGTCCGAGCGGAGTCGGGAAATCGAGTCTGCTCCGGCTCATGGCGCAGCTGGAAGCGCCCACCGAAGGGACCCTCAGCACGGTCGGAGCCGCCACGTATTCAGCCCGGATGATGTTCCAGGAGGACCGGCTGCTGCCCTGGAAGTCGGTGCTCGGCAATGTCACGCTGGCGACCCGGCGCCGGGACGACACAGCGCGCGAGTTGCTCGAACAGGTGGGACTGGCGGGGCGCGAGAAAGACTGGCCCGCGGAGCTCTCCGGCGGACAGCGCCAACGCGTCGCGCTGGCCCGGGCGCTGCTGCACCACCCGGACATCCTGCTGCTGGACGAGCCGTTCGGTGCCCTGGACGCCATCACCCGGGTGAACATGCACGAACTCGTCGAAGCGCTGCTGGCGCGGGAACCGCGGACCGTCGTGCTGGTCACCCACGATGTGGAAGAAGCGCTGATGCTGGCCGACCGGGTGCTGCTGCTGACACCGGAGGGCATCACCACCGACCTCGTCGTCGCGCAACCGCGGCCACGCAGCCGTGGCGATGCCGAGCTCGCCGATCTCGAACAGCGCTTGCTGGACGATCTACTCGCCGCCGACCGACTGGCGCGGCAATCCCGGAAAGGCACAACAGTATGAGCAGGCCGTTATCGCTGAACAGGCGCGGATTTCTGAAGGCCACCGGTCTCGGCGCGCTGGGCGTGGCCGGGGCCGCGGCGCTATCGGCCTGCGGGCCCGGAAACTCGGCGCCGGCGGAACTCACCGAGATCCGCTACGCGCTGATCGGCGACGGCAAGGCCGAACCGGGCACGATCCTGTCGCATCGGCTCGGCGGCTTCGATGTGAGTGCCGAGGTGGGGCTGCCGGTGTCGTTCCCCACCGGATTCGCCGCATCGCTTCCGGTGATGGAGGCGATCAAGGCGGGAAGTATCGAGTTCTCCTTCGCGACCGCGACGGCGATCATCTACGCGATCGGTGGCGGCGTGCCGGTGGTGCCGCTGGTCGCCTACCCGCTGCCCGCGAACGAGGTCGACATCCTGGTGCCGAAGGGGTCCGATATCAAGTCCGCGGCAGATCTCGCGGGTCGCAAGGTCGCCGACCATCAGGGCACCACCGGGACCTACAGTCTCGTCAAATATCTGGAGACCGCCGGGCTGACGATCGACGATATCGAGTACGTCAACCTCACCGCCGCGGACGCGGAAGCCGCTTTCGCGCAACGGCATGTGGACGCCTGGATCAACTGGCAGCCCACTATCGAACTGGCCCGGCGCAAGCACGACGCCGATGTGCTGCCCGGCGTGCGCACCTACGATTACGCCTTCTTCGTGGCCTCCGAACAGTTCGCGTTCGAGCGTCCGCGCGAAGTGGCGACCCTGGTGCGCAATGTGCGGGACGCGCAGCGCTGGATCGAGGCGAATCCCGAGACCGCCGTCGCGGAATTCGCGGCGCTGGGCGGGTTCGGTGATTCCACCCTGGAAAAGGACGTCTACTACGACCTGGTCCAGCAGAAACGGCTCTCGTACTCGGGTGCGGGTGATTTCGGCGTCATCGATCAGGAAGCCGTCGCCGGCACACAGGATCTGGCGGACAACTTCCACGAGCTGGGCGTGTACCCGGAGGCCGTCGATGTGCGCGGCTGGTTCGCCGACACCCGGTTCGCGCCGGTCGCCGATGCCGTGCGCGCCGAACTGTCCACATAGTGATCGATAGATACCGGGAGACCATTCGATGAGCAAGAAAATGCGCCTCGCCGCATTCGTCACCGCGGGGCCGGGCCGGCCGGGCGGCTGGCGTTATCCGGGATCGGTCCCCGGCTGGCTGGACGCGTCCTACTATCACAACATCGCGCGGACCCTGGAGGACGGCCGGTTCGACCTGGCGTTCTTCCCCGATATCCTCTCGGTGCCGGACCGTTTCGGCGACAGCACCGATTCACAGCTGCGCTACGGCGCGCTGGGCTCGCTGCGGGTGGACCCGCTGCCGGTGATGGCATCGATGGCCGCGGTGACGCGCCATCTCGGTATCGCGGCGACAGTTTCGACCAGCTACGCCCAGCCGTTCAGTGTCGCGCGAACTTTCGCCAGCCTCGATCACCTCACCGCGGGCCGCTCCGCCTGGAATATCGTGACCTCGTTCCAGGAATCCGAAGCCCGCAACTTCAATCTCGACGCGCAGTTCGACCGCTCGACCCGATACGAGCGTGCCGACGAATTCCTCCAGGTGGCAGCGAAACTCTGGGACAGCTGGGAAGACGACGCGCTGGTCCTGGACGAGCAGGCGCCGCTGTTCGCCGACCCGGACCGAGTGCACCGTATCGATCACCAGGGGCAGTACTTCGCCGTACAGGGCCCGCTGAACGTGCCGCGTCCGCCGCAGGGCTATCCCGTGTTCATCCAAGCGGGTGCCTCCTCCAAGGGCAAGGATTTCGCCGCGCACTGGTCCGATGTGATCTTCTGCAGCCACGCCTCCAAAGAGTCCGCGCAGTCCTTCTACACCGAGATCAAGGAGCGGGCGGCGACTTTCGGGCGCGACCCCGACAGCATCAAGATCCTGCCGTCCATCACGCCGATCGTCGGGCCGACCTCCGCACGGGCCGAGGAGCTGGCCGAGGAGATCTTCGAACTGGTTCCGCCGCTGGGCGGTCTGTCGACCCTCGCCTACCACCTCGATATCGACCTCTCCACCTTCCCACTGGACGAACGTCTGCCCGAGGTGGAGGTTCCGGGCGTGGAAGGCCACTACCACGAGGTGCGGGAGATCACCGAACGCGATGGTCTGACATTGCGCCAGCTGGGTAAGCAGTACGGCGGCCGGACCGAAGGGAATTTCATCGGCACCGCCGCCGACGTCGCCGACGGGCTACAGGATTGGTTCGAGGACGGCGCCGCCGACGGTTTCACCCTGCAGGTGCCGTATCAGCCCGGCGGGTTCGAGACCTTCACCCGGCAGGTCGTGCCGGAGTTGCAGAAGCGCGGACTCTTCCGGACCGAGTACGAGGGTGCGACGCTGCGCGAGAACCTCGGGCTCGACCGGCCGGCTCGCGGTGAATGGGTCGCTCGTGCGGGTGGTGCGGAGTGACAGACGCGGTACGCGGTGAGGTGGTGGTGGCGGCCGAGATCGCCGCGCCGGGCCGGTTCATCGTCTCGGCGCGGGCGAATCACCTGGTCAGCGATTCCCGGCCGGCCGAGGGCGAAGCGATCCACGCCGGCGAACTATTGCTCGCCGCATTGGCCTCGTGTGCTCTCGCCAATATCGAGAACCGCGCCGCCGAAACAGGATTCGCCGGTGTACGGGTGACCGCCACGGCATCGCACACCCGGCACGAGGACGACCCGACCTACTACCGCCGCACGCTGCTGGAGATCGGTATCGAAGGGGCCGGCGATCCGGACGGGTGGGCGCTGGTGGACAACTTCGTGGCCACCTGCCCCATCTACAACACGGTCCGTCGCGGTAGCGGGATCGAGGTTGTTCTCAATGGCGGCACCCGTCCGGTGGCCGCCGGGCCGGCGAGTGGGGGAGGACATGGCGACCATGAGCAGTAGTGCGGACCGGTACGCGGAACCGGCGGACGACAGCTATTGCCGGGGCACGGTGCTACGGCGGCGCCGCTATGCGCAGGGGTCGGCCGTTACCCGTCGGGTGGACCCGGTCCACTCCGCTCCGGGGCTGTACCGGCCCTGGCTGGTTCCGGGCATGATCGACCCACCCGACAGCTGACCGGAGTGTTGCCCGTGGTGACCGCCTGGCCGGTGATCGATCCTCGCGCGTCAGGCGAGTGCGCTCTGTACCTCGCCCGATCGCCGATCGACTCACGTGTCCCGCGCTCGGATGGGCATCAGTCACCGCGCATGGTCAATCGCGCAGGGCGCGTTCGCGCAGAGTCGCCAGCGTACGGGTCAGGATGCGGGAGATCTGCATCTGCGACACATTCAGTTCGGTGGCGATCTGGGCCTGCGTGCGGTTCTCGAAGAACCGCATGTGCAGCACCCGCTGGTCCCGCGCGGGCAACTCCTGCAGCAGGGGCGCGATGGTGAGTGCGTTCTCGGTGACTTCGTAGGAGGGATCGTCGTCGCCGAGGGTATCGGTGCTCTTCGCCGAGATCCCGCTGCTGTCGTTCTGCTCGGCCGAGGCGTCCAGCGAATCGGTGCGGTAGGCATTCCCGGCCAGCAACGCCTGGGTGACCTCGTTCAGATCGAGGTTCATCTCCACGGCGATATCGAGCGCGGTCGGTGTGCGGCCGAGTTGCTGGCCGAGGCGTTCGATGGTGGGGCCGAGGGCGAGCTGGGTTTCCTTGATCCGCCGTGGGACGCGGACCGCCCAGGTGTGATCGCGGAAATGGCGGCGGACCTCACCCATGATCGTGGGGACGGCGTAGGCCACGAAGCTGGATCCCCGGGTGGCGTCGTAGCGGTCGACGGCCAGTACGAGCCCGAGGGAGGCGATTTGATGCAGGTCTTCGTAGTTCTCGCCGCGGCCGGTGAACCGGCGGGCGATGTGATCGGCCAGCGGCAGGCATCGGCGCATGACCTCCTCCCGCAACGCCGGGCGCCCGGGGTTGTCGGCGTCCATCGTCGCGAGCTGCTCCAACAGCGGTTCGATCCCGTCGTAGCTGTCGGTACCGCGGCTGGCGCGGCGTGCTGTGGTGGGGGAGTCGTATGCGGCCACAGTCGTCATCGAGAACCTCGCTTTCCGTCGCCCCCCGCCTGGACGGCGCCGTGGGAGGGTGACAGACCCGGGCTACCGCGTTCGGGTGGGCGCAACCACGGATGGCGCGGCCTCTTCGCTTTGTGTACGCGTTCTGGGGTTGAAGCTTCGTTTTCAGGACTGTGACCGGTTCGGTATGGGCACGGCGGGCCCGGAACACCCCGGTCACGGATAATCGAGGAGCCCGGGCACCCGCCCGGGACGATGCGCGCTCGAGGGGCGTGGCCGGACTGGCCCGGCTCGACGTCGTGCGCACTGTGACGCCGCTTCTCCCGGGAGCCGCCGCGCAGCGGCTCCGCGGGGTCGTGCGGACCACACCGTTCGCGTCCGGTTGCTCCGGGTGAGCACCCATGGTGTCGTAGAGCGAACGACTTCCTTTCCACATATCCGACAGTGTGGTGGTGGGTTGGATCCGACTGGAGAGGCTGATCATGCAGAGTCTGGCATTCGACAGCGAGGACCTGGGGGCGACCGAGGAATTCCTCAACGATGCCTATACCCATATGCAGATCAGCAACGACAGCCCACAGGGGGTGCGTACCCGTATCCGCCGCGACGTTTTCGGCCCGGTGAGTCTGGACCGGCTCTACCTGGGGTTCGATATGGCCTACGACGCCGACCCCTGAACAAGGTCTGCCTGGTCACCGTGCACTCCGGGACGGTCGAGGAGAACTACCGCGATACGGGCCGAGATACCTTCGTGCCCGGTGATTCGGGTCTGCTCACCCCGCACGACCTGCCGTATTCCGGGGTGGTCCGTTCCGCTCGCTACGACATCACGATGTTCGAACCGGAGCTGCTGGACCGTCTCGCGGCCACCGACGGCCCGGCTGGGCCGGTCCGGCTCAGCGGGCACCGGCCGGTGAGCCTCTCGGCGAACCGCCAGCTCAGCGCGGTGATCACCCATCTGCAACGGGTGGCCGCCGACCCCGCCACCGCGGAGAGTCCACTGCTGGCGGCGACCGGCGCCGATTATCTGGCCGCGACCGTCCTCGCGACCATGCCCAACACAGCGGTGACCGAACCCGCCGCCGCCGACCGCCGCGACGCGCACCCGGAGACGGTGCGCCGTGCCGTGGCCTACCTGGAATCCCACCTGCACGAGGATGTGACGATCGCCGGGGTCGCGGCGGCGGCCTTCGTGACACCGCGGGCATTGCAGCTGGCCTTCCGGCGCCACCTCGACACCACACCACTGCGGTATCTGCGAAGGTTGCGTCTGGCCGGCGCCCACGACGATCTGCGTGCGGCGGTGCCCGGGGACGGGCAGACCGTCGCCACCATCGCTTACCGGTGGGGGTTCACCCATCCGGGTCGTTTCGCCGCCGCCTACCGCCGCCACTACGGACGCCCACCATCGGAGGCCCTGCACGCTTGACCGCGCGGTCCGGAACGCCGATCCCGGACAACCATGGCCGGTCTGTGCGCGCGCGTATATCGCCCTCGGCTCTGGGTAGGACGCCGATGACCTTTCGTCGACCGAGCGAGGAGCCGACCATGACACACGCGGCCGAGATGCTGGACCTCTACCCGCGCGATCTGGACGGGTTGGACCGCACCGCCCTGATCCGATGTATCGAGGAATGTCATTCGTGCGCGCAGGTCTGCACCGCGTGCGCGGATTCCTGCCTGAGCGAATCTTCGGTCGCCGATCTGGTGACCTGCATCCGCACCAATCTCGACTGCGCCGAGATCTGCGAGACCACCGGGCGCGTTCTCACCCGGCACACGGGCGGGCGCACCGAGCCGACCCGACCGCTGCTCGAGGCCTGCGCTGCCGCGTGCCGGGCGTGCCGGGCACAGTGTCTCCGGCACGCCGGCTCCCACGAGCACTGTGAGGTGTGCGCCGAAGCGTGCCGCCGCTGCGAGCAGGCCTGCAAGGACCTGGTCGCGACTCTCGGCTGACAGGCCCGCCATATGCTCTCCTTCCTCCGCCGGTGCCGGCGCTCGCCGGGCGCGTACCCGGCCGTGCTCCGGCGAAACGGAACACGGCCGCGCCGGTGCCGTAGCCGTGCGAATCGCCCACCCGGGTCCCGCCGGTGTCACGACCTCGCATAATTAGCCGGCGTGGGTTCGAGTGGCCGGGCGGACGCGGTAGGGTCCGCATCGTGGCCGGTACGGCTCGAAAACCTCGCTGCCGGCCCGCGCTCCCCGCCTCATGGCGGGTTCGGCGCTGTCACCGGTCAGTCCCGAGCTGCGGAGGTAGATGATGTCTCAGGCCATCGAAGGGGTCGACCCGGCCGTGCCGCCCAGCGGCCCGGGGTGTGTCGAGTGCGAACAGGCGCAGGGCTGGTGGGTACATCTGCGGCGCTGTGCCCAGTGCGGCCATATCGGGTGCTGCGATTCGTCGCCCGCCCAGCACGCCACCGCGCATTTCACCGCGACCGGGCATCCGTTCGTGCAGAGTTTCGAGCCGGGGGAGGACTGGTTCTGGGATTACCGGACCGATGAGATGTTCGGTGCGGGGCCGGAACTCGCACCGCCCCGGGAACATCCGCGCGCTCAGTCCACGCCGGGGCCGCGCGAGCGGGTTCCGGCGGATTGGCAGGACCACATCCACTGAGTTCGTCGATGCGCGGTCGCGAACGGTCCGGTGCGCCGGTCGGGCGGCATATCGGCGGCCGCCGGTGCGCGGGAGCGATCGCCGTTCCTTCAGGAGACGCCGGACCACCAGCGGCGCACGTGGCCGAAAGCCGAACTGCGGGGCCGGGGCGGCCGGCGGTCCGGGTCGAACCAGCCGGGTAACGGCTCCCGCGCGGTGAGCCACCACTGCGGCACACCGGTTCCGGGGCGGCTACCGGTGTGGGCGGCGACGATCCCGCCGACTATGGCTCCGGTGGTATCGATATCCCCGTCCGCTTCGATACAGGTGGCGACGGCGGCCGGATAGTCGCCGAGATGTGTTGCCGCGACCCATATCGTGAACGGCACTGTGTCCTCTGCGGTGACCCGGGAGCCGTTGCCGAGTTCGCCGGCGGCTTCCTGTGTGGCGGCACCGAGCAGGGCGCGGGCACGACGGATCGACCGGCTCGTCTCACTGTCACTCAGGTGATGGAGGACCGAGTCGATGAATTCCGTTGGCGAAGGCCGGGTTCCGCTCAGCCGGGCGTGGGCGGCCCGAGCGGCGGCGAGCGCGACGGCGACCGCACCGGCGATCCCTTCGGGATGCATATGCGTGACCTCCGCCGACCGGATCGCTTCGGCCACGGCCCGTTCCGGGTCGCCGGCGTAGCAGGCGCCCAGCGGGGCGACCCGCATGGCCGCACCGTTGCCGCGGGAGCCCTGGTTCTCGAACAGGGCCCCGGCCACGTCCCGCCAGCGCGCACCGTCACCGATCCGGCGCAGCACCCCGACCGTGTTGAATCCGTAGTCACGGTGCGGCTGGAACCGGCGCGCGAAAGCGGCGGCGAGCCGATCCTGGTCGATCGCGCCGTTGCGCAGGAGTTCGGCGACCACGCTGCACGCCATTTCGGTGTCGTCGGTCCACGCCCACAGCCGCTCGGTAGGAAGGTCACCTGCCCGGAGATCCGCGACGGACCGGCGCATGACGGGAAACTGCTGCCCCAGCGCGTCCCCCACCGAAAGCCCGTCCAGCGAATCGAGCATCGAGTCGATATGCATCGCGTCGAATGGTAGCCGGACCGGGTATTCGTCCGGTTACCAGAGTGAGCATCGGGAGGCGGCGTGTACGGCGAGACCGACGAGAACACCAGCGACGGCATCCATACATTCGCCGAGCTGTACCACTACCGGATGCTGTACAACGCACTCGTGTTCAACGAATGGGCACGTGGCGGGCGGTACGACGTCCACAAGAGTATTCGGCACAGCGACGGCGAACTCTGTCTCGGCGGCGGTTGGTTCGTCGTGTACGCGACGCTGCCGACCGGGCAGATAGCCAACCACTACCGGATGCGGCACTGGGGTCTGTTCCGGATTCCCGAACGGCGGGTGCCCGTGGCATGGGACGGGCACACCGCGGACGAAGCCGCCGATCGCATGCTCCGATTCCTGACAGCGCAGGCGCGTCCGGACACCGACAGCAGGCCCGCGACCTGATCGGCGGCGCCTGCCGGCGGATGCCGACAGGCAGGCGTGCCCTGTCAGGTGACGCGGTAGGCGGTGTAGCGGACCCGATCCGCCTGCCGGATCGCGGAAGCCACGAACAGGGAGCGCTCCAGCAGCTCCGCGAGGTCGGCCCGGGAGGTCTCCAGTTGTACGACGAGACGGAAGTAGTAGTCCGACGGGTCGACCGCGCGATTCCAGTCGGCCTCCCCGCTGTGGAAACCACCGGTGCGTCGTTCGGCGATGAAATTGATCGCATCGCCGATCGGATACGCGACGAACTTCTGTTCGGCATCCCCGGCCATGATCATCGTGCGGCCGTCGAGAAACCCCGGAACTGCGGGCACGGCGCGGGAACGCGCGCTGCGCGCGGCGTTCGAAGCGCTCGGGGGCTGGAGTGACCGATATATTCCGAGGTGGCGGCCACCGCGGCCGGAGCTGGGAACGCTGCCGGTTACGACGGCGTCGACGTCTTCCCGGCCAGGTCGGCCGCCCGCGCCGGGGTGTGGTTGTCTGTATCCGTTGTCGGACGAGAGTCCAAGTGCCTCTTTCTCATTGGTTTCTCAGCGTTTCTGAGGCGGTATTACGGGGTGGGGCCAGTACGGTGTCGCGTGCCGGGTCGGCCGGTGGTGTAGTGAGTGAAGGGATGTGTGTGTGGCGCGCAGGGTAGTAGTCACGATGGTCGATGATCTGGACGGCGAATCCGCCGCAGCGGAGACGCTGTCGTTCGGGGTCGACGGACTCCTGTACGAGATCGACCTTTCCGAGGTGAACGCGCGGGAGTTCCGCGCGGCTCTGGACAAATGGATTCCGTTCGCGCGGAGAGTCGGCAGGCCGCGCCGGGCGAAGGGGCTGACGCCGGACCGGCCGCAATCGGCGAAGACGGTGCGGGAGTGGGCCCGGCGCAACGGGCACGAGATACCCGACCGCGGTCGCATTCCCGGGGTGGTGCTGGACGCCTATCAGCGCGCCGCCGGCTAGCGCCCGGAAACCACCGCGTGCGGCCGGCCGTTCCCGGCGGCGATCAGTTCGCCGGGTCGGGCGGTGCGTGGACGGCGATCTCACCGCTGAGTGTATGACCGCCGTTGAGCTGCAAACGATCTCCGCTCCAGAAACGGCCGGGATCGTACCAGTCGGGGCTGCGGGTATCCGGTAGCAGCCCCATCGCCTGGTACGTCGTTGCCACGATCTCCGCGCAGTAGGCGTTCTCCACCTCGCGCGCGGCCGGTGGGCGGGAGCGCCGGCGAGGTAGGCGGACACGGCCGCGGAACCAGCGCCCGGCCAGGGCCGCTGTCGACGGGAAGGGTGTGCCGTCGAGGCGCGCGACGGTGCGCAGCATGCCGTCCTCCATCTCCCGGCTGGCGGGCGGTTCCAGCTGGCGCAGCCATGCCTGCTGACCGTAGCGGTTGGCCCAGACCATCACCGCGTCGCGCAGATTGTGCAGCTGGGCGCCGCGGTGTGCGGTGCCCGACCACATATCCGGTAGCGACCGTCCGAGTTCCGCGTGCCAGATCAGCGCCGGGAGATCGTCGATCACCACCGACATTCCCACGTGGTTGACCGGACTGTTGGTCGTCATCCGGATCATCCGGTCGGCCGTGGAATGCCCACGGAACAACCAGATATCCCCGGTCCTGGTGATCTCGACAGCCCGGTCGAGATCGAGATCCGCACCTGCCATGGAAGTAGCCTATGCGCTATGAGGTCTATGAGGTGGTGGAAGGTATTGGGTTTGGCGGGAGCGGCCGGTGTGGTCGCGACCGGTGTGGTGGTGGTGCGCGCCGAACGCCGCCGCCGCGCCTACACTCCGGACGAGGTCCGCGAACAGTTGCATGCCCGGTTCGCCCAGGCGGTGGCCGCCGAGGCGGCCGTCGAACTCCCGGAACGGGAATCGCTTCGGGCCCGGCTGCGCGGCCGGACGCGGCGATGGTTCCGCCGCTGACCGGCCTTGCCACGGGTGGAGATCCCGAGTGCGCGGTCGCGTGGGCAGCCCGGCCCCTGGGCGGATTATCCGGTGCGGTACTTGTCAGACGACGGCGGCGGCGGACCGGATCCGCGCGAACTCGATGACGTCCTCCGTGAAGGGTGAGGACGCTCGTTGCGCGACACAATCCCGGAGCCGGTGGATCGCCTCGTCGAGACGGGCCCCGGGCCCGCGATCGGCGAGCAGGACGACGACCGCCTCCCGGGTACCGATCCGCGCCCCCGGTTGCGCCAGGAGTTCGTCGAGGTAGCGGTCGGGGTCGGCCAGCGCGATCGCCCGGCGCGCGTAGGCGTGTACGCGCCGGGGGAGTTCCGCGCGGATGGTGTCGATATCGGACTGCAGGGCGTGCCCGCCCGGCTGGTCCGGATCGACTCGCAGGGACCACGGCCGGATGAGCTCCTCGGGCAGCCTGTGGTCGTCGATCAGTGCGGGGCCGCTCGCCTTCTCCAGCGGTATGGGCGGCATACCGTGTTGTTCGTTGCGCCAGTTGCCGAATTCCCACCACGTCCTCGGGGTGGCATCGAGATGCAGGCCGAATTTCAGGACCTGCTGACCATCGGCCCAGGTGCGGGACACCCTGGTGCGGCCGACGGACGCGACGCCGTCCGGTTCGATCCGCACCCAAGGGGCTTCGGTGCCGTCGAAGCCGTACGGTTGTAGCAACTTTCCGGTGTCGCGCAGCAGCCGCCGCAGTGCCGGATCCGTTCTGACCATTCCGGCAGACTATCGATGCCGCCCGACAACCCGTGGTCCGCGGTTTACCCGTGGGTCGTCGGTGGCACGCGGACGCGGCGGGCAGGCGGTGTGCCCGGGCCGGTTGCGGCCGGTCAGTCGTAGCTGTACTGGCCCAGACCGAGCAGGTTGCCCTCGCTGTCCCGGAACCAGGTGGCGCGTTCACCGGACGCACCGGTCGACGGGTAGTTGCCGGGCACCTCGATGATCTCGCCCTCGAATTCCACACCGCGTTCCCGCAGTTGCGTGACGGCCAGATCGAGATCGGGCACTGTGAAACCCATCTGGGTGTGGTCGCCCGAGGCCCGTCCGGTCGAGGCGAAGACGACGAATTCGGTACCGCCGCACCGGTAGCGCAGCCCGCCCTCGCGTTCCTCGACCGGTTCCAGTCCGAGCCGCTGCGCGTACCAGCGGCGGGCCCGGTCGAGATCTCGGGCCGGCAGCCGAACCGCCGCCCGGGCGTGATCCAGCGGGCCGGCGGCAAGGCCGGCGCGTTTCCGCTTCTCGGTCCAGTAGGTGGGTGTGGTCTGGATCAGCTGGACATAGTTTCCGTCAGGGTCCTCGACCGTGGCGAACCAGAGTCCGGCATCGCGGTATTCCACACCGGACACCCAGGGCACTTCGAATGCCTCGAGCCGCCGCGCGGCGGCGTGGATATCCGGGACGTGATAGTTGATGATCACCCGCCCCGGTTCGGCGGTGCGCGGGGCGATATCGTCACGGGCATCGGCCAGGACGCTCACACAGCCGAAGTCGAGAAATCCGTCGATATCGATGGAGACACCCAGGACCTGGGCGTACCACGCGCGTAGCCGGTCGGGGGCGGAGCTGCCGATCAGAATGCTCTCGATACTCGTCGCGCTCATACAGACCTCCGGTTCAGGGGTTTCCGGTCCGGGACGTCGGTCGCGAATTCGTGCGCGGTCCCGTGATCCGAGTCTGCGCGACGGCCACCGAGCCGGCGACAACCGGGTCGGCGGCGGCCTGCCCGCGGGCTCGGATGACCGCTCCGGCCGGTGGCTCCGACTCGCGGCACGGCTGCTCGGGCGCCGGTCCCAGGGGTGGGCGGCGGTGGCGAGGGCCGGACTACGAACCCACGCCCGGGTTCGGTCTCACGGCATGCGGGCGGTCGCCCCGAGCCCGATATCGAGAACCGATCCGGTGATATAGCGCCCGGATTCACCGACGAGATGATCGACCGCGTCGGCGATCGCCTCGGGTGGGCACCACGGGATTCGCATAGGGCTCATCCGCGCGTAGCGGTCCTCGACGTCTTCTCGGGCGGGATTCTCGAGATCGGGGGCGAACAACGAATACAGAGCCGGGTTGTGCAGCATCGGTGTGTCCACATTGGTAGGGCACACGATATTCGCTGTCACACCGCTTTCCGCGTATTCGAGGGCGACGGACTTGACGAGGCCGATCACACCCCATTTCGACGCGGAGTAATGGGCGAGGTTCGGGGTCCCCTGGCGGCCGCTCATCGACGAGATGGCCACGATCCTGCCCGAACCGGCGGCGCGCATATGGGGCAGTACCGCCCGGATGCAGTGGAAGGTCCCGGTCAGGTTCGTCGCGAGCATATCGGCCCACATGGTGTCGGTGAGTTCGGTGACCGGCGCGAATCCGACGATACCGGCGCAGGTGACGAGTATGTCGATACCGCCCGACTGCGCGGCGACGGCGTCGGCGAAGGACGATACAGCGGTGGATTCCCGGACGTCGAGTACCGACGGGTGGCAGTGCCCGCCGTCGTTCTCGATCAGGTGGGCCGTCTCGGCGAGATCGTCACTTGTCGCCAGCGGATAGGGGGCGGTATCGCTGGGCGCGCACAGATCGGCGAGCCAGACGGTAGCGCCGCGCCGGGCGAGCGCCCGCGCGACGGCGCGCCCCTGGCCCCGCGCGGCGCCCGTGACGATCGCGGTACGGCCGCCGAGGTCACTTCCGGTCCTACGATCAGCCATCGTTATCTCCTGTGCTGAGCGCGATCAGTTCCTTGACCTGAGCTTTCGCGATCTTCCCGCCCGGTGCCAGGGGCATCTGCCCGAATATTCGTAGTCGTTCCGGTAGGTATTCCCGGGTGATCCCCTGCGCGCGCAACCAGGTGTTCAGTTCCGTGAGTGTCAGGTGATCGGTCTCCCGGGCCAGTGTGACCGCCACACACAGTCGTTCGCCGAAGATAGGATCCGGCACCCCGACAGCCGCGACCATCTCCACCGACGGATGCTCGCGGACGAAATCCTCCACTTCGAGTGCGGAGATGTTCTTTCCGCCGCGGATGATCAGGTCCGCCAGGCGGCCCACCACACGCAGCCGGTCGGCCGTGTCGACTTCCACGATATCGCCCAGCAGTATCCAGCCGTCGTCGGTGAACAGTTCGGCATTCGCGGTGTCGTCGTTCCAGTAACCGGGGGACATGAGCGGTCCCCGCACCGCGGGTTGCCCGCGCCGGACACCCGGGCCACCGGCGCCCGTACCGTCGTCGAGGATTCGCACATTCATCTCCCCGATCAGATGCCCACCGGTACCCAGCCGGGTCGCTCTGTCGTCGGTGACCGTGGTGGCGCTCGCCGCTCCGGTTTCGTTGGAGCCGTAGAACTGCAGGACCAGTGCCCCTGTGGCCGCTTCGAAACGTTCGGCCTCGGCGTAGGGCACAGCCTCGCCGCCGGTGAACATGACTCTGCGGCACCGAGTGATCGGTGGCAGTATCATCTCCGGGATGCTCGGTTTCCCGGATTCCGACCGCGAGATGTTCCTGCGCTGGGGCGACGACATCAGTCCGCTGCTGGACCTCGGGATCTCCTGGCGGACGCACCAGCGGGCGATGGAATCCTCCGAGCGGGTGCACCGGTATCTCGCCGAGCACATCGAACGTCTGCGCGCCGAACCGGAACTCTGGCCCAATGCGGTGGAGGAGATCCTGCGGATCGATCCGCCGGTACAGTCCACCGCCCGGATCTGCGGTTGACCGATCCGCCGGTCCGGCGGCCGCTGTTCACCCTCCACGGCTACGAACACCTGCCGGCGCATACGGGTCCACGCGTTCGCAGCCACCAGCCCGCCGGCTGATCGATGCGGATGGCAGGTGCAGGTACTCCATCTCGCCGCACGGTTACCCGCGGTGGTGGCGGTCGGCCACCCGGCTCACCGTTGGGCGTAGTCCGCCGACCCCTGCCAGTCGATCATGACGCAGGGTTCGTCCCCGACCGTCCAGGCGTCGTGCCCGGGTGGCACGACCATGAAATCGCCGGGCCCGTATTCCTGTTTCTCGCCGTCGTCCATGGCCACCATCAGGTGGCCCGAAACGCAATATCCGGTATGTGCCGCCTGGCAGCTATCGGTTTGCGCGATCGGGCGGACATGCTCCGACCAGCGCCAGCCGGGTTCGAAAACCGCCCGGCCGACCGCGCCGGTGTCGAGGTTGACGATATCGAGTCTGCCGCTGTTCCCTTCGAACGGGCGAGTTTCCTCGGGTGAATCGAAATTCTTGCGTACCAAACCGGACATGATCGTTCTCCTGGGTACTGCTCTCCTGATGGATCGGTAGCCTGGCCGCCCGCGGCATCCGGAGCGATCCGGGATTGGCCGTCATTGCTCGTGCTCGTGGACGCGACGTATCCGAATTCGGGTCGACGGAGAGTTCGGCAGAACCGACCGTGCCCGGTCCTCACTGCGGCACTCATCCCATCCGGGCGCGCCAGCGGGGATCTGTGCCCGACGATCGTACGGTACTGTGTGGTGCAGATCACATTTTAGTGAGCAGGCATACCAGCGGCAAGATGACCGGCCGGGGTCGGAGATCTACTTGCTCGACGAGCCGGCTCGGGATGGTCCAGCAGTTCGTGCTCTTATCCGACGACAGTCGGCCCGGCCTCCGGTGCGCGTCACCTGGGGCGCGAGAAATGCGGTCGGCTCAGACGGCTGCAGTCTGCTGGGCCTTGTTCCATGTCTCGAGGGTGCTGACCGCGTATGCCTGACGGGCTGGGGTCGAGTGACCCGAGCTTATCTCGTAGTGGCGGTCGAAGGCCCACGCCACCTGGCTGGGGTCGTTCTTGTTCGCCTCGATGAGATTTTCAGCTTTTTGATAGGAGTTGTTGTTGCGTAATTCGTGAGCCATGTAGTCGAGATGGGTCTCCCACTTGTTGAGATCCTTGCCATTTTCGGACGCGTATCTCACGAGCCCCGCATATCGTCCGCCACGCCACTGGAATATGCCGTGAGCTGTGTCGGCCAGATTGAGGTCTCCTTCTGCCCCGACGTTGAAATTCGACTCGTGTTTCGCATTGCCGATGATTCCCGCGGCCTGTGCCGGCGTGAAGCCGAGCTTGTTGACGAGATGATCCATCATCTTCATCACCAGATCGCGCTCGGCTCCTGCGCTGAGTGGTGCGGAGTTCACCGAAATCGGGCTCGCGTTCGCGCTCCACGGGGTCCTCCCCGGAGTCGAACCGCTGTACGACGCCGGTTGCACACCGCCGTTGGTGCCACGCATGGGGCTGACGCTCGGGTCATCGCCGGTGATCGTGACCGCCGCTGCTGCCGCCTGGTCCGATACTCCGTTGACCTGTTCGAACGTCGTGTTCAGCGTATCCCAGACCTCGGTGAACACGCCGTCCACTATGTGTTGGGGCACACCGTGATGGACCTTGCCCTCGCTGTCGGTCCAGGTGTGGACCGACCAGGCGGCGTCGATCTTTTCGTTGAGATCTCCCACCGAAGCATCGATGACATCGTAGGCGTCCGTCACGACCTCGCCGATACCCGCGGTCTTCACGACGATGCCGTCGTCCTTGCCTTGGTAGGCCGATTTGACCTCGTCCACCTCGGTCTTGTGCTTGGTGTACTCGGTGATCATCGTCGACTGATCCTCGGGCTTGTCGATTCCCTGCTCGCGCAACAACTCGCGCAGGTCGGGTGCCTTGGACGGTTTACCGGACCCCAGCAACTCGACCTGCTCCTGGATAATCCCCTCGGCCAAGCCGACCAAAGCTCTCAAGCCCTCGGGCGCGCAGTCCGGAAGTTTGTGCAGATCGCCCAGCCGCTTGGTGCCGTCGGGGCTCATAAGCGCCTCGCTCTCACCCGGGCAGACAGTGTCGACACACGTCGATTATCGGATGTTCCCCGATGTGGGAACGCCTGCTGATCGTCCCCGGCGCGTGAAGAAGGAACCAAAAGGCGCGGTCTTGCGCGCTGAGACTGTCTTGCGGGTGGTTCAGAGCACGACGGGATGGTCGGGGGCCACCCGTCCGCCCAGCTGGATCCAGCCGCCGGGCTCGTGCCTTGTGAACAGTTGGGAGCCTCGGCCCTGGGTGATGTCCAGACTGCGTTCGAGGCGGGCGGTGAGGGCGATGGCGGCGGCACCGGTGGCCTCGTCCTCGGCGATGCCCATGGCGGGGGCGAACATGCGGGAACGTACCGCGCCGCGCGCGCGGTCGGTCCAGGCCCAGACATAGTGCTGGCCGCTGTCGAAGTCGGCGGGGTGCACGGTGCGCAGGAGTTCGAGGTCGTCGAATTCGTGGAAGGTGAAATCGGGCGCCCAATCCGCTCTGGCCCGCACCCAGGTGAGACCGTCGGCAGAGTCGACGGCCACCGGGCCGGCGGGTACCTCGAGGACTTCGACCGGAGTGCCCTGGTCGGCGAGCCACCAGGCCGCCCCGACAGTGGGATGACCGGCGAAGGGGAGTTCGACGGCCGGCGTGTAGATGCGCATCCGGGCGGTTTCGCGTTCCGGAGGCTCGACGACGACTGTCTCGCTGTAACCGAGCCGGGCGGCCAGCGCCTGGTGATCGACGCCCTCCACAGCACCGGCACGGGCGACACCGAGGGCATTGCCCCACTGCCCTGCGGCATCGGTGAAGACCCGGACCACCTCGACCTGAGTGCCGCCGCCCTCTTCAACGTTCACGGACTCGAGCCTACTGGGGTCCTCCTTCGCCGCGCGGGGGCCGCGCGCGGACCGCGGGCGCCGTATCGACGACAACGGCGGCCGCCCCGGCGGGTGGCCGGGACGGCCGCCGTCCTCCTCCTGTATTCCCCGCCCGCGCCGTAGCGTCGGGCGGCGCGGATGCTCGCTACGCGAAGGTCGGTGTTATCGCCCCTGGTGCGAGCGCTGCCGCTGCTCCTCCAGGTCGGCTTCGGAGCGCGCCTTCTCGGCTTCGGCTTCCTTCTGCGCGACCTCGCGCTGCGATTCGGCCTTGTCCTGCTGGGCGATACCTTCGTCCCGCAGGTCTTTGTTGCCGGCTACGGTGCCCGCGACTTCCTTGGCCTTGCCCTTCACGCCCTCGACGGCGCCTTCCAGCCCTTCCTTGGGGCCGGTACGATCTTCGGCCACGATAACTACCTCCGAATGTCGGTGTGTTCGGTGGACATGGGCCGCGTACCCCGCGATCGCGAGTTCAATCACGACTTTCCGCCTGGATCGCGACTTTCTGCGTGGGGTTGAGTGTGCCGTTACGGCATGGTCTTTCATGGTGAAGAGCTCGACAACCACATGGGAGGACGGGATGACCATGACGGAGCAGCGCTTCGACCGCACCGAGAGCGATGAGGTGGTATCGGCGCCCGAAGCGGCCTTCGGGCCGGCTGTCGAGACCGGCGCCGCCGAGCAGAAGCCGACCCTGCTCGATCAGATGGGCGGCCCGATGGGATTCGTGTATTCGACCCTGCCGGTCGTGGTATTCGTGGCGGCGAACGCGGTGCTGCCGCTGCCGATGACGATCTCGATCTCGATCGCGGTCGGGTTGGCGCTGACCGTGTTCCGGCTGGGGCGTGGTGAGCGTTTCGCTTCGGCGATCGGTGGTCTGGTGGGCATCGGGGTCGCGGTGGGTATCGTCGCGTGGACCGGGTCGGCGAAGGATTTCTTCGTGCTCGGGATCTGGATGGCGTTGGCGGGGTTCGTCGTCACATTCGCCTCGGTGCTGGTGCGGCGGCCTCTGACGGGCGTGGTCTGGAATCTGGTGCACGGCGGTGCGCGGGCCTGGCGTGACGACCCGGTGGCGCTGCGTGCGCACGATATCGCCACCCTCGCCGTAGCAGCGGTGTTCGGCGCCCGGTTCGTTGTCAAGGAATGGCTGTACCTCGCCGATTCGACGACCTGGCTGGCGGTCGCCAAGATCGTGATGGGGACGCCGTTGACGGTGCTGGCCGCGTTGGTGGTGCTCTGGGCGTTCCGGCGGACCACCAAGCATGTAGTGGCCTAGCGCCGGTTTCGCCCGGCGGTGCGGGCCCGGCTCGCGGGTTCCAGCGGTCCTCGCAACACCTACGACGTGTAGGAGTTGCGAGGACCGTGGCAATTTCGAGCATGCCCGCACCGCGCGGCTCCCGCGTCCCCGGCGCCTCGCGATCCCGCGCCGAGGCGATCGTGACCAGCTGCGCGGGCCGCCGGCAGGATCGGTGCCGGGCGGTTCAGGCGCCGAGCATCCGGATCTCGGTATTGAGCTCGGCTGCCTGCATGATGAGCGCCCGATCGTCGGGTTCCGCGCCCACCCGCTCGGCGAGCGCGGTCCTGGTGACGACGGGCAGAGCCTGTGCGGCGGCCTCGGAATCGGCTTCGACGCGGATCCGGCCCGCCGCCAGCACCAGCGTGGCCTGCGGGCTCTCCGTAGCGAGTAGCCGGCGTAGATCGGCCGGCGTGACCTGGGTGTGCGGTGGCACCGGTGCGCGCGCGTCGGCCGGTGAGTTTCCGGGTTTCCGGTGTTCGGCGTCCATGGCCCCCGGTTGCCCAGCCCGGCCGGAGGGAAACCTCCGCCGATTCCAGCAGGTCAGGGGCGGCGTCCTCGCGAGGATGCGGACTCCGGCGGGAAGTGGTGGTTCGATTCGCGCGAACCGGCGGGGAAGCCGGTCGTGGGCTCGGTCACGGCCGGTTCCGCGGTGGCCGGGCTCGTGGGCGCCGACCCGAACACTGAGCACGAACGGCTGCCAGGCGCCCGGTGGTCACCGGACCCGCTCAGTCGCTCGAGCGTTCTTCGAGCACGCCGGCGAGAGCGGACGCGACCAGGGCGACAGCCGGATCGGGGTCGTGAGCCAAGCGATGCAGAGCGTCCAGGGCGAGGGTCCCCGGCATCTCGGCGAACGCCTGGGCCAGACGTATCCGCACCGCGAAGTCGGCGGTCCGCGCGGTGAGTTCCGCGGCGAGCGCATTCATGACTCGGTCCGCGAGCACGGGATCCAGTGCCAGGTTTCCCAGTACCTCGGCTGCCTCTACGTCGTTCGTGCCCGCTACCACCATGCCGACGAGGATCGGGACGGCCGCGGGCTCGCCACGCCCGCCGACGGCGAGGGCGGCATGCCGTCGCACCGCCGGGTCGGGGTCCTCGAGAGCTTCCGCCAGTGCCGAACTCGCCGCGTCGCTGGATATCTCGGCGAGTGCCAGCACCGCACGGCGGCGGATATCGGCGTTCTCCGAAGACAAGCCGGCCGCCACCTTCGCGACTCCGTCACCGCCCGCTCGCGCGAGCGCCCAGCGCAGCGCACCGGCGACATTGGGATCGGGTTCGCGCAGTACCGCCGCGGCCAGTAATTCGGTGGCTACCGGCTGGTCATCGGCCGAGGACAGGATGGTTTGCTGCCGTTGCGCGGCATTCGGAGAGTTGAGCCCGTGCAGGAGTTCGACCATGCGCAGCACACCCTGCCAGCCGGCTGGAGCCGAGGCATCTACCGTCCGCAGCCGGTCGAGTAGCTCCTGCTCCTGCTGCAGGCGTTCCTCGGTCCGCCGGATGAGATCGCCGACCAGTGCCGACGGTGTGAAGGCCGGGTCCTGCAGTGCGCGTCCGACCTCCCGTAGCGACAGCCCCAGCGACCGCAGGCTCTCCACATGGAAGATTCGCCGGATATCCTCGGCGGCGTACTCGCGGTAGCCACCGACGGTGCGGCCGGTCGGCCGCACCAGCCCGAGGGAGTCGTAGTGCCGCAGCATCCGGGTACTCACACCCGAGCGGCGCGCGACCTCGCCGATCAGCACGCGGCCTCGCCGGCAGGTTCCGGACCGAGCGCGACGATCCGTTTCGCTTCGTCGACGGCCGGGTCGAACGCGGCGTCCGGGTCGTGCAGGAGCTGTCGGGTGGCCCGTGCGTGCGCGCGTACCGCCGGATCGGCGCCGGTCAGAGCGGTCCGCAGGGCCGGCTCGATCACTTCGCCGAGTGTGATCAGCGCCCGGCTGAGGCTCAGCCGCACCGTCCGGTCGCCGCGACCGAGCTGGGCGGCCAGTTCCGCGGCCAGCCCGGCTTCCATCCCGTCGGGGACGAGGATGACGGCGGCACGCCATGCGCTCCGCGCGACCTCGTCGTCGGGGTCGCGCAACAACGAACGTGTGATGGCCGGCCACACGGCCTTGTCGCCGATCTTGGACAGCGTGTGCAACGCTTGGCTCCGGGCCTGCGCCCCTTCGGACCGTAGTTCGGCGCGCAGTGCGGGCACCGTGATCTCCGTCGGGAGCCGGGTCAAGGCCCAGGTCAGCATATCGCGGACGAAGAAGTCCGGTTCGATAGCGCACCGCGCCACCAGCGCGGCGGCGAGGCCGGGGTCGGCGCCGGTGCCGGCGGCCAGGGCAGCCTGGAGCCGGATGGACGAGTTCGCGGCACCGAGTGCCTCGAGCAGGCGCGTGGCCGGTGAATCGGGTGACGAGTTGATGGGAACCACCTCCTGCACTCAGTGAAAACCTTGTCACAGTGTCAGGGTCAAGCGTGTGATCTCCGGTCGGCTGGCCCGGCGTCCCTGGGGGACGGCCGCCCGGTGCGTGCGGTGGGGGAGACGCTGTTCTCGCCGGCCGGTCTGTCGTACAGTGCGCCGGGTCGAGACGCGCGGGCGCTGAACGGAACTCGTCGGCGATCGGATCGAAGCGGCGGACGCGCTCGTCCATACCCGCACCGTATCGATCCGCCGGATCGTGTTGGGCGGCTTACCCGGATGCGGTATACCTGCGGGGGTACCGATCTCGACGTCACAAGGAGAATTCGCCGTGCCCGACGGCTCTATCGACCTTCGCACCGATGTGGCGCACCCGGCCCGCATGTACGACTACTTTCTCGGCGGCAAGGATTCCTACGATGCCGACCGGGCCGCTGCGGAGCAGGCGCTACAAGATTTTCCGGCGGTCCGGTTGACCGCTCGGACCAACCGTGAGTTCATGCGCCACGCGACTCGCTACCTCACCGAGCAGGGTATCCGCCAGTTCCTCGATATCGGCACGGGTATCCCGACCGAGCCCAACCTGCACCAGGTCGCCCAGGGTCTGGCGCCGGAATCGCGGGTCGTGTACATCGACAACGACCCCATTGTGCTCGCCCACGCGCGAGCACTGCTGGTGAGTTCGGATCTGGGCAGTACCGCCTACATCCAGGCCGATGCCGGGCAGCCCGAATCCATCCTCGCCGCGCCGGAACTGCTGGCGACGCTGGATCTGTCGCAGCCGGTCGCGGTATCGCTCATGGCTCTTCTGCATTTCGTGCCCGGCGACGTCTACGACATCGTGAACACCTTGATGGCGCCGCTGGCACCGGGGTCCTATCTGGCGATGTCGCATGTCACGACCGAGTTCGACGACGGCCCCGACGATCCCGAAGGAATGGCGCGGTTGTTGCAGGTCTATGTGGATCGCGGCATTCCGGTGCGACCGCGCACCCGCGCGGAGGTCGCGCGCTTCTTCGAACAGCTGGAACTGGTGGAGCCGGGTGTGGAGGTGATCCACCGGTGGCGTAATGCGGGTATCGAGCATCCCAAGAGCCACGACAAGAAGGTGTCGCTCTACGGTGCGGTGGGCCGGAAGGTCGGATAGCCTCCTCCGCCGGAACCCGGCCCGGCGCGGTCAGCGCGCCCGCGTACGGGCCAGGTTCCAGCTGTTCCAGGTGTCGTCGTCGAATC
The DNA here is from genome assembly GCF_014645735.1 of Nocardia jinanensis. Lineage (GTDB taxonomy): Bacteria > Actinomycetota > Actinomycetes > Mycobacteriales > Mycobacteriaceae > Nocardia > Nocardia jinanensis. The sequence continues at coordinate 121,074 of NZ_BMMH01000013.1, read as the reverse complement.
GGTATTCGAGCCGATGGCGCAGATCGATACGGACCGCCGCCGGAAGACGGTCGATCGCCGGGACGATATCGGCCGACAGGCCGGCGAGGTAATCGATGTCGATCTCCTCGCCGCGCTGCCAGCGGTCGATGTTCTCCCGGGCGACCAGGCCCTCGGGGTTCAGCGCGGACAGCGTCAGCAGTGCGGCCACGGCGGTTCCCGCGGTGGCCCGGGGCAGCCAGGCCGGTTCCAGGCGCAGCACGGCGACGATCACCAGGATGTACACGCCACCGAGCCAGAGTTCGCAGGTCCCGACCAGGAGACGGAGCACGGTGAATCCGTAGGCCTGTTGGTAGGTCCACATCCGACCGAGCGCGGAGGCGATCATTACCAGAGTGAGACCGCTGATCGTGCACAGCGACCCGCGCAACCACCGCCGGTCCGCTGCTGAATCCCGCGCGGCCCTGTGCAATACGGGCAGGATGACGGCGAGGGTGAGAACCGTCACCGCGGACAGTTGCCAGAATCCACTGCGCGCGTATTCGGCGTAGGTGAGGCCCGCGGTGCGCTGTACATAATCGTCGCCGCCGAACAGGGCCACCAGTTGCGCCGCGACGAACAGCGCGAATACCGCTGTCAGCGCACCGACCGGCAGACCCCACTCCGCGCGGACCAGCATCCGGTGCGGAATACGTTCCCGCCCACCGGCATCTGCCGCGGCCCCGGCGAGCAGGTACACCGCGCTCAGGCATCCGATGGCCGCGAGCAGGAACACGACGATCCAGCGCGCCAGGATGCCACCGTCCATCCGTGGCACCAGTGCTTCGACCAACGCGGCGAAAGTGGCGTCGGCACCGGCCAGCAGCGGTACGAACACCACCAGCAACCCCACCGTGACAGCGGCGGATACGCCGAGGCGCCGGTGCCGAGCCCCGGCACCGGTACGCAGGCTGCTCTGCGCCGTGTAAACCCAGGCGAGAGCACCGATCGAAGCCAGCGGGACGGCTGCCGCGTCGCGGAACAACCCCCGAGTGGATCGTCGGCCCACCACCGCCAGCGATCCGGCCACCGCCGCCGCGGCCACACAGAGGACGAACAACCATCCGGCGGCTCGGAAGGTGCCGACCGAGAGCAAGGCCAGTGCCGCGATCGCCCACCACAGGCGTTCCCGATCCCCTGGTTCGCCGGGTCCGTCCGACTCCCGAGATCGACCCGCCCGGCGGTGGACTCCGGTCACCGCGCCCGCCGCGACGGCTCCCGCTACGAGCCAACCGATTCCGGGCCGATCGATGGGTACGGTGGCGGCCGCGACCACCCCGGCGATTCCCACGGCGGGCAGTGCGCCCGCCGGGTAGACCACCCGCTGCCATCGCGGTGGCACAGCCGGTGCAGGCGCTTTCTCCTCCGCCCGCAGATCTGTGGACGGTGAGCTCACGGCTGTAGCCGAACCGCTCGGCGCCCCGGCTGTGATGTCCGGCGTATCAGCCGCTCGCGCGGTGTCCGTCGGTTCCACCGAATCGGCCGCACCAGCAGCCGATTCGGCCGGTGGTTTCCTTCTCGCGGTGCCGTCCGGAGTGGATCGTCTCGGCATGGTCGTCCTCCTGTGGGTGCGCGGGATCGCCCCCGGAGCCGATCGGCGAGCCGGGGTTCGGGAGAGAGGGGGTCAGTGGTTGCGGGACCCGGTGGCCGGCAGGATCACGCGGATCCGTGAGCCGGGGTCGATGACGGCGATACGACCGCGATGTAGGTCGATCACCCAGCGTGCGATGGCGAGCCCGAGCCCGGTGCCGCCGCCGTCGGTCCGGCCGCCGCGCGTGAAGCGGTCGAAAATGCGTTCTCGTTCCCCGCGCGGTACGCCGGGTCCGTCGTCGTCGACATCGAGGACGGCATCGCCGCCCACGGTGTGGGCGTGCAGGCGGACTTCGCCGCCGGCCGGTCCGTGCCGGGCGGCGTTGTCCAGCAGGTTCAGCAGAACCTGGTGCAGTCGGGCCCGGTCGGCGTACACGGTGGCGGTATCGGGGTCCACCGTGCTGCGGAAGTGGATACCGCGGCCCAGGCCCGCTGTCGTCACCTCGGCCTCGGCCACGACATCCGCGAAAAGTGCCGCGATACTCAGCTCTTCGCGTTCCAGGGGTACGGCGCCCGCCTCGATACTGGACAGATCGAGGAGTTCGGCGACGAGCCGGCCGAGCCGTTCGGTCTGGGCGAGAGCGGTTTCCAGTGTTCTCGGGTCGGGTTCGGATACCCCGTCCACCAGATTTTCCAGCACGGCGTGCAGCGCGGTGATCGGGGTGCGCAATTCGTGCGAGACGTTGGCGATCAGATCGCGGCGTTGCCGGTCCGCGGCGGCGAGGTCGGCCGCCATCCGGTTGAACGCCTCGGCGAGCTGTCCGACCTCGTCCCGGGACGAGGCGCGCACTCTGCTCGTGTAGTCGCCCCGCGCCATCCGCTGGGCCGCGGCGGTCATCTCACGCAGCGGCATGGTGATGCCGTGCGCCAGGAACTGGGAGGACACCAGCGCGATGACCATGGCGGCCAGCGTGGTCATCGGCGGCAGCCAGCCGATCCGCAGCCGGAACCAGCCGAAGGCGAGCCCGCCCGCGAAGGTCATGAGGACGGCCAGCTTCAGTTTGACGGAACGGATCCGGTCCAGTGGCCGCGGCAGGACCGCCGCCAGCCGATCCGATACCCGCCGCACGCTGTGCACGGCTCCGGGCCCGTCGCGCCGATCGGGGCCGGTGCGTGCGTCGATATGCTCGCTCATCGCGTCTCCAGGGCATAACCCACACCGTGGACGGTCCGGATCAGGTCGGCGCCGAGTTTCCGGCGCAGCGCCTTGATATGGCTGTCGACCGCCCGGGTACCCGCGGCGTCGGCCCAGTCCCACACCTCCTCGAGCAGGCGCTCGCGGGCGAGGACCGCGCGGGGGCGCCGGGCCAGCCGCGAGAGCAGATCGAACTCCAGCGGCGTGAGCTGGGCCTCGACCCCGCCACGCCAGACCCGCCGCTGGTCGGCGTCGATGCGCAGATCGCCGACCACGGTGACGGTGCCGTTGCGCCCGGCGGCGCGTTCGACCCGGCGCAGCAGGGCGTGCACGCGTGCGGTGAGGACCCGCAGCGAGAACGGTTTGGTCAGGTAGTCGTCGGCGCCGACGCCGAGTCCGACGAGCTGATCGGTTTCGTCCGTCCGCGCAGTGAGCATCAGTACAGGTACCGGACGTTCGGCCTGGATACGCCGGCACACCTCCAGCCCGTCGTAGCCGGGCAACATCACATCGAGGACCACGAGATCGGGCTCGAACGTGCTCGCCGCCGTCACCGCCGTGGGCCCGTCGTGCGCCGTAGCGACCGTGAACCCTTCGGCGCGCAGCCGTGCGGCAACAGATTCGGCAATGGTGGGTTCGTCGTCCACGACCAGGATCCGCCGCGCCGTCGCTCCCCCTGCCGGTGCGTTCTGTTCCATGCTCGGGGAGCCTAGCCATCGCGTGTGGAGAGAACTGGCGCCGGTTGTGGAGATTTCGTGTGCACGCTGCCGGTCACCCTGGGACGGCATCTTCCTCCGCTGTCGTGGTCTGCTGCTCCGGCGCGGGCGGTGCGGGCCGGCGCGACCGCTGGGCATCGACAACCGCCCCCAGCAGGACCGCGAAATTGGTGACCCACAACCAGATGAGGAACAGGACCGCCGCGGCCAGCGACCCGTAGACCTTGTTGATCGAGTCGAAATGCGAGGCGTAGAACGACAAGCCGGCCGAACCGGTGAGCCATACGGCGACCGCCATCGCGCTGCCCGCCGACGGCCACCGGAACGGTTGCCCGGGCACATTCGGCGCGACCCAGTAGAGCAGCGAGAGTGCGAAGCTCACCCCGAGAGCGAGCACGAGCCATTGGAGGATCATCCAGGCGCCGTGGACGTACGGCAGGCTCGCGACCAGACCACCGAATCGCCCGGCCATACCGTTGGTCACCACGAAGCCGAGTCCGGTGATTACCAGCATCAGGATCAGCACGACGCTGAACGACAACTGCAGAAGTACAGTTCTCACCCAGGACCTGCTCTCCACGACCCCGTACAGAGCGTTGGCGGCCCGGATGAACGCGCCGATATAGCCCGACGCCGTCCACAAGCCCGATACCAGCCCCGCGATCGCGATCGGTGCCGACCAGGCCCGGACCTGCTGCAGGTGGCGCACCGAATCGGCGAGCAGGGTGCCGCTGCCCTCCGGGCCCAGATGCCCCGCCGCGCCCGCCAGCGCACCGGTCGGCTCCGGACCGGCCAGGCCGAGTACCGCAACGGTGAGCAGCAGGGCGGGGAACAGTGACAGCATGCTGTAGTAGGTCAGGGCGGCGGCCCAGTCGGACAGTTGGTCCGACCATGCCGCCCGCAGCGTCCGGACTGCGACCCGGGCTTCGGCGCGTCGCAGCACTCGTGCGCTCAACCTGCGAAAACGCCGTTTCACCCCGGCATCACCTCCGGTTCTGTCATCTACCCGCGCGGCGCGCGGCGCAAACGCGACCCTCGTGCCTGGGACCGACACGGAACATCCGCGACTACGGTTCGTCACATGGGCGGTCTCAGTGATCCTCCGGACAGGGACAACGCCGGCCCCGAGCCGGAACGGGCCGGTGTAGCGGGTACCGGGGCCGCCGACCCCCATGCGACGCCGGAAACCGCCACCCCGGCTCGGCCCGGGGCGGACCGCCGGTCGGTCAATACACCGGTCTTCCTCTCGGCCGCCGGGCTCGTGCTCGCCTTCGCTCTCTGGGCACTCGCCTCGCCCAGCAGTGCCGAGACCGTCGTCGGCGGGGTCAAAACCTTCATCGTCACCTGGTTCGGCTGGTGGTACTTCATCCTCGCGACGGGCATCGTCGGCCTCGTCGTGTTCCTCGGTGCCAGCAGATACGGCGCCTACCGGCTGGGTCCGGAAGAGTCCCGACCCGAGTACAGCCTCTTCACCTGGACATCGATGCTCTTCGCCGCAGGTATCGGCATCGACCTGATGTTCTTCTCGGTCGCCGAGCCCGTGTACGACTATCTCCACCCGCCGACCGGCGCCGCCGAGACCAACGAGGCGGCCCGCGCGGCGACGACCTGGACGATCTTCCACTACGGCATCAGCGGCTGGGCCATGTACGCGCTCATGGGCGGCGCGCTCGCCTACTTCGCGTTCCGGCAGAACCTGCCGCTGACCATCCGGGCGGCGCTCTACCCGATATTCGGCAGACGAGTGCACGGCCGTTGGGGCGACGCCATCGACGTCGCCGCGGTACTCGGCACCATCTTCGGGATCGCGACCTCACTCGGCATCGGCATCGTGCAGCTCAACTACGGCTTGCAGCAGATGTTCGGCATCCCCCAGGGCAAGGCAGTACAGATCGGGCTCATCGCGCTGTCGGTCGTCGTCGCGACGATTTCGGCGACATCGGGCGTGGACAAGGGGATCCGGCGGCTGTCGGAACTCAATGTCGTCCTCGCCATCGCCCTGCTCGTCTACATCCTGCTGGCGGGCCCGTCGGATTTCCTGCTCAATGCGCTCGTGCAGAACGCCGGCGACTATGTGTCGACCTTCCTCGACCGGACGCTGGATACCTTCGCCTGGGACCGCAATCCGGAGACACCCAACGAACCGACCACCTGGCTCGACGCCTGGACGCTGTTCTTCTGGGCGTGGTGGGTGGCGTGGGCGCCGTTCGTGGGCCTGTTCCTCGCGCGCATCTCGCGTGGTCGTACCTTGCGACAGTTCGTCTTCGGGGTGCTCGTGGTGCCGTTCAGCTTCATCCTGCTGTGGATCTCCATCTTCGGGAACAGCGCGCTGAACGTGGCCCGGCACGACCGGGAATTCGCCGAGACGACGGCCGCACGGGCCGAAGTAGGCTTCTATTCGCTGCTCGAACAGTATCCCGGCGCACCGCTGCTGCTCGGCGTCGCCACCCTGACCGGCCTGCTGTTCTACACGACGAGCGCCGACTCGGGTGCGCTGGTCATGGGCAATTTCACATCGAAACTGCCCGATCCGATGGCCGACTGCGCGCAGAGCACGCGCATCTTCTGGGCACTGGCGATCGGTCTGCTCACCCTGTCGATGCTGTTCGCGGGCGCGGAGGGCTCTATCACCACCCTGCAGAACGCCACGATCATCATGGGCCTGCCGTTCTCGTTCGTGCTCGCGCTCATCGGTATCGCGCTGCTGCGCGCGGTGCGCAACGAGTCCTATAAGCGCGACAGCTACCGCACGACGCTGCCCAAGGCGTTGGCGGCCGGTCGCGGACCGGCCGAACACGGCGGCTGGCGCCGCAGGCTGCTCGCCACAGTCCACTATCCCGGCCCGGCGGCGACGCGGAGGTTCGTCACCAACACCGTCGTACCGGCGATGCGGGAGGTCACCGGCGAATTCGGCACCATGGGTGTCACCGCGACGCTCGACGAATCCGGCCGCAGCGAAGGTCTTCCCGCACCACGGCTGCTCGTCGATCAAGCGAATGAGCCCCGGTTCGAATACCGGGTGTGCCCGATATCGGCCCCGACGCCGACCTACGCGGTACTCGCGCAACGTTCCGGCGACCGCTATTTCCGCTGCGAGGTGTATCTCGCGGAGGGGTCACAGGGATACTCGCTCAACAGCTACGGCCGCGAGCAGATCATCGGCGACATTCTCGATCAGTACGAAAGCCATCTCGGCTATCTCTACCTGCGACGCTCGGCGAGCGAACAGCACGAGCCGAAACCTGGCGGCACCGACGTCACCGACAGCGATCCCGAAGGGAAACCAACCACATGAGCGCGACTCTGTACATCGACGGCACCTGGCGGGCCGCGGCGTCCGGCACGGTGCGTGAGATCAGGTGTCCTGCGGACAATTCCGTCGTGGGTGTCGTCGCCGAAGCGGATGCCGCCGATACCGCGGCGGCCATCGCTGCCGCCCGCCGCGCCTTCGACGCGGGCCCCTGGCGGCAGACCTCGGCCTCGGAGCGGGGCGACCTACTGCTGAAGGTCGCCGGCGCGATCGACGCCCGGCGCGCGGAGTTCGTCCGGGCCGAAACCGGCGATACCGGAAAACGGCCGTACGAATCGGATATCGATATGTCCGATATCGCGAACTGCTTCAGATATTTCGGCAAGCTCGCGGCCGAGGATCCCGGCCGTATCGTCGACGCCGGCTCGCCTGATATCGACTCCCGGATCGTCTACGAACCGATCGGCGTATGCGGGCTCATCACCCCGTGGAACTACCCGCTGCTCCAGGCGGCGTGGAAGGTCGCGCCGGCGCTGGCCGCGGGCAATACGTTCGTCCTCAAACCGTCGGAGCTGACACCGCACACCTCGATTCTGCTGCTGTCGGTACTCCACGACCTCGGCGTGCCGCCCGGTGTGGCCAACCTCGTGCTCGGCGCCGGCGCCGTCGCCGGCGCACCGCTGTCGGCCCATCGCGATGTCGACCTCGTCTCCTTCACCGGCGGTCTCGCCACCGGCCGGGTCATCGCCCGCGAGGCGGCGGCGACCGTCAAGAAGGTGGCGCTCGAGCTCGGCGGCAAGAATCCGAATGTGATCTTCGCCGATGCCTGCGATACCGACGACAGGCTCGCCGCCGCCGTCGACAACGCTTTGAACGCGGCGTTCCTGCATTCCGGCCAGGTCTGCTCGGCCGGGGCCAGGCTGGTCATCGAGGAGTCGGCGCACGACCGGTTCGTCGATGAACTGGTGCGGCGGGCCGAACAGATCCGGATCGGGCTCCCCGACGCCGCGGGCACCGAGACCGGACCGCTCATCTCCGCCGCGCACCGCGATAAAGTGCACGCCTATGTCGAGCAGGCCCGTGCCGACGGCGCGATCATCCGGACCGGCGGAGCGTTCGCGACCGGCGACCGGGGCGCCGGGAATCTGGACGGCGGCTACTTCTACCTGCCGACCGTTATCGACGGCGCCACCCGCGAGATGGCCTGCGTTCACGACGAGGGGTTCGGGCCGACCGTCACCGTCGAGACGTTCCGCACCGAGGACGAGGCCGTCGTCATCGCCAATGACACCGACTACGGCCTCGCCGGTGCGGTGTGGTCGTCGGATACCGCGCGCGCCCGCCGCATCGCCGCCCGGCTGCGGCACGGCACCGTCTGGATCAACGACTTCGGACCGTACCTGCCGCAGGCCGAATGGGGCGGCTACGGCCGTTCCGGTATCGGCCGTGAGCTGGGGTCGTCCGGCCTGCACGAGTACCGCGAAACCAAGCATGTGTACGAGAACCTCCGGCCGGGTGTCACCGGATGGTTCGCCGACGCACGGTGACCACGGCGGGCCCGGTCGATTCCGCGATCCACTCGAAGGGAGCAGAAGTGAGCGAGTACGACTACGTGATCGTCGGCGGCGGGTCCGCCGGCGCGGTTGTCGCGGCGCGGTTGTCGCAGGATCCCTCGGTGACGGTCTGCCTGCTCGAGGCCGGGCCCACCGACGTCGGCAACGAAGCCGTGCTGCGGCTCGACCGGTGGATGGAGCTGCTCGAATCGGGCTACGACTGGGACTACCTCATCGAGCCGCAGGAGAACGGCAACTCGTTCATGCGCCACGCCCGCGCGAAAGTGCTCGGTGGATGTTCCTCCCACAACAGCTGCATCGCGTTCTGGGCTCCGCGTGAAGACCTCGACTCGTGGGAAAACGACCACGGCTGCGCGGGCTGGGGCGCGGACGCCGTCTATCGGCTGTATTCCCTGATCGAGACCAACGATGCCCCCGGCGACCATCACGGCCGCAGCGGGCCCGTCCACATCATGACCGTCGCGCCCGACGATCCGTGCGGGGTAGCGCTGCTCGACTCCTGCGAAGCCATCGGAATCCCCCGCGCCGAATTCAATGCGGGACGAACCGTCGTCAACGGTGCCAACTTCTTCCAGATCAACCGTCGCGCCGACGGCACCCGATCGTCTTCGTCGGTGAGCTATCTGCACCCGTACCTCGACCGGCCGAATCTCACCCTTCGGACCGGCTCGTGGGCGAAGCGGATCATCGTCTCCGGTGGGCGGGCGATCGGAGTCGATATCACCGACAATGCTTTCGGCCGCACCCGGATCTCGGCCGCCCGCGAGATCATCGTCTCCGCCGGCGCCATCGATTCGCCGAAGCTGCTCATGCTGTCGGGCATCGGACCCGCGGATCACCTGCGACAGCACGGCATCGACGTGCTCGTCGACTCCCCGGGCGTCGGCGCTCATCTGCAAGACCACCCGGAGGGCGTCATCGGTTTCGAGACGACTCGGCCGATGGTGCGCAGCTCCACTCAATGGTGGGAGGCCGGCATCTTCACGCCGACCGTGGACGGGCTGGACCGCCCGGACCTGATGATGCACTACGGCAGTGTGCCGTTCGATATGCACACGCTGCGGCAGGGGTACCCGACCGCGGAGGACACCTTCTGCCTTACGCCGAACGTCACCCACGCCCGCTCCCGCGGCACGGTCCGACTGCGTTCGCGCGACTTCCGCGACAAGCCCCGGGTCGACCCGCGTTACTTCACCGATCCCGAAGGTCACGATCTGCGTGTGATGATCGCGGGTATCCGAAAGGCTCGCGAAATAGCCTCGGCCGCACCGCTTTCCGGCTGGGTGGCCCGTGAGCTGTACCCGGGCTCCGATATACAGGCGGACACTCGATTGGCCGATTACATCCGCCGCACCCACAACACCGTCTACCACCCGGCCGGAACAGTGCGGATGGGCGCCGCCGACGACCCCATGAGCCCGCTGGACCCGGAGCTGCGGGTGAAGGGCGTCGACGGCCTGCGTGTGGCCGACGCCTCGGTGTTCCCCGAGCTCACCACCGTGAACCCGAACCTCACGGTGATGCTGGTCGGCGAGCGCTGCGCCGAATTGGTCGCCGCCCGGTAGTCGCCGGTGGGGTGCGGGCCTGCTCGGCTCCGCTCAGAGCGCCGCGTAGAGGTGGATCACGGTACATCCCTGGTACGAGAGGGAGGTGAGATCGGCCAGGGCCGGAAGGGTCCGCAGGCTCAGAACGTCCGCCGGTTACCGGGTCAGTCCGGCTTCGGCCGCGCCGGCGGACAGCAGGTCGAGGCCGAAGGCGTCGACCGGGCCCAGTGCCCCGGTACCGCGCAGGCCGCCGTCGAGCGCGGTCCGCGCACCCCAGGCGAGGATCGCCGCGGTGAAGCCGTAGGGGTCGCCGGCGGTGAGCGTCACCGACGCCAGGACGTTGCCGGTGTCGTCGGATGCTTCGGCGACCGCCCAGGTCCGGGTGCGGGCGCGTGCGGTGGGTGCCGGGCCGCCGGTCGATCCTTTGACGAGACGGGTCAGCGCCGCCTCGGCCAGTCGCTTCACCGGGGTCACCCGGGCGACCGCGCCGGCGAGCAACGAGGTGGCCTGTAGACCGTGTGCCGCCACCGCGGGCAGACCGAGGTAGACGTCGGCGTACCGCAGTTGCGGATAGGACCGGGTGAGGGTGAGATGTTCCGAACCCGGCACCGACGCTCCCGTGCGCTCCCGGCCCGCGACGTCGAAACCGCGGACCCGTGCGGCTGTCCGCTCGGGGACGACCCGGCCGTCGCGCAGGGCGAAACCGTTCTCGAACAGCATGCCCGCCATGGACGCGCGCGTGCCGCCGCTGATGCCGGGGGCGGCGATGAAGTAACCGATATCAGCGCGTACGGCTCCGGGCGCTTCGCGCAACGCGAGACCCGCGGCCAGGTTGCCCGGCACATAGTCGAACCCGAACGCGGTGAGCAGCCCGACGCCCGCTTTGCGTGCCTGCTCGTCGTGGTCGAAGACCGTGCGGATGAACGGGCCTTCTCCGGTGGAGTCGAAATAGTGTGCCCCCGCCGCGACGGCGGCTGCCAGCGCGGGGCCGCCGTATCGCAGGAAGGGACCCACCGTGGTGACCAGGACATCGCCGCGTCCCAGCAGCGCGCGTACCGAGTCCGGATCGGTCACATCGGCGACCGCGGTCTCCGCTCCACCGACGTCCGCGGCCAGCTTCTCCAGCGCGCCGGCGTTGCGCGCGGCCAGTACGGGTGCGGCATCGTGGGCGACCAGGGCCTCGGCGATCAAGCGGCCGGTGTAGCCGGTGGCCCCGAACACTACGATTTTCGGCATCGCTGGTATCTCCTTGACTGTTCGTCGGTCGAGCTGGATGTGATTGGAGTTCGTGGTGGCGGCCGGGTCGTTCACTCGGCACGGGCGCGGGACCGATCCCGCTCCGGCAGGTGCAGGGCCAGCAACGCGGTGTCGTCGGTGACACCGGTGCCGAGGGCGTCGAGCAGTCCGGAGACCGCTGTGACGGTGCCGGTGGCCGACTCCGGAGCCAGAACGCGGGCGAACTCCAGGAGTTCGGACTCCCCGTAGAACCCCTCGGCGGTGCGAGCTTCGGTGAGTCCGTCGGTGTACAGCAGCAGCGTGTCACCGGGTTCCAGGGTGAGGGTCACGGTCGCGACAGCGGCATCGGGAAACACGCCGACCAGTTGCCCCCCGGGAGTGTGCAGGTAATCGGCTGTGCCGTCGGCACGCAGCAGCAGGGCGGGCGGATGTCCACCGGAGGCCAGTGTGACAGTGGCGTGGGGCCCGCCGGCGCCTTCGGCGAGGGTCAACCGGCCGTAGAGCACGGTGCAGAAGCGTGGGTGCCCGGCGCGGTGATCGCGCACCATGGTGGTGTTGAGATGTCGCAGGACCGCGGTGGGGTCGGAGTCGTAGACGGCGGCGGCGCGCAGCGTGTACCGGACGAGGGAAGTGATCGTGGCCGCGAGAGCGCCCTTACCGCAGACGTCACCGAGAAAGAAACCCCAGGTTCCGGTCGAAATGGGGAACAGGTCGTAGAAATCGCCGCCGACCTCGTCGGGAGAGGCGGCGTGGTAGTGCGCGGCGACATCGGCTCCCGGAACCGGCTCGAGGGCCGCGGGCAGCAGCGTGCGCTGCAGGGTCGCGTTCAACCGTTGCACACGGTCGCGTTCCCGGTCGGCCTCGCGGCGGGCCCGCAACAGTTCGGTCTCGTAGGCGCGCCGTTCGCGGGCGTCGAACACAGTGGTGCGGATGAGCAGCGGTTCCCCGTCCGCGCCGGTCTTCACCGTGGAGGTCACGAGTACCGGCAGCCTCGAGCCGTCGCTCGCGCGGAGTTCGAGTGCGATCCCGCTGATATGGCCCTGCATCCGCAGCAGCGGCGCGAAATGCGTTTCGTGGTAGAGACGACCGCCGACGGTGAGCAGATCGCTGAAATAGCGCCGGCCGACCAGGTCCTCGCGCCGGTAACCGAGCCAGTTCAGCAAGGTCGTGTTGATCTTGGCGATCCGCCCGTCCAGCAGTGTGGACAGATAGCCGCAGGGGGCATTCTCGTACAGATCCTCGACGTCGTCCTCCAACAGGGCGGTGAACTCCGCGCGCTGCTCCGGATCATCCGGCTCGAGCTCGGAACGCTCCGGGTCCGGACCACCCGCGCGGCACCCCATCATGGTAGGTCGCGCACGAAGCCGGTGATCGCGGCGGCGGTCTCCTCGGGAGCCGCCAGCTGCGGGCAGTGGCCGGTCGCGGCAAGGGTCACCAGCCGGCTCCCGGGTATGCGGGAATGAACGAACTCGCCGACCTCGCGCGGGGCGATCGCATCGGTGGAGCACTGCGCCACCAGCGTCGGTACCTGCACCGCCGAGAGATCGTCGCGGTTGTCGGACAGAAAGGTCACCCGCGCGAAGACCCGCGCGATCTCCGGATCGTTGCGGCAGAACGTGGTCTCCAGCTCCTGCGCCAGCTCCGGCTGTTGCGGATTCCCCATGATCACCGGCGCCATAGCTCCCGACCACCCCAGGTAGTTCGCGTCCAGCGATTCGAGCAGTTCGTCGATATCGCCGGCACTGAAACCGCCTCGGTACCCGGTCGCCGGGTCGTCGGTGAAACGAGGACTCGGCGCCAGCAGCACCAGGCCTCGGAAGAGCTCCGGCTCCGCGTTGGCGGCCAGTACGGCCATCGACGCCGCCACCGAATGCCCGACCAGCACCACCGGACCCAGGCCGACCGTCCGGCACACCTGCCGGATGTCCTCGGCGTAGCCTTCCATCGTCGAATACCGGTCCGGCTCCCACGCCGAGAGGTCCGAGGCCCCCGAACCCACGTGATCGAACAGGACGACGCCGAACTGCTCCGCGAGCAGCGGCGTCACCAGACGCCAAAGCCCCTGATCGCAGCCGAACCCGTGCGCGAGTACCACGACGGGCGCTCCGGCGCGACCCGTTACCACCACACGATTCCTGTTCAGCACATCGACCACTGACCCATCCTCGCAGAAGTAGGACCGCCGCATTGTGCACGTCGTCGCCGCCGGCCCGGGATCTTCCCAGCCGGGAGAGCCGCGGTGGCTCGCGCGTCGACCCGCGACATTAGAAACTGTTTTCATGTCAGTGCGTGTCAAACCGTTGATGCGGGCCGAACCGGTACACGGTCCGGTCCGGCTGCTGTGACGATTTGCGGAGACATCTGTGAGCCAGAGCCCTGCGGTGGACGCGGCCGAATTACGCGCACTGGTATCGACACTGGAGAAGCTGATCGCCGAGGCCTCTCGGGTCACCGGCGAGTTGAAGGCCGCCATAGCCTCGGCCGAGCGGATCTCGGAGCGGAGCGTCACCGCTACGACTCCCGAGCGGATCGGGGCCCTCGCTCCCGGTGTACCGGTAGAGAATCGCGGTGCCGGCGGCGAACAGGCACCGACCGCTTCACCGGCCGTACGGACACCGGCCGCGACTCCATGGGCGCGGAAACGGGCGACCGCTTCCTTCTCCGGGCGGGCCGGCGCGCCCGAGGCCACCGCCACCCCCGCACCCCCACTTCCTCCCTCCGCGAAGGCAACCGGGCAGGCCGCCTTACCACCGTCTGCCCCGCTACCGTCTGCTGCGCCGCCGTCTGCCCCGCCGCCGTCTGCTGCGCAGTCCACGATGCCCGACACGGTGGCGCCCGCGGTCGCCGCGCGGACAGCTGAAACCGCGCGCCCCTCGGAGGCGCCGCGTCCCGCCGAATCGCTACCCGGTCCGTTCTCATACGGGATCGCCGGCGCGGCAGGTGAGGGGCAGGCCGCGCTGTGCCCGCCCGCCCCTTCGCTCGGACCGCCGCCGAAGATGGCCGCGGAGCCGCCCGGCCCGTCCCGTGAGAACCGGCGCCCCCCGAAGCTCGTCGATACCGGGGCTGCCCCGCCGCTCGCCGATACCGGGGGCGTACCGCCGATCGTCTCGGGTGGGAACGAGTCGAATGGATCCGCCGCATCGGGTCGCGGTGTCGCGTTGCCCGAATTCCTGTTCGATGCGATCGCCGGCATCGCACCCGTGGCGTCGTCGGCTCGGGACCGGCGCACGACCTCGGATAATGCGGACAGAGCTGCCCCGGCCGCTGTCGGGTCGTCCGGGGCGGCGGCGCGGGAGCCGGTCGAGCCGTATTCCGAGCCTCCGTCGACCCGGAGCGTTGTCGACGTACCGGGCAATCCGCCCGAGATGCCACGTATCGCCGCGCAGCGCGAGGAGATCCGGTCACCCGCGCGTGCGCCCTCGCCCGTCCCGCAGGCGGGCGAATCGCCGCCGGAACTGTCGCTGTTGATCGACGAAGAAGCGCGGCCGACCGCGGAGTCCATCGGGCAGCGGAGGTCGGCCCGCGCGGCGGGTGCCGACCCGGCGCAGCGCTCTTCGACATCCGTGCCGCTGAAACTGGTGGCTGATCCGCGTGTGCCCGAACCACCGGCGGCCGAGCCGGAACCCGCACCGGATTCCGAGGGGCTGACCGTGCTGCCGGGGGCACGGCGGGACAAGGATCCCGGCGTGACCCTGCTGGTGCGGGAGATGGCCCGCAAACACGGCCTGGAAGATCGCGGGTTCGAGACGGCCGGGGTCGATACCGATATCGTCCACGAGATCGCCGCCGCCCTGGACGACCTGTTCGGGAAATACACGATCCCGCTGTACGGCATCGAAGTCGCCGAACAACGCGAGGACACGATCCGCCGGGAACGTAAGGAGGCGACCGAATCGGGCCTGGGCGTCCTGCCGCAGGTGTGGATCACCTTGGAGCAGTCCGAATTGGCCGGGGCTCGCGAACCCGGTCCCGGGCAGACCAGAAGACGCTTCCGCCGATCCGGTGGCACCGACCGTCCGGTGTACACGGCGGTGATCCGCGCGTTCGCCGCCGCTCTCGACGAGGTGGGCGGCTACCGGGCCCGCCAGGAAGCCTGGCGGATCCTGATGGCCGGTTCCCTCAGCGGAGGCCCGAATATCGGGGGCGGCCTGCTGGACCCTCGCCGTGCGCTGATCGAGGGTTTCGCCGAGTTCGAGTTGCGGGGCAAACGCGCGGGTGAACAGGCGGTTACGCTGCACGGAGCGTTGCTGAAGATGGCTCAGGCCAGACCGGAGGAGACCTCGGCCTGATCCGCGCGCGAGTGCGCGCGACGCAGGCCCAGATTGTCGCGCAGGGTGGTACCGGTGTACTCGGTGCGCAGTACGCCGCGGTCCTGCAACAGCGGGACCACCTTGTCGACGAATTCGTCCAGTCCCCACGGCACGAGATGGGAGCCGAGGATGAAACCATCCGAACCGTTGTCCTGGACGAAGGTATCGATCTGTGCGGCGACCCGGGCCGGGGTTCCGACGAGCGGCCCGCGTTCGAATTGATCGATCACCACTTCGCGCAGCGTGAGTTTCTTCGCCTCGGCGACCTCGCGCAGACGCTGTGCGGTGGCGAAGCGATCCTGATGGAGAAACGCGCGGCCCTGGATGATCGGCGTGCCGTCGGGATCGGGGTCGATAGCCGGTACCGGTCCGTCCGGGTCGTAGCCGGACAGGTCACGGTTCCAGATCTGCTCGAGCAGGATCAGCGCGGTCTGGCCGGTGACCTGTTCGTCGCGGACGGTGTGGTACTTCTCCAGGGCCTCGTCCTCCGTCTCGCCGAGCACGAAACTCGCCGAGGGCAGGATCTTGATATCGTCGGCCGCACGGCCCGCCGCCACGGCTCGCGCCTTGATATCGCGGTAGAACTCCGCGGCTTCCGGCAGCTTGCCGTAGGGGGAGAAGATCGCATCGGCGTTCGCGGCCGCGAAATCACGGCCTTGCGGAGAGACACCGGCCTGCAGGATCACCGGTCTGCCCTGTGGACTGCGCGGGACGGTGAACCGACCCGAGATATCGAATTGTGCGCCGTGGAAAGCGAAGGCACCGGCCTCCGGGCGGGCGAGGTACCGGCCGGACTCCTTGTCCGCGACCAGATCATCGGCCGCCCACGAGTCCCACAGCGCGCGTACCGCGTTCAACGTCTCCTCGGCCCGCACGTAGCGGTCGGCGGGGTCGAGGAATCCGCCCCGCCGGAAGTTCTGGCCGGTGAACGCGTCGAAGGAGGTCACCACATTCCAGGCGGCACGCCCTCCGGAGAGGTGATCGAGACTGGCGAACTGGCGAGCCAGCTCGTAGGGCTCGTTGAAGGTCGTGTTGATCGTGCCCGCCAAACCGAGATGCTCGGTGACCGCGGCCAGCGAGGCCAGCACCGTCAACGTATCGGGGCGGCCGATGATGTCCTGATCGAAGATCTCGCCCGCGCGTTCGCGCAGCGCGAGTCCCTCGGCGAGGAAGAAGAAATCGAATTTGCCGCGCTCGGCGGTGCGCGCGGTGTGTTCGAAACTGCCGAAATCGATCTGGCTACCGGCTTCGGGATGCCACCACGCGGTGTGGTGATTGACGCCACCGAGGTAGGCGCCCAGGATGACCTGCTTACGGGGAGTGCTCATGATGACCTCGCTCAGGCGGTCGCGTAGCGGTTGGGGACGGTGGTGGGTAGACCGAGCAGCGCGCGCAGCGATCCGTCCGGGTAGCCCGTGCGGAAGACGCCGCGGTGCTGTAAAGCGGGAACGAGGCCTTCGGTGATGGCGGTCAGATCGTCGACCGCGACCCCGGGCCGTAAGCGGAAACCATCGATTCCCTGACCGCTCCAGTCGACGAGCAGTTCGGCGAGTTCGTCGGCACTTCCCGCGAAAACGGTCGCGTCGGAGGAGTGTTCGATCCCGGCCGTCTCGTTCAGACGTGCCAGACGCTGCGGTCCGGTCGCCGCGGCGGTGTCGAGGAAGACTTCGAGGTCCGCGTAGACCCGCAGCGGCTCGCCCGTGCGGCCCACCTTCGCCGCGGCCTCGGCGACCTGCCCGAGTACGGTCGCGGGACCGACTTCACCAGTGGGCGTGACGAATACCAGATCCGCGCTGCGAGCGGCGAATTCGTATATCAGCGGTGCGTGCGCGAGGGCGGTGACCACCGGCTGGCCCTGCGGTGGCCGCGGTGTGATCGACGGCCCGCGGACGCTGAAATAGCTGCCCTGGAAATCGATGTGGTGCAATTTGTCGCGGTCGATGAAACGCCGAGTGGCCACATCGCGGATCTCGGCGTCGTCCTCCCAGCTGTCCCACAGCCGCCGGACCACTTCCACAGCGTCCGCGGCCTCCTCGAACCGGTCGTGCACGAAGCCGGGGAAAGTGCCGGTGGCCCGGACTTCCGCCAGTTCGGCGGCGGTGAGCTCGCGTAACGGGCGGCGTCCGAAATGCGCGGCTTCTTCCGCGGTGCCCGATACCCTGACCTGCCAGCCCGCCCGGCCACGTGAGGTGTGATCCAGCGTCGCAATCGATTTCGAGACATGGAACGGTTCGGTGTGGGTCGTGGTCACGGTCGGTACGAGACCGATGTGCCGGGTGACCGGCGCGAGTCGTGCGGCGATCAGATGGGCGTCGATCCTGGCCCGAACGCGGTCGAGGGCACCGTCGGCCGGTGCCCGGCGGTCTCCGGGGACCGCGAGACTGTCGTCGATGGTCAGGAAGTCGAGCAGACCGCGCTGGGCCGTCGCGGCCAAGTCGGTCCAGTATCCGGGGCCGAAGAGTTCGGCCGGCCGGGAATTCGGCTCCCGCCATGCGGCCGGATGCCGGCCCGCACCGTCGAGCGCCACGCCGAGATGTAATTTCGGTGCCATCGTCTCCCGTTTCCTGTGCGTACGCGAGTGGTGTACAGGTCAACGCGGAGTTCGTGCGGCGCGGCGCCGGGCCGGGGGAGCGTCCGGCCCGACCCGATTCCGCAGCGATCGGCGTGGTCCGGGCTCGCACGCCCATAATTGGTGGCCGGGCGCTTACCGCGCGCGGTATCGGTGGCCGGTGGCCCGGGTCCGCCGGAACTGTCAACGATTGGGATCAGTTCGAGCCCGGCGAAATACGGGCGCATAGTGTCGCATCGTGATCGCGAGACTGATCGAGTCCCCACACCGGGTGGTCGCGGGGCTGATAGCCCTGTTCGTGCTGATGGCCGCGGCAGCGGTCACAGTGGTCGCCGAAGGACGCGGCCCGCAGCCGGTCCCGGCCTCGGTGGCCGACCGGTTCAGCGCCGAACGTGCCATGACCCACCTGAACCGGTTCGCGACCGAGCCGCGTCCGCTGGGTAGTCCGGCGAGCGACCGGGCCCGGGAATACATCACCGGTCGGCTGGAGTCGGCCGGTTTCTCGGTGCGAACCCAGCGCGGAGTCGGTGCCCGGGCGTCGGAAGGAGTCGCGACGTTCGGCCGGATCGACAATGTGATCGCCACACTGCCCGGCCGCGACTCCACGGGGACGGTCCTGCTGGTCGCCCACTACGATTCCGCCGCTACGGGTCCGGGCGCCTCCGACGACGGGGCCGCGGTGGCGGCCATGCTGGAGGTCGGCGCGATGATCGCCGGGCAGGGCGGTCTGCGCAACGATCTCGTATTGCTGTTCACCGACGGAGAAGAAGACGGCCTGCTCGGCGCCGACGCCTTCACTCGGTATCACCCACCGGCGGGCGGGGTAGTGCTCAACTGGGAGGCGCGCGGTGTCAGCGGGCCGTCGCTGATGTTCGAGACCTCGGTGGACAACGCCGCGCTGGTCTCGCTGTTCGCCGACGCCGTACCCCATCCCAGAGGTGACTCGTCGCTCGTCGAGGTGTATCGGGCGATGCCGAACTCCACTGATTTCACGGCGCTGGCAGAAGCCGGCTTCACCGGACTCAACTTCGCCTACATCGAGAACCCGTCCTATTACCACACGGCCGGGGACACCATCGCCAATCTGGATCCGGACAGCTTGCAACATCATGGCGAGAATATGCTCCACCTCGCCCGTGCACTGGGCGACAGCGATCTGGCCGAGACGAGATCCGACCACGACGCCACCTATTTCCGGCTCGCCGGCGTCATGATCACCTATTCGAACGCGCTGGTCCTGCCTATCTCACTACTGGCCGTATCGATGGTTGTCGCGGTCGCGATCGTGGTGCGCCGCCGGGGGGCGGCGGGGTTCCGGCAGATACTGCCGGCCGCGGTCGCGGTGGCGGTGCCGTTGGGCGCGTCGGCACTGCTCGGGCAGGCGCTGTGGCGGGCGCTGGTGTGGCTGCGTCCCGCCTACGAGCAGATGGGCGGATTATTGCATCGTCCCCTGGCCTACCAGTGCGCTCTCGTCGCGCTGGCCGCGGTATCGGTGCTGGGTTGGTACCCGCTGGTGCGGGGCCGACTGGGGGCGGTAGCGCCGGCGGTCGGCGCGTGGGTGTGGCCGGCGGTCCTGGGGGTGGTGTGCGCGGTAGTGGCGCCCGGTATGTCGTTCCTGTTCGCGTTGCCGGCGTTGTGCGCGGCGCTGGGCGCGCTGGTGGCGCTGCTGCCGGTGCGGTGGAGCCTGTGGCCGGTGACCGTGTTCACGGTGGCATCCCTGCCAGCCGCCGCGTTGCTGGCACCGCTGGTCGGCAACTTGGCCGACGGGGTGGGGCTGGCTTCCGGCGGGGCCGCGGCGGCGGGTGCGGCGTTGTTCGGGTTGATGGTGCTGCCATTGATCGAGTTGGTGCTGCCCGCGATCACCGCGCGCCGCCGGGTCGCCGTCGCGGTGCCGGTGACGGCGGTGGTCGCGACGATATCGTTGATCGGTGCGGGCACGGTCGTGGATACCTTCGACGCCCAGCACCCCGGGCGTGCCCACCTCGCCTACGTGCTGAACGCCGATACCGGCGAAGCGAGCTGGGTGAGCAGTGACCCCGAGCCGGCAGACTGGTCCCGCGAATTCCTGCGGAACACCGACGATTCACGTCTCTCGCCCGGGTACGCCCGTGGCACGCGGTGGACCGGTCCGGCCGAGCCGATGGCGCTACCGGGTCCGACCATCGAGGCGCGCCATCGCGACGGTGACACCGTCACGATGCGTGTGCGATCCCCGCGCGCGGCGACCTCCCTGGTACTGCGCATCGACCACCGTATCGACCGGGTGGTAGCCGCTGTCCCGGGCGCGGCGCCGGTCGAACTCGCCGTCACCGGCGTGCGGGCCGATACCTGGCCGGGGGAGATCAGGTTCCGCGATCTACCGGCCGGGGGTATCGACATCACGGTGCGCACACCCGGCGCCGACCGGATCCGGGTGACCGCCATCGATGAAACCCACGACCTCGCTGCCGCTCCCGGCTTCCGGCCCCGTCCCGACGACACGGTGGCCTCGATCCGGGACGACGGCGAACTGATCGCAGTGACGAGCACGTTCGAACTCTGACCGGGGACGGATCGCTTCGTTGTGCACCGGACACCCGACCCGCTCCCCACCGGGACTGCGACACAGCGAATCGGCCGTGGTCGGCCGGGTGCCCGGCGAGGGAGCGTTACGGTGGCACCTGTTGACCTCCCGAGTGCTCGTCCGCAACTCGCCGGCCCATCGGCCGGAGTGTGTATATCACGCTTGGAAGGATCCGGCCTGTGCCGAAACCGGATATGTCTCGCAGGACGGCAGTGTTCGATGCCGACGCGAGGTTGTCGTGGGTGCTCGCGGGACTTGCCGGACTCATCGGCGCTGCGGCGTTCACCCACACCGCGGGGTATTTCGTCACGTTCATGACGGGCAACACCGAGCGCGCGGTCCTCGGATACTTCCACGATGAGTCCGATATGGCGGCGGCTGCCCTGGGATTGATCGCCGCGTTCGTGGCCGGGGTCGTGGTCGCCTCCTGGTGCCGCCGCCGCTACTGGGCCAGGCATCCACACGGGCCGACGCTGCTGACCACTGTGTGTCTGGCGGTCGCGGCAGGCACGGATCTGCTCCTGTACGGGGCGAACCCGAACGATATCGATTTCGTTCCCATCCTTTTCGTCGCGTTCGGCGTCGGAGCCCTCAACACCTCGTTCCTCGCGAACGACGAAGTGTCGGTACCGCTGAGCTATGTGACCGGCACCCTGGTCAAGCTGGGGCAGGGGATCGAACGTCATGCCAGCGGCGGTGATTTCGCGGACTGGCTCGGATACTTCCTCCTCTACGCGAGTTTCGTGCTCGGGGCGCTGGCCGGTGGACTGCTGAGTCTGCTCGTCGCGGGCTGGGCCATGCTGATCGCGGCCACCGTGGTCTGCCTGATCGTCACCGGCTACACCTATCTACATCTGGATCGGCACGGACCGCTCGCGGAGTGACCGGCAGATCCGGTCGGCGCGCGCTTCGGGGAAGCCCCAAATGAATCACCGGGAACCGATCGGATCGAGCGCGCGCCGAACCGCTTCGGGCGCGTGGACCCGCGCCGATTCGAAGGCGGCCCGCCGGTGATCCCTGCTCAGGAAATTCCAGCCCAGCCCACGCATATCGTCGCGCCCCGGCGTGATCGCGACGACGGTCCGGCCACATGCGCGGACCTCGTCGATCTCGCGTCGGAGCACCGCCGACATCGGATTCCGCAGTAGTTGCTGCTCGGCGAGGCCACCGACGCCGGGCGCCGTCGGCGGAGGCCATAGGGGCGATCACGTAGATCTCCTCGGCCTCGTCGGCGCCGATCAGATCGACCGATGCCGTGGACGCGGCGCCGCCGTCCACGTAGTACCGCCCGCTGATCAGCACCGGGGGCATCCAGCCCGGTACCACCCACGACGCGCGCAGCACCGCACCCGCGTGCGCCGGTGGAGCGCCGGGCGCGCCGAATACGATGCGTTCGCCGCGGCGCGGGTCGTAGGCGACCAGCCGCGCCCCGGGGTGCGGAAGCAGACCGTCGGGGCCGGCGACGGATTCGGCCAGCCGCTGGAGCCAGGTCGCGTCCGCGCGGCCGCGAGGCGCGATCTCGGTGAGGCGGCGGTATCCGCCACGGTGGCGCAGCAGGCCGGCCGGGGTCAGTGGAACGGGCAGGGGGGTCGGCGCAGCGCCCCCGAGGCGACGCTGCTCGCTCCCTGGTTCATCCGGCGGTGGCGCCTGGGGCCGAGATGTCCCCGGCTTCACCGAGGCGCATGGCATCCACACGATCGAGGAAATCGCGATGCGCGCGCAGGGTGGAGTCGAGGAGTTCACGCCAGGTACGCCGATCGATCCGGATATCGTTGCGCAGCGACGACAGCGAGGCAGGACGCAGCCGGTCGATATGGTCCACTATGAAGGTGAGTCTGCGGCGCGGGAACTGTTCGCCGATGCGCGGGTTCTCGTCGAGAAACGTTTCGAGCATGTACAGGTAGTTCACGGCGCGGCTGTACTCCTCGTCGGTGAGGCGGTAGTCCATCCGCTTGATCTCCACGATCCACAACTCACCCGAATCGTGCAGCAGCACGAAATCGGGTTCGCGTTTCTCGCTGCCGATAGCGGTGGTGACCAGAGACGCTCCGGTCTGCTGGAGATACCAGCGTTCGAAGGCGGCACGTACACGTTTGAGTGATTCGTTCATACCCAGCGGGGTCCACTCCGGTGCGAGCAGCCACGGTGCACGTTCGATCAACTCCTGGAACGGCCGTTCCAAGGAACGCCGGTCGTCGATGAGGTTCTGCAGCCGGTTCACCACAGCCACCCGCTCCGACGCGATCTGGCCGAGCGAGTACACCTCCGCGACACGCGCCGTCTCGAACAGCGCGACAACGATGTCGAGCCGGTTGCCGGTATCCTCGGCGACCTCCTTCAGTGTTTCCAGCAGACTGCGCTGTGGCCCGAGCGATAGTGCCAGCCGCACCAGGCTGTCGATATGGTTCTGATCTTCCAGCGCGGCACGGTCTTTGTTGTCCACCAGGATCCGCGCGGCGTCGATCACCGATTTGCGAAACACCCGATCCTGCGGTGCGATCGTCTGCAGCGTCGAGTGGATACCCGAGCGGGCGACGAATTCCTCCCAGACGCGGCGCTTCACCGAGTTCTCACCGAGCCGCCCGAGTTCACGGATCAGATTTCGTCCCCATACCGAGAAGGCCTCGCCGCGTTCGGAATTCCAGATGATGTCCTGGCGATCCGAACGCACCAGATCCTCTTCCTCGTCCAGCCACTCCACGTGAACCGCACCGACGAGGTACGAACGCAATTTGAACTCCCCGGTGAATCCGGCGACGATTCCGAAATCGCGGGTCTGGGCCACCAGTTTGCCGCGAGCATAGATCCGGACCCCGGCCATGGCGTCGTCACGGTAAGGGTGTTTCGCGTAGGCGACCCAGCCCGCGACCGGCAGGAACCGCTCGCCGACCTCGACCGGCCGGTCGGCGACGTCGATCCGTGTTTCCTCCATGACATCGATGGCCAGATCACGGAGCAGGAAATTCCTCGGCTGGTCCGCGGCGGCGATACTGTTGTGGACCTCCACCTGCCAGTCGCTGCGCTCCAGCCCGAAGCGCGCGGCCATTTGACGACTGAGTTCGCCACCGGAGGCGACTCGCTTGCGCAGGAAATCGCTGAGTACGACAGTGGTCCCGCGACGGGTGTCGAACGTGCCGTCGAGCGGGCCGGGCCGGGGATGGTAGTCGCGCTCGGTATCGGAGAGCATCTCGTCGAGGTTCATCACGATATTCGCGACAGGCCAGCCGCCGGGTCCCTGTTCGGATTCGGTACCGCCCACCGAGATCACCTCGATCGTGCGGCAGATCCCGAACGCGGCGAGTTTCCCGATGCCCTTGCGGCCCATCACCGGTCGTTCCAGGCCCCGGGACAGATCGCTACCGTTGCGGTGCCGCCGGTCGGAGCCGACTCGCAGATAGTGGTCGTTCATCTCGTCCGCGGTCATACCGTGGCCGTTGTCCCGCACGATGATTCGGTACGGATCGTGCTCGGCCGCCCGCACCGTACCCGCAAGCGTGACGCCCCACGGCAACGAGACCTCGACCCGCGTCGCATCCGCGTCATAGGAATTGGCGATCAGTTCCGCGAGTACCGCCGAAACCCGATCGTACAACCGTATACCGAGTTTGTCGATGGTCAGGCGGCTGATCCTCATGGTGTATTTGGGCCGGTCGGTATATCGATCGTCCATATGAGCTCCGATCGCCCTGGGCGTTTCGTTTCGCGGCCCGCTACTGTCCAGAGTCCTTGCCGGGGTTGACCACCGGCCGAATAGCAAACGACGAATGCATAACGGCACGAAAATCCGACGGTATTCGACGAAGCGTGAGGGGAATCCACCGGGAAGTGCCGAGAAATTCGGCGGTGAACACCATTCCGGGCCGCGCCGGGTGATTCATCCAGTAGTGCTCCTCCGTTCGGCTGCGTGGGTCTACGCCACCGATTACCGGGGGGTTCGTCCAAAGGGCGAATGACGGTCGGTCCTGTCCTGACCGGTCTGCGTCGCTGCCCGCCTCGACCCGGATGCCGGTTATCGCCGGTGGGGCGGTGCCGGGCCGGGCTGAGTCTTTACCCTGCCGGCGCCGTCGGGTTAGTCTGAGCCCACGGTGCTGCCGGGCTGTCGCCGGCCGGGCCCCGGCCCGAGAGCGAGAGAATATGTCCGGTCGGTCGAAGAAGCCCTTCGTTCCCCCGCGCTGGTTCGTCGAGTCCTTCTGGGCGGGCCACCGCCTTTTCTATCGCACCACCAAACGGGGACTGGTGCGCCCCGAGTACCACGGCCGCATGGGAATGTTGCGCTTGCGGACGCGTGGGCGGCGGACGGGACGGGAGCGCGCGGTCATTCTCGGCTATTTCCGGGACGGCGGCAATTACGTGACCCTGGCTATGAACGGCTGGGCCGATCCATCGCCCGCTTGGTGGCTGAACCTGCAGGCATCCCCGTCTGTCGAGGCCGATACCGTCGACGGTGTGGTCCGGCTGCGCGGCCGGGAAGCCACCGGTGGCGAACGCGAGCGCCTGTGGGCGGAGTTTCCGTTCTACAAGGGCTGGGGTGGTGCTGATTTCGAACGGAATACGGCCCTGCGCTCGCATGACACGCCGGTGGTCGTGCTGGAGCCGGGGTAGCGCCGAACACGATCGCTCGTGTGATCCGCTCGTCCGGCGAATTCTCCACCCGGATACGGACAATGCTTTCGGGGCCGCGCGACCCGGTGCATACGAAACGCGCGGGTGGGCGCCGAAGCCGCTCACCCGGGACGGCGAAACACGCGGGCGGCCGCATGGGCAGTCCACTTCGCGCCCGGAGGCATCCTGTTGAGCGCGCGGCACCCGGCCGGATGCGATGGGAGTACTCCGGCTCACCCGGGCAGCCCTGAACTCGCGGCGCAGTGGTCGAGACTCCGGATGCGCTGGTGGTAACGCGGCCTTTGCCGCCGCCGCATTCACTGCGCCGGTCGGCAGGGTGGCCGCACTTGTTCTCCCGGCCCTCCGGCCCGTCCCGGGCGCCCGGCGTTCTCGATCATTGCGCCCGCGGCCGGGGACCGGCGTGCCCTCCGTGCCCGGCCGGAGGTGCATCCGACTGTCGTTGCGCGACCGGCTGTTCGGCGGGCCGGCTCACCGCGCGTCGGATGGTTGCTGCGGATCCGGCCGGGGGCACACGCCGGTTGCCGACCCCGTACCCGTGATCCGATCTCGGATGGTGACAACCCGTGTGACCAGGCCGGTTCGTGGGTATCGCGGCTTCCCGAACATGAAACGCGTTGGCCTTCGGATCCTTCGGGACCTAGGCGCGGAGCGCGAAAATAATTACACTCGGCATCGGGCTCCGGCTACGAGCCCGAGGCAGGGGTCGGGTAGCTGGAAGGTGTCGGTATGAATATCGAGATTGTTCCGAGAGTGCGGGGTTCACGCGATCGGGTCGGCCACGGATACAGCGGACGAGGGAAGTGTGCCGCGTCGACTCCCCACTTCCGCAGACGTTTCCGCTGATCCGGCACGGCGAATTCGCCCAGCTGCACCATGTCGGCCCGCGCGGGTCGAGTTGGAACTGTCGGGCTCCGCGGGGATGCGGGAACACCTCGCGAGCGTGGATCGGGCAGAACTGGAAACGCCCATGGGCAACGAAGCTCCGGACCGCCCCACCGTGACGATGGCGGATTACCTGGACGATGATCGCACCACGCGGACCGTATCGGCGTTCGTCGTCGAGGCGCGTCGGCGCGGTATCGACCCGTCCCCGTTACTGGATGCCGATTTCTTTCTCCGCGGCGCCGACTAGTTCACTCGGCCGGATACCGAACGCCCGGCAGATCTTGTACATCTGCGCCATCGTCATCGCCCGCTCTCCGCGCTCGAGCCGGAGGATGGTCTTTTTGTTGTAGCCGGTCTTCTCGGCCAGGACTTCCTGGCTCCAGCCGCGCCGCGCCCGCATGGCGCGCACTTCCGCGCCCAACGCCGCGTCCAGTCGTGCCTCCTCGGTGGTCGCTTCCTCCGACTCCGCGGGCGTCGCATTCATGTCGACCATTCTGGGATCGGGCAGGTTCTGAATCAAGTGCCCGATAGTTTCGCGTCGGCTTGGTCGCTACCGGCCGTGCACTGACTAAACGGGGTCCTTTAGAGACCAAAAGAGGTTGTAAAGGGACCAAATTAGGACTACGGTGGGGTAGAGCGGATGACTATCACCGCAGTTCACGCCCCAAAGCTCCGGCTGTGTGATTCCGGCGCGCGGGCCATAGTCCGGGGCGTCGGCGATCGGTACGGGGACAGGAGGACCCGATGGGCTGGAACGGAGATCCGGTATGGCTGGCCGATGTGCTGCGCGGCGCCGGTCTGGCGGTGATCGAACACGAAGGCTGGCGCGAACGCGGGCACGGCGATTTTCTCGATATTCGTGGAGTGCTGTGTCATCACACGGCCGGGGGCGGTCCGAACGACTGGCGTGTCGTCCAGGACGGCCGCGCCGGACTGCCGGGTCCGCTGGCGCAACTGGTGCTGGAAAAAGACGGCACCTACCGGGTGATCGCCGTCGGTGTCTGCTGGCACGCCGGGCGCGGTAGCTGGCCCGGCTGGCCGACCGACAACGCGAACTATCACACCATCGGTATCGAAGCCGTATCGCGTGGCACGCCGCCGTGGGATTGGACTCCCGCCCAGCTCGATGCCTACAAGCGAGGGTGCGCCGCGCTGCTGCGGCGTATCGGTCGCGGCGCGGGCGATTGCGTCGCGCACCGCGAATACTCCAGTGAAGGAAAGATCGACCCGGCGGGGATAGATATGAACGCCTTCCGCCGGGACGTCCAGGCACTTCTAGACGGAAGAGGTGGCGATATGGCGTTCTTGGAAGAAAAGATCACCAATTATCACGGTGAGCAGGTCACGGTCGGGACGCTGCTGCATTATCTGGACAAACATGTCGGGCTGGCCTTGGACCAGCTCTCCGGCGCCGGAACCGCCCGCGGGGCGGATTTCCCCGGCTGGGATTTCCTGGGCGACCGTACGACCGCCGAAGCGCTCGGTGTGATCGGCGCGGCGCTGAAGATCCCCGGATTCCGTGACCCCGCTACCGACGAGCGCGCCTGAGGAAGGGTGCGACGAGCCTGCCGCAGTAGGGAGGACAGCATGATCGGCGAAGTGGCATCTGTCCTCGGTGGCCTGGTCACCGGCATCGGTGGGGTTTTCGTGGCGGGGATCTTCAACAGACGCAAACGCCGTGCCGATGCTGTGGCGGTACTGACCCGGGCGGCCGCCCAGATGGTCGAACCGCTGTCGCGGCAGCTCGCCGCGATGACGGCCGAATTGGAAGCGCATCGTCGGTTGGTCGCCGATGCGGAACGGCGCTGCCGGCTCGCCGCGCCCCAGCACGCCAGCTGGGACATCGTGGTCCGGTCTTCGCTGCTGGATCTGGGGGTCGATGTGCCGCCCCCGCCGCCGCTCGAACCGGGGGAGATTCGAATGACCGGCTCGGCACCGGGGTGATGCTCCGAGGCCACGCCCGGGGGCAACGCCCCGGAACTCCTTGTCCCGAAAATTGATCGGCTATTGCTATAACACTTCCGTACGAATCATCGGTGTCACCGAGAGAGGGAGCGGTTCGTGAGGAAGATTTCCACGGCGTTCGCATTGGCGGCCGCGGTAGCGGCGCCGGCGTCGGTCGCGCACGCCGGACAGCAGCGGATAGATGCCAATGTCGGCGTATTCAAGGTGGTTCATGCCGACCATTCGGTGATCGTCGCCTACGACTGCCCCAGCGGCGCGACAGCGGCCATCACTGTCGACCTCACCAACGCCACCACCAGCCGGGTAGGGAAGGGCGCCGTCACCGACCTGACCTGTGCCGGGGGGCCCGCGATCCGCTCCGTCGCCACCGATCTCGGCGCCGGTGACCACGGTGACCGGGTCGTGGTCACGGTGGGTATCAAAGCGCGCGACAGCGACGGCGGGAGCGTCGAGAAGTCCTCGACCTATTACGGCGAATCGGACTCCTTCGGAGTCGGATAGCCGGGCCGGCCGGCCGCCGGGTGCACGGGAGCTCCGGCGCCACGGTCGCCCGCGTCGCGGGAATAGTTCGTCTGCCCGCTCGGTTGTAGACCCTGCCGGCATCCGGACAGCCCCGGGCCGCATCTATATCGTCGCTGAGAGCGACCACTCGCCGAGAGGCGCTTGTGGGATGCCGGTTTCCCGACCGAACGTCGCCGGGCGATTGCCCGGCGACGTTTCGTTGTCGTCTTGTCCGAAATGTTCGATGGATATCCGCATGTCGGGTCGGTGATGCCCGCCTGCCCAGGCGGGCCGAGGGCCCGCACCACCAGGGCTCGGCCCTGTACGAGCCCTTCGGGCGATGCACTCGTTCTTTGTCTCCCCGGGCAATGCGCCACGCACCCAGGACCAACTGCGCGCCTACCTCCGGCGATGGATGGGTGCCGCGATCGCTGCCCAGGACGATCTTTCGGTGCGGGCGCAGGCTCGATCCAGGTCGAGAACTGACGTCGGGAACTGACGTCGGGAACGGCGGTACGCCCCATCAGACTTCGATCTGGGAACCCATGATCACTGTTCGGTCGCGGGGCAGACCGAAGTAGTCGGCGGCGTCGGATCCGGCAGACCCAGCCACAGCAGCGGGAACAGGACGGCCGAGGCCAGTGCACCGGCGATGAACACCGACTGCCAGCCGTAGGCCCCGACGAGCCGGCTGCCGAGGATGCCGGCGAGCAGCGCGCCGAGGGAGATTCCCATCGTCACGAACACCGCGATGGACTGCCGCAACCGTGGGGGATTGAGGACGGTCGCGTGGGCGACGGCAGCGGGCATCACCGCGCCGAGACCGAGACCGGTGGCGAAGCGCAGCACGGTCAGCTTCCAGATGGAGGGCGCCCCCGCGGTCAGCGACGAGCCCACGGTGAACACGACTCCGGCGGCGAGGATGACGCGCTTGCTCCCGAAACGAGCGGCCGACCGGCCGACCGCGATATGCCCCACTGCCACGCCGAGGCTGGTGAGCGAGAGCGCCGGGGTGAAATGCGACGCGGAGGCACCCCATCCTTCGGAGAGCGCGGGTATCGAGAGACCCAAGGCGATGGTGTCGTAGCTGTCGAGTACGACAGCGAGGAAGGTCAGGGCGAGTACGACCCAGTTGGGGCGAGTGACGGTGCTCGCGGAGAGGGCTGTGGCGGGTCCGCTCACGGTGGCGTCCTGGGAGATAGTCGGTGCTGGGCGCCTGATCGATAGGTCGGACCGGGGCGCGGTGGTGGGGAGGAAACCCCTGCGCTCGGATCTCGACGGCCGGTCCGGGTTCGGCGAGTGCCGCGACTTCGACGAGCGTCGAGCACGAGCGGAAGGACTGCCCGCCCACGACGCTCGCGTTGCTGAACAAGCCGGTCCACGGCGACTCCGGAATGGCGGACGCCGCGATCGATGTCATACCGGGCCTCTTTCCGTCGCACGTCGGATTCGCGGGTGAGACGTCCGCGGACCGGTACGAAATCGTAGGTGGGATGGAAATCGGTGGTCACGGTGGGTATTACGGTTCTACGGACGGGTCGCGCGGAGTTATGCGGCCGTCCCGCGTTCCGGGGCGGAGCGAATACGGGCGAGCTGGATTACCTCGCCGTCAGCGAGACCGAAGCTCTGAACTCGACTCATCATCCACTCGGCGACGCCCGAACCGCCGGTGCGTGCTGTCCGAGCCCTGGACGCCGATTGGTCCCGGTCGGCACGACGGTGACCGCCGCGCGGCCCGCGCCTAGGGTGAGGGCCGGGCCGCCCGATCCCGGCCGCGGGTTTTCACCGGACGTCGAGCAGCCGATTCAGCGTCGCGACGATGGCGGTGGTGGCGATATCGGCGGCGAACTCCGGAGTGCCCTCGGCATCGAGCAGTACGGCCTGGGTGAACAGCGGGCTCAGATGTGCGGCGACGGTCCGGCGCAGCTGTTCCGGCGGGGTGCCCGTGCCGCCCGCCACCTCCCATACCGTCCCGGTGATGGTGGTGAACAGCTGATGCAATGCCAGCAGCTGTTCGTCGTGGGCCGCGGCGAGGCCGGGCGGGAGCCGGCGGGTGCGCAGATGCCAGATGATCCGTCCGGCCTCGGTGGTCCGGCGGTGCACCTGGAGTACCAGCTCGGCCAGCCAGCGCTGCCATTCGGTGCCGTCGTAGTGGGGGAGGGATCCGGAGAAGTCGGCGAAGCCCGCCGCGATGGCGGCCTGGATCAGGTTCTCCCGGGTGGTGAAGTGGCGGAACACGGTGCGGCGGCCGACTCCGGCCAGGGTCGCGATCTCGCCGACGGTGACATCCAGGCCGTGCTCGTGCATCGCGTGCCGCGCGGCATCGACGATCGCTTCGGTGGTGGCTCGCGTCCTTCCCGGCCGAGCGGAACTGTGCTGGTCAGTGGTACCGGTCACTTTCCTCGCTCTCTCCTTGACGCGCCGCGGCGCCGCTCCGACACTTGAGAGTGTCATATGACACTCGAGAGTGCCACCTACGAGTTTCGAACCCCGAGTTTCGAAGGTGAGTCCGATGTCGACCGATACGCGCGAGTCCCGGCTCCAACACCGCATCGCGGAGTTGTACCGCACCGACCGGCAGTTCGCCGCGCCCGGCCCGATCCGGATGTCACCGCGCGAGCGGAGAAACCCGGACTGCGTCCGTTCGAGGTCGCCCAGGTCGTGATGGAGGGTTACGCACAGCGTCCCGCGATCGGTCAGCGCGCGGTCGAGTTCGTCACCGACTCGCGCACCGGACGCACCTCGGCGGAACTGCGGCCTCATTTCGACACCCTCACCTATCGCGAGGCCTGGGACCGTGCCGGTGCGCTCGCCGCGGCGCTCGCCGATGACTCGGTGCGGCCGGGTGACCGCATCTGTGTGCTGGGATTCGCGAGTGTCGACTACGCCCTCGTCGATATGGCGCTGACGCGGCTGGCCGCGGTAGCCGTGCCGTTGCAGGCCAGCGCGACGGCCGCGCAACTGCGGCCGGTCGTCGCCGAAACCCGGCCCACCGTGATCGCGTCGAGCATCGATCATCTCGCGGCGGCCGTCGAGCTGGCGCGCACCGCCGGTCCGGTGCGGCTGATCGTATTCGACTATCATCCACAGGTCGACGATCAGCGCGCGCTCTTCGAGTCCGCCGTGGCACGACTGGCCGGCGCGGATGAGCCGGTGACGGTGGAGGACCTGGCCGATGTCATGACCCGCGGGGCCGCGCTGCCCCCCGCGCGCGTGCCGCCCGCCGGTGAATCGGATCCGCTCGCGCTGCTCATCTACACCTCCGGTAGTACCGGAGCGCCGAAGGGCGCCATGATCACCGAGCGGCTGGTGGCCGACCAATGGCGGGCGTCGACCAGCGAGCGGTGGGGTCAGCGTGGTGCCGAGCCGGCCATCGCGCTCGGCTTCATGCCGATGAGTCACATCATGGGCCGTGCGATCCTCTACACCGCGCTGGCCCGTGGCGGCACCGTCTTCTTCGCGGCCCGGAGCGACCTGTCGACCCTGTTGGACGATCTGGCCCTGGTCCGGCCCACCCAGCTCGCCTTCGTTCCCCGGATCTGGGAGATGCTGTTCCAGCGGTTCCGCAGCGATGTGCAACGCCGGATCGCCGACGGAGCCGCCCGGGCCGGGGCCGAAGCCGCGGTGACGGCCGACCTCGGCCGGAATCTGCTGGGCGGGCGTTTCCTCGCGGCCACGACGGGTTCGGCGCCGATCTCGCCGGAGCTGCGGACATGGGTCGAATCCTTCCTCGATCTGCACCTCGTCGACGGTTACGGGTCCACCGAGGCCGGGAGTATCGCCGTCGACGGCCGGGTCCGTCGGCCACCGGTGGTCGACTACCGGCTCGAGGACGTCGGGGATCTCGGTTACTTCCGCACCGACCGGCCGTACCCGAGAGGGGAGCTGCTGATCCGATCCGAGGCGTTGATCCCGGGCTACTATCGGCGCCCGGATGCGACGGCCGAAGTGTTCGACGCCGACGGCTGGTACCACACCGGCGATATCTTCGCCGAGGTCGGCGCCGATCAACTCGTGTACCTCGATCGGCGCAGCTTCGTGTTGAAACTGTCCCAGGGCGAATTCGTGACGGTGTCGAAAGTGGAAGCGGCGTTCACCGAGAGCCCGCTGGTCCGTCAGATCTATATCTACGGCAACAGCACGCGGTCCTATCCGCTGGCGGTGGTGGTGCCGACCGAAGCCGCGTGGGAGCGAACCGGCGGCGATACGGGGGCGTTGAAACCGCTGATCGCCGGATCACTGCACGAGGTCGCGAAATCGGCCGGTCTGCAGTCCTACGAGATCCCGCGCGACTTCCTCGTCGAGACGCAGCCGTTCAGCCCGGAGAACGGTCTGCTCACCGGGATCCGCAAACTCGCCCGGCCGAATCTGAAGCAGCGTTACGGCTCCCGGCTCGAGCAGCTGTACACCGACCTGGCCGAGGCCGAGGCCGGCGAGTTGCGCGCGCTGCACCGCAGTGTGGACCGGCCGGTGCTGGAGACCGTCGTCCGCGCGGCGGGTGCGCTGCTGGGCGCGGCGACGGGCGATATGCGCCCGGACGCGCATTTCACCGATCTGGGCGGCGACTCATTGTCGGCGCTGACCTTCGCGCAGCTGTTGCGGGAGATCTTCGATATCGATGTACCGGTGGGTTTCATCATCAGCCCGGCCACCGACCTCCGGGCCCTCGCCGACTATCTCGAAGAACAGCGCGGCGGCGCTCGGCGGCCGACGTTCGCCGCGGTGCACGGGGCGGGAGCCACCGAGGTGCACGCCCGTGATCTGACGCTCGACAAGTTCCTCGACCCCGGCACGATCGCGGCCGCACCGAACCTACCGGGCCCCGGCGCGACGCCACGGACCGTCCTGTTGACCGGCGCGACCGGTTTCCTGGGCCGGTACCTGGCGCTCGAATGGCTGGAACGCCTGGCCCGCTCCGGCGGCACGCTGATCTGCCTGGTGCGTGCCCGGGACGACGCGGCGGCACGGGCGCGACTGGACGGAATCTTCGATACGGGCGACCCGGAACTGTCGGCCCGCTACCGGGAGACCGCCGCAGGTCATCTCGAAGTCGTCGCCGGTGACAAGAGCGCGGCCGACCTCGGACTGGACCACGCCACCTGGCAGCGGCTGGCGGATACGGTCGACGCGATCGTGGATCCGGCCGCACTGGTCAATCACGTCCTGCCCTACAGCGAGTTGTTCGGTCCCAATGTCGTGGGCACCGCTGAACTGATCCGCCTGGCACTGACGACGAAGCAGAAGCCCTACACATATATCTCGACCATCGGTGTGAGTGATCAGATCGGTCGGGCCGCGTTCACCGAGGATGCCGATATCCGGGTGATCAGCCCGGACCGGTCGGTCGACGGCGGCTACGCCAACGGGTACTCGAATAGCAAATGGGCAGGTGAGGTGCTGCTCAGGGAGACCAGCGACTTGTGCGGCCTACCGGTCACGGTGTTCCGCTGCGATATGATCCTGGCCGATATCGGATACGCGGGCCAGCTCAACCTTCCCGATATGTTCACCCGGCTGATGCTGAGCCTGGAAGCCACCGGAACGGCACCCGGCTCCTTCTACGAACTCGATCCCGACGGCCGGCGGCAACGGGCCCATTACGACGGGCTCCCGGTCGGCTTCATCGCCGAGGCGGTGGCCACGCTCGGCGCCCGAGCCGCGAGCGGATTCCGGACCTATCACGTGATGAACCCGTACGACGACGGGATCTCGCTGGACACCTACGTCGACTGGTTGATCGAGGCCGGCCGTCCCATCGAGCGGATATCCGGATACGACACCTGGTTGCAGCGTTTCGAGACCGCCGTACGTGCGCTGCCGGACCGGCAGCGCCGCTACTCGCTGCTACCGCTGCTGGACAACTACCGGAAACCGCAACAGGTGATACACGGCTCGATCGCGCCGACCGAACGGTTCCGGACGGCGGTGCGGGGCGCGGAGATAGGTTCGGCCAAAGATATTCCGCATGTGACGCCGGAGATCATCGTCAAGTACGCGACCGACCTCGAGTTGCTGGGACTGCTGTGACCTGTCCGAGCGGCCGGACAGCGAGTCCGGTCTACGCGGTCCGCCTTGTGTACTACTGCGACGCCGCGCCGGTATTCGCGGGCTCGTCGCCCGACGGTCTGCGCAGACGGTCGACGATCAGTCCCGCCGCCGCCAGCGCACCGGCCACAGGCAATTCGACCGCGCCGGCGACGGTGAGCACACCGAGTCCGCCGTAGTAGAGGTAGCGCGTCGGCAGCGCGAACTCGACCGGCCCGGCCTTCACGTTGATGCCCGGACCCGGGATCG
Source organism: Nocardia jinanensis (assembly GCF_014645735.1). Taxonomy (GTDB): domain Bacteria; phylum Actinomycetota; class Actinomycetes; order Mycobacteriales; family Mycobacteriaceae; genus Nocardia; species Nocardia jinanensis. Next base: position 86,301 of record NZ_BMMH01000013.1, on the reverse strand, counting down.
CCACCTCGGCGCTGAGATAGGGCAGGTTGAGGGTGGCCGCGGGTGCGGCCCGCGCGGCGGGCCGGTCCGCCGGTTCCGCCGGGGTGGCGATCGGGGGAGCTACCCGGCCGGCACTGGCCGCCTTACTACGGGAAGGCATGGCACACGGTCCTCTCGTGGTCGAGAACTACCGGTTCTCGATGGCGCCGGTGCCTCGGACGGGCCGGTGCCGTCGAGCGTCTCATCGATGATCGCGCCTGGGCGGGCCGTAAGGCAACCGCTCGGTTCGCAACACTCGCCGGCGCGGTCGGCGAACCGCCGTCGGATCCGGGGAACATTCTTCCGATACGGGGCGTGACCGGCCGGTGGATAGTGAGGGCCCGGTCTGGTGCCATCGATGCGGACGCCTGGCTCGGACCGCCACCTGGTTGCATACGCGAGGACACCTGTCGTGACGAATTCACTCGATCCCGCGCAGTTGCAGGCCGCTCTGGAGAATATCCAGCACGCGGGAATGCCGGGCGTATTCGCCGCTCGCGGTCCGCGCCGCCATCGATTCGACAGACCGGCTCGTTGTCCGGCCACTGGCAGACTGGGCGGATGGCACGATCCGCTGCGCACCGTCCCACACCGGCCGACCTGGCTGCTGCTGCGGGAACGACCATTCCCGATGTGCTCGCGCCGGATCTGCGGGTGCTGTTCTGTGGAATCAATCCCGGGCTGTGGTCGGGGGCGACCGGACATCATTTCGCCCGGCCCGGAAACCGCTTCTGGCCGGCGCTCTTCCGATCGGGATTCACACCGCGGCTGTTCCGGCCGGACGAACAGGGCGACCTGCTCGCGCTGGGACTGGGGATCACGAATGTCGTACCTCGTACGACCGCGAAGGCGGACGAGCTGACCAAGGAGGAACTGCGCGACGGTGGCCGAGCTCTGGTCGAACGGGTGGCCCGGTACCGGCCGCGAATCCTCGCCGTCCTCGGCCTGGGCGCCTATCGGACCGCGTTCGGCCGGCCGCGCACCACCGTCGGACGCCGGCCCGATGCACTGGATGGCACTGAAGTCTGGGTGCTGCCCAACCCCAGTGGTCTCAACGCCCACTACACGCTGGACGGTTTGGCCGCCGAATTCCGCAGCCTTCGCGAAGCGGCGGATCGTGCTCCCGCCGGCCGGGAACGAGCGGGCGGGTGAACTCGGCGCCACCTCCCGGACCGGCCGCCTCACCCGCCGGCGACCGACGGAATGATCATGACCTCCGTGCCGGCGCCGAGCGGTGTTTCCGAACCACGCAGGGTCCGGCATTCGTCGCCGTCGACGTAGAAGTTCACGTAGCGGCGTAGTACGCCGCTCTCGTCGCGGAGGCGGCGTTCCAGCGCGGGCGAGCGCTCGCGCAGCACGTCGAGTACCTCGCACAGGGTCGCGCCGTCGACATCGAGTTCCTTCTCGCCGCCGACGTAGGTCCGCAGCGCGGACGGCAGGCGTACGCGGGCCACAGTGTTATCCGATGACCCGGGCGCGCACACACAGCACATCCGGGAGTTTGTCGGCCACCAGCTCCCAGCGCTCGCCCTCGTCGGCGCTGCAGTAGACCTCACCGTTACGGGTGCCGAAGTAGATCCCCGTCGGATCGGCGTCGTCGGAGCACATGGCATCGCGCATCACGGACGCCCAGAACGGCACCCGCGGCAGCCCGTCGGTCTGCGCGGACCAGGTCTCACCGGCATCGGTACTGCGGTAGACCGCGCATTCGGCCGCCGGTGGGAAGCGGAACCGTTCCATATCCGCGACCAGCGGAAACGTATAGATCACACCGGGACGTCGCGGGTGCGCGACGATCGGGAAACCGAAGTTGGACGCCGGCAATCCGCCGTCGATGGACTGCCAGCTCGCGCCGTCGTCGGTGGTCCGGAACACGCCGCCGTGGTTCTGCAGATACATCGTGCTCGGCGTGCCCGCGTCCATGGCGACCTTGTGCACGCACTGTCCCCACTCCGGCAGCTCACCCGGCATGAAATCGGCCGTGACGCCCTTGTTCGCCGGTTTCCAGGATGCTCCGCCGTCGGCCGTCTGATAGACGCCACCGGTGGAGATGGCGACGGTGATCCGCCGCGTGTCCGCCGGATGTGGAATGACCGTGTGCAGCGCGAGGCCGCCGCCGCCCGGCATCCATTCTGTGCGGTGCGGATGCTCCCACAGACCCCTGACCAGTTCGAACGTCCGCCCACCGTCGGAGGAACGGAACAGAGCCGACGGCTCGACACCCGCGTACACCACATCCGGTTCGGATGCGGTCGCGGGCGCGATCTGCCAGACGCCCTGTATCGCCGCCTCGGTATCGGCGGGGAAGGCCAGCGGTGCGTCGTCCGGTTCGCTCCACGTCTCGCCGAGGTCATCGCTGGTCACCAGGGTCGGACCGAAATGGCTGTCCAGCACTCCGGCGAGCACTCGTGGCCGCGACCGCCGGGTATCGATCGCCAATGCCTTCACATCGGCCACTGCGAACTGCGGTGGGCTCACCTCCCAGTTCGACCGGCCGTCCGCGCTGCGCGCCAGGAACAACCCCTTGCGCGTCCCGATTCCGAGTAGAACATCCATCGCCGACCTCCAGGTGTCACCGCCACGCCGACGCGTGCGAGCGTACTCGCGACCACGACCGCGTGTACCGGAACGCGCCGGGCGCGGCGTCTCGTGCCCGCGGCGGTGACGGTCGCGATGATCAGCCGAGCCCCGAGCTGTTGCCCGCGGGGCCGAACGTTCCGGCATGGGGCGGAACGGATTCCACGTCGGTGGTGGCCGGCAGCGCGGCATCGGCGCCCAGACCCTTCTCCGCCGCGGTGGTCCGGATCGCGTCCACGACGAGCAGCAGCGCCGCCCGCCGCGCGGTATTCGTGCGGTAGGCCAGCGATACGGTCCGGGTGAGCACATCGCCGAGCGCGACGATATCCACCCCGGGCGGACGCAGCGCCAGGCCGAGGTCGGAGACGAGCGTGACACCGAGCCCCGCCGCCACCATCGCCATCGCGGTCGCCTGCTCTTCCACCTCGTGGTCGATCCGCAGTTGGAGTCCGGCCGATTGGAACGCCAGCCGGGCGGCATGCCCGAAATGCGATCGCGCGGGCGCGAGGATCCACGGATGATCGGCCAGCTCGGCCAGGGTCACACTGGCCGTCGGCACCGCCCCGGGCGGCACGGCGGCGTGGATCCGCTCGACCGCGATGACTGCGCGTTCCAGGCCGCTGTCCCAGGTCATCGGGTAGTTCGAGTAGTCGAGAACGAACGAGAGATCGAGTGCGCCGTCGCGTACCGCCGCGGCGGTCGCCTCCGGCGCGAGTTCGCGCGTGCGTACCGAGATGCCGGGGTGAGTGCGGGCGAGGGCGGTGAGTGCCTCGGGCAGCAGGCCGGAGGCCACCGACGCCCAGACACCGGCGGTGAGCTTGGCCGTCATCGTCTCACCGGCATCCTCGAGTGCCTGGGTCGCGCGCTCGACCGAGGCGAGGATCTCCTCGGCGTGCTCGGCCAGCAGCACCCCGAGGTCGGTGAGTTGCAAGCGGCGCCCCCGCCGCTCGAACAGCCGGGTGCCCACATCGCGCTCCAATTGCGCGAGCTGCTGCGACACCGCCGAGGCGGTGTAGTGCAGCGCGGTGGCGGCCGCTGTGACCGTGCCGCGCCGATGCAGCTCGCGCAACATTCGTAGCCGGGCCAACGACAGGTCCATGTCATCGAGCCTAAGCGTTGTGCAGCAACGCTGAACACCGCCGTCAACGAACCGTAAATAGACGGACCGACTGCTGTGAATGCACGCTTGTGGCACCGGAATCGAGCCATCGGCCGGGGACGACGTGGTCCGAGCAGGAGATTACGTGTCCCGGCGATTCTCCTTGGGTGATGGTGTCTCCGGCCCGAAGACGAAGAGGAGGTGGTTCGCCATGACGATGATGCAGGACCCGGCCGGCAGTGCCGCACAGGTCACCACACAGGCTGTTCCCGCGGTTCCGGCCCTTCCGTCGGAGGTGGCCACCACCCCCGCGGTCCGTCGTTCCGAACCGTATATGCGTCTGCACTGGACGGATTCGCTCACCGGCGCGGTCGGATACCTTGTCGTGCACACGCTGCGCGGCGGCCTGGCCACCGGCGGTACCCGTATGCGAGCGGGCTGCACGGTGACCGAGGTCGAGGATCTGGCGCGGGGTATGGCCAACAAGACCGCTACCTTCGAGCTGCCGGTGGGCGGAGCGAAGGGCGGGATCGATTTCGACCCGAAGGATCCGCGCGCCGTCGAGGTGCTGGAGCGGTTCTGCGAGGCCATGCGCCCGTGGATCGACTCGCACTGGGTGACCGCGGAGGACCTGGGGGTCCCGCAGCACCTGATCGACGAGGTCTTCGAGAAGCTCGGCCTGGGACAGAGCTACCACGCCGCGATCCGGCGTGCCGACGATCCGGCCGCGACCCTGGAACGGGTCCGCGGCGGACTGAACGCGGCCGTCGGTGGCGGGTTTCTGCTGGGCGATGTGATCGGCGGCTACGGGGTGGCGCACGCATGTCTGGCCACCGCGGTCTGGTGGGGGCAGGTACCCGCGGAGACGACTGTCGCGATCCAGGGTGTCGGCACCATGGGCGGGGCGGCCGCCTACTACCTGTACGAGGCCGGGATCAAGGTCACCACCGTGGCCGACGCCGCCGGGACCCTGCACTGTGCCGACGGCCTGGATATCCCCGCACTACTGGACCTGCGCGACGGCTACGGGGAGATCGACCGCTCCCGTCTGCCGGAGGGGATCGAGCGGCTGCCGCGTGCCGCGATCCTGTCCGCCGACGTCGATATCCTGGTTCCGGCGGCGATCTCCTACGCGATCACGCCGGACAATTCGTTCGATATCCGGGCACGTATCGTCGTCGAGGCCGCGAACGCCGCCACCACACCGGAGGCCGAGGCCATGCTCGCCGCCCGTGGTGTGCCGGTGCTTCCGGACTTCGTCGCGAATGCCGGGGCGGTGGCCTGGGCCTGGTGGTTGCTGCTCGGCGAAGTGGACGACAATCCGCAGAACTCGTTCGATCGGCTGCGCGCCGTCATGCACAGCAAGGTCGCGCTACTGCTGGCGGCCTGGGCCGACCAGGGCTTCACCCCGCGCGAGACCGGACATCGCTGGGCCGACGAACCGTCGCCGCTCACCGGCCCGGTCCGCATTCCCTGATCGCGGACCGCGGGAACCCGTGCGCGCACCCGATCGCCGAACGTCCGGCGGCCGGGTGCGCGCCGGCCGCCGCCCCGACCGCGGACGAATCCGGTCCCGCGACCGGTCTGTCCTTTCGTGGCCGACAGCCTTCTGGCGCAGCTCATTTCGTGCAGTCGGTCGCTGTGTGCATCATTGTCCCGGGTGAGCTACGGCGCGGCCGGCGACGGAACAGCCGCTGTTCCCCGTGATCGACCGGCACGGTGGCACGAACCACCACGCCCGGCGATGACGAGCCGTGAGCGACTTCGTCGTCCCGGTTGAACTCACGCTGAACATGAACGGCGACAACGATTCAGGATCTCCCTACATTTGTCCCTACTGTCCGAAGCGTCAGGGGGCCGGTTCCGTGAGCCGGTAGCGAACCCCGGATACCGGGATCGGCACCACGACCGGTGCCGATGGAGGATTGATCGTTCCATGAACACAGTCGCAGCGGTCGACGACGCCGACCCCTCCGAGGCGAAAACCGTGGTCGCCGACGAGACCGCACTGCCGATTGCGCGCCGCCGGCATCCCTGGCGCTGGGTGATCTCGGCGGTCGCGCTGGTGCTGGTCGCTCAGTTCGGGCACGGACTCGTGACCAATCCAGGATGGGACTGGCCGACCTTCGTCCAGTACTTCACCGCCGACGTGGTGCTGAAGGCCCTGCGGGTGACGGTGGAACTCACCCTCTACGGCACTCTCTTCGGTTTCGTACTCGGCGTCTGGCTGGCGATCGCGCGGCTGTCGCACAACCCTGTCCTGCAGGTCATCTCGTGGACCTATGTCTGGGCGTTCCGCTCGATCCCGCTGATCGTGCAATTGCTGTTCTGGTTCAATCTCGCCTACCTCTACCGGACATTCTCGATCGGCGTACCGTTCGGTCCCGCGTTCGTCAGTTTCGATGTGAACGGCGTGATCAGCGGATTCGGTGCCGCCGTCATCGGCTTGGCCCTCCACCAGGCCGCCTACGCCGCGGAGATCATCCGGGCCGGCATCATCTCCGTGGACCCCGGTCAGGTGGAGGCGGCGAAATCGCTGGGTCTGCCGTGGCGGCGCCAGTTCTGCACGATCATCGCGCCGCAGGCGATGCGCGGCATCCTGCCGAATGCCGTCAACGAGGTGATCAGTCTCTTCAAGGGCACCTCGATCGTTTCGGTGATGGCGATTGCCGAACTCTTCTACCAGGTGCAGGTGATCTTCGGCCGCAACGGGCGGGTCGTGCCGTTGCTGATGGTCGCCACGGTGTGGTACATCGTGCTGACCACGATCCTGACCGTCGCGCAGTATTACATCGAACGATATTTCGCCAAGGGCAGCGAGCGTGAACTACCGCCGACGCCGGTGCAGCGGATCCGCCGGAAGATCACCGAGATCACCGCGGAGCGGCGATGAGGCGGCGGCCTGCGGTGTCCGGTGTCGAACCAGGGGAGTGGAAATGACCGGAAAAGCTGTCGAGCCGTCCGAATACGCGATCGAACTACGCGGTATCCGTAAATCCTATGCCGGTGCGGAAGTGTTGCGTGGCGTAGATCTCGCGGTGCGACCCGGCGAGGTGACCGTTATCGTCGGTCCGTCCGGATCGGGGAAATCGACCCTGCTGCGCATCATCAATCATCTGGAGAAGGTGGACGCCGGCACCGTTCGGGTGGGCGGCGAACTCGTCGGCTACCGCCGCAAGGGCGATAAATTACACGAACTGCACGAGCGGGAGATCCTGCGGCAGCGTTCCCGGATCGGTTTCGTCTTCCAGAACTTCAATCTGTTCCCGCACCTCACGGCACTCGAGAACGTGGCGCTGGCGCCGATCGCCGCCCAGGGCCGCCGTCGGGACGAGGCGGAGTCGGCCGCGGCCGATCTGCTGGAACGGGTCGGGCTGGCCGACCGGGCCGATGCCTATCCTCGTCAGCTCTCCGGTGGGCAACAGCAGCGCGTCGCCATCGCCCGGGCACTGGCGTTGCGGCCGAAAGTGATCCTCTTCGACGAGCCCACCTCGGCGCTGGATCCCGAACTCGTCGGCGAGGTGCTCGACGCCATCCGTGGTCTGGCCCGCGACGGCGCGACACTGGTGATCGTCACCCACGAGGTCGGGTTCGCGAGAGAGGTCGCCGACACCGTCGTGCTGCTGGACGCGGGCCGCATCGTCGAGCAGGGGCCCCCGCACAAGGTGCTCGACGATCCTGATCATGCGCGCACCAAAGCCTTTCTGGCGCACGTGCTCTGAACAGCACCCGCGACGAATCACCGATCCCGGAAGTAGAGGACACATCATGGGTTCTGCCCGAACCGGTCGGCGTGCCGTCCTGGCCGCCGTGCTCACCACCTTGGCGCTGGTGACGACTGCCTGTGGTGGCGGTGGCGAGGTCGGCAACGAGGTCCGCACCGCCGACGGACAGGTTTTCGACCTGTCCCCGGAACAGCCCACCCGGGTTCGCAGCGACAAGGTCGACGCCATCGCCGCGAAGGTTCCGCAGGCGATCCGGGACAGGGGCACCTTCGTGGTCACCGGTTCGGCCACCACCGGCCCGCCGCTGCGGTTCCATGCCACCGACGATCGGACACTCGTCGGTTCCGAGATCGATTTCGCCTATCTGGTCGCCGATATTCTCGGGCTGCGGCTCGAGGCGCTGGCCGCCGACTGGTCACAGAATTTCGTGAAGATCGATTCCGGTGAAGTCGACGCGTTCATCTCCAATGTCACCGTGACCGAGGAACGTAAGGAGAAGTACGATTTCGCCACCTACCGGCTCGACAATATCGCGCTGGAGGTGCCGAAAGACGACGACTGGACCTATACCGACCGCAAGTCGCTGGCGGGTAAGCGTATCGGCGTCGGCAGCGGAACCAACCAGGAGCAGCTGCTGGTCGAATGGAACGAGAGCAATATCGCCGAAGGCCTGCCCGCCATCGATATCGCCTACTACCAGCAGGCCACCGACTACTATCTGGCACTGTCCTCACGCCGTATCGACGGGTATCTCGGACCGAACCCGGTCGCTGTCTACCATTCGGCGACCTCCGGCGATACGAAGATCGCCACGACCCTGTCGGGGGCCGGGGAGGCGCTACAGGCCGAGATCGCGGTGGCCACCAAAAAGGACAACGGACTGATCGCCGCGGTGCACGAGGCGCTGCAGTACGCCATCGACAACGGTATCTATCAGAAGGTCATCGACCGCTGGGGACTGCAGAGCGAGGTCGTGACGCGGTCTCGGGTCAACCCGCCGGGACTACCGAAGCCGGGAGCCTGATCCGTGCGCCACAGCTGTCTCGTCGCCCAGGACGACCCACTCGCCGCACCCCTACTGGCCGAACTGGCTGTCGAATACAGCACCCGGTACGGCGGCACCGCCGATGAGGTGCGGGACGATCTGACATCCTATCCCGCAACGGAATTCGCCCCACCGGACGGCGCGTTGCTGGTGGTGGTCGAGAACGAGCAACCGGTCGCGGGAGGGGCGTTCCGGCGCTACGACACCACGACCGCCGAACTGAAACGTATCTGGACCGCACGTGAGCACCGGCGGCGCGGCCTGGGCCGGTTCGTCCTCGCGGAACTGGAGGCCGAGATCGCCCGGCGCGGATACCGGCGTATCTACCTCACCACCGGGCCGCGTCAGCCCGAGGCTGTCGCGCTCTACAACGCCGCCGGGTACACCGCGTTGGCACGTGATATCGAGGTCGGGATCGGTCGGCTGCACCCGTTCGAGAAGTTTTTGGACAGCGCGCCGGCGGGACCGGGCCGCGCCGGTGACGCGGGGGCGTACGCGAGGAATCCCTGATGCCGGCCGCCGTGGGTGCACCGGTGAATTGCGGCGAGCCGGGATCGGTTCGAGCCCGGTGCCAACCCGTCCTTCCGCGCGGGACCGGGCAACCATAGACGGACCGCCGAAAGCGCAGTGGGTAGCGACCGCATCCGGGCGGCTCGGCCTCGCTTCCACCTCGGCCGGGCGTTCGGCCGAGGTGTTCTCGGAATCGGTACGTCAGTGGGGCGTGGTCCGTGTCTGCTCGGTGGCCGTCCGGGGCAGGAGGCGCTGGAGGACGTCGGTGATGGTGATCAGTCCGACCGGTGCCGTCCCGTCCGGGGCACTGACGACGGCCAGATGACTACGGGTTTCGCGCATGGTCTGCAGTGCTTCGTACACCTTCGTCGTGGTATCCAGAGTCAGTACCGGACGCATGAGCCGGTGCGCGGTGGTCTCCGGGTCGGCCTGCAGGCTGTCGCGGACATGCAGGACACCGTCGATCCGGTCGCCGTCGCGGACCAGCAGGCGCAGGTGCCCGGTCTCGCGGGAGATCGCTTGGATGGCCCGCGGTCCGGCGTCCGGGGCGACGGCACTGGGGTGGGAGTCGGGGCGGACGATATCGGCGACGGTGAGTTGTTCCAGTTCCAGGGCGCTGATGAGGTTGCCGTGGTAGCGCTCGTCGAGGGTACCCGCGGTCGCGGAGTGCTCGACGAGATGGCGCAGCGCGGCGGGATCCTGCCCGGCGTCGACCTCGTCGACCGGTGTGACGCCGACCGCGCGCAGGCACCGATTGGCGGCGCTGTTGAGTGCGGTGAGCAGCGGACGGGTGAACCACATGAAGGCCCGCATCGGGACGGCCAGGATCGTGGCCGATTTCTCCGGGTGCGCGATCGCCCAGGACTTGGGCGCCATCTCACCGACGACGAGATGCAGGAACGTCACCACGATCAGTGCGAGGACGAACCCGATGACATCGGCGGCCCAGAGCGGGGCACCGAACCCTTCGAACAGCGGTGTGATCCAGTGGTGTACGGCGGGTTTGGTGACCGCCCCGAGCGCGAGGGTGCAGACCGTGATGCCGAGCTGGGAGCCCGCCAGCAGCACCGACAGTTCCGAGGAACTGCGCAGTGCCGCGCGGGCGGCGCTACTGGTCGCGGCGGCGTCTTCGAGCCGGTGGCGGCGGGCGGCGATGAGCGCGAACTCGACCGCGACGAAGAAGGCACTCGCGGCGATCAACCCGATCGTGACCGCCGCGACGACCCAGGGGTTACTCATCGCCGCTGTCCTCCGATTCGGTCCGGACGGTGAGGAACACCGACGCGGGCACATGTTTGTCGACGCGGCGCACCTCCGCGACCAGTGTGGGCGCCGGCCGTGCCGGATCGTCGAGGAAGCCGGCGACATCGGTGCGCAGCGCGATGCGGACCCGGTCGCCGACCTCGGGAAGTCCACCGAAGGCGCTGATGACCAGTCCGGCGAGGGTTTCGTGATCCCCGCTGGGCAGGGTCAGCTCGAGGCGGCGTTCGGCCTCGTCGAGGTGTACCCCGCCGGCCACCAGCCAGCCGTCGCCCTCGGCGACGATATCCGCGGTTGTACCCGGGTCGTGTTCGTCGGCGATCTCACCGACCAGTTCCTCGGCGATATCCTCGACCGTGACGATGCCGGCGAAACCACCGTATTCGTCGACGACGAGCGCCATCTCCTCGTTTTCGGCGCCCAGCCGGTCCACCAGCTCGGGCAGCGGCAGCGATTCCGGTACCAGGACCGCGGGCCGTAGCCGGGTGGCCGTGGTGCCGGTGGGTTCGCCGTCGAGGAGATCGTGGAGGTGGACCACGCCACGCAGATCGTCGCTGCTGTCGCCGACGACCGGGTATCGGGTATGGCCGGTGCGCATCCGGGCGAGTACATCGCGCACCGGATCGTCGATATGCACGGTGTCGACCCGCGCGCGCGGGATCATGGCGTGCTCGGCGGTGCTGGTCGGGAAGTCGAGGATGCGATCGAGCAGCGTCGACAACTCGGCGGGCAGTTCCCCGGAATCACGGGATGCCGCGACGATATGCTCGAGATCGCGGGGTGTGGCCGAATGCTCGACATCATGGACCGGCTCGATACGCAGGGCGCGCAGCAACACATTCGACGACTGGTCGAACAATCGGATCAACCACCCGAACACCTTCAGATACAGGGTCGTCGAGGCCGCGAGCCGGCGGGCCACCGGCTCGGGGCGGGCGATGGCGAGGTTCTTCGGCACCAACTCACCGAACAACATCTGCACCAGGGTGGAGAACACGATCGCCAGCACCGCGCCGACACCCACTCCGACCGCAGTGGGCACCCCGGCGCCGCCCAGCAGCTCGCCCAGCCCGCGCCCGATGAGCGGTTCCGCGACATATCCGACGAGAAGGCCGGTCACCGTGATGCCGAGCTGCGCACCGGACAGCATGAACGAGGTTCGCCGAGTGACTCGTAGCGCCCGGCCGGCAGCCTTGTCGCCAGCGGTCGCCCGTGCTTTGAGCCGCGAGCGATCCACGGCCATGAAGGCGAACTCCTGGGCGACGAAATATCCCGTGAACGCGGTGATGAGTACGACGATGCCGATACCCGCGACGATGTTCGCGACGATCAGCACGGCCGCACCCCGCTGGGTACTCGGGGAGGGCGGTCGTCAGTGGTCGAACCGGGTTGTCGATATTTTCTTTTGCGCGATGCGCGTCTCATGAGCTCTCTCTGCCGGGGAGCGGGTACGGGTCGATCGGTTGTCGGGGTGGGCGGTCGCGCTACTTGCGGCCCGCCGCCCAGCGGATACCCCACTGGTAGGCGCGATCGAGATCGGCCTGGCCACCGCTGATGTATTCGACCTCGCGTTGTACGGTCAGGCCGCCACCGGTATCGGTCAGCAGCGCGACCGCGCAGATACGAGCCCCGTCGACGGCGGAATCCAGCCGCACCTCGATCTGCGGCCCGGAGGTCGGGTACATGGTGACCACCCCGTCGACTGCCGCCCAGTTCGCCGCACCCTCGTAGATCATGGCGAAGATCAGGATCCGGCGGAACGCGGCGGGATCGGCGAGGTTGATGTGCAGGTTCTCCCCACCGGTCACCGCGCCGGTGCGGTCGTCACGGTCCAGCGCGATGAACGGGGGCTTGTGCGCGTCGCCGTAGCTCCTGCCCAGTGCCTGGATGACGCCCTTGGAGCCGTCGGCGAGTTCGTAGAGGCAGCCCAGGTCCAGATCGATGCCGCCGCCGGCACCGAGCAGTTTGGCGAAGAATCCGGGTTTCTTCTGGACCGGCTCGGGGTTCGTCCAGTTCAGGTTCACCCGCATCACGCCTTGGCGCTCACCGCTTTTGGTGAGGTCGACCCGGCGGTCGGCCTTGGTCAGGGTGAGTTTGTTCGGACCGGCCGCAGGGCCGCCGCCCGCAGGAGGCGGGCCGGACGGCGCGGATTTCTTGGTGTAGTCGATTCCCATCAGCTGTCTCTGTGGCAGCCCGGTCAGACGTTCACGCCGTAGTCCCGGGCGATCCCGGCCAGACCGGAGGCGTAGCCCTGCCCGATGGCGCGGAACTTCCATTCCGCACCGCTGCGGTACAACTCGCCGAACACCATCGCGGTCTCGGTCGAGGCGTCCTCGCTCAGGTCGTAGCGGGCCAGCTCCGTACCGTTCGCCCGGTCCACCACGCGGATGAACGCGTTGCGTACCTGGCCGAACGACTGCTGCCGGGCATCGGCGTCGTGGATCGAGACGGGGAAGAAGATATTGGTGATCGTCGGTGGTGTGGCCGCGAGGTCGACGGTGATCACCTCATCATCGCCTTCACCTTCGCCGGTGAGATTGTCGCCGGTGTGCTCGATGCTGCCTTCGGGGGAACGCAGGTTGTTGTAGAACACGAAATGCTGGTCGGAGACCACTTTATGATCCTGACCGGTCGCGATGGCGCTGGCATCCAGATCGAAATCCGAGCCTGTGGTCGATCGCACGTCCCATCCGAGGCCGACCGCCACCGCGGTCAGGTTCGGCGCCTGCTTGGACAACGAGACATTGCCGCCCTTGGCGAGACTGACACTCATTCCGGGTTCTCCTGATTCTCGAGAGTTCGTCGACTGTCCGGATACGCGGTCGTCCGGCGAGCCCAGGCGACACGGGTCGTATCGGCCGACGGTACTCGGGCACCGCCCGGCCACACCGGGTGTGCGCGAAGGTTGCCCGAATCGTGTTCCGGCCGAAGCGGATCAGCATGCGCAGGCGATTCGTCCCGCCGGCCGTCCGGTGCCGGCGGCGCTGCGTATTTGCCGAGTCCCATATGCGGACATATATCCGACACTAGCACGCACCACTGTATGGTTGTCGTCGGCAGAAGAGAGGTGACCAGTGCCCGCGTCCCTGCTCAGGATCGGTGAGTTCGCTGCCCGCGCCGAGGTCAGCGCGCGAACGATCGACTATTACACCGGCCTCGGCCTGCTCACCCCGGCCGAACGGACCACCGGGAATTACCGGCTCTACGACGCCGCCGATATCACCCGCGTCCACCTGATCCGCCGGCTGGAGGCGCAGGGGTTGCCCCTGGAGGAGATCGCCGCCGCGCTGACCGCCGGCCCCGGCGATATCGGCCGGGTTCTCCAGCGTATCGACGACGACCTGCAACTCCTGCATACCGCCGTGGAGACCGCGCCGGCCGAGATACACGGCCTACTGACGGTGATCAGCGCCCGCATCCACTCGTTGATCACCGTCGCCCTGCAAATACCGCCCGATATCCCGATCCTGTGAACCACGCCCGCGGTGTGCGCTACGCGGGCGGGCGTATGTGCAGGAGATGGCCGGCGATGGGGGCGGTGAATGCCCACCCCTGTGCGGCGGCCCGCTCGACGACCGGTCGCGAGCCTGTCGCCACAGCGGTTCCAGTGCGTCGCGCAGGGCCGGTTCGGCCGGATCGTCGCCGAGCACATAGGTGCGCCCGAAATCCGCTTCCCATTCGGCGAAGATCGGTCCGAAATCGAGGAAGCAGATCTCGTCGGCGCCGATGACCAGTTCGGGTGGGTTCGCGCACAGGGCTTCAGGGGGTGTTCACGCCGGCGCGGACGATGCGCTTGTGCCAGAAGCGATGCCGAACATCTCGGTCATCGCCCGGCCGTCTGCAATGACGGCCGTCGGCCGTCGGCGGCGGTTGTTCGTCAGCGCAGGAAGGGGACGACCTCGGCGAGCAGGGCCTCGGGGCGGTCGAGTGGAATGATGTGGCCACAATCCGGGATCACGCGGCCGATCAGATCGTCGGCGACCGTACTCAGCTGCCGGTGCAGCGCGGATCCCACACTACCGGCGCCCAGGGCCAGCGTCGGTACCCGCAGCCGGGAGGCCGCGGTCGCGGCGGCGATCAGGCGCGCGTTCTCGGGCATCGCGCGGTAGTAGGAGAAACCGCCGCGCAGCGCTGCTGCTCCGGTGTACGCGCGCACGAAAGCCGCGCGGAGATCGGCCGGAATGCGATCGGGACCGGTGGTGCCGGCCTCGAGGAACCAGCCGATGTATGCGGCTTCGTGGCCCACCAGGACCTTCTCCGCGAGACCGGGCACCGCGTGGAAGCCGAACCACCACGGGGGTCCCGCGGCGAGGAATTCCTCCGCGCCGGGCAGCGGCGTGAGCAGCGATTCCATCAGCACCAGGCGGCGCACCCGCTCGGGATGCCGCATCGCGAAGAGGAACGCGGCGGGCACCGAGGCGTCCAGCGCCATCACCGAGGCATCGGGGAGGTCGAAACCGTCGAGCAGGCCCGCGATATCGCCGGCGAGCGTCGCCGCGTCGTAGCCGGTGGCCGGGCGGGCGCTGTCACCGAGACCGCGCAGGTCCGGTGCGATCACCCGATGGTCGCGGGCCAGCGCCGCAATCACCCTCTCCCATACCCGCCGGGTGTGCGGCCACCCGTGCAGCAGGACCAGTCCCGGGCCCGAGCCGGCGACCGTCACGGCGAGTTCGACGGAATTCACCGTTTTCCGGACTGTCTGTGGTCGTGTCTCGATGCGCACGCCGCCTTCTGGGTAACCTCTAGTGACCACATCACCATAGGAAAGTGGGGACGAGTGCAACAAGACGGCACTTCGCGGAAACCCGGTAACTCCGGAGTGACCGCCCGGCGTGGTGATCTGTTCGCTCCGGACTGCCCGACCCGGCAGCTTCTCGACCGGCTCGGCACCAAATGGGTTTCGATGGTTGTCAAGGTGCTGGCCGAGGACAGTCCGCGTACTGTGCGATTCGCCGCACTGCGCAAGCGGATGCCCGGCGTCTCACAGAAGATGTTGTCGCAGACATTGCAGGCACTGGTGGCCGATGGCCTCGTGACCCGGCACGTCGAAACCACTGTCCCACCACAGGTCCACTACGGACTCACCGCACTCGGGCTCTCGCTCGAATCGCGGCTGGCCGCGCTACGGGACTGGGCCGAAACCCATATGCCGGAGATCAGTGCCCACCGGGCCGCCGAACCCGGGGCGCGGTGAGACCGCCGGGCGCACAAGCGGTTACGGCGAGGAGACCGGAGCGAGAATGTCCCGGTCTCGGATCTCGATCAGGCCTACAATCCGGTCGGTGAGGTCGCCGGCGACGAGGTCGGCTCGGTGTCGCCGCCGGTCGTATCAGGCGCCGAGTTTCTTCAGCATGACGCTGATCTCGCTGGCCTGTCCCGAGCCGAAACTCGGGGCAAGGGTGGTGAAAGCTTCCCAGCCGTCGCGTCCCGGATCCGCCACCGCGGATGCGCCGGTACGGACAGTGAGAACCGTGCCGCAACGGCACAGTCAACCGGTGACTCCGCCGACCGGGGCGAACGCCACGCAGACGGCCATATTCTCGGTGCCCCGGGCGCAATAGATTTAATTGTGAAGTTCCTAACCGAAGCCATTCGTGTTGCGGATATGTGAACGGTGGATCGCCACGAATGAGTACCCGATCGGGGGGATGGCCGCGGACCGATCTTCGATACGATTTGGATCGTCGGCACGATCGCGGTCCCGGGTGTGCACAGTCAATTCCTCTGTGCACGTGTGAATCTCACGATGAAGTGGACGTCGGCTCGGCGGTGGGACCGCAGGAGCCACTGATCCGAGGATACGGACAGGGAACTCGTGAACGCCTTCCCGATCCGCTGAATCTCGATTATTCCGGACCACTCTATCGAGAGAAAGTAAACGCCGTGACGATCGAAGACAGCTCCGTTCCGGGCCTGCGAAATGTAAATGGCGAAATCGACCGCCGCGCCGGTATTCCGCTACTCGAACGAATCTCGGCCGGCGAACCCTACGCCCTGGCATTCGGCGGGCAGGGGGCGCCGTGGCTGGAGGCTTTCGCGGAGGTGTGCGACGACCACGCCGCGACCGACGAGATGGCCGCCCTGGTGGCCCGGGCCGCGAGCGCACTGGCACCGGTGGCCGCGCAACTGGTCGTGGCGCGACCTCGTGGGTTCGATCCGATCGGCTGGTCGGTGGCGGGCTCGGGCGGGGAGGCCGGGGCGCGTCCCTCGGCCGCGGTGTTGCGCTCGACAGCCGTCTCCCTACCGGGTGTCCTGCTGACCCAGCTCGCCGGACTGCGGGCCCTGCACCGGGTGGGTCTGGATCTCACCCGGATACCGCCGGTAGCGGTGGCGGGCCATTCGCAGGGTGTGCTGGCGGTGGCCGCCGCCGCGGATCGCGGGAACGACAGCGATATCGAATTGCTGGCGATCGCGCAGTTGATAGGCGCGGCCGGCGCGCAGGTGGGACGGCGACTCGGCCTGGTCGCCGACGGCGAGCGTTCCACGATGGTGGCGGTATCCCAGGTCGACCCGCGACAGTTGGATGCTGTGTCGGCCGAGGTCTCGGCGGAGGTGGCACCCGCGGCCGCGGTGGTCGTCTCGATCCGCAATGCGCGACGGCAGGCGGTGCTCTCCGGTCCCGCCGGGCAGCTGGACCGGGTCGAGCGGCGATTCGCCGACCTCGCCGGCGAGCGGACCCGGGCACGTGAGAACGGCGACCCAGGCCCGGCCTTCCGCGCGCCGGTGTTCGAAAGGCTGCCGATCGAACTGGCCTTCCACCATCCGGCCCTGGTGGAGGCCGTGGAGCTGGCCGCGGAATGGGCCGGGAAATGCGGACTGGACGTCGCGGTGACCCGCCGGTCGGCCCGGCAGATCCTGGTGGACCCGGTGGACTGGGTCGCCTCGGTGGACGAAGTGGCCGCGGCGGGCGCGCGCTGGGTGCTCGATATCGGCCCCGGTGATCTGCTGACGCGGTTGACCGCTCCGTCGTTGCGGGGCTCGGGGATCGGGATCGTGCCCGCGCTGACCCGGCCGGGTCAGCGAAATCTGCTGACTCCCGGTGCGGCGCCGCGCATCGCGCCGACATGGAGCGAGTTCGCACCGCGACCGGTGACGCTGCCCGACGGCCGCACCGTGACCGAAACGGCCTTCACCCGGCTGACCGGTCGTTCCCCGATTCTGCTGGCGGGAATGACTCCCACCACGGTCGACGCCGGGATCGTCGCGGCGGCAGCCAATGCGGGGCACTGGGCCGAGCTGGCAGGCGGCGGGCAGGTCACCGAGCAGATCTTCGCCGACCGGGTGAGCGAGCTGCGGACACTGCTCGAACCGGGCCGGGCGGTGCAGTTCAATTCGCTGTTCCTGGACCCGTACCTGTGGTCGTTGCAGCTCGGCGGTAAACGCCTGGTGCAGAAGGCCCGTGCGGCGGGCGCGCCCATCGACGGTGTGGTGGTCACCGCCGGAGTACCCGAACTCGATGCCGCGGTGGCCCTGATCGAGGAGCTGAACGAGGCCGGAATCCCGTATATCGCCTTCAAACCGGGTACCGTCGCACAGATCCGCGAGGTGGTGCGTATCGCGAACGAGGTGCCGCAGCAACCGATCATCGTGCATATCGAGGGCGGCCGCGCGGGCGGGCACCACTCCTGGGAGGACCTCGACGATCTATTGCTGGAGACCTACGCCGAGTTGCGGTTGCGCGCGAATATCGTGATCTGTGCCGGTGGCGGGATCGGTACTCCGGTGCGGGCGTCGGACTATCTCACCGGCGCCTGGTCCCGGCAGCACGGGTATCCGGCGATGCCGCTGGACGGCGTGCTGGTCGGCACCGCCGCCATGGCCGCCGCGGAGGCCACCACCTCGCCGGAGGTGAAACAACTGCTGGTGGATACACCGGGCACTCCCGACTGGGTGGCGGCCGGTACCGCCGCGGGCGGAATGGCCTCGGGCCGAAGCCAGCTGGGCGCCGCTATCCACGAGATCGACAACACCGCCTCGCGTACCGGGCGGCTGCTGGACGAGGTGGCCGGGGACGCGGCCGCCGTCGCGGCCCGCCGCGCGGAGATCGTCGCCGCGTTGAACGGGACGGCGAAACCGTATTTCGGTGATATCGGCGAGATGACCTATGCGCAGTGGCTCCGTCGCTATGTCGACCTGGCCGTCGGAACACCCGCGGACTGGGAATCGCCCTGGCTCGACGGCTCATGGCGCGACCGATTCGCCGAGATGCTGCAGCGTGCCGAGGCGCGGCTGCACCCGGCCGACCGGGGTCCGATCCCGACCCTGTTCGCCGAGCCCGGCCCGCTGGACCGGCCCGGTGACGCGGTGGCCGCGCTCGTGGCGGAATATCCGGCGGCCGAGACCGTGGTCCTGCATCCGGCGGATGTGAGTTTCTTCGTCGCGCTGTGCCGGACGCCGGGTAAACCGGTGAACTTCGTACCGGTTGTGGATGCCGACGTGCGGCGCTGGTGGCGTTCGGATTCGCTGTGGCAGGCGCACGACCCCCGCTACTCCGCCGATCAGGTGTGCGTGATCCCGGGGCCTGTCGCGGTCGCCGGGATAACCCGCGTCGACGAACCGGTCGGCGCACTGCTCGATCGTTTCGAAAGGGCCACGACCGAGGCCGTACTGGCGGCCGGAGCGACTCCGGCACCGGTCCCCGCGCGGCGCCGGGCGGCAACCGGGCGCGCCGCGGTGGATATCGTGCTCGGCTCACCGGATGTGTTCTGGGCCGGACGGCTGGCGGCCAACCCGGTGCATCGACTGGGCGCTCCGCGGGAGTGGGGTGCCGGGCCCGAGGGTGCACTCCGCCACGAGCCGACCGGAGCGACTCTCGCGCAGATCTCGCCCGACCGGGTCGAATTGAGTGTGCCGCTGGCGCCCGGTGCCCGGCTGCGCATCGGAATCGGTGTGCCGGCGTCCGCGCGCACCGGGGGCGCACCCGTGATCAGTGCGGAGGAAGCCGAATCCGCGATGTCGGAGCTGCTCGGTGTGGCCGCCGGTGGTGCGCTCCCGGAGGTGCGGGAGATCGACGGGCGCCGGGTCGCGCACCTGAATCTGGCGTGGACACCGGGTGTCCTCGCCGATCACGCGGGTGTGGTGGGCGCCGGACTGCCGGACTCGCTGAGCACCCTCGGACGGGTGGCTCCCGACGTGCTGGTCGGTGCCTGCTGGCCGGCGGTGTTCGCGGTACTCGGATCGACGCGCGGCCCCGGGGCGAGCGCGGTGATCGAGGGTCTGCTGGACCTGGTGCACCTCGATCATCAGGTGCGGCTACTGGGTGAATGGCCCGCGGCCATCAGTGTTCTGACGGTGCGCGCCGAATCCGGTGAGGTCGTCGATACCGACCTGGGGCGGCTCGTCGAGGTGCGGGTGACGATCGGCGCGATGCTCGACGATATCGGTACCGGTCTGGACGGCCCGGTGTTCGCGACGCTCACCGAACGGTTCGCGATCCGCGGCCGCGTCGGTCCCGGCACGCCGGCCGATCCGCCGCGGGCGGCCGGCTCGGTGGGCGAGGCCGGACGCGAGACCCCGCGTAAGCGGCGGCGGGAACTGACCGTGGTGGCACCGCTGAGCATGGCGGCGTTCGCCGAGATGTCCGGGGACCACAATCCGATCCACACCAGCGACGCCGTGGCGGCGCTGGCAGGCCTGGGCGGAGTGATCGTGCACGGTATGTGGCTGTCGGCTGTCGGCCAGTACGCGGTATCGGCAGTGGACCCCGAGGAGTCGGCGGTCGCCCGCACGATCACGGCATGGACCGCGCGGTTCCTGGGCATGGTGCGTCCCGGTGATTCCATCGCTGTCCGGGCCGAGCGGATCGCGGTGGACGCCGGCGCGGAGATCGTCGAGGTGACCTGCCGGGTCGGCGACGACGTGGTGATGCAGGCATCCGGACGTCTCGCCCCGCCGAGAACGGTATACGCCTTCCCAGGTCAGGGCATCCAAAGGCAGGGGATGGGGTTGGACGCGATGACCCGTTCGCGTGCTGCCCGGCAGGTGTGGGAGCGGGCGGATGCGCATACCCGCCGCGCGCTGGGCTTCTCCATTCTGGCCGTTGTCCGGGACAACCCGATATCGCTGCGGGCGGGTGGTATCGAATACCGCCATCCGGAGGGTGTACTGCATCTGACCCAGTTCACCCAGGCATCGCTGGCGACGCTCGGTGTGGCACAGATCGCCGAGCTGCGCGAGGCCGGGGCGTATGTGGACGGTGCGCTGCTGGCCGGGCATTCGCTGGGCGAGTACGTCGCATTGGCGGCGGTGGCCGAGGTGCTGCCGCTGGAAACCCTGCTGGAGATCGTCTTCCAGCGCGGGCAGGCGATGGATCAGTTGATACCGCGGGATGGGGCCGGCCGCAGCGACTACGGGATGGTAGCGATCCGGCCTTCGCAGATCGGCCTGAGCGACCGGAACGTGGTCGCGTTCGTCGAGGGGATCGGCGAACTCAGCGGTGAATTCGTCGAGGTCGTGAACTTGAATCTGCGGGACGCGCAGTACTCGGTCGCGGGCACCCTGGCGGGGCTGCGCGCCTTGGAGGTCGAGATCGAGAAACGCCGGATGCGCCATCGCGGTGAGCGGGCCTTCGTCCGGATACCCGGTGTCGATGTGCCGTTCCACTCGCGGGTGCTGCGCGCCGGGGTCGCGGATTTCCGGGAGAAACTGTCCGAGCTGCTGCCCGCCGAACCGCGGCCGGAAGTCCTGATCGGCCGTTACATCCCGAACCTGGTGCCCCGGCCGTTCTCGCTGGAACGCGATTTCCTGCGGGAGATCGCGGATCTGGTGCCCTCCGAACCCCTGGAGGCGGTGCTCGCCGATTACGACACCTGGGCGGCGCGGCCCGTGCCGCTGTGCCGGACCGTCCTGATCGAACTACTGGCCTGGCAGTTCGCCAGCCCGGTGCGCTGGATCGAGACCCAGGACCTGCTGTTCACCGACACCGTACGTGGCGGGCTGGGCGTGCAGCGGTTCGTCGAGATCGGCCTCGGTACCGCGCCGACCCTGGCAAACCTGGCCGCCCGGACTCTGCGGCTTCCGGAATTCACCGAGATCGTCGAGGTGCTCAATATCGAGCGTGAGCCGGCGACGGTCTACGCGACCGATATAGACGTCGAAGAGGTCGAAGACTCCGTGGCCGGCACCGGTCTGTCCGATAGCGCCCGGCCCGATACCGCCTCGGTGGCCACCACCGCGCCGGCGGTACCGCCCACCGCGCCGGCGGACGGCCCCCGGCCGGACGATATCCCGTTCACGGCGGCCGACGCGACCACCGTGCTCATCGGGCTGTGGACCAAACTGCGAACCGATCAGATAGGCCCGGCCGACACCATCGAGGGCCTGTGCGACGGTGTGTCCTCGCGGCGTAACCAGCTCCTGGTCGATCTGGCCGCGGAACTGTCGGTCGGGGCGATCGACGGCGCGGCGGACGCGGATACGACCGCGCTCGCGGCGACCGTGCGCAGACTCGCCCGTACCTACCGCCCCTTCGGTCCGGTGCTCACCGATTGGCTGAACGACCACCTGCGCAAAGTATTCGGTCCCTCGGGTCGGCGGCCCGCGGCGATCGGCGAGCGAGTGCGGACCGTCTGGGGGCTCGGTGACGGCTGGGCCGGTCACATCATGGCCGAGGTGGCGCTGGGCACGCGCGAGGGTGCCAGCGTCCGGGGCGGAGACCTCGGCGCGCTCGTCTCCGGCGCGCTGTCGGACGCGACCGCGGTGGATACCGTGATCGATGCCGCTGTGCAGGCCGTCGCCGCCCGGCACGGTGTCGCGGTGGCTCGGCCGTCGGCCGGATCCGGCTCGGGTGCCACCGTCGATGCCGCCGCGCTCGGCGAGTTCGCGGAGCGGATCACCGGACCCGACGGTGTACTCGCCTCGGCGGCCCGGGTAGTGCTCGATCAGCTCGGTCTGGGTGAGCAGCCGGATGTGCCCGAAGGGGCCGATGATTCGGCGGTCGTCGAGGCGGTCTCGGCGGAACTCGGCACGGACTGGCCGCGGCTGGTGGCGCCGGCTTTCGACGCGCGTCGTGCGGTCCGGCTGGATGACCGGTGGGCCGCCACGCGGGAGGACCTCGCCCGATTCTGGACGGCCGAACCCGAGACGATCACACCGGCGAGTTTCGCCGGCGCCGGGGAAACCGTCGCTGCGCAGGCACTGTGGTGGCGGGACCTCGCCGCGGACCGAGATCGGGTCGCGCTGGCGGAGATCTACGAGCAGATCGCGGGGCTGGCCTACTCCACCGAAACCGGTGAGTACGCCGCCGATATCGCCGTGGTGACCGGTGCGAGTGAGGGTTCCATCGCCGCCGCCGTCGTCGCCGATCTCCTGGCCGGCGGGGCGACAGTCATCGCGACGACCTCGCGCCTCGACGACGACCGGCTGGGTTTCTACCGCGACTTCTACCGCCGGCACGCGCGGACCGGGGCCGCACTGTGGGTGGTCCCCGCGAACCTGGCGTCCTATCGTGACGTGGACGCACTGATCGAATGGATCGCGAACCCGCAGACCGAAACCGCGGGCGGCACCTCCACGGTGGTCAAACCGGCGCTGACCCCGACCCTGCTGCTGCCCTTCGCCGCACCCCGTGTCGCCGGTGATCTCGCCGACGCCGGTGCGCGTGCCGAGGTCGAGATGCGCGTGCTGCTGTGGTCGGTGGAACGGCTCATCGGCGGCCTGTCGAAGCTCGGCGCCGATACCGACGTGGACGCGAAACTTCATGTGGTGCTGCCCGGTTCACCCAACCGAGGGATGTTCGGCGGTGACGGCGCGTACGGCGAGGCCAAGGCGGCGCTCGACGCGGTGGTCGCCAAATGGCGTGTGGAGAAGTCGTGGCCGGGCCGGGTCACCCTGGTGCACGCGCTGATCGGCTGGGTGCGCGGTACCGGCTTGATGGGCGGCAACGATCCACTGGTCGACGCGGTCGAAGAACTGGGTGTGCAGACCTGGTCGGCCGCCGAAATGGCGAACGAACTGCTCAAATGGTGCTCGGCCCGGGCCCGGGCGGTCACCGCGACGGGACCACACCGGATCGATCTGACCGGCGGCCTGGCCGGGGCCCGCCTGGACCTACCGGCCCTGGCCGCGCGATCCGGGGCGGAAGCGACCGGAGACGCCGACTCGAATTCACCGCCGGTGATCGCGGCACTGCCGGCGCCGCCCACCGGCAGCTCGGCACTGCCGGTCCCCGAGTGGCGCCCGGTGGGCGTGGATCCCAGCGAGATGGTCGTGATCGTCGGGGCCGGTGAACTCGGTCCCTACGGTTCCGCGCGGACCCGCTTCGAAATGGAGGTCTCCGATCGTTTGTCGGCAGCCGGTGTCCTCGAGCTGGCCTGGACCGTCGGGCTGGTCACTTGGGAGAACGAACCCGCACCCGGCTGGTACGACACCGGTACCGGGGAACCGGTGCCGGAAGCGGAGATCGCCGACCGCTACCACGATACGGTCCTGGCTCGTACCGGTATCCGGCGCTATGCGGACGAGGGAGCTCTGCGCGAGAACACCGCGCCGCTGCTGGCCTCGGTGTTCCTCGAGAAGGATATGACCTTCACCGTGGGCGGTGAAGCCGAGGCGCGCGCCTTCGCCGCCGCCGACGGGGCGAATACGGTGGTCGCCTCGGTACCCGGTTCGACGGACTGGACGGTGACCCGCCGGGCGGGCACCGAGGTCCGGGTGCCGCGCCGGATCGAGATGTCCCGCACCGTCGGTGGCCAGATCCCTACCGGATTCGACCCCACCCGCTGGGGTGTCTCCGCCGATATGACCGCCTCGCTGGACCGGCTCGCGGTCTGGAATATCGTCACCACGGTCGACGCCTTCATCGGATCCGGGTTCGCCCCGGCCGAGTTGTTGCGCTGGGTGCATCCGGCGCGGGTAGCCAACACCATGGGTACGGGCCTGGGCGCCCTGCAGTCGCTGCGTTCCAGCTATGTCGATCTGCTGCTCGGCGAGGAGCGGCCCAACGACATCCTGCAGGAGACCCTGCTCAATGTGACTGCCGCGCATGTCGTGCAGTCCTATATCGGCAGCTACGGATCGATGATCCATCCGGTGGGCGCCTGCGCCACCGCGGCCGTGTCGGTGGAGGAGGGCTACGACAAGATCCGATTCGGCAAAGCCGATTTCGTGGTCGCCGGCGGCGCCGACGATCTGGGTGTGGAGTCGATCGCCGGGTTCGCGGATATGTCGGCCACCGCGGATTCGGCGGCGCTGTCCGCCCGGGGTATCGCCGACCGCCGTTTCTCCCGGGCCAACGACCGGCGCCGCGCCGGCTTCGTCGAGTCGCAGGGCGGGGGAACGGTTCTGCTGACCCGCGGTGATATCGCCCTGGACCTCGGGCTGCCGGTGCTCGGTGTGGTGGCGTACGCGCAATCGTTCGGCGATGGTGTGCACACCTCCATCCCGGCACCCGGGATCGGCGCACTCGCGGCCGGGCTCGGGGGAGACGATTCGGAGCTCGCGGTGAATCTGCGCGGCCTCGGCGTCACCGCGGACGATATCGCGGTGCTGTCCAAACACGACACCTCCACCACGGCCAACGATCCCAACGAATCCGAGCTGCACGAGCGGCTGGCCGCGGCGCTCGGGCGGGCCGACGGGAACCCGTTGTTCGTCGTCTCGCAGAAAACGCTCACCGGTCACGCGAAAGGCGGGGCCGCCGCTTTCCAGCTCATCGGTCTGTGCCAGGTGCTGGCCGAAGGTGTGATTCCGCCGAACCGCAGTCTCGACTGTGTCGACGATGTACTGGCCCACCATCGGCATCTGGTGTGGCCGCGTCACCCGTTGCGGTTCGGAAATACGTTGCCGCTCAAGGCCGGTCTGCTCACCAGTCTCGGTTTCGGACATGTGTCGTGCCTGATCGCGGTGGTGCATCCGGAGGCCTTCGTACAAGCGATCCCGGTGGATATCAGGCAGGACTATCAGCGTCGCGCCGAGGAGCGGATCCTACTGGGCCGCCGCCGGTTCACCGAGGCGATGTGCGGTGGCGCACCGCTGTACGAGAAGCCCGCGGACCGCAGGCTGGGCGCGGACGGTACTCCGGCGGCGGAGATCCGCGATCTGGAGGCCCGGGTGCTGCTGTCGCGTGGCGCCCGTCTGGCCGAAGACGGCATGTACCGCGTCTGAGGCCGCGCGCGCCGGGGCGGTGCGGGTACCCGTCGTGACCGTTCGGTGGGCTGTGCCGTGGCACCGCTCCGGTGGGTAATTTTTATTGATTATGGTGTTTCTAAATCTGCCGATTTCCCCCGTGATATGCTGCGGGCGAATGATTCTGTGAATTTATCACCCGGTTGGGGGGGTTCCCGCGGGTCTGCTTCCGCTACGATTCGAACATAAGAATTCGCGATCGAGGATGCGCAGGAGCATCGATATTCCCCGAAGGTGTGGAGCCGGCCCCGGCCGGCGGATCGCAATCACCGCTGTACCTTTGAGAATCGGGGGTGAACGATTTATGAGCACAGCGCTACTCATTCCGGGCAGCTTCGAAGGCGAATGGGTTTACGAGGAAGTTGCCGAACGTCTCGGCAGCGACGGGCACCAGGTGTTTCCGGTGACGCTGAGCGGCCTCGAGTCCGACCCGGGTGCCCGGCGGCCCGGGCCGGTGAATCTCGATGACCATATCGCCGACGTCGTCTCCTTCGTCACCGAACAGGGGCTCGACGACCTCGTGGTCTGTGCGCACAGCTACGGCGGCATGGTGCTGCGCGGGGTGTGCGCCGCGCTGCCCGAACGCTGTCGGGGCGCGATCTATGTGGACGCCTTCCTGCCGGAGCCGGGCGAATCCTGCTGGATGCTGCTCAACGACCTGCTGCGGGAGGGTTTCGGCGCGCTTTCGGCCGCCGACGGCCGTGCCCTGCTCCCACCGCCCGGCGCGGATCCGCGCTCGGCGCCACATCCGGTGGCGTCACTGTTGCAGGCCAGCCGGGCCGGCGATCCGGCACCGTGGATCCAGCACGCCTACATCTATGCCAGCGCCTGGCGCGGCACTCCGTTCGCCGAAACCTACGAGCGCCTGTCCGCGGACCCCGCATGGGAGACCTACAGCATTTTCACCGACCACGAGATAATGCGCAGCAACCCGGAAATTCTCGCGGATCTGCTGCACAAAATAATGGTCAACTGGGATTGATCCACCGAAATGCGCGACCGGTCGAACACGAGTTTCGTCCGGCATTTCCGGATCTATCGGGATTCCGTTCGTCTATTGCGGATGTACCGGCGGCGATAATCACGCGCCGGCGCTGCCTCCGCGTGCCCTTCCGAGTTTTCAGATCAGCAGAGGATCAATCGGATGTACCGATCTTTCGTCGACCTACTAGTTTCGCGCTATTCGGAGCATCCGGATCGGCGCGCCTATCGATTCCTGGAAACCGGCGACCTGACCGGTCCGATTTCCGAGATCACCTACGCCGAACTCGGCCGGCGGGCCCGCGCGATTGCCGCGCGATTGCAGGCCGACGGCTGGTCCGGCCGGCGCGCGCTGCTGCTGTACCCGCCGGGACTGGGCTTCATAGCCGGGTTCTTCGGCTGCCTGTTCGCTGATGTGGTGGCGGTACCGGTGCCGCTGCCACAGTTCCACGAATCCGACCGGTCGCTGCGGCGACTGCACCAGGTGATCGCCGATGCCGATATCGATCTGGTACTCAGTACCCGGGACACCGTCGACAGCCTGCGCGCGGTGGCCGATCGCCTGCCCCAGCTGGCGAGCCTGACCTGGCTGGCGACCGAGGAGATCCCCGACGCGCTGGCCGGCCAGTGGCACGATCCCGGCGCGGACCCGGGCGATATCGCGTTCCTGCAGTACACCTCGGGCTCGACCTCGGCGCCCAGCGGTGTGATGGTCAGCCACGGCAATCTCCTGCACAACCAGGGTGCGCTGGCGGCGGCCATGGGACATACACCGGATCACGTGGCGGAGCGGGCCGGTCGCGACTGGTTCGTCAGCTGGTTGCCCGTCTACCACGATATGGGCCTGATCCTGCCGGTGCTGCACGCGATCTACCTCGGCTCGAGTACGGCGTTGATGTCGCCCATACATTTCGTGCAGAAGCCGCAGCGGTGGCTGGAGGCGATCTCGGAGTACAAGATCCACACTGCGGGCTGCCCCAACTTCGGTTATGAGCTGTGCGTTCGCCGGGTGCGTCCGGAAGTGGTGCGAGAGCTCGACCTCAGTTCGTGGCGGACGGCGTTCAACGGAGCGGAACCGGTGCGCCCGAGCACATTACGGCGATTCGCCGAAATCGCGGCGCCCGCCGGTTTCCGGCGCGAGGCATTGCTACCGGTATACGGTCTGGCCGAAGCGACACTGCTGGTGACCGGTGGGGTGGACGGTGGCGTCGACCGTGAACCCGTGCTGCTGGACCGGGGTGCCGAGGGGGAACCGGAATGGGTCTCCTCGGGGCGGCCGCCGGAAGGTATTTCCGTGGTGATCGCCGATCCGGAATTACAATCCGCGGTACCCGACGGTGCGGTCGGCGAGATCTGGGTGGGCGGAGACAGTGTCGCCCAGGGGTATCTGGGTGACGCGGTGAAAACCGCGGCTACTTTCGGAGCCGAGCTGGACGACGGCCGCTCCGGCTTCCTGCGCACAGGTGACCTCGGATTCGTCTCGGACGGACATCTTTTCGTCACCGGCCGCAGCAAGGATCTGCTGATCGTCGACGGCCGCAACCACTATCCGCAGGATCTGGAGCTGACGGCCGAGAACGCGCATCCCGGCGTGCGCGCCGGCTGCATCGCCGCGTTCACCGTGGACGGCGCCGAGCGGGGGGAACTGCCGGTTGTGGTGGCGGAGGTGAAGGCCACCGAAGCCACCGAACTGGCCGAGATCACCGACGCGATCCGCGCCGCGATCGGGGTGGAGCACGGACTGACCCTGAGCGGTGTGGCGCTGGTACAGCCGCGCTCGATCTTCAAGACCAGCAGCGGAAAGATCGAGCGCCGCGCGAGCAAGGCGGCGTATCTGGCGGGTGAACTGGCGTTGGCCGGCGAGCCGGCACGAGTGGAGACCGTCGCCGGACCGGGCGATATCGCGGGGCCGGACACTGCCGCCGGGCCGGAGACCACCGCGACCGATCCGGGAGTGGTCGCGGCCGAGCCCGCTGTGCACAGTTCACCGGGATCGGCGGCTCCGGTATCCGCGCGACACATCCGTGAATGGCTGGTGGACGCGGTCGCCCGGGCCACCGCGCTCGACCCCGCCCGGATCGACCCCGGCCGTCCCCTGGCCGAATTCGGCCTGGGTTCACGCGGTCTGGTGGAGCTGGCCGCCGACCTCTCCGATCATCTCGGTACCGATGTGGATCCGAGCCTGATATTCGAACACCCGACCATCACCGCGATCGGCGCGGCGATCGCGGCCGGGGTGGAGCCCGGGCCGGTGGAGACGAAGGTCGCCGCTCCAGTGGCCGGGGTTCTCGCGGACGGCACCGGGGACGCGATCGCCATCGTTTCGCTGGCCTGCCGGTTCCCCGGTGGCGCGGACGACCCCGATACCTTCTGGCGCCTGCTCGCCGACGGTGTCGACGCGGTCGGTGCGGTCCCGGCCGGTCGCTGGGACACCGCGGGACTCGTCGATCCGGATCCGGAGGCCCTCGGTAAGGCGTACACCCTGCAGGGCGGATTCCTCGACCGTATAGACGGTTTCGACGCCGCGTTCTTCGGGATCACCGCACGCGAGGCGGCGGCGATGGACCCGCAGCAACGGCTGCTCCTGCACACGGCATGGGAGGCGTTCGAACGCGCCGGAATCGATCCGCGACGGCTCACCGGCACCGCCACCGGCGTCTACGTGGGTCTCTACGACAGCGGCTACCTCGCCGGTGCCGACCCGGATCAGCTCAACGGCTACGTGGCCACCGGTAACGCCGCCAGCGTCGCCTCCGGCCGTATCGCCTACGCCCTCGGCCTCCAGGGGCCCGCGGTCACCATCGATACCGCCTGCTCGTCATCGCTGGTGGCGCTGCACCAGGCGGCGCAGGCGGTGCGGGCCGGTGACTGCGATCTTGCGCTGGCCGGCGGGGTGAGCCTGCTGGTGACGCCGCGCGCGCATATCGAGTTCAGCAGGTTGCGCGGGTTGTCCCCGTCGGGGCGCTGCCGTCCGTTCAGCGCCGAGGCCGACGGCATCGTCTGGTCGGAGGGTGCCGGGCTCGTGGTGCTCAAACGCCTCGACGACGCACTGCGCGACGGCGACCCGGTCCTGGCCGTGCTCCGGGGTTCGGCTGTCAACCAGGACGGCCGCAGCCAGGGGTTGAGCGCTCCCAACGGCCTCGCACAGGAGAAGGTGCTGCGTGCGGCGCTGGCCGCGGCGCGGCTCTCCCCGCACGATATCGACTACGTGGAGGCGCACGGGACAGGTACCACACTGGGCGATCCGATCGAGGCCCGCGCCCTGGCCCGGGTATTCGGACCTGATCGTCCCGCCGACCGGCCGCTGGGTGTGGGGTCGCTGAAATCCAATATCGGCCATGCCCAGGCTGCGGCGGGTATCGGCGGCGTACTCAAAGTGGTGCTCGCACTCCAGCACGAGCAGCTCCCGGCCTCACTGCACGCCGAGCGGCCGGCCACCCAATTGGATTGGCAGAGGAGCGGATTGGCGCTTCGGGGCGAAGCGGTAGCCTGGCCCGCCGGGGCGCGTCCACGCCGAGCCGGGGTGAGCGCCTTCGGTATCAGCGGTACCAACGCGCATGTGATCCTGGAGGAACCGCCGCGTCCGGCGACAGTGGCGCGCGCGGATACCGCTGGGGAGACCGGGACCGATTTCGCCGGCCTCTTCGCGCTGTCGGCCCGCACCGAAGCGGCTCTCCGCGGACAGGCGCGACGGCTGCTGGACCGGATCTCCACCGACCCCGCGCTACTTTTGCCGGCGGTGGCGAGCACACTGGTCCGTGAGCGCACTCGGTTCCCGCGCCGCGGTGTGGTCGTGGCCCGTACCCGCGACGAACTGACCGATGGGTTGCGGGCGCTGGCAGACGGGCTACCCGCTCCGCATATCGCGCTGGGCGAGGCGGACCGGGTCCGGTCGGGAAAGATCGCGTTCGTCTTCCCGGGTCAGGGTGCCCAGTGGGCCGGTATGGCTGTGGATCTGCTCGACGAATCCCCGGTGTTCGCGGCCGAACTCACCCGGATCGATGCCGCGATCCGCCGGTATACGGGCTGGTCGGCGGCGGCCGTGCTGCGCGGGGGCGACGGCGCCCCGGCGTTGCGCGGCGACGATGTGGTGCAGCCGGTGCTGTTCGCGGTGATGTCCGCGCTGGCCGCGGTGTGGCGGGCCCGGGGGATCGAACCGGACGCCGTGATCGGGCACAGCCAGGGCGAGGTGGCCGCCGCGTACGTATCCGGCGCACTGAGCCTGGCCGACGCGGCGGCGATCGTGGTGTTGCGCAGCCGTGCGTTGCCGAAGATCGCCGGTACCGGTGCGATGGCGGTGGTCGGACTCCCGGAGAGCGAACTGGTGACCCGGCTGAACGGCCGGGTGTCGGTGGCGGCGGTCAACAGCAGGCTGGCCACGGTGGTGGCGGGTGAGCGTGCCGCGGTGACCGAGCTGCTCGCCGAGCTGGAGCGCGAGGAGGTGTTCACCCGGCTGCTGGCGGTCGATTACGCGTCGCACACCGAACAGGTGGAGTCCCTGCGCGAGAACCTCACCGCCGACCTGTCCGGTATCACCGCCCGCGTGAACGGTATCGGCTGGTACTCCACGGTGGCGGGTGAACCGTTCACCGAGCGCCCGATCGAATCCACCTACTGGTATCGCAACCTGCGCGAACCCGTCCGCTTCGCCGCGACCGTGCGCCGGATGCTCGACGACGACTACCGCTATTTCGTGGAACTCAGCCCGCATCTGTCGCTGGCGACCGCGGTGCAGACGGTGGCCGAGGATGCCGAGGTCGAGGTGGTATCGGTCGGTTCACTGCGCCGAGACCGCCCCGGTCCGGCCGCATTGGACCTGGCGCTGGCCGAATTACACGCCGGTGGAATGGAATTGGTGTGGGACCGGGTACTGGAGCCGGCGGCGCGGGTCGTGCTGCCGACCTACGCGTGGGACGAGTTGCCGTTCTGGACCGAGCCCCGCCGGGACTCGGTCCGCCGATTCGGCCTGGAGCCGGCCGGTCACCCGGTGCTCGGCGTCGTCGTCCCGGTGCCGGAGACCGGTGGCGTGGTGCTGGCCGGGCGGTTGTCGCGCCGTGCCCAGCCCTGGCTCGTCGATCACGCGGTCGGAGAACAGGCGGTGCTACCCGGAGCGGCGGTCGTGGAATGGGTGATCAGGGCCGGTGACGAAGTGGGCAGCCCGGTGATCCGTGAGTTGATCCTGCGGGAGCCGTTACCGGTGCCGGCCGATGCGGCGGTGGCGGTGCAGGTGAGTGTCGGCGGCACCGGCGCGGGCGGCGAACGGGCCGTCACCGTGTACTCGCGTCTCGACGACGGCACCGGCCGTCCGTGGACCGCGCACGCCGAGGGTGTGCTGGCCGGGGCCGCCGATCTCGTACCGGCCGACCTCACCGACTGGCCGCCGCCGGAAGCCGTCCCGGTGGACACCGCGGCCTTCTACGAGCGGCTCGCGGACCTCGGCTACGGGTACGGTCCGGCGTTCCGCGGACTGCGCGCCCTGTGGCGGCGCGGCGACGAGACCTTCGCGGAGATCGCGCTGCCCGAACAGGTCTCGAGGCGAGGCTACGGTATCCATCCGGCGCTGCTCGACGCCGCGCTGCACGCGGCGGCTGCCGGGGCACGGCCGGATACCGGCACCGTACGGTTGCCGTTCGCCTGGTCCGGGGTCACCCTCTATGCCGCGGGGGCTTCGGTATTGCGTGTCCGGGTGCACGGCGGTCCGGGCGAGCGCGTGCGGGTGAGCGCGGCCGACAGCGCGGGCGTTCCGGTCGCCGAGATCGAATCGCTGACCTTCGGTGAGGTCTCGGCCGCCGAACCGACCTCGCTGTACGTCCAGGACTGGGCGGTGCTGCCGGAAGCCGTGGACCCGGATCCGGTGGCGTGGACCGATATCGCGACCGAACGTGGCGGCACCGGCCAGGCCGTCCTCGCGCTGCGCGGCCCGGATCGCGAGCTACCCGGCGGCGCGCGCTCGGCCACCACAGCCGCGCTGGCGACGATCCAGAAATGGTTGGTTCGGGCAGATCCTGACGCCACACTGGTCGTTCTCACCAGGCGTGCTGTCGCCGCCGTGGAGAACGAGGATGTGCCCGACCTGAACCACGCACCGGTCTGGGGCCTGTTGCGGTCGGCTCAGTCCGAACACCCGGATCGCCTGATCCTGGTGGATCTGGACGAGTGGGACACCGCATCCACCGCGGTCGCTGTCGCGGTCACCACCGGGCGACCCCAGCTGGCCCTGCGGGCGGGCACCGCGCTGACACCACGGACGGTGCGGGCACGGCCCGTCGCGACCGGAGAGCACTGGCCGACCGGCGCCGACCCGGCCGGTACGGTGCTGATCACCGGTGGAACCGGTGCCCTCGGGAAACTGGTGGCCCGGCACCTGGTGACCGCATACGGGATACAGAATCTCCTACTCGTCAGCCGGTCCGGCGACGCGGCGCCCGGCGTGGCCGAGCTGACCGCCGAACTGACCGGCCTGGGGGCGCGGATCCGGGTGGTGGCGGCCGATCTCACCGACCGCGCCGCTGTCACCGCCCTGCTGCACGATATTCCGGCAGCGCATCCCCTCATCGCGGTCGTGCACGCCGCCGGTGCGCTGGCCGACGGGATCTTCACCGCCACCGCGCCCCGGCATCTGGCCCAGACGTTCGGTGCCAAAGTCGATCCGGCCTGGACTCTGCACGAACTCACCGCGGAACTCGATCTGGCGGCCTTCGTCCTGTTCTCCTCGGTGGCGGGCATTCTCGGGTCGCCCGGCCAGGCCGCCTATGCCGCCGCGAACACCTTCTTGGACGCGCTGGCCGCGCACCGGCGCCATCGCGGTCTGCCCGCGACCTCGCTCGCCTGGGGCCTGTGGGAGCAGCCGGGTGGGCTCACCGGCGAGCTGACCGCCACCGACCGGGCCCGGCTCGAGCGCGGTGGCGTGGCGGCACTGTCCACCGCGGAAGGATTGGCCCTGTTCGATACCGCGTTGCGGACCGATCGCGCCCTGGTGATCCCGGCGCGTATCACGGGTCGTAACACGGCAGGTCCGGTGCGGCGTGGGGCACGACCGGAGGCCGGCACGGCCCGCGGTCCCGCCGGGGATCTGGCCGCCCAGCTCTCGGCGACCGAGCCCGAGCAGCGCGAGGCACTGGTCCTCTCGGTGATCCACCGGAATTTGGCCGAGATCGTCGACCATGCCGAATTGCGCACCGGCCACGGCACGGTCACCTTCAAGGAGATCGGTGTGGATTCGCTCGGGTCGGTGGAGCTGCGCAACCGGATCCAGGCCGCGACCGGCCTGAAACTACCCGTCACCCTCACCCTCGAACATCCCACTCCCGCCGCTCTGGCCCGGTTCCTCCAGGAGAAGCTGGGGGACCGAGGGTGAGAACGCGAATTCGGGGCAGACGGTGAACCGGCGTACGGAGTGCACCGTGGCGGAGGTTCTGGTGGCCCCGATACCACAACCGCACACAGTGGTGATCGCCTCCGACTCACCGTTCACCCGGCGGGATTTCGAGCGGACAGTGACCGCCGCCGGGGATCTGGCGCTGGCCGGGACCTGCCGGTGGCGTGAGGTGGCCGACCGGACGGCGCGGTGGCGGCCCGATCTGGTGCTCCTGGACGCCTCGGCCGGGCCGCTGCCCGAGCTGCCGGATATGGTGGCCCGGCTGCGGTCACCGAACCGGCCGCCGCTGATCGCACTGCTGGTACCGCCCGGCGTGACCCGGGTGGATGCGGAGTACGCCGACGCCGTCCTCGCGTCCGGCCGGGGTGCCCACGCGGTCGTGCGTGCTCTGGAGGTGCTGGCGTCCGGTGTCGTGGTCACCGCGCGAGCACCCGGCCGCTGCCCGGAGCCCGGGCCGGGTCCGGAGGTGCGTCAGCGCCTTTCGACGCTGACCGAACGGGAGCGCGAGATCCTCGTGCTCATCGTGGACGGTCTGTCGAATCGTGAAGTGGGGTCCCGGCTGTTCATCAGCCCGGACACCGTGAAGGAACATGTCAGCCGCATTCTGGCCAAGCTCGAGGTGGCCAGCCGTATCGAAGCGGCGGTCGCCGCGGTGCGGGCGGAACTCGGACAGTGAGTAGCAGGGAAACGATATGACGATCGACGGTTTCCGCAGCCGGGCGGGACTCCTCGCCGAAGAGCTGAAAGCCTATGCGCGACTGCAACAAACCGGGGTTCTGGACCTGACCCGGCCGCGCGGTGTGCTGCGGTTGGCGGGCAATACCCGCCGCTACGGCGCGCAGGCGTCGCTGATCAAGAAAACCGCGCGGGAACTGCCCGAGGGAACGGCGGTGATCGACGAACGGGGACCGCTGACCTACCGGCAGCTCGATGAGCAGTCCGACGCACTGGCCAACGCCCTGCTGGCATGCGGGCTCGCCCCGGGTGCGGTGGTGGCGGTGCTGGCCCGCGACCACCGGGGACTGCTGCTGACCATCAGTGCCGCCGGTCGCGCGGGCCTGCGACTGACGATGCTGAACACCGGTTTCGGTGCGGCGCAGCTGGTGGAGGTGATCCAACGGGAGCAGGCGCAGGTGGTACTGCACGACGCCGAGTTCGCCGGTCGGCTGGAAGGATTGCCGGCGGACCTGCCACGTTTCCTCACCTGGACCGAACCCGATCATCTCGCGGGCCGACCGGAGACGATCGACGAGCTCATCGCCGCGGCCGATACGACACCCCCGGAGGCGCCCCGGCAACCGGGCGGTTTCGTCATCCTGACCAGCGGTACCACCGGGACTCCCAAAGGCGCCCCGCGAACCACGGTGACACCGCTGCTGAGCGCGATGCTGGTCGACCGGATCCCGTTTCCGCGCCGGGGCACCATCCTGATCGCGGCCCCACTCTTCCACGCCTATCCGTTCGGGATGTGGACGGTCGGAGTCGCGCTGGGCAACCGGGTGGTACTGGCGCGGCGGTTCGACGCCGAGGCCACCGTGCGCGCACTGGCCGAACACCGTGCCGAACTACTGGTGGGGGTGCCGACGATGCTGCACCGGATCCTGGATCTGGGCCCCGAGATCATCGGGCGCTACGACCTGTCGGCGCTGCGCGCGATCGTGGTGGCCGGTTCCACGCTGACCCCGCATCTGGCGCAGCGCGCGCAGGACACCTTCGGCGAGGTCCTCTACAACCTGTACGGGTCCACCGAGGTGGCTGTCGCCACGGTCGCGCAGCCCGCGGAACTGCGGCGAGCGCCCGGTACCGCCGGGCGGGCGCCGGTGATGGTGCACGCGGTGCTCTACGACAACGACGACCGGCTCATCGACACACCGAACACCAAGGGACGCATCTTCGTCCGTACCGGAGCGCCCTTCGAGGGATATACCGACGGCGGGCACAAACAGATTATCGACGGCCATATGTCCACCGGCGATATCGGCCATTTCGACGAGGAGGGTCTGCTGTTCGTCGACGGCCGCGACGACGATATGATCGTCTCCGGTGGCGAGAACGTCTATCCGCTCGAGGTGGAGCATCTGCTCGCCGATCATCCCGGGGTCGCCGATGTGGCGGTGGTCGGTGTCGACGACCCGGAATTCGGGAAACGCCTGCGCGCGGTCATCGTCGCGGCGCCGGGTGCGGCGCTGGAACCGCAGGCGGTGCGCGATCACGTGAAAGCCAACCTGGCCCGGCACAAGGTGCCCCGCGATGTGCTCTTCGTCGAGGTGTTGCCCCGCAACGCGACCGGAAAGGTGGTGCGGCGTGCGCTGCAGGAACTCGATGCCGTGCCGGACCGTGCGTAGCGACTCTGCCGCCGCCCCCGCCGTTGCGCTCCCGGTGAGCCGAAAGCTTTCGGGCCCAGGTTCTTTCCGTTGGATAGGGGCGTCGTCGCGGCACCGCGGGACGGGGTCCCGTACAGCGGAGGGACGGGGAACTCGATGCCGAGATCTGACGGCTGTATCGGATCGAAGCGCTCACCGCGCCGATTCTCGCGGTTTCGGCACCGGCGGTACTCGCGGTGGGTCACGAGATCTATCGGAATCTGATTCCGGTGCCGGAATTCCCGGGCAATATTCTGCCGTGTCTTTTCCTTGTTTTCGCGCGCCTTTTCGATTGTGTAGTCCACGGATTACACCCACCCGATCGGGGGGTATTTTCCCGAGTGATGGCTCCGTAGAGTAATTGTCGCGGACGGATCGAATCGAGAGGAATTCGATCCGGCCGCCATTCGTTCACGCCCGCGACATATATCGGGAGCTGGGGAAGTAGATGGCATCAGATCCTTTCGCCACCGAGGAGAGAGTGGCTCTCCGTGAAATGGTCCGCGGCTTTGCCGAGAAGGAGATCGCGCCGAATATCGACCGATGGGAGAAGGACGGCCTGATCCCGCTGGACCTGCATCGCAAGGCCGCGGACCTGGGCCTGCTCGGGCTCGGCTTCGACGAATCCGTCGGCGGCAGCGGCGGCGACAGCCTCGACTGGTACGTGATGGCCGAGGAACTGGTGCTCAGCGGTCGCTCGAGTGGACTGCTGATGGCGCTGTTCACCCATCACGTCGCGCTGGTCCCGGTCGCCGCGCACGGCACGCCCGACCAGATCGCCAAATTCGTGCGGCCCACCCTGGCCGGGGAGAAGCTCGTCGCTCTCGGGGTGACCGAGCCCGGCGGCGGATCGGATGTCGCGAATCTGCGCACCACCGCCCGCCGTGACGGCGACACCTATGTGGTCAACGGCGCCAAAACTTTTATCAGCACCGGCGTACGGTCCGATTTCGTGATCGCCGCGGTGCGCACCGGCGAGGCCGGGCACAAGGGTATTTCGCTGTTGCTCATCGAGAAGAGCTCGCCCGGCTTCGAGGTCACCCGGCATCTGGACAAGCTGGGCTGGGACTGCTCGGATACCGCCGAACTGTCCTTCGACGACGTCCGGGTACCGGCGGAGAATCTGGTCGGTCCGGAGAACCAGGGCTTCCGGCTGATCATGGAGCTGTTCGAGAGCGAACGGCTCGCGCAGACCGTCATGGCCTACACCACCGCACAGCGCTGCCTCGATCTCGCCGTGGAGTGGGCCCGCGCCCGGTCCACCTTCGGGAAACCGCTGATCGCCCGGCAGCTGGTGCGGCACAACCTGTCCGATATGGCACGCGCCGTGGAGGTCAGCCGGGAATTCGCCCACCGGGTCATGGTCCGGGTGAACGCCGGCGAGGCACTGGTGCCCCAGGTGTGCATGGCCAAGAAGCAGGCCACCGACGCGGCCCAGTTCGTGGCCGACGCGGCACTCCAATTGCACGGCGGCAGCGGTTATATGCGCGATACCGAGGTGAATCGGCACTACCGCGACGCCCGGGTTTTCTCCATCGCCGGCGGCACCGACGAAATTCTGGCCGAAATCGTGACCAAGTGGATGGGATACTGATATGCCCCGATCGATCGATGTGAGCTCGGTACGAGCCACGCCGGAGGATCTCACCGAGCTCAATGCCAAGGGGTTCGACGGTGTCGTCGGCCTACGCCTGACCGAGGTCTCACCCGACCGCGTCCGCGGCGAATGGGCAGTCGAACCCCTACTGCACCAGGCCACCGGTGTGCTGCACGGCGGTGTGCACTGCGCGGTCATCGAATCACTGGCCAGTACCGCGGGCTGGACCTGGCTGAACAGGGCCGGCGGTCCGGGCGGTGTGGCACTCGGGGTGCACAACAGCACCGATTTCATCCGCGCGACCACGGCCGGGACCCTGTCCGCGGAGGCGACCCCGGTGCACCGGGGTCGGCAGCAACAGATCTGGCAGGTCACCGTGAGTGACGATCAACAGCGGCTCATCGCGCGTGGACAGGTGCGGCTGCAGAATGTCGGGGTGGGAGCATGAGCACCACACAGCAGCCGGCGATCGCGATCATCGGGGCCGGATTCGGCGGTCTGGCCGCCGCGATCGAACTGGAACGCAACGGGGTCGACTACATCGTCTACGAGCGCGCCGAATCGCTCGGCGGTGTGTGGCACGCCAACCGGTATCCCGGGGTGGCGTGCGACCTGCCGTCCTCCATCTACGCGTATTCCTATGCGCTGGGCACGGATTGGTCCCGCAGGTTCGCCGGGCAGCCGGAGATACTCGGTTATCTCCAGCAGACCGCCGACCGGTTCGGGGTCACCGGCAAGATCCAGTTCGGGACCGAGGTCGTCGCCGCCACCTTCGCCGAGGACAGATGGCTGCTGGAATTCGGCGACGGCACGACCCGCTGGTTCGACGCGGTGATCGCGGCGACCGGTGTGCTGTCCCGGCCGAAGATCCCGGAGCTGGCCGGAATCGACGAATTCAACGGTGTCACTGTCCATTCCGGGCAGTGGGACGATTCGCTGGATCTCACCGGTAAGAAGGTGGTGGTGGTCGGTAGCGGCGCCAGCGCGATCCAGCTGGTACCCGCGATCGTCGACGATGTCGCCGAACTCACCGTGGTGCAGCGCTCGCCGAACTGGGTGGTGAACCGGCACGACCGGCGGACCACCTGGATCGGCCGGACACTGGCACGTATTCCGGGATTCCCCCAGATACAGCACCATCTCACCTTCCTGTGGAACGAACATCGCGCTCCACTGATCTTCACATCACTGGACCCGGCCCGCGCCGGCCTACATGCCTGGGTGAAGCTGAAGATCCGCCGTCAGATCCGCGACCCGGAACTGCGCAAGGCGGTCACACCGGACTATCCGGCCTTCTGCAACCGGCTGCTCATCTCCGACGAGTGGTACCCGGCGCTGGACCGCCCGCATGTCGGTGTCCACCGGCAAGGAGTCGACCGGCTCACGCCCACCGGTGTGAAGCTGGCGGACGGCCGCGAGGTGGACGCGGATGTGATCGTGTGGTGCACGGGTTTCCGCACCGAGGAGTATCTGGCCCCCATCGACATCACCGGACGGGACGGCCGGAAACTGCAGGCGGAGTGGAAATCCGGGCCGCGCGCGTACCTGGGTGTCGCGGTTTCGGGTTATCCGAACCTGTTCATGATCTCGGGACCCGGTACGGGCGGTACGACGACCAATTCGTTCGTCTACATACTGGAACGCCAGGCCAGGTACGTGCGCCGGGCGCTACAGCACATCGGTTCCGCCGGCGGCTGGCTGGACGTGTTGCCGCGGATCCAGGAGCGGCACAACGCCTGGCGGCAGGAACGGCTGGCCAAGACGGTGTACGCGGGGAGCTGCCCCGGCTGGTACACCAGCAGCGATGGCACCGCCGCGCCCATCTGGCCGGGTTCACATCTGTCGTACGGTCGCGCCACCAGGGGCTTCGATGTGACCGACTACGACCACGGTGGCCGGTTGCGAGCAGTGGAGTCCGTGGTGACCGCCTGACCCGCCCGAGCCGGAGCTACGCGTCCGTCCTCGTCCCCGCGGCCGCGAGGTGCCGCGGAGGCGAGGACGGACGTTCGGAGTATCCGGAACCCGATGCCGAGGCGCCTCGCGAGCCGATGTGTTCAGGCGCTTCGCGCGGGCGCGCTCAGGTGCTGCGCGCCGATCCGGTACGCGGGGCGGGCGCACTCGCGGCGACCTCCGCGGTCATCCCCGGGCCGGGCAGCGGCGCGATATCGCGGGCGGTGACGTGTTCGCCGCATTCGTCGCAGGCCAGCGTCACATGTGCCTCGCCGGTGCAGTCGCGGTGCATGAAATGCACCGGCGGACCCTCCGGAGCCATATAGCGATCGCCCCAGTCGCGGAACGCGATCAGAACCGGATAGAGGTCGTGACCCTTCGGGGTGAGGCGGTACTCCTCGTAGGTGCCGTCGGCGCCTTTCTGTTTGGCGAGTATCTCGTGCTCGACCAGCCGGTCGAGGCGATCCTGCAACCGCCCGCGCGGGATGCCCAGTGTGGTCTGGAACGCGTTGAAGCGCCGGACCCCGTTGAAGGCCGTTTTCAGCACCAGCAGAGTCCACCGGTCCCCGAGGACCACCAGCGGGCGGGTGATCGAACAGGGGAAATCGGCGAGTTCTTCGTATCGCACGCTTTCCATTCTACGGAACCCCGTTTTCGCGGTTCCAAAATGAGACCACCACTGCTAGGGTCAGTCTTGAATTGAGACTGCTCAGTCAGTGCACAACCGAATTGCGAGGGGGCCTTCCCGTGACCTCGACCGATGTCGACACCGATCAGTACGAGACGCTGCGCACGATCCTGGACCAGCGATGGGCCTGCCGGCAGTTCCTGCCGGACCGGGTTCCGCACGAGGTGATCGAACGATTACTGACCCTGGCGCTGCGCACCCCGTCGTGGTCCAATACCCAGCCCTGGCAGGTCGTCGTCACCGAGGGTGCGGCCACCGACCGGTTCCGCAGGGATCTGGTGGCGCACGTGCAGTCCGGCGCTGCGGCTACCCCGGATCTCGCCCATCCCGGCGGCTTCTCCGGCCCGTACCGTCAACGGCGTAAGGAATCCGGCGTCCAGCTCTACGAGAGCCTCGGCATCGGAAAAGGGGATGCGGAGGCGTCGTTGCGCCAATTCGTCCGCAATTTCGAATTCTTCGACGCGCCGCATGTCGCGATCGTCTCCACCGAGGACGAACTGGGCCCCTACGGCGCCATCGATACCGGGCTCTTCGTCAACACCGTGCTGCTGGCCGCCCACACACTGGGCCTGGCGACCATTCCGCAGGCCTCGGTCGCCTCCTACGCCCCGTTCATCCGCGACTATTTCGGGCTCCCCGAAACCCGCCGCGTGCTCGCCGCGATCTCGTTCGGTTACCCCGATACCGAGCACCCGGTGAACTCCTTCCGTACCGCCCGTGCGGATCTCGACGAGATCGTGACCTGGAAATCCGACTGAGCTCCACGAGAGGAGCGGTGATGGTGGCAGCGGCTTCGACAGACGCGCACGTGTTCGCCGGGCGGATCCCGGACGGTCCGATGCTGGACCGGATCATCGGCGACGCAATGGGAATACCGGATCTCGATTTCTCCCTGCGGACCCGTTTCGCGGCCCGCGGGGTCTATGCGTTCACGGCCACACTGTGCCTGGCCGCGACGTTCGCTCTGATTCGCCGGTATCGCTGAAACCGGCGACGACGGGAGGTGGTGCCGGGCGCCCGCACGGGCCCCGGCACCATTTCGTATATGCGGCCCTCGATTACCGATCGCACCGGGAACGCTTCGATTCAGGTTGAACCCAAAGGTGCCACGACCGGTGGGATGTTCCATACGATCCGGCGGTGACCGCCGAACTCTCGCTCGTCCCGCCGGAGTACTGGTATTTCCGGTATCCCGGGTTCGGAACTCGGTGCGGTCGCCGAATCGCGACGACATCTACCGCGTGGATTTCGTCGCCGAACACACAGAGATTCCGAGGACCAGGTGATCCCGAATTCGAGATACGGCCGCTGGACGGCCATGGCGCTGGCAGTGGCGGCATCGTTGTTCGCCGCGGCCTGTGGAACCGGCGGCGAGATCACGCCCTCGGGTGCGCAGACGACGCAGGCCGCGGCCCCGCCGGATGAGCAACTCGACACCGGCGCGACGGTGCATGTGCGGCTCACCTTGGAGCCCACAAGTCTCAACACCTTCACCACTGCCGGCGCCGCGCTGGACCAACTGCTGCTGGACAACGTCTACCAGGGTCTGGTCAGCGTCGACACCGCCGCCGGCGGCCGGATCGTGCCCGCTCTGGCGCAATCGTGGGAGCAGACACCGGACGGTCTGACCCACACCTTCCACCTGGTGACGAATGCGAAATTCCACGACGGCACGCCGCTGACCGCCGCGGACGCGGTGTGGTCGCTACAGCAGCAGATCGCGCCGGGGTCGTCGTCCATCGACGCCGCGATCCTGGATTCGGTCGCCGAGGTCACCGCGCCGGATCCGGCCACGGTGCGTATCCGGCTGAAACAGC
This sequence comes from Nocardia jinanensis, assembly GCF_014645735.1. Taxonomy (GTDB): domain Bacteria; phylum Actinomycetota; class Actinomycetes; order Mycobacteriales; family Mycobacteriaceae; genus Nocardia; species Nocardia jinanensis. Next base: position 44,170 of record NZ_BMMH01000013.1, on the reverse strand, counting down.
GCGATACGCTGCTGCTCCCGAATCTCACCCGGCGCGGCGGAATCGTCTACAAGAAAGGCACCGATTTCGCGAGCCTGGGCGGTACCGCGAACGGCAGCGGGCCGTTCCGGCTGACCGGCTGGAACCGTGGTTCCTCGATCACCCTGACCCGTAACGACGAATACTGGGGTGCGAAACCGAAGGTCGCCGAGGTGGTCCTGCACTACATCAAGGACCCCAATTCCGCGAACAACGCCGAATCGACGGGCCAGACCGATATCCAGGTCGCCGCCGACCCCACCCTGCTGCAGCCCTTCACCGGCGACGACAAGTTCACCGTCCTGCGCGGCACCACCACCGACAAGTACACCCTCGCCTTCAACGGGCGACAGGCGCCGTTCACGAATCACGGTGTGCGCCACGCGATCCGGCAGGCCATCGACCGGCAGGCCCTCATCGGCGCCTACGGCGCGGGAGTGGCGATCGGCAGCAATGTGCCGCCGCAGGACCCGTGGTACGAGGACCTCACCGGAATCGACGCCTACGATCCGGAGAACGCGAAGAAGCTGCTGGCCGACGCGGGTTTCGCGAACGGCCTCGCACTGACGCTGGATATTCCCAGCATCTATCCGACCGCGATCACCGATCTCGTGGTGTCGGATCTGGCGAAAGTCGGAATCACCGTCACCGTGCGGCAGCTCGAATTCCAGACCTGGCTGGCTAAGGTCTACTCCGGTAAGGACTTCCAGCTGAGCGTGGTCGACCACGCCGAAGCGCGCGATCTGGACAACTACACCAAGCCCGGCTACTACTTCGGCTACGACAATCCGCAGGTGCGGCAGTGGTACACCGAGGCCCGCACCGCCGCATCGGAGGCCGACCGGGACACCCTGCTGAAGAAGGTGGCCCGGCAGATCTCCGTGGACGCCGCCGCGGACTGGCTGTTCCTCGTCCAGTCCACCACCGTGGTGCGCGCCGGGGTGTACGGCGTGCCGCAGCACGAGACCAGTAATCGGTACAACCTGAGCACGCTCGCGGTCGGGAAGTAACAGGTGGCCTGGTACATCGTGCGCCGTACCGGACTGGGTGCGGTCTCACTGGCACTGGCCAGCGTGGTGGTCTTCGCGCTGTTGCGGCTGCTACCCGGCGATGTGGCCACCACCATCGGCGGCGACGAGGCGACTCCGGAACAGCTCGCGGCATTGCGCGCCGAACTCGGACTGGACCGACCGCTTCCGGTGCAGTACGCGTCGTGGATCGGTGGGGTGTCGAACGGCGATTTCGGGCAGTCCCAGCTCGACGGTTCCACCGTGAGCAGCGAACTGGCACGCAAACTCGAGGTCACCGCACCGCTCACGGCGGGGGCGATCATGGTCGCATTGGCGGTCGCGGTCCCGCTGGGTACCTGGGCGGCCACCCGCCGCGGCACCGCGGCCGGTGGAGCCTTGAACGCGCTGTCCCAGCTCGGTATCGCGATACCGAGTCTGTGGTCGGCGCTGCTGTTGATCCTGGTGTTCGCGGTGACGCTGGGTTGGTTGCCCGCGCAGGGTTTTCCGGTCGACGGCTGGGCGAATCCTGGGGAGGCGTTCCGAAGTCTGGTGTTGCCCTGGCTGGCGCTGGGTCTCACCGAAGGCGCGGTACTGCTCCGCTTCGTCCGTTCCGCTGTACTCGGTGTCCTCGATTCGGATTTCCTGCGCACCGCTCGGGCGAAGGGAATGACCCGGAATCGGGCGCTGGTGCGGCACGGATTCCGTAACGCCGCCCTGCCGGTGGTGTCGATCCTCGGTCTGCAGCTCGCCGCGCTGCTGGTCGGGGCGGTGGTGGTGGAACAGGTCTTCACCCTGCCGGGGGTCGGCAGCATGCTGATCACCGATATCGGTAATCGCGATCTGATAAAGGTGCAGGGCGAACTGCTGATCCTGGTCGCCACAGTCCTGGTGATCGGGCTGGTGGTCGATATCGCGCACCGCCTCATCGACCCCCGGCTGAGGCACACGGTATGAGTGGTATCGCGGTATACCGCCGGTCTTGGGCGCGGCGCAGGCACGGGGCATGGACGGTTTTGGCGGCGTTGCTGCGGCGGCCGGCGGGGGCGTTCGGGCTCACGGTGCTCGCGACACTGGCCTTCGCCTCGTTGGTATCGGTGTGGTGGACGCCGTTCGACCCGCGCGCCACGGATATCCGCGCCGCGTGGCTGTTACCGCTGCAACAGGGGCATCTGCTCGGCACCGACCGGGTGGGTCACGATCAGTTCAGTCAGCTGCTGGCGGGTAGCCGGGACACGCTGCTCGCCGCGGTCGGTTCCGCTGTCGTGGCCGCCGTCGTCGGTCTGCTGCTGGCGCTCACCGCGGTATCGGCGCGCCGCTGGGTGGGCTCGGTGGTGGTCCAGGTGATCGATTTGATGATCGCCTTCCCGGGACTGATACTGGCCATGGTGCTGGCCGCGGTGTACGGCGGATCCCTGGCCACAGTGGTGGCCGCGGTGGGGATCAGCGCCGGTGTCGCGGTGGCCCGGGTCGCACGCGGTGAGATCGCGGCGGTGGCCGGCCAGGACTATGTCCTGGCCGCCCGCGCGGCCGGGGCGTCGACTGCGCGGATCGTGCGCAGGCATCTGCTGCCCAATATCGCGCCGACCCTGATCGTCCAGCTGTCGCTGGTGATGGCGCTGGCCGTATTGTCCGAGGCGACGCTGACCTATCTCGGTTACGGCAGTGCGCCGTCCACGCCGTCCTGGGGTGGGCTGCTGCGCACCCAGCAGGACTACATCGGCGCGCGTCCGCTGCTGGTGGTCTGGCCCGGTGCCGCGGTCGCGCTGACGGTACTCGGCTTCAACCTGCTCGGGGACGCGCTCCGCGAGGCCACGGACCCGCGGATACGAACTGGGGCCCGCGTATGAGTCTGCTCGACATCGAGAATCTGACCGTTCGGTTCGGTGCCACCACCGTTCTGGACGCGGTAAATCTGACCGTGGACGCGGGGGAGCGGCTCGGCCTCATCGCCGCCTCCGGGTCCGGGAAATCGCTGACCGCGCTGGCGGTTCTGGGACTGCTCCCCGCTGGGGCGCGGGTCGAGGGTCGTATCCGGTTCGACGGTAGGGACCTGCTCACGCTGGGCGATCGTGACCTGTCGGCCCTGCGCGGCAACCGCATCGCGATGATCTTCCAGGAACCGCTGTCGGCACTGAATCCGCTGATGCGGGTCGGCGCGCAGATCGCCGAACCGCTGCGGCTGCATCGCGGACTGTCCCGCGGACAGGCCCGCACCGCGGCGATCGCGCTCGCCGGCCGGGTGGGGTTGCCGGACCCCGAACATCTGGTGCGCGCCTACCCGCACCAGCTGTCCGGCGGGCAGCGCCAGCGGGTGGGTATCGCCATGGCCGTGTCCACCGGCCCGGCCCTGTTGCTCGCCGACGAGCCCACCACGGCCCTGGACGTCACCGTGCAGTCCGAGATCCTCGCGCTGCTCGACGATCTGGTGACCGAACAGGGCACCGCTCTGTTGTTCATCACCCACGATCTCGCCGTCCTCGCCCAGGTGGCCCGCCGGGTGCTGGTGCTGGGTGCGGGCCGGATACTGGAACAGGGTGATCTGGAGCAGATCCTGCGGGCGCCAGGTCACGAGTACACGAGAACCTTGTTGGAGCTGGCGCGTGCGGCGTCCTTCCGGCGGAGCGCGGAGGTGGGACGATGACGGTGGATTCGGTGTCGGCGCCGGCGCTGGTGGAAGCGAGCGGGCTGTCCCGTTCCTTCCGGCTGCCCCGCACCACCCTGCGCGGTGCCGCGCCGGTACGGCACGCCGTACGCGAGGTGGATCTGTCGCTGACCGAAGGTGCCCGGCTCGGCATCGTCGGTGAATCGGGTTCCGGGAAATCGACCCTGCTCCGGCTCCTGCTGGCCCTGGACCGCCCCGATAGCGGCGAGGTCCGCTACCGGGGCCGGCCTGTCGCCGGGCGCCGCCTCGCCTGGTTCCGGCGCGAGGTACAGATGGTGCCGCAGGATCCGCTGAACTCGCTGGACCCACGCGCCGTGGTCGGGGATTCCATCGCCGAACCGCTGGAATGCCTGCGCATCCCCGGCGACCACGACACCCGGGTGACCGAACTCCTTGTCGCCGTCGGCCTGGAACCCGATGCGGCCCGGCGCTATCCGCACGAGTTCTCCGGCGGACAGCGGCAGCGTATCGCCATCGCTCGCGCGCTCGCCCCGCATCCCGGAGTGCTCGTCGCCGACGAACCCTTTTCCGCCCTGGACGCCACCGTGCGCGGCCAGATCATCGACCTCGTCCGGTCGCTGGTGGACGGTTTCGGTCTCTCGCTGATCCTGGTGTCGCACGATATCGGTGTGGTGCAGCAGCTGTGCGACCGGTTGCTGGTGATGCGGGAAGGGGCGATCGTCGAGGACGGTGTCACGGAAACCGTACTGTTCGCGCCCCGCCACCCCTACACGCGCGAGCTGCTGCGTGCCGTACCGGTATTGCCCGAATAAATCTGTCCCGCACCAGGTCCCGGTTGTCCGCCTTACCGGCGCTGTTCCGTACGGCACAGACCCACCGCGCCCGGGATATCCGCGAGGCACTGATCGAAGCGCTCGATCCTCGAGAGGTGGACACGCTCGTCGTATCCGCCGGAACTCTCGCGGGCTCGACAGCGAGCGCTGACTTCCGGACCACCCGTGAAACGACCGCGCGGAGCAGGACAGGACCGGTCAGGCGTCGAGGAGTATCCGCTCCCGCGCCCATTCCGCGAAGCCGGTGAGTGGGATCCCCAGTGCCCGTGCGTATTCCGGGCGTCCCGGCTGGCCCGCCGCGTTCAGGTACTCGTGCGAGGCGCCCATCGGGGGCATACCGGCGGCGAGCGCCTGTTCCTCGGTCATCTCGGGCGCGGCCAGCGGCCTGCCCAACGTGCGTGACAGCACCTCGGCGATCTCGGTCATCGACAGATGCTCACCGGCCAGTTCCAGTTCCACCCGGTCGAATCGTTCCGGGTCGGCGAAGGCCGCGGCGGCCGCCCGGCCGATATCGTCGGCCGCCACCAGCGACAGCCGGGTCGCGGGGTCGAGCACGGTCACCAGACCGCCTTCGATTCCGCGCGGGAACAGAAAGGCCATGGAGGGGAGGAAATTCTCCATGAAGAAACCCGGCTTCAGGATCGTCCAACGCGGGAATCCCGCGGCGCGGACGCGGTCCTGGATCGCGGCCTTGGCGTTCAGCGAGGGTGCCACCGCGGGCCAGCGGCCCTCGGCCCAGCCGGGGGTCGCGGTGTGTTGCCCGGCGCCGGTGACCGAGGAATGTACGAACTGCTCGACGCCGGCGGCCGCGGCGCCTTCTACGAGGTTCGTGGCCTGGGCTATCTCACCGGCGAAATCGAAACCCTCGGCGGTGATGGCGGGCATCTGCACCGAGAACACCGCGCGGGCACCCCGCGCGGCCCGGATCAGCGAATCGCGATCGCGCAGATCGCCGGTGACCAGTTCGGCGCCGAGGCCCGCGACGGCCGCTGCCGGGGTGGTGGACGGGTCGCGCACGAGGGCGCGGACCGGAACTTCGGCGGCGCGCAGGGCGCGGACGGTGGCGCCGCCCTGCCGGCCGGTGGCGCCGGTGACCAGAACGGGTGCGGAATCTGTGGACATGGTGCTCCTCTACTGCTCGAACTAAGTGGCGGGGCCCGCCACTTAGTTTCCGCTAGAATACGGCGGACCCCGCCACTTAGCAATATCGGAGATGATGACGCCATGCCGGACCGCCGGCGCGCCGACGCGTTACGCAACTACTCCCGCATCCTCGCCGTGGCGGAGGAGGAGGTCGCCGCACACGGTGCCGGGGCGTCCCTGGAACAGATCGCCCGCACCGCCGGGGTCGGATCGGCGACGGTGCGGCGGCACTTTCCGACCCGTCACGCGCTGCTCGAAGCCGTCTCACGCGAGCGGATCGAGGCACTGCGCGTCCGCGCTCGCGATCTGGCGGGCGCCGACGACAGCCGCGGCGCGCTGTTGGAATGGCTGAGTGATCTCGTCGACTACTGTGTTTCCGCCCGCGGTCTGGCGGCCGCCCTGTCCTACGACGGCGCCGAGGTGGACCCGGTACACGAGAACACTTGCGCCGCGACCATGCGGGAAGCGGTCGAGCCGCTGGTTCGCCGCGCCGCCCGGGACGGCACGGTGGCCGCGGATACCGCCGCCGGCGATCTCATCACGCTCATCGTCGGTATCGCGCTGGCCACCGAACATTTCCCCGATCCCGCCACCCAGGCGGATCGGCTCTTCCGGCTCGCGGTGGCCGGGCTGAGCCCCTAGCGCGCGGACCGAGACCCAGGGACACGGACCGAGCCACTGGGACGACCGCCGGCCGAGACGTCTCGTACGGACCCGCCGGTCGAGGGCGCCCGGGTGGTCTCACCCGTCGGCCGGATCCTGTTCGTCGAGCCGGGCCACCAGTGTCTTCGGCGCCACGGCACGGTAGGCGTCGGTGACGATCTCGCCGATTTCCGCCCAATCGACCGGTACGTCCAGATAGACACCGAGCCAGCCGCGATGGCCGACATAGGGCGGGCGGAAGAATCGACCCGGTTCGGCGGCGACCATGGCCTCCTGGGCACCGGGCGGCGCCGCACACCAGAACCCGAGCCGATCGTCGTGATGGTGATCGGCGAACATGACGAAGGTCTTCTTCCCCCGGACGAACCAGGTGGGTTCGCCATGACTGAGCCGCTCGGTGGTCTCGGGTAGCGCAGTGCACAGTGCGCGCAACCGGGTCAGCGGCGTCTCGGCCATGGCGTCACCCTAGCGCGGAGGCCGGGCAGCGGCACCTGCTCGCAATCCGATCTCGGGTCCCGCGGGCGACACCGGAACCCCGATGTTGTCCACGAAGCCGAAACAGCGGCGCGGCCGGCGGCGTCGGTGCGGTTCTTCGCGACGGTACCGATCGTGACCCGTCGCGGTCAGCCGGCCGCGCGTCTCCGGTGCCCGCGTTGACGGCAGGTCGGTCCGCAATAGCGGGCCGGTCTGCCGGTGCCGCGGGCGGGTAGCCGCGCCCCGCATTCGGCGCAGAGTTGTGCGGCGGCAGTGGTTTCGTGACGATGGCGCCGAGAGTTGTCACGAAATGCGCCGGCTTCCGTGACGGGCGTGGTCCGCAATCCATCGAGCAGCTGCCGGACCAGCCGTGCCCCCCGGGTCCGGCTCCGGTGCGACGACCATATCGCGGCACCCCCGACGGTCAGCGCGGTCAGATCGGCGACCTGTACGTCCGGCTCGACGGCCCGAGCCTGTTTCGCGTTGTGCAGCAGCCGTTCCAGTGCTTCTCCGAAGCGTTGTCCGGCGGTCGCGAGCAAGGCGTGCGGCCAGTTCTGATCGGCGGTGAGCGCATCGCAGATCTGTGTGCGACCGGCCGATTTCTCGATGACTTCGAGTAGGAACCCGAACAGCGCGTCACCAGGTGTGGCGCGCGCGGCCCACCGATCCGCCGCTCGGGCCAGCCCCGCGACGTGTTCGGCGAGCACCGCCTCCACCAGGATCTCCTTGCTGGGGAAATGCCGGTACACCGTCCCGGCACCCACCCCCGCGCGCTGCGCGATCCGGCCGATCGACACCTCCGGCCCTTCCTCGGCGAATACGCGCATCGCGGTGCGAAGTACGAGATCCCGGTTGCGCCGGGCATCAGCGCGTCCGATCGTGGGGGCCGCTGCTGCTGTCATGTCACGTAATCCTTGTTCGTGGCCCGGAAACGGGCGGATCATTCCGGATCGTGCCAGTATCCACCACTAACGGAACGGACGCCATGACCACCGAAAACCCGTTCGATACCAACGCTCCGATCCTCGTCACCGGAGCCACCGGCCAACAGGGCGGTGCCACCGCGCGGCGCCTGCTGACCGCGGGACGGCCGGTACGAGCCATGGTCCGCGATACCCATGCCCCGGCGGCGGTCGCGCTGGAGGCCGCCGGCGCCCGGCTCGTCCGCGGAGATCTCGACGATCCGTCCAGTCTGATTCCGGCGCTGGACGGTGTCGGCGCTGTGTTCGGAGTGCCACCGGTTGCCTTCGGGCCGACCGGATCCGATACGGATCTCGAAGCCGCGCGGGGTCGGTCGCTGATCGACGCGGCTGTCGCCGCGGGAGTCGGGCAGATCGTCTTCAGCACCGTCGCCACGACCTCGGCGCCCACGCCCGGATGGGAGGGGAAGTCCGCGATCGAGCAGTATCTGCGCGACCGCGTCGCCGTTTCCACGGTGCTGCGCCCGGTTCGCTTCATGACGAACTATCTCGGTTTGGCGGTGGCCGCGATCGACGGGATATCCGGGGGAGTGCACCGGCACCTGTTCCCGCCGGACGAACCGATGCAGATCATCGCGGTGGAGGATATCGCCGAATTCGCCCTGCTCGCGTTCACCGATCCGTCCCGCTTCGCCGGACGGACACTGGAACTCGCCGGTGACCAGCCGACTCCCGTCGCGGCCGTGGCCGCGATCAGCGAGGCCACCGGTATCGCGGTGCGGTACGAGCAGCTCACCGACGACGAGGCCGCTGCCCTCGGCGCCGAGATCGCCGGGGTCGTGAAGCGGTGGCGCGAGGGTCACCGCTGGCATGCCGATATCGAAGCGCTGCGAGTGATCCACCCCGGTCTGCGTACATTCGGCGACTGGCTCGCCGAATCCGGGGCCGCCATCCTGCGTGATCATCTCACCGGTGGCGGCCGGACGAAATAGCCGGAAGCGCAAGAGATCCGACCCTGGACTTCGCCGGAGCGGGCGGAGTCCAGGAGGCTCGGGCACCAACCGGCCGGGGCGGGGCCGGGTCGGCACCCGTCGGCCCGGCGCCGGCCATCTACCAGCTCGTCGAAATCTGCGTCGCGGCGGGTTTCCGTTGCGGCGGGACTGATTCGCGTCGGCCGTCTGCTTCCTCCGGAGCGCGGGGCGCACGGGACTCGCCGGAGGACCGGCATCGAACGCGCCGCGACGCGGTCCTGGGCGATCAGCCGGTCGGTGGTGGCCGCGATATGTGCGAGCAGTGTGGCAGGTGGCCCGTGGCGTGCGGCCCGGCGGTCGGGCCCGAGCTTTCAGGCCTCGGTCGCCGACGGCTCGCCGACCTCGACGGGATTGGACGCATCCGCACTCCACTGCGACCACGACCCGGGGAACAGGCTCGCCTCGCGCCCGGCCGCGGTCAGCGCGGCGACGGCGATCGCCGCCGTCACCCCGGAACCGCAGTAGACGGCCAGCGGTTCCGGCGAGCTCGCGTCCGATCCCGGGTACCGGGCGAGGACCTCGTCGTCCGGGCGGAACCGGCCCGATTCGTCGAGCAGGGCCGTCGCGGGAATGTTGACGGCACCCGGAATATGCCCGGCCACGGGGTCGACCGGTTCGTTCTCGCCCCGATACCGCTCCGGTGCGCGGGCGTCTACGAGGGTGCCGTTCGCGACGATATCGGACAGCTCCTCGGCGGCCACGACTCCGAGGGCCCCGGCGTAGAGATCGGGCCGGGTGACCGTCACGTCGCCGGGAGCCGGGGTCGCGTCCCCGTTCTCGAGGACGCCGCCGACCGCCCGCCAGGCCGCCAAGCCGCCGTCGAGTATGCGGACATCGCGCAGTCCGGCGGCGGTGAGCACCCACCAGGCGCGCGACGAACCCGCGCGATTCCAGTCGTCGTAGATCACCACCGGAACGCCGTCGCGTACGCCCCAGGACCGTAGATCCCGTTGCAGTGCCGCGCCATCGGGTAGGGGATGGCGGCCGCGGCCGGTTACCGAGTGATCGGACAGCGCGCTGTCGAGGTCGACATAGACGGCGCCGGGCAGGTGGCCGGCGCGGTAGTCCTCCCGGCCGTCGGGACGGTCCAGCCGCCAGCGCACATCGAGCAGCGTCACGGGAGCTCCGGACGCGATCGTATCCGCCAGTTCACCTGCGGTGGTGAACACCTCAGCGCGAGTAGTCATCGAACAGCCTCCACTTCTGCGGACCGAACCCGCCCGCCCCTCGCCTACATTGCGTGACCACGGAGTACAAGGGCGGGTTCCAGTGACTCGACTACTACACCACCACATTCTCGATGAGCAATACCACCGGCACCCAGTTCGACGCTCTCCTCGGACAGGCCCTCGTCACCGGAGACGCGAAGAGCCAGCGTGAGTTGATCGACCGAGCTGTGCGGCGCTAGCACGGCGAGGCCGATACCGTGTTCCGCTGGCCGGTGCCGCTCACGGCAGTGCATCGGGCGGCACTGGACTGGACACTGCGAGTCGTGGTGTGGCCCCAGGAGATCACCCGCCGGAAGTGAGCTGCCGTCCCGGATCTCGTCGGTGCGGGCCCACCACTACCGGTCGCCGGTGGGGAGGCGGATTCGAGCCACCAGGGCACGGTGGTCCGCACCGGGCACGCCGACCGTCTCCACCATCTCCGCGCGGCCACCGGCGACCAGGATGTGATCGATTCCGACCAGTGGCGGCCACCGCTTGTCGGTCGGGTAGGTGACCAGATGCCCGGCGCCCGCCTGTACCGCCGCGTCACCGAAACGGCCGGATAGCAATGCGCGGAATTGCGCGTGATCGTAGGTCGCGTTGAAATCGCCGCCGGCGATCACCGGACGGTCCGCGGGCGACCGTTCGAGGATTTCGCCCAGTCGCGACAGCTCATCGGCCCATACCTGGGTGCCGTACACCGGCGGTACCGGATGGAACGCGTATACGATCACCGGTCCGATATCGGGGACGGTTGCCGTCGCGGAGAGCTGATTCAGCACGTACCCGTCGTATTCGACGGTGTCCGACAGCGGGTAGCCGCTCCAGATTCCGGTTCCGGCCGCGGTTCGGCCGGGGGAGAGGTACCGATTCGGCAGTAGCTCGTCGAGTCCGGCCCGGCCGAGCGCCTCGACCGCGACGGGGGTGAGTTCGTCGACGGTCAGCAGATCGACCCGCCGTGCTCGTACCTCGTCCACCAGTGCCAGCGGATCGGCTCCGTCGAACAGGAGGTTGGCCTGCATCACCGTCACCGTGCGCCCGCTGTCCTCAGCACCGTGGGACCGGTACAGCGGCAGCTGCGTCCCCACCCCGGCCGCGGTGACCAACAGCGCGAGTCCGGCACCGGTCCACCGCCGCCCGGCGGCGAACACGGCGGCGCCGACGAGCGCGGAACCCATCAGATACGGCGCACCGGACGCCGCGAGGACCAGCAACCGCGCGGACGAACGGCTGAAGTGCAGCCCGATCCCGGCGGCACCGGCGAATGTCGCCGACCAGGCGAGCATATCGGCACCGATCCGGGCCAGCTTCGAATTCACATCCGCAAGCCAAGCACACGGTCCGGGGCGGCGCCGATAGTCCGGCCCGGAATCGGCGCTACCCGGGCGGCCGCGTCGGCTGTTGCCGCCCCGGCCGCCGGATCTGCACCCCATATGCCATGGCGGCGTCAGGGTCGAGTGAATCGGGACGGAGACCTTCATGGTGGGGCGGCCTCGCGCGGTATCGGACCGGGCGGTGGTGATGGACCGGAACGCCGAACCCGCACTGCACCGGCGGCGCGGTGCGAGGCTCTCGTTCGTCGGGCGCGGTTCAGACGACTACGCGGGACAGGAGTTCGTCCGCCGCGGTGAGACCGGCGTCGAGTGCTTCGATGATCCGGTCCAGCTCGGCGTCGGTGATGATCAGCGGAGGAGCGATGAACAGGGATCCGGCCTCGTCGCTGGTCCCGATCTGGACGCCGTGGGACCGGGCGGCGGCGACCACGTGGTCCGCCGGCTGGGGGGTGCCGGTATCGGAGAACCACCGGTGCCAGTCCGGTCCACGGAGTTCCACGGTCCAGTGCAGGCCCTTTCCGGCGATACGCTCCACACACCGATGCCGGTCGGCGAGTTCGATCAGCGCGGCCGCGAGCCGCCGCCCGCCCGCGGTGGCCCGGTCGACCAGTCCTTCCGCGCGCACCACCCGGAGATGGGCGCGTACGGCGTGGATCATCGTGGGATGCGCGCGAAAAGTACTGTAGTTCTGCCATTTCGCCGCCCGTAGCAGGTCGAGCACCCGCTTCGACAGCACGACCGCACCGGCCGGTGCGGCGCCCCCGGCGAGGGGTTTCCCCATGGTGACCAGATCCGGCCGGCTGGACGCGCCCTGGAACGCGAACCAGCTGCCCGACCGGCCCAGCCCGGTGACCACCTCGTCGGCGATCCACAGACAATCGGCGTCCCGCGCCGCGCCGGCCACTCGCTCCTGGTATTCCGCGTCGTAGTAGCGCCCGCCCTGGGTGTAGTCGATGATCACCGCCGCGGCTCCCGGGAAAGCCGCCGCCAGTTCCTGCTCGTCCGGGTGCCGCGGTGCTGTGCTGCCCGCGGTCCGCCAGATGCCGCCGTCGGGTCCCGCGATGGTTCTGACCTCGGTGGTTCGCGCGGGCGCGCGCACGCCACCGTCGATCAGGGAAAGGCCGCCGTGCCACTGCGGCTGCAGGGTGACATCGCGCGCGAGGCCGACCAACCCGTGATACGCGCGTTCGCGGGCGACGATCGGTGCCCGCCCGGTGAGGGCTTGCGCGAGCGAGAGCGCGATATCGTTGACCTCGCTACCGCTGAGACCGAAGCGCACTCCACCGACCCAATCGGTCTCTCCGGCGAACGCGATATCGACCAATTCGTCGGCCGCCGCGTCGCGTTCGGCCCACAGCTGTCCCTCGGTCGCCACCGGGAAGCGGGCCGCTTCGACGACGGCCTCCACCATCGCCGGATGCGCGTGCCCGAGCGGCCCGCCGGTATTCGACGCGTCGAGCAGGACCGTCCCGTCCGAGTACTCGAGGTGGACCCCGCTGCCACCTACCAGCGCGGGTGAACGGGTCGTGCCGGAATTACCGCCGGCCCGGATCAGGTTCTTGCCGCCGCGATCACGGCCGCCGTCGATTCCGTGCATGCTCATATCCTTCGTCGAGTTCTCTTCGCGCGACCTGCCCTGCCGGTGTATCGGCAGGGTCTCGGATGCGGCGGGATATCAGGGGCGGGTGACCACGAGCTCGCCGTCCGCCCGTGCCGGATCCACCCGGATCACGACCCCGTAGTCCCGGACGGCCGCGGCAGCGGTGATGTAGCCGTCGTCGAGGTCGCTCTGGATATCGGCCAGCGGGCGGTCGGCCGGGGAACCATAGCCGCCCGCGCCCGCGCACTGGACCCGCAGCACCGATCCGGCGCGGACAGTGATCGGCGGTGTCTTACTGGACAGTTCGGTCACCGTCGCGTCGGGCGCGGTGAGTACGAATCGTGCCCGGGCGCCCGCCGCGCCACCGGACAGCCCGTAGGGGGCGCTGACGTCCCGGTCCGAAACGATGGTGACGGTGACGTTCTCGGTGAACTCGAGTTCGCGGGTGATGCCGTTACCGCCGCGGTGTTCTCCGGCGCCACCGCCGTCCACGGTCAGCCCGTAGCCGATGATGCGTACCGGATGCGCGCGCTCCAGCAGCTCGTTGGGGGTGTTGCCGGTGTTGCCGATACTGGTGCGCCGGGCGTGTGATCCGTCCGCGGTGACGTTTCCCCCCTGACCCGCCCCGTGTACCTCGTACATGATGGTGTCGTCGACTGTGTTCTCCCGCCCGACGAGCAGAACGGTGGCGCTGCCCGTACCCGCGGCCGGAACCCGGGCGGGTACGGCTTGCGCCAGACATCCCAGCACCACATCGGCGATCCGCGAGGATGTCTCGTGATTGCCCGAGACGACGGGCGCGGGTTCGGCGGGATTGACGATGGTTCCGTGCGGAGCCACGATGGTGACCGGCCGATAGGATCCGGAGTTCGAGGCGCTGGTGGGTTCGGCGATCGCCTTGAGCGCGAACAGCGTCGCCGAATGTGTCACGCCGAGCGGGCTGTTCATCCCGCCGCGCGATTGCGGGGCGGAACCGGTGAAATCGATCGTCACCTGGTCGTGCGTCACGGTGAGTGTGCTCTTGATCAGGATCGGTCCGGGGTCGAAGCTGTCGCCGTCGCAGACATCCTCGAATGTGTAGGTGCCGTCGGGGATCTCGGTGAACGCGGCCCGGGCCCGCTGTTCGCTGATATCGAGGACCTGGGCCATCGCCGATTCGACCGCGTCCGTGCCGTATCGCTCGCAGTAGTCGAGCAGCCGGCGCTCGGCGGCAACGCATCCGGCGTACTGGGATCGCATATCGCCCAGCCGTTCCGCCGGGTTGCGGACGTTGGCCGTGATGATGTCGAAGATCTCGGTATTGGGTTCACCCGCCCGGTAGAGCTTCACCGGCGGGATCCGCAATCCCTCACCATGGATATCCCTGGCGAGGGTGTAGTAGCTGCCGGGCGTCGGTCCGCCGATATCCACATAGTGGCCGCGTACCGCCGCGAAGCCGATGATCCGGTTCTCGGAGTGGATCGGCTTGGCCATGAAGAAGTCCGGCATGTGATTGTTGCCCTGGTAGGGATCGTTCTGCAGGAGCACATCGCCCGGGCGGATCGTCTCGGCGGGTATCCGGTCCAGGATTCCGCGCAGCGACATCGCCATGCTCGCGAGATGAATCGGGATATCGCCGACACCCTGCACGACGATATCGCCGCCGGGGTCGAGCAGCCCGCACGAGAGGTCACCGGCCTCCCGCCACAGGTTGGAGTACGCGGTGCGCAGTACGACGGCCTTCATCTCGGCCACCGCGGTGCGCAGACCCGAATCGAGCACCGACAGGGTGATCGGATCGAGCCGGGTGGGTTGCTGGGTGGTGGTCATTGCTGGCCCTTCAGATCGATCAGGAGATTGCCGTGGCCGTCGACGCGTGCCACCGATCCCGGGGGAACGACGACGGTCGTATCGGCCGAATCGACGACGGCCGCGTCGTCGAAGACGTCGCCGGGGCGCAGTTCCGCGCGCAGGTAACGGGGAACCGCGAGTGTCTCTGTCGCCGAGACGATCAGGTCCCGTGTGCCGGCGGGTACGGGCGCGGTCGGCATCGTGATATCGCGCGCCGGTAGAGAGCCATCGCTGAGCAGGCCGACTCCGGCGACCCGGGCGACGACGATATCGATCGGTTCGCTGTCCACCCGGAATCCGTTGGCCTTCTCGTGCATCGCATGGAACCGTTCGGCGACCGCCGCGTTCCACCCGGGCCGGGCCGGGTCTCCCACCGGCACGGTGATCGCCGTGTTCTGGCCCGCGTAGTGCAGATCGAGTTCGAGCACCAGGGAGCGCCCCTGGTCGGGCACGCCCTCCGCGGCCAGATCCGCGGCGGCACGCCGGGACATCGCGGCGAAGACCTCGGCGAGTGGGGCTTCGACCGCGGGGCCCAGCCGGCCGGTGAAACTCGCGGCGTGATTGTGCACGACATCGGAGACGACCAGGCCCACGGCGGAGAGCACCCCC
This sequence comes from Nocardia jinanensis, assembly GCF_014645735.1. Lineage (GTDB taxonomy): Bacteria > Actinomycetota > Actinomycetes > Mycobacteriales > Mycobacteriaceae > Nocardia > Nocardia jinanensis. The sequence continues at coordinate 28,874 of NZ_BMMH01000013.1, read as the reverse complement.
GCGACCGGCGGGACGACCACGGTGGGGATGGCGAGTTCCCGCGCGATATCGGCGGCGTGCATCGGCCCCGCGCCGCCGAAGGCGTTCATCGCGAAGGTGCGCGGATCGTATCCCTTCCCGACGCTCATCGCGCGCACCGCGCCCGCCATGGCCGCCGTGCTGATCCGCCGGATACCCAGGGCGGTCTCGATGCCGGACAGTCCGAGTTCGCGTCCGAGTCGTTCGCACGCGGTGAGCGCCGCGGCCCGATCGATCACCACATCGTCGCCGAGTACCGTGCCGTCGGCGAGGATACCGAGTACGACATTGGCATCGGTGACCGTGGGCTGCTCGCCCCCACGTCCGTAGGCCGCGGGTCCGGGAAGAGCCCCGGCGCTGGCCGGACCGACCAGGAACTGCCCGCCGGAATCGATATGCGCGATACTGCCGCCACCGGTACCGATCGTCTCGATATCGACGGTCGGTACCTGAACGGGCAGATTCAGCGCGGACGAGTTCGTCGTCAGCGGGATCTCGTGATCGGAGACCAGGCAGACGTCGAAACTGGTGCCGCCCATATCGACGGTGATGAGGTTGCGCAGTCCGGTCTGCCGGGAGATCAGCCGGCTGGCCACGACCCCACCGCTCGGCCCCGACAACAGGAGGTTGACCGGCGTCCGCGCGGCCCGGTCGGGGGCGGTCACGCCGCCGTTGGACTGCATGATCCAGGTCCGGATCCGCGGGCTCCAACTCCCGACCCGCGTACCGAGGTCGGCGAGGTAGGGCGCGCAGACGGGTTTGAGGTAGGCGTTGAGCACGGTGGTCGATGTTCGTTCGTACTCCCGTACCTGGGGCATGACGTCGCAGGACAGCGAGATCGCCAGATCTGGTGCGACCTCGTGCACGATCTCGGCGGTGCGGCGCTCGTGGGTGTCGTTCAGGTACGAGTACAGGAAACAGACGGCGACACTGGTGATTCCGCGCGCCGCGATCGTGCGGATCGCGGTGCGCACGGCGTCCTCGTCGAGCGCGGTGACCACTGTGCCGGTGTGGTCGACGCGTTCGGCTACTTCGAAGCGATCCCGGCGGGCCACGAGCGGGGCCGGGCCGGTGTCGAGCAGGTCGTACAGGCTGTGCGCGGGACGGGTGAGCCGGCCGATCTCGAGGACATCGCGAAAGCCGTGCGTGGTGAGCAGGGCGATACGTGGGCCGTTGCGCTCCAGGCTCAGATTCGTCCCGATGGTCGTGCCGTGCACGAGGTCCCGGATATCATCGCGCTCCCTCTCCGGGGCCAGTTCGACCACCCGGGCCGCGGCGGCGAGGACCGCTGCCGCGGGATCGCCGCTGCGGGAGCTCACTTTGGCGCTGCTGACGAGGCCCGTTTCCTCGTCCCAGAGAACCGCGTCGGTGAATGTTCCGCCCGCGTCGATACCGATGCGCTTCACGTCGTACCCTTCGTCCGAGCTGTTGAGATTCCATCTGATGGAAAGAGAATCTGTACTATGGAAATAGATTAGGCGTCGGGTTTGCTGCCGGTCAACTGGAAGAAGTGGTTCCGGTGTCATAAGTTCTTGTACTGCGGAATACTTTTCCACTGAACGAACGCCTGGCTTCGCTGCAGAACAACCAGCTCGGAAACCGTCCCCGCTATCGGGACATCGAGCACGAGGAGGAACATGGCACCCGCCGAATCACAGGGAATGCTGTCGAAGGGGCTCGTCCTGCTCCAGACCCTGGGCGACCATCCGCGCGGCGCGACGGCCACCGATATCGCCCGCGCGACGACGCTGGCCGTCAGTACGGTGCACCGGCTCCTGCACACGATGGCAGAACGCGGATTCGTCAGTTTCGATCCGTCGGACAAGACCTACCGTCTCGGTGTCCGTGTCTTCGAACTGGCCACCAAGGTCTCCGGCGTGCTCTCCGTCGCCGAAACCGCCCGGCCGCTCATGCGGGAACTGAGTCGCCGGACGGGCGAGACGGTCCAGCTCTCGGTGCTGAGCAACAGCCGGGCGCTGTTCATCGAGAAGATCGGTACCGAGCACGCGGTCGGTATCCGCGGATCGGTCGGCGAGAGCGAACCGCTGTACGCGACCTCGACCGGCAAGGTTCTGCTCGGCCAACTCGATCCCGAACGTCTGGCATCGGTTCTCGACGAAGTCGCCCTGGACGCGTGGACCGCGAACACGGTGACCGACCGGGCGCGGTTGACCGCGGAGCTGGACAGGGTGCGCTCGGACGATTTCGCCACCGCGAACGAGGAGTTCGACCCCGGTGTCCGGGCGATCGCGGTTCCGGTGCGCAACGGGCGAGCGGAAACCATTGCGGCGCTGTGTATCTCCGCACCGGTGTTCCGTGTTTCCCAGGACCGCATGCTCGGCTGGCTGCCCGAATTGCGCGAGACGGCGGCGGCGATCGGTGTCCGGCTGCCGCTCAGCGCGGCGCTGTTCTGATCCGGTGAACCCGGGCAGGTGCGATATCCGGCCGCGCCCGCCCGGGTGGCCGGATCAGGGACTCCACCTCGTGACCCGGCCGACGAGCACCGCGACGAGTTTCATCGTCGCCAGCGCGAGCACCGAGAACACCACCGCGACGACGAACATCCGGTCGATCCGGGAGAAGCGCAGCGTATCGCTGAGCATCCATCCCAGACCCGATTGCAGACCGTACATCTCCGAGGCCAGCACACTCGTCCAGGCGACGAGCCCGGCGAACATCAGCGGCCCGCGTAGTTCGGGCAGGATCGCGGGAAGTACCACCCGGCAGTACAGCGACCGGTTCGACAGACCCAGTGTCCGCGGAAACTCGGTGAGTTCCGGCGCCAGATTCGCCACCGCGTTGACCACGGCGATCAGCACGATGAACGCGGCGGCGAAGACGATGAACACCACACTGGCCGTCGAGGTCGCACCGAACCACAGCGTGAACAGGGGCGCCATCGCGAGCGCGGGCAGCATACGCATCAACTCGGCCACACCGGATACCCCGAGCCGGACCGGACGCACCGCCGCGACCAGCAGGCCCAGGGCCATGCCGACCGCGACAGCGAGCACAAGTCCGGCGGCCACCCGTCCGGTGGTGATCAGTCCGTTGTAGACCAGGGCGGCCGCGGCGGAGACGGCATCACCGTCGCCCACCGCGGAGACGCCCAGCCCGCCCGAGTAGTAGTGGCCGAGCCCGGTGAAACCCTCGCGCGCGATGGTCACCAGCGAAGGCAGCACCCGATCGGCCTGGTCGTTCGCCGCCGCCATCACCCGGGCCGCCACCTCCCAGACCGCCAGCCCGACCACTAGTCCGACGAGGATGCTGTATCCGCTGGCCCGGGTGCGCAGCACCAGTTTCGGACGCCGGGTCGCCGCCGGTCCGCGCGTTGCGCCCGCCGCCGTCACGACTGCATCCTCGCCGGCGCCCGCAGCACCTCGAGCAGCCCGCGCCGGATCGTATCGGCCTCGGGGTCCATCCGGAGTCCGTCGTCGCGGGGGCGCGCGAACGGCAACTCGATATCCGCGCCGATCTTTCCGTCGGTGACCACCACGATCCGATCGGCGAGCAGCAGCGCTTCGTCCACATCGTGGGTGACGAAGACAATGGTCTTGCGCGTCTCGGCCCACAGCTTCAGCAGCGTGGCGTGCAATGTCGCCCTGGTGAAATAGTCGAGTGAGCCGAACGGCTCGTCCATGAGCAGGATATCGGGATCGTTGGCGAAGACCGCGCCGATGGCGACGCGCTTCCGCATCCCGCCGGACAGCTCTTTCGGCCAGGCGTTCTCCCGGCCGGACAGGCCCACCGCCGAGATGAAATGCTCGACACGCGGCTTCCATTCGTGCGCGGGGACCTTACGCATCCGCGGCCCGAAGGAAATGTTGTCGCGCACCCGCAGCCACTGCGGAATCGCGTCCTGCTGGAACACCATTCCCAGATTCGCGGTGGGCCCGGTGACCTCGCGCCCGGCCGCCCTCATCGATCCCGAGGTCGCCTCCTGGAGCCCGGCCATACACCGCAGCAGTGTGCTCTTTCCCTGGCCCGAAGGCCCCAGAATGCACAGGAATTGGCCGTCCGGGACTTCGAGGGAAAGTTTCTGCAGCGGCGTCACCGCCGCGGCGCCTTTCCCGAAGCGCACCGTGAGATCGGTGATATCGAATGCCAGGTCCAGGCGGGTGCCGCCGGTGGCGATCGGTTCTGTCGTCATCGTGTTTTCCACTCCTGTCGTCACTGCCAGCGGGTGAGGACCCGAATACCCCGGCGCAATACGAGGTCCAAGACGATCGCCACGACACCCAGGGCGATCGATAGCCCGAGAACACCGGAAACATCGCCCTGCCCGGCACGTAGCGCGATGAGGCGGCCGATTCCGATCTGCGAGCCGAGCAGTTCCACGGTCGCCTGAACCGCGATGGCGGTGGCCAAGGCGATACGCAGCCCCGACAGCACCGAAGGCAGGGTGCCCGGCACGAGGACGTAGAGGAACCGAGCGCGCGTGTTCAATCCCTGGGTCGCCGCGTACTCCTCGGACGACGGCGGGAGCGCCGCCGCGGCGGATTGCGCGACCAGGCCGACCGATACGAAACAGTAGAAGCCGACCAGCAGCATCTTGTTCAGATGCCCCTGCCCGAACCAGACCAGGAAGAACGGTGCCAGAACCAGTGCCGGGACCGCGCCGAAGACGAAGAACAACGGTTCGCAGGCGTTACGGATCCATTGGATCCGGGAACTGAGCAATCCCGCGGCCGCGCCGAGAACGCTTCCGGCCGCCCAGGCCACCACGGCCAGGCCGACCGTCCAGACGAGGTTGATCGCCACGCCGGGTGATCGCACACCGAGGTATCGCAGACCGGGGTCGTCGGCGAAACTGCTCGTGAAATCGATCCACACCTCCAGCGGCCCCGGCAGGATCGCGCGGGAAGCGACCCCCAGTGCGATGAGATGCCAGCCGGCGAGGAATACGACCACCCCCAGCGCCCGCCAGCCGAGTGCGCTGCCCAGCTGTCGTCCGCGGCGGGCGCGATCCGGTGGCCGGGGGCGACCCACGGAACCGGATGTGCCCGTGGCGTCCAGAGGCGCTGCGGCGTGGTAGGTGGTCGTCATGACGCATCGTTCGCGGCGGCGGCCATGCGATAGGCGTCGAGATAGTTACGCGCGTCGTACTGTGCTTTCGCCGCCCGTGTCAGCTCGCTGTCCGGTGCGGCGGCCAGGGCGGTATCGGCTTTCGCGCGATAGTCGGCGAGGGCGTGATAGATATGGCCGGCGATACTGAACTGGTCGGCGCGGTGGCCCTCGCCGATGACTTTCTGGGCGGCGAGTTCGGCGATCTGCGCTCCCGCCACCTTCTGGAAATTGAACGTGTCGTCACCATTGTCGTAGAAGGTGGCGGCGGATTCGAAATCACGCAGGGCGTACAGGCCGTCGAATGTGGCGGCGAGCTCTTCGGCCGTCAGCGCGGACCCGGTGTAGCTGTTGACGTAGTCCACGAAATCTTTCGCGGTGCCCACCGGATCGGCCTTCATATCGTCGATCAGGCGGTACACAACGCTGGTGAATCGCAGCAGAGTGTCCCAGTTCTTCTCCGCGTAGCCGGTCGTCGTCAGATAGCCGGAGAAGGTCGAACGCAGCGAGACGGTATCCGCGGCCGGCATATTGTCGATGACCTGCCGCAGGTCGATCAGCGGCTCCCAGCCGTCCATCTGCAATCGGACGATCTCGACCGCCCCGGTCGGCGAGACGAAATCCGCCTGACCGGACTGGGCGGCCCGGACGATATCGGGATTGCCGAGGTATTGAACGTTCCAGTCGGTCATGGAGCCGCCCGCGGTGCCGGTGATGAGGTTGTAGAAAGTAGGAGCCACACCCTGCCGCAGGATGACGTCGTGGCCCTTCACCTGGTCCAGCACGATCGATACCGCCTCCTCATAGGAGTGGCCCGATTTCATGATCTGGTCGAGGGTTTTGTATTTGCCTGCCGGAGCGAGAATCCGGTAGCCGTAGAACACATCGCTGATACCGAATCCCACGACATCGTCCACATTGTCGAGCTGCGGCGGAATGGCCGAGAGGTATCCGGAACCCACTTCGATCTGCTGGTTGATCAGCGGTGTCAGCGATCCGATCAGATCGGTCTGCGCGCCGTGCGGCGCCGGGTCGATGGAGATGCCGACCTGGTCGAAATAGCCCCGGGTGACTCCGGCGATCCCGAGCAATTCGTCACCGTAGGGGGAGAATCCCGCTTTCACCGTGGCCTCCGGGATCGTCTCGCCCGGCGCGGCCGCCGCGGCGGGCGGGACGAAAGGTGCGGCCCCGCTACCGGGACTGTCGAGTCCGGACGCGCACGCGGTGAGCATCGACACCGTGACCGCGGCGGCGAGTAACGCGCCGAGGCGACCACGTAAGAGCTTCTTCATCGTTCTCCTCTGTAGGGCGGGAATGCGTTTCCGGCGGAATATGGAGCCGGGGACTTCAGCTCGCGTGGCGCAGCGGCCGCCGGACGATCTCGATCACGCGGACGGAGTCGGGCGCGGTGCCCTGGTAGATGTCGTCGACCACGCCGCGCAGATGGGCCAGGACGGTGGGCCGTACGGTCTTTCCGCTCTCGGTGAGTTCGCCATCGGCCCGCGACAGTGCTCGGTCGACCACCGCGATCTTGCGAATGCGCTCCGGCGGTGACACCGCGGAATTGATCAGCCGCGCGGCGGACGCGAGCTCGTCGTCGTCGACGGTATGCCCGCCCGCGAGGACCAGTGCGATGAGATACGGCCGGTTGTCGCCTGCCACGACGACACCGTCGAGGCGACAGGTCTGCCGGAAGATGTTCTCGGCGTATTCGGGCGCGACGTTCTTCCCGGTGGAGGTGATGATGAGGTTCTTCTTCCGCCCAGTCACCGTGAGGTAGCCGTCGGAATCCAGATGGCCGAGGTCACCGGTGTGGAACCAGTCGTCGCGCAGTGCCTGCGCGGTCGCTTCCGGGTCGTCGAGATATCCCGCGAACATATTCGGCCCGCGCGCCAGGATCTCGCCGTCGCCGGCGATCCGGAGTTCTACCCCGGGCAGCGCGCGGCCTACCGTGCCCGGACGGTTCGCATGCGGTGTGGCGATGGTCAGGGCGGTCGAGGTCTCGGTGGATCCGTAGCCCTCGACCAGTGGGATGCCCGCGGCCGCATAGGCCGCGAGCAGTTCCGGTGCGATCGGCGCACCGCCGGTGAGGGCGTATATCAGCCGATCACCGAACATCGCGCGCAGTACCAGCGGATCACGGTTCGCCCGGAGGTATGCGCTCTCGAACAGCCGCGGCATTCCGGGAACGTAGGTCGGTCCGGTCTGGGCTATCTGCTCGAGGATCCGCGCGGTGTCGCCGTGGCCGTAGACGAGTTCGCCACCCGCAGCGAAGGTGGTCAACTGCTGTAGCCGCGCCGAGGCGTGTGCCAGGGGAAGGAAGACGAACGCGATATCCCGGTGCGCGAGTCCGTATTCGGGATGGGTTTCGGCGGCTACCGCCATGGTGACCACCGCCGCGAAATTGCCGTGGGTGAGCAGGCACCCCTTGGACTTCCCGGCCGATCCCGAGGTGAACGAGATGGAGTACAGGTCGTGCGGCCCGACGGTGGGGGTGGCTGCGGCACCGGTGTCGTCGCCAGCCGCCAACTCACCGAGGTCGCCGTCCTCGGCGCCGACACGTACGACGGCCGGGCCTCCGGCGTCCAGCCCGGGCACGATGTGCAACGCGTCCACGATGAGCAGAACAGGTCTGGTGCGCTCGACGATATCGAGTACCTGGGCGGGAGCGCTCGTGGGATATATCGGTACGAGCGGCGCGCCGAGTGTCGCCGCGGCGAGATCGATCACCGACCAATCGGCCCGGGTCCGCAACTGCACCGCAACCCGGTCGCCGTGCCGGACACCGAGTGCGCGAAGTGCCGCGGCTGTCGACCCGATCAGGTACCACAGTTCGGCGTAGCTGCGCTGCACCCAGTGCCCCGACGAGGTGAAACGCTGCGCGGGAGCGCTGTTGTCCGGCCGGATGTGCGAGGCGAGCAACGCGGGGATGCTACTGACCATTTTCCCACCTGATAGAAACGTTATCTACTACGTGGTAGAAGCCTAGGGCGGCGAATCGCGCCGGACAATCGTGAGCAGCATTTGTAACCCGCGATTTACACCGTGGTTCCCGGCGCAGCCGGTCACCCGGAGGTGATGTGATCCGCGGTTCGGCGCCGTGGGGTGCGTGAACGGACCGCCCGGAGGTGGGTGGCGACCCGGAATCCCGCCTGCGGTCAGGCGGGCGGGATGAGCCCGGCGGCCAGTGCGCGGCCGAGGTGTAGTGGTTCCACCGTGTGCTCGAGTTTAGAGCCGGCCAGGGCGCCGTCGTAGATCAATTGGATGCGGCGGGCGAGGCCGGCGGCGTCGGCGGCGCGGCGGGCTCGGAGCAGTTCGGTAAGGGTGTCGAGCATCCAGTGGCGATGGGCGACCACGGGCGCGAGCGCCTCGTCCGGGAATTCGGTGGCGGCATTGGCGTATTGGCAGCCACGGAAACCGCGATCCGGCGCGGACTCGAGCGCGAGGTCGAAGAAGGTGAGGATCCGATCGGCCGGATCGGAGATCTCGGCGGTGGCTTCGTTCCAGCGGGCGCGGTCGCGGCCGTCCAGGTGTTCGAGGTAGGCGATGACCAGCGCGTCCTTGGAGCCGTAGCTGGAATACAGGCTGGCCCTGGCCACTCCGGATTCGGCCAGGATCCGGTCGATACCGATCGCGCGGATACCGTGCCGGGCGAACAGGGTGGTCGCGGTATCGAGCAGGCGCTGCGCCGGCGCCGGTTTGCCGCGCCGCTCGGCGGATGCCGGTGCCGCGGACTCCGTTGTTGTGGCCACGTGTCCACCATAACCAGTTCTCGATATAGACAGATCGTTCTATCTATGGATAGTCTGTATCCGTGACCCGCAGCAACCTCACTCGCCGCCTGCACGTGGACCTCGTGCGCGTGGCCAATGCTGCCTGTCGTCACCGGCGCTGATCCGGCTCCGCGTACCGCGTAGCGATCCGTTCGCGTACTCCCGGCCGCCGTCGCGGCCGCGCACTCTCGCAGATCACACCCCTTGGAAGGCGGCTGCCCATGTCCCTTTACCTGTACGAAGTCGTGCCCACCGGCGCTGCCGCCCGCACCATCGAGGAATTCGGCGCGCGAGCGGAAAAAGAAGGTGGAGTACTGATCGAAGCCCAGGTCACCGCCGGTGCGGCCCGGATTTTCGCGATCGTCGAATTCGCGGACTGTCGCGCTCCCGCGCTCCCGGCACCGGATCTGCTCGCCGCGACCGTCGACGGTCCACACGAAGTCCGCTTGGTCGGCGCCGATCTGGACGCGATCAAGGCCGCGCGGCCCGGCGCCGGATATCTCGTCGAATGGGATATTCCCGCCGAAATCGATATGGACACCTATCTGGCCCGGAAGAAGGCCAACGCTCCCAAATACGCCGATGTGCCCGAGGTGAGCTTCCTGCGCACCTACGTCCGTGAGGACACGGCCAAATGCCTGTGCTTCTACGACGCGCCCGACGCGGCCGCGGTGCGCCGCGCCCGCGACGCGGTGAACACGCCGGTGGACCGCCTGCACGAATTGGCGGATCCGCGGATATGACCGCCACCGTCACCGGTCGTACAGTCGGCGAATTCGTCCGCGGCCGCGCCGCCGATCTCGATCGGGGGCTTACCGACACCCGCGCCGATATCGCCGAGGTCGGTGGGCGCGGTCTGCTCGCGGCCGGGCTCGGTGGTTCCGATATCCGGGAGATCGCCGGTGTCATCGAAGAGGTCGCGGCCGAGAGTCTCGCGGCCGGATTCTCGCTGTGGGCCCAGCGGATGGCTCTCGAATACGTCCGGCGCGCCACCGGTTCGGTGCGCGAACGGTATCTCGACGAACTGGCCTCCGGCCGACAGGTCGGTGTCACCGCGATGGCGGCGGCGCTCAAACACCTGGCGGGTCTGGGCGAACTGCCACTGCACGCCGACGAGGCGGACGACGGCCGGGTCTCCGGCCCTATCGCCTGGGCCTCCAATGTCTTCCGGGACTCGCTGATCGTGTTCCCGTTCCAGGGTGGGGACGGGCAGGGTCGGGTCGGGGTGGTCCGCGCCGATGCCGACGGTGTGGAGATACGCTCGGCGCCCGAGCTGCTGGCGCTGGGTGCGACGGCCTCCACCGCGTTGGCCTTCGACCGGGTCGAGGTGCGGGACGACCAACTGGTCACCGCCGATCTTCCGGCCTTCTGCGCGACGATCCGGCCGGTGTTCCTGCTGTTGCAGACCGCGTTCTGTACCGGTGTCGCCGGGACATCGGTCCGCGAGGCGGGGGCCCGGCTGGACGGACTCGGCGCCCAATTCCGGGACGAGTACCGGGCTCTCGACGAACGGCACTCGTCGGCGCGGCAGCGTCTGCGCGAATACACTGCCGACGCGCACGCCACTCCGCCCGCCGACCTCATCCGCCTGCGCCTGGACGCGGCGTGTACCGCGGTCGACGCGACCCGCTTGGAATCCACCCTGCGCGGTGGCGCGGGCTACGCCCTGCACTGCGATACCAACCGGCGGTTCCGGGAAGCCGCCTTCCTCCCTGTCCAATCTCCTTCGGAAGGCCAATTGCGGTGGGAACTGTCGCAGTACGACTAGTGGGTGCCCGCAAAACCTATCCGGGCCGCCACGATCCGGTGCTCGACGGAGTCGATCTGCGGATCGGCGCGGAGGAATTGCTCGTGGTGCTCGGCGCCAGCGGTAGCGGTAAATCGACATTGCTGCGCGTAGTGGCCGGACTGGACCGGCTCGACCGCGGTGAGATCAGCTGGGGTACGGGAGAAACCGGGAACCCGGCCACGGGTATGGTCTTCCAGCAACCACTGTTGATGCCCTGGCTCACCGTGCGGGACAACGTCCGGTTCGGTGGCCGGTTCGCCCGGCACCGGGCCGGCTTCGACCCGGACCACGTGGATGGGCTTCTCGACCGGTTCGGCCTGGCCGGTCTCGCCGACCAGCGGCCCGATCAGCTCTCCGGCGGCCAAGCGCAGCGCGTCGCGGTGATCCGCGCGGTGGCGGTGCGGCCGCGACTGCTGCTGCTGGACGAACCGTTCAGCGCGCTCGATCCGGCGGTCCGCGCCGACCTCCAGGACTGGCTGGCCGATCTGGTCCGGGAGATCGGCTGCACCACGGTGCTGGTCACTCACGATATCGACGAAGCTCTCCGCCTCGGCGACCGGATCGTTCTCATCGGATCGGGCGGTACGGTCCGCGAGGAGTTCCGCGAGCTCGGTGCTGCGGACGAGCGGGAACGATTGCGGCAGCGGATCATCGACCGATACCGGGATTCGGCGGTGACATTGTGAGCACTTCATCGATCACGCGGCGCGGCTTGCTCTGTGGTTGTGCCGGGCTCGTCGCGGCGGGGGGTCTCGCCGGCCTGGCCGACCTGGGCCGGGCGGCGGCCCGGCAGCGCGGCACCGGCGGTGAGCGACTCCGGATCGGCTATCTGCCGATCACCGATGCCGCGCCGCTGCTCGTCGCCGACCGCAGTGCCGCGGCAGCCGACCTTGCCGAACCGGTGCTGTTCCGCAGTTGGGCGGCACTGGCCGAAGCATTCCTCACCCGGCAGGTCGATATCGTGCACTTGCTGATGCCGATGGCGGTACAGCTGCGGTTCGGTCTCGGTGCTCCGGCGCGGGTGCTGGGGTGGAACCACACCAACGGTTCCGCACTGACGGTCGCGCCCGGGATCACCGAACTCGGGCAGCTGGCCGGGACCCAGGTCGCGATCCCGTTCTGGTGGTCCATCCACAACATCGTGATCCAGCAGTTGCTGCGCGCGAACGGATTACGCCCGGTGATCCGTGGGGCGGCCGCACGTTCGGCGGGCACGGTGGAACTGGTCGTGATGAGCCCTTCGGATATGGTCCCGGCGCTGGCCAACGGGTCGATCAGCGCCTTCACCGTGGCCGACCCGTTCAATGCCGTCGCCGAATTGCGCGGTGTCGGCCGGATCCACCGATTCCTCGGCGACCTGTGGCGTGATCACGCCTGCTGCGCGCTGGTGGTGCACCAGGACCTGCTGGACCGGCGCCCCGCGGCCGCGCAGGCGGTCGCCGACGCGATCGTGGCAGCGCAGCTGCGCATCGGTGCCGACCGTCCGGCCGCCGCGAAACAGCTCGCGGGGGCCTACCTGCCGCAGCCGTTGCCGGCCATCACCAAGGCGCTGACCTATCCCGATGCGCTCCCGGTCCGCCACCCTGACTGGCAGCCGCAGCGGATCGGATTCCAGCCCTTCCCCTTTCCGAGTTTCACCACCGCGCTGGTGGCAGCCATGCACGACACCGTCGTCGACGGCGATACCCGCTTCCTGGCCGCCCTGGACCCGGACCGGGTACACGACGCACTCGTCGACGACCGTTTCGTTCGTGCCGCGCTCGCCCGCGCGGGCGGTCCGGCCGCCTTCGGCCTACCCGACCGGCTCACCCGCATCGAGGAGATCGACCCATCGTGAACACCGTCGACACCCGGCCCCGTACGGCTGCCTGGCTGCCCCGCCTCGCCGCGGTCGCCGCCGCCCTGCTGGTGTGGTGGGTACTCACCGACCTGGTGGCCGGACCCGAATCGCTGCTGCGCGAGTTCGGACCACAGCATGTGCCCGGCGCGGCCGGGGAACTGTTCGACCGGGGTGTGCTGCTTCCGGATATCGCGGTCAGCATGTGGCGCCTGCTGGTGGGACTACTGATCGCGGTGACCGTCGGTATCCCGCTCGGACTGCTGCTCGGCCTGCACGCCGCCACCGAAGAGGCGGTGGCCCCGGTGGTGCAGTTCCTGCGGATGATCTCGCCCCTGTCCTGGGCGCCGATCGCGGTCGCGCTGTTCGGTATCGGGAATCAGCCGGTGATCTTCCTCGTCGCGGCGGCATCGGTCTGGCCGATCGTGCTGAATACGGCGGCGGGGGTCCGGGCGATCGATCCCGGGCTGCTGCTGGTCGCGCGTTCGTTCGGGGCGTCCCGGCGGGAGCGGCTCTCGGCGGTGATCCTGCCCGCGGTCCGCGCGCAGGTGCAGACGGGCATCCGGATCGGTCTGGGTATCGCCTGGGTGGTTCTGGTCCCGGCGGAGATGCTGGGCGTGCGTTCCGGTCTCGGCTATCAGATCCTCAATGCCCGCGACCAGCTCGCCTACGACCAGGTGATGGCGGTGATCGTGGTGATCGGAGTGATCGGCTACGCGCTCGACACGCTGTCCCGGGTGATCCTCGACCGCCGCTGATCGTCGCACCGGGTTCGGCCCGGGGGTCTCATTCGGCGAAACCGGCTCCGGCGCGGCGGATCGCGGCGCGCATCGCGGTGGCGCGCTCGGCCGGTGGCGTGGAGACGGCGGCGGCGACCGCCGCGCCCAGACAGGCACCGAGATGTGTCGCCAGCACCGGCCACAGCGCCGGGTCGGCGAACCGTTCCCGAAGGGATTCGAGCAGCCTGGTGTACGCGGATTGCAGCCGCAGCATGAGGGATCCGGGGATGCCGCGCGCACTACGCACTACGTCGGCACGCACATCGGCCAGTTCGTCGGAGCGGTCGGTCGCCGTATCGAAGGCGTCGACCAGTGCCAGTGCCGCGGCCTGTACCGAATCCCACGGGGTGGCGCCGGATCCCAGCCGGTCGAGGGTGCCCACCGCGGACTGTATATGTGCTTCGAGGTGGTGGAAGAGGACATCTTCCTTGGCGGGGAAGTAGAGGAAGAAAGTCCTCCGGGAGACACCGGCCGCGTTCGCGATATCGGTCGCCGAGGTCGCGGTGAAACCGCGGTCGAGGAACAGATCCGTGGCGGCCCTGATGATGGCCGCCCGGGTTTCCGCGCGCTTCCGGTCCCGCAGCCCTGTCGTCTCGCCCATCCGAGCAGACTAGCCCTTGCCGAAGGAATCTGCACTAGTGCACTATTACACTAGTGCAGATAAGCCGGTCGTGAACCGGCGCCGACGAAGGAGAATCGATGAGTGAGTTGAGCGGCCGGACCGTACTGGTGACCGGCGCGGGGCGCGGGATCGGACGGGCCGAGGCCCTGTATCTGGCCCGGGCGGGTGCCAATGTCGTGGTCAACGATCCCGGGGTGGATATCGACGGGTCGGGTGGTGACGAGTCGGTGGCGGCCGCCGTCGTCGCGGAGATCCGCGCACGCGGCGGCAACGCGGTCGCCGATACCGGAAGTGTGTGCGACTGGGCCGCCGCCGAAGCCATGATCGCCCGCGCGGTGGACGAATTCGGCGATCTGCACGCCGTGGTGAACAACGCGGCGATCGAGGCCAACCGGCCGCTGGACCGGCTCGCCGAGCACGAATTCGACGAAGTGGTCGGCGTGAAGCTGAAGGGAACTTTCGCTGTGAGCCGGCATGCGGCGGCCTACTGGCGTGATCGGTTCGCCGCCGGTGAACGCCTCGATCGGTCGCTGGTCAACACCTCGTCGGGTTCCGGCCTACTCAATCCGCTTCCCACCCAGACCAACTACGCGGCGGCCAATGCCGGAGTCGCCGCGATGACCACGGTGCACGCCCTGGAGCTGCGGCGACTCGGCGTGCGGGTCAACTGTGTCAGCCCGTCCATGGTGCGCACTCGGCTCACCGAATCGGTGCCGACAATGGACGAAGTGCCGTTGGCGGACGCGTTCGACCCGAAGGATCCCGCGACCCTGGCTCCGGTGGTCGCCTACCTCGTCGGCGCCGACTGTCCGCTGACCGGCCAGGTGCTCTCGGTGCGGGGCGGTTCGATCGCGGTGAACCACGGGTGGCAGCGCGGCGAGCAGGTCGACAAGGACGCGCTGTGGACGATCCCGGAGCTCGCGGCGGCTCTGGAGGCGCTGCCGCTGGAGGATCCGTTCGATCGATTGGCGGCGGCACTGGGCGGTGCGCTCGGTACCGCCGGCCGCGACCAGCTCGAGGCACTCGTCGCCGCGCAACTGGACGGCGCGGTCCCGGCCGGATAGCGCCCGCGAAGTGATCAGAAATCGAGAAGCGCTGGTCACATAGCCGCCGTTAGCGTCATCGGCATCGACATTCGCCCGGTAGGTCGCCGGGGATACGAACTGGTCCGAGGAGGACGCGATGAACTGGAGCAGGCGAGTCCGGCAGGCGCACCGGGTGTTGGCGCTGCTGTTCACCGCGACCGTGGTGGTCACGGTCGCGGTACTGGCGCTACAGGGTCCGGAGTGGGTGTCGTACCTGCCGTTGCCGCCGCTCGCCGTCCTGCTGTTCTCCGGTCTCTACCTCTATGTCCGGCACTTCGTCACGGGTAGACGGTCCGCAGTCGTCACACGGCGGATCGCGACGCCGCAGGCCGGTCCGGCCCCGCGGGTTCGGCGGATGCACCGCTGGGCGGCTGCCGCCTTCACGGTGACGGTGCTCGCGACCTTCGCCGCACTGTCACTCCCGGATCCGGTCCTCTGGGTGTCCTACTTGCCGCTGATCCCGCTCGCCCTGCTTTTGTTCTCCGGGCTGTATCTGTTCGTGCTGCCGTACCGCACTACTCGCAGCTCCATCCGTGCGATCGATCAGCGGCCCGCCGCGGCCTGAGCTTGCCGGGTTGCGGTGCCGTGGGCGGTCAGCGGTAGAGGCCGACCAGGGCGCGGGACGCCGCCTCGACGATCTCGTCGGCAGAGGCTCGCAGGGTGCCGTCCAGCCAGGCGGTGACGAGTTCGGCCATACCGCCCACGAACAGCAGCCCGGCGGTTTCATCGGCGTTCTCGCTGCGGTCGCGGGGGCCGAAGAATTCGCGGGCCTCCAGTGCCGACTGGTGGGCGAGGTGACGCAGGAGTTCGGTCCGGCGCCGGCGCAGTTCCGGTATCGCGACGGACTCCACGATGGCGACCCTTCCCTTGCGCGGATCGTCGAGGAGTAATCGGACGAATGCGCGGATCGACGCCTGAGCCCGTGCCGCCGGATCTTCTCCGGCGTGTTCGGCTGCCTGCCGGCTGGTCTCCTCGATCTCGGCCGCGATCCGGTCCATCACCGCCTCGAGCAGCGCGTCCAGCCCGGAGAAGCTCTCGTAGAAGTAGCGCTCGCTGAGTCCGGCCTCGGCGCAGACGGCGGTCATCGTGGTCCGGGTGTCCGGGTTCGCCCAT
This sequence comes from Nocardia jinanensis, assembly GCF_014645735.1. Classification (GTDB taxonomy): domain Bacteria; phylum Actinomycetota; class Actinomycetes; order Mycobacteriales; family Mycobacteriaceae; genus Nocardia; species Nocardia jinanensis. The sequence continues at coordinate 12,794 of NZ_BMMH01000013.1, read as the reverse complement.
ACCGTGAGGCCCGCTTCGAGGAGGCGGGCGCGGCGTTCGGCGGCGCGCTCGGCCGCGCTGACGCCCCGGTAGACCCCCGATTGCACGGCCACGCTCCCAGCATGCCACAGGGCTTTCGTGACCAAGGTTGACAGGACGCTCTTCCTGAATCAGTCTTGACGTGATCACTGCCACATGAGCACGAGGTGAGCGATGAAGGCCGAAGCACTGGAACCACGCGAAGAAGCGGTTGCGACGGGGACGGTGGAGCCGCGGCCGATACCGGTCCAGCACCGGGACGACCGGGGGTTGCCCCTGCTCGGGCAGGTCCTGGAATACGCGAAGGATCCGGTCGCGCTGTGCCGCGGCCGCTGGGAGCGCTACGGGCCGGTGGCTCCGTTCCGCGCGCTCGGCAAGAACGCGGTGATGCTGCTGGGGCCCGATGCCTGTGGCGCGGCACTGCAGAACAAGGACAAGGCTTTCGCCAACGAACCGGCCTGGTCCGAACTCGTCGGACCCTTTTTCAACCGTGGTCTCATGCTCATCGACTTCGAAGAGCACATGGGACACCGGCGGATCATGCAGGAAGCATTCACCCGGCCGCGCCTGACCGCCTACACCCAGCGGCTGCACCCCGCCGTAGCGCAGGGCGTGGCAGGCTGGGCGGAGGGTCAGGAGTTTCCGTCGTACTGGAAACTCAAGCAACTCACCCTCGATATCGCCGCGGACCTCTTCATGGGTGGTGTGCAGGACACCGGCCGCGACGAGATGGACCGGATCAACAAGGCGTTCATCGCCTGTGTGCAGGCGGCGGCCGGGATCGTCCGCGTCAACGCGCCGTTCACCCGGTGGGGCCGGGCCTACCGCGGTCGCCGCGTGCTCGAAGACTTCCTCCGGCATTATCTGCCCGCCAAACGCGCTGAGCAGACCGACGATATCTTCTCGGTGCTCTGTCACGTCGAGGATGAGGACGGTGCGCGGTTCAGCGACGACGACGTGGTGAACCATATGATCTTCCTGATGATGGCGGCCCACGACACCTCCACCATCACCACTTCGACGATCCTGCAGTACCTGGGGCAGCACCCGGACTGGCAGGAGCGCTGCCGCGCGGAGGCGCTCGCCCTGGGCCCGGCACCGTCGATCACCGAACTGGAGGGTCTGGTCTCCATCGATCTGGTGATGCGGGAGGCGCTGCGGCTGCGGGCCCCGGTCCCAGTGCTGGTCCGGTACGCGGTGAAGGACACCGTGGTCCAGGGCGTGCGGATCCCCGCCGGTACCGACGTCATCGTGGGTATCCAGTTCACCCATCTCATGGAGGACTACTGGACCGACCCTCTGGCGTTCGACCCCGACCGGTTCGGCCCCGGACGCCGGGAGGACAAATCGCACCGGTTCGCCTGGGAGCCGTTCGGCGGCGGTGTGCACAAATGCATCGGAATGTATTTCGGTGGCCTGGAGATCAAGGCGATCATGCACCGGTTGCTGCGTGAGTACCACTGGACCGTGGATCCCGGCTACGTACCGCCGATGGACTATCACTCGCTCCCGTTCCCCAAGGACGGCCTGCCGATCACCTTGATCCGTAACTGAACGCCGGCGGTCCGCCCCGCGTCGATTCGGCGGAAGTCCCACTGCGGACTCCCGGCGGAACCGCGACTCCCCGCTCTACGCGAGTACGAGTCTTCTCGGTGTGGAGCACGGGAGTGCGGATCGGGGCCGACCGTGTGGGCGGGCGCCCGCCCGCGAGTGCGCCGGCGAAAGGGTCGCTACCGGGTCTCGCCGGTTCACCGCTGTGTTCGTTTCTTGCCCTGTATACCTATCGACCCTGCGGGTAACCAGGAATACGCTGGATATCGTCCACCGTAACGTGGTCTGTCCCATTTCTGGGGTCTCTGGTCTCGGTCGCTCCCGTTGCGAGGTGTAGCGGTACCCGAGACGGCGAGGAGTGAGCATGAAAGGCGGAGCAAGAATTGCGTTAGGGGTGGGAATCGGATATTTCCTGGGTCGTACCCGCAAAATGCGCTGGGCGATGGGACTGGCGGGCGCAGCGATGTCCAAGCGATCAACGGGGCTCGCAGGTGAGCTACTCGAACGCGGCACATCGACGCTGGGTGGCTCCAAGGAGCTGACCAAGATCACCGATACCGTGCGGGGGGAGCTGCTGGGGGCGGTGCGGTCGGCGGCCGTGACCGCGGCGAGCAACCGTCTCGATGCGTTCAACGAGCGGCTGCAACCATCCGTACCGACCGAGGACGAGGACGAGGACGGCGGTGGCCACCGGCGCGCCGCCGCCGCGGAGAATGACACCGAGCCCGAGCCGGACGAGGCGACCGACGACGAGCTCGACGAGTCCCCGGACGAGGACGAAGCCGAAGAACCCGAGCCCCGGCCGCGCGCCCGCCGAACCACCGCGGCCAAGACCTCCCGGTCCGGTACCCGCACGTCGACCCGGTCGTCCGGCTCCGGCTCCGGGGGGAGCGAGAAGACCGCGACGCGTCGGGGTCGTTCCACGTCGGATACCGATGAGCCGCCGGTGCGGCGTAAGAGGCGGTGACAACGATGGCGAAAGTATTGCGCGATACCGCCTCGGGAGTCGGAAAAGCGGCCACCGGCACCGCCGACCGGGCGACCGGTGCCGCGAAATCGGCCGGTTCGGCGGCCCGGAAGACCGCCGAACAGGCGAGTCCCGGTGATCTGCTCCGGCAGTCGGCGCAGAATCTCGCGGGAACCCTCGCCCAACGTGCGGTGTCGAGTCTGTCCGGCGGGGTGTCGGGTGCGGCCGGGCGGTTGAACGAATATGCCGAAGGTCAGGGCGGCAACCTGCTCGCGGCGCTGACGGGAGTCGAAAAGCTCTCCGAGGGCGCGTCCCCGTTGCGAGCGACCATGAGCGCGGGAATGAGCAAACTCGGGCAATCGGTGAAGGACACGATGTCGTCTGCCAAGGATGCGCTCACCGGCGGGGGCGGCAAGGGCGGTAAGGGGAAGAAACTCAAACTGGCCAACATCGTCGAGCACATCGATATCGGTGCCGGAGTCGAGCTCGTCTACGACCAGTGGACCCAGTTCGCGGAATTCCCCAAATTCACGAAGAAGGTGGAACAGGTCGAACAGGTCGCCGACGAGAAACTCTCCTGGACCGGGCGCGTGTTCTGGTCGCGGCGGACCTGGGAGTCCACGATTCTCGAACAGGTGCCGTTCGAGCGGATCATCTGGCGATCCAAAGGGGCCAAGGGCTATATCGACGGCGCGGTCACCTTCCACGAACTGGGCCCGAATTTCACCCGGGTCCTGGTGATTCTGGAATATCACCCGCAGGGCTTCTTCGAGAAGACTGCCAACATCTGGCGCGCGGCCGGGCGCCGATGCCGTCTGGAACTCAAGCATTTCGACCGTTACGTCATGACCGAGGCAGTGCTGCGTCCCGACGACGTTGTGGGCTGGCACGGGGAGATCCGTGACGGCGAGGTCGTCGAGGACGACGAGACCGCACGGCGCAGGGAGCAGGAGAGCGCCGAGGACGAGGGCGCGGAGGAAGAAGCTGCCGAGGGCGAGGAGCCCGACGAAGGCGAAGAAGGCAACGAAGAAGACAACGAGGGAGACGAACTCGACGAAAACGAGGACGAGGACGAGGACGAGGACGAGGACGAGGACGAGGACGAGGAGAGCGGCGAGGCGGGAGACGATTCGGCTGAGCGGGACACAGAGGATGAGGCCGAATCGGAGCCTGCGCGCCGTTCGGGGGCCCGGCGCCGCGCCGCCGCACCACGCCGTTCCCGCGAGAGGCGAGGAGCACGGACATGACCATAGAACCCGCGGGCGGTGGCGGTAGCGGCGCAGTCGCCCGTCCGAATTCATCCGGCCTGGCCGAAGTCGTCGACACCATCCTCGATAAAGGACTGGTCGTCGACGCGTTCGTCAGGGTCTCTCTGGTCGGCATCGAATTGGTGACCATCGACGCCCGCGTGGTGGTCGCCAGCGTCGACACGTATCTGCGTTTCGCCGAGGCCGTCAACCGTCTGGAGATCTCCAGTAACGAACCCAAGGGACTCACCGACCTCGTGGGCGATGTCACCGAAGGCGCGGCCGAGCACAAGACGAAAGGTGCCATCGAAGCGGCGGGGAAGAAGGTTCAGGACTTCCTCGGTGATGTGGAGGACAAGCGCCAGACCTCCGGACGGTCCTCCAAACGAGAGGAGCGCTGATGTCCACCGCGAGTACCACCTCTGAGAGCAGCCGCGACCAGCGCACCGGGGTGTACGTATACGGCATCGTGGCAGGCGATGTGGAACCGGAGCCGCACGCCCAGGGTATCGGTGACCCGCCCGCCGACGTCGCCGTCGTACGGCACGGCGATATCGCTGCCCTGGTCAGCGAGGTATCGCTCGACCTCCCGCTGGGCATGCCCGACGATCTCACCGCGCACGCGCGCCTGCTGGACGGGACGGCCGCTGTCGCCCCGGTGCTGCCACTGCAATTCGGCGGTGTCGTGACCGATACCGAAGCGGTGGAGAAGGAGCTGCTCGCCCCCAACCACGACCAGTTCCGCAGCGCGCTCGACGATCTGGAAGGCCGCGCCCAGTATGTGATCCGGGGACGCTACACCGAGAACACGGTGCTCCAGGAGATCCTGGACGAGAACGCCGACGCGGCACGATTGCGCGCGGAGATTCGCGACAAATCCGAAGATGCCACCCGGAACGCGCGAATCGAGCTGGGCGAGATCATGAATCGAGGGATCGAGGCCAAACGCGCCGAGGACACCCGCCGGGTGGCGGCTGCGCTCGGCGATCTCGATCCGACCGTGCGGGAGCGTCAGCCCACTCACGAAGAGGATGCGGTCCACCTTGCCCTACTGCTCGACCTGTCCCGGGAGGACGATCTGCTGCGGGCGCTGACCGAACTCGGCGAGGAATGGGACGGGCGGGTCCGGCTGAACCTGCTCGGCCCGATGGCGCCCTACGATTTCGTCACCGCCGGCGAAGCTCCGGGGTGAGGACATGGGACTGCTGTCGTCGATCGTCCTGTTGCCGCTGGCTCCGGTCCGCGGGGTGGTCTGGCTGGGTGAAGTGATCCAGGAGCAGGTCGATCAGCAGTGGCGCAGTCCGGCCGCCGTACGGCGTGATATCGAGGAGATCGAGGAAGCGGCCGCGGCCGGCGAGATCTCCGCGGACGAGCGGGACCGGGCATTACGGGAAGTTCTCTCCCGGATCAGGCGTCCCGCCGGCGGACTCCCACCTCCCGGTGAGAGGAGAGAGTCGCCATGAGTCGCAGGTCGACCACCGAGAATGCCGCGGATGTCGATCCGGATCCGGACCGACCTCTCACCGCCAGGGAGGCCGCGGCAGCGGCGATCGAGCACCTGAGCGAGCTGACTTCGAAATCGGTGGAGGGGGTGACCTCGATGGAGCCGCTCGAAGACGGCCGGCTGGTGGAGATCGAGGTGCTCGAGGATCACCGCATCCCCTCGTCGGCGGATATGCTCGCGCTCTACGAAGTGGAGATCGATTTCGACGGGAATCTGCTGGCCTACCACAGAGTCGCCCGCTATGCGCGCGGTAGCACCGAGATCGGCGGAAGGGGCCGGCGATGACGGTGGTGGGAGGTGGATCCTATGAGCCCCAGCCCTACGGCGGCGGGCACCAGTCGACCAACCTCGCCGATATCCTCGAGCGGGTACTCGACAAGGGCCTGGTGATCGCCGGCGATATCCAGGTCAACCTCCTCGATATCGAATTGCTCACCATCAAACTGCGTCTGGTGGTCGCGTCCCTGGAGACCGCCAAGGCGGTGGGAATCGATTGGTGGGAAACCGACCCGTGGCTCAACAGCAAGGCCCGCACGCTCGAAAAGCAGGACCATGACCTCGAACTCGAGAACCGCGAACTGCGCGACCGGATCGCCGAACTCGAGGCCGGGCGCGAACGCCGTCCGGCCGTGGAGAGCCGCCGCGAGGTCGCGGAGAGCCCGCGCGAAGCCGTCGAGGGTCGGCGCGGTGCCGAGGAGAGCGAACCGCCGTGACCGGCGGTACCGGTGTCTGGCTGTACGCCGTGACAGCGGCCGCGGACGCTGCGGCCGGGTTCGACGGGATCACCGGAGTAGCCGGTGAAGCGGTCCGCATCGTGACCGTGGAACCGCTCGCCGCGCTCGTCGGCTCGGTGCCCCTCGATGTATTCGGAACCCAGCCGCTGACCCGGAACCTGGAGGATCTGGATTGGCTCGCCGCCACCGCCCGCGCCCACGACGCCGTGGTATCGGCCGCAGTGCGCCGTGGCCCCGTGGCCCCCCTACGCCTGGCCACCGTTTTCCTCGACGACGAGCGGGTGCAGGAACTGCTTCGCACACGGCGCCCGGAACTGGAGGCGGCGCTGGTGCTGGTCAGCGGCCGCACCGAGTGGGGCGTGAAGGCCTACGGCGACCGCGCCGCACTCACCACGGCAGTAGCAGAGGCCAGGACCGGGGGTGACGCCTCCGGGAAAGGCACAGGTGCGGCCTACCTGGCTCGGCGTCGCGCTCAACTGTCCGCCCAGGAAACCGTGGAAAACGATGCGGCACATCGCGCGGAGAAGATCCACACGCGCTTGAGTCGCCGGGCCGCGGCCGGTCGGCGCCAGGCCACGACCGATCCGGCACTCAGCGGTCGCAGCGATTGGATGCTGCTCAACGGCACCTATCTGGTGGACGACGACCGCGCCGACGATTTCGCCGCGATCGTGGCGGGCCTCGGCGCCGAATTTCCTGGTATCCGACTCGAGCTCACCGGCCCGTGGCCCCCGTACTCGTTCGCGGGCGTGGAACGTGAGCCACCGTGAGCACCGTCGACAGCGAGCGCCGTATCGCGCTCGTCGACCTACTGGACCGGGTGCTGGCCGGCGGAGTGGTCGTTTCCGGCGATATCAAGCTCGCCATCGCCGACGTGGACCTCGTCCAGATCTCGCTGCGCGCCCTCATCTCCTCGGTCAGCACTCTGTACGGACCCGCACCGGAACGACCCCGATGACCGAATTCGACGGGATATCACCGCGTATCGACACCGACCCCGAATCGGTCGAACGCGGTCTGGTCACCCTCGTCCTCACGCTGGTGGAACTCCTGCGCCAGCTGATGGAACGCCAGGCCCTGCGGCGCGTGGACGCCGGCGATCTGAGCGACGATCAGGTCGAACGCATCGGCACCACACTGATGCTCCTGGAACAGCGTATGGACGAGCTGCGCGAACATTTCGGCCTCACCCCCGAGGACCTCAATATCGACCTCGGCCCGCTCGGGCCCCTGCTCCCCGAGAATCCTTCCGGCGGGTGACCGCACGGCCGGCGATCCCGTTCGGCCGGCCTGCATATGGGAGAGCGGCCCGGCACGAATTTTGGCGAGCCGTAAAACGCAGCCGCGCTTAGAATCCGGAGATGGTCCCTGCCACCAATCTGCTCGCCTTCGTGGCCGCGGCCACGCTCATCGTCGTCGTTCCCGGACCGGGGGTGTTGTTCACCATCGGTCGCGCGCTCACCCTGGGGCGGCGGGCGGCGTTGATCTCGGTGCTCGGCCACTCCCTGGGGGTGCAGATCGCGCTGCTGTTCGTCGCGGTCGGCCTGGGCGCGGTCCTGGCGGCGTCGGCTACGGCCATGGCGATCGTGAAAGTGGCGGGCGCGCTCTACCTGATCCATCTCGGGATCCAAGCGATCCGGGAGCGGAAGGCGCTGTGTGAGGTACTGGGTTCGCCCATAGCACCGGCGAGTGGGCGCCGGGTATTCCGGCAGAGCGTGGTGGTCGGGGTGACGAACCCGAAAGCGATCGTCTTCTTCGCGGCAGTGCTACCGCATTTCGCCGACAAGGCCTCGGGCTCACTGCCGTGGCAACTGCTGGTACTGGGATCGATATTCCTGGTGATCGCGCTGGTGAGCGATAGCGCGTGGGCGCTGCTCGCGTCGGCGGCACGCAACTGGTTCGCACGGTCGCCGAAGCGGTTGGAAGCAGTCGGCGGCACGGGTGGGGCGCTGATCGTCGGGCTCGGTGCGTCGGTCGCGGTGGAGCAGGGGTTCGCCGGACGCTGATCGATGCGCCTCCGTGCCGATGCACGGTGCGGGCGGTGAAGGTCCGAGATTCGGGGACCGCGTTCGATCGGTCTGTCGGGCAACCGTGTGGCGGTCCGGTGCAGGTCGTGCCGGAACAGTGGGCCGCGCGACACGGGCCGAGCCGTCGTTCGCGATCAGCAGGTCACGTGCACATCGGCGGCCGAGTCGAAGGATACGTGCACGTGGTCGTAGTGATTCTGGGTCGGGCTTCCGCGATCCTCCATGTAGGACCAGCCGCTGCCGTCGTTGTACCGCTGCTGCCAGATCACATACGACACACCGAACCGCTCCTTGTTGGCCAGTACGAAGTCGGCGATCGCATCGCCGCGCGCGGGATCGGAGGTCATGAAATCGAGCGCCAGGCCGGCCCCGTGTTCGCCGTCGTACCGGCCGTTGGCGCCGCCGATCTCGGCGATCCCGAACGTCTTGTCGATCAGGTTGCCCACCTGTGCCACCTGCGGCTGCGCGCCGGCGAGTTCCGTGGAGCAGGGGATCGGCGGAGGCGCGTGCCGCTTCGCGTACCTGGCCGGTTCCTGCGGTCGATCGACCGCGGCGACCGGTAGCAGGCCGCCGGGCGTCGCCGGCGCCGGTTCCTCCGTGGCCTTGCCCATACCGACGGGTATCGCGGGCGAATCGACCGCCGCGGCGGCCGGTTGAGCAGCCGGGCCGGGCCGGGCCGTCATCGACAGGGCGATCGCCGCCGTCGCCGCGATCGCGCTTCCGGCCAGCGGAGCGATCTTCTTGGCGCGGGCCGGTTTGCGGTGTTGACCAGGCATAATGATGACCACTCGTAACGCTCGGCTGACAAGATCACTGTTAGATTACGAAACGGTCGCGGCAAAGTCACGACGGCTGGCGCACATAAGCCACAGTCGCGCCGGTCGGCCTACGGCGCCGGTCGGCCGTCCACCCGTCAGGGCGAGGCCGGGTGCGCCGGCTCGCCGGCGTCGCCTGCGCACCCTCACCGGCGTACCTGCCCGCCACAGCGGGCCGCGCCACTGCTATGGTCGGATTCGTTCTGACACGGGGTGCTCCGCGAATGCGGGGCTGAGAACATACCCGAGAACCTGTCCAGGTAATGCTGACGAAGGAATGTCTTGGCTCTACGCGCGCACACCACCGACACCGGCAGATTCACCGAGCACCTCTGGGATCGGACGAAGATTCTGCGCGGCGCCATCGATGAGCTCGAGTTCCTGCGCCGCCTCGGCGACGGCACCCTGCCGCTCGACGTGTTCCGCACCTATGTGGAGCAGGATTCGCTGTACCTCGCCGGATACTCGAAGGTGCTGGCCCTCCTCTCGGCGAAGTCGCCCGACGCGCAGACCGCGCAGTTCTGGGCAGGCTCCGCCGCGACGGCGGTCGCCGTCGAATCGGGTCTGCACGACGAACTGCTCAGCGACAGTCGCCTCCCGGCCCGGGAAGGCGAGCCGGAGCCGTCGGCGGCCTGCCTGGGGTATGTCTCCTATCTGATCGCGACCGCCGCGACCGCGTCGTATGCCGTGGGTGCGGCCGCCGCGCTGCCGTGCTTCTGGATCTACGCCGAGGTCGGTCGCGGCCTCGCCGCGAGCGCGGCCGAGGTTCTCGCGGCCGACCCCGATCACCCCTACGCACAGTGGGTGTCCACCTACGGCGCCCCGGAGTTCCAGGAGTCCGCGGCGACGGCCCGGTCCCTGGTCGATGTGGCGGCCGACGCCGCGAGCGACCGGGATCGCGCGGCGATGGCGACGGCGTTCACCGTCGCCACCCGGTACGAGCTGATGTTCTGGGATACCGCCCTGCACCCCCAGCCCTGGCCCTCCGCATGAGCGGCCGAGCGCGCCGCTTCCTCGCCGTCGCGGTCGCGGCGGTGGCGGCACTGTCCACGCTCACGGCCTGCACCGCGGGCCCCGGCGGCGACGGGACCATCCGATTCGCGCTGGACTGGACTCCGAACACCAATCACACCGGTTTCTTCGTCGCGCAGCAGCGTGGCTACTTCGCCGACGCCGGTCTCGACGTGCAGATCCTGCCGTACAACAACACCGCGGTCGATACGGTTATCGATGCCGGGAACGCGGAATTCGGCGTGAGCACCCATAATTCGTCGACCTTCGCCCGCGCTTCCGGGGCGCATACGGTGTCGGTGCTCGCGCCCCTGCAACACTGGGCGACGGGTATCGGGGTGAAGGCCGACCGTACCGATATCACGCGGCCGAAGGACTTGGACGGCAAGACCTACGCCGGATTCGGTGACCCCGGTGAGGTCGAGGCGCTACAGCAGGTCATTCGTAACGACGGCGGCACAGGTGATTTCACGACGGTCACTCTCGGCACGTCGGCCTACGAAGCAGTCTATTCGGGCAGAGCCGATTTCACCGTCTCCTACCTCGCCTGGGAGGGTATCGAGGCCGAGCATCACGGCACGCCGATGAGGTACTTCCGGTACACCGATTTCGGCTTTCCCGACGCGTACGCCATCGTGATCGACGCCAACGAAGACTGGCTGAACGCCGACCCGGACCGCGCGCGCAAGTTCGTGCAAGCGTTGCAGCGCGGGTACCAGTTCGCCGCGGACAACCCGGATGTGGCGGCCCAGGATCTCCTCGACGCCAACCCCGGCGCGTTCAACGACGAGAGCCTGGTGTTCGAGAGCCAGCGCATGCTCGCCGAGCGGTTCATGAAGAGTCCCGAGGGTCGGGTGGGCACCCAGACCCGGGAACAGTGGGCAGCGAATTCCGGTTTCCTGTACGAGAAGGGCCTGCTCACCGGCCCCGACGGTGCCCCGCTCACCGAGGAACCGGATTGGTCGAGCTATTTCACCGATGAATTCCTCGCGGCCCCATAGCGATACTGTGCACGGTGTCCCGCGCGAGCAGAACACCGCCGGCCGCCCCGCATCCGGCCGAGCGGCGGAGATCGGCTGGGCGATACCGTCCGTCCTGACTGTGGCGGTACTCGTCGCACTCTGGCAGGTCTACGTCGAGATCAGCGGGATCCGCCCACAGTTGCTGCCGTCCCCCGTACGGGTCGTGGAGCAGGGGTGGGCCCACCGTGCCGAGATCGCGACCCATGCCGCCGCCACCCTGCAGGTGACACTGATCGGTTTCGCGGTATCGCTGAGCCTGGCCTGGCTGCTGGCCGTCGTGGTCGACTTCTCGCCCTGGCTGCGGCGCGCGTTCGTACCGCTGTTCGTGGCCTCCCAGACCTTGCCGATCATCGCGATAGCGCCGTTGATGATCATCTGGTTCGGGTTCGGGCTGCTCCCGAAGATCCTCGTCGTCGCGCTCGTCACTTTCTTCCCGATGGCGATCGGGCTGATCGAGGGGTTCGCCGCGGCCGACCGGGAAGCCGGCGCGCTGCTGCGCAGTATGGGCGCGTCACGCGTACAGGTCTTCCGGTATGTGCGCTTGCCGTCCGCGATCCCGCGGTTCTTCACCGCGCTGCGGATCGGGATCACCTATGCCGTTGTCGGCGCCGTGTTCGCCGAGTACGTCGGCGCCAGCGAAGGCCTCGGCATCTATATGAGCCTGCAGAAGAACTCCTTCCGCACCGACCTGGTACTGGCGGCCGTGCTCGTGACCGCGCTCATCAGCATCGCGCTGTACCTGCTGACCTTCGCGATCGAACGTATCGTCGCGCCGTGGTCACGCGCGGAGAACAGGAGCCGGCGTGACTGAGGCACGTGGCAACCGCATCGTTGTCGACACCCTCGTCAAATCGTTCCCTCAGCCCGGTCGACGACGCCCCGACCGGCATGTTCTGGGCGGAGTGTCGTTCACCGCGCAGCCGGGTGAGTTCGTATCCGTGATCGGCCCGAGCGGCTGTGGCAAGAGCACCGTCTTCAACATGCTGGCGGGTCTGGAGACCCCCGACTCGGGCAGTATCCATTTCGGCACGAGCGACGGGGAGCCGACTGCGGCGCATTGTGCGTATATGCCGCAGAAGGATCTGTTGTTCCCGTGGCGCACGGTCCTCGACAACACCGTCCTGGGCCTGCAAGTGCACGGTGTCGCGAAGCCGGAGGCCCGGCGCCGGGCCCGCGAACTTTTCCCTGTTTTCGGTTTATCCGGTTTCGAGGATGCCCGCCCGTCCCAGCTCTCCGGCGGGATGCGGCAGCGGGCGGCGTTGCTGCGGACCGTGGTGCAGGAGCGCGAACTGCTGTTGCTCGACGAGCCCTTCGGTGCGCTCGACTCGCTGACCCGCACCGAGATGCAGTCGTGGCTACAGGATGTCTGGCAGCGGTACCGGTGGATGGTGCTGATGATCACCCACGACATCCGTGAGGCCGTGTACCTGTCGGACCGGGTGATCGTGCTGTCTGCGCGACCGGCCACCGTGCGCCGCGAGGTGTGCGTCGAGCTGCCCCGGCCGCGGGAACTGTCGATGATCACGGCTCCCGAGTTCGTCGCACTGGAGCAGGAACTGCTCGATGTGCTCCACGAAGAAGCACGCCACGCGCTGGCCCAGCGCGACGCCTGAGTTCCACGCGCGGCGCCGAGGGATTTGGCGCGGATTCCCGACCGGCTGCACCGCGACCTCGGTGGCGGCGGTGGTCTCACCGGTGGCAGCGGAATCGGTGCATACCGGACCGCGGCAGGACCACCGCAAGAATTCCGGCCCGCCGGGACCGGTTCAGGGAGACAATCGTCGGACCGCCGGAAGGCCCGAAGAATCGCCTCCGGGCGCGCAAGATCTCCTAGGAGTCTCAATGAAGATGTCAAGCCGCGGGCGCGACCGGCGGAGTGGGGGTGAACACCCGATCGT
>NZ_BMMH01000012.1:157930-204710 GCF_014645735.1 Nocardia jinanensis | reverse complement strand
CTGCCGCAGCCTGATCTCATCACCGGGACTCATCTCCCGGGCTTGACATCTTCATTGGGAAGCCCTCTTTCTCTTGGTCTACCCGGCGGGCGCGCTCCTAACCCGGCGACCAGGGAGCAAGGCCGATGGCGTCTTGGTGACAGCAAGATCGATTCGATCGGATCCGGCGCAAAATTGGCAGCGCCCGGCCTTGAGCGCTGGCACTCGCATGTATAGAGTGCTAGTCGGCACCGATTGTTGCCCGGTGCCAGGCTTGACTACTGGGCAGACGGTCCCGGCACCCGCGACGACGGGGCTTTGCGCAGGGTCAGCATCGTGACCGAATCGATGGTCCGGGACAACAGTTCCGGACGACCGTTATCCCCTGAAAGTGGAGGGCTCAACGTGGCGAGCGTGAACATCAAGCCGCTCGAGGACAAGATCCTCGTCCAGGCCAACGAGGCCGAGACGACGACCGCCTCCGGCCTGGTCATTCCCGATACGGCCAAGGAGAAGCCGCAGGAGGGCACCGTTGTCGCCGTCGGCCCCGGCCGGTGGGACGACGAAGGTGAGAAGCGCATCCCGCTGGATGTCCAGGAGGGCGACACCGTCATCTACAGCAAGTACGGCGGTACCGAGATCAAGTACCAGGGTGAGGAATACCTGATCCTGTCCGCGCGCGACGTGCTGGCTGTCGTCGGCAAGTAATTCGACTGCCGCGCATGCGTTCCGCCCCGGTGTCGAACTCTGACCCGGGGCGGAGTGCTTTGTGCCACACAACTCGAAGCGCACCAGATACAGGAGCGAAGACATATGGCAAAGCTGATCCAGTTCGACGAGCAGGCTCGCCGGGCGCTGGAACGCGGTGTCGACAAGCTCGCCGATGCGGTCAAGGTCACACTCGGCCCGCGTGGCCGGCATGTGGTGCTGGCCAAATCGTTCGGCGGCCCCACCGTCACCAACGACGGTGTCACCATCGCGCGTGATATCGATCTCGAGGACCCGTTCGAGAATCTCGGCGCCCAGCTGGTCAAGAGCGTCGCGACCAAGACCAACGATGTCGCCGGCGACGGCACCACCACCGCCACCGTGCTGGCCCAGGCGCTGGTGCGCGGCGGACTGAAGAACATTGCCGCGGGCGCCAACCCGATCGCGATCGGCTCGGGCCTGGCCAAGGCCGCCGACGCGGTATCGGAGGCCCTGCTGGCCGCGGCCACCCCGGTCAGCGGTGAAAAGGCCATCGCCCAGGTCGCCACCGTCTCCTCGCGGGACGAGATCATCGGCGAGATGGTCGGTAAGGCGCTGACCACGGTCGGCAAGGACGGCGTGGTCACCGTCGAGGAATCCTCGACCCTGCAGACCGAGCTCGTCGTCACCGAGGGTGTGCAGTTCGACAAGGGCTATCTGTCGCCGTACTTCATCACCGACGGTGACAGTCAGGAAGCCGTGCTGGAGGATACCCAGATCCTGCTGCACCGCGAGAAGATCAGTTCGCTGCCGGACCTGCTGCCGCTGCTGGAGAAGATCGCCGAATCCGGTAAGCCGGTGCTGATCATCGCCGAGGACGTCGAGGGTGAGGCGCTGTCCACCCTGGTCGTCAACTCGATCCGCAAGACCCTCAAGGCCGTCGCGGTCAAGGCACCGTTCTTCGGTGATCGCCGCAAGGCATTCCTCGACGATCTGGCCGTGGTCACCGCGGGCACGGTCGTCAACCCGGATCTCGGCATCAATCTGCGCGACTCCGGCCTGGAGGTGCTGGGTTCGGCCCGGCGTGTGGTGGTCACCAAGGACACCACCACGATCATCGACGGCGGGGGCAGCGGCGACGATATCGCGGCCCGCAGCGCCCAGCTGCGCCGCGAGATCGAGGCCACCGATTCCGACTGGGACCGGGAGAAGCTGGAAGAGCGGCTGGCCAAACTGGCCGGCGGTGTCGCGGTGATCCAGGTCGGCGCGGCCACCGAAACCGCGCTCAAGGAGCGCAAGTACCGGGTCGAGGACGCGGTCAGCGCTGCCAAGGCCGCTGTCGAGGAGGGCATCGTCCCGGGTGGCGGCACCGCGCTGGTCCAGGCGGGCACCAAGCTCGACGGCCTGATCGCCGGGCTGTCCGGTGACGAGGCCATCGGCGCCGAGGTACTGCGTGGCGCGCTGCGGGCGCCGCTGTACTGGATCGCCACCAACGCCGGCGTCGACGGTGCCGTTGTCGTCAGCAAGGTCGGCGACGGCAAGGACGGCTTCAACGCCGCCACCCTCACCTACGGTGATCTGCTCGCCGACGGCGTGGTGGACCCGGTCAAGGTGACCCGGTCGGCCGTGATCAACGCGGCCTCGGTGGCGCGGATGGTGCTCACCACCGAAAGTGCCGTGGTGGAGAAGCCGGCCGAAACCGAAGACGACCACGGGCACGGTCACGCCCACTGATCGCCGTCCGGTTCACCGGTTCCCGCCGTCCTGGCGGCGGGACCCGGCCGCCGAACTGGAACGGGCCGTTCACATCCGCTGTGGAATGTGAACGGCCCGTTCTCGTATCGGCCCGCCGAGCGAGGCCGGGACCCCCATACTCTTCTTGAGCCGGGTCAGCCCGTCTCTGATGCGGGATTTGACGGTCGGTAGCCCGATATCGAGATGGCGGGCCACCTCGGCGTAGGTCCGGCCGTCGTAATAGGCGAGCGATATCGCCTCGCGCTGGGTCTCGGTCAGGGTGCGTAGACCGACGACCACGGCCTGATGCTCGAGCTTGCGCTCGACCTCTTCGATGACCTCGTCGTATTCGTGCCCGAGTATCCGGGCACCGTAGGCGATCTCACGCTGGGTGTGTGCCTGTTCAGCACGTACCCGGTCGACGGCACGGCGATGGGCGAGGGTCATCAGCCAGGTCACCGCCGATCCGCGCGCCGGATCGAAACTTGCCGCTGTGCGCCAAGTCTGCAGGTAGACCTCTTGTGTGGTCTCCTCGGCGAACCCGGAATCCTGTAGGACCCGCAACACCAGACCGAAGACCCGGGTGCGGGTCCGGTCATAGAGTTCGGCGAAAGCCTCGGCATCCGAGTGGCCGCAGCGCTGCAAGAGCGCTGAGAGCTCGATACTCTCCTGTGTCATCGGTCATAACAATAACCGCAAGCTATAACCGAGAGCGTATGTGGCCCCGGAGAACACGTGGTGTCGCGCCCGCCGGGCGTGGCGCGCGGTTCCGGCCCGCCACACGTACCGCCCGCATTCGCTCCGGCCGTGCGCTGTATGCGGGCGGACTCGGCCCACCTGTGCCTGTCAGACCGCCATCCGGCGGCGATTGCGGCGCGCGTGCATCTCCCGCTCGGTTTCCGACATCCCGCCCCAGATGCCGTAGGGCTCGCTGACCTTCAGGGCGTGCGAACGGCATTGCATCAGCACGGGGCACGACCTGCAGATCTCTTTGGCGCGCAGCTCGCGCGCGGCCCGGGCTCTTCCACGCTCACCGTCGGGATGGAAGAACACCGCCGAGTCCACACCCCGGCAGGAGCCGCGCATCTGCCAGTCCCAGATATCGGCGTTCGGTCCGGGAAGGTGGGTGGGCATGGGCATGGGGGAACTCCTCGTTGACGCGAGCTCGTCGGCATTGTCGAGCGAGTGATGGGGTACGGCTTCTCTGGGGTGCCCGGCGTTCGTGTGAGCGCGCGGGGCCACATGCGTCGGCCGTCGTGCACCGCTGCCGTCGGCGTCCGTTGCGTTTTCGCCCGGCGCCGTACGTGGCGATGAGTTACGTTAAGGGTCCCGAGGAAATTCCGTCAACAGTTTGACGCTTTGATTTATCGGCGGCTTTGCGCACTGAATTTAACCTCGTTGGCTGTTTACTTTCGCTAATCGCCCGGTGATACTGTGAGGTTGCCCTGTTCGTGGGCCCGTCGCCGTGTACCTGCTGGTCGACGAATTCGCAGGTGGGCGCGACCTGCTCGGGGATTCTCGATCGGTCCGGACCGAATTCCGCACCATGGATCGCGCAGGTGGGTTAAGGTGTCCCGATCTCGATACGATTACAGATGGCCACCGAGGGGCTTGCAGGTTAATTAAGCGAAACGTCCCCGAATTCGATGCGCGGTTGCTCATGGATTGATGGCCGGAGATTAACCTGATGGAAACAGGGTCGTTTCGATTAATGCTGAAAGATTGCTGAACCGTCGAGGGCGTGATGCCGCCCCTCGGGTACGCCCGGCAGCGGCCCCGCCGGTCGGTACAGTGCTTCGGTGATCGCCCCAGTCACCCGCCTTTCAACCGTCTACTCTCCTTTCGCCGATGACGCGTTCGGCACGGGAGCGAGCCGAACCGCTGCCGAGTTGCCGGAGACGGTGGATCCCCTCGAAATGTGGTGGCGAGCTGTGGCTCTGGGTGGTGCGGGTCACTACGCCGCCGCCCGCACCGAGTTACGCCGCCTGTCCGCCGCGACCAACGATCCGGTGCTGCTCTCACTCGCCGCGTCGACGCAGGGGTCGCTACTGCGCCAGCTCGGCTGGCACGAGTGCGCCGCGACGTACGACGGCCGGGCCGCCGCGTTGGTACTCCCGGGGATATCCACCGGCCCGGGAGTGCCGGAACGGGCGTATCCGGGCGCGGCAGCGGCCGCGACGGCCCCGGCCGGCGGATACGGCGGCCGGCCCGACCGGATCGATGCCGCGGCGGACGCGCTGATCGGTCTCGCGGCGGACGCACTGGGGGTCGGCCGGACCTCGCTGGCTACTCGGCTGCTGGATCGCTGCACCGCCCTGATCGAGCGAGCAGTCGCCGATCCCGGTGTCCGGGGTACCCGCGGGCCCGAACGCTTGCGCGCCCGGGTCCGGTTGCACTGGGTCCGTGCGGAAACCGCACTGGCGGAGGGTTGCGGGCGGCCGGCGCTGGTCGAAGCGGAGGCCGCGCTGGCACTTGCCGAACAGGGGGGCTCGGTACGGCACCGGATCAAATCGCGGTTGCTGGTCGCGGCGGCCGCGAGTGCCGCCGGGGAACTGGACCGGGCGGTCGCGCTGGCCGACCGTATCGATGAGGAGTGCCGCTCCACCGCACTCGTTCCGCTGCGATGGGCCTGCGCCATGCTGCGCGGCGGTCTGGCCGCCGCGCCGGGTGATCGCGACATGGCGACCAGCGACGCGGCCGCGTGTCGAGCAGTCATCTCCCGGCGTGGCGGGCGATTTCGCGATGTCGGTTGGTAACCCGAGTTCTACCGTCTCGACCCGTACCGCCGCCGGTGTCCTATTGTGGATCCGTTCCGCTGGACCGGCGGAAGCATCGGTCAGCACAGACCGTGCCACTTGTAACGCCAGGAATTCCGCTGACGATGACGCATACGGGCGAAGAGTTGGACCGCGCCGTCGCCGCCGCTGCGCAGGGCGACCGGTCTGCTCTAGCTCAGGTATTGGAAATGGTCCGCCCGCTGGTGATGCGCTATTGCCGCGCGCGGATCGGTGCCGCGGAGCGTGGACAACTCTCCGCGGACGATGTCGCGCAGGAGGTCTGTCTAGCGGTCATGACCGCGCTACCCAGGTATCAGGACCAGGGTCGGCCGTTCATGGCCTTTGTATACGGAATCGCTTCGCACAAGGTTGCCGACGCCCATCGCAACGCCTCCCGTAACAAGGCGGAGGCGATGGGCGAAGTACCAGATGTCATATCCACCGACCACGGCCCGGAACAACGAGCTCTCGAATCGGAAACCAGCCGGCAGATGAACACCCTGCTGGCCACTCTTCCGGAGAAACATCGAGAGATCTTGATCCTGCGCCTGGTCATGGGTCTGTCAGCAGAAGAAACCGCAACCGCCGTGGGCAGTACGGCGGGCGCGATACGAGTCGCCCAGCACCGGGCGCTCGCAAAATTGAAGGCACAAGTGGCGAGGGCAGGTGAAATGTATGGCTAGGGATGGCGGGCGCGGTCGGGGCGACAAATGGTCGCGGCGTGCATCGCGGAACACCGATCCCTATGCCGAGGGCTCCGGTGCCGGATCCGAACCGGTGGATATCGTCGCGGTTCGTCGTGATGACGAACTGATCGACGCGATCTCCCGTGGCGGACCCGTCCCAACCGAGAGCACCGAGGAACTCCAGCTGGCGACATTGCTGGCGGATTGGCGGGCCGAGATCGTGGCACCGCCGCTACCCGGCGCACCCGATCTCGATACCGTGGTCGCGGCGGTCAACCAGGAGATAGGTGCCCGGCAGGCGCGCATCGGTGCGCAATCGAAAGGGCGGCTGCGGTTGCTCCGGCCGATCGCGACCACCGCCGCCGCGCTGGCACTGGTGTTCGGCGGACTCTCCGCGTTCTCGTATCAGGCCGAACCCGGCGACACGCTCTGGCGGGTCAAGGAGGTCGTATTCAGCGAACAGGCCCAGAGCACGGTCGTGCAGTACGCAGGCGACGATCTGGCCGCCGCGCAGACCCTCCTCGAACAGGGCAAGCCGGACGAGGCCCGGGAACGGCTGGAGCAGGCTTCGGCCAACACCACTCAGGTGAACGATCCGACCAAGCGCAACGAACTCGTCGAACGCTGGAATCAGCTGTTCGAAGAAGTCCGCAAGGTGATTCCCCCGGAGGTCGCCGCGCAGTTGGAGCAATCCGCTCCCTCACCCGACCCGGGCGCTCCGGTGCAGCCGTCGTCGCCCGGTGGGAGCACACAACGTCCCGGCAGCACGGTGTCCACGACTCCGGGACCCGACAGCCAATTGCCGTTCGATCGACCGAGTAGTCCCGGTGGCGGCGACAAGCCGAGTGCGCCGGACGTCCAGTCGCCCGATCGGCCGGGCCCCGACACCGACCGGCCCGACACCCAGGCTCCGGATACCCAGGCCCCGGATATCGCCCCGCCCGTGACCACGGTCCCGCAGGTTCCGGGTACGTCCACTCCCAACGGGCCGGGCGTGGACTCGGTGGAACCGCCCACCCAGGCGCCGCCGTCCACGATCAGTACGCCCGGTCCGGCGCAACCGTCCGTACCGCAGGTGCCCTCGACCGTCGCTCCGCCGCCGTCGATCCCGCAGCAGATCCCGACCACCCTGCCGGGCGCCACCAACTGAACGCTGACACACCAATGGCCATCCACCTGGAACGTGGATGGCCATTCGTGTGTTCGGCCACAGTCGGTGTGTGTGCCGGTGGAACCGGTCGTAGCCATGAAAAATCGATCGGCCACGTCTGCGGGCCGATTGTGCCGGACGGGCCGGCCCCGGACTCAGCTGTCGAAGGCGTCGAACCCGTCGCCGTGGAACGCCTCGTTCATCGAGGCATCGGCGTATCCGCGACAGTAATCCCAGGTGACGTAGGCTTCCGGGGTCGGGTCGTAGGCGGGCTCGTGCGGGCGGACCGTGCCGTCGACGAGGAGCTGTAACAAATTGGCGCGCAGCATATCCCAGTCGTGGTAGTGATCCTGCCGACAATCCTCGCAGCTCACCACCAGCCCGCGGATTCCGCGGTGGGCCAGTAGCGCCTCGTAGACTGCGAGATCAGCGAGATCCTCCTCGACCGCAAGGCGCTCGTGAGGATCCAGCGGCTCCCCCGGCTCGATGGCATCGAGCGCGGCGGACGGGTCGGCGGGATCTCCGGCGAACGGATCCGGCGGCAAGCCAGGTGGTAGATGGTCACGCACATCCCCACGGTACGCAGAACAGGGTGGTCTGCGCCAGCCGTCCGCGCCGCCAGTTTCGGCGCCGCCCGTCGATCGACGGGTGCAGCCCTCAGTTGATCCACGGTCCAGCCCGACCGATACCATGGTGTCACGGCGCCGAAGAGTACCGATCACCCGGCCACCACCGGCAACGAACACAACCGGTGCCGTAGTCCAATCCCAGTAACAGTTCGCTATCGGATCGTCGTACCCCGATAGCTCTGCCGACGTCCAGGAGGGGTCGATCCGAATGAGTAATCCCGTACCGGGCGAGCGCACCGTAGTCCGCCCTCATACGGGTGGTGACGATCCGAACAAGATCGCCATGCTCGGCCTCACCTTCGACGATGTACTGCTGCTTCCCGCCGCCTCGGACCTGATCCCCAGTTCGGTCGAGACATCGAGCCAGCTCACCAGCGAGATCACTCTGCGGACCCCGCTGGTCAGTTCCGCCATGGATACCGTCACCGAAGCCCGGATGGCCATCGCCATGGCCCGGGCCGGCGGTATGGGCGTGCTGCACCGCAACCTCTCGGTGGCCGACCAGGCGAGCCAGGTGGAAACCGTCAAACGGTCCGAAGCCGGAATGGTCACCGATCCGGTGACCTGCCGCCCCACCGACACGCTCGCCGAAGTAGACGCCATGTGTGCCCGCTTCCGGATCTCCGGGCTGCCGGTGGTCGACGAGGTCGGTGCCCTGGTGGGCATCATCACCAACCGCGATATGCGTTTCGAGGTCGATCAGAACCGGCGCGTCGCCGATGTGATGACCAAGGTGCCGCTCATCACCGCCCAGGAGGGTGTCACCGCCGAGGCCGCGCTCGGGCTGCTGCGCCGGCACAAGGTGGAGAAGCTGCCGATCGTCGACGGAGAGGGCCGGTTGCGCGGACTCATCACCGTCAAGGACTTCGTCAAAACCGATCAGTTCCCCCATGCCACCAAGGACCGGGACGGCCGGTTGCTGGTGGGCGCCGCGGTGGGTGTCGGTGACGACGCCTGGTCGCGTGCCATGACCCTGGCCGATGCCGGTGCCGACGTTCTCGTGGTCGATACCGCGCACGGCCACCAGCGTCAGGTGCTGAGCATGGTGAGCAAGGTCAAGGCCGAGGTCGGCGACCGGATCCAGGTCATCGGCGGCAATATCGCCACCCGGGCCGGTGCCGCCGCGCTGGTCGAGGCGGGCGCGGACGCGGTGAAGGTCGGCGTGGGCCCCGGCTCCATCTGCACCACCCGCGTGGTCGCCGGTGTCGGCGCCCCGCAGATCACCGCCATCCTGGAAGCGGTATCGGCCTGTAAGCCGGCCGGAGTCCCTGTTATCGCCGACGGCGGTATCCAGTTCTCCGGTGATATCGCCAAAGCCATCGCCGCGGGCGCCTCCACCGTGATGCTCGGCTCGTTGCTCGCCGGAACAGCCGAATCCCCGGGCGAATTGATCCTCGTCGGCGGTAAGCAGTTCAAGAGCTACCGCGGGATGGGATCGCTCGGCGCCATGCAGGGCCGCGGTCAGGGGAAATCCTTCTCCAAGGACCGCTATTTCCAGGACGATGTGCTCGCCGAGGACAAACTCGTACCGGAGGGCATCGAAGGCCGGGTGCCGTTCCGCGGACCGGTCAACCAGGTGATCCACCAGCTGGTCGGCGGCCTGCGCGCGGCCATGGGGTATACCGGCGCCCAGTCGATCCCCAGCCTGCAGGAAGCGCAGTTCGTGCAGATCACGGCGGCGGGACTGAAGGAGAGCCACCCGCACGACATCACCATGACCGTCGAGGCTCCCAACTACACCGGAAGGTAGCGAGCCACTCGCCTGCGCGGTATCTCATCGCGCAGGCGATGTTCTCGGGTTCCGGGCGGCGGCGCGGGGCCCGAGCCTGCAAAGGCCGAGGCCCGGCCCGCTGTTCGTGGCCTCGAAGCGTATGCGCCGCCGACGAGTCCCGAGGGCTGAACAGCGAAACCTCGACGGCCTCGGCCCCGCGCGCGTCGGCGCGCCGAAATCACTGTGTAAGGTTTATGTGTAATTACGCGGTTCACCTGGTGAAACCGATGACATCGGTGCCTCGTTCCGCGAGGTCGGCAAGGGGTCGCGGCCCATTCCGTGTTTCCGCCTCCGAAACATATGTGCGGTATCGCGGACGGAGAACGTGGGGCCGAGGGGGCCCGGACTCGCGCGCGGAAGCGCGCCACCAACACAGGAGTTATTTCGTGCGCGATATGGTCGAGATCGGGATGGGCCGGACGGCTCGCCGAACCTACGGGCTGGACGATGTCGATATCGTTCCGTCGCGCCGGACCCGTTCGGCGAGCCAGGTCTCACTGGCGTGGCAGCTCGACGCCTACCGATTCGACATTCCGTTCCTCACCCACCCCACCGATGCTCTGGTCTCCCCGGAGTTCGCCGTCGAGATAGGCCGGCGGGGCGGACTGGGGGTCATCAACGGCGAAGGCCTGTGGGCGCGGCACGCGGATGTCGCCGGCAAGATCGAACAGCTGGTCGAGCTCGCCGACAAGGGCAGCTATCAGCGCGCGGTCGCCTTCCTCCAGGAACTGCACGCGGCCCCGATGCAGCCCGATCTGCTCGCCGCCGCAGTGGCACAGGTACGAGCCGCCGGGGTCACGATCGCGGTGCGGGTGAGCCCGCAGAACGCCCAGAACCTCACCCCGGGCCTGCTGCAGGCGGGAATCGACCTGCTGGTGGTCCAGGGCACCATAATCTCGGCCGAACATGTCGGCGCGGGTGAACCACTGAACCTGAAAACCTTCATCGCCGAACTCGACGTACCGGTGGTCGCCGGCGGCGTGAGCGATCACCGGACCGCGCTGCACTTGATGCGGACCGGCGCCGCGGGCGTGATCGTCGGCTACGGGTCACAGGAGGGTGCCACCACCACCGGTGAAGTCCTCGGTATCGGCGTACCGATGGCCACCGCCATCGCCGACGCCGCCGCCGCCCGCCGCGACTACCTCGACGAGACCGGCGGCCGATACGTCCACGTCATCGCCGACGGCGATATCAACACCTCCGGCCACCTGGCCAAGGCCATCGCCTGTGGGGCGGATGCCGTCATGCTCGGCTCACCACTGGCTCTGGCCGCCGAAGCCCCCGGCCGCGGCTGGTACTGGCCGTCCGCGGCCGCCCATCCGTCGGTACCGCGCGGCTCGCTGCTATCGCTCGACGAACCCTGGGACTTCGCCGACGAACTCCTCTCCGGGCACGCGGCCCGCCCCGCCACGGTGCGCCCGAGCCTCGAGCAGGTCCTCACCGGGCCCTCCGACGATCCGTTCGGTTCGCTGAATCTGGTCGGTGGCCTTCGCCGATCGATGGCCAAGGCCGGGTACTCCGATCTCAAGGAATTCCAGAAGGTCGGGCTCAGCGTGCGGTAGCTCGGCGTCGCTTTCGGCTGCCGGCGAAGGTGAGTTGCGGGCTCGCTCGTGAAGGTGAGTTGCGGGGTTGCTCGTAAAGGTGGGATGCGGGCTCGCTCGTGAAGGTGCTGTGTTTTTGGCGCGCTGGCGCGCGCGGGGTTGAGGCCCCCTCAGTCCCGCCGTTCAGGCCTCGAGACTCGCGCTTCGCGCATGCGCTTTCGAGGCCTGAACGGCGGGACGGGCCTCAACCCTTCGAGGTGTCTCGTAAAACTCGACTCATTCGGGTTGCGACCGCTTTCGATGTTCAGGTCACAGGTGGACCCGCCACCTGGACTCACACATGCCTTGGACCTGTCTCGACGTTCGGGCAGTCGATATCTCAGGTCGGCGCTCGCCCCTGGTTCTGGAGCGCGCGCCGCTCCTCGGGAGACCGGGTATCGAGCACTTTCAGGTGGTGAACTGCCCGGGCTGCTCGATACGGGCCCCTTCACTTCGGATGGTCGGCATCCGTAGGCGGGGCCCGCCCCGGTTCTGGAGCGACGTAGCGAAGGAGCGCAGCGACTGAGCGAAGGAGTGAAGAACCGGGGTTAATAGGGCCCCGCCCGCGGCGCCGAAGGCGCCGCCATAAACACAGTGACCACCTCCGAGGGGCTGACCGGCCATCACTAGAATCATGCGCGTGACGCATTCCCAGAGGTCCGTTCTTGTTGTCGACTTCGGTGCGCAGTACGCGCAGTTGATCGCCCGCCGGGTCCGGGAGGCGAAGGTCTATTCCGAGGTGGTGCCGCATACCGCCGACGTCGCCGAGATCGCGGCGAAGCAGCCGCTCGCGGTGATCCTGTCGGGTGGCCCGGCCAGTGTGTACGCCGAGGGGGCGCCCTCGCTCGATCCGCGGTTGTTCGACCTGGATGTGCCGGTGTTCGGGATCTGTTACGGGTTCCAGGCCATGGCGCAGGCTCTGGGGGGGACCGTCACCAATACCGGGACGCGCGAGTACGGGCGCACTGAACTCGATATCGATGGGGGCCTGCTGCACGAGGGGCTGCCGGCGGTGCAGCCGGTGTGGATGAGCCACGGGGACGCGGTCACCGACGCACCGGAGGGGTTCGAGGTCACCGGTACCACGGTGGGCGCGCCGGTCGCGGCGTTCGAGAATCGCGCGCGCCGGTTGGCGGGGGTGCAGTACCACCCCGAGGTACTGCATTCGCCGCACGGGCAGCAGGTGTTGAGCCGGTTCCTGCACGAGATGGCAGGTATCGCGCCGACCTGGACGGCCGCCAATATCGCCGAGGTCATGATCGAGCAGGTTCGTGAGCAGATCGGCGACAAGCACGCGATCTGCGGTCTGTCCGGTGGGGTGGACAGTGCGGTGGCGGGTGCGCTGGTGCAGCGCGCTGTCGGCGACAAGCTGACCTGTGTCTTTGTCGACCACGGGCTGTTGCGTGCCGGGGAGCGGGAGCAGGTGCAGCGGGATTTCGTGGCCGCCACGGGTGCTCGGCTGGTCACCGTGGACGCGGTGGACAAGTTCCTGGGCGAACTGAAGGGGGTCACCGACCCCGAGGAGAAGCGCAAGATCATCGGCCGTGAGTTCATCCGGTCCTTCGAGGACGCGGTGGGCGAGGTCGTCGGTGAGCAGACGGCGGGCGATGCCGCGCCGACGGTGGAGTTCCTGGTGCAGGGGACGCTGTACCCGGATGTGGTGGAGTCCGGTGGCGGCAGCGGTACCGCGAACATCAAATCGCATCACAATGTGGGCGGGCTGCCCGAAGATCTGGAGTTCGAACTCGTCGAACCGCTGCGGCTGCTGTTCAAGGACGAGGTCCGGGCGGTCGGCCGGGAACTCGGACTGCCGGAGGAGATCGTGGCCCGCCAGCCTTTCCCCGGGCCGGGGTTGGCGATCCGGATCATCGGTGAGGTCACCGAGGACCGATTGATCACGCTGCGGCAGGCCGATGCCATCGCGCGTGAGGAACTGACCGCGGCCGGATTGGACGGGCAGATCTGGCAGTGCCCGGTGGTACTGCTCGCGGATGTGCGCAGTGTCGGTGTCCAGGGTGACGGCCGCACTTACGGGCATCCGATCGTGCTGCGCCCGGTATCGAGTGAGGACGCGATGACCGCGGACTGGACCCGGTTGCCCTACGAGGTGCTCGAACGTATCTCCACCCGGATCACCAACGAGGTCGCCGAGGTCAATCGGGTGGTGCTGGACGTGACGAGTAAGCCGCCGGGCACCATCGAATGGGAGTGACGGCGAACCGGCCGGACCTGGAGAGGTCCGGCCGGTTCTTTCTTCCGGGTCTCCGGGCGGGCGGCTAGCGTCGTCTCCTGGGCGATACGACCAGCACCAGACCGACCCCGATCGCGACCGCGACCGCGATCCATCCGATCGGGATCATCGTGGTGAAATCCCATCGACCGGGACCGGCCAGCGCCCAGGCACTGAGCACGATCGCCAGCAGCCCGACGAAGAACAGTCCGGGCGAGAAGCCGCCGCGCCGTACGCGGGCGCAGGCCCCGCGCGGACCGGGGCGGTCGGTCGTCTGCTGTTCAGCCACGGCGCACCTCCGCATCGCCCATCCGTACGTGCACATTCAGGTTCAGGACCGGGGCGTCACCGCCGGGTCCGGTCAGTCCGTCGGGGCAGTTCGTCTCACCCATCCGGACGGTGCAGTCGGTACGCACGTTCATGTTCTCGGGCAGCAGGACCACCGCCTGACCCATCTGCACATCCACGTCGACCGTTTTGTCCGCGGTCAGGTCGATACCGCGCAGATCGAGCGTGCCCGATCCCATGGTGACCGTGTACTCCGGTCGTACCTCAGTGGCGGAGGCCGGTGCCCAGGTGCGGTCGCCCATGGTCGAATTCTCGAAATCCACCGGTCCGAGCACCGCGGCCAGCAGTACGAACGCCGCCAGCGGCGCTGTCACCAGTAGCAGGCCGTGCCCACGGCGCCGGAAGGAACCGAACACCAATCCCAGCCCGATGACCGCCAGCGCGATCGCGGCGATCCGGCCCGGGGTCATCCATTCGACCCCGGCCACGGCCGCCGCGCCGGCGCCCGCGGCGGCGAGGACCGCGAGTCCGAGGACGACCGGGGTGAAACGGGAACGCGGGCGCTGCTCGTCCGCCGGCGTGACCATCGTCCGGCCCTGGCCGGGTTCGGGAAGGTCCCAGGCCAGCGGTGCGACGCCCAGCGGATCCCAGGACGGCGGCGTGCGCTGTGCGAACCGGGCGGTGCCGGGCTTGCTCATATCGATTGTGGCGCCGGAGGCTCGGGACGGGTCGGTAGCGGTGCCACCTGCGGGCCGGTCCCCGGGCGGGACCGAGGAATCCGAATCGGTGGGCATGTCGGGAGGGTCCTCGGTCCGGCTCACGGAAGAGGCCGGTTCCCCGGCACGGCCCGCGGGCTGCTCGGATCCGGTGTGCGCAGAGTCGCCCGGGGCCGCGGTATCACTCTTGGTCAGCAGCGGGGGCGCTTGCCGCGGGCGTTCACCGGCGGAATTCGCAGGTCTGTCGCCGGAACTCCCGGGCTGCTGCGGCCCGGCGGCCGGCGGGTCAGGGATATAGCGGTCCGGCAGTTTCGTGTACGGCGTGTAGACATCGGCAGCCGAGGCGTAGGGGTCGGCTCCGCCCTGCGGGAACATGGCACCGGGGTATCCGGTCGTCCCCGGGGTGCCCAGCGATTCCGGTTCGATGGTGCCGGGTGGCAATGGCGGTGGTTCGGGGGAACGCAGGTGCAGCATCCACCAGGCGGCGAGCATGAGCGCGAGCGCGATGACACCGGATCCGCCGAGTCCGATACCCACCGGGCCCATCGTGCTCACCGCGATCGCCAGGGCCACGATCAGCACGATCGTCTTGGTCTGGTTCTGTGGTTGCTGATCTCTGCGGGTGAGCGACTCCGCCATCGATCCACGGTTCCCGGGTTCCGGGAACAGCAGCCATCCGGCGAGGTAGAGCACGATTCCGGCGCCACCGAAAATGGTGGACACCACGAACGCCACCCTTACCAGCACCGGATCCACCCCGTAGCGATGGCCGAATCCGGCCGCGACTCCGGCGATCGGGCCCTGCCGGGGCAGCCGAACCGGCCGTGTCTGCCACATCTGCTGTAGCTGATCGCCGAAGCTCGTTCTCGTCATGGACCCCATGGTCCGCCCGGGACATCCGCGCGCACATCGGGGGGAACCCTGAAGTTGCTCCGGAAAACCTCCTGAGCACCGACGATGGGGGCGGTCGATACGGATATCAGGGTGTTTCCCCATGGCTACCGGGGTTGTTCCCGTGCCAGTATCGAGGGTATGTGCCCGTTCGGACCTGCCTTCTACACGCGGGGGGCCGCTGCCGGGTCCGGGGCGGTTCCCGGTACCGGCAGCCCACGTCTGGTGCGCCGTTCCGGCGGCCGGATCGTGGGTGGGGTGGCCGGCGGTGTCGCCGACCATCTCGGTATCGATGTGCTCAAGGTGCGGATGGTCTTCGTCCTGCTGTCCGCTCTGGCCGGGGCCGGGATAGTCGCCTACGGCCTGCTGTGGATCTTCACCCCCGACGGTGCGGATTCGGGTCGCCCGTCGGGCACCGAACGCCGGCAGGCGATCGGCTTGGCGCTGCTCGGCTTGGGTCTGTCGGTAGCGGTGTCGTGGGCGTTCAGTGGCGCGGCTGCCCGGGTGATCGCGCCGATCGTGGTGATCGCGGTGGGCGCGGCGCTGGTGTGGCGGGAATACGATGCCGACGGTCCGCGGTCGCTGGTCGGGATTCCGGCGAAACCGTCGGTGGTGACCTGGTCGCGGATCATCGCCGGGGTGACATTGGTGGTCACCGGGCTCGCGGTGGTGGTGTTGTCCCAGGTGGACTGGGGTTCGCTCGGCTCGGCACTGCTGGCGGTGGCCGCCACTCTGATCGGGGTGGGCCTGCTGACCGTCCCGCTGGGCCTGCGGATGATGCATTCGCTCAATGCCGAACGTTCCGCCCGAATCCGTAACGAGGAACGTGAGGAAATAGCCTCTCACCTGCACGATTCGGTACTGCAAACGCTGGCGCTGATCCAGCGCCAGGCCGGTGACTCGCAGGAGGTGCTGCGGCTGGCGCGTAGTCAGGAACGCGAACTGCGTCGCTGGCTGTTCGCCGATTCTGGCCCGGCCGAATCCAGTCTGGCTGTCGCCCTGCGCACCATCGCCGGTGAAGTCGAGGATCAGCACGGGGTGAAGGTCACGCCGGTGACGGTGGGCGATGTGGCGATGGACGGCGCGGACAGCGGTTCCGGCCTGCCGAAGGAACATTTCACCGCGGTCCTGGGCGCCACCCGGGAAGCCCTGGTGAACGCCGCCAAACACGCGGGAGTCTCCGATATCGATCTGTTCGCCGAGGCCGAACCGCACCAGGTGAGCGTGTTCGTCCGCGACCGCGGCACCGGTTTCGACCCCGAGTCGGTCCCGGAGGACCGCCATGGTCTCGCGCGTTCGATCCGCGCACGGGTGGAGCGGCGCGGCGGAACGGTCGAAATCGTCTCCGAGTCGGGCCGGGGTACCGAGGTGCGCATCATCATGCCGCGCAGCGATTCCGGGACTTCCGATGCGGAAGGCTCGGCGGACGGAAGCCGCGACGAAGCCTCGGATTCTGCCCCGGGGACTTGCGGGCCCGCCACGATCGGCGAGCCGGACGGTTCCTCCCTCGGTCGGACGGGCTCCGGCGAGGTCGTCACCGCTGGTCTCACCGGTACACACCGGGCCGTCGCCGATCCGGCGCGCCCGAACGGTCATCGCTGATGCCTCATCCGGGGACCGGTCGGTTCCGGTCTCGTCGCCGGATGCCGGGCGTGGTCGAGTGGGGGACTGGAATCGTGTACCGCGCGATAATTTCCGTTGTTCCTGTGTCCGACCCGGTCGCCCACCCGATGCCTCGTCCTACGAGGCTCACAAAGGTCGAGGCCCGTCCCGCCGCCGGGCCCTCGAAGCGTGTGCGATGTGCGGTCGGTCATCCGGATTATGCGACCATTGAGCACCTTCGGCCGAGGCGTGCCCACCCGGGCTGGGCGCGAGTCCCGAGGGCTCGAAGACGGGACCTCGGGGGCCTCGGCCCGCGCGCCGGAGGCGCGCCATGAACACAGCGAGGTTGAGTGTGCGGGTTTTTCTGGTCGACGATCACGCGGTCTTCCGGTCCGGTGTGCGGGCGGAGTTGAGCCGGGAGACGGATATGGAGGTGGTCGGGGAGGCCGGTGGTGTGGCCGAAGCTGTGGCGGGGATCAACAGCGCGAAACCCGATGTGGTGCTGCTCGATGTGCATATGCCCGATGGGGGCGGGGTCGCCGTATTGCACGGTATCGACAGTGGGCCGGTATGTCTGGCGTTGAGCGTGTCCGACGCCGCCGAGGATGTGATCGCGGTGATCCGCGCCGGCGCCCGGGGCTATGTGACCAAGACTATTTCCGGTGCCGAGCTGGCCGATGGGATCCGCCGGGTGGCCGGCGGCGATGCGGTGTTCAGTCCGCGGCTGGCCGGTTTCGTGCTGGATTCGTTCACTGGGCGCTCGCCGGTCCCCGAGCCGCCGCTGGACCCGGAACTGGATTCGCTGACACCGCGTGAACTGGAGGTGTTGCGGCTGCTGGCCCGCGGTTACACCTATCGGGAGATCGCCGAGAAGCTGTTCATCTCGGTGAAGACGGTGGAAACCCACGCGTCGAATGTGCTGCGTAAAACCCAGCAGTCCAACCGGAACGCGCTCACACGCTGGGCGCATCGGCGGCGTATCGACTGACGCTGCCGGGTATCAGGTGCCGACGGGGTCGTGCAGCCCGCGGACCGAGCGGGTGACGGTGAATTTCCGGTTGCGGCCCATCACTTCGGTGCGCCCGACCATCCGTTCGACCATGGTGCGATGGTTGAGATGGTTGTTGTACACGGTCCACAGTTCGCCGCCGGGGCGCAGCACCCGGCCTGTCTGGGTGAACATCTTGATGGCCGATCCGGTGTGCACGGCGGCACCGACGTGGAACGGCGGATTGCATACGACCAGGTCGGCGCTGTTGTCGGGGGCGGCGGACATGGCGTCGTCGCGGACCACCCGGACCCGGTCGGTGACCTGGTTGGCGGCGGCGGTGGCGGTGGCCGACGCGACGGCGGCAGCCGACTGATCGGTGCCCACCACGGTGAGTCCGGGCCGGGAGCGGGCGAGGGCCACGGCCAGTATTCCGGTGCCGCAGCCGAGGTCGACGGCGTCTCGGGCATCGGGTTTCATGGCGCGCAGATGGTCCAGCAGGAACCGGGTGCCGATATCCAGGCGGGTACCGGAGAACGCGGCACCGTGGGCAACCACATCGATATCGATCTCGCCGATATGTTCGTGCAGCGGAAACCGGGAAATGCCCACCGGTTTCGGGCCGCGGACCAGCAGGGTGCGTGATTTCTGCCGGCCGCGGCTGGCCCGCACCTCGGAGAACGATTCGGCCAGAACATCGTTCATGGCCTTGGTGAGGTACTTATCGCGGCCGCCGGCGAAGACACGGACCGCGGGATGGGCGTAGCGGGCGATGGCCTCGGCGATTTCGGCCAGCCCGGCCAGGACCCGCGGCAGTCGCAGCAGTACGACCGTCGCGCCGCCGAGCAGGCTCTCGCCCAGCGAGTGCGCCGTGTAGCGGTCGGCCAGGCCGAGGGCGCGGGCGTTGGCGGCCAGGGCGAGTTCGCCGGTGAGCAGGTCCTGATGGACCCGTATCCCGTGCAGATCATGTGTGGCGGCCGCGCCGAGGGTGAGGGCCCCGTAACCGTCGCCGATCACGGCGACCGTTTCCCGGGCGGCGGCGGCCTCGGTGAGTGCAACCGCTGCCACGTCGAGAATCAGGCGGTCGGCGGCATCGACGGCGTACAGGTTGGCGGCCTCCACATCCGGATAGCGGCGCAACCTTTCCAGTAGGTCCTCCACATCTCGCACACAACAAGTGTGCTAGATCGTTGCCGCGGCCCGTCGGCCGCCCCATCGGATATACCGGGCCCCGGTGGCGGCGGGGCTCTCCGGTCCGGCCCCGGCCGCCGGTATCCACCCGGGCACACCGGTCGCCGGGTCCGCATCCGGCCCACCAGCGGAGCACGTACCGCACGTGGCACACCGGGAGTGAGCATGTTCCCGCAGGACAGCGGCCACGGCGGTTAGCATCGCCCCCATGCGTACCGGACGGGTTCTGGTAGTGGTGGCGATGCTGGGTTGCCTCGCGGGATGTGCCGACTCCGGGTCCGCGCCACCGGTCAGCTCCCCGCAGCTGGTGCCGGCGGTGCCGACATCGGAGGTGGACACCCCGGCGTTGCCGGTGCCACCGATTCCGTTGCCGGGCGAGGCGGTGCCCGCACCGGACGATACGGTGCCCAAACAGGCCGAAGCCTCGCCAGGCGCGCTGCTGACCGTGACCGATATCCGGCTGAGCCGGCATCCGGGGTTCGATCGGGTGGAGTACGAGCTCGGCGGAGAAGGCACTCCGGGCTGGAGTGTGTGGTACACGGGGCGAGCCCTCCAGGACGGCAGTGGCCGGGAACTGGAGGTGGCGGGCGATTCGGTGCTCGAGGTGCGGATCACCGGATCGGCCTATCCCTTCGACAGCAAGGTGACTCCCTACGCCGGCCCGGACCCCGCCACCGATCCGGCGGTACCGGGGATCGCCGGGGTGTACCGGACCACAGTTTTCGAGGGGGTCACGCAGTCGTTCATCGGGGTCGCCGCCGACGAACCGGGCTTCACGGTATCGGCCGCCGCGATGCCGAATCGCCTGGTCATCGATATCGCGACGGGATAGCGCGGGCACATCAGGGTATCGGTTGATCATCAATGGCCAGGCTGGGCAGTCGAAAAACAACCCGACACAGTACGGTTGACAGCACCGGTGGCTCAGATGTCCGGCGCGCCGGTGCGAAAATACGGGGTCGTGGGCATCCGAGGGGAGTTCAACACCTATGCGACGATTCGAACGAGCCGGCCTCGCCGCTACCGTGACCGCGCTGGTCGCGGGCGGTCTCCTCGTTGCCTGCTCGAACACCGTGACCGGTACCGCCCAGGTGAACCAGTCCGAATTGCAGCTGTACACCTCCGAGGTGAAATCGTCGTCGGCCGCGGCCTCCTCCTCCCGGGCCGCCGCGGCGGCGGCCGCCGCTACCGATGTGTGCGAGGCGCTGCGCGACAACAACAATCCCGCGGTGGACGCCTTCAACGCCTATATCGACGCCAGTGACGCCAAGGCTCCGGATCTCGAGCCGAAGAAACAGGCCGCGATCACCGCGCTGCGCAATACCGCCGGGAAGATCGACGAGAACCTGAACCCGGATGTGCCCAACGATGTCTCAACCCCGATGCGCACCTACCGCGACAATCTGAAATCACTGTCCGATCTGCTGGAACGCAATGCCTCGGTCGAAGAGGTGAACGGTCAGATCGATACGTTCAACACCGATAAGGACGCCGCGTTCGACTCCTGCGACGGGTACTGAGCGCGCCGTTCACTCGTAGAGCCCTTCCACACACCACTGATCGTCCCGGACGAGCAGCAGCAGGCTGTGCGGACCGGGTAGTTCCACCTGTGCGCGGGCGCTGGGCGTCGCGCCGGGCGACCACCACAGTTCGTCCAGTAACCAGGGCCCGGCCCATGCGGTGAGCCGCCAACTGGATCGTCCCCAGCGCAACCGGGCCGGAGGTCCGCTGAAACGACCGCGTTCGGTGATCCGCACGGGTGTGCCGTCGGCGGATTCCAGAGTGACGGGCGGGAGGTCGAGCATGATCACGGCGGGCGCGGGTTCGGGGATCCGGCCCGGCCAGGGCGGTGCCGGATCGGTGTGCGGGGCCGGTTCGTCGCCGAACGCGACCATGGTGACCCGTTCGGCCGGTCCGCGCCCGCCGCTGAGCACTCCCACCTGCACCGCGTCTCCACCGAGCAGGCCCTGGACCCGGACCAGTGCGCGCAGCGCGCGTTCGTCACCCGATCCGGTATCACCCCACAGACCCAGTTGCAGGGCGGCGGCCGGTACCAGCTCCACCGGTATCAAGTGCAGCAGGATGATCGGGCCGGTGGGGCGCCCGTCCGGGGGGCGGGTCAGCCAGCCGTCGAGCTGCCAGCGCACCCGGTCGGCTACACCGTCGGCGGTCAGTGGTTCGGCGCAGCGCCAGACCCGGGACAGGTGCTCGCCCGTTTCGGTTTCGGCGCGGATCTCCAGCCGGGTGCAGGCCAGGGTGGCCGCGGCCAGCGTCGCGGTCAGCCGGGTGGCCAGCAGCCGACCGGCGAACGCGGCCCGGTCGACCCGGTCGATCGGCGGATCGCAGGGCAGCCGTACCTCCAGCTCCGGTGCCGGTCGGCGGGGTGCCGGCGGGCGTTCCGGTAGTGCGCGGGCCACTCGGTGCGCGCGGATCGCGTCCGTGCCGAACCGGGAGGTGACCTGGGCCGGGGTCAGCTCGGCGAAATCGGCGATACGGCGCAGGCCCAGCCGGTGCAGCAGGTCCAGGAGTGCGGCTCGTTCCGCGGCGGCCGGGCCGGGTTCGGCCGCCAGTTCCCTGATCGGCAGTGGTGCCAGGAACCGCGCGTCCTGTCCCGGTGCCACAAGGGTTCCGTGCCGGGCGGCGATGATCGCGGTGGACAGTTCGTCGGCGATCCCCACCCGGGCCTCCACCCCGGCGGTGGCCAGCGCGGCGAGCAACCGGCGGGCCGCGGCCTCGGCGGAACCGAAGTAGCGGATGACGCCGCGCGCGGACAGTGCCAGCAGGCCGGGCCGCAGCACTTCCACGCCGGAGGCGAGCGTATCGACGGTCGAGGCGACCGGTTCGAACAGCCGGGCGTCGCGGTCCGGGTCCTGTTGTGCCACTACCAGTTCCGGGCAGCGGCCCTGCGCTTCTCGTTTGCGCATTCCGCGTCGTACCCCGGCTTCGCGGGCGGCGGCCGAACAGGTGACGACCCGGTTGGCGTGCAGGACCGCCAACGGTTGTTCCGGTGGCAGGCCCGCACTCGCCGCCGCCGCGACCGCAGGCCAGTCCGGGCACCACACCGCCAGTACCCGGGAGCCTCCACGCGCTGTGGGTGCCGGCTGGTCAGGAGGCAACCGAACGCTCCCGTCGTTCCGGGGCGAGCCCGTCGGCGGCGGCCGCGTTATCCGGTGCCGCCCACTCCACCCGGCCGCCCAGTGGACGGGCGACCAGCCGGCCCCGCTGCGGCACACCGGATTCGGCGCGGACCTCGATATCGAGGCCGATCGAACGGATACGCCCGCTGCCCGCGCCGAGCCCGGTGTAGCCGGATACTTTCGCTTCCAGACTCAGGTCCGGGGCCGGCCAGGAACCGCCGGTGACGATGAGCGTGGCGCCCTTTCCGCGGGTCTTCGCCGCGAGCACCCGGGCGCGAGCGGGAGCCACCGTGCCGCCGCCGAGGCCGAGCACCACCAGCTCCATCCCGTCGAGCAACACCGCCGCCACCTCCACCGGATCCCGGCCGGCGTCGGCGACCACAAAGATCCGGTCCAGCCGGGCGCCCATCTCCGCGGCCGCGAGCAGACCCAGCCCGGGTAGCCCCACCGCGGCCGCGTGCCCACCCGGTCCGGTGACCGCGGCGAGCAAACCGGCCAGCAACGCCCCGGCGCCGGTGTAGCCCACCACGGTGCCTTTGACCAGGCCGCCTTCGGGCAGCAGGGGAGCCAGGGCCGCGGGTACGGGCAGGATCTCCCGGCGCAGGCCCGCCGCGGGGACCACCGGCGCGGACAGGCCGTTCTCGCCGCGTGGCGCCACCGCGGGGCCGGGTACGCATCCGCCGCTCGCCGCCCGCGCCCGCCGCAGCTGTGCCAGTTCACGCAGTTGCGCGCCGCTGGCTTTCGGGGGTCGTGCCGTCATACTCTCACCCACTTCCGCGACGGACGCCGGATAGCCGGCCGGTCGCACCGAAGTGGCCGGCATCGCCCAGCTACCTCCTGATTCGAACATACATTCGACAGCTTATCGGCTGGAACCCGCCCCCGGAAGCACCGTCCGGCACAGCTGCGACCCGCCGCGGTGAACGCAATCATGTGCCGCGTGGTCCGGCTCCGAATCCGGCCAGCTACCACCGAATTCGGCTAGTCTCACAGCATGATCGATCGCGCCCGTCCCATCGTCGGCCCCGACTATCTGGTCGCCGGCCGATACCGCTTGCAGTCGAAACTGGGCGGTGGCGGTATGGGGGCGGTATGGCTGGCCACGGACCGGCTGCTCGACCGCGAAGTCGCCATCAAGCAGGTGCTCTCCACCGCGGGTATGGACGAGGCCCAGGCCCGGCGGATCCGTGACCAGATCGTGCACGAGGGCCGGGTCGCGGCGAAACTGTCCCATGAGCACGCCATCGCCGTCTACGACGTGGTGCTCGAGGCCGGTGAGCCCTGGCTGGTGATGGAGCATTTACCCTCACGCAATGTAGCTCGGGCGCTTTCGCTGGTGAGCGCCCTCCCGGTGATCGAGGTGGCCCAGATCGGCGCCCAGGTCGCCGATGCGCTGGCCGCCGCGCACCACGTCGGGATCGTGCACCGCGATATCAAACCGGGCAATATCCTCGTCGCCGACCGCGGCCCCGGGGTCGGGATGGCGAAGCTCAGCGATTTCGGTATCTCCCGAAATATCACCGAGGTCGCCGACGAACCGGACGGGATGATCACCGGTACGCCCGCCTATCTGCCACCGGAGGTCGCGCGTGGCGCCCAGCCCACCGCGGCCAGTGATGTGTTCTCGCTCGGCGCCACCCTCTACACCGCTATCGAGGGGCAGCCGCCGTTCGGGATGGACGACGATACCGGCGCCATCGTGGAACGCGCCGCCATGGCGCAGATCATTCCGCCCGGTCGCAGCGGGGTACTCACCCGGGCGCTGCTGCACATGATGGAACCGGCCCCGCAGCGCCGGCCCACCATGGCCGAGGCGCGTGACGAGATCCTGGCCGCCGCGTTCGGGCCCGGTGCGGCCGACAATATCCTCGGCGCTCCGGTGCGCACCGAGGACGGCACCATCCCCGCGTGGGCGGCCCGTAACTCTGCCGCCGGACTGCGCAGCCCTCGTTCCGGACCGCTGCCCCGGCGTGCTCAGCCGCAGCCGCAACGGCCTGCCGCGGTCGCGGTTCCCGCCGCGCACGGTGGTTCGAAACAGCTCAGCCCGACCGTGGCCGTCACCATCGGACTGCTGATCGGGCTGCTCATCATCATTGTGATCCTCGTCGCGGTGATGTAGCGCGCGGATCCGGGACCAGCGGGGGAGCGGTCCGCCGTCCCTGCGGCGCCTCGATAGGTACGGGTCTTGCGCAGTCGGATACGACACCCCGCGAACAGGCGATATCCGCATCCGGCGAGGTCGTGCGCGACATCCGGCGGCCGACCGGTATGCCGGTCCGTGGTCCATTCGGGCCCGACCACCGGTAAGGTCCGGTTTGTCTGTCTTGTCGTCTCGCCTGGGAACTCCACCGGGTCGGTTGATCGTTGGATGGACAGTTGGATATCGAGTAACAGCTCGAGCCGACGGTCGTGCCCCGGTATGGCCAACGAACTCCGAGAAAGGGATTTGCGGTGCGCGCCACAAGCAATCCGGTATTCAAGAATCTGCCGAAGCAGGAAACCGGCTACGCGAGCTTCGGCTCGGCCGCCGCCGGCGCGGGTCAGCTGGGCTATCAGTACGGCAACCAGCAGCAGTACCCGCAGCAGTATCAGCAGCCTTATCCGCAGGCGCCGACCCGGTCGCTGACCATCGACGATGTGGTCACCAAGACCGGTATCACGCTGGGCGTCCTAGCGCTGTCCGCGCTGGTCACCTACCTGCTGACCAGCGCCAACACCGGTCTGGCTCCGCTGTTCGTCATCGGCGGTGGCCTCATCGGCCTGGTTCTCGTCCTGGTCGCCACCTTCGGTAACAAAGCCGACAACCCGGCGCTCGTGCTCTCCTACGCGGTCGCCGAAGGTGTGTTCGTCGG
This sequence comes from Nocardia jinanensis, assembly GCF_014645735.1. Taxonomy (GTDB): domain Bacteria; phylum Actinomycetota; class Actinomycetes; order Mycobacteriales; family Mycobacteriaceae; genus Nocardia; species Nocardia jinanensis. The sequence continues at coordinate 179,819 of NZ_BMMH01000012.1, read as the reverse complement.
CGCCCTGTCGTTCATGTTCACCGATATCAGCTTCGGTGGCGCGGGCGGTGCGGGCATGATCGGCCAGGCCGTTCTCGGTACCTTCGGTGTGTTCGCCGGCATGCTGGTGGTCTACAAGACCGGCGCCATCCGGGTCACTCCGCGGTTCACCCGCATGCTGATCGGCGCCATGATCGGCATCCTGGTCCTGGTCGTCGGTAACCTGGTCGCGAGCTTCTTCACCGACGGCGGCTTCGGCCTGCGCGACGGTGGCCCGGTCGCGATCATCTTCAGCCTGGTGGTCATCGCCATCGCCGCGTTCAGCTTCCTGCTGGACTTCGACGCCGCCGACCAGCTCATCCGCGCCCAGGCTCCGCCGAAGGCGGCCTGGGGTGTGGCTCTCGGCCTCACCGTCACCCTGGTCTGGCTCTACGTGGAGATCCTCCGCCTGCTGAGCTACTTCCAGAGCGACTAGTGATCGTCGCAACCGTATGAAGACGGCCCCCACTTCGGTGGGGGCCGTCTTCTGTCCAGGTGCCGATCGATGGTATCTCGACGCTGAAATCCGGCAAGAATCCAACTGACGCGCCATCGCGGGGCACCGGTGCGGGCCCGCTGTCACGCTGATCGAGATCCGGGCACTCACGGCGCCATCACCGGAAGCGCCTGGCAACCAGGAAAGATCAACCGTGCATTGATTCTGCCGGGCACAGCAAAATATCCCTGCCGGATGGCACGAAACCTGAGCGCCGGACCCCGCCGACTCGGGATCCGGCATCCGCCGCGGTCCGGGTCCGGCTCAGGAATCGCCGGGCACGAGATCGGTGCAGGTCGCGGCGTCCGGCAGCTCCCGGGCCAGGAATACGGTCTGGGCCATCATTTTGTAACCCGCCATACCTTCGCGCAGGATCTCGAGGGATTCCTCCGGGTGCACCGAATCGATCACCGCGTTCGGGCCGACAGCATTGAACTGGTGGCTGACACCGCGTGGAATCTGCATATCGACGAATGAGCACGGCGGCACGATCAGGTTGTAGCGGGTGCGGTGTACACCGGGTGGGGTGTCGGGCAAGTCGTCGGTGAAGAGCGCGGGACGGAAAGGCGTCACCCCCGGGATATCGGTGACGATGAAGGGCGACAGCGCGCCGACCCGGATATGTGTATCCGGTCCGGTCATCATGCGGACGAACCGTAGCCCGGTGTGCAGGTGCATACGCGAGCAGATCCCCCGTTCGGCGGCATCGTAGAAATCCATGAGATAGCGATCGGCGAAGAAGCCCTCGAACGGGGTTTCCAGCAGATAGACATCGCCCTCCTCGAAGGTCTGCGCGCGGACGATGCCCTCGGCGTCGGGTGTATTCGCCGCCCGCGCCGCCTTGGCTGTTCGGACGATCTGCGTGAACGCGTCCACCACGATTCCGGCCACCTCGGGCGCGAACCGCGCCACCGGTGTCACCACATTGTGGCCCGCATCCCGGAATTCGGCGAGATCGTGGATCTCGTTCTCGTCGTCGGCGTGATTCTTGATGCGCGACTCGGTCATCGGGCTGTCTCCTCGGTACCGGACGTGCGGATGACGGTCATGGCCCCACGTCGAACGAACGAAGCCATAATTCCAGCGACAGCACCAACCACAGTTTGCCGCCTTGCCGGGGCAGTAGCGCGCCCTCGCCACGCAACCAGGCACGCACGGTGTCCTGCCGGAACAGTCCGCGGGCGCGAGCGGCGCGGCCGAGCAACAGCTCGTGGCCGAGATCGCGCAGTGGACCGTCGAGCCACTGCTGCACCGGCACCCGCATCCCGCTCTTGGGCCGGTCGACGATCGTGGGTGGCAGCAGATCGCGCACTGCCTCCTTGAGGATCCACTTCTCGCTGGTGCCCGCGAGTTTCAGCGTGGGCGGGACAGCGAAGGAGTAATCGACGACGGCGCGATCGAACAGGGGTGCGCGGCCTTCGATTCCGCTGGCGGCGGTGAGGCGCTCCACCTTGGTCAGGATGTGGTGGGCGCCCTTGGTCCGCAGGTTGGTGTGCAGTAGTTGGTCGAGGAGGCTGGTCATCCGGCCCTGGCGCAGGTAGGGAGCGACGTGTTCGGCAGGGGAAGGCGCGTCCTCCAGCGCGGCGAGTGTGTCCCGGGTCAGCAGTGTGGGCAGGTCGCCGTAGCATTTGCGATAGCTGTCCAGGTACGCGCGGGCGCGGGCATCGGGATCGGGGTCGTCGCGGGACAGTTCGAAGATCAGCATCGCCAGGTTCTTGGGTCCGCCGAAGACGGGATCGCCGCCCTCGCCGTTGAGCGCGACGCGGATACCGTCGGCGGCGACGGCCTCGGCGAGCATCAGGTTGGGGACGGTGAGCGGATCACCGACGGGGCAGTCGAGCAGGCCCACCGTATCCGCCAGCCGGGCCGCGATCGTCGTCCCCGGGACCGTGAGCACCCGGTGCTCGGTACCGCAGTGCGCCGCGACGAGCCCCGAATAGCCGAGTTCGTCGGGGGCGGTGGCGCCGAAACTGATCGAGTAGGTGCGTACGGGGTGGTCGTGCGATTTCGCGGCGAGCGCGGTGACGAGACTGCTGTCGATCCCGCCGGACAGCAGAACCCCGACGGGTTCGCCGACCGGAAGTCTGCGGGTCACAGCGTCTTCGAGCAGGGCGCGCAGCGCCAAGACGTGCTCGTCCACGGACCGCTGGTCCCCGGTTTCACGGGGTTCCCAGAACGTGTGCTCAGTGGAGGTGCCGTCCGGGCGGAGCCGCAGACAGCGGCCCGGCAGCACCTCGTGGATATCGCGCAGCAGAGTTTCGCGACCGGGCAGATAGGCGAAGGTGAGGAAGGAGCGCACCGCGGGCAGGTGCAGGCCGGTGCGCAGTGCGGGCCAGCGGCTCAGGGCGCGCAACGAGGTCGCGGCGGCCCAGCCGGCCGCCGAGCGGGCGTGGAAGAGGGTGCGAGCTCCCAGATGGTCACGCACGAGTACCAGATCGGGCCCGTCGGCGATGGCGAGGGCGAACATGCCCTCGGCGGCGGCGAGGCCGGCTGTCCCGAAACGGGCGTAGCAGCGCAGGAGCAGTTCACCGTCGGTCCGGCCCGGGGGCGGGGCGTCCGTGCCGAGGCGAGCGCGGAGCCGGTCGCGGTTGAACAGCGTGACCTCGCCGACAGCGCTCAACGTACCGGCGCGGAAGGGACCGTGCGCGGTGCCCGGCCCGTCGAGCAGGCCGAGGGCGTGCCCGCCGCGGGTCGCGACCGGCTCACCGCCGACGGCCCGCAGATGGGTGGACGGATCGTCGCCGGTGAGGAACGCACACCATCTGGACATTCAGCGCTCACCCGAAATCGTCGTCGTCACCGTATCCGTCGTCCCAGTCGTCGTAATCGCCGCCGGCTTCCACGCCACCGCTATTGGACTGCGCCGACTGCTCGCGCAGCTCCTCTTCCTTTTCGAACGTCATCGACAGTGGTGGCATCACCAGCGCGCCGAGCACTGCGCCACCGGCGACGGCGGCGAGGATCCCACCCACCCTGCCGCCGAAGGACGAACGGTTGACCGTCAATACACCGTCGCTCCACAGGGTGCGTCCGTATCCGGATTCGCGGCCGTAGCGGACAGAGCCGTCGCGGTCCGTACGCTTGACGATTTCTCGGCCCAGCGGCTCGTCGACCCCCGAATTCCCGCGATTGTCGCGCCAGGTGACCGTCGCGCCCGGCCCGCGCCGCCGCCATTCCAGCCTGCCGTCGGCATAACGCCGGTGCACGGTGTCGTCGGCGAGCAGCTCATCGGTGTAGGCGAGCTGCTGGTATCGGGACACTGCGTTCTCCTCTCGTGCGGTGGGTACTCAGGCGGCGGGCCAGGTCAGGAACCCGCTGCCGCGGGCCCGGCGCAATTCCGCCAGCGGCGGTGGCGGAGTACGGACACCGCGGACCAGGCGATGCGCGGATCGCAACAGGACAGCGGGAGCGACGGCGTCCAGTTCGACGATCCGGCCGCGGCGCAGCCAGGTGCGTTCCCGGTCGTCGAGAAACCCGGGGCGAGAGTACGGTTCGCTTTCCGGTGGATACCGGTGCGGATGCGCAGGCCCTCGGTCACCGAGCGCCGGGCCGGCGGTGCGCTCGGGTTGCTCCCGGACGGCCGATGCCGGAGCCGCGGGCGAGGTGGTCCCATCGGGTGCGGCCGGATCCGAAGCCGAGAGCATCCCGGACAGCAGCTCCGGTTGGCCGGGAACCGTGGGGGCGGTGTGGAACAGATGCAGTCCCATGGCCTGCCGGGGCCGTAAGCCGAGCGGCACTACCCGCAGACCGTCGGGGATCTCGGCGAGCTCCGGTAACCGGTTGGGAAGAGCGAGGCCCGCGGCGCTCGTTTCGTGCAGCACGTAGACCGATCCCGCGCCGCGCGTGAGCATCGCCACCACGGCCGGCCGCAACGGCAGTTCGGCGATGCTGACCACCGGTGTCGCCGACTCCAGCGGTAAACCGTTGGCGCGCAGCATCTGCGCGACCGTGTGTGATTCGCAGACGAGCAATCGTGGCAGGCCGTAATCGAACAGGTCGGGTTCGGGAGTGTGCGTTCCCGGTGGCGCCCTCCGCGGCGGCTCCGGTGCGAGCAGGCCGGGGACCTCGCCGTACCGGGCGAGGGCTGCTCGGAAGGCAGCGAAGGGCAACGGCGCGGGGACGGTGAACGCGACCCGGCGCGGGAGACGTGGCGCCGGTGCGAGCACTCGGCAGAGTTCGTAGTACAGCTGGCGTTCGGTGAATCGGATCCCGCCCGGCGCGGCGGCCCGGCCCGCCGCGACCGGGATCAGCCGATCGAGCACCCGCTGTGTCCACCGGGCCGGTATCAACTGTTCGGCCATGTCAGGAAACCTATCTCCTGGGCGCGCAGCCGATCCGGGTCGACTGCCTCCCACACCCGTTCGACACCGCGCTGTACCACGCCCAGCAGTGCCGCGGGCGGCAGCGCCGCGACCGGTGCCCACCAGCCGTCGGCCAGCCAGTCCAGTTCGGCGGCGGACCCCGCGGCCCACCCGGGCAGCGGCGGTGCCCCGGGGTCCGGACGTTCCCGTAACCGCACCGCCGAGCGGGCAGCGAGTGCCGCTTTCGCGGATAATCCGATCAGGACGGCGCGGGGCCCCAGCGTCTCCCGGGCCCGCGCTCCGAAACCCACGCCACGCAGACCCGCATCGTGCAAGACGAGCACCGGCACATCCGGTGGTAGCCGGTCCGCTCGATCACCCAGTGCCATATCCCATACGCCGACGGCGTTGTTGGCGGCGAGGCAGGCGAGCACCGCGCGGTCCCCGCACAGCAGGGCCAGCCGTGGCTGCCGCACCGGTGGGAGCGGGATGTCCTCGGCCACCATCCCGGATGGTGGCCCACCGTAGACCTGCGCCCAGCGGTCGAGCACCCCGCTACGGAATTCTCTGGACGTCACCGGCATCCGCACCGTCGTCCGCCGCCGGAACCACGGTTTCGCGAAGGACAGCAGCAAGGGGACCACGATCAGGAGAAGCACCCCCGTGCCGATCCCCGGCAGTACCGGGACGAAACCACTGACCACACAGATGAACCCGCCCAGCACGATGATCCCGCACGCCGCGCCCAGCGCGGCACTGTGGTTGCGGTCCACACTCGGCACATCCCGGCGCGCGGCCGCATACCACAGCTGGGTCGGGGTGTAGTGCAGACCGCGGCCGTCGCCGAGCTTTTCGGCCAGCCGGCGCATCCGCAGATCGTGCATCCGCGCCGGACTCTCCTTCGGCTCGAGCGCGAACTCCCGCCGGCACTTCGTACACCGCCGGCCGGTGCGCTCGCGGCGCAGCAGGCTCTTCGCGCAGTGCGGGCAGATCACCTGTTCAATGGTCCTCGATCCGCCCGGATCACGCTAGCGATATGCGTTTTCGCGTCTATGTGACCTGCTGTTTCGCCGGTCCCGATGTGCTGAATTCACCGACTGTCAACTCGGCTGTCCGCCGCTGGTCGCCGACGAACAGCCGCATGCCGTCGCGACGAGCCCAACCCTTGTAGCGATGGCCGGCTCGCTCTCGCGGGTGCCCGCAGCTGCGCATCCGCAGTGTCGCGCCGCCCGGCCCGCGCGGCGGCGGGAGCCGACTTCGGACGAAGGCGGCCTGGGGTTGTGCCCTCGGCCGCACGGTCACTCTGGTCCGGCTGTGCGACTCAGGCCAGGGCCAGCGCGAACCAGGTGCAGGCGGCGAGCAGGATGAAGGTGATCGCCCATACCGCGCGGGTGGTGTAGGTATGTCGCATATCCGGGCCTCCGGGTCAGACGAAGTCGAAGCGTTCGGTGTGGACGCGGTCGGCCGGTACGTTCACTGCGGCGAGCGCATCCTCCACCGCGGTGACCATGGGCGCGGGTCCGCAGACGAAGTACTGCCGGTGCAGGTAGCGCTCGGGAAGGTGGCGCTCGAGCAGTGCGCGGTCGACGAACCCGCTTTCACCGTCCCACTCCGGCGGCGGGTACTGCGGCACCGGCACCACGGTCAGGTCCAGGCGCCGGGCCGCCCCGGCGATCTCGTCGTCGAAGGTTTGCTCGCCCACGGTGCGGAACGCGTAGAACAGCAGGAACGGGCGACGATCACCACGGTCGGCCATGGTGCGCAGGATCGAGATCATGGGGGTGATTCCGACGCCGCCGGCTATCAGGACGAACCCCGGGCCTTCGTGGCGGTCGGGGGTGAACACTCCGCTCGGGCCGTCGAGGAAAGCGCGGGTGCCGGGGGTGATATCGCCGATGGTGGAGGTGAAATCACCGAGCGCTTTGATGGTGATCTGGACTCGGTCGTGGTTCTCGGCGCTGGAGGAGAACGAGAACGGGTGCGCGGTGATCGCGAAAGGGGACCGGTCGACGGTCAGCCACCCGAACTGTCCCGGCGCGAAACGCAGACCGTCGTGTCCGGCCGGGATGAGCGTGAGGGTTCGGGCATCGCCGTGTTCGGCGGTGTTCTGTTCGACGCGCCACGGCCGCCGCAGCCGGCGGATCGGTGCGACGACCCGCACCCACACCAGCAGCCCGACCAACGCCAGCGTCATCACCGTCCACAACCAGACCTTCCAGGTCGTGTCGAGGTAGTAGCCGACCAGCAGCATATGCGCCAACGCCAGCCCCACCACGGCCACCGACAGCACACCGTGGACCACCTGCCACACCTCGTACCGGATCCGCAGCCGTCGCCGCCATACCGAGGTCGTCACCACGATCAGCAGCAGCACCGTGGACGCGACCGCGCAACGGGCCCGCCACGGGGCCTCGGCGAGATTCATCAGTGCCACGATGTCGACGCCACCGATCTGGAGCAGGATCGGGTGGGCGAGAACGAACGCCAGCGCCACATAGGAGACCTGGCGATGGAACTGCACCAGGGCATCCTCGCCGAAAGGCGCCGCGACGGCCCGGAATCGGGCGACCAGCGCGAACTGGGCGCCGAGCATCGACATCCCCACGAAGCCCAGAGCGACCGAGAATTCCACCCAGAACCCCCGCCCGCCCTCGACGGGTCCGATCACGGCGAACACCAGCGGCACCACCGCCACCGCGATATACAGCACGATCCATCCGATTCCCCGGACCACGACAGACACCACTGACCTCCCGACCGAAGGGGTGTTCGGCTACGCCCGGCCGACGTCCCACGCTAACCGCGACTCGGCTACGCATCCCGGTCCTGGCTACGTGTGTCGTCCGGGTGCGACACGGCGAGTAGCTGTCGTGTGCGAACCGGTACGGGCGATCAACGATATTGCCCGGCCTGCCGTGGAAGGGTCTGGTCCGCCCAACGGGCTCTACGGGTGGTCAGTTGTGGCCGATGGTCGTCTGCACGACTCATGCCGCAGCGATCAGCCCCACCCTCTCGCACAGATCGTTCACGTCGGCGCGCATGCCCGACGGTGGCTTCTCCATCAGCGAATGCAGAATCTGGCGCGCGTACCCGTTGTAGCGGATCGTTTCGATCGCAGTGCGTGCCGATTTGTCCAGGAGAGCCAGCGCGGCGACCGACTCGTCACGCTGGTGATGAGCTCGCGCCACCTCGATGAAATGCCTGCTTCTACGGGGCACGGAGGCGATCAGATCGGCGTCGAACGAACGCGCGGCCTGCACCGCCTCGCCCGCCCTGCGCAACTCCACGCCCAGGGTTGTCGCGTGTGCGGCCATCACCGGCACCGAGAAGGACGTCTGCACATGGCGATACCTCGGGCCGAGCGACTGCGCCGTCCGGTCGGCCTTCTCCCAGTTCGCCCAGGCATCACCGTGGCGACCGCGACGAGCGTGCACGTAGGCGACCTCCGCGTACAGCGCGCCGTGAATTCCACGCCAATCGTCGGGCGTTCCGTTGCGATCCAGGTACGGTGCCAACTGCTCGGCGGCATCCCGAGCCAGCGCAATGGCCTCTTCCCAGCGCCCCGAGTCTCGCAATGCCTGGGTCATCGCCCATGCTCCACAAGCGATCACGTAGGGGTCGTCCGCCGCGTAGCCCTCGGACAGAGCGCGGTCGGCCACCATCCAAACCAGTTCCGTAGCGGGTTGATACGCCACATAGAAATCCGCCAGCTGATACACCCCGGCCAGTACGCGACGGGCCTGTCGGTGGCTGTCCCCGCCGGCCCGCGCGGCGCCCTGGGCATCTTTGATCAGACCGGGCAGCAGTGCGCCGAGCCGGGTTCGATGGTCGGAACTGGAATGCCGAACGACCCACGCCTGCCTCAGTCGTTCCTCCAAGTGGCGGATGTTCGCGGGAGATGTAGGAGGGGTCAGGCGGTACTCGGTCAGCGCTGCCTGGACATCGGACAGGGCACTGTGCTGTTCGCCGGCGAACACCGCCACTGGTACAGCATGTCCGTCGCCGGTCAGTTCGGCGAGGTCATTCAGCTCGAGAGCACGGGCAATCCGTAGCAGGATCGATAGCCTGGGCGGTTCCAGTCGTTCGGTTTCGACAGCCCCGAGCCATTCGGCGGAGCGGCCCAGTAGACGAGCCAGATCGGCGCGGGAGATACGAGCCGACTCGCGAGCTCTTCGGATGCGGGTTCCTATCGATAGTTCATCGGTCGACATCGGACTCAGCTCACTCGTGTTCGTGCAGGATGGCCGCAGAACACTTTCCGGCAGGTCGTCGGCGACCGGCTCGCGAGCCGGTATCGAAAAGCCATTATCGGCCTACCTCCGGCCCATTCCGCACCATGCCGCGAATCCGCGCACCGTCTCCGTCGAGCGGGCATCCTGCCGCGCCAGGGCGCGCACCGTCTCGTGCACCATCGGGTGATATCGGGTCTGTGTCGGTGCGATTCGCCGTGCGGACTGCAAGGCCGAGAGCGCCCCGTCCCGATCTCCGTGTAGTAGGAACCCCCGCGCCAGGTCGATGTAGTGATGGCCGGCTCGCTCCCGCGGGGTACCCGCAGAAAGTTTCACTCTTACCGACCGCTTCACAGCTTCGGTACCGTCCAGCATCTCGACCGCCAGACCCACCGACCAGATCTGCACGTTGGTCGGGCCGAAGCACAGCCGGTAGTCGTCTCGATCCGCACCGATCCGCGCGGCGGTTTCCGTCGCCTCGGCGAGATGCGCATCCGCGGTGTCGCGCCGCCCGGCCCGCGCGGCGGCGAGACCCGACTTCAGATGCAGGTTGCCCCACATCGCCAGCGTGGCGGGATCGCCCTTGCCGATTTTCGGCTCGATTGTCTTGCGGCTCTCTTCCAAAAACCGCTCGGCGCCCGCCCAATCGGCCACGCCGATCATTTCGCCGGCTCGCTGATAGTCGCCCGCCAGCACCGCGAGTTTGTCGCCGGACCGGGCCGCCGCCCATTCGTAGCGGTCCACCGCCAGTGAGGCCAGGTCGATGTAGCCGAGTTTGTACACCGCCTGCGATGTCGCCGCGTAGGTCTCTGCCAGCAGACCGAATATCCGCTCCTGGTCCGTGCCGCTGCTGGAATACCAGGCCACCCGCAGATCGTGTAACAGGGACGGGAGGAGTTCGCCCAGCTCCCCCAGGTTCACCATATGCCGCATCTTGGACGCGCGAGCTACGTCCCCGGTCAGTTCGTGCAGTGTCCGAGGCGGAATATCTTCGGGAGGGATGCGGTACACCGCGAGTTCCCGGCGAATGTCCGGTATTCCGGCGTGGACCAGCTGTTCGTCGCGAGTAGTTCGCGGGTAGGGCTGCTCGAGCAGCGCGGTGACGCCGACCTTCAGCGCGCGCCCGCAGGCGGAGATGAAGGCGGGCGAGGCGGGTGCTCGCCCCTGTTCCACGGCTTTGACCAGTGATGTCGAGACGTTCGCCGTGGAAGCCAGGCGGGCCTGAGTCCAGCCGGCGAGTTTGCGTTCCTCGGCTACGCGAGCTCCCACGCCGTCGTTCTTCTGCTCGGTGCTCATAGCTATCACATCCTGCATCGGCCCTCGTTCCCATGGTGCCAAAGGTTTTGTCCCTTCGGGGGATTGGGCGCTACGAGCCTTTATGGCGAATCAAGCCCACTTACAACAACACCGAAGAGGTGCCCATGCGTGAGGAGTCACCGTCCCTGCCCACCCGCGCCCCCGCACAATCTCGCCATGGCCGCCACGGTCCGGCTGTGGCAGGCGGGCAAGAATTGGGTCACCGACGATCCGGCGGTGCTGCGCAGGCTCGCCGACAGGCTTCGAGCGTTACCCGCCGAACATTCCACCGTCCATTGCCGCTCGCGGGAGCCGATCCGCGGGTACGCGCACGCACATCAGGTGATGGACGTCCACGCCGCGCATCGCTGCCCGCGCTACGCGGCGGCGGCGGAGTATGCCGCCGAGGCGCGCCGGTGACCGTCGGCAGGCGGGCGATCGTGCTCTGCCGGCCGGACTGCGACAGCGGGCAGATCGAGCGGTTGTCCCGGGCCCACGGCCTTCGGGTGGTGTACACGGTGTACACCGACACCGGGCCGGAGCTCGCGGCGCGGATCGCCGTACAACACGTGTTGGACTTCGACGCGGCGGCGATCGTGATCCCGTACCTGAGCGCCCGGGAGGCGCGGGAAGCAAGGGCGTGGCGGATGGTTACCCGATTCGCCGATCTGGTGACCGCGACCGGGGTCCTCGGATGCGGGCTCTGACGCACCGGGCGCGTCTCGTTGTCCGATCTCGTCCGGGGTTGGTCCTGGGACTGCCCGGCTATCGCAGCTGCGGACGCGCCGGCCGGGCCGTGCGGCTCGGTGCGTTGTCCGGGCCGCGCATGCCGTCCTGTCCTACGCTGAAGTTCGCACGTGACGGGCAGGAGGCTGTGGTGACCGAGACGACGACAGGCGCGACCGTGGCCGAGGTGATGGCCGAATTGGCCGATCTCGAGGACCCGAAGATCCGCGCGGTGAACGAGCGGCACGGCGACGATCACGGTGTGAACCTCACGAAATTGCGGGCGGTCGCGAAACGGCTGAAGACGCAGCAGGAACTCGCGCGCGGGCTATGGGCGACCGGAGACACGGCGGCGCGGCTACTGGCGCTCCTGATCTGCCGTCCGAAAGCCTTCGAGCGCGACGAGCTGGACGCCATGCTGCGCGAGGCGCGGACACCGAAGGTGCACGACTGGCTCGTGAACTACGTGGTGAAGAAGAACCCGCACGCCGAAGAACTGCGCCTGGCCTGGTTCGGCGATCCGGATCCTGTGGTGGCGAGTGCAGGCTGGGGGTTGACCGCCGAACGTGTGACCAAGAAGCCCGACGGTCTCGACCTCGCCGGACTGCTCGACACCGTCGAAACGGAGATGAAGGGCGCGCCGGATCGCCTGCAGTGGTCGATGAACACCTGCCTGGCCCAGATCGGGATCGAGCATCCCGAGTACCGCGCCCGGGCGATCGATATCGGTGAACGGCTGAGGGTGCTCGAGGACTACCCGACCTCCCCGGGCTGCACATCCCCGTTCGCGCCCATCTGGATCACCGAGATGGTTCGTCGGCAGAACGAGAAATAGACAGCGAGTTCCGGTCGAAGACGCTTCCTACGGGGCTGTTGTCCGTTGTGTGGCTGTCTATGTCGAATGCTCGGCGATGCAGAGAAGGCTAGCCGGTTGATATCATATGGTGGCATATTTCGCATCACATCGGAGGTCGGGTAGATGCGCACCACTATTGATCTAGATGAAAACTGGGAAGAGGTCGCGCGGATCCTGGGCACCCACGGCAAGACGGAGACGGTGAACCGTGCCTTGGCACACGTGCTCGACGAGCGTCGGCGTGCTCAGGCCGTCGAAACGTTCCGGACCCTGCAGCTCGATCTCGATCCGGAGACCATGCGCGGAGCCTGGGAGTGAGCACACCGGTCTACTTGGCCGATAAATCCGCCCATGCCCAGCGGTACAACTCAGAAGAGGCAGCTCAGCGCTTGGACCGTGAAATGGCTGCGGGGCGCCTGGCAGTCTGCGAAATGGTCGCCCTCGAACTGCTCTACTCGGCGCGTAACAGCAGCGACTACTCACGTCTCGACACGGCACTTCGAGCGTTGCCTTGGGCTGCGACCGATGGCGCCGCCATGAAACGAGCCCTCGATGTTCAACGCCGTCTCGCTCAGCGCGGGCAACACCGTCGACCGCTGCCGGACCTCATCATCGCCGCGACCGCCGAACTCGCCGAGCTCATAGTGTTGCACTACGACCGCGATTTCGACCTCATCGGCGATCTCACCGGACAGCCGATGGAATGGATTGTGCCTCGCGGAACTGCGGGCTGAGCGAGTCTCGTTCGAAGTGGACCGAGCCGGGTGCGATGTGCGGCGAACCCCGAAGCCTGCCGCACCCGAGAAAACGACCCCTGCGCGGGCATCGGATGCCTGCGCAGGGGTCGTTTCCGCCGCTGGTGACGCGATCAGCTCAAGCGCTCGATGATCATCGCCATGCCCTGGCCACCACCGACGCACATGGTCTCCAGACCGAACTGCTTGTCGTGGGTTTGCAGGTTGTTGATGAGCGTGGCGGTGATGCGGGCGCCGGTCATACCGAACGGGTGACCGAGGGCGATGGCGCCACCGGAGACGTTCAGCTTGTCCTCGTCCATACCCAGTTCCCGGGCCGAGCCCAGCACCTGCACCGCGAAAGCCTCGTTGATCTCGTAGAGGTCGATATCGCCGATGGTCTTATCGGCCAGCTTCAGCGCTTTGCGCACCGCTTCGATCGGGCCCAGGCCCATGATCTCGGGGGAGAGACCGGAGACACCGGTGGATACGATCCGGGCCAGCGGGGTCAGGCCCAGTTCCTTGGCCTTGGTGTCACTCATGACCACCAGTGCCGCGGCGCCGTCGTTGAGCGGGCAGGCGTTACCGGCGGTAACCGTGCCGTCGGGGCGGAAGACCGGCTTGAGCTGGGAGATCTTCTCGTAGCTGGTGCCGGGGCGGGGGCCGTCGTCGGTGGAGACGACGGTGCCGTCGGGCAGGGTGACCGGGGTGATCTCGCGTTCGAAGAAGCCGGCCTTGATGGCTTCTTCGGCACGGTTCTGCGACCGCACGCCCCAGTGGTCCTGGTCCTCACGGGAGATCCCGGTGAACGAGGCGACGTTCTCCGCGGTCTGGCCCATGGCGATGTAGACGTCGGGGATGGTGTCGTTTTCGCGCGGGTCGCGCCAGCTCACCCCGCCCTGCGCGGAGGTGGCGGTGCGTTCCTCGGCGGTGCCGAACAGCGGGTTGTGGGTGTCGGGCCAGCCGTCGGCGGTGCCCTTCGGGAACCTGGAGACGGTTTCCACACCGGCGGAGATGAAGGCGTGACCCTCGCCGGCCTTGATGGCGTGGAACGCCATCCGGGTGGTCTGTAGCGAGGAGGAACAGTAGCGGTTCACGGTGGTGCCGGGCATGTAGTCGTAACCCAGCTGGGTGGCGACGACCTTGGCCATGTTGAAACCGGATTCGCCGGCGGGCTGGCCGCAGCCGAGCATCAGATCGTCGATATCGGCGGGCGACAGGGCGGGGACCTTGTCCAGTGCGGCGCGCACCATCTGCGCGGCGAGGTCGTCGGGCCGCATGCTCACCAGCGACCCCTTGTTGGCCCGGCCGATGGGGGAGCGAGCAACGGAAACGATGACGGCCTCTGGCATGAGGACTCCTTTGTCGGGGGAGCGTGCTCGGCCGAAACGGCCGGGCCGAACACTACTCACGGGTACGATCCCTTCGAATCTACGTCGCGCCCGGCTACGAGGAAATATCCACCGCGGCCATATCCCGTTCAGCGAGCGCTCTGGTCAGTTCGGGCAGCAGATGGGTGGCGGCCAAGGCGTAGCCCTCGGCCGAGGGATGGAAACCGTCGGCCGAGAACAGCTGCTCCGGGGACGCCCGGAAATCCTTGCTCATCAGGTCGCCCATCGCGACGGTGCGGCCACCGGCTGCCCTGGTGGCCGCCGTCTGTGCCCGAGCCAGCCGGATACTCCACCGGTGCACCACCGAGCGCAAGGGTTCCGGGATGGCGGTGACGCTGCCCAGATCCGGGCAGGTGCCGACTACAACGATGCTGCCCGCCCCGTGCAACCGGCTGACCGCCGAGCCGAGGCGCTCGGCGGATCGCGCGATCGAATGTTTCTTGGTGACATCGTTGGCGCCGACCAATACGACGGCCGCGTCCGGCGGTCCGCCCGCTACGAACATCGCGTCCACCTGCCCGGCCAGCCCCTTGGAGGTGGCACCGGAGATGGCTTTGGTGCTCAATCGGATCCGCTGCCCGGTGGCATCGGCCAGGCCGTGCGCGATCCGCACACCGGGTACTTCGGCCGCGCGGCGGCAGCCGAGACCGGCGGCAGTGGAGTCCCCGAAGATCATCAGGTGCAGGTCGGCGTGTTCACCGGTGCGCCAGCGTTCGAATCCGTGGGGTGTGTAGATACCGTCGGCTTCCGGGGGTTTGGAGGTATCGCGGCCGATCATTCCGCGCGCGGTTCCCGCCTGGGTGGTGAGCAGCCGATAGGCCGCCCATGACGCGGTTCCCGCCCCGGAACCGACCAGAACCGTGGCGGCGCCGGCCATCGTGGCCGTGCGCCATCCGATTCGAGTTTCGCCCATGTGCAGCGAGTTTACGAGCGGGAGTGATCTCGTGCGACCGCGCGCGGTGTCTTGCTCCGGGGTCAGGCCGGGACGACGAAACTGCCGTACGCGGGGATACTCGCGTGGTTGGTGGTGACGACGACGTCCACCCGGCCGGGTCCGGTGTCCTGGAACAGCGAGTACTGGATGCTGCCGTAGATACCGGTCACCACATTGTTGACGTAGGTGCCGGTGGCTCCGGTGTCGAGATTGCGCCAGGCCACCGTGGTGAGCACCTCGCACAGCGGTGCCAACGGGTATTCACCGGGCCCGATCCCGGTAACCGGGTTGGCGCGGACATTGAGTACCGCACGGCCCGGCCATTGCGGACTCGTATCGGCCCAGGTGCGGATACTGGTCCCGCACAAACCGCCGTAGGCGAGTGTCGGTACATCCGGGAATGTGGCGGTGGCGGCACCGGCCGTTGCTGCCGGTCCGGCGACCAGCGCGAAGGCGGATCCGGCCAGGAGCACGGTGGCGCGTGCGAGCTTCGGCAGCCTCATAGGTCCCAGATACTAAAGGCTCGCTAACGACTTCGCCGGATTCGGCGGTGTGGTGCGGTACTCGTGGCGGACCACACCGAAGCCTCCGGCAACGCTTCTGCAACGATGGGGGTATGCGCATCGCGGATCACGTCGTGGACCTCATCGGCAACACCCCGCTGGTCCGGTTGAACTCGGTGGTCCCCTCGGGCGCCGGGCTGGTGGCCGCCAAGATCGAATACCTGAACCCGGGTGGCAGCTCCAAGGACCGGATCGCGGTGAAGATGATCGAGGCCGCGGAGAAGTCCGGGCAGTTGCGTCCCGGTGGGACGATCGTGGAGCCGACCTCGGGTAATACCGGTGTCGGCCTGGCACTGGTGGCGCAGCAGCGTGGCTACCACTGTGTCTTCGTCTGCCCGGACAAGGTCAGCGAGGACAAGCGCAATGTGCTGCGTGCCTACGGCGCCGAAGTGGTGGTCTGCCCCACCGCGGTGCCCCCGGAGCACCCCGACAGCTATTACAGCGTCTCCGACCGCCTGGTCGAGGAGATCGACGGCGCCTGGAAACCGGACCAGTACTCCAATCCCGGTGGTCCGGACAGTCACTACGAGACCACCGGCCCCGAGATCTGGCGCGATACCGACGGCACAGTGACCCATTTCGTCGGCGGTGTCGGCACCGGCGGCACCATCACCGGTGTCGGTCGCTACCTCAAGGAGGTCTCCGGCGGAAAGGTGAAGATCATCGGCGCCGATCCCGAGGGTTCGGTGTATTCGGGCGGGACCGGCCGGCCGTATCTGGTCGAGGGGGTCGGCGAGGACTTCTGGCCCTCGGCCTACGACCCGGCGATCCCCGACGAGATCATCGCCGTCTCCGACGCGGATTCCTTCGATATGACCCGCCGCCTGGCCCGCGAGGAGGGCCTGCTGGTCGGCGGTTCGTGCGGAATGGCCGTGGTGGCGGCGCTCGAGGTGGCCCGGCGCGACCCGGAGGCCGTGGTGGTGGTGCTGCTGCCGGACGGCGGGCGCGGGTATCTGTCCAAGATCTTCAACGACCGCTGGATGAGCTCCTACGGATTCCTGCGCACTCCGCTCGACGGCTCGACCGCGGAAACTCTGGTCGGCGATGTGCTGCGCGGTAAATCCGGTGAACTGCCCGATCTGGTGCACACCCACCCCTCGGAGACACTGCGCGACGCCATCGAGATCCTGCGCGAATACGGCGTATCGCAGATGCCGGTCGTCGGCGCCGAACCCCCCGTGATGGCCGGTGAGGTCGCCGGCAGCGTCTCGGAGCGGGATCTGCTCTCGGCGGTGTTCTCCGGCCGCGCGAATCTCACCGATTCGGTGGCTCAGCATATGAGCGAATCGTTTCCGCTGATCGGATCGGGCGAACCGATCTCCGCGGCCACCAAGGCGCTGTCGGATACCGACGCGCTGATGGTCGTCGAGGACGGCAAGCCGGTCGGGGTGATCACTCGGCACGATTTGCTGGGATTTGTGAGCACCGGTCGCACGGCGCATTAGCAATTATTCCGCAATCACAGGTTCAACCAGCTCCACCGGGGTATAACGTGGCGTAGTGCCGTTCGTGGCAAACGCTGCGTCCGATCGGAGAGCGAAGGGAAGGGCTTGTGCAAACCTCAAGTTTGGCAATCGATTTCCAGCAGGGTTTCTCTGATGCGTGGAGTTCGATCGCGACATTCGTACCCAAGCTCCTCGGCTTCCTGGTCATCCTGCTCATCGGCTGGGTCATCGCCAAAGTGGTCGAGAAGATCGTCGACAAGATCCTCGAGCGAGTAGGTTTCGATCGGCTCGTCGAGCGGGGCGGAATCCAGCGGATGCTGTCGCGCAGTAAATACGACGCGTCCGATCTCCTGGGGAAGCTGGCCTTCTACGCGATTCTGCTGATCGCGCTGCAGATGGGCTTCGGGGTCTTCGGGCCCAATCCGGTCAGCAACCTGATCAACGGGATCGTCGCCTGGCTGCCGCGGGCGGCCGTGGCCATTCTGATCATCGTGGTCGCGGGTGCCATCGCGCACGCGGTCAGTGATCTGGTGCGCAATGCGCTCGGCGGACTGAGCTACGGCCCGATGATCGGCCGGATCGCGGCTGTCTTCATCTGGGGTATCGGCATCGTCGCCGCGCTGAACCAGATCGGGGTGGCCACCACGGTCACCACACCTGTCCTCATCGCGGTCCTGGCGACGCTGGGCGGCATCCTGGTCGTCGGTGTCGGCGGCGGTCTGGTGCGGCCGATGCAGCAGCGCTGGGAGTCCTGGCTGACCGGGTTCGAGGAGGAGATGCCGGCGATGCGTGGTCACGCCGAGGCCTATCAGCGCGGCCGCGAGGACGCATCGCGGGAGCGGACGGGCGCGCAGCAGGCGGAGCACGGACAGGTGCCGGGCGGTCGTGATCCGGAGCAGTGGGATCAGCCGCAGCCCGCTCGCGGAGGCGGTTACCGGGACGAGCCCGGTGAGACCGGTGGTTACGGACAGCAGATGTCCATCGGTGAGTACCGCCAGTTCGGAAACCCCTACCGTGGCGGCCAGTCGCCCTACGGTGGTCCGCAGTCACCGTACGGTGGTGGGCATTCTCCCTATGGGGACGGCGGACAGCCGCCTTATGGCGATGGCGGGCAGCAGCCTCCCTACGGAGACGGCGGGCGGCCGCCCTACGGCGGCGGCGAACCACGCCACCTGCGCTGAGCGTCCTTCATCGACCCACTTCCGCTGTGGACCGGGATCCGGTCCACAGCGGAAGTCGTTCAGTGGGCCGGAAGGCCGGCCTGCAGGCAGGCCCCGGCAAGCCGCAGATGCAGCCATTCGGCGGTGGCCCATTCCGCGGGTTCGGTGATCGGCGTGGTCCGGTCCTCGAGTAGGCCGCGCATGTAGCCGGCCACCAGCACCGTCGGAGAGACCCGGCCCGCCGTGTCCACACCGAGATCGAGAATGTCGCGTACGGCGGCCGCGTGCTGATCGAGCTCCGCGGACAGCCCCGGTAGTGCGGCGGCCGCGGCGAACGCCGGTGCCCCGTGGGTCCGGTGGATGCCCTCCAGGTAACGGCGGGCGGAGACTTCGAACAAACGGGGACCCAGGGCGAACATAACTCGATGGTAACAACGCGCAGTCATTTATCATATTGTGATATTTCGCGCATTATCGCAGGTACGGTGGGTGATCGAATTACGCCCGGCGCCGGACCTGCTCGGCGCCGGTCACCAGATCGGTCCATTCGTCGGCCAGCAGCGCGAGCCGGTACCACGCCGCGTGCACCCGATCGTCGGAGACGCATTCGGCGCTGTGCAGCAGGTGATCGGCGTGTACGTGCGCGGCGGCCATCCGATCGATAGTGGCGCCGAGGGAATCGGCTCGTGGACGCCGGGCCCGGCGCCCGGTCGGTTCGGCCTCGATCCAGCGGTCGATCAGCGCGACGAGCTCGGCACGTCGGCAATCTATCCCGGCAGTCGCCAACGGGTCTCCGTGGCGGCGCCGATGCAGATCGGCGAGGGTGTGCGCCCAGGTGAGCAGTGGTCGCCCGGGTTCGCGCTCGCTGCCCCCGGCGAACGCGGCCACCAGCTCGCGCTGATCGGGTAATCGGCCGGCGGGAGGGCGGTCGCGCGAATTCCGGACGGCTTTGACGCCGAGAGCGGATTTGGTCGTGGTGGACGGTCGCCGATTGCCCGGTCCGGGCGGCTGCGAGTTCATAACGCACCTCCGTGTACTTCACACCGGGCGTATTCGGATCCGCTCCGGGTGCGAATACCAGGGTGCGCCGCCGGTCCGGCTCATGGGTGACACGGAGATGGCTCGGCGATGACGGTTGGTAACAATGTCCTCCGCCGGGCGCGGGAGATGTTGTGAGGCAGTGTATTCGCCGCGAACGGAATATGGATGCCCGCGAAATGGCCGGTGGCTCCGCAGGTCTCGCGAACTCAGCGGAAAGCGGACACGTCGGTGAGCGCCTTACCCAGCACCAGTTGGTGGACCTCCGCGGTGCCCTCGTAGGTGAGGACCGATTCGAGGTTGTTCGCGTGCCGCAGCACCGGATAGTCGAGCGTGATTCCGTTGGCGCCCAATATGGTGCGGCATTCCCGGGCGATCGCGATGGCTTCGCGGGAGCTGTTGAGTTTGCCGGCGCTCACCTGTTCCGGGGTCAGTTCGCCGCGATCCTTGAGCCTGCCCAGATGCAGTGCCAGCAGCTGACCCTTACCCAATTCCAGTGCCATATCGGCCAATTTGGCCTGGGTGAGTTGATAGGCGGCCAGTGGCTTCTCGAAAACCGCACGGCTGCGCGAATACTCGATGGTTGTGCTCAGGCAGTCACGGGCGGCGCCGAGAGCGCCGAAGATTATGCCGAACCGGGCCTCGGTTAGGCAGGACAGCGGACCCGACAGGCCGGACGCGCCGGGCAGGACCGCATCGGCGGGGAGCCGTACCTCGTCGATATCCAGTTCGGCCGTGATCGAGGCGCGTAGTGAGAGCTTTCCCTTCATTTCCCGGGCCGTGAACCCGGGAGTATCCGTGGGTACCAGGAAACCGCGCACCACGTTCTTCCCGTCGGTCTCGGCCCGGGCCCACACCACGGCGATATCGGCCACCGACCCGTTGGTGATCCACATCTTCGATCCATTGAGCACCCAATCGCCGCCGTCACGCCGGGCGCGGGTACGCATACCGCCGGGATCGGAACCGAAATCCGGTTCGGTGAGACCGAAACAACCCAGCTTCCGACCCGTCGCCAGCTCCGGTAGCCACTGCTGCTTCTGTTCCTCGGAACCGAATCTGTGCACCGCCGTCATCGCCAGCGAACCCTGTACCGAAACCAGCGAGCGGAGCCCCGAATCGGCCGCCTCCAATTCCTGGCAGGCCAGTCCGTAACTGGTGGCCGGAAGACCGGCGCAACCGTAACCTTCGAGATGCATCCCGAGTACGCCCAGTTTTCCGAGTTCCGGTGCGATCTCGCGAACCGGGAATTCTCCCGCCTCGAACCACTGGGCGATATTCGGCCGGATATGGCGCTCGGTGAAGGCCGCGACGGTATCGCGGATCTCCCGCTCCTCCCCGGTCAGCAGTGAATCTGTGGCGAACAGTTCGGCGACGGTCGACATGGGCCCAGGGTAGTCGGATCGGCCGCCGCGCATACGGCTCGGATCAGTGCGTGAAATGCTTCACGCGAAGGCCCACCGGCGTGCGCCCGTACGGCACCGGCCGTTTAGGGTGGTGCTATGAGCGAACTGGGATTCACCACCAGGGCTGTGCACGCCGGTTACGATCCCGATCCCCGGACCGGCGCGGTGAACGTGCCCATCTATGCCAGTTCCACCTTCGCCCAGGACGGGGTGGGTGGACTGCGGGACGGCTACGAATACGCCCGCACCGGCAACCCCACCCGCACGGCGCTGGAGGCCAATCTGGCGGCCCTCGAGGTCGGCCGCTACGGCCGGGCATTCGCCTCCGGGATGGCCGCCACCGACTGTGCGCTGCGCGCCATGCTGCGGCCCGGCGACCATATCGTCATTCCCGATGACGCCTACGGCGGCAC
Organism: Nocardia jinanensis; assembly: GCF_014645735.1. GTDB lineage: Bacteria > Actinomycetota > Actinomycetes > Mycobacteriales > Mycobacteriaceae > Nocardia > Nocardia jinanensis. Next base: position 158,813 of record NZ_BMMH01000012.1, on the reverse strand, counting down.
TTTCCGGTTGATCGACAAGGTGTTCACCCAGTGGGGTATCGAACATTCCCCGGCCGCGGTCACCGATATCGACGCGATGCGCGCCGCGCTCCGGCCGAACACCAAACTCATCTGGGTGGAATCGCCCACCAATCCGCTGCTCAATATCGGTGATATTCCGGCACTGGCCGATATCGCGCACACTTCGGGCGCCAAACTGGTCGTCGACAACACCTTCGCCACCCCGTACCTCCAGCAGCCGCTGCTGCTCGGCGCCGATGTCGTGCTGCATTCGACGACGAAATATCTCGGTGGGCACTCCGATGTCATCGGCGGCGCGCTCATCACCGACGATGCCGAACTCGATGCCGCCTTCGCCTTCCTGCAGAACGGCGCCGGCGCGGTGCCGGGGCCCTTCGACGCGTTCCTCACCCTGCGCGGCACCAAAACGCTGGCGCTGCGGATGGATCGGCACTGCGACAATGCCGAGACCCTGGCCGAATTCCTGTCCCGCAGCCCCGCCATCAGTCATGTGATCTATCCGGGTCTGCCCGAGCATCCCGGTCACGCCGTCGCCGACAAGCAGATGCGCCGCTTCGGCGGGATGATCTCGGTGCGGCTGGCCGGCGGCGTCGAGGCGGCCCGGGATCTGTGCTCGCGGACGAAGGTGTTCACCCTCGCCGAATCGCTGGGTGGGGTGGAGTCGCTGATCGAACATCCGGCCGCCATGACCCATGCCTCGACGGAGGGGTCGGATCTCGAGGTTCCGGCCGATCTGGTAAGGCTGTCAGTAGGAATCGAGGACATCAGCGATCTGCTGGCCGACCTCGAACAAGCCCTGAGCTGAACTCGCCGGGGCACCACAGAGCGCCGGGAGAATACGCGGGATATGAACAACGAGCGG
>NZ_BMMH01000012.1:0-157832 GCF_014645735.1 Nocardia jinanensis | reverse complement strand
GTACGGCTCGGCGCTGACCAGCGTCACCTTCATGAGGTTGCCGTTGGGCAGGTTGTACTCGCGGGTCTCGCCGACCTTCGCGTCGATCAGCGCACCGCCGAGCGGGGAGCTGGGGGAGTAGGTCTCCAGGTCCGGGTTGCCCAGACCTTCTTCGCGGGTCGCGATGAGGAAGGTCTCGGTATCGGATTCGTCACCGTCGTAGTAGACCTTCACCACGGACCCGGGCAGGGCGACACCGGACTTCGTGGGAGCCACGCCGACCTTGGCGTTGTTCAGCAGTTCCTGCAGCTGCCGGATCCGGGCTTCCTGCTGGCCCTGTTCCTCGCGCGCCGCGTGGTAGCCGCCGTTCTCCTTGAGGTCGCCTTCTTCGCGACGCTCGTTGATCTCGGCAGCGATGACCGGACGATTGGCGATGAGCGCGTCGAGTTCGCTCTTGAGCCTGTCGTGCGACTCCGGGGTCAGCCAGGTCACTTGGGTCTCAGTCATCTCGATCACTCCCTAGTAGTTGTCCCCGGCAGGCCGGGATTCCCTGATCACTGCGGCAGACCTACCCGCAGGCAGGCATGCTTCAGCAGACGGCCATCGCGATCTGCGGGAAGTTCGAAGAACCCCGACAGGTCTGTGCCGGGACCCTCCCCGATATCGACCGCGCTGGCCGCCAATGCAGCAAACACGGCTCCGAGCCCCGGAACCGTGTGTGAGGCCATTTTAGCATGATTCACAAAAAGGCAGGTCGGAGAAGTTTTTACCGGCGGGTCCGCTTTTCTCGACCTGTTTCCGCGCGTCGAGGCAGTACCCCGCCCGCCCGCGCCGAAACCACAACTCACTCGGTGCGCAGATATCCCGGGACGTGGTCGGTGCAGGTGTAGATGGCCGCGGAGGCCGGGCGTTGGGAGGCTTCGACGACCGTGCTCACCCGGACCGTGTGCTCACCCGCCGTCGGCTGGACCAGCACCTCGCGCCGCCCCACCTCCTCGAGGTCACGGGACATGGCACGCACCAGGCAGACCACCGGCTTCGAGGGGTCGTCGCGGGTGAGGCGGATCTGCACCTCGACCGACGAATCGTCGAGCACGGTGTAGCCGAGTTCCTCGGATTCGATGTCCTTCGGACCGAACTGCGCCCAGCCCAGGTAGGCGATACCGATCCCGGCCAGTACCACCACACCGGTGAGTGCCGAGCCGATCAAGCGGCGATTCGGCCGCGCCGTGCGACGGCCGTAGCGGTCGGCGTACCGGTCCCGCGCGGAATCGGTGGCTTCCGGGGAAGTCGCCGCGGAAGAGCCGGTGGGGTCGGCGCGCCCGGGTTCCGGCGTGGGGTCGGTCATGATTTCGCGCTCCCGGGGGGTAGGTCGGAACAGAATCGGTCCAGATGGAACTATAGGGAATGAAGTCCGAACACCCGCGACCGAGAGCGACGGTGAACGAGAAGTGAGTGGCCTTCGCCTCATGGCGGTGCACGCCCACCCCGACGACGAATCCAGCAAAGGCGGTGCGACCACAGCCCGCTATGCCGACGAGGGACACGACGTCCTCGTCGTTACGCTGACCGGCGGGGAACGCGGCAGCATCCTCAATCCGGCCATGGACACCCCCGGGGTGCTGGAACGGATGGACGAGATCCGGCGCGAGGAGATGGCGGCCGCCTCCGCCGCGCTGGGGGTCCGGCAGACCTGGCTGGGTTTCGTGGACTCGGGGCTGCCCGAGGGCGATCCGCTGCCACCGATACCCGACGGGTCCTTCGCGCTGGTTCCGCTCGAGGAGGCCACCGAGGCGCTGGTGCGTGTGGTCCGGGAGTTCAAACCGCACGTCATGACCACCTATGACGAGATGGGCGGCTACCCGCACCCGGACCATATCCGGTGCCACGAAGTGTCGGTGGCCGCGTACGAGGCCGCCGGCGATCCGGAGAAGTTCCCGGACGCAGGCGAGCCGTGGACACCGCTCAAGCTGTACTACGACCACGGCTTCTCGATCCGGCGGATGGAGGTGTTCGCCGAGGAGTACGAGAAACTGGGTGAACCGTTCCCGCTGCAGGAGTGGCTGGACCGGTCCCGCAAATACGCCGTGGAACGCGGCGACATCATGGCCCGGGTCACCACCCAGGTCGAATGCGGTAAGTACTTCCCGCGCCGCGACGACGCGCTGCGTGCCCACGCCACCCAGGTCGACCCGAACGGCGCGTTCTTCGCCATTCCGCTGGAGATGCAGCAGCGGCTGTGGCCGACCGAGGAATTCGAGCTGGCACGTACCCGGGTGAGCACTGATATCCCGGAAACCGACCTGTTCGCCGGTATCACCGACGAGAACCGCTGATGGCGACTGTGCAGCTCTCGGTATTCGCGACCACGCTGCTGGCGCAGACGCCCGGTACGCCGACCGGTCCGGAATTCGGTAAAGCATCCCCACTCGGTCTGGCGATCGTGCTGATCCTGCTGGCCGGTACCTTCCTGCTGGTCCGCTCGATGAACAAGCATCTGAAGAATCTGCCGGAGACCTTCGAGCCCGAACATCCGGAACCGGACCAGGAAGCCGACGAGGGCACCGAACCGGGGGTGGCGCGGCGCGCCGAGCCGACCGCGAACGGTGGTGCCGACGACCGCGACCGACCGCTGTAGCGCCGGCGATCGGGACCGGCCGGTACAGCGCCGGCTACCAGTCGATGAGATCCAGCCGGTGCAGATGTTCGAAGACGAGCAGTGAACCGGGCGCGACCTCGGGCATGGCGGCGTATTCACCGCCGGTGAAGTAGCGGAATTCGGCGATCTCGCCGAGCGCGCTGGGTTCGGCGGTGACCTCGGCCAGGAAACAGGTCATATGCAGCCGCGTTCCGGCGATGTGCCCATAGGCCTCGGCCTCGAAAACACCCAGTTCGCTCACCGCGGCGACACCGACGCCGAGCTCCTCACGGACCTCCCGGTGCAATGCCTGCAGCGCGCTCTCCCCGGAGTCGATCTTCCCGCCGGCCATGTAGAAGACGGTCTTTCCGGTCGAGCGGGTCTGGATCAGGCGGCGGTCACGGATATGGGCCAGGGCGGCGGTTCTGATCACGGGTCCACGGTAGAAACCCGGATACGCGCGGGACTCGGCAGGGCGGCGGCAGCCGTGAGGGTGGGGAGTGTGCGGCAATAGACGCAGGCCCGCGAAGTCGTTGTTCTGCGCACGCTCGCGATCGGTTCGGCGCCGTCGCTTTTCTGTCGGCAGATTGTCCGATCGGTCGACATCCACGGGGGTGCCCGCCGATTCCGGCGAGCGGCGACAAGAAACCGGACGCCAAGAACGACATCGTTATCGGGGCTGCGAGCGGCTATGGGTGGGAGGACATCGAAGCGTGGGCGATGAGCCTCATTGCGTCCGGTCTCGCTATTGTCAGGGGCATAGGGCCCTCTTTTATCGGCAAGCCGACCCGGGACGGTTCATCTGTCGGGCGAGTCGCCGGAGTGGTCCGGCAGGAGTTGAGCCGCGAGTGATCGCGCCGTGGCCGTGAGTGTGGCCGTGTCCAACCCGGTCCGGCCCATGAAGACGATCCCTTGTTGTGCGGCCAGAAGGGCCCGCGCCAGTGCGATCGGATCCACTTCGGCCGGCAGGTCGCCCTCGCGTTGGGCGCGGGCGACGCAGTCACCGATCAGCGCGGTGGATATTTCGTAGGTGCGGTGGGCGTGGGCGAGGACTTCCGGATCGGCGTTGCCGAGTTCGCAGGTGCTGTTGGCCATCAGGCAGCCACGCCGCGTTCCGGCGCCGGTCGGGTCATCGATCGGTGCCTCGAGGAGCATGCGTAGTGCGTCCACGGCCCGTGGAGCCTCGGCGAGGGCGTTCCGGAGACGGCCATGGTTGTCGTCGGTGTAGCTGTGCAGCGCCCGGAGAAAGAGCTGACGCTTGTCGCCGAACGCTGCATAGAGGCTGCCTTTGCCCAGCCCGCTGACCCGCATCAGGTCTTCCAGCGAGGTCGCGGCGTAACCGGCGCCCCAGAACTGCTCCCGGACGGCGTTCAGTACCTGCTTCTCGTCGAATGCTCGCGGACGTGCCATGCGAACCAGGATACGGATTCTTGACTGCATGGTCCACAACTGCTTATGGTGGACCGTATAGTCAAGAATCCCGTCGCACCTAGGGAAGTGGGAAGCACATGGGAAAGCTGGACAACAAAGTGGCGATCGTGACCGGCGGATCGCGGGGAATGGGGGCGGCGTCGGCGCTGGCGCTGGCCGACGAAGGAGCCGACGTCGCGATAAGCTACTCGTCCTCGGCGGATCAGGCCGAGGCTGTGGTCGCCGACCTGGAGGCAAAAGGGGTCCGCGCGGCGGCCTTCCGGGCAGACCAGTCGGACGCGGCGCAGGCGGCGGGCCTGGTCCACAGCGTGGTCCAGCAGTTCGGAACGCTGGACATTCTGGTCAACAACGCGGGCGTCACCGTCGCCGGCCCGATCGACAGCGAGCTCGACGAGTCGGCCCTGGATCGCCAGCTCGCCATCAACTACACCAGTGTGGTGGCCGCGATCCGGGCGGCGTATCCGCTGCTGCCCGATGGCGGGCGGATCGTGAACATCAGCTCGGGTGTGGGAACACGGGTGGGTTTTCCCGGTATGACCGACTACGCGGGCACCAAGTCGGCCCTCGAGGGCTACAGCCGCGGCGCAGCCCGCGATCTGGCCCACCGGGGCATCACGGTCAACGTCATCCAGCCCGGGTTCATCGACACCGAGATGAACCCCGCCGACGGCCCGGCCGCACCCATGTTCCTTCCGACAACGGCGATGGGGCGGCACGGCAGGCCGGAGGAGATTGCCGCAGGTGTTGTCTTCCTCGCCAGCCCGCAGGCTTCCTACGTCACCGGCGCAGTGCTGAGGATCGACGGCGGATACGGCGCGTAGCGCAACCGCCGGCTAGTCGTCGGGGGAGGCGCGTCGGTTGCGTTTGGTGACGCCGCGCCGCTTCTTCGCGGAGATGCGGCGTTCCTTTGCTCCGCGTGAGGGCTTGGTGGCGCGGCGAACAGGTGGCGGGGCGGCAGCGGCGTCACGCAGTAACGAGGCCAGGCGTTCGCGGGCGGCCGCGCGGTTCTGCAGCTGTGCGCGGTGCTCCGATGCGGCGATCGTGAGCACTCCGTTGGCCAGGCGGGTGGCCAGTCGGTCGAGCATCCGGGTGCGCAGCCGATCCGGGACCGAGGGCGAGTTGGCGAGGTCGAACGACAGCTCTACCCGGCTGTCGGTGGTGTTGACGTGCTGCCCTCCTGGACCTGACGACCGGGAGAATCGTTCGCGTAACTCGGACGCGGGTATCACCAGCACCCGAGTCACGATCAGGTCCTCTGCCATGATCCGACGTCCGATCCGCGAGTCCACTCGGCCACGTCGGCCCAGTCGCGACTGAACGGTAACCTTGTCGTTCACGATAGCGATGACCTTGTCGGCAGATAACAAGCAGGCCGTCCGCATATGCGGCTTATCGCGGCGGTGTGGACCTGTGCGTCGCTTCATGTCGGCCGAGGCCGGGTATCGGATTCCGGTTGATGAACAAGGTTGAGCGACCACTCGGCGTCGATCCGGGGTCATTGCGGGACCGCCCCTCGGCGCGAAAGCTGCTCGATCCGAGCAACTTCGGGTGAATCGACGCTAGCCTGACGGGCGTGGAGGTCGAAATCTATACCGATGGTGCGTGTAGTCCGAATCCGGGGCCCGGTGGGTGGGGCGCAGTGCTTCGGTTCGGTCGGCACGAGAGAGAAATCTTCGGTGGGGATCCGGGTCCCACGACCAATAATCGGATGGAGTTGACAGCGCCGATCGAAGCGCTGGAGCGGCTCACGAGGGCCTCGGAGGTTCGGGTCTATACCGACAGCACCTATGTGCGCGACGGCATCACCGCATGGGTACGGAAGTGGCAGGCCAATGGTTGGGTGACCACGAAGAAGGAGCCGGTCAAGAATGCCGACCTGTGGAAACGGCTGATGGAAGCGTGCGCACCGCATGAGATCGAATGGAAATGGGTGAAAGGGCATGCCGGGCACCCCGAGAACGAACGGGCGGACCGCTTGGCTGTTCGCGGTGCGTGCGAGGCCGGTGGAGTCGAGGAGCAGCCTGGTAAGGCTGTCCGTCGTGATCACGCTGTCCGCAAGCCGGCCATGGTGACCGGTGGGCGTTGCCGAGCCACCACCAAGGCGGGTGTTCCCTGCCCCACGGACGCCGGACTGTCCGGGCTCTGCCATATTCACGATCCTGCTCTGCAGTGCGCGGCAATGACCACGAAGGGCAGGCCCTGCGGTATCGCGACCGGTGGCGGCCGGTGCAAAACGCATCAGGGGGCGGAGCGTATGCCCGAGTCCGAGGCGCAGCCGGAACTCGGCTTGCTGGATTTGAAGGGTGATTCGACCGGTGGGACGAGACACCTTCCAACGTAGACGTTGGTACCGATCCGCTGTGGGATGGCCAAGATGCCAGCACTGACTTATATAAGTAAGAGCTGATACGATCCATACTTGTGCACGCGTTCGACATCCTCGGCGACCCGGTGCGCCGGCGCATTCTGGAGCTGCTCGCAGACGGTGAGCAGACCTCTGGCGCGATCACGGACGTGATCCGCTCCGAGTTCGGACTCTCCCAGCCGGCTGTCTCACAGCATCTGCGCGTGCTGCGTGACAGCGGGTTCGCGTCGGTGCGACCCGAGGGTGCTCGGCGGTTCTACGCCGTCGAGCCCGGGCCGTTGAGTGAGGTCGACGTATGGCTGGACCGGTTTCGCCGGTTCTGGGAACAACGTCTCGACGCCCTGGAAACCGAGCTGGCCCGGGGCCGGCGTGCAGCTCGGACTCCGGCTGGTGGGGAATCCGCGCGACCGGCCGGGTCCGGCGCCGATGCGGACAAGACCGATCCATCAGCGAAGGGACCCTGATATGAAAGACATATTCCTCGCCCTGGCTCGGATGTTGGCCGGCGGCGAGAGCGTCGGCCACGAGGAGCTTCAGAAGTCGTCCGAAGGGCGCGAGTTCATCCGGCGCAGCGCTGCGTCCTGGGGCGAGGCTCACCTGGCGGCCGGTGGCGAACCGGGGCAAGTCGCGGCAGCGGTCGAGGCCACCACCACGTTCTACGCACCCGATCCGACCTGACATCCCCGCTGAGGAGTGCGCGCCATGAAGTACACCAACTCGATCGAGATCGCGCTGCCGCGAGAGAAAGTGGCCCAACTGCTCGCCGACCCGGCACACCTACCGAAGTGGCTGCGAGGCGTGGTGCTGCATGAGCCCGTGAAGGGGATGCACGGGCAGCTCGGCACCAGGTCGCGGGTTGTGATGCAGTCGGGGAAGCGGGAGATCGAGTGCACCGAAACGATCACACGCCGGGATCCGGCGGACCTGCACGGCATTCCGAAAGAGAGCGTCGTTCACTTCGACCGTGAGATCGTCGGCGCGGGTATGTGGAGCGTCGTACGCGATCGACTGACCGAAGCCGATCCGGAGATGACACTCTGGGAGCAAGAGAGCGAATACCGGTTCGACGGTCTGTTGATGCGGCTGGTGGGGCTTCTGATGCCCGGCTCTTTCCGCAAGCAGTCGCAGCAGCATATGCAGGATTTCAAGGCGTTCGCCGAACAGGGGAAGGATGTCCGCGAGCACTGAAACCTGGGATCGGTAACGGACCCGGCGGACGTAACTCTCGCCCGTCAGGTGCTCGCGGCCACGGCCGACGGCCTGGAGGTGGACCGGGAGCGCGTGCACGCCGGGGCGTGCTCTCCGGGCCGTGGAAGAGGTCGCCTGGTTCGTCGGGGACGGGCGGCTCGCCGATGTCGGCGCGTACCGCGAGGTCGTCGCGGCCCTGGCGTGAGTCGGGATCCGTTACGGTATGTGCGCCTCGATGAACGAGTACTGCTCCGGCGTGGGCACGATCCGATCCAGGGTGAGCCCGGCGGCGGTGAAAAGCTCCGCGAACTCGGTGGCGCTGCGTTCCTTGCCGGTGTTCATGCCGAGCATGGTCAGGTCGATCAGTTTGGTGGCGTGCGGTTCGTCGCCGGGTGGAACGAGGCCCTCGATCAGCACCACCCGCGCGCCCGGCGCCGCGGCACTCTTGATGGAGTGCAGGATACGGATAAAGGAGGCATCGTCCCAGTCGTGCATGATCGCGGCCAGCACGTAGACATCGGCGGACGGTACGGACTCGAAGAAGTCCCCGGAAACAGCGTCGATGCGATCGGTCATCCCGAGCTCCGTGAGCTTCTTCCGCGCGGTCTCGACTATCTCGGGCAGGTCGGTGTGTCCTTCCGCCGGGACGGTGCCCGGTTGCGCGATGAACTGCCGGCCCTTCGAGGCGAGTCCGGTGTCGGTGCCGGTCCGTGGCGGGGCCGTGCCGCCACGAGCGCGACGGTAGCGAAACCGGCTCTGGCTCGCAGAGTCCGGCGACGCCGTTATGGCGGTGCCCGAACGCCGGTGTGACCCGTCGATACGTGGGGTCAGTAGGCGAATCAGTCCCGGCCCGGCATGGTCCGGCGCACTTCACCGGCGACACTGCCGTCACACTTTCGTCACAACTCGTGAAGGTAAACCACCCCAACAGCTGAATCTTGTGGAGACGTCTCCCGATGGAAGCCGCCGCTATCGCGCGGGGCGCAGGCGGTGCCGCTGGCGACTTGGTCCAGTGGCTCTCATTCCGCGACGCGTGGGTCTTGTTCGGCGGGGGCAGTTGCACGAGGTGATGGCGCACTACTCTTGATGTGATGGCGCACTAGTTGGCGGTGCTCTGAGTGGGTTGGTTGTTGCTATTTCGGCAAGCCCGACTCTCAGGGTCGGGGCGCGCCTGTGTGGAGGACGCGATGTGTCGACTTGATTCAGGAGGTTGATGGGCGTGAATCAATTGGGTAGTGCCACATCGCCTTACCTGCGTCAGCATGCGGGAAATCCGGTGGATTGGCGGGAGTGGAATGCCGAGGCGCTGGCGGAGGCAGCCGAGCGGGACGTGCCGATTCTGCTATCGGTGGGGTACGCGAGTTGTCATTGGTGTCATGTGATGGCCTACGAATCGTTCGCCGACGAAGCCACCGCCGCGCAGATGAACGCCGAATTCGTCTGTATCAAGGTCGACCGCGAGGAGCGTCCGGACCTGGACGCGGTGTACATGAACGCCACGGTCGCGATGACCGGCCAGGGCGGCTGGCCGATGACCTGTTTCCTGACCCCGGCGGGCGAGCCGTTCTACTGCGGTACCTACTACCCGAAGGTGCCGCGCGGCGGAATGCCGTCGTTCACCCAATTGCTCACGGCGATCACCGATACCTGGCGTAACCGCCGGGCCGATGTCGACAACGCGTCCGAACAGGTGGCCGCGGCTCTGCGCGAGCAGGCGGGCGGGATCCCGAAATCCGAGCTCACCGTCACCGCCGAACTGCTGGACCACTCCGTCGCCGCGGTCCTGCGCGATTTCGACGAGACCAACGGCGGTTTCGGCGGCGCGCCGAAATTCCCGCCGGCCGCGCTGCTGGAGGGCCTGTTGCGCAACTGGGAACGGACCGGCGATCCCGCGGTGCGGGCCGTCGTGGATCGTACCGCCGAAGCCATGGCCCGCGGCGGTATCTACGACCAGTTGCGCGGCGGTTTCGCCCGCTATTCGGTGGATGCGGCCTGGGTGGTGCCGCATTTCGAGAAGATGCTCTACGACAATGCGCAACTGCTGCGGTTCTACGCGCACCTCGCGCGCCGGAGTCCCGGTGACCGGCTGCCGCGCCGGATCACCGAGGAACTGGTGGGTTTCCTGCTCGACGATCTGTCCACGGCCCACGGTTTCGCCTCGGCCCTGGACGCCGACACCCATGTGGAGCCGGGTGAGCCCGGAGTGGAGGGCGCGACCTATGTCTGGAATCCCGCCGAGTTGATCGGGGAGTTGGGTCCCATCGAGGGCGCGTGGGCCGGGGAGGTTTTCGGGGTCACGACGGCGGGAAACTTCGAACAGGGTTGTTCGGTGCTCACCCTGCGCACCGACGCGGAGGACGGGGACCGGTTCGACCGGGCCCGCACCGCGCTGCGCGCCGCGCGGGAACGACGCCCGCAACCCGATCGCGACGACAAGGCGGTCACTGCCTGGAACTGTATGGCGATCACCGCGCTCTGCGAGGCCGCCCGCGCACTCGACCGGCGCGACTGGTTCGACGCCGCCTACGACCTCGCCCGAGTGATTCTCGAACGGCATGTCGTGGACGACCGAGTGGTGCGCGCCTCGCTCGGCGGAGTCGCCGGTAACGCGCCGGGTGTGCTCGAGGACTACGCCTGGCTGGCCACCGCGCTGCTGGCTCTGCACCAGTACTCCGGCTCGGCCGGTTGGCTACCGGATATCCACCGGATCCTGGATTCGGCCATCGCGCATTTCGCCGACCCGGACGCGCCCGGCAGCTGGTTCGATACGGCCGACGACGCCGAAACACTCATCGCGCGTCCCCGGGATCCGATCGACGGCGCCACCCCCGCCGGGGCGTCGGTGCTGGCCGAGGCGCTGCTGACCGCGTCGGCCGTCGTCGAACCGGACCACGCCGCCCGCTATCGCGAACTGGCCGAACACACTCTGGCGCGCGGTGCGATGGTGCTGGCGAAGGCACCCCGATCGGCCGGACAGTGGCTGACGGTGGCCGAGGCCGCACTACAGGGTCCGCTGCAGATCGCCATCTCCACCACGGGCTACCAGCCGGTGGGTGATGCGGAACTGCTGGCGGTCGCCCGGGAATACGCGCCGGGCGGCGCCGTCGTCGTCCGGGCCGATGTGGATACCGTCCCACTGCTCACCGATCGGCCCTCGATCGAGGGCACCGCGGCGGCTTACGTATGCCGCGGTTCGGTCTGTGATCTGCCGGTGACCACTCCCGCCGCGCTGCGCGCCGCGCTGACCGGCCCCGTGGCCTCCGCGTAGCGGCCGATCGGTACCGGTCGGCCGCGGGCGCGTGCGCCCGACCGGTGCTGTGGCCGCGGCGTAGGGACCGACCGGGGCCGCACGGGAGGCCTGACGGCGCTGTGGCCTTCGCAGGGGAGAGTCAGTGTGGCGCGGTGTCTTCGCGGTCCGTCCAGGACGGGGTCGGCGCATCGATACCGCGTAGCGCGACGGCCCCGTACTTCACCCATCCGGCGCGTTCGGTCGCGGTGGCGGCATCGATGACGCTCTGCGAGACCAGGATGCGCCGGGGCACCTCTTTGGCCCGATTGGTGAGCCGGGCCGCCGCGTTCACCGCGTCCCCGATCACCGTGTACTCGCGGCGGGTGTCGGTGCCGATATCCCCGGCGAACACCCGGCCCCGGGCCACGCCGATCCCGATATCGAATTCGCCGGCCGCCAGGATCTCGTCACGGATCCGGCGGGCCGCGCGCAGGGCGGGAGTCGCATTGTCGGCCAGCGCGATCGGGGCGCCGAAGATACACAGCGCCGCGTCGCCCTCGAACTTGTTCACCAGGCCGTCGTTCTCTTCGGTCGCGGCGACCACGATGGTCATCAGCCGGTTGAGCATGGCTACGAATTCCTGCGGCGGCAGGCCGGTGGAGATCGCCACCGACCCGGTGACGTCCACGAACAGTGCCGAAACCTCCCGCACATCACCGGTGAGATCGATACCACCGGCCAGCGCCCGTTCGGCCACTTCCTCGCCCACGTGGCGCCCGAACACATCGCGCATCCGGAGCCGTTCGCGCAGATTCGCCGACATCTCGTTGACCGAATGCTCGAGCCGGCCGATCTCACTGGCACTGCCGACCGAGACCCGGACGTCGAGATCGCCCCGGGTGATCCGGTCCACCGCGATCCGCAATGTCCGCAGCGGCGCGGCCACGGCGCGGGCCAGCGCCCAGGTGGCCAGCACACCGACGAGGAGACTGATCGCCGCGAGATAGATACCGGTCCGGATGCGGTGTTCCATGGAAGTGGCGGGATCGGCCAGCACCACGATCAGCGCGCTGAGCGGCATAGCGCCCGAGACGGCCCAGGCCAGGGCCACCCGGATGAATACCGAGGAGCTCCAGTGCATGGTCGCGCCGAGCACCCCGGCGACAATCGGCACCACGGGCCGGATCACCCGGTCCACGACCAGATAGGTGATACCCGCGGATTCGAGCCCGCCGATGGAGAACATGGCCAGCAGGACGGTGAGATCGTTCTCGGTGGTGAGCCCGGCGAGCAGGATCGCCGACAGCACCACCCCGGGCGCCCACATCAGCAGCGAGCGGATGGTGATCGCGAGCGGTAGGTGCAGGATCCGCCGCGCCTCCTCGGGCGTCGGTTTACGGGAGCCGTCCAACCAGGAGAAATAGCTCATCCGGTCCCGGACGGCGAGCACGATCCCGAACAGCGACGCGACGGTCGGGTAGACGGTGACCATGATCAGCCCGCTCAACTGATCGGAGCCGACACGGCCGGGGAATCCGATGAGTATCAGCTGGGTGACGATCACCGCGAGACCGCTCAGATGCGCGGCGATGACAACCGAGGCCAGCCCCCAGCGGGCGCGGACGGTCCACTGCATCAGCCGGGTGATCATCCTGGACCGGGGCCGGGACCCGAGACTGTAGGACATCGGAGAGCTACCCGCGGTGGCCGCTGGAGCACGGGCGGCCGGTATCGAAGGACACGAACAAGGAGCCTAATCGACGCAGCTGGGCATATGTCCGTGAACGACCTCGCCCGGCGGGCGCGAACCGGTCAACCGAGCAGTACCAGCCAGACCGCCGCGTAATGGCAGAGGGCGGCCACCACCGTAGCGGCATGGAAGAACTCGTGGTGACCGAAGGTGCTCGGCCAGGGATTGGGCCAGCGGGTCGCGTAGAGAATCGCGCCGACGCTGTAGGCCAGCCCACCGGCGACCAGCAGCAATACCGCGGGCAGACCGACCGACCGATAGAGTTCGCCGCCGACCGGCACCACCGCCCAGCCCAGCAGCAGATACAGCGGCACACCCACCCAGCGCGGGGCGTGCGGCCACAGCACTTTCAACGCCGCCCCGGCCAGCGCGCCCGTCCACACCACCGCGAGCAGGATCGGGCCGGTCGGGTCGGGCAGCCCGAGCAAGGCGAACGGGGTGTAGGTGCCCGCGATGAAAAGGAAGATCATCGAATGGTCGGCGCGTTTCATCCGGGTCCGCGCCTGGACCGTGGCCCAGGTGATGCGGTGATAGACGGCGCTGACCCCGAACAAGGCGATGATGGTGAGCCCGTAGACCAGCGTCGCCACGACCGCGGTCGCCGATACCGTGGCCGCCGCCGCGACCAGGGCGATCACGGCCAGCGCGGCGATACCGGTGGCCCAGGTGTGGATCCAGCCGCGCATCCGGGGTTTGACCAGCGCGACCAGGGAGTCGGCCGGATTGGGGACCGGATCGTCGTTGTCCTGGCCGGCCCGCGCATCGACCTCGGCGTCGAGGACGGCGCCGGGCGGATCGAGATCGCCGCGGTCCGAGGGACCGCCGGGGGACTGGTCGGGCACGTTACCTCCTGGTCGGCTCTGCGCTGGACCGCCTTCGACGGTAGCGCGGCGGGTCCGGCCGCCGGGCCGGGGCCGCGGACAGTAGCGACCCGGCCCGCGATCGATACGCAACCCATGGGTAACCTACGGCGGCGTAGGTTGCTCTCGGTAGTACTGTACCGGCTCGGCCCCGGACACGGGCAGTCTCGCCCCCGGCCGTGGGCGCCACCGCATTCCGCGGCAACTAGGGACCCGGAACGGAAAAGGCGTACTGTTGTTCGTCGTGGAATTTCCGAGTCGGCTGCGGGGCTTTCCCTATCGCATCTACGAGGCCCGTCTGGCCAAGCAGCTTGCGGATAAACAGCATCCGCGCCATGTTGCGGTGGTGTGCGACGGCAACCGCCGCTGGGCCCGGGAGAACGGGTTCACCGATATCACGCACGGGCACCGCGTCGGTGCCTTGAAAGTCGCCGAACTGGTCAGCTGGTGCGAAGCCGAAGGAATCGAACTCGTCACCGTCTACCTGCTCTCCACCGAAAACCTCAGCCGTGGCCAGGAAGAGCTGGAAACCCTCTTCGAAGTCATCACCGATGTCGTCGAAGAACTGGCCGCCCCGGAACAGAACTGGCGGGTTCGCATCGTCGGCACCCTCGACGGTCTCCCCGACCTGGTCGCCAAACGTATGCGCACCGCCACCGAACGGACCCGAGAACGTACCGGCACCCACGTCAACGTCGCCATCGGCTACGGCGGCCGCCAAGAAATCGCCGACGCGGTCCGCCAACTGGTCCGCCAGGAGATATCGGCCGGCGAAACAGGCGAAGACCTGGTCCAATCCATCACGGTCAGCGCCATCGGGCAGCACCTCTACACCTCGGGCCAACCCGACCCCGACCTGGTGATCCGCACTTCGGGCGAACAACGACTCTCGGGCTTCCTGCTCTGGCAGAGCGCCTACTCCGAGATCTGGTTCACGGAGGTCTACTGGCCGGAATTCCGCCGAGTCGATTTCCTGCGCGCCCTCCGCGACTACGCGGCCCGCCACCGCCGCTACGGCACCTGAGCTGTGTTTATTTGCGGCGCCTGCGGCGCCGCGGGGCGGGGCCCTATTAACCCCGGTTCTTCACTCCTTCGCTCAGTCGCTGCGCTCCTTCGCTACGTCGCTCCAGAACCGGGGCGGGCCCCGCCACTGAGGGGGACCATCCGGAGTAGACGGAAGGTTCGTGTGGAGGTGTACTCGACCAGCCTGGGCAGGCTCACGACTCTGTTGATACTCGATCGTCGCCGATCTACGGATGGCCGACCGCACATCGCACGCTATCGGTCGCTGCGGTCCTCCGCTCGGTCGCTGCAGAACCGGGGCGGGTCCCGCCTATTGAGGTGGACTATCCGGGGTAGACGGAAGGTTCGTGTGGAGGTGTACTCGACCAGCCTGGGCAGGCTCACGACTCTGTTGATACTCGATCGTCGCCGATCTACGGATGGCCGACCGCACATCGCACGCTATCGGTCGCTGCGGTCCTCCGCTCCGTCGCTCCAGAACCGGGGCGGGCCCCGACCTTTGCGGGCCGTACGAGTCGGCGCCGAGACGGTGTGACGGTTCGTCAGGCGATCGGATGCGCGGGCTGCCGCGAATCCGGGAAGTGATGGACCCGGCGGAACGGGCGGGTGCCATCAGTGAATGGCGGCAATTGCGGTGTGGTGGGGCGAGGCGCTCCATTCGATGGGTTGTGTCGCCGGGCGAAGTCGGAAGTCGTGTGCGTTCGATCAGATCCGCGGGTCGGGGGCGACTCCGCCGTTGTGATCACAACTTCCTCAATCGCAACCGGTTGATGGTGTGGTCCGAGTCCTTGCGCAGGACCAGGGTCGCGCGGGGGCGGGTGGGCAGGATGTTGTCCACCAGGTTGGGACGGTTGGTGGAGTTCCAGATATCCTTGGCCGCCGCTGTCGCCTCCTCGTCGGTGAATTTGGCGTAGTGGTGGAAATGCGCTTTCGGGTCGGCGAATCCGGTCGCCCGTAAGCTGAGGAACCTTCGCACGTACCAGGTTTCGATATCCTCGATCCGGGCGTCGACATAGATCGAGAAGTCGAAGAGGTCCGAGACCATGAGCCGGGGGCCGGTCTGCAATACATTCAGGCCCTCGACAATGAGGATATCCGGCTGGTGTACACAGTGGAATTCGCCCGGGACGATATCGTAGGAGATATGTGAATAGACCGGTGCGCATACTTCTTCGGCACCCGATTTCACTTCGGTGACGAATCGCAGCAGTTTGCGGCGGTCGTAACTCTCCGGGAACCCTTTACGATGCATGAGTCCGCGCCGGATGAGTTCCGCTGTGGGATACAGGAATCCGTCGGTGGTCACCAGATCGACGCGGGGATGGTGATCCCAGCGGGCCAGCAGCGCCTGCAGGACGCGAGCGGTGGTGGATTTGCCCACCGCCACACTGCCGGCGACCCCGATCACGAAAGGCACCTGTTTGTCCGGATGCGATTCCCCGAGGAAGGTGGCGGTGGCCGCGAAGAGCCGCTGTCTGGCTGCCACCTGCAGATGGATGAGTCGTGCCAAGGGTAGGTAGACCTCGGCCACTTCTTCCAGATCGATCTGTTCGCCCAGACCCCGCAGCCCGACCAGTTCCTCTTCGGTGAGCACCAGTGGAGTCGATTTGCGCAGATCCCGCCAGCGTTTCCGGTCGAATTCCACATACGGACTCGGCTCGCTCGCCTTGGCCATCTACTCAGCGCTCCACTCTGCCGGACACTCGTGTTCACGGTGCCGTTCTCGTGGGACGCCGCCGCTGCGGCTGTCGCGACCCCGGCAGGTCCGGCCCTCTGGCTGTGCCCTCATGGCTGAATTCTGCCCCTCACAGGGGAGCGGGTGAGCGAGGGGGTCCATTACAGGTTGTTATGACAGGAGCGTCCGGCGGGGATCGGGACATGCGGCCGATGGCCGAACCACGCCGTGGCCGGGAAGCGGGGACGCGGCCGGGCATATCGACCTGTGCGCTCCTGATGTGCCCGATCGCCGATGCGCTTCGTCCGCCTGCGCCCATTAGGGTCGGTGCCATGGAAGCCCATCCCCTGGTAATCGAATACCTGCGGCTCGGTCTGGCATTCGACCGGATAGAAGAGGGATTCGTCGACGCCTACACAGCCGACCCCCGGTTGCGGCAGGAGATCGAGAACGCACCGAAGCCCGAACCCCGGGACCTGGCTCGCACGGCCGCGCGGTTGCGCGCGGAACTGCCGAACGCGGGTTTGACCGCCGAGCGCACCGAGTTCATCGATGTGCATCTGCGGGCGCTGGAATGTTCGGGCCGCAAGTTCGCCGGAGACGAGATCGGTTTCGTCGACGAGGTCCGCGCCTACTTCGATGTGGAGATCGCGCCCGGTGACCCCGGCGACTACCAGGATGCGCACCGGAAGATCGACGAGGTCCTGGGCGGCTCAGGGCCACTGATCGACCGGATGGCCGCTCACCGCAAAGTCGACGAGATCCCGCCGGACCGGCTCGAGGCCTGCGTCGAGGCGTTCTCCGGCGCGCTACGCGAACTGGTGCGCGGCCGGTACCCGCTGCCCGATCACGAACACGTCACCTACGAGGTGGTCGGTGACAAGCCCTGGTCCGGATTCAACTATTACCTCGGCAACTACCGGTCGAAGGTCGCGATCAACTCCGATCTGCGCCAGCACATGGCGAATCTCCCGCGGCTCATCTCGCACGAGTCCTATCCCGGCCATCACACCGAACACTGCCGTAAAGAAGCCGGCCTGGTGGCCGCCGGACAGGCCGAACAGACCATCTTCCTGGTGAACACCCCGCAGTGCCTGATGGCCGAGGGTCTCGCCGACCTGGCGTTGCGCTCGATCGTCGGACCCGGATGGGGCCGGTGGGCGCAGGAGATCTACGCCGACCTGGGGTTGCGGTTCGACGGGGAACGCGCGGAGCGGCTCGCCGAAGCCTCCGGACAGCTGCTCGGAGTCCGGCAGGACGCGGCGCTGATGCTGCACGACCAGGGCAGGGACGCCGACGAAGTGGCCGCCTTCCTGGAGCGCTGGTCGCTCACCACCGCCGACCGGGCCCGGCAGTCACTGCGCTTCCTGTCCTCGCCGCTGTGGCGGGCCTACGTCAGCACCTACGTGGAGGGATACAAACTGCTGGGCGGCTGGCTGGATCGCGCCGCGGACGAGGACGAACGCGCCGACCGCTTCCGCAGGCTGCTCGACGAGCCCCTCATCCCGTCCACACTCCGTGCCGCTGCCTGACCAGGTGCCCGGATCGCGGCTTCTCCGCGGGGTCGTGAGCGCCCCGAACCGGCGACCGTCCATCGCCTGTAGCGCCGTGACCTAGCTCCCTGAATGGTCGGCATTCGCAGGTGGGGCTCGCCCCGGTTCTGGAGCGACAGAGCGAAGGAGCGCAGCGACCGAGCGGCGGAGTGAAGAACCGGGTTGACAGGGCCCCGCCCCGCGGCGCCGAAGGCGCCGCAAATATAGACACAGCCCGGTTCCTGGGTGCGCGGGCGCGGCTCATACACTGACCTGGTGACGCAGACGACCGCCTCTGTCAATACTCAATCTCTCGGTGAGCTCGATCCGGAGCTCGCGACCGCGATGGCGGGTGAGCTCGCCCGCGAACGCGACACCTTGGAGATGATCGCGTCGGAGAACTTCGTTCCGCGCGCAGTGCTGCAGGCCCAGGGCAGTGTGCTCACCAACAAGTACGCCGAGGGTTATCCCGGTCGCCGCTACTACGGCGGCTGTGAACATGTCGATGTGGTCGAGAATCTCGCCCGGGAACGCGCCAAGGCGCTGTTCGGTGCCGACTTCGCGAATGTGCAGCCGCATTCCGGTGCGCAGGCCAACGCCGCGGTGCTGATGTCGCTGCTCGATCCGGGCGATCGTCTGCTCGGCCTCGATCTGGCCCACGGCGGCCACCTCACCCACGGGATGCGGCTGAACTTCTCCGGCAAACTCTACGAAGTCCACTCCTACGGGGTCGCCGAAGAAGACCACCGGGTGGATATGGACAACGTGCGGGCCATCGCACGGGATTCGCGGCCGAAGGTGATCGTCGCCGGTTGGTCGGCGTATCCGCGGCACCAGGATTTCGCGGCGTTCCGGGAGATCGCCGACGAGGTGGGCGCCTACCTGTGGGTGGATATGGCGCATTTCGCCGGACTGGTCGCCGCCGGACTGCATCCCTCCCCGGTACCGCACGCCGATGTCGTGTCCTCCACCGTCCACAAGACTCTCGGTGGCCCCCGTTCGGGTCTCATCCTGGCGAAACAGGATTACGCCAAGAAGCTCAACAGCTCGGTGTTCCCCGGCCAGCAGGGCGGGCCGCTGATGCACGTCATCGCGGCGAAAGCGGTCGCCTTCAAGATCGCCGGCACCCCCGAGTTCGCCGAACGCCAGCAGCGCACGCTGACCGGTGCCAAGATCCTCGCCGAACGCCTCACCGGCGCCGACGTAGCGGGTAAGGGCATCAGCGTCCTCACCGGTGGCACCGATGTCCACCTGGTCCTGGTCGATCTGCGCAATTCCGACCTCGACGGCCAGCAGGGCGAGGATCTGCTGCACGAGGTCGGCATCACGGTGAACCGTAACGCGGTCCCCTTCGACCCCCGCCCGCCGATGGTCACCTCCGGCCTGCGTATCGGCACCGCCGCCCTGGCCACCCGCGGCTTCGGCGATACCGAATTCACCGAGGTCGCCGATATCATCGCCACCGCCCTGTCCGGCGGCGCCGACCTCGACGCCCTGCGCGGCCGAGTCAAGAAACTGGCCAACGACTTCCCGCTCTACCAGGGCCTGGAGGACTGGAACCTGCTGTAATACTGGCGCCGCCTCCGGCGGCGCGGGTCGGGGCCCTATTAACCCCGGTTCTTCACTCCTTCGCTCAGTCGCTGCGCTCCTTCGCTACGTCGCTCCAGAACCGGGGCGGGCCCCGACCACGGAGGTTGGCAGTTCGGGGGAGCAGAGATCTCTGGTGGGGTGGTCCGATACCGGACCACCCCACCAGTTTTTTCGGACGGTCGAGCCCCGGTCGGTGCGCGGCTCGAGGATCGAGGCATGCGGTCTTGCCGTTCACGGACAGCCACATCACCGCTCCGCCCGATCTGTCTCGTCCTCGTTCTCGGCAGACCTCGCATGTATGGCCTGAACGAACCGTCGCGCACCTCGTGTGCCGACGTCAGCGAGGCCCCGAAGGTCGAGAGCTCCGTCCGGCAATTCAGCTCCCGGAGACTTGCGACGCGCGGTCGACCATCCGAGAAATGCGACCGTTGAGTATCTTCGGCGAAACGGAACCCACCCACATCGGGTCCGAGTCTCGGGCGCAGCCTCGGGACCTCGACCCGTGACGCCGTAGGCGTGCCGAGCACGCAGACCTTCACGAGTAGCCCACTTCGCCCTACGCGTACCAGGCCGCACCGTCGCGGAGGCATTCTCCCGAGCACTCTGGCCCCTGCCGTACCTCGGCTCTAGGCTCGAGTGATGGATACCGATCTGAATCAGGACGCGGTCACCACCGTCCGCGAGTTCTTCACCGCGATGGAGATCGGCGCGCTCGACGAGGCGCTGGAGCTGGTGCATCCCGATATCGTCTGGAAGAACACCACGCTGCCGGATGTGCGCGGGGCGCGCCGGGTCGGGAAATTGCTACGGGGTCTGGACCGGGATCAGTTCGGATTTTCCGCGGAGATGCACCATATCGCCGCGGAGGGGCCGGTGGTGCTCACCGATCGCACCGATGTACTGCGGTTCGGGCCGGTGAATATCTCGTTCTGGGTGATGGGGACCTTCGAACTGCGTGACGGCCGGATCGTGCTGTGGCACGACCATTTCAGCTGGGAGAACTTCCTGCGCGGCACCGCGGTCGGTGTGGTGAAGGCGCTCTTCGGTCGCTGACCCGTCGAATCATGTGCCGCCCGCGCCGTTCGGGAGCGCTGCGGAGTGCTCCCGAACGGCTGGGTCGTGCGTCGGGCCCTAGGCGTTGGGTCCGTATTCCTCCAGCATCTCGGTGACCAGTGCGGCAATCGGCGACCGCTCGCTGCGGGTCAGGGTGATATGCGCGAACAAGGGGTGTCCCTTGAGTTTTTCGATCACCGCGGCGACACCGTCGTGCCGGCCGACCCGCAGATTGTCGCGCTGGGCCACATCGTGGGTCAGGACCACCCGGGAACCGCCGCCGAGCCGGCTCAGCACTGTCAGCAGGACATTGCGTTCCAGTGACTGGGCCTCGTCGACGATCACGAACGAATCGTGTAGCGATCGGCCTCGAATATGGGTCAGCGGAAGGACTTCCAGCATGCCGCGGCTGAGAACCTCCTCCATCACCTCACGACTGGCCAGGCCGTCCAGGGTATCGAAGACGGCCTGCGCCCACGGGCCCATCTTCTCGTTCTCGGTGCCCGGTAGATAACCGAGTTCCTGGCCGCCCACCGCGTACAGTGGCCGGAAGACGACGACCTTGCGCTGAGTGCGCCTCTCCAGTACCGCTTCCAGGCCCGCGGTGAGCGCCAGCGCCGATTTACCGGTGCCGGCCCGGCCACCCAGTGAGACGATCCCGACGCTCTCGTCGAGCAGCAGATCCAGCGCCACCCGCTGTTCCGCGGACCGGCCGTGCAGCCCGAACGCCTCCCGTTCCCGCACCAGCTGTACCCGTTTGTCCGGGGTCACCCGGCCGAGGGCGCTGGAGCTACTACCCAGGAGCCGGATTCCGGTGTGGCAGGGCAGTTCTCGGGCCTCGTCGAGATCCACGACCGATTCGCTGTAGAGCCGGTCGACGATTTCGGAGGCGGTGTCGATCTCGACCATGCCCGTCCAGCCGGAGGTCACCACATCCTGTGCGTGGTATCCCTCCGCTCGTAGACCTACCGCGCTGGCCTTCACCCGCATCGGGATGTCCTTGGACACCAGCACCACCTGGCACCCTTCGGCCGCGAAGTTCAGCGCGCAGGCCAGGATGCGGGAATCGTTGCTCTCGGTGCGGAAACCGACCGGCAACACCGAGGGATCGGTGTGGTTCAGTTCCACCTGCAACGTGCCGCCGTCGGTGCCTATCGGCAGCGGCTCGTCGAGTCGTCCGTGGGCCACGCGCAGATCGTCGAGCATACGCAGAGCCTCGCGGGCGAACCAGCCGAGTTCGTGGTGGTGTCGCTTACCTTCGAGTTCACTGATGACTACCAGCGGTAACACCACATGGTGTTCGCCGAACCGGGTTGTTGCCCAGGGGTCCGACAGCAGTACCGAGGTGTCGATGACGAAGGTTTTCAAACCTTTCTGAATGAAGCGAGAATTCGCCGATGGGGCGGATACGGAGCGATTATCAGTCACGGTAGGCTCCTAGGGTCTGCGCGGCACCCACACAGACAGTCTCGCTGGGCCGGTAGGTCCGGATGGCGGCTGGCGGAGTGCGTCAGCGGCCACGAGGACCGGGTGCCGGCCCCCTCGTACTGAGTTTCTCAGTCACGGTCAGGACCTCCCGAGCGAGCCGCAACGTGCGACCCGCCACTCCGAAGCTACCTCCTCAACACCCCTGAGCGCTCGGAGAAATGCGGGAGACTTTGATGAATTCGCTGTGAACACGGCTCGGTTTCATCGGTTTCACGCAGGTCAACATGGGTATCAGCGACCTTCGACCGATTCGGATCGGGTATGAGTCCAATTCGTCGTGTCCCCTCGTCCGGACCGAATGTTCGCTCCGGGTTCGCCTCCGTGTCGCGCGCCGCGTCAGTCGCGCAGCTGCTGCACGAGCACCGGAACGTGACTGTGGCCCGGCGCCTTGACCGCGGTGACCAGAGTGACCGGCGGGTCGGTGCCGGCGCGCTGCCGCAGCCGGTCCAGAATTTCGCGGGCAGCGGGGTCGGCGAGTTCGTCGCGATAGCGCTCGGTGAACTCGGCGCGGCGGTGGTCGGGGTCCTCGTGGAACCAGCGGCGCAGTTCGGTCGAGGGGGTGATGTCCTTGGCCCATTCGTCGATCCGCGCCACGGCCTTGGCCAAGCCGCGCGGCCACAGGCGGTCGACGAGTACCCGGTATCCGTCGCCCGGTCCGGGGGCCTCGTACACACGTTTGACCTGGAAGCCGGATGGCGGGGTCAGGGTTTCGTCGGTCATCCGGCCATCGCAGCACGGTATCCGGCGGAAGTGGGTGCGCCACGCGGCGCCGTCCCGGCAACCCTCGCCGAAAACGGTCCGGGACGCCGTATCGGGATTAGAGTCGGCGATATGACCCAGAACGAGGAGTTGGAGAAGCTCTCGTCGAAGGAGTTGCACGACCGTGCGGTCAAGCTCGCGGTGCGCCACGGCGATATCCGCTTTCTCTGGGACCTGCTGACCCGTATTCCGGCCGCGGAGGCGACGGCGGGGCGGACGGGGGAGAGCGAGGCCGATATCAAATGGGTGGT
Source organism: Nocardia jinanensis (assembly GCF_014645735.1). Taxonomy (GTDB): domain Bacteria; phylum Actinomycetota; class Actinomycetes; order Mycobacteriales; family Mycobacteriaceae; genus Nocardia; species Nocardia jinanensis. Next base: position 135,021 of record NZ_BMMH01000012.1, on the reverse strand, counting down.
GCCGATGCTCGACGACTACGCACACTCCGGCGAGGGCGAACTCGCCGAGGCGCTGCGCGGGTTCTATCTGGAGTATCTGACCGAGCACTCCTGATCCGTTCTCGAGTGAGCACATCCCGGATCGTCCGCCCCGCCGGGTGGCGGCCATCGCGTGTTCGCCACCCGGTCTCGGGACGATCATTCGCCCAGGAACTCGCCGAAGAACTCGGCGATCTCGGTGGCCATGAGATCCGCCGCGGCATGGTGCAGGTAATGGCTGTGCACTTCGTGTGTCCGCCACGACACGATGTTGTGGTCGCGGTCGGCGAATCGCCGGATTCCGTGGAAATCGCCCGTGGACCCGCAGAGCGCCAGTGGCACGGTCGACGGTTCGGCGGGGGCGGCCGCCTTGTCCTTCTCGAAGTAGTGCCGGATCGCCGAGCCCGCGGTGCCGGTGAACCAGTGCACGGCGATATTGGTGATCACGAACTCGTCGTCCAGATCCGGGCCCAGTAGCTGGCTGTTCCAGCCGAGCAGGCCCGATGGCGAATCCGCCAGCGCGTGCGCGAGGGTCTGCGGCTGCTGCGACTGCAGCACATTGAACCCCATCTTGTTCTGGACGAACCAGTTCAGAGTCTCCAGCGACCGCTGCTCGTCGGCATCCAGGTCCGTCATCTCGGAAGGATCACCCGATGGGAACGAGTACACCTGCGCCACATGCAAACCCACCACACGATCGGGTGCGGTCCGGCCCAGTTCCACCGAGATCGACGAGCCACCGTCGTTGCCCACCGCGCCGTAGCGCTCATAGCCCAACCGGCTCATCAGTTCGGCCCAGGCTCGGGCGATCCGCTGGTCGTTCCAGCCCTTCTCGGTCGTAGGGCCGGAGAAGCCGTAACCGGGTACCGAGGGGATCACGAGATCGAAGCCCGCGGCGGTGAGCGGATCGATCAACTCCAGGAATTCGACGAAGGTCCCGGGCCAGCCGTGTGTCAGGACGAGCGGGAAGCCGGCTCCCTGCTGGGCGCGTATGTGCAGGAAATGGATCCGCTGGCCGTCGATCTCGGTGACGAACTGAGGGTGGGTGTTGAGCCGGCCCTCCAGCTTCCGCCAATCGAGTTGCAACCAGTAGTCGGCCAGCGCGCGCACCCGGTCGACGCCGACGCCGTATTCCTCGCCGGAATCCGGGATCTGATCCGCCCAGCGGGTGTGCTGGAGCCGGTTGTGCAGATCGTCGATATCGGCCTGCGGGACCTCGATGCGGAAGGGGCGGATGGTCGTCATATCGTATCCTTCTCTTTGGAACGGAATGCTTTGTTCTGATTGACAATAACAGAACGGAACATTCCGTTTCAAGTGATATGCTCGGCGCATGCCGAAATCAGCAGAAACGCCTGCTCACAAGCCGCTGTCCGGTCGCAAGGCGCAGGCCGCGCGTAACGACGGCCTCGTCCTGGAGGCGGCGCGGGAGGTGTTCCTGGCCGAACCGAAGGCTCCGATCGCCGCCGTGGCGGAACGGGCGGGGGTCGGGATCAGCGCGCTCTACCGGCGCTACCCCAGCAAGGAAGCGCTACTGCGCACGCTCTGCCATGAAGGATTGCGCCGCTACAACGCGGAGGCCGATGCCGCCCTGGCCGAGCCGGACGGCTGGCAGGCGTTCGTGGGGTTCCTGGAGCGGGTCGTGGACGCCGATGTGCACTCGCTGACGGTTCACCTGGCGGGCACCTTCACGCCCGACCCGGAAATGCGGCCCGATGTCGAGCACGCCGACGCGGTCAACATGGAGCTGGTGCGCAGGGCACACGAGACGGGGCGGTTGCGGCAAGAGATAACACCGCAGGATATCGGTCTGATCCTGGAATCGTGCGCCGCCATCGTCATGCCCGACAAGGAGCGTGCCGCGCAATTGCGGCGCCGGGTCCTGGCCGTCCTGATCGACGGCTTGACCGCGGACGGAGACCTGCCGGGTCCGCCGCCGGGGCCGGGCGAGTTCGCCTGGCGCTGGAAACGCGCCTGAACCGCACCGGCCCGGCGATCGGGTCAGCCGGCCGATTTTCCGGCGTAGGCGTCCCGCATCACCCGCAGATCGATCTTCTTCATCTGATACATGGCGGCGAGCGCACGGTCGACGGCGACCGGATCGTCGCCGGAGAGCAGTTCATTGGCCTGGCTCGGCCAGATCTGCCACGGCACACCATATCTGTCGTTGAGCCAGCCGCACTGGACCTCCGCGCCGCCGTCGGCGAGCAGCGCCTCCCACAGTCGATCCACCTCGGCCTGGTCGTCGCAGTTGACCAGCAGCGACATCGCGTGGGTGTAGTGATAGTCGCCACCGCCGTTGATCGCCGTGAACTGCTGGCCGGCGAGCTCGAAATCGACCAGCATCACTGTTCCCGCCTCGCGCATACCCGCCTCTGTATAGCGCTGGACCGCGGTGATCTTGCCGTCCGGGAACAGGGAACAGTAGAACTCCGCGGCCTCCTCGGCCTGGGTGTCGTACCAGAGATTGGTGACGATCTTCTGCATGATGAGCCTCCTCGGGGAACGGCTGGTATGCACTGACGACGAATCCCGGCGCGCGAAATGATCGGCCCCGGCCGGCTTCGATCGATACTCCGGCACCGGTGCAGCACACACAGCCCGACCCGCCGGGCCCGGCCGGTCGCGATCCGGAACCGGCCGGGCTCGTCAGTCGGTGATCTCCGCGCCCGTCGGCGGTGGTGGGGCCGCTTCGAGGCGGAGGAACTCCGCGTCGGTGAGCAACCGCGACCGGATCAGGAACCGGACACCCTCCGGTGCCTCCAGTGAGAATCCGCTCCCACGTCCGGGAACCACGTCCACGGTCAGATGGGTGTGCTTCCAGTACTCGTACTGGTCCGCGCTCATCCAGAACGGGGTATCCACATCCACCCGGCCGAGCAGCACATCCTGTGCGCCCACCCGGAACTCCCCGCGCGGGTAGCACATCGGTGCGCTGCCGTCACAGCAGCCGCCGGACTGGTGGAACATCACCGGACCGTGCCGCTCGATCAGCTCGTGCAGCAGCTCGGCGGCGGTACCGGTGAGTTCCACCCGGTTCGGGTCCGGCATCAGAAGAACCCGAGCTTCTGTGGTGAGTAGCTGACCAGCAGGTTCTTGGTCTGCTGGTAGTGATCGAGCATCTTGGCGTGGTTCTCCCGGCCGATACCCGACTTCTTGTAGCCGCCGAACGCCGCATGCGCCGGGTAGGCGTGATAGCAGTTCGTCCACACCCGGCCGGCCTTGATACCGCGACCGAGTCGATAGGCGGTGTTGCCGTCGCGGGTCCACACACCCGCACCGAGACCGTAGAGGGTGTCGTTGGCGATCTTCAGGGCCTCCTCGGTGGAATCGAAGGTCGCGACCGAGACCACCGGGCCGAAGATCTCCTCCTGGAAGATGCGCATATCGTTGCTGCCCTTGAAAATGGTCGGCTCCACGTAGAAGCCGTCCGGGTAGCCCTCGACCGACCGCGAACCACCGCCGGTCAATACCTCGGCGCCTTCCTTCCTGCCGATATCGATATACGACATGATCTTCTCGTACTGGTCGTTGCTGGCCTGCGCGCCGATCATGGTGGCGTCGTCGAGTGGATCACCGCTGACAATCGCCTTCGTGCGCTCCACACAGCGAGCCATGAACTCGTCGTAGATCGACGAATGGATGAGCGCCCGCGACGGACAGGTGCAGACCTCGCCCTGATTCAGTGCGAACATCACGAAACCCTCGACGGCCTTGTCCAGGAAATCGTCGTCGGCGGCCATGATGTCCGGCAAGAAGATGTTGGGGCTCTTTCCGCCGAGCTCCAAGGTGACCGGGATGATGTTCTCGCTCGCGTACTGCATGATCAACCGGCCTGTGGTGGTCTCCCCGGTGAATGCCACCTTCGCCACCCGCGGACTCGAAGCCAGCGGTTTACCGGCCTCCACGCCGAACCCGTTCACCACATTGAGCACCCCCGGCGGCAGCAGATCCGCGATCAGTTCGACCACCTTCAGGATCGACGCGGGAGTCTGCTCGGCCGGTTTCAGCACCACTGTGTTGCCGGCCGCCAGCGCGGGAGCCAATTTCCAGGTGGCCATGAGAATGGGGAAATTCCACGGAATGATCTGCCCCACGACACCGAGCGGTTCGTGGAAGTGATAGGCGATCGTATCGGCGTCGATTTCGCTGATCCCGCCCTCCTGGGCGCGGATGGCACCGGCGAAATAGCGGAAATGGTCCACCGCCAGCGGCAGATCCGCCGCCTTCGTCTCGCGGACGGGTTTCCCGTTCTCCCAGGTCTCGGCGACGGCGAGGGCTTCCAGATTCTCCTCGATCCGATCCGCGATCTTGCTGAGGATATTGGCGCGATCGGTGGTGGAGGTGGAGCCCCAGCCGTCGGCGGCGGCATGCGCGGCATCGAGGGCCAGTTCCACATCGGGAGCGGTGGAACGCGCAACCTCGCAAAATGTTTTGCCGTCGACCGGTGACGGATTGTCGAAGTATTTACCTTCGACGGGTGCGGTCCACTCGCCGCCGATGAAATTATCGTATCGGGCGGCATAGCTGACGATGCTGCCGTCGGCACCGGGCTTGGCGTAGGTCATGACGAACTCCTCGGTCGACTCGGGCGCTGAACGCACGCCGGATAGAGCGTGATGTACCTCACTATGCCGCTTATGCGGCGACGGCACGCGGCGTTCGCGGTGAATCGCGGAATCGATTTCGTGGGCTGAGTGGTAGCTGCTGGTGTGGGCGGTGGTGGCCGGGAAATGCGGCGTTGCCGAGACCGAGCGAGGTGGCGTGCGGGCGATCGTACGGCCGGTTCGGAGGAAGTCGGGCGGGCGAGTCGCCCTGTGGTGCGGCGGTTCTGGAGGACTCGGCGGAACCGGGGTGGGCTCGGGTACGTCCAGTATGGTGAATGAAGTTTACGGAAGGGCGGGCCGAGCGGTATGGATGTGGGGCAGGGGACCGCGACCGCGCTGTATCAGCAGGCTGTGGCGGGGACATTCCGGATGGAGCGGGGGGCCGCGGAGCGCTGCGCGGCGGTGTACACGCGGTTGGTCGATACGTGCGTGGACCAGCAGGCATCCGCTATACAACGCATTTATCGCCTGGAGGGATTCGGTGGATTCGACTCGGCGGCGCAGCTTCAAAGCGGTTTCCAGGACAAGCACCTCCTGACTATCCAAGCGTTATCAGACCTGAAAGAGGCCGCGTTCCGGATGGCTGCGGCTTTTCTTCAGGCTGGTGGTGCGTTCGAAGAGGCTGATGAGATGAACAGGCGTGCAATCGATGCGGCGGCGGAGGTTCAAGAGTGACGAGACTTTACAAATTGGTGACTGCGACGGCGTCGTGCATCCTGGTGGGACTGAGTGGCGGATGTGCGCAGGACGCCGACGCACCGGCCGATCATGGACCTGCGTCAGCTGAGATCACGAAGAGTCCTGAAGGTGTTACAACTCGTCCGACTCTCACCGCCCCGGAACTGCAGCCGCCGTCGCAGCAGAGTGAGTACACAGATCAGGGGCGTCCGGAAGTTGCATTCGATCCATGTACGTGGATCGATGATGATGCCGTTGTGCGCGCTGGCCTGGATCCGGCAAGCCGACGACGAGGTCAGGACCTGATTACCGAATACACATTCTTCACCTGCGATTTCGATGGCTTGCACTGGGATCTGCAGGTCGACTCGGGGAACGCGAGCTGGCAAGAGGATCTGGATAAAAATGGTGCGATCAACGAACCGCTGACAATTAACGGCCGTGAAGCGATGTGGGTTCGCGACCCGCATTTGGTGAAGACCTGTGATATTCACGTTCGAACAAAGGCTGGCTTTGTGATCTTCAATACCACAAGGACGTTCGAAGGTTCGGAGGCCGGGTTGGAGCGGTGCGACGGCGTTCTACACATCGCGGAAACGTTCGAACCCTCTATCGGGGCGGACAATTAACCATGGGTGGGGAGCAGCAACCTTCACCGTTGGGGTTCTTCGGTCCAGCGCTCGGAATCGCTCCCTCCTCGGTGGGTGACAGACTTGCGGGACAACAGAGTCAGTCGGGCGCGGAGCACTTCGGATCTCAGGTGTCTCACGGTGGTCGAGATCCGTCTTACATCACTGCGATGGAGCAATTCGAAGGGCTCTCGCACGAAGAGATTCATTCAAAGGCCGGAGAAATGTCCCCTGGCCTCATGCATGCTTTCGCAGATACATACGAGGCTGCTGCGATTGCCCTCAGCGGTGGTCTGTTCGGAGCCCATCTGGCCATTCAGCGCGAACTCTCCGATGGCATGGACGGAAAGTTCGCGGACGCTGCCAACCAGGCAGCACGGAAGTTCTACGATCAAGCGACCGACGTGCAGGAAGTGATCCGCTCCGTCGGGTTTCGGGTCAAGGCCGCCGCTTATGGGGCAGAGGTCGTGAAGAAGTCCGTCCCGCCACCACCCACCCAGTTGCCGGGAACGAATCCTGCGATCGCCACTTCCGTGGTCGACCCCGCCCAGATCGCCCAGACGGTTGTCGGTGCCACCGACCCCGCCGCTGCCGCCGCGCTCGATCGCTTCAAGGAAGAGCAGCGGCTGGTCGCGGTCGAGGCCATGAATATGGCCTACAAACCCACCTACCAGCCCGCAGGTGACGGCGTTCCGACCTTCGTGCCGGTCCAGGCGCCCGGGGACGGGACAGAGTCGTCTGTTCCGGGCGGGACCTCGACCTCCGGCCCCAGCGGTAGCAGCACGACCGCCTCCACTCCCTCCGGCGAGACCCCGGGTACCGAAACGCCCGGAGAGAACGAGAACCCGGGCGAGAATACGGAAACCGCCGGTAACGAAGAGGATTCGCAGACCACGACGGCGGGCACGACCGAGTCGCCGACCACCCAGCAGCCGAACACCACCACCGGAACCCCGTCCGGTGACCCGCAACGCACCGCACCGTCGACCACGATGACCGGGTCGCCGTCGGTGCCGTCGGGGTCGCCGTCCGGAACACCGGGTGGCACTCCGCAGAACCAGACTCCGGGTAAGACGGTGACGGGTGCCCCCGGCACTCCCAACACGTCCACCGGGAGTCTCGCCGCGGCCTCGGCCGCTGCGGGGAACAATCGGGGCATGTCCGGGATGCCGGGCATGATGTCGCCCGGTGCGGGCAAGCGCGGTGAGGACGACGACGAGCACAAGACTCCCGATTATCTGATCCAGGATCGTGAGGAAGAGCTGTTCGGTCCCCGGATCGTTGCTCTGGGCGGAGTTCTCGGCGCGGACGCTCCTGCCGCCCAGCCCGCCGATGATCGCGGGGACCGTCGGTGAAATGGGAGTTCACCCCGGACGAGCTCATGCACGTCTGGAAGGAGACGGGTAAGGATCGGTATCCGTACCCGCTGGAAGTGCGGTCGTCGGTGCGCTGGGAGGACGAGTTCCAGCAGTTGGTCGCCGGGATCGCGACCGTATACCCGCGCGGCGGCGACCCGGATCTCACCGGGGCGCTGCGGATCGCCGCCGACCCGGAGTACACGCTCACCCTTTCCGGTTCCCGTCGCCATCGGATCCGCGCCTATGGCGCGTTCGCCGGGAACGTCGCTGTCACCGCGGTGCAGTTCCCCGGTACCACTACTGATTTCGACGGCAAGTTCGTGATCCAGATGGGCTCACCCGCGATCGTGCCCAAGATCTTCCTGCAGATTCTCGGTGAACTGCCGAAAGGGACCCGGCCACCGCTCGTGGAGAGTGTCGATCGGCTCCGGGACACCTACGAAGTCTGGAACGGCGGCAAACCGCAGCCCGCCGACCGGATGCGCCGGCTGCTGAAGGCGCCGCGAGCGGGTTCGGGTTTTCTCGAGGCACGCCACCGGCTGCGTGCACCGGATCCGCCACCTCCGCGCTATCTGAGCTGGTTCGATATCGTCGACGACGGCCGGTACATCTACCGGCACCGCTATCAGGACTTCCACATAGATCCCATCTCACACGCCGAACTGCGTGATGAGATCGATCGGCTCATCGGTTCCGCGCCGGTTCAGATATGAGTGTCCGGACGCGGCAGCGCGGAACGGCGGCGCCGCGGTCAGTGGGGTCCGCTGGACCGGCACGGCATGAACGGAGGGCCTGGGAATGAGGCTGCCGATGTCCACATCGGTCTCCGGAGCGCCGGGAACACCGGTGACCCAGACCTCACGCGTGGCACGCCAACATCGCCCAGAGGCGGCATAGGGTCGGAATCATGAGCGAGGAAAAGCAGTACCGCATCGAGCACGACACCATGGGCGAGGTCCGCGTTCCGGTGGACGCGTTGTGGCGTGCCCAGACTCAGCGGGCGGTGGAGAACTTCCCGATCAGCGGGCGCGGGCTGGAGCGGGCACAGATCCGGGCGCTCGGGCTGCTGAAGGGGGCCTGCGCGGTCGTCAACCGCGATCTGGGACTGCTGGACGACGAGCGGGCCGCGGCCATCCTCGCGGCCGCCGGTGAGATCGCCGAAGGGCGGCACGACGACCAGTTCCCCATCGATGTGTTCCAGACCGGGTCGGGGACCAGTTCGAATATGAACGCCAATGAGGTGATCGCCTCGATCGCGGCCGGTCACGGGGTCACGGTGCATCCGAACGATCATGTGAACATGTCGCAGTCGTCGAACGACACCTTCCCGACCGCGACGCATCTGGCCGCCACCGAGGCCGTGATCAAGGATCTGCTACCGGCCCTCGAACATCTGCGACTGGCGCTGCTGGACAAAGCGGCCGAATGGCGCACAGTGGTGAAATCCGGACGCACTCATCTGATGGACGCCGTTCCGGTGACGCTCGGCCAGGAGTTCGGTGGCTATACCCGGCAGGTCGCGGCGGGAATGGAACGCCTGCTGGCGACGCTGCCGCGGCTCGGTGAACTGCCGATCGGCGGTACCGCGGTGGGGACCGGCCTGAACGCACCCGCCGAGTTCGGCGGGAAGGTGGTGGCCGAGTTGGTCCGGGTCACCGGGATCGACGCGCTGGCCGAGGCCGAGGATCATTTCGAGGCGCAGGCCGCGCGCGACGGGCTGGTGGAGGTGTCCGGGGCACTGCGGACGGTCGCGGTGAGCCTGACCAAGATCGCCAACGATATTCGCTGGATGGGTTCGGGACCGCTGACGGGATTGGGCGAACTGCAACTGCCCGACCTGCAACCGGGTAGTTCGATCATGCCCGGGAAGGTGAATCCGGTACTGCCGGAGGCGGTTACCCAGGTCGCGGCGCAGGTGATCGGAAACGATGCCGCGGTCGCGTTCGCCGGGGCGGGCGGGCATTTCGAACTGAACGTCTACATCCCGGTGATGGCGCGCAATGTGCTCGAATCCATCCGGCTGCTGGCGGCGGTCTCGCGACTGTTCGCCGACCGGTGCGTACACGGACTGACCGCGAATACCGAACGGCTGCGCACGCTGGCCGAATCCTCCCCTTCGATCGTGACCCCGCTGAATTCGGCGATCGGTTACGAGGAGGCCGCGGCGGTGGCCAAACAGGCGCTGCGCGAGCAGAAGACGATCCGGCAGACGGTGATCGATCGTGGGCTGATCGGGGACGGTCTCAGTGAAGCCGAACTCGATCGCCGCCTGGACGTACTGTCCATGACGAATATCGACAAGGACTGAATGCGGGCGGAAACCGGCTCACCTGCCGGTGAAACGGCGCCTACCCCGCACGCGAGGGTGAGCGGTGCCGGTGCGACGCGATCGCGGATCATCGATCGCGTCACACCGGGAACGGATTCAGGACCGGAACCGGGCGAGCTCCTCGCGCGCCGCTTCGCCGGCTTCGCCGAGATCGGTGCGGCCGAACACATCCCAGCGCCGCAACAGTGGCGCCAGAACCAGTTCGTCCTGCTTCTCGGGATCGTAGATACCGGCCTCGGCCAGCACCTCGTCGCTGCTGCGCCCGCCGGGCAGGGTGAGCGACGGGACCCGGAACGCGGCGACCTGGTCGGCGACGGCCCGCATGGTCTGGTCCGGGGTCTCGGCGAAACCGGCGGCGACGAGGTCGGCGAAGACAGCTGCCTGCCGCTCGTCGTCCTTCGCGATCCGCTCGCTGATCGCCGTGACCAGGGGGTTCTCCCCGAGCGCGGCCGTATTGCGGTGACGGATGGCGGCGGCGGTCTCCTCGAACGCGCTGGCGGCCAGCACATCCAGCAGATGTAGCGACTCGCGCCGGAAACCGTCGGTCATATGGCCCATCCGCAGCCGTTCCAGCTCCACCGGGTCGCAGGCGCGGGTGGCCATCAGGTAGTTGCGGATCAGGACGGAGTGCCGGGCCTCCTCCGCGGTCCAGCGGCCGACCCAGCGCCACCACGCACCGGTGCGCAGGTACTTGCCGACCTCTCGGTGATACGAGGGCAGATTGTCGGCGATCAGCACGCTCACGGTGAGCGCTAGCCGGGCCGTATCGCTGAGCTCGGACTGCGTGGGATCCCAGTCCTCGCCGCCGAGGAACGCGAAGTTGCGGCCGTCGTCCCACGGGACGAAGTCGTGCGGCTGCCATTCATCGGCGATCTCGGTATGGCGCCGCATGGTCAGTTCCACCTCTACCGCGAGCGATTCCAGCAGGTCGCGGTCGGTCAACAGTTTCTGCACGCACACACGGTAGCGGGTCGTACCGGATGTGGGGTGAGCCCCGGGGGCGGGTTGGGGGATATGGGTGACCGGGCTGGTGGGGGTGGGGGTCGCGCACAATCGGCACGGCTCGCCGGATGTGAACGAGTATTCCGGATTGCGCGGCGCGGAGTCCCCGGGCAGCGACGGGGCGCCCCGCCGTGGCGGGCGCCCCGTGCCGTTGTTGCTCAGTTCTCGGTGACCGTGGTGGAACGGTCCGAGGAGTTCCAGGTGATGGTGCCGCCCTCGAACTGGCTCTCCTTGCCCTCGGGGGTGGTCTCCTCGTCGGAGGTCGGGAATCCGAGTTGGCCGTCGGCGCCGCCGTTGGCCTCCCAGGCTTCACGAATATCGCCCCAGACGATATGGGCACCGGTGTCCTCGCTGAAGAAGATGGTGCCGCCGACGAAGTTCTGGTACCGGCCGCCGTCACCGGCGACCTGCTCCTCGCCCTCGGGCATACCGAGCGTGCCGGTCGGGCCGCCCGCCTCGGTGTATTTCTGGTAGATGCTGCCCTTCACGGTGACCTCGTTGCCGTCCGGGGTCTGCACGGTGGTCTCACCGGCATCGGCATTGGGGTCCTCGTCGGGGGTCGCCGAACCCTCGGCGCCTGTCGTCTCGGTGGCCGAACCCTCGGCGCCGGGGGACGCGGACGGTCCGTTGGTGGCGGTGCCGTTGCCCGGCATCACCGCCGAGGTCACGGAACCGACCGTGTCCGACACCGACGTGTCGTCGTCACCGCAGCCGGCGACGAGCAGGCCCGCGGCGGCGAGTGCCATGGTGAATCCGGCCGAACGTCGAGCGAAGTGGTGCATGTCCATCCTCTCGCGACAGGCCGGCGTGATGGAGGACTGGTCCCTGTGGTTCATCACGCCGGCTGTGAATTCGGCAACGAAACGGCTACCCAGCGCAAGATCCGTGACGCTGCCAGTTCGGTGGCCACGCGGATATTACCCGCAACGGCCGAGGATGTGGCGGGATGCCGGAAATTTGCTGAGACGCGGCGGAATGTGCCGCGGTCGCGATCGGAGGGGAACCCGAGGGCCTCGTATCGCAGGGTGCCGTACCGGGCCGACCGGCGGCCCGCGGCGGCGGCAGGAATGCCGCCTGCCCGCGGTCCGGTACCGGAGAACCCCGGACCGCGCGGCGGGATCAGGGCAGCGGCGGGTTGGCGTGCTCGTCGCCGTGGAAATCGACCGACGAGTACTCGCGCAGTTTGGTGAGGCGGTGGTAGGCGTCGATCATGCGCACGGTGCCCGACTTGGACCGCATCACGATGGAATGGGTGGACGCACCGCCGCCGTAGTAGCGGACACCGCGCAGCAGGTCGCCGTCGGTGACGCCGGTCGCGCAGAAGAAGACATTGTCCCCGGCCACCAGATCCTCGGTGACCAGGACCCGGTCCAGATCGTGTCCGGCGTCGATCGCCTTCTGCCGCTCCTCGTCGTCCTTGGGGGCGAGCTTGCCCTGCAGCGCGCCACCCATACAGCGGATAGCGGCCGCGGCGATAATGCCCTCGGGGGTGCCGCCGATGCCGACCAGGATGTCGGTACCGGAATCGGGCCGGGACGCGGCGATGGCGCCGGCCACGTCACCGTCGGAGATGAGCCGGATCCGGGCGCCGGCGTCGCGGACCTCCTGGATCAGGTCGCTGTGGCGGGGCCGGTCCAGGATGCACACCGTGATATCGGACACCGAGGCACTCTTGGCCTTGGCGACCTTGCGGATGTTCGCACCGATGGGCGCCGAGATATCGATGACATCGGCGGCATCGGGTCCGACGGCGATCTTCTCCATGTAGAACACGGCCGACGGGTCGAACATGGCACCGCGTTCGGCGACCGCCAGCACCGAGATGGCGCCGGGGGAACCCTTCGACATCAAGGTGGTCCCATCGATCGGATCGACGGCGAAATCGACCTCGGGACCGGTGCCGTCACCGACGCTCTCGCCGTTGTACAGCATGGGCGCCTCGTCCTTCTCGCCCTCGCCGATCACCACCACGCCACTCATGGATACGGAGCTGACCAGCTGCCGCATGGCATCCACGGCCGCCCCGTCACCGCCTTCTTTGTCGCCCTTGCCCACCCAGCGGCCCGCCGCCATAGCACCGGCCTCGGTGACGCGGACGAGTTCGAGCGCGAGGTTGCGATCAGGTGCCTCGCGGCGGCTCGAAGCGTTCGAAGATGCCGTCATAGCGGGTGCCTCCTAGGTTGTGTAACTTGCCGTAATTGTCGCATCGCCGGAATACCCGCCGGTGATCACCTGGTACGGCAGTACCGGGGGTAGTGCGGGGCCCCGTCCCTACCACGATGGATACTGGAGCCGTGCCGAACAAGAAGCCACGCATCATGAACGACTACCGGGATCTGGTCTGGTCGCTGATCCCGTTGGTGCTGATCGCCGTGGTGTTCGCCGGGCTGACCAGTCAGTGCAGTTTCTCCGCGAGTGGGCCGACACAGGGCACGATCCCGAGTTTCGACGTCGCCGCGGCATTGCGTTCGGACGCGCAGAACCTCTCGTTCCCGATCCGTGAACCGGCACTCCCGGCGAACTGGCAGCCGAATTCCGGGAGCCGCGACACCATCACCGAACGCGGCGGCGGCACGGTGAGCACCATCGGATACGTCACCGGTGCGGGCACCTATATGGAACTCGACCAGAGCGACGCCACCGAGCAAGTGCTGGCCGGACATATCGCGGGTGGGAAATATCCCTCGGGGACCCGGGATATCGCCGGACGGAAATGGGTGGTCTACGAAGAGCCCGGCGCCGAACCCGCGTGGGTCGCGGATTTCGGTGACAGCCGGGTGCTGATCCGGGGTGCCGGCGATACCGAAGCTTTCGAGACCCTGGCCGCCGCGGTGGTCGCCGCCCGGCCGCTGCCGGCCACATAACCGGCCGGCCGCCGGTCAGTCCGGATCGTTGGATTCGGCGAGGGCGTTCTCGATCCGCTGCCGCGCTCCGGCGAGATGTTCCTCGCAGCGGTTGGCGAGCGCTTCGCCGCGTTCCCACAGCGCCAGGGCGTCGTCGAGATCCATACCGCCCTGCTCCAGCATCTTCACCACGTTGGCCAGCTCGTCACGGGCGCGTTCGTAGCCGAGGCTCGCGATATCGGCGAGGTCTTCGGCGCTGGTGTCGGACACGTCAGGTCCTCTCGGGGTGGTCGGGGCCGGTGGTCCGGCGGGCGGGAGAGCCGCGTTCGCCGAGCGGGGTGGTGCCGAGGACGGCGACGGAGATCGCGCCGTCGCCGACCCGGATACGCAGTTGGCTTCCGGCTGGGGCGTCGCCGATTTCGCGCACCACGTGCCGTTCGGGCCCGGTCACCCGCTGCACCACAGCGTAGCCGCGGGCCAGGGTCGCGGCCGGGCCGACCGCGGTCAGCTGTCGTCGCAGATGGCCGGTGGTCACCGACTCCGCCCGGACCAGGCTCTCGGCACTGCGGCGGGCCGCGGTACGCAGGCGTTCGATCTCGTCGTGCCGGTGGCCGAGATCACGCAGCGGATCGGCCAGTACGGGCCGCGATCTCAGTTGCCGCAGCGCCGCGGTCTCCCGTTCGACCCAGCCGCGCAGCGCCGCCGCCGATCGGGCGCGCAGTTCGCGGACGGTCGCGGTTTCCGCGGCGGCGTCGGGGACGATACGTTTGGCGGCGTCGGTCGGGGTTGCCGCCCGCAGATCGGCGACCAGGTCGGATATCGGGGAATCGGGTTCGTGGCCGATGGCGCTGACGATGGGGGTGGTCGCGGCGACGATGGCCCGGCACAGGGTCTCGTCGGAGAACGGCAGCAGATCCTCCACACTGCCGCCGCCGCGGGCCAGCACGATCACCTCGACCGCCGGATCGCGATCCAGCGCGGCCAGGGCGTCGAGGATCTGCGGGACCGCGGACGGCCCCTGCACAGCGGTATTTCGGACCTCGAAACGCACCGCGGGCCAGCGGTCCCGGGCCACGCTGAGCACATCGTGCTCGGCGGCACTACCGCGGCCGGTGATCAGCCCGATCGTGCCGGGCAGGAACGGGACCGAACGTTTGAGTCGCGGGTCGAACAGGCCCTCGGCGTCCAGCAGCGCCTTGAGTCGTTCGATCCGCGCCAGCAGTTCGCCGACACCGACCGGGCGGATCTCGGATATCCGCAGTGACAGGGTGCCGCGGCCGGGGAAGAAGGAGAGCTTGCCGTACACCACCACCCGGCTGCCCTCCTGCAGCGGGACGGCGGAATTACGCAGTAGCGCGGGGTCGCAGGTCACCGACAGCGACATATCGGCGGCCGGGTCGCGCAGGACGAGGAAGGCGGTGCGGGTGCCGGGCCGCAGATTGATCTGGGTCAGCTGCCCCTCCACCCAGATACTGCCGAGCCGGTCGATCCACTGGGCGACCTTCATCGACACCGAGCGCACCGGCCACGGCTGCTCGGCGGAGTTGGCCGGGGCGGGTGCCTGCCCGGGTCGGCCGGAACCGGTTCGGCCGACCGTGGGCGCGGGATCGGCCCCGGTCACTGGGCTCGCACGGTGGCGATCCGGTTGGTCAGCATGGTCACGAACGCCGCGCGGTCCCGGGTGCGCTGCTCGTAGTCGAGCAAGGTGACCAGGTCGGCGACCGTGAGCGTGCGCAGCCGGCCGCGCAACTGGGCGAGGGTCATGTGCGGGTAGTCGTAGCGGGCGCCCACCTCGGGGAGTTCGGGCTCGGGTTCGGCGACGGGTTCGGGATCGGCCGTCGCGGCGGATTCGGGCCCGTCGACCACGAAGGCGTCGGGTACCACGTCATCGCCCGGGGTATCGGCGGCACCGAGGTCGAAGGTGGCCTCGGCGTCGAAGGTCTGCGCCGCGGGCACCGTGCTGCCGTTGTTCTGGATCGCGCGCAGGCCCGCCAGGGTTTCCTGCAGAGCCAGTTCCACCTCGACCGGATCGGATTCGAAGCGGTCGAAACCACTGCTGCGGACGCGGGTGGTGGTGGCTCCCGGCTCGCGGATCGGCAATTCGTCGTCCTCATCGAAGGTGGCCCATTCGGGCTGCTCCTCCGGGCGGTTGACGATCCGGTCGAAAACGGAATCGCCCTTGATCGCGAGGCTGGTGACGAACTGCTGGATGTGCATCCCGGTCTGCAGTAATTGACTTACCGCGGTGAGGGGTAATTTCGCCGCGGTCGAAGGCAACCGTCGCGTCTCCTCGAGGACGTAGACGGCGGCTCCGGCGGCGACGCGGGCCAGGAACGGTGGTCGAAACATGGTAATAGCCTGCCCGATATGGCTTGGTCCGCAAAAGAGGGTGCGGGCTGTGTTTATTTGCGGCGCCTTCGGCGCCGCGGGGCGGGGCCCTATTAACCCCGGTTCTTCACTCCTTCGCTCAGTCGCTGCGCTCCTTCGCTTCGTCGCTCCAGAACCGGGGCGGGCCCCGCCCACGGAGGTGGACCTTTCGGGGAGCCCGGGGAGCCCGGGGAGCCCGGGGAGCCTGGGGAGCCTGGGGAGCCTGGGGAGCCTGGGGAGCCTGGGGAGACTGGGGAGACTGGGGAGACTGGGGAGACTGGGGCTGCGGGTGATGTGGGCGTCGTTGTGTTCCGAGTTCGAGCTGTGGAGACTCCTGATGCGCGGTCACCTCGATGTCGTGCCGGCGCGGGCGGCGGACTGGAGCGGGTGAATCCGCCCACCCTCGCGGCGAGGGCGCGACGGCCCGCCCGCGTCTCGCGGAGGTGGCGCAGGCGGTGGATGACCGGCGCGAATGTAGCCGGACATGGGTGTGGATCGAGTCTGGAGCGGGGGAGCGTACGCCCGGAGCGGCCGCGGCGGTACGCACGTATTCTGTGGGGCATGTCCTCGGCAATACCGTTGAATGTCGGAATCACTCGCTCGGCCGGCGCCGCGACCGCCG
Organism: Nocardia jinanensis; assembly: GCF_014645735.1. Classification (GTDB taxonomy): domain Bacteria; phylum Actinomycetota; class Actinomycetes; order Mycobacteriales; family Mycobacteriaceae; genus Nocardia; species Nocardia jinanensis. Next base: position 118,568 of record NZ_BMMH01000012.1, on the reverse strand, counting down.
ACCCCGAAGGAAAACGAGTACTGCTCGCCGAACCCCGCGGGTACTGCGCGGGTGTGGACCGCGCGGTCGAAACCGTGGAAAAGGCCCTCGAGAAACACGGCGCGCCGATTTATGTCCGCAAGGAGATCGTGCACAACCGCCATGTGGTGGAAACCCTGCGCGACCGCGGAGTGATATTCGTCGACACCACCGACGAGGTGCCCGAGGGAGAACTCGTGGTGTTCTCCGCGCACGGTGTCTCGCCCGCGGTCCACGCGACCGCCGCCGAACGCAACCTGCGCACCATCGACGCGACCTGTCCACTGGTGACCAAGGTCCACCAGGAAGCCAAGCGCTTCGCCCGTGACGACTACGACATCCTGCTGATCGGCCACGAAGGACATGAGGAGGTCGAGGGAACCGCCGGTGAGGCCCCCGATCATGTGCAACTGGTCGACGGTCCCGACTCGGTCGAGAAGGTGACCGTGCGCGACGAGGCCAAGGTGATCTGGCTGTCGCAGACCACGCTCAGTGTGGACGAGACCATGGAGACGGTATCGCGGCTGCGGGAGAAGTTCCCGGCGCTGCAGGATCCGCCCAGCGACGATATCTGTTACGCCACCCAGAACCGGCAGGTCGCGGTGAAGGCGATGGCGCCGGAATGCGATCTGGTGATCGTCGTGGGCTCGCGTAACTCGTCGAACTCGGTGCGCCTGGTGGAGGTCGCGCTGGGTGCGGGCGCCCGCGCGTCGTATCTGGTGGACTACGCGCGCGAGGTGGACCCGGCCTGGCTCGAAGGCGTGCGCACGGTCGGGATCACCTCCGGCGCGTCGGTCCCCGAGATCCTGGTGCGCGGGGTGCTGGACATGCTCGCCGAACACGGGTTCGGCGAGGTCCAGCCGGTGACCACGGCGAACGAGACACTCGTATTCGCGCTGCCGCGGGAACTGCGGGCCGCGCGGCACTGACGCGCCACGCTCACCTGCGTTCGGGTCGCCGCCGCTCCGGGATCGGTTCCCGGACCCGGGCGGCCTGCGGTGCCCGCGCCGGCTCCCCGCGGCGGACGTTCGCGCGTACCGGTTCCTCCTGAACCGGCGCCGCCGGCCGGGCGGGCGGGTGCTGACGCATCTCGCGGGTGCGCGGTGCGGCGCCCCGCGCGGCCGGTTCGGCGGGCGGACGGCCCCGGCCACCCCGGCGTGGGGGTTCTTCGAACGACTCGTGGGTGTAGTCGGGCTCGGGGGGTTCGGGCCGCTTCGGCCGCGATTTCGCCTTCGTTCTGCCGTTCGTCTTGGAACGGGCCGCCAGGGTCTCGGCGCGCGACAGCTTGTTCGCGCGGGCCGGTTTGCCCTCACCGCCCACGGGACGCTTCGACTGTCCGCGGCTCGGCCGTTTCGTGGTCTCGCGGTGCGACCGGGTCTCTGCCCGTTCCTTCGATTCGCCGCGGGTCGCGCGCCGATCGCTGCGGCCCCAGCTCGTCCCCCGCCGGGCGGCGGCGGTTTCGCGGGCCGCGTGTTCCGAACGGAACTGCGCGATCCGGATACCGGCCACGATCAGCACCAGCGCGGTGGCCAGCATCATCGGCGGGAAGCGGTGCACCAGTGGGATCGCCAGGTTCAGCAGGATGTCCTTGAGGGAGGCGGTGCTGGTCCCGGTGAGCTGGCGATAGGCGATCGGTACGGCGACGAACAGCAATAGCGGCGGTAACACCATCGTGGTGAACAGGCCGCGGAACCGCACCGCCGCCACCGCCGCCAGACATCCGAGGATGTAGAACGCGCTGAAGGTGCCGGTGAGGTCCGTGACGTCGCCGAGGGCATCGATGAGGAAACCCAGGAAGGTGCAGGCCGCAGCGATGAGAACCGCGGCATAGGCCGGGACACCCGGCACCGTCGGCAATAACGAACGTTGCGGCGCGGGCACCCGGGAATTCACTCGTTGGGAAGCAGCCACGTATTGAACACTATCGTCCGGAAGGGTCGACCGTGTTACGGCACGGCGGGTCCGGCCGCACGATTGTGCGGAAACGGTGGTCGGCCGCGTTGTTCATACCGTCAAGGGATATGGGTGGCGCGCAACACGATGGCGCATTCGAGACATATCGCACGCCGGTCGCAGGTCCGGTACCGCCAGGGACAGGGAGACTCTCGGCGTGTTGCCGGTGTGGCGTCCCGGGTATCGACACCGGCGTTGAAGCTGTCGGTGAGTTGCCCTAAATTCGCGGTCATGCGAATCCTGCATACGTCGGACTGGCATATCGGTCGCACCTTTCACGGCGTGGACCTGCTGGCCGACCAGTCGCGGGTACTCGAAGCGATCGCCGAGCTCGTCGCCGCCGAAGCCGTGGACACCGTGGTGCTCCCCGGCGATGTCTACGATCGATCCATCCCCAGTGCCGATGCGATCGCGGTGTGCAACAGGGGGTTCGAGGCCATCCGCGCGGCGGGGGCGCGCATCGTGGCGACCTCCGGTAACCACGATTCGCCGACCAGGCTCGGCGCCGGCGCCAGTTTCGCGGCGGCCGGTGGGCTGTATCTGCGGACCACGGTGGCCGATTCGCGGCGGCCGGTACTGCTCGCCGACGAACACGGCGAGGTGGCCTTCTACGGCATCCCGTATCTGGAGCCGGAGATATGCCGGGCCGAGCTCGGCGTTCCGCAGGCGCGTTCGCACGCCGAGGTGCTCGCGGCGGTCCTGGACCGCATCCGGGCCGATAGCGAGCAGCGGCCCGGCACCCGGACGGTGTTGCTGGCCCACGCCTTCGTGGTGGGTGGCGCGGCCACCGGCTCGGAGCGATCCATCTCGGTGGGTGGGGTGGAGACGGTATCGCTGGGGATGTTCACCGAGCCCGGGTTCGACTACGTCGCGCTGGGGCATCTGCACTCGCCGCAGACCCTGGCCGAGGCGGTGCGGTATTCGGGATCGCCGCTACCGTATTCGTTCGGGGAGAGCACACACCGTAAACAGGCCTGGCTGGTGGATCTGGACGCCACCGGTCCCGCCCGGGTCCGGGGCCGGGAACTACCGCTGGTGCGCGGGCTGAGCCAGCTCACCGGGACACTGGCGGAACTGCTGGCCGACCCCGTATGGGCGACGGCCGAACAGCACTACGTCTCGGTATCGCTCACCGACTACGCCCGGCCGGTGGACGCCATGCGTAAGCTGCGCGAACGCTTCCCGTACGCGGTGCATGTGGAATGGGATCGACCGCAGGGCGACCCGGCGCTGCGCTACCGGGAGCGCGTGCGCGGCCGCGACGATACCGATATCGCCCGCACCTTTCTCACCGATGTTCGCGGTGAACCGAACACCTCCGAGATGGGCTGGCTGTCCCGGGCCATGGCCGCGTCCGTGCGGGAAACCGAGGTCGTCCGCGAGGATCTCGCAGCGCCCCCGGCGGGGGCCGATACGGAACTCATCGCATGAGGTTGCACCGGCTGGAGATGACGGCCTTCGGCCCGTTCGCCGAGACGGCCGCCGTCGATTTCGACGAACTCGGCGCGGACGGACTCTTCCTGCTGCACGGGCAGACCGGTGCCGGTAAGACCACGGTGCTCGACGCCATCGCCTACGCGCTCTACGGGCGGGTACCGGGAGCGCGGGGTGACAAGCGGCTGCACTCCGATCACGCGGCCGCGCATATCCGCCCCGAGGTGGTGCTCGAGGCGACTTTGGGCGGGCGGCGGATCCGGCTCACCCGGCAGCCGGAATTCGAACGGCCGAAACTGCGCGGCAGCGGGACGCGGGTGGAGCACGCCAAGGCCACTTTGGCATGGTTGGACGGGCAGGGCACCAACCTGTCGCGGATCAACGAGATCGGCGACGAGATCGTGCGGCTACTGGGGATGAGCGCCGATCAGTTCTTCCAGGTGGTGCTGCTACCGCAGGGGGATTTCGCGAAGTTCCTGCGCGCGGAGAACGAGGACCGGGAACGGCTGCTCGAGAAACTGTTCGATACGGGTCGTTTCGGGTCGGCCGAACAGTGGCTGACCGCGCAGCGCAAGGCATCGGGCGAGCAGATCGGCACTCAGCAGCGCAATGTGGAGGATCTGATCACCCGGGTCGCGGTGACGGCCGGTATCGACCGCACCGAGCGGATCGATATCCTCGACGCGGTCGAATGGTCGCAGGATCTGCTCACCGCCGCCCGGGGCGACCTGGAGACCGCGCAGCGCGAACTGGACAGTCGGCGCGCGGAGTCGGCGCGCGCGGACGAGCGGGCGGAACGGGAACGGCGGGCCGCCGAGCAGCGGCGCCGGCTGGAGTCGGCCCAGGAGCAGCTCGCGCGGTACACCGCCGATGCCGAGGTACGGGCCGCGGACCGCGGCGAACTGGATCGTGCCCGGCGCGCCGAACCAGTGGCCGGAGCGCTCGCAGAGGCCGAGACCGCGGTCCGCGCGGCTCGTGATCGTGAAGCGGAATCCCTTGCGGCGGCCGAACGGCTGGCCCGGTTGGCCGCCGAACCCGATAGCGTCGATATCCCGGGCATCCATCTGGTATCGAGCCTCTCCGAGGAGGATCCGGATGATCGGCCCGGCCCGGCCGCTGCCCGGGTCGCGGACGAGGAAATCCGGAAGCTGCCGGTCGGAAGCACCGGCCAGGACGAATTCGCGCTGTTCGACGTGGCCGTCGAAGGTCCGCCGCGGGAGGGTTTCGATCCGGGTGCCGACGAACCGGACCCGGTCGACGATCGGGCCGGCTACGACGAGGATCTCGGACTGGATACCGCGATCCGCGGATGGAGCGCGGTACTGGGCAAACTCGACGAGATCCGCGCCGACGCGGCGACCGCCGATACACTGCGCGATGAACTGGCCGGACTGCACACCACCGCGAAAGACCTCGGCGAGCGCTCGGCCGAACTCACCGACCACCGGGCCCGGCTGCCCGCGATCATCGCCGGTGCGCAGGCGCGGGCGCGCGAGGCCGACGATGCGAAAGCGGCGCTGCCCGGCCTGCGGGCCGAACGTAAGCGATTGCAGGAGGCCGCGACCGCGGCCGTGGAGCTGGCCCGGTCGCGGTCCGCGCTCGATCGGCTGCGGGTGGATCTCGATACCGCGCGAGCCCGGCACCTGACGGCCCGCGAACATGTCCTGGACCTGCGGGAGCGGCGACTGGCCGGAATGGCGGCGGAGCTGGCCGGGAATCTGGTGGACGGGCAGGCGTGCGCGGTCTGCGGATCGGCCGAACATCCCCACCCCGCGCGACTTGCGGCGGGCGCGGTGTCGAAGGAGGACGAGACGGCCGCGGTCGCCACCGAACGTACCGCCGAGGCGTCGCGCGATCGCGCCCAGACGGCACTGACCGAGGTGGAGCGCGAGATCGAGGCACTGCTCGCGCGCGGCGGCGATACCGACCGGGTCGAACTCGCCGCGGCCCTGCGGGAAGCCACCGAAAGGTGCGGCGACGCGGAGGAACTGGCCGAATCGGCGGTGGCCTGCACCGCCGAGGTCGCTCGCCTGCGCACCGACGAGACCCGGTTGCACGACGCGTTGCGGGACGCCGAGACGCGCGCCGGATCCGTGGCGGCGCGGATCCAGGCCGTCGAAGCCCGGCTCACCGAGATCGAGGGCAAGCTCCGTACCGCCGCCGGCCGGGACGGGACCATCGGGCGTCGTCGCGAGCGCCTGCACATGCTGATCGCCGCCGCCGGTGATCGGCGGGATACGTATGCCGCGGTGCGGACGGGCTGGGAGCGCGTGGCCGGCTGCGTCGTACGGGTCGAGCGGCTGGCTATATCGGCGGGACTGGTTCCGCCCACGAGTTCCACCGATGCCGATCCGGACGCCGGGGCCGGTGGTCCGAGCGACGAAGGGCATGAATCCGATTCCACGTCGGCGGAGGTACTCGAGACTCTGCGGGTGTACTCCCCGCTCATCGGCGCCGCCACCCGGACCCCGCAGCGGCAGGACGCGCTGAACTCGGCCTTGGCCGCGGCCGACGAGATCCGCGCCGCCGCCCAGGCGGTACTCGACGAACCGGAGATCCGGGCGGCCGCGGCTGCCGCGCCCGGTGATCCGGAAGCGTTGGCCGCGGCCGTGCGGACCGCGCGGATCGCCCTGGACGAGGCGGTGGCGGCCCATTCGGCCGCCGTGCACCGGGTCACCCAGCTGGAGACCCTGTGCGGACAGCTGTGGGCGGCGGTGGATCTGATCGCCCCGGCGCAGCGGGCCCATCAGGAACTGGCGGAGCTGGCCGAAGTGGTCGCGGGTCGCGGCGAGAACAACCGGCGTATGTCGCTGCGCTCCTATGTTCTCGCGGCGCGGCTCGAGGAGGTCGCGGTGGCGGGTTCGGCCCGGCTGCGCCGGATGTCGGGCGGCCGGTACGAATTCGTGCACACCGATCGGGCCGGCACACACGGCCGCCGCGGCGGGCTCGGCCTGGACATCCGCGACGACTACACCGGTGCCGTCCGGCCCGCCCGCACCCTCTCCGGCGGTGAGACATTCATGGCTTCTCTCGCGCTGGCGCTGGGTCTGGCCGATACCGTCGCGGCCGAGGCCGGTGGCATCATTCTGGATACCCTGTTCATCGACGAAGGATTCGGGAGCCTGGACGCGGACACTCTCGACGCGGTGATGGGTGTACTCGACGAACTCCGCGCCGGTGGCCGGGTGGTCGGTCTGGTCAGCCATGTCGACGAGATGCGCCAGCGTATTCCCAGCCGCCTGCACGTCGTACGCGGCCGCAACGGTTCCCAGTTGCACGCCACCATCGCTTGACCCGGATCTCAGGCCTCGAGGTCGAGGAGCCGCCGCTTGATGTCCAGGCCCCAGCGGAAACCGCCGAGCGTGCCGTCGGTGCGCACGATCCGGTGACAGGGAACGAACAGCGCGGCCGCGTTGCGGGCACAGGCGCTCGCCGCGGCGCGGGTGGCCGCCGGACGACCGGAGCGCGCGGCGAAGGCCGTGTAGGTGATCGGTTCGCCCGCGGGAACCGTGCGCAGCACATCCCACGCGTGCTGGAGGAATTCACCCGACCGCTGACGCACCGCGATCGGATCGATCGCGGTCAGGTCGCCGCGGTGGTAGGCGATGACCGCGTCGGTCACAGCCCCCAGTTCACGGCGGGCGCGCAGGTCGGCGGGGCGCAGACCGGGATGGACCACGGTGCGCAGCTCTTCGGTCACAGCGGTCCACCCGGACGCCAGCACCGCGCCGTCGGACGCCACGATCGTGGTGAACGGGCCGAGCGGGGTGTCGACGGTCGCGAAATCCGCGGTGCCGGTGGCGACCGGGGCGGGCAGGGTGGCGGTGGATGCGGACATCAGTCGGTACTCGCTTTCGCGTCGGAATCGGTGGTGAGTGTGGCGGAGGCCCGGGACTCGGTCCGGGTGCGCAGTTCGGTCCGCCACAGGTGCATACAGAGATAGGACCGCCAGGGCGACCAGCGGGTCGTATCGGTCAGCTCGATACCGTGCCGGACAGCGCCGCGGCGGATGACCAGGTCGGTGTGCAGCATGATGTCGGGGTCGGCGAGCAGCCGCATCGTGACGTAGTCGGCGGTCCACGGACCGATCCCGTCGAGCGCGAGCAGATCGCGTCGCAGCTCGGCCGCGGTACGACCCTGGTGCAGGACCAGGTCGCCGGAGGCGAGCGCCGCCGCGGCGGCGGTGATGGACCGGATCCGCTGGGCGGGTCCGGTGAGCACTTCGGCGCCTCGTTCGGCGATTACGGCCGAGGTGGGGAAAAGGCGGCTCACCGGTCCGTCCACCGGTTCGCCGAGTGCGGCGACCAGCCGGGCGGTGTGGGTATTGGCCGCCGCCACCGAGATCTGTTGACCGATCATGGTGCGCAGCAACAATTCCGGGCCGTCCACGGATCCGGGCACTCGTATCCCGGGATCGAAACGAGTGCCGGGGCCGGGCGGTGCGCCGGTGTCCTCATCCGACCTGTTGAGCGCCTCGTCGATCGCTACGGGGTCGGCGTCGAGGTCGAGCAGATGCCGGACCCGGGCCACCGTGGGCGCGAGATCGCGCATATCGCGCAGGGTCAGTTCCGCGTGGACGTATCCGGGCCGGACCGCCAGCCGCACTCCGGCGTGGCCGTGCGGGGTGCGAATATTGCGCAGGTAGTGGTTCTCGCCGTCGGAGCTGGTCTGCCAGAGTTCCAGACCGGGCGCCACATGGGCGGACAGGAACCAGTCCAGCCAGTCGCGGTCCAGGGGAGCCCGGTAGGGCAGGCGCAGGCAGAGTGTGCCGTTCACCGCGGCGGGGCGGCCGGCAGTGCGCTGCGCTTCGGTGCGCATGGTGCTCGGACTGACCGCGAACACCTCGCGCACGGTGTCGTTGAACTGCCGGATACTGGCGAAGCCCGCGGCGAAGGCGATATCCGACATCGACATGGCGGTGGTCTGGATCAGCAGTCGCGCGGTATGCGCCCGGTGTGCCCGGGCCAGCGCCAGGGGCCCGGCGCCGAGTTCGGTGGTGAGTACCCGGGTGAGCTGGCGCTGGGAGTAGCCGAGCGCCGCGGCCAGCGCGGGTACGCCGCCGCGTTCCACCACACCGTCCCCGATGAGCCGCATGGCCCGGGCAGCCAGATCCGCGCGGGTATTCCACAGGGGCGAGCCTGGTGCGGCATCGGGTAGGCAGCGGCGGCAGGCGCGGTAGCCCGCCTGCTGGGCCGCGGCCGCCGTGGGCAGGAAGGTGACATTGGTGCGCTTCGGAGTGATCGCCGGGCAGGAGGGCCGGCAATAGATTCCGGTGGTGCGCACGGCGGTGTAGAACTGTCCGTCGAAACGGGAGTCGCGGGCCGAGACCGCGCGATAGCAGCGTTCGAAATCCAAGGCCGTGATGCTCACCCCACACACGATGTCAGTTCGCGAGGTCTCGAGCTAGCGGAAAACAGACATCAACGCCGAACGTGGCGTAGTGGCAACAGCACCGTGCGGCGCAGGTCCGGTCGCCGTCGCGGGGTCCACCCGCCGGCCGCGAAAACGTGACAGCGGGGCCGGTTCGACCGGCCCCGCTATCCGGGACGGACACTCAGCAGCAGCGTGCGCCCGGATTACGTTCCGCGTCGGCGTACCGTTCGCGCCAGTACTCCCGCTCACTCGCGATCGGGCGATCGGGGTGCACCCGGTGCATATGCGCGCTGTAGCGCTGATAGTCCTGTCCGCCGACGACGGAATCCAGGTACCAGAACACCGCCCGCACGCCCCGGGCCAGCGCCGCCGGGGCGCCGCGCAGACCCGGCCACCCGGGGGCCTCCGCCCGGGAAGTCGGATCGGCCGCGAGCCGCCCGGTCAACTCCGCACCTCCGCGTGCGCGGCGCCGGGCACCGCGACCTCACCCGCGGCGATCCGCTCATCCCACTGCCGCTGCAGATCCTTCTCCGCCGGAGTGGGCAGGAAACCACTGGGCGCGAAGATCTTCGACGGTTCCTCCGGCGATTCGGTGGTCGAGGTATCACCCGATTTCACGGTCCGATAGCAGACCCACGCCGCCGCCAGCACCACGATCAGCACCAGCACCGCGAAGACGATGGACAGCACACCCTGGATGAACGTATTGCGGATCACCGCGTCCACGTCGCCGGGTGTTTTCGCCGTCAGGCACAGTTCACCGGCATCGCGAGCGGCCCGGCAGATGCTGTTCTGCTTCCAGTAGCCCACCTTCGGGTCGGCGGAGAAGATCTTCTGCCAGGAGGCGGTCATGGTGACGATGAGGTCCCAGGCCAGTGCGATACCGGGAATCCAGGCCCATTGCGTCAGGCCCTTCTTCACCAGGATGGTCAGCACCACCACCAGCGCGATCGCGGCCAGCAGCTGGTTGGCGATACCGAACAGCGGGAACAGCGCGTTGATACCGCCCAGCGGATCCGTCACGCCCATCAACAGGATCGATCCCCAGGCCGCTACCACGACCGCCGAACACAACCAGGCGCCCACCCGCCACGACGGATCGGCGAATTTACGCGCCGGGCCTCGCAGGTTGCCGAGCGAATCGGAGAGCATGAACCGCGCCACGCGGGTACCCGCGTCGATGGTGGTGAGGATGAACAGCGCCTCGAACATGATCGCGAAGTGGTACCAGAACGACTTCATCCCGCTGCCGCCCAGGAAGCCGGAGAACACCTCGGAGATACCGATGGCCAGCGTCGGCGCGCCACCGGTGCGCGAGATCACCGATTCCTCACCGACGTCGGTCGCGGCCTGGCTCAGTTCCGCGCCGGTCGTCGGGGGACCGGAGAGCCCCAAGCTGTTCGTATAGGCTGCCGCGGTTTCCGCGGTCCCGCCGGTCGCGCCGGCCGGTGCGTTCATCGCGAAGTACAGATGCTGATCGATGATGGAGGCCGTGATGATCGCCATCACCGCCACGAACGACTCCATCAGCATGCCGCCGTAGCCGATCATCTTGGCATGCGATTCCTTCTCCAGCAGTTTCGGTGTCGTACCCGAGGACACCAGCGCGTGGAAACCGGACAGCGCACCGCAGGCGATGGTGATGAACAGGAACGGGAACAGGCTGCCGGCGAAGGCCGGCCCGGTGCCGGAGGTCGCGAACTCCGAGACCGCGGGCGCCTTCAGCACCGGCAGAGTCACCAGGATGCCGACCGCGAGCAGGCCGATGGTGCCGATCTTCATGAACGTCGACAGGTAGTCACGCGGGGCCAGCAGCAGCCATACCGGCAGTACCGAGGCCACGAAGCCGTAGCCGATCAGCATCCAGGAAATGGTGACCGGATGGAAGGTGAACCATCCGGCCCAGGTGTCGTTGTGCGATACCCAGCCGCCCGCGATGATCGCCAGGATCAGCAGCACGAAGCCGATGGCCGAGATCTCGCCGACCGCTCCCGGCCGCAGATACCGCAGGTAGACGCCCATGAAGAGGGCGATCGGGATGGTCATCGCGATGGAGAAGACGCCCCAGGGACTGTGCGCCAGCGCGTTCACCACGACCAGCGCCAGGACCGCGAGCAGAATCATCATGATCACCAGCACGCCGATGATCGCGGCGACGCCGCCGATCACCCCGAGCTCATCGCGTGCCATCTGCCCGAGGCTGCGCCCGCGCCGTTTCATCGACACCCACAGCACCAGGTAGTCCTGCACCGCGCCGGCGAACACGACGCCGACAATGATCCAGATCGTGCCCGGCAGGTACCCCATCTGGGCGGCGAGCACCGGCCCGACCAGCGGCCCCGCACCCGCGATGGCCGCGAAATGGTGCCCGAACAGCACCCGGCGGTCCATCGGCATGAAGTCTTTGCCGTTGTCCAGGATCTCGGCCGGAGTCGCCAGGTCGTCGCGGGGTTTGACCACCTTGTATTCGATGAGCCGCGCGTAGAACCGGTAGGCGATGATGTAGGTGGATACCGCGGCGATCACGATCCAGACGGCGTTCACGGATTCGCCCCGCGCGACGGCGAGAATCGTCCAGGCCACGGCGCCGAGCACGCCGATAGCCGCGAAGATCGCCTTCTTCACAGGCGTGATCGGGGACCGGTCGACCACACCCACAGGTGGTAGGTCGGGGTCGGTCTCGAGGTATTTGATAGTCCCCATCGGGCAACTCCTGTACAGCGAGCGGACATGCCGGTCACACGAACGTAACCGATCGCCACTCGGCGCCGCGCCGATTGCGATGAACGGTCGTTGTGACGCGGCGAGCGGGTCTGCCTTCGTTTCGCCCGAGCTGTCGCGAATCAGCGATTGTCCCCAGGGGACAGTGCGGACGCCGGACCGTCGTGATTTCCGTGCGCTGCGGCCGCTGACCGGGTACGCGGCCTTCCGGCTCCTGCCCGACGACCCCGAGTAGCGACTGAGTAACTCCCTCGACTCCGACGACCCGGGTCGCTGCCTCGGATACCGGCTCGTCGTGGCTTCCGGATGACGACGCGAATCGCCGGGAGCAGGAGCACGGCGACGATTGTCAGCGCGAGTACGTGCCAGGGCATCCGCCACCACCAGCGCACCACCGGGGGGTAAGACGGTGCCGCGGTGGAAGGCGCGGCGAAGGACCAGGCGAGGAAAGCGTCGCCGACGGGGAGGAGGCCGAAGGCGTAGCGCTTGGTATCGCCGGCGCCGACCGGGACGCCGAGGCCTTCACCGAGACCGGTGAGTGGGCCGGCGAGTGCCCTGTCTCCGTGCACCCTGGCCGCACCGATGGCGACCACCGTGGCCGAGGCGCTGACGCCCAGGATCAGCGGTCCGGAGTCCACGTCACCCGTCCCGTTCCGGCCGCGCGGATACTCCCGCACTCCCGGCAGGCCGAGTGGAATATCGACGAACGAACCGCGGAACGCGCGGTATTGCTCCTGAGCCCATTCGGTATCTATCTCGGGCAGGAACCGTTGGATCACCGACTGCGACGAGCCGCGCGCGCCCTCCGTCACCGGTTTCGCCCGGTGCGGTAGCAGTCCGGTCGCCGGGTCCAGCCGGGTGCGAGCCGATTTCGACCACTCGGCGATCACCGTCCCGAAACGTGGCGGCCCGGCGATGCGGTCGTGCAGACTCAGCGCGGCCACGGCCACCACACTGTCGACCGGCCAGGCCTGGCCCGGATACGCCTCGAGAAACGGACCCTCCGTATCGAAGGCCGCCGCGAGGGCCGCGCAGTCCGCGACGAACCGCACGGTCTCCGGCGCGTCCGGTCCGGCCAGTTCGATCACGGCCCCGCGTAACCGGCTGGACCATCCGACGTAGAAGACCCCGTGCGCCGGGCGGAGGGAATCGTCGAAAATCGCTTTTCCCGCAGGGGATTCCAGGCGTGCCAGCGCCCAGCGGGCCTCGCGCAGGGCCTCGTCCCGGTACGTCGTATCGCCGCGTGCGATATCGGTCCACGCCAGCCCGTACAGGGCGTACGAGAAGAAGTATCCCTCGGGGAACATCGCCTGCATCTCTTCTCCGAGCCCTGAACCCAATTCCGAACGCAGGAATCGCAACTGGCCGACGATATCGGCGCGCGGCTGTTCATCGCGGTACAGCCGGACCTGCGGGACGGCGATCAAGAGGGTGAGAACCAATGCGACAGCGACGTACAGAGCCCCCACTGCGCTCCGGAAGGAGATCACCCACCGAACCTAGACGGACGCGACCTCCGCATCAACCGAGCAATTTCGGTCGAGCGGTAACAGGACCGGCGCGCTTACGGTGGGCCGATGCGCGAAACCCCGGAAGAACTCATCGCATTGCAGGCTCTGCTCGACGCGTCCCTCACGGGCTCGACGAGCCATCTCCGTTCGATCATCGCCACCGACCGCACGCTGACCGCCGAACAACTCACCACCGTTCTCACCGGTATGCACATCCTGTCGCTGTCCACCGTGACCGCGAAGGGTGAGCCGCGGATCAGCGGTGTCGACGGTCATTTCCTGCACGGCCGGTGGTACTTCGGTACCGCGCGTAATGCCGCCAAGGCGCGCCATCTCGCCGCGCGTCCGGCCGCCAGTGTGGCGCATATGCGCGGTGAGGAGCTGGGGGTGTTCACCCACGGCGCCGCGGAGATCCTGAATCCGGAGCGCGGCGAGCCGGATACCGAGTGGCCGGAACTGCTCGCCTATTTCAAGGATTTCTACGGCGACGACGCCTTCGACTGGGACAACGATGTGGTCTTCTACCGGCTGCGCCCGCATTGGATGACCGTCTACGCACCCGACTTCACGAAGCTCACTGCGAAATGACCATGGTGCCGAGCCGTCAGGAGTGCGGGCCCGGCGCACTCGCGCGCCGCTCGGTGGAGCGCCTCGCGACCGCTTCCCCGACTTCGGCGAGCGCTGTCCGGATCATCGCGCCGTAGGCGTCGTCGGGGAGGGCTTGCAGCCGTTCCCGTGCGGCGGCGAGATGTTCGTCCGCGGCGTCCCACGACCCGAGTCGCCGGTAGTTATCGGCCAGATTCAGGTGCAACGACGGGTAGAACCCCGCGACCTGCAAACTCCCGTGATGGCGTTGTACCCGGTCGTCGGTGAGGGAGTCGGCCGCGTCCAAGGCGCGGATATCCCAGGTCAGGGCCCGGGCGGGGTCCTCGTAGAGGTCGGCCAGGTAGTGGGCGAGGGTGCAGCGGTGCAGCGGATCTCCGAGAGCGCCGATATCGCGCCAGATCTCCAGTAGACGATCGCGGGCGGCGGCAATCTCACCGGATCGACCGAGCGTGACGGCTTCGGTGATCGCGTTCATGGTGGTGTCGGGGGCCGACTGTTCGGTGGAGGTCAACTGGGGGATCCGTTCTCTGCGTCGATGATCGCGGGGTCGGCCGGCATGGCCAGGGTGGTGAGGTCGCCGTGGTCTGCGGACCGGACGACCATGGGGTCGATGGGACCGCCGATATCCAGTCGCACATCGGGTCCGATGGCGGTGGCGACGGCCGGGTACAGGATGGTGAAACCGAAGACGAGGTCGCCGGGCGGGCCGTTGACCAGCGCGGACAGGGCCGTCACAGGTTGTTCGGTGGTACTCGAGACGGCGAGCGAGTCCGCCGCCACCGTGAGCCGCAGATATCGCGCCCGCTGCTGTTCCAGCGCGCCCATCAGCTCCTGCTTCGAGACCACCACATGGGTTCGGGCCTCGGGCAGCGCCGCCAGCAGCGAATGGTGATCGGGGAAAGGACCGGTGAGTGTCCGGCAGCCGCGCGCCGCCCCCTCGGGGGTGCGGAACCGGACATTGCGCTCTCCGGCTTCGATATCGAGCAGATGGGCGCCCCGGATCTCCGGGAGCGCCGCGCTCAGGTCGGCGCCGTCCACCGTGGCGGCCCAGTCGGGCGACCCGGCCTGCTCGGGGACGAGAGTGCGGGTGGACAGCCGGTAGCGGTCGGTGGCGGTGAGCGTCAGCGATTCCGGTGTCACCTCCAGGCGGACACCGGCCAGGACGGGCAGATCGGGGTCGGTCCCGGTGGCGGCGAGTATCTGCTCCACCGCGGCCGCGAGCACCGGCCCCCGTACGGTCGCCACCCACCACCCGGAGGGTTCGCCCAGTGTGGTCTTCACGACCTCGGCGGTCCGACGCGCCTGCTGGGTGCGTTCGACCAGTCGCGTCATATGTTGGTCGATCAGCCGGGCCGCGTCGTGCGGGTCGGCCGCGAGTACCCGGGCGATACCGTCCAGCGGCATATCGATATCCCGCAACCGGCGGATGGTCACCGCCCGATCCACCTGGGCCGGGGCGTAGTAGCGGTAGCCGGTGGTCTCGTCGACCCCGGCCGGGGCCAGCAGACCGGAGTCGTCGTAGAAACGGAGCGCGCTCGCCGTGATACCGCACGAGCGGGCGAACGTACCGATGGTGATCAGGTCGGATTCGGGCACCCGCTCATCATCGGGCTTCGAGCAACCTGAAGGTCAAGCTGTACGAGTGCCGATTTGCAGAGGCGCCGCGGCAGGGCTCGACACCGCCGCGGCCACCCGGATCAGCGAACCACGCTCCGGCTCCGATCCCGTGGAACGACGCGGCTCATCGGCCCCGATAGGTCCCGAAACTCCAGAAGTTGCCCTCCGGGTCCGCGACCGTGAACCCGCGCGACCCGTAGTCCTCGTCTTTCAATCCGGCAATGGTCTCCGCCCCGGCCGCGGTGGCCCGCTCGTACAGGGCGTCCGGGTCGGCGCAGACGATGTAGACGGATTCGGTTCCCGGCGTGCGGCGTTCCGGCAGTCCGCCGCCTTTGTCCGCGGTGCCGAACATGACTCCGCCGCCTTCCGGCCAGCGGAGTTCGGCGTGCTCGATCACCGCCGGGTCGCTCTCGCGGGCGTACATGGCCGTCAGTTCGAAGCCGAACGCCCGGACCAGGAAGTCCGCGGTGCCGCGGGCATCCCGGAAGGCCAGGCACGGCCAGACGGTGGGCGCGGGGGTGGTTGTCGTGGTGGTTTTCGCTGTTGCGGTCATGTTCTCAGCCTGGCTCGCCGGCCATCTCCGGGTCTTGGACGGATGGAATCTCCTCGGCCAGCCACTGCGTCGGGCTGCATCCGGCCAGTCGCGCGAACTCACGGTTGAGATGCGGCTGGTCGTAATAACCGCAGGTGGCCGCAACCTGGGCGATCGATACGAACGACGGGGTGTGCAGCAGCATCTGCTTGGCCCGCTCGAACCGGGCCACCCGCCCCGCTACCTTCGGGCTCGAGCCGAACTCGCCGGTGAACCGTTTGGTGAGGTACTGGCGGCTCCAGCCGACGCGCTCGGCGAGCGTTTCCACCCCGATCGTCCCGTGCGATCCCGCCACCGCGCGCCACGCCCAGCTGAGTTCCGGTCCCACCGCTCGCTCCGGGACCAGTAACCGGGTCAGTACCCGGTCGCATGCCGCGAACCGCTGCGGCCACCCGGTCTGCTCCTGCAGTTCCTCCCATAGTTGCCGACCCGGTGAGCCGATGAGGTCGGCGAACTCGATCGAGGTACTCCACAGTTCCGCCGCGGGCAGCCCGAACAACGCCCGGCTGCCCAGCGGAGTGAGCTTTATGGCCACACCTTCCTGGGTGCCGTCGTGCGCGATCATCGCCGGAGTGTCCTGGAGCCCGCTCAGCACACAGCGGTAGTCGTCCGGGGATTGGCGGGCGTCGGTCTGGCTGATGACGTCGATGGAGGGTCCGATGGCGACGATGAACGTCATATGCCGGGACGGCAGCCCGCGGTGCAGTCCCGCCTCGAATCCGGACATGCGGTATCCGACGTACCGGTCGATGAAGGCGGCCAGTGCGGGGGCGGGGTGGGCCGTCACCACCTGTGAGGTCGGCTCCATAGGTGTCACGCTACGCCGGAACGGGCGCATCGGGCTCGAGCCCGCGAATCCACCGAGCAGCCGGGCGACCGTATGAAGTTCACCGTCTACGCCGCGAGCCTCCGAGCGGGCGCCCGCGCACACGGTACGGCCGACCGCCGACCCACCCGGCTACCCGCGTAGACTGCTGTCCTCGTGAGTCTCACCCTCGGAATCGTCGGCCTGCCCAACGTCGGAAAATCGACGCTGTTCAACGCGCTGACCCGCAACGACGTGCTCGCCGCGAACTACCCGTTCGCGACTATCGAGCCCAACGTCGGGGTGGTCCCGCTGCCCGACCCCCGGCTGGACAAGCTCGCCGATATCTTCGACTCCGCTCGCATCGTGCCCGCCACGGTCTCCTTCGTGGATATCGCGGGCATCGTGAAGGGCGCCTCCGAAGGCGCCGGCCTGGGCAACAAATTCCTCGCCAACATCCGCGAAGCCGACGCCATCTGCCAGGTCGTCCGCGTTTTCGCCGACGACGATGTGGTGCATGTGGACGGCCAGGTGAACCCGGCCTCCGATATCGAGGTCATCGAAACCGAACTGATCCTCGCCGACCTGCAGACTCTCGAAAAGGCGGTCGTCCGCCTGGAGAAGGAAGCCAAGGTCAAAAAGGACCGCAAGCCCAGCGCCGACGCCGCCAAGCAGGCGCAGGAGATCCTCAACAACGGCCGCACCCTGTTCGCCGCGGCGAAGGAGATCGACGGCGAACTGCTGAAAGAACTTTCGCTGCTGACCACGAAGCCGTTCCTCTACGTGTTCAACGCCGACGAGTCGATACTCACCGACGAGGCCAAGGTCGCCGAGCTGAAAGCCTCCGTCGCGCCCGCCGACGCGGTGTTCCTGGACGCGAAGGTCGAATCCGAACTCCTCGAACTCGACGACGAATCCGCCGCCGAACTCCTGGAATCCATCGGCCAGACCGAACCCGGCCTGCACGCCCTCGCTCGCGCCGGCTTCCACACGCTCGGCCTGCAGACCTACCTGACGGCCGGCCCGAAAGAAGCCCGGGCGTGGACGATTCACCAGGGCGACACCGCGCCGAAGGCGGCGGGGGTCATCCACACGGACTTCGAACGCGGCTTCATCAAGGCCGAAGTGGTCGCCTTCGGCGATCTGGTCGAGGCGGGGTCGATGGCCGCGGCGAAGGCGGCGGGCAAGGTCCGGATGGAGGGCAAGGACTACGTCATGGCCGACGGCGACGTGGTCGAGTTCCGCTTCAACGTGTAGTCGAGTTCCGGTCGAACGTCTGGCAATCGGTCGGGCTCACGCTGGTTCCGCACCGATATGGTGTATCGGGGCGGAGGGCTGCACGGCTCGTCGACGCACGCGCCGACTTCGACCGATTCGTGGCTGATCGTGTCGGCGTTCGACAGCGGTGGGGTGCCGTCGGAGGTGTTCTGGTTCATAGCGCCCGGGCATGTGCCGGCTGTGTGGTAGCGACCTGGCCAGTGTCATCACCCGCAGGTGATATCATGATATCAATCTTTTGGGAGGTGGGAAATCATGCCGAACGTTCTCATTCGCGGCCTGTCCGACGAAGCGGTGGATCGCATCGATGCCGATGCTGCCGCCCTCGGTCTGTCGCGCAACGAATACCTGCGTCGGAAGTTGGAGGGTCGGACGCCGCCCGTGCAGGGCGCCACTCTCACTCCCGAGGATTGGGATCGGTCTGCGGAAGCGTTCAGCGACCTTTCGGACCCCTCGGTAATGGATTCCGCATGGCGGTGACGAGCTGGCTCGTCGACAAATCGGCCTACGCGAGAATGCAGTTGGGCCAGGCTCGGAACCTCGATGAGTGGAATGCGCGAATCGAACGTGGTCTCGTGCACCTCTCGACGATCACGCGACTCGAACTCGGGTTCTCGGCTCGTTCGGGAACAGCGGGACGACGTGCCTTCGCGTCCCCGCCACTGACCCTGATGCCGATCGAGCACCTGACTCCCGCAATGGAGGATCGGGCTTGGGAGGTGCAGATGCTGCTCGCTGACCGTGGACAGCATCGGGCGCCGTCCATCCCCGACCTGCTGATCGCCGCCACCGCCGAGAAAGCCGGCCTGACCGTGCTCGCCGTGGACAAGGATTTCGAACTGATCGCCGATATCACTGGACAGCCTGTCGAGACTCTCTTGTAGTGGATCGAATGGGCTATGCGCTGTGAAGGTTGTTAGGCTGCGGAACCCGGTCGAGTTCCGCTTCAACGTGTAGCGGCTCAACACCTACCGAGGCGTCGTCCCTCGCGGCACGTGAGGTGGCACCTATGGCGTCGGCGAGGTGATCGGTGGTCCTGTCGACGCCCTGGAGTCCAGCACCCCCGCGTAGTCGGGCAGCCGAACGTGCGCCTTGGGTGGGCCCACATCTTCACTGCTTGTGAAACACCGCCCAGCCGGGTGGGGATTTGCGCGCGGCGGCGACGGCGGGCACGGTGGCCGATGCCAGGATGCCACCGCCGATGGCCAGTCCGGGATAGCCGGCAGCGGCGACGACCAGCCCCGAGGCCATGCCGCCGGCCGCGCCCGCGATGGCGATGGTGAGGTCGACCAGGCCCTGGGTTCTGGCACGGGTAGCCAGCGGCACGGCGTCGGTGACGATCGCGGTGCCTGCGACGAGGCCGAAGTTCCAGCCGAGACCGAGCAGCGTGAGTGCCGCCGCCGACAGGGTGACGGATTCACCGGCGGCACAAACGACGACTCCGGCGCCGAGCAGGGTCAGCCCGGAGACGGCGGCGATGGTCGAGCGGCCATAGCGATCTACGAGCCGGCCCGTCAGCGGCGATGGCAGGTACATCGCGCCGATGTGGATGGCAATGACGAGGCCGGAGGCGGCGGTACTGTGGCCGTGGTCGTGCGAGGAGTTCGGCGGCCGCGGCGGTCTGGGTACTGTCGAGGACGATCGGCGCACCGTCGAAGAGAACAGCGAAGTGGGCGCTCCGGCGAAGAGGATGGCGGTGTCCACCGGTGCGAAACGTTCGGCGATCTCCTCGACCGCGGTGAGCGAGGCGTTGTCGCCGCTGACATAGACGGTGGGCAGGCCTTTCCCGGTCAGTACGAATCCGACGACCTGGCCGGTGATCGGTTCGACCTCCTCGCGTGCGCCCGGCCCGTGGATCGCGGGCACGCCCGTCACGGTGATCGTGCCGCCGCCGGGGCGAGCCAGCTCGATCGATTCCCAGTCGACCAGGCCTTTGGCCCGGTTCCCGAGGCGTTGCCCGCCACCGGGCGTGGTGAGGATGAGCGGCACGTCGGCGAGCAGGGCCCGGCCGGAGTGGTCGAGGTTGTCGGGGTGTTCGTCGTGTGAGAGCAGAACCACGTCGACGCGGCCGAGGTCGGCCGGCGCGGCGGCGGCCGGCGCTGTCTTGGTCAGCAGGCCGCCGGCCTGCTGGTAGTCGCGGGGCGCGTCGAAGGTCGGGTCGGTGAGGAACCTGAGCCCGCCGTATTCGAATAGTGCGGTCGGACCGCCGAATACGCGGACGCAGACCTGCCGATCAGTTGTGCCTGCAGAAGCCACCAGCAAACTCCTCACGGATGAAGCTACATGTATCCGTGAGAACGGTAGGCTGTTCTCACGGATAAAAGCAAGCCGTAACATGAGAAATATGAGAGCCGTGCGAGAGATCTCGACCGCTGCGTTACCGCCCGCACCCGGGGCTGAGCAGTACCTCGCTCTCGACTTCGCCGACAGCGCCTATGTGCTGCCCGGCGGACACTTCATCGACCTGCTCGGCACCCCCGAATCGACGAATCGGTGGCTCGCCGAACGCGGCCTCGCGCCTGCCGATGCCGGAGTGCAGGAGATGTGCGCGACGCAGCTGCGCGTGCTGCGCGAACACATCAGGGCATTGTTCGCCGCCCGTGTCGCGCGGCAGCCGGTATTGCCTGCAGCGCTGTCCGCCGTCAACGACGCGTTGAGCAGGACCCCAACGGCTGCCCTGCTGCGATGGGATGAGACGAATGGCCCCTACCGCGCTGCGCTGTGTCCGCCCAACGAGATCCTCGACCGCGCGCTCGCGACGCTCGCCGCAGATACGGCCGACCTACTCACCGGCGCCGAGGCCGGTTTCCTGACCACCTGCGCCTCCGTCCCGTGCAATCGGTACCTGATCCGCCACGGCCGCCGTCACTGGTGCTCGACGCGCTGTGGCGACCGCGCTCGCGCAGCCCGCGCCTACGCCCGCGCCAAGTCGAAGGTGGACTGACCTGCTGAGAATCGTTTCGGTTGTTGCACCCTGGCCAGGGCTGACCGCACCATCTGGGTGCGATCGAAGTCGGACGGTGTCGAGAAATCGTGTCGAGTGGGCGAGATATCCGACAAGTCGGGCCGACTGATTGTCGGACAACGGCCCTCTAGCAGCGGGACACGCTCATCGGCATTACGGGATTTCGACGGTAGGTCTCCGTTGGCCCGGTGACTCTGTCCCTACTGGTAGGGGTTGCTTGTCTCCGGAATGGGCTGGGGCATTTTCGGAGGGCCTGATGACCCGGCGCGATCCCACCGCTCCACCGACGGACCGTGTGTATCGGCGTATTGCCTGTCCCATAGCTTTTCGTGTTCCGACCGGTAGTACTCGAACGAGTACCAGTCGAGATGTTCGGTCATACGCTCGCGCGCTTCGTCTCGCGACAGAACGCCTGCGCCGATCGCGTGGTAGAGGCCCACCGTATAGTCTTCGACCCGTCCGATATCCGGGCCTCCTCCGCTCCTGATCTCCGAGCGCACCTGAGCGGCTACCAGTTCGCTTTCGGCTTCGGAGAGTCGGCGCAGCCACAGATTCCGTTCGAGCCAGTCGTCGTAGTCCTCATCGGACCGGGGTGACAAGGGCTCGACGTCGAAGCGGCCGGGATATGCGTGCCCGACTTCGTGCGCGAGTACGGACGTAGCTTCCAACGGATCGTTCTTCAGGGATTCGTTGATCACTATCGTTTTGGACTTCATCCGGGTCGCGCCGAGGGAATCGATGGCGCCGTACCCGATCGTCCATCCTTCGGCTCGCAGATCCGCCAACTGTTGTCGCAGAAAGGGAGACATCTCGGCGAGGCGTTCTACGGCGGGGTCGATCTCGGAGGTAACCGGCGGGGCCGGCTGGTCCTCGTAGACGGCGTGGAATATCGCCGATCCGGCCGCCCATCCACCCACCGCTGCGCCCACCAAATACCATTTGGAGCGAATCGAGCGGTGATCAGCCTCCGGCAGTTCGTCTGTCCTCCGCACGCCGCGAGCGAAACTCCGGTATTTGGCGGATGTGTGGATCGCCGCGGGGTTCAGGGCTCGGGACAACTGTGCTCCAGCCCGGCGCAGAGCCGCTGAGACGGGCCCGGAAGCGGGTGCCTTCACCAGAGCCGGCGCGCCGCGGTCGGTAGCCGGTGGGAGTCGGCGCAGCGCGTGCTCTGGTGGACAACTTGCCAGATCGTGTCAGCCATGCTCACTACCGCTTTCGTCACGCCGTGGCGGAAATGCTAGTGAGCGGACGGCGGGCGCGGCTACGGCCCGGGATCACATAGTTTGTCTGTTTCGTTGTGAACGATGCACCATCTCCTCGCGGTGTTGTGGCGGTGCGTCGTACGAACGCCACGGGGCCGGCCGTTTGTCACATACCGTGACCGCGCTCGTGCGACGACGCGTTCTCGCGACGTGCCTCACCGGTCGCTGCGGCGCTGTCATCGCGGTATGCGGCAAAACGGTGCATGCGGCAGACTCGGCTGCGGCATGGTGTCCGGCCGCGAGGGAACGAGCACCGGGCAG
Source organism: Nocardia jinanensis (assembly GCF_014645735.1). Classification (GTDB taxonomy): domain Bacteria; phylum Actinomycetota; class Actinomycetes; order Mycobacteriales; family Mycobacteriaceae; genus Nocardia; species Nocardia jinanensis. Next base: position 96,172 of record NZ_BMMH01000012.1, on the reverse strand, counting down.
ATCGGCCGGGCGCGAATTACGCCTGGATGACCTCGATCCCCACCAGTGCGTTGAACGAGTCGCAACTGGCCCAGGACTGGTTCTGCCCGTATTGCACCGGGCCGTACTTCCAGTAGGTGAACGGGACGGGCCAGGCAACGCAGGTGAGCTTCACCTGGTGCCAGGTCGGCAGCTCGCAATTGGCCATTCCGCCGGTATTGAAGACGTTGTAAACGTGACAGTTGGCCTGCCACACCGGTACGTCGGCCTGGGCCACGCCACCACCGGCGAGCACAGTGGCCGCAGTCGCGGTGGCAACGACGGCGCCGGCGGCAAGCCGCTTCGCAGACAGCATTTGGAACCTCCTGGTTTGATGTTGTCTGAACACATCGCACAGGGGTCGCGCTTGTTACTCGAACCGTTCCGGGGCAGGTAACCTGCTCCGGCATCCGGTTTCTACCCGTGGGTTTCGGATTCGTCGGCGGCCGCTGTGAGTCGGCGGGCCAGGGCGCGCACAGCGTCGTTGAGAATATCGGGGTGCTCGATGACGAACGGGCGGTTCAGACCGGCGAGTACGGGGGGAATCCAGTCCAGTTGTTCGGCCCGTATTCGGACCCGCACCCACGGGCGAGTGTCAGGCGGTGGGGAGTCGATCTCGCGCACGGTCGCGATCGTCGCGGGGAGCAGTGCGCGGACTTGGGTGAGTGTGCCCTGAACTCGGATCGATACCTCGTGCCGGTAGGGCGCCGTGGCAAGTGCGGACAGCAGATGAGCGGCCGGCTCGAAGCCGGTGGGCGGAGCGAACGATTTCGTCAACGAGCCCACGACGATGCCATGGGGGAACCGGTCGTTGCTGTTTCGCGACCCCGATGGCAATCTGATCAACCTCTTCACCCCGGTCACCGCGCAGGCCGCCGCGAAATTTGCCGGCCAGGCGAGCCTCGGGCGTCCGGGGCGGGTTCGCACAGCTCCGACACCACGTTCGTATCGGCGGTATAACCTGCTCAGCGCGTGCGCTGGTAGCGAAGGTAGACGACGCGGGTGCCGAGAATTCGGGACTCGGTCAGGCGCAGATCCAGAGGTCGGCCGAGGGATACCACCCCGGCACCCGGCCGTCGGCGCAGCCTGTCGACCTCGGTGGCGAGGTCGTCGATAGCCCCGGGCGCGTGTTGCCTGCCACCGAATTCAGCGTGCGCGAGAACACGAGTTTCGGGATAGGCCGCCGGATGCGGGCGAACTCCAGGGAGGCCGGGCGGTCTTCTTTTAGGTGGAGGCTCGATTCTGCTTCAGGGTGCCGACACTCAGCGATCCACTCGCAGCGGTCCGCGATTTTTCCTCGGCTGCGCGGACGTAACCGGCGGGATCCTTGTCGACCGGTCGGACACCGGCGTAGTTGATTGCCTCGTACGCGGCGAAGGTGACGGCCAACTGATGACGGCGTGGCAGCTTCGCCAGGCGGCGGAAGTCGGTGAGGCCCTCGCGTTCTTCCTCGGCCATATGGTCGCTGTTGGCCGTGTTGGCTGCCGCGACGGCCGTGTACCAGTCCTCGGAGCCGACTCGGTGCCGCGCCACTTCCGCGACAGCATCCCTGATCTCGTTGTGGTCGTGGACAGCGTCGAGGGTCTCTTCCTCCACCCCGGCCGCGCGCCGGGCCGCGATACCGACCTGTAGCAGCGCTGGGTAGAAGATCTCCTCCTCCGCTTGCGCGTGCAGTTCGAGGAAGGCGGCCAGTCTGCCCCAGATCGCGGACAGCGCGGCGGTATCCCCGCGGTCGATCTGCTCCAGGATCGCGAACAATCGCCGCTGCTCGTGGTGGTCGTCGAGGATCAGGTCGGTAATGTCCATGCTTCCCTCCCTGGTGCCGCACTTCGGGTCGGTACCGAACGCCGGGGCGGGCCGCGCTCCGGGCCGGTCGGCAGGTCCATCAGGGAGCAGACGATAACGCACCACCCAGCCGCCCGGCCGCCGGCTCACCGGTTATCGGCCGTCCCGTTCGTTTCCGGTCGCCGGGCACGCGCCCGGGACCAGCGTGTGCGGGTAGGCCCGGGGCGCGTCGCGCTTCAGCGGGTAGCCGGGGTAGGTGCCGCCCACACCGCGTGGACTCCGGCCGGCCCGGCTCCCCGATCCGTCGCGATGAGTAGTGCCGCGCAACCGATTCCCGACAGCACCAGGCTCGTTCCGAAAAGTGCCGGGTAGCCGAGCAGTTCGCCCACCGTCCCCGCGGCGAATCCCGCGATACCCTGCACCGTCACCACCGCGCAGGCCAGCAGGGTGTAATCGCTTCCGGCGTGGTCGGGGTCGGAGGCGTCCATCATGAGGGTGAACACAGCCACCGTCGCGGCGCCGCCGAGGATGTGTTCGGCCAGGCTCGCGGTGACGATCAACTCGAATCCGCCGATCCCGAGCGCGCAGAACAGGTAGAGGGCCAGGCTCGCGGTCTGGGTGACACCGCCGATCAGCAGGGCGCGGCGGCGGCCGTGCCGGTAGCACAGCCAGCCGCCCAGTGCCGCGCCCGCGAGCGCCCCGGCGGAGGATAGAACACCCTTGACCAGGGCTATCTGGGTCAGCGTGAGTCCGGTATCGGACATGAACGGGCCGACCATCGCCGATCCCATGGAGTCGCCGAACTTGAAGCCGCCGATGAGGAGGATGAAGGCGAGCATTCCGGGCCGGCGTAACCGCTGCCACCAGCCCAGCAGCAACCGGCCGGGATTCGGTGACGCTTCGGTCGGCGTGCTGCGGATCGGGGTGCGCGGTGACCACCACACCGGGATCGCGGTGGCCAGCAGGAGGATCGACATCGCCAGGAACAGGCTTCGCCACCCGGCGAGCGCGAACAGCCACAGCAGTGCGCCGCCGCCCACGATCATGCCGATCCGGTAGGCGCCGACCTGGATACCGTTGCCGAGCCCCCGTTGCCGAGGTCCGAGTAGCTGGACGGCGAGACCGTCGGTGGCGATATCCTGGGTCGCGGAGACGGCGTTGACGACGGCGATGCCCACCAGCAGCCAGCGCAGCGAGGACGACAGGTCCAGACAGGCGAGCCCGAGTGTCACGGCCGAAGCGGCGAGTTGCAGGCAGAGCAACCACTGCCGCCGGGTGCCGTAGTGGTCGACGTAGGGCGCCCACAGGAATTTCAGCGCCCACGGCGCGAACAGGACACCGGTGGCGCTGATCTCGATCAGCGAGAAACCGGATTCGCGGAGCACGACGGGCAGTGCCTGGGTGAAGAAGCCGTACGGCAGGCCTTGCGCGAAATAGAGAGCGGTCAGCAGAACCAGAGTCCCGGCGGGGATCGTGCCGGGGTGAGCCGTGGTTCTCATGCGGCAATCCTGGCAGACCCGTGCGATCTCCGCCGACGGCTCGGAGGGGGAGGTCGGCGCGGCGCTCGCTCACCGGTAGCCGGATGGCGCTGGCCGGGGGCTCGCATTCCCGATTTGACCTGAACATTTGTTGAGGTCCTAACGTCGCCCGCGGAAGGGAGTCATCGTGACGATTTTGGTAACGGGCGCAACAGGAAACACCGGTAGGCATGTGGTGGCCGAACTGCTCCGCAGGGGCAGCCGGGTGCGGGCGCTGACCCGGGACCCGGGACGGGCCGCGGATCTGCTGCCTGCCGGGACGGAGCTGGCCGGCGGAACCCATACGGAGCCGGGGTCGCTGGATGCCGCGTTCGACGGTGTCACCGGACTCCACATCACCGTGACGGCCGGTGTGGCCGATACCGGTCCCGAACTGGTCCGGCGCGCGGTCGCCGCGGGGGTAGAGCGGATCACTGTCCTCTGGGGCGGGTATGTCGGCCCGGCCGAGCAGGCGGTCGAGGAATCCGGGGTGGCCTGGACGCGGCTCGAACCGCAGGAATTCATGTCCAATGCGCTCACCTGGGCCGAATCCATTCGCGACGAGGGCGTAGTGCGGGAGCCGTTCGATATCCCCAGTGCCGTGGTTCACGAGGGGGACCTGGGCGCCGTGGCCGCGATCGCGCATACGGAGGAGGGGCATTCGGGTCGTGCGTACAACCTGAACGGTCCCGAGGCGCTGACCACCGGAGCGCGGGTGGCGCTGCTCGCCGGGGCGCTCGGTCGTGAGATCGCCTTCGAGCAGATCGGCCGCGAGCGGGCGATCGAAAGGTTCCTGCGCGAAGGGGTCTCGCTGTCCGATGCCGAGTATGTGGTGGGCTGGCATGCCGACCCGCCGCCGGAGGCGCGGATTCCGGACGGCACTGTCGACCGGATCCTGGGCCGGCCCGCCCGGACTTTCGCCGACTGGGTCCGCGAACACAAGGATCGGTTCTGAGCGGCGCCTTCCCCGCCGGATCGCCCGGCACCGGATCGTATTCGGCGATCACCGGTGCCGGGTCGTGCGGGGTCAGGCTTTGTGCTCCGCGATCTGGATGAGGTTGCCGCAGGTGTCGTCGAGGACTGCGGTGGTGACAGGGCCGTGGTCGACCGGCGGTTGGGTGAAGAGCACGCCCAGCCCCCGCAGCCGTTCGTACTCGGCGTGCACATCGTCGACGGCGAAGGAGGTGAACGGGATACCGTCCTCCACCAGCGCGTTCTTGAAGGTTTTGGCAGCCGGGTGCGCGTCGGGTTCCAGAAGTAGCTCGACCCCGTCGGGTGCCTGTGGGGAGACGACGGTCAGCCAGCGGTACTCACCGGCGGGGACGTCGATCTTCTTCACGAAGCCGAGCGTGTCGGTATAGAAGGTCAGGGCCTTGGCCTGGTCGTCGACCCAGACGCTGGTGACGTTTATCCGCATCTGCTACTCCTTCAGCCAGCGGTCGGTGAGATTCCGCAACGGTTCTCGGTTCAGGTAGTGGAACTTGTACCGGCCCTCCCGGCTCGTCCGTACCAGGCCGGCGCCGGAGAGTACGTCGAGATGCTGGGATATGGCCTGCCGGGTGGACGAGAGCTGGTGGCGCATCGTCAACCGGCCGCAGAGTTCGAACAATGTCTGCCCGTCGCGTTCGGCGAGTTCGTCGAGGATCACGCGGCGGGTGGGGTCGGCCAGTGCTCTGAACACCTCGCCCGGGTCGGTACCTTCGCTCACGCCGCCACTATAGGCAAGTGGGGACTTGCCTGTCACGTCCGGGCCGCCCGCGGTGATCGCTCGCCCGATACGTTCGGTCGCCGTGGTCACGGGTTCCCTCGGTGCGCCCCCCTGTCGTTCGCGGGACTTCCGGAAGCGGTCACCATGTCTTGTTCCAGTACTTCGTCGGCCGCGCGCTCACCCGAACGCACCGCGCCGTCCACCCACCCGCACATCACCGCGGAACTCTCGGTGCCGGCCCAATGGATCCGGCCGCACGGCGTCCGCAGGGTGTGGCCGAACTGGGTGAGAACGCCCGTCGGTGCGTGGCTGAGCATTCCGCCACCGGAATAGCGCTCGGCGCTCCAGTCCTGTTCGATGCAGTCGGCCGGGGTGCGGGCCTTGTCGCCGAATCGGTCGGCCAGGGCATCGAGAATCGTTCGCCGCCGTTCGGCGGGGTCGAGCTGTCCGATCCGCCGTGCGATGGGACCTTCCACGATGACGCACAGAACGCCCGGTCGGCCGGTGTCGGTGCAGGCGTCGATGGTGATGGTGGCCGGTGAGCCCGGGGCCGCCGACTGGCCCGACAAACCGTCGTCGCGCCAGAAGGGTTCGTCGTATATGAAGGAGATCTTGATGATGGCGCCGCTGGGCATCCGCTGGTGCAGGAAGGATCGGTCGACCGGCAGTAGCGGTTCGTAACGGATCTGGCTCGCGATGGCCAGGGGCACCGCGACGATCACGCGGCGGGCGCGCACGGTGGTCTTGCCGGAGAAGACGGTGACCCCGTCGGCATCTTGCTGGATGCGCTTCACGGGCCGCGCGAGATGGACCGCATCGCCGAGTTCGGCGGCCATCGGGCGATAGATGGCACCCATACCGCCCACCGGCCGGGAATCCTGGGCGCCGTCCTCGATACCCAGGACGAACCCGGGCCCGCCGCCGGACGCCATCTGGTACAGCGCGAAGAGCAGCGACACTTCCGACGCGGCGGAGGTGTAGGCACCGGCGATGGCGGTTTCGAGCAGTTCGTGCGCGGCTTTGGACACGACGTGAGTGTTCAGCCAGTGTGCCAGGGTGATGCGATCCCAGCGGTCGGCTTGCTCGGCCGTCCACGGTGCGTCGAGCGGAATCGATTTGCACAGGTGACCGAGATCGAGCAGGGCGGCACCGAGGTTCATCGCCACCCACGGGCTCATCGACCACGGAATTGTGCCGGTATAGCGATACTGTTTGCCCTCGACGAGCATCATCGCCTCACCGTCGGTGTACTGCTTGTAGCTCGGCACCCCGTAGTCCTGCATCAGGGCGCGAATCCGCTCCTGGCCGGGTCCGATCCAGGCTCCGCCTCGGTCGATCCAGGACCCGTCGGCGCGGGTTTCGGTGAACGTGCGCCCGCCGAGCCTGTCGCGGGCTTCCAGCAGCGCCACGGTGCGACCCGCCTGTTTCAGGCGCAGGGCCGCGGTCAGTCCGGCAAATCCCCCACCTATTACGCAATAGTCGACGTCTGTCATCAGCGCCGCCTCGGGTCGAAGTTTCGTGCGCGGCCGCCGCGCGGGCGGGCGCACTCGTCGGCGCACCACGAATCCGGCGGCGCGCGTCCAGAGAGAACGGTTAACGCTTCGAGTTGTACGGCAATCCTAGAGGGTCGGCGGTATCCGGAGTCCGCGTGTGTCCGGAACGTGCCGAGCTGCCCGACCGGGGCGGCGTCCGGTGCGCCGGGCGGCCGCGGTGATGCGCGCGGGCCGGTCGGCGGCCGAAGCGGCGCGCGACGTAGACGGAGAACGGAGACGGACCCGCTGACCGTGGACACCACCTGAGCCACTCCACGCGCGCGCTCGCGGTGGGCCCTGCGGCTCGGCCGGAGGCGGGCCGGGTTCGCCATAGAAGATCTGCAACGGAACTATCATGGGATTCATGACTGCCATGGCTCCTGTCCGCGCCGAACCGGATCTGTCGTTCCTGCTCGACCGCACCAGCCACGCCCTGCGCACCCGGATGGCGGCGGCGCTGTCGGAGATCGGGCTGACCGCCCGTATGCACTGCGTACTCGTCCACGCGCTGGAGGGGGAGCGCACCCAGGCCCAACTCGCGGCAATCGGCGATATGGACAAGACCACGATGGTGGTCACTGTCGACGCGCTGGAGAAGGCCGGGCTGGCCGAGCGTCGACCCTCCACTGCCGACCGCCGTGCCCGGATCATCGCCGTCACCGAGGCGGGGAGCGAGGTCGCCGAACGGAGTCAGCGGATCGTCGACGGCGTGCACAGCGCGGCACTCGAATCGCTACCGGCGACCGAGCGGGCGGCCCTGGTACGTGCGCTGCGGAACCTCACCGAGGGGCATCTCGCCGAGACGGTGGAGGCGCCGTCGGCCGCGCGCCGCGCGCGCCAATAGCTCTACAATAGATTGTCTGCAACGAAACTATCTATTACAGTCTCTCCTGTCGGGTTCCGGACAGGAGAACACCATGAGCTTTCCCGCACGTCTCGCCCTGGCCGTTCTGTCGGCCGCCACGCTGATGACCGTCCTCGACGGCAGCATCGTGACCGTGGCACTTCCGGAGATCCAGCGTGACCTGGGGTTCACCGCCGCGGGGTTGAGCTGGACGGTCAACGCCTACCTGATCGCCTTCGGCGGACTGCTGCTGCTGGGCGGGCGCCTCGGTGATCTCGTCGGCCGCAAGACGATCTTCCTCATCGGGAACACGGTGTTCACGGCCGCGTCGCTGATGGCGGGTGCGGCCACCACTCCCGCGAAGCTGATCGCCGCCCGCTTTCTCCAGGGCGTGGGTAGCGCCTTCGCCTCCGCTGTCGCGCTCGGCATCCTGGTGACACTGTTCACCGAGAACCGGCAGCGCAAGGCCGCGATCGGGGTCTTCGGTTTCACCGGTGCCGCCGGTGCCGCGATCGGGCAGGTGCTGGGCGGGGTGTTGACCGACGCTTTCGGCTGGCACTGGATCTTCCTGATCAATGTGCCGATCGGCCTGGCCACGGTGGCTCTGGCGATCGCGGTCCTGCCGGCGGATCACGCGACCGGTACCGCCCGCCGACCCGATCTCCCCGGCGCCGCGCTGGTCACCGCCGGACTGATGCTCGGTATCTACACGGTGGTCGAGATCGAGAACCACGGTTGGACCTCGGGCCATACCCTCGGTTTCGGAGCCGTATCCCTCGCGCTGCTGGCGGTGTTCGTGCTTCGGCAGTCCCGGATCGGTGATCCGCTGCTCCCCCTGCGGATCTTCCGTTCGCGCAATGTCTCCGGGGCCAATCTGGTGCAGATGCTGACCGTTTCGGCGATGTTCGCGTTCCAGGTCCTGCTCGCGCTCTATCTGCAGCGTGTGCTCGGATACGGGGCGCTGGAAACCGGCCTGGCCATGCTGCCCGCGGCCGTCGCGATCGGCGGGGTTTCGCTGTTCGGCTCGGCTCGGCTCATCATCCGATTCGGCGAACGCGCCGTGTTGATCGCGGGGTTGTTGTTGCTGCTGGCCGCCATGGTCCGGCTCGCCTGGTTGCCGGTCGACGCGTCCTACCTGCCGGACCTGCTGCCGGTGACGGCGCTGCTCGCCGGATTCGGGCTGGTACTTCCCGCGCTCACCGCACTGGGTATGTCCGGCGCCGCGGCCGACGATGCCGGACTGGTCTCCGGGTTGTTCAACACCACCCAGCAGATCGGGATGGCGCTCGGCGTCGCCGTCCTGACCACTCTCGCCGCGTCCCGCAGCGGTGCTCTGCTGAACTCCGGGGCGCCCGTTGCCGACGCGCTGACCGGCGGTTACCGGGTGGCCTTCGCCATCGCGGCCGGACTGCTGGTGGCCGCGCTGGGTGTGGCGGCCACAGTGCTGCGACCTGTGGCCGCGGCCGCTCTCCCGGCTCGCGCGCATATCGCGGCCGCTCCGGCCGCCTGACCCCGGCCGGCTCTCACCGGACCACCCCCGCTCGTCCGCGTATCCATCGGAAACCAGCAAAGGAATTGTCATGACGATCGAATTGAACGACGAAGCGCGCCGCCTGCTGGACGGGAAGAACTTCGCCACGGTGGCGACTGTCGAACCGGACGGCCGGCCGCAGACCTCGGTGGTCTGGATGGACCGGGAGGGCGACTCGATCGTGTTCTCCTCGACGACCAACCGCCGCAAGGTCCGGAACCTGGCCCGGGACCCACGGATCGGGCTCACCGTATTCGATTCCGCGAACCCCTATCATTCCGTGGATATCCAGGGCACCGCCGAACTGATCGAGGACCCGGACAAGGCGCTGCCGCTGCGGCTTTCCCGGAAGTACCTCGGTCAGGACCCGCCCGCCGAACCCGCGGATCTCCTGCGGTTCATCGTCCGCGTGACACCCGAGCGGATCACCGGGTTCTCCGCACCGGATCCCGCCGCGAACACCGCCGACTGACGGCCGTGCCGGTCCGGCAGCGCGGTCGCGTGATCTTCACCGCGACCGCGCTGTTGTTCATCGTTTTCGCTTCCGCCGGTGCCCCGGCGCGAATCGACCGGCGGCGCTCAGGTAGCCGCTTCGGCCCGGCCCTTCAACCGCACGAGGCCCTTCTCGAAGTCCGGCCCGATGAACCGGTCCATGGGGAACAGGAAGCCGAACACTTTGAAGAACAGGTTCTTGCGGCCGGTCATCCGCCAGGTCACCTCGGTGGTGTCGCCGGTCGGCACCAGCCGGAATGTCACCTCGTTCTGATTCCGGAACGGTTTGCGGAAGGCCAGGTCGATCCCGACCCGGCCCGGTTCCGACGCGGTGATAGTCATCGTGCCGGCACCCGCCCTGCGATTGCCCTCCCAGTCGTAGCGGGCGCCCACTCCCGATCCCGGACCGGAATAGGTCCGGTTCAGGTCGGGGTCGGCGTCCTCCCACGGCGACCAGTCACGCCAGTGATGGAAGTCGTCGACGAGTGCTCGTATCCGGGGCTCGGGCGCGGCGATGGTGGTCGCGCGTTCGACGATGAACGTACTCGAATCGGACATACCCTCTTCTCCTACGGGGAGGTAGGCGCGAGGTCACGAGATGCGCCACGGTCACCGGAATTATGCATCGATATGAGGTCCGGGTACCGCTGCCACGGTTCACCCGTTTCGGGCGAACCTCGCCGAAGCGGGCCCGGCCCGATCCGTGACGGAGGGAACAGCGGTACCACCCGGTGTTCGCGCCGTACCGGTAGGTGAGGAGGGTGGGTGTCGACCGAGTCGGTGTCGACGTGGAGGTGGACGTGTTCGATTTCGGAGATCTCGCCGTGCCGATCGTGGCGGCGCCGATGGCCGGTGGGCCCTCGACCCCGGAGTTGGTGGCCGGTGTCACGGAGGCGGGCGGGCTGAGCTTTCTGGCAGCCGGGTACAAGACCCCCGAGGCGGTGGCGCTGCAGATACGCGAGGTCCGGGCGCGTACCGATGCGGCATTCGGTGTGAATCTCTTCGTCCCGCAACGTAATTCGTACGACGCCGCAGCAGTGGAGGAGTACCGGGCCAGGTTGGGGGAGACCGCGCGCCGGTACGGGATCGATCTGCCCGCCGTCCGGGAATTCGACGACGATCGGTTCGCCGAGAAGGTGGATCTGCTGGTCGACCAGCGGGTGCCCGTGGTCTCGCTGACCTTCGGCCTGCCCCCGGTGGACACCGTGCGACGGTTACGTGACGCGGGGTCCGCGGTGATCGCGACGGTAACCGGTCCGGACGAGGCGCGTGCCGCGGTGGAGGCGGGAGTCGACGCGCTGTGCCTGCAAGGGCCCGAGGGTGGGGGTCACCGGGGGACGTTCCGGGTCGAGGACGAGCCGGGTACGACACCGCTGATCGAACTGCTCGACGAGATCACCGCCTGGTGCCCGCTGCCGGTGGTCGCCGCGGGCGGGATCTCCGACGGAGCGCGCATCGTCGAGGCACTCGCGCACGGGGCGGTGGCCGTCCAGCTCGGCACCGCATTCCTGCGCAGTACCGAATCCGGCGCGAGAACGGCGCACAAGGACGCGTTGGCCGATCCGCAGTTCACCGACACAGTGGTGACACGCGTGTTCTCCGGCCGGCCCGCCCGCGGGCTGGCCAATGAATTCATCGCCGAATACGGCACGGCGCCGGCCGCGTACCCGCAGATCCATCACCTCACCAGTCCGATCCGGGCGGCCGCGGCCGAGAAGTACATCGCCGGCGATATGGCGCTGTGGGCGGGTACGGGGTTCCGGGAGGCATCGCCGGATCCGGCGGGGACGATTCTGCGGCGGCTCTGGGACGAGGCGCTGGTCTCCGGGGCGGCGCGCGGCTGATCGACCACCAACTCGATGGCGCCGCACTCCGGCGGCGTCCTCGATGTGCGGCGCGGACCGGCGGAATTGTCGGTGCCGGTCCGTAGTGTGCGGTTCGTCACCCCGCGACCCGGGGTTCGAGCCGATCTGGAGGCGCTGTGGAAAACGTGTGGCCGACCGTCCGGTCCGAGCGGACGGCGCTCATCGCGGATCTCGAAGGGCTCACCGGCGACCAGTGGGCGACTCCGTCGTTGTGCCCCGGGTGGACCGTGCACGATGTGCTCGCGCATATCGTGGCCACCGCGAAAACCTCCGTACCCGTCTTCCTCTGGCAGTTCGCCCGTGCCCGCTTCGATTTCGACCGGTTCACCGAGACCGGGGTCGCACGGGAACGCGCCGCGACACCCGCCGAAACTCTGGACCGGTTGCGGGTGGAGCTGGGCCGCACGGTGAGCCCACCCGCTCCCCGGGACAGCAGACTGGTCGAGATGATCGTGCACGGGGAGGACATCCGGCGGCCGCTGGGAATCACCCGTGCATACCCGATGGAGGCCACGGCCGACGCGTTGCGGCTCCAGCTGCGGACCTCGGCGAGCTTCGGCGGCGGGAAGGAACTCGCCGCCGGGCTCACACTGGTGGCCGATGACGCGGAATTCAGCGCAGGCGCCGGGCCGCAGGTGCGTGGCCCGCTGCTGTCGCTACTGCTGGCGTCCTCGGGGCGCGCCGTCGCGGTCGCCGACCTGCACGGGGACGGTCTGGATACGTTGCGGCGACGGCTGGAAGCCGAGCCCTCCTGACACCCTCGCGGCGCTGCCGGTGCGCTCCGAGCGGCGGGTCCGGCGTAGTACCTGTCGACCGATGGGAGAAATAGTCGTAGCGTCGGTGAGGTGACTGTGCCAACAGACCTGCCCGCCACCGCGGGCGCGTTGCGGGCGGCCGGGTACGCGCCGCGGAGTGTGAAGGCCGAGATCCGGGAAAATCTGCTGGCCCGGCTGGCGTCGGGAGACGATCCGTGGCCCGGGATCGTCGGCTTCGATCGGACGGTGCTGCCCCAGTTGGAGCGCGCTTTGCTGGCGGGTCACGATGTGGTGCTGCTGGGTGAGCGGGGTCAGGGTAAGACCCGCCTGTTGCGGACGGTCGTCGAACTGCTCGACGAATGGACCCCGGTGATCGAGGGCGCCGAACTCGGCGAACATCCGCTGGAACCGATCAGTCCGCAGGGGCGGCGGCTGGCCGCCGAACTGGGCGACGATCTACCCGTGGTGTGGCGGCATCGTTCGCAGCGTTACGCCGAGAAGCTCGCGACTCCGGATACCTCGGTGGGCGATCTGATCGGCGATGTGGATCCGGTGAAGGTCGCCGAGGGGCGCAGGCTGGGTGATCCGGAAACCATTCATTTCGGGCTGGTGCCGCGTGCGCACCGGGGGATCGTGGCCGTGAACGAGCTGCCCGACCTGGCCGAGCGGATCCAGGTGGCGCTGCTGAATGTGATGGAGGAGCGCGATATCCAGGTGCGCGGCTACACGCTGCGGCTACCGCTGGATGTGCTGCTGGTGGCGACCGCCAACCCCGAGGACTACACCAACCGCGGCCGGATCATCACGCCGCTGAAGGACCGGTTCGGCGCCGAGATCCGCACCCACTACCCGCTGACCGTCGAGGCGGAGATGGCGCTGGTGCGGCAGGAGGCCGAACTGGTCGCCGAGGTGGGCGACCCGCTGATCGAGGTGCTGGCCCGGTTCGTGCGGCGACTACGCGAGTCTCCCGCCATCGACCAGCGCTCCGGTGTGTCGGCCCGCTTCGCGGTGGCGGCGGCCGAGACTGTGGCCGCGGCCGCGCTGCGGCGGGCCGCGCTGACCGGAGAGGACCCCGCGGTGGCCCGGCCGGTGGATCTGGAATCGGTGCCGGCGGTACTGCGCGGGAAACTGGAATTCGAATCCGGTGAGGAAGGCCGCGAGCAGGAGCATCTCACCCATATGCTGCGGCGGGCTTTCGCGGATACCGCCCGCGACCGGCTGGGCGGACTGGATCTGCGGCCGCTGGCCGACGCGGTGGACGAGGGCCATCTGGTGACCACGGGCGAGCGGGTCCCCGGCACGCAGGTGCTGTCGGCGCTGCCGGAGCTGCCGGTGCTGCACGAGGTGGCGCTGCGGCTGGGCGTAGCGGTGGGTGATCCGCCGCAGCGCATCGCGGCGGCGGTCGAATTCGCCCTGGAGTCCCTGTATCTGGCGCGGCAGGTGGCCAAGGATTCCGACGACGAGGGTAGCGCGGTGTACGGCGCGTGACCGCGTCGACCGGTTTCGAAGAGGTGTGATGACAGCGGCCGACCGATATTCCTACGGGCCCTATCACGAAGGGCCCGATCCGCTGGCGCCCCCGCTCGATCTGCGGGAGGCACTCTCGGAGATAGGGCGTGAGGTGATGGAAGGTTCCTCGCCGCGTTCGGCGCTCGAGGAACTGTTGCGGCGTGGCACGTCCGGGATGCCCGGACTGGAAGAACTGACGCGTCGCCTGTGGGAGCGGCGGGCCGAGATCTCGCGGTCGCACCGCTTGGACGGCACCCTGCAGCAGGTACGAGAACTGCTGGACCGGGCGCTGGAGGCCGAGCGCCGTGCACTGTTCCCGGATCCGTCCGACGATGCGCGGTTCGCCGAAATGCAGTTGGACGCTCTGCCGTCGAGCACGGCGGGTGCGGTGAACGAGCTCGGCGAGTACCCCTGGCGCTCGGAAACGGGCCGGGAGAACTATCAGAAGATCCGCGATCTACTCGGCGAAGAACTGCTGGAATCCCGCTTCCAGGGGATGAAACAGGCTTTGCAGAGCGCTACTCCGCACGATGTGGAGCGGGTCCGGCGAATGATGTCGGACCTCAACGATCTGCTGGCCGCGCACGCCCGCGGTGCGGATACCGAGGAGCAGTTCGCCGAGTTCATGGACGAACACGGGGAGTTCTTCCCGGAGAATCCGCGCGATACCGAGGAATTGATCGATACGCTGGCCGCGCGTGCGGCGGCGGCGCAGCGGATGATGAATTCGATGTCGGCACAGCAGCAGGCGGAATTGAACGAGCTCGTCGGCCAGGCGTTCGGGGATCCGCGGATCGCGCAGCAGATCGCCGAGCTCGATGCGAACCTGCGCGCACTGCGCCCCGGACAGGACTGGGAGTCGGCGCGGCGTTTCCGCGGCCAGGATCCGCTGGGTATGGGCGAGGCCGTGGAAGCCATGCAGGACCTGGGCGAACTCGACGAACTCGCCGCTCAGCTCGCCCAGTCCTATCCCGGTGCGCGGCTGGAGGATATCGATCTGGAGATGCTGGAGCGGCAGCTGGGTGTCGATGCCCGGATGGATGCGGCCCGGCTGGCCGAACTGGAACGGGAACTGCGACGGCAGGGACTGTTCGAGCGGGCCCCGGACGGCTCGCTGCGATTGACCCCCAAGGCGCTGCGGCGGCTGGGGGAGGTCGCGCTCCGCGATATCGTCGGAAAACTCCGCAGCCGAAAGGGACAGCGTGAGACAGCGCTGGCCGGGGCCGCGGGGGAGCCGACCGGCGCGAGCCGGCCGTGGCAGTTCGGCGATACCGAGCCGTGGGATGTCTCGCGCACAGTGCGTAACGCGGTTCTGCGCTCGGCGTCCACCGGGAGCCCTTCGGTGACCCTGGATGTCGCGGATGTGGAGATCGCCGAAACCGAACAGCGGTCCCGGGCGGCGGTCGCCCTCTGCGTCGACACCTCGTGGTCGATGGTGCAGGACGGGCGCTGGGTGCCGATGAAGCGGACGGCGCTGGCCCTGCAACATCTGATCAGCACCCGGTTCCGATCCGACGCCCTGGAACTGATCACCTTCGGCAGGCACGCCGCGACGGTGGATATCGCGGAACTGACCGGGTTGGAACCGGTCTGGGAGCAGGGCACCAACCTGCACCACGCGCTGCTGCTGGCCGACCGGCATCTGCGCCGGCACCCGGACGCGGTCCCGGTGGTGCTGGTGGTCACCGACGGTGAGCCGACCGCGCACCTGGAGTCCGACGGTACGGCCTATTTCAACTGGCCGCCGGACCGCCGGACGCTGGCGGTGACCGTGGCCCAGGTGGATTCGCTGGCCCGCTCGGGAGCCTCGGTCTCGGTGTTCATGCTGGGTGAGGAACCACGCCTGGCGGCGTTCGTGGATCTGGTGGCCCGGCGCAGCGGCGGACGGGTGGTGGCACCCGACCTGGACGGTCTCGGTGCCGCGGTGGTCAGCGATTATCTGCGGGGCCGGCGGCGTTGACACGGTGCCGCGGATGCCTGGGGTCGGTGAGCGAGGAGGTCTGATGCGGTTGGATCGGGCTCGGGCGCGCGCACGATTCGCCGCGGCCAGGGTGGCCCGGCTCGCCACCGTCACCGCCGAGGGGACCCCGCATATCGTGCCGATAGTGTTCGTGCTCGCCGGCGATACCGTCTACACCGCGGTCGACGCCAAACCGAAAACGACCACCGCCTTGCGTCGGCTCGCCAATATCGAAGCCGACCCACATATCACCGTGCTGGCCGATTTCTACGACGAGGACTGGTCCCGACTGTGGTGGGTGCGCGCCGACGGGACCGCACGCATCGTGACGGGAGACGAGGCCGACGCAGGTCTGGCACAGCTGACCGCGCGCTATCCCGTCTATGTATCGGAACCGCCGCCCGGACCGGTTCTCGCGCTCGATATCACGCGCTGGTCGGGCTGGGCGGCGGGCTGATCACCTCCGCGGCTCAGGCACCGCCGCCGCCCATGGCGAACCGCAGCAGCGCCTGCTTATCGCCCTGCTTGATCTTGCCTTTGCGGTTGAGTACCTCGAGCTGCCAGATATCACCGTTGCGGAATGTGCGGGCCACGGCGTTGGCATTGTCGCTGCCCAGCAGCGACGGCCAGATATCGGCCACCTGCTGGCTGCTGCCGCCGGTGGCGTCGTAGACCTTGAAGGAGATGTTGTTCGCCTTCTCGAACGAGCTGCCCTTCTTGAAGGCTGCCGCGACGAAGACGATGGCGTCGATACCGCCGGGAATCTCGGAGAAGGTGACGTGGACGGTTTCGTCGTCACCGGCCGCCGCGCCGGTCTGCTCGTCGCCGGAGTGCTGGACCGAGCCGTTGCCCAGCGGGTCCAGCGAATCCAGTCCGGCGAAACGGACCGGTTCGCTGCCCTGCATGAGAATGGCGATCAGGTCCAGGTCGACGCCTTTCTTGCGGCGCGCCCAGCCGAGCGCACCACCGCTGGCGCCCGCGGAGGGGTCCCAGCTGACACCGACACTCAGCTTGGCGATCCCTGCGAGATCCGCTGCGCCGTCTTCCTTTTTGAGCGTGATCATGGCTCAACGGTACCGGTTGCCGGAGAACACCGGGTGACCACCGGGTTCGCAGTCAGAGGAGCGGGTAACCGGTGCTCGGATGGGGCCGCGGCCAGGGGTGGCGGGCCAGGCCCTCGACCCCTTCGTTGAACCGCCCCAGCAGCCGGACCAGCTGTTCGACTTCGTCGTCGGGCCAGCCGGTGAGCACCGAGCCGACGCCGCGGCGCTGCAGGGTGAGATCGGCTTCGAACAGCCGCAGCCCTTTTTCGCTGGGGCGGACCTTGCGGGCGACTCCGCCGTCGGGATCGGGTACCCGTTCCACCAGGTCCTGGTCGAGCATGGCGGCGACCTGACGGTTCACGGTGGATACGTCCAGTCCGAACGCTTCGGCCAGCTCGCGCAGGGTCAGCGGATCGCCCAGACGCAGCCGGGTCAGGATCAGGTACGCGGATCTGTCCAGCTGGAACGGCGAATTCCGGCGGGCGGCCGGGTACTGCCGGGACAGCAGGTTCAGTTCCAGGACGAGCCGCGCCAGGACGGCGGGGTCCCGGCGGTCCACCGCGGTGGTGGCGGGCAGTGCAGCCGAATCGGACATTTGGACACTATGTCGCCTGTTTCGCCCGAATACAAAATTGTGCACGATACACAGGTTATGTAACGTGCATATTCGTGACTGCTGTGGCCGACGACCCTTCCAGATCGGACGAACGGGATCGTCCCCACGTCGTACCGACCGTGCTGGTGGCCACTCTGAGCACCATCGGCATCGTCGTCTCGCTCATGCAGACTCTGGTCGTACCGCTCATCCCGAGCCTGCCAACCCTGCTGAACACCACTACGACCAATGCCTCCTGGGTCATCACGGTGACCCTGCTGGCCTCCGCGGTGTGTACACCGATCAGCGGCCGCCTCGGCGATATGTTCGGCAAACGCCGCATCCTGCTGTTGGATCTGGCGGCCATGATCGTCGGTTCGGTGCTGTGCGCGATGTCCTCGTCGCTGCTGCCCTCGGTGGCCGGGCGCGCCCTACAGGGAGTGGCGATCGGCGCCATACCGCTCGGTATCAGCATCATGCGGGACGAACTTCCGCCGGAGCGCGTCGGTTCGGCGATGGCCGTGATGAGCTCCACACTCGGCGTGGGCGGCGCGATCGGACTGCCGATCGCCGCGCTGATCGTCGAACACGCCGACTGGCATGTCCTGTTCTGGGCCGCTGCGGCGTTGGGCGGCGCGGGTGCGCTGCTGATCCTCCGGTTCGTGCCGGAATCATCGGTCCGCACCCCGGCTCCCTTCGATTTCGGCGGCGCCGCGGGCTTGGCCACCGCCTTGTTGGCGCTGCTCCTGGCGATCACACAGGGCGCGCAATGGGGTTGGACCAGCCCGTCGATCATGACCCTGTTCGCGGTCTCGATCCTGGTGTTCCTCGGCTGGGGCCGATACGAACTCGGGCGGCGGCATCCACTGGTGGATCTGCGGATATCGGCGCGACCCCGGGTGCTGTTCACCAATATCGCCTCGATCGCCGTGGGTTTCGCGCTCTACGGCATGTCACTGAGCTTCCCGCAGCTGCTGATGGCTCCCACCGAAACCGGCTACGGCCTCGGACTGTCGATGGTGGCGGCCGGACTCGCGCTGGCCCCCAGCGGATGCGTGATGATGCTGCTCTCACCGGTCTCCGCGCGGATCTCGGCGCGCTTCGGACCGAAACTGACCCTCGGAGTGGGTTCGGCGGTGATCGGCCTCGGATACCTGTTCGCCGCGGCGCTCATGGACAGCGTCTGGCAGATCATGATCGCGTCGGTGCTGGTGGCGGGCGGCGTGGGCCTCGCCTACGCGGCGATGCCCGCGCTGATCATGGGGGCGGTGCCGATTACCGAAACCGCCGCGGCCAACGGCCTGAACGCGCTCATGCGTTCGGTCGGCACCTCCACCTCGGCGGCGGTGATGAGCGCGGTCCTGGCCAATATGACCATCACCTTGGGCACCCATCAGTTGCCGTCCCGAGACGCGTTCCAGACCGCGTTCCTGATCTCGGTCACCGCGGCCGGTGTCGCCATAGCGCTCACCACCCTGATTCCCATGCGAACGGACGCCGTCGAGAGCCGGTGATCGCCTCACCGCCTTCCCCGTCATCGACCGGACCGCGCTGGCGCCGGAACAGGCCCGCGTCGTCGACGGCGCCGCGGCCGAATTCGCCGACCCCCGAACCGGAAGCGGGTATTCGGAGGGAAACGACGAACCGTGGTGCGCGAACTTCGTGAGCTGGGTAATGCGCGCGGCCGGGATTCCGCTGGCCAACCCGAATTCCGGGTCGTGGCGGATCCCCGGGGTCTCCACCTTGCAGGAGTACTACGAGAGTTCGGGCCGCTTCGCCGGCGTCGGGTCGGGATACCGGCCGGCGACCGGCGATGTGATCCCCCGGCGAGCAGATTCGGCCAGCACACCAATATCGTGCTCACCGCGGACAACGGCACCCTCACCACGATCGGCGGTAACGAGGGCGACACGGTCGGTATCGAACGCTGGAACCCCACCGCGGTACCCGATATCCACATCGTCGGTTACGGGCGGCTCGAACCCGGGTGGTGACGGGCTTGCCGGGTCGATACCTTCTACGCGTAGCGTGACCCTCATCCGGTGGAGGTAGAGGTAGGGGTGTCGGAACGACTCATGGAACCGATCGAAGTAGGCGACCCGGGATGGATCGACTACGCCGAGTTCGGCAAGCGGTTCGTCACCCACGCGGTGACCGAACGGCGGATCGAGGCGGCGGTCGCCGGGATCACCGGCCGCGGGCTGACCATCGGACCGGTCAACCTGGCGCCCGCCGGGCTGGCCGGATTCCTCGCCGAAGGCCGGATCGACCGGCCGGTGGTAGTGCGACGCGGCTCCGAAATCGCCTTCGACGTGCGGATACCGGTATCGCTTCGGGTCAAGATCCTGCTCGGTGGTAAACCACTGCGGTCGGAAACAGTGGTGTCGATCGGCCTCACCTTCCACGCCCGCACCGCCGACCCGCTGCTGATCGTGATCGATATCCCGAGCGTGCAGCCGACGGATGTCAGTGTGCTGCTGCGGCTGTCCGCCGCCGACTCGGTGGCCGAATGGCTGCTCGACCCGATCGCCGGGTTGTTGCAGCGCGAAGTCGCGTACCGCGTGAACGCAATGCTGCGCGACCCGGGGGTGATGCGCAGCCGTATCTACGATGTCGAGGCCATCGTCGCCCGTGCACGCTCCCCACACCGCACCCGCACCGAATTCGACTGGATCGACTACGCGGAATTCGGGCGGCGGTTCTTCCCCCGCATCGTCACCCGCGACCGCCTCGAACAATTCGTCACCCACCTCGCCGACCGGCAGATCGAGATCGGCCCCCTGCGCACCGGACCCCGGGCGGCGGCCGAGGTCACGGTACGCGGTGAGGTCGGACGGCCCGTACTCACCGACCGGGTACCGGAGGCGGCGCCGGCCGACGACGATATCGCGCTGGTCCGGTTCGACCTGCTCGTCCCGGTCTCACTCGACATCACGGTCAGCGTGCTCAAGGACAACCACTACCGCGCGGATGTCGAGATACCGCTGCAACTCACCGCGCATGCCGCCGATCCGCTGCTCATCGTGGTGGAGGTCGACCCGCCGGTACGGGAGAACATCCGCCTCGAATACGCGGCGCAGGGTATGCGCGCGGCGGTGCTCGGCGTACTGGCGGGAATCAAGAAACAGATCGTCGCGCGGGTGGTCCGGGTGGTCCGGGCCGAACTGGCCGACCCGGCGATGCGGACTTTGGACGTGGGCGACCGCATAGACCGGCTGCTGTGATTTCGGCGGCGCCTTCGGCGCCGCGGGGCGGGGCCCTATCAACCCCGGTTCTTCACTCCTTCGCTCAGTCGCTGCGCTCCTTCGCTTCGTCGCTCCAGAACCGGGGCGGGCCCCGCCTGCCGAGGTGGACCATCCGGGGTACGGGAGGGGTGTGCAGGAGTTGCATGCGGGAGAGGGTTGCAGGAGTAGGCCTCGGTCGGCCGGAGTGAGTGGACGGTGCTGTGTAGTGCTCGAAGTCGGCGTAGTGCTCGAAGTCGGCGATCTATGAACGGCCGAGCGCACGTCGCACGCACTCGGTTGCCGCGCGGCCGCGCCTCGTCGCTCCGGAACAGGTCGGGTGGCGGCCACTGAGGTCGATCAGCGACGGATAGGCCACCGGAGGGTTCTCGGCGACGCGGGCTTCGGGTCGGGTGAGCGCGTTGGATTGCGGCAGGTGCGTCGATGCGCCCGTTGGGGGCGGCGTATCGGGTCCTCGACCTGCGCCGTGGGAGGTGGTGCCGAAAGTGCTGTGGCGTGTGGGGCCGTTGGTTCTGGCGGTCGGGGTGTGCATATGGTGGAATAACCGCACGTTCGAGGCTCCCGGCGCACGTAGTGCTCATGGGGAAGGTGCGCCGGGCACGCTGTTTCTGTTCACCCGGGGTGTGCGAAGGAGTCCGCGATGGTTTCTGCACTGTCTCGTCGTGCTCTGCTCGGCTACACGGCTGCCGCCGTGGCCGCGGGCGCTGTGGGGTCGGCCCTCGGAGCGCCCCGCGCCGGCGCCGCCGCGCTGGGAACTCTGCTCGACTACGCCGGGGGTGTGCCGTCCGCGGCAGCCATCACCGCGGCCGGTCATACCGGTGTCATCCGCTATGTATCCGACCGCAGGCCGGGGGCGGAATGGATGGCCGGGAAACCACTATTGGCCGGAGAAGTCGCGGATCTGCGGGCCGCCGGGCTGACGATCGTGTCCTGCTACCAGTTCGGCAAAGGCTCCACGGCCGACTGGCGGGGCGGATACGACGCCGGTCGCCGGCACGCCGAGCGGGGTCTGACCCTGCACCGGGCCGCCGGCGGGCCGGACAACCGGCCGATCTACGCCTCGATCGACGACAACCCGAACGCGGTGGAATTCGCGACCATGATCCTGCCGTACCTGCTCGGCTGGCAGGCGGTGATCGGCCGGGAGAACACCGGTGTCTACGCCAACGCCCCGACCATCGATCTGGCCCGCACGGCCGGTGTGGGCGCGTGGTTCTGGCAGCACGACTGGGGGACGGCGCCGGGTTATATCCACCCGGCCGCGCATCTGCACCAGTTCGAGATCGACAATCGCACGGTCGACGGGGTGGGAGTGGATGTGAACAACATCCTCGTCCCGGAATACGGAGCCTGGTGACCACCGCCGCCCGGCGACCGGGTCACCGCAGCGGGCGTTTCGCCCGGTTGGCGGCTACGTACATGTAGACCAGCGGTGCCACCGCTCCGCACAGGAACAACAGCAGGGTCGGCAGATCGCTGCGTAGCGGGACGTCCCCGCCGGGCCCGCGGCTCGCCGCGATCAGGAAGGCGGCCAGCCAG
The DNA here is from genome assembly GCF_014645735.1 of Nocardia jinanensis. Taxonomy (GTDB): domain Bacteria; phylum Actinomycetota; class Actinomycetes; order Mycobacteriales; family Mycobacteriaceae; genus Nocardia; species Nocardia jinanensis. The sequence continues at coordinate 74,237 of NZ_BMMH01000012.1, read as the reverse complement.
GCCGCGATCGGCAGGAACAACACGGTCGACCGGGTAGTCACCGTGGCGGCCGCCCATACCAGCGCCACATTCACCGGCGCGGCGATCAGCGCGGCCAGCGGTACCGCGACACTGCCGATATAGAGGGGCAGGTAGAGCACCTCCAGCGCCAGCGTGATCACCGCGTCCACGATCAGGACCACGATCAGCACCGGAGCGAGTATCCCGCTCGCCAGTGCGGCCCATCGCGAACGGGTATCCGCACCCGCCTGCTCGACGGCCGCGGTCATCGGCGCGACCGAGTCGCGGAATACCACCGCGTGGTCGCTGCGGCGCCGGGATCGATCCCGCTGTCCGAATCCGAGTGCTGCATGACGCCGAGTCTATTCGGGCGCGGGCGCCGTCCGGCTACACCAACCCGGCGAAGAGGTCGTCTTCCCGGCCGTCCGGACCGCCGGCCCAGGCGCGACCGCGGACCAGAATATAGTGCTCCTCCGGTAGGACCGGCTGGGCGATCATATTGGTCAGCGCGAATTCCCGGCCGGACGGCGCGACAGTGAGCTGGGTGGCGTGGGCCCGCAGGGCCGCACGCTTCTCGGGCAGCGCGTCGGCGACATCGATCGTCGTGGTCACCGAATTACCGGGTACACAGGCCAACTCGTTCTCCGCGGGCAGCCGCCAGCCGGGCGGCAGCGCACCGGGCAGGCCGTCGACCGTGCGCCGGGCCAGCGCGCGCAGATGGTCGCTCAGGATATCCGCGTCGGTCACGGTCCAATAGAACTTGGGCGTGTCCCAGCCTGTCTCGGCCGCGGCTTCGACGGCCTCGGTGGTCACCCGGTTGGCGTGGATATGGTCCGGGTGGCCGTATCCGCCGTGCGGGTCGTAGGTCACCACCACCCGCGGCCGCAGTTCGAGGATCACGCCGGTGAGGGCCCGCACCGCTTCGGCACCGGAAGCGACGAATGCCCGCGGATGTTCAGCGGCGGGGGTCCCGGCCATACCCGAGTCGCGCCAGCGGCCGGCCCCGCCCAGGAAATACGGCGGACCGGCATCGAGTTCGGCCAGGGCGCTGGTGAGTTCGCCGATCCGGAACCCGCCCAGCTGATCGGCCCGATCGGCGGTCAGCCCGGCCCACTGTTCGCCGAGCACCTCGCCTTCTTCACCGAGGGTGCAGGTCACCACGGTCACGGGCACACCGAGACGCCGATAGCGGGCGATGGTGCCGCCGGTGGTGATCGTCTCGTCGTCGGGATGAGCGTGGACCAGCAACAGTCCACCCGTACCCCGGTCGCGGGATACGGTCACGGGACTCGCCGCCACATCGCCGCGTCGCCGAAGATCCCGGCCTGGATCGCGCCGCTCAGCGAAGCCCCGTCCACCGACGGACCGGCGGCGGCCACCACATTGTCCTGCACGATCGGTAGCACCGTGGACTCTCCCCACAGCCGGGGTTCGGCCTCGCCCAAGGTCCGCGGTACCTCCACTCCGTGCAGGGCGCCGTCGATCGAGGGCTGGAATTGCTGATCGCAGAGACCCGACAGATTGCTCGGTGCCCGGCGGGCCGCTTCCACGGCAGCCGGAACCTCGGTCGTCTCACCATCGGTCGTGGGCGTGGTGGGTGCCGCGGGCGGGCACCCGTAGCGGGAGGCCAGCGCCGTGGCGGGATCACCACCGGTCGCCTCCCAGCCGACGACGGCGTCGACTTCGTTGTCCACCAGGCCTTTGCCGTACAGCTCGTCGGCCGCGAGATTGCGCACCGACGCGTCGATCCCGGCGCTGCGCAACTGGTCGGCGGCGGTATTGGCCACCGCGAGCGCGGTATCGTCGCCGGTCACCGCGCCGATCCGCAATACCAGCGGTTCCCCGTTACGGGCCAGCGAGCGGGGGCGCGGGGCCGGTGAGGTCGCCGAGACCGGCGGCGGTTCCGGGGCGCGGCCGAAGCCGGCCTCGCCCAGCAGGCCGAACGCCTGGTCGGCGGTGAGGCGGGGGGGTTCGGTCGGGGCATAGCCGGGATCGGAGGGGGAGAGCACCTGCGCGCGTACCGGATCCACCCAGTTACCGGTCTGCGCGCCGACCGTGGCCAGCAGCGCGGGGTCCAGCAGCGCCAGGATGGCGGTCCGGACCCGGTGGTCGGCGAGGACTCCTTCGCGTCCGTTGAGGGTGAGGCGTAGTTGCCGGGACTGCGGCATGATCGCGGTGCGGACCGAGGGAATCGCGGCCAGCTGGGCCTGAGTGGCCACCCCACCGTGCACGAGCGCCATCTGGGTATCGCCGGTGCGCAGCGAATCCGCCAGCTGGGCGGGGGTCCCGCCGCGACGCAGCAGGATCTGGTCGGGACGGGCCGGCGTGCCCCAGAACCGGTCGTTGCGTTCCAGCAGGATCTCGTCGCGGCCCGGGTCGGCGGATTCGATGGTGAAGTTCCCACCCGATACCGGGATCTGCTCGACCAGCGTGCGCTGGAAACCGCCCGGGGAATCCTTCATCAGATGCGAGGGCAGCAGATTCGCGAACAGTTGCGGCCACGCCGGATACGGCCGGTCGAACACCACGGAGACCGTTTTCCCGCCACCCGAGGACCGGACCTCGGAGATGAGCCGATAACCGGCCGGATCGATAACGCCCGGCTGGGTGATCATCTGCTGCCACAGGTAGTGGAAATCCTCGGCCGCGATGGGCGCGCCGTCGGACCAGTTGGCCTGATCCTTCAGCTTGTAGGTGACGGTCAACGGCGCCTGGGCGGTCACCGACGCCGAATCGATCAGCGCGCTATCCGGTACCCAGAGCGTGCCGCCCGGGAGCGCCGGGTCCGGGGTCGGCCGGAACGGGCTCGGCAGCACCATGGCCGCTACCGCGGCGGTCGCCGGAGACTGATCGGACCGCAGATGCGGGTTGAACCCGATACCGATGTCGTCGATAGCGACCACGACCGTGTTCTTGGTGGGCTGGGCCGGTTCGGTCTTCGGGCTGTCCGTACTGGCGATGGGCGGCGGCGGGTCGGCGGTGCATCCGGCCAGGACCGGAACGAGTACCGCCAAGAGCACAAGCAGCCCGCGCCGCGCCGCGCGCCTCCCCGAAATCACGTTCGGCACTCTACCCATACCCGCGCCGCCCCGTCCGGCGGCGAAACCGCTTACAGCGCGGCCCGGTCGCGTGCCTTGCGGCGCGACAGCTCCCGGGCGCGCTCGTTGGAGCCCAGTGTGAGCTTGCGCACCCGCACGAACTCCGGCGTCACCTCGACGCATTCGTCGGCGGCGCAGAACTCCATGGCGGCCTCGAGGTCCAGCTGCAGCGGCTTGGCGAGCGTCTCCATGACATCGGCCGTGGAGGAGCGCATATTCGTGAGCTTCTTCTCCTTGGTCACATTGATATCGAGATCCTCGGCGCGCGGATTGATCCCGACGACCATGCCCTCGTAGGTTTCCGCACCCGGCTCGACGAAGAACTGGCCGCGGTCGGACAGTTGGATCATGGCGAACGGGGTCACGCTGCCGGACCGGTCGGAAACCAGTGATCCCGTGTGCCGGGCCCGGATCTCACCGGCCCACGGCGCGTAACCGTGCGAGACGGCGTTGGCGATACCGGTGCCGCGGGTCTCGGTCAGGAAATCGGTACGGAACCCGATCAGCCCGCGCGAGGGCACGATGAACTCCATCCGCACCCAGCCGGCGGCGTGGTTGGTCATCTGCACCATCTTGCCCTTGCGGGCGGCCAGCAACTGGGTGATGGCGCCCAGGTATTCGTCGGGGCAATCGATGGTGAGTTCTTCGTAGGGCTCGTGCACCTTGCCGTCGACCTGGCGGGTCACCACCTGCGGCTTGCCGACGGTCAGTTCGAAACCCTCACGTCGCATCTGCTCGACCAGGATGGCCAGCGCGAGTTCGCCGCGGCCCTGTACCTCCCAGGCGTCCGGACGGCCGATATCGAGCACGCGCAGTGAGACGTTGCCCACCAGTTCCTGGTCGAGCCGGGACTTCACCATGCGGGCGGTGAGTTTGTGGCCCTTGACCCGGCCGACCAGCGGCGAGGTGTTGGTACCGATGACCACCGAGATGGCGGGTTCGTCCACCGTGATGCGGGGCAGCGCGACGGGCTCGTCCGGATCGGCGAGGGTATCGCCGATCATGATGTCGGAGATACCGGCGACGGCGACGATATCGCCGGCCACCGCGAGCTCACCCGGCTGCCGCTCGACGCCGACGGTCTGCAGCAGTTCGGTGATCTTGACGGTCTTCACCCCGTCGGCGTGCATCCACGCGACGTTCTGGCCCTTGCGCAGCTCGCCGTTGTGGATCCGCACCAGAGCGAGCCGGCCCAGGAAGGCCGAGGCGTCGAGGTTGGTGACATGGGCCTGCAGCGATGCGGCCGGATCGCCCTTGGGGGCGGGGATGTTGTTCAGGAGCACGTCGAACAGCGCGTCCAGATTCTCCGCGTTCGGCACCTCGCCGTTCTGGGGCTGTTCCTTGGACGCCTTGCCCGCGCGGCCCGAGGCGTAGAGGACCGGCAGGTCGAGGGCGAGTTCGGCGGCTTCGGCGGCATCGTCGTCGAGATCGGAGGCCAGGTCCAGCAGCAGGTCGTGGCTCTCCTCGACGACCTCGGCGATCCGCGCGTCGGGGCGGTCGGTCTTGTTGACCACCAGGATCACCGGCAGACAGGCCGACAGCGCCTTGCGCAGGACGAACCGGGTCTGGGGCAGTGGACCCTCGGAGGCGTCCACCAGCAGCACCACACCGTCGACCATGGACAGGCCGCGTTCGACCTCACCACCGAAGTCGGCGTGGCCGGGGGTGTCGATGACATTGATGACGGTGACGCTGCCGTCGGGATGATGCCGGTGTACGGCGGTGTTCTTGGCGAGAATGGTGATGCCCTTCTCGCGTTCCAGATCGCCGGAATCCATCACCCGGTCGACCGGTTCGGCGCGCTCGGCGAATGCGCCGGACTGCCTCAGCATGGCGTCGACGAGCGTCGTCTTACCGTGGTCGACATGGGCCACGATGGCGACGTTGCGAAAATCGCGTGCAGACGACACGCCTGTTCCTCCTGCTGTTAACTGTTGCTTGCGGCCGGACCCTGCGACAGGGAGATTCGAAACTCACCAAGCATCTGGGCCGGTTACAGACTACCGGGAACCCGGTGGCCTGCTGGCGGCGCCCAGAGGTAAGGGTATGCTAACCCGCATGGGCAAGGTCAAAGCGCGCGAGGTTTCGAGCCTCAAGCCGAAGAAGAAGTGCTGTCGTAAGAAGACGCGCTGCGTGAAATGCCCTGTGGTCATCATGCGGATGAAGCGCCTGGAGGCCGCGGGCGCCTCCGGCAAGGAATTGAAAAAAGGCTTGAAGAAGGCGCGTGCCGCCTGAGGGGGCGACCTCCGCCTTCGCTCCGGGGCGACCTCCGCCTTCGCTCCGGCGTCCGCCACGAAGGTTGGACGGATCGGGTTGTTGGGCGGGTCGGGTTGTTGAACGGATCGGGTTGTTGGGCGGGTCGGGTTGTCGGGGATTCGGGTTGTAGTAGGAGACGGATCGGGTTGTTGTAGGAACTGTGTTCGGGGGTATTACGGCGGTATGACCACAACACTGCTCTCCGAATCCGAGATCACCGCGGCTCTGGACTCTCTGCCGGAGTGGAGCCGGTCCGGTGATGCCCTGACCCGCACGGTCGAGGCCGCCACGTTTCCCGCCGGGGTCGAACTCGTGCGCCGGGTCGCCGATATCGCGGAATCGGCGAATCACCATCCCGATATCGATATCCGGTGGCGCAAGGTCACCTTCACCCTGTCCACGCATTCCGTGGGCGGGCTCACGGCACGGGACGTGGCGCTGGCCCGGGAGATAGATCGGCTGGCGCGGTAGCGGTCCGGGCAGGGGCCCGACCGGCCCAGATGATCCAGCCGTAGAAGGCCAGCGCGCCGATCACGTACACCGTGCCGAGCCAGGACCAGACGCCCCAGCGGGAGATGGTCCAGATCGAATCCTGCAGGAACGACAGCACCCAGGGCGCGCCGATCAGGGTCGTCAGCAGCCAATACCCGGCCAGGATCCGCGCGCCGCCCACTGCCCGGTACGGCCCGTAGAGCAACCAGAGGACGGTCGGCAGCAGCCAGCCCCAGTGGTGCGACCAGGAGATGGGTGAGACCAGCAGCCCGAACAACTGCACGATCAGCAGTGTGCCCAGCAGATCGTCACGGCGCAGGGCCCGCCACGCGAACCAGCCCAGCGTCGCCGTCACCAGAACACCGGCCGTCAACCACGGTCCGGTACCCACATCGCTGCCCAGCAGCCGGCTCAGCGCGCCGCGCATGGATTGGTTCCACACCGAGCCCACCGGCCCGATCCGGTCGGCGTCACCGAGCAGGGTGCCGAAATACCGCCGGGTCTCCTCCGGATTGATGAGGAAACTGGCCGCCACCGTCAGTCCGAACACCACCGCCGACCAGACGGCGGCCGTCCAGCGACGCCGCGCCACGAAGTACAGACCGCTGATCGCCGGAGTCAGTTTGATACCCGCGACCGCGCCCACCAGGGTTCCCGACAGCCACCACCGGGAACTGCGGATCGCGATCATCACCCCGAGCATCAGGAAGATGTTGACCTGCCCGTAGTCGATGGTCGTGCGGACCGGTTCGAACCACAGGCCGGCCGCGGTCCACGCCACCATGGCGGCTCGCCACCGCGGTTCGCGCAGGGCCTCCCGTCCGAGCATGAGTTCGAACGCGATTCGCACCACCCAGTACAGCGCCGCGACGATGGCGAACAACCACAGCATCGCGACCACGGTGAACGGTAGGAAGTGCAGTGGGAAGAACACCACCGCGGCGAACGGCGGATAAGTGAAGGGCAGCGGGAAATCCGGTGTCTTCTCGGCGTAGGTGAAATCGTAGAGATGATCGGTGAGCAGGGCCGCCGAACCGTCGACATAGACGTGCAGGTCGACCAGATTCATGCCGTTCGGAGTAAGAAGCATCCACAACAGCCGCGCCAGCACGGTGATCCCGAGCGCTACCAGGGCCAGGCGAAACGGTACGAGCCCCCGAATATCGGTCCGGGCGCCGCTGGGCTGAGTCAATACACGAGCTTTCGAGTCGGTCCGGGCCGGCGGCCGGACCCGGTGCTGAGGGGCGCGTCGGCCGGATTTTCCGGCCCGGAATACATTAACCCCACCGTTTTCCGCGCGATCGCGAGCCTGGAGTGTGCGCGACGGCGCCCCCGGCAAACAGTGCGCACCGGGTCCGGTAACCATCGAGCAACCAATGTGTCACAGGTATACATTCGCCTCAATTTTCACATCAGCCACTTGCGTTATTAGCTACTGTCCAGTAGCACAGCGAATTGGGGGTCGCAATCCCGACCCCGGTGCTGTACAACGCGCGTCAGTGTCCTTAGAGTGACCCCGAAACGACGGCTTTTCAGCGTCGCCCAGATGTACCCGAGGTAAGGACGGCTAGACCAGTGCTTCGCACCCGAGGATCGCGGATCGCAATGTCCGCGCTCGCCATTGCGGCCGGCGCCTCCCTCGTGGCGCCCGCGACAGCCGTCGCGGTTCCGGCCACCGAGGCGTCGGTGAACAACGTCCCGATGGTCCCCGAAGGGGTCCCCGTCGACGTTCTCGCCGCCCTGGCCCCGGCCATCGTCAGCGCCCCGGCGGCCAAGGACATCGCCGCGCCGGGCAGCCCGCAGGAGGCCATCCTGTCCCAGGCCCGCGCGCTGCTGGCCACGGTGAACCTGCCCCCGCAGATCAAATCGACGCTGGAACGAGTCATCACGTTCCTGGACGGCAGCGGCGGCGGTGGTCCCGAGATCCCCGAATCCGGGCCGGCGATCGCCCAGTTCCTGTATCCGACCATCGGCAAAGGCTGCATCGCGCCGTCCGGCGATTCGGTCGGCACGGCCCTCGCGGTACCCGGCCCGGCGCAGCTGCCGCCGCCCGGACCGGCCGCCGGTCAGACCGGTTTCGTGTTCACCGCACTGGGCACCGAACGTCCGACGGCCCAACAGGTACAGCCGATGACGGTGCAGTGGCGCAACCTGGATACGGGTGAGACGGGCTCGCAGCCGCTGACCGACGAGGCGAAGATCAACCCCGACGGCCCGGCCACCCTCTCGGCCATCGCGAACACCGGCACCGGCCGCGTCGTCGCGGTGATCGGCGGCGGGCTCACCACCCAGGCCACCGAAACCGAAGCCCGCAGCTGCACATTCATGCCGACCCTCGGTTTCTTCACCGTAGGTTGAGCCGCCGTAGAACCACCGGCCTCGGGTCGGTGGTGACACTGTTTCCTTCTCGCGGAGGTCGGGTTCACCCGGCGACGCGCGGGTCGCGAACAGTGAGCTGATCCGCGGCCTCCGCCGGGGAATCGGAGCGTCGGCTCGTGGTGTCCCACGCCTGCCGCGCGGCTGTGGTAGACCGGGGTGATGGCGACTGTCGAAAGTTCGCGCAAGCCCAGTATTCGGAGCCGGCGCTCGGCACGGTCGATTCTGTCGATCCGCTCCGAGGGATCGATCCTGTCCATCGGCTCCGCGTATTCGATTCTGTCCATCGGAAGCGTGGGGTCGGTCCTGTCGATCGGCTCCATCGGATCATTCGGTTCGGCGATTTCCAGCGGATCGTTCCTGAGTCTCGGCTCGGCGTTGTCCGGATTGTCCCGGTGGTCGCTGCTGTCCTGGATGGGTGATCACGCGAGTCCGGATACCCGCCCCGATCTGCGAGTGGTGGCCGACGAACCCGATCTGCGGGAAGCCGCCACCCGGCACTGCCAGACCTGATATCCCGATGGCGTGCTCACTGTCGATCGTCCTGGGATCGGCGACCACGAGCACGTTCCCGGTCGACCTTCCCGGCCGGCAAGCGCTCGTATCGTGTACGCACCACACCTGCACTTCGGATGGTCAGCATCCGTGGGCGGAGCCCGCCCCGGTTCTGGAGCGAAGGAGTGAAGAACCGGGGTTAACAGTGCCCCGCCCGCCCCGCCGAAGGCGGGGCGGATAGATACAGCAAATCCCAGGCCCGGTCCAGGGGTATGTCCTCGATGAGGTACAGCTTCTTTCCCGCGGCGGTGGCGGCGCCGACCGTGGCCAGCCCGGCCCGGCGCTGCCAGAAAGTCTGCCGCACAGTCCAGCCGATGATGCCGGGCGCTTCCAGGCAGGTGCGTTCTCGGTCGAGGGATCCGGAGCGGACGATCAGCCAGGTGGGGGAGCCGTCGGCGGCGGGTACGACGGTATGGCCGAGGCCGCGGTAGCGGTCCTCGGCGAGCAGCGCGCAGACAACAGTCAGGACCAGCGGCAGCAACCACCACCAGCCCGGGACGTGCGGGCCGGCCATCGACGTGGCGATCAGGACCGCCGCGCTGAGCGGAACCGGCCAGCAGGCCCGGATATAGCGGCGTCGCCGGGCGGCCGGACCGTGCCGGGTCAGCGGAACGTCGGCGAGGGTCGACAGCTGAGCTGGAGCAGCGGCCGGAACGGCGGAGATGTCCGTGTTCCGGTGCGGGCTCAGCAGCCGCGCCAGTGTTCGTTCGACCGCCGCGCGCGGGGATTGCGGCAAGATCTTCTGGCGCGGATTCTCCCCGGTCATCACCGCTTCCAGTTGCGCGGCTCCGGCCAGGCGCAGGAGCAGCGGTTCGCGGATGGTGGCGCCGCGTAACCGCGCGGTGTCCAGGGTTATCCGGCGCAGGGTGAACAGCCCACGGCGGATCTGCAGGGTGCTGCCGTAATCGGTCACGCGCAGCCCGAAGTTGGTGGTCAGGTAATGGGCGCAGGCGGCGATGCTCACAACCGCCACCATGGCGGCCAGCGCGCCGAATGCGAGCAGCAGCAATGGCAGCAGGCCGATATCGCGCACGCTGTCGACGGTGTTTCGGCTGATACTGATCTCGGCGGAGCCGAAGCCGAATTGCGCGGCGACGCCCAGCGCCGAGGCGGCGAGGGCGAAACCGGTCAATGACAGCGGTGCGTACCGGACCCAGCCCGGTTGCCAATGCGCGATCTCTTCGCCTCCGGGCTCCTCGGATCCGGTGGGTTCGCCGGTATCCGGGAGGTGGGCGGGCACGGAAGCGTCGGCCGCGATATGAACTTCGCGGGTGTGGGCGAGCAATTCGGTACGCAGCGGCCGGACGTGCTCGGCGGCGAGTGCGTCCAGCCGGAAACGGTCATCGGCATCGGCCTCCCGGCCGGTGCCGATCACGACCACGGCGAGCCCCAGTACCCGGTGCAGCGGGTCGGCTTCGATATCGACCGATCGGATCCGCGCTCGCGGCACCGACAGTCGTTTCCGCCGGATCAGTCCGGTGCGGAGTTCGACGTGGGTCGATCCGACCCGGTAGGTGGTGGTGAACCAGAGGGTGAGCGCGTAGGGGATCACGAACACCAGGCCGAGAAGGCTGTACAGGGGGTTCCCGGAACTGACACCGAGGATCACCGCGCCGATCACCGCGGGCAGGAACTTCACGACCTCCTGGACCGGATGTACCAGCAGCATCCGGCGATCGAGTCGTAGCCACGGTTCGGCGTCGTCGCGATCGAAAGCGGCGCGCTCCTGTTCCGGGGCCGGGGGCCCACCGCCGGCCGCATCGGGTCCGGTCATGTCGCGTCACCGCGATGCCGCGCGGCGATCTCGGTCAGCCGGGTCACCGTCTGCTCGGCCACCGCCCGGTCCAGCAGGCTGATGTGCACCGCGCCCGCGGACGAGGCCGTGGTCACCGTGACCGTCGACAGGTCGAGCATCCGTTCCAGCGGACCGCGCTCGGTATCCACGGTCTGCACCCGGGAGATCGGCGCCACCCGGCTCTCCTGGGTCAGCCAGCCCGATCGGGAGTACACGGCCTCGTCGGTCACCTCCCAGCGGTGGACCCGGTAGCGCCACCGGGGCACCACCACAGTGGTGAGCGCGGCCGCCAGCACCACACCCACCGCCACCGCGACCTGCCAGGACCGGCGTCCGGGGTCGAAGACGACCCACCCGAGCAGTACGGCGAATACGACGAGCCACGACAACGCGATCTGCACGGTCCACAGGGTCTTCGCGCGCGGGCTGGGCCGCCACGACGGATCGGCCAGGAGATTCGGTGACCGCGGCGAGCTGTCCGGCGACATATGTTCATCGTCGCACGGCGTGATGTGCGTTCTACTGTCCGTAGATCGGCAACCATTGAGCACTCACAGTGTCGTGAACCTGCTCGGGTCGATCGAGGTGTACGTTCGCGCGCATCTTCGGTCTTCCCCGGATGGTCGGTGTTCGTAGTCGGGGCTCGCTCCGGTTCTGGAGTGACAGAGCGAGGGAGCGCACCGACCGAGCGTGTGCTGTCGGCCGTTCGTGGGTCGGCGTCCATTGAGCACTTGCAGTGTCGTGAACCTGCTCGGGTCGATCGAGGTGTACGTTCGCGAACACCTTCCATCTACTCCGGATGGTCCACCTCAGTCGGCGGGGCCCGCCCCGGTTCTGGAGCGACGTAGCGAAGGAGCGCAGCGACTGAGCGAAGGAGTGAAGAACCGGGGTTAATAGGGCCCCGCCAGCGGCGCCGAAGGCGCCGCAAATAAACATGGAATAGCCCGAGATGCACCGCGGTTGTGAACGCTCAACGACCTGGGAGGAGACAGTTCCGGATGTGTGCCGCATGATCGAGGGCGTGACCGAGCTACCCGAACCGACCGTCCCGACCCCTGTGCCGACCCCGTCCGCCATGCGCCGGGCGCTGCGCCGGGCACGCGACGGGGTCACACTGAACGTCGACGAGGCGACGGTGCTGTTGCACGCTCGCGACGAGGACCTCGCCGATCTGTGTCGCAGCGCCGCCCGGGTGCGCGACGCCGGGCTCTCATCGGCCGGGCGAGTGGGCATGATCACCTATTCGCGCAATGTTTTCATCCCGCTCAGCCATCTGTGCCGCGACACCTGCCACTACTGCACCTTCGTGACGGTGCCGGGCAAATTGCGTGCTCAGGGTCGCGGGATGTTCCTGGAACCCGACGAAGTGCTCGATATCGCCCGCCGCGGTGCGGAACTGGGTTGTAAGGAGGCGCTGTTCACCCTCGGTGACCGGCCCGAAGCCCGCTGGCCGGAGGCCGCGCAGTGGCTGGACGAACGTGGTTACGATTCCACCCTGGACTACCTGCGCGCGGTGTCCATCCTGGTGCTGGAGGAGACCGGGCTGCTGCCGCACCTGAATCCCGGGGTGATGTCGTGGGAGGAGATCTCGCGGCTGAAACCGGTGGCGCAGTCGATGGGCATGATGCTCGAGACCACCTCGACGCGGCTGTTCACCGAGAAGGGCAACTGCCATTACGGCAGCCCCGACAAAGATCCCGCGGTACGGCTGCGTGCCATCACCGACGCGGGCCGGCTCTCGGTGCCCTACACCACCGGAATCCTGGTGGGTATCGGCGAGAACATGGCCGAGCGCGCCGATACGATCGCCGCGATCCGTAAGCAGCACAAGGCGTTCGGCCATATCCAGGAAGTCATCGTGCAGAACTTCCGGGCCAAGGACGACACCGCGATGCGGCACGCGCCCGACGCGGATTTCACCGAATTCCTGGCCACCGTCGCAGTGACCCGGCTGCTGCTCGGACCCGATGTCTCGGTGCAGGCACCGCCGAATCTGGTCTCCGGTGCGGAATGCCGTGCCCTGCTGGAAGCCGGGATCGACGATTGGGGCGGCGTCTCGCCGGTCACCCCCGACCACGTGAATCCCGAACGGCCCTGGCCGAACCTGGACACCCTCGCCGAGATCACCGCCGGCGCCGGTTTCGAACTGGTGGAACGCACCTCCGCGCATCCGAAATACGTACGCGCCGGGAGCCCGTGGATCGATCCGCGGATCGGCGCGCATGTCGCGGCCCTCACCGACGCGGAAACCGGACTGGCGAAGGCCGGGGCGCTCCCGGTGGGTCTGCCCTGGCAGGAACCCGACGAGAGCTGGGAATCGGCCGGGCGCACCGATCTCAACACCGAGATCGATACCACCGGCCGCAATACCGATACCCGCAGCGATATCGACAACGCGTTCGGCGATTGGGACACCATCCGCGAACAGGTCCGCGATCTGGCCGCCGCGCCGCAACGGCTGGGCTCCGATGTGCTGGACGCCCTGCGGGCCGCGGAACGGGATCCGGCCGGTCTCACCGATGCTCAATATCTGGCGCTGGCCACCGCCGACGGTGCCGACCTGGACGCCGTCGCGGGTCTCGCCGACCAGTTGCGCCGCGACGTCTGCGGCGACGATGTCACCTACGTGGTGAACCGCAATATCAACTTCACCAATATCTGCTACACGGGCTGCCGTTTCTGTGCGTTCGCGCAGCGCAAGGGCGATGCCGACGCCTTCACGCTCAGCACCGACGAGGTCGCCGACCGAGCCTGGGAGGCCTACGTCGACGGCGCGACCGAGGTCTGCATGCAGGGTGGTATCGACCCGGACCTGCCGGTCACCGGATACGCGGACCTGGTCCGCGCGGTGAAGGCCCGGGTGCCGTCGATGCACGTCCACGCCTTCAGCCCGATGGAGATCGTGAACGGTGCCGCACGAGGTGGCGAGAGCGTCCGGGACTGGCTGACCGCACTGCGGGAAGCCGGGCTCGGCACCATTCCCGGTACCGCCGCCGAGATCCTCGACGACGAGGTCCGGTGGGTGCTCACCAAGGGCAAACTGCCCGCCTCCGCCTGGATCGATGTGGTCACCACGGCCCATCAGGTCGGGATCCGTTCGAGCTCGACCATGATGTACGGGCACGTCGACAATCCCAGCCACTGGGTCGGGCACCTGCGGGTGCTGCGCGGTATCCAGGACGAGACCGGCGGTTTCACCGAATTCGTCCTGCTCCCGTTCGTCCATCAGAGCGCCCCGCTCTACCTGGCCGGCGCCTCCCGTCCGGGCCCCACCAACCGTGACAACCGTGCCGCGCACGCCCTGTCCCGGATCATGCTGCACGGCCGGATCGACAATATCCAGACGAGCTGGGTGAAACTCGGCACGACCGGCACCCAGGTGATGCTGCGCAGCGGCGCCAACGACCTCGGCGGCACCCTGATGGAGGAGACCATCTCCCGGATGGCCGGTTCACAGCACGGATCGGCGAAAACGGTGGCAGAACTCACAGAGATCGCCGAGGGTATCGGTCGGCCGGTCCGGGAACGCACCACCACATACGGTGTCCCGCCCGAGAGAAGTGCCGCGGTACCAGGACTGGAACTGGTCTAGACGTGTGGTCTCTGTTCGTTCGCCCGGACGGGAAGTAAGTACTGCCGCGGAGGTAGCCGCGCCGCGCGCACAGTGTGCCGGCGTGCTCCGGCCGCACCGCTGGACAGTCGTGTCGTCCGTCCGGATGGCCGGCTCCAGTGGTCGGGGTCGATAGGTCCCCGACCCGCCGAAGGCCGGGCAGAAAACACAGCCAGGTATTAGGGCAGGCTGACCGGGGGTAGCCTTTGGGGCGCCAGGGATACTTGTGTGCGGGCGCAGTTACCCGGAGAAGAAGGAAGACTAGGAGCGGGAGTGACGTACATCATCGCCGAACCGTGCGTTGACGTGAAGGACAAAGCGTGCATCGAGGAATGCCCTGTGGACTGCATCTACGAGGGTGGTCGCATGCTCTACATCCATCCCGACGAATGCGTTGACTGTGGTGCGTGTGAGCCGGTCTGCCCGGTGGAGGCGATCTTCTACGAGGACGACACCCCCGATCAGTGGAGCGGTTACGTCAATGCCAATGTCGACTTCTTCGACGAGCTGGGTTCGCCCGGCGGCGCCACGAAGCTGGGTAAGGTCGATTTCGATCCGCCGTTCATCAAAGAGCTGCCTCCCATGGCGGATGAGTAGAGCGTTCGTCCGATGAGTACCGAGGTTTCCGCTCGCCGGCGGGTGAGCGCCGCGCTGCCCGATTTTCCGTGGGACACCATCGCCGATGTGAAGGCACGGGCCGCGGCGCATCCGGAGGGGCTGGTCGATCTGTCGGTGGGTACGCCGGTAGATCCGGTGGATCCGCTGATCCGGTCGGCGTTGACCTCGGTGGCCGAGGTGCCCGGTTACCCGACCACGCACGGCACACCGGAGTTGCGTGCCGCTGCGGTGGCCGCGCTGGCGCGGCGTTTCGGTATCACCGGTGTGGGCGAGGCGGCGGTGTTGCCGGTGATCGGTACCAAGGAGCTGATCGCCGGATTGCCACGGCTGCTCGGGCTGGGTGCCACAGACCTGGTGGTGATTCCCGAGGTCGCCTATCCCACCTACGAGGTGGGCGGACTGCTCGCCGGGGCGCGGATCCTGCGCGCCGACGGGCTCACCCGGCTGGGTCCGGAGAGTCCGGCGCTGATCTATCTCAATTCACCGTCGAACCCGACCGGCAAGGTACTGGGTGTCGAGCATCTGCGGAAGGTGGTGGCCTTCGCGCGCGAACGCGGCGTGGTCGTCGCTTCCGACGAGTGCTACCTGGGGCTCGCCTGGGATGAGCCGACGGTATCGATACTGGATCCGCGGGTCTGCGACGGCGACCATACCGGTCTGCTGGCGGTGCATTCGTTGTCCAAGACATCGAATCTGGCGAGCTACCGGGCCGGGTTCGTGGCCGGCGATCCGGAGCTGGTCGCCGAGTTGCTGGAGGTGCGTAAGCATTCCGGCATGATGGTGCCCTTCCCCGTTCAGGCCGCGATGGCGGCGGCGCTGGGCGATGACGCGCACGAATCGGTGCAGCGGGAACGGTATCGGGCCCGGCGCGAGATCCTGCGGTCCGCGCTGCTGGACGCCGGTTTCCGGATCGATCACTCCGGGGCCGGGCTGTATCTGTGGTCGACACGCGGTGAGCCGTGCCGGACCACACTCGACTGGCTGGCAGACCGCGGCATCCTGGCCGCTCCGGGCGAATTCTACGGACCGGCGGGTGCCGAACATGTGCGTATCGCATTGACAGCGACCGACGAGCGGATCGATACGGCGGCCCAGCGGTTGCGCGGATGAATCCGCACTGCCGCTGTGGCGCGGCAGTGCGGTAACGACTCCGCAGAGATTCGCGCGTCGAGTGCGGGCGGGGCCGGTCGTGCGGCGCTAGCCTGGGGTATGGACGCTGTCACGGTTGTCCCAACCCCCGGTAACGAGCCGGTGCACACGTACGCGCCGGGCAGCCCTGAGCGGGAACGGTTGCTCGGTGAGCTCGCCGATATCTCCGACAGCACGGCCGAGATCCCCCTGGTCATCGGCGGTAAGCATCGTCCGGGAACCGGTGAGCGTCGCGAGATCGTGGCACCGCACAGACACCGGCAGGTACTCGGGACCTACACCGACACCACACATACCGAAGCCGCCGCCGCTATCGACGCGGCGATCGCGGCCGCCCCGGATTGGCGGGCACTGCCGTTCGACGAACGCGCCGCGGTGCTGTTGCGGGCCGCGGATCTGCTGGCCGGTCCGTGGCGGGAGACATTGGCCGCCGCGACCATGCTCGGTCAGTCGAAATCGGTGGCGCAAGCCGAGATCGACGCGCCGTGCGAACTCGTCGACTTCTGGCGGTTCAATGTCTCCTTCGCCCGCGGCATCCTGGCGCAGCAGCCGCAATCGAGCGCGGGGGTGTGGAATCGGCTCGACTATCGCCCGCTGGAGGGCTTCGTCTACGCCATCACCCCGTTCAATTTCACGGCGATCGCGGGCAATCTGCCCACCGCGCCCGCGCTCATGGGCAACACCGTGGTCTGGAAACCGGCGCCGACCCAGACGCTGGCCGCCTACTACACGATGAAACTGCTGGAGGCCGCCGGCCTGCCGCCCGGTGTGATCAATATGGTCACCGGCGACGGGCGCGAACTCTCCGAAGTCGCATTGGCCGACCCGCGCCTGGCCGGGATCCATTTCACCGGCTCCGGCGCCACTTTCCAGTATCTGTGGAGTCGGGTGGGGGCCGAGATCGGGCGTTATCACGGGTATCCGCGGATGGTCGGGGAGACCGGTGGCAAAGATTTCATCGTCGCGCATCCTTCGGCGGACCCAGCCGCGTTGCGTACGGCGCTGATCCGCGGCGCCTTCGAATATCAGGGGCAGAAGTGTTCGGCCGCCTCGCGGGCCTATCTGCCGAGGTCGCTGTGGCGGGAGATGGGTGAGGATTTCCTCGGGATCACCGAGAGCCTGAACTACGGCGATATCGCGGATCTGTCGAATTTCGGGGGCGCGGTGATCGATCGGCGGGCCTACGACAAGAGCGTGCGTGCGATCGAACGGGCGCGGTCCGCGGGCGTGGAGGTGCCGGTGGGCGGCACCTACGACGATACTGAGGGCTGGTTCGTCCGGCCCACCGTGCTGCTCGCCGAGGACCCGCGCGACGAATCGTTCGCCACCGAATACTTCGGCCCGATCCTGTCGGTGCACGTGTACGACGATTCCCAGCCCGACGCATATCGGACGATTCTGGCCGAGGTGGAGTCGGCCGCCCCGTACGCACTCACCGGTGCGATCTTCGCCCAGGACCGGCATGCTGTGGCGGAAGCGGCCGACCTGTTGCGTTTCGCGGCCGGCAACTTCTATGTCAACGACAAGCCGACCGGTGCGGTGGTGGGGCAGCAGCCGTTCGGCGGGGCACGCGCCTCGGGCACCGACGACAAGGCGGGTTCGCCACTGAACCTGCTGCGCTGGGTGGCGCCGCGCACCCTCAAGGAAACCTTCATCCCGCACACCGACCATCGGTATCCGCATATGGAGCAGCAATGAGCGGCCCTTACCGGCCCCGCGCACAGTATGCGGTCGTGGTGGGGCGTCACCGCCCCGGCCGGGGGCCACGGTGAATCCGCTGCGCCCGGCGATCCTGGCCGCGGCCGGGTCGGACCGGGTGAAACGCACTCTGACCACGAGTCCGGCCACCGCCGCGATGGTGCAGCGTTTCGTACCCGGAGAAGCCCGGGCGGATCTGGTCGCGGCAGCGGGCAGGCTACTCATGAGCGGGCGTGCGGTGAGCGTCGATTTCCTCGGCGAGAACACCACCGACCGAGCACAGGCCGAAGCCGCGGTCGCCGAATACCTGGCATTGATCAACGACCTCGCCGCGCTGCCCACCACGGAGGTGCCCGCCGGTGCCGCACCGCTGGAGGTATCGGTCAAACTGTCCGCGCTGGGTCAGGCGCTGGGGTCCGACGGTCCGGCGATAGCCACCGAGAATCTGCGCACACTGTGTATCAAGGCGGCCGAGGCCCGGGTGTGGGTCACCGTGGACGCCGAAGACCACACCACCACCGCCGCCACCCTCGCCGCGACACGGGAGGTTCGCTCGGACTTTCCCTGGCTGGGCACCGTGATCCAGGCGTACCTGTACCGCAGCGAGGACGATTGCCGTGATCTCGCCGACGCGGGCGCCCGGGTACGTCTGTGCAAAGGGGCCTACCGGGAGCCGGAAACCGTCGCCTACCAACGCCGTGTCGATGTGGATCGCGCCTACCTGCGTTGCCTACGAGTCCTGATGCACGGCGCGGGCCGGCCGCTGGTGGCGTCCCACGACCCGGTGGTGCTCGCGGCAGCGGCCGACCTCGCGACGATCACCGGCCGCCGCCCCGGCGACCTCGAATACCAGATGCTCTACGGCATCCGCACCGACGAACAACTCCGCCTGGCCGACCGCGGCGATTTCGTACGGGTCTACCTGCCCTACGGTCGCCAGTGGTACGGGTACCTCATGCGCAGGCTGGCGGAGAAGCCGGCGAACCTGACTTTCTTCCTCCGCGCGCTGGCCGGGCGTTGAGGGCAAGTGAGACCTCGGTCCCGCCCGGTGCCGTAGCGACGTGGCAAGGGAGCGTAGCGCCTGAGCGCGTGCGGTCGGTCGTCGGCTGTAGATCGGTGACCATTGAGCGCTGGCGGAGTCGTGGGCCTACCCAGGCTGCTCGAGGCGCACCTCCGCGCCCACTTCCGGCTACTCCGGATGGTCAGCGTTCGTGCCGGGCCCGCCCCGGTTCTGAGGCAAAGGAACACAGCGACCGATCGCGCGCAGAATCAGAATCCCCATCCATGGGTTGGTGACCATTGGGCCCCGGCAGAGTCGTGCCTACCCACGTTGCTCGAGGCGCACCTTCGCTCCACCCTCCCCGTCTACTCCGGATGGTCCACCGCAATAGGCGGGGCCCGCCCCGGTTCTGGAGCGACGTAGCGAAGGAGCGCAGCGACTGAGCGAAGGAGTGAAGAACCGGGGTTAATAGGGCCCCGCCCCGCGCCGCCGAAGGCGGCGCAAATAAACACAGCTCACACCAGGGGTTTGCCTTTGCGCATGCGGCGGCGCATATCCCACAGGTAGTAGTTCATCGGGAACTGGCGTAGGACCCGGGGCTGGAGTTCGAGGCCGAATCCGATGATCTTCATGGTGCGGTCGAACCAGCGCTGGTTACCTTCGGTCCAGGTCAGATGCATCTTTTCGCGGATCTGTGGGGGGAGGCAGCCGGTGACGACGAAGCGGTGGAATTTCGCCGATACCCACTGGATCGGGCGTGCCACCATCTTCAGGTCGATGAGGTCGTTGAAGTAGGCGCGGGTGGTGTCGTCGATTTCCAGGGCGTCCAGGTTTTCTTCCCAGAACTGCCAGAACGCGGCCCGGTTGGGCGGCCACATCTCCGGTCGAACCTGCAGTGTGGTGCCGAGCCGGATGCTGTGGGCGTAGAAGGTGTCGGCGGTGGCTTCGTCCATCGGGCCCTGGACCTTTTCCAGGAGGTCGACGAATCCGAAGTAGAGGCAGGCCGCGACCCAGACCTGGAGTTTCGGGTCGAAGGCGTTGTATTTGACCGGGCTGGTGGGTTTGGTGCGGATGTGACGGTGGGAGGTGTTGACCGCGAGCCGGTAGGCATTGCGTTCTTCCTCGGTGCCCAGCATGGCGACCGCGAGATAGGTGAGGGTGGTGCGCAACCGCTTGAAGGGGTGCTCCATGACGTTGCCGCTTTTGACGTCGCTCTCCATCACGCCGTAGGCGACCGGCCGCAGACCCAGCTGCATGATGACGTTCGCGGTGCCGCCGAGGAAGGCGGTGACTCCGACGATGTGGTCGTTCACATCGAAGTCCGGCGCGTACAGCCGCTGGGGTTCGGGTTCGCTCATCGGCGCGGGCCAGGGAGCGGTCATCGGTGACCTCTTTCCTATGAGAAGATTATATGATAACCATCTCATTCTCTCGATCTTGCGTCAACCGCTTGTGCAATTGTGCGATGCTTATAACGTCATTGCATCGCCGAGCGCGGAAAGGTGCCGAGATGGGTGCGCTGGCTCAATTGTTGCCTCTGGTGCGAACACCGCGCCGGGATCAAGATCAATCCGTGCTGGCCGCGGCCCTGCACGCGTTTCTCGATTTCGGGATCAAACGCACGAGCATGGTCGAGGTGGCCCGGCGTGGCGGCCTCTCGCTGGCCACACTCTACCGGCGGTTCTCCAGCAAATCGGACTTGATCCAGGCGGTCGGACTGGCGCAGACCCGCGATTTCATCGAGGGTGTCGATGCCGCGGTTCAGCAGCAGATCGAGCGCGACGCCGGTGCCGAGGATCAGATCGTGGAACTGTTCGTCGCGTTCCTCGCCGGTTTGCGCGGTAACGAACTGCTGGACCGGCTGCTGAACACCGAACCGGAAATCGTGCTGCCCTATCTGACGACCAAGGGTGCTCCGGTCATCGAATTGGGTCGCGATTACGTCGCCGAATTCATCACCCGCCTCCAGGGTGAAGGCAAACTGCCGGCCTACGATCCGCTGCCGCTGGCCGAGATGATCGCGCGGACCGCGCTGTCGCTGGCGCTGACGCCGCAGACGGTCATCCCGCTGAACGACGATATCGCTGTGCGCAAATACGCGCGCGATCATGTGGCGGTCTCGTTCCGCGTGCCGGGCCAGGTGGTCGATTCCTGAGATTTCGAACAGGGCTGATTTCATATTCGCGAATTCGACTCAGACGAGTTTCAGTCCGAATCGGCGGCGGATCCGGAAATCGAACAGGTACGCGTTGATCGGGAAACTGCGCAGGGGTACCGGAAGTTTCGCCGATACACGCCCCAATCCGCGCAGTATGCGACCGAATCTGCGTTCGTCGCCCGTCGACCAGTCCATACCCATTTCCGCGCGCAGCTGCGGGGGCAGCAGGCCGGCGGTGACCCACCGGTTGAAACGGCCGCCGAGGATCTGGACGGGGCGGGGAAACATCTTCAGGTCCACGATTTCGTTCAGCATGGCTCGTACCGGCGGATCGATCCTGGTTGCGGCCAGGTTTTCGGTCCAGTAGCGGTCGAAGGCGGCCCGGTTCGCGGGCCACGACTCCCGCGGCACCTGGAGTGTCGTACCCAAACGCGCGGAATGGCGGTAGATCGTCTCCTCGAGCTCGGGATCGGGCCGGCCACGCATCCGCTCCCGGATATCGCGTGCGCCCCAGTACAGGCACGCGGCAACCCACAATTGGAGATCCCGGTCGAAGGCGCTGTACCGCACCGGGCTCTGGGCGTTCGAGCGCACCTGGCGATGTGAAGTGTCCACGGCTTTCCGGTAGGCCGCCCGTTCGCCGGGGCTGCCGAGCAGGGCGACCGACAGATAGGTGAGTGTGGTGCGAGTGCGTTTCACCGGGTGGAGGGTCAGCTTTCCGCTGTCGACCGGGCTTTCCAGCACTCCGTAACCGACTCCGGGCGCGGCGAGTTGCATGATGACATTAGCGGCGGCACCGAGTATCGCGGCTCCGTCGATATACGGGCGGAAATCGAATTCCTCTTCGTGCACTACACCGGCGGAATCGGACGATTCGTCGGCAGAACGGGGTGCGGGCGGCCCGGTGGGGGGAGAGCTGGTCATGGAAACAACCGTTCCGAGTGCTCGAGAAAGCTGACGCCTCACCTTCTCGCCGTAGCGCATATGTGTCAAGTAGCGCCGAAAATAATCCGATCTCGTGCGAATTCCGGCACCCATACGATGAAGGGCAATTTGAATCGCTGGAATTTCACTAGTGGGTGCGGAATCGATGCGCAATGAAATAGCGGCGTCCGACCGGCGGATTTCCGTGACCGGCCCGGGCAGGGGCCGGGTATCCGGCTCGGGCCGGGGCAGTAGTTTGGGCGCATGTCCTACGGCCACCGCCTGCTCAGCTCCCTCGACCCGCTCGCCGTCGCGGCGGGCGCCGATATCCCGGATGCCGTGACCATCGACGGCGTGGTGCTGTCCCGCAGTGATCTACTCGGTGCGGCCACCTCGGTGGCCGAACGCGTCGCCCGCGCCGAAAGGGTCGCGGTACTGGCCCGGCCGACACCGGCGACCGTGCTCGCCGTGATCGGATGCCTGATCGCCGGTGTCACCGTGGTACCGGTACCGCCCGATTCCGGGCCGGCCGAACTCGACCATATGCTCGCCGATTCCGGAGCCCAGGCGTGGTTGGGCGAAGCACCCGAGGGCACATCGCTACCGGTGGTACCGGTGCGGTTGCACGCCCGCTCCTGGCACACCTACCCCGAACCCGATCCCGGCGCCCCGGCCTTCGTGCTCTACACCTCCGGTACCACCGGCGCTCCCAAAGGGGTGGTACTGAGCCGCCGTGCCCTCGCCGCCGGACTCGACGCGCTCGCCGACGCATGGTCCTGGACCGCGGCCGATGTGCTGGTCCACGGCCTGCCGCTGTTCCACGTACACGGCCTGATCCTGGGACTGCTCGGGCCGCTGCGGGTCGGTAGCCCACTTGTGCACACCGGTAGACCGACCCCGGCGAACTACGCGGCGACCCCGGGCACCATGTACTTCGGCGTACCGACGGTGTGGACCCGGATCGCCGAGGATCCGGCCGCGGCGAAAGAACTGGCCGCGGCGAGGCTGCTGATCTCCGGCAGCGCTCCGCTGCCGGTACCGGTCTTCGAGCGTCTCGCGGAACTCACCGGGCACCGGCCGGTCGAACGGTACGGGATGAGCGAAACCATGATCACTCTCTCGGCCCGGGCCGACGGCGAACGGCGACCCGGCTGGGTCGGGATACCGGTGCACGGCGTCGAAACCCGGCTCCGCGATGAAACAGGACAGCCGGTGCCGCACGACGGTTCCGGTATCGGCGGTCTCCAGGTGCGCGGACCGATGCTCTTCGACGGCTATTACGGCCGCCCGGAAGCCACCGCCGAATGCTGGACCGAAGACGGCTGGTTCCGCACCGGAGACGTGGCCGCCATCGACGCGGACGGATTCCATCGGATAGTCGGCCGCGAATCGGTGGACCTCATCAAATCCGGCGGTTACCGGATCGGCGCGGGGGAAGTGGAAACCTCATTGCTGGGTCACCCGGCTGTCGCCGAGGTGGCGGTCGTGGGCCTCGCCGATCCGGATCTCGGGCAGCGGATCGTCGCCTTCGTGGTCCCGCGCGGCGTGGCACCGGCGGAAAAGGAACTCATCGACCATGTGGCCGGCGAGCTCTCGGTACACAAGCGGCCCCGGGAAATCCGTTTCGTGAACTCTCTCCCGCGAAACGCGATGGGCAAGGTCCAAAAGACACAGCTGGGGTGAGTGCTGGTGTTTTTCGCCCGGCTTTCAAGGCGGGGCTCCATCACCATTGACCTCAACCTGTGTTCAGGTCATACGTTCTGATCATGAACACGACGCTCACCCGGGAACATATCGACTACCTCGCCGGACAACGGCTCGGCCGGTTGGCCACTGTCGCGCCGGACGGGGCGCCGCAGAACAATCCGGTCGGATTCCGCTACAACCCCGAACTGGGCACCATCGATATCGCGGGTTGGAATATGGGACGGTCCCGGAAGTTCCGGAATCTCGCGGGCAACAACCGGGTGGCGTTCGTGGTCGACGATATCGCCTCGGTCCAGCCGTGGCGGGTCCGGTGCCTGGAGATCCGGGGTACGGCCGATGCGCTGACCGATACCGTCACCTATATCGGCCCCGACGAAAGCGAGCTGATCCGTATCCACCCCGCACGGGTCCTCGCCTTCGGGCTCTAAGGGGAGCTGTCGGGAAGCGCGGAACCGGACGGTCCGGGTGCCCGGCTGCTAGTTGTGGGCGTGCAGCGCTTCGTTGAGCTCGATACCGGTGCCGGCGCGCGGCACCACCTCCACAGTGCCGGTGCGCGAGTTGCGACGGAAGAGGAGATTGTCCTTGCCGCTGAACGCGGCCGCCTTCACCACGGTGCCGTCCGGGGTGGTGACCTTGGTGCCGGCGGTGAGATAGAGGCCTGCTTCGACCACACAGTCGTCGCCGAGCGGGATGCCCAGACCCGAGTTGGCGCCCAGCAGCGACCGCTCACCGATCGAGATGACGGTGGTACCGCCACCGGACAGGGTGCCCATGGTGGACGAGCCGCCACCGATATCGGAACCGTCGCCGACGACCACGCCGGCCGAGATCCGGCCCTCGACCATCGAGGTACCCAGGGTGCCGGCGTTGAAGTTCACGAAACCCTCGTGCATCACGGTGGTTCCGGCCGCCAGATGCGCGCCCAGGCGTACCCGGTCGGCGTCACCGATACGGACGCCGGAGGGGACCACGTAGTCGACCATGCGCGGGAACTTGTCGATGCTGTACACGGTGACCGGTCCCCGCGCGCGCAGTTTGGCGCGGGTGATCTCGAACCCCTCCACCGCGGCCGGACCGTGGTTCGTCCACACCACATTGCTGAGCAGGGCGAACTGACCCTCGAGGCTCACCTGATGCGGCCGCACCAGGCGGTGGGAGAGCAGATGCAGCCGCAGATAGACATCGTGGGCGTCCACGGGGGCGGCGGACAGATCGGCGATGGTGGTGCGCACCGCGACGACCTCGACGCCGCGCGCCTGGTCCGGGCCCACCAGTTCGGCGAGTCCGGCGGGTGCCGTGGTGAGACGTTCGGTGCCGGTGTCACCGAACTCGCCCAGCTCGGGGCCGGGAAACCAGGTGTCCAGAACGGTCCCGTCCGAGGTCACGTTGGCGATGCCGATGGCGGATGCTCCCTGAGTGCTCACGACACCGAAGCCTACCCACCGGCGGTCCGAAACGGTGGGGCCCCTCTACGCTCGTACTCCGTGACACTCGACCTGCACGCCGACCCCATCGCACTCACCGCGGCTCTCGTGGATATCCCGAGCGTTTCCCGGGACGAGGCCGCGATCACCGCGGCCGTGGAGACGGCACTACGCACCCAGACCAGTGGTTTCGAAGTGCTGCGCCGCGGCAATGTGGTGCTCGCGCGGACGAACCGCGGGCTGCCGACCCGGGTGGTCCTGGCCGGGCACCTCGATACCGTGCCGATCGCCGATAATGTGCCGGGCCGGTTCACCACCGAGAACGGCGCCGAGGTCTTGTACGGCTGCGGTTCGGTCGATATGAAATCGGGTGACGCGGTGTTCCTGCATCTCGCGGCCACCGTCGCCGACCCGGTCCACGATCTGACCTTGATCTTCTACGACTGCGAGGAGATCTCCGCCGAATTCAACGGGCTCACCGCCATCGAGCGGGAGGTGCCGGAATGGCTGGACGGCGATCTGGCGATTCTCGGCGAACCCTCCGGTGGCTGGATCGAGGCCGGCTGTCAGGGGACGCTGCGGGTCCGGTTGAGCACCGCGGGTGTTCGCGCGCATTCGGCCCGCTCCTGGCTCGGCGACAACGCCGTACACCGGCTGGCGCCGGTGCTGACGCGACTTTCGGAATATCGCGCGCGAGAAGTCGATATCGACGGTTGCCGCTACCGCGAAGGACTGTCCGCGGTCCGCATCGCAGGCGGGGTCGCCGGCAATGTGGTGCCCGACGAGGCCGAGGTCGAGGTGAACTTCCGGTTCGCCCCGGATCGGTCGGTGGAGCAGGCGATCGACCATGTGCGCGAGGTGTTCGCGGGGCTGGAGCTCGAATTCGAGGTCACCGATACGGCGGCCGGCGCGCTGCCCGGGCTCACGGCCCCCGCGGCCCGCGGCCTCGTCGATACGGTGCGCGCGCACGGTTCGGCGGGAATCCGGGCCAAGTACGGGTGGACCGATGTCTCCCGCTTCGCCGCCCGCGGTATCCCCGCCGTGAACTTCGGCCCCGGCGACCCCAACCTCGCCCACAAACGCGACGAGCACGTCCCGCTGGCACAGATCACCGCGGTCACCGAAATGCTGCGCCGCTACCTCACCGGTTCGCCCTAGGCGCTGCGGCTCAGGACGCACTGTCCGCGCCGCCGGAAACACGGCCTCGACCTCGCGCCCGGCGGCGCGCCAAATACACTGCGGCCATGTCAACCGACGCCGCCGAATCCGGGATGGCCGGCAAACCCAAGACCCGTTTTCGCGGGCCCATCATGTTCCGCCGGGAACGGACCCCGCGGGGCACCACCGCCGACCAGCATCTGCTGGATCAGCGCAGCGACAGCGACTGGGTACACACCGACCCGTGGCGGGTACTGCGGATCCAGGCCGAATTCGTCGAGGGCTTCGGCGCGCTGGCAGAGGTCCCGCGTGCGGTGAGTGTGTTCGGTTCGGCGCGTACCGACCCGGGTAACCCGGAGTACCAGGCCGCGCGGGAATTGGGTGCGGCCCTGGCGACCGCCGGATTCGCGGTCATCACCGGCGGCGGCCCCGGTGTGATGGAGGCCGCCAACCGCGGGGCGTCCGAAGCGGGCGGCTACTCCATCGGGCTCGGTATCGAGCTGCCGTTCGAACAGAGCCTCAACGACTGGGTCGATCTGGGGATCAATTTCCGGTACTTCTTCGTCCGCAAGACCATGTTCGTGAAGTACTCGCAGGCCTTCGTCTGTATGCCCGGCGGATACGGAACCCTCGACGAATTGTTCGAGGCGCTCACCCTGGTGCAGACCCGCAAGATCACCCGGTTTCCGATCATCCTCTTCGGCAGCAAGTACTGGGCCCCGCTGGTGGAGTGGATCCGTAACTCACTGGCCGCCGACGGCCGTATCTCCCCGGGCGATATCGACCTGCTGCACGTCACCGACGAGATCGAGGACGTGGTGCGCGTCATCCAGGAGTACGCGCCCGGCGGCGCCCCCGTCGAGCAGGTCGGTACGGAGGACCAATGGTGACCCCGCGACCTTTCGCGCTCTGCGTGTACTGCTCGGCCGGCACCACCGACCCCGAACACCTGGCACTCGCGGCCGAGGTCGGCACCGAGGTGGCCCGGCGCGGGTGGCAACTGGTGTCGGGTGGTGGAAACGTCTCCATGATGGGCGCGGTGGCCACCGCCGCCCGGGCCGGCGGCGCCAATACGATCGGCGTCATACCGAAACATCTGGTCCATCGCGAAGTGGCCGATGTGGATTCCGACGAACTGGTGGTCACCGACACCATGCGCCAACGCAAACAGGTGATGGAGGACCGCGCCGACGCCTTTCTCACGCTGCCAGGTGGAATCGGCACCCTCGAGGAATTCTTCGAAACGTGGACCGGCGGCCATCTGGGTCAGCACGACAAACCCATGGCGATCCTGGACCCTGGTGGACACTACAGCGGCCTGTTCACCTGGCTTGCCCAACTCCACGACCGTGGCTTCGTCCCACAGGACGCCCTCGACCGCGTTACGGTCACCCCCGACCTGACGGCGGCTTTCGAAGCGCTGAACCGCGGTTCGACAGGTAGCGGGGGCACTGTCTGACGGGATGGGCGGTATCGAGCGAGGCCCAGCGGTACAGGCGAGGTGGGACCTCCCCGGGGGGGTCGACCCGCGCGCCGGAGCCGACGCCATAAACTCGGTTCATGTTCGAGCCCGTCCGGCCGTCGCCGACTCTCTGCGGCCGGACCGTCGCGACGGATCGCGCACTGGTGATGGCCATCGTCAATCGCACCCCGGATTCCTTCTACGACCGCGGGGCGACCTTCAGCGATTCGGCCGCGTTGGCCGCCGTGGCGCGCGCGGTGGACGAGGGCGCCGACCTGGTCGATATCGGCGGGGTGAAGGCCGGGCCGGGTGAACATGTGGACGCGGTGGAGGAGTCGCGGCGGGTGGTGCCGTTCGTGGCGGCGATCCGGGAGGCGTATCCCGATCTGCTGATCAGTGTCGATACCTGGCGGTCGGGGGTCGCGCGGGCGGCAGTTGCCGAGGGTGCGGATCTGATCAACGACACCTGGGCGGGCGCGGATCCGGAATTGGTGCCGGTGGCCGCCGAGACCGGGGCCGGGATCGTCTGCAGTCACACCGGTGGGGCGGTGCCGCGAACGCGGCCGCATCGGGTGCGGTACGCCGATGTGGTGGCGGAGGTCACCGATACGGTGGTCCGGGCAGCGGAGCGGGCCGCGGCGGCGGGGGTGCGCCGCGATTCGATTCTCATCGATCCGACCCATGATTTCGGGAAGAACACTTATCACGGGCTCGAACTGTTGCGGGCAGCGGACGTTCTTGTTAAAAGCGGGTGGCCGGTCTTGATGGCGCTGAGCAACAAGGATTTCATCGGAGAGACATTAGGTGTCGGACTTTCCGAACGGCTGGAGGGCACATTGGCGGCAACAGCATGGTCGGCCGCGGCCGGTGCTCGCGTTTTCCGTGTGCACGAGGTCGCCGCGACTCGTCGCGTCGTGGACATGATCGCCGCGATCCAGGGTGTCCGGCCCCCCGTACGAACTCTGCGAGGTCTCGTATGAAATTTCCCCATCACGAGCCCGACTGGGCGTCGACCCATACATGGGACGCTCCTGACTGGTCGGTGACCGAGCTGGTCGCCGCCAAGGCCGGCCGCACCGTATCGGTGGTGCTGCCCGCGCTGAACGAAGAGAGAACCGTCGCCGATGTGGTGGCCAGCATTCGTCCACTGCTGGGCACCCTCGTGGACGAACTGATAGTGCTGGATTCCGGATCCACCGACGCCACCGCCGACCGCGCCCGCGCGGCCGGTGCCGAGGTGATCACCCGGGAGCAGGCGGTGCCCGAGCTGGAGCCCTTCCCGGGCAAAGGGGAGGTGCTGTGGCGTTCACTGGCGGTGACCAGCGGTGATCTGGTGGCGTTCGTCGATTCCGATCTGATCGATCCGGACCCGGAATTCGTGCCGAAACTGCTCGGCCCGCTGCTCACCACTCCTGATCTGCATCTCGTGAAGGCCTACTACCGGCGTCCGCTGCGGCACGGCGGCGGGGTGGACGCGCACGGTGGCGGCCGGGTGACCGAACTCGTGGCGCGTCCGCTGCTGGCCGCGCTGCGCCCCGGGCTGACCCAGGTACTGCAGCCGCTGGGTGGCGAGTACGCCGGGACCAGGGAGCTGCTGACGGCTGTCCCGTTCGCGCCGGGGTACGGGGTGGAGATCGGGCTGTTGCTCGATACCTACGATCGGCTGGGACTGAGCGCGATCGGCCAGGTCGATCTCGGGGTTCGTACGCATCGCAACCGGCCGCTGGCCGATCTCGGTGTGATGAGCCGGCAGATCCTGGGTACGGTGTTGGGCCGCAGTGGCGTCTCGGATTCGGGGGCCGCGCTGACCCAGTTCTCGTTGATCGGCGACGAGTTCACCCCGCACAGCACTGCGGTGGATCTGGTCGATCGGCCGCCGATGAACACCATCCGGCCGGACGTCGCGGCTGCTTGAGCCGCCGGGCCGGAGCCACCGCGCACACAGGGTCAGTGGTTCCGGTCCGCTTCGCCGGAGGGGGGTTCTTCTGTCTCCGGGGTCTGCTCTTCCGCGGCCTTCTGCGTGGGGCGGCCGAGGATTTCGGGTTCGTCTCCGGGAGTATCGGTCGTGGATTTCTCGGCGGGCCGCGCACCGGGTTCGTGGTCGGCGGGTTCCTCGGGCGTGACAGCGGTCGTGGAACTCGTCTCCGCCGATTCCGCTGCGGATTCGTCGGTTTCCGGCTGTTCCCGCTCGTCGGTATGTTCGGCCTGGTCGTCGGGTTCCTGCTCGTGTTCGAGACGCGCTCGGAGTTCAGCGACGGTCACGTACTCGCTCTCGCCGGAACCCGGAGTGCGCAGCCACAGGATCACGGAAATCAGCAATCCCGCCGCGACCAGGGCGACCGCCACGATGATCCACGCATTCACCTGCGCCTCCACGAATTATCTCTTCGGAGCCGGACATCGCCACGATGCACTGAATGGCACAAAGTATTTCTATGGCTATCGAACGGCCGGCCCCGGTCAACCGGT
Source organism: Nocardia jinanensis (assembly GCF_014645735.1). Lineage (GTDB taxonomy): Bacteria > Actinomycetota > Actinomycetes > Mycobacteriales > Mycobacteriaceae > Nocardia > Nocardia jinanensis. The sequence continues at coordinate 44,288 of NZ_BMMH01000012.1, read as the reverse complement.
CGCGGTAAAGGTAATCGGCCTACTGCGCACAGGGTAGCAATTCTTCGACCAGCTAATATTCGCTGTCGCTATTGCTGTTTCCGGCGTGTCGGAAAACAGCGGCCGCCGCCTTTCACCGTTTCCGGTGCGCTGGTGCGGTCAGCGTCGCTGGCGTACCGCCTGGGGGCGCGAATCCACCGGTTCGTGAAGGTAGACCGGCGTGAGCAGATCCGCGTCCACCGGCTCACCGGTGGTGCGTTCGTAACGGACACCGACGAGTACCGAGAAGCGGCGATTGGCCGCGCGCTCGTGCAGGGTCGCCAGCCGGGTGGCCAGCAGCCGGACCGCGCCGAGCGAGCCGGGCGGGTGCAATCCGTCGAGAACGAGGATCGAACCGCGCCCGTCCGGGCGCGGCAGCCGTGCCAGGTAGGCGATATCGTGCGGTTCCGGGCTGGCCGGCCGGTAGATCCGCCGGGCGGCGCGATCCTCGATACCGCGACGGCCGTCCCCGGGCCGGGCGACCGCGCGGCGTAGCCGGGGATCGGCGGCGATGAGATGCCGTAGGCTGGGGGAGAGTTCGGGGCCGCCGAGCACGATCAGGCCGTCGCGGAGCAGATCGATCGGGCGTCCCGGCGGGAAGGGTTCGATGGTGACCGCGAAGCCGAGGTCCCGTAGCTGTTCGGCCAGCCGCGGCGCGGCCGCCGGGTCCGGTGCTCCGATCAGCCTGCCCGCTCGGGTATCCGGGACCAGCAGAGTCAGCGGCCCGTGTCCGAAGAACAATCCCTCGGGCGCCGGACCCTGTGTGCTCACCTGATGGATGCGGGCGCGGGAAAGACCGGCGGCGGCGCCGATTCTGGCGAAAGTCCACCCCTCGGCGTGTAACTCCCGGATCACCGCGCGCCGAATTCGGGTGAGCTCGTTGATGGTCTGCTGAGCCGCTGCGACACCTTCGGTGGCGGCCTTGAGTCGCTCGACTTTGTCTTCGATCGCGAATATTCGCGCCACGTCATCGGCCGACATGTGCGAAGTCTAGACAGCGAGTCGCTGAACTGCGTCTAGACTGGTTGACGGTCAGGTGGCGTCGGTATCGATCGGGGGACGTTCGTTGCGCTCCAAGGGTTTATCCAACTTGTGCTTCGGGTAATCTGGCATGCCGCTGTGGGTACCCAGCACATTCTTGCTGTCCGGTAGGGCACCGTCGAGATCCCGGAAAAGGGAATCATCGCCGTTCAGAAGGTGTTTCGTCACTACCGAACGCGGCGACATCCCACGTAATTCCTGAAGATCGGCGAGTGGCTTACGCAGCTCTTCGAATTCGGGACCGAGCTCGGACCGCAATTGCGAAGTCGCGCCCGTCGCGTAATCGCGAATCTGGCGCAGACTGCGCGCAGTCCACCGCGCGGCGCCGGGTAGGCGCTCCGGGCCGAGGATCACGAGGGCGGCGACGAGTAGCACGAGCATCTCGCCCCACCCGATACTGCTGAACACCTCTACAGGCTACCCGGCGCCGCGACCAGCGGGTCAGTCGGAGGCCAGCGTCACCGGGATGTCCACCTGCCGGCCTTCCCGGATGAGCTGCACGTTCACCGTCTGTCCGATTTTGTTCGTTTGAACCGCCACGACGAGCTCGTCGGGATTGGTGACTTCACGATCATCGATCCGGACGATCACATCGCCCTCGACGATGCCGGCGTTCGCGGCCGGGCTGCCCGGTGCCACATCGGCGACCTCGGCACCGCTCATGACTTCGTTGGCCACAGTCTTCTGGCGGGCGCTCACCCCGATTATCGGGTGGTGGATCGAACCGTCGCGGATGAGAGTCTGGGCGACCTGGGTCATCTGATCCACCGGGATGGCGAACCCGAGCCCCACCGAACCGCCGCTCTCACTGCGGATCGCGGTGTTGATACCGATGACCCGGCCGTCCGCATCCACCAGAGCGCCACCGGAATTGCCCGGGTTGATCGAGGCGTCGGTCTGCACGGCGTCGATGACCGCCTTGGTATCGCTGCCCTCACCTTCGAGTTTCACGGGGCGGTGCAGCGCGCTGACGATGCCGGAAGTGACCGTTTTGCTCAGGCCCAGCGGGGAACCGACGGCCAGCACCGCGTCCCCGACCTGTACGTCACCCGACTTCCCGAGCTGCGCAACCGTGATATTTTTCACATCTACCTTGAGTACCGCGAGATCGGTTTTGGGGTCGCGGCCGACGATATTCGCCGGGGCCCGGGTGCCGTCGGAGAAGGTGATCTGGATCCGGGCCCGCCCGGACTGGTCCTGCGCCGCCATGGAGATGACGTGGTTGTTGGTGACGATGTAGCCGTTGCCGTCGATGACGACTCCGGAACCGGTGGCACCGTTCTCGCCGACCGTGGTGCGAATGGATACCACCGACGGCAGTACCGCATCCGCTACCTGGGCGATCGGGCCGTGCGGCTGCTCGCTGTCGGTTTGTTCGAGGCTGACCTTGCGCGAGGTCAGAGTCGATGCGGTCTCCGCGGTCAACCGGCCCACCAGGCCACCGACCAGCCCGATCGCCAGCGCGATCGCACCGAGAACGAGCAGTGCCCGGGGTGCGACCCGGGATCCGAACAGCACCTGACGCGCGGAGAGTTGCTCGGTGTGCGGGAGTTCCCGGGCGCTGGGCGTCGGGACGGCAGGAGCGCCGAGGCGGGCCGCCGATTCCGGATCGCGCCAGGGGTCGGCCGGGCCGGCCACCGGTTCGTGGCCGCTATCGGCGTCCGGGTCGCGCTGCAGCAGTTCGGTGGAACCGGGCGGGCGGCCGAAGGCCTCTGCCAGCACCGCCCCGGGCGGCCCCTTGGGCGCGATCGAAGCGGAGGAGGCGTCCTGGCGCGCGCCGTGCGCGGCGAAGGAGCCGGATTGACCCGCCGGACGGCGGAAGGCGTTCGCGGTATGTGAGTCCACATGGGGCCGATAGACCGGCCGCGGGGCCAGCACCGGCGCCTCGCGCGGCCGCAGAGTGCCGTTGTCGGTCGTCGTGCCGTTTTCATCCGCCGAATCAGGGTTATCGGCAGGGGAATTCTGCGTCGGTTCGGAACTCACGCGGCAAACTCTACTTGCGCCACCACACCGACCACCGGAAGCTGTCGAAGGTTGCCGAGAAAGATTGTCCGGCCAAGCCGAATACCGCCTCGTTACGCGGATTTCCGGCAGAATTGCGCGATTGTGCTCCGCTGGGCGGTTCGGCCAGTGGAATACGGGAGAGACTGTCGTGCAGGCCGGTGGGTATCGAGACCTGGGAGGCGCGGCGCAGGGCGATCCGCGCCTGCTGCTGAGCCTCGACCTCGGCCGCGCATTCCGGACACACCGAAAGATGCTGGGCCGCACGCAGATAGGGATTCATCCGCAGTTCGCCATCGACATAGGCGGCGACTGCCTCGCTCGCCAGGTGTTCGGTGGAGTGGAACTGCGGGGAACGACGACCGGGCGTTTCGGAGTCGCCACTCATTCGCTGCCCATCCTTCCCGACCGGTATCACAAACTGCTGTGATCCCGGCGTCATGATCGCAGGATCACCCGAAGCTCGCCTCGGCGGCGAAACGCTCCTGGACTCCATTATGCGCAAGATACTCGCGCAGTGCCTGCCGACCGCGATGGATACGGCTGCGCACCGTGCCCAGTTTCACGCCGAGCGTGGCGCCGATCTCCTCGTAGGACAGGCCCTCGATATCGCAGAGCACGACCGCGGCGCGGAACTCCGGTGCCAGCGAATCCAGCGCGGACTGTAGATCCGGATCGAGCCTGGCATCGTGGAAGACCTGCTCGGGCCCGGGTCCGTCGGCGGGAACCCGGTCGTAGTCCTCCGGTAACGCCTCCATCCGGATGCGGCTGCGCCGCCGGACCATGTCCAGGAAGAGGTTGGTGGTGATGCGGTGCAGCCAGCCCTCGAATGTGCCGGGCTGATAGTTCGACAGCGACCGGAAGACCCGGATGAAGGTTTCCTGGGTGAGGTCCTCGGCGTCCTGGGCGTCGCCGGAGAGGCGATAGGCCAGCCGGTAGACCCGGTCGGCGTGTTCGCGGACCAGTTCGTCCCAGGTCGGCATGACGGTTCGGTCGCCGGTGGCATCGAAGGCGGCGGTGCCGGTGAGCGGCAGCATGCTGTCGAGTTCGGACGACGCGTCGGCTGTTGCGGCCTGCACAGCCTGTACGACGTCGTATTCCTCGACTCGCTCGTCGGTACTGGACATATCGGGCACCTCCATCAGGGCGTCCGGCGGAGCGGGATCCTTGGTCACCGGGTCGTGGTGTGCGGCTACCTCCGAGTCCGGCCCTGTAAACGGCCGAGGGCCGAATTCGTCCGGCCCGGGCAGGCCGTGGCCGGCCCGCGTCGCCGAACGGCGGGCCCGGGGCAGTTCGGGCAAGGTGGCGGACTCGCGTGCCGCATCGACCATGTGGATGGTGACGACCTCCTGATCGGGACCGAGGCGTAGGATCGAATATGCGGCCCGTTGTTCGGGCCGTTGTTCATGGGTTACAACGGTGGATCGGTGCTCTGTTGTTCCCGTTCCTGCGCGTTCGGTCGGCTGATCTTGCGTAACCCTCACTCTTCCGTCTCCCGGTGTGGGCCGGATATGGGGATCCTGAGGGACACCTGAGAATGTTGCGACCGGCATTGCCGCGTTTGGCATAGCCTCTTGGGCGTGGCATCGAACCTGGAGCTCAATCTCGCCTACGTGGAGGAATCCGTCGTCGAGGACGAGGTACTCGTCAGCGCCCGCGAACGGGCCACCGAGCTGGGAGTGGCTCCGGTGCCGCCGTCGGTCGGGGCTCTGCTGAGCATGTACGCGCAATTGCTGGACGCGCGGGCGGTGGTCGAGGTGGGGACCGGTGCCGGGGTCAGCGGGCTGTGGCTGCTCGACGGGATGCGCGAGGACGGCACGTTGACCACTATCGATTCCGAGCCCGAACATCAGCGGGCCGCCAAAGAATCCTTCCGTGGCGCCGATATCCCCCTCGCTCGTACCAGGCTGATCAACGGGCGCGCGTTGGATGTACTGCCGCGACTGGCCGATGGGGCCTACGACCTGGTTTTTCTCGATGCCTCGCCGATCGAGCACCCGCAGTACATCGCCGAAGCGGTGCGGTTGCTGCGTGCGGGCGGTGCCGTACTGCTGCACAATGCCCTGCTCGGCGGCCGGGTCCCCGATCCGGCCAATCGTGACGCGGCGACCCAGGCGGTACGTTCGGCCACCCGGTACGTGGCCGAGGATCCCGGTCTGACCAGCGTTCTCATCCCGCTCGGAGATGGGCTGCTCTGCGCTTCGAAGGGGTAGCCCGGGGTCCTGGGCCGGTCCCGGCCGTCCGGCTCTGAGCGGCCTGTCGATCTACCTCTCCTCTCTTGTGTGATGTAAATCACATAATCTTGAGATCACCTGTGCGCCGGCCTCGCCTTTTCCGGTGGCCGCTCGATGTGATCGCCCGGCGCTGAACTCTCTTTACGGAATCTCTACGGGGTCACCTCTTGCATCACGGTTGAACAAGTGTTTAACGTACTGAACATGCGTTCAAGCGATGATCTGAACACGCGGGCCCGCATTCGCGATGCGGCCCTCGTCCTGTTCGGGGAGGAGGGGTTCGGGGTCGGCGTACGTGCTATCGCCGCTGCGGCAGGAGTGTCGCCGGGGCTGGTCAACCACCATTTCGGTTCGAAGGAGGGACTGCGGCGCGAATGCGACGATCATGTGCGCGCAGTCATCCGCGAATCGAAGATGAGTTATATGAACCGGCCGTCGCCGGGCAATACACTGCAACAGCTGGCCGAGATCGAGGAGTTCGCCCCGTTCATCGCCTACATAATGCGTAGCTTCCAGGCCGGAGGTGATCTCGCGGCGTCGCTGTTCGAGCACATGGTCGAGGATGTGGAGCAGTATCTCGAGGCGGGCGTCGCCTCCGGCGCGCTACGCAGACCGCGGGATCTGAAGGCGATGGCGCGCTATCTCGCGACCACCAACGGCGGCGGCATGCTGCTGTTCATCCAGATGCACGCCGGCCCTTCGGGCGCCGTCGATTACCGGCAGGCCCTCCGGGAGTACGGCGACCAGATGTTGCTGCCCGCGGTGGAGGTCATGACCGAGGGCCTGCTCCCCGATTCGACGATGCTGGAAACCCTGCTGGCCGACGCGGCGAGTCGCGCCGGCGGTGCCACCGGAACCGAGGCGCGTCCGCAGTCCGATACCCCGGACGCCACCAGCGGTGACGCCGCCGGATCACCCGAAGCGTCCATACCGCATCCACCAGAAACGCCGTTACCGGCACCGACTGCCGGTAACGCGAACTGAGCCGGCGCGGCGTCCGATCCGCCGCGTCTGCGAACTATCTCCATCCACGCTCTATCTCTCTGTCCCACAAGGAGACACGATGATTTCGGCAATTCGGATCCGGGATCTGCACAAACACTTCGGGAAGGTCCGGGCACTGGACGGGCTCGACCTGGAAGTGTCCGAGGGCGAAGTCCACGGATTCCTGGGCCCCAACGGTGCCGGTAAGTCCACGACCATCCGGGTCCTGCTCGGTTTGCTGGCGCGCACCTCCGGTGAGGTGCGGATGCTCGGACGCGACCCCTGGGCCGATGCGGTGGCACTGCACCGGGAGATCGCCTACGTTCCCGGCGATGTGACCCTGTGGCCGTCGCTGTCCGGTGGCGAGACCATCGATCTGCTGGCGTCGATGCGCGGCGGTCTCGATACCGCGCGCCGGGCCGAGCTGATCGAACGCTACGAGCTCGATCCGCGGAAGAAGGCGCGCACCTACTCCAAGGGCAACCGGCAGAAGGTCGCCTTGGTCTCCGCCTTCTCCTCGCACGCCCGGCTGCTACTGCTCGACGAGCCGACCTCGGGTCTGGACCCGTTGATGGAGCAGGTGTTCCGGGAATGCGTCGCCGAGGCGGCCGAGCGGGGTGCGACCGTCCTGCTGTCCAGCCATATCCTGTCGGAGGTGGAAGCCCTGTGCGAACGGGTCACCATCATCCGGTCCGGGCGCGCAGTGGAGAGCGGGACACTCGCGTCGATGCGGCATCTGAGCCGCACCTCCATCACCGCGGAACTGACCGGCGACCCCGGTGATATCGCGGCCATCCCCGGCGTGGCCGATTTCAGCATGGACGATCACACCCTGCGCTGCCAGGTCGACGGCGAACATCTCGCCGAACTCATCCGCGTGCTCGGCGATACCGGGGTCAGCAGTCTGACCAGCCGGCCGCCCACCCTGGAAGAGCTGTTCATGCGTCACTACTCGACCAACGGCCGGGAGGCCGGCGAACTGGAAGAGGCGCGGAAATGACGACCGCCGTCGCCGGAGCACGGCACAGCGTGCTCGATCACCGGCCGATTCGCACCGGATTCACCGGCACCACCCGCTTGCTGCGGCTGTACCTGCGTCGCGACCGGATCGTGGCGCCGCTGTGGATTCTGCTGCTGTCCCTGCCACTGGGTGGGGTCTATGTGGCCAGTATCGAATCGGTGTACCCCACCGCGGCCGATCGGGCTTCGTTCGCGGCCACCATCCTGTCCAGTCCCGCGCAGCTGGCCATGTACGGGCCGATCTACAACACCTCGATCGGCGCGGTGGGTATCTGGAAAGCGGGGATGTTCCACACGCTGATCGCGGTGGCCACCATCCTCACGATCATCCGGCACACCAGGGCCGAGGAGGAGACGGGTCGCAGCGAGATCCTGGCCTCCACGTCCGTCGGTCGCTACGCGAACCTGACCGCCGCGCTGACGCTGGCGGTGGGCGGATCGTTGCTCACGGGTCTGCTCGGCGCGGTGAGTCTGACGGCGGCCGATGTCCCGGCGAGCGGCTCGCTGGCCTTCGGGCTCGCGCTGGCCGGGTCCGGCGCGGTGTTCGCGGCCGTGGCCGCGGTGACGGCGCAGGTCTGCACCGGGGCCCGGCTGGCCCGCGGGTTGGCCTTCGCGGTACTCGCGGCCACCTTCACCCTCCGGGCGGTCGGTGACGCTGGCGCGGGGGCGGGCGCGGTGAGTCCGCTGACGTGGTTGTCCCCGCAGGGCTGGTCGCTACAGGTGCGTCCGTACGCCGGCGACCGCTGGTGGGTGCTGGTCCTGCACCTGGTGCTGGTGGTGGTGCTGGTGACCGCCGCATACGCGCTACTGCGTCGCCGCGATGTCGGTGCGGGACTCATCGCGGAACGATCGGGCGCCGCACAGGCGGGGCCGGACCTGGCCGGACCATTCGGGCTGGCCGTCCATCTGCAGCGCGGTACCCTGCTGGCCTGGACGATCGGCGTCGGGCTGTACGGCCTGGTGATCGGCAGTGTGGTGGCGGGTATCGGGGACAGTTTCGCCGAGAACGAGACGCTGCGCGATATGATCACCCGGATGGGGGGCTCCGACTCGATCGAGGATTCGTTCATCTCCTACGCCTTCACCATGCTCGGGATCGCGGGCGCGGCCTACGCCGTCTCGGCGACGCTGCGGCTGTTCAGTGAGGAGAACGGCCACCAGGCCGAATCGGTGCTCAGCGGTGCTGTCGGCCGGCTGCGCTGGGCCGCCACCCACCTGATGTTCGCTCTCGGCGGGCCCGTGGTGATCATGCTGACCGCCGGTTTGCTCGGGGGCGTGGCCTACGGCATCGCCAAGGGCGATATCGGCGGGGAATTGCCCGGCGTGGTCGCCGCGGCACTGGTCCAGCTGCCGGCGATCTGGTTCTTCGCCGGTGCGACCCTGGCGCTGTTCGGGCTCGTTCCGCGCTGGACGCCGGTGGCGTGGGGTCTGCTGACGGCCACGATCGCTGTTTTCCTGCTCGGTTCGTTCTCCGGCGCCCCGCAGTGGTTCCGCGATCTGGAGCCGTTCAGTCACGCACCGAAGGTGCCGGGCTCGGAGTTCACCGCGACTCCGGTGATCGCGGTGACGGTGATCGCCGCGGTACTGCTCGCGGCCGGGCTCGCCGGTGTGCGGGGCCGCGACGTGCGCTGAGCAAACCACGAAGGGCGGTGCGCCCTCTTCCTTCCGGGGAGAGGGCGCATTCGTGCCGGGTGCGGTCAGACCCAGGTGCCCTTGCCGACGGTGACCACCCCGCCGTTGCTGATCGCGAAGCGGGAGCGGTCGCGCTCCAGATCCACTCCGATGATCTCGCCCTCGGAGACCATGACGTTCTTGTCCAGGATCGCGCGCCGCACGACCGCGCCGCGCCCGATCCGGACGCCGGGCATCAGCACACTGCCCTCGACCGTGGCGCCGTCGTCCACCATCACATTGGCGCTGAGTACCGAATTGCGCACGGTCGCCGCGGACAGGATACTGCCCGCTCCGATAATGGATTCCTGGGCCAGGCCGCCCTGCGCGAATTTCGCCGGCGGGAGATTTTCGGCGGCGCCCCGGATGGGCCAGTGCCGGTTGTAGAGGTTGAACACCGGATTCACCGACACCAGATCCATATGCGCTTCGTAGAAGGCGTCGATGGTGCCGACATCGCGCCAGTAGCCGCGGTCGCGGTCGGTGGCGCCGGGCACCTCGTTGTCGGCGAAATCGTAGACCGCGGCCTGACTCGCCGAGACCAGACTCGGAATGATGTCGCCGCCCATATCGTGGTCGGAATCGGAATCCTCGGCATCGGCCTTGATCGAATCCACCAGCACTTTGGTGGTGAACACATAGTTGCCCATCGAGGCGAAGGTCGAATTCGGGTCGTCGGGGATTCCCGGCGGATGCGTCGGTTTCTCCAGGAAACCGATTATGCGGCCGGACTCGTCGGAATCGATACACCCGAAAGCGCCCGCCTCGCTGCGCGGTACCCGGATACCGGCCACGGTGACGCCGGCGCCGGAATCGATATGACTGGCCACCATCTGCTCCGGGTCCATCCGGTAGACGTGGTCGGCGCCGAATACGACGATGTAGTCGGGGTCCTCGTCGTAGATGAGATTCAGCGATTGCATGATCGCGTCGGCGCTGCCGGTGTACCAGCGCGGGCCGAGCCGCTGCTGCGCGGGAACCGGCGTGATGTATTCACCGGCGAATCCGGAGAGCCGCCAGGTCTGCGAGATATGCCGGTCCAGCGAATGCGATTTGTATTGGGTGAGCACGCAGATCCGGAGGAAACCGGCATTGACGAGATTGCTGAGTACGAAGTCGATGAGGCGATAGGCACCCCCGAAGGGGACGGCCGGCTTGGCCCGGTCGGCGGTCAGCGGAAAGAGTCGCTTGCCCTCGCCACCGGCGAGCACGATTCCTAGTACGTGCGGCTGGCTCCTCACAGTGCCAAACTACCGAACGAGGTGGTCGGCGGGCATCGACCGCTCGGCGGCTACCGTGAATCCGTGAGTTCCGGTTCCAGCGGTGCGGCCGAGTTGTCCGCAGCCGATGAGCTACGGGTCGCCATGCTGACCCGAGAGTTTCCACCCGAGGTCTACGGGGGTGCGGGCGTACACGTCACCGAACTGGTGGCGCGGTTGCGGCGGATGAGCGCGGTGACCGTGCACTGTATGGGGGTCCCCCGTGACGGGGCCCGGGTGCACGATCCCGATCCGGCCCTGGCCGGCGCCAATCCCGCCCTGCGGATGATGTCGGCGCAGCTGCGGATGGCCGATGCGGTCGGCGCGGTGGACGTGGTTCATTCGCATACCTGGTACTCGGGGCTGGCAGGTCATCTGGCCGCCACGCTGTACGGGATTCCCCATGTGGTCACGACCCATTCGTTGGAGCCGCGCCGGCCGTGGAAGGCCGAACAGCTGGGCGGCGGATACCGGCTGTCGTCCTGGTCGGAACGTAACGCGCTCGAACACGCCGACGCCGTGATCGCGGTGAGCGACTGGATGCGCCGTGATGTCCTGGACGCCTATCCCGCGCTCGATCCGACGCGGGTGCAGGTGGTGCGCAACGGGATAGATGCCGATGTCTGGCATCCCGGCCCGCCGGAACCGGGTAGCCGCCGGATCCTCGACGAACTCGGCGTGCGGGCCGATCGGCCGCTGGCCGTGTTCGTCGGGCGGATCACCCGGCAGAAGGGCGTCGGCCATCTCTTGGCGGCCGCGCACGCCATCGATCCGGCGATCCAGCTCGTCCTGTGTGCGGGCGCCCCGGACACCCCGGCGCTGGAGGCGGAGGTGGCCGGTGCCGTGGCCGACTTGCACCACCGCCGGGGCAATGTGTTCTGGGTCCGGGAAATGCTGCCCACCGAACAGATCCGGCAGCTGCTGGCGGCCGCCGCCGTATTCGTCTGCCCGTCGGTCTACGAACCACTGGGGATCGTGAACCTCGAGGCCATGGCCTGTTCGACGGCGGTGATCGCCTCGGATGTGGGTGGGATACCCGAGGTGGTCGCAGACGGCCGGACCGGCCGGCTGGTGCATTACGAGGCGGGGGAAACCGGGACGTATGAGGACGGACTGGCGGCCGCGATCAACGAGCTGGCACTGGACCGGGCGTCGGCGGCCGAACTCGGCGCGGCCGGCCGCCGACGCGCGCGGGCCGAGTTCGACTGGTACCGGATCGCCGAGCAGACCATGGCCGTGTACCACACCGTCTGTAAACGGTGAGCCCGTCACCGGCGGTCAAGCCGAGGACGAACCCGAGGCGATATCGTCGGCGAGCGGGGCGACGGCCGCGATGATCTGGGCGACGGTCTCGTCTCCTACACCGGCCGCTGTCAGCGAATCCGTCAGATGACCGGCCACCAGACCGAAATGATGCAGGGTGATCCCGCGACCCTGATGCACCTGTTTCATCGGCGCGCCCGTATAGGGTTCAGGGCCGCCCAGTGCGGCGGCGAAGAATTCGACCTGTTTACCTCGGAGCCGGGACATATTCGTCCCGCTGAAGAAACCGGCCAGCTCCTGGTCGGCGAGGACCCGGGTGTAGAAATCGGCGACAACCGCTTCGAGCGCCTCGTGGCCGCCGATCTGCTCGTAGATGCTGGTAGTGGTGGTGTCTTTCCGCTTGCCGAAGGTCGGTATCCGCATACGTCAAGGACATCAGGACGGTGTTACCCGGCGATCAGGTCGATGTCGCGAGTGGATTGCTCTGTGTGCCAGCACGATTGCCCTGTTCTCACCGTGGCGGTCCGCGCTCGGTGAGGTCAGGTGGTGAGGTAGGTCCCCACGGTGACCGACGCGGTGACCTCGAAGGGCTCCGGTAGGCGGGCGATCCGTTCCGCGGTCGCGTCCGCGTGGTGTGCGGACGGGCCCATCGCCACCAGATTCGCGATATCGGTGTGGGGCAGGGTCATCACGTATTCGATCCGCCGCTGCTCCGTGCGGGTGAACCGCCCGGCCATGGCTTCGGCGAGACGGCGGTCCTTCTCCGGATCGACGGTGACCATGCCGATCGGTTCGATGAGCTCGGCGAGATGGGAGACGGTGGGGGTGACGACGATATAGCGCCCGCCGGGAGCCAGTACCCGGGATACAGCGTCGGGGTTGCGCGGGGCGAATACCGACAGCGCGGCCGTGAGTGTGTGGTCGCGGATCGGCAGACCGCGCCAGGCATCGGCCACCACCGCCGCCGCGCGAGGATGGGCGCGGGCGCAGCGGCGCCCGGCCGATTTGGCGATATCCAATCCGATACCGCGGACCGCCGGGTAGGCGTCGAGGACGCGCGCCAGATAGTAGCCGGTACCCGCACCGATATCCGCGATGATCCCGCCGGTGCCGGGGTCGTGCCCGGCTCCTGCGGCTGCCGCGATCGCGTCGGCGATCGGGGAGAAATATCCGGCACCCTGAAAAGCGGTCCGCGCGTCGAGCATGGTGGCGGAATCACCGGTCAGTTTGCCGGCCGCACCGGTGAGCAGGCTGATATAACCCTGCCGGGCGATATCGAAACTGTGCCCGCGGGCGCAGCGCAGTGCCCTCTCCGCGGGCGACAGGCCGCGGTCGCATTCGGGGCAGCTCAGTACCTCGGCGACCGCGGCGAGCGCCGATTGTTCGGCTACCTGTCTAGCTGGTGACACTCTTCAATTCGTCACCCAGTGCCGCGGCTTCGTCCGGTGTGAGTTCTACGACCAGACGCCCGCCACCCTCGAGTGGGACCCGCATGACGATCCCACGGCCTTCCTTGGTTGCCTCGAGGGGACCGTCCCCGGTACGGGGCTTCATGGCCGCCATCCTCTGCTCCCTCCAGATCTGCGCTGTATGCTGCGCACTTGCTCGGAACTCCAGTTGTCACCAACCGGGCGGTCCGCCGGTTGAGACGACGGACCGCACTCGATCTATTCTTCCCTATCGCATGAGATGACGGACACTCGACGTCCAAATGTGATCGGTCAGCCGATCGCGGTCTGCCGGGTATCGACCCAGCATTCGGCCAGGTGGTCGTCGACCATGCCGGTGGCCTGCATCAGCGCGTACGCGGTGGTCGGTCCGACGAAACGGAAACCGCGCCGCTTCAATTCTTTTGCCAGTGCGATGGATTCGGGTGTCGTGGCCGGAATATCGGGCAGTGCGCCCGGACGCGGCCGTGACGGCGGCGCAAAGGACCACAGCAATTCGTCCAGACCGATATCCAGGTCGCGCGCGACTTTCGCATTGGCGATACACGCGTCTATTTTGGCGCGATTGCGCACAATGGCGGCGTCGGTGAGCAGGCGTTCACGATCCGCGTCACCGAACTCCGCGACCCGGTCGATGACGAATCCGGCGAATGCCTCCCGGAAAGCAGGCCGTTTGCGCAGGATCGTGATCCACGACAGGCCCGACTGGAAAGCCTCCAGGCACAGGCGCTCGAACAGCGCGTCGTCACCGTGGAGGGGCCGGCCCCACTCCTGATCGTGGTAGTCGCGATAGAGCTGTGATTCCACCGACCACGGGCAGCGCACCAGCGTATCGGCCGCCACGGCCCCGGTCACGACTGCTCCGGGGCGTGCTGCGCCGCGCCGGCCGCGCGTGCCTCGGCCAGCTGACACTGCAGTTCGTCGATACGCGCGGCGAGCCGGGCCAGCGCCCAATCGACCTCACCGGCCTTGTAACCGCGGACCACCTGCTGGAAGCGCAACGAGCGCACATCCGCACCGCTGATGCCCTCCACCGGCAGGACCGTCGCCGTGGTGCCCTCGGGTAGCGGACCCAATTCCTCCGACCGCCCGAACAGGGCGCTGGCCAGGAGGAACAGGACTGCGGCCACCAAACCGACGATCAGTACGTAGAGCAGCAGGGTGAGCATGGATCGAGTCTATGTGTGCTCAGAGATGGCGGGTGGTGTCGATACCGAGCGACATACCGGCCAGGCCCCGACGGCGGATCGCGAGTTTATCCGCCACGCCACGCAGCGCGACGGCGGACGGACTCTCCGGATCCTTCAGCACGATGGGGGTGCCCGCATCGCCGGCTTCGCGCAGTGCCTGTTCGATCGGGATCTGGCCCAGCAGCGGCACCTCCGCGCCGACCGCGCGGGTGAGCCGATCGGCCACCACCTGACCGCCGCCGGACCCGTACAGCTCCATCCGGCTGCCGTCCGGGAGATCCAGCCAGGACATGTTCTCCACCACACCGGCGATCCGCTGCCGCGTCTGCAGGGCGATGGCACCCGCGCGTTCGGCGACCTCGGCGGCCGCGATCTGCGGGGTGGTGACGACCAGGATCTCCGCGTTCGGGATCAGCTGGGCGATCGAGATCGCTACATCGCCGGTGCCGGGCGGCAGATCCAGCAGCAGGACGTCCAGATCGCCCCAGAACACATCCGCGAGGAACTGCTGCAAGGCGCGGTGCAGCATGGGACCGCGCCATACCACCGGGGTATTGCCCTTGGTGAACTGCGCGATCGAGATCATCTTCACGTCGTGCGCGACAGGGGGCATGATCATCCGCTCGACCTGGGTCGGCCGGGCATCGGTACCGAGCATGCGGGGGATGGAATGGCCGTAGATATCGGCGTCGAGCACACCGACCGACAGTCCACGCTCGGCGAGCGCGGCGGCCAGGTTCACCGTCACGCTCGATTTCCCCACACCGCCCTTCCCGGAGGCGACCGCGTACACACGGGTCAGCGAACCGGGCTGGGCGAAGGGGATGACGGGATCGGCGGAATCGCCGCGCAACTGTTTGCGCAGTTCGGTGCGCTGTTCGTCGCTCATCACATCGAGATCGACCGATACCACGCCCACACCGGGTACATCGGCGACCGCCGTACTGACCCGCTGGGTTATCTCGGTGCGCAACGGGCAACCGGCCGTGGTGAGGTAGACGTCGACATGCACATTGCCGTCCGGTTCGATCCGGATGCCCTTCACCATGCCCAGTTCGGTGATCGGTTTGCGGATCTCCGGGTCGTCGACCTTTGCGAGGGCGCCCCGCACGTCCGCTTCCGTTACCACTGGCATAGTGCCGATGGTAGTGCCGTCAGATCTTGGGAAGTTCCGCGGGCCGTGGTGCGATACCTGTCTGGTACGACTGTTCCCAGGCCATCACGTTCGCCACATACGCCATCGAGTTGTTGTAGCGCAGGATCGCCCTGGTCTGCTGGGTGGGATCGCGCATATCCAGTCCGCCCGAGCACAGGTACTTGCCGGCGGTCAGTGTCGCGTCGTAGTAGTTCTGCGGATCGGATATACCGTCGCGGTTGCCGTCGGCGGCGAAACTGGTCCAGGTCTCCGGCAGGAACTGCATGGGGCCGACCGCGCGGTCGTAGCCGCTGAACCCGTCGAGCACGCCGCTGTCGGAATCGTGGATGACATTGTTGCCCGACAGGCTGCCGTCCAGAACCGGGCCGAACACCGGGGCGAGGGCGTTACCGTCGGCGTCGGCCCGGCCGTTGTTCAGATGGGTGGATTCCACCCGGCCGATCCCGGCCAGCATGGTCCACGGCATATTGCAGTCGGGGTTCTCGTCGGCCAGGATCTGCGCGGCGCCGATATAGGCGGCCTCGGCGATACCAGGGATACCCGACGACGCGACGGGCAGATCGTTACGAGGGCGGTTCGGATCCAGCGCGACCGATTTCACCTCGACCCGCGCCTCGGGGGATTGTTTCGCCATGGCATGCACGGCGTAGGGGTCGATCGCCGCGCCGGCGGCGGGCCGCGCGGGATCGGCGCTGAGGGCCGAGACCTGCATCGCCACCGACGCCGCGGTGGGATCGGTGGCCACCGCCGCGGCGGCGTTGGTGGCCACTACACCGGCCGGGACCAGCCCGGTGAGTGCGATCACCGAGCTGCGGGAAACGGTGGCAGGTTGCTGTTTACGGTGACGCCCCACGTACTCAAGCCCTTCATCTCAACGCACAGCCTGCGGTCACATGGTGGTTCGTTGCCGCTCCGTGACCTGTTGCGTCGAGGATACCGCATCCGAGATCACTTTGTTACTCCTCCGTGACCATTATTTCGGTCGGCGTGGGAAGGGAGGAAGTTCCGGTGCCGCTTGGCAACTCGGTCCGCCCGCGGCCGGAGACCGCGCCCGCGACCGGGTCCGGTCGCCGACCGGACCCGGTCGCGGGCGCGGGTGGGAGCAGTACGCCCGAGCCGGAATCGTCTGGTCAGGCGGGCGGGGCGGGTTCGGCCGCAGCGGCCGGGGCCGTTGCGGCGGGAGCCGCCGGGGCGGTATCCGCGGGTGCCGGAGCCGCCGCGGTGGGAGCCGGGGCCACGGCGATCGGGAGCGGGATGACGATCCCGCCTGGAAGGGTGATCGACGGCGGCGCCGCAGGTGCAGGTGCAGGTGCGGGGACAGGTGGGTTCTGGTTCTCGGCGGGAGCCGGTGCGGCCGGCGCGGATTCGGCCGGTGCGCCCGGTGTCTCCGGGGTGGTCTGTCCGGTCGGCGGATCCGGAACCACCGGAGCCGGATCGGGCAGCGCCTCGCCGACCTTCGGGGCTCCCGGCGCGGGCGGGCACAGCAGTCCGCAGGGGATCGGCGGCAGGCCCGGAATCCGGATCATCGGTTCGGGCCGGGGCGTCTGCACCGGCAGCGACGGTGGGGGCGGCGGGACCCGGGTATCGGTCTGCGCGGCCAGGAGATCCGTTGGGCCGGGTGGGAATTCGGGCGTGCTTCCCGGCGGGACCAGATCGGGGGAGATGGTGACCGGGGCCGGACGCCCACCGGTCCGATAGGCCGCCGACCAGCTCAGCACATTGGCCGCATACGACATCGAGTTGTTGTAGCGCAGCACCGCCCGCAATTCCTGCTGCGGGTCGCGCAGATTCAGACCACCCGAGCACAGATACTTTCCGGCGCCCAGCGCCGCGTCGAAGACATTGTGCGGATCGGCACGGCCGTCGGCATTCCCGTCGGCGGCGTAGCGCGACCAGGTGCTCGGCAGGAACTGCATGGGTCCCAGCGCCCGGACGTAGCCGCCGTCGGCCGCGCGGATCACCTCGTTACCGGGCAGCGAGCCGTCCAGTGCGGGACCGAGGATGGGCGGGTTGGTGGTGCCGGCGATATCTGTGCGCCCGTTGCTCGCGTGCCCGGATTCGATCCGGCCGATCCCGGCGAGCAGGTTCCAGGTGACGCCGCAACCGGGTGTCGAGGACTGCAGTGCCAGTTCGGCATTGCGATAGGCCGCCAGCACGATCTCCGGAATACCCAGGGCGCCGACGCCATGAGGCAGGTTGATGGTCTGCAGCGGGACGATGCCACCGAACGGCGGGATCCCATCGGCCGGGGAGGGGCTGAGTGCGCGAAGTTTCCGCGGCGTCGAGCGCTCGACCGGTAACATTCCGAGTGTCTGGGGCAGTGGTGCATCGGTGGTAACACCCGGGTCACCGAGGTGACCGGAATCGGCGGCGAGTCGAGCCCCGGGAGCCTCCGGGGGAGTCGAGGACAAGGTGGTGTGGGCGGCCGAACCGCTTGCTACCAGGCCCATCATGACCAGAGCCGACATTGCCACAGGGGTAGGTATCCGCATTCGGCTCCACCATTCCTCTATGTCACAGGTGAGCGGCCGTCTCGGACATTCCCGGACGGCACGCTCGGGACAACGTGATCCAGGTTACCTACCGGTCAGGAGCATATTGTGGATTTCCGGTCAATCGTCCGCGACAGGCGATGAAACCGAGCCCGTAACCGGCTTGTGACCGGAGGTTTTCTTGCGTTTCGGCTTCGCAGATTTTTCCGGGCGCGTCGGACCCACCCCGGCCGCGGTCTCGAGCCGATCGAGTGCGTCGCGGATCTCGTCCAGTTCCCGCCTCAGATAGTCACGGGTGGCCACCTCGCCCACCGCCAGCCGCAGCGCGGCCAGTTCCCGCGCCAGGAATTCGGTATCCGCCTTGGTCTGCGCGGCCCGTAACCGGTCCTCCTCCAGCGATACCCGGTCCCGATTGTCCTGCCGGTTCTGGGCCAGCAGGATCAGCGGCGCGGCATAGGCGGCCTGAGTGGAGAAGGCCAGATTCAGCAGGATGAAGGGGTAGGGGTCCCAGCGCAGCGTGATGATGAAGATGTTCAGAATGATCCAGACGATCACCACCACCGTCTGCAACGCCAGATAGCGCCCGGTGCCGAGGAACCGGGCGATCCGTTCGCTGCCACGCGCCAACGCGTCGGCGTCCCAATCGAATCGGAACCGGGATTCGACCGGGGTCTCCAACCGCTGCCGGGCGCTTGCCGCCGCCCGGCTCACCGTGCTCTTCTCCGTCACTGCCGTACACCCTCGAACAGTTGTTCGTCCTCACGCCAATCGCGCGGCAGCAGATGGTCCAGCACATCGTCCACGCTCACCGCACCGAGCAGATGATTCTGATCGTCCACCACGGGCGCGCACACCAGGTTGTAGCTGGCGAAGAAGCGGGCCACCGCGGTGAGCGGCGCGTCCGGGCGCAGTGTCGTCAGATCCGTATCCAGGAACCCGCCCACCAGATGCGCGGGGGGTTCCCGAAGCAACTGTTGCAGATGGACACATCCCAGATAGCGCCCGGTCGGGGTGGCCGTCGGCGGCCGGACCACGAACACCATCGAGGCCAGCGCCGGTGTCAGATCGGGATCGCGGACCCGCGCCAGTGCCTCCGCGACGGTTGTCGCGGGTGTGAGTACCACCGGCTCCGGCGTCATCAGGCCGCCGGCGGTATCCGGGGAATGTTCGAGCAGACGGCGGACCGGCTCCGATTCCTGCGGATCCATCAGCGTCAGCAGCGATTCGGCTTCGTTCTCCGGTAGCCCACCCAGCAAGTCGGCGGCATCGTCGGGATCCATGGCCTCGAGGACATCGGCCGCCCGCCCGATCTCGAGTTTGCCCAGCAATTCCAGCTGGTCATCCCCGGACAGCTCCTGAACCACATCGGCGAGCCGTTCGTCGTCGAGCGCCACCGCCACCTCCAGCCGGCGCTTCTCCGGAAGCTCGCGCAACATATGCGCGACATCGGCGGCGCGCTGCCCTTCGAACTGTTCGAGCAGCGTGCTCACATCCTGCCCCGGCCGCCCCAGCTCGTACGGGGTGAGCCCCTGGACCTGCCCCCAGTCCACCACGTGCACCGTGCGTCGCCGCCCGAGCCGGCGATGCCCGCGCACCGCGACCCGGGAGACCCGCCAGTCCCGGGTCCGGGTCAGCGCGATTCCCAGATCCACCACGAACACATCGATCCCGGCCAGATCGGGCAGATCCGGATCCTCCACGCGCACTGCGGAGTCGACGATCTGCGCCATGGCCAGTAGCTCACCCGGCCGCTGCGCGAAGCGGCGCAGGCTCACATTGCCGGTGTTCAGGGTCACCGAGCCGGGTTCGATGGTGGTCACCCGCAGCATCGGGACGAAGATCCGGCGCCGGGTCGGCAACTCCACCACGAGGCCGTGGACACGCGGTTCCTGCCGGTCGTACCGGACGGCGACCACGACGTCACGAACACGGCCGATAGACTCGCCGTCCGGCCCCAGCACCGCCAGGCCCGTCAGCCTGGCGATATACACCCTGGTAGCTGCCATGGTTGCCAGGCTAGATGTTCCGGGGCCGGACCGGGCCGACCCCAGGAGTGTTGATGAAGCCGCGCCGTTCCGTGCTCGCCGTACCGGGCAGCAACCCGAAGATGATCGCCAAAGCCAAGGGCTTGCCGGTCGACGAGGTCTTCCTCGACCTCGAGGACGCGGTCGCGCCCGACGCCAAGGCCGCCGCTCGCGCGAATATCGTGGCCGCCCTCAACGACTCCGGCTGGGGCGAGCAACTGCGAGTGGTCCGGGTCAACGACTGGACCACGCAGTGGACCTACGCCGACGTGATCTCGGTGGTCGACGGTGCCGGGACCGCGCTCGACGCGATCCTGCTGCCCAAGGTGACCGACGCCGGCCAGGTGCGCGCGCTGGATCTGCTGCTGAGCCAGCTGGAACGGGCCAATAGCATCGAACCCGGTCGTATCGGTATCGAACCGCAGATCGAGAATGCGCTGGGCCTGCGCAATATCGACGAGATCGCCACCGCCAGCCCGCGCGTGCAGACCCTGGTGTTCGGCCCGGCCGACTTCATGGCAAGTATCAATATGCGCACCCTCGTGGTCGGTGAGCAGCCCGAGGGGTACGACACCGGCGACGCCTACCACCACATCCTGATGACCATTTTGCTCACCGCGCGCGCCCACGGCCTGCAAGCCATCGACGGCCCCTACCTGCAGATCCGCGATATCGACGGCTTCCGCCGGGCAGCGGGCCGCACAGCCGCCCTGGGCTTCGACGGCAAATGGGTCCTGCACCCGAGCCAGGTCGACGCGGCGAACGAGATCTTCAGCCCCCGGCAATCCGAGTACGACCACGCCGAACTCATTCTGGATGCCTACGCGTACCACACCTCCTCGGCCGGTGGCGCCCGTGGCGCGGTGATGCTCGGCGACGAGATGATCGACGAGGCCAGCGCGAAAATGGCCGTGGTCATAGCGGAAAAGGGCCGCGCCGCCGGAATGACTCGGACCACGGTTTTCACGCCGCCGGAATGAGCGCACCCGACGCTATATGTCGGCCGGGTCGGGCTTGCTCGTGAAGGTGGTCGCCATCCATGGCGGGGCCCGCCCCGGTTCTGGAGCGGCAGAGCGAAGGAGCGAAGCGACTGAGCGCCGGAGTGAAGAACCGGGGTTGATAGGGCCCCGCCCCGCCCCGCCGAAGGCGGGGCAATCAAACACAGGCCCCCGCCCTGCGGCGCCGAAGGCGCCGCAAATAAGACAGAATGGACGTATGACGAACCCCCTTGGAGGCTCGAATCGCGGTAGACAGGGTCTGCCCACGCCCCCTTCCGGGTGGCCGGTCGGTTCGTATCCGACTTATGCCGAGGCGCAGCGCGCGGTGGACCATCTGGCCGACAACCAGTTCCCCGTGCAGAACGTGACCATCGTCGGTGTGGACCTGATGCAGGTCGAGCGGGTGCTGTACCGCTTGAACTGGGGCAAGGTGATCGGCGGGGGCGTGGTGTCGGGTGCCTGGCTCGGGTTGTTCCTGGGCCTGTTGCTGAGCCTGTTCACCACCAACGGCATGGCGGGCCCGCTGGTGGTGGGTCTGGTCGGCGGCATCATCTTCGGCGTCATCTCGACGACCATCCCGTACGCGGCCACCCGGGGTCAGCGGGATTTCGCCTCCACCATGCAACTGGTGGCGGGGCGTTACGACGTGCTGTGCGATCCGAAGACAGCCGAACAGGCCCGGGATCTGCTCGCGAAGCTGGCCATCTAGCGAATGGACGTGATCGAACGCGTCCGGTCGGCCGTGTTGGGGTATTTCGGTGTGGAGGCGGCCGCGGTCGATACGGCCTCGATGACGTTCCTCGGTTTGGAGCCGATCGAGATCCTGCGTGTCCCCGGCGACGGGGTGACCCACTACGCCACCGTCGGTGGGTCGCGGCATCCGATGGGCGATCCGGGGGATCTACACGCCGATCCAGTGCGCGGGCCGCGGGCCGAGCTGATGCTGACAATGCGGTCGGCGGCCGGTGCGGGAGCGGGCGTGGCCCGGTCGCTGGGTGTGCTGGCCGCGGCGCCGGCGGTCGAAGGTGTTGTGTTGCAGGCCGATGCGCTACTGGATCTGGGTGAGCCGATCTGGCAGGACGCGCCGTTCACAGCGGTACTGCTCGGCGCGGGTGCGATCCCCGAGATCGAGTTACCGGATCCGGCCGAGCCGGTGCGGTATTTCGCGGTGACCCCGGTGACGGCCACCGAGGCGGCGTGGGTCCGGGTGCGTGGGGCGCAGGCGCTGCGTGATGCCTGGGCCGAGGCCGGGATCGACGTATTGGACCCGGACCGGGGAGCGGCCTCGCTCTAGCGGCCCGGCTCGTGTGGGTCGGTCAGAGCCAGTTGTTGCGGCGGAAGAGTGCCAGCAGTGTCAGGCAGATCCCGGTGATGACGACGAGCACCACCGGATAACCCCAGCTGGTCTTCAACTCGGGCATATGGTCGAAATTCATACCGTAGATTCCGGCGATCATGGTCGGCACCGCGGCGATGGCGACCCACGCCGAGATCTTGCGCATATCGGTGTTCTGCTGGACGGTGATCTTGGTCAGCGCGGCGCTGATGAGGGCACTGAGCGAATCGTCGAAATCGGTGATGCGTTCGGCGACGCCGGTGTGATGGTCGGCCACATCGCGCAGATAGCGCCGGATCTCCGCGTCGAGCGGGAGATCCTCCTTGTGCACGAGTAACTGTAGTGGGAGCGCCAGCGGATTCACCGCGCGCCGCAATTCCACCACTTCCGTTTGAGCTGGTAGATCGCCTCGACCGTGATGGGTGTGCGCGGGGTGAACACCTCTTCCTCCATCGCGTCGATATCGAATTCCACGGCCTGCACGACTGCTATGTAGGTGTCGACCACATGATCGGCGATGGCGTGCAGCACCGAGCCCGTTCCCAGCCGCAACCGGTCCGGATCCGCCTCGAGTTCGCGGCGCACCATCGCGAGCGGTGAATGTTCGCCGTGCCGGACCGCGATCACGAAATCCGGGGCGGTGAAGATCATCAACTCGCCCGTTTCGACGATCTCGCTGACCGTATGGAGCTCGTGCTCCCGGTAGGCGACAGTGCGCATGACCATCACCAAGGTGTCGTCGTAGCGCTCCAGTTTGGGTCGCTGATGGGCCTGTACCGCGTCCTCGACCGCCAAAGCGTGCAGGTCGAAGGTCGCGGCCACCTCGCCCATCTGATCGGCGTCGGGGTCGTGCAACCCGAGCCAGACGAAGCCGCCCCGCTCGCGTGCCGCCACGAGCGCCTGCTCGTGGGTGAACCGGCCCGGTAGCCGTTCACCGTCCACGTAGACCGCGCAGTCGACGATCGCGCGGGCGGTGGGCACCCGGATATGCGGTACCGCGGTGGAGCGCCGGATCCGCCCCGGACCATGGAACGGCAGCGGAATCGAGGGCACGCGTCGATGCTACTTCGCGGCACCAGGGACTCCGGGACATCGGGAGGTTCCGCGGCACCGCCACGCGGGTGTTCCGGCCCGCCCCGACGGCGCCGCCGCCCCGCACTGGAAGACTGGGCGGCGTGCGCATCGATCTGCATACCCACTCCACCGCCTCCGACGGCACCGACAGCCCGGCCGAGCTGGTGCGCAAAGCGGCCGACGCCGGGCTGGACGTGGTCGCGATCACCGATCACGACACCACCGCCGGCTGGGCCGAGGCCGAGGCGGCCCGTCCGGCCGAGCTGACACTGATCCGTGGGATGGAGATGTCGTGCGTGGGCCGCGGCGTAAACGGCTACCCGGTCTCGGTACATCTGCTGGCGTACCTGTTCGACCCCGCCGACCGCGGGTTCGCGGCCGAACGGGAACGGCTGCGCGCCGAGCGGGTCGACCGGCTACGCGCCATGGCCGAGCAGATGGCCGCCGACGGACTGCCGATCGATCCGGACGCGGTGCTCGCCGCGGCCGGGCCCGCCGCCGGGCGCCCCCATCTGGCCCGTGCCCTCGTGGAGGCGGGGGTGGTGCCGTCGGTGAATGCCGCCTTCACCGATCTGCTCGCCTCGGACGGCCCGTACTACGTGGAGAAGGCCGACACCGCGCTGCGCCGGGCGGTCACGATGATCGCCGAGGCCGGCGGCGTCAGTGTGCTCGCGCACGGGCGGGCCCGCAGCCGGGGCCGGCTACTGGACCTGCAGGACGTCCGTGATCTGGTATCGCACGGGCTGGGCGGCCTGGAGGTTGATCACCCCGATCACAGTGCGCAGGATCGGGCGACCCTGCGTGACCTGGCCGGCGAATGCGGCCTGCTGATGACCGGATCCTCGGACTATCACGGCGACAACAAGACCATCGTCCTCGGCGAATGCACCACCGAACCCGCGCAGTTCGAAAAGCTCGTCGGCCGAGCTACCGGCGTACCGGTGCTGGCTTCATGAGACTGGTACGCGGGCTCAGCGGTATCGCGGCGGCAGGACTCGTACTGCTGGCAGTGGTCGTGGTCGGCGCGGCATTGATCGGCGAACGCCGCGGCTTCCCTGGCCCCGGTGTGGAATCGGTGGCCTGGCATATCGTTGTCGCGGTGATCGCCGTTGTGGCACAGGTGTATTCGGATCGTGCGCGCGGTGCCGCGAGTCTCGGCGCGGCGGTGGTGGTGCTCGGTTCGGGTACCGTCCTGCTGTGGACCCAGTGGTGGGGCT
The DNA here is from genome assembly GCF_014645735.1 of Nocardia jinanensis. Classification (GTDB taxonomy): domain Bacteria; phylum Actinomycetota; class Actinomycetes; order Mycobacteriales; family Mycobacteriaceae; genus Nocardia; species Nocardia jinanensis. The sequence continues at coordinate 19,862 of NZ_BMMH01000012.1, read as the reverse complement.
GACGGGCCGCGTACCGCATTCCGGTCGTGCGCGAGTACCGCTTCACTCGACTGCCCGTGACCGCACTGAGATGTCTCACCGGCAGATGCCACCGCTCGCGAGTTTCCGCTCACGGGAAGGTAATGCTCACGGCCTACGCTGACCCCGTGGTGTCCGAAACGCGCAATCCGCGCCGTCCGGTTTGGCGAACGGTCCGGGACCTGGCAGAATATTGCGGATTCCCGATCGTTGCCACCGCCGGGTCGGGGATATCCGGCGCCCGCCGCACCGCGACGCACCGTCGCGGCCGGAAAAGGGCGCCAGTCGAGTTCAGTCGGACCAACCAGTCCGAAATCCACCCGGACCGTCGCTGCTCGAAATCAGCGCCACCGTCTATCACTTTGTGTCCGGGGTCCCCGGATCGTCCGGGTCCTGGCATTACCGGGAAACATCCTGGTCGCGCCGCCGATGAACGATATGACGCAGATAACACCAAATACCCGGCGGTAACCGTCCACCGGTTACGACCGCAACCAGCAGGAGTGAAATCGTGTCCTCTGTGACTGACGCACCGAACGCCACCGCCAGCAAAGATGAGGTCGAAGACCTCTCGGCGATCACTCACGAGGAGATCTTCGCGGGTCACCTCGGCGGCAAGCTCTCGGTCGAGCTCAGCTCGCCGCTGAACACCCAGCGCGACCTATCGATCGCCTACACCCCCGGCGTGGCGCAGGTGAGCCGCGCCATCGCCGAAGACGAGAAACTGGCCAAGCGCTACACCTGGACCGACCGTCTGGTGGTCGTGGTCAGCGACGGGTCGGCGGTCCTGGGTCTCGGTGATATCGGCCCGCGCGCCTCCCTGCCGGTCATGGAAGGCAAATCGGCGCTGTTCAAGAAGTTCGCCGGACTCGACTCCATCCCGATCGTGCTGGACACCAAGGATGTCGACGAAATCGTCGAAACCCTCATCCGGCTGCGTCCCAGCTTCGGCGCCGTGAACCTCGAGGACATCTCCGCGCCTCGCTGCTTCGAAATCGAGAAGCGGGTCATCGAAGCCCTCGACTGCCCCGTCATGCACGATGACCAGCACGGCACCGCCATCGTGGTGCTGGCCGCCCTCAACGGCGCCGCGCGCGTCCAGGGACGGGCCACCTCCGGCCTGAAGGTCGTCGTGTCCGGCGCCGGAGCCGCCGGCGTCGCGTGCACCAACATCCTGCTCGCCGCGGGCGTCGCCGATGTCACGGTGCTGGACTCCAAGGGCATCGTCAGCCGGGACCGCACCGATCTCAACGCGGTGAAAGCCGACCTCGCCCAGCGCACCAACCCGCGCGGGCTCACCGGCACCGCGGCCGACGCCCTCACCGGCGCCGACGTCTTCCTGGGCCTGTCGGCGGGCACCATCGGCGAAGAGCTCATCGCCTCGATGGCACCGGAGTCGATCGTGTTCGCCATGTCCAACCCGGACCCGGAGATCCACCCGGACGTCGCCCGCAAGTACGCCGGAATCGTCGCTACCGGCCGTAGCGACTTCCCGAACCAGATCAACAATGTGCTCGCCTTCCCGGGCGTGTTCAAGGGTGCGCTCGACGCGGGCGCCCGCCGGATCACCGAAGGTATGAAGATCGCCGCCGCCGACGCCATCCTCGGCGTCGTCGCCGACGAACTCGCCATCGACAAGATCGTCCCCAGCCCGCTCGACCCCCGCGTCGCCCCCGCGGTGGCCGACGCGGTCGCCGCCGCCGCCCGCGCGGAAGGCGTCGCCTGATAAAACGTTCCGCCTTACCCGGGCGGTAACCGCAACTACAGCACTCGGCCGCCACCCTGGGCCGGGTGCTGTAGTTTTTGGCGGCGCCTTCGGCGCCGCGGGGCGGGGCCCTATTAACCCCGGTTCTTCACTCCTTCGCTCAGTCGCTGCGCTCCTTCGCTACGTCGCTCCAGAACCGGGGCGGGCCCCGCCGACGGATGGTGACCATCCGGGATAGACGGGGAGGGGGATGTGTGAACTTGCGCCTCGATCGGCCGGATAGGTCTGTGGGTCTGCAAGTGCTCGGTGGTCGATTATCCGGCGACGGGCGGATGCACACCCTCGGTTGCGGTGCCTCGGCTTGGTTGCTCCAGAATTGGGGCGGACCCCACCACGGGATGGTGAACATCCGGAGCGGACGGGAGCGTGTGTGGGCTTCATCTCGATCGGCCCGGGGTCGGTTCGCGGGACTGCCGGTGCTCGGTAGTCGTTCATTTGTCGACGGTCGGCTGTGCGGGCTCGGTTGCTGTGCCTTCGCTTCGTTGCTCCAGAGCCGGTGCGGGCCCGGCTGTGGTCTCCGGACAAGGCGGGCGAGTGCTCGGGGTTGCCGGAATCTCAGCCTGCGCGGTCGGCGGTCAGTGACTCGACGGTGGCCCAGAGGTCGCGTTCGCGATCCGGGGCGTAGGACGCTGCCGAAGAGCGCGCGACCCGCCGCCGGTCCACGTAGGACCCGTTCGGCGCCGGCGTCGCCCCGAGGACGATATCGGCCAGAAAGTGGCCGGCGGTGCGGGGCGAGACCGCCAGCGGGGTGAGAGTCAGCGCCGGCAGCAGGTAGCGCATCGCGAAGCGGGACAGCGGATCGGCGTGCCGCGCCAACCCGGTGCCGGGCACGAATCCGGGGTTGAAGGCGACTGCGTCGATTCCGGCGGGCAGTCGCCGGGCGTACTCGTGTACGAGATAGATGGCAGCCAGTTTGCTGGTCGAATACGCGGTGCGGCCGGCGGCGGTGCTCTCCGGCGCCGGGAAGGCGCCCGGGCGGGCGAGCACCTCGGGTGGCCGCCAGACCGGCCCGGGCACCATGGCCAGGTTGTGCCGGAGATCGCCGAAATGGGTATCGCTGGTGGTGAGCACGATCCGGGCGGGGGTGCGGAAATGGTCGCGGAGAACGCGAACGAAGAGGTGATTGGCCAGCACGTTGACGGTGAAGGTCGCTTCGAGGCCGTCGGCTCCGGTGGTTCGGGCGTTCGTGTACTGGATTCCGGCATTGCCGACGAACCCGGACAGCGGCGGTAGGTCGCCGCCACGCAACCGGTCGGCGATCTGTCCGGCGGCGCGGCGCACGCTGTCGAGCGAGCTCAGGTCGGCCGTGCAGTGCGATACGCTGCCGCCTCCCGGGGCCACCGGTAGCTCGGGCCCGGAAGGGGCGCGGGTCACGAGGACCAAGTGCGCATCCGGGGCACCGCGCAGGATGCGCTCGGCGGCTGCCCGTCCTATCCCGCGACTCGCGCCTGTCATGACGATGGTGTGCGGCATGGTGTTGCTCCCTGCTTCGGTGCCCGGACCTTCAGGCTGACCGGTCGCCCGCCCTATCGGCCAGTACCTCTGCCGGACCCTGGACTCGCAGTACCCAGGCTGTGGCGCCGGTGCCGGGTGACAATGGCTGGATGGGTGCCTCTGACCACGGCTTCGGCCGCCTGCTGCACGCCTGGCGTGACCGTCTCGCTCCTGCCGACGCCGGCTTCCCCGCTGCGCCCGGCCGCCGCGCTCCGGGGCTGCGGCGTGAGGAACTCGCGCAACTGGCCGGTCTCTCCGTCGACTATGTCCTGCGCTTGGAGCAGGGGCGCGCCCGGCATCCTTCGGCCCAGGTCGCAGGGGCGCTTGCCCGCGCTCTGCAACTGTCGCGCGCCGAACGCGACCGGCTCTACCGCAGCGCCGGATTGCTGCCGCCGCGGGACGAGACGATCAGCACCCAGGTGCCCCCGGGCGTCGCGCGGCTCGCCGCGCGCCTCGGCGATGTGCCGATCGGGGTGTTCAGTGCCGACTGGACCCTGGTCTGGTGGAACCCGCTGTGGTCCGCGCTGTTCGGCGATCCGGCCCTGGTTCCGGCCGCCGATCGCAATCTGGCGCGTGGGCTCTTCGGCTCGGGTGCGGCACGTGCGGCGGTGGCCTCGGTGCGGTCCGAACGCGGCGACGAGGTCTTCGCGGCGTCCATCGTCGCCGATCTGCGCGACGCGGTGGCCCGCTATCCCGCCGATTCCGAACTCGACCGGCTGGTCCAGGGGCTCTGCGCGCAGTCGGTGGATTTCGCCCGGTTGTGGGCCACCGGCACCGCGGCGGCCCCGCATGTGAGCGAGCGGAAGACGATCCGGCACCCGGAGGTCGGCGATATACGGGTCGACTGTGACGTGCTCCTGGTTCCGGGTGTGGACCTGCGGTTGGTCGCCTATACGGCCGCGGCGGAAAGCAGCGACGCGGGCAAACTCGATCTGCTGCGGGTCACCGGGGGCGGTGCCACTCTCGCGCCCCCGCGTCCGCAGCTGGAGTCGGGTCTCGATTCGCGCGGCGAGCGGCGGGGATAGCCGATACCGACGAGCCCGCTGCCCTGTCGGTTCCGGGCCGGCCACGCTGAACTGGTATCGTGCGGCCGGGGATTCATAGGTGTGCGCTGCCGGCGCTGCGAACCGATCCGGCTTCGGGGTGGGTCGTCCGGATGGTTCGGGGCGACTGTAGATTCTGGTGGTTGTCGGGCGCCCGGGACGGGTGCGGCGCTGGTTAGGGAAGTGGGTGTCTCGCGCGATGGTGCTGGCGGCGTCGATGCGTGTCCTTGCTCGGGTGCTGGCGCCGGTTCTCGCCGTGCTGGCTGTCTCCTGCGGTTCGAACGAGGCCCAACCGCTGGTGGTGGGGGCTGCGGAGTCGGCGGAGTCGCGGGTGCTGGCCGAGATCTACGCGCAGGCGCTGGCGCGAACCGGGGCGGCGGTGCGGATCGAGCCGGGGTTGCGCGGCCGGAGCGAGGTGTTCGCGGCATTGGACGCGGGGGACATCGCGGTGACGGCGGATCACAACGGGGCGCTGCTCGCGGTACTGAACACCGGCGCCGAGGCGCCCACTTCCGACAAGGTGACGGAGGAACTGAACGGTTCGCTGCCGCAGGGCACGATCACCTCCGATCCGGCCGAGGGCGCGGATTTCGAACCACGGGTTCTGGTGACCACCGCCACCGCGCAACAGCGGGGGATCGAGTCGGTGGAGCAACTGGGCGCGCAGTGTCCGTCGATGGTCGCCGGAGTGGCGGTTGTCCCGGATTTGTTCGAGTTGCCCGAGGTCGCCGGGAAGATCTCCGGCTGTGAATTCGCATCGACCGAGGTCTTCTCCGGACCTGAGGAGTTGCACCGCGCGCTGTTGGAAGGGCGGGTGCAGGCGGGTGTGCTGGGCGGTCCGGCCGAATTCCTGTCCGGCGGCACCGAGGGACTGAAGGTACTGGCCGACCCGGAGGACGCGATCAGGCCGGAGAATCCGCTCGCTCTTGTACGCAAGGGGGCGCTGGACGATCGTGAGCTGGAGAAGCTGAACTATGTGGCCGGGGAACTGACCACCGATGAGCTCGCGACTCTGGTGTCGCGGGTCCGTGACGAAGCCGCCGATCCCGGGGAGCTGGCCCGCACCTGGCTGGACGCGCACGGTCTCTGACCCGGACTACGATCGGTCCGATATGCCCGGAATGTTGGCGCGGCGCGTGGCGTCGTACCAGGAGTCCGGAGTGACCACGGCATGAGCAGGCTGCGTCTCCCGTGCTCCGTCCGTACGGTGAGCCGGTAGCCACCGGGTGGTGCGATCGTGACGCACCGCGACAGATCCACGAACCGGCGCAGCGGGCGCCGCTCGGACAGGAATGGAAGCTATGCCCACTCAACGCAATCCGTGGCTCGCTCTGGGGGCACTGGTAGTCGGATTCTTCATGATCCTGCTCGATGTGACCATCGTGGCAGTCGCCAACCCGGCGATCATGACCGAGTTGCATGCGGATATCTCGCAGGTCATCTGGGTGACGAGCGCCTACCTGCTCACCTACGCTGTACCGCTGTTGATCACCGGGCGGCTCGGCGACCGGTACGGGCCCAAGAATATCTACCTGTTCGGTCTCGCGGTATTCACGCTCTCCTCGCTGGCGTGCGGGCTGGCCGGTGATATCGAGACCCTGATCGCCGCGCGAGCCGTGCAGGGGCTGGGCGCTGCGTTGATGACCCCCCAGACCATGGCGGTGATCACCCGGACCTTCCCGCCGGACCGCCGGGGAGCCGCGATGGGTATGTGGGGTGCGGTCGCCGGGCTGGCGACGCTGGTGGGCCCGATTCTGGGTGGTGTGCTGGTCGACAGTCTCGGTTGGGCGTGGATCTTCATCGTCAACGTGCCGGTCGGTATCGTGGCCTTCGCGCTCGCCGTCTGGCTGGTTCCGGCCCTTCCGACGAATGAGCACAAATTCGATCTGGTGGGTGTGGTGCTGAGTGCGGTGGGCATGTTCCTGCTGGTGTTCGGCATCCAGGAAGGTAATTCGAGCGACTGGTCGGGGAAGATCTGGGCGATGATCGTCGCGGGGGTCGTGGTGCTGGCGGTATTCGTGGTGACCCAGGCCCGCGGTTCGGGGGAGCCGCTGTTGCCGCTGCAACTGTTCCGCGACCGCAACTTCTCGCTGTCGAATCTGGCCATCGCCAGTATGGGTGCGGCCGTCACAGCACTGATGGTGCCGATCTACTTCTACTTGCAGGCCGTGCACGGGATGTCGCCGACCCGGTCGGCGCTGGTGCTGGCGCCGATGGCCATCGTCACCGGGTTCGCCGCGCCGGTGGTCGGCCGGCTCTCCGACCGGATGCATCCGCGGCTCATTCCGACCATCGGGTTCCTGGTCTTCGCGATCTCGATCTTCTGGTTCGCTCTGGTGATGCGCGATCCGCACGCGAATATCACCTTGATAGTCGTGGGCGGTGCGGTGGCCGGCGCGTCGAACGCCTGTATCTGGGCGCCCCTGGCGACCACGGCCACCCATAATCTGCCCATTTCGCAGGCGGGTGCGGGTGCGGGTGTCTACAACACGACCCGTCAGGTCGGGTCGGTACTGGGTAGCGCGGCGATCAGCGCCCTGGTAGCCGCCCGGATGAGCGCGACGGGTCTGGGTGACGCCCCGGCCGGGGAGGGGATGGGTACCGGCCAGGTGCCCGAACCGGTGCGGCAGGCGTTCAGTACCGCCCTGAGTCAGGCCACGCTGCTGCCGGCCGCGCTACTGCTGGTCGGTGTGGTCGCCTCGGCGCTTTTCATTCGCCATGCGGCAGGCGGGCCGACAGGTCCTGCGCGACCCGAGCGCGCTGATTCTCTCGCTCACTAGAGGGTGCTTCGCAGGTCGCGTCCGGCCATTGTTCCAGCGTGTCGAGATACAGGCGGCGGACGGCCGCGATCTGCGTGCCCAGGTCCTCGGGCTCCCACGAACAGGTATCGATCGGGTCGAGGATCATGACATCGATCGTTCCGGGCCGGATGGTCAGGGCTTTTCGCCACATGGCTCGGCCGGCATCACGGATGACGATGGGAACGATCGGAACTCCTGCCTGCGCGGCGAGGCGGAAAGCTCCCTGCTTGAAGTCCTGCAGCCGAGGAGTCGGCGAGATCCGGCCTTCGGGCGCGATGGCCACCGACCTTCCCGTGCGCAACTGCACGACCAGTGAATTCAGAGCTTCTTTGGCTCCGCCGGGGGTGGAGCGGTCGATGAACAGGGTGCCGACGAACCTCAGGAGAGCGCCGAAGACCGGATAGTGCTTCACCTTGATCGTCACCACTGGTGTGAACGACTCCCGCAGGATGTACGGGATTATCATGCTGTCGATCTGGCTCTGATGGTTGAAAACGAAAACCGCGGGGCGGATTACGCGGGCCTTGTCCGCATCGGTCACCCGTATGCGCAGGCCCGCGCCTCGAAGGACGGCCGTCGACACCCATCGGTACATCCGATCGATCGCGGTTCGACGGTCACCGGCCGGTGCGCACAGGAATCCCGCGCAGGCCGCCACCACCATTGCCAGAGCGCCGATAAGGGTCCGGCCGATCCGGTAGGGGCCCGGACGTCGACGTTCGAAGCGCAGAACACGCCATCCCGGTCCGGTCGCCGCACGCGTGAGCGCGCGGTCCGGATTCACCGCCGTCGGGTTGCCGGTCAGCCGGAGCATGGGAGTGTCCACTCCGCCGTTGGAGTAACCGAAGCTCTTCTCGAGGTCGATATCGTGAGCCACCGCGAACTCTTTCACGAGTTCGGCCTTGTACCGGCCCCAGACCAGTTCGCCCGCGATCTCACCGGTGATTCGTTCGTCGGAAACGATCGGCTCGGTACACAGCGTGTGCTCGATTCCCAGTTCCGCGGCGAGGCGGCGGACCTGGAATCGGGTGGCCGACGTTGCCAGAACAACCGTATGACCCGCGCGTTGGTGTGCGCGGACGAGCTCCCATGCTTCGGGGTAGAGGTTGCGCGCGATATGTTTCTGGAACAGTTGTTCCTCGGCTTCTTCGAGATCTCCGACCGCCCGGCCCCGCCAACTCTCGGAGACGAGGCGCTGCACAGATCTGCGGTGGGCATCGCTCTTTCGCCCCGTCAGACCGGAGAGAAGTGGTGCGGCAGTATTTGCGCCGTGCAGACCCGACAGACCGGAGCGGACGGGCGTGATTCCCTCGATGATCGTGCCGTCGAAATCGAAGAATGCGGCGATGCGGGGCCCGTCGGGGCCGATGCGTATTCTTCTCAGCTCCGACTCGACCGAATACGCCGGGGGCCTCGCTCCCTTCATGGCGTCGAGACCGCCATTCCGGTATCGGAAGTGGGCTCCTCCGGTCGAGTCGGTCGCTCCGGGCCCCCGTGGCCGGCGATCGCGAACCTGGTCAGGGCGCTGACCAGCCCGCCCTGGAGTCGATCGATACCGATCCCTTCAGTGGCGCAATAGGAAACCGAATACGCGTCCCGGATGCTGCCGAGGATCCGGGACGGATCTGTCTCGTGGGTTCGGACCGGGGTCATCCACGGCAACGGGCCGATGCCCAGCACATGCGGTCCCGGGCCGCCGGTCGCGAAACGCTGTCCGGACAGCACTTCTCGATCTCGCGCACGTCGACGGTGCGCCGCCAGGTAGGCCGAGCCCAGACCCTCTCGCATCCTTTCGAGATAGCGCGCGTAGGCGCGGACTCCCAGAGGGACGCGTTCCCGGGAACTCCCCATTCGGCGTGTGCCGAGCGAGAGGATGTGCGTACAGCCGTCCGCGATGGCCGGCCGGAACTGACGCGGGGCCAGGAGGGCACCGTCGACCAGGCGACGGCCATCGATATTCGATTCGCCTTTCACCACCAGCGGTGGCCGCGCGCTCGCCCGCAGAAATTCCTTCAACTCCGCACCTGTGGCGAAGTCGCGCGCCGCGAACGTTTCCCGGGCAGCCAGGTCGGTCGTCAACACCACCAAATCGAGAGGAGACCGCACCGTCGAGTCGTATTTCAACGGTTTCTTCGATTCGAGAACTTCCTCGAAGACGTAGTCGAGATCGAGGATCGATCCGCCGGACAGCGGTCGCGTGTACCGGATGAACTGGTCCGCGGTGAGGTCCTGGTAATAGATCGATAGGGGATACCAGCAGGTGCCCGCTGGTTGAGCGAGGAAGTACGCGGCATTGATCGCACCCGCGGAACACCCGTAGACGACGTCGAACGCATCCCTGAAGCCCGAATCGTCGAGCTGCGTGCACATTGCGGCGGAAATCGCCCCCCGCATGCCTCCGCCCGCGACGGTCAACGCGACTTTGGCTGAATCGCGCCGGTTTCCCGGTGTGCTTCCCGAGTCCCGTCGCTGCCGGAGAATCTTCAGTACCGGATGGTCCGGGTTCCACATGTTCTCGATACCGGCGCGAGAATTCCGGACCATATCAGGCCGACCGGGGGCGTCGGGCCGGCGATCGCCACCGTGGCTTCCCACCCGGTGCGGGCGCTGCCCCTGCCGTAGGCGCACTCGGCATGGCCGACTCCCACTTTCCGTCGCACGAACTTTCGCTGGGAATAGTTCCGTGCGCCATGAGGATTCGCAACCGATGTGAACGCCTTTTACGTTCGGCTGAGGCCGTGTCGCGCCTCTCGGCAACGACCGCGGCCCCGGTGAGCGATGAACTCACCGAGGCCGCTCGCGTCGCGGGGGATCAGCTGTAGATCTTGTCCACCTCGGCGGAGTACTGCTTCATGACAACGGCACGCTTCAGCGACATCTTCGGCGTGAGTTCGCCGGTTTCCTGCGTCCAATCCGAGGTCAGGATATTGATCTTCTTGATCTGCTCGGCCTTGGAGACCTTCTTGTTGGTCTCCGCCACCGCGGCCTCGACCTCGGCGACCAGCGTCGCGTTCACCACCAGTTCGGCGATATCGATATCGGCGGCGATCCCGTTGCGTTCCTTCCAGCCCGGCAGCGCCTCCGGATCCAGGGTGATGAGCGCGCCGATGAACGGTTTCCCGTCCCCGACCACCATCACCTGGCCGATCAGCGGATGCGCGCGCAGCTGATCCTCCATCGGGGCGGGGGAGACGTTCTTACCGCCCGCGGTGACCAGGATTTCCTTCTTGCGGCCGGTGATGGTGATGAAACCGTCGGCGTCGATGGCGCCCAGGTCACCGGTTTTGAACCAGCCGTCCGCGAACGCATCGGCGGACGCTTGCTCGTTGCCCCAGTAGCCGGCGAAAACCACCGGGCCGCGCACCAGCAGTTCGCCGTCCTCACCGATCTTGGCGCCGTGGCCTTCGAGTGGGCGGCCGACCGACCCCACCCGGATGTGTTCGGGGGTGTTGACCGCGATGGCGGCGGTGGTTTCGGTGAGGCCGTAGCCCTCGAAAATGGTGACGCCGACACCGCGGAAGAAATGGCCGAGGCGGGCGCCGAGCGGGCCGCCGCCGGAGACCGCGGCCTGACAGTTGCCGCCGAGGGCGGCGCGCAGTTTGCCGTAGACGAGTTTGTCGAACAGGGCGTGCTTGGCGCGCAGCACCAGGCCCGGCTTCCCGGAGCCCAGGGCCTGGCTGTACTCGATGGCGGTGGCCGCGGCGGCGTCGAAGATCTTGCCCTTGCCCTCGTCGTGCGCCTTCTGCTTTGCGCCGTTGAACACCTTCTCGAATACGCGCGGTACCGACAGCACGAAATCGGGCCGGTGCTCGGCGAACTGCTGCACCAGTGTGCCCCAGTCGGCGGTGTGCGCGACGGTGACTTTGGCATCGAAGGCGGCCAGGCTCACCGCACGGGCGAAGACGTGCGCCAGCGGCAGGAACATCAGCGTCTTCTTACCGGGCGTCAGGAACGACGCCAGCGCGATCCGGTCGGCCCGGGATTCGGCGTAGAGGTTGGCGTGGCTCAGCATGACGCCCTTGGGCCGGCCCGTGGTCCCGGAGGTGTAGATCAGAGTGGCCGGGGAGGCCGCGTTCACCTGGGCGCGCCGGTCGTGCACGATCTGCTCGTCGAGGTCGGCGCCGCGCCGGACGAGTTCGTCGATCGCGTCCTTGTCGATCTGCAGGGTCTCGCGCAGCGCGGACAGTTCGGCAGGGTCGATTTCGGAGATCACGCCGCGGTGCTTGTCGTTCTCGACGACCAGCAGCGCGGTGGCCGAATCCTGCAGGATCCAGCGGGCCTGTTCGGCCGAGGAACTGTCGTAGATGGCCACGGTGCAACCGCCGGCCGCCCAGATGGCGAAATCGAGCAGGGTCCACTCGTAGCGGGTGGCGGCCATGATGGCGACCCGGTCGCCCGATTCGACCCCCGACGCGATGAGGCCCTTGGCCACATCGGTGACCGCCGTCGCGAACTCCGCGGCCCGCACATCGCGCCACCCGCCCTTACCGTCGGGGACGTTGAACATCACCGCGGCGGGGGATTCTTTCGCGTAGCGGAACACGTTGTCGGAATTGTTCGCGTCCTCGGGGATGGTGTAGGAAGCCGGGGCTTCGAACTCGCGCATCATTGCCTTTCCCTGTTTGCCAACTCGTCGGTAATTTACGCCACCGGAACCGCGCCGGGCGCGGGCCACCGGTAAACGCCCTGGATCTCACCCTGGAACCAGGGCGGAACCGGTCCCGATCAGGCCTTCATCCTAGGTCGCGCAGTGGTAGCTGATCGACGGCTTGCCGCAGGAAACCGGCCATTTCGGTCAGCACCGCGGCAGCTCGACCCACCAGGGCGGCCTGTAGCTGGGCGACGTGCCAGAGGCCGCGGCTCTCGGTGAAGGAGACCTCCACCCCGGCGTCCCGGAGCGCCGCGGCGAGGCCGACACACTGCGGGTGCAGTAGTTCGTCGACATCGGCCTGGATGTAGACCGGGGGCAACCCGGCGAGGACGCCGTGCAGCGGGGCGTAACCGGGGTCGGCGGGATCGCCCGCACCGAGGTAGGCCGCGGCGCACGCCCGCGACCACGGCCCGTTGACGACCAGATCGCGGGGACGTTCGGCGAGCTCGTTGGGGTCGGCCCACGGCGCGATGAGGCCGAGCGCGGCCGGTGTGTAGCCGTGCCGGGCGATGAGCCGCTGCGCCAGCGCCAGCGCCAGACCACCACCGGCCGAATCACCGGCGATCGCGATCCGTTCCGGCCGGTAACCGTGTTCGGTGACGAGCTCGCGGAAGGCTGCTTCCGCATCGTCGAGTGCCGCCGGGTAGGGGTGTTCGGGAGCCAGCCGGTAGTCGACGGCGTAGACCGGCAGCCCGGTCTCGGCGGCGAGTCGCCCGTTGAGCGATCGGTGTGTGGCCAGCGAACCCACGGCATAACCGCCGCCGTGCAGATACAGCACGGCGGCGGGTACGGCCGGAGCCGGGGTGCTCGGTGCGAGCCGTTCGGCCGGCCGGTCGCCCAGCCGGATCCGTTCGACCCGCACGCCCGGGGGCACGGGCTGCAATGCCGAACCGGCATCGATCAGAGCCCGCTGGACCCGCCAGGGCAGCCGGGAATGCAGCGATACCCGGTACATGGGGCCCAGGATCGCCCGCGCCAGCGGCAGTGGCAGCGCGATATCTCGCATCTCGTTCCTTCTCCGGTACCGATCAGGGCAGGAAGCGTCGTTCGACGCCGACCGCGATGCGCTGGTACCCGGCGGCGGTGGTGCGCACGAACAGGTCCAGCAGTTTGGCCTCCCAGCCGATGAGCACCCGCCCGCGGCGCCTACGGACCCCGTCGACGATGGTCTGCGCGGCCATCTCGGGGCTGTGGATGGCGAGGTACTTGTCGAACATCGAGCTGGCTTCCGCGCCGTCGATATCGTCGCTGTAGGTGGCGTTGCGCGCGACGGCGGTCTTGATACCGCCGGGGTGCACACAGGTGACCTCGACCGGCGTGCGATTCACCAGCATTTCCTGGCGCAGCGCCTCGGTGAAGCCGCGGACAGCGAACTTCGCCGAATTGTAGGCCGCCTGGCCGGGTACCGCGATCAGGCCGAAGAGGCTGGACACGTTCACCACGTGACCGTCACCGGATTCGATGAGGAACGGCAGGAACGCCTTGGTCCCGTTCACCACACCCCAGAAATCGACATCCATGATGCGTTCGATGTCTTTGAAATCGGTTTTGACGACATCGCCGTGATGGGCGATACCGGCATTGTTGTAGATCTGGTGGACGACGCCGAAATGCTGTTTCACCGCGTCGGCGTAGAGCAGTACGGCCTCACGTTCGGTCACGTTCAGCCGGTCGGATTTCACCTCCGCGCCCAGCTCTTCGCAGCGACGCGTGGTTTCGGCCAGCCCCTCGGTATCGATATCGGAGAGTGCCAGTTTCGCGCCGCGCCGGGCGAGGTTGACGGCCAGCGCCCGCCCGATTCCGGAGCCGGCTCCGGTGATGACACAGACTTTGTCGCGGAAGTACGAATCGTTGGTCATGGTGCGGTCACCACTTTCAGATCAGGTCGAGCGGATGCGTCGGCAGCCGTCGTCGTATCGTAGGCGGCCACGTCGAATTTCCTTGTGATGCGCCGGAATTCGAAGGTGAAGTCCGGCCAGAGGGTCGTGTTGTTGCCGTGCTTGTCCAGGTACCAGCTGGCGCAGCCGCCGGTACTCCAGACGCTCTTGGTGAGTTTCTTCTGGAGGGCGGAGTTATAGGCGTCCTGGGTCGATCGGCGCACCTCGACGGTGCGCAGACCGCGGTTCTCGAAGGTCGCCAGCGCGTCGGCGATGTAATTGATCTGCGATTCGATCATGTACACCATCGACGTGTGGCCCAGGCCGACATTGGGGCCGAGCAGGAAGAACATATTCGGAAAATTGGCGATAGCCGAACCCTTGTAGCCCTGCTGGCCGATATCGTCGAACACCTCGGTCAGGCTGCGGCCGTCGCGACCGTAGATGGTCTCGTAGGCCGGGGAATCGGTGACGTGGAATCCGGTGGCGACCACGATCGCGTCGACCTCACGTTCGGTGCCGTCTTTCGTGACGATCGAATTCGCGCGGATCTCGGCGATGCCGTCGGTGACCACATCGACATTGTCGCGGTCCAGGGCCGGGTAGTACTCGTTGGAGATCAGCATGCGCTTGCAGCCGATCCGGAAGTTCGGGGTGACCTTCTTGCGCAGTTCGGGATCGCGGATCTCGCGGGCGAGTTTGGCCTTGGCCAGTGCCTCGAAACCGCGCATCAGCGGCGGGAACTTCGCGAGACCGACGACCTGGGTCTCGCGGGCGGCGTAGATCGCGGCCCGGGACAGCCGCTGCACGCCCGGGATGTGTTTGAAGGCCAGCCGCTCGGGCAGCAGGTAGGGACGGTCCATCCGGGGCAGCAGCCAGGGCGCGGTGCGCTGGTAGACGTCGAGATGCTCGACGCTGCCCGCGATGGCCGGGACGATCTGGATGGCGGAGGCGCCGGTGCCGATGACCGCGACGCGTTTTCCGGCGAGGTCGGAATCGTGGTTCCACCGGGCCGAATGGAAGAACTCGCCCGCGAAGCTGTTGATGCCCTTGATATCGGGCAGGTTGGGCTCGCACAGCGCACCGACCGCGGAGACGACGGTATCCGCGGTGAAATCGCCTTTGTTCGTGGTCACCTCCCACTGCGTGGTCTCGGCGTTCCAGCGGGCGCCGGTGACATCGCAGTCGAAGAGGTGCTTATCGCGCACGTTGTACTTGTCGGCGACGCTCTTGATGTAGGCCTGGATCTCCTCCTGGCGGGAGAACGATCGCGACCATTCCGGATTCAGGGCGAACGAATACGAGTACAGGTGCGACGGCACATCGCACGCGGCGCCGGGGTAGGTGTTGTCCCGCCAGGTCCCGCCGACATCGCTACCGCGTTCCAGTACGAGGAAATCCTCGCGGCCCTGCTGGGTCAGCCGGATGGCGAGGCCGAGGCCTGCGAAACCGCTGCCGATGATGATCGTCCGCAGATGACGGGTGGGCTGGTTAGCGACAGTATTGTCTGTAACCTTGCGACTCATGTAGTCAGCGTAAGGGCTTATTGAGTCGCAGTCAACAGTATTGAACAGCATTCAGTAGGATGGACAGGTGAGTACGAGCCCGGAAGCACCCGCCAAACGCGTCCGATTGAGCCCGGACGAACGGAAGAAGCAGCTGATAACTCTCGGTGTCAAGATGCTCGGCGAACGCGCGATCGAGGACATATCGGTCAGCGAGATCGCGGCTCAGGCGGGGATCTCGCGGGGCCTGCTGTTCCACTATTTCCCCACCAAACAGGACTTCCAGCTCGAAGTGGTCCGGCACGCGAACGCCGAACTGCTGGTCCGCGTCGTCCCCGACCCCACCCTGGGCCTGTTCGATATGCTGCGCGACTCGGTAGGGCGCTATATCGACTACGTCAGCGAGAACCGCACCTCGTACCTGGCGCTGCTGCGCGGACCCACCAGTTCCAGCCCGGATCTGGTCGGCATGGTGGAGCAGACCCGGCGTGCGATCGTCGACATCATCCTCACCCAGGTACCGCTGTCCGCGGAGGAACGCGAACAGCCCCGCCTGGTTCTCGTGGTCCGGGGCTGGGTGGCCTTCACCGAGGAGACCACCCTGTCGTGGCTGCGCGGCGAACCCATCTCCCGCGACGAGCTGATCGAACTACTGGTGGAGTCGCTACTCGCGCTGTCGATGGCGGTTGACCCGGCCTTGGCCGCTGCGCTGCGCGCCTGAGGGTCACCGAGTCACCCGACCACTTCGCATCCGATCCCTTCCACGAACAGCGCGCAACCCTTGCGGAGTCTTACGAGGCCCGAAGCACAGCCCTCCACCTTCGCGCGCAAGCCGCGGCGTGGTCAGGGCGCCGAGCCCGCCTTCGCGGCCGCGGAGTTCTCCGGTGCTCCGCCCGTATCGCGACGGGGCAGAAACAATGGGGTCGCCAGGAGTATTACGCCGGCGAGCGTGATCGCGGTTCGGGGTCCGGTGCACGCCGCGAGCAGACCCCACAGCGCGGTGACGATCGCGATCGTGGCCTTCTTGGAAATCGCCCAGGCCGCCAGCGCGCGGGTCGCCCGATCGGCCGGTAACTGCTCGAGTCGATAGGCGCCGAAGACCGGGTTGAACACGGCCATACAGATGATCACCGCGGTTTGGACCACCAGGACGAGCGTCAATCCACCGGCACCGGCGCTCACGGCGCCCAGCGCTACCGGCCAGCACACCCGTAGGGCCCCGGATACTCGCAGGACCCGCCGATGCCCGAACCGCTCGACGAGGCCGGTCGCCAGTCGTGCCCCGATCAATCCGCCCAGGCAGGGCAGTGCGAACGCGAGTCCGAATTCCCAGGGCGCGAAGCCGAGTTGCGCCAGCATGAGAACCGACAGCAGTGGCTGGGTCGCCATGATCAAGGCGCTGACCAGGGCGTCGTTGATGAGCAGCGGGCGTAGGCCGGGATGGCCCAGCACATAGCGCCAGCCCTCGAACTGATCACCGGTCCGGACAGTCCCGGAACGCACCGGAAGTGGATCCCGGTCGCCGATCGCGCGCAGACCCGCCGCCGAGGCCAGATAGCTCAGCGCATCCGCCACCAGGGTGACCATCGGTCCGAACAGTCCGACCGCGGCACCACCCAGCGGTGGACCGAGCACGATGGCGGTCCAGTTCGTGGATTCGAACCGGGCATTCGCGACGAGCAGATCATTCGGTGGCACCAGTGTTTTCAGGTAGGCGCCGGACGCGGCGGTGAAACCGATATCGGCGGTCGCGGCGACGATCGCGACCACCAGCAGTTGGACGAAACCGAGTACTCCGAACGCGAAGGCGATCGGGATGCTCAGCAGGGCCGCGAAACGGATCAGGTCCATCGCGATCAGCACGGGACGCTTGCGCCGGAACTCCACCCAGGGGCCCAGCGGAATCGCTACCAGCGCACCGACCGCCAGACCCGCCGCGGCCAGGATCGAGACCTCGGCGGGTCCGGCGTGCAGCACGAGGATGGCGACCAGGCCGAAGGCATTGAACGCCAACGCGGTACCGAACCGGCTGACCGCGTAGGCGGCCCACAGCCATCCGAACGCCGACCCCAGGGACCGCCCGCCTGCCATCTCGGCACACCTCTCGTTCACGCATTCTCCCGGTGACCTGCGCGAGCAAAGCAGAAAACCGAACCGCGGTCGAACAACCGGGCGGCGGTCGCCCACAACCGGCCGTTGTGCGGCGGAGCGCCGATTCCGCGAAAAGCGAGGCCCGGTGCTCGCCGTGTATTTCCAGCACGCTATATTCGAATGGGACGGGGAATATCTCTATTGTCACGGCGTACTTCGCCGCGAATCTTTTCGATTGTTGTGATGTGCCCGGTTCGAATTCATACCGAGGCCGGTTTCCCGGGCGGTTCGCCACGTCTCGTCCGGTACTCGCTGTCAGGGCTTGACGAGTCACGTCGACGACCAGCGATAACGAGGTGACACGCCGTGCGCGGGAGTCTGGTGAGCCTGTCGAGAGCTGCCCCTACGGGCCACCTCCGTGCCGTGGATCCTGCGGTGTCGGCGGATTTCCGCCATTCGGGTTGACGGATGCGATGCCGGGGTGTAATTATTGAAATAGGAAAGCACCGGAAAACGGTTGCTTTATTTTTCATGTCTCTCGACATTCCTGTATTTCGCGTGTAATTTGAAGGCTTCGCGCCGGGGCGTGTGCTGTCCGAACTCTCGAAATAAGAAACCGCTGTGGAAAGTGGCACTGTCTGTGTGCTGCTCTTCTCGCGTAGTTGTCGAGTCGTGTTCGGGCGGCTTCCGCCCGTGGCGTGCGATCCGAATACCGCCACAGGACAAGCAGATACATGACGCCCATACGAGGTATGGGCGGCGTGAGGTGCTGGAAGGACGCATCTTGGCACTCCCGAATCAGACCGAGGTCGCTGCCGGAATATCCGTCGAGAGCCGGATCCCCGGGAGCCCGGTGCGGCTCTCGTTCGCCAGAGTTCGCGAACCCCTGGAAGTTCCGGGGCTGCTGGAGATCCAGACCGAATCGTTCGCGTGGTTGATCGGCGCACCGGCCCGGCGGGCGCGGGCCGCGGCGCGCGGTGACTCGCGCGCCGGCGGACTGGAGGAGGTGCTCGAGGAGATCAGCCCGATCGAGGATTTCTCGGCCACCATGTCGCTGTCGCTGTCCGAACCGCGCTTCGAGGAGGTCAAGGCCTCGATCGAGGAATGCAAGGACAAGGATCTGACCTACGCCGCGCCACTGTTCGTGACCGCGGAGTTCATCAACAACGATACCGGTGAGATCAAGAGCCAGACGGTCTTCATGGGTGATTTCCCGATGATGACCGATCGGGGCACCTTCATCGTCAACGGCACCGAACGTGTCGTCATCTCGCAGCTGGTACGTTCGCCGGGCGTGTACTTCGACCACGCCGTCGACAAGTCCACCGAGAAGGATCTGCACAGTGCGCGGGTCATCCCGTCCCGCGGCGCGTGGCTGGAATTCGATATCGACAAGCGCGATACCGTTGGTGTGCGTATCGACCGCAAGCGGCGCCAGCCGGTGACTGTGTTGCTCAAGGCACTCGGCTGGAGCGCGGCGGCGATCACCGAACGGTTCGGCTTCTCCGGTGTGATGATGGCGTCGCTGGCGAAGGACAATATCGCGAGTACCGATGAGGCACTACTCGATATCCATCGCAAACTCCGGCCCGGTGAACCGCCGACCAAAGAGTCCGCGCAGAAGCTGCTGGAGAACTTGTTCTTCAACGAGAAGCGTTACGATCTGGCCCGCGTCGGTCGCTACCGGATCGACAAGAAGTTCGGTGCCGGGACGGGCGCGGTGGCGGGGTCCCGGGTGCTCACCGAGCAGGATATCGCCGGCATCATCGAATACCTGCTGCGCTTGCACGCGGGTGAACGGACGATGACCGTACCGGACGGTGTCGAGGTGCCGGTCGAGGTCGACGATATCGACCATTTCGGAAATCGCCGCGTGCGCACGGTCGGTGAGTTGATCCAGAACCAGTTCCGGGTCGGCCTGTCCCGGATGGAGCGTGTGGTCCGGGAGCGGATGACCACCCAGGATGTCGAGGCGATCACGCCGCAGTCGCTGATGAATATCCGTCCCGTGGTGGCGGCACTCAAGGAGTTCTTCGGAACCTCCCAGTTCTCGCAGTTCATGGACGAGCGCAACCCGCTCGCGAGCCTCACCAACAAGCGACGCCTCTCGGCACTCGGTCCAGGCGGCTTGTCCCGGGAGCGGGCCGGGCTGGAGGTGCGCGATGTGCACTACAGCCACTACGGCCGGATGTGCCCGATCGAGACGCCGGAGGGTCCCAATATCGGGCTGATGGGATATCTGTCGGTGTACGCGCGAGTGAATCCGTTCGGGTTTCTCGAAACGCCGTACCGCAAGGTGATCGACGGCAAGGTGACCGACGATATCGTCTACCTGACCGCCGACGAAGAGGACCGGCACGTAGTGGCGCAGGCGAACGAACCGCTCGATGCCGAGGGGCGATTCGTGGAATCGCGGATCGCGGTGCGGCGCAGATTCTCCGAGGTCGAACTCGTCGATACCGGCCGAGTGGACTATATGGATGTGTCGCCGCGGCAGATGGTGTCGGTGGCGACGGCGATGATTCCGTTCCTGGAGCATGATGACGCGAATCGTGCCTTGATGGGTGCGAATATGCAGCGTCAGGCGGTGCCGTTGATCCGTTCCGAGGCTCCTGTG
>NZ_BMMH01000011.1:46921-268498 GCF_014645735.1 Nocardia jinanensis | reverse complement strand
CTCGATAGTCACCGACCTACGGACGGCCGACCTCACACGCCCCGAACCGGAGCAGGCCCCAACCACTGAAGCCGACCATCCGGAGAAGACGGAAGGCACGCGCGGGAGTACACCTGGATCACCCGAGTAGCGCCACGGCACCGCAAGTGCTCGATAGTCACCGACCTACGGACGGCCGACCTCACACGCCCCGAACCGGAGCAGGCCCCAACCACGCATGCATTCCGCCGCGGGGCCGGGGCTCGGACTCGGTGGTCAGCGGCTGCGGCGGCTCTTCTTGCGCGGAGGCGGCAGCAGGCCCTCCGCCCGGAGCCGGGCGGCGTGTTCGGCCAGGGCCTCCACCAGCGGGCCCACCTGCGCGACCTCCGGCTGCACATCGACCCGCAATCCGAACTCCACCGCCGTCTCGGCCGTCTTCGGACCGATGCAGGCCACGATGGTGCGCGCATGCGGCTTCCCGGCGATGCCGACCAGATTGCGGACCGTGGAGCTGGAGGTGAACAGCACCGCGTCGAATCCGCCGGTCTTGATCATCTCGCGGGTTTCCGCGGGCG
Source organism: Nocardia jinanensis (assembly GCF_014645735.1). Taxonomy (GTDB): domain Bacteria; phylum Actinomycetota; class Actinomycetes; order Mycobacteriales; family Mycobacteriaceae; genus Nocardia; species Nocardia jinanensis. Next base: position 267,944 of record NZ_BMMH01000011.1, on the reverse strand, counting down.
GCGGAGAGGCGCGCACTGTGCGGTAGGCGGTGACGTCGTCGATCTCCCAGCCCCGTTCGCGCAATCCCTCGGCGAGGGTCTCGGTGGCGATATCGGCGCGCGGCAGCAGGACCCGGTTCACCGGATCGAAAACATCGTCGTAGGGCGGGAAATCGGCCAGCAGGCCGAGCGAGGACTGTTCGCCGCTGGGCAGCAGTTCGGGGTTGATACCGAAGGAACGCACCCGCTCGGCGGTGGCCTCGCCCACACAGGCGATCTTCACGCCGGAGAACGCGCGGGCGTCGAGGCCGAACTCGGCGAACTTCTCCCACACCGCGCGGACCGCGTTGGTGGAGGTGAAGACCACCCACTGGTAGCGGCCGTCCACCAGACCTTTGACCGCGCGTTCCATCTGCGCGGGGCTACGCGGCGGTTCCACCGCGATGGTCGGTACTTCTTTGGGGATGGCGCCGTGAGTGACCAGCCGTTCGCTCATCTCGCCGGCCTGATCCTTGGTGCGGGGCACCAGCACGGTCCAGCCGTAGAGCGCGCGCGATTCCCACCACGACATCTTCGACCGCTGCGCGACCGCTTTACCGATCGTGACCACCAGCGGGCCGACCAGTTCGGAAGCGGCGCCGTTCAGCGTGGCCAAGGTGGCCTCGATGGTGCGCTGCTGGCGGGTGGTGCCGCGCACGGTCACCGCGACCGGAGTCTGCGGCGCCATCCCGTGTTCCACCAGGGCGCTGGCGGTTTCGGCCAAGTGCCCGGAAGTGGCGTGCAACACCAGCGGTCCGGGCGCGGCCGCCAGGGCGGGCCAATCCACTTCGCCGCGTACATCGGCTTCGGTGTGACCGGAGCCCAGTGCGATACCGGCATAGCTGGGTACCGCCGACCCGGAAGGTAGTCCGGGCAGCACCTCGAAGACGATATGCGAGCGGGTGACCGTGGTGACCTCGGCGATCACCGCATCGGTGGTGAGGGGATCGCCGGAGACCACCCGCACCACGTCGTGACCGGACTTGGCCTCGGCGATCAGGGTTTTCGCGACCTCGGCCGGATCGCCGAGGGCGGGCCGCACATCCACCGGACGCTCTCCGTCCGGCTCCGGCTCGACATCGGTGCCGATCAGGGCCAGCACTCCGGCGTCCACGTCGGGATCGGTGAACGCGAGGGTGGCCCGGCAGAGCACTTCGCGTGATCGGGTGGTCAGCAATGCCGGGTCCCCAGGGCCCGATCCGACGAACAGGATCCGCCCCGGATGCTTCTTGCTGGCTCGACTCATCGGTTGTTCTCCATTGGACTGGGTTCGGTGAAGTCCGTGGCGGTGCTCGTTCCCGCGGTAGCGGCGCTCGGTTCCGCTGCGGCGGTGCTCGTTCCCACCGGGGTGGTGTTGTTCCCGGCTCTCGCGAGATCCGGTTCCGCGGTGCCGGGTTCGGCGGCGAGTAGCTCGCGGGCACCCAGCTCCAGCAGTTCGCGGGCCAGTGCGCGGCCGAGTTCGGCGGCCTCGGCCGGTGCACCCACCGTCGAGGCCCGTATCACATCGGAACCGTCGAGTGCGGCGGCACAGCCGCGCAACGACAGTTCCTCGACGATGCGTCCGTCGTCATCCAAGGATTCGACGAGTTCGGCGATCGCTCCGACGGGCGCGGTGCAGCCCGCCTCGAGTTCGGCGAGCAGCGCCCGTTCCGCGGTGACGGCCGTTCTGGTGGCCGAATCGTCGAGAACAGCGAGCAGCTCGATCAAGTCTGTATCGTCGGCGCGGCATTCGACCGCCAGCGCGCCCTGCGCCGGCGCCGGCAATATCTGCACCGGTTCCAGCGCCTCGGTGACCGCGTCCAACCGGCCGATCCGGGCCAGTCCGGCGCGGGCGACCACCACAGCGTCGAGTTTGCCCTCGACGACCTGACGCAGCCGGGTGTCGAGATTGCCGCGCAGCGGCCGGATCTCGAGGCCGAGGCCCAGCGCGCGCACCTGCGCTATCCGGCGCGGCGCGGAGGTACCGACCACCGCGCCCGGCGGCAGTTCACCGAGCACCAGGCCGTCGCGGGCGACGAGTGCGTCGCGCGGATCCTGGCGCGGCGGTACCGCGGCGAGCACGAAACGATCGTCGCCGGCGGTGGGTAGGTCTTTGTAGGAGTGCACCGCGATATCGATGTTCGCGGCCGCGAGTTCGGCGCGCAGCGCGCTGGTGAAAACGCCCACGCCGATCTCCTCGACCGGATCAGCGGACAGATCGCCCGGTGTTTCGACGATCACCAGTTCCGCCGGTTGCCCGGTCGCGATCAGCGCATCGCGCACATCACCGGCCTGGGTACGTGCCAGCAGACTCCCCCGGGTGCCGATCCGCCACGGCCGCCGACCGGTGGCTCCGGAGCCCCCTGCGCCCGCGACCGCGGTCGCGTCCGAGCCCTGCAGGATTGTCATGTCGACTGCTCCTGTTCGTCTTCGTGGCTGCCGGGCGTGAAATCGTCGGCCAGGGCGATATCGCCGTCCAGGCCCATCCAGCCGGCACCGTTGTGTTCGGCCCGGCTGATCTCCATGGGAGCCGCGACCGCCTGAGCCGATCCGGGTTTCAGTTCGAACAACTCCCGCAGTGCTTCGGCATAGCTGTCCCCGCCCGGTGTGCTGGCCAGCTGCTTGACCCGCACCGTCGGCGCGTGCAGCAGTTTGTCCACCACGCGCCGGACCGTGCGCGCCACTTCGTCGCGTTCGGGGTCGGCCAGCCGCGGCAACCGCGAATCCAGCCGCAGCAGTTCGGCCTCCACCACTTCGGCGGCCCGTTGCCGCAGCGCGGCGACGGTCGGCGTGACCTCGGCCATCCGCTGTCCGGCCAGGTACTTGGCCAGTTCCTCGGCGACGATGGCGCGGGCGGCCGCGGTATCACCGGCGGCGGCGCCGGCGGCCGGGTCGTGCTGGAGGGTCTCGATATCGATCACGGTGACACCGGGGAGTCCGGCCACCGCGTGGTCCACGTCGCGAGGTAGGCCCAGATCGCAGAAAACCATCTGCCGGCCCGCGCCGCGGGCCGGATCCGACAGCGCGTTGTGCGCGTCGGCCAGGGTGACGACCGACCCCACCGCACCGGTGCAGGTGACGACCACATCGGCGGCCGACAACGCCTCGGGGAGCCGGGACAGTTCGTAGGCCTGCCCCGCCACTCCATGGGATTCCGCTGTCGCGGCGAGTCTTTCGGCACGTTCGATGGTGCGGTTGACCACCAGGATCCGTCCGATACCGGCGCGGGCCAGATGCGCGACCGACAGGCCGCCCATCGCTCCGGCGCCGATCACCGCGGCCGTCCGGCCGGCGAGCGGTCCGAGGACCGTGGTCGCCCGATCGAGGGCCACCGACACCACCGAGGCTCCGGCCCGGTCGATCCCGGTTTCCGAATGCACTCGTTTACCGACGCGCAGAGCCTGCTGGGAGAGTTCGTGCAAGGTCCGGCCCACGGCCTGCTGGGCGTCCGCGGTGGTGTAGGCGCTGCGGATCTGGCTGAGGACCTGCTGTTCGCCGACGACCATCGAATCCAGGCCGCTGGCCACCGCGAACAGATGTTCGGCGGCGGCTTCGCTGTACCGGACATAGGCGTGGCGGGTCAGTTCCGGCATCGGCAGCCCGGAGTGCGCGGTCAGCAGTTCGCCGACATCGGCCAGACCGCCGTGGAACGCGTCGACCACCGCATAGATCTCCACCCGGTTGCAGGTCGAGACGATCATCGCTTCGGAGATATGACTCGAAGCCAGCATGCGGTCGATCAGCTTCGGCCGATCGGCATCGGTGATCGCCACCTTCTCCAACATCGCAACAGGCGCGCTGCGATGGGAGATTCCGACGAGAAGAACGCTCATGGTGTGACCACCGATCCCTTGCTGGTTGGCTCCGTTGCCGTATGCGAGGTCGTCTGGGCGGCCTGCGCCGCACAATGGGACAGCCCGGCGGAGCCCGGCGTCGAATGCGCGGGCATCCGGCGGGCGATCCGGCCGGAGCCGTTCAGTGAGTGGGCGGACGGCACGGCACTACTGCTTCCAACACCGCCTGCAGTGGAATCATTCGCCGTCGCGGCGGCGTTCTCCGCCACATTTCCGGTGGTCACACCGTCGCCGGAGGCCGCGGGGGCCGACTCGTCGGGATCGGCGTTGCGGACCCGCTCGAACGAGAGCATCTGCATTTCCACCGCGAGATCCACCCGCCGCAACTCCACACCGGACGGTGCGGTGAGCGGGCAGAGCGCGAAACTGAGGATCGACTGCACACCGGCGGCGACCAGTTCGTCGCATACCCGCTGAGCGGCGTCGTCGGGCACCGCGATCACCGCGATGGTCGGGCGCAGCAGCGCGATATCGTCGGTGAGCCCGGCCGCATCACGCACCCGCAGCCCTTCGACCTCCCGACCGATCACATCGGGGTCGTTGTCGAAGATCCCGACCACCGCGAAACCACGCCGCCGGAACCCGCGATATCCGACCAGCGCGCGTCCGAGATTACCGGCTCCGACGAGGACCACCCGGTGCCCGCCGGACAGTCCGAGGACGTCCTCGATCCGGGCCCGCAGGCGGGCCACGTCGTAGCCCACGCCGCGAACTCCGTTCGGGCCCAGGAAAGACAGGTCCTTGCGTAGCTTGGCCGAATTGACACCCGCCGCGACAGCCAGTTCCTCACTGGATACGATGGCCACACCGTCATCGGTCAACAGGGCGAGCACCCGGAGGTAGGTGGCCAGCCGCGCCACCGTAGCCTGAGGAATACCCTTCTGCAGTGTGCGGGTGGTGACGTTGGGAGCATCGCCGGAGACGTCGCGCGTCTCATGGTGCTCTGTCACGTCCTCGGCTCCTCGTCCGGACCGAAACGGCCCGGGTGCTCGGCGACCTCCGTTGCGGTCCATGCGCCGATGACGGGGTCGGATATGGGTTGATTCACCTGCTACCGGCGGCCGGATATTCGCCCCGGCCTGCGGTTCGCGTGCCACCACCGTAACTGCTTGTGAACCCATGCACAAAGTCGGTGAAATTCGCCTCATTTTGTGTCGCGACCTCACCTTGTACGATCCCCCGCCGGAATTCGGACAATGTCAGCGAAACAGGTCGGCCCGCAGTCGTGTCTCGTCGACATCGAAATAGCTGTGTTCACGGCCGTCGAGCAGCACCACCGGCAGCCGGTCGCCGTATTCGGCGCGCAGGCCCGGTTCGGTAGCGGCGACCGCGTCCACATCCACACTGCCGACCTCGATACCGAATTCCGCGCAGATCCCCTGTAGCTGTTCCAGCGCCCGCTCGCACATACCGCAACCGGCGCGGGTCAGCAGGGTCACCTCATGCGTCGTGGAGTTCGTCATGACCGCTATTCAACCCGCCTCCGGACCGGACGCGGCGGGCGTAGTGCGTCCCAGAGCCCGCATCCGGTCAGGCGGACCTCCGCATTCGCTCCGGCCACGCGCGGGCTGTGGATGGGCTCCGCCCACCAGTACCCACTAGTGTGGACGTGATTCGCGCGAACAGGCGGAGGTACTGGTGCCGGAACGATCGAAGGTGGGGAAATCCGGGTTCATCGCGGGCCGGTTCGGGGAACTTCCGGTCAGATGGAATCTGGGCCCGCTCGGGCAGGGCCTGTCCGAGCAGCTGGCGCGCATCTCGCGCAGCCCGTTCGGACCCAGCGAGGAGGAGGTCCGCGCCAATGTCGCCGGCGAGGCCAGCGCCGACGCCGCCCTGGCCCTACAGGACGCCGAACGCGCGGCGACCGGTGTCCCTCCGCAGGAGGTGCCCCGGGACCTCACGGCCGCGGCTTTCTTCGACGTGGACAACACCATGGTGCAGGGCGCCTCGATCGTGCATTTCGCCCGAGGTCTGGCCGCGCGCAAATATTTTCGCAGCGCCGACCTGGTCGATATCGCGTGGAAGCAGGTGAAGTTCCGGATCACCGGCAAAGAGAACAGCACCGATATGGCCACCGGTAAAGAGAAAGCGCTCGAATTCATCGCCGGCCGGTCCACCGCAGAACTCGCCGCGCTCGGCGAAGAAATCTTCGACGAGATCATCGCGGACAAGATCTGGCCCGGTACGCGCGCGCTGGCACAGATGCATCTCGATGCCGGACAGCAGGTCTGGCTGGTGACCGCCACCCCGGTCGAGCTCGCGCAGGTGATCGCCAAACGACTCGGTTTGACCGGGGCTCTCGGCACCGTCGCCGAAAGCGTCGACGGAAAGTTCACCGGCCGCCTGGTCGGCGATATTCTGCACGGCCTCGGCAAAGCGCACGCCGTCCGCGCCCTGGCCATTCGCGAGGGCCTCAACCTCAAACGTTGCACCGCCTACTCCGACAGCCACAACGACGTACCCATGTTGTCGCTCACCGGCACCGCGGTCGCGATCAACCCGGATTCGGACCTGCGCGAGGTCGCGAAGGCCCGCGGCTGGGAAATCCGCGATTTCCGTACCGGCCGCAAGGCCGCCAAGATCGGCGTCCCCACAGCCCTGGCCCTCGGCGCCGCGGGCGGTGCTGTCGCCGCAGCCGTCACCCGCCGCAAGAGCGCCCACTGACTCCTCCCCAGCGCGCGGCTCCACAACCGACCCGGACCATCACCCCATGAAGGCGTTGCGGCGTTTGACCAGAAGTTTGTAGAGGGTCTGCTGGATCGTTTCGCGGACCTGGTCGGTGACCTCGAACATGAGCATCGGGTCGTCGGCGTCCTCGGCCTGGTATTCGGTGGTGCTGATCGGAGTGCCGAATTCGATGTACCACTTCGAGGGCAGCGGTACCGCGCCGAGCGGTCCCAGGTGCGGGAACGTCGGGGTCACCGGAAAGTAGGGCAGGCCGAGGAGCCGGGCCAACGGCTTGATATCGGCGAGCTTCGGGTAGATCTCCTCGGAACCCACGATCGAGCACGGGATGATCGGTACCCCGGCGCGCACCGCCGCCGCGACGAATCCGCCGCGCCCGAATCGCTGCAGTTTGTACCGGTCCGCGTACTTCTTTCCGACGCCCTTGAAGCCCTCGGGGAACACACCGGTGAGTTCACCGGAGCTCAGGAGTCGTTCCGCGTCGGGGCGGCAGGCCAGAGTGTGGCCGGCTTTGCGGGCCAGGGTACCCAGCATCGGCATCTCGAAGACCAGGTCGGCGGCCAGCAGGCGCAGGGCGCGCTGTTTGGCGTGATGGTCGTGTACCGCGAGCTGCAACATGAGCCCGTCGAGCGGGACGGTGCCGGCGTGGTTCGCCACGATCAGCGCGCCACCGACTTCCGGCACGTTCTCCATGCCGGTGGTCTGAACCCGGAACCAGTTGTCGGCGAGCGGGCGCAGGGCCGGTAACAGGACCGATTCGAGCAGGTGCTCGTCGAATCCGAATTCGTCGACCTGATAGTCGCCGGTGAGCCGGCGCCTGGCGAATTCGGCGGTGCGGCCGATCTGCTTGCCGAGTGCGCCGCGCATCAGCTCGGAGAGCGAGCGCGGTTCAGGAGGTATGGGCGGGGTGAGACGGTCGGTCAGCGAGGTCACCGACCGGTCGGCAGGACCGGTCCAGGCACGTGTCGCGGGCCGTGGCCGCGGCACGGTGGCGAGGTCCTGCAGTCTGATGACTTTGGCGACGTCGTTCATGTATGTGCTCCCGTACCGGCCCCGATGAGGCCGAGCAGTTTGTTTTCTGCGGCGTCGATCCACGCTGGATCGACTACGGGCCGCGACGCTGCGCCCCCGGTGAAGTCGTCGAACGCCTGTACCGTCGTCCAGCGCGGTTCGAACCCGAGTTCGCCGCGCATACGCGTCGTGTCCAGACCACAACCGAAAAGAAAATAATCGAGCTGCTCGGAACTGAAATCACGCATCACCGGACCCATCAGGGTCCTACCGACGGTGCGGAACACCGACCAGGGTACCGGCATTGCGACCCGACCGGAACGGCGAACTGCCTGCGAAAGTGCGAGCGCGCCGTCACCGGCCACATTGAAGGTGCCGCCCGGGCCGGACCGGACGGCGTGGACCAAGGCCGCGACCGCATCCTCCTCGTGGAGGAACTGCATCCGCGCGTCCCGGCCGAGCACGGTCGGGGTGACCGGAGAGCGCATCAATTGCCCGGCCCGGGCCCCCAGGCCGGGTCCGACCATCGGTGCGAGACGCAGGGTGAGCACGGGGATATCGGGGCGTCGTCGAGCGAGACCGCGGGCGAAGCCCTCGATCTCGATCATGTCCCGGGCGAACCATCCGCCCGGTGCCCTGCGTGCGCTCATTTCCTCCGTGAACTTCGCGGGATCCTTGGCACTCCCGCCGTATACCCCGGAACTCGAACGTGACACCACCCGGCGCACAGTCGGTGATTTCTGGCAGACGGCGAACAGCTGCATCGCGCCGAGGACGTTCATATCCTTCATCGCGGCCCGGCCACCGCCCGAGGGCGGCTGCGACAGCACCGCGGTGTGCACGACGGTATCGACTCGATAACGCTCGATGACCTTGCGGATCAACGGATTCCGTATATCGGCGCGCACGAATTCCGCGCGGCCCATCCGGCGGCGCAGCGGCGGCGCGGGGGTGAGTACGTCGACTGCGACGACTCGTTCGATATCGGGATCGGAGACCAGCCGGCACACGACATTGCCCCCGAAGTACCGGCTGGCGCCGGTCACCAGCACCACCTTGGGCTTGTAGCTGCCGTTCGCTTCAGTGTCCATCCGCACCGGACCGTTCCACCTCGAGCATCGAGCCCCCGCTCAATAGTTCCGACTACCAGCCTAACGGCCGAAGCATCGGCCCCCGGCTTCTTAACGGGGACCTAACCCCGATTTCAGTTGATGGAAACGCAGCGAAACCCGCCACCGAATGGTAGCGGGTTTCGCTGATGACGAAGCGCGGTTGTGCTTACTTGCCGAGTTTGCGCCGCTGCACGCGGGTACGACGAAGCAGCTTGCGGTGCTTCTTCTTCGACATGCGCTTGCGGCGCTTCTTGATCACAGAACCCATAGGGTGCCTCGCGTTCTCTCCTCGGCGCGTCTCGCGCTCGCTTACGTCAACTGTCCGGTCGAATGCCCGGTTGCTCGTGGCTGAATCTCAGCCCTGCAGGCGGCGGCTGCGCGCGACCCCGAAGAGCCTGGTTGCGCGCCGCCGATCCCGCACAGCGAGGGTTGATGTTACCGGCCCGCTCCCGCGAGCCGGTAACCGCCTTCACCCGGCATCGAAATATGACGTCTCCAGATAATCGTGCACGGCCTTGGCGTGTACCCGGAAAGATCTCCCGACGCGGACCGCCGGCAACTCTCCCGAGTGCACCAACCGGTACACCGTCATCTTGGAAACTCTCATCAAATTTGCCACCTCGGCGACGGTGAGGAATTGCGTACCACCACCGAGTATTGATTGTCCTGGCGACGAACCACCGCCGCTGTTAGCGGACATCTTGTTCGAAGACATCATCGCACCACTGACCTCCGGCACGTCCGCGCCACCGGCTTCCCCACCGGCGGAACAGACACGCACGTGCTCCTTGAAGCTTAGCGGGACCAGTGGGATTACTGCGACGGGAGTGAGAAATCAGGTTCATACGCTGGGGGGCAGGAGGTCACTCCGTGGTCGTGCCCTGTTCGGCAGAACGCTGTTTGGCCGCGTGCAGCGCTTCCAGGAAGGCCGAACGCAGGCCCGCCCGCTCCAGTTCACGCACCGCCGCCGCAGTGGTTCCCGCCGGGGAGGTGACCGCCGCCCGCAGGTCGACCGCGCTCTGCCCCGACTCCGCGAGCATGGCCGCCGAACCCAGCATCGTCTGGGTGACCAGTTGCGCGGCGATATCGCGGGTCAGTCCCAGGCCGACACCCGCCTCCACCATCGCCTCGACGACCAGGAAGAAATAGGCGGGCCCGGACCCCGAGACCGCGGTCACCGCGTCCATCTGCGATTCGGGGACCACACACACCTGGCCCACCGTGCTCAGCAGTTCGGTCACCAGCTCCATCTGTTCGGGTTTGGCGTAGCGGCCCGCGGCCAGCACGCTCATTCCCGCGCCGACCAGCATCGGGGTGTTCGGCATGACCCGGACGACGGGGAAACCCGCGGGAAGTTTGCCCTCCAGCCGCGCCGTCGGTACCCCGGCCGCCAGCGAGACCAGGATCTGGTCACGATCGCCACCCAGATCGGCCTTGCTCAGCTCGGTGAGCACTGCGTCGACATCGGCCGGTTTCACCGCGACCACCAGCAGATCGGCACCCACCGCGGCATCGGTGACCGCGTCGGTCACCCGGACCCCGAACCGATCAGCGAGCAGTTCGGCCCGGTCGGCGTGTGTTTCGACCACCACCAAGTCCTTGACGGCCCGCCCGGCCTCCAGCAGGCCGGCAATGAGGGCCTCCCCGATCCGGCCGCCGCCGATCACCGCAATTCGTGTCATACGCGCCATTGTTCTTGGCACGCCTAGGGCGAGCAGGTCCGGGGCCCCCATTGTTCCCGGGCCCGGACCACACAGGTCCACGACCTGGCGTCACGTCCCTCCGATCCGCCCCGGCCCACACAGCGTCCGCACCGGGATCGGTCGGGCCCACCCTGGTCCCGGAGCGCGAGCGCGGCGACCCAGCGTATGCGCGTGCGACAGGCAGTCCACAGAGCCGCGACCTCCGAGCACTTCCAGCGCTGTGAATCTACCCAGGCCGGTCGAGGCTCATTTCTGTTCACATCCCGTCGGTCACATCCTGTCGGCGCTCGACGGCCTACCTGCGCGGCCGGAGCACACCGGCATAGCGCGGGCGGGCGAGCGACCGAGCACGTCCCGGGAACCCGACAACCATCGACCACTCACAACGCCGTGATCCCACACCGACCGTCCGAGGCTCACCTACGCACACACCTCCCTACGCACACACCTCCCTACGCACACCACCTTCCGTCACTCCGGATGGTCCACCTCAGTAGGCGGGGCCCGCCCCGGTTCTGGAGCGACGTAGCGAAGGAGCGCAGCGACTGAGCGAAGGAGTGAAGAACCGGGGTTAATAGGGCCCCGCCCCCGCCGCCGAAGGCGGCGCCAATAAACACAGCTCACCGCTTGGGTGAAGGGAGTAGCGCCAGCTGGCGGCTCTGCGCGACGAGCGCGCCCGTGGAGTCGACCACGATCTGATCCGAATCGAAAATCCCACCGCCGACCTCGTGGGCGGTGGCGATGACGCGCAACCAGCCAGGGGCGGGGCGGCCGCGGAGGTAGGTCGTCATCTGGACCGTCGGCGACCAGCCGAAATAGCCCAGATTGGTGGGTACCGGCGGGCACATATCGGCGGCCATCATGGCGATATAGGTGGCGATCTCCGGATCGGCCTGGTCGCCCGGTCGCGGGCGCAACCACATTCGCAGCCGGGGTTCGCCGTGGGCGTTCTCGATGAACGGGGCCCATTCCCGGTCCAGGAAGGCGTCCATTCCCCGGGCCACGTGCACGATCCGGCCCATCGACGAGCCCGGTTCGTAACCGATGGCGCCGTCCGACGGTTCCACCGGGAGATCGGTGTGCTCCGGACTGTAGAGCGGCGGGCGGTCCGGTCCGTCCAGATGGCCGAACGTGAAGGCCGTGCGGACCAGTGGGCGGCCGCGCTGCACCAGCGTCACATCCACCAGGCAGATCTGTCGGCCCACCTTGCGGATCGTCACCTCGTAGAGGACCTCGCCGGGCTCGGGAGCACCGAGGAAATCGGTACTTCCGGACAGTGGCGCCATACTCGCGCGATCCGGTTCCACTGTGCGCAGCCAGCGGCTCGCCGCGGCAGCCGAACCGGCGACCATGGTTCCGCCGTGCACTTTCGGCCCGATCGTCCAGATATCGTCGATGACGCCGCGATAGCGCCCGTCGCCCGGTTCGTCGGCGGCGAGTTCGGTCAGGGCGCAGACCCGGCTGAACGGCGCGTCGGTGGACGCCAGTTCCCGCTCGGCGCTCAGGTCCGTCTCCGTCGTCATCGGTACTCCTTCTCCTCGGCCCGGTAACCGTTCCGCGGGTGCATACTGCCGGTCAATCTTGGTACAGCGTGCTCGCGCGCGTACAGGCGGGACCGGTAGGGGCGGTGTTTCCGCGTTTTCGGTGCCGCCTGCGGCGGTGCCGAAAACACAGCTCAACGGGTCTCGATGGGGCTGGGGTCGGGCCGCGAGGTGATCGCCGGATTCAGATGGGTCCGGGCGAAGGCGAGCGTGCGCTCCAGCATGGCGGCGCGGGCTACGGTGGTGCGTGCTTCCTGGGTGTTGATCTCGGCCACCGCGTGGCCGGTGAAATCGTCGCGGACCAGCGCGGCGCACACCTGCGCGCACGGCTGCGTGCCTTCGCCGGGGACCAGGTGCTCGTCGTGGGCGGCGCCGCGACCGTCGGCGAGATGCAGATGGACCAGACCCGGGCCCATCCGCTCGGCCAGTGCCAGCGGATCGGTGCCGGCGGTCGCCGTATGCGACAGGTCGAGCGTGTAGTGCCGGAAGCCGGTGTCGGTGGGGTCGTATGTGGGGCTGAACGCGGTCAGCGAAAGGCCTGGTCCGCCACGTCGTTCCAATCGCTGGATATCGCGGGCCCGGCGGGCGAAGAGCCGATCGGCCCGCATCGGGAACATGTTCTCGACCGCCACGGCGACCGAACTGCTCTCCTCGAGTTCGGTCACCTGGTCGGCGAAACCCTCGGAGTAGCGGCGCTGCCAGCGAAAGGGGGGGTGCACCACCACGGTATCGGCGCCCAGTGCCTCGGCCGTCCGCACACTGCGTTCCAGTTTCGATACCGGATCGGCACCCCACACGCGCTGCGAGATGAGCAGGCACGGCGCGTGCACCGCGAGTACCGGCACCGCGTATTCGCGGGCGTAACCGCGCACGGTGGTGATGCTCTGGCTGGCCGGTTCGGCCCAGACCATCAATTCGACACCGTCGTAACCCAGTTCGGCCGCGTAGCGGAAGGCTGCCTCGGTGTTCTGTGGGTAGACCGAGGCGGTCGACAGCCCCACCTTGATTCCGCGGCGCCGCCCGTCGTCCCGCGGGCCGGCCGCGGGAGAAATGCCTGCCATCGCCTGCCTCGCTCAGCCCGTACTGAGTAGAAATGCCAGCGGCCCCAGGGTGACGAACACACCGACGACCACAGCGATCACGGTACTGAACATATCGTCGCCGCGCCGCAGGATCCGCACCAGCGCGACGAGCCCGAGAATGACCACGACCGCCAGCGCGAGCGCGGCGAGCGGCTGCGCCTCCCACAACATCTCGAAACCTTTGAACGCCAGCATCCCGGCGATCGCCGCGCCCACACTCTGCGCGCCGAGCACCATCCACTGTTTGCGCGGATCGTCGATGGTCTCGCGGTCGGGATTACGCGCGGCGGCCCCGAACCTGGCCTTGGTGGCGGCCAGCTTCCCGCCGGCTGCACCGAATTTGCCGCTCAGTGCCGAACGCGCACGGCCCAGGCGGTTCTCGCTGTCGGCGGTGTCCTCGGGGTCGTCGTAGTCGTCGGGATCGTATTCCGGTTCGAAATCACCGGTTTCGAATTGTTCACCGGGCGGTATCGGGCCCGGACGCGGCCGCATGGGACCGTGCACATCGGTGGCGAAGATATCGGTCTTCGCGAAGCCCGGGTCCGGACCGAAGTCCGGGTCGGGAGCGAAACCGGGGTCCGGACCGAAACCCTGGCCGGGACCGAAACCCTGGCCGGGGTGAAAATTCTGGTCCTGGCCGAAATCCGGTGCCGGCATCCCCGGAGCGGGCGGCATCGGCCGGCCGTTCCTGGGTCCTGGGCCGCGGAAGTGGTCGGGATTTTCGTGCGGGGGCGCCTCCAGCCCCTGGAGACCGGCACGCAACCGCACACCCTGGTCGGCCGGCGACCAGGCGACGGTGTGCTGGTCCGCGGCCCCCGGCTCGGGCGATTCCGGCCAGGAAGCCGGCTCGGGCAGCGGCCGCGCACCACGGCGGCGGCGCTCGAGTCTGGGCCGCGAATCGTCGCCGGGCATATCGGGTGCCTGCCAGGCCTCAGTGGGCGGGGCGGCACCGGGCGGTCCCAGCCGGGGTGGACCGTCGAATCCCTGACCCGGCCACGACGGACCCGCGTCCGGACCGCCGAACTCCGGTATTCCCGGGGGTGCCGGCAGGCGGCCGAAATCAGTGGGTCCCGGAGGCAGGTCGTAGCCCGCTGGAGCCTCCGGTTCGGGGGCGGATTCGGCCACGGCCGCGGCTTCGGCGGCTTCGGCCGCACGCCGGCGCGCAGCGCGCCCACCGCCGGGGGTCGGCGGACCGGTCTCCCGGGGCTGGTTCGCCGGAGCTTCGGCGCCCGACTCGTTCGCGTAATAGCCTTCCGCGGCGAAATCGTCGTCCGGTTCCGGCCGCCGCCGACGGCCGCTGCGGCGCGACTCCTCCGCGGGTGGTAACTGGTCCCGGCCGTCCGCGAACGAATCCGGATCACCCAGCCGCGCGGGAGCGCCGTCACCGCCCGGTCCCGCCGGGTACGGCTCGAGCGGGTTGTAGACGGTGATAGGACCCGACATCGGCGAATTGTTCGGATCCGGGGCGGCATAGGAAACCTGCTCGCCCGCATAGCCTTGCGCGCCGAAGCCATCGCCCGCCTCCGCGGCATCGGCCGCGGGCTCTTGCGCATACTCCGCATCGGCTTCGTCGGGAGCCGCGTGGGCGGACCCGTTGCGCTCGACGGCCGGGAGATCTCCGGACAGATCGTCTACCGAGAGCCCGCGACCGCCGCGCCGCCGTCTGCCGCCGCCGCTGGAGGCCGGCTGCTGCCCGTTGCGGGCGAGCAGCTCGGCTACCGACAGTTGATTGGAGTTCCTGCTCATGAAGGCACCGTTTCGATCGGGCCCGCCGACGTCTTGCCGCCGGGCGCCGCACCGTTACCGGTTGCCGCTTTCGGTGCGTTCGTTGTCAGTGGTCCACCATCCATATCGGTATCCAGTTTGCGCAGGATCAGCCCTTCGCGCAGCGCCCACGGACAAATTTCCAGCGTATCCAGGGAAAGTGCGCGCATGGCCGCTTCGGCTACCAGCGCTCCCGCCACCAATTGCTGGGACCGGTCGGCGCTGACCCCCTCCAGTTCGGCGCGATCGGAGGCGGTCATCCGGGAGATGAACGCGATCAGCTGACGCAGCCCCGAACCGGTAAGGGTCCGGCGGACCCGGGGCCCGGCACCTGAGGGCGCCGCGCCGGTCAGCCGAGCCAGGGAACGGAAAGTTTTGGACGTACCCACCGCCAGATCGGGCCGGCCCGCTTCGGCGAGCTGTTTGGCCGGATCCACCATCTCGGCGGCGAGCCAGTCGCGGAGGATGCCGATACGCCGTTTACTCGGCGGGTCCTCCGGTAACCACTTACGGGTCAACCGGCCGGCTCCCAGTTGCAGCGACAGCGCGACTTCCGGATCCTCGTCCACCCCGCTGCTCACCTCGAGCGAACCGCCGCCGATATCGAGGTTGATGATCCGGCCCGCGCTCCAGCCGTACCAGCGACGCACGGCCAAGAAGGTCAACCGGGCCTCGTCCACTCCGGACAGCACCCGCAGATCCACCCCGGTCTCCGCGCGCACCCGGCCCAGGACCTCGTCGGAGTTGGTCGCCTCGCGCACCGCCGAGGTCGCGAAGGCCATCAGTTCCGAACAGCCCGAGGTGGCGGCCAGACTCGCCAGATCGGCCACCGTATCGACGAGTTTCTGCTCGCCGGCCGCGGTGATCCGGCCCGCCTCGTCGAGGTTCTCCGACAGCCGCAACGATTCCTTCGTGGAGCTCATCGGCATGGGGTGGCCACCCCGATGCGCGTCCACCACCAGCAGGTGGACGGTGTTGCTTCCGACATCGAGGACACCTAGACGCACACGGACACGTTACTTGGTGCACCTGAACACCAGGCGACCCGGTTGTGGTGTTAGCGTTGAGGGTTGTGACGTCTGGCGCAGCCGCGAACGACTCCGTCCCCGCTCCGACCGACCTTCCGATGCCGAAGATGCGGCCGAGCCGGGAAGTACCGCTCGACTTCCCGCGCGAGTGGCTCGAGTTCGTCGACCCCGCCGACGACGAACATCTGATCGCCGCGGATCTCACCTGGCTGACCTCCCACTGGACCTGCGTTTTCGGCACGCCCGCCTGCCAGGGCATCCTGTCCGAACAGCCCGATGCCGGCTGCTGCACACACGGGGCCTTCCTCTCCGACGCCGACGATCGCAAACGCCTGCGCAAGGCGGTCAAGTTGCTCACCGCTCAGGAATGGCAGTTGATGGACGAGGCCCGCGACGAGCGCGGCAAGATCACCCGCAAAACCTATCTGGAGACCGACGAACTCGACGGTGAGACCGCCGAACGCACCCGTCGGGTCGACGGGGCGTGCATCTTCCACAATCGGCCGGATTTCCCGGGCGGGCCGGGTTGCGCTCTGCACATCATGGCCATGAACCGCGGGGTGGAACCCCATACCGTCAAACCGGACGTGTGCTGGCAACTGCCGATCCGCCGCACCCAGGAGTGGGTGGACCGGCCCGATGGCGTGCGGATCCTGCGCACCGTGATCACCGAATACGACCGGCGCGGGTGGGGGCCGGGCGGAATCGACCTGGACTGGTACTGCTCCGGGTCGCCCGATGCCCATATCGGGGAACGTCCGGTCTGGCAGTCCTACCGTTCCGAACTCATCGAGCTGATCGGGGAGCCGGCCTACCAGGAACTCGAACGGCAGTTGCAGCGGCGGGCGGGCACCGGGATCGGTGCGGAGCATCCCGCCACCACCCGTGCGCGGCGCAAGGCCGGAGAGAACGGCCCGGCCGAACGTCCCGCGCGAATAATCGGACTCGACCTGCGATAACGGGAGCACAGCATGGCGCGCAGCCCCTG
Source organism: Nocardia jinanensis (assembly GCF_014645735.1). GTDB lineage: Bacteria > Actinomycetota > Actinomycetes > Mycobacteriales > Mycobacteriaceae > Nocardia > Nocardia jinanensis. The sequence goes on along the minus strand of NZ_BMMH01000011.1, from coordinate 251,179 downwards.
GACGCGATGGCCGGCCGGTACGGCGGCGCTGGCAGTTGTCGGTCTCACCTGCGCCGCCGCGGCCGGCGGTGCGGGCGCCGAACCCGCCACCGATCCGCATCAGTTCTCCGATCGAACCGCCGAGTTCGTCCCGCTCGGTGATCAGAACGCGCTGGCGGCCCGCGACGCCGGTAGACATCTCGTGCTCAGCCCGCACGCCACCCGCCGCAGTATCGTCTGCCGCGGCGACGGCGCGGCGGTGCCGTTCTACGACTGCGCCCAGGAGGACGGTCTCGGCTGGGCACCGCTGCACCGCACCGATACGCCGGTCGGCGAGGTTTGGATCTATTTCCCCTGATCCGGCCGGGTCAGGCTTCCAGCTTGTACCCCAGACCCCGGACGGTCACCAGATGTTCGGGCCGCGCCGGATCGGACTCGATCTTCGATCGCAGCCGCTTCACATGCACATCTAGGGTTTTGGTGTCGCCGACGTAGTCCGCGCCCCACACCCGGTCGATGAGCTGACCGCGGGTCAGTACCCGGCCCGAATTGCGGAGCAGGTATTCGAGCAGGTCGAACTCTTTCAGCGGTAGCGTGACAGGCTTGCCGTTCACCAGCACCGTATGCCGGTCCACGTCCATCCGTACCGGGCCCGCCTCCAGCACGCCGTTCTCGCTGCTGGAGTCCAATTCGTCACCGGCGCCCCGGCGCAGCACGGCCCGGATACGGGCGATCAGCTCCCGTGCCGAATACGGCTTGGTGACATAGTCGTCGGCACCGAGTTCGAGCCCCACGACCTTGTCGATCTCGCTGTCGCGCGCGGTCACCATGATGACCGGCACCCCGCTGCGGGTGCGCAGCTGTTTGCAGACGTCGGTGCCACTCATACCGGGCAGCATCAGGTCGAGCAGGACGATATCGGCGCCAGACCGGTCGAACTCGGCGAGCGCCGAGGGTCCGTCACCCACGACCGTTACCTCGAAACCTTCCTTGCGTAGCAGGAAGGCGAGTGGATCGGCCAGCGACTCCTCGTCCTCGACGATCAACACACTGGTCATCTGCGTGCCTCCACACCGTTCGTTCGGCCCGGGCCCGAGGGGCGCGGGCTGGTTTCTCTTTTGGTCAGCACAGGCGGACCGGCGGCGGTGCCGTCGGCCTCCTGATGCGCGGGGATGCGCAGGGTGAATGTCGAGCCGGTGCCGAGTTTGCTCCACAGGGTGATCTCACCGTTGTGGTTGGCGGCCACGTGTTTCACGATAGCCAGGCCGAGTCCGGTGCCGCCGGTGGCACGGGAGCGCGCCTTGTCGGAACGGAAGAACCGTTCGAACACTCGCTCCTGGTCGTCCTTGGCGATTCCGATACCGCGATCGGTCACCGCCATGGCCACATAGGAGCCGCGCACCGACCGGCTGACCGATACGTGCGAGCCCCGCGGCGAGTAGGCGATGGCGTTCTCCACCAGGTTCGACAGCGCGGTGATGAGCAGTGTTTCGTCGCCGAGGACCTCCAGCCCGCTGGGGCGGTCGGTGCTGACCGTGATCCCGGCGGCCTCGGCCGCGGTCCGGGATCGGTCCACAGCCTGGTTGACGACCGTATCGACGTCCACGACCTCGAGTTCGGGAAGTTTCTCGGCCCCTTGTAGCCGCGACAGCGCGATCAGTTCGGTGACCATCTTCCCGAGCCTGCTGGATTCGGCCAGCACCCGCTGGCCGAAATGCCGGACGGCCTCGGGATCGTCCGCTGTTTCGAGCAGCGCCTCGGCCAGCAGGCTCATCGCCCCGACCGGCGTTTTCAGCTCGTGGCTCACATTGGCGACGAAATCGCGGCGGGTCGCCTCCATCCGTGCCTGTTCGGAGTCGTCGTCGGCGAACAGCACGGTGAAGCTGGTCTCCTCCGGGGACAGCGGCCGGGCGAGACCGCGCACCGCGATCCGGCCGCGGCCGGGCGTCGGTTTATCCGCGGTGAGATCGAACTCCGCCGTTTCACCGGTCGCCAGGACCTTCTCCACCGCCACCCACGCCCGCTCCTCGAGCAGCCGGTTGCGGACCAGGCCGAGTTCCTCGGCGCGCGGGTTGACCAGTACGACATCGCGGTATTCGTCCACCACCGCGATACCGCTTTCCGAGGCCAGCACGATCAGGTCGAGAACCTGCGACATCGTGAGGCCGGAGTCGGCCTGCCGCCGCTGTGCCTGCCGAGCGTTCATATAGGGGATGACAAGTCCGCCGACGGCCAGTCCGACAACAGCCGCCAGGACTGCCAGCAGTACGGCCTGGGGAACGCTCACATCAAGAATCGTACGGTCGACGACAGGTAAACAAACCCGGGGTAGGTGAAGTTTCGTGCAGGTCACGGGCGATTACTTCGGTGTTCGCCGGGCGTTTACTCATTGTTCGGCAGCGAACAGGTTTCGATCACCCCGGGCGTGTTCCGGGACCGGAAACGCCCACGAACCCCATTGCGTCTGGGACACAACAGGGTTCGTGTGGCGTGCGTGGCCGGCGGCCGTTCACCAACCGGGATTACCGCGCACCGGCAGGTTCACGAAGCTCGGCCGGTTCGGATCGAGCTGCACATGCTGCGGCTTCAGCCCGGTATCGATCATCATCGGCAGCGGCGGCACCCCTTTCGGCGCGTTGCCCGCGTAGACGTCCACGCGCAACCGGTGCCCCGGTTCCAGCTTCGCTTCGATCGCGGGAACCGCGATATCGAGCGTCGTCACTTCGCCGGGTGCCGTCAGCCGCCGGCTCTCCAGCGTGATGAAGGGCCGAGGGTCGGTGTAGTCGCCATTGGCCGATCGACTGCTCAGCGAATCGTCGATCTCCCGCAGGGATGCCATCAGCTGACCCGACGACAGCACCCGGGACCGGCCGTCGGGCGCCACATCGTTGACCGTCACCGACCAGTAGCCGTCGGCCGCGTCCTGCACTGTCTCCAGATGCACGGCTATGGGTCCGGAGATCTCGACGGCCTCGGTCACCGGTGTGCTGGTGAAGGTCAGTCCGTTGGTTTCCTGGATCCGGGAATCGGCGCCGCAGGCGTTGATCACCGCGACCACTCCCGCGGTGGCCTGCCCCCCGTCGTTGGAGCACAGTCCCGTAAGTCCCGGCGCGACGGTCAGGCGGGCGGAACTGTCGGCGACCGTCCCCAGCGACCCGTCGTGCACGCTGTGCCCGCCCGTTCCGCTGGGCGCCGCCGAGAGGTACATCCGCCGGTACCCGGCTGCCTGATCCGCCGGCGCGCTCGCACCGAACCCGGCCTTGGTCACCCAGCCACCGCCTTGCTGCCGCAGGGTCACCGGACCGTACTGGTCGATGCCGTTGTCGATACCTTTCAACCATTTGTCGAACCAGGCGCGCTGCAGCACGTCCAGGCGCGGCGGCAGCCCGGGTTTGCCCGATTCACTACCGGAGTTGATGTGATATGTATCGCCCATGAGCAGCTGTTTCTGCCCCGGCGGCACCGATATCGCGTTGTAGATCTGGGATTCGGAGTAGGTGAACAGATCGTGCCAGCCACCGGTCACGAAGGTCGGTACGCCGATCCGCGCCGGATCACCGAGCCAGGCCCGCCGGTCCGGACTGTCGCCCCTGATCATCTCCTGCAACCGCGGATCGAGATCCTCTACGCGCGGGGTCGTGTAAGCGTTGAGGAACACATCCAGGTAGGTGAACGGAGAGGACAACCGATCGTTGAGCCAGCGCTGATCGAAGGTGCCGTTCACCATGGACTGCACATCGGGCACCCATTTGGTCGCGTTGATCAGCGACATCCACAACGGGATGAAGGCGAAGCCGAAACCACCACCGGGCATGAGCACGTCCTGCGCCAGATCGCTGCCCGGCACCACCGGGAAGAGCGCCTTCAGCGCGGGCGGATGCTTCTCGGCGGCCTGCAACTGGTTGATACCGGAATACGACATGCCGGTCATCCCGACCTGTCCGTCCGCCCACTGCTGGCGCGAGGCCCAGTCGACAACCTCCACGGTGTCGCTCTGTTCGCGCTGCCGCAACATATCCCAGATCCCCTGGGAGAAGCCGGTTCCGCGCACGTCCACCACCACCTGGACGTAACCGCTTTTCACCAGCTGACGGTCGACCGCGAAATTACGCATGGCCCCACCGCCGAGCGCCTTCGTCAGATCGGTCAGCCCGGACAGCGGCGTGCCGGTCATATCGATATCGCGGGCCAGCTGGGACACGGCATCGGACAGACCCGGGACCGATCCCATGTGGTCGACGAGATTGGACACCAGTTTCGTATAGGGCGTCATATTGACGAGTACGGGCAGGCGGGTGTCGATCGGCCGGGACCCGGCGTCGGCGGGCCGGTAGATATTGGCCTTCAGAACCGTGCCGTCGCTCATGGTGATCGGCACATCCCAGGTGATGTTGATATTGGGATACTGCTGCGGTCCGTCGTGGGTGGCCGCCCATTGCGCCCCCGCCGCTCCCCCGTCGGGACCGGAGGTCACCGGCGCCGCCCCGGCGCTACCGCCGAGCAGTGGCACCAGCAGCACGCTGACGGCCATCGCGACAGTGGCTCGTATCACAAACTTCATCGGTCGTGATCCATCTCTCGGACTGGTCGGATGCTCGAGAGCTTACACAACGTTACCGGCGAGTAATGAGAATCGACCCTGCTGGAAACATGCCTTTCCGATCACGTAGCCGAATATCATGTTCTCGCACAGGAGAAACCATTGTCTTCCGTGGTGAATCACAGAATCGCGGGGCGCCCACCCGCTCGGTAGGTACCGGTACGAAAAAGCGCCGCAACCCGTTCCGGGTCGCGGCGCCGTGATTCGAACTACTTTCCGCCCTGGCTCGCGACGGCGGCCGCACCGGCGGCCGCGGCTTCCGGATCGAGATATTCCCGGGGGCGCACCGGACGCAGATCGTCGTCCAATTCGTAGCGCAGCGGAATTCCCGTGGGGATGTTCAACCCGGCGATATCGTCGTCGGAGATTGCATCCAGGTGTTTGACCAGGGCACGCAGCGAATTACCGTGGGCGGCGACCAGCACCGTCTTTCCGCCGCGCAGTTCCCGCGAGATGGTCGATTCCCAGTACGGGACCATCCGGTTCACCACGTCCAGCAGACATTCCGTACGCGGGACCTCGATTCCCGCGTATCGCGGTTCGCCGACCTGGCTGTACTCGTTGTCGAGCTCGATCGGCGGCGGCGGCGTGTCGTAACTGCGCCGCCACAGCATGAATTGGTCCTCGCCGTATTCGTCGCGGATCTGCGCCTTGTTCTTCCCCTGTAGCGCGCCGTAGTGGCGTTCGTTGAGGCGCCAGTCCCGCACCACCGGGATCCAGTGGCGATCGGCGGCGTCCAACGCGATATTCGCCGTCGAGATGGCGCGGCGCAGCAGGGACGTGTAGACGATATCGGGCCGGATTCCGTGCTCGGCCAGCAGTTCACCGGCCCGTTTACCCTCGGCGATGCCCTTATCGGTGAGATGCACGTCCACCCAGCCGGTGAACAGGTTCAGGGCGTTCCATTCGCTCTCGCCGTGGCGCAGCAAAACGAGGGTGTTCGTCATGCGGGCCATCCTGCCATGGCCCGATCCGGGGCCGCGCACCCCCGGGACCCCGTCACCGCCGGCTACGCCTGTACAGACAGACCGGCCGCCAGGATGGCCGCGCCGCGCAGTGTCGCGCCCTCGGCGAGACCGGACCGTTCCACTCGGAGCTCACGGATGAAACCCAATCCCGCGTGCCTGGCGGCCGCCGCCCGCAATGGCGCCCACAGCGGTTCTCCCGAGTCCGCGAAACCACCACCGACCACGACCGTGTCCACATCCAGCAACGCGGCCGCGGAACTGACAGCGATCCCCAGCGCAGTACCGGCCCGCTCCAGCGCGGCCAGCGCGATCGTCTCGCCGGCGCGGGCGTCGCGCGCCAGTTCCACGCCGGTATCGCCGGCCCAGCCCTGCGCCCGTGCCCACCGCACCGAGGACATCCCGCTCGCCACCGCTTCCAGGCAACCGAAACCTCCGCAGGCGCACGGCACATCCCATCCGGGCACCACGATATGACCGATATGACCGGCGTTTCCGGTACGTCCCGTCGACACCCGGCCGTCGACCAGGATGCCGCCACCGATCCCGGACGAGACGGTGATCGCCAGTCCGTTCCGCAGCCCGCGCAGCGCACCCGAATAATGTTCGGCCAGTGCCAGGCACGCCCCGTCGAGGGCGAAACGCACCACGGCGCCGGGAAACAGCGCACCGACGGCCGCGACGATCGCGAACCCGTCGCGCCACTGCGGAATATTGAGTGCCCGGGTGATACCGGACGGAACGTCCACCGGCCCCGCCGATCCGATACCGACCGCCGTCACCGCGGCCCCGGCCGCGACCTCACGCAGTAGCCCGCCACAGGCTTGCCACACATCGCGGTCCGGTACCGGGACCCGCCGCACCGCGCTCACCCGGCCCGCGGCGTCCACCAGCCCCGCGGCGAATTTCGTCGCCCCGATATCCAGTGCCAGAACCGCCACCGCGCCGCCTCCCGAAGATCTGATCCGCAGGCCCCGATTGTCACCCATTCACGGCCGGGTTCCGAACTATCACACCGGCGTGCGCGAGCGGTCGTTGTCACGGAGCCCAGGGACCGATACCGCCGACCTTGTCGATCCGGATCCGGGTGAGCAGGCCGGGCGGAGCGTCCGGGGGCGGGAAGGCCACGCCGGGACTCGTGAGTGTTTTCGCCAGCTCCGCCAGCAGCTCCGGTGCGCCGCCCTCGACGATGCGCGCGATTCCGGTGACCGATAGATACGGCCGCATGATCTCGCCCTTCTCCGGCGAGAGGATAGTGACCGCCACCCTGGAGTCGCGGCGCACATTGCGGACCTTGCGGTACTCACCGAGGTGCGCGGTGACCAGTTCGTCACCATCCGGCCCCTCCTGTAGCGCCACCCACACCACGCTGACCTGTGGACTCCCATCCGGGTTGAGGGTGACCAGCGTGGCGTCGGCTCCGGCGCCGATGAATGTGCGAGCGGCATCGTCGAGTCTCATGCCCTCTATCTACCGCCCGCACGATCCGTTCATTCCCGGGGCCGGCTCGGTGTTCACGGCACGACGAGGGGCTCCTCCGCGTAGGACCGATGCAGCAGTTCGACGAAATCGGGCGCCGCGGGCAGGGTGATGGCCCCGATCCGGTGCACGGATACGGCGGGCGTCCACGAGTTCATGACCACCGCTCCACGGAGACCGGGCAGGTCGCGCGACGCGATATCCCCGGTTCGCTGGGGCACGCCCAGACGGTCCAGTTGCCTGCGCACGATGCCCATCGTCGTCCCCGGCAGCATCCCGGCCCGGGGCCACACCACTGAATCACCATCCCAGAACGCCAGATTCCAGATGGTCGCCTCGCTGAGCCGCCCCTCGCGGTCGACGAAGGCCGCGTCGTCGAATCCCTGCTGGACGGCCCGGCGCAGATAGTAGGTCTTGGCCACTTCGCCGACGTGCTTCACCCGGGCGAGTGGCCGCTCGTACTCCACCGCCGCCAGCGCGAGAGGCCCGGCGGGGCCCGCGGCGGGTGCACCGGTTCGCACCAGGACCGAGAGGTCGGCGCCGGTCGCGACGAACTCACCCGGCCGCGAAAACACGGTGGCGGTCAACGAGACATCGGCCGGGCTCGCGGCCAGCGCTGCGCGGAGGAATTCGCGCACCCGGTCGTCCGGAAGTGCTCGGCCGAAAAGCTGTTCGGAAGCCTCCCGCAACCGGTTCAGATGCAGATCGAGGCCACGGATCCGCCCACCGCGCACCTGAGCGGCGGTGAAGTGGGCATAGCCGGCGAAGGCCAGTGGCGCCAATTCCGCGGCGGCTGCGGCACGGCCGTCGAGCTGGGCGGTATGAACTGTCATCGTGTCTCCTGTTCCGCGGGCCCGGAATCGAAACGCCGGCAGGTCACCGGCGGCGAACCCGAGTGCGGCAGCCGCCGAGCTGTCCTTCGGACAGGCCGGGCCGGTGGTGTCACCGATCAGCTCGCATGTCCTCCACCGTCCACATTCACACGGTGTGAAGGTCAAGCGCCGGAATCACCAGGTCCCGGCTGCGGTTGCTCCACAGGAACGATGAGGAGACCCCATGCGGATCGGCGAACTCGCGGCCGCGACCGGCACCAGCCAGCGGTTGCTGCGGTACTACGAGGAACGCGGGCTGCTGACGCCCGAACGCACCACGAACGGATACCGTCGCTACGCCGAAACAGCGGTCGGCGATGTCACCCGGATCCGTCGCCTGCTCGCCGCCGGATTACCGATTCGCGTGATCAACGAAGTACTCGACTGTGAATGGGACGGCGCCGACTACGTCGAGCCCTGTATGGAACCCGCCCTTCGTGCCGAACTCGCCGCGCTGGACAGCAAACTCGACGACCTACGGCACCGCCGGAGCGAACTGCTCGGCCTCATCGAACATATCGGCTCGCGCTGACCGCCTCAGTTCGGATCGGCGGAATCGACCAGATGTTCGAAGGCGCGCAGGTTCTGCAACGATTCACCGCGTGAGACCCGCCACTTCCATTCCTTGCGGATGGATTCGGCGAAGCCGAGTTCGAGCAGGGTGTTGAAATCCCCGTCCACCGCCTCGAGGATCTGTCCGAAGATCCGATCCAGTTCCTCGGCGGTGATCGCGTGCGTGGCCGCCCGGCCCACCAGATAGATATCGCCCAATTTGTCGATCGTGTACGCGACGCCGTAGAGACGCCGGTTACGGCGCAGCAGATACTTGTAGACGCCTTCGAAGTTCTCGTCGGGTTTGCGGCACACGAACGATTCGAAACGCACCCCGTGCGCCCCGAGGGTCAGCATCACATTGGTCTTCAGCTTCCGCTCACCCGGCAGCACGGCGACGAACACATCGTCGCCGGGGTGGGTGTACTCGATCTCGCGATCCCGCAGTGTTTCCTCGACGATCCGCGCCGTGGCCGATGTCCCGCTCATCTGCGCACTCCCGTCCGGCGCCGCCACAGCGCCCGCGATCTGGCCTGGCTCTCGCCGAGGATAGCCGGACCGCGACCGTAACCGCCGAGCGCGGCGGTATAGCTGTGCAGCAGTTTCTCGGCGGTATGCGCCCAGGAGAAATCCGCCGCGTGCGTCACTGCCTGCGCGCCCAGCAGGCGCAGCCGCCGCGGGTTGTCGAGCAGATATTCCAGCGCACCGGCCCAGTCCGGAGTACGGTGCCCGGCCACCAGCAGCCCACTGTGCTCGTGCCGGACCGCGGTACCCAGCCCGCCGACCGCGGCCGCCAGCACCGGTGTCCCGCTCGCCTGCGCCTCCAGCGCGACGAGCCCGAAAGATTCGTTGTAGCTCGGCACCGCGACCAGATCCGCGGCCCGGTACACCTGCACCAGCCGGTCGGGCGGCTGCGGTGGCAGGAAGGTGACGTGGTCGGCGATGCCGAGTTCGGCGGCGAGTTCGATGAGGGCGTCGGGCCGCTCCAGGCCCGTACCGGAAGGGCCGCCCACGATCAGGGCGCGCAGGGCGCGACCGGGTCGCCGCCGCAGGGCCTCGGCCACGGCGCGCACCAGTACATCGGGTGCCTTCAGCGGCTGGATCCGGCCGACGAACGCGACGATCTCCTCGTGCGCCGCCAGCCCCAACTCGGCGCGGGCCGCCGCCCGGTCACCCGGGCGGTACTGCGTCAAATCCGCGCCCGGCGGGACGATATCCACCCGGTCGGGCAGCGCACCGTACAGATCCACCAGGTCGCGCGCCTCCCGGACGGTATTGGCGGTGAGCCGATCGGCTTCGGCGATGACCTGCTTCTCACCGATCTCGCGGGTCGCCGGTTCGGGGGAATCCCCCTCGGCGAGGGCGGCGTTCTTCACCGCCGCCAAGGTGTGCGCGGTGTGTACGAGCGGCACCCGCCAGCGGTCACGGGCGAGCCAGCCCACTTGTCCGGACAGCCAGTAGTGCGAATGCACGAGGTCGTAGTAGCCGGGCAGCTGCCGGGCCTCCTGCCGCAGCACCTCGGCGGTGAACGGGCACAGCTGCGTCGGCAGATCGTGTTTGTCCAGGCCTTCGAAGGGCCCGGCCACCACATTGCGTACCAGTACCCCGGGCGCGGCTTCCTGCACCGGCGGCAGATTCGAGGAGGTGGCCCGGGTGAAGATCTCGACCTCGGTCCCCCGCTGGGCCAGCTGCAGAGCGGTCTGGAGGACGTAGACATTCATCCCGCCCGCATCGCCTGTACCGGGCTGCGCCAGTGGTGAGGTGTGCACCGTCAGTACGGCGATACGGTTCGGCCGTCGGTCCGGGCGTTGACTCACGATGTCCATACTGCACGGTGCAACGCCCCGGCCCGGCCCGGCCTTCCCCGGTCGTGAAAGTGATCACACCTCGCCGGTTCGGCACTCTCCCCGAGTCCCGGCGTGCAACCGAGGCACCCGCCCACAGAGCCGGACAGATCAGTAAAAGCGCCCGTCACGGACAATCAGGACTTCACATCGCACTCCGCGGCGAACTCGCGGACCTCGCGCACGAAGCGGGCCGGATCCTCGATGAACAGCCCGTGCTGCGCCCCCTCCCAGATGGAGGCCCGGCCCAGCGGAGCGGTATCAGCGATATAGCGGCCGTTGGCGACCGGCACCACCGGATCCGCCGAACCGTGCAGGACGAGCACCGGAACATCCAGCCCGCGCAGGGTCTCGGTGTTGTTCACCGAACGGTAGAACAGCGCCTTGCGGACGAACGGTGGAGTCGCCAGACTCGCGCCGAACAATCGCTGCGCATCCGGGCCCTTGTCCGGACCCGGGCCGGTATTGGCGTTCCCGAACGCCGAGAAACCGCGCACTGCCCGCCCCGCGCTCTCCTCGAACACCCCGGGAATCGCCTGCTGCATCGATTCCCCGACCTCGGCACCCGGCACACCCTTACCGATATTGGCCGTCGCGCCGGTGTAGACGACTCCGGCGACCGCGCCCGTACCGTATTCGGCGAGATAGTCACTGATCACGATCCCGCCGTAGGACCACCCCAGCAGCAGCGCATCCGATTCGATGGACTCGGCGGCCAGTACCGCGGCGATATCGGCGGCCCAGTTCTTCGAATCGTCGTAACCGGAATCGGGCGCCCCCGAATACCCGTGACCGCGCAGGTCGACGGCGACCACCCGGAAATCGGCGGCGAGGTCGTCGAACACTCGCCCCCAGCAGCGCAGATCCGCCGACCAGCCGTGCGCCAGCACCAACGGCCGCGCCTGCGCGGGCCCACCCGTCCGATAGACGATGCCGGTCCCGTCCGCACTGCGCGCTTCCCGTATGGCCATGAGCGCATCATAGGATCGGGTTCATGAGCACACGCACCGCTGTTGTCACCGGGGCCAGCTCGGGTATCGGCGAAGCCACCGCCCGGGAACTCGCGAAACAGGGGTACCACGTGTACGTGGGCGCCCGCCGGCTCGACCGGCTGCGCGCGCTGGCCGACGAGATCGGCGGTACCGCGCTCGAACTCGATGTCACCTCCGACGAATCGGTCCGGGCATTCGCCGACGCGGTCGAGAACGCGAATATCCTCGTCAACAACGCCGGCGGCGCCAAGGGCCTGGCCACCGTGGCCGACGCCGATCTCGACGATTGGCGCTGGATGTGGGAAACCAATGTGCTCGGCACGCTGCGGATAACCAAGGCACTGCTCCCGAAACTGATCGCCTCCGGCGACGGACTCATCGTCACCATCACCTCGGTCGCCGCCTTCCACGCCTACGACAACGGCTCGGGGTACACCTCGGCCAAACATGCCCAGGCCGTCCTGCATCGGACGCTGCGCGGCGAACTCCTCGGCCGACCGGTCCGGCTCACCGAAATCGCCCCCGGTGCGGTGGAGACGGAATTCTCCCTGGTCCGCTTCGACGGCGACGCCGACCGCGCGTCCGCGGTCTACCAGGGCATCGACCCACTGGTAGCCCAGGACATCGCCGAGATCGTGGCCTTCGTGGCGAACCGCCCCCCGCATGTCAACCTGGATCAGATCATTGTCAAACCCCGCGACCAGGCCGACCCGGGCCGCTTCGCCCGCCGCAGCTGACGGCCTCCACCCGGCGCCTCGCCTATTACGCCACCTACCTGCTCATATGACCGTCTTCGCTGAGTATCGCCGCGATCCCGAGAGCGGAAGGTCTGCCCGACGGCAATGCGGTACGGCGGGCTTCGGTCGATTCGCGGCTCGCGGCGGACCCGTGGACTGCGCGGCCGGTACCGCTAGAGTTCCACTCCCACGGTCACCGGTTCCGGTACCAGTACGACCCCGAACCGCTCCGCCACTCCGTCGCGCACCGTCCGGGCCAGCGCGACGATATCGGCGGCCGTGGCCGCACCGCGATTGGTGAGGGCGAGGGTGTGTTTGGTGGACAGCCGTGCGGGCGCCTCCGCGCCCGGGAATCCCTTCGCGAAACCGGCGCGTTCGATCAGCCAGCCCGCGGAGAATTTCACCCCGCCGGTCCCCGGGTAGGTGGGGACCGATACCTCACCGAGCCGGTCCCGGATAGCGGCCCGGACCCGATCCACCTCGCCGTCGGGGACTACCGGGTTGGTGAAGAACGAGCCGGCGCTCCAGGTGTCGTGGTCGGCGGGATCGAGCACCATCCCTTTGCCCGCTCGCAGGCCGAGCACGGTTTCGCGGACGACGGCCGCCGGGCGGGTCTCCCCCTCGGTGGCGTCCAGACGCTGGGCGAGCTCCCCGTAGCGCAGTGGCGCGCTCGTACCGTCGGGGTGCAGCGCGAATTCCACCGCCAGGACCACCGCGTCGTCACGGTGTTTGAGCCGGCTGGTCCGGTAGCCGAACGCGAGCTCGTCGGGACCGGCCCAGTGGATATCGCCGGTCGCCCGGTCCAGCAGCTGTACCCGGCGCAGCAGATTCGCGACCTCGACACCGTATGCCCCAACGTTCTGCACCGGTGTCGCCCCCGCCGACCCGGGGATCCCGGACAGGCATTCCAGCCCCCCGAACCCCGCGCGCACGCTCTTCGCGACCACGTCGTCCCAGTTCGCACCCGCCTCCGCGGTGACGCTGTCGGCCCCGAATTCGACGCCCTCGGTAACTACCCGGACCACCACCGACGCCACATCCTCGTCGGAGACCAGCAGGTTCGAGCCTCCGGCGACGAGCAGCACCGGAATCGCGGCGGTGTCCAGCGCCTGCACGGTCGCCACCAGCGCCGCGGTGGTACCGCAGTCGGCGACGGTGGCCCGGCCGCCTACGCGCAGCGTGGTCAGTTCCGCCAGCGGGACCGCGGACCGTACGACCGCGCCCGTTCCGGCCAGTATCTGCCGCAGTTCGTCCGCCGGGACAGCCCGAGAAGTTCGCACGACCAGACGGTAGCGTGTTCGGTCATGGCTACAGCGCTGGCGTATACGGCTCACTACTCTCATCCGGTTGCCGCGGTACGCGAGGCGTTCTGCAACGAGCAGTACTGGAAGGACCGGATCGCCGCCGTGGGCGGGCCCGAGGCCCAGTTCGTCTCCCTGAACGTCGAGGGCGAGCAGGTACGGGTCGAGGTCGTGCAGTCCATCCCCGCCGATTTGCTACCGCCCGCCATCACCGCCGTACGTCCCGGCGACCTGATCATTCCGCGCACCGAACTGTGGACGGGTACCACCGGTAGTTTCGAGGCGCGGGTCGAGGGGGCGCCGGCGGAGGTCCGCGGCACCATCACCGCCACCGACGAACCCACCGGCGCGGTCGCCGAGATCTCCGGCACGATCGAGGTGAAGGTTCCGCTGTTCGGCCGCAAGATCGAGGAGGCCATCGGCGAGCGTCTCACCGAACTGCTGGCCGAGGAGACCGAGTTCACCAACACCTGGATCGCCGAACAGGGGTAGCGCCCGGTGACCGCGGGTTCGGAAGCCCGAGCCCGCCCGGCCTCATACGGCTCCGGCAGGTCCGGGCGGTAACCTACCGCGCATGGCTCGTCGACTGGACTACTCCGCCCGCTACCCGCTGCACACCACCAAAGAGCTGTACGCGGCGTTGACCGACCAGGCCTACTGGGAGGCCCGGATGGTCGAGATGCGGAAGTACTCACCGAACGAAGTCATCAGTCTGGATGTGAACGAGAACGGCATCGAGGTGGTCCTGCACCACATCCTGCCGCGCGAGACGCTGCCCGAGGTCGCGCAGTCGGTGATGCGCAAGGATATGGTCATCACCCGTAAGGAGAGCTTCGGGCCGTTCGGCCCGGAGGTCGAGGGCAAGTATTCGGCGTCGATCCCCGCCGGGCCCGGCAGCCTCACCGGTACGACACGTCTTTTCCCGACCGACACCGGATGCACCATGCGGATGTCCTCGGAGGCCAAGGTGTTCATCCCGATGATGGGTCCGCGGCTCGAGCAGCTCATGCTGGTGAATCTGGTGGATCTGTTCCGTGCCGAGGCCGAAGTGACCCAGAAGTGGCTGGACGAGCAAAAACCGGCCGGCTGAGCGTTCCGCTCGGCACTGTCACCCGTGGTACCACCGGAACCAACCGGCTACGCCGCAGCGACCGTCAGCTGATCGGAGATCCGCGGATCTCCGAAGCGGTGCGCCGGGCCGCCGACCCGCTGGTGGTGGACCTCGGTTACGGAGCACAACCGTGGACGACGCTGGAGCTGGCCGCCCGGTTGCGCACCGTCCGCCCGGATGTGCGGGTGGTGGGACTCGAGATCGATCCGGCGCGGGTGGTTCCGGCTCGTGACGGCGTGTGCTTCGCCCGCGGCGGTTTCGAATTGGCGGATCTGCGTCCGACGCTGGTCCGCGCGTTCAATGTGCTGCGTCAGTACCCGGAGTCGGCGGTGGCCGGGGCATGGGCGACGATTTTGTCCGGGCTGGCCCCGGGCGGGCTGCTGGTCGAGGGCACCTGCGACGAACTCGGCCGCCGATGCGCTTGGGTGGTCCTGGACCACTCGGGACCACGCACACTGACCCTGGCATGGGATCCGTTCACCGTCGAGCGTCCCTCTGCGCTGGCCGAACGGCTCCCGAAGGCGCTGATCCACCGCAATGTGCCGGGTGAACCGGTGCACGATCTGCTCGGCGCGGCCGACCGGGCGTGGGCGCATACCGCACCCCTGGCGGTTTTCGGCCCGCGGGTGCGCTGGCGTGCGGCGGCGGACCTCCTGCGGGAACAAGGTTTTCCGGTACACCATTACCGGCGGCGATTACGGGACAATGTCTTGAGCGTCCCGTGGTCGGCGGTCGCCCCCGCCGGACAGGCGGAACAACAAATGTGATCTAAATCATAAATTGCCGTTCCGATCGGCGCTGACGTCGTCACATTCACCCTCCGCCCACAACCGGGCCACAGAGCCGGCACAGAATCATCGGGAAGAATCTCGAGCATGCCCACCAAGTCCCTGTCTGCCCCGAAGGTCAGCCGCCGGACCGTCGCGATCGCCCTGATCACCGTGGTCGTGCTCGTGGTGGCCGCGCTGATCGGCGGTGAAGCGTATGCGCGGCACAAAATCGCGGGCTGCATCAGTGCGCAGTTCGAGAAAGAGATGGGATCGCAGATCGACGTCGGCTTCGGCGCGAAACCGCTACTGCTCACCTGGCTGGACGGGAAGGTCTCGCGGATGGACGTCGACAGTAAAGGCGACGAATTCGGTCCGGCCGTCGATATGCAGGTCCACGCCCAATTCCACGATATCGAGATGGCCGAGGGAGGTAACAGCGGCAGCTCGGTCGGGAGTTCGAACGCCGACGTCTCCTGGAGCAACGCCGGTATCTCCCAGACGCTGCAGGGTCTGGTCAGCGATGTGCAGTCCGACCCCGATACCGGGCAGCTCACCATGAAGGTGCTGGGCGGTTTCGGGGCCATGCAACTCACCCCACGGATACAGGACGGCCGAGTCGATATCGATGTGTCCCAGGCACAGTTCCTCGGTATCGGAGTGCCCGACGATCTGGCGCAGGGCGTCGTGGATCTGATGACCGAGAGCCTGCAGACCTACCCGATGGGCCTGCAGCCGACCGCGTTGCAGGTCACCGGCAACGGTATCGAGGTCGACCTCCGTGGCGGTCCGACCGAACTGCCGGCCGTCGAAGGTGAGGCGACCTGCTGACCCCCGCCGGCCGTCAGGCGGGGAAACCTTCGAGCACCGCCCGGGACCGGGACAGCCCGAGCCGGGTGGCGCCCGCGGCGATCAAATCGGCAGCCGCGGCCGCGGTACGGATCCCCCCGCTGGCTTTGATCCCGAGTCGCCCCCCGACGGTCTCGGCCATCAACCGGACCGCGCGCACATCGGCGCCTCCGGCGGGATGGAAACCGGTGGAGGTCTTCACGAAATCGGCGCCCGCGCGCTCGGCCGTCCGGCACACCTCGACGATCGCCTCGTCGGTCAGCGCGGCGGATTCGATGATCACTTTCAGCACCGCGCGCTCCGAGATCGCCTCGCGTACCACGATGATATCGGCGAGAACCGCCGCGAAATCGCCCGCGACCGCCGCGCCGATATCGATCACCATATCCACTTCGGCCGCGCCCTGCTCCACGGCGAGGCGGGCCTCGGCCCCCTTGACCAGCGAATGATGTTTTCCGGAGGGGAATCCCGCGACGGTCGCCACCACCAGGCCCGGAGCCCGTACCGGCAGCGCGGCCGGCGAAACGCATACCGCGTACACACCGAGTTCCCGGGCCTCGGCCACGGCGGCGGTAACATCCGCGCTCGTCGCCTCCGGGGCGAGCAGCGTGTGGTCGATCATTGCGGCCACCTCGGACCTGGTCAGCGATATGGAATCGGCCATGGGACGAGAGTCTGGCACACGCGCGGCGAATTCCGTTGCGCGCCTCGAACTCCTCCCGCACACTCGTATCGCCTTCCGACGAGAGGACGATGTTGCTGATCCGCCGCGAACGAGCCGTCGACAGCGACGCTGTCGCAGCCGTGCACCGTAGCGCCTTCGCCCCGCACTACGCGCCGGACGGCCCTGCGGCCGGCACCGCTCCGGCAGAGGCGCCGCCGGAGGTCGCGCTGCTGGCTCGGCTGCGTACCGATCCCGGATGGATGCCCACCCTGTCCATGGTCGCGGTGGACCGCGAGACCGTTGTCGGGCACGTATGCGTCACCCGGGCCACCGTGGGCCCGTTCCCGGTGCTGGCACTCGGGCCCATCGGGATACTGCCCGAACAGCAGCGCCGGGGAGCGGGGTCGGCACTCATGCACGCCGTACTCGGCGCCGCCGACGCCCTGGACGAACCGCTCGTCGGCCTGCTCGGCAGCCTCGACTACTACCCCCGGTTCGGTTTCCAGCCGGGTGCGCGTCTGGGCATAATTCCCGACCGGCCCGAATGGGCGAGCCATTTCCAGATCCGGCCGCTCAGTGCCTACGACTCCCAGATAGTCGGCGAATTCCGGTACGCCGCCCCGTTCTACGATCTGTGACCGGACCGCCGCGTCCCCCGCGACGCGGCCCCGGCACACCCGGTCGACCGGAACCGCGGAGTCGCGGCGACCGGCCGGCGGTCGTCCTGTCAGGATGACGTCATGGTTTCCGCAGCCACCGTTCCCGACGGCCGACGCTACGTGCTCACTCTGGGCTGTCTCGACCGCCCGGGCATCATCGCCACCATCACCTCGTTCATCGCCGAATTCGGTGGCTCCATCCTGGAGGCCGGCTACCACTCCGACCTCGAGACCGGCTGGTTCTTCACCAGGCAGTCCATCAAGGCCTCCACCGTGCCGTTCGGCGTGGAGGAGCTGCGCAGCCGGTTCGAGCGGGTCGCCGCCGAACTCGGCCCGGAAACCGAATGGCAGGTGCACGATTCGGGAGTGCGGCGCCGCGCGGTGGTCTTGGTGAGCAGAGAGGGGCACTGCCTGCACGATCTACTCGGCCGCGCGACCTCCGGTGAGCTTCCCGCCACCATAGAAGCTGTTATCGGCAACCATCTCGATCTGGCGGCGATCACCGAGGCGCACGGCATCCCCTTCCACCACGTGCCGTTCCCGAAGAACCCGGCCGAACGCGGCCCGGCCTTCGAACAGGTTCGGGAACTGGTGGACTCGCATTCCCCCGACGCGGTGGTGCTGGCCCGATTCATGCAGGTGCTACCCGAGCATCTGTGCGAGCACTGGGCCGGGCGGGCCATCAATATCCACCACAGTTTCCTGCCCTCGTTCGTAGGTGCCCGCCCCTATCACCAGGCATTTGTGCGCGGCGTCAAACTCATCGGCGCGACCTGCCACTACGTAACCGCCGAACTGGACGCGGGACCGATCATCGAACAAGACGTGATCCGCGTCGACCACGCCGACAGCGTGACCGATATGGTCCGCGAAGGCCGCGATATCGAGCGAGTGGTACTGGCCCGCGGCCTGCGCTGGCACCTGGAGAGCCGGGTACTGGTGCACGGGCGGCGCACCGTCGTGTTCTCCTGACGCGGGTCAGCCGGTCGCTTCGGCCGGTTTCCGCACCGAGGTGAGCACCTGTTCGAGGATCTCGTTGAACCCGTCGATCTCCTCCAGATTGCCCAGGTGACCGGTGGGAAGCAGGACGAACTGCACGAGATTCCCGGACTCCCGGAGCCAGGACGCGATCTGCTCGGCATGCACCGCCGGTGTCATATCGTCGGCCGTTCCCGCCACCACCGTGGTCGGCACCACCAGGTGACGAGCCGCGTCCCCGAGGTCCATCTGCGCCAGCAGCAACCCGAATTCCGAGCGGATCCGGGACCGGCAGGAGCGCACGATGTTCATCCCGAACTCGATCGATTCCGGGTCGGCGGCCAGGCTCATGATCTGGCGGGCGA
Organism: Nocardia jinanensis; assembly: GCF_014645735.1. Lineage (GTDB taxonomy): Bacteria > Actinomycetota > Actinomycetes > Mycobacteriales > Mycobacteriaceae > Nocardia > Nocardia jinanensis. Next base: position 232,465 of record NZ_BMMH01000011.1, on the reverse strand, counting down.
AGATCCACCGCACCGCGGCCACCGGAGGGAAGACGATCCGGGCGCTCAGCCCGTTGCGGCCGAGCCAGGCCGGCAGCGGAATCATCCGGTTGAGCAGCGGCAGTGGCCGGTTGAAGAACGGCACCACCGTGGTCTCGGCGACCAGCGAATGCGGTCCGGTGTTGGCCAGCAGTGCGGCCGCGACCTGGTCGGTCACCCGCTGCGGATATTTTCCGGCCCAGGCCTGGACGGTCATCGCGCCGAGACTGTGCCCGACCAGCACCGCTCGCTGTCCGGGCCGCAGCACCGCGTCCAGTACCGCGCAGAGATCGTCGGCGAGCAGGTGACAATCGAGCTGATCGGGTTCGCCGAATTCGCTCTCACCGTGGCCGCGCAGGTCGAAGGCGATGACCCGGTACTGCTCGGCGAAGGCGTTGATCTGCGGGTTCCAGTATTCGAGACAGCAGGTCCAGCCGTGGATCAGTACTACCGGCTGAGCGTCTTCCGGCCCATAGGCGTGGACCCGCAGGCGAGCCCCGTCATCGGCGCGCACATCGATCACTTGATGTTCGGCACTCGGCGGATTCAAAGCCGGATTACGGTAGCCGCCACGGGTGCGCAGCCCCGCACGGTGCACCTCGAACAGCCCCTCGACCTGTTCGGCTAGGGCGCTCAGTGCCTTCGGCATGGTCGCACGCATCAACACACACTCCTTTGTGTTACCGATTGACACAGTAACGCGTGGAGTCGGGGCCCGCCAGCGCACACACCACAGTCGAGACGATCTCACCGTCCCGAGCGGCCGTATCGGCCTGTTTTTCAGATAGGTCACATACCGGACGAGCGGGGGCAGAACCGGCGCTCACCCGGCGCTCGCATCACGGTCCGGCCCGCCCAGTCCTCGGGCGAACGGAGGGCGGCAACCGAGCGACGAAGTGGAGAACCGGGGTCAGGGCCCCGGCCCGCAGCGCCGCCGACGATGCCGATAAGCGCGATTACCAGCGTGGACCGCGCTGAACCTCATCCACTTTCGGCCGCACATCGGCCAGATAGATACCGGTCGCGATGATCGCGATGAACGCCAGCAGACCCAGGTTGAGGAAATTCACCAACAGCAGCAGAATCGCCACCCCCAGGATGCCCAGCCATATGGGTTTGGTCAGTTTGTCGACCGCGGTGAACGCGTCGGAACGCTGGCGCACGGCGTGCACCAGCGCGAAAATGGTCGCGCTCGCCGCCAGCAGCCACAGCGCGGCCATGATCCACCCGGTCAAGCCATACACCTGTTCCACCCCACCATGATAAGAGCAGCGCCCCCGCGCACTGCACGTGCACGGGGGCGCTTCGCCTGAATCGTCAGGTCAGACCTTCTTCGGCGTGGCCTTCTTGGCTGCCGGGGCAGTCTTCTTGGCGACCGGGGCAGCCTTCTTGGCGACCGGGGGCTTCTTGGCGGCGGGCGCCGCCTCGGCCGACGGGACAGGCGCGGGCGCGGGTTCCGGAGCAACCTCGGGGGCGACCTCGATCACTTCGGCATCGAGCACCTCCGGCGCGGCGGGGGCGGCGGGGGCGGCCGACTCAGCGGCCGGAGCGGATTCGGTCTTGCTCCGGCCGATCAGCCCGTTGACCCGGCCGAGAACATCCTCGGCCCGGCTGCTGGCGTCCTTGTACAGGGTCTCCACCCGGCCGACCTGCTCTTCGACCAGATGGTTGGCGCGCAACCGCTCGACGGTCTCCTCGCCGCGGACCGCGAGGTCGGCGTAGATGTCGAGCGCCTGGCGGTAGTACTGCTCGGCGAGCTTGCGCAGCTCCTCGGTGGTGAACTTCTCCCGCAGTTCGGCCAGATCCTCCGGCAGTTCGGAGGGCAGCTCGGACAACCGCGCGCGGATCTGCTCGAACTGGGTCTGCACATCGGCCGGCAGGCCGGCGAACCGCTCACGAGCATCGTCGACCCGGCCGTTGACGTCGGTCGCACGCTCACGCACCTGGCTCACCGCGTCCACAACCGCGGTGTAGACCGCGTCCGTGGCGCCGACGGTGGCGAACAGTGGTTTGGCAGTGGTGTACTTCTCGGTCATTTATCGTTCTCCTGGCGTGGAGCGTCGGTTGTCGGTTGTGGAACAACACTGTCCCGGGGGATCGTTTCCTCCGGCCCGTTCTCCCGGCGGAACGACTCGTATATATCCAGGAGCACCTGTTTCTGTCGCTCGCTGATCGCGGAATCCGCGAGCAAGGCATCCCGGACGGGACTGTGCGGCCGCTGCTCGAGGTAGCCGGCGCGCACGTACAACACCTCCGAAGAAACCCGCAGGGCCTTGGCGATCTGCGTGAGCACTTCGGCGGAGGGATTACGCAACCCGCGCTCGATCTGGCTGAGATACGGGTTGCTCACCCCGGCCAGCTGGGCGAGCTGGCGCAACGAAACCTGCGCGGCTTCGCGCTGCGCCCTGATGAACCCTCCGATGTCCTGCGCCGCGTTGACTACGCGGGCCGCCTTGTCGCCGGCGCCGGCAGACGCTGCCGGATCGTCGATGCGCTGGGCGAAAACCTCGGGATGGTCGACCATCACTCACCTTCTGGCGTTGTAAGTACAACGATAGGTCAGGGTGCTAGCAATTGCAAGCACTATGTTAGCAGTGTTTATGGCGGCGCCTTCGGCGCCGCTGGCGGGGCCCTATCGACCCCGGTTCTTCACTCCTTCGCTCCAGAACCGGGGCGGGCCCCGCCTACGGATGGGTACATCCGGAGGTAGTGAAGGGCAAGCGGAGGTAGTGAAGGGCAAGCAAGTTAGAAGTTAGTGCTGTGCCACACCTGGGTGTCCGCATGCCGACCGGGACATCGAATGCCGACATAACCGCATGAGTCGAGTCTTACGAGACACCTCGAAGGGTTGAGGCCCGTCTCGCCGTTCAGGCCTCGAAAGCGCATGAGCCGAAGGCTCGAGTCTCGAGGCCTGAACGGCGAGACCGAGGGGGCCTCAACCCCGCGACGCCGCAGGCGGCGCCAAAACACAGCACCTCCACGAACAGGTCCGCATATCCCTACCTCAGCGGCCATGATCACGGCTGGTCCGACCACACCTCCAGACCCACCCACACCTCCAGACTCACTCCTGCCCCGCACGCACCCGGCCCCATCCGCGTCGGCCCTACACCTCACCCTCCGAACATCAGCTGCGACACCGTATAGATCACCAATCCGGCCAGACTTCCGACCACGGTGCCGTTGATCCGGATGAACTGCAGGTCACGCCCCACCTGGAGCTCGATCTTCTTACTGGCCTCCTCCGCGTCCCAGCGGGCCACGGTATCGCTGACGATGGTGGCGATCTCGTCGGCGTAGTTGGCCGCCAGATAGCGGGCGCCGCGCTCGATCCAGCTGTCGACCTTGGCGCGGGTCTCGGTGTCGTCGCGCAAACGTTCGCCCAGCTGCTGCACGTTCTCGGCGACCTTGCGGCGCAGGGTGCTGTTCGGGTCGTCGGCGGATTCCAGGATCAGACGTTTGGCCGCCCGCCAGGTCGCCTCGGCCAGACCGGTGATCTCCTCCCGGCCCATGATCTCGGTTTTGATCCGTTCGGCCTTGGCGATCATCGTCTCGTCGTATTGCAGGTCCTCGGCGAACTCCTCCAGAAAACGGTTCGCGGCCAGCCGGACCTCGTGGTCGGGCGTGGAACGCACCTTCCAGGTGAATTCGACCAGCTCCCGGTACACCTTCTCCGACAACAGCACGTTCACGAACTTCGGTGCCCACTGCGGCGCCTCGCCGTTGACGATCCGGTCGATCGTCTCCTGGCTGCCCAGCGCCCACTGGTGGGCCCGTTCGGCGAGCAGGTCCAGCAGGGGCAGCTGCCGGTTGTCGGCCAGCAGTTCGGACAGCACCCGGCCGATCGGCGGACCCCACAGTGGTTCGGCGATCCGCTTCACGATGGTGTTGTCGATGACCTGTTCGACGTCCTCGTCGCGCAGTACTCCCACGACCGCACGCAGGATCGTCGAACTCTCGTCGGCGACCCGGGCCGCATTCCCGGGCCCGGCCATCCAGCGCCCCACCCGCCACGGGATCTGCGCGGAATTCACCTTCGCCGTCACCACTTCGGGGGACAGGAAGTTGGTGCCCACGAAATCGCCCAGGCTCGCGCCGAGCTGGTCCTTCTTCCGGCGGATGATCGCGGTATGCGGGATCGGCAGGCCGAGCGGATGCCGGAACAGGGCCGTCACCGCGAACCAATCGGCCAGCGCACCGACCATGCCCGCCTCGGAGGCGGCCCGTACGTAACCCACCCAGTCGCCGGCGCCGCCGCGTGACTCCAACCACCGGCACACCAGGTAGATGATCGTGGCGACGGCCAGCAGGCCGGTCGCGACGGCCTTCATCCGCCACAGGTCCCGTCGTTTGGCCGCGTCGTCGGTGAGGGTGGCGAACACGCCCGGTGGTTCGGCCGGGCCGCCGGGGGTGGACGCCCCAGCGGCGGATTCGAGCACCGCGCTGCTACCGGTCGCTTTCTGCATACCTCCCATTCTGCTGTGTTTATTTGCGGCGCCTTCGGCGCCGCGGGGGCGGGGCCCTATTAACCCCGGTTCTTCACTCCTTCGCTCAGTCGCTGCGCTCCTTCGCTACGTCGCTCCAGAACCGGGGCGGGCCCCGCCTACTGAGGTGGACCAACCGGGGTACCGAGGTGGACCAACCGGGGTGCGGGAGAAGGTCGCAGGTCCCGGCGTGCGGGAGAAGGTCGCAGGTCTTGGCGTACGGGAGAAGGTCGCAGCTCCCGGCGTGCGGGAGAAGGTCGCAGCTCCCGGCGTGCGGGAGAGGTGCGCAGGAGTAGGCGTCGGTCGGCCGGGGTGGGTGGACGTTGCTGTGTAGTGCTCGAAGTCGGCGATGTCCGGTCGGCGTACGGCAGGCGGTCGGTTGCTTGCGGTGTGTGGCTTTGTTGCTCCGAAACCGGGGTGGGCGGGGCTCGGGCGGCCGGCCTCCGGAGAAGCGCGGTCCGCGCGGGACGATATGCGGACGCCACGACCAGCGTGGGCAGGCTCACAGCGCATGGCGAGCGCTCGGGCGATCTCCTCTTCGCGGATGTCTGTCCGCATGCACACAGGCACCAAACGAACCACCCGGGCGGGGATGGGGCCTAGAGTGGAATGAACGTGAACCGTCCGGACCGAGGAGCCCACGCTGTCCACCGAAGACCTGCTCGATATCGGGAAATCCGCCGATCGATCGGCGCCGGTGCGTACCCCGCGGACCGACGGACGAAAACGTCGCTGGCGGCAGCACAAGATCGACCGCCGGGAGGAGCTCGTCGACGGCACGCTCGCGGCTGTGCGGACCCGCGGCGGAAATGCCGGGATGGACGAGATCGCGGCCGAGATCGGGGTGTCCAAAACAGTCCTCTACCGCTACTTCTCAGATAAGAACGATCTGGTCAACGCCGCTATGCAGCGGTTCATCGAGATCACGCTGATGCCGCGCGTCTACGGCGCGATCAGCCTCGACGCCGACGAGTACCAGCTGGTGCGGTCGGCACTGGCCGAATACGTGGGCGCGGTCGACGAGGACCCCGAGGTGTACCGGTTCATCATGGGCACCGGTTCCGGTGACCCATCCTCGCTGGCCGATTTCGAACGGTTGTTCGCCGAGGTGGTCGCCGCGGCAATCACCGAACGTGGCAGCGAACGCGGGATCGAGACCGAAGGCGTCATGCTGTGGTCCTATGTGCTGGTCGGCGGTATCCAGCTCGCGACCCACTGGTGGACCACGCACAAGACCCTGCCCCGCGAAGAGGTCATCGATTACCTCACGATGATGGTGTGGAGTGCCATCGAGGGGATGGCCCGCGCCGGTGGTTCACGCACCAAGTTCGCCGAACAGGAGCATGTGCTCCCCCCTGTCCCCTCCGACGACCAGGCCGTCTGAGCCGGCGCGCGTAGCGGGCTCGACATCCGGGCCCGTTTGGCTAGTCTGATTCCCGTGCGGTGACGAGGAATCGACTGTGTTCTTCTGTCGCCGTAGGCGCGCGTCGGCACCAACGGAGGTACCTCGATGGCGAAACAAGTGCCGACATCCCGGCTGACCCGCGGCACCAAACTCGGTGCCGTCGCGGCCGGCTCGATGGTGCGCAAACAACGCGCCCGGCTCTCGATGCGCGGGCGATCCGAGGCCGTGCGCGCCCGGATGGCCGAGGAATCCATTCTTCGCAGCACCGAGCAGCTGGTCATGGTGCTGGGCACCATGAAGGGCGTGGCCATGAAACTGGGCCAGATGATGTCGGTGCTCGACCTGGACCTGGTGCCGCCGGAGCATCGCGAACGGTTCCAGAAACGGCTCGCGGTCCTGCGCAACGCGGCGCCCTCGGTGTCGTTCGAGGCCATGCGCGCGGTGATCGAAGAGGACTACGGGCAGCCGCTGGACGCGGTGTTCGCCGAATTCGAACCCGAATCCATCGCGGCCGCCTCGATCGGCCAGGTCTATCTGGCCCGGCTGCACGACGGCCGCCAGGTCGCGGTAAAGGTGCAGTACCCGGGGATCGACGCGGCGGTCCGGGCCGATCTGAAGAATCTGAACATGTTCCGCCGGGTGCTGCAGTCGGCGATGCCGTGGGTGACCCCCGCGGTCCTCGACGAACTGCGGTTGAATATGGAAGCCGAACTCGACTATCACATCGAGGCCGAAACCCAGCAGGACATCGCGGCGCTGTACGCCGACCATCCGTTCGTCGTCGTCCCGCGTCCGGTCCTCGAACACAGCACCCGCCGTGTGCTGGTCACCGAATATCTGGCGGGCACCGCGTTCGAGGACATCCGGCGGATGCCGCGGTCCGAACGCGACCGGGTCGGCGAGATCATCTACCGCTTCTACGTGGGGTCGCTGTTCAATTTCAACGAGTTCTGCGGCGACCCGCACCCGGGCAATGTGCTGCTCGCCCAGGACGGCCGGGTCGGGTTCCTGGATTTCGGGCTGTTCAACCGGATGGACCCCGAACACGTCCGATTCGAAGCGATCTGCCTGTGCGCGGCAGCCGAGGACCGCGGTGAGGACCTGCGCGAACTGATGATCCAGCGCGGGGTCATCGATTCGGCGGACGAGATCGGGGTCGAGGAATGCCTGGAGTACGTGCTCTCGGCGTCCGAATGGTGTCTGGTGGATCAGGAACTCACCATTACTCCGGAATTGGCCAGCGGTGCGTTCCTACTGGCCGTGGACCCGCGATCCAGCGAGTTCTCCGGTATGAAACAACAGAATCTGCCGCCGGAGCATCTGTTCTCGCGGCGGGCCGATTTCCTGACCTTCGGCATGCTCGGCCAGCTCGAGGCGACAGCGAACTGGCATCGCATCGCCCGGGAATGGTTGTACGGCGAGGAGCCGGACACCGAACTCGGCCGCCTCCACCGACAGTGGCTGGCGCAGCGCCGGTCGGCCAAGCGCGGCAAGCGGCATACGGGTTAGCGCCGCCGCACCAACACACATTCAAGGGGTTCGATCCATGACGGACACACGCGAATTCGATCTTGTGGTCTTCGGCGCCACCGGCTTCGTCGGCAAACTCACCGCCCAGTATCTGCTGGGTGCGGCACCGGCCGGAGCGCGGATCGCGCTCGCCGGCCGCTCGGCGGACAAACTCGCCGCCGTCCGCGACGAGATCGGCGCCGCGGACTGGGGCCTGATCGTCGCCGATACCACCGACCAGGAGTCGATGGATGCCCTCGCGGCCCGGACCACCGCCGTGATCACCACGGTCGGTCCGTACCTGCGCTACGGAATGCCCATGGTCGCCGCCTGCGCGAAGGCCGGCACCCACTACGCGGACCTCACCGGCGAACCGCTGTTCATCCGCGACGCCATCGACAACCACCACGACGAGGCCGCACGTACCGGCGCCAAGATCGTGAACTCGTGCGGATACGACTCGGTCCCCTCGGATCTGAGCGTCTATCAGCTCTATCGGCGCACTGTCTCGGACAACACCGGCGAGCTCGGCGACACCACACTGATCGCGACGCTGCGCGGCGGGGTCAGCGGCGGCACCATCGATTCCGGCCGCGCGATGATGGAAGCGGTCGCGGCGGATCGATCCAAGGGTGCGGTGCTGAGTCACCCGTACTCGCTGAGTCCCGATAAATCCCTGGACCCCGAGGTGGGCCGGCAAACCGACCTCACCCTCCAGCGCGCCCGCGATATCGACCCGAGCCTCGACGGCTGGCTGGGTACCTTCGTCATGGCCGCGCACAACACCAAGATCGTGCGCCGCAGCAACGGCCTGCTGGGCTGGGTCTACGGCAAGAACTTCCGCTACCGCGAAACCATGGGAGCCGGATCCTCACGCCTGGCGCCGGTGATCGCGGCGGGTATCTCCGGCGGTGTCGTCGCCGGGATGGCGGTCGGTGGTCTGCTGTCCCGGTCCGGCGCCGGCCGCGCGGTGCTGGACCGGATTCTGCCCGCGCCGGGCACCGGCCCCAGCGAATCGACCCGGGAGAGCGGCTGGTTCCGGATGCGCACCTATACGCAGACCTCGTCGGGTGCGCGGTACCGGGCCGATTTCGCCGGTCTCGGTGATCCCGGATACAAGGCCACCGCGGTCATGCTCGGCGAAAGCGGTCTCGCACTGGCCTTCGACGAGAAACCCGAACTCGCCGGAATACTGACCCCCGCCGCGGCCATGGGCGACGCCCTGACCGAACGCTTGCGCGCGGCCGGGATGACGATCGATGTCGAGCCACTGGGATGAATCTCGCTCGGCGCACCATGAACGCCCCCGCGCTCGCGGCGGTCTACGAACGGATCTGGCGACCCACGGTGTTCTACCTGGCCACCGGCCGCACCACCGATGCCGACCGCCGGTTCGCGGTGGAATCACTGCATCTCGGCACATCGCGTCGGGTGCTGGATATCGCCTGCGGGCCAGGTAATTTCACCCGATTCCTGAGCGAGCACGTATCGGCCGACGGCTACGTCACCGGTATCGATTACTCGCCGCCCATGCTGGCGCGCGCCCTCGCCGACAATGCCGGGCCGCGGGCCGGATACGTGCGCGGTGACGCACGCCGTCTGCCGTTTCCCGACGAAAGCTTCGACGCGATCTGCTGTTTCGGTGCGCTGTATCTGATTCCCGACCCACTGGTCGCGGCCCGGGAGATGATCCGGGTACTCGCACCCGGCGGCCGGATCGCGATCACGACCAGCCACCGCCCGGACAATCCGATCGGCGAACTGATACGGGTCACCGCCGCGGTGAGCGGACTGCGGATGTTCGGCGGCCGGACCTTCCCGGACCTGTTCGCGGCGGCCGGACTCGTCGATATCGACCAGCGTGTGCACCGCTTCTTCCAGTACGTGACCGCCACCCGCCCGGTCGCCGGCACGGCCGGGCGCGCCGCGGACCGCCCGGCCGCGTCCGGGCGCGGGGTCTGACGGATTCCGCGTCACGAGAAGAATTGCTCGACCCGTTGCCACCCCTGGATCCGTTGCTGCCCGCCGCCCACCGCGCGTGCGCCATTTCACAGCCGAATCACTGTGACCGGCGGGTTTTCACACGCGTACGCGGCTACTCGTCGGTAGAGTCACGTGGCGTACCCGCGGGCCGGAAGGGGGATTCCAGATGTCGGTACCGGAGGTGGGTCAGAGCACGGCCCGTCGGTTGTACCGCGCGGCCACGGCCGGCGGCGCGGATTCCTTCACCCTCGCCGAGGATGTCGCGCTGCGCCTGGCTCACGCCTGTGACACCCTGGTCGCCGAACTGGAAGCGGCCCGGCTCGGGGGGCACCGGATCGCCGAAACCGATGGCACCGCCGGATTTCCCGACCTGCCCACCGGACATGCGCTCGCCGCGGGATTCCGGGGCAAGGCAGTGCAGTACCTGGAGACCCTCACCGCGCTCCAGGAAACGGCACTCTGCTTCAAGGCCGCCTATCTCGCCGCGGGCGGCAAACTCGCCGAAGCCGACCTCGCCAATCGCGCCGCCCTCGCGGTGGTCGCGGCTCGTTCCGGCTCCGACCACGACCGCCACGAACAGGACGGCCATGGCTGAATCCGCCGATACGGACCCGCCCTACGCGCCGGAACGCGAATGTTTCGGCAGTTTCACCCATCAGGAGATCTGGGAGCGGGTACACGAGGTCCTCGACCCCGGCACGCTCGGCGATGCCGCCGCGGCGTGGAAGTCGAACGCAGACAGTGTGGCCGAAGCCTTCGCCGCGTTCACCGATACCGCCCGTCGCGAATTCGAACGCTGGTCGGGACATTCCGCGAACACGGCCCGGCAGGCGACGCGGGAGTTCATCATCCGTGGCACCGAAACCCATGAGGCGTGCCGGGCCCTGCAACGCCTCATGGAGGGCAATACCGAAGCGGCACAAACACTCCGGTCGGCGCTGGCTCCACCGCAGCCGTATCGGCCGCTCGACGATCCGGCGGCCGAGGCCGTACACGGTGGCCGCCGCCGGATGGATCACGATATCGCCGCCGCCGCGGCCACCGCCGACGCGCAGGACGCGATGACCACCATCTACACCCCGACCCTCCCGGTTTCCGGTGACCGGGTCCCCCGGTTCCCCGACGCGTCCACCGGCGCCGGCGGGAGCCCAGGCCAGTGAAATGGATTCTGACCCCTGACGAATTCAGTTACGTCTGGGCCAATGAGACGAGCCTGGACCGCCGTCCCTACCCGGTGAACCTGGCACCGGCGAGTACGGTGCGCACCGCATCCGAATTGGATGCCCTGCGATTACCACAGCGGTTCGCCAGACAGGCCGACCCAGATCTGGCAGCCGCGCTCATGCTCTGCGCCCGCCCGGACGCCACCGCAGTCACGATCTCCGGAGAACGCCCGGCGCTCGCCCGCAACGGCGAGCTGCCACGTACCGAGCAGATCCTCGGCTTCGCCGCCGTCATCGATCATCACGCCGCCGTCCTGCACGCGACGCCCACGAAGGTCACGGTCCACATGTGCCATGCCCAGGATCTCGGGGGCCGGTTGGTACAGCTGATCGGATCCGCCCGCCCCGGGGCGCACGGCCCGTTCCACCAGCCCCAGGACGCGGTACTCACCGACGCCCCCATATCCACCGCCGACGGAGACGGCGACGCCGCCCGGTTCCGCGCGACCCTGCGCGAACCCGTCGACTCCCGTGGTTTCATCACCGTCGCGGTGGCCCCGGAGGATCCCATGTCCCCGCCGACGCTGCACCGCAGCTGGCTCGATATCCGCGATGACGGCCGCTACCTGCTGACCACCGCCGACGTCCTGGTCCTCGCCCCGGTCGGCGATTCCGATTTCGCCGACAACCTGCAGAGCCTGGCCCGCATCCGCGGTAGCACGCCAGGTCTGTGATAGGTCTGTCCGATGTCCGAGCACTGGAAGATTCCCGCGAGCCGGGCCCTGCGCGCCGACGGCCTGCGTGTCGCCGATATCGATACTTCCGCCAAACCCGGGTTCCATGGTCGCAAGAAGGACGGGGAACAGCTGCTGAGCGAACGCAGCAAAGTTCTGGCCGCTCTCCAGGAGAAGCTCTACGCCAACGGCCGCTCCGGTGACAACCGCAGTGTCCTGCTGGTGCTCCAGGGGATGGACACCGCCGGCAAGGGCGGAATCGTGCGTCATGTCATCGGCTCGGTGGACCCGCAGGGTGTCGATCACGCCGCTTTCGGCATTCCGACCGCGAAAGAGAAGCGGCACCATTTCCTGTGGCGCATCCGCAAGGCCCTCCCACGCGGCGGCCAGTTGGGGGTTTTCGACCGCTCGCACTACGAGGATGTCCTGGTGGTGCGCGTCCACGGGCTGGTGCCCGAGGCCATCTGGGAGCAGCGCTACGCCGAGATCAACGATTTCGAGCAGGAGCTGACCGAATCCGGGACCACACTGGTGAAGGTCGCGATGTTCGTATCGCTCGACGAACAGAAGAAAAGGCTTCGTGAGCGACTGGAACGGCCGGACAAGTACTGGAAGTTCAGCCCCGGTGATATCGACGAGCGCGCGTACTGGCCCGCATACCAGCAGGCCTACCAGGATCTGCTGGATCGCACCTCCACCGGCCACGCGCCCTGGTACGTATTGCCCGCCGACGCGAAGTGGTACTCGCGCCTGGCCGTTACCGAACTGCTGATCGAGGCGCTCGAGAAACTGGACCTGAACTGGCCACCCGCGAACTTCGATCCGGCCGCCGAACTGCGCCGGCTCGACACCGCCTGACCGACGCGGACAAGCTGGTTATGGAAACTCTCAGCAAGCCGGACAATGATGGGGCGGTGCGCCGGGAAGCCCGGCGCCCCTCGGCGAACCTACGGGCGGCCGAGGCAGCGAGGCGAGTGAGAGGCGTGGTGAACGCACGGTGAGCAAAAACCCCGGACGGCCGAATCCGGTGGCTGCGGCCGCGCGCGCGGACCGCAACCGCAAGATCGCGATACAGGTCGCAGTGGCCGCCGTGCTGGTGGTGCTGGTCGCGGCGATCGGTATCGGCTTGGCCGTGCGCAACTCCGGTTCCGACGATGTGGGCCCCGTCCCGGCGGTGGCGACCGATAACGGTGCCATCCGGATCGGGCAGCCCGACGCGAAGGCGACCGTGCGCATCGTCGCGGATATGCAGTGCCCGGTCTGCAAACAGTTCGAGGCCGACCACGCCGAACTGCTGAGCGAATCGGTCGCCGACGGCACCGCCGCGGTCGAATACAACATCGTGGGCTACCTGGACAAGATGTCCAGCACCGAATACTCCACCCGTGCGGCCAACGCGTCCTACTGCGTCGCCGATACCGGGACCGATAAGTATCAGGACTGGCTGAAGCTGATGTTCCAGCAGCAGCCGCCCGAAGGTGGCGCCGGCCTGACCGACGAGCAGCTCATCGCCATCGCGCAGCAGGCGGGTTATACCGACCCCACCATCGCCGACTGCATCACCGACCGGAAATACGACGGCTTCGTCGCCGCGAAATCCAAGGAATCGCTGGCGGAGGGTATCGACGGAACGCCGACGGTCTTCGTCAACGGTGAGCAGGTGAAGCTCACCGCCGACCCGAGCGGGCAGAAATTCGATACCGCACCGCTGGCCGCCGCGATCCAGGCGGCTGCGGGCCGGTGATCCGGACTTCGCCGCCTGCCGCCTGGACGTTGCTCCTGTGCGGGCTGGCAGGCTGGATCGCCGCGTTCGTCCTGCTGGTCGAAGATTTCAAACTGCTCAGCGACCCCGGCTATGTGCCGTCGTGCAGCTTGAACCCGGTACTGTCCTGCGGTTCCGTGATGGCCACCGATCAGGCCGCGGTACTCGGGTTCCCGAACCCGATCATCGGACTGGCCGGGTTCTCGGTGGTGGTGACCCTCGGCGTGCTCTCGGTCGCCGGAGTCGGACTGCCCCGGTGGATCTGGACCGGTCTATGGCTGGGGACGGCCGCGGGCACGCTGTTCATCTGCTGGCTGATCTTCCAGAGCTTGTACCGCATCAACGCGTTGTGCCCCTACTGCATGGTGGTCTGGGCGATCATCACACCGCTGCTCGCAGTGATCACCGAGCAGCTGTGGGGTAGCGATCGGGGTGCGCTGCGAGTCGTCGCGGAATGGCGCTGGACTTTTGTCGCGGTATTCTACGCGGTGGTGCTGGTACTGGTGTTCCTGCGGTTCCAGGACTATTGGCTGTCGCTGTTCTGACTGGCACTCGGTACGCAGAACGCGCACGGCCGGAGCGAAGGCCGAGGTACGCAGAACGCGCACGGCCGGAGCGAAGGCCGAGGTACGCAGAACGCGCACGGCCGGAGCGAAGGCCGAGGTACGCAGAACGCGCACGGCCGGAGCGAAGGCGGAGGTACGCAGAACGCGCACGGCCGGAGCGAAGGCGGAGGTACGCCTCAGCCCGGTGTACCGGTAGCCAGTTGCACCGCCACGACCCGTTCGGTGCCGTTCGGTGCGCGCACCCCCAGCCGCACTGTTTCGGTGGGTTTGCGGGTATCGATCACGGCGCGCAGGGCACGGGCGCTGGTGATGGCGCGGCCGTCGAGTGAGGTGATGATCTCCCCGGCCGCCAGGCCGGCGGTCTGCGCGGGCAACCCGTAGATCGCCATATCGATACGGGCGCCGTGCGGACGCGCATCGGAGATCAGGATGCCCAGGGTGGCGGTGGGACCGATATGCACGGATTCGGTAGGGGTGCCGGAGCGGATCTGGCTCACGATCCGCATGGCGGCGTCGATCGGCACGGCGTAGCCGTTGGGCGGGTCGGCGTCCTCGTTCGGTGGGGGGTCCCGGCTCCCTGACGCCGCCGCGATGACACCGACGACCGCACCGGTGTGATCGGTGAGGGCACCACCGGATTGGCCGGCGCTGACGGCGGCCTCGATCTCCAGCATGCCGGTGAGCGCCTGCCGGGACAGATCCTGCTGGTTCAGGGCCATGATCGTGCTGTCCAGATCGCTGATCTCGCCGGCGACCGCGGTAGCCGTACCACTACCGCCCGCATTGCCGACGGCCAGCACCTCATCGCGGACCCGGAGCCCGGCGGAACTGCCGATCCGGGCGGTGGCCAGGCCCTGAGCGCCGGTGAGGGAGAGCAGGGCGATATCGGCGTGGGCGTCGTAGCCGAGTACCTCGGCCGTGTACACGGCGCCACCGGCGACGCGGCTGACCCGGACGGTTTTCGCCCCCTTCACGACATGATGGCTGGTGAGAACCTGCCCTTCTCCGGTGAGCACGATGCCGGATCCGGCCGCCGCGGCACCGAACGGTCGGGCGGCGGCAGTGATGTTCACCAACACCGGGGAGAGGCCGCGCGTCAGCTCACTCGCGTTCAACGGGGGCGGCGCGGGACGTACCGGCGCCGCGACGATACTGCGACCGGGTTGCGATAGGCCGGGTAGCTCTACTCGATAGCCGAACAGCGCCCCCAGCGCCAGCACCGCCGCGAAGACCGTGATGAGCACGCGGCCCCCGCCGGTGGGTCCGCCGGAGCCGGTGCCCTGCCACTGGTTGTCCAAGGAGCCTCCCGCTGCCGCAGCCGATCACGACCATTGTCGCCCGGATCGCCGCGCGGCTGCCGGGTTTCTCGGCCATGGGGGAAGTTATCCACAGGCATCCCCAGTTATCCACAGGCCGGAGGCGGCCTGGGGAAAGACCAGCGGGATGCCTGTGGATTCGTTACCCGGGACAGCCCCGGTCACATCTACATCACATCGCCGACGACGGCCCTTTACACCGTTCGGGCCAAAACCGGCCCGGATGTCGGTGTCTACCCGGAAACCCGCTCCGGTCACCACCGCCGGAAATACTCCCGGTCCGTTATCCGGTGGAAACCGAATCAATAGATTTCCGGTATCCGGGCCGCTACGCCCGGCAATCCATCCACAGCCCCCGGCTCACATCCACGCCCCGGAATCGGGTTTTCCACAGACTTCTCCACAGTGTGGAGAAAGGTGCCGTAAGGCCGGAATCCCTTTGTTCGACGATGGCCGATTGTTCGATGATCGCCGATGCGATCGGCATTACCAGGGCGCTTCGAGTGGTTGCGGGCTGTCCGGAAACCGTCAGATGGTCGCGGTATCTATGACGAACCGATACCGCACATCACTGTCCACCACGCGCTCATATGCGCTGTCGATCTCGTCCGCGGAAATCAACTCGATTTCCGCGCCGATTCCGTGTTCGGCGCAGAAATTCACCATCTCCTGCGTTTGTTGGATACCACCGATCATCGAACCGGCCAGCGACCGGCGACGGCCTGCCAGCACCCGGGCCTGGACCTCGAACGGGGCCTCCGGCAACCCGAGGACGACCAGCGTCCCGTCCAGCCGCAGCAGCTTCATGTAGTCGTTGATCGGCAGATCCGCGGATACGGTGTTGATGATGAGATCGAAGCTGCTGCGCAGCTCCCGGAACACCTGCTTATTGCTGGTGGCGTAGTAGTGATGCGCGCCGAATCGTTTTCCGTCCTCCTGCTTGCTCAGCGAATGGCTCAACACGGTGACCTCGGCGCCCAGCGCGGCCGCGATTTTCACACCGATATGACCGAGCCCGCCCATTCCGATGATCGCGACCTTTTTACCCGGCCCGGCACCCCATTGTCGTAACGGTGAGTACAGGGTGATTCCGGCGCACAGCAGCGGCGCGGCCACCGATAGATCGATTCCCTCTGGGATGGCGACAACGAAGTCCGCGGTCACCACGATCTGCGTGGCGTATCCGCCCATGGTGTGCCCGCCCGGCTGCACTTCCTCCGGCACCCGCGTGTTGTACGTCATCACCGCGCCACGGGTACAGAACTGCTCCTCACTCTGCAGGCACGGCTCACATTTCCCGCAGGAATCCACCATGCAGCCGACGCCCACCCGGTCGCCGACGCGGTACCGGTCGACCGCCGACCCGACGGCCGCGACGGTACCCGCGATCTCGTGCCCCGGAACGCACGGATAGGCCGCGCCACCCCATTCGTTGCGGGCGGTGTGGATATCGGAATGGCAGATCCCGGCGTATTCGATATCGATCAGGACATCGTCGGGCCCGAGTTCCCGCCGCTCGATGGTGACCTTCTCGAACGCGGCATCGGGACCGGCCATCGCGTAGGCGGCTACAGCATTGCTCATGCGTCCATGCCTACCGTCGCATACCGGTATTTGCCAACGTCCGGCCGGGACAGTGTGTGCAGCGGAACTCTATTGTTCCGCCGCCGACTCGAGACGGCGGCGGACTCGGCGGGCGGCAGCGACCATATTGCGCAGGGCAGGTTCGAGTTGCCAGTGGTGGCGGGTCTTGAGTCCACCGTCCGGGTTGGCCCACAGCTGCTGCGGCCCGACCGCCGCCGCGGCGGCGGTGAGCAGTTCGTCCAGCTCGTCGATATCCGGGATCCGGGCCGACCGGCTCTCGTACACACCCGGGCCGGCCCCGTGGCTGAGTCCGTGGCCGGAGGCGTAGTCCTCCTCCAGCGCTTTCAGCACCCATTCGATGGACCGGGTGGCGACGATGGCGGTGACATCTGCGTCCAATTGCTCGATCGCCTCTACGATCTCCGTACGCCCCGAGTACGGGATATGGGTGTGGATCTGGGTACTGGGCGTCACGCCGGAGGTCGCGAGGCGGAAGGCGCCGATGGCCCAGCGCAGGTATTCGGCACGGCCTTCGGGCCGGGCCGGCCACAGCTCCCGCAACGCCGGCTCGTCGACCTGGATGATGCCGATCCCGGCCCGTTCCAGATCGACCACCTCGTCGCGAATGGCGAGCGCCACCTGGTCCGCGGTCTCGTACAGCGGCTGGTCCTGCCGGACGAACGAGCGCGCCACCATGGTGACAGGTCCGGTGACCATGCCCTTCACCGGTTTATCGGTCAGCGATTGCGCGTAGGTGATCCAGTCCACCGATATCGGGGCCGGTCGCGAAACGTCACCGTAGATGATCGGCGGACGCACACATCGCGAGCCGTACACCTGCACCCAGCCGAAATGCGTGGTGGCGAAACCGTCCAGCAGTTCGGCGAAATACTGGATCATGTCGTTGCGCTCGTGTTCGCCGTGCACCAGCACGTCGAGACCGATATCTTCCTGCAGCGCGATGGTCGCGGCGATTTCCGCCTCGATCTTCTTGCGATATTCGTCGTAGGACAGCCGGCCCTCACCCAGTTGATGACGGGCCTGCCGTGCCTCGGTGCTCTGTGGGTAGGACCCCAGCGTGGTGGCGGGCACCAGCGGCAGTTGCAACTTCTCCTGCTGCGCGGCGCGGCGCTCGGCATAGGGTGCGCGTTCGCGCATCTGCGGAGTGATCGCGTATACCCGCTGCCGCACCGCGTGCTTCTGTTTGAAATGCACCTCACCGGGGCGTTTACGCCATTTGTCCGAGGGCCCCTCGGTGAGTGCTTTGGCCAGCGAGACGACCTCGCCGACTTTCTGCTTCGCGAATGCGAGCCGATCGGCCACATTTCCGGGGATATCGTATTCGGCGAGCACATCATAGGGCACATGCAGCAATGTGGTGCCCGTGGAAACCACCAGATCAGGGCACACTTTCGCAAGCTCGTTCAGGTATTCCAGGGTCACGTAGCGATCGGCCCGCCACACGTTGGTACCGCTGATGACACCCGCGTACAGCCGTTTACGACGGATACCCGGAATACTCGCCAGATCTTCGGGCCGGATCCGGTAGGACGCGAGATCCACGCCGATCGCCTCCACCGCGGTACCCGCCAGAATGCGCAGCGCTTCACCGAAATCGCCGTATTGACCGGTGACCAGGATGCGCGGCCGCAGTGGCGCCTTGGCCAGCCGGTCGTAGACGCGTTCGAAGGCCGCGAGTTCGGCCGCCGAACGTTCGGCGGTGAAACAGGGTTCGTCCAACTGCACACAGGTGGCACCGCGCCGGGCCAGGATCTCGAACAGCTGCTCGTACACCGGTAGCAGCCGGTCCAGCAGGTCGACGGTGTCGAAGCCGGCGGATTCACCGGGCACACTGCCCGCCTTGGACAGCAGCAGCAACGACACCGGCCCCAGCACCACCGGCCGCTGTTCGATACCCACCGCCATCGCCCGGTCCCATTCGTCCAGCAGCGCTTCGGGATGCAGGGAGAATTCGGTGTCGGCGTCGAGTTCCGGCTGCCGGTAGTGGTAATTCGTTCCGAAGAAACGCACCAATTCCAGCGGCGGTAGATCAGGCCGGCCCCGCGCCATCAGAAAATAGAAGTCCAGCGGGTCCAGCTCGGCCCGGTATTCCTCGAAACGGGACGGGACCGCACCGAAGAGCAACGCGTTGTCCAGCACGTGGTCGTAGAAGGAGAATGTGTTCCCCGGCACCTGGGTCAGGCCGGTGGCGGCGAGTTCGTTGAACTGCTGTTCCTGGATATCACGTCCGACCGCGCGCAGTTCTTCCCGGGTGATCGCCCGCCGCCAGTACGCCTCGAGCGCGCGTTTGAGCTCCCGGTGCGGACCGATCCGCGGATACCCGAGCACACTCGACCCGAACCCATCACTGACGTTGACCATTGCCGACCTCCGTATTAATTTGCGTCGCCTTCGGCGCCGCGGGTCGGGGCCCTATTAACCCCGGTTCTTCACTCCTGCGCTCAGTCGCTGCGCTCCTTCGCTCCGTCGCTCCAGAACCGGGGCGGGCCCCGACGATGGATGCCGGCCGTCTGGGTAGACGGTACGTCCTGCGACAGGCGTACGAGAGCTACCCGGAGCAGGGGTTTACATGCGACCCTTGCGCACACCCCCCACGCAACCGCGGCACCCGGCCCGTATCCCCGGATCCGTACGCCTGCGACCCCATCGACCGACCTACGCCTTGTTGTACTGGTAGAACCCCGCCCCCGATTTCTTACCCAGCAGCCCCGCCTCGACCATGCGCATGAGCAACGGCGGCGCCGAGTACAGCGGCTCCTTGAATTCGCCGTACATCGAGTCGGCGATCGATTTCACCGTGTCGAGGCCGACCAGGTCGGTGAGTGCGAGCGGGCCCATCGGGTGGGCGCAACCGAGCACCATCGCCTTGTCGACATCTTCTTTGGTAGCGAAGCCGGACTCGACCATGCGGATCGCTGACAGCAGGTAAGGCACCAGTAGCGCATTGACCACGAAGCCGGAGCGGTCCGAGGAGCGGACAATCTCCTTGCCGAGGATTTCGGCGGCGAACTTCTCGGCCCGCTCGGTGACGGGAGGGCTGGTTTTGAGGGTGGTCACCAATTCGACGAGCGGCAGCACCGGCACCGGGTTGAAGAAGTGCATACCGACGACCCGCTCGGGGTTGTTGGTCGCCACCGCGATCTTCATGATCGGGATCGAGGAGGTGTTGGAGGCCAGCACCGCGCTGGGGTCGGTGACCACCTTGTCGAGTTCGGCGAAGATGGAGGTCTTGACCTTCTCGTCTTCCAGCACGGCTTCCACCACGAGCTGCCGATCGGCGAAATCGCCGAGGTCGGAGGTGAAGCGCAGCCGCCAGGCGGCCTGTTCCCGCTCGCGTTCGGTGATCTTGCCGCTACTGACGCCCCGGTCCAGGGACCGCAGGATCCGCGACCGGCCGGCGGCGGCGAGATCCCGGGTCTGCTCGTACACCAGCACATCGACATGCGCTCGAGCACACACCTCCGCGATACCGGCGCCCATCTGGCCGGCACCGATGATACCGACACGCTGAATCTTTTCGCTCACGTCTCGCTCCTGTGTTTATGGCGTCGCCTCCGGCGCCGCTGGGTCGGGGCCCTATTAACCCCGGTTCTTCACTCCGCCGCTCAGTCGCTTCGCTCCTTCGCTCTGTCGCTCCAGAACCGGGGCGGGCCCCGACCACGGAGGCCGACCATCCGGAGTAGAGGGAAGATGCGCGCGGACGTGCGCCTTGATCAACCTACGTAGGTTCACAGCACTGTGAGTGCTCAATAGTCGCCCATCTATGGACGGCCTGCCGCACGCGCATGTCGCACGCGATCGCTCGCTGCGCTCCTTCGCGCCGGGACCGGGGTGGACCCCGACCGTGAATACCGGCTTGCCAGGAGAAGGGTAGGCCGGAGGCGTCGGTGACGTCTGTCGTTTCTTTTCGACCACAGAAGGACCGAAGCCCCCTCGCCGGGCTGTTGCGAGGGGGCGGTACACCCCTACCGAGGTAGCGGGTCCGGAGTATCCACCGCAGGGTGGAATACCACGATCGGTCCCGGTGGACTCGAACCCGTGGGCCCGAGTCCGGCTCGGAGCGGAAACCCCGAGCCGGGGCCGTACTTCCGGCACCATTTCACGGTCGGCCGACAGGCCCGATTCCCGCACCGGATCCGAAAACGACCAGAATCCGGATCGCAGCACATCGATCCTCATCGCAACCACCACCTGGTGCCGAGTCTTACGAGGCCATCGAAAGGTTGGGGCCGTCTCGCCATCGGCCGAAGGTGCGCTACGGTCGCATTCCCCGGACGGTCGGCCGCACGTCGCGTGCGCGAAGCGCGAGTCTCGGTACCGAACGGCGAGACGGGCCTCGACCCCGCGGCGCCGGAGGGCGCCGCGGACAACTCAGTGGAACTGTCCTTCTTCGGTGGAGCCCTTCAGCGCCGCCGTCGAGGTGTTGGGGTCGACGGTGGTGGCGATGGTGTCGAAGTAGCCGGCGCCGACCTCACGCTGGTGCTTGATGGCGGTGAAGCCACGCTCGGCGGCGGCCTTGAACTCACGCTCCTGCAGGTCGACGAAGGCGGTCATACCCTCACGGGCGTAGCCGTAGGCCAGGTCGAACATGCCGTAGTTGAGCGAGTGGAAGCCGGCCAGGGTGATGAACTGGAACTTGAAGCCCATGGCGCCGAGTTCCCGCTGGAACTTCGCGATGGTGGCGTCGTCCAGGTGCGCCTTCCAGTTGAAGGACGGCGAGCAGTTGTAGGCCAGCAGCTGGTCCGGGAATTCGCTGCGGACGGATTCCGCGAACTTGCGCGCGACCTCGAGGTCCGGCACGCCGGTCTCCATCCAGATGAGGTCGGCGTACGGGGCGTAGGCCTTGGCCCGGGCGATGCAGGGCTCGATGCCGTTCTTCACTCCGAAGAAGCCTTCGGCGGTGCGAGTGCCGTCGAGGAACTCACGGTCGCGCTCGTCCACATCGGAGGTGATGAGGGTGGCGGCTTCGGCGTCGGTGCGGGCGATGATCACCGAGGGCACCTCGGCGACGTCGGAGGCCAGACGCGCGGAGGTCAGGGTGCGGATGTGCTGCTGGGTGGGGATGAGCACCTTGCCACCGAGGTGGCCACACTTCTTCTCCGAGGCCAGCTGGTCTTCCCAGTGCACACCGGCGGCACCGGCGGCGATCATGGCCTTCTGCAGTTCGTAGGCGTTCAGCGCGCCACCGAAGCCGGCTTCGGCGTCGGCGACGATCGGGGCCAGCCAGTTCTCGACCGAGGTGTCGCCTTCGACCTTGGCGATCTCGTCGGCGCGCAGCAGCGCGTTGTTGATGCGGCGGACCACGGCGGGCACCGAGTTGGCCGGGTAGAGGCTCTGGTCGGGGTAGGTGTGACCGGAGAGGTTCGCGTCACCGGCGACCTGCCAGCCCGACAGGTAGATGGCCTTGAGGCCGGCGCGGACCTGCTGCACCGCCATATTGCCGGTGAGGGCGCCCAGCGAATTGATGTAATCCTCGTTGTTCACCAGATCCCAGAGGATCTCCGAGCCACGACGCGCGAGGGTCTGCTCTTCGACAACGGTGCCCTGCAGCTTCGTAACCTGCTCGGCGGTGTAGTTGCGGGTGACGCCCTTCCAGCGCGGGTTGGTATCCCAATCCTGCTGGATTTCCTCGGCGGTCTTCGGGGTGCCGGTGGTCGACATCTTGCGACTCCACTTCCTTGTTCGGTCGGTCCGCCGGTCCGCGTCGACGAAGCGTTTCCGCGTCGCACTGCTGGAACGACGATTTGCAGGCTTGCAATGCCCGGTGGGTGTACTTCCACACCATGACACACCATCAAAATGCCGTCTACCTGTTGCTTCTGTGAATCTGAGCTAGGATCAGCCATCACTTTGCTAAGTCTGTGAAAGTTGCCAGCGCGTAGCCGCCGTCGATTCTACTCACCAGTAGCCCTGACATGGGCTTTTAGCGTAACGCCCGTACTGTTAGCGAAAGTATGAACCCGGCCCGAACCCACCACCCCGCGACACGAGCCTGTGAGGACGTTCATAACTGAAGTCGCCCGACCCCAGATGTGAACTACGTCCCGCCGCGAGTCACCGCCGAGGGACATCGACCGGCGAGGCAACCACATGCGTCGAGTTCTACGAGCCACCTCGAAGGGTTGAGGCCGTCCCGCCCGCCACCTTCGCGCCAGGCCCGGACTCCTCGCGAACCTCCCGGCCGGCGTCTCGTGGACCCCACCCGGTTTTCATCCTTCTTCCCGCCGCCGGGGAGCACAACTCACTGGTGAACCCCGAGAATTTCACAATATGCGCAGAACGGGACCGTGGCGCCACACAACACTTGGCCAACCATTCATGTTCTCGCCCGACGAGATTTTCGCAGGCGTGCCAAATTCACAGAGAACAGCGCTAGGGTGGCCGTCACGTGCGCGGTCATCGGTGACGGGTGCCGATAGTGAGCGCCTGCCCTCCGTCGCACGGTGGGATCGGAGCTGTTGATGCGCGACATCGTCGACGACCTGCTGCAGGTGTGGCGTTCGGGCCGGACGGGCGGGCTGGCCACCATCGTGCGCACGGGTGGTCAGGTGGATATTCCGGTGGGGACATCGATACTGGTGGACCCCGACGGAATGATCTACGGGACCATGGCGGCGACCGGGATAGAGGACACCGTCTACGAGTCCACCCTGCAGTCGGCCCGGACCGGTCAGCGCGCGCTGCACCGGCTGCCCGTACCCGGTGGCGAGGGCGCGGTGATCGATGTGTTCACCGAACCGTTCTCCCGCGGCCATTTCCCGGAATTCCCGACCATTGCCGCCGAAATAGCCGAGCACCGTCGGGTCACCGTTTTCACGGTGGTGTGGAATCCGGAGCCGGGAATGATCGGCCAGCATCTGATCACCGATAAAAGACATGCGACGGAACTGGTCTCGCTACCGCAGTCCGATATCTTCGTCGCCTCGTTCGCTCCGCCGCCGCTGCTGGTGATGTTCGGCGCCAATACCGTGGCCGCGGCGTTGTCGGCGCAAGCGCAGCTCCTCGGCTACCGGGTCGCCATCTGCGATCCACGACCCACGTTCGCGGTGCCGGAATCCTTCCCCGGCGCCGAAGTGGTCTGCGATTGGCCACACCGCTACCTGAACATGCTGGTCTCCGAGGGCGAGATCGATTCCTCCACCGGTATCGTGCTGGCCTCCCACGATCCGCAGTTCGAGATCCCGCTGCTCACCGTCGCGCTACGACTGCCGGAGATCGGTTATATCGGCGCGGTCGGTTCACTGGTCTCGAGCGCGCGCCGCCTCGACGATCTGCGGGCGAGCGGGTTCGACGATACGCAGCTGGCACGCCTGCACTCCCCTGCCGGAATGGATATCGGCGCGGCGACGGCCACCGAGACGGCACTGGCGGTGATCGCGGAGTTGGTGGCCGTGCGCAACGGCCGGCTCGGCCGGATCACGGTCTCGTTCCCGGCGGAGGCGGCGATCTGAGCCCAGTATCCCGTCGTTCCGGGTCGCACCGGAGGCGACCGAAATCATCCTCGCAATCCCGCCCCTCGATCTTGCGCCGGGCCGACTCTCGTGGACAGTGGTTCTCGTGATCCTCACCGTGACAATGAATCCCGCTTACGATGTGACCTACCGGGTCGAGAACTACACCCGCGGACAGACACATCGGGTTCGCTCGGTGGAGCAGCGTCTCGGCGGCAAGGGCATCAATGTCACCCGGGTGCTCAATCAATTGGGCCGCTATGCCCGCGCCACCGGGTTCGCCGATCACGCCTTCGCCGCGGCAGCCGAGGCCGAGATGCCGGTGGATTTCGTCCATGCGCTGCCCTGGGTCCGGCGCACCGTGGTGATCAGCGAATCCGATACCGGTACCGCGACCGCGTTCCGGGAACCCGGGGCGAGAATATCGAATCCGCACGCCTCCGAGCAGCTCGAAGTTCGGGTATCGGGGATGCTGCCGCATATCTCGGGTCTGGTGATCGCGGGATCACTACCCGACGGTATCGATCCCGGTCTACCCGCCCGGATCGCTCACGCGGCCCTGGATGCTGCGGTGCCCACAGTCTGCGATCTGCACGGACCGGCACTGCGGATGGTCGCCCGAGTCCCCGGGGTCGTGCTGCTGCCCGGTCTCGACGAATTCGAATCGCTCACCCACTGCCGTCCCGAGACTCCGGAGGCACTGCTCACCGCAACCCGGCCGCTGGTGGATCGCGGTGTGGGCGCGGTGATCGTGACCCGGGGACCGCTGGGCATGGTCGCGGTGACCCCGGACGGTTCCTGGGAGGCCCGGCTACCGGAACCGCTCACCGGTAATCCGACCGGCGCGGGTGATCCGGTGGCCGCCGCCGTGATCGCGGCCCTGGCCACCACGAAGACTCCGGATTGGCCGGCGATCCTCGTCGACGCGGTCGCGACCTCGGCCGCGTCGGTGGTCATTCCGGTGGCCGGGGAAATAGACCGGCGGTTGCGCGGTCATCTGGCGCCGACCGTGCTCGTCTCCGAGCTGGAGACCCCTGAACGGCAATCGACCGGGAACTGACCGGAAGCCTCTGTCGCGAGGCTTATTTCAGTACATACGGTGAGACCGAGCTCCGATGCTCGCTGATATCCAGGGTTTTGCCGAGCGGCGGGAACGCACGCTGAGGGCAGTTGGTGCGGTCGCATACCCGGCAGCCCGCGCCGATGGGGGTGGCGTTGGCCTCGCGCAGATCGATCCCGTCGGCGTACACCACCCGCGCCGCGTGCCGGATCTCGCAGCCCAGCCCGATCGCGAAGGTCTTACTGGGCTGTCCGTACCGTGTCGCCCGACGTTCCACCGTGCGCGCCACCCACAGATACTTGCGGCCGTCCGGCATCTGCGCGATCTGCGTCATGATCTTGCCGGGGTAGGCGAAGGTCTCGTACACATTCCACAGCGGGCAGGTGCCACCGCTGGAGGAGAAATGAAAACCGGTGGCGGACTGCCGTTTCGACATGTTCCCGGCCCGGTCGACCCGTACGAACGAGAAGGGCACCCCGCGTAGTTCCGGCCGCTGCAGCGTGGAGAGACGGTGGCAGATGGTCTCGTAGCTCTGCGCGAAGAACGCCGACAACCGTTCGATGTCGTAGCGGAAATCCTCGGCGACCTCGTGGAAGTAGGTGTAGGGCAGTACGGTGGCGGCGGCAAAATAGTTGGCCAGACCGAGCATTGCGAGTTTGCGTGCGTCCGGACCGGAGAAGTTGCCCTCGTCCACCAGTTTCTCCAGCAGCTGCCCGCATTCGAAATAGGCCAGTTCGGCGGCGAGTTTGAACAGACGCTGCCCACCGGACAGATGCGGCGCGATCTCGAGCACCTGATCATCCGGATCGTAGCGGTGCAGGACGCCTCCACCGAGATCGATACGTTCCACGATCCGCACACCGTGGGTACGCAGCACCTTGGGGATCTCGCTGTGCGCGTCGCCGTTGTGCAAACGGATCCGGTTGGCCAGTTCCTCTGCGGCGGTGTCGAGTTCGTGGATATAGTTCTGCCGCTGATAGAAGTAGTCGCGCACTTCCTCGTGCGGTTTGCTGATGGTGGCGCTACCGGAGCCGTCCGCGAATCTGTCCTCGGTGGCCGCGGCCAGCTGGGCGCTGGTGTTGCGGTAGCGGTTGTGCATATTGACCAGGGCCCGGGCCATACTCGGATGGGCCGAGACCATCTCCGCGATCTCGCGGGCGTCGGCCTCGATACCCAGTTCCTGGTCCATCACCACTTCCTGTAGCTCGGCGATGAGCCGGGTGTCGTCCTGCGGTGAGAAGAAGGTGGCCTCGACCCCGAAGACCTCGCTTATCCGCAGCAGAACCGGGACGGTGAGCGGCCGGACATCGTGCTCGATCTGGTTGAGATAGCTGGCCGAGATCTCCAGTTGCTGCGCCAGCGCCACCTGACTGAGCCCGCGTTCGGTCCGCAGCTGCCGCAACCGGGCGCCGACATAAGTCTTGGCCATGCGTCCAGCTTAGGGGTCGTTCGCACCGTGCGATACGCGGGTTAGCAAGAATTGCATATTCGACTGTACGGTCGGGGTTCAGTGGGGCCAGCCGGGTGGATCCAGATGTGACAGCACCCGCTGCAGGTCCACCTCGGAGGGCATCTCGTCGGTGACCTCGGTGATCATCACCTGGATATCGGTGCGATCGATCGGGCGGTCCGGCGAATGCAGTACTTCCGCGGCGATCTCCTGGACCTCTTGGTCGGTCAGCCTTCGTCGCAGCAGCGCGACCAGCGGAATGTAATCGGATTCCGGGACGCCCTCCGGATAACCCCGCCGGAGCCAATCGACGATCGCACGCAGCACATGCGGCATCATCGGTCCTCGTCGGGCCGGGCGATCTCGGCCAGCGGCGAGGCAAGCGGCCAGCCACCCGCGGCCAGATGCGACGCCACCCGGGCGATATCCTCCGGACCTGCCTGTTCCCGGGCGTACCTGCTGACCGCCACTTCCACCTCGGCGTGCGTGATCGCCTGATCATCACGGTCACGGACCAGTTCCTCGGCTACCTGTACGACTTCGTACTCGGTCAGGTCCCGGTGCAGGACGGCGAACAGTGCCACATAGTCCGATTGGGGAACCCCCTGTGGATATCCGGCCCGCAGCCACGCGAGAACCCGGGTCAGCAGACCCGACCGCTCCGGCGACACCCCGTGCTCCGCGGTCATCTCAAGCCTGCCCGAACAGGTGGATACCGAGCCGCTGCGCGAGAAATGCCTTGGCGACGAAGAGCACCCCCGCGATCACCACGGCCACCACGGCGACCAAGCAGGCGCAGGCACCGACCAGCGCGGCCGGACGCCGCCGCAACGAACCGCCGGGCCCCGCCGTCCCCGCGGCCGACCACAGCCGCACCCCGAGTGCGAACACCATCGGTAGCCCGGCACCGAGAACCAGCGCCGCCAGCGTCACCTGCCCCAGCGCTCTGAGATTCGTCAGAACCATCGATATGAAGCCTCCATCGAATTCGTTCCATGCGGTCCGCGGAGACCGCAGCGAAGGCGGAGGTACCGCATCATGAAGCCTCCTCGGATGTCGATCCGGCGACCGGTGGTTGCTGCGCCGGCCGGGGCAGAGCCGGCTCGGCATCCGCCGCAGGGGGGTCGTTCACATTGCCGCTGGACACCTTGTCCCGCAGCGAGCGCCGGTAGATGAGACCCGCCAGCGCGATCAGCAGCGCGAAGACCACCAGCACACCCGCCAGCCCGCCGATGTAGTGCGCGAGCACCCAGCAGATGGCGCCCGCGATACCGGCGGCCGGCAGTGTCAGCAGCCACGCCACGACCATCCGGCCCATCACACCCCAGCGCACCTCGGCGCCCTTGCCGAGTCCGGAACCGAGTATCGCACCGGTAACGGTCTGTGTCGTCGAGAGCGGCAATCCGAAATGAGCGGAGGTCAAGATGATCGCCGCCGAGGCCGATTCGGCCGCGAGGCCCTGTGGTGAATCGATATCGACCAGTCGTTTCCCGAGGGTGCGGATGATCCGCCAGCCACCCAGATAAGTACCCGCCGCGATCGCGCACGCGCAGGCGGCCATCACCCACAGCGGCATCGCCGAATCCGGGGAGAGTTCACCGTGGGCGACCAGGGCCAGGAAGATGACCCCCATCGTCTTCTGCGCGTCGTTGGTGCCGTGCGCCAGCGATACCAGCGATGCCGAGCCGACCTGGCCCCACCGGAACCCGGTGGTCACCTTGTCCGGATCGGCACTTCGGGTGAGCCGGTACACCGACCAGGTCCCGATCGTGGCGACCATACCGGCGACTATCGGCGCGAGCAGCGCGGGGATCACGATCTTGTTGATCACCCCGCCGTCACCGGAGACCCACACCACCCCGCTCCACCCGAGTGCCGCGAGGGTCGCGCCGATCAAACCACCGAACAGCGCGTGCGAGGAACTCGACGGCAACCCGAACAACCAGGTGAGCAGATTCCAGAGAATACCGCCGACCAACCCGGCGTAGACGATGATGAGCAGTGAGTGCCCGGACACCTCGTTCAACCGCACGATTCCCTCGGCCACCGTCGCCGCCACCGCCACCGACAGGAACGCGCCCACCAGATTCAGGATCGCCGATAACGCGACCGCGACTCTGGGGCGCAGCGCTCCAGTGGCGATGGAGGTCGCCATGGCATTGGCCGTGTCGTGGAAACCATTGGTGAAGTCGAAAGCCAGCGCCGTGACAATGACGACCAGAAGGATCAGCAGCTCAACCGTCACGCCATGCATTGTGCGTCATGGACCGCACGGTCTGGACCAGCGGGACCGGGCGCCCGGCGAAAGACAGCACCCACTTGCGTGAACGCGGGTGGCGCGCCGCCGAACCCTCATATGTGGGCCGCTTCGCGCTCGAACCGCGCGACCTCACCCGCCGTCGCCGCGACCCGCCGCGCGATCATGCCCAGGCACGCGCAGACCACGATCACGATGCCCATCGGTACACCGGTGGCCGGACCGCCGAGACCGACCAGCGGAGAAACCACCGCGCCCAGCGTGAATTGCAGTGCCCCCATCAGCGCCGAAGCAGTACCGGCGGCGTGACGCGCCCGGCCGATCGCCAGCGCGCTCGCGGTGCCCATGACCGTCGGGGTGGCGGCCACCATCACGAAGAGCACGGGCAGTACCAGCGCGGCCGGCGCCCCGGCGACCAGCAGTACGAGCAACACGATCCCGGCCACCAGGATCACCGCCTGCCCGATCCGCAGGATCGGCCCCGGACCGAACCGGCCGACGAGCCGGGAGATCACCACCCCGGCCACCACCATCCCGGCGGCATTGGTCGCGAACACGATCGTGTACACGCGGTTGGACATTCCCAGCACGTTCTCGATCACGAACGGAGAGGCCGAGATATAGGCCATCATCCCGGCGAACCCCAGCGCGAAAGCGAAGATATAGCCGAGATAACCGCGGTCGGAACCGATATCCCGCATGGTGCGCAATGTGCCGCCGATACCGTCGGTATGCCGCCGCTCCGGCGGCAGCGATTCCGGCACCACGAACAGCGCACCCAGGAACATCAGCAGGAAGATTCCGCTCAGCGCCCAGAATTCGGCCCGCCAGCCGGCGGACACCAGAACGCCGCCGAGTAGTGGCGCGACCACCGGCGCGATACCTCCGATGGCGGAGAACAGCGTGAAGAGCCGGGCGGTGGCCGCGCCCTCGGTGCGGTCGGCGCCGACCGCACGACCGATGACCAGACCCGAGGACGCGGTCAGGCCTTGGACGAAGCGCATGGCGATCAGCAGCCAGATAGTGGGCGCCAGGGCACAGATCACGGTGACCACGACGGTGATCGCCGTAGCCACCACCAGGGGTGTGCGGCGGCCGAACCGATCGGAGAGTGGTCCGATGAGCAACTGCCCCGCCGCCAGCCCGACCAGGAACGCGGTCAGGGTGAGCTGCACGCTCGCCGCGCTGGTGTCGAGATCGGCGGCGAGTTCGGTGAACGCCGGCAGGTACATGTCCACCGCGAACGGCGCCGCGGCCGACAGCAGTGCCAGCACCACCAGTAGCAGTCCCGATACCCCGGGTCGCGTACGAACAGGTAGCACGGCGCCTCCTCCCAAAATGCTTATTTATGTATACATAAGCTAACATGGGCGAATGAGCAACCCCTCCGATCTCCGCGCGCTGGACAACGCGCTGCGGGATATCGCGCGGGCGGTGCGCAAGGCGACACCGCGCCTCACCGGTGCCGAACCACTCACCGATACCCAATTCGAGGTGCTGCGCATCATCGTGCACAACCCCGGCACCGCCGCCGGCGAACTGGCCGCGCTGACCGGTATGCAGCCGAGCAATATGAGCGCGACACTGCGTCAGCTGAGTGAATACAGCCTCATCGATCGCGAACCCGACCCGGGCGACCGGCGTTGCAGCCGAATCCTGCCCACCGAGAAGGCCATCGCGCACGCCCGCGAGATGGAGGCGGTACGCACCGGACTGGTCCTCGACGCCCTGGCCACTCTGGATCCGGCCGATCGGGAAAGTCTGACAGCGGCCATCGGCGGCCTACGCGCACTGGCCGGCGCACTGACCGGCACGGCACCCCGCGTCACCCGCCCGCGCGACAGCTGAGCGCGCCTGCGACCGGTGGCGGTCCATCCGATCCCGGACGGGCCGCCACCGGTCGGATCAGAAAGCCTCTTCGGGCATGCTCATGATGTCGGTATCGAGCGCCGCGATGATCTCCTTGGTCGCGGTGAGAGTGGGCAGCACATTCTTCGCGAAGAAGCTCGCCACCGCGACCTTGCCCGTATAGAACGGCCGGTCCCGCTCGCCGGCCGCGGCCAGAGCCGCGGTGGCGACCTCGGCCTGGACCAGCAGCCGCCAGCCGATCAGCAGATCACCGACCGCGAGCAGGAACCGCACCGAACCGAGTCCGATCTTGTACAGCTCGGCGGGTTCGGATCGGGCGGCCACGGCATAGCCGGTCAGCGCCCCCGCCATCGTCTGGACATCTTCGAGCGCGGTGCGCAGCAGTGCCCGTTCGGTATCCAACCGGCCGGTGGGCGAATCCAGGAACGCGAGGATCTGGCCGAAGATCTGCCCCGCGGCGGCACCCTTGTCCCGGATGATCTTGCGGAAGAAGAAGTCCTGCGCCTGGATGGCGGTGGTGCCCTCGTACAGCGAGTCGATCTTGGCGTCGCGGATGTACTGCTCGATCGGATAGTCCTGCAGATAGCCCGAGCCGCCCAGGGTCTGCAGCGATTCGGTCAGGTACTGGTAGGCCCGTTCCGAACCCACACCCTTGACGATGGGCAGCAGGAAATCGTCCACCCGGTGTGCCGTTTCGGCGTCCACCCCGGAAACCAGTTCCGCCACATCGGCGTTCTGGTGGACCGCGGTGTAGAGGTAGACCGCGCGCAGACCCTCGGCATAGGCCTTCTGTGTGGCCAGGCTGCGCCGCACATCCGGGTGGTGGGTGATGGCGACCCGCGGCGCGGCCTTGTCCGCCATCCGGGTCAGGTCGGCGCCCTGCACCCGTTCTTTCGCGTACGCGAGAGCGTTCAGATATCCGGTGGACAGGGTCCCGCTGGATTTGACGCCCACCATCATGCGCGCGTTCTCGATCACCTTGAACATCTGCGCGATACCGTTGTGGTTGTCCCCGACCAGCCAGCCCACGGCGGGCTTCTCGCCCCCGAAGGTGAGTTCACAGGTGGGCGAGGACTTCAGGCCCATCTTGTGTTCGACATCGGTGACATAGGCCCCGTTGCGCTCGCCCAGTTCCAGGGTCTGCGGATCGAACAGGAATTTCGGTACGTAGAACAGCGATAGGCCCTTGGTGCCCGGCCCCGCGCCCTCGGGGCGTGCCAGCACCAGGTGGAAGATGTTCTCCGCGGTATCGCCGACATCGGCGCCGGAGATGAAGCGTTTGACACCCTCGATATGCCAGGTGCCGTCGGGCTGTTCGACGGCCTTGGTCCGACCGGCACCCACATCCGAGCCCGCGTCGGGTTCGGTGAGCACCATGGTGCCCTGCCAATGACGGTCGAAACCGGCTGCGGCCCAATGCTTCTGCTGCTCGTTGCCGATCTCGAAAAGGACCTGCGCCATCACCGCGCCCATATCGAAGAACACCGCCGACGGGTTGGCGCAGGTGATCATTTCGCTGACCGCCCAGCAGAGTGCGGCCGGTGCGGGCATACCGCCCATCTCCGCGGGCTTGCCGAGGCGGTTCCAGCCGGCGTCGCGAATGGCGTGCACGGTTTCGGCCAGAGCTTCCGGGACAGTGACCGAATGGGTCTCCGGCACGAACTCCACCGGATCCCGGTCGGCTGCCGCGAATGATTGCGCCACCGGCCCCTCGGCGAGTCGTTTGACCTCGGCCAGGATCTCGCGCGCGGTATCGGTGTCCAGATCCCCATACGCACCGGAATCGAGAATCTTGCCCAGTTCGAACACCTCGAAGAGGTTGAACTCGATATCACGCAGATTCGCCTGGTAGTGACCCACGGCTGTCCTCCTGGTCGAAACGGTCGGCGGCCGGGCCGACCGCGTGGTTACAGGCATTTCGACATCGTACGAACCGAAGCGTGCCGGACTCGGCACCGGGTACGCAACCGTAGTTTCGGCCCGACCGCTCACCCGGCCCGGAACCGGTGTCCGGGACAGGCGCACACCCTGCTCAACAACCCGGTTGTAGCGGCCAGCACTCCACCGGACCCCCGCGCACGGGCACAGTCGGCTCGACGGTGGTGCTCGGCGGCGCCGCCGGTTCGGCAGCGGGCCCGTCGGTCAGCAGGGATCCGATGATCGCGCCCAGCACCACGAGCATGCCCAGCACCGCGACCGTGAGCACCACCCAACCGACGGCGTCCTGGTTACGACCGGAATCCGGACGGCGCCAACTGGGCCGCTCCCGCGGTTTCCTGGGCGCCTCCGGCAGTTTGTCCTCGAAACCGGCGGCGATCAGCTCACCGCGTTCCGGCGCCCAACCGGTGAGCGCCCGGGTCGCCGCACAGACCCGGCCCAGCGTCCAGCGCGGCGCTCCGGGCGCGAAGTTCTCCAGGAAGATCCGCAGTTCGGTCGATTCGACCGTGTTACCGACCACTACGTCCAGCCCCGGCCGCAGCGTTTCCCGGCCCGGCCGCAGCACCGCGCCACGCATGGGGGCCAGCGCCACCGCCCCGCACAACTGCCCGGGGTCGTAGGTGGCGCGCTCGAAGGTCAGCTCGACCTCCCGCACGGCCGTCTCCAGTTTGCGCACCGGGTTCACCCCGAATTCCAGTTCCAGATCCGCCGCGACATCACCCACCCGCCACGGCCGTTCCTGGGACACCGTCAACACGCCGCTCTGCCTGCTGCGGAACCCGACCACTTCGACCACGAGGACGCCCTGCGGCGTCCAGATCACCGCGCCGATCTGCCGGGTTCCACGCTGGGTACCGATCCGCAGATCCACGATGGCCAGACCGGTCGTAGGCAGCTGCCGCAGACATTCCACGAATTCCTTTTCGGCCGCGGATAGTTCCGCCCGATCGTCGACCTTCACCAGCATCGTGCTCTACCTCTGCCGTGTGTCGTTACCCCTCATGCCACCACCGACCCCCATGTCGATAACGGCCCGCCAGCCACTTTCGTACCACTCATATGACCTGCGGTTCAGGCGAATCGGCAATCAGCACCCCGGACCCGGCGCCCGGGTACCCGGTCCGGGGTGCGCGATGGCGTCAAACCCATTGCACGAGTTGGTAGATGATCCCGTTCGCATCGGTGGTCTGGAAATAGCGTTCGCCCCACTCCTCGGTCTCGATCGGGGTGACGATCGGGGCCCCTTCCGCGCGCAGGCGAGCGTATTCGGTATCGATATCGGCCACCACGAACACCACCAGCAATCCGTCACCGGCGGCACCGGCGGCGCGCTCGGGCTTGAACGTGGACAGACCGGTGCGCAGGTAGATGAGGTTGATCCCCGCCTCGGGGTGGCCGAGTGAGACGAAACCATCCGCGGCCATCTGCTCGGCGAAGCCGAAATGGGTGGTGACGAACTCCGCCGAAACGGCGGGATCGGCGACGTTGAGCGATACAGCGGTACCGGTGATTCGCATATGACCTCCGCTTGCCGAAAACAACGTATGGTGTACGAAGTTATTTCTACCCACTCGGTCCGCGCCTCGCACCGTGATCTACGCCATAAATACGGCGCAGTGCCCGACTCCGGAGCGGCGGCGATACCGACCGGTCGCGCCGGGCGCGACTCTCCCGCATTGGCTAACCTCTTGCCATGCCTGACGCCCGGCCTGCCGGAAAACCCACGATCGCCCTGGTACTGGGAGGCGGTGGCCCGGTCGGAATCGCCTGGCTGAGCGGCCTCGCCGGCGGCCTACGCGACGCCGGGATCGACCTGTCCCTGGCCGACCGGATCATCGGCACCTCCGCCGGCGCGGTCGTCGGCTCGGCCGTCGCGGCCGGACTCGACCTCGCCACCTTGCTGACTCCGCGGCCGCGGTCCACCGAACCGCCCCGGCACAACTACGCGCCGCTGCTCGAGATCGCCTCCCTGCTGCGTGCCGTCGACCAGGATCGCGATCTGGTGCTCCAGCGAATCGGCGAACTCGCACTGGGCACGGACACCGGCGACCCGGCCGCGCATATCGAGCGCATCGGATCCCTTGTCGGTTTCGCCGGATGGCCCGAGACCGATCTGCGGATCACCGCTGTCGATATCGGCACGGGGACGCTCACCGCCTGGACCCGCGACGGCGCTGCCACGCTCGTCCAGGCACTCGCCTCCAGTACCGCGGTTCCCGGCGTTTTCCCGCCGATCGAGATCGACGGCCGGCACTACATGGACGGTGGAGTGCGTTCCACCATCAATGCCGACCTCGCCGTGGATCACGATGTAGTCGTGATCCTGGAGCCGCTGGCACACGTGTATCCGCGCACCCGCGCCGACCGTGAACTGGGCGCCGCGCGAGAGATCTCGGTGCGTCCGGACGAGACTGCCGTCGCCGCGTTCGGAACCGATCTGTTCGCCGACGCCGCGCTGGGTCCGGCCTACGAATCGGGCGTGCGGCAGGCGGCGCCGACCGCGGCCGAACTGAAGGAATTCTGGCCCGCCACACCGGCCACCGACTAGGCGTACCTCCGCATTCGCTCCGGCCGTGCGCGGATTTGCGGCTCGGCCACACCCTGCCGCGCCCGATGGACCGGACCGCTCAGATCGCGCGTGGGCCGCGGGCTGCGCGCAGACCGCTGCGGGCCGGGCCGGGACGGACCGTCACCGGCTGGATCAGCGCCGCGTCCACACCGATTCGCTGCGCGAATTCACTCAGGCCGGGCGTGCTGCGGTCCATGCTGAGCAGATCCGCGGTCGTCGACCGCACCGACTTGTGCCGGTACACCTGTTCGGGGGCGAGCACCTCCGCCTCCAGCAGTAACGCGAGTGCGCGTTCGGGACTGCGACGCTGAGCCCACGCACGGGCGGCATCGATGAGCAACCGGCTGTGCTGTCCGGGCGCGAGCCGTTCCGGGTCGATCTTGCCGGCCAGCCGGATCGCGGTACCGGCATCGCCCAGTTCCACCGCGGCGGCGACCTCGTGCAGATCCACTGCGGTGGGTCCGAAATCCATATGGTGGTCATCGCGGTCCTCGCCCAGGGCCGCCGCCGTCGCGCGGGCGGCGGCGAGCAATTCGTAGGCCTCCTCGGCCTCCTCGGTTCTCGCCGCGATGAGCGCGAGCTGGAGGGTCAGTGCGCCGTACACACTCGCTGCTCGCGGCTCGGCCTCGCCGATAAGTCCGCCGAGCACCTCGCGTGCGCTTCTCGCGGTGTGTTTCGCCTGGTCGAGGCGATGGGAACGGTGGAAGACGAAGGCGAGACGAAATGCGCCCGCGGCCATCAGAATCGGATCGGCGGCACGCTGCGCCGCGGCGATCGCGCGATCGGCGGACACCCACGCGGCATCGAACTGCTGCAGGTCCGCGAGCGCGACCGCATACGCCTGGTAGGTATCGGCCAGCAGGAGTTCGGCGTCGCGGGAGCCGGTGTGCACCACCGCGGCCTCCAGTTCGGGCAGCAGCGATTCCAGCAGATCCAGTAGATCCGTGTAGTGGCCCAGCCGGGTGAACGTCCAGGCGGCGTCGGCGCCCTGTGCGAGTCGATCCGGATCCGGGACGGTCCCGGATCCGGCGGTCAGCGCCCGCAGGGCGTGGTTACCGGTCAGCAGCAGAAGTAGCGGCACGGCTACGGCCGGGACCGGTTCGGCCTGCGCGGTGGGCGCGGACGGCGCCAGTTCGGCGACGGGCATATCGAGCACATCGGCGATACGTTCGAGCACATCGAGCGCCTTGACCGGCCGGACACCGCGTTCCACCTGCGAGACCCAGGCCTCCGACCGTTTGATGAGCGGGGCGAAGTCCCGCTGGGACAGACCTTTCCGCGCACGGTAATAGGCGATCTTGCGGCCGATACCGGAGTCGTGATCCGCCATCAGAAGAGCACGCCCTTCGCCGCGGCCGGACGCGAACGTCCTATATACCGGTGTACGGGAAATACGCGGCGGCGTGATTTCGGCACCGGACCGGGTACCGCCGCGCTCGTCGGATCGTGCATATCGAAGCGTGGCACCAGTTCTCGCATATCTGGCTCCTTCGTTGCGACTCCGGCTTGTGACCAAAGGACGACAAGCTCTTCACAAATGCTAACCAGTATTTCGCTACCACCGGAGTAGCGAATTGATCCATTGCCTGCCCGAGCCGGGCGCAGTCGCCTCGGACCGGACCGCGCATGGCCCGGGAATACCGAATTCCGCCGTGGAATCCACCCCGCGATCCGCTCGTCACTTTATCCCGGCGGACGCCCGGGGAAACAGCGCTGTTTCCCTCTCACGGGATCGAGCGATGAACCCGGACCCGTTGCTGTACCGGAGATTCCACTCCCGCCCCGGCCGAACCGCACCACCCGCCACGGCCGGCACAGCTACACCGGCCTAATCGATGTAATATAAGTAGAAACTTATCAAGGGAGGAAAATATGGGTTCGCTCACCGATCCGGCCGCTATCGCGGGACTGGTCACCCGGGAGGTCCGCACCGGGGAACGGCAGGGAGCCGTCACCCGGATCGCCGTCGCGCGGCGTACATACGCCACCGATCCGGACGATCTGTGGGAGGCACTCACCGATATCGATCGGATTCCCCGATGGTTCCTACCTGTTACCGGACAGTTGAGCGTGGGCGGCCGTTACCAAACCGAAGGAAATGCCGGCGGTGTGATCGAGGAATGCGAACCGCCGAAACACTTTGCCGTGACCTGGGAGGCAGGGCCCATCGTTTCCTGGCTCGAAATACGGCTCACCCGGGCGGATGCGGGAACTACTCTGGAATTGGTCCACGAAGCCCCCGTCGACCCGGATATGTGGAAACAATTCGGCCCCGGCGCGGTCGGCGTGGGCTGGGATCTCGCGCTGCTGGGTCTGGGTTTGCATCTCGACAGCCGTGCGGAGGACCACTCGGCGGCCGCGGTGGAATTTCCGCTCACACCCGCGGGCAACTCGTTCGTCCGCGCCGCCGCCGGCGACTGGGCCGAGGCCGCGATTTCCGACGGTGACGATCCGGCACAGGCTCATACGGCCGCCGAGGCGACCGTCGGCTTCTACACCGCCGAGGAGGAGCAACAATCCTGATGGGCCACGCCTCCCCGGCGAAAGTGTTCGAGGCACTCGGCGACCCGGTGCGCCGCGCGATACTGCTACTGGTGTCCGGCGGTGAACGCTCCGCCGGCACCCTGGTCGACGAGATCCGCGAGCACACGCCGATCTCGCAACCCGCGGTCTCCCAGCACCTCAAGGTGCTGCGCGCGGCCGGACTGGTCCGGGTACGCGCGGAAGCCAACCGGCGTTTCTACGCCCTGGAACCGGACGGGATCGCGACCGCGCGGGAATGGCTGACCGAACTGGTGGACCCGCTGGCGCGATTCGCGCAACCCCTCGACGCCCTCGCCACCGAGGTCGCCCGTGGCAAGCGCGAACGACGCGAAAAGCCCAGCGGCACAACGTCGGCGAATCGTACGGACCGGACCGCCTGACCGACCTCTCCTACAGTCGCCATCTCGACCGGCACCTGATATATACCTGGCATGCGGAAGTGGATGGCAGGGTCGGCGATCGCCCTGGTGGCGGTGCTGATCGTGGTGGCCGGCGGCTATTTCCTGATGAATTCGCGGACCTACCAGCTGGCCGGTCGCCTGGTGGACCGCGTGGACACCACCGAGAAGGTGGTGGCACTGACGCTGGACGACGGACCGTCCGAGCACGCTCCCGAAGTGCTCGGGCTACTCGCCACCGCCGGTATCCCCGCCACCTTCTATCTCAACGGCCGCGATCTGGCCGCCCGCC
This sequence comes from Nocardia jinanensis, assembly GCF_014645735.1. GTDB lineage: Bacteria > Actinomycetota > Actinomycetes > Mycobacteriales > Mycobacteriaceae > Nocardia > Nocardia jinanensis. Next base: position 194,092 of record NZ_BMMH01000011.1, on the reverse strand, counting down.
CCGAACTGGGCCGGGCCATCGTGGCGGCCGGTCACGAGCTCGGCAACCACACCTACAACCACCGGCGCATGGTGCTGGTCTCGCCCGAAACAGTCGTCGAGGAGGTGGAAGGCACCGACAGCGAGATCCGGGCGGCCGGTTACCAGGGCGACATCACCTTCCGGCCGCCCTACTGCAAGAAACTGTGGGCCCTGCCGAGCTATCTCGCCGACCACGACCGCACGACGGTCACCTGGGATGTCGAACCCGAGGACGGCAACACCTCGACCGCGGACATGGTCGCCGCCGCCGTCGACCAGGTACGCCCGGGGTCGATCATCCTGCTGCACACCATGTACGCGTCCGGAGCGGCTTCCCGGGCCGCCATCGGTCCGATCGCCGCGAAACTGCACGCGCAGGGGTACCGGTTCGTCACGGTCTCCGAACTGCTCGACCGAGGCGATTCCGCACGCTCGTGAAATACACTCCGGGAAAGTCGTCCGCTCCGGCCGCGCCACCGGCGGGTAGGTTCGGAGCAAAGCCGTGCCGCGGGAGTCGCGACGACAGCCGCGGCCGCACAACTGTTCCACCGGAGAGGGCGATGTGATGGTTTCGCAGCCGCGACCACGGATAACCCCCGGCCGCCTCCGCGAGCTGGGTCCGTTCAACTGGGCGGCCTGGCAGGTGCTCTCGCGGGCGTCGGGCACCGCGGACGCCCAGGTGTTCAGCACCCTGGGCCGGGCCGGACGGTTGTTCCGCGGCTGGCTGCACTTCTCCGGAATGCTGATGCCGGGTGGGCGGCTGCGCCGCCACGAGACCGAACTGGTCATCCTGCGCGTCGCCCATCTGCGCGATTGCGAATACGAGACCGACCACCACATCCGCCTCGGGCGGCGGGCCGGGGTGACCCCGGAGATCCTGGAAAGGATCCGGGCCGGCGCCGGCGCGGAAGGCTGGACCGATAAGCACCGGGCGCTGCTCGCCGCGGTGGATCAGCTGGTCTCGACCCGCGATATCGACGACGCCGCCTGGGAACACCTGTCCACCTACTACGACGACCGCCGGCTCATCGAAATCGTCCTGCTGGTCAATCAGTACGAGGGCCTGGCCTCGACCATCACCACACTTCGCATCCGCCGCGACGATTTCTGAACCGGCCGAACGGTCACACAGACCTGCGCCGCCGCGCGTAGACCTCCTGCTCGTGCCGGGCGATCACCGCACCACCGGGCCCCACCGGTTCCGCGCGATGCGTAGTGCGTGAGACCCCGGTCGCCGCCACGTTGCGCCGGATTCCATCTCGTCCGGGCCCATTTACATCGTCGCCCGCACTCACCTTGCCCGGAGCCAGGGGTTCGGTGGCCGCCCTGGTGTCAGCGACCGCCGGTGAAAGCGTTTGCCGGAACAAATATCTCGTGCCCGGAGTCGAGGTGGGCCCACACTCCCGCCGGGCTCCATCGCACCGACTCGAGTACCGGATCGCGGGTGCCGGTGATCTCGAAGTACACCGGGTGCCCGTACTCCATTTCCGGGTAACGTCCGACCAGGATCATGTCCGGGAGACGTCGATGCAGCAGCCAACTCTCCCGGCGCAGGAGTCCGGTGTGGTAGGTCGAGCCGTCGTATTCGACGCTCGCGGGCTGGGTTTCGACCCGCAGTACCTCGGTGTGCACCATCCGGGTGTCGACGAAGACCGCGATCAGCACGATCACGAACAGCAGCAGGGCCGCCGCCGCACCGAGGACCGGTCGCAACCCGCGGCGTGCGGGCGGTGACGGTTCCGGGCTCACCGGCGGAATATATCCCAGCCGGGCATGGGCTGCCCGGTGGCCGCGGCGAAGCGCTCGGCCCCGGTCGCCGATCCGCCCACAACGCGAGCGGGACCATCGACATCACCGGCTCTACCGCCGAAAGGATCGGCCCGGCGCCGTGTGGAACACGGGCACCGGGCCGGGGGAACGATCCGCCGGAGCAGGTCAGAAGTTGATCATGTGCCCGGCCAGGCCGTGGATGGCCTCCTGCAGCGCCTCGCTGAGGGTCGGGTGTGTGTGCACATTGCGGGCCAGTTCGTTGACCGTGAGGTCCCACTTCTGCGCCAGGGTCAGTTCGGGCAGCAGTTCGGAGACATCGGGGCCGATGAGGTGCCCGCCGATCAGTTCGCCGTACTTGTTGTCCGAGATCAGCTTGACGAAACCGGTGGCATCACCGAGGCCGTGCGCCTTGCCGTTGGCGGTGAACGGGAAGGTCGCGACCTTCACGTCGTAGCCCTCGTCGCGCGCCTGCGCTTCGGTGAGACCGAAGCTGGCGACCTGCGGCTGACAGAAGGTGGCGCGCGGCATCATCCGGTAATCGCCCAGGGGCAGTGTCTCCGCGCCGCCGATCGTCTCGGCCGCGACCACACCCTGCGCTTCCGCGACGTGCGCGAGCTGCAGTTTCGCCGTCACATCGCCGATCGCGTAGATATGCGCCACATTGGTGCGCATACTGTCGTCGATGGCGATGGCGCCGCGGTCGGTGAGCGCGACACCGGTGTTCTCCAGGCCGAAGCCTTCCACCCGGGGCGCGAAGCCGACGGCTTGCAGCACCTTGTCCACGGTGACGGTCTCGACCGAGCCGGACTTGTTGTCCTTGATCGCGACGGTGACCTTCGAGCCGTCGTCGTCGATGGACTGCACCGCGGCACCGGTGGTGATGGTGATCCCGAGCTTCTTGTACGCCTTGGTGATCTCCTTGGAGACATCGGCGTCCTCGTTGGGCAGCGCCCGGTCCAGGAATTCCACGATCCGCACATCCACGCCGTAGTTGCGCAGGACGTAGCCGAACTCCATACCGATCGCGCCGGCGCCGACGATGAGGATCGAACCCGGCAGATCGCGGGTGAGGATCTGCTCCTCATAGGTGACGACGTTCTGGCTCAGCGAGGTGCCCGGCAGCAGTTTGGTGTTGGTGCCGGTGGCGATGATGGCGTTGTCGAAGGTGATCGACTCGCTGCCACCCGAGCTGAGCTCGACCGAGAGAGCGTTCGGGCCGGTGAACGAACCCTTGCCGTCGTACTCGGTGATCTGGTTCTTCTTCATCAGGAAGTGGACGCCCTTGACCCGGCCGTCCGCGACCTTACGGCTCCGGTCGAAGGCCGCTCCGAAATCGAAGGACGCCTCCCCGGTGATACCGAAGGTCTTCGCTTCCTTGGTGAAGATATGGGCCAGCTCCGCGTTGCGCAGCAGGGCCTTGGACGGGATGCAGCCGACGTTCAGGCACACGCCACCCCAGTATTTCTGCTCGACGATCGCTGTTCGCAGGCCGAGTTGAGCGGCGCGGATCGCGGCGACGTAACCGCCGGGACCAGCACCGAGAACGACGACATCGTAGTGGGAAGTCACGCTGTCGAGCCTAACGCTGTTGCTGGAAGTTCACTCGCCTAGCCCCAGCAATGGTGAGGAGCTCCACCCACCCGCTGGTTGCTCGTGGCACGGCCGCAATAACTACCGTGGTAGCCCGTGGTTACCGCTCGGTCCCGCGACGTCGACCCGGTCGACGTCCGATCAACGTACGTTCTGTTCGCCTCGGCAACGCCGATCCGATGATCGGAACCGTCTCGACGCAGCTGGTCCGGCCGGTCCGCGACTCCGCGTTACGAGCCGGGGTCGACCCGGGGCACCGGGAGTCGGCCGGGAAGCGCCACACGGCGCGGTGGCGGTGGGTGGCCTCGTCCCGGGAAATCGGGCAGCCACTGGAGCAGCGAGGCTGTCCTGGGCGCACGGCCTTGTGCGCGCCCGGGACAGGCCCTACCGGAACGCCGGCAAGTTATGAGCCACCCACTCGCCGAAGGAGTTGGCCGGGCGGTGGAGGACGGCCGCTACGTCGGGGCTGATCTTCTGCTCCGCCGGAAGCGGGACGCCGAGTACATCAAGGGTGCCGGTGACAACTTGTTCCGGCATGAACTGTGCCATGCGGGCATGGGCCTCCTCGCGGGCCAGTTCCACGAACGCCACTTCCTCACCCAGGGCCTCCGAGATGACCGCGGCCTGCTCACGCGGGCTGATCAGCTCCGGGCCGGTCAGCTCGTATACGTGGTCCGCGTGACCGTCTTCGCGTAGCGCAGCGGCGGCGACTGCGGCAATGTCCGACGGGTCGATGACGGGCAGTGCCACATCTCCGAACGGTGCGAAGATCGTGCACTTCGTGCGGACTGTCTCGGCCCAGGCGAAGGCGTTGGAGGCGAAACCGCCGGGACGCAGGATGGTGAAATCACGCCCCGCTGCGCGCACGGCCGACTCGAACTCCCGCAGGCGGGCATGCGAAAGCGCTTCTGGGCGGGTGGCACTGACCTGCGACGAGACCAGGACGATCCGCTCGACCCCGGCGTCCGTCGCCGAATCGAGCAGGGAGGCCGGACTTTCGCCTCGGCTGTTCAGTTCGCCGCCCAGCAGGAGAAACAAGGCGCGGGCTCCGTCAAGAGCCGGCCGCAGGCCCGCAGCGGCCCCGATATCGGTCTGGGCCCACCGGACACCGGCCGCCAGTCCGGCGGGCTGGGGTCGACGCGACACGGCCACGACCTCTTCATCCGCCTCGGTCAGTAGCTGCACCAGCGTCCTTCCGATGTTGCCGGTAGCTCCTGTTACTACGATCATCATGACCTCAAATCTTAGTTAGTTGAATGACTAAGTCGAAAGATAGCCGCTCCACGGAAGGTTGTCTATAGTTAGTTGGGTGACCAACTCAGCAGATCGGCGGGTGCGAGCGTCGCAGAAACGTCAACGGCTGACGTCGGCGGCCGCGCGGGTCCTGCACGAGCAGGGGGTCGAACGCACCACCCTCGGCGATATCGCACGCGAGGCCGACGTCCCGGTGGGGAACGTGTACTACTACTTCAAGACCAAGGACGAGCTGGTCCAGGCCGCGCTGTCCGAGCACAGCGCACACCTGGACGAACTCACCGGCCGGCTGGATCAGCTGGCCGACCCCCGTGACCGCCTCAGAGCGCTGATCGAAGCGTGGGTCGACCAGCGCGATGTCGCCGCCCGCTACGGCTGCCCCACCGGCACCCTGGCCGTCGAGCTCGACAAGCGCGCCGACGGGACCCTCGACGCCGAGGCCGGCGCAGTCATCCGGCGGCTGCTGGACTGGGCTGGACGCCAGTTCCGCGAGCTGGGCCTGCGTGACCCGGACGGCCTGGCCCTCACTTTCATCTCCACCTACCAGGGCATGTCGCTCCTGGCCAATGCCCTGCGCGACCCGGACATCATGACCCGCGAAGGAACCCGCCTATTGCGCTGGCTGGACTCGCTCCGGGTTCCCGACGGGCACTTGTGACCCAGCCGCGACCATCGCAGACTCACCGGCCGATACGCTCGCCGAGCCCCGCAGGTGCGCACGCACATGCTCCGGCGTCAGCCGATCGTTGAACGGTTGGGTCGCGGCGATTTCGTCGCTCGATTCGCGGAGCAGGATCGCGCCGTTGTCCCCGTGGCAGCAGATGATCACTTCGCCTGCGACACCGATGATTCCAATGCCCTGCGATTCTGCTCACTCGTCCATTCATATACCTCGCAGGGAAGGACGCCGATGCCGAAGTCGCCCACTACACCCGGATACCGGGGTGATTCGCATTTGTTCCCTCGGCACCCCCGCGCTGCGAGCAAACCCGCTGTGCGGCTGGATGTCCTGCACCTGAATCTCCGCTGCCGGCCCGAACCAGAACGCGGATCGCAGCTCACCTGGCAAAGCCTGCCGCCCCTGATCGCGGGGACACCGACCAGCCCCGCCATGGCGACCGGACGACCGTTACGCACCACGAGTCGACACGCCCGGAACGTGGACAGCCGATTCCGCTCCGTAGCGCCCACGGCCCCGGCCCGCGGCACGCCGCGCGTTCGCCGAAGCGCGCACGTTCGGCGAGTCCGTCGGCGACTCCGAACACGCGGCGCTCAGGATTATTCTGCGGGACCGACCGTCACCCCAGCAGAAAGGCGACGAGAAATCCGACCGAGGTCGCCATACCGACCCACCAGCCGCCTTCCCGGTATGCCTCCGGCATCAGCGAATCGGCGAGGACCGCGATGGTCGCGCCGCCGGCGAAGGCCTGGATCGCACTGATATGGGCCGGTTCGAGGCGATCGGACAGTAGGGCCCCGGCGACTGTCACCACCACGAGGACCGCGCCGGTGAGCAGCCACAGGGTGAATGCCCTGCCGGTGGAGACGTTTCGCTGCCGGTGCAGCAGCGCCGAACCCCCGATCGCCTCCGGCACATTGCCCGCCGCGATGGCGACCAGCAGGACCATCCCTCCCCCCGAACTCAGCGAGACGCCGAGCGCCGTGTTCTCCGGAACTCCGTCCAGTACCGTTCCGAGCATCAGGGCCCAGCCCACCGCACCCGCGCCCTCGCGGCGTTCGAGAAGCCGATTCGCGACCACATACACGGTCGCGCCGAGAAACAGCGCAGCTCCGGCGGTGAATGCTCCCGCCTGTAGGAACGCGGGCTCGAACAGTTCGTTGGAGACCGCGGCGATCATGGTGCCCGCACCGAACGCCATCAGCGAGGCGAGCAATGGTCTGGGCAATGTTGTTCGCAAACCGATGATCGCTCCGATGAGCAATGGAATTGCGGTACCCAGCCCATACAGCAGTGCGGCTCCCATAAGTTGAACACTATGTGTTGCCGGGTTGTTGCAGTGGTGATGCACGGCCGATGGAAATTATTCTAGAATTTCCCTCTAAAATCCCGTGTACCTGCACAGATCCGGGCACTGTCCGATTTGGCAGTTTCGCCGGCGACCCCGGTTGCGGGCAGACAACTTTCGGCAAACCCACGCCGTGCTACCACCATGCTACGAAAGGCCCGATCGATGACGAGGGGATCGGGCTTTTCGGTATTGTTCTGCGCGATGTCACAGGAAGCGAATTCGGGACGACGGTATGCCGGGCAGCCCGTAGAAGATCGGCAACGCGAGCGACGCGCTCGTTTTCTCGAATCCGGCCTGACGGTTTTTGCGAGAGACGGGTATGCCAATAGCTCAGTAGGCGCCATTTGCAAAGACGCGGGGTTGTCCTCGCGCCAGTTCTATGAGGAGTTCACCGGCCGCGAATCCTTGCTCCTGGAACTCTTCGCCCTCATCGACCGGGAATCCCGGACCGCGGTACTCGCCTCGCTGGAGCAGAGCACCGAGGAGACCGCACTGCAACGGATCGACAGCGCCATCCGCGCCTATGTGCAATCCATCGGAACCGATATGCGACGAGCTCGGGTCGTGCTCGTCGAAGTGGTCGGTGCCGGGACCAAAGTCGAGAAGATGCGCGGGGAATCGCGCCGGGCCTGGAGTTCGGTGCTCGCCCGGGCCGCGGAGGACGCCGCATTGCACGGCGAGATACCGACCGGCGATTACGACCTGCGCATGCTCGCCATCATCGGCGCGGTCAACTATGTCGTGGACGAATGGAGCGGAGTCGAATCCCGGCAGCCGCTGGACGAGGTGATCCGGGTACTGAGCCGAATCATTGTGGGTGCGATCCGGGCCTGAGCACGGCGGCCGCCGTGCGAGAGGTCCGGCGGCTAGCCTTGACCCGGTGGAGACCGTTCCGATCCAGATGCCGGACGGCAGCACCGTACCGGTGCGGCTGCTCCCGGCCACGGGACCGCACCGGCACCCGATCACTCTCGATACACCGCGCCCGGTGGTCGTGCTGATACCGGGACTCGGCGTGCCCGGCGAGTACTACCTCTATTTCGCCCGGGAACTCGCCCGGCGCGGGGTCGATGTCGCGGTGGGTGAACTGCGTGGCAACGGCGACAGCCTGCCGAAAGCGAGCACGACCAGCACCTACGGGTACCACGAACTCGTCGCGGTCGATTTCCCGGCGATCTTCGAGGTGGTGCGCACTCGATTCCCGGACAGCACCCCGTACCTGCTGGGCCACAGTATGGGCGGGCAACTGTCGGCGCTGTACGCCGCGCGGGTTCGCGGCCGGCTCGCGGGACTGATACTCGTCGCCTCAGGAACTCCCTATCACCGGGGTTTTCGCGGACTTCTCGGGCCGGGAATGCTGCTCGGCACCGCTGCGGTATCACTGACCGCCGGCCTGGCCGGGGTCTGGCCCGGCGATAAAATGGGTCCCAACGGATTCGGCCGTCAATCCAAAGTGCTCATCTCCGACTGGGCCCGGCTGGCTCGCACCGGCCGGTTCACCCCGGCCGGTGCCGATATCGATTACGAGGAACGGCTCTCCCGGCTGAAACTCCCCGTCCTCTCGATCACCCTGTCCGGCGACGAACTCGCTCCGCGAGCGTCGGCTCGTCATCTGCTGGACAAACTGCCTGATGCCGACACGACCACCTGGCACGAACCCCGGCCGCTCGGCCACAACGGCTGGATCCAGGATCCGGCCGCGGTGATCGACCGTATCGAGAAGTGGCTCCATGACCGGTGATCCGGCGAAGAACCCGAGGGTGATACCCGAGACATCACAGCCGACGTGTTCAGCGGGGATCTCCGGGCTCAGCAGTAGAGTATTTCGTTCTGCACAGCGAACAGGACGAAGGCCCGCATCTGGGTTTCGCTCACTTCTTCCGCAAGTTCGCACAGCGTAGCGAAGTCCGCGTATCGCCCGTCGGCAAGATACTCGAGCACGGGACGCAACCGGCCGTCGAGCAGTAGTGACCTGTCGCCGTCCGTGAGCCGGATCCCACCGTCGCCCTCCACCAGACCGGGGCGAACGCGCCCGGCGAATTTATATGCGTATCCTCGCGGATCGGTATTCGGATCGAGCAGGACGGGCAGTGCCCCGCCCTCTCGTCGAGCGAGCTGGTGCTCTTCTCTGACATGCGCGGACAGACTCGAACCGAAACGATTCGGGCGATCCAACCAGTCGAATGCGATCGTGAGGTGCAGTGAGAGCACCCCTTCCCCCGAAACCATATGCGGAGTATCCGATGCCAGATACATGAAGTCACCGGGCATCAGGATGCTGTTGTCGACTATGGGAACATCGCTGCCGGGTTCGTACACCGACCACCGTTTCTTGCCACTGACCTGCAACACCAGGAAGTTGTGATCGTCGACATGCGGCCCGAAGGCCGACTCGGAAGTACGCGTGAGGTAGGCCTGCACCCACACCCGCGCACCGACCAGGTATTCCAGTGCCTCCTGAATCCGTTGCACAATCATCGAGTTCTCGTGCAGATGGTTGTGGATGAGTGTTCCGCCGTCGAGAAGATACCGGCTCACCCGCGCGGAGTTCAGATAGGAGTGTGCGACCAAACCGTCACCGATACGAGCGTCCATGAATTTGCTCGGATGCAGATCCTTGCCCTCGTGTACGAGGCGGATATTCGACCAGAGCGGCCCCGGACGCATGATATCGCGCCACAGATGCTCCTCCAGAACTTTCAACTCGGTCAGCTCCGGCTGGAAGGCCGACCTGGCGAAACGATGCTCCGTGCTGCAATGCCGTGCCAATCGCTGGGCAATTTCGAAACCCGGATCAGTGCTCATTGTTCTCCCTCCCTGAAAGCTCCGGCTGCAGTGGCGCCGCAGGATCGAGGCGCTTCCCGTGCGATACCCGGACGGCAACCGCGAGAGCGGCGGTCACGATGATGCAGAGCACCGCGGCGGGCTCGATTCCGATGGTGGACAGCGCGACCCCTCCGATCGCCATTCCCGCGGGTACACCCGCGGCGTTCACGAAACCCTCGGTAGAGCTGAACCGTCCGAGGGCGGTGATCGACAATTGAGACTGCATCAGCGACTGCCATACGATGCCACCCACCGAAATCATGAATCCCGCGGTCATACAACCGACGAAGAGCAGCTCCGGCCCGGCCGCTCCGCGGGCGTAGCCGGCGACAGCCACGAGTTCCAGAATGACCGCGCCGGTTACCGCGGCAGACATGAAAGGCCATCCCACCTGCCGCGATCCGGCGATCAGCACCGTCGAACCCGCGAGACCGGCCAGGGCCATCCCGGTCGCCAGGACAGCCCACTGGCCACCGCCACCGGTCCGCTCGACAGTGAGGGCCGGCCCGGCCACAGCGACCATTCCGATCGCGAACGAAACCACGAACCACAGGGCAACCGTCCAGCCGAGCCAAGGAGCCGCTGCGACGAGCGACCGAACCGTGTCCCGAGCCTCGGCGGGTTCGTCCCTGTCGAGCTCGTCGGCTCCAGTGCGTTCCGGTTTCGTCAATACGGCGATGCGGCGCACGTACATCAAAGCCAGGAGATTCACTACGAAGGTCATGGAGTCGAATACCAGGATCCATCTGAATCCCACTGTTTCCAACAGCACCACCGCAGCTGCCGGGCCCAGCAGCACGCTGAGGTCCACCACCATGGCGACGAGAGCGTTGGCCGTACGCAGCTCACGCTGAGGTACGAGCTGAGGCATCAGGGTGTAGCCGGCCGGACCGTAGAAAGCCGTCGCCGCGCCGTAGACCGCAGCCGATACCGACATGGCGAGAAGTGAATCCCGGTTCGTCACAACGAGATAGAGCGCAAGGCCGCCCTGCGCCGCGATCCGCGCCACATCGGACAGGATCATAACGGTGAACTGGTTGTAGTGGCCCGCAACCCGCCCCGCCAGCGGCGTGCAGACGAAGCGGCCCACCCAGAGGCTGATCAGAATGATCGTCAACGCGCTGGCGGCGCCGAACGCCTGAACGGAGTACACCGCGAACGCCACCGGTATGAGACCGTCTGTGGCGCTCGAACAGATACTACCGAGGTACAGGCCGCGGAACGCGCGGTCCTGCAATGGACTCAGCTTGTTCCGGAGGCCGTCTCGCACCGCAGAAGGCCTCATCCAGCGACCAGCCCGCCCAGCCCGTAAACGCCCTCCACGACCTTGCGGCCCGCCTCCGAGGGAATGTCCAGCGCGGCGATGAACTCTTCGCGGGAGTGCGCACTGCCACTGTCGATCAATTCCACGAACGACTCGAACTCCACAGGCGTGTTCACTCGCAGCATCCTCCCACGGACCAGTACGGCCCCGGGGCCGTCAGCGGCCGCGACTCCCGGAAACGCACCGCGTACATGCGCGGGCACATCGCTTCGCCCGGCCAGGGCTGCCTGTTCCGGTTTGGCGATATAGCCCTGGGTCCGTGCCACGGCTTGATTGCGCGCGAACTCGGCGGCCACCAGATCGGTGATCCGATCCTGCGCGGCAGGCTTCACACCCAGACCGTGCACTACCGATCCGAAATCCGCTGCCGTACGGATCTCCTCGGCCGGGGGTACCAGTCGCTCGATAACCGCCGGCAGGGCGGCGGCAAGGCTCCTGGTCAAACTGAACGGATAGATCGTGAGTCCGACGAAAGCAGACGGGCCCTCATTGCGAAACAAGTGATATCTACCGCGGGGAATGGAAATGAAATCACCGGGCCGGAGCGTGATCGATTCGGCTGATTCCAAGTGTCTTTCGATTTCGAAAGAAATACCGTTGAACGATGGGCTGTGAACGAAAAGATCAGCCGACAATGCGCCTTCCGGCCAGACCCACACAGTCTTCTCGGCCGGGCCCAGATGGAAAATCATCGACGGTTCGTCATCGCAGTGAATCCCGAAGGGAGTCCATTCGGATTCGGCGACGAAGGAATAGATATCTGTCCCCGCCAGGGGCTCGTATCCGACATCCACGGTTATTTTTCTAACCAGTCCTGCGAACCATTCCGACAACGGCAGCGACCATGCGGCCAGATTGTTTATCGCCACACATCCGGGCTCCGCACCCGATGCCGCCCGGAGCCATTCGTTCACATTCGAGTCCGGCCCCAGCCGACTTCGGGCGAGCCGTTCCGAGAGCCGGTAGTCCAGCACGCCGGCACGGAAGGCGCGAACCCTGGGACGGGAGCGCGAGCTCGACGTCAAGTTTCGTACCGCTTCGGCCAGATGAGCACCAATAGTGGCCGTATCCTGCAGAGACAGCGCAGAGGGGAGATAGAAGAGCTCGGCGAATTCCGGCGCATGAGCGGCGATCTCGAGCAATTTTGACGAGTATTGTACAGACATTATCGAAGGCCCCCGGGGTCGAGCGAGCTGAAATCAACTCGGATGCATTGGCATCCGATCAGAAATTAGAATTCAGATATTCCCCATACCCGAAAAGAGTGTGGGATCAACCTTTACTTCAGTGACCGGTGTCCTGACGCGGACCCGGAACAGGAACGGGCCCGAAAGCCGAACGTCCACTTTCGTTGCCTTCGATGATCTCCAGCACAAATTCTTCAGGAATCTTGTTCATGTGGTTTCCCTCCCATATTTTTCTCAGCCCTACCGATTTATCAATCGGCCCCAACCCCGGGGACGCTTCAACTGTACATCGCCGAATTGCAAGAGCAAGTCGATATGATCCATATCACATGCTGTTTCTCGGTGGAACCATTCCGGTCGTTTCGGCGTCAATATCCGTTTGCCAATGGCTCCGTTAATCGGCATCCAATTGTCAAGAGAATATTCGGTGCCGGTCTCCCGATGCATCCACCTGCACAGCCTCCCTCCCGGCAGAAGTGATCCGCAGCCTCGGCCCGATCGGCGCTCGAGCAGCCGGTCGGCCATCACGCAAACGGCGGTGCGGCGATCCGAGCGACTGCCTCATGCCCATCGCGGCTCAACGGGACCTTCGGTAGCGAAGGCGACCGGCACTTCCGCCCGCGCACTATCGAACAGGGCGGCGCAGCGAGCGAGCGACCGGCACAGCGTTTCCCGTTCGGCATCGGTGAATCCGTCACCGACAGTTCACTTCACCGCGATCGCGCGGGTGTCGCCTTCACCCATCATTGATTCGCTTTTTCGGTGGGCCGCGTTGCCTCGCCGTTCGACAGCGGCGGCCCACTGGGCCCCCGGTACACCCACCGCCCCGTTCCGGGTTCTGTCAGCGCCTGGTACGGCGAATACCCAGCACTCCCGCCACCACCGCACCGGCCACCAGCACGATCCCCGCAACGATCGCGGTCCAGATCACCGGGGATATACCGTCGCCTTCGCTCGCGCCGGCTGCCTGCGCGGCCCCGTCCGGCGCGCTGCGCGATTTTCCGCTCTCGCCGAACACTGAATCGTCTGCGGTCCGGTCCTCGTAGCGCGGCCCGGGCTCCGGGGCACCGGTGACGTCGACTTCCAGTTCGACCGGGACCGGCCCGGCCGTACGCTCGCCGTCGAGCGTCGGGCTGAGTTTGACCGCGATGTAGTACCAGCCCGCCAGTGCCTGATTCGCGATATCGGCGTCGGAATTCTCCCGATTCGCATAGCGGACCGGGACGGTCGCTATCGCCGGGGCGTTGGCCGGCAACAGGTTTTCGGTGCCGTTGTAGGAGGAAAAATCGGAGTCGAGTTTCACCCGGTAGGGCGTATAGAGCGTCGTCCAGACATTCGAGAGGTTGTCGACACCGCGTAACGGGCTCTCGCCGAACCGCACCCGATACGCCAGCCCCTGGCCCCAATCGAGCTTCACCCGATAGAAAACGTACTCGCCACGCTGCAACGTATCGGAGTACCGGCCGGACCCGGGTAGCTCGGCCGCGACATTGAAGGATCCGCCGCCCACCACGGGTGTGGGTGGCCCGCCCGGCTCGCTGTATGTCACCGGGGTGGGTTCGGGCGCTGCGCCGGGATCGACGACACCGGGCTCCAGGCCGACCGATACTTCCAGCGGTAGCTGCGCCGGCCCGTCGGCCGCGACGTGGGCCCATTCCAACGTGAAGTAGTAGCGTCCACCACCTTTGCACTTATCGGTGCTGTAGCTCCCCGTTTCGGGTTCGGCCGCGCCCGCCCACACACTGCCGACCGTCAGGCTCACCCCGTCGGAGGAACCGGTGGAGGAGTCGCTCTCGAAGCCGTAGCAGTCCTGGCCGTCGGTGCCGTAGACCTGCATCTGGAGTGAGTTGGTCGAATTTTCGGTCCCGTACACCCGCGGAAACGACACCGTGCCGGTGAAATACGCGGTCGCGCCGTCGGGTACATCCACCGCGTAATACTGCGGCTTCTTCCGTTGCAGCACGTCGACATACTGCCCCGGCGTCACCACCGGTGCGTCGCGATATTCCGGTGTACCCGCGATCGGGGTACCTGTCGCGGCGTAGTTGCGCAGTGCGGCAGCACTGACGCGTGGCAGTACCTGCTCGAGGGTCTTGCCGTCGACGGCATCGGTGTAGGTGCCGCCGGTGCTCTGTGCGATACAGGTCAACTGTGCCCGGGAGGGATCGTCGACCCCGAACCCGATAGCGTGCACCACTATCTCGGCACCCTGTGCGCTGAGTTCACGCGCGACATCACAGGGGTCCGGCGGCGCGCAGGTGTCCAGTCCGTCCGAGACCAGCACGATCGAGCGCGGCCCCTGCTGGGGCAGCGCCGCGGCCGCGGCGCGCAGTGAGGTGCCGATCGGGGTGTAGCCCTGCGGTACGATCTGGTCCGCCGCCGCGGTCAGTGCCGGTTTGTCGATGGTTCCGGCCGGGTGCAGTACCTTGACGTCCTGGCAGCCCGCGGCCATTTCCGCGTCCGAGGAACCCGTCGAGGTGCCGTACACGGTGAGGCCGACCTTCGACGCGTCCGGTGCCGCCGTGACAAAGGTGCGGACGGCGTTCTTGGCCGCGTCCATCTTTGTGCCACCGGCAGGGTCGGGCGCCAGCATCGAACCCGACGCATCCACTACGAGCATCGTCGGTGCGTACGCCGTATTCGCCGAACCCGGATCTTGCTGAGCCAGAGCGGGCGTCGCACCCGGAACCAGGCCGATCACGCCCACCGCGGCTGCGGCCAGGACTTTCTTCACCATCGACACGCTGCCGGGCCTCCATTCACGATCGCCACGTCCGGCACAACATGACCGATCGGACCCTACGGTAATCTCCGAAAATTGCCACCCTTGTGAATTTTCTACCACTGGTTGTCTGCCCGGAGGCCTCCTGCCGGGCGCCCGTCACTTTCCGAGCTCACCCGGCGCCGGACTCGGCCAGCTTCGTCCACTGATCGAAACTGGTGGGGATGGCTGCGCCAGGTGGATGAGCGGGGGGTGAGCCGGTCGGAAAGAGAGCTAGATCTTCCCGACCGGACAGCCATGCGTAGGCACCCGGCCTGGTCTCCATCGCACCCAGATGACCGACGTCGCCGCCGGGAACCGTATACACTCGAACCTGTTCCGGCGGTAGCTGTTCGGCTATCTTGTGCGCATGGGTGGAGGGTGTGAGTCCATCTCCGCTCGCGGTCCAGATCATGGTCGGGCAGTTGATGTCACCGAGGTCGAACCCCCAGGGTGTGCCCATACAGGTTCTCAGGTCCTCTTTCCACGCCGCGTCGCCCTTCGAGTCGAACAGCAGACCCCTGCAGACCCCTGCAGACCGCTGCGGTCCGGCCGAACTCAGCGAACGATGAACCGCTCCAGCCGGCCGCTGAGAACTTCCACGTCCACATCAACCAACACCGCTGCAACACTGGAGAACCGGGGCACCATCCAACCACGAATTATCGACGTCGGCCGGTTGCTCTGCGGCTTTGTCGATCACGGGCCGGCATCCCCCGCACACACCGCTGCGGCGCGGCTCACCCGGCCCGGAATCGAGAAGCCGGTGGATGAGAACTACCCCCCCTACAGACCGAGGGCCGGTCCACCCGGAGGTGGACCGGCCCTCGGTTCGAAAGGGTTGCCGGGTGGCGGGACTCAGAAGTCCATGCCGCCCATGCCGCCGGTCGGATCGGCCGGGGCGGCCGAGGCCTTCTCCGGCTTATCGGCGACAACGGCCTCGGTGGTGAGGAACAGGGCCGCGATGGACGCCGCGTTCTGCAGGGCCGAACGGGTGACCTTGACCGGGTCGGCGACGCCGGCGGACAGCAGGTCCTCGTACTCGTTGGTCTGGGCGTTCAGACCGCTGCCGGCGGGCAGGTTGGAAACCTTTTCCGCGACGACACCGGGCTCGAGACCGGCATTGAAGGCGATCTGCTTCAGCGGAGCCGACAGCGCGACCCGGACGATGTTCGCGCCGGTGGCCTCGTCACCTTCGAGCTTCAGATCGTCGAGCGCGGGGGCAGCCTGCAGCAGGGCCACGCCACCACCGGCGACGATGCCCTCTTCGACGGCGGCCTTCGCGTTGCGCACGGCATCTTCGATGCGGTGCTTACGCTCCTTGAGCTCGACCTCGGTCGCGGCGCCGGCCTTGATGACCGCAACACCGCCGGCCAGCTTGGCCAGACGCTCCTGCAGCTTCTCCCGGTCGTAGTCCGAATCCGAGTTCTCGATCTCGGTGCGGATCTGCGCCACGCGGCCCTGGATGGCCTCCGCGTCGCCCGCGCCCTCGACGATGGTGGTCTCGTCCTTGGTGACGACGACCTTGCGCGCCTGGCCGAGCAGCTCGATGCCGGCGGTCTCCAGGGAGAGGCCGACCTCTTCGCTGATGACCTCACCACCGGTGAGGATGGCGATATCGGCGAGCTGGGCCTTGCGACGGTCACCGAAGCCCGGGGCCTTGACGGCGACGGACTTGAAGGTGCCGCGGATCTTGTTCACGACCAGGGTCGACAGGGCTTCGCCCTCGACGTCCTCGGCGATGATCAGCAGCGGCTTACCGGCCTGGATGACCTTCTCCAGCAGCGGCAGCAGATCCTTGACGGTGGAGACCTTCGAGCCGACCAGCAGCAGGTAGGGATCCTCGAGGACCGCTTCCTGACGCTCGGGGTCGGTGACGAAGTAACCCGAGATGTAGCCCTTGTCGAAGCGCATACCCTCGGTGAGCTCCAGCGACAGACCGAAGGTCTGCGCCTCTTCGACGGTGATGACGCCTTCTTTGCCGACCTTGTCCATGGCCTCGGCGATCAGCTCACCGATGGACGAGTCACCGGCCGAGATACCGGCGGTAGCGGCGATCTGCTCCTTGGTGTCGATCTCCTTGGCGGAGTCGAGCAGCTTGGCGGTGACGGCCTCGACGGCCTTCTCGATGCCACGCTTCAGGCCCAGCGGGTTCGCGCCGGCCGCGACGTTGCGCAGGCCCTCGCGCACGAGCGCCTGGGCGAGCACGGTGGCGGTGGTGGTGCCGTCGCCCGCGACATCGTCGGTCTTCTTGGCGACTTCCTTGACCAGCTCGGCGCCGATCTTCTCGTACGGGTCCTCCAGCTCGATCTCCTTGGCGATGGACACACCATCGTTGGTGATCGTGGGGGCGCCCCACTTCTTCTCGAGCACGACGTTGCGGCCCTTCGGCCCCAGCGTCACCTTGACCGCGTCGGCGAGGGCGTTCAGACCCCGCTCGAGGCCGCGACGGGCCTCTTCGTCGTACGCAATTGTCTTGGCCATTGCGGTGAGATCCTCCAAGTAATGAGGCTGACACACAGGATGACCACATTGTCGGGTCACCCTTTAGCTACGCTTGTGGCCAGGCTCGGTGCCCGCGACGGACGACCAGGGGTGTCGTGGTACCCGATCTCACCGTCCCGACCTTGGCACTCTCCGGTCGGGAGTGCCAAAGCCATTTTTAGCACTCGTCGGTGCCGAGTGCAAGGTCGATCGGCGCGAGCCCGCACCGGACGTCCATCGAACCCCGGTGTCGGCGGCCATCGATCACGAACCCTCAGAGGCTGTCGGTAACCCGCAGGGCAAGGGCCAGAAAGGCATCCGCGCGCCGCTCCTCCGGCGTCCGCGGTTCCCCCTCGTCGATGGTGACGAATTCGGCATCGTGCAGCAGCAGCTCGGCCTCGACCCGCATGATGGCGCGAATGAACGGCGGTGCGACCTCCGGCGGTAGATCACCGTTGACCACATAGCTCCCGTCCGACAACGATTCGGTCGATACGTAGGTCAATGCGCGCAGCAGATCGTCCCGGTGCTCACCGGCCACCAGGTCGGAGTCCGTTTCATCCGCCATTGCTATAGGTTACCGGGACACCGGCGTGGATCGGGTGCACCGCAGCCCTCTCCTGCGGGGACACCGATTCGCGGGCGGACAGCACCCGCACGAAGATCACGACGGACCGGCCCGAGTGGCGATATCGCGCGGCCGACAGAGTCCGGACACCCCCGCCGGCGCGCATTCTCACTCCTGGGCGGCCACGATCTGCTGGAGGAGTTCGATCAACCGGGCCTCGAGCAGATCCTTGCGCAGCCCGGAATCGCTCAGGATCCCCGTGCCGTTCTCCTGCTCCAGGATCGCGAGCAGGATGTGCTCGGTGCCGATGTAGTTGTGCCCCAGCCGCAGAGCTTCCCGGAATGTGAGCTCCAGCGCTTTCTTCGAATCGGCACCGAACGGAATCAGTCCGCCCATCTTCCCGGTGGCGGTAACGGCCTCGAGCTCCTCCGGTGAAATCGCCGTACCCGGCTCCGCGCCCGAGGCGGTGACCGCGGCATTACCCAGATCGACCGGCGAGACCCCTTGGTCGACGATCAACCGCACAGCCAGACCGTCACCCTGACTGAGCAGGCCCAGCACCAGGTGAGCGAGGGAGATCTCGGCACTGCCGCTGATGTTGGCGGCCTCCTGCGCGGCGACCACCACCACCCGCGCGCGCTCGGTGAATTTCCCGAAACCCGCGTTCGGGTCTATCTCGGCGGCCGGATCGCCCGGCGCCTTGGGCACGAATCGCTTCTGCGCCGCCTGCTTGCTGACGCCCATACTCGCGCCGATCTCGGTCCAGGAGGCGCCGGAACGGCGAGCCTGGTCGACGAAATGGCCGATCAGATGGTCGGCCAGCTCGCCGAGCCGGCCCGCGGTGACCACCGCGTCGGCGAGTTGGTCCAGGGCATTGTCGGGCCGGGCCCTTTTGATGACCTCGATGAGATCATCCAAACGTACTGAGGAAGTCATGCGTCAACTATAGGTTGACGCATGATGATCGTCAACCAAAGGTTGACGATTGCCCTCGGTTCAGTTCCGCCCGCCGGGCCGGCGCAACCGCAACCGCGAATCACCACGCACCACCGGCCGGCGGATATCGGGCCGCCGCAGTACGGGCCGGCGGATCTCCGGTCGGCGCAGTACGGGCAACCGGCGGTCGGCCCGGCGCTGCGCACGACGCTCGGACGGTTTGTATTGCCAGGTCTCGGGACGGGCGGCCACCCAGCGTTGCGAATACCAGGCGAACGGGATATGCCCCAGGTACACCACGATCAGTACGAGCAGCAGCACGATCGGGTAGGTGATCAGCGCGGCCCCGGCCAGCGCGACCAGCACCAGCAGACCGGCCGCGGCCTGTGGGGCCACCGACACCGATTTCAGGGCCAGGGTCGGAATGGTGCTCACACACAGCGCGGCGGCGAACACTGTCCACGCCGCGACCACCGGAAAACTCGTCCACCAGCCGTCGCCGAACTGCACGAACACCGCGATCGGAGCCATGGCTATGAGCGCCCCCGCGGGCGCCGGGACGCCGACGAAGTACTCCCGCGCCCAATCCGGGCGGGTGTCGTCGTCGAGCAAGGTGTTGAACCGGGCCAGACGCAATACGACGCTCACCGCGAACAGCAGCGCGATGATCCACCCCGAACCACTGCTCTCACCGTTGAACAGCACCACGTAGAGCACCAGGGCGGGCGCCACCCCGAAGGAGATGGCATCGGAGAGCGAATCCAGCTCCGCACCGATCTTGGTGGTCGCCGACAGCAAACGGGCCAGCCGGCCGTCCAGCGTATCCAGTACCGCGGCGGCGCCGATCATGGCGAGCGCGATCTTCAGTTCGCCCTCCAGTCCGAACTTCACCGCGGACAAACCCGAGCAGAGCGCCAGGATCGTGACGATACTGGGCAGCAGCCGGATGGATCGGCGCCGCCTGCCTTCGATGACCTGCTCCATCACGCGTCCGCCGACGGCAGGACCGCCAGCACCGTCTCCCCCCCGATCGTGCGCTGCCCGATGTTCACCAGCAGTTCGGTACCGGCCGGGAAATAGGTGTCCACGCGGGAGCCGAACCGGATCAGACCGTAGGTGTCGCCGATGGTGATCCGATCGCCGGGCGCGGCGTCGCACACGATCCGACGCGCCAGCAGCCCGGCGATCTGAACCACCACGAGCTGCTGCCCGTCGGGGGTGTCGATCAGCATGCTGCTGCGTTCGTTGACCTCGCTCGCATCGGCCAGATCGGCGGATTTGAACTGTCCGCGCCGATACTGCACATCACGCACCACACCCGAGACCGGCGTCCGCTGGACGTGGACGTCCAGCACCGACAGGAAGATGCTCACCCGGGGCAGCGGCTGATCGCCGAGACCGAGTTCGGCCGGGGGCGTCGCCGTATCGACCAGCGCCACCTCACCGTCGGCCGGTGCCACCACCACGCCGGGCCGGTTCGGGGGCACGCGGTGGGGGTGCCGGAAGAAGGCGGCGCTCGCCGCGGCGGCCGCGACCGCGAACCGGCGCACCCAGCGGCGGCGCCGACCGAGAACCGCGATGCCCAGCGGAACGGCCACGAAGGGCAAACCGGCCGGATGCAGCGGCGGGATCGTGCTGCGCACCAGATCGACCAGATGGGCCGGACCGGTGGTTTCCGGTGTGCCGGGCGGAGTGGGACGGCGTGCCACTTATTCCTCTTTCGTACTCGGTTCGATCCACGCGGACCAGAGTGGCGACCGGTCACCGCGCGGGTACCGGCCGAACCTGTCGGCGCAAGCGTTCACACCCTACGCCGAACAGGCCCGTGGCACCGGGTGCCGAACCGAGGGCTACCTCCGTACGACCAGTTTCACCAGGAACAACAGAATGACGGCACCGGCCAGACAGGTGAAGAAGCTGAACCACCAGCCGGCACTGTTCACGTCGACACCGAATACCGAGAGCAGGAAGCCGCCGAGCAGGCCGCCGACGATACCCACCACGATATTGAGCAGAATGCCCTGTTGAGCATCGGTTTTCATAATCTTACTGGCGATCCACCCGGCGATACCGCCGATGAGGATCCAGCCGATGATGCCGAGACCGAGCATGAGTTGTTCCTCGCTTGTTCTCCGGTGGCACGTCCGCGGCTGCGGGACGCGTACGGCCGCAATACCCGGACCCGGTCTCGATAACCCCGTCGATTATCGAATATGCGATGCCGGCGGGCGGACATGGAGATAATATGAGGGTGCCTCATGTCTCCGGATTGCCCAGTGGTCGCCCCCACGCGGCCGGCGGGTGAGGAATCCACATCGAAATCGGGTCAACCCTCGCGGCGGAGCGGCCGCAGGTACATAGGAGAAGCACATGGCTACTCAGATCGCCCAGACGACCGGGGCGCAGCACACCGCGATCCTGGGGCTGGGCGTGTACCGTCCGGCGCGAGTCGTGACCAACGACGAGGTGGCCGGACCGATCGATTCCAGCGACGAGTGGATTCGTACCCGTTCGGGTATCCGCACCCGCCGGTTCGCCGATGAGACAGAGACCATTCATTCGATGAGCGTGGCCGCCTGTCGCGGCGCCCTGGATTCCGCCGGAATCGCCGGCGATCAGGTCGACTGCGTAATCGTGGCCACCTCGACCCATCTACTGCTGACTCCCGCGGCCGCGCCGCGGATCGCCACCGAACTCGGCACGGACGGCGCCGCCGCCTTCGATATCTCGGCCGGCTGCGCCGGGTTCTGCCACGGCCTGGCCATGGCCTCCGACCTGGTGCGCGCGGGCACCGCGTCCCATGTGCTCGTCATAGGCGTGGAAAAGCTCAGCGATACAGTCAACCCGGCCGACCGCGGTACGGCCTTCCTGTTCGCCGACGGCGCGGGTGCCGTGGTGGTGGGCCCGGCCGAGGAGCAGGGCATCGGGCCCACCGTCTGGGGTTCCGACGGCACCCAGCACCGGGCCATCCGCCAGGACAAGGACTGGGTCGAGTTCTTCGCCGAGATCGAGGAGAAGGGCACCGACGCCGTCCGTCCCTATCTGGCGATGGAGGGCACTGCGGTCTTCCGCTGGGCCGCGCATTCGCTGGAGAAGGTCTGCCGCGACGCCATCGACCGGGCCGGCCTGTCCACCGACGACCTCGACGCCATGATCCCGCATCAGGCCAACGGCCGGATCATCGAGATCATGGCGCGGGTGCTGAAACTGCCGGAGAACTGCGCGCTGGCCAACGATATCGAGGAGACCGGCAACACTTCAGCAGCCTCGATTCCGCTGGCGATGGAGACCATGCTGCGTACCGGGCAGTCCGAGCCGGGCGATACCGCGCTGCTCATCGCCTTCGGCGCCGGACTCTCCTACGCCGCCCAGGTCGTAACCCTGCCGAAGTTCAGTTCGTCTCGACCGCTGTCCTGATCTTCGCGAGGGATTCGTTCATTCCGCGTACCAGGTCCTCCTCGAACGCCGCCTCCCCACCGAGCACCGCATCGATCAGGGTTCGTGATACCCAGGTGGTGCCGTTGGGGACATCGCGGCGTTCGACCACCCGGGTTCCCTCTTCGGTGGGCTCGAGGGTGTAGGTCCACACCGTCCGGTTCTGGGTGATCCGGAAGGCCAGCGCACTATCCTTTTCGTAGCGCAGGATGCGCGAGGTGGTCGGCCAGAACTTCCACCCGTCCCGATTGAGGTTGACCGTCAGCGTGCCCGCCTTCGGCCGGCCGATCGGGATCATCCGCACGCACTGGGGGCTGAACTCCGGCATCCGGCTCGGGTCCGCGAGCACCGCCCAGACCCGTTCCGGCGGTGCGGCGATATCGATACTGGCTTCCAGATTTTTCGGCAACGTTGCCTCCGGGTAGATGAAACTCCAAGTATCAGAAAGGGTAGCGATTGGCGACGGCTCGGTCACATTTTCCCTCGTCGAGTATCGATATCGCCGATCCACAAGCAGAATCGATTGCGGGACCCCATCGGTTGCCGTACACGCCACCGCAAGCAAGACACGTCGCCAGCAAACATACAGCTACCGTAAGGTGATGGGCCGTGAACCTTCGCTCGCTATTGCGCCGCCAGACCACCGAGGGACTGCCACAACTCCCGGCACTCGAACCCGGTGATCCTCCCGGAAACGCCAAGATAGACGAACGGCTGGAACGACTGCTCACCCCCACCGAACTGGATATGGTGCTACACGAATTTTCTGCCCCGCCTCCGGCGGGCGGGGCGGGGCCCTATTAACCCCGGTTCTTCACTCCTTCGCTCAGTCGCTGCGCTCCTTCGCTACGTCGCTCCAGAACCGGGGCGGGCCCCGCCACTGAGGTGGACCATCCGTAGAAGACAGAAGGACGGGAAAGCATCCGGATCGAGACATCCACGCTGACGCAACCCACGTGAGTCGAGTTTTACGAGACACCTTCAAGGGTTGAGGCCCGTCTCGCCGTTCAGGCCTCGAAAGCGCATGAGCCGAAGGCTCGAGTCTCGAGGCCTGAACGGCGAGACCGAGGGGGCCTCAACCCCGCGACGCCGCAGGCGGCGCCAAAAAACACAGCACCTTCACGAGCAAGCCCACCTCGCACCTCCCACCTCCGCGAGCAAGCCCACCCCAACCTAAACAAGCTGCCCAACCTGCGAAGACGTCGCAGCCAACCATCCACGCAGGTCTGCGTTTATTCGCGGCGCCTGCGGCCTCGGTGGGCGGGCCCCTCCGGAGTAGACAGAAGCTTGCAGCGTTCGAAGGGGCAGGCGAAAGTGCCTCTCGACCTTCGTCCCCGGGCCGCCACGCACCACCCGGTACGCTGCTGGTCGCGCCGGAGGCTCCGGCGTGGCTGACCACCGGGGAATGCGTTATGAAGCGAATCTCAACTGTTGTCGTCGCCGCTGCCGCCACCGCGGCGCTGGTGCTGTCGGGTTGCTCGTCGGAGGAGGAGCCGGCCGAGGCGTCGGGTCTGCGCAAGAACACCGCGACCGCGCAGACGGCACCGCAGACGGAATCCGGCGAGAGCGCCACCACCGAAACCACCGCGCCCGGTGACGAAGGTACCCAGGTGTCGGAAACAACCGAACCCGATGAGGATTCCGCCGCCGACGCCCCCGCCGCGAACCGTCCCTCCGACACCACCTGCGGCCAGTTCAAGGAGCTCGACGAACCGCAGCAGCAACAACTGATCGGCCAGATCCTCGCCGACAATCCGGACAGCGCGTTCGTGGGCAATCCCAATGCCGCACTCGGGACCGCGAAACTGGTCTGCAATTCCGAGAAACTGGCCGATCAGAGGGTCGCCGTGGTCGCGGGCATCGTCGTCGACGGATAAGTCCGGGTCCGCCCGCGGCCGAAGCCACTCGCCGGCTCGGCCGCCGATCCCCGAGACCGCGTTACCGTCGTCGAGGCGATGATCCGACCCCGTCACCAGGGCCCCGCCCCCGCAGTGCGGAAAGCGGCGCAGAATGGGCATCGTGGCCGAGTTGGCGTTGACCGTCCGTCTGAATCCATCCGCCGCCGATGCCCGGCGCGGAGTGGTCCGATTGCATCCCGAGGCGCTCACCGCTCTCGGATTACGCGAATGGGACGGTATCTCACTCGTCGGTACCCGCCGTACCGCCGCGGTGGTGGGCCGGGCGCCCGCCGGCACTCCGGCCGGTACCGCGCTCCTCGACGATGTGACCCTGTCCAATGCCGGACTGCGCGAGAACGCGGGCGTCGTGATCGCACCGGCCGTGGTGTACGGCGCCCGTTGTATCCGGGTGAGCGGTTCCCGGCATGCGACACAGTCGATTCCCGCGGCGACGCTGCGTCAGGCGCTGCTGGGCAAAGTGGTGACCGTGGGCGATACGGTATCGCTGCTACCCCGGGAGCTGGGGCCGGATATCCCGTCGTCGGTGGCCAGTCAGGCATTGTCCCGCGCGTTCGGAATCGCCTGGACCTCCGAGCTGCTCACCGTGGTCGCCACCGAACCCGCCGGTGCGCCGGTGAGCGTACAGCCGAATACCGCGGTCGAGTGGACCGCGGGGGTGGTCGCCGGCGATGAGCCCGTTCCGGTTCGGGTGAACGAGCGTCCGGGCCCGGGTCAGCCGCTGGCACCGAGCCATCCGGAAACGATTGTCGGCAGCGAGATGCCCGGGGCCGTCCCGGTCGAGAAGGCCCCGTACACCGAGCTGAAGGTGGAGGATCTGGCCGGCGCGCAGCAGCAGGCGGCGAAGCTGGCGGAATGGCTGAGTCTGGCATTGGACGAACCCGAGCTGCTGAAGGCGCTGGGCGCGACCCCGCGCCTGGGTGTGCTCATCACCGGTCCGGCGGGGGTGGGTAAGGCCTCGCTGGCCAGGGCGGTCGCGGCGCCGCGGCGGATCGTGGAGTTGGACGGCCCGGCGGTGGGAGCCGCGGAGAGCGGGGCGCGGTTGCGCGCGGTCGCCGCCGCGGCCGCGGCGGCGGGTTCGGGTCGCGGCGGGATTCTGCTGGTCACCGATATCGATGCGCTGCTGCCCGAACCGGCCGAACCGGTGGCCACACTGATCCTGGATCAACTGCGGGCCGCGGTGGCCGAACCGTGTGTGGCGCTGCTGGCCACCACCGCGCATCCGGCGGCGATCGACCGGCGGCTGCGGGCGCCCGATCTGTGCGACCGGGAGCTCGCGCTGGCGCTGCCCACCGCGGCGATACGCCGGGCACTGCTCGAGCAGTTGCTGCGCAAGGTGCCGACGGGTGAGCTGCGGCTGGACGAGATCGCATTGTCCGCGCCGGGTTTCGTTGCCGCCGATCTCGCCGCATTGTGCCGGGAGGCGGCCCTGCGGGCGGCCGCGCGGGCCAGCCGCGACAGCACCGAGCCACAGCTCGAACAGGAGGATCTCAGCGGGGC
Source organism: Nocardia jinanensis (assembly GCF_014645735.1). Lineage (GTDB taxonomy): Bacteria > Actinomycetota > Actinomycetes > Mycobacteriales > Mycobacteriaceae > Nocardia > Nocardia jinanensis. The sequence continues at coordinate 168,491 of NZ_BMMH01000011.1, read as the reverse complement.
GCTGGAGGTGATCCGTCCGCTGTCACGCTCGGGCACCGAGGAATTGGCGATCGGCAGTCTCGGTCTCGACGATGTGGGCGATATGGCAGAGACCAAGCAGGCGCTGACCGAGTCGGTGCTGTGGCCCCTGCGACATCCCGATTCGTTCGCGCGGCTCGGGATCGAACCGCCGCGCGGGGTGCTGCTGTACGGCCCGCCCGGCTGCGGGAAGACCTTCCTGGTGCGGGCGCTGGCGGGAAGCGGCCAGTTGAGCGTCCACACCGTCAAGGGTGCGGAGCTGATGGACAAATGGGTGGGATCGTCCGAACGCGCGGTGCGCGAGCTGTTCCAGCGAGCCCGTGATTCCGCGCCGTCGCTGATCTTCCTCGACGAAGTGGATGCGCTCGCGCCGCGACGCGGCCAGAGTTCCGATTCCGGGGTGGGCGACCGCGTGGTGGCGGCGCTGCTGACCGAGCTGGACGGAGTGGAACCGTTGCGCGATGTGGTGGTCGTGGGCGCCACCAACCGCCCGGATTTGATCGATCCGGCACTGCTGCGGCCGGGCCGGCTCGAACGACTGGTGTTCGTTCCGCCCCCCGGCGCCGACGCCCGGGAGGCGATTCTGCGCACCACCGGCCGCGCGGTGCCACTGGCGGAGTCGGTGGATCTGGCCCGGCTGGCCATCGATCTGGACGGTTTCTCCGCCGCGGACTGCGCGGCACTGCTGCGCGAAGCGGCGTTGTCGGCCATGCGCCGTGATGTGGATGCCGCCGATGTCACGGCCGCGGATATCGCCGCCGCGCGCCGGGCGGTACGGCCTTCGCTGGACCGTGAGCAGGTGGAGTCGCTGCGCCGGTACGCGGAGTCCCGCTACTGACCCGATTCCGATCTGTCCGTTATGCCTGACCTGGTCGAACAGTTGCCCGAGGGTAGCCGGGTACGAGGGGCGAACCCTTAATCTGTACGATTGTCCCAGTTCGTGCTCGCATATGATGAGCGCGCAATACCCCGCCGCCCCGACCCCGACGGAGGTAACGCTTGCTCGCCATCCTGCTCGCACACGCCCTGGCCGCGCTGATAGCGCCCTCCGCTGTGCGAGCACTCGGCCGCAATGCGTTCTACCCACTCGCGCTGGTACCGCTCGGTAGTCTCGGCTGGGTCGTCGCCCACTGGAACGACGAGATCCAGGTCCGGCTGCCGTGGGCGCCGACCATCGATCTGTCGCTGGACCTGCGTTTCGATTCGCTGGCGACCGTGATGAGCGCGCTGGTACTGGGTATCGGCGCCCTCGTACTCGCCTACTGCGCCCGTTACTTCACCGACGGCGAACCGAAGCTGGGCTCGTTCGCGGCCTGGCTGGTCGCCTTCTCCGGAGCCATGTTCGGCCTGGTCACCAGCGACAACATGTTGCTGCTTTTCACGTTCTGGGAAGTGACCACCGTCCTGTCGTTCCTGCTGGTCGGGCACAACTCCGACAGCGTCCCGGGACGCCGTGCCGCCCTGCAGGCGCTGCTCGTCACCGGCGCGGGCGGCCTGGCCATGCTGGCCGGGATCGTGATCCTCGGACAGTCCTACGGCAGCTATCTGCTCTCGGACCTGCTGGCGGCCGAACATCCGCCGGGCGGTATCGCGATCCAGGTCGCGATCGGACTGGTGCTGGTGGGCGCGCTGAGCAAATCCGCCATCGTGCCGCTGCACTTCTGGTTGCCCGGCGCCATGGCCGCACCCACCCCGGTGAGCGCTTACCTGCATGCGGCCGCCATGGTGAAAGCGGGTGTCTACCTGATCGCCCGCCTCGCGCCCGCCTTCGCCGACGCACCGGTCTGGCGACCGCTGGTCCTCACTCTCGGCCTGGCATCGATGCTGCTGGCCGGGCTGCGCGCCCTCCAGGTGACCGACCTGAAACTGGTCCTCGCCTTCGGCACGGTGAGCCAGCTGGGCTTCCTGGTGGTGATGGTCGGTCTGGGCACCCCGGATGCCGCGCTCGCCGGTATCGGTCTGATCGTGGCGCACGCCCTTTTCAAGGCAGCCCTGTTCTTGGTGGTCGGCATCATCGACCACGGGGCAGGCACCCGTGATCTGCGCGAACTCTCCGGATTGGGGCGCCGCGCACCGGTCCTCCTCGGTGCCGCGTCGCTGGCCGCGCTGAGCATGGCGGGGATACCGCCGCTCTGGGGCTTCGTAGCGAAGGAATCGGCGCTGGCCGCTGAGCTCGACGCCGAGCCGCTCTCCCTCACCGTGCGGCTGCTGCTGGGCGCCGGTCTGGTGCTCGGGTCCATGCTCACCGTCGCCTACAGCGCGCGCTTCGTCTGGGGCGCCTTCTCCGACAAACCCGGGGTCCCGGTCCCGGGATGGCACGCGCCCGGCGCCGGACTGATCGCGGCACCGGTCGCGCTCGCCGTGGGCTCGCTGGCCGCCGGACTCGCCGCGCCCTGGATGGACGGCCTGCTGGCACCGTACGCCGAAACCCTGCCGGGCGAGCTGACCGAGCATCTCCAGCTCTGGCACGGCTTGACCTGGCCGCTCGCACTCACCGTCGTCATCATCGCCGGCGGCCTCGCCCTGTTCTCGGTGCAGGACCGGTTCGGCGAATCGGCCACCCTGCTCGGCAACGCCGACCGCGGTTACGACACCGCCCTGCGGGCGATGGACCGGCTGTCGCTGAAGATGACCACTTCGGTACAGCGCGGTTCGCTCCCACTGAACCAGGCGATCATCCTCGGCACGCTGGTCATCCTGCCCGCGGTGGTCCTGGCCGTCGGGACGCGCACCGGTGTGGAACTGCGGCTGTGGGATTCCCCGCTGCAGCTGGTGATCGGCGCGATCATGATCGCCATGGCGCTGGGCGCGACCGTACTGCGCAACCGCTTGGCAAGCGTGCTGGTCGTCGGGCTCACCGGCTACGGCTGCGGTGTCATCTTCGCCCTGCACGGTGCCCCCGACCTCGCCCTGACCCAGTTCCTGGTGGAGACCCTCACCCTGGTGGTCTTCGTCCTGGTCCTGCGTGCCTTCCCTGCCGAGATCGGCCCGGAACAGCAGACGGGTTTCCAGGTCGGCCGGGCCGCCATCGCCATCGCGGTCGGGATCGCGGTCCCGGTCCTGGCGGCGTTCGCCGGCGCGGCGCGCAATGCGCAGCCGATCTGGGAACGTATACCCGCGGCGGCCTACGAATTCGGCGGCGGCAAGAACGCGGTCAACGTCCTACTGGTCGATATCCGTGCCTGGGACACCCTCGGCGAGATATCGGTCCTGGTCGTCGCCGCGACCGGCGTCGCCTCACTGGTATTCCGCAGCCGCCGGTTCGGCGCGGCACCACGCGCGGCCGACGCCCCGAACTACAGCCCGGGCAAAGTGAGCTGGCTGCCCGCCGGGCGGCTGGTGGACCGCCGGGACCGGTCGATGGTCCTGCAGATCACGACCCGCCTGGTCTTCCCGACCATCATGGTCCTGTCGGTGTACTTCTTCTTCTCCGGTCACAACGCGCCCGGTGGCGGTTTCGCCGGCGGCCTCATCGCCGGTCTGGCACTGGTACTGCGCTATCTCGCCGGCGGTCAGTACGAACTCGGTGAAGCACTGCCCGTCGAAGCCGGGCATCTGCTCGGTGCCGGACTGATCCTGGCCGCGGGCACCGCCACGGCATCACTGGTGCTGGGGTATCCGCCGCTGTACTCGACCATCGTGGAGGCCTCGGTACCGCTGCTCGGTCACATCAAATTGGTAACCTCGCTGTTCTTCGATCTCGGCGTGTATCTGATCGTGGTGGGCCTCATCCTGGATGTGCTGCGCAGCCTCGGCGCGCGCCTCGACGACGAGCTGGTGCAGGTATATGACCGCTAATCTCACCCTTCTGATCGTGGTCGGGATCCTGATGGCCTGCGGGGTGTACCTGCTGCTGGAACGGACCGTATCGAGGATGCTGCTCGGCATCCTGCTGTTCAGCAACGCGGTCAACCTGCTGATCCTGACCATGGGCGGACCCGGCGGAGCGCCGCCGATCCAGGGCGCGAGCGATGCCGATCACGACACCATGGCCGATCCACTGGCGCAGGCGCTGGTGCTGACCGCGATCGTCATCACCATGGGAGTCTCGGCGTTCGTCCTGGCGCTGGCGTACCGCTCCTACATCCTGACCACGAGCGAAAAAGTCGAGAACGACCCGGAGGATGTCGGGATCGCCGCGCGCCCGCCGGAGGAACCCGAAGAATGAGTCTGTCGCACGATCTGCTCGCCACCTTCGCGCCGCTGCCGGTACTCATTCCGCTGCTGGCCGCCGCCCTGACCCTCGTCGTCGGACGCAGTCCGCGAGTGCAGCGGGTGCTGGCGACCGTCGCGCTGAGCTGCGCCGTCGCCGTCTGCGGTGTGCTGCTCTATCTCGCCGACCGCGACGGAACGGTCGCCGTTCAGGTCGGCGGCTGGGAGACCCCGATCGGTATCACGATCGTGGTAGACCGCCTTTCCGCCGCCATGCTGCTGGTCTCGGCGATCGTGCTGCTCGCGGTCGCGCTCTACGGCGCCGGCCAGAACATCGCCGACGCCCAGGCCAAACAGCCCACCTCCATCTTCTGGCCCACCTACCTGGTGCTCAGCGCGGGTGTGGCGATGGCGTTCCTGGCCGGTGATCTGTTCAACCTGTTCGTCGGTTTCGAGATCCTGCTGGTCGCCTCGTTCGTGCTGCTCACCCTGGGCGCGACCGCGCAGCGTATCCGAGCCGGGGTGTCCTATGTGATGGTGTCGATGGTGTCGTCGCTGATCTTCCTGATCGGCACCGCCGTCGTCTACGGCGCCACCGGAACCCTGAACTTCGCGCAACTGTCCCTGCGGATGGATGCGATCCCCGACGGGATCCGCCAGGCCGTGTACGCCGTGCTGCTGGTCGCGTTCGGGATCAAAGCGGCGGTCTTCCCGCTGTCGAACTGGCTGCCCGATTCCTACCCCACCGCTCCGGCGCCGGTCACCGCGGTCTTCGCGGGCCTGCTCACCAAGGTCGGCGTGTACGCGATCGTGCGAACCCAGACCCTGATGTTCCCCGACGGCGGTTTCGACAATTTGCTGCTGATCACCGGACTGCTCACCATGCTGATCGGGATCTTCGGCGCCATCGCGCAGAACGATATCCGGCGACTGCTGTCGTTCACCCTGGTCAGCCATATCGGGTACATGATGTTCGGGGTCGGGATCGCCAACGCGGTCGGGCTTGCGGGCACGGTGTACTACATCGCGCATCACATCCTCGTGCAGACCGCGCTGTTCCTGGTGGCCGGCCTGATCGAACGGCAGGCGGGTTCGACCTCGCTGCGCCGGGTCGGCGGATTGGCCGCCGCCAGCCCGATACTGGCGGGCCTGTTCCTGATCCCCGCGCTGAATCTCGGCGGGATACCACCGTTCTCCGGTTTCATCGGCAAGGTCGCGCTGCTCCAGGCCGGCGCACAGAACGGCAGTTCGCTCGCCTGGATCCTGGTGGCCGGGTCGGTGGTCACCAGCCTGCTCACGCTGTACGTGATGGCCCGGGTGTGGAGCAAGGCGTTCTGGCGGCCGCGGGAACAGGCGCCGGACGGCCATCTGGTGGCCGCGACCCTGCCGTCGCTGGTGGAGGACAACACCGACATGCTCTACGACGAGCGCACCGACCCGGGGCGGCTACCGGCCATGATGGTGTTGCCGACCGCCGCGCTGGTCGCGGTCGGGTTGGCGCTCACCGTCTGGGCGGGCCCGGTGCTGGGTATCGCCGACCGCGCCGCGGCCGAACTACAGGACCGCGCGAGCTATATCGGCGCGGTCCTGGGCGGGGGGACGAAATGACCGCGCTACGTGAACTGGTGAACCGCGACAATGTGCTGCGGGTCGGCATCCTGATCTGGTTGACCGTGGTGTGGGTGGCGCTGTGGGGGCGGGTCAGCATCGCCAATGTCGCGGCCGGGCTCGCGGCCGGTGCGATCATCATGGTGGCCCTTCCGCTGCCCCGGATCCCGGTGCGCGGGCGGCTGCGACTGCTACCGCTGCTGAAACTGGCGGCGGTCAGCGTCTACTACGGGCTCGAATCCAGCCTTCAGCTGGCCTGGTTCGCACTGCGGCCCGTGCCGCCCCCGGTCTCCGGCGTGCTGAAAGTCCAGTTCGCCTTCAAATCGGACCTGGTCCTGGTGCTGTGCACCAACCTGCTGAACCTGATCCCGGGCACCATGGTGCTGGAACTCGACCGCGAACAGTGCGTGGTCTATGTGCATGTCATCGATGTCAGCAGCGAGGAGGCGGTGGCGAAGTTCTACCGCACCATCCGGGTGGTGGAAGGTCTGCTGATCGACACGTTCCAGCGGCGCGCCACCCCGCTCCCACCGCAGACCGGCCAGGAGGTGACCCAGTGATAGTCGTGGCCGTGGTGGCCGCGGTCCTGCTCAGTGCGGCCGCGTTGATCACCGGATATCGCATACTCGCGGGCCCCGATACCCTCGACCGCGTGGTCGGGATCGACTCCATCATCGCGATGGCGATCTGCGGACTCGCGGTATGGGCGGCCTACAGCCGCGATACCAGCGTGGTGCCCGCCATCGTCGCGCTGTCACTGGTGGGCTTCCTCGGGTCCGCCGCCGTCACCCGCTTCCGGGTCCGGGACGACCGATGAGCACGGTACTCGACTGGATCTCCGGCACCCTCATCATCTTCGGCGCACTGCTGGCGCTCACCGCGGCGATCGGGATCGTCCGGTTCCCCGACACCCTGCTGCGTATGCACTCCGCGACCAAACCTCAGGCCATCGGCCTGATCTCGGTGCTGACCGGCACCTGTATCCGGGTCTACGACGATCCGAATGTCTGGATGCTGGTCCTGGTCGGACTGTTCACCCTGCTCACCGCGCCGGTGATCGCCCACCTGATCGGCCGTACCGCCTACCGGGAGCAGTCGCACCGCAAGGATCTGCTGGTGGTCAACGAACTCGAGGACGAACTGGATCAGCCGTGATCCCGTCCGGCCCGACCACCGTCGTATCGAGCGGATCGGCGGTGGCCGTCACCGCTTCCGCCGATTCGGCGGGCAGGGTCGCGGCCGCGGGCTCCGCCGGCCGGTCGGCGCGGCGCCGGGCGAACCAGGTGGCATGGAAACCCGCGGCCAGCGCGGCGAGCAGCGCCGAGACGATCGATCCCGCGACCACCGGATAGTCGGCCATGTGCACCGCGAGATACCGGTAGCCCAGCAGCAGCGTCACCAGTACCATCGCCCCACCGGCGACCAGGCGGATCCGGAACCAGCCCCAGCCGCGTTCCGGTTCCCGCAGCGCCGATTCCACGGTCAGGCAGAGCACCGCACCGGCGACCAGATCGACCCCGTAGTGGTAGCCGAATCCGAGGGTCGCGGCCAGCGTGCACAGCAGCCAGAACATCCCACCCCAGCGCAGCCAGGTCGGGGCGAGCGAACCATCGGCGTTGCGACGGGTGTGCAGAAACAGCGCCAGCGCCCACGCGGTGTGCATGGACGGCATACAGTTGCGCGGCGAGAACGAGTCGAAGGCGATCGCTTCCGGTGCCCGATCGAGCGGCGGCACCACATTCGGCCAGAAATTGCCCAGCTGGAAACCGTTCCCGTCGACCCCGTAGGCGAATATCGGCCCGACCACGGGGAACAGGATGTACACCAGCGGCCCCACCAGGCCCAGCACCAGGAAGGTCCGCACCAGATAGTGGTTCGGCCACCGGCCGGCGGTCACCACCGACCGCAACTGCCAGACCGCCACTACGATGGCCGCCGCGGGCAGTTCGATGTACACCCAGTGCAGCACGGCGTCGGGTAGCGGACCCAGGGTCTCCAGCACCCGGCCCATCACCCAGGCCGGATCGCCGAGGGCATGATCGGCGAGCATCACGTACTGGTCCAGCACCTGCGGCCGCACATCCGCGGTGATATGCAGCCAGACGTCACCCACCTTGGTCGCCAGGACCAGCAGCGCACCCAGCGCGGCGGCGTGCAGCGCATCGCGCCGTTCGATGCCCGTCCAGCGCAACCAGGCCACCAGCGCCAATGCGGTGAGCACGAGAACCGGTCCGTTACCGACCGTGAACGGCCCGCCCATCAGCACGCGCGCTCCCGCGAAGGCGAGATCGATCACAACGGCCGCCCCGAACGCGATCACCCGGCGCCGGGCCGAGATCCCGACCAGCGCCAGGATCAGGCCGGCCCAGGGCACGGTCATGGATTTCGGAGTGCCGACGTAGTCGCGGGCCAGGCTCGTCAGCGGCCCCTCGTACCCCCGCCATACCGCCACCCCTTGCAGCACCAGCAGCAGCACCGGCACCGCCGCGACGGCGGCGACCCGAATCCCCCTTCGCGGCACCGATCTGCGCGCCGCTGCTCCGGCTCCCATATTCGGGTTTTCGACTAGCACCCGCCTATCGTAAACGGCACGTGAACGGCAGGTCACCGGGCTGCTGAACAGCAGCGGACCGGATAGGTCAGCTGCCGAGTTCGCGAACCAGTGCGTCCACCACCGCGATCAGGTCCCCCTGGGACGCCGCGGCCACCTGCCGCTGTCGCTGATAGTTGGCCCCGCGCCGCGGAATATCGGCGACCGCGGCGAGTTCGGCCGCACAGCCGAGCCGCTGCGCGGTCGGCTCCAGCCGGTTCAGCAGCTCCTCGAGATCCTCGGTGACCAGGCGCTCCCGGTTGTCGTCGCCCACGATCACGATGGCGTCCAGCCCGTAACGGGCGGCCCGCCATTTGTTCTCCTGCACATGCCAGGGCGGCAGTGTGGGCAGCGTCTCACCGCGTTCCACCTTGTCGTCCAGGTACACGATGAGGGAGTGGATGAACGCCGCCAGCGCGGCCAGCTCCGCCCGGTTGGAGATACCGTCGCAGATACGCACCTCGATGGTGCCCCATTTCGGCGCGGGCCGGATATCCCAGTGCATACCGCCGAGCTGTTCGAACACACCGGTTTTCATCTGGTCGTGCACATACCGCTCGAACTCGCCCCAGTTCTCGAACTGGAAAGGTAGTCCCGCCGTGGGCAACTGCTGGAACATCAGCGCACGATTGCTCGCATACCCGGTGTCCGAGCCCGACCACATCGGTGAGGACGCGGACAGCGCCAGCAGATGCGGATAGGACAGCAGCAGGGCGTTCAGGATCGGAAAAACCTTCTCCCGGTGGGAGACTCCGACGTGGACGTGCACGCCCCAGATCAGCATCTGCCGCCCCCACCACTGGGTGCGTTCGATCAATTCGTCGTAATGTTCGGAACGGGTCAGCTGCTGAGTGGACCACTGCGCGAACGGATGTGTGCCCGCGCAGAACAGATCCACCCCGAGTCCGTCCGCCGCCCGGCGCACGGTGTCCATGGTGCCCGACAGATCCTGCAGGGCCCCACCGACGGTTTCGTGCACTCCGGTGACCAACTCCACGGTATTGCGGAGCAGTTCCTTGCTCACCTGCGGCGTGCCGTCGTGCGCGCGCAACTCACCCACCGCGTCGAAAACCGCAGCCGCGGTATTGGACAGATCGCGACTCGTCTTATCGACGAGCGCGATCTCCCATTCGATACCGATGGTCGGCCGGGGCGATCCACGGAATGGCACCGGATCGATCCGCGCCCCACCCATATCGCCCCTCCGCTGTCGCGCGTCTGTACTAGCCGCCGATGACGCCGCAGGCGACCCGGCCGCCTGCGTCACCGGTGCTCATCGTCTGCTGGTCCGGGCCGGTGCCGCCCTCACGGCTGTAGCGGTCCGGGATATTGGCGAAGTTGTCGGAACCGGCGTGCACGATCAGCGCCTTGCCCTGGATATCGCTCAGGGTGACCGTGTCGGTGGTGGTCACCAGGTAGCCGTGGCCGTCCTTGCGCACCTGCAGCGAGGACAGATCACCGCTGGCCGGGTGGCCGGTGGCACCGCCGACCTGCAGATGTCCACCCGCGGACAGGAAGTCACCGGGCGCACCACCGGCGGGCGGGGCCGAATTCGCCTCGCATTTACCGTCCTGGTGGATATGCAACCCGTGGAAGCCGGGGGTGAGACCGGTCGTATCGACGGTGATCCGCAGATGATTGCCGTCCTGGGCGATATTCGCGGTCCCGATCTTCGCGCCGCTCGGCGACTTCAGCTCGACCTCGGTACCGGAACCGGCCGGGGTGTCCTGCTCCTCGCTGTGCTCACCGTGCTCGCCCGCGCCGGCCGGTGCCGGGGATGACGTCCACACCGGCGGAGTCGTACCCGCCACATCGCTGGATTCCTGACTGTTCGTGCAGGCAACGAGGCCGAAAGCCGCGACAGCCAGCACCGGCGTCACGCTACGCCAAGACGGGCGACGAGAAGTGGACGGTGCCATCTGGGAACTCCTTTACGAGTACCGAGTTTACGGACAGAGCGTTTCGACAACGATCTTTCGACGCATCAGATGATGCCACGGCCTCTGTATCCGCCCGGGGCACCCCCGACCTCCGGCCGGGATCACCGGCCGGTCACCACCACGACGATCCCGGAACCGTCACCCAGTCCCGGGATCATGGGTGCGGCGGTGGCACCGATATCCGCGGCGACCGCGGCGGCGGTCTCCGCGTCACCGGGCGCGCTGCCGTAGTACACGGTGGTGGCCGCGAGAGTGGTCGCGGCGTAATTCCCGGTCGTGGTATTGGTCCAGCCACGTGCCGTGAGATCGCTCGCGGTCGTGGATGCCAGCCCAGCGACCATGCTGTTGTTGAGCACCCGGATCGGTACGGACCGATCCACACCGTCGGCCGCCGCGGTAGTCGTGGGTGCGACGGCGGTCGTGGTCGAGGACCCCGCGTCCGCTGTAGTGGGCGCAACCGCCGCGCTGGTGGTGGCGCGCGGCGCGGCCAGGGCGGTCGTCGACGATGCCGTCCCGGCACCCTCGGTGTTGTCGGAGCTCTCGGAATCGGCGCTCGACAGCGACATCGCGCCCAGACCGGCGAAAACGATCGCCAGGGCGATCAGAACCATTGCCGTCGCGCGCAGCGGCGGTCCACCGGAGCCAGGGTTCGAATTGCTCACCCGCCCGAGCCTAGCGCCTGCTGTGTTTATTTGCCCCGCCTGCGGCGGGGCGGGTCGGGGCCGGTATTTTCGGCGCCGCCGCCGGCGTCGGCCCTCAGACCTGGAAACCGAGCTTTCGCGCGGCGCGTGATTTCTGCCGGCTGGCGCGCAGCCGGCGCAGGCGCTTCACCAGCATCGGGTCGACGGCCAGCGCTTCGGGCCGGTCGATGAGGGTGTTGAGGACCTGGTAGTAGCGGGTCGGCGACAGCGCGAACAGTTCGCGGATGGCCTCTTCTTTGGCGCCCGCGTATTTCCACCACTGCCGCTCGAAAGCCAGCATCTCGTGTTCGCGGCGACTCAGGCCGCTCTCGGGATCTCGGGCCGCTTCGGAATTCGTATTCTCTGTATTGGCCGGAGGACTGCCCTGGATTGCGGAAAGATCCCGCGCTGCTGCGCCGTCCATCTTGCTCCTCGCCGAGTTACCACCGGACGCGATCGCCGTCTGAAGGACACGATCAGGTCACCGTGTTACTGCCTTGCGATATTCAACCACGCCGCTCGGGTGAGCGCTGCCGTCGATGTCCGGCGTGTCCGGGACGGTGGTACCAGAAGACTCACCGGGACCCGTCGCACCTGCCCGGACCCGCGAGGGCGACCGCACAGAGCAGGCCCTTTTCACAGCCCGGCACCGACCCCAATAAGCTCGTATCCATGTCAATCCTGCCCATCGTGATCGTCGGCGATCCCGTGCTGCACAGCCCCACCGCGCCGGTGACCGAATCGCCGGCGGAACTGGCCGGGCTGATCACGGATATGTACGAGACCCTGGACGCCGCCAACGGTGTCGGCCTCGCCGCCAACCAGGTCGGAGTGTCCAAGCGTCTCTTCGTCTACGACTGCCCGGACCAGGCCGAGGACGGCACGGTGACGCGGCGGCGCGGAGCCGTGATCAACCCAGCGCTGGAGACCTCGGCGATCCCCGAGACCATGCCGGATCCCGATGACGACGAAGAGGGTTGTCTGTCGGTACCGGGAGAGCAGTACCCGACCGGCCGTGCCGATTGGGCCAGGGTCACCGGAACCGACGAGCACGGCGAACCGGTCACGGTGGAGGGCACCGGTTTCTTCGCCCGCATGCTGCAGCACGAGGTCGGTCATCTCGACGGCCACCTCTACATCGACGTGCTGGTCGGACGTCATGCGCGAGCGGCGAAGAAGGCGGTCAAACGCAACGGCTGGGGCGTCCCCGGCCTCGACTGGCTACCCGGCAACGACCCGGACCCCTTCGGACATGACGACTGACCCGCACGAGCCCGACGACGATATCCCGATCACCGATATCCCACTCGGCGAACGGGTCGTGGTGCGCTATCGACTGCCCGAGGGCAGCAGTCCGCCGCTGACCGATGTGATCGGCGAGGTGGTGGAGACGAATCCGCTCACCGTCCTGGCCGCCGACGGGCATCCGGTGATGATCCCGGCCGCCAGCGTGGTGGCGTTGAAATCGTTGACGCCCAGGCCGATTCGCACCTCGGAGATCCGTGCGCTGGAAACCGCGGCGGCCTTCGGCTGGCCCGGCTCGGAATACGCCTGGATCGACGGGTGGCTACTGCGCGCCGGCCACGGTTACACCCGTCGAGCCAATTCCGCTGTGCCCATCGGTGATTCGAGCGGGCCCGCCCGGATCACCCCGGATACCCTGCATCGGATCGGTGCCTGGTACGCCGCCCAGGGGCTACCACTGCAACTGGCGCTGCCGGACCGGCTGGCCACTGTGCCGTCGGGTTGGAACAGCTGGGGTGAGACCCGGGTCCTCGGCATCGATCTGGAAAATTTCGTATTACCCCAGGGCCCGTCCATGGTGCGAATCGCTCCCGAACCCGATATCTCCTGGCTGGAGATCCACCGTTACCGCGGCGACGAACCCAGCGGCCACACCGCCACAGTGCCGCTCCCCGAGGTGCTCTCCGCCGTACACGACGGACAACTGGGATTCGCCTCGCTGGGCCTGCCCAATCCCATCGCCATCGCCCGTGGCGCCCTCACCGCCGCCTCGGACGGCCGCCGCTGGGTCGGCCTGACCTGCGTGGCCGTCGTAGCCGCCCATCGCCGGCACGGCCTGGCCGCACTCGTCTGCGGTGAACTGCTGCGCTGGGGCCACGATCGTGGCGCAACACATGCGTACGTGCAGGTAGAGGCCGGTAACGTCGATGCCCTGGAACTGTTCGGCGAACTCGGTTTCGTCGATCACCACAGCTACCGCTACGCCGTCCCCGGCAGCTCCGGAACCACCCTGTAGCGCCGTCGCGACCGGCCGAGGTCCGATACCCGCCGGTTCCGGAGCGACGAAGCAAAGGAACGCACTGCACCGGCCGATCGAGATCCGTCCGCAACGACTCCTCCCGCGCCTGGTCGACGCGAGGACGACCGACCCCGTTACGCAACCGCGGTGGGCAGGGCCGTCCAGTAGCAGCGGACCCTCGAGCATCTACAGTGGTTCGGGCCGAACCTGCCGGTCGAGGCGCACCTCCGCCCCCACCTTTCGCCCATTCCGGATGGTCCGCCTCCGTGGTCGAAGCCCGCCCCCGCCCTGGAGCGAAAAGGCGAAGAAACACAGCGACAGACCGCGCCCAGTCGGGCCGTCCGACGTCAGGCGACGATCGAGCATTTACAGTGGTCCGGTCCGACCCCTGCCGGTCGAGACGCACCTCCGCTCCACCTTCCGTCCACTCCGGATGGTCTGCTTCCATGGCGGGGCCCGCCCCGGTTCTGGAGCGACGTAGCGAAGGAGCGCAGCGACTGAGCGAAGGAGTGAAGAACCGGGGTTGATAGGGCCCCGCCCCGCGGCGCCGCAGGCGCCGCCATGAACACAGAGGTTTTCTTTGCGACTGGCCACCTGGAATGTCAACTCGATCCGCTCTCGGCAGGACCGCGTACTGGCCTGGCTGGATCGCCAGGATATCGACGTGCTGGCGCTCCAGGAGACCAAGTGCCGCGACGACCAGTTTCCGTTCGAGCGTTTCACCGAGGCCGGGTACGAGGTGGCGCATATCGGGCTGAATCAGTGGAACGGGGTGGCGATCGCCTCGCGGGTGGGGCTCGACGATGTGGAGATCGGGTTCCCGGACCAGCCCGGGTTCGACCGTGATGCCGCCGATACCCTCATCCCCTCGCCGACCGTCGAAGCGCGGGCCCTGGGCGCCACCTGTGGCGGAGTCCGGGTGTGGAGCCTGTACGTGCCCAACGGCCGGGCGCTGACCGATCCGCATTACGAGTACAAGCTCGCCTGGTTGGCCGCGCTGCGCGATAATGCCGCTCGTTGGCTCGCCGCCGATCCGCAGGTGAAGACGGCACTGGTCGGGGACTGGAATATCGCGCCCACCGATGACGATGTCTGGTCGCCGGAGTTCTTCGCCGGTAGAACCCATGTGTCGCAACCGGAACGGGACGCGTTCGACGCGATGGTCGATACCGGTTTCACCGATGTGATGCGGCCGTTCGCGCCCGGTCCCGGGGTGTACACGTATTGGGATTACACCCAGCTGCGGTTTCCCCGGAAAGAAGGGATGCGCATCGATTTCGTGCTGGCCTCCCCGGCCCTGGCGGCGACGGTCACCGATGCCGGGGTGGACCGGGAAGAACGCAAAGGCAAGGGTGCCAGCGATCACGCCCCGGTGATCGCCGAATTCACCGACTGACCCGCGCTACAGCCAGTCCGCGAGCGGATCGGTGGCCAGGAAGACCCCGAGCGGCTCCGGGATTTCGATATCGGTGCCGAACGGTACGGTCACCTTGGTGCTGTAGCGCCCGTCTTCCGGCTCGCTGTACACGCTCACCTCCGCGGCACCGCGGTCGATCAGGAAGTAGAGCGGGATACCCGTGGCCGCGTAGAGGAACGGTTTGTCGAGCCGGTCGCGGAGTTCGGTGTGCTGGGCCCGCGAACTGATCTCGATGGTCATGAAGACCGGCTGCGGATCCGACCATTCACCCTCACCGGCGAAGGCCGACGCGGGCGCGAGTATCGCATCGGGCCGTACCCGGCTGCCACCGTTACGCCCGGCCCGCAGGCCGCGATCGGCGAAGAGCCACAGTTCGGAGCGGCGCGGCACCAGGAATCGCGCCAGCCACTGCACGACCCGGGTGTGGTTGGTATCCGGTCGCGCCTTCGCGGCCAGTAGGCCGTTCAGATATTCGAGCCGCAGCCCTTCGGAAATCCGCTGAGCAGCCGAGTCGAGTTCTTCGAACTCGTCGGCGGTCATCAGCGATCCATGCGAGAGGGTCACGGATAGACCCTATCGCTCTGTGTTTATTTGCGCCGCCTTCGGCGGCGCGGGGCGGGGCCCTATTAACCCCGGTTCTTCACTCCTTCGCTCAGTCGCTGCGCTCCTTCGCTACGTCGCTCCAGAACCGGGGCGGGCCCCGCCGTCGAAGGCAGACCATCCGGAGTAGACGGAAGGTGGGTGTGGAAGTGAACCTCGAACAGCATGGGTGGGCTCCCAACACTGTAAGTGCTCAATGGTCGCCGATCTCTGGACAACCGACGGCACATCGCACATCGCATGGGATCGGTCGCCGCGCTCCTTCACTCTGTCACTCCAGAACCGGGGCGGCACCCCCGCCTACCAGGGTGGACCATCCGGAGTAGACGGAAGGTGGATGTAGAAGTGAACCTCGAACAGCATGGGTGGGCTCCCAACACTGTAAGTACTCGATGGTCGCCGATCTCTGGACAACCGACGGCACATCGCACATCGCATGGGATCGGTCGCCGCGCTCCTTCACTCTGTCACTCCAGAACCGGGGCGGCACCCCCGCCTACCAGGGTGGACCATCCGGAGTAGACGGAAGGTGGATGTAGAAGTGAACCTCGAACAGCATGGGTGGGCTCCCAACACTGTAAGTACTCAATGGTCGCCGGCCGCTGGACGGCCCACTACGCGTCGCAGGCGCTCGGTGGTTGCGTTCCTTCGCTCTGTCCTCCAGAACCGTGGGCTCGGGCTGGTAGGCCGCCGGAGAACTGGCCGGATTCACCGTCGATCGATGGACAGGTCCGGGGCGGGGTAGGGTCGGCGACGAAAAATCGCACATGCCAACGGGGGCTCGCACCAGCGGGCTGAGAGGACGGCTAGCTCTGCGGAGCGCTCAGGGCCGTCGACCGTATGAACCTGACCGGGTAATGCCGGCGTAGGGAGGAAATATGACGACCACACCTGTCGATTCCGTGACCACCGGTCCGATCGAGGGCAGCGTCAAGCACTATCAGGACGTCGACGGTCTACGCATTCCGGTGCGCCGGATCAACCTGACCAACGGCGAGCGTTTCGATGTCTACGACACTTCCGGGCCGTATACCGATGATGCGGCGACCATCGATCTCGAGGCCGGGTTGCCCGCGCTCCGGGACGGCTGGGAGAGGCCGGAAATGCCCGGACCGCGCACTCAGCTGGCGTGGGCACGGGCCGGGATCGTGACGGCGGAGATGCGGTTCATCGCCGCCCGGGAGGGCGTATCGGCGGAGATGGTGCGCACCGAGGTCGCCGCCGGGCGGGCGGTGATCCCCGCCAATCACAGGCATCCGGAGCTGGAGCCGACCGTGATCGGCAAGAAGTTCCTGGTGAAGATCAACGCCAATATCGGCAATTCGGCGGTTTCGTCGTCGATCGCCGAGGAGGTCGAAAAAATGGTGTGGGCCACCCGTTGGGGCGCCGACACCATCATGGATCTGTCCACGGGCAAGAACATCCACGAGACCCGCGAGTGGATCCTGCGCAACTCCCCCGTGCCGGTCGGTACGGTGCCGATCTATCAGGCGCTGGAGAAGGTCGGCGGCGATCCGACCGCTCTCACCTGGGAGATCTACCGCGACACCGTGATCGAGCAGTGCGAACAGGGTGTCGATTACATGACGGTGCACGCCGGGGTGCTGCTGCGGTACGTGCCGCTCACCGCGAAGCGGGTCACCGGGATCGTGTCGCGGGGCGGTTCCATTATGGCCGCCTGGTGCCTGGCCCACCATCAGGAGTCGTTCCTGTACACCCATTTCGAGGAGCTGTGCGAGATCCTGGCCCGCTACGACGTCACATTCTCGCTGGGCGACGGCCTGCGGCCCGGTTCGGTCGCCGATGCCAACGACGAGGCCCAGTTCGCCGAACTCCGCACACTCGGTGAGCTGACCAAGATCGCGAAATCGCACGGTGTCCAGGTGATGATCGAGGGGCCCGGGCATGTGCCGATGCACAAGATCGTGGAGAACGTGCGGCTGGAGGAAGAGCTGTGCGAGGAGGCCCCCTTCTACACGCTCGGGCCGCTGGCCACCGATATCGCGCCCGCCTACGACCACATCACTTCGGCCATCGGCGCCGCCATCATCGCGCAGGCCGGGACCGCGATGTTGTGTTACGTGACCCCGAAGGAACATCTCGGTCTGCCCGACCGCGACGATGTGAAAACCGGCGTCATCACCTATAAGATCGCCGCGCATTCAGCCGACCTCGCCAAGGAACATCCGCACGCCCAGCGTCGCGACGACGAGCTGTCCCGGGCTCGTTTCGAATTTCGCTGGCGTGACCAGTTCGCACTCTCGCTCGACCCGGACACCGCCCGGGAGTACCACGACGAGACGATGCCCGCGGAACCGGCTAAAACAGCGCACTTCTGCTCGATGTGTGGTCCGAAGTTCTGCTCGATGCGGATCTCTGCGGATGTCCGCGAATACGCCGAACGCAACAATCTGACCGATGTGGAAGCCATCGAGGCGGGGATGGCGGAGAAGTCGGCGCAGTTCGCTGATACGGGGAAGGCGGTGTACCTCCCGATCGTCTCGTAGGGCGTCCGGGCGGCCCGCCGAGGAGGTGGGCCGCCCGCGACCGTTGCCGGGAAACAGGTCCGGATGGGTTCGTGGAGCAGTGATCCGTCGATCCACGGTTCCTCGTTCCGAGCAGCACCCGGACCGTTCAGCACCGGCAGATACAGTCCGCGCTCGCTACTTGCGCTCAGTCGATATCGGCATGGACACGCCCTTCGGCAGACGAGGCGGAGTTCATTTCGTTCCGCGACATCGCCAGAGCCATCAGAACGACGCCGACCGTGCCCACGACCACCGCGATCCACAGCTGATTCGTGATTCCCAAGGCCCCACCGAGAATTCCGGCGGCTACCGCTCCGACGATCCCGGCAAGCGCCGTCAGTGTGCGTATGTTCATCGAAACCCGCCCGAGTACAGCCGAATCAGCCGATTCGGTGACCAGGGTCGTCAACCCGACGTTCCACACCGACCCGGCAAGACCCAGAGTCGCGAGACCGGCGACAGCCCAGCCGAAACCGATCCGAGTGTGGCCCCGACAGCGATGCAGACCGTGCCGACAGCGATTCCGATCAGTCCGAGACGATTCACAGTCACTATTCCCAGACGTTCACCGAGGCGTGGCGAGATCCACGCACCGACGATCGCGGCCGTACTCGATGCGATGAACACGAGGCCGTAATAGAAGTCCGGTAGGCCCAGTTGCCGCAGCAGGAGGATGGGAAGCATTGCCATGATCATCGCTTCCGCCACCGAAATGAGAAGGCCGAAGGTCGAAAATGCCTTGAGCAGCGGAACCCGCGCGAGCAAGCGGAATCCGTCCACCAGGTCCTGCCGGACAGTGGACTCAGGTCGCCCTCCCCGCACGCTGTCCGGACTCTTGATCAACGCGAGGCATATCGCATTGACCAGGAAGGTCAACAGGTCGATCACCAGCGGAAACACATATCCGCCGAACCAGATGAGCGCTCCCGACAGGCCACGACCGGCCGACGACCCCAGCCCTCTCACTGGCAATCAGCCGAGAGCGGGCCTGCAGGACCGTCCGGTCGCCGATCACCGTCTCGAGGTGCGAAAAATAGAGAGCCTCGACCACGAGCGTCAATATTCCGAACAAGAAGCTCACCGGAAGTATCCAGTAGAATCCGGCTATCCCCGTCGAAATGCCCAGGCAGAGAAGGCCGATGGCTGCGATGGATACCATATCGGCCGCGATCAAGCACAGCCGCTTCCGTTCTCTCCTGTCCGACCACACTCCCACCAGGAAGCCGAAAAGAACCACCGGGACCGCCGAGGATGCGTACAGCAGGCCGATTTGCCACTCGTCGGCCATGAATTTCTCCACAGCGATAACCGGCAGCACGACCGCGGTCAGGGCGGAGCCGAAGGTAGTGGAGACCTGCCCGGCCATGAACAGGCGGAAATCTCGCGGTTTCTGACGAGCGGTCGGTGCCACAGTCCTGCTTTCGTAGCCGGGTGTACCCATCCTGGCCGGATCCTCGTCGAGACTCGTCGCCACTGTATATTTCAGTGGGATATCCCCGGCGTCTTGTGCATGTAGGTGCGGTCGGTGACCTGATCGAGAAGGAACTCCGCGATATCGGCCCGGGCGATCTTCAGGCTGAGTCCGGTCTCGTTCGCACCGAATCCGCGCCGGTATGTGCCGGTCCGCGGCCCGTCGGTGAAAGCGCTGGGCCGCACGATGGTCCATTCCAGATCACTGGCCCGCACGTACGTCTCCTGCTGCTGGTGGTCGGCGTAGGCCGGGCGCAACAGCAGGCCGAACATGATGTACTTCCACAGGAAGTCCAGATTGGCGCGACTGTCGCCGGCACCCAGCGTGGACTGGCAGACGAGCCTTTTCACCCCGGTGCGGTTCATCGCGTCGATGACCGTGCGGGTGCCCTCCGCCCGCACCACACCTTTGCGCCCGTTGCCCAGCGCCACCAGGACCGCGTCCTGACCGAAGACCACCCGATCGACCGCCTCTGGATCGAGCACATCACCCTCCACGATGCGCAGATGTTCGTGCGTGCGGGTGATCCGGGCGGCGTCGCGGGTGAGTGCGGTGACCTCGTATCCGCGCGCCAGCGCCTGCTCGACGATGTGCTGCCCGACTGTGCCCGTCGCCCCGAAAACCGCGATTCGCATAATTGCTCCTGACTCGAAAACTGTTGCTTGTGACTGAATCCAGTACAGCTTCCGAAACCGAGACGGACCATGGTCGTGACGCTCGAGGACATAAGCGAGCGTCCACGTCGACCCCGAAAAGCTCATCGAGTCCAGCCCCGTGGTTGTATCCGTAGTGTGGCCGACGAACCGGCTTCCGGCCGGTGTCAGCCCGGCAGCACAGCGCGGGCTGTCGCCTCGTCCGCAGGGTAGAAGGCTTCGATGTGTAGTTCTTCGATCGTGACATCGGTCGCCGACATCGCCGACGTGGTGACGCTGAAGAACGAGAGTTCCGTTGTCCCAACCCGGAGCTGGAGGGGGATCACCACATCGGCTCGCGCGGCGACGCCGGCGTCATGACACGGGTAGGCCGATACCTCGTCCACCAGGGCCTTCAACCGTGGGTCGCCGGTGGCATCCAGCCTGCTGCGCAGCTGGCCGAGCAGATGACCGCGCCACTGGCCGAGGTTGCGGATACGCGGAGCCAAACCTGCTGGATGCAAGGAGATCCGGATCGCGTTGACCGGCGGTTCGAGCAACTCCGGGGGACAACCGTCGAGCAGTAGATCGGTGGCGGCATTGCGGTCGACCACATCCCAGCATCGGTCCAGAACCAGGGCCGGATGTGGCATATGCGCGTCGAGCAGGATCCGGAAGGCGTCCATCACCGAGCGCAATTCCGGTGCGTCCACATCGCGCTGCCCGTAGCTCGGCGCATACCCGGCCGCGAGCAGCAGTTCGTTGCGTTCGCGCAGCGGGACATCCAGATGCCCGGCCAGCCGTTCGACCATCTCCCGGGTGGGTCGCGACCGGCCGGTCTCGACGAAACTGAGGTGGCGGGTGGACACCGCGGCCTCCGAAGCGAGCTGCAGCTGACTCAACCGGCGCCGCTCCCGCCAGGAGCGCAGCAGCCCGCCGACCGAGGGTTCGGTATCCGAGATCACCACACCGAAATCGTAGCCGCGCTGGTAACCGATCCCATTACCTCCGAGGTAATCGTCTGCGCGGCCGGTCACGGCGATGCTGATGGCACCTGGTTCACACAACCTCGGAAGGAACTTCGATGAAAGACACCGTCACCGCCTACCTGCGGACCTGGAACACCACCGACGCGGCTGCCCGGACCGAACTGCTGACCCGGCACTGGGCGCCGGAGGCGTCCTACACCGATCCGCTCGCCGAGGCTGTCGGCCACGATGCGATCGGTGCGACCATCGGCGCGGTGCACGAGCAGTTCCCCGGGTTCGTCTTCACCCCGGTCGGCGAGCCGGATACCCACCACCGCCAGATCCGGTTCCAGTGGGGTCTGGGACCCGAGGGCTCCGAGCCCGTGATCATCGGCTTCGATGTCCTGGTCACCGACGATCAGGGCCGGATCGCTACCGTACTGGGCTTCCTGGACAAGGTGCCGGGCTGAGAACCGGGCGGTGAGCGGTGTCCGGCTGCGCACGGACACCGGCTCAGCCCGGGTCGCGGAATTCGGTGCCGCGCCGTTCCGGCTCGACTCGCGCACACCCACCGGGGCAGATCACACCCGGCCCAACGCGAGCGTCACATTATGGCCGCCGAACCCGAACGAATTCGTCAGGGCGTGATCGATCCGTTGCGGACGGGCCCGGCCGCACACGATATCCAGATCCGCGTCGGGGTTCTCCAGATTGAGGGTCGGCGGTACGACCTGTTCCCGCAGTGTGAGGACGGTCAGAATCGTTTCCAGGGCGCCGACCGCGCCGATGGAATGACCGAGCGCCGATTTGGGCGCGTAGACCGAGGCGGCGGGAGTCACGGCCTCGATCGCGGCCGCCTCCGAGGCGTCGCCGATGGATGTCGAGGTGGCGTGGGCGTTCACGTGCTGGATATCGGAGGGCGTCAGACCCGCGACGGCGATCGCCTTGCGCATGGCCCGGGCCGCACCCTCACCCGCCGGATCGGAGGCGACGATGTGGTAGGCGTCGGAGGTGATTCCGGCGCCGAGTACGCGGGCGTGGATCCGGGCGCCGCGGGCGCGGGCGTGCCGTTCCGATTCGAGAACCACCAGCGCACCCGCTTCCCCGAAGACGAAACCGTCACGGTCCCGGTCGAACGGCCGGGAGGCCGCGGCGGGCTCGTCGTTGCGGGTGCTCATCGCCCGCATCATCGCGAAACCGGCGATGGGAACAGCGTGAATATGTCCCTCCACTCCACCCGCTACCACCACATCCGCCTCGCCGGTGGCGATCAGCCGCCAAGCGTGCGCGATCGCCTCGGTACCGGAGGAGCAGGCCGATACGGGTGCGAAAACACCGGCCTTCGCACCGATTTCGAGGCTTACGGCCGCCGCCGGACCGTTCGGCATCACCATCGGCACCGACATGGGTGAGACCTTGCGGTATCCCCCGGCGCGCAACGCGTCGACCGCGTCGATGAGGGCGTCCCCGCCGCCGAGTCCGGTGCCGATGGCCACGGCCAGCCGTTCGCCCTCCACCTCGGGTGCACCCGCCGCCTGCCAGACCCGCCGGCCCAGGACCAGCGCGAGTTGCTCCACATACGAGTGCCTGCGCTGTTCGACCCGGGTCAGTTCGGCCCCTGGATGCGCCGTCAGTTTTCCGCCGATACGCACGGGCAGGTCGTATTCGGCGACGAAGTCGTCGTCGAGGGTGGTGATACCGGTCCGGCCGTCCAGTAGCCCGGACCAGGTCTCGTCCATATCGTCGGCGATCGAGGTGGCACCCGCGTACGCGGTGACGACCACCTGGGCCGCCGGAGTTTCTGAAGCGATCGGTACAGTCACGGAGTAATGGATACCTGTAGCGTTCGCTACAGTCAACCCATGGCCCGCCCACTCGACCACGCCAAACGCGCCGAGATCCTCGACGCGGTAGTGCGCTATATCGCCGAACGCGGCTTGGCCGACCTCTCGCTCCGCCCCCTGGCCGCGGCCTTGGGCACCAGTTCGCGGATGCTCATCTACTACTTCGGCACCAAAGAAGAACTCCTGGTCCAGGCCCTTGCCACCCACCGTCCGGATCTCACCGCCGTATTCGCCGATCTCGACGACGCCGCCGCGCTACGGGGCCGGCTCTGGGACTTCTGGCGCTCGAACACCACCGGTACCGGCGCCGTGAGCGTGCGGGTGATGCTCCAGGTCCTCGGCGCGGCCTGCGCGCCGCACGGGCCCTACGCCGGATACGCGGACGACGCGATCGCGACATTCGTCGGCACCCTCACCGCGGGGCTGCGCACCCTGGAGACCGTCGACGAACCAGATGTGGTGGCGACCCTGCTGGTCTCCGGGTTACGCGGCATCCTGCAGGATCGGCTCGTCACCGGCGATATCGAACGCACCGACCGCGCGGCCCGCCGGCTGATCGACCAAGCCGTCCGCTGAGGCTCCGGCCCCGCGTCCGGCCGCCATGGTGGTGGAGGTGACGTCGCGCGATAGCGACACCGAGCATCGGGACCGTCGTGAGAAGCCGATCGCCTGTGCCGCCTCCGGACTCCCACCGCGCGGGACGACCCGATACACCCACCCCGGCCCGAACCCCGCCCACGTAGGGTGACGGCGTGAAATTGTTGCCGCTGACACCCTCGGGACAGACCCCGGTCCGGGTGCTCACCATCGCCGGTACCGATTCGGGCGGCGGAGCCGGGATACAGGCCGATACTCGCACCATGGCCCTGTGCGGGGTGCACGCCCTGGTGGCGGTGGCCGCGGTGACCGTGCAGAACACCGTGGGCGTAAGCGGCTTCCACGAGATCCCACCGCAGGTGGTCGCGGACCAGGTCCGTTCAGTGGCCGGTGATATCGGGATCGGCGCCGCCAAAACCGGCATGCTCGCCTCCAGCGCCATCATCGAGGCCGTCGCCGCGGTCTGCCGGGAGGTCGGGATCGGCCACAACGGCGCGGTACCCCTGGTGGTCGACCCGGTCGCGGCCTCCATGCACGGCGATCCACTGCTGCACGCCGAAGCGCTGGACGCGGTGCGATACACGCTGTTCCCGCTGGCCACCATCGTCACCCCGAACCTGGACGAGGTCCGGTTGCTGACCGGAGTGGAGGTCACCGATACAGCATCCGCGCATACCGCGGCCGAGGCCTTACACGCCCTCGGACCGCAATGGGTCGTGGTGAAAGGCGGGCACCTGCGCACCTCGGCGCAGAGCACGGACCTGCTGTTCGACGGCAATCGGTTCCTGGAGTTCTCCGCGCCACGTATCGACACCGGTAACGACCACGGCGGCGGCGACACCCTGGCGGCAGCCCTGGCCTGCGCACTGGCCCACGGCTATTCGGTCCCCGACGCGTTCGAATTCGCCAAGGAATGGACCCGGCGCAGCCTGGCGGCCGCCTACGACCTCGGCAAAGGCCACGGCCCGGTATCCCCGCTGTGGCGGCTGAACTGACGGTGGCCGCGCCCCGAAGCTGTCGGTGGCCGGGTGCATACTCGGGGTGTTCCGGAACACCCCTCCACAATGGTGTGGAGGGGAGAACAACGACGTTCGAATAGAACACCGGGCCGGTGCGGTCGGCGCCCCTTTCCGGCTGGTCGGCGTCGGTCGTCGAGTCCGCCCGGCCCGAAGCAGCCGAACCGAGAGCTGTGTCAGTCGTGTTTCGCCTCGTAGCGCAGCAGGACCGCGCCGCCCGGGAAGGTGCGGTTCTCCAACAGTCGCAGCGATATCCATGACGGCAGTGTCGGGAAGAACGGGGTGCCGCCACCCACGGCGGTGGGCGTGACCACTATCCGGTACTCGTCCACCAGTCCGGCCTGCACGATCGGTGCGGCCAGCGTCGCGCCGGCCACCTCCAGCCTGCCGTCGGTTTCGGCTTTCAGTTTCGTCACCACCTCGACCGGGTCGCCGCGTTCCAGGCGGGAGTTCCAGTCGACCGACTCCAGGGTGCGTGAGAACACGACCTTGGGCATATCGCGCCAGATGCGGGCGAAGTCGACGATCAGAGGGGTGGCGTCCGGAGCCTTGTCAGCGGTCGGCCAGTACGCGGACATCAGTTCGTAGAGCCGCCGCCCGTAGAACGACAGGGCGGTCTCCCGCTCGAAGTCGTTCCAGTACTGGAGGAGCTCTTCGCTCGGATCGGACCAGTCGATGCTGCCTTGCGCGTCAGCGATGTACCCGTCCACCGACACGTTGAAGCCATAGATGAGTTTGCCCATGGAGATCAGACTGCACCGGAGGGCAGAACTCATCGCGACGCCACACGAAATATCGTCGAATCCGTGTAGAAGCGGCGAGCGTCAGGCGGCTTCGATCAGCTCGAGCGCCATCGCGAGACCAGCCACGCGCGAGCCCGGTCCCTCGGTTGCCCCTGCTCCTCGAACGCATTGTCGCGAAAGTAGATTCGATGGGGTTCGTCGTGCGCAGATGAATCCGTGCCCTGCCGGTTAGTTGTAGAGAACTCCAGGAGTACGCCGCCGACGATCTTGGAGACGTCCTTCGGGCACTGGTCCGAGCACCGGGCACCGGGCACCGGGCACCGGGCACCGGGCACCGACAGTGCCGTGAACCCACCCCATGCACTCGAGGCCCACCCCCACACATACCTTCTGTCCACTCCGGATGGTCTACCTCCAGGGGCGGGGCCCGCCCCGGTTCTGGAGCGACGTAGCGAAGGAGCGCAGCGACTGAGCGAAGGAGTGAAGAACCGGGGTTGACAGGGCCCCGCCCCGCGCCGCCGAAGGCGGCGCAAATAAACACAGCTACCTCCCAGGTTCGCTGGAGCCGGGCCCCAGCCCGCGCACCGACTCTGGTCCATATGACCGAGACCGTGACCCTCGCCGCAGCGGCGGACCTCAGGGACGAGACCGCGGCGCCGCCGGTGCTGGATGTGGTCGTTCCCGTGTACAACGAAGAAACCGATCTCGGCGTCTGTGTGCGCCGGCTCCGCGACTATCTCGACAGCGGGTTCCCGTTCCCGGCTCGGATCACCATCGCCGATAACGCCAGCATCGACGCCACACTCGCGGTGGCCGAACTGCTCGCCGGTGAGCTGGACGGTGTCCGGGTGGTGCACCTGGACGCGAAGGGTCGTGGGCGGGCGTTGCGGACAGTGTGGCAGGAGTCGGACGCGCAGGTGGTCGCCTATATGGATGTCGACCTGTCCACCGATCTGAACGCACTGCTCCCGCTGGTCGCGCCGCTGGTCTCGGGTCATTCGGATCTGGCCATCGGCACCCGGCTGGGGGCCGGGTCGCGGGTGGTGCGCGGGCCGAAGCGCGAATTCATCTCCCGCTGCTACAACCTGCTGCTCAAAGCATCGCTGCGGGCGCATTTCTCCGACGCGCAATGCGGTTTCAAGGCAATGCGCACCGAGGTCGCGCGTGAATTGTTGCCGCTGGTCGAGGACGGGGAATGGTTCTTCGACACCGAACTGCTGGTGATCGCCGAACGGGCGGGTCTGCGGATTCACGAGGTACCGGTGGACTGGATCGACGATCCCGACAGCCGCGTCGACATCATCGATACCGCGTACAAGGATCTGCGCGGGATCTGGCGGATGGGCCGGGCGCTGGCCACCGGGTCGCTGCCGCTGACCGAATTGCGCGCGGCCGTGGGCCGGGAGCCGCTGGTGCCCGGAGTGCCGCTCGGCATGATCGGTCAGCTGGTGCGGTTCGCGCTGGTCGGCGTCGGTTCCACCCTGGCCTATGTGCTGCTCTATCTGCTGTTGCAGCCGATGGCCGGGGCACAGGTCGCGAATTTCGCGGCGCTGTTGATCACCGCGGTCGGCAATACCGCCGCCAACCGCGCCTTCACCTTCGGGGTGCGCGGGCACAGCGGGATGGTGTCGCATCAGTTCCAGGGGCTGCTGATCTTCGGATTCGGACTGCTGGTGACCAGCGGTTCGCTGTTCTCCCTGCACCACTGGGCGCCCGGCGCCCCGGTGCACTTGGAGTTGTTCGTGCTGGTCGTCGCGAATCTGATCGCCACCCTCATGCGGTTCGTGGGCTTGCGCTGGGTGTTCCGTGACAGCGGACGCACCGCCCGGGTCACCGAGCAGGCCACCCGATGACCGTTACCGCGACTCCGTCCGGGGCCGTGGTGCCGCCGGCTACCGCGACCGGTCCCGAACCCGCTCGTGCGAATCGCTGGGAGTACCCCGCGCTGGCGGTGCTGCTGCTGGCCACCGGCCTCTCCTACCTGTACAACCTCGGTGCCAACGGCTGGGCCAATTCCTTCTACTCCGCTGCCATCCAAGCGGGTTCGGTGTCGTGGAAGGCATTCTTCTTCGGTTCCTCCGATGCCGCGAACTCCATCACCGTGGACAAGGCGCCCGCGTCGTTGTGGCTCATGGAATTGTCGGTGCGGCTGTTCGGCTTGAACAGCTGGAGCATTCTGGTCCCCCAGGTGCTGCTGGGCGTGGCCGCGGTGGCGCTGGTCCGGGTGACCGTCCGGCGTCCGTTCGGCCCGTCGGCGGGGCTGATCGCCGGGTTCGCGATGGCGGTGACCCCGGTGTTCGCGCTGATGTTCCGGTTCAACAACCCGGACGCGCTGCTGGTGCTGTTGATGGTCGCGGCGGTGTGGGCGATGATGCGGGCGCTCGACGACGGGCGCTGGCGCTGGCTGGTACTCACCGGGACCTTCATCGGGTTCGGCTTCCTGGCCAAACAGTTGCAGGTGATGCTGGTGGTGCCCGTGCTCGCGCTGGTGTATCTGTTCGCCGGACCGCCGAAGCTGGGTAGACGGATCGCGCAGCTGTTCGCGGCCGGGGCCGCCATGGTGGTGGCCGCCGGCTGGTGGCTGCTGGCTGTGGAGCTGTGGCCGACCGATTCGCGACCCTATATCGGTGGCTCGCAGAACAATTCGATCATCGAACTGACCCTCGGCTACAACGGGCTCGGCCGGTTGAACGGTAACGAGACCGGAAGTGTCGGCCCCGGCGGTGAACTGCCGCCCGGCGGCAACGGTATGTGGGGGCAGACCGGTATCACCCGGATGTTCGACCATATGCAGGGCGGGCAGATCGCCTGGCTGATCCCCGCCGCGCTGGTCGCGCTGGCCGCGGGGCTGCTGCTACGCGGTCGTGCGCCACGCACCGACGGCCCCCGGGCCCAGATACTGCTGTGGGGTGGCTGGCTGCTGGTCACCGGCCTGGTGTTCAGTTTCATGGCCGGAATCTTCCACCAGTACTACACGGTGGCGCTGGCTCCTGCGAGCGCCGCACTGGTGGGTATCGGCGCGGTGCTGTGCTGGCGCAACCGGTCCCGCTGGTGGGTCCGGGTGGCGGCCGCGCTCGCGGTCGGGCTCACCACCGCGACCGCATGGATGCTGCTCTCGCGCAGTGCGGATTTCCTACCGTGGCTGCGGTGGACGGTTCTGGTCGGCGGTATCGTCGCCGGCCTCGCCCTCCTGGTTCCATTACCCGGCCGCGCCGCCGCGGCCGCGGCTCTGCTCGCCGCAGCGGTGGGTCTGGCCGGGCCGATCGCCTACACGGTGGACACCCTGAACACCGGGCACGCCGGGGCGATCCCGACTGCCGGACCGAACACCGGGATGTTCGGCGGTATGCGCCCGCCCGGTATGGGTGGCGAAATACCGGGCGGATTCATGGCCGGGGCCAACGGCGGGCCGGGCGGAATGCCGGGTACGAACGGCGGGCCCGGCGGGACGCAGGGCACGGCCGGCGGTCCGGGCGGAATGCCGAGTATTGACGGTGGGATGCCGGATGGTGGGCCCGCAACGACGGACGGCGGAACAACCCGGGCCGATGGTGGAGCCGGAACCGACGGCGGCCAGGACGGCAATCGCCGGGGCGGACCCGGGGGCGGGTTCCTGAACGCGACCAGCCCCAGCGACGCCCTGGTGGCGTTGTTGAAGGACGACGCCGGTGACTACACCTGGGCCGCGGCCACCATCTCCTCCAACGGAGCGGCCGGATATCAGCTGGCCACCGAGCTTCCGATCATGCCGATCGGCGGATTCAACGGCAGTGACCCCTCGCCCACTCTGGAGCAGTTCCAGCAGTATGTCGCTGCCGGACAGATCCACTACTTCATCGGTGGATCCGGACCCGGCGGCCGACAGGGCGCGACCTCGGCGATATCCCAGTGGGTAACCGACGGCTTCATCGCGAAGGAGGTGGACGGGGTCACGCTCTACGACCTCACCGCACCGAAGTGAGCCCTGTCCCGAATGCCGATGGCTGGGACCTATGGTTCGAGCCATCGGCGTCCGGACCTACCGCACAGGGCAGGGCCGGAGAGGTCGCTGCCGGGCCGCTGCGCTACGTGCTGGGTGTCCCAGTCGGACTTCGTGTATCGCTCGGCAAGGGTTGTTCCGCACCACTGCTGTTCGACGTGCACCGGATGCAGGCCGAGGTGCACAGTCAAGTAGCGCGCCCGGCTATTGCAGCAAATATTCAGCTATGTCATCGGATTGATTCGATTCAGCTATGTTTCAAGGTTGTTCGAACATCGCGGCCCCACCGCGTAACGACCGGCACCGGAGCGAGCACGGCTATCCGATGAGCGAAGAATGCACCCGCGGGGTGGGCGGTGAAATCGGGAGTACGGCGGTTTACCTGAATACATATCCCGGCAGACCGTCCGAGACAGCAGGAATTCCGAGGCACGCCGAACTGCACGTTATCGAAAATCCACGCGGTTCGGACATTTCCGCGGTGCTGCGCATGTGGATTCCTTTCGGTGCCGCCCGCCGTGAAGATAGGATCGGTCGAACAGCCCGTCTCGACCAGGCAATTCTTCGCGTTGGATATCGGCCCGGCAGGAAATACGATGATTTATCGGAAGAACAGCATTCTCGCCACGAACCGGGCGAAAAACATTGTCACCAGAGCACAATTGGCGCCGCGTGACGCGGTGTTCGTCTACGACGAAACCGAGCGGCATCCGTCCAATATCGTCGCGGTCTATGTTTTCGATGCCGCCGGGTCCGAGCCGGCGGATACCGCCGCGGTGTTGCGCTGGGCTCGTGCGCGGTTGGGCTTCGCACCCCTGTTCCAGCGGCGACTACAGCGAGTCCCGCTGGACCTGGACCTGCCGTACTGGGTCCCCGATCCGGCGCTCGAGATCGCCGAGCATGTGGTGCTCGGACCATCGGGAGCCGACTGGGATACCGTACGATCCCGGCTCGCGGAGCTGGTCACGGTCCCGCTGGACCTCACCCGGCCACCTTGGCAGATCCAGGTGTTCGACCGGGTGCACGCCGTTCCGGACATACCCGGGGATGCGACGGTGATCGCGCTGAAATTCCACCACAGCGCCGGCGACGGCGTCGCGACCCGGGAACTCGAACTGGATCTCTTCGGTGGCCAGGAAGCACCGGCCGCATCGACGGAAGGCCGCTGGTCGGCATCCGCGGCAGCGTTACGTGCCGCGATGCTGTTTCCCTACCGCACCGGCCGTTTCGTATGGGGGCTGTCGCGTACCCGGGCCGCGAACGCCGCAGCTCGTTCCCGGATCGAGGCCGGGCTGCTGCGCGAACCGCTACCCGCGCGACCCGCGACCCGCTTCAACCGAACGATCGGTTCCACCCCGGTGATCGAGCAGATATTCCTGCCGTTGTCCGAGGTGACGGCGCTGCGTGCGCGGTGCGCCGGACACGTCACGGTGAACGACGTGATGCTGACGGTGGTGTCGGGTGCGCTGGCCACCTACCTCGCCGAAAAGGACGAGACGCCCTCGGGCGCGCTCGCCGCCATGGTGCCGATGTCGGTGCGCGGTATCGCCCAGTGGAATTCGGCGAACCAACTCTGCCAGATGACTGTCGACCTGCACACCGACCAGCACGATCCGCGCGCGAGATTGTCGGCGATCCGGGAATCGGTACGCCGGGAGCGCGATCGACACAGCGATCCGGCGGTGCTCCGGCACGCCGAGCGGGTCGATACCGCGCCGGCCTGGCTGCTGCGATCGGCGGGTTGGGCGCGCGCGCATCGTTCGTTCACCGACCTGACCTCGGTTCCGCTGAGCAACACCACGATCAGCAATGTTCCACGGCTGGGGGCCGACCTGACATTCCGTGGCGCGCCGCTGCTGCGGGCGTTCGGTATCCTGCCGATATTCGATGGTGACGGATTACGGCACCTGATCAGCTCACAGGGCGAGGAGATCGTCCTTACTGTCACCGTGGATCCGGCGATGATGCCGGATCCCGATCACTACCGGGAGTTGCTCCGGGAATCGTTGCGCGCGTTGGTGACCGCGATCGGATGACACGCCGCGGGCCCGGCCGATACCGGCCGGGCCCAGGGATACCCGCAGCCGCGGTCCGGTTTCAGGGACGCAGCGCACCGGCCAGCAGCGGCCAGGACCGGTGCAGATCGTCTTGCCAGTACCCCCAGGAGTGCGTGCCGGACGGGCGGAGATCGTAGACGATATCGGTCCGGCCGAGTTCCTGGGTGCGGCGCTGAAGTGCCCGGGTGCAGTAGTCGGCGGCGGCCTCTATTCCCCCGCCGATCAGTAGCTGGTTCCACAACATTCGCTGGTCACCG
This sequence comes from Nocardia jinanensis, assembly GCF_014645735.1. Taxonomy (GTDB): domain Bacteria; phylum Actinomycetota; class Actinomycetes; order Mycobacteriales; family Mycobacteriaceae; genus Nocardia; species Nocardia jinanensis. Next base: position 137,131 of record NZ_BMMH01000011.1, on the reverse strand, counting down.
TCGAGGCGCGGATCGCCGGCCGAGTCGTATCGTCCGGCCAGTCCGGTGCCGCTGGTGATGTACATCGGGATATCCGGCAGCCGGTCCGCCTGCAGATAGGGGTCGTGCTCGCGCCAACCGGGGCCGCCGCTCGGACCCCACATGTTCTCGGCGTCTCCGCCGCCCAGGCTCACCACCAGTGTCACGAATGCCTGCCCCAACAGGTCGCTGGTCATGGCGCATCCGCTGTAGGCGGCCGCCGCATGGTAGAGGTGAGGCGCGCGGATGGTGAGGTCGAGAACCGAGGTCGCGGCCATCGAGATACCCGCGATCGCGTTCCGGCCGGTGGCGCCGAAAGTGGCATCGAGGACGGGCGGTAGTTCTTCGGTCAGGAAGGTCGCCCACATGTTCCGGCCGTTGTTGTCCAGTTTCTCGGCCAGGCCGGGGTCTTCTCGCTGCCAGTCGGTGTAGTAACTGAAGGCCCCCTCCTGGGGGATCACGACATTGACGTGCTTATCGGCGAAGAAGTCCGAAATATCGGTCTGCGCCGACCAGGTGGCGGCGTCCTCGCCACCACCGGCGCCATTGAGCAGGTACAGCGTCGGTGCAGGGGTATCGGTATCGGCGGGCCGCAGGACCTGGAGGGCGATATCCCGCCGCATGGCCGGAGAATGCACCCTGACCTCGACCGTTCGCCCGCTACCGGGCTCGAGCGAGACGATATGCGCTGCGGGCGCGGCCGCGGCACGTGGCGCCGCACCGGGCGCGAGAACGAACAGCAACGCGACCAGATACACCGCGAACGGCGCGCTTCGAGAGGGGGAGATCATGGATTCCTAGGCCTGGCTATCGAGCGCGGGGCCCACCCCGTCGTCACCGGGTGGACCCCACATCTGACCGTCGATCTATTTGCCCGGGGCAGGGGTACCTCCGCTCAGGGTGACCAGCGCGTTGATGATAGTCGTGCCGACACCTCCAGCGCTGGCCGTGCCCAAGCCCAGAATTTCCATGAGAGATCCCATGTCCTACTCCTTATACTGCTGAATTATCGAATTTCCGTAAGGAATTTCGGTGAATGTGGGTTTTCCGGTCGCCGAATCAGGCAACGCTTCCCTGAATGGAACCGAGGAAGAGTTCCAGGAGGCCATCGCCGGCGACGGCCGAACCGAGTGCCGGGATCAGCGCGGTGATCAGATCGGTGAGCGAACCCATAATGAAACTCCTAGAGTGGGTTGAGTCGCCCTCACAGAGTCGGCTCACAGCCGGGAGGACGGTCACCGGCCATGATGTCCGACGGTGACCCAGGCAACATAGCAAGCGACCAGTTTTCCCGCAAGGAAATCCTCTTAATTCGATATGCCAACGCTGGCAATCTATTAGCAATCTCCTGATACCCGCTGCGCGGCGTCGGATTCCGGTGTCGGCCTCGAAGATTCGAACCACGGCGCGACCGGGTCCAGCCGACGAACCGACCGGGCAGCTGCCCGATCACGGACAGCTGGTGGCATAGAGCCAAAAAGGGGTCCCGGTGTCTGGGTCGGATCCCGCGACTCCCGACGCGATCCGAGCGCCGGGGGCGCCGCCGAGGAACTTCCAGGCGCGCGGTCGACCCTCCATGAGGAAGCCCGCCGTCTCTACTGCCTGGTCGGCCGGAAAGTAATCGGCGCTGATACATCGATGGCTCGGACCGATCGGTCCGAGCCATCGATGTATCAGCGCACCGCGTGCGGTGGGATCAGGCGAACACCGCCGTGAGATCGCCGTAGAGGCGCTGTTCGGTGCACTGGTTATCGGAATCGAAGCTCGCGTACACCGCACCGGGGATATCGAGTTCCTTACCGCTGTTCAGCCAGTAGTGGATGCGGATCTCGAAGGTGACCTCCGTCGTACCGTCCGTCGCCGGCTGCGGCTCGATCCAGTGGAAGATACTGTGCCTGATCTTCGTGCACTGGTCGAGTACGAACTGGATGGACGCGCTCGCCGCCTCCCGGCCGGTCACAGGTTCGGCATTGGCGAAGGTCAGCTTCACGTCCTGGGTCATCAATTGCACAGCGTCGGCCAGCCGGCCGGAGTCGATGTGTTCGTAGTAGTCCTCCACGACTTGCCGGACGGAAGTCATCAACCAACTCCTTACTGAGATCCCCAGGAAGGGAACAATTTTCGAGATACTGCGAGCACAATAGTGCAACATCGCCCACCGCGCCCGGCATCTCGTACAGCGTTGCTCCCTCGTAGCCGGCTCCACCGAGTCCGGCGATGCAGGGTGCCCCGCATTACCCGGCTGTCTCGATCAGCGCGCCTCGGCCGGTGCCCGGAGCGAGCCGGGAATCGCCGCCCGGATGGCCTCCGCCTCATGAGCCAGCAGCACATCACCGCCCTGCGACGAGACGATCGGGGTGTACGGATCGGGTTCGAAAGCGTCCCCCAGCATTTCGCGCAGCACCGCGAGTCCGCAGAACGGAACATAGTGCGGGCTGTACCCCCCCTCCTGCACGAAAGCGATACGGCCCTCGCAGAGTTCGGCCGCCACATCCAGCACCCGGCGGGTCAGCTGCGCGAACCCGGCGCTGGTGACCATCTGACGAGCCAGCGGATCCATCATGCTGGCATCGAAACCGGAGGCCACCAGGATCAGCTCGGGCCGGAACTCGCGCAACGCCGGAAGCACGACCTCGTCCATGGCGTGCACATAGGCGGCGTCACCGCTGGCGGGCGGAAGCGGGATATTGATCGAATAACCCTCCCCCGCTCCGGTACCCCGCTCCTCCAGATAGCCGGAGTTCGGCGGGAAACACAGGTGCTGGTGCAGGGAGATGGTCAGCACCGACGGGTCGCTGTACCAGATCTCCTGCGTACCGTTGCCGTGGTGGACATCCCAGTCCACCACGGCCACTCGCTCCACCCCGAGGACTTCCTTGGCGTACGCGGCGGCTATCGAAATATTGTTGAAAATGCAGAAACCCATACCGCTCGCGCGATAGGCATGATGGCCCGGCGGATTGACCAGCGCGTACCCGGTATCGACCGTCCGGGAGACGACCTGTTCGACCAGCTGGATCGCACCACCCGCGGACAGCGCCGCGATCTCGTATCCGCCGCGCCCGAACGGCGAACAACCGTCACCGGCGTCGCCGCCCTTCGGCTGGAGGCTCTCCTCCTCGATCCGGGCCAGATGTTCGGCGGTGTGGACCCGGAGGATGTCCTCCTCGGTCGCCGGAACCGCGCGGACCGGTTGCAGCCGGTCGAGCAGACCCGAAACGGCCACCAGCTCGTGGAACCGGCGCTTGGTATCGGGGTGGGCGAGATGGTGACCTATCGGCTGGAGTCCGGTGGTCGCATCGGAGGGGAACAGACTCTCCGAACCGGTGTCGGCCCATCCGTAGACCGTGTTCCAGACGTACCCGATTGTCATGGTCGAACTCCTTGGTGTCCGCTACCCGCGCAGACGGGCGCTGGACGGCAAACCCGCGCAATCGATCGACAGCGCCAGCTCATGGAGCCACAACCGGCCCGAGGCCGCAACCGGAACGCGGCGTCTCCCCGCACCGTGCGCCGTACAGGGGGCGACGGTCCAGTATCTCGGATTTACGGACCGCCGCCCCGTACATGGCGACGACGCGGGCCGGAGAAATTCATCGGTGTGGTGAAAGTTTCTGGAGAAGCACAGGTGGCAGCAGAATTCACCGTGGCGTCGCCCGGTGTCCGCCCGGGGGTGTCAGAGTCGGGCGGTATGAGTGTTCTGCGTCGGGCCGCGGCCGGTTGCGCTGCCGGGCTGAGTCTTGTCCTGCTGGCCGGGTGCACCGGGTCCGAGGATCCCGCTCCGGCGCCGCCCGGCGTGATTCCGCTGGTCTCCACCGGCGATCTGCCCGCGGCCGAACCCGGTGAGGTGCATCTGTTCGGGTTCAACGATCTGCACGGCCATCTCGAAGCGCCGGAGGCGAGCAACGGGCTGGTCGGCGAGTACCCGGCAGGTGGAGCGGCTTACCTGTCGGCTCATCTCGATCGGTTGCGCGCGGCGTATCCGGACAGCGCGGTGCTCTCGGCCGGGGACAATATCGGTGCGAGCCCGCTGGTGTCGTCGTTGTTCCACGACGAACCGACTGTCGCGTTCCTGAACAGGGTCGGGGTAGCGGCGTCGGCGGTGGGCAATCACGAACTCGACCACGGAGTATCGGAATTGACTCGGCTCGGTAAGGGCGGCTGTGCGATCGACGGTTGCTCGCCCGGCGCACCGTTCACGGGCGCGGAATTCGATTTCCTGGCCGCCAATCTCACGAACGCGGGCGGTGAACTGCCGCCGGAGGTTCGGGCCTGGACCATGCTGGAGGTCGGGGGACACAAGATCGGTGTGGTGGGGACGGTCACGCCCGATACCGTGAACCTCGTTTTCCCGGAGGGGATCCGCGGCTACTCGTTCGGTGATCAGGCCGAGGCGATCAACAAGTACGTCCCCGCCATGAAACAGGCGGGCGCGGAAACCGTGGTCGCGCTGGTGCACGACGGCGGCACCCAGGGGACGCCGGCGAAGACGACCGACTACAACGGCTGTGCCGATATCAGTCCCGGCGTTCCCGATCTCGCCGCCCGCACCGACCCCGCCGTCCAGGTGCTGTTCACCGCGCACAGCCACCAGCCCTACGTCTGCGAATATGACGGCAAGGTAGTGACCCAGGCAGCCTCCTACGGTCGCCTGATCACGGATGTGACCTTGCGCTTCCGCGATGGAAAGGTCAGCGCGGAGGCGGTGAACCGGGTGGTCACCCGTGACGTGGAACCGGACGCGACGGTCACCGCTGCGATCGACTTCTACGCCGCGCAGGCCGCACCGCGCGCCGAACGGGTGGTCGGCACCGCCACGGCACCGCTGGCGCGCGGCAGTGCCACGGGCGAATCCCCGCTGGGTGCGGTGATCGCCGATGCGATGCTCGACGTCACCGGCGAATCGGCGCGGGCGGTGGCGGCCTTCATGAACCCGGGCGGTGTCCGCGCCGATATCGACCCGGGCCCGATCACCTACGGTGCCATCTACGAGACCCAGCCTTTCGGCAACCAGGTCGTCACGCTGTCCCTCACCGGCCACCAGATCCTGGAACTGCTGGAACAGCAGTGGGACAACGAGAGCAAACCCGCGGTCCTCTCGGTCGCCGGCATCTCCTACGCCTACGACGATTCGGCGGCGCCGGGCGACAAGGTGGTCGAGGATTCGGTGCGGATCGGTGGGCAGCCGTTGAACGAGGTCGCGGTGTACCGGGTGAGTACCAACAACTTCCTGGCATCCGGCGGGGACGGCTTCACGGTGTTCGCCCGGGGGACCGATACGACGGTGGGCCCCACCGATCTCGACGCGCTGGAAACCTACCTCCGTGCGGAGGGGCCGGTGGCCGCTCCCGCACCACGGGTCCAGCGCCGCTGATCCGCTCGCGTCGGCGGAACAACGCCGGTGGCGCCTCGTCCAGTCGTGCGGCAGCGGGCCCGCCCGGCACCGGCCGCCGTCCTGAATCCGCCTGCGGGAGCGGGTGTCAGGTCGGCGAACCGGCCGCCGCTCCCGTTTCCAGATCCGCGCCCCAGCGCGTGAGGGCCGCGTCGAGGTCCAGTTGGCGGGGCCGCAGGTCTTCGGTCCCGGGCCAGTCTGTGCGGGGGACGCGCCACATCACTTCGAACTCGTTACCGTCCGGGTCTTTCGCGTAGAAGGATTTCGATACGAGATGGTCCGAGGCGCCGACCAGCGCGTCCCTCGACCGCAGCCGGCGTCCGGCCTCGGCCAATTCTCCGAGGGTGCCGACCTCCCAGGCAAGGTGGTAGAGGCCGGTACTGCCGGGTGGCGGGCTCGGGGCCTGGTCACCTAGCGGGAACAGTCCCAGATCGTGGTCGTTTTCGGTATCCGGCGCCCGCAGGAACGCGGCCCGGCCGGGGATCAGGTGGGCGATGTCGAACTGGAGGGTGGCGGTGTAGAAGTCGACGGCGCGGTCGAGATCCCGGATGTAGAGAACGGCGTGATTGAGGCGTCGGACGGCCAAGGCGTGATCCTTCTGTGTGATGCCGAAACGGACCGGTGACAGCGGGGTTGGTTATCCGAGCGCGGCGACGACAGCGTCGCGCAGCGGTGTAGCGGGCCGGCCCAGCAACCGGGTCAGATCGGAGGTGACGGTGGCGAGCGCACCCGCGGAGATCTGCACCTCGGAGTCCACGAGCAGGGCGACAAGGAAATCGGGCAGCCCCGCGCCGGTGAGGATCTCGGCGAACTGCGCCGCGGGGAGATCGGTGTAGGCGATCGGCTCACCGGATACCGCGGCCGCTTCGGCGGCGAGGTCGTCCAGGGTCCAGGCCACGTCGCCGGTCAGTTCGTAGACCTTGCCCGCCTGATCGTCACCGGAGGTGAGGACGGCAGCGGCGGCGTCGGCCAGATCGGCCCGGGTCGCCGATGCGATCCCGCCCTTTCCCGCGGCGCCGACGAGCGCCCGCGCCGAACCGACTCGGCGAGAGTGGCCGTGTAGTTCTCGGTGTACCAGCCGTTGCGCAACAGCACGGTGGGCAGCCCCGCGGCGGCGAGCCGAGCCTCGGTATCGCGATGGACACGGGCCAGACCCAGCGGGTTGGTATCGGCCCCGACGACCGATGTGTAGGCGACCAGCCCGACACCGGTCCGCGCCGCGGCCTCGACCACGGCGGCGTGCTGGACGATGCGGAGATCCTCGGGACCGTTCGCGGAGACGAACAGCAGTTTCTCCGCGTCGGCGAAGGCCGGGGCGAGTGTCTCGGGCCGGTCGTAGTCCGCCGCCCGGACCGTGATACCACGGTCGGCCAGATCGCCGGCGGAGTCCGTATCGCGGACGGCCACCGCGAGCCGCTCGGCAGGTACGCCCCGCCGGAGCAGGGCCTCTACCGCGAGACGGCCGAACTGTCCGGTGGCGCCGGTGACGACGAGCATGGGCGAACTCCTTCTCGGGCTGTTTCGGACACGCAGTGCGTCCGACGACCAAAGTACACGGCAAAAACCACAGTGCAAACTTTTAGTAAGTGCTCACCTGTGGTTACTATTGCGGTATGGACGTAGCGGACCCCTGCCCCACGGAAACCGCGACCGCGGAGTTGCCGTTCGATGTCTTCGCTCGCGCCTGCCCGTCGCGCCCAGTGCTCGAACACCTCACCGGACGCTGGGGAGCCCTCGTCCTGGTGGGCCTCGCCGCAGGTCCGGTGCGGTTCGGCGACCTGCGCCGCCGCATCGACGGAGTGAGCGAGAAGATGCTCGCCCAGACACTGCAGCAATTGGAGCGGGACGGCTTCGTCCACCGTGAGGTACGCCGCGCGATCCCGCCCCACGTCGAGTACAGCCTCACCGGCCTGGGCAGCGATACGGCCCCGCGGCTGCTCGAACTCATCACCTTCCTGGAGGACCGCATGCCCGAGGTCCTCCGAGCCCAGCAACGTCACGCCGAAACGCGTACCGACATCGCGGCACCCTAGGGCCATACCGACCCAGCACACGGATGGCGGGGCCACCTCAGCAGGTGACCGGAGTCTCCCGGACCCCGCGCCGCGCAGCCGCACACCGAATCGGTGCTGGTCCCGCACGGCCTGTTCACCGAGATCGCCGCGATGCTGACCCAGCTGCCCACCGAGTCGCGGACGCGGCGCGTGGCCTTGATGTCGCGGTACGTGATCGCGGCCCTCGCCACGTGGGAGCGGGAGGCCGCCCCCGCACAGTCCCTCGACATCCCGGGTCGCGAACTCGTCAGCACCGCCGTCGCGCTGCTGCGGGCGCCCTGGCCACCCGGCCTTCCTGCCTGCCCGCCCACCGCTATCCCGGGCTGCTCGAATCCTTCGACTACACACAATCCCTGTATGCCGAGATCGCCGATCGGGGAATAGTTTTCGCGCGGGCGGTCGACAGTATCGAGACCACCCTGCCCCACGCCCGTGAGGCCGCCCTGCTGACGGTCGATACCCGCACCCCGATGTTCCTGCTCAAACGGGTCTCCAACGATCCCGGGGGCGTCCCGATCGAACATCGCCGCTCGCTCTACCGCGGAGACCGGATGACCTTCACCGCCATCCAGACCCCCTGAGCGGGCGAGGGATCACGGATCGAGCGCCTCCGCACAGCTCCTCCCTTGTGGGTTCCGCGCGCCATCGACGCCTACCGATGAAGCATTGATAGCTTTCGCGCATGAAAATTCGAAGAGTCTGCGGCGGTTCGCTGCCACTCGTCGCCCTGATCGCCGGCCTTCTCGTCGCGACCCATTCCGCGACGGCGCCCGATATCGAGTTGGCCGGCGGTGAGCCGCCGCGGCGAAGCCCGGTGCCAGTGATCGCCAACGGGTTTCCCGGTGGGATGTTCGCCCTCCGCAACGAGGAGACCCGGTTGTGCCTGACCAGTGAACCCGGCCGGTACTACGAATACGACGGCACCTGGCAGCAGCGGGAATACACCCGGCACAGCGACCGGGCCAGCGTGATCACCGACCCCGGCCTCGCGATGCTCGCTTGCGACAGCTCGATCCGGCAGCGATGGTTGTTCGATTCCAGTGGCGCGAACACCTATTCCGGTGTGCGAAACAACCTCGTCAACGGCGTCGCGCAGGACACTCGCGGATACTTCGCCCTGTCCTACGGCAGCGTCCCCTCGCAGGGCGGAATCAACGCGCGCCTCGTGACCGCCGGGTCCGGTCTCGCGGTGAAGTGGCATATCGAGGACGGCTACCTCTTCGAGGAGGGCTACCCCAAATCGGTGCTCACCTACCTGCCCGGCGGCCGGGCCCTGAAGATGACCCCGCGCGGCGGCCCCTACCAGCGCTGGCGCATCCAAGCGACGCCGTGACCCGGCCCGTGGCGGTTACTGCGGGCCGCCACCGAACAATCCCCGGGCGCACAGTCCCGCCAGCACGATCCCCAGCCCGTCCCGGAATTCGGCTTCCGGATCGCCGCCGGCGGCGGCCGTGGCGATCTCGATCAGTTTCGGGAACCGGTCCGCCGGCAGTTCGGTGACGCGGGCGGCGACAGCGGCCCGGTCCTCACCGGCCCGGGCGGCGAACGGGCTGGTGAGTTCGGCCTGGGCGAAGCCGGTGACGAACCCGGAGACCGCCCGGAAGGCCACCAGCAGGTCGACACCCGATCGACCGGAACGGGCCAGCGCCTCCAGCAACGCCTCGGCCGGTACGAGGGTCGAGATATCGGAGCTGCGCCGAGTCAGGATCAGCGGGATGGCGTGCGGATGCGCGCGGACGGCCCGCCACATCCCCTCCGCGATGGCCAGGACCTGCGCCGGCCAGTCTCCGGCGGTTTCGATCCAGCGGGTTTCACCCATAACGGCTTCGGTCACCAACTCCTCGAGTCCTTCTCGGCCGTCCACATAGTTGTAGATCGTCATCGCGCCGGTACCGAGTTCGGCGGCGAGATTGCGCATGGTCAGGCCGGCGAGCCCCTGTTCGTCGACCAGTGCCAATGCGGCCACCTGTAGCTGTTCCCGACTGAATTTCCTGGGCGCCGGCATAACCCTCCTTGTTCAAGTACAACGTACGTGATTAACTGACCTCGTTCACGTACAACGTACCTAAATCGAGGTCTCATGACGATCCGCACGACTTTCCCCTCCGGCCGCGACCACTGCGCGGCCTGGCTGACGCTGCCCGAGGGCGCCGGGCCACACCCCACCGTCGTCCTCGTCCACGGCGGCGGCGCCACCCACGAGATGATGCTCGGGCAATACGAGAACTGGTTCGCGCGAGCGGGGCTGGCCGTGGTGGCCTTCGACTTCCGCCACCTCGGCGAATCCGGCGGCGAGCCGCGGCAACTGGTCGATCAGCGCCGCTACGCCGAGGATGTCGACGCGGCACTGGCCTTCGCTCGGTCACGTCCCGAACTGGATCCCGGCCGGATCGCGCTGTGGGGCACTTCCTTCGGTGCCAGCCACGTCCTGGCCGCCGCCGCCCGTCACCGCGACCTGCGCGCTGCCGTCGTCCAATGCCCGGTTTTCAGTGGACGTGCGATCGTCTCCCGGGCCGGGGTGGGGCATCTGCTCCGGTTCACCCCGCCGATCGCCTCCGATCTGGTCCGCGCCGCGCTGGGACTGCCCCGGCGCTATGTACCGCTGGTCGGAAAACCCGGCGACCGTGCCTTCGTGACACAACCGGGCGCGCTCGAGGGATGGCAGTCGGTGACGCCGCCGGGGTACCGCTTCGACAATCGGATCACGGCGGCCTCCGGACTCGGCATGTTGTTCTACAACGCGGCATCGGCCGCATCGCGGGTGCGCTGCCCGCTACTGGTCTGCGCCTGCGAACGGGAGAACCTGATCGATCCCGCCATCGCCGGACGGGTGGCCGCCACCGCGCCCCGAGCCGTACTGAAGCGCTACGACGCCGACCATTTCACTGTGTACCACCCGCCCGTGGTCGAGCAGATCGTCGCCGACCAGATCGCTTTCCTGACCGAACACCTGGTGCGGCCCGCGACCGCGCACAGTTCGTAACGGAGTCCGGTCTACTCGCTGTTCCCTGCGCTCCGGACCGGCGGCGGGCCGATCGAACAGTGAAATGGAACGACCACCCGGCCGGGTGTTCACGCTGCCGGCCTCACCCGAGCGACCGGCCGGAAGCCCTTCGGAATCGGGCACCCGGCCGGCCGCTGTCGTGCTCGGTTCAGAGACTCCCGGACATCCTCCCGTACACCACCAGCAGGAGCACATTGAGCACGGCGATACCGATCAGTGCCGCCCACTGCTGCCGCGGCCGGTCCCTGCGCAGCACCACGAACGACGCTGTGACGCCGAGAATCCCGGCCAGGCAGTATCCGGCCTTCCATCCGAAACCATCCGAGGTCAGGCCCAGCACGACAGTGATCGAGGACAGGACCAGAGCCGCGACCACGAGTTCGTTGCGCAGCGATCCCCCGTCGAGTAGCGCGCCGATCCGTTCGATCGCGGCGCCCGCGCCACCCGAACGCCGTGCGCGACGTAAATCCCCCATACACACACCCCTTCCGCCGGCTGCCGCGATTCACGCGACAGGTCTGTGTCTGCCTTTCGATCCGGAATCCGAGATATCACCGCCGGATACGGCGGTTACGCCGCCGGTCACAGGACCGGGCAGGCGGAGCCGAGGTTCAGGCCGGAGCCGACCTCCACCTGAAGAGACTGTTCGCTACCGATATTCACGGCGTGCAGGTCGTGCGTCCCGGAAGTCTGCGGGGTCCATTCCGCGGTCACCGTGCCGGAAGCACCGACGAGGATCGCGCCGGGCGGATCGAACGAACCTTTCTGGCTGTCGTAGAAACTGACGTACTCACCCGGCTCCGCGGTGGCGGTCGCGGTGTAGGTGCAATGCGTGCCGTAGGGCGCCGGGGAGCTACCCGTACCGCTTCCCGGCGCCACTTCGAATTCGGTGATCGCGGCGGGTGCGGCGGGTGCGGTGACCACGAGCGCCACAGCCAGCGCACCCATCGACAACGCCGTGGTGGAAACGGTCCTGCGTGAACGATGCATCAACGACCCTTTCGGAGTGACAGCGGATCGAACGGAACTGCCGGTACCACCTGGCCGAGCGCTCGACCAGGATCGAGCGGAATGCCGGATCCGGGGTTCGCGCCGCGCGTGGCCGACCCCGGAAGACCACCTTCACGCTACGCGTCCGGACCCGCGGTGTTCGGCGCTTCCGGTCATTTATTCGCCGCCGGGGTGGCGCGTCTCAGCGGCGTAACCGCAGGCACCGCATTATTTCCGGCGTGTCCGCGCCCGGCGCGAGCCCCCACGCTACCGTCTGGGCATGAGTACTTCGCACTGGACCGCGGCCGATCTGCCCGCCTTCGACAGCCGCACCGTGGTGGTCACCGGCGCCAACAGCGGCGTCGGATTCGGCACCGCCACACTGCTGGCCCGGGCCGGCGCGCATGTGGTGCTCGCGGTCCGCGATATCGACCGCGGAAACGAAGCGGCCCGCCGGATCGGCGGCAGTAACGAAGTCCGGCGCCTCGATCTCGCCGACCAGGAATCGATCCGCGAATTCGCCGAGGCGTGGGCGGGCGAGATCTCGATCCTGGTGAACAACGCCGGGGTCGCGATGGTGCCGCAGGGCCGCACGAAGGACGGCTTCGAAACGCAGTTCGGCACCAATCATCTCGGCCATTTCGCGCTCACCAATCGGCTGCTGCCCTATATCACCGATCGCGTCGTGAACCTGGCCTCCGGCGCCCACCGGGCGGGGACCATCGATTTCGACGATCTCGACTTCGCGAAGAGCGGCTACGGCGCGGTGAAGGCCTACGGCCGATCGAAACTCGCGAACCTGTTGTTCACCCTCGAACTCGAACGGCGGCTCCGCCGAGCCGGGTCGGCGGTGCGGTCGACGGCCGCCCATCCCGGTTACGCGGCCACCGAACTCGGCACCGCGAACCGCAACAAATTCCTGGTCGGCATCGTGCACCTGGCCGGGCGCTACCTCGCGCAGACCCCGGAAAAGGCCGCGCTGACCACGCTGTTCGCGGCGACGCAAGATCTACCGGGTGCTAGTTACGTCGGGCCCGACGGTCGCGGGGAGATGCACGGCTATCCGACACTCGTGGGCCGATCGGCCCAGGCCAGCGATGTGGCCGCGGCACAGCGGCTCTGGGAGGTCTCCGAGGAACTCACCGGCGTCCGGTTCGGTCTCTCCTGATCCGCCCCGAGTTTCCCGGGTGCGTCGCGGCCGGGCCCGGACGCGTTCCCGCGAAATAATCGCGTCGTCGACGATCGCCGTGCGGGACCGATCAGCACGGGATCTCCGGATCTGTCACAAGGAGGCTCTCGATGTCGTTCACCGAGGAAGAGGTCACCTATCTGCGCTCCCAGCCGCTCGCGCGAGTGGCGACCGTGGGAGCGGACGGACAGCCCGACGTGGCACCGGTGGGCTACGAGTTCGACGGTACCTACATCTACATCGGTGGCCACGATCCGGCGCGGACCAGGAAGTACCGCAATGTCGAACGCGGCAGTACAAAGGTCGCCGTCGTGATCGACGATCTCGTGTCCACGGACCCGTGGACACCGCGATATCTGCGCGTCTACGGGACTGCCGAACTGGTCCAGCGGGTCGGCCGGTTCGGGCCCGCCCCGTATATGCGGATCACGCCCACCGTGTCCTGGAGTTTCAATCTGGCCGGACACGCCTTCGCCCCCGGCGAGGTACAGGTGCGGCGCACCGTCCATACCTCCGCTTGATCGAGATCCCGGCTCACCGCGCGCCGGCGGCTACGCGACCTCCGAACAGCGGTACGGCCGGATACTCGGTACCGGGTCTCATCGCTCCTGTGGGGTCCGGCGCAGCACCATCAGGTAGGCCGCCGCGGCCACCCGCTGCGCCAGGACGGCCAGCGGCCCGCCGAGGCGGGTGTACCAGCTCGCGGGGCGGGAGAACGCGGTGACCACGCCGTACACGGTGCCGGTGTCCCGGTCGTATTCGACGGCGAACAGTTCTTCCCCGCTCTCCGGATGCCCCGGCAGGGTGCCGTAGGCGAAACCGATGCGGTCCGGCTCGCGCAGGACGTACACGACCCGGCACGGCGCGCGCAGGCCGAACCGGCCGACGCCGAGCCGGACCGTCACGTCGGCACCCGGCTCGGCCACCGGGGTCTGCGCTTCCCGGAGAATGCGCAGGCCACGCTGTATCCGGTAGCCGAGCACCGCCTCGCCCAGCCGGTGGAATTCGTCGGCGCCCCGGCCGATCTCGCGGCGCAACCGAAGGTGCTGGTAGCCGGCGGGCAGCTCGCCACGGGTAGCGGCGACCTCGGAGTAGGTGAAGGAGGGCCGCTCGGACGAATCGTTCATACCTCGATTCTCGCCGCCGCGGATACATCGGGCGAGGTTCGGGTGTCGAACGCGCGGATCAGCGGTTCGGCTGGGCCGAAGAGAGTGGGTGGACGGCTCCCCCGGCCCCAGCGCCGCCGACGACCCTCGCGGCGCGAATGAGGACAGAACCCGGCTCCGTCCGGATCACCGGACCGCAGAGCTTCTAGGCTCGCAGGGTGTTGAGTGGATCGGATCGCGACGTCGGTGGGTCGAGGGTGTCGTTGAAGCGGATACCGGTGCCGGTGGCCCGGGCAGTGGTGGACTGCGGCATCTACTGCGACGGCGAACGGCTTCCCGGCCGGTTCGGTCTCGCCGAGGCCCTCGCGCGGGTCCGTGGGGAGGAGGGTGCGGGCGGGTTCGTGTGGCTGGGTCTGCACGAACCCGATATCCACCAGATGGGAGAGGTCGCCGAGGTATTCGGACTGCACCGGCTGGCCGTGGAGGACGCGGTGGCCGGGAATCAGCGCCCGAAGCTGGAACGCTACGACGACACCCTGATGTTCGTGCTGCGGACCGTGGCCTACGTCGAGCACGATATGCACAGTGTCAGCGAGATCGTGCTGACCGGACAGATATTGATCTTCCTCGGCGCCGATTTCGTGGTCGCGGTCCGCCACGGCGAGCACTCCGGTCTGCGCGCGGTCCGCGCGGAACTGGAAGCCGACACCGAACGCCTGCGACTGGGACCCGGTGCGGTGCTGCATGCCGTCGCCGACCATGTCGTCGACACCTACCTCGACGTCGTGCAGGAGATCGAGACCGATGTCGAGGAGATGGAACAGGAGGTGTTCACCCCCAATTCCCGGCTGACCATCGAATCGATCTATCAGCTCAAACGCGAAATCGTGGAGCTGCGCCGCTCGGTGATACCGCTGGGTCTGCCACTACAGCTGCTCACCCGGCCGGAATCCGGCCTCAGCAAAGAGGTCCGCCGCTACCTGCGCGACGTCACCGACCATCACACCAGCGCCGCCGAACGCGTCCACGACTTCGACGACGCGCTGTCCGCGCTGATCAGCGCAACCCTCGCCCGTATCGCGGTGCGGCAGAACACCGATATGCGCAAGATCTCCGCGCTGGTCGCGCTCGCCGCCGTTCCCACCATGATCGCCGGAATCTACGGCATGAACTTCGAGCACATGCCCGAACTGAAGCAGGTGTGGGGCTACCCCACCGTACTGGCGGTGATGGTACTGACCTGCACCGGATTGGTCGTGTTGTTCCGCCGCAACGGCTGGCTGTAGAACACCGTCGGCGGTAGCCGGCGGAGTCGGCAGAGACTTGAAGGTTCATTATTTTCTGAATACAGATTACGATGTATCGTCTGGCGTATGGAGACCGCGGTTCACACCGACGCACTCGCCCGATTCGGCCACGCCCTGTCCGATCCGACACGTACCCGGATCCTGTTGAGCTTGCGGCAGGCACCGGGATATCCCTCGGAACTGGCCGAGCAGATCGGGGTGACCCGCCAGATCCTGTCCAATCACCTCGCCTGCCTGCGCGGTTGTGGGCTGGTGGTCGCGGTGCCCGAGGGCCGGCGCAGCCGTTACGAACTCGCCGATGCCCGGATCGCCGCGGCACTGGGTGATCTGCTGGGTCTGGTGCTGGCGGTGGATCCGGCATGCTGCCCGGATTCCACCGCCGAAGGCTGCTGCTGATGACCTCGCTCGGCCTGCCCTCGCTTCCGTCCACGATGACCGTCGGACCGGATCCGGATCGGAAAGCACTGCTGGCGCGTTGAATCCGCTGGTTCGTTGCCGCGACGATCACCTACAACGTGTTCGAGGCGTTCGTCGCGCTCACCGAAGGTGCCCGCGTCTCCTCGACCGCGCTGATCGGGTTCGGCCTGGACTCGGTGATCGAAGTGGCGTCGGCAGCGGCGGTCGCCTGGCAGTTCGCCGGCCGCGATCCCGAAGCGCGGGAGGAGATCGCGCTGCGGATCATCGCGTTCTCCTTCTTCGCCCTTGCGCTGTATGTCACCGTCGACTCGGCCCGCGCGCTGTTCGGGCTCGGCGAAGCGCAGCACTCGGCGATAGGGATCGGGCTGGCGGCGGCGAGCCTGGTGATCATGCCGGCGCTCTCGGCCGCACAACGCCGCGCCGGACGCGAACTCGGATCCGCTTCCGCGGTGGCCGATTCGAAGCAGACACTGTTGTGCACCTACCTTTCGGCGGTGCTGCTGGGCGGGCTGCTGCTCAACAGCCTGTTCGGCTGGACGTGGGCCGACCCGATCGCCGGGCTCGTCATCGCCGGGGTCGCGGCGAAGGAAGGTGTCGACGCGTGGAAGGGCGACATGTGCTGCCCCGCTCCGACCGCCGAAGCCTGCGACTGTTGCGACCGTCCAACTGGAAAGGACCACTGATCCCCCGGCACGCGGCGCCACGTACAGATATGGAGCCGGCGCGGCTCAGTGCGCGCCATAAAGACTCAGGCCCGCCATAAGTCTTGCCAAATCCGGATCGACCGGTTCCCGACGAAACTGGTGGTGACCAGGACCTTGAGCAAGGCATTCGGCTTCGCGGGCGGGCGGGTGGGTTACCTCGTCGCGGCACCGGTCGTCATCGACGCCGTGCGGCTGGTGCGGTTGCCCTACCACCTGTCGACAATCGCCCAAGCGGCCGCGCGGGCCGCGCTGGCGCATTCCGAGGAGATCCTCGGCAATATCGCGGCGATAGTGCGTGAGCGCGAACGCGTCCGGACAAGCCTGCGCGAAATGGGTTTCGAGGTTATCGGCAGTTCGGGAAACTTCTTGCTGTTCGGCAGATTCATCGACGCGCCCCGGGCTTGGGCGCGATACCTCGACGGCAAGGTGCTGATCCGCGATGTGGGAACACCGCATCATCTGCGGGTCACCATCGGCACGAACGTGGAGAACGAACGATTCCTCGAAGTGTCCGCGCAGATGCGGGACGTGCGATATCCACTGATCGAACCCGGCAGCGCGACCATCGGTAGGTGATGCCCGGCCTGGACGGTATCCAGGCCGTCTCGGCCTCACCACCGGAGGGCATCACCTCGGCGAAGCCGGTGGGGCCCTTCCGCACCGACTGCGAAGCGAACCGTTCCGGACGAACCGAGAAGTCGTGTCATCGTGGAACGATTCCTTGACGCGCGGCGCTACTGCCTGTGCGGTCGACGCCACACAGAATTCGGTGGCAGTGCCTCCCGTCCGTCGGCTACCGTGGCGAACATGTCCGTAGGCACTGTGTCGATGAAGCCCTGGTCGCGCCGCTGAGGCGGCGACCGGAATCCCGACGATCCTTCCCAGCCGCCATCCGAGCATTCGTGCCGGGCGGTATCACGTGCTGTCCCGGCTCCATCCTCGAGCCGCGGAGAACCAGTGTCCATTTCCCATACGGGCCGATCCGGCCTGTTCATATCCGAACCTTCACACCGAAACTTTTCGTCCGACTCGCTGCCCGCCGGTGTGCACGCGCATATCCGGGCGAGCTCGCTGCACCTGACCCTCGGGTCCCGACCGGTTCTGACGGATATCTCCGTCACGGTATCCCACCGCTCGCGCCTGGCCGTGGTCGGCGAGAACGGGCGCGGTAAGACCACTCTGCTGCACGTACTGGCCGGGCTGCTGCGCCCCGACAGCGGTACCGTCGGGCGGGTCGGCACGATCGGTATCGCTCAGCAGGCCATACCTTTCCGAGCGGGCGAGACCGTCGGTGAACTGGTCGCCGAGACCATCGAACCGGCCCAGCGGGCCTTGCGGGAGCTCGATACCGCTACCGTCGCGCTCGCGGACGGAGCGACGGGAGCCGACGACGCCTATACGACGGCATTGGACGCCGCCACACGGCTCGATGCCTGGGACGCCGAACGCCGGGTCGATATCGCGCTGGAGGCGCTGGGTGCGTGTACCGACCGCGGACGCCCGCTGGCGACGCTGTCCGTCGGACAGCGGTATCGGGTTCGCCTGGCGTGTCTACTCGGCGCCGCCCAGGACATACTGCTGCTGGACGAGCCGACCAATCACCTCGATCGCAAGGGGTTGGACTTTCTCACCGAACGCCTGCGCGCACACTCCGGTGGGCTCGCCGTCGTCAGCCACGACCGCGCGCTGCTGCGCGATATCGCAGACGAGTTCCTCGATTTGGACCCGAGCCAGGACGGTCGCCCGCAACTGTTCGCCGGGGGCTACACCGGGTGGCAGGAGGGGCGGCTGCGGGCACGCGCCCGGTGGGAGAGCGAGTACGAGGACCAGCTGGCCGAAAAGGCGCGCCTGAAAGAAGCTGTGGCGGTGGCCCGGGACCAGCTCAGCACCGGCTGGCGGCCCGAGAAGGGCACCGGTAAGCACCAGCGGCAGTCCCGGGCCCCGGGTCTGGTTCGAGCGCTGAACCGCCGCCGCTCCGAACTCGCGGCCCATACCGTGACTGTGCCCGAACCACCCTTGCGATTGCGCTTCCCGGACCTCACGGCCCGCCCTGGTACACCGCTTCTGCACTGCGACGAGGTCACCGTCGCGGGCCGGTTGCACTCCCCTGTCTCTCTCGCCCTGGAAGGGGGCGGCCGGTTACTGCTCACCGGCCCGAACGGTGCGGGCAAGTCCACGCTGCTGGCGGTACTCACCGGTGAACTCGAACCGTCCACCGGCACCGTGGGCCGGCGCACTGCCGCCCGGGTCGCCCTCGTCGGCCAGGAAGTACCGGCGTGGGACCCTGAACCCACCGCCCAGGAGCTCTACGACCGTCATCTCGGCGGCCTCGAACCGCACCACCTATTCGAACCGGTACCGCTCGCGGCGACCGGCCTGCTGGAGCGACGCTCGCGGCACACCCCGGTGGGGAAACTGTCGCAGGGGCAGCAGCGCAGACTGCATCTCGCGCTGCGGCTCGCCGCCCGGCCGCAGGTGCTCATCCTCGACGAACCCACCAACCATCTCTCGGTCTCGCTGGTCGACGAACTCACCGCCGCGCTGGCGGCGACGCCGGCCGCCGTCATCGTGGCCACGCACGATCGGCAGCTGTTCACCGACCTCGCCGATTGGCCCCACCTCGCTCTGTCGCCGGGCGGGGACGAGGGAGTGCGCGTATGAGGGCCATCAACTGCTCCGACCGCGCAGCCCGTTCCGGCCTGCCTGCGCAGGACCACTCGTATCGTGGCGGGGCCGGTTCCGCCGGGCGATTATGTGCTCGGCATCTTCGAGGTGAGTGCGCGGCGTCCGGTAATCGAGGGCTATCGCGTCCGGTGTGCGGTGCGGGATGCCGTCGGGAGGCCTCTGGGCAGCGATTCATGAGGTTGACGGCCACCGCTGAGCCGCTATTGCGTCGGCGCGATGTCGAGTTCGGTAAGGAGTCCGCGGACGCGGTGCTCGATATCGTCGCGGATCCGGCGCACAATCGTGAGATTGCCGCCGGCGGAATCGTCGAGTTTCCAGGGCCCCGGGGAAGCACGGGCAGCATACGGTCTCGGAATCCCCGCAGCCATCGGTGCCGCAGCATGCCTGCACCGCCTCCCCATCGTTCATCGCGGCGAACTCCGGAGTTGTGCCGAAGGACTCGGAATGGGCGAGCACGGCGTAGACCTCCCACCGCTCGGAGCTCGGCCCGGTCACCCACACCTTGTCCTGCGTGGCGAAACAACACGTCGTCGCCATCTGCTCCTCGGTGAACAACCCACCCGGCAGCGGACAACCGCGCGATCTCCGCGTGCACCTGCTCAGACGAATCGACCTCCACCCTGAGGTGATCGAGATTGCCGCCGTACCCGGGGTTCTCGATGATCACCAGCTTCAAATCGCGTTCTCGGGGGCCGGTCACCGAGGGAAGACCACATCGGACCGCCAGGGAACAGGATTGCTACTCATAGAGTGTCGCTCGATTGACTGTCCACTGGGCAGGATCGCCGGGTGCCTTACAGACAGGAACCAATCGTCGATGACTCGAATCTACTTCGACAACTCGGCGACACTCTCCGCACTCATCGCGAGCAAAATGGGAAATCACAGGATGCTCTTGCCAACGACAGCGGCCTGCACCGCACGTACGTCGGCGCAGTCGAGCGTGGGGAACGCAATCCGACCTACCTGACCTTGGTGAAGTACGCCAGAGGTCTTGGTATGACGGTCACCGACCTTGTCACCGGGTTGTGATGAAGACCGGGAACCTCGACACCGCACTGGCCGTGCGGGAAGAAATTCGCAAAGCGCGCCCCTCGATTTATGACGAGCCCGCGAATGAAATAACCGGATTGTTCTATACGCCGCATGAACTCGAAGCGCTTCTGCGCGCGGAAATAGTCGGGAGGGATGATCTAGCCGACATCGCCGTCCGGACACGTTCGAAAGTCGCAAAACGGATCGTCTGCGAAACCCTTGGGTACGCTCCACCGTCGGCCTTCAAGAAGGTCAATCCTAGGTTGACCCACCCAAACGTCGACGTTTATAGCCAGCAGGCAAGCAACCTTCAAATCTGGAATCAAGCACTCGACTCTGCGCGCCGTTACGTAATTCTAATACTAAAAGACGGGCTGGTTGCCGACGTTAAGGTCATCGCGGGAGCGGATCTCGCACAATACGACACGACCGGTACGCTAACCAGAAAATTTCAGGCGAACAGAATTAACGAGAATTCGGGATCTCTACTGGCTTCCCATGCAGACACATCGGAATTCATCGAAATACTCCGGCCAGTGTCAGTTCTTCGCGGCGAAGTCTCGCCGGTGATCCCTCCCTCGCCCGGCCAGGTCCTCGATATAAATACGGTTTACACACGCCTACTCCCCTTAGTGGGACACTCGTTTTCCGATCCTGGGCTTACCCAGGAACGAAATCGAGGGACCGCAGTTCATCGACAAGTATGCGCCCAACTTGGCTTGTCTCATTTCGCGGATAACGGTCAGTTCCCGGATGTCTTGTCGCAGGCCCTGGAGGTAAAACTGCAACTCGCCCGCACCGTCGACCTTGGCCTGGAACTTCCGGAATCGAGAACACCAGTCGCATCGACAAACGGCGTTCTATCAGTAGCAGATGTACGTTACGCAATATTCTACGGCGAACGGTTGGGCGCCACTTTTTCGATCACAGAACTGGTGGTGGTTACTGGCCAGGACTTCTTTACGGAATTCCGACAGTTCGGAGGAAAAATCTCCAACTCCAAGCTCCAACTCCGCCTGCCTTCGGACTGGTTCTTCTAGAACAAGGTTTCTTGTTCGACGGAGTCGCCACTAGGGCCTAATTGGCGACTCTGAGGGTTGAGTGGAGGTTGCCGAAACGCAGATTCCACCAGGTCGTCGATGGCAGAGATTTGCTCATCGTCGGGCGCGTCCCCCGTAGCGAGCAAATCGCGGATAATTTGGACCAGCTCTTGGGATTCGGGCGCGTCCGGGTGCGGCAACGGAAGTTTGGAAACATACTGGGTCATCCACCGGCGTCGACCAGCGTAAAGCTTATTTCCGCATACTTCATCATAGAATCGCAAACCCAGACGTGAGTTTGCCACTGCCAGCATGAGATACGCGACGTCAACATAGCCGATATCATGTAGTGAAATCCAGTAGCAGTTGCCATTCACTATAGCGCCGGTGACATCTAAAGCAAATCGTGCATGGACGCTAATGTCGGGAAAAACGATCTTTGGGGCAGCCCACATTGCTGGCTTCTGGGGAACCCAGATTTCGAACCAATCACGGCCGCCCTCGATCACATACTGGCGTCCCTTGAGCTGCTCAGCGTGGTTCTCAAGATATGACATTGCTTTTGGAAACTTATTCATATCGACCAGAGTGCGCTTTGTCTTCTCAAGGTCATACGGATAGAGAACCCGGGTTGCGAGCGACTCCGAGATTCGCCATGGGGTTAAGTTGCTCTGGGTGATAAGCGGCCTGAGTAATTCGCTTTCTGGACGGGGAACCGCTTGATCCCAGTCATCGAGTATGAAGACCTTGTCGGCGGTCGTCTTTACACCGACCCGAATCTTTGCGACATCGCCGAAGGTTCGCCAAGTAGCCGCTGCGATTCCTTGCAGCCACTCGTCACCAACTGAGTGCGAAAGCCTCCACGGCTCTGTAGCGCTATTGGACTGAACGAGGTGACCTGCTCTGATGGCTATCGTGCGACCATCGTGTTTAACCAGACCATCTTTTCCTGCGGTCAGCGCCTGATAGAGCCCCGAAGCGTCGGTAGATTCGGCCGCATCATCTTCGTAAGCAGACGTGAATGTGCACTTCATGGAATAGTCTGGAGCGTGGTTCAGGGCGACGATGATTGCGGGCAATACGGCAGCTGCGAACAATTTCGTGTCTCCCAAGTCGTATAGCTCAATCGGCTGAAGCGATTGCTGGAAAACATTTCGGACGTTCGCACCGGCTTTGGTGGTGAGGAAACGGTTCGAACAGAGGAGCCCTACAACGCCTCCCGCTCGCAGAAGAGTTGGGAGCAAAACGACGAACGGGTGGGTGAGGTCTATACGACCAGAGAGCCCGAACCTTGTAGCGAGTACTTGTGCGGCCGACTGGCCCAGTTGCTGCGTTCGAACATATGGAGGATTCGTGATCACCGCGTCGAACGATCCGTCGGCGAGATCACGACTCGCGTCGAGGAAATCGCCTTCATGTAAGTCGATGTTGATCCCGAGTTCCTCAGAGCGCTGCCGGGCCACCGCAATAGCCTTGGTGTCCAAGTCGTATCCCGTCAATACCAGTCGCGTAGCAGGGAGCCGCTCAGCGGCGACTTCGCGGACGGCAAGCAGCAGCTCGCCGTCGCCACAAGCTGGATCGAGGACGGAGACCTGCTCAATATCACTGTCAAACTGGCCGAGTACGCGATCTGCCAGGAACCGCGCGAGCCCAGATGGAGTGTAGTGTTTACCATGCCGTTTAACCTCGGTCAACGTGTCCGTCACACGATCCTCCGCTTCGTTGTTGCCTGGCATCGAGAGTCTAATCAGGGTGAAGTTTTCGCATATCAACGACCATCGCGAACAATGGTCACTTGCCTGAAGATCGTCAGGGGGAACAGTCGACTTATCTGGAGAGCAGCGGTCCTGTGGCCTTAGGTTTTGATGCCGGGTTCGGTAGGGTTTGCGCACTAACTTGAGTCAAGTCAGGTTACAAGGTTTGACGGAACCTCAGCGTGATCGGTTCCCTTTCTCCGACATCTTATCGCGAGATCCCTTGCGACCCTGACCTACCGGAATAGATCAGTCGTCACGTCTCGCACGCTTTCGCCGCTGGAATCGAACACTCCGAGGCGGCCATGCTGTCAGGGTTCATGGTCTTCGCGGTGGTCGTGCACCGTGCGTTCGAGCAGGTTGTGCAGGTGGGTAGTGAGGTCTGTCGTGCCGACGGGTGTGGCGTGAAGGGTGCCGGTGGCGCGGACCCGGTAGCGGCCGTCGGGGTAGTCCATGACATGGAAGTCACGGGCCGGGGCGGGGCGGTGATCGTAGGCGCCGCCGGGGTAGACGGCGAAGTGGGCGACGGTGGACCGGGGGCGTTCGAAGAAGCGGCGGGCCTCGTCGCGCGACGGCCGGGCCGCGTCGTCGAAGAAGGCCGTGAACGGACGGTCGGCCGGTTCTTCCACCTCGGTGCGGTCGATCCGGATCTCCGGGCCGCTGCCACGGGGAACATCGGGGAACGCCGCGAGGACGCGGCGGGCGAGCGTGTGCGCGGGGACGAGCACGATCCGCACATCGCCGCCACAGTCGGCAGCAGCGGTCGGGTCCTGAGTGAGCAGAACAGCACCGCGGCCGGCGACCGCCGCGTGCATGCGCACCTGCGCGGCAGGGTCGGCCGCCGCGCGTGGCGGTACCGGACGAGCCGCGCCCGCGAAACCGGTGATCTCGATACGCGCCTCCGGTTCCACCAGCACCCGCAACGGGCCGTAGAGGTCTTCGTCGAACACGGTGCGCACCCGGACGGCCGCGGCCTTGTACGCGCGCTCGTAGGCGGCGGCGGTGTCCTCGACCGACCGGTACCGCAGCGGATAGGGCAGCACGTCCCGGCCGATGGCGTGCCACAGCACCAGGAATTCGAGGGCCGACAGTCTCCAGGTGCGGGGGGTCGAATCCATTCGCTACGCCCCCAGGACAGGTGGCACGGTTTTCGGGCGGTGTTCGGGGTCGAGTCCGGTCAGTTCGTCACCGTGCTGCTGGGTGACCAGCGCTTCGGCTATCGCGGACTTCTGCTTCTCTTGGTCGTCGTCGCCCTTACCGCGCGCACCGGGCGGCATCATCGCTCCCGGCACACCGCTGCGCCCCGGCGTGGTGGCGGTACCGGCATTCGCCGCCGCACCGGGGCGGCCCGCCCCGGGAACCGGACCGGGACCGGTCACCGTACGTCCTGGTGTCGGGGCGGCCGGGTTGCCCGGACCACCGGGAGCGGCACCTACCGGACTGCCCGGTACCGTCGACGGACTGCCCGGTGTGGCGGCCGGGCTGCCCGGACCCGGGGGCAGGGCCGCGCCGGGGTCGGTGGTGGACGCGGTAGTCGTATCGAGTCCCGCCGGAGTATCCGTGATGCCGGGTTCCTGCGGCGTTTGCGACGCGGTCTGGGTTTCGCCCGGGTCCTGCTCTGTCGCGCTGGGAGTGGTATTCGGCGACTGGGCGCCGGCGTCCGAGGTCACCGGTCGCTGTCCGCCTGGCCCGGTAGTTGTAGAACTACCGGGTAGGCCGAGATCGGCAGTACCCGGATCGTGGACCGGATTGTAGGCCAAGGGGATTCGCGGCTGGCTGGTATCGCCTTCCCGGATACCCGGCTGGTAGACGCGCTCGAGCACGGAATAGGTGGCGAGTTCGGCGGCACTGATGCGATCGCTGTCCATTTTCCAGCTGGGCCCGGGTACCCAGCCCGCGACGGTGCTGGCCCAGCCGGTATCCGGGGCGGGCTGCACATTCTGTTTCGTCACTTCGACCGCGGATTTCACGATCCCGACCTTATCGGCCACAATCTTGGTGCCGGAGACCAGATTCTGCGCCTTCGTCACGTAGTCGGCGATACCCCCGGCCGCCGCGGCGGCGGAAACCCCGCTCCACAATTCGGCGATGGCTTTACCGATCGCGGGCCCGAACTCGTTCAGCCCGGTCTCGAGTTTCGCCGACCGCGCGGTCCACATCTGATGCAGGGTATCCATGGCGGAGACGTCGATGGTCTGCGCTTTCCGGTACAGATCGTCCAGATCCTCACTGCGCACATTGCCGAACATCTGTTCCGGAATCCGGGGGTTGTGGAATTCGCCGTCGAAATTGTTGTCGGTGAGATCCTGGATACGATTACGCGCGGCGATCGCTTCGGGACTCTGATCCCCGTATGCCGCGGCCAGCGCCTGCGCGGCGGAATCGATATCCGAGGACCCGGCGGCCATGGCGCCGAGCGGCCCCCGCATCGCCAATGTCCCCAAACTCACGATAACTTCGTCGAACGACGGCAACCCGAACATCTCAATCCCCCTCAACTCACCTGGTTGTAATCCTGCGAGTTACTCGAATCCTGCTCTTGCACACGATCCAGTGACACCTGGATCGTGTCGCCCATCAACTTCAGGACCTCGATATGATCTCGCAACGAGGTCGCGAGATCACCGTCACCTGCCGAATCGACCGCCTTCAAGCCGAGCAGTCGTGCCAACTCCATACCGCAGTCGAACTCGCCCAGGCCCGTTACGTTGGCCATAGCCTCGATGCCTTCGAGGACTTCTACGTATACGCCGATCTGCTTGTCGATCGCTGCACGGCAGGCTGTGGCAACAGAATCCTCGAGGTACAGCCGACCGTCCTGAGCCTCATCCGCAAGAGATCGCCACAGTGTGATGTCCTCCTGAACGCTCAAAATCTCGCCCCTAATCTATTTCGGAAGCTGAGCGACCAGCACATCAGCGGCCGCGCTAGCCGTCCGGCATGGGTCTTGTCCAAGGTCGGACGCCGCCGAATTGAACACTGAAATCTCAATTGTTCCGTTTGAAAATGGGAATCCCAAGTAGCAGACCGAATCATGGCTATCATGGGCTTTTCTGAACTGAACCCCCGAACGTCCCGTTACCGATACATCTTTGAATTCCACATTATTTGCGTCTTTCCTCAGTTCTTCGACTGTATAGGTCGTCGACCACACTCCGAGCGTGTAGTCCCATCGGGAAGCCTTGTTGTGCCATGAGCACAATTTCCACCCCTCGACGTTCGCCACCCCCGAGATGGTGTTGTCCCGCGTGGCGGGGTCCACCCTCACCTGCCGCAACACGTCGTCACTGATTTGCGTGCACGGATCCCACAGTGCTTCGGTCGCTGCTGCCGCGTCCGCGGTCGTCGCCGGTGCCGCCGACCCACTGGTGGTCGCGTCACAGCCGCTCCCTGCCAGCAGAGCCCCTGCCAGTACCGTTGCGGCTCCCACTTTCGCCCGTTGTCCCACCACTGCTCCCATCGGCCGCGAGTACTACGCTCGTAGTGTATGACGCAGGGCAGGGGCTGGCGGTTCCACCGATTGTCGCCGAGAAGGTGGCGCGCACGGTGACGACCCGTGCGCGCCTTACGGCATCACGTGACACTATCGGGGGTCTCGTCGGAACGGTTGCAATTCACTTCGGCAATGACTTGTCACGACTGAGAACCGAACCCGCCCGCTCGGAGTCCGTTCGCAAAGGCATCCCAGACTCCGGGAGCGAAGAGAAGAGCAGGGCCAGAAGTGTTCTTCGAATCCCGCACCCCGACCTGACCACCCATCAACCACGCAACCTCAACGCAATCAGTTTGCCCACTGCTGTGACTGCTCTTGAACCACTCTGCTCCGGATAGATCTGTCTTCACGCTTCATACTCCCTTGCAGTGTGCCTGAGCAGTTCTCGCGACTGCACTTGATCATGTGCCGCACTTCGGATCATCGAAGCAAGCTCATCGTATCGCCGGACGTCACCACCGTTCTCGAGATAGAGGTCGGGTTTGCCTACCCCCTCGAAGTAGACCAGCGGTGGCTCGACTGGCCGGCCTCTGACATCCGCGCCGAAATCCAGGATCACGAACGGGCCGTGCAACAGACCCTGCGCGCATCCGGCGCTGTACGGATGGATTCGAATGTCCACGTTCGGCCGCTTGCCGATCTCCGCCAGGTACCGGAGTTGCTCTGCCATCACCTTCGGGCCGCCGACCATACGTTGTAGCGCCGATTCGTGTAGCAGTAGCTCGAGCCGCACCGGATCGGCCTTACGGGTAACGATGGACTGACGTTTCATCCGGAGACCTACGCGGCGTTCGATATCGTCCGGGCTTTCCTCCCGGTAGAAGCTGCTGATCAGAGCGCGCGCGTAGTCGGGTGTCTGTACCAGGCCGAATACGATCTCCTGATACGAGACGAGCTGTCGGGCCGACGCGGACAGCTCCACATACATGTTGAAGGTCGGGTCGCTGTAGAGCCCCGCGAACGCCGTGTACCACGATGTCACCTTCGCCTGTTCCGCCAGATCCAGCGCCCGCACCGTCTCATCGCGCGGAACCTCGTACAGCTCACACAGCGCGCGCACATCCACCGCGCGCACTTTCTTCGTCCTGGTAGCCTCAATGCGTTGTAGCGCAGCCTGGCTCAGCTCCACCAGGGCGGCGGCCTTGGCGAGGCTCAAACCGATCGCCTCACGGTGCTCCCGCAGAAACCGCCCCAACTGGCGGCGCGGCAACGTCGACGGTTCCGCCCCCTCGTCACTGTCCATACTTCTGCCTCCGTTCGAAAAAACGAATCATTGAGCACCCCGAAATCGAATCATCGCCGA
Source organism: Nocardia jinanensis (assembly GCF_014645735.1). Lineage (GTDB taxonomy): Bacteria > Actinomycetota > Actinomycetes > Mycobacteriales > Mycobacteriaceae > Nocardia > Nocardia jinanensis. The sequence goes on along the minus strand of NZ_BMMH01000011.1, from coordinate 109,640 downwards.
ACCGGGGTTCGAATCTCGTTCTGGGACAGCGCACCAACATGGTCCGGACCCGTCGATTCGGCTTGGACCAGCGTATATCCCGTGGTGTGCTGGGTCAGGCGAACGGGTGACACCGCGTATCGATCGACCGTCACCCGATCCTCGTGAGCTTCAACGAGTCGGCCGCGACCCACTTCCGCGCACTGCGCGTTCCGCCCGGATGGTGGCGTGCGGACAGCACCCATTCCGATCACTGGTTCCGGGAGGACCGATGCCGTATCCGTACGCCCGCAGGCCATCAGCGCAGCTCAGGCCGACAGCCATCGGGTTCGTGCGCACCGAGATATCCGGGCCGCACGCTCCGCGCCACGCCGAGCAGATCCAGCGGCACGCCCGCGAATCCGGCTACCGCTACCTCTACACCCTGCGACCGCCGGACGATGAGCCGAATCCGCTCACCTATGTTCGCGCCCTGGCCACCGCACTCGGCGCCGAGGTGATCATCGCCTTCGATCTCGGCCAGGTCGACGATCGACCGGCGCTGATCTGCGACCTCGGGTACCGGCTGGAAACCGTTTGTCCACACACCGTTTGGGCGCCAAGTGTTCCGGCGCTCGTATCGGGTGGTGCGAAGGTATGACTCCATGGCACATGCTGTGCACCGCCGCTCTCACCATCGCCGTGTGCGGGATAGCGGCGGTAGCCCTCGGTTGCGTATGGCCGGCCGACCCGCCGCCGCGTACGCGTCCCGCCGCCCACCCGCGCCTGCCGAGCCACCGAACCTCTACCGTCCCCGGCCCCACGGATTGGACCTGCGCACTACCCGGAACACCGCTGAGCCCGGACGACGCACACAACGCCGCGCGCCACCACCGCGAACACGACTGCCCCCGAAAACGCGCCGCGTTCGCCACCTTGGTCGCCTACGGCTGCATCGTTCCCGATACGAGCCGCCGACCGTATCGGCAGAAAGTACCGTCATGAACCATATAGTCGTCACCGGCGGAGCTGGATTCCTCGGTTCGCATCTGTGCCGCCGGCTGCTCGGCCGCGGCGACCGCGTCACCGCCATCGACAACTTCAGCACCGGACGTGCCGCTGCCGTCGCCGATCTGGCCGACGACCCACGCTTCACCCTGCGCAGCACCGATGCCACCGCCTTCGGCGCATTCGCCGGGCTCGACCAGGTCACCCATATCGCGCATCTCGCCCACCCCGGCAGTCCCGTCGCCGCCGCGCGCAACTCCGCAGCGGTCCTGCGCGCGGCCTGCACTGGAACCCTCGCCGCACTCGACCTCGCCGCGGCCCACAACGCTCGCATCGTTCTCGCTTCCGGACCCGACCCCGGAACCGGATCGGTGGCCGGCCACCGGGCCACGGAATTCGATGTGCAGCGGGCCGGCCACTACCTGATCGAAACCGCCGCCTACCACGACCGGCGTGCCGATATCGGCATCATCCGCCTATTCGAGGTTTACGGTCCGGGCTTGCTACCCGGGGATGGTCGCGCCACTGCGGCGGTCTGCCCTGCCGCACTGCGCGCCCAAACTCTGTACCTCACCGATAACCCGACGCAGTCGTTCGTCTACATCACCGACACCGTCGATGCTCTCGTCAAGATGCTCGACGCCGACACCCTGGGCCCGATCGATATCGCCGGTCCGGCGCTACCACTGAGCGAATTCGCCGGCACAGCCATCACGCTCGCCGGCACCGGATGGCTGGAATCCACGTCACCGGGTGTGGTGACCGACACCGTTGTCCCGAACCTCACCCGCACACGGACCAGCCTCGGCTGACAACCGACCACCGACCTGCGTACCGGCCTGCTCGAAACCCTCGAATGGATCCGCACCCTCGCGCTTATCCGAAACTCGGAAACTATATATTCTCCACCATTGTGATCACCGTACGTCCGGAGTCCTCGTATCGGTCGGTGACACGAAACCGCGTTCCCGGCGCGAACAGCACCTCGTCCTCACCTCTGATAGTGAGCGGGACATACCGCATATCCCTTCCGGTCCTGCTTTCTATCCGCATCTCGACCGGACGGCTTCTCAGCCAGGGTACGCCGCCCGGGGTAATTGTCGTAGAGGTGAAAGCTTCCTCGGTAACAGTATTTCCCGGCACGTACTGCTGGAGTACTTCCGGTGGGAGATCAACGTGCCGAAACACCTGGCCCTGGAACTTCGGTAATCTTTGCAGCGCCCGGACAGCGCCGTCGATCATCTGCTGCATATCCGCCGGGATCGGGGTGTTGTGCCTGTTTCGGAGCGCGGCATTGATCTCCCGGAAATCGTAACTCATGAGGTAAGTGTCGAGATCGAGAAAATCATCTGCTGCCGATGGATTATCGTCCCAATATCTGAGCCAGTCGGATATGTATTTGTTCCATTCGGGTCCCTCACGAGGCGGCGGGTTTTCGGGCCACGGTAATTCCACTTCCCGGTCGAGGTCGGCGCCCAGATCTCGATCGAGATCGTCGTGCACCGACGCGGCACTACGGGCAAATCCGGAGCACGAGAGAGTGTGACCGTTCATCATGTCGGAGACATCACCAGAAATATATTCCAGCTTGTCTCTGCTTATTTTGAACAGGTCCACCGACTTCAACATACAGCTGTCGCCGTCCACGCTGAACGCTCGCTCAGCGGATTCACAGATCGAGTCGACACCGATTCGGCAACCGTATCCACAGGCACAGCACACTCCTCAAGGCATGTACCCGTCATTCTTCCACCGAGACCAACTGCTCTCAGAGTTGGTGAACCCGAATTCGCCCCGACCGACCGAAGCACCCACCTCGCTCGGACACCGCAGAGGCACATCGACAGCAGTGCGCCATACCGGATGTCCCGTCACCGATCGGCTGGACAACAGTGCCGTCGGAGTCACTTCAAGCAGTACACCGCGGTGGCCACCGCAAACATCGACAGCTCGTTCGAACTGTCGGCGGAGGCTGTGACCATGGTCATCGCACGGCCCCGGTCCGACCGGAAAGCATAGGAGACATAGCCGAGTAGTTCACCGCCGTGACCCCACACCGAGTCCCCGCACGGCGGATCGAAGCGTTGCAGGCCCAGGCCGTAGTAGAAACCCATACCACCCATCGAAACGGTGTTCCGCATCTGCGCCAGCGCGTGCGGACTGGTCAACTCACCCGACAGCAGGGCAGCGAAGAACTTCTCGAGACCGGCGGTCGTGGACACCATCTCACCAGCCGCCCAGTCCAACGAGGGGTTCATATCGGTGACCGCGGTCCGCTCGCCGTCGATGGTGCGGTACGCGGCGAGAGCGGGCCGCGGGAGACCAGGATCGTTGCCGGGAACCGTGGTGGAGGTCAGCCCGAGTGGGGCGAGGATACGGTCGGCGATCTCGGTGCCGTAAGAGCGACCGGTGACCTGCTCGATCAGCAGGCCGGCCACGATGTAGTTGGTATTGGAGTAGCGGAATCGGGTGCCAGGGGCGAAGTATGGGTCGTGGCGGATCTATCCGGCGATGCTGGCACGCGACGGACTGCACGCCACGCTGGAGGCGCTGGCCGACCGCACCCCGTTGCCGACGCCTCACTCTGTACCTCACCGATAATCCGACACAGGCCTTCGTCTACATCACCGACACCGTCGATGCTCTGGTCAGCATGCTCGACACCGGCATCCAGGGCCCGCTCGATATCGCAGGTCCGGCGCTACCACTGAGCGAATTCGCCGGCACAGCCATCGCGCTCGCCGGCACCGGATGGCTGGAATCCACGCCACCGGGCGCGGTGACCGACGCCGTTGTCCCCGAACCTCACCCACACCTGGAACAGTATCGGCTGGCGGCCGACCACCGACCTGCGCACCGGCCTGCTCGAAACCGCCTAATGGATGCGCACCGTCGTGCGTATCCATTAGGCGCAAAGCCGCGCAGGGACACTGGGCGCCCTTCGCTGGATCACTGCGTCTCGTCGCACTGCACCCTTACTCGGCCGCCGGCCCGCTATTGTTTGCAAACCGTCGGATGCGGTGCGATCTCGACGAACCAATGACCACAGGAGAAGGTGACGATGAGCTACGACCCTTTTCAATTGGTCTGGCAGGTTGTCTGGTCGTTCCTCACCGGGCAGAGCGCTGCGGCTCCCCCGTTCCCTCCACGAACGCAGAGCTGACCTCCCCTCCCCGACCGTGCCAGCTCTCCCGCTCCCCGACCCACCCCTGACCGACGGCGTGGTCCTGTTACGTCCCCGGCGCGCAGGTGATATCCCGCAGCGGTTCCGCGCGTTCGCCGATCCGCTGTGCCTTCGCTTCTCGTGGCCACTCACCGAACCGTTGACCGAGCGACATGTGCGGGAGCGTTTCGTGCAGGAGGAACCGGCTCGATTGCGGGGAGAGGAGGTCTGCCTGGCGGTGGTCGACGCGAGGGAGACCGGACGGATATGGGGCGGTGCGTCCGTCTACGACACGGTCAGGTCCGAGGGACGGTTGGGAGTCGGGTACTGGCTGGCACCCGAAGCGCGGGGTCGCGGTAATGCCACGCGAACCCTGCGTCTGTTGGCCGGCTGGGCATTCGACTGCCTTGCTGTCCAACGCCTCGAGCTGACCTGCGCGCCCGACAACACGGCATCGCAACAGGTCGCCCGGCGTTGCGGATTCCTCCGCGAAGGAGTGCTGCGGTCGCATATCCCGTTCCGGGACGGCAGACGTGATACCGTGCTGTTCGGCCTGCTGCCGGGGGAACTGGTGTAGCTGCGCCCCTCCTACTCACGGCCTCGCAACCTTCTCAGTTGCCGAAATCCCGTTATTCGACAGCTCACCGCTCACCGGATCGATCATTTCCAGTATTTCTACATCCCCACCGGCATCCAACTCGTACAGCCAATTTGCAATGTAGTCCGCATCGGGGTCGTCACGTCGCCGCCCGATCTCATCCAAGACGAGAAACAGGCCCTTTACCCCGCCCAGCCGGGCCAGAACATCAGATGCATCGACCTGCATCGTGACGATATCTTCGTCCAGCATTTCGTGCAGGCGTCTTACAGCACTATCTTCATGGATGAAATTTGCAAGTTCGAAGATAGCCGCGTCTCGTGTGAGACCGTCCGGACTCCGGGAGTTCGACAACGCAGTCTCCAGTGCGGTGGAATCATTTTCTGGATCGGTCACTGGATCTCCTCGGGCAGAGCCGGGACGCACGGTACCCAGCCATCACCTCCCTCGTATGCTCATTGAGGCATGGACAGCTCATGAGCACGGTCGAAGAATTCCCGTTCTTCCGCAGAGCGAGGAACGATCGAGTTGCCGCCACGTTCCAGCAGGATTATCGATGGCGCCAATACTGCTCCGACCAAAACTTTGAGTACCGGATGTTCACTGGAGAAATATTCCGCATTCATCATCCGAACGAATGAATCGAAATTGTCGAGTTCTATTTCCCAGAAATCGGATGCCATTACAGTAATTCCCATTGAGGTTCCAAGCGAATCGGCCAGGTCCCGAGCCATGCCCACATACAGTTTTCCCACCCGCAGAGCAGGACTCCACACGGTCACGTCTTCGATGTCGAAGATATAGCTCATCAAACCCATCCCAAATGGATCTCGGCTGCACAGGCGCCCAAACCTGCCAGCACCCGCTATCACCAGCATCCATGAATGATCACACGACGAGTTGCGTCGAATGCTATTCCCCCGTCGACCACACAGCCAGTTCCCCACCCGGCATACACACCACTCTGTACCCGTTGGCCCCAACTACACTCCATGCCTCGTAGTCCGCATCAGAGAAGGCTTCGATCGAGCTTCCGGAATCGAACTCCAACCGCAGTGTTCCGTCCGCAGTCACCTGCGCATCTCGAAGCAGCCCGGTGAGTTGCGGGCCAATATTTTCAGGTATCGCCCCGACCAAGTAGCGATGTGTTACCCGATCAGCCGTTTCGATACCGACCTCACTTTCGATCTGGACCTCGAAATCCGCGCCCGCACGAAGTACGAGCACAGGAGTCAGTTGCACCAATTGCACCGGGTGCGCGGGCGTTGGAACGATCATTCTTGCCATCCTTTCGGAAGTGAATATGTACCGTCCGGGTTGATCGCTATGTGCGTTTCCGAGTTAGGTCCCGGCTTACCATCGAGATTGATGGGCTGACCGCCGGAATTATAGAATCGTACATAACCATTGGGGTATCTATTTGTCGGTTCCATGACCCGTACAGAATCAGCATTTCGGTCCGCGCCGGGCTTCTGCCACACCACTCCTTTTCCGTTGTCCGCCGTTCGGGAGACCCAATCATCGGGGACGCCCGTGGGACGATGATCGGGGTCCCACAGCTCCGGTTTATCCAGGGCTTCGACCGTATCCTCGATGGCCTCTATAAGGTCGTGGATGCGTTCGATCTTGGCGCGAGTATCGCCCGTGGCCCGGGTAATGGCGACCACCGTACGTAGGCCGGCCGCGGCAACGAGGCCGCGCAGCGCTTTCACGAGATCGTTGACGAGATCGACAGCTTTGCCCGCGCGGATGGCCGCGACAGCGCTGCCACCGATTCCGAAACTGACCACCGATGCGGCGACAGCGAGCGCGAGAGTAATGGCTATCTGCTTCTTCAGTTCGTCGGCGAACTGGGCGAGCAGGTCGTGCAGCCGCTGTTTCATGTTGTCGTGCGCGGTTTTCTGAGCCGCGCACGCGGCAGCGAGATCGGCGAAGGTCGCCAGCAGATCTTCGGCAGCGGTTTTGATCGCCCGCAGATCCTCGTCGATCGATGCCACCTCGGGCGCTGTGACCTGCTGGAACATCACCGCCGCCCGTCCCAGCTCCACGGGCAGGTTGGTGGCGCCCTGGGCGTGGGCCAGACTGTTCCAGACGGTGGCGGCAGTGTTCAGTTTGTCTGTGTCACCGTCGGGGACCGGCAGGTCGATACCGATCTTCTTCGCGAGTTCGAGACCGTCGTCGACCAAGCCGCTGCCCGGCCCACCGGCAGATGGCGGCGGGATAGCACAGCTGGCGTAGGCCAACGGCGGGTCGGGCGGCTTCTGCGGCGCGGGGGTTCCGGACTTGGGGTCGTGGTCACTGCTCGCGTAGACGTAGCCGGCCTGATTCAGGACGCGGGCGTACTTGTCCAGCGCGAGCATCATCGCGGTGACGAGATTGTTGGTTTCACGGACCTGCTGGTCGTAGGAGGTCGCCCAATCCTTTCCGGGCCCGGCGCTGCCGGCCATGGCACCGGTACCGTTCATGGCCTGCAAATGCTGGTCGTAGGCGGTGAAGAACGCGCTCGCGGCGCGGTTCACGATCGTGGCGGCCTCGTAGTAGACGGCCGGATCAACATTGATGAAGTTCATCTACCGGCTCGGGCTACCGTGGGCCGAACATTCGCTGCACGGTCTGGATGGCATCGGTGTAGCGGGTGTGGGCGTCGACCGCGGCCTGACGCATGGCGTCGACACCTTCGCGAACGTCGGTGGCCCCAGCAGACCACTGCCGGAAGGCATCGGCCTGGGCGATAGCCGCGTCCCCGGACCAGGCCTGGTGCATTGTGGCCATACGCTGCTCGAGACTCGTGAGGCTGTCATTGAGGAAGCCGATGAAATTCGCTGCACGCGCGGTGAGATTGTCCAGTTCGTCGAGATCGACCTGGAAAGCCTCGGATGGTTCGGGCATGGCGTTTCCCCCTTGATAGTTCAGAGATTGAGAGACGGATAGCTCTGCGAATTGCTATCGTCCTGCTCCACGAATGTCTGTGTGGTGACACCCAACAGTTCGGCAATGGTCGCCAGTGCCTCCAGGACCTGGACCGCACCCTGTTTGGTCTCGTCCCAGCCCACCCGATACGCGGTGGCGGAGTTACCTTTCCACACCTCCAGCACGCCGTCGATATCGGCATCGAGATCGCGCAGCGCGTTCACCAGCTGGTCGGCGGTGAGCTGGACGAACCTGCCGGCGTCGAGGACATGGTCCGGTACCACCTGCATCGCCGACACGGAATCCGCCGGATCGGCCATGAATCCCCCTGAAGATCGAACAACTTTCCCGACCCTACCGGCACGCCGCACCACGACGCCAGGCGACGATTTGTGTCCGACTGGAGCAGCAAGCTTGCGTGGCACCTGGTGGCGCCAAGTGGCACGCTGCGCTAACCTGGGGAAATGAGCGGTCAGCCCGAGATCACGCAGCGGGACCTTCGCAACAGATCCAAGGAGATCATGGACGCCGTCCAAGACGGGCAGGCGTTCACAGTCACCCGCGACGGACATCAGATCGGCGAACTCGTTCCGCTTCGCCGTCGCCGCAGGTTCGTCCCACGGGCGGAATTCGCGGCGATGTCGCGAACCGCACCCGGTCTCGACCCCGATACTTTCCGTGCTGACCAGGACGCCACCGCCGACCAGTATCTGGACGACCTCTATGACCGTTGAACGTCCGGTTCGTACGCGTGGACTGATCGATACCAACATCATGATTCTGCGTCGCTGGCTGGACCCCGCAGAACTCCCGGACGAGATGGCGATCACGGCCGTCACGCTGGCAGAATTATCAGCCGGGCCACACGAAGTCCGTGGTAATGCCATGCAGAACAGCTACAACGAGCACTCCGAACGAGCCCGGCGCCTGGATGTTCTGCAGCGAGCCGAGCACGAATTCGATCCGGTCCCGTTCGACACGGAAGCCGCACGAGCCTATGGCCGCGTATGTGCGTCCGTAATCGCTGCCGGACGCAAACCGCGCCGGCGTATCGCCGACCTGATGATCGCGTCGATTGCGGTGGCAGAAGACCTACCCCTCTATACGACCAACCCTGACGATTTCAGGGGGTTGGAAGCACTCGTTACGATCAATGCCGTCACGCGTCCGAGTGTGCCGCACGATCACGCCGCCGAATAGACCGACGGAAAACTCGGTTCAAATCTACGAAGTGAGTCCGTCAGCCCCGCCCGGATCCGACGGCACACCGCGGTCGAGGTGCCTCAACCGAGGGTCGGCCGACCGCAGCATTTCTTGTATTTGGTGGCTGATCCGCACCAGCACGGCGCGTTGCGCGGGGGCGGCCAGCTGATCGCTTTGCCTTCGCTGACGATCTCGTCGATACAGGCCTGGCGAGTCTCGGAGTCGGTGGGATCGCCGCCGGTGCGCGCGGCGTATTCGACGAGTTTCGCGACGGTTAGCGGAACCATGGTGATGCGGGGGATGCCGGAATCGGCCAGTTCGCGGTTTTCTTTCTCCCGGCCGGTGGCGTAGGTATCGGTATCGAGGTTTTCGACCAGTTGTGGCCAGGTTTCGTGGGCGCGGGGTATTTCAGCACGGGGCCAGAACAGGATTCGCATTTCACGCGGCGGTATCGGCGGTGTCAACGCGCGGGCGAGTTCCGCGGCGCGGTCAGCGGCCGACGAGACCGAGCCGTCGAGTTCATCGGCGGGCAGGCCGAGTGCTTCGCGGACGCGGCGGCGACCGGAAATGATGTTGTCGGCGTAGGACAAGTAGCCGAATTCGGTCTCTCGTTCAGCCATTTCTTGATCGGTCAGCCGAGAAACAGCGATATTGAACCAGGTCAGGGCTTGTTGGTCATCGCCGCGTTCTTCCAGAAGTTCAGCAGCCAGGTGATACGGCGCAGGTGAAGCGATCCGGTCCTGCCGTAGCGCATCGAGTTGGGCCCAGGCTTCGGCGTCGTGAGCGAGATCGAACAGCACCTCGGCCATGCTCACCCGGGCGAGTCCGCCGTCCTCGCCGCCGAGCGCGACGGCTCGAGTCAACAGATCGATGGCGCGATCGTGCTCTTCCGCGTCGTGCCAGAGCGCGGCGGCTTCGAGCAGGATCTCACCGCGCTGGTCGGGGTAGCGGTCGAGTTCGGCTTCGGTCTCCGCGGCTAGCGCCACAGCTGATCGGGTGCTCACACCGGCACTGTAAGTTGCGGCGGACCGATGATGCTAGTCGCTGGGGCTTCGCGGTACCGCCGCCGGCACTTCTGCCGACACGGCCTCAGCGAGCTCCGTCGGCCTACCGCTGCGGACCGAGCCACCTGGCCCACATCGGTCACCCCGGCCGAGCCGGCCCGGGCCGCTGGGCTACTCGATTCAGTTCCGTCGGGCTTCGAGGGCTTCGTGCAACGTGACCGCCCATTGGTGCACGATCTGCTTGCGGCGGGCCGAATCGTCGGTGAGGACGTCGGCCAGGCCCAGCCCGCGCGCCAGGTCGAGGGTGGCCTGGACCAGGTGGTGGGTGACCGGATCCGAATCGTCGACCCCCAGCGCGCGGACAGCGCGACGGTGGGCGCCGCGACCGAACCGGGCCTCCAGCGGAACGATTCGTTCGCGTAGTGCCGGGTCGGCGGCGGCGTGGGTCCAGACCTGGAGGGCGGCTTTGAACAGCGTGCTCGTATAGGACTCGACCAGCCCGGCCACCACCGCTTCCGTGCGGGCCAGACCTGGTTCGACGACCACCGCCGATACCGCCTGGTCGGTGCGGGTGTCGAACATATAGGTCAGGGCGGCGGTGATCAGGTCTTCGCGGGTCGGGAAATGATGCTGGGCCGCGCCCCGCGACACCCCCGCCCGTTCGGCGACCACTGCGACCGTGGCCGCTGCCCAGCCCTTTTCCGCCAGGCAGTCGATGGTCGCCTCGAGGAGCCGCTGCCGGGTGGCCCGGCTGCGGTCCTGTTTGGGTTCGTGGGGTGTCGCCATAGCGGCCTATTCTGCCGAGGACGATTCGGCGGCCGGGACGGCCCAGCGCGGTGGGCGGCGTTGCAGGAACGCGGTCATACCCTCGATCACTTCCTCGGTGCCGAAGAAGCTACCCGAGCGGGTCGCCAATTCGTCGGCGGAGCGGTCGAATTCGGCCAGGATCGGCGCGGTGGTGAGTCGTTTGCTCTCCGCGAGACCCTGCGGGGAACCCTTGCGCAGTTCGTCCAGTAGTTCGGCGACCCGGGCGGCCGGGTCGCTGGTCGCCAGGGTTATCAGGCCGACCCGCTCGGCGGTGTCGGCGTCGAACTTCTCGCCGGTCAGGAAATACCGGTCGGCGGCGCGAGGCGCCATCCTGGGCAGCAGGGTCAGCGAGATGACGAACGGGGCCAGCCCGAGCCGGACCTCGGTGAGCGCGAAACTGCTAGACAGGCCCGCGACGGCGATATCGCATGCCGCGAGCAGGCCCATACCGCCGGCCCGCACGTTCCCGTCCACCCTGGCGATCACGGGTTTGGGGAGTTCCAGGATGGTGCGCAGCAGCCGCACCATCCATTGGGTGCGGATATCGGAGGCGGCGGCGAGATCGGCATCCACCGCTTCCTTCAGATCCGCACCCGCGCAAAAGGTGGCGCCGGTATGTGTCAAGACCACGCCCCGCACCTGTGGGTCGGCGGCGGCGCGGTCGAGGCCCTCCAGGAGTTCGGCCACCAGACGGGCGGAGATGGCGTTGCGGTTGTGCGGGGAGTCGAGGGTCAGGGTGGCGAACCCGTCCTCGACGGCGTAGTCGACGACCCGGGTCTCGGTTCCGGTCACGGCGCTCCTGCCTTTCTGGACGGGCTGGGGCGCGTGGCCCCGGCTCTCCGGCTGCTCAGTAGGACTTCGGCAGGCCCAGTGAATGCTGGGCGACGAAGTTGAGGATCATTTCCCGGCTCACCGGGGCCACCCGCGCGATCCGGGCCGCGCCGAGCATCGCGGCCAGACCGTATTCCGAGGTGAGGCCCGAACCGCCATGGGTCTGGATGGCCTGGTCGAGGGCTTTGATACTGGCCTCGGCGGCCGCGTATTTGGCCATGTTCGCGGCTTCGGCGGCGCCCATCTCGTCGCCGGCGTCGTAGAGGGTGGCGGCCTTGAGCATCATCAGCCGGGCCAGTTCCAGTTCGATCTTCACCTGCGCGAGCGGATGCGAAATGCCCTGGTGCGCACCGATCGGGGTCTTCCAGACAGTGCGCTCCTTGGCGTACTCGACCGCCCGGTCGATGGCGTAGCGCCCGACTCCGACCGCCATGGCGGCGCCCATGATCCGCTCCGGATTCAGGCCCGCGAACAGCTGCATGAGGGCGGCGTCCTCTTTACCGACCAGCGCGGTGGACGGCAGCCGGACATCGTCGAGGAACAGGGTGAACTGGTGGTCCGGTTCGATGATGTCCATGTCCTGCGGGGTCTTCTCGAACCCGGGCGCGTCGGTGGGGACGATGAACAGGGCAGGCTCGAGCTTGCCCGTCTTATGGTCTTCGGTGCGGGCCACGATCAGTACGGCCTCGGCCTGGTCGACACCGGAGATGAAGATCTTGCGGCCGGTGAGCAACCAGTCGTCACCGTCGCGGCGCGCGGTGGTGGTGATCTTGTGCGAATTGGAGCCGGCATCGGGTTCGGTGATACCGAACACCATCTTGGCCGAACCGTCGGCGAGCTTCGGAAGCCATTCGGACTTCTGCTCGTCGGTGCCGTACTTGGTGATGATGGTGCCGCAGATAGCGGGTGAGACCACCATGAGCAGCAGGCCCGCGCCCTGTGCGGACAGTTCTTCCATCACCAGCGCCAGTTCGTACATCCCGGCGCCGCCGCCCCCGTATTCCTCCGGCAGGTTCACACCGAGGAAGCCGAGCTTGCCCGCCTCGTTCCAGAGTTCGTCGAGCGGCTCGCTCTTACGTGCCTTGGCCAGCACGTAGTCGCGATAGCCGTACTTGGTGGCCAACGCGGCGACGGCGACCCGCAACTCTTTGCGTTCGTCGGATTCGATGAAGCTCATTGCTCACTCCTGGTCTTGGGCGGCGGGATCCACCACGGCGAGAACGGCGCCGACCTCGACCTGCTGGCCGACCTCGACATTGACGGCACTGAGCACCCCGTCCGCCGGAGCGGCGACGGTGTGCTCCATCTTCATGGCCTCCAGCCACAGGATCGGCTGCCCGGCGGTGACGGGGCTGCCGACCGTGGCGCCCAGCCGGATCACACTGCCCGGCATGGGAGCCAGCAGGGAACCGGTGGCGATCTGGTCGGCCGGGTCGGTGAAACGCGGTAACCGCCGCACGGTCACCGGGCCGAGCGCCGAATCCACGCAGACGAGATCGTCGTAGCGGGCGACGGCGAACTGCCGCCGCACCGGGCCGTGTGCCCCCGGCACCGCCAGCACCACCTCGCCGGGGGTGGCCGTGATCAACTCCAGTCCCGCGACACCCGCTACTTCGATACCGGTCCGGGTGAACCGGTAGTCGATCTCGTGGACGCCGCTGAGGCGACTCTCGTAGGACTTGCGCTGGGATTGCGCAGGCAGATTGCGCCAGCCGCTCGGGACACCGGCGACCACACCGGCCCCGGCCCGGTTCGCGGCCGATTCGGCGAGCGCGGCCGCGATGATCGAGAGCTTCTCGTCGTCGGCGGTGAGCAGGGGCGCGGCCAGCGTGTCCAGACCGTGAGTGGCGAAGAAAGCGGTATCGGTGTCACCGGCGAGAAACGCGGGATGACGCAACACCCGGACCAGCAGGTCCCGGTTGGTGACGAGTCCGTGGATCCGGGCCCGCTGCAACGCCCCGGCCAGCAGCCGGGCGGCCTCGTCGCGGGTGCGGCCGTAGGAGATGACCTTGGCCAGCATGGGGTCGTAGTGCACACCGACCACGGAGCCGTCCACCACGCCGGAGTCCAGCCGGACGCCGGGTCGCACGGGTAGATCGAATTCCGTGATCACCGAAGGGATCTCGATATGGTGCACGGTGCCGCTCTGCGGCTGCCAGTCCTGTGCGGGGTCCTCGGCGTAGAGCCGCGCCTCGATGGAATGCCCGCGCATGGCCGGGGGTTCGGGGTCGAGCCGGGCACCCTGGGCGATCTCGAGCTGGAGCGCGACGAGATCGAGACCGGTGGTGCATTCGGTGACCGGATGTTCGACCTGTAGCCGGGTGTTCATCTCCAGGAAGTAGAACTGCCCGGCCTCGTCGGCGAGGAATTCGACCGTGCCGGCGCCGGTGTAACCGATGGCGGCCGACGCCTGGCGGGCCGCGTCGAACAGCCGGTCCCGCATTCCGGGTCCCGTCCCGGGCCCGAGACCGGAATCGATCCGTTCCACCAGCGGTGAGGGCGCTTCCTCGACGACCTTCTGGTGGCGGCGCTGGATCGAGCATTCCCGTTCGCCGACGGCCCAGATGGTGCCGTGGGTATCGGCCATCACCTGCACCTCGATATGGCGGCCGGTCTCCAGGTAGCGCTCACAGAAGACAGTCGGATCGCCGAACGCCGATTCGGCTTCCCGGCGGGCCCCGGCGAGCTGTTCGGGAAGCTCGGCGAGGGTGCGTACTACGCGCATACCGCGACCGCCGCCACCGGCGGAGGCTTTGATGAGCACGGGCAGCTGAGCTTCGGTGACCTCGTCCGGGTCGAGTTCGGCCAGCACCGGCACACCGGCGGCATCCATCATCTTCTTGGCCGCCACCTTGGAACCCATCTCCTCGATGGCGGTGGCCGGGGGCCCGATCCAGACCAATCCGGCGGCTTCCACCGCATGCGCGAATTCCGCGTTCTCGGAGAGGAATCCGTAGCCGGGATGTACGGCGTCGGCGCCCGCGGCCTGTGCGGCGGCGATGATCAGATCGGCGCGCAGATAGGTCTGTGCCGGGGTGTTCCCGGGTAGGCGCACCGCCGCGTCCGCCTCGGCCACATGTGGTGAAGCCGAGTCGGCATCGGAGTACACGGCGACCGTGCCCAGGCCCATCCGGCGGCAGGAGGCGAAGATCCGGCGCGCGATCTCACCGCGATTGGCCACCAGAACACTGGTGATGAGTTGCTGCGAATTCGACACGACCGGCCTCACATTCGGAAGACGCCGAAGGATTCGGCGCCCTGGACAGGAGCAGTGTGGATGGCCGACAGGGCCATACCCAGCACTGTGCGGGTATCACGCGGGTCGATGACCCCGTCGTCGTAGAGCCGCCCGGACATGAACATCGCCAGCGATTCCGCCTCGATCTGAGCCTCTACCATGGCGCGCATCCCGGCATCGGCCTCTTCGTCGAACGCCTGCCCGCGGGCCTCGGCGGAGGCGCGGCCGACGATGGAGATCACCCCGGCCAGCTGCGCCCCGCCCATCACAGCGGATTTGGCGCTGGGCCAGGCGAAGACGAATCGGGGGTCGTAGGCCCGGCCGCACATGCCGTAGTGGCCGGCGCCGTAGGAGGCGCCCATCAGGACGGAGATGTGCGGGACCTTGGAATTGGATACCGCGTTGATCATCTGGGCACCGTGTTTGATGATGCCCTTCTGCTCGTATTCCTTACCGACCATGTAGCCGGTGGTGTTGTGCAGGAACAGCAGTGGAGTGTTGGTCTTGTTGGCCAGCTGGATGAACTGGGTGGCCTTCTGCGATTCCTCGGAGAACAGCACACCGCGGGCGTTGGCGAGGATGCCCACCGGATACCCGTGCAGGTCTGCCCAGCCGGTGACCAGGCTGGAACCGTAACGCGGTTTGAACTCGTCGAAATCGGAACCGTCGACGATCCGGGCGATCACCTCGCGCGGATCGAACGGGATCTTGAGGTCGGGCGGGACGATCCCCAGCAACTCGCCGGGGTCGTAGAGCGGTTCGAGCACCGCGACTCGGGGCGCGGGACCCTGTTTCTTCCAGTTCAGCCGTTTGACGATGCGCCGGCCGATCCGGATGGCGTCCTGTTCGTCGAGCGCGTAGTAGTCGGCCAGGCCCGAGACCCGCGCGTGCATATCCGCACCACCGAGCGATTCGTCGTCGGACTCCTCACCGGTGGCCATCTTCACCAGCGGCGGTCCACCCAGGAACACCTTGGAGCGTTCCTTGATCATCACCACATGATCGGACATACCGGGGATATAGGCACCGCCCGCGGTGGAGTTGCCGAAGACCAGGGCGATGGTGGGGATCCCGGCCGCCGAGGCCTGGGTGAGGTCGCGGAACATTCGCCCGCCGGGGACGAAAACCTCTTTCTGCGTGGGCAGATCGGCGCCCCCGGATTCCACCAGGGATATCACCGGGAGCCGGTTCTCCCGGATGATGTCGTTGACCCGCAGCGTTTTCCGCAGCGTCCAGGGGTTGGAGGTACCGCCGCGCACGGTGGGGTCGGGCGCGACGATCATGCATTCCACGCCCTCGACCACACCGATCCCGGCGACCGTGCTCGCGCCGACCTGGAATTCGCTGCCCCAGGCCGCCAGCGGGCACAGTTCGAGGAACGGGGAGTCCTCGTCGATGAGCAGTTCGATCCGCTCCCGGGCGGTGAGCTTGCCGCGTTTGCGGTGCCGGGCCAGTTTGTCCGGGCCGCCGCCCGCGATGACCTTTCCGAATTCCGCCTCGACCTCGGCGAGCTTGGCGGTCATCGCCGCGGCCGCCGCGGTGTAGTCACCGGTGCCGGTATCGAGGGTGCTGCGCAGTGTCGTCAAGACTGGTACCCCAATCGTTTCGCGGCCAGGCCGGTGAGGATTTCGGTGGTGCCGCCGCCGATGCCCAGAATCCGCATATCGCGGTACTGGCGCTCGACCTCGGATTCCCGCATGTAACCGAGCCCGCCGAACAACTGCACCGCCTGGTTGGCGACCCATTCACCGGATTCGACGGCAGTGTTCTTGGCGAAGCACACCTCGGCGATCAGATCGGTTTCCCCGGCGGCGGCGCGAGCGGCCACGTCACGGGTGTACACCCGGGCGATATCCACCCGGCGTGCCATCTCGGTCACGGTGTTCTGCACGGCCTGGCGACTGATGAGCGGGCGGCCGAAGGTCTCGCGGGTGCGCACCCAGTCCAGAGTGAGGTCCAGGCAGCGTTGCGCGCTCGAATACGCCTGCACCGCGAGGCCCACCCGCTCGCTGACGAACGCGGACGCGATCTGCAGGAAACCGGAATTCTCCGGCCCCACCAGGTTCGCCGCCGGAACTCGCACATCCTGGTAGGACAGTTCCGCGGTATCGGAGGCCCGCCAGCCCATCTTGTCCAGTTTCCGGCCGACGGTGAAACCGGGTGCGTCCTTCTCGACCACCAGCAGTGAGACGCCGGCGGCTCCGGGGCCGCCGGTGCGCACCGCGGTGACCACGAAATCGGCGCGGCAACCGGAGGTGATGTAGGTCTTCGCGCCGTTGACGATGTAGTGGTCGCCGTCGCGGCGGGCGGTGGTGGTCAGATGGCCGACATCGGAGCCGCCGCCGGGTTCGGTGATGGCCAGTGAGCCGATCTTCTCCCCGGCCAGGGTCGGTTCCACCCAGCGCGCGATCTGTTCGGGGTCTCCCGCGCCGATGAGATGCGGGACGGCGATACCGCAGGTGAACAGCGAAGCGAACAGCCCGCCGGAGACACCCGCGTAGTGCAGTTCCTCGCAGACGATCGCGCCGTCGATACCGTCGCCCCCGGCCCCGCCGACGGCCTCGGGGAACTGGATACCCAGCAGCCCCAGCGCGCCGGCCTTCTTGTGCAGTTCCCGCGGGATCTCCCCGTCGCGTTCCCAATCGTCGAGGTGGGGCAGGATCTCGCGCTCGGCGAACGCCCGCACCGTGGTGCGTAGTTCCCGGCGCTCCGGCGTATTCCAGACAGTGCTCACGGCAGCAACTCCAACGGTATGTCGAGATAACGGGACCGCAGCCATTCGCCGAGTCCCTTCGCCTGCGGATCGAACCGGGCCTGATAGGCCACGCCCGCACCGAGCAGACCGGAGATCAGGAAGTTCAGGGCCCGCAGATTCGGCAGCACATGCCGGGTGACCTCCAGCGTCGCGGTCTCGGGCAGCAGTTCGCGCAGCCGGTCGACGGTGAGAGTGTGGACGAGCCAGCGCCATTGGTCATCGGTGCGCACCCAGACGCCGATATTCGCATCGCCACCCTTGTCGCCGCTGCGGGCGAGCGCGATCGCACCGAGCGGCACCCGTTCGGTGGGCCCGGACGGAAGCGGTTCGGGAAGCCCGGGTTCCGGTACCTCGGTCAGTTCCCGCGTCTCCGACGGCCCCCCGACCAGTACCTGACAACCGGCCGGGCGGTGGGCCGCATGCGAGACCTCGGCGGCGTCGACATACCCCGGGCGGTAGACACCGTAGGGTGAGCCGTTCCCCGGCGGGGCGGTGAAACTGCATCCCGGATAGCTGGCCAGCGCGAGTTCGACGGCCACGCTGGAGAACGCGCGACCCACCTTGTTCGGGTCGGGGTCGCGAACCACACAGCGCAGCAGGGCGCTGGCCTGTTCCTCGGTTCCGGCGTCGGGGCGGTCCAGCCGCGCCAGAGTCCAGTCCAGCTCGGCCGGGCGCTCGGGCAACCAGGACTCCAGTTGCCGCCGCGCCAGCGCGGCTTTCTCCTCGATATCGAGTCCGGTGAGGATGAACTCCATCTCGTTGCGGAATCCGCCGATAGTGTTCAGTGAGACTTTCACCGTCGGTGGCGGCGGCTCCCCCTCGACCCCCCGGATCGATACCCGGTCCGGCCCGTCGGCCGCTAGTTCGACCGTATCGAGCCGGGCGGTGACATCGGGCCCGGCATAGCGCGCGCCCTGGATCTCGTACATGAGCTGCGCCGCCACCGTATCGACGGTGACCGCGCCGCCGGTGCCCTCGTGTTTGGTGATGACACTGCTACCGTCCGCGCGGATCTCCGCGAGCGGGAACCCGGGCCGGCCGAGATCGGAGAGCTCGGTGAAGAACGCGAAATTGCCACCGGTGGCCTGGGTGCCGCACTCGATCACATGACCGGCCACCACCGCACCGGCCAGCCGGTTGTAATCGGTGCGTTTCCAGCCGAAATGCGCGGCGGCGGGGCCCACCACGACCGATGCGTCGGTGACCCGGCCGGTGACCACCACATCCGCGCCCGCTTCCAGGCATTCGGCGATACCCCAGGCTCCGAGATAGGCGTTGGCGGTGAGCGGCGACCCGAGGTCCAGCTCGGCGGCGCGGCCGGTGAGATCGTCGCCGTCCACATATCCGACCCGGACCTCGAGGCCGAGGCGGGCCGCCAGTTCCCGCACCTTCTCCGCCAGCGCGGCCGGATTCAGGCCGCCGGCGTTGGTGACGATCCGGACGTTGCGTTCCAGAGCCGGGCCGAGGCAATCCTCGAGCTGGCGCAGGAAGGTCTTGGCATAGCCGAGGCCGGGATCCTTCATCCGGTCGCGGCCCAGGATCAGCATGGTCAGTTCGGCGAGGTAGTCGCCGGTCAGCACATCGAGCTGCCCACCCTCGAGCATTTCGCGCATCGCGCCGAAACGGTCGCCGTAGAACCCGGAACAGTTACCGATCCGGATCAGGCCGGGATCGGCAGACAGACCACTCATCAGCGGCTTCGCCTCCTACCGCGGCACCGGGCGGGGGCGCCGATATGCGCCCGTGGCTGTCCGCGTACCGCCCCAGCATCACAGGCGACCGGCAAAAAATCAAGCACGCGTGCTTGTTAATTTCCAGGCTCGGGCCCCCGCCCGGACCAGCGCGAAGACCAGGCACAATAGGGCTCTGTGTCCACCGATGTCGCCGTAGTTCTGCTGTTCACCCTCGCCGGATTCCTCATCGGCGGTGCCTACACGCTCTGGAAGACCGCCCGGCCGGTGTCCATCGGCCTGGGGATCTGCGCTGTGCTCGCGGCAGCGGGCGCGGTGCTCTGGCTACTCTGAGAATCCGATCCTGACGCGGGCGGGCTGTCCGGCCGTCCCGGACCGCACTGCCCGTGACGATCCGCGACCGTGAACCGGTCCACCCGAGCAGGTTTCCGGCGCCTCGAAAGTGTCAACACTCAGAGCACGGCGCGCTGCGCGACAGGCCGGAAATCGCGGTGAACCAGAGCCAGGGGATGCGACCTGGCTCCACCGCTCACCTCACCTGGCACCGCCGGAACACGCGTCGGCCCTGCCCCTCTGCGCCGGGCACGGCCGGCGCGCCTTCCTTCCGGATCAGCCCGGGTTCGCTCGACGGGGTGCCGGGACTGCGCAGGGGTGAGGTCGCGACGCTCGCGGGGGTGAGACGTTCGTTACGCACTCCCTGTTCACGTCGGTCGGTTTGGAGCAACATGGCGGGTGGAACAGTCGTTACTCTTCTCTCCCAACAGATTTCGATTTCCAGGGATGTGTCGGAGTCCAGCATTGGTGAGGGTGAGTGACGTGGTTGAGATGTGTTCGGTGCGTGAGGCTAGGCGTGCGCAGCTTGGCGAGTGATCAGGCCCCTGCCGGGGAAGTAATGGCCGTTGTCCAAATCGGCGAGCAGGCCGGGCTGAGTGGGTTCCCAGCCGAGGGTTCGGCGGGTGATGAGGTTGGACGCCGGGCGCCCGGCAGCGGGCGGTTCGGCCGCGTGATGTGGGGATCCCATGACGTACACGCCTTCGGCGAGAGCACGAAACGCCTCAACCATCCACTCGTCGGCGAGCTGGAACTCGATCAGGAGACCATGACCCTGCCGGACGAGAGCGGCCTGAGCGTGGTCGTCTACAGCCCGCCCCCCGCAACCGCCGCCGAGGACGGCCCGAAGCTGCTCGCCGGCTGGTCCGCCACGATCGGAAACGAGATCGTCGGGCACCTGGCTGGCCCGACGGCTGGTACAGCCCTTTCGTCGGCGCCGACGCAGGATGAACCAGGCCGCTGGACCCGCGAAACCAGGCCCGTCCGGTCAATCGGCTGCCAACAGCGCGGACTTCAGCTCACGTGCCGCGGCTTCCGGATCGTCGGCGGCGGTGATCGCGCGGACCACCACGACACGTTCGGCGCCCGCCGCCAGCACTTCGGGCAGGGTCGCGGCGTCGATACCGCCGATGGCGAACCACGGGCGGGTCGGTTCCGCTTCCGCGGTCCCGCGCACCAGTTCCAGACCCGCGGGCGTACGCCCGGGTTTGGTGGGTGTGGCCCACACCGGGCCGGTACAGAAATAGTCGAGGTTCTCGTCGCCCGCGGCCAGCCGGGCCTGATCCAGGTCGTGGGTGGACCGCCCGATCACCACGTCCGGACCGAGAATTTTGCGGGCATACCAGGGCGGCAGGTCCTGCTGGCCCAGATGCAGTACATCGGCGCCCGCCGCCAGCGCGATATCGGCGCGGTCGTTCACCGCGAGCAGCGCCCCGTGCCGGCGGGCGGCCCCCTTCAGTTCGGCGAGGGCCGCGAGTTCGCCCTTGGCCTCGAGTGGACCGTACCGCTGCTCACCGGGCGACCCCTTGTCGCGGAGCTGGACGATATCGACACCACCGGCCAGAGCCGCTTCCGCGAACTCGGCCAGATCCCCCTTTTCCCGGCGGGCGTCTGTGCACAGGTACAGCCGGGCGGTCGTGAGACGGTCGCGCGGGGGCAGCGGTCGGCGAGCGGAGGACGGTTGCACAACTGCCACGGTAACCGCGCTAACGTGGAGAAGTTGCAGGAGGTGGAACGTAGTGCGAACATCCGCGCGCACGGCGCGGGCGGCGAGCCGGAAACGACCGGTACGACACGGCCGGGCGCCGCTCCCGCGAGGTGGCCGGGCACCGCTCCATCGATCCGGCGGTACCGCTGACCCGATGCGATGTCGCCGCGGCGCCCGGAGGAGGTGGCACAGGTGAGCGAACCGGCCACCGGCGCGACGCTGGCCGTCGTCGGCGGCGGCGTGATCGGGCTGGCGGTGGCCTGGCGGGCCGCGGAAGCGGGTTGGACGGTCACCCTGTTCGATCCGGCGGTGGGTACCGGCGCCTCATGGGTGGCCGGTGGCATGCTCGCACCGCTGTCGGAGGGCTGGCCCGGTGAAGACGAAGTCCTGGAGTTCGGCGCCGCCGCACTGGCGCGCTGGCCCGGATTCGCGGCCCGGCTCGCGGCCGTCACCGGTGTGGACGTTTTCGTCGCCGCCGAAACCCTGACCGTCGCCCAGGACACCGCCGACGCCGCCGATCTGCGAACAGTCGCCGAATGGGTCGGTGCGCGCGGACACGAACTGCGGGTACTGGACCGGGCCGGGGTCCGTGAGCTGGAACCGGCACTGGCCCGTACGGTCCGCGCGGGTCTGCTCGCTCCCACCGAACCGGCGGTCGACAACCGCCGGCTGGTGACCGCACTGCGCAAGGCGGTGGCCGAGGCCGGGGTGACCGTGCACCCGGATCGGGTCCGGGACCTCGCCGAACTCGATCACCGGCAGGTCGTACTGGCCGCGGGCGCGGCGTCGGCCGAACTATGGCCCGGCCTGCCGGTCCGGCCGGTGAAGGGG
Organism: Nocardia jinanensis; assembly: GCF_014645735.1. Lineage (GTDB taxonomy): Bacteria > Actinomycetota > Actinomycetes > Mycobacteriales > Mycobacteriaceae > Nocardia > Nocardia jinanensis. The sequence goes on along the minus strand of NZ_BMMH01000011.1, from coordinate 87,605 downwards.
GAGATCCTGCGGCTGCGGCACCGGCCCGGCGCACAGCCCCCGCCCACCCGGGTCGTGCGCGCCCGAGTCCACGGCCGGCCCGTGTACTTCGTGCCCCGCGCCGACGGTGTGGTGCTCGGCGCCACCCAGTACGAGGCGGGTTTCGATACCGCGGTCACGGTTGCCGGGGTGCGCGATCTCATCGGCGACGCCGAAACCGTCTTCCCCGGTATCGGGGAGTACGAGCTGGCCGAGGCCGCGGCCGGGTCGCGACCCGGCTCGCCCGATAATCTTCCGCTCGTCGGGCGGCTGTCCGACCGCGTGGTCGCGGCCACCGGACACGGCCGCAACGGCATGCTGACCAGCGCGCTCACCGCCGACGCGGTAGTGGCCGAGCTCCGCGGGAAACCGCTGGCCGAGGCCGCGGCCGCCGATCCGCACCGGTTCACGGCATCCACACCCTCAGGAGGTAGTCGATGACACAGTCGCCAACACAAGGGTCGCCGGCGCACGGCTCGTCCGTGCCGATCGGCGTCACGGTGAACGGGGTAGACCACGAGTTCGCCGAACCGCTCACGGTGCGCGAACTGCTCGAACGCCTCGAGCTGCCGTGCCAGGGTGTGGCCCTGGCGGTCGACGGCACCGTGTTCCCCAAATCGCGCTGGGAAGAACCGGTGGGTCGCGGCTGGGAGATCGATGTACTCACGGCGGTCCAAGGTGGCTGACGAAGCGCTGCGTATCGCTGACCGTGTATTCGGCTCCCGGCTGATCATGGGCACCGGCGGCGCGGAGAATCTGACCGTCTTGGAAGAGGCCCTGCTGGCCTCCGGTACGGAACTGACCACCGTCGCCATGCGCCGCGTCGACGCCGCGGGCGGTACCGGCGTGCTCGACCTGCTGAAACGGCTCGATATCACGCCGCTGCCCAATACCGCCGGTTGCCGGACCGCCGCCGAAGCGGTCCTCACCGCCCAGCTGGCGGCCGAGGCGCTGGACACCAACTGGGTGAAACTCGAAGTGATCGCGGACGACCGGACCCTGCTGCCCGATCCGATCGAGTTGATCGATGCCGCCGAACAGCTGGTGGACGCCGGTTTCACCGTGCTCCCCTACACCAACGACGACCCCGCGCTGGCGCGGCGGCTCGAGGATGCGGGCTGTGCGGCGGTGATGCCGCTGGGCGCCCCGATCGGTACCGGTCTGGGTATCGGCAATCCGCACAATATCGAGATGATCGTGAGCCGCGCCCAGGTGCCGGTGATCCTGGACGCCGGAATCGGGACCGCCAGCGACGCCGCACTCGCCATGGAACTCGGCTGCTCGGCGGTCCTGCTGGCCACCGCGGTGACTCGGGCCAAGCGTCCGGCGCTGATGGCCGCGGCCATGGCCGACGCGGTGCGGGCCGGTTACCGGGCGCGGGAAGCGGGCCGCATCCCGAAGCGGTTCTGGGCCCAGGCGTCCTCCCCCGGGCGGTAGATCCCCCGAGGCCCGACCGTCCGCGAGTGGGTGGTGGGCCGGAGCCGGGTCATCCTCCAGGATGAGTGCCGATGGCGACCAACGGGCGACGCGGGCACGCCGTGGATAGGGCATGCTGGTCGTCATGATCGAAGTCCGGGGCTTGACCAAGCATTACGGGCAGACCGTCGCGGTCCAGGACCTGACCTTCACTGTGAAACCCGGTCAGGTCACCGGTTTCCTCGGACCCAACGGCGCCGGTAAATCCACCACTATGCGCATGATCCTCGGCCTGGATCGCCCCACCGCGGGCAGCGCGCTCGTCAACGGCAGACCGTACGGGCAGCTGAAGCACCCGTTACGTGAGGTCGGCGCGCTGCTGGACGCGAAATGGGTGCATCCCAACCGTTCGGCGCGGGCCCATCTGGAATGGATGGCAGCCTCGAACGGGCTGCCGAAATCCCGGGTCGAAGAGGTGCTGCGGCTGGTGGGCCTGTCCGAGGTCGCCGGTAAATCGGCCGGTGGTTTCTCTCTCGGTATGTCGCAGCGGCTCGGTCTGGCCGGGGCGCTGCTGGGCGATCCGAAGATCCTGCTCTTCGACGAGCCGGTCAACGGCCTGGATCCGGAGGGCATCCTCTGGATCCGGCGGTTCATGCAGCGGCTGGCGGCCGAGGGCCGCACCGTACTGGTTTCGAGCCATCTGCTGTCGGAGATGTCGCAGACGGCCGATCACCTGGTGGTCATCGGCCGCGGCCGGCTCATTTCCGATTCCACGACCTCGGACTTCATCGAACGTGCGTCGGAGTCCTCGGTGCGGGTGCGCAGTCCGCAGCTCGACGAGTTGCGCAGCCTGCTCACCTCCAACGGGATGACCGTGAAACAGAACGAGGGCAGCGCCGACGGCGCGGCCCTGGTGGTGAACGGGGTCACCAGCGACGCTGTCGGCGCGCTGGCGGGCGAACACCACATCACCCTCTTCGAACTCGCCCCGCAGCGGGGTTCGCTCGAGGAAGCGTTCATGCGGATGACCGGCGGGGATGTCCAGTATCACGGTGAGGTCGGGCCGCCGGGCGAGGTAGCGGCGGCTCCGCCGGGAGCAGTCGCCCAGCAGCCGGTCGAGCCCAAGGTTCTCGGAGGTACCAAGTAATGGGTGTGATCGCCGCGGAACGCATCAAACTCACCTCGACCCGTTCGCCGTGGTGGTGCTCACTGATCGTGGTGGGCCTCGCCGTCGGCTTCGCCGCCCTGTTCGGGCTGATCGGCCGGATCGCCGCCGACGACCCTCAGGCTTCCGGTGCGCCCGCCCTGACCGTCGACACTGCCTTCCTCGGGATCAGCGGGTTCGGGGTCATGGTGCTCGCCATCATGGCCACCCTGACCGTGACCAGCGAGTACCGGTTCGGCATCATTCGCACCACCTTCCAGGCGGTGCCCAATCGCCTGCTGGTGATCGGTACCAAAGCGGGCCTGGTCGGCCTGTACGCGGCCGCGCTGACCACGGTGTTGGCGTTCGCCGCGTACGCGGTGGCCAAGGCTGTCGCCGGGGATGCCGGGTCGACGCTGGTCCTGGAGGACAACTGGCGCGCCCTGTACGCGATACCGATCCTCGCCTTCCTCAATGTTGTGCTCGCCATCGGTATCGGTGTGCTGGTCCGGCAGTCGGCCGCGGCCATCTCGCTGATCGTGCTCTGGCAGCTGATCATCGAGCCGCTGGTCGGCGCACTGGGTAAGGTGGGACGTGAGATCAGCGCGTTCCTGCCGTTCCAGAACGCGAGCCGCTTCGCGCTGATGGATGAGTCGATGGCGTCGGGCAACTGGCACTGGGGTGTATGGGGCAGCCTCGTCTACTTCATCGCCTTCGTCGCACTCGTCACCGGCGTCGCACTGTTGGTGGTCAACAAGCGCGACGCCTGACCGAGAACCACCCGAGCCGCTTCCCTCGCCGCTCGGGTTGTGGGTAGCACGACCTTGTCGGGAGGTTCGCGCGCCCCCGCACGCCGGCGGCCACTGCCCGGTCGTCGGAGTGCACTTACCACCGGCCCGGCGCGGCGACGCGCCGGGCCGGTGGTCGTGATCACACAGTGTGGTTGTTCACCCCGGTGATCGGTGCGAGGCGAGCGAGCGGACTCTTCGCGAGTTGCCAAATATCTGTAACCATACGTTCACCAGCAGAACGCCGGTCGTCACTACGATCGGGTGCAGGCACCACACGTTTTCCATCGGCGGACCCAACGGCGTGCCGCATTCCTCCGATCGAGAGGCGACAGGTGACGATTCTCAGCGTTCCCCCCACGTCCGACCCCCTGAGATACGCTCGGGATGTGAACGAAAAGCCCTCCGGCCGTGCCGTACCGGAGCCGGAGGTCGACAGCACCGCCGCGCCGGTCGCCGACCACGCGACCGCGGACAAGGTCCGGATCGGGCTTACCCCCGTACCCGACAACGGCGAGGCCGTCGGCTCCGGCCGCCCGCGCGTCCACCCGCTGTCCGCCCTGATGAATGCGGCGAACCAGCGTCCGGACGTGATCGAGGTGCTGCGCCGGGCCCGTCATCAACTCCCCGGCGACCCCGCTTTCGGCGATCCGCTCTCGGTCACCGGCCCCGGCGGCGCCCGGGCCGTCGCGCGCGCCGCGGACCGCTTGGTCGGCGACAACCCCAGCGCCGCCCGGGAGATCGGTTTCGGCGCACTCCAGGTCTGGCAAGCGATGCTCGAACGGCTCGGCCGCGGCAAGGGCACCGAGGAGACGACCGTGATGTTCACGGATCTGGTCTCGTTCTCCTCCTGGTCACTCACCGCGGGCGACGAAGCCACCCTGGATCTACTCCGCAAAGTAGCCAAGGCCATCGAACCGCCGATCGCCGAACGCGGCGGTCAGGTGGTGAAACGGATGGGCGACGGCGTGATGGCGGTGTTCCCGTCCGCCGATCGGGCCGTCCAGGCCGCGATCGCGGCGAAACGCAACCTCGCCGATATCACCGCCGGTAGCTATCGGCCCCGGATGCGGATCGGCCTGCACACCGGCTCACCGCGGGAGATCGGTGGCGACTGGCTGGGTGTGGACGTCACCATCGCCGCCCGGGTGATGGAGGCGGGTGGCAACGGCAAGATGATGATCTCCGAGACCACGCTCGCCGCACTGGAGCCGGAGACGCTGGACGAACTCGGGTACACCGCGCGGCCCTACCGCCGCAGTTTCTTCGCCGCGCCGCTGAGCGGTGTCCCGGAGGATCTGCGGATATACCGGGTCAGTTCGGCCTGATCACCGCCGGGACGCCCGCGTGTCCGGGGACCAGCCCCACCGGCGGCGCGGTTCGGTGCGGACGGTGCAGGACAGAGCAGGTTTCTGGTCGTGGCTGCTACGCGGGTACGAACAGGGACCGGTCGATCTCGGGGATCCAGCAGTCGGCCGCGACGTCGCGGTTGTAGTTGTCCCGGAAATACTCGACCAGATCCGCGATGCCCGGATGCGGGTCGGTTTCGTCCCACAACAGCGCGTGCGGGTAGGCGGGTGTCGGGTCGACGACGGGCACCCGGCGGATATGCGGATGCCACGGGGATTCGAAACCGTCGGCGCTGAAGGTCGCGAGGGTATCCGAATCGGCGATGTGCTCGATCACCATCGCGATCGGCGCCGGGCCACGGCCGGTGGCGACATCGGGGAACAGTTCCGACCGGCGGCTGCTGTCGATCACGACCCCGCTGTACCGGCTCAGTTCGCGGTAGTAGTCGGTCCATTCCGATTCCACCGATGTCCCGGGCACCCACACCGTGGCCCCGGCCAGTTCGGCGAGCGGCACCGCCGCATGACCGGCCAGCGGATGATCCTTGCCGACCAGCAGATGCAGTAGGTCCAGATGGAACGGGATCGCCGCGATCCGCGCCGGCAATGTGCGGGGGCCACCGTGGGCACGGGCGAAGGCGGCGTCGACCCGCCCGGCGACCAGGGCGTCCCGGGAGGTGACGAACGCGTTGGTCAGCACGATCTCGGTATCGCGATCGGGGTGGCGCCCGAGGTAGTACCGCATGGCCCGCATTTCGGTCGCCCGCTCCCCCAGCACCGCGACCCGCAGCGGCCGCGGCTGCCGCACCACCGTGGCCACGGCTTCGTCGGCTACGGCGAGCAGTGACCGCGCGTGCGGCAGGAACCGTGCGGCGGCCGCGGTGAGAGTGGCACCGGTGGGCACCCGGTGGAAGAGGTCGAGACCGAGTCGGTGTTCCAGCCGCGCGATTCGTTTGGACACCGCCTGCTGGCTGATCCCGAGCAGCGCCGCGGCCGCGCTGAACTGACCTTCGTCGGCGACGGTGACGAAAGCTCGCACGGTCGCCAGATCGAGCTCGCCCACCCCACCTCCTGATACATCCATCGGTTGTTCCCACTCTCGTGCCGATTGTTCGACTCGCTACATATGAGCTGGTCATATGTAGCCGAAACGACCTTATCGGCCCGGCCGGATCGACAACCGAACCGCCTCCGGACCGGTTCGACGGCACGGGGTTATCGATGACCAATGCGTCTTTCGTACATCTGCACAACCACACCGAATACTCGATGCTCGACGGTCTGGCGAAGGTGGGGCCGTTGTTCGCCGAGGCCGAGCGGCTGGGAATGCCGGCCGTCGGGATGACCGATCACGGCAATATGTACGGGGCGGCGGAGTTCTTCCGGGTATCACAGCGTTCCCCGGTGAAACCGATCATCGGGATCGAGGCCTATGTCGCGCCGGAATCCAGGTTCTCCGGCAAGCGGGTGTTCTGGGGCGATCCCGGGCAGAAGTCCGACGATGTCTCGGGTTCCGGCGCGTACCTGCACATGACACTGTTCGCCGCGAACGCCGTCGGGCTGCGCAACCTCTTCCGGTTGTCGTCGCGGGCGTCTTTCGAAGGCCAGCTGGGGAAATGGCCGCGGATGGACGCCGAACTCGTCGCCGAGCACGCCGAGGGGGTACTGGCCACCACGGGCTGCCCGTCCGGCGAGGTCCAGACCCGGCTGCGCCTGGGACAATTCGACGCGGCCTACGCGGCGGCGGGCCGCTGGCGTGACATCTTCGGCCCGGAGAACTTCTTCCTCGAGGTGATGGATCACGGCCTGACGATCGAACGCCGGGTCCGCGAGGATCTGCTCGCGGTCGGCGAGAAGGTCGGGTTGACGCCGTTGGCCACCAACGACTGTCACTATGTGCTGCGGCAGCAGGCGGCGGCGCACGAGGCGATGTTGTGTGTACAGACCGGTAGAACGCTCTCGGATCCGACACGGTTCCGGTTCGACGGCGACGGTTTCTACCTCAGGTCCCCGGCGGAGATGCGGGCGCTATGGGACGACGAGGTGCCCGGGGCCTGCGATACCACGCTCGTTGTCGCCGAGCGGATCGAACCGTACGACGAGATCTGGAAGTTCCGGGACCGGATGCCGGTGTTCCCGGTTCCGGAGGGGCATTCCGAGGACAGCTGGCTGCGCCGCGAGGTGGACGCGGGCCTGCGCTGGCGTTTCCCGGACGGCGTTCCCACCGAGTACCTGCACCGCGCCGAATTCGAGCTGGACATCATCCGCGACAAGGGCTTTCCCGCCTATTTCCTGGTGGTCGGCGATCTGGTGGCGTATGCGCGCAAGGTGGGTATCCGGGTCGGTCCCGGACGCGGTTCGGCGGCCGGGTCGCTGGTGGCCTACGCGCTGGCGATCACCAATATCGACCCTATCGAGCACGGTCTGCTGTTCGAACGATTCCTCAACCCCGAACGCCCGTCGGCCCCCGATATCGATATCGACTTCGACGACCGCCGCCGCGGCGAGATGATCCGCTACGCCACCGATCGCTGGGGCGCGGACAAGGTGGCCCAGGTGATCACCTTCGGCACCATCAAGACCAAGGCGGCGATCAAGGACGCGGCCCGCGTCCAGTTCGGTCAGCCCGGGTTCGCGCTCGCCGACCGGATCACCAAGGCGCTACCGCCCGCGGTGGCCGCCAAGGATATTCCGGTGTCCGGGATCACCGATACCGCACACGAACGCTACGGTGAGGCAGCGGAGGTCCGGGCGCTCATCGAGACCGATCCCGATATGCGCCGGATCTACGACACCGCGGTCGGGCTCGAGGGAATGGTCCGCGGCGCCGGAGTGCACGCCTGCGCGGTGATTTTGTCCAGCGAACCGCTGCTCGATATCGTGCCGCTGTGGAAACGCCCGCAGGACGGGGCGATCATCACCGGCTGGGACTATCCGTCGTGTGAGGCCGTGGGCCTGCTGAAAATGGATTTCCTGGGGCTGCGCACGCTCACCGTGATCGGCGACTGCCTGGACAATATCCGCGGCAACCGTGGTATCGAGATCGACCTGGACACCCTGGGTCTCGGCGACGAACCCACCTACGCCATGCTGGCGCGCGGCGACAATCTCGGGGTCTTCCAGATGGATTCGGCCGGGATGCGTGAGTTGTTGCTGCGAATGACGCCCACCGAGTTCAACGATCTGGTGGCCTCCAACGCGCTGTACCGGCCCGGGCCGATGGGAGTGGGGGCGCACTGGGCCTACGCCGATCGCAAGAACGGGCGGGAGGCGGTGACGCCGATCCATCCCGAACTCGACGAACCGCTGCGCGAGATCCTCGCCGAAACCTATGCGCTGATCGTCTATCAGGAGCAGATCATGCAGATCGCCCAGCAAGTCGCCGGATACTCCCTGGGGCAGGCCGATCTGCTGCGCCGCGCGATGGGTAAGAAGAAACCGGAAGTACTGGCCATGGAATTCGAGAACTTCCGGGACGGTATGCGCGGCAACGGCTACCGCGACGAAGCCGTGACCGCGCTGTGGGAGGCGGTACTCCCCTTCGCCGGTTACGCGTACAACAAATCCCATGCCGCCGGTTACAGCCTGGTGATGTACTGGACGGCCTACCTGAAGGCCAATTATCCGGCCGAGTTCATGGCCGCCCTGCTCACCTCGGTCGGCGACGACAAGGACAAATCGGCGATCTATCTCGCCGATTGCCGGAAACGCGGTATCCGGGTCCTACCACCCGATGTGAACCAGTCGGCGGCCACATTCAGCAGTGTCGGGCCCGATATCCGATTCGGTCTGGGCGCCGTCCGCAATGTCGGGGAACCGGTGGTGCGGGCGGTGATCCGGGCGCGCGAGTCGGCTGGTGATTTCACCGCGTTCTCCGATTATCTGGCCAAGGCCGACACCGTGGCGTGCAGCAAGAAGGTGATCGAATCACTGATCAAAGCGGGTGCTTTCGAATCGCTCGGCCATCCCCGCAAAGGTCTGTTCTCGATCCACTCCGAGGCGATCGATGCGGTGGCGGTGACCAAGAAGGCCGCCGCGCGGGGACAGTTCGATCTGTTCTCCGGCGCCACCGCCGACCCGGATGTCGACGGATCTGTTTTCGATCTGCCCGTGCCCGACGAGGAATGGGAGGCCCGCGAACGGCTGGGTTACGAACGGGAGATGCTCGGGCTCTACGTGTCCGGGCATCCGCTCGACGAGATCGCGACCGCGCTGGGCGCCGCCGGCGATACCCCGATCGCCGCCCTGCACGACGGCCGGGTTCCACACGGTCGCCGGATACGGCTCGCCGGGATCATCGCCGCCGTGGACCGGCGGGTCACCCGCAAGGGCGAGTCCTGGGCGGTGGTGCGCCTGGAGGATCTGGAGGCCGGTACCGAGATCCTCTTCTTCCCCGCCGCCTACGCGACGGCTACCGGGTATCTCACCGAGGACGCCGTCGTGGTGGTCACCGCTACGGTCAGTGTCCGCGACGGACGACAGTCGCTGCTGGGCGATCAGGTGAGTACCCCGGACCTCACCGGTGCGACGTCCGGCCGGCCACACACCCTCACCTTGCCCGTAGCGGCCTGCACACCGCGTACGGTGCGTGCCCTGCGCGAAACCCTGCAGCGCCATCCCGGCCCCACCGATCTCCGGATCGATCTGATCGGTGCCCGTGGCCCTCGGCTGCTCGCCCTGGACCCGCGCTTCCGGGTCACCACCTCGCCCGCGCTGATGGGTGAGCTGAAAGCCCTGTTCGGGCCCTCCTGCCTGCGGTGACGAATCGCTCAGGACAGATCGAGATGACGGTTCACGGCCATCGCGGCATCGGCCAGATCGGGGAGTTCCAGTACCCGCACCCCGCGTTCCCGCAACTTCTCGACTCCCACACAGTTCTCGACGAAGGTGGACGGCTCCCGCCAGGCGATCACCACGACCGGGATACCGGCGCCGAGCACACGGTCGGTACACGGCGGCCGCGTCTTGGTCGCCCGCTCCGAACAGGGCTCCAGGGTGCTGTAGAGGGTGGCGCGGCGCAACCGTGGATCCCGCGGATCCAGTTTGTCCAGCGCGGACTCCTCGGCGTGCACCTTCGGATCGGATTCCCGGGAGTAGCCGGTGGAGATCTCGGCACCGTCGGCGACGATCACCGCGCCCACCGAAAACGCACCGGGGGCCCGCGGACTCTGCCGGGAGAGATCGATCGCCCGGTTCATCCAGTAGTGGTGGTCGGGTTCGGTCACCGGGCCTCCTGGGGTCGATACCGCAACACTGCCACATCACCGAGCCGGTCGATATCGACCAGCCGCATCCGATGGGTCGAGCCGCCCGGAAAACGGGCGGGATGCAGAAAACGTGGTGCGGCGGGGTCTCCGACGAGGGTGGGACCGATGGCGAGCTGTAACTCGTCGGCCAATCCACCGGCCAGGAAGGCGGTATGGATCCGGCCACCCCCTTCCACCATGAGCCGCCCGACGCCCCGGGCGCCGAGATCGTCCAGCAGCGGCCCGAATTCGAGGTCCGGGCCGAGCACGACGATCTCGGCCGGTTCGGCGAGACGGTCGCGCAACCGTCGCGCGCCGGCCTCGGTGGTGTACACGAGCGGTGCGTGTTCGGCGGTGCCGTAACGCCAGAAACGCGCCTCCGGATCCAGGTCACCGCTCGCGGTCACCGTGACCTTCCGCGGGAACTCCGTACGACCCGCGGCGACCCGTTGCGCGCGACGCGACTCGTCCCGCACGATCAGCCGGGGATCGTCGCGCCGCACGGTCTCGGCTCCGACGAGGATCGCGTCCGACCAGGCCCGGACACCGTCCACGCGGTCGAAATCGGCTTCGTTGGACAGGAGCAGGCGTTCGGGCTCCGTATCGTCTATGTAGCCGTCGACGCTCACCGCTACCGAGAGCAGCACATACGGCCGTTCCGGGCGAGCGCCTTCCTCGGTGACGATTTCCATCTCAGCCCGCGGAACCCAGCACCGCGCTGCGCGGAATTCCCAGTATCCGGGCATCCTCGGGGACGACCCCGCCGAGCCCCGCTCCCGGATCGCCCGCCTCGCCCACCGGATTCGGGGATCCGCTGGGTTCCGGATTCTCCGGCGGGTACGGGGGGTTCAGCAGAACCGCGCGCTCACCCGGCCCGCCCGGTTCGGCGTGCAACCAGACGAACTCCGCACCCAGGTCGACCGTGCGGGGCAGGGTCGCGGCCAGTTCCGCCGCTTCGGCCGCCGTGCACTCACCCGGGTCCATCCGGGCGAACGTGGCCCGTAACCCGGGCCAGGCATCGGCGAATCCGGCGTGCAGCCGACGTTGATCCACCTCGGCCTCCGGAACCCAGGCCAGCTCCACACTCTCCATATTCGGGAATATCGGCAGCGGTTTACCGGCATCGGCGATCACGGTGGTGTAGGTCCAGCCACTCGGGGCGGCGGCGGTGATCCGTTCGGCGCGCACCCGGATATCGGCGGCCTTGATCCCGGCCTCCTCGTCGGCTTCCCGGACCGCCGCGTGCACCGCGCTCTCGTCGCTGTCACGGGCGCCGCCGGGCAGCGCCCAGGTGCCGCCCTGGTGGCTCCACAAGGCGCGATGCTGCAACAGCACCGCCGAACCGCCGGTCCCGAGCGGGGCGCGCAGCAGCAACCCGGCCGCGCCGAACAGGCCCCAGTGCCGCACACCACCCGGGCTTATGGACCACCCGTCACCGTCACCACGCATCTCGCACCGCCCTCGTCGACCGTTGCCTCCATCCTGCCCCACCGCACCGAGTGGGTGAGGCGTTGTGGAGGTCGGGGCGCGCGCGTGGAGAATACCGAATACGCTCATAGCAGCGGTGTGAGCGATCTCGCGCGGCACCGGCGAAGCGATACAGCACACACGGCGCCCAGAGTTGGAGGGTGGACATGACGCGGTTGGCGGTGGATCGGGTGGTAACCGAACCCGACCCGGCCCACCCGGAACCGGCGCCCGACCGCGGGCGAGCGGGCCACGTCCGCCCCCGGATCACGCGGGCCTGGAAGTGGTTGAATCCGGCACGGATACGCCTGTTCGCGCAGTCCTCCCCCGGCCGGCTGCTCGGGGTGGGGCTGCTGCTGGTCGTGCTGTGCGTGGGGTCGGGAGCGATCACCGCGGGCGCTGTGCACGACCGCCAGCGCGATCTCGACATCCTGCTCGCCCACACCGAACCCGATGCGAACGCGGCACATCGGCTCTACACCTCGCTCTCGGTCGCCGACGCCGCCGCGGCCACGGCGTTCATCTCCGGCGGCCTGGAACCCGAGCAGGTGCGCGACCGCTACAGTCAGGCGCTGGGAGAAGCGGGCGCCGATCTGGTCACGCTGTCCGGGGACGACGCCCAGGACACCGGGCAGCGAATGGGAATCGGCTCGGGACTGCCCGTGTACTCGGGACTGGTGGAGACCGCGCGGGCGAACAACCGCGAAGGCCATCCGGTCGGCGCGGCGTACCTGAGCGAGGCGTCGTCGCAGATGCAGACGGTGCTGCTTCCGGCGGCGGAACAGTTGTATGTGCGGCGCGCGGCCGCGGTCGACAGCGCCCAGGACCGGCACGTACGGCCGCCGTGGTTCGCCATATGCCTGCTCGCGGTCGCCGTGATCGCACTCGTCTGGGGACAACGGCTGCTGGCCCGGCACTGGCGCCGGACCTTCAATCCGGGCCTGCTGCTGGCCTCGGGTGCGCTACTGATCCTCATGCTGTGGACCGTGATCGCCGGATCGGTTTCGTCGGTGGCGATGTCCAGCGGCCGCGCGGACGGTACTGTGCCCGCCGCCCGGCTCACCGAGAGCCGCATCCTCGCGCAGCAGGCACGTTCGGCGGAAACCCTGAAACTGGTGCGCCGCGACACCACCGGCGACTACGATCACGCGTTCGACGCCAACATCACCCGGCTCAACGAATTGCTCGCCGGCCATACAGACCGGGCCACCGTCGACGCGCGCGCCGCCCTGCTGCACTGGCTGGCCGCGCATCAGCGGATGAACGAGGCACTCAACCGCGGTGAATTCACCCGCGCGGCCACGATCGCCACCGCGCCGGGCGCCGAGAACGCGACCGCCCATGTGGAATCCCTGGACAAAGCGCTGGGCAACGGTATTACCGAGACCCGGGAGACACTGCGTAGCAATATTTTCCACAGTGCCCGGGTACTCGACTATCTGGCACCAGGTGCGTTGATCCTCGGTATCGCCGCCGCGGCGTATATCGCCTTCGGCATCTGGCCAAGACTGCGGGAGTATCGATGAGGTTTGCGCGAAACCCGGTCCGACCGGCGGCCCGTCGACGGCCGTCACGACGATCGTGGCCGCTGCAGTTCGGGGTGGTGTGCACCGCGCTGCTTCTCGCCGGCTGCGCGACCGGCCCGGGCCCACACAGCGAGATACCGCACAGCGACTACGCCGAACCGCCGCTACCCGCACAGGCGACGGCGATGGAGGCCGACGGCCCGCTACCGCTGCCCGACGATCCCACCAACTGCGGCGACCCGACCGCCGGTCTGCGCCCCACCGGTCCTGGCGCGACGGGTCCGGTGCTGGACCGTATCCGAGCCCGCGGCCGACTGGTGGTCGGCTTGGACACCGGTAGCAACCTGTTCAGTTTCCGGGACCCGGAGAGCGGTGTGATCGTCGGTTTCGACGCCGATATCGCCCGCGAAGTGGCCCGGGACCTGTTCGGCGACCCCGAGAAGATCGAGTACCGCAGTCTGAGTTCGGAAGAGCGCGAGGCGGCGCTGATCGAGCACCGGGTGGATATGGTCGTCAAAACCATGACCATCACCTGTGCGCGACTGGAGCGGGTCGCCTTCTCCACCACGTACCTGAAGGCCCATCAGCGGGTGCTGGCGATGCAGAACTCCGGCATCAACAGTTTGAAGGATCTGGCGAACAAACGGGTGTGCACGATCCGCAGCACCACCTCGCTGGAACATATCAGCCAGATCCAGCCCGATGCGTCCATTCTCACCGTGCCCACCTGGGCGGATTGTCTGGTGGTGCTGCAGCAGCGGCAGGTGGACGCGGTGAGCACCGACGACGCGATCCTGGCCGGTCTCCAGGAACAGGACCCCTACACCGAACTGGTGGGCCCGAGTATCAGCGAGGAACCGTACGGGATCGGCATCCCCAAGGGGGACGAGGATCTGGTGCGTTTCGTCAACGGCACACTCGATCGCATCCGCGCGGACGGTACCTGGAATCGCCTCTACAACACGTGGCTGTCGGCCCTCGGCCCCTCCCCCGGACCTCCGCCGCCGGTCTATCGGGACTGATCGCCTTGGCGACGGACGAGTCGGACACCCGGTCCGGCTCCGGTGATACTCCGGAGCCGCCGCAGACTCGTGCGGTCGATGCCACCCGGAGCCGGCAGCCGGACGGTCGGCCGAGTGCGGCCACCCAACTCGGCGCCGGTCGCGCCCGCGGCGAACAGGACACTCCCGGGCACAACGCGGGTCCCGTAACCGCCGCAGTCACCGAAACGGCCGTGTCCCCGGCAACCACCGCGTCCCCGGCAACCGCCGCGGTGGCAGGAACCACAGCATCCCCGGTCACCGGTGCGATCGCGGGTACCGCCGCGTATCCGGGTACCGCGGCGGCCGCGCCCTTCGCCGATACCGGAACCGGCTCGGGAGCCACCGAGAGTTCGGGGCGCGGCAGTGGTTCCCAGCTGCGTACCGGCCGGAGTTCCCGCACCGTCCGTTCCCGGCCCACGGTGCGCACCCTCGTCGCGGGCCTGGTCGAGATCCCGCCCGTCGAAGCGGCCGACCCGGTCGCCGCGGTGCTGGCCGACCCGGTCGTCGCGGAAGGCAAACGGTTCTGCTGGCGCTGCGGTAAACCGGTGGGCCGGGCGAGTGCGCGCGGTCCGGCCGGCACGCGCGGTATCTGCCCGAATTGCGATGCCGCCTACGATTTCCGTCCGACGCTGAGCCCCGGAGACATGGTGGCCGGACAGTACGAGGTCCAGGGTTGTCTCGCGCACGGCGGGCTGGGCTGGATCTATCTGGCCGTCGACCGCAATGTCAGCGACCGCTGGGTGGTGCTCAAGGGGCTGCTGCACGCGGACGATATCGAGGCGCAGGCCGTCGCCGTGGCGGAGCGGGAATTCCTGGCCGAGGTCGCCCATCCCGGCATCGTGAAGATCCACAATTTCGTCGAGCACCTGCCGCCCGGCGGGGAACCGATCGGGTTCATCGTGATGGAGTACGTGGGCGGCCGGTCCCTGCGCAGCATGCTCGACGACCACCAACGCCCCGAACGGATCCCGGTGGCCCAGGCCATCGCCTACATCCTGGAAGTGCTGCCCGCACTGGACTATCTGCACGCGACCGGGCTCACCTACAACGACCTCAAGCCCGACAACATCATGGTCACCGAGGATCAGGTCAAACTGCTCGATCTGGGGGCGGTGGCGCCGGTGGAGGCCTACGGGAACCTGTACGGTACCCGTGGTTTCCAGGCGCCCGAGATCGCCCGGACCGGTCCTACGATCGCCTCCGATATCTACACGGTCGGCCGCACGCTCGCCGTACTCACCCTGAACATGCCCACCGAGCACGGCGCCTACCGAGACGGTTTGCCCACACCCGAGGACGAACCGATCCTGACCCGCTACGAATCGTTCCACCGGCTGCTGCTGTGCGCCACCGATTCCGATCCGGACCGCAGGTTCCCCTCGGCCGGCGCCATGGCCGACCAGTTGTCCGGAGTGCTGCGGGAGATCCTGGCGCTCGATACAGGCGTGGAGCGGCCGCACCGATCCATGGTTTTCGGCAAACAGCGCAGCGCGTTCGGCGCCCAGGAACTGATCGGCCAGACCGACGCCTACGCCGACGGTATCGCCCGCGGCACCCTGCTCTCGGCCGCCGATATCGCCGCCGCCCTGCCGATCCCGCTGCTACCGCGCACCGATCCGGCCGCCGCCCGGCTGACCGACACCCTGCAATCGGATCCGGACCAGGCGCTGGCCGCGCTGCACGAGGCACGTGAGCAACTCGCCGAGGATCCCGCCGCGGCACCGGAGAATCTGGAACGCGAACTGCGCCTGGCCGAGGCACGGATCCTGCTGGACCTGGACCGCGTCACCGACGCCACCGAATTGCTCGACGCGATACCGCAGCCGGGGCGGCGGGATTGGCGTATCGACTGGTACACCGGTATCGCGGGATTACGCGAGAAGGACTACGAGAAAGCCTATTCCGCGTTCGACGCCGTGCTCCGAGTACTACCGGGTGAATTGGCGCCGAAGCTGGCCCTGGCCGCCACCGCAGAACTCGTGCTCCAGCACTGGGAACCGGACGAGACCCGGGCCTGGCGTGATTACGCCGAGAATTTCTACGCCGTCACCTGGCGCACCGATCACGGTTTGGTGAGTGCGGCGTTCGGCTCGGCCCGGCTGCTCACCGCCGCGGGCCGCCACCGCGAGGCCGTCACCGCGCTGGACGAGGTACCCGGCTCCTCCCGCTATTTCACCACCGCCAAGATGACCGTGGTACTTCTGCTGCTCACCAGCGCACCCGTGGCCGAACTGCCGGAAGACCTGCTGCGCGAAGCGGCAGCACGCGTGGAAGCGTTACCTCCGGACGAGCGCCGGGCCGTACAGCTGCGAGTCATGGTGCTGGGCAGCGCGCTGGCCTGGCTGCAGGCCGGTAATACCCCGCGGCGGCCCAGGCCGCCGATCATGGGAGTCGCGTTCACCGAGCACGCGTTACGCGACGGCACCGAGTCCGGGCTGCGCACACTCGCGCGCCTGGCTCCCGGCCGCCGCCACCGATACGCACTGGTCGATCTGGCCAATTACATCCGGCCCACCACCTGGTTCTGACCAGCGCGCTCCGCCGTTCCCGGACACCGGGTTCCGGCCGGCCCCGCCACCGCACGTACCCATATTCCCGGTTCTCGCGGCGGATGTCTCCGGACCGCCGCCGGTCGTAGCCTTCGGCGTGAGGCCGGGTGCGGCGCCGCTCCGGCCGCCGACCTCCTCCCACCGGCGGCGACTTCGGCCCACCCGTCCGCCGGGCCGCCGGCGGTAGCTTCACTCCTCGACCGACGCACGAGCGAAAGCAGTTCGAATGAAGGACCTGGTCAACCCCGCCCGCGTGGTATCCGCCGCCGATATCCAGGAGGTGGTGGGCCCGCAGAACCAACTCCTGGTTCCCTGCGTCACCAGCGAGACCTGTGGCGCCCGAGCGATCTCCGCGGGCTTGGTCAACATGCCGCCGGGCAAGATCTCGCTAGCGCACTATCACGCGCACTCCGAGACGATCGTGGTGTGCACGCGCGGGCGCGCCGCGACGCTGGTCGGCCCGGATCTGGTGCCGCACGAGCACGGACCCGATGAATTCCTCTACATCCCGGCAGGTGTCGTGCACGTCGCCGTGAATTTGAGCGACACCGACGATCTGGTCGCCCTCGATATCCGCACCGATCCGAAGTTCAGCGAGGACCTGATTCTGGCACCGGAGTTCGACGCCGCCGCCGCCGAGATCGCGGCACGGTTGTGGCGGGAGCGCGCCGCGGCGTGAGCGGCCGAGCTCTCCCCGCAGCCGGAAAGGACACAGCATGACCGCGATCCTGCGGGCCGGACGCCGCCCCGCCGTGCGCAGCGGCCCGATCGACGAGGCCTTCGCGACGCTGGCCCGCCGCCCGGAGGTGATCTCGTTCGCGGTCGGCGCCCCCGACCCCGCGCTCCTACCGGTCGATACCGTGGCGGCGCTGGCGGCCGAGGTCTTGACCGAATACGGGAGTACCGCCCTGCAATACGGTGTCACCCGGGGTTTCCCGCCGCTGCTGGAGCAGGCACGGAAACTGCTGTCCGGCCGCGGTATCGACTGCCCGGTGGACCGGTTACATATCGCCACGGGTGGTTCCGGGGCACTGCACAATTTGTGCATGGCGCTGCTGGAACCGGGCGCGGTGGTCCTGGTGGAAGCGCCGACCTACGGTCCGGCGGTGAAGGTTTTCCGCAGCCACGGCGCACAGGTGCGCGAGGTCGGATCCGACGCCGAGGGCATGCTGCCGCGAGCGTTGGACGCGGCGCTGGCCGATCCCGATATCGCGTTCGTGTACCTGCTACCCACCTTCCAGAATCCGACCGGACGCACCATGTCCGCCGACCGGCGGGCCGCGATCGCCGATATCGTCGTGCGCCACGGTGTACTGGTGGTCGAGGACGATGTGTACACCGATCTGCGTTACCGCGGGACCCCGGTGCCGGCCTTCTGGTCGTTCGCGCCGGACCACACGGTCTACATCACCTCGCTGTCGAAAACGCTGGCCCCGGCCCTGCGGATCGGAATCGAGGTGCTGCCGGGCGAACTCGTCGATTCCGTGCTGGCCCTCAAACAGGGGATCGATATGCAGACCTCGGCATTCGCCCAGGCGATCGCGGCCCGCTTCCTGGCCGGTCCCGCGGCGGCCGACCATATCGATCTGCTGACGAAATCGTACGCGGCGAAACTCGGGACGATGACTGCCGCGCTGGCCCGGCATTTCCCCGGGGAATATCGCTGGACCGAACCGGAAGGCGGAATGTTCCTGTGGCTGGAGGGCCCGACCGGTCTGAACACCGATGCCCTCCTGGGGCCGGCGCTCGAATCCGGAGTGGCGTTCCTGCCCGGCTCCGCGTTCTTCGTCGAGGGAGCACCGAATTCGGCGATGCGGCTCAGTTTCGCCGGCGCACCGGTCGATCGGATCGATCACGGGATCGAGCTGCTGGCCCGGGTGTGCGGGGCGTGAAGGGGTCCGGTATCGCCGGAGTGTGGGAAGTGGTCGCGGAGGGCGCGCCCTTCGAATACCACGTGATGACCTTCCACACCGACGGCACCATGCTGCAATCGAATCCGGATTCCGGGAACCGGATATCCAGCGACAGCAACGGCATGGGTGCCTGGCGTGCCGACGGCGCGCGGGTGCGCGGGGCCTTCGTCGAGTTCACCGTGGACCGGCGGGATCCGGAGTCGGTGAGCCGGGGAATCGTCCGATTCGATGTGGAGGTCGCCGGCGATACGTTCACCGGTTCGGCGAACGCGACCTTCTACGATCTGTCCGGTGTACCTCGCGGCGCCCCGGCGGCGGCCCGGCTGCGGGGCCGCCGGTTCGACGCGTTCGCGCTGTTCCCCGAACCGTAGCCGCCTACCCGCGACCTCCGGCGACCCGCGCGACCGGCGGAAGGCCGGTCGGCGCCGGCCCTCCGCCGGAGTTCAGTCCGTCCAGATCGAGTCGATCGGGGTCGCCTCGGTGGGCGGCGGGGTGGGTACGCCGTTCGGGGTGCGGGAGAAGCGGGGCGCCGGAGCGTGCTGAGTGACGTTGTCGAGCTCGATGAGCGACCCACGCGCGGCGATATGTTCGTTCCCGCTCGCCTCGTCGAAGGTGAGCACCGGGCTCACGCAGGCGTCGGTGCCGGTGAAGATCTCGGCCCATTCGTCGCGGGTCTTGCTGCGGAACTTCTCGGTGAACAGCTTCTTCAGCGTGTCCTGCCCGGCCGGGTCCATCTGGAAGGGCAGACCCTCGGGGTCGATCTCCAGACCGGCCAGCAGCTGGGCGTAGAACTGGGGCTCGATGGCGCCGACCGCCATGTATTTGCCGTCGGAGGTCTCGTAGGTGTCGTAGAACGACATACCGGTGTCGAGCAGGTTCGTCCCGCGTTCGGAGGACCAGGCGCCGGTGCCGCGGAAGGCCCAGATCATATTCGACAGCGCGAGCGTGCCGTCGACCATCGCAGCATCGATGACCTGGCCCTTTCCGGAATTCTGACGTTCCACCAGCGCTGCCAGGATGCCGAACACCAGGAACATGGAACCGCCGCCGAAATCACCGACCATGTTCAGCGGGGGCACCGGTCGTTCGCCCTTGCGGCCGATGGCGTGCAGGACGCCGGTGAGGCTGATGTAGTTGATGTCGTGCCCGGCGCGGTCGGACAGCGGACCCTCCTGACCCCAGCCGGTCATCCGGCCGTAGACCAGGCCCGGGTTGCGGCCGAGCAGGTCGTCGGGGCCGAGGCCCAGCCGCTCGGTGACACCGGGGCGGAATCCCTCGATGAAGACGTCGGCCTTCTCGACCAGGGCGAGTACCTTCTCGATATCCGCCGGGGCCTTGAGGTCGGCCTCCACGATCGTGCGGCCGCGCAGCTGTGGACGGTCGGCGCCGCCGGGCAGCTGACCGGCCCGCTGGACCCGCACCACATCGGCGCCGAGATCGGCCAGCAGCAGCGCGGCATGTGGCCCGGGCCCGATTCCGGCCAGTTCGATCACGCGAATGCCCGCGAGCGGGCCCTGCTTGGTGGCGGTGGATGGTGTACTCACGCCCTACCTCGGTTCGTCGTCGATCCATTGTCTGCCCTGCCGGGCATATTGACAGTATGACAACAGCGGCTCCGAGTCACGGGGCCGGTGCGGTCCGATCCGGCCCCACCATCTGTCGGTGGCTGCGAGCAGACTGTCGATATGCCGGACAGTACGGTCGCACCCCTCGACGCGACGGATTTCGATACCGCGATCGGCCGCTGCGCCATCGCGTGGCGAGCGGACGCCGTGATCCGCTTCCAGCTGCCCGGTCATGAGCCCGGCACCGCCTTCTCCCGTTTCACCGGCGACGCCCGCCCGATCCCGATCCCCACCGAAGGCCCGCGGGCCGAGGCGATCGCCCGTATCCGCGATCACCTCGACGGCGACCTCGACGACCTCCGCCGGATACCGCTCGACCTCGCGGGAGTCCCGGTGTTCCACCGGGCGGTGTACGCCGTCACCCGCGCCATCGATCCCGGACACACACTCAGTTACGGGGAGGTAGCGCGACGCTGCGACGCGCCCGGGGCGGCACAGGCCGTCGGACAGGCACTCGGCAGCAACCCGATCCCCCTCATCGTGCCCTGCCATCGCGTCCTGGCCGCCGACCATTCACTGCACGGTTTCTCGGCGCCGGGCGGGATCGGCACGAAATCGACACTGCTGGCGATCGAACGCACCTCCGGTTTCGGCGAACCGACACTGTTCTGATCGGGAGCCCCGCAACTATCCCGGGGGCACACGCGAAGCGTCATTTCCGGCCGAGGATCTCCACATAGTGGACATTGCTCATGATGCCGAGCACGTTTCCGAACGGATCCACCACCGAGCCGGTGACGAAACCCGGCCCCCGGGTGGTGATCGGCTCGTATTCGGTGGCGCCCAGTTCCAGCAAGCGTTCGTGGGTGGCCGCCAGATCGTCGACATGCCAGTACAGCACCGCACCGCCCGGTCCCGATTCGGCGCGCTTCGGCTTGTGCGCACTGTCGATCAGACCGAATTCGTGCTCGTAGTCGCCGACCCGGAACTCGTAGTACCCCGGCACCGCGAAGTAGGGCGGGGTCCCGAGGAACTCCTCGTACCAGTCCTTGGCCGCCGTCAGATCGTCGGCGTAGAAGTTCACGGTCGTCATTCCGCGCAGCATCGTTGTTCTCCTCGGTCGTGGTTTCGAGCTGGTGTAACCATCCTCGCGCGCAAAGTACTCAACTTCTGAGCACTTTCCAGCGAAGAATCGGGCTATGCGAGCAGATCGATTGGTGGCCACCCTGCTGTTGATGCAGACCCGCGGCCGGGTCACCGCCGCCGAGATCGCCACCGAACTCGAGGTGTCGGTCGCGACCGCGCGCCGCGACCTGGAGGCACTTTCCACCGCCGGCGTGCCGGTGTACCCACAACCCGGGCGCGGCGGCGGCTGGCAGTTGATCGGCGGCGCCCGCACCGATCTGAGTGGATTGACCGCGGGCGAGGCGCGAGCGCTGTTCCTGCTCACCGGCCCGTCCGCGGGAGCGGTGCCGGAAGCGCGCTCGGCCCTGCGCAAACTGCTGCGTGCTCTCCCCGCGACCTTCCGCGGCGAAGCCGAGGCCGCCGCCGACGCGGTAGTGATCGATCCGGCCGGCTGGGGCCGCACCGAGCGCGAACTCCCCGAGACGGTCCGGCTGTTGCAGCAGGCGGTGGTGCGGCGCCGCCGTGTCGCGTTGCGCTACCCGGGCCGGGACGGTTCGGCGACCGACCGCGTAGTCGATCCGTGGGGCCTGGTCGACAAGGACGCCATCTGGTATCTGGTGGCCGGAACCGAACAGGGCCGCCGGACCTTCCGTGTGGACCGCATCCTGCACGCCGGCCCTATCGACGAGGAGGCGCACCGCCCCGCCGATCTCGACCTGTCCACCGTCTGGGCCGAAGTCGTCGAGGAGATGGAGCAGCGCCGCGCCACCACCTCCGCTCTCGTGCTGATCGGCGAACACCTGCTCCCGGTCCTGCGCGACCGGCACGGCCGGCACTGCGAAATCCTCGGACCCGCACCCGACGGCCGTATCCGCGTCCGGATCACCGCGCACACCCCGCGCGCGATCGCCGAACAACTCGCGGGCTGGGGTGCGACCGCCGAGGTCGTGGCACCGGATTCGGTGTGCGACGAGCTCGCCACCCTGGGCGCGGAACTGGTCGAACGCTACGGCGACGGCCGGAGATAAGTGCTCATTCGGTGCGCACTTATTGCTGGAGGATCGAGACAGACCATCACACACCAGTCGGAAGAGGTCCACAGATGCCCACCGTCGACCACACCCGAGCCGTCATTTTCGATACGGCCGAGGACTACGAGACGTGGCTGTCCACCCATCACGACACCGCCTCGGAGATCTGGTTGAAGATCGCCAAGAAGAACGCGCCCACTCCCACGATCACCATCACCGAAGCCCTCGACGTAGCCCTCTGCTACGGCTGGATAGACAGCCACCGCCGCGCGTTCGACGCCGACCACTACCTCCAGCGCTACTCCCCCCGGACGCCGAAGAGCCCTTGGTCGGAGATCAATCGCCGCAAGGCCGAGTCCCTGATCGCCGCGGGCCGTATGCGCGACCCCGGTTACGCGGCCGTCGTCGCGGCGAAGGCGGACAATCGCTGGCACCGGCCGCCACCACCAGCCATAGGCCGCGCACGCGCTGCGCGACCTTGATCGCACTGCACGCGCCGGCCGATACCGCGGCCAGCAGCACCAGCCCCAGCAGATACGGGACCGAGCCGGGCACGGGTCGGTGCGACGCGGTGTCGGCCACGGCCCGCGTCCGCGCAGACGGTTGCGCGCCGACCGCGATATTGCGGATATCGGGCTCGGCGGCGGGCACAGGCGACTGTGGCGCGGGCTGCTGCTGCGGTGCGGGTGCGGGGCCGGGATCGGCGGGTGCGGGCACGGACGGAACCGACCGCGCCGGAGAGGGTTCGGGTATGCGGTTGGTGGCGAGATCCTCGGCCACCGCCGTGAACCATTTCAGTACCAGGTCGGCCGCGGGCTTACCGTCCGCGGTGTAGCCCGCGTGGAAGTAGTCGCCGTGTTTACGCACGGTATCGGCGTAACGCAGCCACAGCGTGGGGTCGAGGAGTTCACCGTTCTCGGCACTCAATTGGCCGAGCGCGTTGAACGTCTTACTGACCAGATTGAACACGGTGCGCCGCGGCAGCGGGCGGCGGACGGCGTCGATGAGCGCGTCGGTGGCGCGTTCGATACCGGTCAGCGGGTCGGGAGCGGTGGCGATTCCGGCGACTTCGGCGGGTTCGAGAGCGATACCGATGATCGCCAGTAGTGTGTTGAGCGCGCTGGTACCCAATTTCAGCAGCGCCTCACGGGCCTGCGGTTCGCTACCCGAACGCGGGTCCGCGGCCTCGGCCAACCGGACGCCGAGCGGTTTCTCCGGCGTCAACGACAGTGTGCCCAGCGAATACCCGCGCAGATCATGGGTGATGACCGCGGTCGCGGTACGCGCGAGAGTCGACGAGAAACCGTCGCCGATCGACTCCAGCGCCGCCACCGGATCCGACGGGATGAGTTCGGCCTGGCCGAGGATGTTCACCACCATGTGCAGCAGCGGCGCATCGGTGGGCGCGTCGCAAGCGAGGTCCCCGGGCAGGCACAGCGAGGCCACCCGGCCGGTGAGTTCCCCGAAGTCCGGGGCGATATCGCGCAGTGGCCCGATTCCGCCGCCCGGCGCGGGATGCTGCGGAAACTCCTGCAAGGCGTCCAGTTCCGCGCCCGTTGTGCCGGGGGCAGGTTCCGGGCGTCCCGTTCCCGGCTGTCCGGGGAACACCGCGGCCCCGGGCGCACGGGTCGGGTCGGCCAGTAGGGCCACTGCCGCGATCCGGTCGGCCGGAACGGCACCCAGGCCGGTACCGACCTCGCGGGCGAACATCGAAACAACATGCGCACCCTGCGAGTAACCGATCAATCCCAGCTGGGAGCGCGGGCAGCGCTCGGTGACCTCGGCCGCCATCTCGCGGAGCCGTCCCAATCCCTCACCCGCCGAGACGGAATACGGTGCCGGAGTGGCTCCGGGCAGCGCGCCGCCGAAACCGGCCAGGTAGGGAACATAGGCGCGGCCCACCGCGGGCCCGCTCAACATCTCGGTCAACGGGCCCAGTACCAGCGACAGCAGGCCGACATCCGCGGCGACCGGGGAATTCGGGGTGGACTGCCCGGTTCCCTGTACCCCGAGAACGAAAAGGCCGGGGCAACCCCCGGCCTCCGCCAACGCCGCCTCGACACCGTCCTGGGCCCTGGCGACCGCGGGTGGCCCGACCGCGAGCGTGGCGACCGATACGGTCACCGCGCCGGCGACAGCGCAGACCACTCGTTCGAACACCGTGCGGGCGCGGCTCATCCAGACCTCCGGATTCATCGGAACGGCGCGGCCCCGGACGGCGCCGTACGGCAATCGACCTCGCGCGGACCCGCTACGGAACGAGGAGCGCGATAACGAGATCGAGTACCGTGCCGACGAGCTGGCCGACAACACTCAGAAGCAACTGAACTCCTCACAGCGAAGCGAATGCGCCGGGACGTATCGGAGTGCCCGGCACGAAAAGAGTTGCTACACCGGAATACCCGCCCCGGCCGTCACTTCGCAGCGATCGGCCGAAGCGGGCACCCATATCGAATTCGCCCGAACGGAAGTGCTCGTCAGGTGCAGTGATCACGAGCGCATCCGACGGCGGGACGACCTACTCAGAAGAGCACGCCGCCCAGGCCACCGACAACACCGGCGAGGTTCGTGACGACGCTACCGACGAGATCCAGCAGACCACCGAGCAGTCCCATTTCAAATCCTCGTTTCTCTGGTTTCGTTGTCCGTCCGGACTAGCGCCCGGACTCTTACGGTTGCGCTCTCACCCAAGCCCCCGACAGCCGGAAGACGAAATCAAAAGCAACGCCCTAGCAGCAGTTATGGCTTGAAGCTATGACACATACCATCTTGTATTCGAGACCGTTTCACAGCTGGATGGGCCGAATGTGTAACGAATTTCGAACTCCGGGCGATGCGCTCGGCCGCCGCCGTGCGCACAAGCCGGGAACAGCGGCCGCGGCTGGTCGAGGTCCTGCGACACCTCGGCGTCACGGCTCGCCGGGATTCCGTAGGGTCGCAGTACGGGCAATTCGTCCAGACCAGGAGCGGCTAGATGAAAGTTAGATTCGGCGTCGGTGCGGGCTCGAACAGCGAACCGGAGAATCTGCCGGAGCTCGTGGACCGGCTGGAGGGCGAAGGGATCGATTCCCTCTGGTTCTCCGAACTGATCTACGCACCGGCTGTGGATCCCACCGTCGGGATGGCGTTCGCGCTATCGCGCACAACCCACTTGAAGGTCGGGACGTCGGTGGCCATCCTGCCCGGCCGCCATCCCGTCCTGGTCGCCGAACAGCTGGCCTCGCTGGCGGCGCTCGCACCGAAACGGGTACTTCCGGTGTTCGGGTTGCAACCGGCCACTCCGCAGGAACGCGATCTGTTCCCCGTGGCCGGGCGGCGCGGAGAAGTATTCGACGAATCCCTGCGGCTGTTGCGCGCCGTCCTCCGCGATGACGATGTGGATTTCGAAGGAGACTATTTCACGGTGCGCGGCGCACGGGTGGGCAGACGCCCGGCCCGGCCCCTGGACATCTGGCTCGGCGGCCGCGCACCCGCCGCGTTCCGGCGCATCGGCCGGTACGGCGACGGCTGGCTGGGCAGCTTCCTGACCCCGGCCGAGGCTGCCGCGGGGGTGGCGGCGATCCATGCCGAGGCCGCGACGGCGGGGCGAGAAATCGAAGCCGATCATTTCGGGATCACGCTGCTGCTGGCGGAGGACGGTATCCCGGCCGATCTATCGGCGGGGATCACACTCCAGCGCCCCGGAACCGACCCGGCCGAACTGGTCGCGGGCAGCTGGCCGGAGCTGCACCGGCTGGTCGACGGCTATCTCGAAGCCGGACTGAGCAAGTTCGTGGTGGTCCCGGCGGGCGGCAAACCACTGGACGGCTTCCTGGATCGTTTCGTCACCGAACTCCTGCCACGTCAGAATTGATACCGGACCCCGGCCCTGCCGACCGCTCATGGTGACGCCGGTCGGCTGCCGCTCATCCAAGTAGGAGACCGAATGACCTCGGCGCCGGCGCAATACGCCGCGTTCGCCGGTGTCATGCTGTTCATCGCGGTTTCGCCGGGCCCGGATATGGCCGTGATCACCGGCCGCGCGCTCACCGGTTGGGCCGCCGGGGCGGCGGCGACGCTGGGCGTGGCGGCCGGGATGTTCCTCTGGGTACTCGCCGCCGTCACCGGGGTGTCGATACTGCTGGAGACTTCGGCGACAGCGTTCCGCGTGGTCGAGATCTCCGGTGCGGTGTATCTGATCTGGCTGGGTGTCGGCTCCCTGCGCGCGGCCCGCCGCACGGCCGTCGCGCCCGATATCGCCGCGTCCGGACCGCGAGCCGCGAGCCGCGTCGGCGATATCGGGCGTGGGTTCCTGTCGAATATTCTCAATCCGAAGGCCGCGGTCCTCTTCGTCGCGTTGATCCCGCCGTTCGTACCGCCCGGCGGGGCGCGGGCGGCGGACGCGATCGCGTTCCCGGCCATCGCGGCCGCGGTCGTGGCAGCCTGGTATCTGGCGCTGACCAGCGTGGTCTCCGCGCTACAGCGGAAGTTCGCCGACGGTCGGGTCCGCGGCCGCATCGATGTGCTCGTCGGTATCGCGCTGATCGCCGTCGGGGCCGGGGTCCTCGCCGGTGCCGGTTAGCCCGTCGGGCCCGCGCACCGGGAACCTCAAGCGACCGCGAGCAGCGCGGCGGCCGCGACCACCTCCACCCAGAAGTAGAACCAGACCGGATAGAACGGAACCGAGCTGTCGAACAACCGGGACAGGGCCCGGCCGGCCGCCATCCCGGCGAGCGCGACAGCGACCGCCAGCACCACGCCCCGCCGCAACTCACCGGTTCCCGCGGCCGCCCAGCCGAGGGCGCCGGCCACCGCCAGCCCGAACCCGCCGTACACGGCGCGGACCTCGGAGCGTCCGCTCGCGGTGGTGACCGGGATACCGAAGGGCGCGGTCGGTTTCGCCGGTGCCGCCAGCGCGTACAGACCCATTGCCGCGAACAGGATCACCGCCACGATCAGAACCACCGGCCGCATCGCTACCTCCACATTCGTCTGCTGATCGGCTCATCATGGCCTGCCTCGACCGGTCCCGGCTTCCGGAAACGTGCTCCCGGCCGGTCGCCGGCGGTGTGCGCGGAACAACCGGGGTTCGCCAGAGTCGAACCGGTCGCCCGGCGCGACCGGGCCATGAGTTCGGTGCCGTGGGCGATCAGCTCCGGTGGCTCCCCGGCGGCGAACCACCGGCGGTCGGCGTTCTCAGCGCGGAACGGCCGCGCGATAGCGACCCGGCCGGATTCAGAGGGTGAGGATGGTCTTGCCGATCGCGGTGCGGGCCTCGAATGCACGGTGGGCCGCCGCGGCCGCCGCGAGGGGCAGGACGGCGCCGATGACCGGATCGAGTTCACCGCGCACGGTCAATTCCTCGGCGCGACGGACCAGTTCCGGCCATCGTTGCGGACGGTAGCCGAGGCTGAACGGGATCAGCGGGGCACCGACCGGAAGCAGCTGCTGCGAACCGATCTCCACCGGATTCCCGCTGGCGGAACCGAAGACGACCATCCGGGCGCCGGGCGCGGTGAGCAGACCGTACGCGTCGCGAGCTGTCTGCCCTCCGACGGTTTCCAGAACAACCGTTACCGGCCCCACCTCCTCGGCCCAACCGGGTCGTGAGTAGTCCACAGTTGTGTCGGCACCCAGGTCGGCGGCCACGCGGCGTTTCGCTTCCCCACTCGCGCCGGCCACAACCCGGGCACCGGCCCGTTTGGCCAACTGCACCAGCAGGGTTCCGATACCGCCACCGGCCGCCTCCACCAGAACCGTGTCACCGGGCCCGATATCGGCGGTCTCGATCACTCCCACCGCCGTCGCCCCCTGTCCGAGCAGCGCGAGCGCCCGGTGTTCGCCGAGCCGTTCGTCGAGCGGAGCGGCGGCCGCCGCGGGAACGACCACCAATTCGGCATAGCTTCCAGCAGCGACGGTTCCGACCACCCGCTCGCCGATCCGGTGTCGTCCGACGCCGGGACCGGCGGCGATCACAGTGCCGGCCACTTCGATACCCGGAATATGCGGCAAGGGCGAGTCGAGCGGATCCGGCACGACGCCGGCGCGCACCTGCACTTCGAAGTAGTTGACACCGGTGGCCGTCGCCCGGACGAGCAGCTCACCCTCTCCCGGCACCGGATCCTCGACCTCTTCGACGCGCAGCACCTCCGGCGCTCCGTATTCGTGATATCGAACTGCACGCACTGGACTCCACCTCTCGTTCCGGACCGATAGTCCGCTTAGTCATCTGTATGATACGGACCAACAGTCCGTTTCTGTCAACAGGAGGAGTCCTGGTGCGTGCCGACGCCGAACGCAATCGCGCCGCGATCCTGACCGTGGCCGGGCGTCTGATCTGCGACGAGAAACGCGACAACATCTCCATGGACGACATCGCGGCGGCCACCGGGGTCGGCAAGGGCACGCTGTTCCGCCGATTCACCGACCGCGAAGGACTCATCCGCGCGCTGGTCGAGGACCGGACCAGCCGGAGCTGGGAGACCGTCCGCGCCCTCGCGGCGGATGCCGCGGAGCCCGTGGGCGATCGGATCCTGGCGGTCGTCGCGGCGGTCTTCGATCTCACCGCGATCGAATTGGCCCCGCTGATGCGCGCCCTGCCCGACGGCTGCCATTCGAACAGCTGGGCACCCTGGCGCGCCCTCCTCGCCGACCTGATCGCACAGGTGGCGCCCGATGCCGACGCCGAGTTCCTGGCCATGGCGATCTTCGCGAGCATGCGTCCGGAGATCACCGATATGATCGCGGGTCGGCGCCACCGCGCCGGCGTACTGGACCTGACCGCCCGCACGCTGGGCCTCGGCAATCCGTCCTGACGCGAGTCCGCAGGTCACCACTCCTTCGCCCTGGTATCCACCGCCGGACCTGCCCGAAATCCGCCAGATCCACCGGGTCCGGCGAACACGCCGCGCCCGCACTGCGGTGAACGGGTACGCACGATCCGGCGGTGATGTCCGATTCGGGTTACTTTGGTGCGGTGAGCGTATGGGGAGAAATCGTTGTCGGCCTGGTGATCCTGGTCGGCCTGGTGGGCATCGTGGTGCCGATTCTGCCGGGAGTGATCTTGATCTTCGGGGCGATCGCCGTCTGGGCGTTCGTCACCGGCGGAACGACGGCGTGGGCGGTGCTGGCGATCAGCACCGTCCTGCTGGTCATCTCAGGCGTCGTGAAATACACCTGGCCGGGGCAGAAATTGAAAGAAGCGGGCGTACCGAACCGGACGCTGCTGCTGGGCGGCATCGCCGGTATCGCCGGGTTCTTCGTGATCCCCGTGGTCGGATTGTTCGTGGGTTTCGTTGTCGGGGTCTACCTTTCCGAACTCCAGCGCCTACCGGACAACCGGCAGGCCTGGGTGTCGAGCAAACACGCGATCAAAGGTGTCGGACTCTCGATCCTGGTGGAACTCCTGGGCGCGCTGCTGGCGAGCGGAGTGTGGGTTATCGGCGCCATCGCGGCGTGAACCCGCCGACCACACCCACGGCCGACAGGTTCACACCGCCGACTCGTATCGCAATGTAGGCAATTCCTCCGACAACAATGCCTTCTCGATCGGATTCGGCGCCCCCGCGATCCGTGCCTCCACCGCAGCTATCCCCCGAACGGATCTTTGTAACGAATATGTTCGACCAGGTCCCGGCCGGCATATTCGCCCACCGTGAAGGTTCCGGGCGGCGTCCCGGCTCGGGCACTATCGAAGGTCGGGGCGCTTATGGATGATCGGCAGCGGGCGGGTCGTCCCGTCGTGCACCGCCGGCCTGTCCTCGCGTGGTGGAACGAACAGCGGCAGAGTCGGAGTCGGGTCCTCGGCGGTGCGGTCGACGGCGGGCAACCCGTAGAACGCGCGGGCGTTGTCCTCGAGAACCGCGTTCATATCGGTGCCGACCACATCGCAGATCAGCTCCACATCCGATTCCCGGAACGGCCGCCCCGCCCGCGTGCCGGGCAGATCACTGCCGAACATCAGCGCCTCCGGATTGACGGCGTGGATCCGGCGCAGCGCCGTGGCGATATCCATATCGACCCGGCCGAAGCCCGTGGCCTTCACCCGCGCACCGCGATCGACCAGGTTCAGCAGATACGACATCCCCTCCTCGGACATTCCGAGATGGTCTACCGAGACCTTCGGCAGTTTCAGGATCACCGGCTGTAGCGAGGCCAGCATCTGGCCGTCCACATAGATTTCCACATGCCAGCCCGCCAGCTCATGAGCGCGCAGGGCCTGCCGGGTCATGCTCGCGATATCGGCGGCCGCGCGTTTGAGGTTGAACCGGACCGCGCGCACCCCGGCCTCGTGCAGGTCGAGGATCTCGGCGTCGGAGGCGTCGGGATCGAGCCGGGTCACCCCGACCCAGCCGGGGCCGAGTTCGGCCAGGGCGGCCCGCAGATAGCTCTGATCATTGCTCTGGAACGACGCGCTCACCACCGCACCACCGGAAGGCCGGAACCGGGTCATCCGCCGCCGGTAGTCGGCGACGGTATAGGGCTCCGGTAGGTAGCCTTCGTTCTCGATCAGCGGAAAACGCGGATCGATGATGTGCACATGGGCGTCGAACACTGCTACAGCATGCCTGAAATGCCGGGGCACCTGCTCCTCCCAACCATGGACCGGGAGGAGCGGGCCACCGATCAGACCTTGTTCGGTTCGCTGGCGCGCAGCATATCCTCGCGCTCGACGACCTTGACCCGCTCGCGGCCCTCGGGTTCGCCCAGCGACCGCTCGTGCGCATCGAGCCGGTACCAGCCGGCCCAGGTGGTGAACGGAATACCCCGGCCCTCCAGGAATTCGAGCACAGCTTCGGGCTCGGGGCTCTCGGCCGCGCCGAAATTCGCGCTGTCGTCGATGAGGCAGGCGACCGTTTCGTTCGCATCGCCCTTGGTGTGGCCGATGAGCCCGACCGGGCCGCGCTTGATCCAGCCGGTCACATAGGTGCCGGGCAGGTAGCGGGCGGGGCCGTCGGCGTTCTCGTCGATCAGGACCCGGCCGGCCTCGTTCGGGATGACACCGGCCTGATCGTCGAAGGGCAGTTCCGAGATGTTCTGGGACAGGTAGCCGACGGCCCGGTAGATCGCCTGCACATCCCATTCCCGGAACGTGCCGGTGCCCTTCACATTGCCGGTGCCGTCGAGCTGGGTGCGTTCGGTGCGCAGACCCACGACCTTGCCGTCGGAGCCCAGGATCTCGGCGGGGGATTCGAAGAAGTGCAGGAACAGCTTGTGCGGGCGCTCGCCCTGATCGCGAATGGCCCACTGCTCGAGGGTATTGGCGACCATATCGACCTGCTTGGAGTGGCGGCGCGCGGCCTCGGAACCCTCGTCGTAGTCGATGTCCTCCGGATCGACGATGACCTCGATCGTCGGCGAATGGTCGAGTTCGCGCAGTTCCAGCGGGGTGAATTTGGCCTGCGCCGGGCCGCGGCGGCCGAACACGTGCACCTCGAGGGCCTTGTTCTGCTTCAGTCCCTCGTACACGTTCGGCGGGATCTCGGTCGGCAGCAGTTCGTCGCCGGTCTTGGCCAGCACGCGCGCCACATCGAGCGCCACATTGCCGACGCCGAGGACCGCTACCTTCTCCGCGTCCAGCGGCCAGGTGCGTGGCACGTCCGGATGGCCGTCGTACCAGGACACGAAGTCGGCCGCGCCGTAGGAACCGTCCAGATCGATACCCGTGATCGGCAGCGCCCGGTCGGCGTTGGCGCCGGTGGAGAAGATCACCGCGTCATAGAAGCGGCGCAGATCCGACAGAGTGATATCGGTGCCGTAGTCGATATTGCCGAGCAGGCGCACCTGCTCCTTGTCCAGCACCTTGTGCAGGGCGGTGACGATTCCCTTGATCCGCGGATGGTCCGGAGCGACGCCGTAGCGGATCAGTCCGAACGGGGCGGGCATCCGCTCGAACAGGTCGATCGAGACGTCTGCATCGGATTTCATCAACGCGTCAGCGGCATAGATACCGGCCGGTCCGGCCCCGACGATCGCGATCCGAAGCGGGCGGTTCGCTTCCTTCTGCTCGGTCATCTGTTACGCGCACCCTTATCGGTCGAAAGAATCACTGGCGTTGTTGTTAGCTCAGGCTAACTTGACGCGCGGCCCATATGCACCTACATCGCGTCGTTCGCGGGCGGCTGGTCGCCGTTCGTCGTCCCACGTCTGTGCGGGTAGCGATGTGCTGTGGTACCCGCCTCCCCTGTGATTCTATCGGGGTCCGGGCACGGACCGATCCAGGGACCAGGGATGATCGTCGGTATGACCGATGCCGGAGGAGCCGACGAGCAGGCGGCCGGGAAATCGGGCGACGGTGAACCACCGCGCTCGATCACCCCGTTCATCGTGGCCGCGGTGGTTGCCGCCCTGGTCCTGGGCGGTGTGCTGATCGCCGGACTGGTGTCGCCCGTTGAGAAAAATGTCACAGATTCCGACCGGATCGCCGGAGCGGTCCGTGAGTTCGCCGAGGCGAGCAGCCGCTACGGGGTGGAGCCGCCACGCGAGGCGGTCTGCCCCGGCTTCGTTCCCGCGCGCTCACCGCTGGCCGGGCAGCTGAAGCCCGGCGAGACCGGGAAGGACATCGAGATCGCGAGATTCGGCCCCGTCCAGGTCAACGGCGATACGGCGACCATCGAGGTGACCAGCGAAGTCGAGGGCGAGGAGAAGACCGCGACCTGGTGGCTGTTCCTCACCGACGGCGACTGGCTGGTGTGCAACCTGCCGGTCGAATGATTCCGCCGGGAGCGTCAACCAACGTTTGACAGGGCCGGGCCGGGCCGGGCAATCTCATGAATTGGGTCATGAGTACCAGTACCAAGCCCCGGCTCGCTGGTCGGCAACCCTCCTCCGCGGTGGGGTGCTCCGGGTGACGACCTGGCGCGCATCGATCGGATGCGGCAAGTGCGGATTCGTAGGAGGTGCCACGTATGAGTTACGCAGGGGATATCGGCCCGCAGCAGGCATGGGAACTGCTGACCGAGAATCCGGACGCAGTCCTGGTGGATGTGCGGACCGAAGCCGAGTGGAAGTTCGTCGGAGTACCCGATACCAGCCCGATCGCCAAGCCCACCCTGCTGGTGGAGTGGGTCGACGGTACCGGTGCCCGCAATACCGAATTCCTCGACCAACTGCGTAGCGCGCTGGC
Organism: Nocardia jinanensis; assembly: GCF_014645735.1. Classification (GTDB taxonomy): domain Bacteria; phylum Actinomycetota; class Actinomycetes; order Mycobacteriales; family Mycobacteriaceae; genus Nocardia; species Nocardia jinanensis. The sequence goes on along the minus strand of NZ_BMMH01000011.1, from coordinate 54,321 downwards.
CGGCCACCCCGCCGACGCACCCGTCCTCTTCCTGTGTCGCTCCGGTCAGCGTTCGGCGCATGCCGCCGACGCCGCGACCGCGGCCGGTATCGCACCCGCCTACAACATCAGCGAGGGATTCGAGGGTCCGCTGGACGAACTCGGACACCGCGGCGGCGCCGGCTGGCGGGCCCAGGGACTCCCCTGGCGGCAGTCGTGATCGGCGGCGGCTCGTTCGAACGTCCGCTACCCGAAGGCGTCGGCCCGGCGACGCTGGGCGTGCGCGGCGGCCTGAGCAGGTCGGGGTTCGACGAAACCTCCGAGGCCCTGTACCTGAACTCCGGATTCGTCTACGCCAGCGCCGAAGCGGCCGAGGCCGCGTTCACCGGCGACAATCCGCACTACGTGTACTCCCGCTACGGCAACCCCACGGTGACCACCTTCCAGGAGCGGATGCGGCTGCTCGACAGCGCCGAAGCCTGTTTCGCGACCGCCAGCGGTATGGCGGCGGTCTTCGTCGCCCTCGGCGCTCTGCTGAAGGCGGGCGATCGGCTGGTGGCCGCCCGCAGCCTGTTCGGGTCCTGTTTCGTGGTGTGCAACGAGATCCTGCCCCGCTGGGGTGTGGAGACGGTTTTCGTCGACGGTGAAGACCTCGACCAGTGGGAAGCCGCCCTGTCCGAGCCCACCACCGCGGTGTTCTTCGAAACCCCGGCCAACCCGATGCAGACCCTGGTCGACGTGCGCAAGGTCTGCGAACTGGCCCACGCCGCGGGTGCGAAGGTGGTCCTGGACAATGTGTTCGCCACCCCACTGCTGCAGCGTGGATTCGAACTCGGCGCCGATGTGGTGGTCTACTCGGGCACCAAACACATCGACGGCCAGGGCCGGGTGCTGGGCGGCGCGATCCTCGGTACATCGGAGTACATCGAGGGCCCGGTGAAGACGCTGATGCGTCACACCGGACCCGCGCTGAGCCCGTTCAACGCCTGGACGCTGCTCAAAGGGCTGGAAACCATGCCGCTGCGGGTCCGGCAGTCCAGCGATTCGGCGCTGCGGATCGCGCGCTACCTCGACGAGCATCCGGCGGTGAGCTGGGTCCGGTATCCGTTCCTGGAATCGCACCCGCAATACGCGCTGGCGACCGAACAAATGAGCGGCGGCGGCACTGTGGTGACCTTCGAACTCGAGGCCGCCGCCGATCTCGCCAAGAAACGCGCCTTCGAAGTACTGAACAGGCTGCGGATCGTCGATATCTCCAACAACCTGGGCGATGCGAAATCCCTCATCACCCACCCGGCGACCACCACCCACCGGGCGATGGGCCCGGAAGGCCGCGCGAGCATCGGGCTGTCGGACGGTGTCGTGCGGATCTCGGTCGGCCTCGAGGATATCGAAGACCTGCTGGGCGACCTGGAACACGCGCTGGGTTGATCTGCGGCGCCTCCGGCGCCGCGTGGTCGGATGCCGACCTGGGACATAGGCACGGAGGGCGACGACAATATGTCCCGACAGGCCTGACCCAGGACGGGCGCCGGCAGGACTCGGACGGACGGATCGGGGGCAGCCCGGGTCAGTGCGGCGAGGTCGACTCGGCGGCGAACGGGGTCCGTACCCGCCCCGCCAGGTCGGCCACCGAGTTCAGGACCATGGTCGGCCGGTAGGGGTAGTGCTCGACCGACATCTTCGTCGAGATACCGGAGGTCACCAGGATGGTGCGCATACCGGCCTCCATCCCGGAGATCACATCGGTGTCCATCCGGTCGCCGATCATCACGCTGGTCTGTGAGTGGGCGTTGATCCGGCGCAGCGCCGAACGCATCATCAACGGGTTCGGCTTGCCGATGTAGTAGGGGTCGCGGCCGGTGGCGCGGGTGATCAGGGCGGCCACCGAACCGGTCGCGGGTAGTACACCGTCGCGGGACGGACCGGTCGGGTCGGGGTTGGTGGCGATGAACCGCGCACCCCGCTCGACCAGCCGGATCGCCGTGGTGATCGCCTCGAACGAGTAGGTGCGGGTCTCCCCCAGCACCACATAGTCGGGGTCCACCTCGGTCAGCACATAACCGATCTCGTGCAGCGCGGTGGTCAACCCGGACTCACCGACCACATAGGCGGTCCCACCCGGCCGCTGCTCGTTGAGGAAGCTCGCCGTGGCCAGGGCGGAGGTCCAGATCGAATGCTCGGGGATCTCCAGCCCGGTCTGCCGCAATCGTGCCTGCAGATCGCGCGGGGTGCGGATGGAGTTGTTGGTCAAGACCAGGAACGGGATCTCCTCGGCCCGCAATTCGGCGAGGAATTCGTCGGCGCCGGGGACCATATGGTCCTCGTGCACCAGCACCCCGTCCATATCGGTGAGGTAGGACAGAATCCGGTCGTCTGTGCTCACTCATCGATTCTGCGCTTCGCGGGCCCAGGGGTGGGTATGCCGCGCCCGCAGTGACGAACGCGAGCCGAGAACGAGACCACCGGACACCACGGCGTACCTGCGCGCTCGCCGCGGTCACTCGCGGGCTGCGGGTGGGCTCGGCCCAACTGCGCCTATTAGGGTCGAATCCGGGCCGGAAACGGTCCGGCCACAACGCGACAGGAGTGGGCGCAAATGGGTGAGCTGAAGCTCGGATACAAAGCGTCGGCGGAACAATTCGGACCCCGTGAACTGGTAGAGCTGGCGGTACTGGTCGAGGAACACGGCCTCGACAGCGCCACGGTCAGCGACCATTTCCAGCCGTGGCGGCACAAGGGCGGCCACGCACCGTTCTCCCTGGCCTGGCTGGCCGCGGCGGGTGAGCGTACCGAGCGGATCCTGCTCGGTACGTCGGTACTCACCCCCACCTTCCGGTACAACCCCGCCGTGATCGCGCAGGCGTTCGCGACACTGGGCTGCCTGTATCCGGGTCGGGTGATGCTGGGTGTGGGCACCGGCGAGGCCCTGAACGAGATCGCCACCGGCTACTCGGGGGAATGGCCGGAGTTCAAGGAGCGGTTCGCGCGGCTGCGGGAATCGGTGGATCTGATGCGCGCCCTGTGGACCGGCGCCCGGACCGATTTCGACGGTAACTACTACAAGACGGTCGGCGCCTCCATCTACGACGTACCCGAAGGCGGGATCCCGGTCTACATCGCCGCCGGCGGCCCGGTGGTGGCCCGGTACGCGGGTCGCGCGGGCGACGGTTTCATCTGCACCTCGGGTAAGGGCATGGACCTGTACACGGAGAAGCTGATGCCGGCTGTCGCGGAGGGCGCGGCGAAGGTGGACCGTGAGGTCAGCACAATCGACCGGATGATCGAGATCAAGATCTCCTACGACACCGATCCCGAACTCGCGCTCGAGAACACCCGTTTCTGGGCACCGCTGTCGCTGACCCCCGAACAGAAGCACAGCATCCACGATCCGATCGAAATGGAAGAAGCGGCCGACGCGCTCCCGATCGAACAGATCGCCAAACGCTGGGTCGTCGCCAGCGACCCGGACCAGGCGGTCGAACTGGTGCAGCCGTACGTCGACGCGGGCCTGAACCACCTGGTCTTCCACGCACCCGGCCACGACCAGAAACGCTTCCTGGACCTGTTTCAGCGCGACCTGGCCCCCCGGCTGCGGAAACTGGGGTAAGCGGAAGGACGGCGGGTGCCTGCGATATCCGCCCCAACGGGATACCGCAGGCAACCTCGGCGGTACACCATAGCGGTGGCTATCGGGCACGCAGCCGGTAGCGAGGCGACGATCCGGACGGGCCCGATTCCTTCGCCTGATACAGGAGCGCCGGCGATTCGAACGGGCCGGTCGGTGAGTCCGAGAGATATCCGACGATATCCGGACTTTAGGGTGCCGTGGTGTCCTGGGTCACCAGCAGAAAATTTCGATCGTTCATCACAACGGCCTCGATTCCCGCGATGACCACGAACAGCGTCTCCGCGCTCGGCAACAGCCCTTGACCGGCCCGGTTCCGGCACCGCACGGTCGAGTTCGCCGCGCACAACGGAGGAGTCCTATGGAGCGGGCGCGGCCGGCCCCAGCCCTCCGCGGAAGGATGACACCTGGACCCGCCCACGCGCACGTGCGCACCTGCGCACCATAAACTCACCGTATGGCCGAGGTTGCTGCGTCCAGTGTGTACATCGCATCGCCGGAGGGCGATACCGGTAAATCGACCGTGGCGCTCGGCGTGCTGCAGATGTTGTGTGCGACCACCGCGCGGGTGGGGGTGTTCCGGCCGATCACCCGGTCGGCCACCGAGCCCGACTACATTCTCGAGCTGCTGCTCGAACACAGCACCGTCGATATCGAATACCAGCAGGCCGTGGGCGTCGGCTACGAACAGGTGCACGCCGATCCGGACGCCGCGATCTCCGAGATCGTGGAGCGGTACCACGCGGTCGCGGCTGTCTGCGACGCCGTGGTAATCGTGGGCAGCGATTACACCGATGTGGCCAGTCCCAGCGAACTGCGGTTCAATGCCCGGATCGCGGTGAATCTGGGGGCGCCGGTGCTGCTGGTGGTGCGGGGGGCGCGGCGTTCGGCCGAGGAGGTCGAGCAACTGGTGGAATTGTGCGCGGCCGAGTTGAAGTCCGAGCACGCGCAACTCGCGGCGATCATCGCCAATCGCTGCGCGCCCGGGGAACTCGATACCGTGCGGGAGGCGCTCGTACCGTTCGGGGTGCCGTCGTGGAGCCTGCCCGAGGTGCCGCTGCTGATCTCGCCCACCATGGCGGAGTTGTGCGAGGCCCTGGACGGCCATATGTACAGCGGCGACCCCGAATTGCTGCACCGGGAGGCACTCGGGGTGATGGTCGGCGGCATGACCGCCGAGCACATTCTGGAGCGTCTGTACGACGGGGCGGTGGTCATCGCGCCCGGCGACCGCTCCGATGTTCTGCTCAGTGTGGTGAACGCGCACGAGGCGGAGAGTTTTCCGTCGCTGGCCGGGATCATCATGAACGGCGGGTTGCTCCCGCATCCGGCGATCGCGCGGCTCATCACCGGGCTGAAACCGCGATTACCCATCTTGACCACCGGTCTGGGCACCTACGAGACCGCCGGGGTCGCGCACCGCACCCGCGGCCGGATGTCGACGCACAATCCGCGCAAGGTGGATACGGCGCTGGCGCTGATGGAAACCCGTGTCGATGCCGCGGATTTCCTGCGCCGGCTGGAGGTCCCGCTGACCAGCGTGGTGACCCCGCAGATGTTCGAATACCAGCTGATCGAACGCGCGCGGGCCGACCGTAAGACGATCGTGCTGCCCGAGGGTGACGACGACCGGGTGCTGCGCGCGGCGGGGCGGGTCCTGCAACGCAAGATCGCGGACCTGATCATCCTCGGCGACGAGACGGCGATCCGCGCCCGGGCCGCGGAGCTGGGTGTGGATATCACCGATGCCCGGGTGCTCGACCCCCGGACCTCCGAACATCTCGACGATTTCGCCCGCGAATACACCGAACTACGCAAGCACAAAGGGATGACGCTGGAGCGGGCGCGGGAGACGGTGTCCGATATCTCGTACTTCGGCACCATGATGGTGCATCGCGGTATCGCCGACGGCATGGTGTCGGGGGCGGCGCACACCACCGCGCATACGATCCGGCCCTCGTTCGAGATCATCAAAACTGTGCCCGGGGTTTCGACGGTGTCGAGTGTGTTTCTCATGTGCCTGGCCGACCGGGTGCTGGCCTACGGCGACTGTGCGGTGGTCCCGGACCCGAGTTCCGAACAGCTCGCCGATATAGCCGTCTCGTCGGCCGCGACCGCGACCCGCTTCGGTATCGACGCCCGCGTGGCGATGCTCTCGTACTCGACGGGCGAATCCGGTAGCGGCGCGGACGTGGACAAGGTGCGGGTGGCCACGGGACTGGTCCGCGAGCGGGCGCCGGAGCTGCCGGTCGAGGGACCGATCCAATACGACGCGGCGATCGAACCCACGGTCGCCGACGCCAAACTGCCCGGCTCCGAAGTGGCCGGGCGGGCGACCGTTTTCGTCTTCCCCGACCTCAATACCGGTAACAACACATACAAGGCGGTACAGCGCAGTGCGGGGGCGGTCGCGATCGGGCCGGTACTACAGGGGTTGCGCAAACCGGTGAACGACCTGTCCCGCGGCGCACTGGTCACCGATATCGTGAACACGGTGGCCATCACCGCCATTCAAGCGCAGGACCAGTGACCGCGGCGCGGTCCGGCGAAAGGGAGACGGCAGTGGGCGGCAACCTGGTGCTGGTGGTCAATTCCGGTTCGTCCTCGATCAAATATCAGTTGCTGGACCCGGATTCGGGCACGATCGCGGCGGCGGGCCTGGTGGAGCGGATCGGCGAGGACGGCGGTGCGATCGAACACACCGCGGATGGCCGGACCCTGACCGAGCAGGTCGTGATTCCCGACCACACAGCGGGGTTGCGGCTGGCATTCGAGAAGTTCGCCGATACCGGCCACGACCTGACCGCGGCCGGAGTGACCGCGGTCGGTCACCGGGTCGTACACGGCGGTGAGGTGTTCTACGAGCCCACGCTGGTCGACGCCCGGGTGCTGGCCGCGATCGATGAACTGTCGGCGCTGGCGCCGCTGCACAATCCGGCGAACGTACGGGGTATCGCGGCGGTACGCACCCTGTTGCCCGATATTCCGCAGGTCGCGGTATTCGATACCGCGTTCTTCCACGGCCTGCCCGATGCCGCGAAGACCTATGCCATCGACGCGCAGGTCGCGGCGGCGCACGGTATCCGCCGGTACGGATTCCACGGCACCTCGCACGAATACGTCTCCGGCCGGGTCGCCGAGTTCCTGAACCGCCCACCCGAATCGATCGACCAGATCGTCTTCCACCTCGGTAACGGCGCCTCGGTCTCGGCGCTGCGCGGCGGGCAGCCGGTGGACACGAGTATGGGGCTGACTCCCTTGGAGGGCCTGGTCATGGGCACCCGCTCGGGCGACCTGGATCCCGGGATCATCCTCCATCTCATGCGTACCGCGCATATGGACGTCAACGGCGTCGATCGTCTGCTCAACCGCGGGTCGGGTCTGCGCGGTCTGGCGGGGGTCAACGATTTCCGGGAGTTGCGGCGGCTCATCGGCGCGGGCGATGCCGCGGCTCGACTGGCCTACGACGTGTACGTACACCGCCTCCGCCACTACCTCGGCGCGTACCTGATCGAGCTCGGCGGGGTCGACGCGATCACGTTCACGGCGGGCGTCGGCGAGAACAACCCCGATGTTCGCGCCGACACCCTCGCCGGGCTGTCCCGGTTCGGTATCGCGGTCGACCCGGACCGCAATACGGCACGGGAGCGCACCGCGCGGCGGATCTCCCCGCCGGACGCGAAGGTAGAGGTCCTGGTGGTGCCGACGAACGAGGAACTCGCCATCGCCCGCGCGGCGGCGGACCTCACCCAAACGGCCTGAGTCCGCGCGCAGTCGACCGTCCACAGATCGG
>NZ_BMMH01000011.1:0-46785 GCF_014645735.1 Nocardia jinanensis | reverse complement strand
GTCAACCTCCTCAGGTGCCCCAGGCGCACTCCCGCACCCACCTTCCGTCCACTCCGGATGGTCCCACCTCAGTAGGCGGGGCCCGCCCCGGTTCCGGAGCGAAAGCGAAGGAGCGCGGCGACCGAGCGCGCAGTCGACCGTCCACAGATCGGCGACCACCCAGCCCTTACAGAGTCGTCAACCTCCTCAGGTGCCCCAGGCGCACTCCCGCACCCACCTTCTGTCTGTTCCGGATGGTCCACCTCAGTAGGCGGGGCCCGCCCCGGTTCTGGAGCGACGTAGCGAAGGAGCGCAGCGACTGAGCGAAGGAGTGAAGAACCGGGGTTAATAGGGCCCCGCCCCGCCCCGCCGAAGGCGGGGCAGATAACTCAGTAGCAGGTGAGCGGCTGGAGCGAATCGCCGGCCTGCGGTCCCAGTGTCGCGTAGGCCGTCGCGATGGCGGTCACCGCGCGCCGCAGTTCGGGTTCGGGGCTGGTGTAGGGCAGCCGCAGAAAGCGTTCGAACGCACCCTGGACACCGAACCGCGGCCCCGCCGCCAGCAGCACTCCGTGATTCGGCGCGGTGGCCGCCAGCGCCGTCGACACCGGGGTCGGCAGTTGGGCCCACACCGACATCCCACCGACTCCGGGCAATACGTACCAGCCGGGCAGCTCTTCGGCCATCGCCTCCAGTAGCGCCTCCCGCTGGCCGCGCAGTTGCGCGCGCCGGCGATCGAGGATCGGGTCGGCGTTCTCGAGCAGATGGACCGCGGCGAGCTGGTCCATCACCGGCGTGCCCAGGTCGACGGTGGCGCGGATCCCCAGCAGCCGGGTGATCAGCGATTCCGAGGTCCGGATCCAGCCGACGCGCAGACCACCCCAGAAGGATTTGGACGCCGAACCGATGGTGACGACCTCGGATCCCTTCGCGAATGCCGCGACCGGCGTGACCGGCGGCGTGGTGCCGAGGGTCAGATCGGCCATGGATTCGTCGATGATCAGCAGCATCCGGGTATCGCGGGCGATGGCGGCCAGTTCGGCGCGGGCCGCGTCGTCCATCAGGAAGCCGGTGGGGTTGTTGTGGTCGGGCACCAGGTAGGCCAGCGATGCGGCGGTCTGCCGGGCGGCGCTGCGCAGGCCGTCGAGATCCCAGGCGGCGGCCGGGTCTTCCAGGCGCAGCGGTACCGGAACCGGGCGCGCACCCACATCACGTATGGCCTCGATCGCATTGGGGTAGGTGGGATGGTCGATGAGGACCCGGCCGGCGGTGGAGGCCAGCACGTTCAGTAGCAGCCGGAGTCCGTGCTGGGCGCCCAGTGTCACCAGGATCTGGTCGGCACTGGTCGGCAGACCGCGTTCGGTGTAGCGGCGGGCCAGGGCTTCGCGCAGGGGCAGGATGCCTACCGGATCCATTCCGTGGGTGCCCAGATACGACGGGATGCCCTGGAGCGCGACCGAGTACGCCTCCTCCATCTCCGGGGGCGCGGTCATCGCCGCGTAGGTCAGGTCCACGGCCGGCGCGGCGCCGGTGGACATGGTGGCCAGGATGCCGCGGGCGGCTCTGGTGCCGTCGTGCGCGACAGCCGGCGGCAGCGCGACGGTGCTGCGTGAGCCCTGCCGGGTGATGAGGTAGCCGTGCTCGCGCAGGAGCGCGTAGGTCGAGGTGACGGTGGTCCGGCTGACGCCGAGGGTGGAGGCCAGATCGCGTTCGCTGGGCAGTGCGATACCGAGCGGGGCGCGACCGTCGTGGATCAACAGGCGGATACCCTCGGCCAGCGCGAGATAGGCGGGCCGGGCCGATTTGCGGGGAGTTCCGTCGGTTCCGTCCCCGTTGCGCCAGTGCCCGAGATCGCGAGCCAGCCCTGTCGCGCCGATCACTCTTATCGCCATAAGGTCCAGTATTAGGTGATTGGCTCTTTATCGGCAAGTCCAGTCGGCGGATGCTGAAGACATGACACTCTTTGTGGCACTCGTGGGAGTGGGAACGTTCGGCTTCTTCGCCTACGACTACGTCGTACACGAATCACGAATCGCCGAAATGCTGGAACGATACCGACCGCTGGGTTCGGTCGCCGACGACTCGGCGAACCGGTACGACCTCGAGCGGATGCACCGCGACCTGGAGGCCATCCGCTCCTACCGGGAACGGGACGCGGCCTGAAATCTCGCGCACCCGGCTCCGGACGCGCGCACCCCCGGTAGCCGACCAGTCCAGTTTTCTCACTGGACTGGTCGGTTGTTTATTTCAGCGGGTGGGTGCGATAGAACTCGCACGCTTCCCCGGAGAGCAGACCGTCCTCGCACGCGAAATAGGTCTGAATACAGGAGTTGGTATCGCAGCCCAGCCGGGCCAATTCGTCGCGGACCCGGAGGTTACGTTCCTGCGGGGTCTCCGGCTGCTGCTGTGCGGCGGCGGCCGGGGCCACCGGTACGGCGGTGCCCTCGTTGTCCGAGCACGCCCCGAGCAGGAGCGTTCCGGCGCACATCGCCGCCAGCGCGGCGAATCGAACAGCGGATCTCGTGACCATGCGCACCTCCACATCCCCCGGGGTGTTCGACGAGCGGCCAGCGTAACCGATACGGGTCGTGCGCGGTGAACACACCGACCATATGCGCGAACACCCGAGCGGAACACTGCGCGCCGATTTGGTACCCGCGACCCAGCGAATAGTGCCGCCGACGGTGGTCGCGGCCTTGCGGGCCGAAGTGGTCTTGCCGACGCCGGGCTCCCCGATGAGCACCACGCCGCCGTGGCCGGTGAGCGTCGCGCGAATCTTTTCGAACTCGGTTGCCCGTTCTATCATCGGCCGAGCGATAGTTCTACTGTAAAGCCCGCATTACCCGCCGGTACCGCGAACTCCCCACGCCGGCACCGATACTGCCACCACTACCGCGGCGCGGGCGCTCAGTACTCCCCCACCTCGCAGGCCACGCCGTCGCCGTCCTCGTCGAGTTGCCGCGAGTAGCCGGGCTGTCCACCCAGTAGCGGAGTGCCGGTCTCACGGCGGGCGTGAGCACAGCTGATGTAGTAGGGATTACTGTCTTCTTCGGGCTCACTTTCCGCGCGGTCGGCGGGCAGCGGATGGGAATCCTCGATCCGGTTCGACGCTTGCTGGGTATCGGCGGCGGCCGGAGCCGCGGCGAGGAAGGTCAGCGCGCATCCCGCGATCACGAGGCGGGTCGACAGTGTTCGAGTTCTCATAGCGAAAGTCCTTGCAGCGAGGTGATACCACCATCCTCACGCGGACTGCCCGATTGCGAAAGACCTTTGTTTCGGCCGTAATCCCGTTCGTACCGCGGTAGCGGGACCGCAGTACGAACGGGACGCGCGGCGGCGGGAGTACGACCATGGGCCGGAGCCGGTGCGCCGAGTGTTCCTGCCGCTCGAACGGTTACGGAGTACCGGACGGCGGATCGCAGACCTTCCAGCCGCCGTCGGTCTCCTGCAGATCGAAGGTCCGGGTGGTCTGCTGAGGGTCGGCCTCGGTCTGCACACTCACCTGGGCCAACGCGGTCCGATCCGTGATCTGTACGGCATCGACGCCGGTGACGTCCGGAATACTGCCCTCGGCGACGGCCTGCTGATGCACACCGGCGAACTGTTCCTCGGACAACCCCTGGTAGTAGTCGTGCAGTCCGCCGCAGGTCACCTCACGCAGACCGGCCAGGTCGCCGCTCTCCAGCGCGCCGGTGTAATCACCGATCGCTGTGCGGATCCGGGCCTGCGGGGAATCGTCGCCGGACCCGATACCGGCCACGATCGCGATCAGCGCGATCACCACCGCCACCGCGGCACCGGCCGCGATCAGCCATTTGCGATTGTTCGCCGAGGACACCGGCGCGGCAGCCGGCGCCACCCGCTGTGGTCGCGCGATCTGCCCGGGTGCGCCGAACTGCGGCGACTGCGCGACCCGCTGTTCGGCAACGGTCGGTTTGATATCCGCCGGTGACGGCGCGCTACCGGGTCGCTGGGCACCGGCCTGCGGTCGGCCGGGGCCACCGCCCGGTCGCGGTGCGCCCTGTGGGCCTGCGGTGCCCTGCGGTTGCGGCGCGGGCCCGCCCGGGCGCTGAGGTGCGGGCTGATCCGGACGGCTGGGTGCCTGCGGGCCGGGTCGTTTCGGCCCCGACTGCGGGCGGGGAGTGCTGGGCGGTTTCGACAGCGGGCCCTGCCCACCCGAGCCCACTCGATCGGTGCGGGGCGGGCTCTGCGGACCGCCGGGCGGCTTCGGGCCCGGACGAGCGGCTTTGCGCACCTGGTTCATATCGATGCGTTCGGTGGCATTCGGATCGGGTTTGCGCACCGAGATGGATTCGGTCGGCGCCTCCTCCGGACGCGGCGGTTTGGGGATCACCACAGTTCTCGCCTCGGCACCCGCCGCTTCCGGGGCCTCCAGTTCGACCGTGGCGTCCGCGGCCGCGTCACCGGTCCCTGTCGCGTCGTCGGCGGTAACAGTGCCGACAGCGTCTGCAGAAGTGTCGTCGGAGTCGGCAGCACCAGCGGCGGCGTCGGTGCCATCAGCGTCGGCGGCGTCGGTGCCATCAGCGTCGGCGGCGTCGGCACCACCAGCATCGGCGGCGTCGGCACCACCAGCATCGGCGGCGTCGGCACCACCAGCATCGGCGGCGGCAGCAGCAGCACCATCAGCGTCGGCATCGGCATCGGCACCACCACCAACGTCGGCGGCAGCAGCACCACCACCACCACCACCAACGTCGGCGTCGGCATCGACAGCGCTGACGGACTCGGATGGCGTCGCCTCCGCGGCGATTCCCCCGCCGACGGCACCGGTGGCCGAATCAACCCCGGACTCCTTTTCCGGGGGGTCGGCGGGGCTCGATTCGCCTTCGCTCACCGCGAATTCGGCGGCGGCATCGCCTCCGGCTACCCGCGACGCGGCGGATCCGGCGACGACCTCCTCCGCGGCATCGGCGGGCTCGGAGTTCCCGGAATACGCACCGGCTGCGGTCGTATCGCCGCCCGATTCCGCACGCGTGTCAGCGGATTCCGCGACGGGGGCTCCGGCCGCTACCGCCGTATCGCCGGTGGTCTTCCCACCGCCGGATTCGGCCTCGGTCGCCCCGGAACCGTCTTTCGTGCCGGACCCAGCGGTACCGTCCGCGGACGCCGTGGCCGCTGAATCGGAAGCTTCGGCGACCTCGTCCTGCTCATCGGACACCGCGGAAACTTCGGTGGTCACGTCCTCGGACGAATCATCGCCGGTCTTCTCCGAACCGCTACCGGCCGGACCGCCGGTTTCCGGCCGGACCGCTTCGGCCGCGTCGGGAGATGCCTCGATCCCGGCTTCCCCGGCGGACTCCGCGTCCCCGGGTGAATCGTCACCGGCGGCGGCCGCCGCCGTGTCGTCCACTTCGGTACCGTCGCTCGCCGAGGTCTCGCCAGGCTTTTCGTCCCGCCCGGAGCTGTTCACCGCGACCGGTACCGCGGATTCGGTATCCGCATCCGCGTCGCGATCCGATTCCACCGCGCCCACCTGCTCGCCCTCGGCGCTGTCGGGGGTGGTATCCGGCGACCCTCCGAGCTCCGCGGCCGTTCCCGACCGGATGACCTCTGTTTTCGCATCATCGTCCGCCGGGTCGCCGCCCGGCTCCTTCGGCGCGCGCTCGAGGGTCTCGGTCGGGGAATCGCCGGCCTCGTCCGAGCCGGCGGCGGCCGTCGCTCCCTTGTCGGGAGCGTCCGCCCCGGCCGAATCGCCGGTCGCCGCATCCGCTGCCCGCGACGGATGCGATCCGGTATCGGTCGTCTCCGGCTTCTCCGCGGCGGGAGAATCCGCGCCGGAGTCGCTTCCCGCGGGTGCGCCGGAGTCGGCTTCGGAGCGGATCGGTTCCTTGTCGTCGGTCGGGTGCGACACCTATACCCCTCGTTGCTGGCGAACAGAATGTGACGTAGACGGCCAGCCTATCGAGCATTCCCGATACCCGTGCACAATGAAGACCATGACCTCGTTCGGTGATCTGCTCGGACCGCAACCGGTACTCCTACCTGAACTACACGAGGCGGAGGACGCGCTCGACGCCGGTACCGACCCGGTGCGGGTCGCGGCCGACAACCCCGCCGCCTCGATCGCCTGGGCAGCCCTGGCCGAAGCCGCCCTGGACCGGGCCGCCGGCGCCGCGGAACCTGTCAACCATGATGTGGTCGCCGCCTACGCCTTCGCCCGCACCGGTTACCACCGCGGGCTCGACCTGCTGCGCCGCAACGGCTGGAAGGGTTTCGGCCCGGTTCCGTGGGAGCACGAACCCAACCGCGGTTTCCTGCGCAGCGTCGCGGCTCTCGCCCGGGCGGCCAAGGCCGTCGGGGAGTCCGACGAATACGCCCGCTGCCTGGATCTGCTCGAGGACTGTGATCCGCGGGCGGCCGGCGAACTCGGCCTGGGCTGAACGAGAAAGCGGCATTGATCGACCCGAATTCCCGGGTGGCCCGAGCCGGGACCAGAGGCGCCGACCGGATGCGGCGATCCTGGAAACGGCTCCGCCTCTCGGCAATCCCGATTCTGCAGTGCTCGCTGGCGGCGGCGCTGGCCTGGTTCCTGGCCAAGGACGTGGTCGGTCACGCGCTACCGTTCTTCGCGCCGACCGCGGCGGTGGTGTCCATCGGCACCGCCTTCGGGGCACGCCTGCGGCGCTCGCTGGAACTGGTGGTCGGGGTCGCGGTCGGCATCGGCGTCGGTGACCTGTTCATCTCGCAGGTGGGGACCGGCGTCTGGCAGATCGCGCTGGTGGTGGCGATAGCCATGTCGCTGGCGGTGTTCCTCGACGGCGGGGCCATCATCGGTATCCAGGCCTCGGGTTCGGCCGTCCTGGTGGCCACCCTGATGCCGCCGGATACCGGCGCCGGCCTGTCGCGGATGGTCGACGCGCTGATCGGTGGCCTGGTCGGGGTGGTGGTCGTGGCCGCGTTGCCGTTGCATCCGGTGCGCCGCGCCCGCGAACAGGCGGCGGCGATCCTCGGTGTGATGGCGAAATCGCTCACCGAGGGCGCCCACGGCTTGCTCGAACAGGACCCGGCGAAGGTGCACACCGCGCTCACGGCGGTCCGGGCCACCCAGACGCAGCTCGATTCGCTGCGCAAATCACTCGAGGGCGGGCGCGAGGTGAGCCGCATATCGCCGCTGTACTGGAATTCGCGCGGACGGTTGGATCGCTTGCGCGCGGCGGCCGATCCACTGGACAACGCCGTGCGCAATATCCGGGTGCTACTGCGCCGTTCGCTGACCCTGGTGCGCGACGACGAGATCCTCAATCCGGGTCTGATCGAGGAAATGGAGCAGCTGGCCACCGCGGTGGATGTGGTCCGCCGCATGGTGCTCGCCGATCCGGGCCAGCAACCCGACCGTGCGGAGGCCGCACGCGTACTGCGCTCGGCCGCCAAACAGGCTCGCCCGGAGCTGGTTGCGGGGGCCGGTCTGTCGGCGCACGTGGTCTTCGCCCAGATCCGATCCACCCTGGTAGATCTCCTACAGGTATGCGGGGTGCAACGCGTGTCGGCCTTGGCCCTGCTACCGCCGACGGTGCCCAATCCCTATGTGACACCGACGAATTGAGCCGCGGGCTCGCTCACGGCACCGTATTCGGAGCACGATTGTTCGCCACCCGGTTGCCGGGCCCGCCATACCCGGCCGGATGCGCGCCCCACAGGACACATCGCCCGGCCACAGCCCGGATTCGAGTAGCGGACTACCTGTGCCCGCGCGTCCGGTCTCCACTAATGTGAAACATGACCGAACCGGCCCAGGCCGGTTCGGTGGGACCCCTCCCGTGCGCCGCGTCGCCGACGGACGGCGCGCCAGCGCCGAATGTTTCGGATACCCGGACGCCGGCCCGGGCGGGGAATCCGGGCCCGTCCGGCCGGCGCCGCGCCGGGCGGGCCCTCTCGGATCACCCGCGTACCGCGTGAGCCGGGCCTACGCCCAGAATCGGGTCAGGTACCCGCCGTAGCGCGACCACTGCTCGGAAACCCCGGACAGGTCGTAGAGCGCGTACACGGCATCGAAGAAGACCTGGTTGATCGACGGTGTGAACAACAGTGCGAACAGGATGAGCATGCCGAACGGTTTGAACTGTTCCAGACCACGCCGGGTCTTGTAACTCAGCGACGGTTCCAGCACCCCGTAACCATCCAGTCCGGGTATCGGCAGCAGATTCAGCAGGGTCGCGGTCACCTGCAGGAACGCCAGGAAGCTGAGCCCGAACCAGAACGCCGAATGCTCGGTCGCGCTGCCGAACAGGCGCACCACCAGAAGTAGAACCACCGCACAGACGGCGTTCACGGCCGGACCCGCCACACTGATCAACCGCTGCGTCCGCGCCGGCACCTGATGTGTGTGCACATAGACCGCCCCGCCCGGCAAACCGATCCCGCCGAGCGCGATGAAAACCATCGGCAGCACGATCGACAGCAGCGGATGGCTGTACTTGAGCGGATTCAAGGTCAGGTACCCGCGCAACTCCACCTCGCGGTCACCGGCTCTCCAGGCGAGATAGGCATGTGAGAACTCGTGCAGACACAGGCTCACCACCCAGCCGAACACCACCAGTACAAAAACACCGGCTTTGGCCTGCACCGAATCCAGCTCGGCATTCCAGGCCAGCACCCCACCGGCCACCGCGATCGCCACCACGAGCAGAAACACCGGGCTGGGCCGCACCGCACCGCGCCGCAGCGCCGACACCCCGCCGGTCACGACCGAGCGCCGATGTTCGACCGAACGATATCGGCCTGCCGAAGTCCGGGGCGAGAAGCGAGATATCCCCCCACCGACCGCTCACCAAGCACGGACCCACCGACATCCGAACGGCGGAGGCCGAAGCGAAGACGGAGGTATCGCCCCCGGCCCACCGCCAACCGCTCACCAAGCACGGACCCACCGACATCCGAACGGCGGAGGCCGAAGCGAAGACGGAGGTATCGCCCCCGGCCCACCGCCAACCGCTCACCAAGCACGGACCCACCGACATCCGGACGGCGGAGGCCGGAGCGAAGGCGGAGGTATCGCCGCATCAGCGGACCAGCAGCCAGGGTTCGTGGTGCCGGTAGAACGTCGATCGCGGTACCACCCGATCGCTCTGCACACCGTCCCGGTTGATCACCGCGCCCGGCGTCCCGAGCTGTGCGGCACGCCCGGCGGTCCAGCGGCGGCGGCGGAAGCGGCGTGGGTAGCTCGCCCGGACTCCCGGCAACTCCAGCGTGGGGGTTACGAACATGGCCCGGACCGAGCCGGAGAACAGGCGGGTGTCGTCGACATAGGCTTCACCGGTCAGTTGGGTGCCGTCCGGACCGGTGATCTTGGCGCGTCCCACCAGGACGGTACCGGTGTCGTCGCGCACGAGCGGGGTCTGTGTGGGGGAACCCTCCAGCGCCAGCTTGGCCGCGGCGTTCCCGGTGGGCAGGTCGTGGGCCTGCGCACCGTAGGACTGATCCAGCGGCACGTAACCGACCTCCACGTGCAGCCGTTCGGTCCGCATCAGATGGGTCAGCACAGCGGCCAGCGCCGCGTCGGCGCCGAGCAC
This sequence comes from Nocardia jinanensis, assembly GCF_014645735.1. Lineage (GTDB taxonomy): Bacteria > Actinomycetota > Actinomycetes > Mycobacteriales > Mycobacteriaceae > Nocardia > Nocardia jinanensis. The sequence continues at coordinate 37,279 of NZ_BMMH01000011.1, read as the reverse complement.
GATCAGACGCGGCAGGCTGTCTGCCGCCAGCACCGGCAGCAGCTCGTCGATCAGCTCAGAACTCGGTACTGCCTCGGTCTGCACGGTCGGCTGCGCGGCCAGAGCAATGGGTACCGGTGCGTCGGCACAGCGGAGAACCTGGGTACTCAAACGCCCAACACCCTCCCTCGGACCGGTCTCTCATGAGTGTAAAGGGTGCCCCGTAGCGACCCGCGCAACGGCCCGGCCGCGGCGACCGTTCCCCGGCCGCTGCGGGGGCTCGGCTAGACTGTGCTCCCGGCTTCCTCCGCATTACGGCAGGTAGCTGCAGCACGAGGTGCGTGTTGCGCGTCGAACCGTAGGAGACACGACCATGCCGGCAATCGTCCTCATCGGCGCCCAGTGGGGTGACGAGGGCAAGGGCAAAGCCACCGATCTGCTCGGGGGCCGCGTGCAGTGGGTGGTGCGGTACCAAGGCGGTAACAACGCCGGCCATACCGTGGTGCTACCCAACGGCGACAATTTCGCGCTACACCTCATTCCGTCCGGGATCCTGACTCCCGGCGTGAAGAACGTCATCGGCAACGGTGTGGTCGTCGACCCCGGCGTGCTGCTCGACGAACTCGCCGGACTGGAGGACCGCGACGTCGATACCTCGGGCTTGCTGCTGTCCGCCGACGCGCACCTGATCATGCCGTACCACGTGGCCATCGATAAGGTCACCGAGCGATTCCTCGGCAACAACAAGATCGGCACCACCGGCCGCGGTATCGGCCCCTGCTACCAGGACAAGGTCGCGCGGGTCGGGGTACGCGTCGCCGATGTACTCGACGAGAAGATCCTCACCCAGAAGGTGGAGGCCGCGCTCGAATTCAAGAACCAGGTGCTGGTCAAGATCTACAACCGGCGCGCCCTGGACCCTCAGCAGGTGGTCGAGGAAGTGCTGGGCCAGGCCGAACAGTTCGCCCACCGCATCAGCGATACCCGGCTGGAACTGAACCTGGCCCTCGAACGCGGCGAGACCGTGCTGCTCGAAGGATCGCAGGGCACCCTGCTGGATGTGGACCACGGCACCTACCCGTACGTCACCTCGTCGAATCCGACCGCCGGTGGCGCCGCGGTCGGCGCGGGGATCGGGCCCAACCAGATCGGCACGGTGCTGGGCATCCTGAAGTGCTACACCACCCGGGTCGGTTCCGGCCCGTTCCCGACCGAACTGTTCGACGAATCGGGCGCCTACCTGGCCAAGGCAGGCGGGGAGGTCGGCGTCACCACCGGGCGGGCCCGCCGCTGCGGCTGGTTCGACGCGGTCATCGCCCGCTACGCCACCCGGGTCAACGGCATCACCGACTACTTCCTCACCAAACTCGACGTGCTCTCGAGCCTGGACCGGGTGCCGATCTGTGTGGCCTACGAAGTGGACGGCGAACGGGTCGAGCAGATGCCGACCACGCAGACCGGGTTCCATCACGCCAAACCGATCTTCGAGGAGATGCCCGGCTGGTGGGAGGACATCTCCGGTGCGCGCACCTTCGAGGAGCTGCCCGCCAACGCCCGGGCCTACGTGCTCCGGCTCGAGGAGCTGTCGGGCGCCCGGATCTCCTGTATCGGAGTCGGCCCGGGTCGCGACGAGACCATCGTCCGCCACGACATCCTCGGCTGAGGTATCAGCGGACGGCCTGGAATCCCAGCACGGTACCGCCGATCCGGATGGAATCACCGTCGGCCAGCAGCGCGGAATCGATCGGCTGCTCGTTGACGAAGACGCCGTTGGCCGAATCCAGGTCCTCGATCAGCAGCCCGGCCCGGCCCAGTTTGATCTGGGCGTGATAGCGGCTGGCCTTCGGATCGTCGAGGATCAGATCGTTATCGGTCATCCGGCCGATCCGGAAACCACCGTGGGCGACCACCACCGTCCGGCCGTCCGGCAATCGCAGCTGGCCGCTGCGCACGGTACGCGGCACCTCGGTGACCGTATCGGTCATCGCCGCGGCCATCCGCTCGACGTTCTTCATCTCGACGGTGCTCAGCGGCTCCTGGCGCAGCACCCGCCGCTCCAGTTCGACCAGGGCGGGGCCGGGGTCGATACCGAGTTCCTCGGCCAGTACCGTACGCACCCGCCGGCACGCCTCCAGCGCGTCGGCGTGCCGTTCGGACAGATACAGCGCGGTGATGAGCTGACCCCACAGCGGTTCCCGCAGTGGATGCTCGCTGGTGAGCGCGACCAGTTCGCCGATCACGGCGGTGGCCCGGCCACAGGCGATCTCCGCGTCGAAGCGCGCCGAAACCGCCAGCAACCGCTCCTCCTCCATCGCGGTGGCGAAACTGTCGGCGAAGCCGAGTCCGGTGAGATCGGACAGGGCCCGGCCGTTCCATTCGCGCAGGGCGTGGGAGAGCAACCGGGACGCCGATGCGTGATCGCCGGCGCTCGAGGCCCGGGTGCCGGCGTCGCGGGCGGCTTCGAACCGGCCCAGGTCGCAAGCCTCGTCGGCGATCTCGAGCCGGTAGCCCGAGGACTCCGTGCGCAGCACACCGGCCGGGTCGACGCCGGAGATCCGGAGCGCCTTGCGAATATTCGAGACGAATACCTGCAGGCTGGCCGCGTACGCGTCCGGCGGCTCCTCGTTCCAGACCATATCGGCCAGGGTGGACGAGGATACGGCCCGGCGGCGGTTCACCGCGAGCGCGGCCAGCAGCGCCCGCGGTTTGGGCCCGCCGACCGGTACCGGCTCACCGCCGACCAGTAATCGCACGGGCCCCAGCACGCGGAGATCGAGGGTCATCCGGCTGCACGCGGTGAGAAGGGATCAGGCACTGATGGAACGGCCCGCGGAACGCAGGTCGTCGCACGCCTGCACCACCCGCTGGGCCATCGACAGCTCGGCCTTCTTCAGGTAGCTGCGCGGATCGTAGGTCTTCTTGTTGCCGACCTCGCCGTCGATCTTCAGCACACCGTCGTAGTTGCTGAACATATGGGCGGCGATGGGCCGGGTGAAGGCGTACTGGGTATCGGTGTCGACGTTCATCTTCACCACGCCGTAGCGCAGCGAATCGTCGATCTCCGACTTCAGCGAGCCGGAACCGCCGTGGAACACGAAATCGAACGGCTGGGCGTCGCCTGCCAGACCCAGCTTGGCCGCGGCGACCCGCTGGCCTTCGGCCAGCACCTCGGGCCTGAGGACCACATTGCCCGGCTTGTACACCCCGTGCACATTGCCGAAGGTGGCGGCGAGCAGGTATTTGCCCTTCTCGCCGGAGCCGAGGGCGTCGATGGTCTTCTCGAAGTCCGCGGGCGAGGTGTAGAGCTTCTCGTTGATCTCGGCCTCGACACCGTCCTCTTCACCGCCGACGACACCGATCTCGACCTCGAGGATGATCCTGGCGGCCGCGGCGGCGGAGAGCAGTTCCTGGGCGATCGAGAGATTCTCGTCGATCGGAACGGCCGAACCGTCCCACATATGCGACTGGAACAGCGGGTTCTGTCCCGCGTCCACTCGCTGCTGCGAGATGGCGAGCAAGGGGCGGACGAACCCGTCGAGTTTGTCCTTGGGGCAGTGGTCGGTGTGCAACGCGATGGTGACGTCGTACTTCGCGGCCACCACATGGGCGAACTCGGCCAGCGCGACCGAACCGGTGACCATATCCTTCACGCCTTGGCCGGAACCGAATTCCGCCCCGCCGGTGGAGAACTGGATGATCCCGTCACTGCCCGCCTCGGCGAACCCCTTGATCGCCGCGTTGATCGTCTCCGATGATGTGCAGTTGATGGCCGGGAAGGCGAAAGAGTTCGCCTTGGCCTGACCGAGCATCTCGGCGTAGACCTCCGGAGTCGCGATCGGCACTGTGAAGACCTCCGTGTTGTGCGGCAGACGGGGATTGTCTGTTTCTGCACATACCCTAAGGCAGGCAGGTTTCATCCGGTATAAGGGGATTGTTTGCGCCGCCGCACCCTACGGTGGTCGATGTAACCGGTACTGTGGGCCGGGTGATTGCGCTGGCAGCTACCGACGCGGTGACGAGCAATCTGGCTCTGACCGAACTGCTCGACCCGATGCACCTGTTGACCGAGACCTGGCTGAAGAACGCGGTGCTACCGGCCATTCTGGTGATCGTCTTCATCGAGACCGGTCTGCTGTTCCCTCTGCTTCCCGGTGATTCGCTGCTGTTCACGGGCGGTCTGCTGGCCGCCCAGCCCAATCCTCCGGTGTCGATCTGGGTGCTGGTTCCGGCCGTCGTCTTCATCGCGTTCGCCGGTGACCAGTGCGGATACTGGATCGGCCGGGCCATCGGCCCCGCGTTGTTCAACAAGGAGGACACGCGCTTCTTCAAGAAGAGCTATGTCACCGAAACGCACGAATTCTTCGAGAAGCACGGCCCCAAAACGATCATCTTGGCCCGTTTCGTCCCGATCGTCCGGACTTTCATGCCGGTGCTGGCCGGGGTCTCCCAGATGAGCTACCGGCGCTATGTCGCGTTCGATATCGTCGGCGCCGTCGCCTGGGGCGGCGGCGTGACCGTCCTCGGATATTTCCTCGGCAATGTCGCCTTCATCCGCGACCACGTCGAGGCCATCTTCCTGCTCATCGTGTTCATCTCGATCCTGCCGGGCATCAGCGCGATCGCCAAGAAATTGCGCGGACGCAAGGCCACCGCGGGGGAGAACGACGGCCGGCTGACCTCGACCGCGGAACTTCCGGCCATGGATCTGCCCACCCAGGTCGACAGCACCATGCCCCTGCCGGTGGTGCCGAACACCAGGCCGGTCGGCGCGAACGATTCTCCCGTTCGGTAACTGGTGAGCGCCCTGGCCGTGCCCCATGCGATGGGCAGCTTCGAACCCCTGATCTCCGCCGGACCGGCGCTGGTCTGGACCGTGGTCCTCACCTTCGTCTTCCTGGAATGCGCGTTCATCCTCGGACTGTTCCTGCCCGGCGATTCGATGCTGCTCACGGCGGGAATCGTGATGGCCTCCCATGCCACCGGGGAGACCCAGGTATGGCTGCTCGCGGTGGGCGCGATGGGCGCCGCCATCGCCGGCAACCAGGTCGGCTATACGGTCGGGCGGCGTACCGGGCACCGGCTCGTCGCCCGCAAGAACGGGCGCTATATCAATACGCGCAATCTGACCCGGGTAGCCGATCTGCTGGAACGGCACGGATTCGTGGCGGTACTGATCGCGCGCTGGATCCCCTGGGTGCGCACTCTCTGCCCGATGGTGGCCGGAGCCGCCGGAATGGACCACCGTCGCTACACCGTCGCCAGCACCGTCGGCGCCATCATCTGGGCTCCGGTGCTGCTGTTGATGGGGTACTACGCCGGTGGTTTCATCCAGCAGATCTCCTGGCTCATGCCGATCGTGATCGGGTCGCTGGTGGTGGCCCTGATCGTGGGCACGATCATCGGTATCCGGCAGTATCGGCAGGAGATGTCCCAGCCGGTCGAGGATTTCGATCTCGATTCCGCCGGAGCCGACGCCGACACCATGCCGCTGCCCGGCCTCGGCCGAGCGGCTCAGGCCGGATACCACCCCGCCGACGGGCGCGACCGGTGCGAGCTACAGCCCGGCCGCGGTGACCATATGAGCGGCTTCCATGAGCATCCAACCCGAGAGCTGTACCGATAGGTCGCGCTCGGGTACCCGGGACGAGCTGACCGCGTCGTTGGAAGTGAGTCCACCGGCGCCGCCACTACCGCTGGGCAGTTGAGCGGATACGGTCCAGTCGTGGCCGAACAGCGGTTCGCCCTCGACATCGAGCCGGTTCTCCCAGGCCGCTGCCGCCGACTCCTTCACGATCCGCGCCGCTGTACGGCGGTCGGCGAGTTGTTCGTGTTCGTTTCCGGGCAGCATGACCGCGACCAGCGCGAGATAGCGGATGAGGATTCCGTTGAACAGGCCACCGTCACCGCCGCTGCCGCCGCGCACCACACCCTCGATGGTCAGATGGTCTTCTACGGCGTCCAGGAGCCGGTGTACGCGGTCGAGATGCGCGGAATCGCTGGTGTGCACCGCGAGCTCGGTCTCCAGACCCAGCACCACACCCTGGCAGTAGCTGTAGATCGGCCGTTCCAGTTCGCCGGAGGGGAGGTGGATACCGTCGAGGATCAGACCGGTCTCCGGGTCGCGCAGCGTCTCGTCGATCCAGGCCGCCATCTCGGCCGCCCGCTCGTAGCGGCCGAGCCGGGCCAGCGCGATACCGGCGGGACCGTTGGCCGGCGCGTTGTAGAAATCCGCCCCGACCCGCCAGGGGACCCCACCGCCGATCGCCGGATTCCACGCCGTGTACAGCTTCTGTTCGAGCGGGCCGAGGGCTCCCACGGCCTTCTTGTTGTCGTGGATCCGGGCCGCGCGTTCCAGGGCGATGGCCAGCCAGGCCATATCGTCGTAGTAGCGGTTGGTCCACCCGGAGATATTGCGGAGCCGGTGTGAACGGACCAGAGTCGCGACCCGTTTGCGGCGTTCGATGGTCGGCGCCCGGTTGGCGGCGTCGACGGCGCAGTCGATGAGATGGGCCTGCCACCAGTAGTGCCAGGTGAGGAAGAACCGCTCACGCCGGATCGACGGCCAGCCCACCACCCCCAGCGCGGTCCTCGGCAGCAGCCAGACCGGCCGCAGATGACGGGATACGATCGCGGCCTCGGCCCGATCGGCCCGCTGGGACCAGCGCGTCGCGGGGTCGCCCAGCGGCCTGCGCTGTTGCCCGGCCGAGCGCCGGGGAACGTCGAGATCGTCGCTGGGCGGGGTCATGAAACCCATATTGCCAGGCGAATCGGCTTTTCCGCCGCTCAATTGTTACCGACTCGACGCGGAACCGTTCGACTTCACCCGGATTCGGTCCGGACCTCGCGGAATTGCACCCGGCCAGGGCAGCGAAGGTTCGTACGAGAATCGTAAAGCGGGGTATACGCTCGGGCGTGTCGTCCGGCGGCCCGATCGCCGGAACAGGGCCAGGGATCGGACCCGGCGGTAAACACACCGCCGCACAACGATTTTCGAGCGGACTAGACCGAGCCGGATGACCCCGGTCCGCCCGCACTACGATCATCGGGTGACCAACCCAGCGCTACCGGCCGATACGTTCCCCGCCCGGCTCCCGAGCCAGACCCCGGGGGTCGCCGCGGCGCGCACCCCGGACGCGGAGCCGGTAGCGGGGCAGGAATCGGCCGACCCCGATCCGGAGCCCGAACCCGGGCCCGGCCCCACCGAATGGGGCGAGAACCCGAACGGCGCCGGTCCGTGGACGACCGAGCACGACGGACCGCCGCCGGAGGACGACCGGCTCGACCCGGTATTGCTGGCCGAAGGCGACCGCCGCAACGTCGTCGATGCCTACCGCTACTGGACCCGGGAAGCGATCGTGGCCGATATCGACCGCCGCCGCCACCCGTTCCACGTCGCCATCGAGAACTTCGGGCACGACGCGAACATCGGCACCGTGGTGCGGACCGCGAACGCGTTCGCCGCGGGCGCGGTGCATATCGTCGGCCGCCGCCGCTGGAACCGGCGCGGCGCCATGGTCACCGACCGCTACCAGCACATCACTCACCATCCGGATATCGAGGCGCTGCTGGAATTCGCGCGATCCGAGGATCTGAGTGTGGTCGCGGTGGACAATGTCCCGGGGTCGGTGCCGCTGGAAACCGTTCGGCTGCCGCGGCGTTGTCTGCTGCTGTTCGGGCAGGAGGGGCCGGGCGTCACCGAAAGCGCCCGTGACGCCGCGGTACTCACTGTCTCCATCGCGCAGTTCGGCTCCACCCGCAGTATCAACGCGGGGGTGGCGGCAGGCATCGCCATGCACACCTGGATCCGCCAGCACGCGGACCTCACCACCGCCTGGTGAACCGCGCCCAGCGCGGGTGAACCTCTGCGTACGATTCTCCGGATGGCCGGCCACTCAGCTGCTGGAACCGGACCCGATCAGTACGACGATGAAGACGATGTAGGCGATGACCGCGAGCACCCCCAGGATCAGCAGTGCCGAGCCGATGATGCCCAGGACATAACCCACCATCACATTGCTGCGGCCGCCGACGGTGCCGCCGGACGCGTCGATCTCGTTGAGCGCCCGGCGTCCCATCACCCACGCGAACGGGGCGCAGAGCTGGCAGAACATCATCCCGACGATGCCCAGGATCAGCACCGTGGTCGCTTGCGGGTGTTCGGGCGGCGGACCGTAGCCCGGGTAGCCGTATGTGGGCGGCGGGTAGCTCATGCGGGGATCGTATCGGGCCGCACCTAGGGGCGACCAGCGGAAATCCGATCGGGCCCACCGGCACCGGTCCGCCCCCGGACGTGCGCGGCCGGGTCGGTCAGCAGGAACTGCGCGGCGCCGTAGGTCGCGAGGATCACCCCTTCGATCACCCGCCGCGACCGCGCACCGCGCGCGAAGAGCCGCCGCAACACGATCAAACCGTCCGATACCGTGAACAACAGCGCGCCCACTCCCAGCCGGCTGCGCGGATCGGCGTCCGGAATGTTCAGCCCCGCAACACTGTCCGCGTCCGGGGCCAGTGCCGGATCGGATGCCAGTACGGCCGCGCTGCCCAGCGTCGCACCGTAGGCGCTCAGCGGCACCGCGAGCACCGGCGCCTCGACCCGCAGCAACACGGCGGCTCCGGCCCAGGCCAGCACCCTCGGCAAGGCGACCGGGAGCGCCGGGCGCGCACCGTAACGCCACCACAGCACCGCGTACCCGGTCTGCATCACGGCGAACGACGAGGCCCCGGCGATGAGCCGGCGGTCGTCATCGGGGTCGATGAGCAGCACATCCCCGACCGTGGCGGCGCCGAGCGAACTCAGCAGCAGCGTCCGGTCGGCGGGCGCGATATCGGCGCGACTGGTGGCGATATCGGCCGCGAGCAGCGGCATCATCAGCGGTTTGGCCACCCACTGCCACCGCTCGCGACCAGTGAGCGCACCCGCCACGGTCACCGCGGTGGCGGCGAGGAACCCGGCCCGCAGCGGACGCATCTCTACAAGCTCGACTCGGCGGGCGCCGGCGGCAGGATAACCACCTGCCCCGCGTAACTGAGCCCGGCCCCGAAGCCGAGCAGCAGCGCCAGCTGACCGCCCTTGGCCTTGCCGGTGGCCAGCATCTCCTCCATGGCCAGCGGAATCGAGGCCGCGGAGGTGTTTCCGGTGTTCTCGATATCGCCCGCCATGGGGATGTCGTCGGCCAGACCCAGGTTCTTCTTCATCAGCTCGTTGATCCGGGAATTGGCCTGGTGCGGGATGAAGACCTCGATATCTTCCTTGGACACCCCGGCCACATCGAGCGCGGTCGACAGTGCGCGCGGCAGTGTGACGGCGGCCCACCGGAAAACCCGCGGTCCCTCCATACGCAACGCCATCCGGCCCACCGGTTCCACCTTCGGATCGGTGCCCTGCAGGTCCTGTGCCCGCTGCATGTAGTCGACGAAATTGATGTCCTGTTTGATCGCTTCGGCGTTCTCGCCGTCGCTGCCCCAGACCGTCGGGGAGATCCCGTTCTCCTCGCTCGGCCCGATCACCACCGCACCAGCGCCGTCGCCGAAGATGAACGCCGTACCGCGATCGGTCGGATCGATCCCGATGGTCATGGTCTCGGCACCGATGAGCAGCACGTACTCGACGGAACCGGCGCGGATCATATCGGTGGCGACACCGAGACCGTAACCGAAACCGCCGCATCCGGAGGTGAGGTCGAAGGCGGCGATACCGTTCATCCCCAGATCACTGGCGACGATCGGGGCACCGTGCGGGGTGAGCATCGGCCAGCTGGAGGTCGCCAGGATGAGGGCGCCGATCCGCGAGGGATCCACACCGCTGTTGCGCAGCGCACGCCGGCCCGCGGCCACCGAGATGGACCGCAGCGACTCATCGCCACTGATCCAGCGCCGGTTGCGGATACCGCTGCGTTCGAAGATCCATTCATCGGTGGAGTCCAGGACCTCGCACACCTCGTCATTGCTGACCACGCGCGTCGGCCGGTAGGCACCGATGCCGAGCATTGCTACGTTGTCGTGCCCCTTCTTGCCGGCAATGCTCACCACGACTCCACGACCCTTCACTTGCAGTACTGACAGATTCTCAGGCTATCCGAGTGGGGCGAGCCGGTGAACAGCCCACCGCGATTCAGCAGCGGTGTTCAGCTCAGTTCGAGGTCTCCGAGGCTCAGGATCGAGCGGTACTCGAGGCCTTCGTCGGCGATGACCCGATCGGCGCCGGTTTCCCGATCGACCACCGTGGCCACCCCGACCACTGTCGCGCCCGCGTCGCGCAGCGCGCGAACAGCGGTCAGCGGGGAATTGCCGGTGGTCGTCGTATCCTCGACCACCAGTACTCGGCGGCCCACGATATCGGGGCCCTCGATCTGCCGTTGCATACCGTGGGTTTTCGCCGCTTTACGCACCACGAACGCGTCGATGGGCCGGCCCGGGGCGTGCATCACGGCCAGTGCGACCGGGTCGGCGCCCATGGTGAGTCCGCCTACGGCATCGAATTCCCAATCGGCGACGAGTTCGCGCAGCAATTTTCCGATCAGCGGACCGGCCCGGTGGTGCAGGGTCGCCCGGCGCAGGTCGACGTAGTAGTCGGCCTCCTTGCCCGAGGACAGCGTCACCTTGCCGTGCACGACGGCTAAATCGCGCACCAGCCCGGCCAAAGCGTCCCGGTCGGTCGTTGCCTGGTCGATCATCGGTGTCCTTCCGCCCACGTAGGCGAGTCACGGCAGTAATGTCCGGCGCATGCTGCGGCGCCCTGCGAAGCAGGATACGGGGGCGGCCCGCGCGGAGTTGTCGCAGGTCGCGCGGAGTGCGTATCGGGAAACCTACTGCGGTACCGGGCCCTGGTAGGGACGGAATCCCGGATGGAACGGACCACCGGGCTGACGCGGCTCCTGATCGTCGCCGGGAGCGGATTCGCGGCGTTCGCGCGGGCCGGAGTCGCGGTCGGGTTCCGAGCGCGTGGACCGGTTCACCGTCCGGGCGTCGGGTACCACCGCCAGGCTCGGCCGCCGCGGCGCGGCGTCCCCGGGTTCGGATCCATGCCGGCCGGGATCGTCGGGATCTTCCGGATCGTCCTGGCGATAACGGACATTGGGTGCCGGACGGCCGTAGCGACCGTCGTCCTCGTAATCGTCGTAGTCCTCGTCCCGGGCGTCGGCGTCGCGGTCGTCGTACTCCGCCGAGCGGATACGGGCACGCGGGCGCGAGGCGCCGGGCTCGGGATCCTCGGAGCGAGGCTCGGTGACCGGCGGCAGCACATGCAGCAGGCCCGACAGCCGCAGGACGGCGTCGATACCGGTCTCCCAGTCCTTGGCCGCGGTACCGACCGGAAGCATGCCGAGAGTCCAGTTGCCCTCGCTCCACAGCATCTGCACGGTATCGCCCAGGGATTCGATGAACGCGACCATCCGCTGATCGACCGCGTGCCGTGCGATTTCGGGATTGGTCGCGAACACGACGCGATCGCCGATGGCGCCGAGCAGTTCGAGATCGGCGTCCTTGGGCGGATTCATCGTCTTGAGCCGCATATCGACATCGATATCCGAACCGATCTGCCGGCGGACAGCGACCAGCGTCGCGGAATCCTCGAGATCCAGCAGTACGAACTTCTCGCCCTTGCGGATACCGGTCACCACATCGACCGCGGTGAGGTATCCGAGTTTGGCCAGCGCACCGCGCCGCCACGTCGAAGCGAGCGCCGGTTCCACCGACACATAGGTGTATCCCTGGGCTTTCGCCCACACCTGGCGCGCGTGACCGGTCCGCTGCCGCTGTCGCCGGTCGAAGTAGAGCAGCACTATCGCACCCACCAGGGTGATTGCCGCCAGCCCGAACCACATTGCCGTCATCGTCGCCTAGCCTATCGACCCGCCCGGCGTAATGCCGGGCACCCACACTGCGCGCCGCGGTTTTTCATCGTCCGCCCCCTTCGAGGGAGGTACTGATGATGACATCGGCCTGGATTGATCCGTCCGGACTCTTCTGGCCCTGCACGATCACCAGGTCGCCGGTCGGGAGAGCATCGACGGTGGTCCCGGCCAGCGAGATCACCTGAGTGGACGCGGTGGTGTGCACCGTGACCTCGTTACCGGTGAGCGTGCTGAGAGTCAGGGTACCGCCGGCGTTGGCGCTGATGGTGCCCATGGTGGTGCCGCCGGCTTCCGCGTCCCCGGTATCCGGCATATCCGGCATGTTGGGCAGGCTCGGGAAGGCGGGGCCCGAATCACCGGGATCGGCCGGCAGTCCGCGACCGGTCGGCCGGCTACTGGTCGTGGTGTCACTGGCGGTGGTGTCGGAGTCCTCGCCCCCGAAGAGCATCCCGGCGGCGATACCGGCGAGCCCGATCAGCACGATGACGGCGACCGCGACGCCGATCCACATCCCGTTCTTCTTCGGCGGCCGCGGCGGTTCCGGGGGCAGCTGCCCCGGCGGGACCTGGCCGGGCCCGTATCCACCCCACTGGTTCCCATAGCCCTGGCCCGGGTTCTCGTAGCCCTGGCTCGGATAGGTCGGCATCTCCCGGGTGGGATTCGGGCCCGGGCCCCACCCGCCGTATGGGTCGTTGCCGGGATAGGCCGTGGTCGGCTCCGCGTATCCCGCCGGGCCGTAGCCGGAGGACAGCTTCTCGGTCGCCGATTCCCCCGGCTGACCCAGGTGCTGCGTCGGATCGTCGTCCGGCCGCCTCGCCCAGGGATCGTTCGGGTTGGTCATATCACCCAGACTAAGCGCACCTCCGCCACCGCCACGGCCACCCGCGCCCACATGCGACCCCACACCCACAACACAAACCGCGGTGAACTGCGGCCGAACCGGTCCCGGGCGAGCTCGGTCGCCCGGGACCGGGGCTTGCGAGGGTGGTGAAGACGAGGTCAGCGCCGGGTTCGCGGTGACGCGGCGCGGTTACGAACCCGGCGTGACCGGAGCTACGGCGCGGTCGCGCCGGCCGACGACGAGTCCGTCCCCGTCCGGCGTCACGGAGACTTCGACCGTATCGCCGTCGGTGACCTTGCCGGACAGCAGTTCCTTGGCGAGGGTGTCGCCGATCGACTGCTGGATCAGGCGCCGCAGCGGGCGGGCACCGTACACCGGGTCGTAGCCGCGTACCGCCAGCCAGAAGCGGGCCGAATCGCTCACCTCGAGGGTCAGCCGCCGCTGCGCGAGCCGCCGCTGCAACTGGTCGAGCTGGATATCCACGACATGCGCGAGCTGGTCCTCGTCGAGGGCCTGGAACATCACCACATCGTCCAGGCGGTTCAGGAATTCCGGTTTGAACGCGGCACGGACCGCGTTCATCACGAATTCCGCGTCGGCGCCCGCACCCAGATTCGAAGTCAGGATCAGAATGGTGTTGCGGAAATCCACCGTCCGGCCCTGACCGTCGGTCAGCCGGCCCTCGTCGAGCACGGCGAGCAGGATGTCGAAGACATCGGGGTGCGCCTTCTCGATCTCGTCGAACAGCACCACGGTGTAGGGCCGCCGCCGCACCGCTTCGGTCAGCTGACCGCCCTGGTCGTAGCCGACGTATCCGGGCGGGGCGCCGACCAGGCGGGCGACCGCGTGCTTCTCGCTGTACTCGCTCATATCGATGCGGACCATCGCGCGCTCGTCGTCGAACAGGAAGTCCGCCAGCGCTTTGGCCAGTTCCGTCTTACCGACACCGGTGGGACCGACGAAAAGGAACGAGCCGGTCGGCCGGTTCGGATCCGCGACTCCGGCACGCGCCCGCCGTACCGCGTCGGACACGGCCCGCACCGCGTCGTTCTGCCCGACCACCCGGCGGGCGAGTTCGGATTCCATCCGCAGCAGTTTCTCGGTCTCGCCTTCGAGCAGCCGGCCCACCGGAATCCCGGTCCAGGCCGAGATCACCTCCGCGATATCGTCCGGACCGACCTCCTCCTTGAGCATGACCTCACCGTCCGCGGCCGCACCGGAGGCTTCCTCGGCCTCGGCGAGCTCCTTCTCCAGCGTCGGGATCCGCCCGTACCGCAGTTCGGCGGCCTTGCCCAGGTCACCGTCGCGTTCTGCGCGTTCGGATTCGCCGCGCAGTGTCTCGAGCTGCTCTTTGAGCACGCGGACCTGATCGATCGCCGTTTTTTCGTTCTGCCAGCGGGTGGTGAGCTGATTGAGCTTCTCCCGGTCGTCGGCGAGTTCGGCGCGCAGTTTCTCCAGCCGCTGTTTGGATGCCTCGTCGGTCTCCTTGGTGAGCGCCACCTCTTCGATCTCGAGCCGCCGTACCGCGCGTTCGACCTCATCGATTTCCACCGGCCGGGAGTCGATCTCCATCCGCAGCCGTGACGCCGCCTCGTCGACCAGGTCGATCGCCTTGTCGGGCAGGAACCGGGAGGTGATGTAGCGGTCCGAGAGCGCGGCCGCCGATACCAGCGCGGAGTCGGTGATCCGTACACCGTGGTGCACCTCGTAGCGCTCTTTGATACCGCGCAGGATGCCCACGGTGTCCTGCACCGAGGGTTCACCGACGATCACCTGCTGGAAGCGGCGCTCCAGCGCGGCATCCTTCTCGATGTGCTTCCGATACTCGTCGAGCGTGGTCGCGCCGACGAGCCGCAGTTCACCACGGGCGAGCATCGGTTTGATCATGTTCCCGGCGTCCATCGCCGATTCGCCGGTCGCGCCCGCACCGACGATCGTATGTAGTTCGTCGATGAAGGTGATGATCTGCCCGGCGCTGGATTTGATCTCTTCGAGTACGGCCTTGAGCCGTTCCTCGAACTCGCCGCGGTATTTCGCGCCGGCGACCATCGCGCCCAGGTCGAGCGAGATGACGGACTTACCGCGCAGTGATTCCGGTACATCGCCCGCGATGATGCGCTGGGCCAGGCCCTCGACGATCGCGGTCTTGCCGACACCCGGCTCACCGATGAGCACCGGGTTGTTCTTGGTACGCCGGGACAGCACCTGCACCACCCGGCGGATCTCGGTATCGCGTCCGATCACCGGGTCCAGTTTTCCGGCGCGTGCGGCGTCGGTGAGGTCGGTGGAGTACTTCTCCAGTGCCTGGTAGCTGCCCTCGGGGTCCGGGCTGCTGACCCGGGCGGTGCCGCGCACGGCGGTGAAGGCCTCGCGCAGCGCGGCGGCCGTGGCACCGTACTTCTCCAGCAGCATCGTCACATCGGAATCCCCGGAGGCCAGGCCGACCATCACATGCTCGGTGGAGACGTACTCGTCGCCGAGTTCGGTGGCCAGGTGCTGGGCCGCGGTGATGGCGGCCAGCGCTTCGCGGCCCAGTTGCGGGGTCGTGGTGGCGCCGGTGGCGCGTGGGAGCCGGTCGACGATGTCCTGCGCTTCGCGCCGCACCGTCGCGTAGTCGGTGCCCACTGCCTTCAGCAGGGGCGCGGCGATACCGTCGGTCTGGTCCAGCAATGCCACCAGCAGATGGGCCGGCCGGATCTCCGGGTTACCGGCGGCCGAGGCTGCCTGCAGCGCGGCAGTCAGCGCGGCCTGGGTCTTGGTGGTGGGATTGAACGAGTCCACGAAGCACCTTCCTGCTAGTCGATATCTCATCCGGCATCCGCACCGATCCCGGTGTCTCGTGCCGTTCTGCCCGATTCAACGTTCGAAAGGTTGAGTCTGTTCCGCTCAACTTTGAAAATTTCGGCGGCGACTTCCCACCACCCGGTTGCCAGAAAAGTGCTGGGTCACGGCTCACAACGACGCGTCGGTACCCGCGAACAAGATCAGCCAAACCCGGTAACCGTATTTCACACCCACCATCATCTCTTTTTTCGGGGATACTGGTCGAGTGAAGGACCGCCGGTAACGGTCGGTCCCTCCGGGTCGGAATTCAGGGAAAGGAAGCTCCACGCCGTGGATGCGCGTTCGGCAGCGCTGGTCCGCGCCAATTTCCAGTCGGTGGTCGATGCGCCGAGTGGACCCGAGCGGTTGGTCAGCGCGTTTTACGGTCACCTGTTCGCGGAGAACCCGCGGCTTCGGGAACTCTTCCCGCCCGCGATGGATATGCAGGCGAAGAGAGTGGTCACCGCTGTCCAGTACATGCTCGACCACCTCGAGGACTGGGATCGCGCCCAGAAGTTCCTCGAACAACTGGCACGCGACCACCGCAAATACGGTGTCGAGGCCTCGCACTACGACCAGGCCGGCCCGGCGCTCTACGCCGCCTTCCAGACCTACAACGGCCCGTACTGGACCAGGGAACTCGCCGAGGGATGGCGTGATGTCTGCCTGCTCATCTCCGCCGCCATGGCCATAGGCGCCAATTCCGATGATTCGCCGCCCTATTGGGAGGCCACCGTCGTCGGACACCGGCACGTCCTCGACGATCTGGCCATCGTCCGGCTCCAGTCCGACGATCCGATCCCCTATCTGGCCGGCCAGTACGTGCCCATCTCCGTCCCGCAGCGCCCGCGGATGTGGCGCTATCTCTCGCCCGCCATCCCGTCGAACCCCTACGGCGAGATCGAGTTCCACGTCCGCAAAGTACGCGGGGGATGGGTGAGCCCGTCCGTCGTCAACGAGACCAAGGTCGGCGACCGCTGGCTCATCGGCGGACCACTCGGCGGCCTGCAGGTGGACCAGGACAGCGGCCGCGATGTGCTGATGATCGGTTCGGGCACCGGCGTCGCGCCGCTGCGCGCCCAGCTGATCGAGATGGGCCGGCGCGGTATCAATCCGCGCGTGCACTTCTTCATCGGTGGGGTCTACCCGTGCGACCTGTACGACGTGGAGAACATGTGGCAGCTCTCGCAGAGCAACCCGTGGCTCACCGTCGTCCCGGTCTGCGAGCACAAGACGAATCCGTGGTGGTACCCACATCCGACCGAGGACGCACCCTACGGAATGCACCGGCGCCTGGTCGGCAACCTCGGCGCCGTGGTGGCCAGTTTCGGCGCATGGGAGGATCGGCAGATCCAGATCGCCGGTTCGGCGAAGATGATCGCCGATACCCGGCGCGCGCTGCTCGCGGTCGGCACCCCAGAGGAGATCATCAGTACCGATCCGGTCTGATCGGTGTCGGTACATCGAGCACCGGACGTCGACCGTCCGGCCCGGCCAGCGAGCGAGTGAGGTATGACCAACGACCCGAGCGTGTCCCCCGGCCATTCGTCCCAGCGGTCGTACTGGCTGGCCGATGTCGTCGAACACCACCGGCTGCGCCACGATATGGCCGTGGTCCGGTTGATCGGCGAATACGTGCCGTTCCTCGCCGGACAGTCGGTGCAGGTCGAGGTCCCGCAGTTCCCGGGGATGCGGCGCCGGTTCTCCCCCGCGCTGCCACCCTCGCTGGACGGCAAGCTCGAATTCCATGTGCGGACAGTGGCGGGCGGCTGGTGCAGCGGTGGGATCGTCGCCGATACCGCGGTCGGAGATCGTTGGAAACTCTCGCTGCCCGAAGGCATGTTCACCGTGGACCCCGACGGCGACGAAGTGGTGATGATCGCCGGCGGTACCGGCCTGGCCCCACTGCGCGCCCAGATCCTGGATCTGGCCCGGCAGCCGGACCCGCCCACCACCTACCTGTTCTTCGGCGGCTCCGCACCGCGTGACCTGTACGCCGCCGATATGCTCGCCCTGCTGGCCGCCGACCTGCCGTGGCTCACCGTGGTACCGGTGGTGGAGCGGCTCGACGACCCGTCCTGGCCCGATAAATGGTACGAAAGCCACCGGGTGGACATAGGTTTCGACGAGGACGACCTACTGCAGGGCACCCTCGCCGAAGTGGTCGGCTCCTACGGTTCGTTCAACCGGCACCAGGTCCTGGTCTGCGGTTCGCCCGCGATGACCAGGTCCACCGTGGAACGGCTGCTAGACGCGGGCACCCCGGCCGAGCGGATCCAGTTCGAAGGAGCCTGAACCGGCGGCGGTCGATAGAGCCGGAGTCAAGAGGCCCTCGACCGCGGCCCCGGAGGCGCCGCCATCAACGCAACCGGGATCACAAGGCCCCGACCGCGGCGCCATCAACACGGTCGGGCCCGCCCCGGTTCTGGAGCGACAGAGCGAAGGAGCGCAGCGACTGAGCGGCGGAGTGAAGAACCGGGGTTAATAGGGCCCGACCCGCGACGCCGGAGGCGGCGCCATCAACACAGCGAAGCCGTCAACGCTGCCGCCGGTGACGCGGCTGCCACACCACCAGCGCGGTATTGCGCTGCGGCGGGATCAGTTCCGGCCGGTAATCCGGCCGGGCCCGCTCCCGCTCCAGCGCCGCGGTCAGTTCCACCAGCCGCTGCTGGAGTTCGGTCACCTGATTGGTGAGTTCGATGATCCGTTTGATCCCGGCGAGATTGACACCCTCGTCCTGGGACAGCCGCTGCACCTCGCGCAGCAACTCGACGTCCCGTTCCGAATAACGCCGCCCGCCGCCCGAGGTACGCTGCGGCGTCACCAGCCCCAGCCGGTCATAGGTGCGCAGGGTCTGCGCGTGCATACCGGCCAGCTGAGCGGCAACCGAGATCACGAAGTATTCGGTGCTGGATTGACGCCCTTCCCGAGGCCCTACGTGGTCATGCTGCGCGGCCGCCTCCGGGCCCATCGCTCGGGCCGCTGGGCCGGCGGACCCCCCCTCGGGCGCCCGTTTCGGATCCATCACGCACCTGCCCATCCCGCTCTCGGATCGAACCCGCTGGACTTCTCCGCCTCCTGCAGCGCGCGCAGCGCCGCGACGGCATCGTCGTCCAGCTTCGGCGGCACGGCGACCTTCACGGTGACCAGCAGATCACCGGCTCCGCCACCACGTTTGGGCACTCCGCGGCCGCGTACCCGCAGGATGCGGCCGTCCGCGGTACCCGGTGGCACCTTCACGCCGACCCGGCCCTCCAGAGTGGGCACCGATACGGTCGTACCGAGCACCAATTCACTGTAACTGACCGGTAGTGCCAAGGTCAGGTCGTCACCGGTCCGGCCGAACACCTTGTCCTGGCTGACGTGCACCGTGACGAACAGATCACCCGAGGGCGCGCCCCGCAGGCCCGCCTCACCCTGTCCGGCGAGCCGGATTCGTTGCCCGTCCGCGATACCCGGTGGGATGCGGACGTTGATGGTGCGGGTGCGATTCTGGGTACCGCTGCCGTGACAGTCCACGCAAGGGTCGTCGATGATCGACCCGGTGCCGCGGCATTCGTCGCACGGCTCACTGAATCCGAACGCGCCCTGGTTACGGCTCACCACGCCACTGCCGTTGCAGATCGGGCACACCCGCGGGCTGGTACCCGGTTTGGCGCCGCTGCCGTGACAGGTGGTGCACGGTGACGGGCTGGTCAGATACAGCGGCACTGTGACACCCTTGGCCGCCTCGCGGAATCCGAGGGTCGTCTCGGCCTCCACATCGGCACCCCGCCGGGGCCGGCTGCCGGTACGCGTGGCACCACCGCCCCGGTTGAACAGGCCGCCGAACAGATCACCGAGCCCACCGTCGGCGCCACCGCCGCCGGCCTGGCCGAAGATATCGCCCAGATCGAAACTCTGCGAGAATCCGCCGCCGGCACCCGGGGTGAAACCACCGCCCCGGCCGTACCCACCGCCGGAGAACAGGCGCCGGGTCTCGTCGTATTCGGCGCGTTTGGCCGGATCCGACAGCACGGTGTGCGCCTCGCTGACCGCCTTGAACCGTTCTTCGGCCTTGGGGTCACCGGGGTTGGCGTCCGGATGCAGATCACGGGCGAGTTTGCGATACGCCTTCTTGATCTCTTCGGTGGAGGCGCTGGAGGCGATACCCAGCTCCTTGTAGAAGTCCTTCTCGATCCACTCCCGCTGGCTCACCGGGCATCTCCTCCTCTCGGTCCTGTTCCGCGGCCCTTGTGGGCCTCTGTGCTGTCGTACTGTCCTACCGCCTGCGGGCCCGTCGCGCGCGGCGCGACGGGCGCGCGGCGTTCCCGGATCGCTCCGTGGGTACGCCGCGCCACCCGATCCGTGGCTCTCGCCGCGGAGTCGCTACTTGTCCGAGCCGGCATCAGCATCCGATGCCTCCGCCCGCGCGGGTTCCGCCGCGGTGGCGGAATCCGGGTTCGCCCCGAGATCGGCCACCCCGTCGGTGACCCCGACCAGCGCGTGCCGCAGCACCCGCTCGCCGAAGCGATACCCCTTGCGCATCACCACGCCGATCACCGGATCGTGTCCGGAACCCTCGTGCTGAACCGCTTCGTGCAGATTCGGATCGAACGGCTCGCCCTCGGACCCGAATTCGTCGAGGCCCTGTTTGCGCAGCGCCTCGATCAGTTTGTCGGCGACCGAGCGCAGCGGCCCGGATTCCAGGTCGCCGTGCGCCTTGGCGCGATCCAGATCGTCGAGGACCCCGAGCAGGTCGGTGACCACGGCGGCCTTGGCGGAATCGATCGCGGTCTTGCGGTCGCGTTCGACCCGGCGCCGGTAGTTGGTGTACTCGGCCGTCAGCCGCTGCAGATCGGCGGTGCGCTCGGCGAGTTCGTCCGGCGCGCCGGCCGGAACGCCGGCGGGCGCTGCCTCGATGCCGTCCTCTTCCAGGCCGGCCTGCGGCGCCTGGGGGGCGACGCCCTCCTCCGCCCCGGCGGGGGCGGCACCGTTGGCCGCCCCGGCCTGTTCCCGTACCTCACCGGTCTCCGGATCGACCTTGCGCTTGTCGACGAAGCTGACCGGTTCCGAGGGGTCTCCTGTATTTCCTTTGTTTTCCGAGTTCGTCACTTCTTCTCCGTGTCGACCGGCTCGTCCACGACCTCGGCATCGACGACTTGGTCGTCACCGGCGTCCGCGCCCGCGGCACCGTTACCGGAGCCCGCGCCTTCGGAGGCCTGGGCTTCGTAGATCGCCTGACCCAGTGCCTGCGAATCGGTGGCGAGCTTCTCCACCGCGGCCTTCACCGCGGCGGTATCGGTGCCCTCGAGCGCGGTCTTCGCCTCGGCGATCGAGGCCTCGACCTTGGACTTCACATCCGCCGGAACCTTGTCCTCGTTGTCGGCGATGAACTTCTCGGTCTGGTGTACCAGCGATTCGGCCTGGTTGCGGGTCTCCGCTTCCTCCCGGCGCGCCTTGTCCTCGGCGGCGTGGGCTTCGGCGTCCTTGACCATCCGGTCGATCTCTTCCTTGGACAGACCGGAGCCGTCCTGGATCTTGATCGTGTTCTCTTTGCCGGTGCCCTTGTCCTTCGCCGTCACGTGCACGATGCCGTTGGCGTCGATATCGAAGGTGACCTCGATCTGCGGTACACCACGCGGCGCCGGCGGGATACCGGTCAGCTCGAAGGAGCCGAGCAGTTTGTTGTGCGCCGCGATCTCACGCTCACCCTGGAAGACCTGGATCTGCACCGACGGCTGGTTGTCGTTGGCCGTGGTGAAGGTTTCCGAGCGCTTGGTCGGGATGGTGGTGTTGCGCTCGATGAGGTTGGTCATCACGCCACCCTTGGTCTCGATACCCAGCGACAGCGGGGTCACATCGAGCAGCAGGACATCCTTGACCTCGCCCTTGAGCACGCCCGCCTGCAGGGCGGCACCGACGGCGACGACCTCGTCCGGGTTCACGCCCTTGTTGGGCTCCTTGCCACCGGTCAGTTCCTTGACCAGTTCGGAGACCGCGGGCATCCGGGTGGAGCCACCGACGAGTACGACATGGTCGATATCGGCGACCTTGATCCCGGCGTCCTTGACCACGGACTGGAACGGCGCGCGGGTGCGGTCGAGCAGGTCCGAGGTGATCTTCTGGAACTCGGCGCGGGTCAGCTGCTCGTCGAGGAACAGCGGGTTCTTGTCCGCGTCGACGGTGATGTAGGGCAGGTTGATCGAGGTGCTCTGCGAGGAGCTGAGCTCGATCTTGGCCTTCTCGGCGGCCTCACGCAGCCGCTGCATGGCCATCTTGTCCTTGGTCAGGTCGATGCCCGAGCTGGACTTGAACTTGTCGACCAGCCATTTCACGACCCGCTCGTCCCAGTCGTCACCACCGAGGTGGTTGTCACCGGAGGTCGCGCGGACCTCGACGACACCCTCGCCGATTTCCAGCAGCGAGACGTCGAAGGTACCGCCACCGAGGTCGAAGACCAGGATGGTCTGTTCCTTGTCGCCCTTGTCCAGGCCGTAGGCCAGGGCGGCCGCGGTGGGTTCGTTGACGATGCGCAGCACATTGAGGCCGGCGATCTGGCCGGCTTCCTTGGTGGCCTGTCGCTGGGCGTCCTCGAAGTAGGCGGGGACGGTGATCACCGCGTCGGTGATCTCCTCGCCCAGGTAGGACTCGGCATCGCGCTTCAGCTTCATCAGCGTGCGCGCGCTGATCTCCTGCGAGGTGTACTTCTTGTCGTCGATCTCCACGGTCCAGTCGGTGCCGATATGACGCTTCACCGAGCGGATCGTGCGGTCGACGTTGGTCACGGCCTGGTTCTTGGCCGGCTGGCCGACCAGTACCTCTCCGTTCTTCGCGAACGCGACGACCGAGGGTGTAGTGCGCGAGCCCTCGGAGTTGGCGACGACGACCGGCTCACCACCTTCGAGAACGGCGACGACCGAGTTCGTGGTCCCGAGGTCGATTCCGACCGCACGAGCCATTTGTTTCCTCCTCATTTTCGACTGCTTGTGTCTGTCCGGGCTTGTGCCCATGGCGCCGCGGGTCCGTGGACCCACCGCGTGGACCAGCCCCAGGCAGAACATAGAGCACGGTCCCAGCAATACTGAGCGTGGTCGGCTCAATCCTGCCCGCCTCCGGAGGAGCCGTCAAGTCAAACTTGAGCCGATGTCACTCAACATTGTCGAACAGCCCAACCTCGGGCTCCGGCGATGTATTCCCGCCCCCGCACGCCGGGCACCCGCATCGTCCTGCCCCGCATCCACCACAGCGAACCCGGCCGGTGCGACATCGTGACCCGGTCGTGCCGCGCCCGGCACCCGCACACGACCACGGCGAGGTCCATCACGGACAGCTACCTGCCCCGGAAGTCGACATGCGAACGCGCACGGCCGCAGCCGAAGGCGGAGGTACGCCCCGATCCCCACACGCCGCTCATCGGCGCTATTGTCAATGCTCCGCCCATGATGACCCGGCACCCCGCGTCGCGGGCCGGTGACGCGCGGGCGGACCCGTACCGTGGTTTTTGGATGAGGAAGTCGAAGCGAGGATCCGAGAATGGCCACTGGGGTGGGCCTGCACATCGCCGAGTACGCGTGCACCGCGGCGGTCGTCGACGACGACGACGGGGAACCGCACTTCATCCTCCGTGAGCCGGTACTGCACATGTCAGAGGAAGGCGACGCGGTACTCGGCGGGGCCGTCGCGCCGCCCGGGCACACCCATACGATCACCGGTTTCGTCGCCGCCGTAGGCGATCCGGCGGGCGTCGTCGTGGACGACGGAGAGGCCTACCGGGGGGAAGACCTGCTCGCCACCGCCCTTTTCTGCCTGATCAACCTCACCGCCGACCATCTCAACGGTCCGGCCGAGTTCTATGCCACCCATCCCGCCGGATGGCCCGCCGCGCAGGTACTCGCCCTGCGCGGGGCACTCGACTATCTGGGCCTGAAATCGGTGACCCTGATCGGCGAGGACGAACTCCCGGCGCAGCCCGGCGGTCTCACCCCGGCCGAAACCGCGCGATACTTCGCCGAGATCGCCGGCCGGGCCGCGCTGGCGGTCGTCCTGCAGACCCCGGCCGGGGCGACCCCACCGGACCCCACCACCGCCCAGAACTCCGCGCTCGACACGGTCGTCATGCCCAAACTCCGCGATACGTCGGCCAACAAGGCGTACTCCGCGATGGTCCCCGCCATGGATCCCGAGGCCACCTATGGCGGTCCCAGCCTCGGAGCCATCGCCGCCGGGCTGGGACCAGCGGCCGAGCCCGCCCCGGCGACCGGCGCACGACCCGCGACCGGTACGGCGGCGGCGCTTTCCGCCTCCGCCGCGGCGAAACCCACAGCGATCCCGGCCGCCGCAGGCCCACCTCGCCGGGATCGCAGTAGCGGTGGCGCGCGGCGCACCGCCGCGCTGGTGGCGGCCGCCGCGGTCGGCGGCCTGCTGATCGGCGCCCTCGGCGTCACCGCGGTCCTGCGGCCCGGCGCCGCCGAACCGGGCGAACCGGCCGCCACCTCGGTGACCGAAACGCCACAGGCTCCACCACCGGTCCAGCCACAACCGGTCGCCCCGCTACCCGAGACCCCGGCCTACACCCCCGAGCCGACCTACGATCCGGAACCGACCTACACCGAGGAATCGACGGTCGCGCCACCGCCGCCGGTCACCGCTACCGAGACGATTCCGGAACCCACCACGGTCCCCCCGACGGGCACCGGCGAACCCACCGGACCGACTCTCACCGAGCCCACCACGGAAAGCGAAACGACGACCACCCGGACCCGTCCCCGGTTCTTTCCTTTCCCGGTTCCGTTCCGCACCGAAGACCCCGATGTGGACCTTCCCGACACTGGATCCCAAGAAGGCGGGCAAGAAGAAGCCAGATAGCGATTCGTGCCCTAGAGTGATCCGCTGACCGGTGTTATCCCGGCCACCCCGGCAACCCGGTCGAAGCTCGAGCAAACCTGTGCGCCAACGGATTCGATTCTGGAGGATTCGAGACTCACGGCCACGGATTATCTGGCACACAGTGCCGACGAAGGGACTTCATGCGCAAGTCGGTGGCGCGTCGCGCCGCGGTCAAAGCTGCCGTTATCGGCTCGACCGTTCTCCTGACTCCCCTGTTCGGCGCGACCGCGGCGACCGCCGCACCCGCCCCGGAACAACTCAGAGCCGAGGACCTTCCGGCCGAACTGGTCCAAGCGCTGTCCCGCGATCTGAATATGACCCCGACCGAATATCTGGACCGCGCCGCGCGGGCCCAGCAGTTGCAGACCTACGCGGCCGAATTCCGGGCCGAACGGCCCGATGTCTTCGCCGGCGCCTGGATGACCCCGGAAGGTAAACCCACCGTCGCCGTGACCTCGCCGGACGCGGCCCGAGTGGCCAGCGACGACGGGTACACGACCCGCCTGGCCCCGGTTTCGGCGGCCGCGCTGGAAACCTCGCTGACGCAGATGAATCAATGGGTCGCCGCGCAGCCCCGGGATATCTCGCAGCTGATCAATTCGATCGCCATCGACTTCCTCAACAGTCAACTGATCGTCAACGTCGCGAATACGCCACTGGCGCATGTGCTCAACCTGCCGACCCTCATCGCCAATATCAAGGTGGTTCTTTCCCCGGAAGGCGGCGGCCCGGTCGAGCACCGGCCGATGGGCGGCGATACCTATATCAGTGCCCCAGGTTCGCTCGACGACGCGGAACTGAAGGCCGTGGATGTCTGCTCGTTCGGCTTCAACAGCGTCGATTCCGCGGGTAACGCGCTGAATATCAGTGCCGGGCACTGCAACCCCAATATCGACAAAGGTGATGAAAAGGCCAGCGTTTACGGTCCGAATATCCGCAATATCCCGGCGAGCCCGCAGCTCGGCACGTTCGTGCAGTCGGAACTGGGCGGACCCAGCACCCTGGACTATTCGGTGATCCAGTTGAACGAGCGCGCGGTGGGCGCGGGAATGGATCAGCCTTCGGTGCGCGGCGCCAACGGCACCACCCTGACCATCACCGGCACGGCCGACCCGGTCGTCGGCGCCCCGGTGTGCAAATCCGGCCAGTCCTCCACCTTCACCTGCGGGTTCGTAGTCGCAGACCGGGTCGAGACCCAGCTGTTCACCACCGAGGGCGACGCGAAGGTCGTGCGTGGTTTCGCCAGCTCGGCCTGCACGCTGGGCGGTGACAGCGGCGGCGCTATCGTCAGCGGCACCCTGGCACTGGGTATCACCAGCGGTTCCAATGCGGCGGACGCGCCCGATTGCGAAAAGGCCAATATCGCCCTCGCCCAGTACGGGGGCACCGCCACCCTGGGAATTCCCATTCGCGGAATCCTGGCGCACGCCGATTCGTCCTCCGGTGGGGGCATCGGAAGCGGCATCAGCGTACGAACCAGGCCGAATGCCGGCTGAGCCCGATATAGTCTTCGCATGCTCATGCCACGCATAGGTAAACGAAGGTCGGCGCCGGCCAGAAAACGGATACAACGCGCCGCGGTCGCCGCCTCGGCGGCCGTGCTGCTGTTCGGCCCGACCGCGATCTCCTCGGCCGCCCCCGATCCGGGTATCGGCCTGCCCGCCGACCTGGTGGCCGCACTGAACCGGGATCTGCACATCTCCCCCGAGGAGTATTTGCAGCGCGCCGATACCGCTCAGCAGGTGGCCGCGTTCGCCACCACCGCACAGCGCCAGTTCCCGCAGGTGTTCGGCGGAGCCTGGCTCGACGAGCAGGGCCGCGGCGTGGTCGCGCTGTCCAACGGCCCCGGCGCGGACGAAGCCCGCGGCGCGGCCGAATCGACAGGTTTCGTGGTCCGCAACGTCGCCAAGAGCGAATCGACGCTGCGCGGCGAGAAGAGCGCCTTCGAACGCTGGCTCGACGGTCAGCCCGAAGCGGTGTCCGCGCTCGTACGCGGTGTCGTCATCGACACCGTGAACAACAGCATCGCGGTGCGGGTCGACAAGGTCGGTCTGCCGATGCCGAACTTCATCGATCCGGCCCGCGTCATCGTCATGGCCCCGCCGGTTGCGGCGGAGACGCTGCCCCAGGCGACCGCGGTCGCCGAGGGCGGTGCCACTCCGGTCGGTGGCGGCGACGGTTTCGCCGCTATCGCCGGTGACAGCTCCCTGCGCTGCTCCTTCGGCTTCAACGGGATCGGCCCGGCGGGTAACACGGTCAACATCACCGCCGGACACTGCAACCCGAACCTGGACGACACCGGTGCCGCCACCGTGCACGAATCCCTCGGCGGTAACAAGGTGGGCCCGCAGATCGCCGCCTACCAGAAGTCGGTGCTCGGCGCCCAGGACTACTCGATCATGAGCATCGCGGACGGCGCCGCGGGCCGCTTCCAGAACAACCAGGTCAAGGTGCCCGGAGC
The DNA here is from genome assembly GCF_014645735.1 of Nocardia jinanensis. Classification (GTDB taxonomy): domain Bacteria; phylum Actinomycetota; class Actinomycetes; order Mycobacteriales; family Mycobacteriaceae; genus Nocardia; species Nocardia jinanensis. The sequence goes on along the minus strand of NZ_BMMH01000011.1, from coordinate 10,455 downwards.
CGCGCCGATCGCGGTCGACGGTGTGGCCACCCCGGTCGTCGGTGCCCCGGTCTGCAAATCGGGTTCCCGGACAGGCTTCAGCTGCGGTGTGGTGAACGCCGTGGACCAGACCGTCCAGGTCGGTGACCGGCAGCTCACCCAGAGCTTCTCCGCCAATATCTGCGCCCTCCCCGGCGACAGTGGCGGCCCGATCGTGACCGGACGTCAGGCCCTGGGTATCTCCAGCGCCTCCTCGGTCGCCGACTACCCGATCTGCGAGATCCCGAACATTCTGGGCCTGCTCACGGGTAACGCGCCGCAGCTGTTCGCGCAGCCGGTGAGCGTGGTGCTCTCGGACAACCCGGGTCTGCGTATCCGCACGAGCTAGCGGTTCGTCCTGCTCTCCGCGCTCCGACCGGGCGCGGAGAATCGGGATATCGGCGCCGCACCCGGGGGGTGCGATCCGCACCGAGCATCGAGCAACGAAAGGGCCGGCAGCCATTACGCTGCCGGCCCTTTCGCCTGCTCCGAACTCTCCTCTGCCGCGCCGCTGACACGAACCGCCGGCACATACGCACCGGTATCGCCGCTACGGACGAGTCCACCCTGTCTGTGCCGGCACCACATCCAGATATCCGTGCATCAACGAGGACGCCGCGCCCCGATGTGCTGCCCTGTGGCGGAAGCAGCCACCCCTGTTCCGTAACAGCAAAGCCCCGCCCTTGTGTGAGAAGAAGGGCGGGGCTTTGCTGTTGCTGTGCGAGAGCCGCTGGGAGCTTACTTCGGCGCTTCGACCGGAGCTTCGGCCGAGGCCGGAGCCGGAGCCGGGCCCTCTCCACCGTTGGCCCACTTGCTGGTGCCGGCGGGGGCCTGCATGGTGTTGATCAGCTCGACACCTGCCGCGACCAGTGTCGGGCCGCCCACCGCGATGGTGCCGATGATGCCACCGAGACCGGCGCCCGGGAGGCATCCGATCGCTGGAATCACGACGCAGCCCACGACGAAGCCCACGGCGGTGCCGATGAAGCCACCGATGGCAGTGGCGAGGCCGAAGTTGCTGGAGAACTCACTGACCGCCATCTGGTTCTCGGCAGGCGAGGCGATGGGTTTCGCGACGGGATGCAGAACCTCTTTCGGCTGACCGGCTTCGGCGCCGGCCGGTTTCTCGGGCGTGATCTCCAGTACGGCGCCGTCCTGCTTGACCTCGGAGACCACCGGGATCTCGGCTCCGGCGGCAGTGAATTCGAGCGGCAGCGAGGCGACCAGCTTGCCTTCACCGTCCTTGATTTCGACGACCTTGGCCTTCTCGGCGCCTTCCGCAATCGGCTCCCCCGCCGGTGTACCGGGCTCCTGCGCGGTTGAGCTCGTCTCTTCCGGGGAAGCGTCCTTCTCGACGATCGAGAAGGACCCACCGTTGATGGTTGCGACGACAGTCTTGTCCTTCAACTGCACCGCGTAGTTGACGGTCTTCGGAGCTTCGGCTGCCGGATCAGCGTGAGCTGTGCCGAATCCCATAGCGAGCGAACCGGTGATGAGTGTTGCGACCACCGCAGATCTCGGGAGTGTCATCCATTTCCAATCGGGGTTTCCGGCGTTACATCTCGACGCGAGGGGGCCGATGTGATCGAACCCTGATTCCTCCCCGAGCGTTGGGAGATGTCACGCTTTCTGATAGATCGGGCTGAGCGTAGTCGAATGCACTGTCAAAAGGCGAGATTCGTTTCCCAAGCGTAAGAATCGACCCGGGTAAGCCTGGCCTTACCACCACCCGCGATGAGGGGCCCTTTACGGTGTTAATCAGCCGTTATCGGTTATACACAGCCAACTGAACAAAGTGATATTGATCACGCCGCGATCCGTACGGATAAGCCCAGGCAGACACGCTGCGGGCTGCCGCAGGTCGTACAGTGGACACCATTAGTTACTGGTGGGTAACTTACTGGCGGTTACGATACGAGCCGGACGGGGTACTGCTCAGTTCCTCGTACCTCGTGTTGCCTCGAAAGAAAGGTCGCGACATGAATGCCCTGACAGTGACGCTGGGCACTTTGGGAGCGGCGCTCAGCCTGCTGTGTTGGGCGTCGTTCTTCGGCGGCGTCCGCAATATCGTGCGCGCCATCATGGTCGGCCAGCCCGCACCCGACCGCTGGCTGCCGTTCTTCCCCCGCTTCAAGCAGATGCTGGTGGAGTTCCTCGCGCATACGCGGATGAACAAGTTCCGCACCGTCGGCTGGGCCCACTGGCTGGTGATGATCGGCTTCCTCGGCGGCTTCATCCTGTTCTTCGAGGCATATGGCCAGACCTTCGATCCGGAGTTCCACTGGCCGATCATCGGCAACCTCGCCGTGTACCACCTGTGGGACGAGATCCTCGGTATCGGCACGGTGATCGGCATCGTCACGCTGATCGTGATCCGCCAGCTCAACCACCCCCGGGTACCGGATCGCCTGTCCCGTTTCAGCGGATCCGCCTTCGCCCCGGCCTACGTGATCGAGAGCATCGTGCTCGTCGAGGGCCTCGGCATGGTCTTCGTGAAAGCGGGCAAGATCGCGACCTACGGACACGCGAATGTCGCGACCGATTTCTTCACCATGCAGATCGCGAAGCTGCTGCCCGCGAGCCCGACCATGGTTTCGGTCTTCGCGCTCGTCAAACTGCTGTCCGGCAGCCTGTTCCTGTTCCTGGTCGGCCGCAATCTCAACTGGGGTGTCGCCTGGCACCGGTTCTCGGCCTTCTTCAACATCTACTTCAAGCGCGAGGACGACGGCGGGGTCGCGCTCGGCGCCGCCAAGCCGATGATGTCCAAGGGCCGCGCCCTGGATATGGAGAACGTCGATCCCGATACCGACACCCTCGGCGCCGGCCGGGTCGAGGACTTCTCCTGGAAGGGCTGGCTGGACTTCACCACCTGCACCGAGTGCGGCCGCTGCCAGTCGCAGTGCCCCGCGTGGAACACCGGTAAGCCGCTGTCGCCGAAACTGCTGATCATGTCGCTGCGCGACCACGGCTACGCCAAGGCGCCGTACCTGCTGGCCGGCGGTCGCACCGATATGGGCGGCGACGAAGTCGGCCTGGTGGACGCCGAGGGCAACGCGGACGAGGAGAAGCTCGCCCGGATCCCCGAATCCGCCCGTGACGAAGCCACCCGGCCGCTGGTCGGCGAGGCCGAGGCCCGCGGCATCATCGACCCCGAGGTGCTGTGGTCGTGCACCACATGCGGTGCCTGCGTGGAGCAGTGCCCGGTCGATATCGAACACGTCGACCACATCATCGATATGCGCCGCTACCAGGTGCTGATCGAATCGGATTTCCCGTCCGAGCTCGCGGGCCTGTTCAAGAACTTGGAGAACAAGGGCAACCCCTGGGGCCAGAACGCCAAGGACCGGCTCAACTGGATCAACGAGCTGGACTTCGATATCCCTGTTTTCGGCCGGGACGCCGACAGTTTCGACGGATACGAGTACCTGTTCTGGGTCGGCTGCGCCGGTGCCTACGAGGACCGCGCGAAGAAGACCACCAAGGCCGTCGCCGAACTTCTCGCGACCGCCGGGGTGAAGTACATGGTGCTCGGCCAGGAGGAGACCTGCACCGGTGATTCGGCCCGGCGCGCGGGTAACGAATTCCTGTTCCAGCAGCTGGCGACGCAGAACATCGAACTGCTGAACTCGGTGTTCGAGGGCGTCGAGCAGAAAAAGAAGAAGATCGTCGTCACCTGCGCGCACTGCTTCAACGCGCTCCAAAACGAATACCCGCAGGTCGGCGGCACCTACGAGGTCGTGCACCACACCCAGCTGCTGAACCGGCTGGTACGCGGTAAGCAGCTCGTCCCGGTGGCCCCGGTCGCGCAGAACGTCACCTACCACGATCCGTGCTACCTCGGCCGCCACAACAAGGTCTACAACGCACCGCGTGAGCTGATGGCCGCCTCCGGATCGAATCTGGTGGAAATGCCCCGCCACGGCGAACGGTCCATGTGCTGCGGTGCCGGTGGCGCCCGGATGTGGATGGAAGAGCAGCTGGGCAAGCGAATCAATATCGACCGTGTGGACGAGGCGCTGGCCACCTCACCGGCCAAGATCGCCACCGGCTGCCCCTTCTGCCGGGTGATGCTCACCGACGGCGTGACCGCTCGCCAGGAGTCCGGCCAGGGCGAAGGCGTGGAGGTCGTGGACGTCGCCCAGCTGATGCTGGAGTCGATCGAACGGGTGGACCCGGCGAAGCTGACCGAGTACCTCACGGTCGTCCAGGAACCCAAGGCCGAGCCGGAACTCGAACCGGAACCCGAACCCGTTACCGCCGAAGCCGACACCGCACCGGCAGCCGAGAAGGTGGCTCCGAAGGGTGGCGGCCTCGCAATGAAGGGTCCGGCCAAGGCACCAGGCAAGGGCCTCGGCATGAAGGGCGCCGCAAAGGCCCCTGGCGCCAAGGCCGCGGCCCCCGAAGGCGATACCGAGGACAAGCCCGCGGCCCCGCCCGCCAAGGGACTCGGCATGAAGGGTGCCGCGAAGGCACCCGGCGGCAAGGGCCTGGCGATGAAAGGTGCGGCCAAAGCACCCGGCGCCAAGGCCGAGACCGAGCCTCCTGCTCCGGCAGCCGAAGCCCCGGCGGCTCCGCCCGTGAAGGGTCTGGGCATGAAGGGTGCTGCGAAGGCACCCGGTGGCAAGGGCCTGGCGATGAAGGGTGCGGCCGAAGCACCCGGAGCCAAGGCACCCGCCGCCGAGAAGCCCGCGCCGGCCGCCGAACCCACCACCGAGGAACCGGCGGAGAGTTCGGCTCCCACCGAAACGAAGCCCACGGTCGCGGCCAAGGGTTTGGCGATGAAGTCCGGGTTCAAACGACCAGGTGCGAAAGCGCCGGGAGCAAAGGCCCCGGCCGCCGCGCCGAAGGCCGAGAGCGCCCCGGCGGAAACCGCGGCCCCGGCCGAACCGGATGCGGCGGAAACCGAGCAGGTGACCGCCCCGGCTCCCACCGAGAGCAAGCCGTCGAAACCGGCGAAGGGCCTGGCGATGAAGTCCGGGTTCAAACGTCCGGGGGCGAAGGCTCCGGGCACGCCGCCCGCGGCACCCGCGGCACCCGCGGCACCCGCGCCGGAGCCGGCGGCCGGCACGGAGCCGGCTGCGGACACCGCTGAATCGGCACCGGAAGTCGCGGCCGAAGCGGCGCCGGAGGCCACCGCGGAGCAGGTCGCCGAAACCTCCGGTAACGGCACCTCGGGCAACGGGTCCGGGGCGACCCCGCCGCAGGCCAAGCCGGGTGCGCTCGGTTTCAAGTCCGGCGCCAGGGCGCCGGGCCGCAAGGGCTGACGGTAACAACGGAAGAGGTCGCAGGGCCCGGCGGAGATATGTCCGCCGGGCCCTGCCACATTCACCGGGCCGCTGCCCCCGGACCAACCGCTGCTCCGCACGCCGACCTCGCGCGGATAGAACACGGCATCTGTGCCGCGGCGGGCGCACCGCCCGAGCGCCCACGGCGGTGACCTCGGCGAGCTCGGCCTCGATAGCGGGCGGCGATGGCGGATCAGCCGTCCTGGATCAGCCCACGAACATTGCCGTCGAGATCGGTGACAGTGGCCGCCGGGCGTCCCGCACCGACATCGCGGACCGGTTCCTGCACCACGACGGGTGCCGGCCTGTGCGCTCGCCGCCGCACGCGAGTCCGCCACGGACGCTCACCCGGGCCGGCCGTGGTGGCGGAAACGCCCAGGCGCGAAGCCGAGAGGGGCGCTCAGCGCAGGGCTGCGCCGTAGACGTTGTGCACCGAGAGTTTCATGAGGACTCGGCGGTCGGCGACCATGACGGACCGGTATTCGTCCCAGTCCGGGTGTTCGCCCGCCGCCTTGCGGTAGTAGTCCACCAGCGCCTCCACCTCCGGTCCGTGGGGGTCGGTACCCGGACCGGTCAGGGTGACCGTGCCCTCCGCGGTCGCCCAGGCCCAGCCGTCGGCCCGGGTCACCTCCAGCGCTGCCCGTGGATCACGGCGCAGGTTCACGGTTTTGGCGCGACCCTCGGTCATCGAGACATAGATGATCTCGGCCGCCCGGTCGTAGTAGGGGGTCACCGGGGACAGTTGCGGCATACCGTCGGATTTGATGGTGGCCAGGACGCCGAGCCGGCTGTCGCTGAGCAGGGTGCGCGGATCGAACTGCGTACTCGTCATATCCGGATCCAAGTCGACCGGGCGGAAGGGTATTCCGGGGTGGGCGCGCCCGGTCCGGGAAAATCACTGGCGCCGCGGCACCGGTACCGGATGCAATGGGCCCGTGCTCGACGACGTACCGGTGGCCTCGTTCATCGACAACGGATATGTCCACATCCCGGACGCGTTCCCCCGCGCCCTCGCCGAGGAGTGCCGCGCGATCATCTGGCGTGACCTGAACGCCTCACCCGATGACCCGCACAGCTGGCCGATCCCGGCCGCTTTCCGGCCCGATTACCTCGACGCACCGTTCGTATCCGCCACGGCCACACCGCGCCTGCGCGCGGCCTACGACGCCCTAGTGGGGCCGGGACGCTGGGCACCTCGCCGCAGCCTCGGCAGTTTCGTGATCCGCTTCCCGGGCCAGGAGACCGCCGCGCTCGACGGCTGGCACGTCGACGCGAGTTTCCCGGGCCCGGAGTCGGCCCCGGCCGACTATCTCAGCTGGCGGGTCAACGTCCACTCGAAAGATCGAGCGCTGCTCATGCTGTTCCTGTTCTCCGACACCGGCGAGCCCGACGCCCCCACACGGCTCCGCGTGGGCTCACACAAAGAGGTAGCGCGGTTACTCGAACCGGAAGGCGACGCCGGTCTCGACGCTCGCGCACTGGCCGCCCGGGCCGAAGCGGCCACGGCCGGCCTCCCGACCGCCTACGCCACCGGCAGGGCAGGCGATGTCTATCTCTGCCACCCCTTCCTGGTCCACGCGGGCCAGCCCAATCGCGGCGTCCACCCCAGATTCCTCGCCCAGCCGAATCTGAGCCCGGCGCAACCACTGCGTATCACCGGAGCCGGCCCGTTCTCGGCGGTCGAGACCGCGATCCGCTCCGCGGTCGAGTGACCGGGTTCTTCCGACAGCGCATTTACGGGCTTGACCAGGCATACGATGGTCGCATGTCCCTGCCGAACACCGAACGGCCCGACCTCCCCGAGTACATGACATGGGAGGAGCTCGAACAGCTACCCGAAGAGGTCGCCGAGCAGATCGAGCTGTGGGACGGGCGCGTGGTATGGCTACGCCGGGGGCCCAGCGAGCACCGAGCGTTCACCCGTCGTCTGACCAATGCCTTCGAAAGGTGCGCCCGCAAAACCATGTCGGAGCGACCGGAACATTCCTGGCGGGTCGAGGGGGAGACCAATGTCTTCCTCGAAGCCGGCGGCAAATCGAATTTCCTGACACCGGACTTCCTGGTCTTCCGCTGCCTCGGCACCCCCTTCCAGGATATTCGCGCCACCGATGTCCTTCTCGTCGGTGAAGTTCTCTCCCCATCGAACACACAAACGGACATGGAAGCGAAGAAGGGCCGCTACGCCGGCGCTGGGATTCCCTGGTACTGGGAGGTGACCCTGGCACAAGCAAAGAGCGCGATCGCAACTGTACGAGCGTATGCACTGGAGACAGGGCACGGGCGGCTGCCCGAGGGCGTGCATCCCTTGCGAACCGCGAATTACATTCTCGCCGGAGAGTGGACCCCGACCGACGAGAAGGGTATCGGAATCGATTTTCCATTTCCGATCCATATTCCATGGACGGAGCTGGAGTACTGAGTCCACCGGGCCGCGCGGAGATCCCCCTCTTGAAGATCACCGCGCGACTCGGTGGCCCGCCTCCGCGCCCCACTCCGGCACGATGAGTGGAACGCGGAACCGATCAAGGCTTCGTCGACGCGATATAGCGCGCGAGATGATCCGAGCTGGAACCGAATTCGTATTCGATGGCGGTGAGACGTTTGAAGTAGTGGCCGATGGCCAATTCCTCGGTCATACCCATCGCGCCGTGCAGCTGGACCGAGTTCTGGCCGATGAACCGGGTGGCCCGGCCTATCGTCACCTTGGCGGCGGATACGGCTCGGGCCCGTTCGGCGGGCTCGGCCTCCACGGCGTAGGCGGCCAGATAGGCGGCGGCGATACTCTGTTCGAGTTCGATCAGCATATCGACCATCCGGTGCTGTAGCACCTGGAAGCTGCTGATCGGAACCCCGAACTGCTGCCGCTGTTCGGTGTACTCGACGGTGTCGTCGAGAACCTTGCGCATGAGGCCGACGGCTTCCGAGGCGACCGCGGCGATCGCCTCGTCGATGGTGGCATCGATGGCGGCCCACGCCCGTCCCTCGTCGCCCAGCAGCGAGTTCGCGGGAAGCCGGAGATCGGCGAAGGTCAGGTCGGCGGCGACACGGTCGTCGATGGTGCGGTACTGGTGCACCTCGACCCCGGCCGGTGGTGCCGCGGGATCGAATTCCACCAGGAACAGCGAGATCCCGTCCTGGTCGCGCCGCTCACCGGAGGTGCGCGCGGAGACGATCAGATGTGTCGCGACCGGTACGCCGGTCACCACGATCTTGGTGCCGTCGATCACCCAGTCGTCGCCGTCGCGGCGGGCGGTGGTCGAGACATCGTGACGCACTTCGCCGGACTGTGGTTCGAGCGCGGCGAAGGCCAGCCGGACGCTCCCGTCCGCGATCCCCTTCAGCAGTTCCCCGGGCCGCTCGCCGCCCGCCCGGCGCAGCAGACCGCCGCCGATCACCACGGTGTCGACATAGGGTTCCACAACCAGGGCGCGGCCCAGTTCCTCGGCGATGATCATGCCCTCGATCGGGCCGCCGCCCGAACCCCCGGACTCCTCCGGCAGGGTTACGCCCAGCACATCCAATTCGGCCAGCCCGCGCCAGATCTCGGGCTGCCAGCCCGGACCGGTTTTGACCGCGGTTCGGCTCTTCGCCAGGTCGTATCGGGCGGCGAGAAAACCGGAGACCGCATCACGCAGCATCTGCTGTTCGTCGGTGAAGGAGAAGTCCATCAGAGCCCCAATGCTGCCTTGGCGAGGATATTTCGCTGGATTTCGTTACTGCCCGCGTAGATCGAACCGGCGCGGTCGTTGAAATAGCGCAGCGGCGCGACGGCCTGCCAGTCGGCACCGCTGAGGTAACCGTCGGCGGGCGGGGTGTATTCGGCGATCGGGCCGCCGGGCGCGGTGGCGTGCGGCTGGTAGACGCGGCCGCGCGGGCCGGCCGCGGTGAGTGCCAGCTCGGTCAGCTGCTGGCTGAGCTCGGTGGACAGGATTTTCAGCATGGACGAGGAGGTACCCAGGTCCTTGCCCTGTGCCATCGCGGCCAGGGTCCGGAATTCCAGCACCTCCAGCACCTCGGTACGGATCCGCGCGTCGGCCAGCTGCGCCGCGAAATGCGGGTCCGCGCTGAGCGGGTTGCCGTCACGGCCGGGCTGACCGGCCGCGGCGGTGGCGATATTCGCTGCCATGGCCTGCAGCGCCGGGGCCATCGCACCGCCGCCGCGCTCGTGGACCAGTAGGTATTTCGCGACCGTCCAGCCGTCGTCGATCTGCCCGAGCACATTACTCTTGGGCACTCGGACATTGTCGAAGAAGATCTGGTTCTGGACCTGTTCGCCCGAACTCATCACCAGCGGCCGGATTTCGATACCGGGCACGGTCATATCCATCAGCAGGAAGGTGATGCCCTGCTGTTTCCTCCCTTCGCGAGAGGTGCGGACCAACATGAAGATCCAGTTCGCCTCGGTGGCGTGGGTGGTCCAGATCTTGCTGCCGGAGCAGACGAGATCATCTCCGTCGGAGACTGCGGACATATTCAGCGCGGCCAGATCGGAACCTGCCTCGGGCTCGGAGTAGCCCTGGCAGAAGAAGACCTCACCGGTGAGAATCCGGGGCAGGAAGTAGTTCTTCTGCTCGTCGGTGCCGAACGCGACCAGCGCCGGGGCGACCATCCGGATGCCCATAGGTGACAGCGCGGGGGCGCCGGCCAGGGTGAGTTCCCGGCTGAAGATGTAGTGCTGGGTGAGCGACCAGTCGCAGCCGCCGTACTCGACCGGCCAGTGCGGCGCCGCCCAGCCCCGCTCGTGCAGGATGCGCTGCCATTCCAGGCTGGCCTCGTGATCGGAGTAGACACTGGTCATCAGCCGGCCCGCGGTGCTCACCTCGGGCGTCAGCTTCTCGGCCAGGAACGCTCGTACCTCGTCTCGGAAGGCCCGCTCGGCCTCCGACCAGTCGTAATCCATACACGCTCCCGAAGGCTTCATGCGTCGTCGCAGCAGGTCCGGCGACTACCGGTGCTAGTGGGAATGTAGCCAGGTCACCGCCGTCCAGTCAAACTGAAGGCGCATGCCATCATAACCGACCGGCCCACCTGTTCCACTCCCCCCGGAGGGGCAGCATCCGTGGTCGGGGCCCGCCCCGGTTCCGGAGCGACAGAACGAGGAAGCGCAGCGACCGAACGCGCGCAGCCGGCCGTCCATAGATCGGCGACCATT
>NZ_BMMH01000010.1 GCF_014645735.1 Nocardia jinanensis | reverse complement strand
GGTTGAGGCCGTCTCGCCGTTCAGGCCTCGAAGCGCATGCGCCGCAGGCGCGAGTCTCGAGGCCTGAACGGCGAGACTCAGGGCCTCAACCCCCGCGCGCGCCAGCGCGCCAAAAACACAGCACCTTCGCGAGTGAGCCCGCCCCTCGCCTTCGCGAGTGAGCCCGCCCCTCACCTCCGCGACCGAACCCGCCCCCACCTTCACGAGAAGCACACAGACGACCGCGGAGTCGACCTGCCGTAATCAGCGCAGCCGACCGATCCGGATTCGACCCGGGAAACCACCGCAGCGCACAGTCCGTGTTCCCGAACGACTCCGGCGAATCACCCGGTCGTCAATCGATCGGATGAACCACCAGCGGCTCCCCGTCGAAGCCGACCTGGAACCAGCCGCTGTCCGATTTCGCTTCGTTGTCCACGAAGATTTCCACCAACGGCGCCGGGTCGCCGTGTGAAGAGGACTCGTACTCGACCGAGATATGGCCTATCGCCCCACCCGGCGCGTTCGCCGTCTCCGGCGCCCCGGCGAGCAGCCCGGCCAGCGCGGTCAGGTCGATCTTCCCCAGGTCCAGCGTGGGTTCCTCGGGGCCGCGGCTGGTGCTGGTGGTCCAGTCGTCGAACTCCCCGTCCCGATAGGTGTAGGAGGTCCGCACCCTGGTTCCCGGGTCGTACCGGTCGACGGATACGTGATCGGGGTGGAAAGAGGCCTCGTCGGCGACCGTATCGCCGAACTCGGCGCGATAGGCCTCCACGAAACCGGCGATTCCGGCCGCCGTCGTCGTATCCAGCGACACGTTCCGCGGACCGGGACCGTCCCCACCGCGTGCTGTCAGACCGCCCAGCGCGCCGAAGGCCAGTGCGGCAGCGACCACACCCACCGCTATCCACCAGCGCCGGGACGGCCGCTGCCCACGCAGCACCGGCGCGTTCGCGAGTTCGCCGGGGATCTGCAGATCGTCGATCAGCGGGTCGAGTTCGCCGAACGATTTCGCCCGCATCGCCGCCGCGGTGCGCTGCTCGTGTTCGCCGGGGGTCAGCTGGCCCTCGGCCAGCGCGGTATCGAGTAGACCGCAGATATCGGCGCGGTCGCGGTCGCGCGCCCGGAGTTGGTTCGTCACCACGGGCCTACCCTTCGAAGATCGAGATATCGAGAATCGCGCCTACGGGGTCGATGTACACCGACCCCGTCTCGTCGAATTCGTTCCGCACGACGATCCGGACGACCGGACGACCGGCGAGATCGCCGGAGGACTCGATATCGACGATCATCATCGAGACAGCGCCTCCGGGCACCCGGGTGGCCCCGACCGCGTTCGCGGCGGCCGCACCGATGGCAGCGGGGTCGAGAAGCCCCAGATCCACCGGCTGTGTACCGGTTCGCCGAGTGGTGATATCACCGGATTGTGTGAACCCGCCCCGATAGTCGTAGCCGACCTCCCGGTTCGGCGCGCCCGGTACGGCCCGATCGATCGTCGCGAAGTCGGGGTGGAGGTAGATGCTGTCCGCCGCCATATCTCCGAATTTCGCGCGGTATCCGTCGAGGAAGTGCGCCAGACCCGCACCGGTCAGGAGATCGGGCGTCTCGATCACCACAGGAGCGATATCGTCCCATTCCGTCCCCGCGGCCGACTCGGAGCCGGCCTCCGGCATCGGTGGGTCGGAATCGGGGCTCGTCACCGCGAAACCCACGAAGGCGGCCACCAATCCCGCTGCGAGCAACAGCGCCGGATTCCGGCCGGAAACAGGCGATACCGGGCGAGTCGGTACGCGGCGACGGCCCTGTAGATCGGCCACCAGATCGGCCAATTCGCCGAGTGTGCGGGCCGAACCGAGCAGTTCGGTCAGGATCCGGTGCTCGTCCTCGGTCAGCTGGCCGTCACGCCGCCCGGCATCGATGAGCTCACCCGCGTTCGCCCGATCCGCGTCACGCGCCCGCGTTCGCGGTGGGTAGCCCGTTTCCGATCCGGTCCGGCTCACCGGGGGCCGGGTTTCGCGTGCCGCCCCCGAGGGCAGCGTGCCCGTAGCGACCGGGGTTTGCAGATCGACGGTCAGACGTCGCAGGTCACCGAGGGTTTTCGCGGCCCGGGCCTGCGCCACCCGATCGTGGTATTCGCCGGCCTCGAGTTGCCCCTCCGCGTATGCGGCGTCCAGCAGGGTGGACGTTTCGGCACGATCGATATCCCGGGCGCGAATGGAATCGGCGGGAACTGCGGTGGACACCTTCGGATCGTACGGGTCCGACAGTGCTCGTATACCGCTTCCTTCAGCTGTTCACGCGGCCGCGACCGCCTGGAAACCGGTGACCTGATGGCCCAAGTGCGCCAAATGGTTGTATCCGATCTGCAGGCCGACATGTCCCGCCGCGCCGCGACCGAGGAAACCGCGTGCCGCGGAGGCCGGAAAATCCCGCGTGGTGCGAATATGCCTCGGACCCCGGGGAGTCCGGCCGCGTCCGCCCCGGGCAGCCGCCGGATGAACGGATCCGGCGCAGCCGCGGGCGGCGCAAATACAACACCGCTACTCTGGGAGCGTGCGAATTCAGCGGCAAGTGGTCGACTACGCGCTCCGGCGCAAGTCGCTGCTGGCTGACGTCTATGCGGGCCGTGTCGATGTCGCCGAGGTATGTGACGCCAATCCCTACCTGCTGCGTGCGGCCAAATTTCACGGCCGGGGGAGCGAGGTCACATGCCCTATCTGCCGGAAGGAACAACTCACCCTCGTATCCTGGGTCTACGGCGACGGCCTGGGGCCGGTCGCGGGTTCCGCGCGCAGCCCGGAAGAGCTGGTACGCCTGGCCGAGACCCGAGAGGAATTCTCGGTTCACGTGGTCGAGGTGTGCCGGACTTGCAGCTGGAATCATCTGGTGCAGTCCTATGTGCTCGGGAAGACGCCGCAGGGCCGGCGTTCCGGTTCCCGGGCGAACCGACGCACCGCCGCGGAATGACACCGCCCGGCCCGACGATGGTGTGCGCGCCGAGCCCCCCGGGGCGCCGCGGAGCGAGCCCATCAGACCGATACGAGCTTTGGAGACCTTGTCAGTGACTTCGCCCTACGAGCCCCCACCCGGCGATGACCCGCGCGGTGGTCGCACCCAGCGCGGACCGCTTCCGGGTCGAGAGCCGCAGCAGCGACCGGGGGTGCCCAATCGGGGTCCCGCACCGAGCGCGAACGCACCGCGACCCGGGCCGGGTGGGCGACCACCGGCCCCCGGTGGACCGCGTCCCGGACCGGGGGGTCCACGACCGGGCCCGGTGACGGGTCCGCGGCCCACCGCGAACGGACCGCGACCGGGGCCGAACGGACCGCGTCCCGGACCGAACGGTGCGGGACGCCCACCTGCCCCCGGCCCGCACCCCGGGCCCGACGGCCGCCGTCCGGGCCCGGCGACCGGTGGGATGCCCGGAGCGTCACGAGGGCCGCAGCCGCCGCAGCGTCCGGGCCCGCCGCCCGGCCGGCCCGCGCCGGGTCAGCCGCCCAACCAACCCACTCAGCGCATGGGCCACCCCGGAGAGCCGGGAGCGCCGCGCGGTGATCAGGGCACCGCGAAAATGGCGCAACCCGGTGCGCCCACCGAAACCCCGCGCCGCGAACGCCCCGCGACCGGACCGCGACCGGTGACGGGCCGGCCCGGACCGAACACCGGTGAGCGCCGGGCTACCGGCCCCGACGGCCGGCCATCCCGTTCCGGAGCCGCCGGCGGTCCGCCCCCGCGGCGGCCGGGTGGCCGTTCGGGCGGCCCCGGCGGTTCCGACGGCCGCGGACCGGCGCAGAAACGCAGGAACTGGTGGAAGATCGCGCGACGGACCGCCTACGTGCTGGTCGCGCTCGCCATCGTGGTGCCCAGCACGGTGTTCCTGGTCGCCTATTCCACCGTGTCGGTGCCCGAACCGGGCGATCTCAAAACCAACCAGGTCGCAACGATTCTCGCGGCCGACGGGGAAACCGAGATCACGCGGGTGGTCCCGCCGCAGGGCAACCGCACCGATGTGACGATCGACCAGATCCCGCCACATGTGCGCAACGCGGTGATCGCCGCCGAGGACCGGGACTTCTACAGCAACCCCGGCTTCTCGATCTCCGGTTTCGCCCGTGCCGCCCGCGACAACGTGCTCGGGCGCGAAAGTGCCGGTGGTGGTTCGACGATCACCCAGCAGTACGTGAAGAACGCGCTGGTCGGTGACGAACGCAGCCTCACCCGTAAGCTCAACGAGCTGGTGATCTCGGCGAAGATGGCCCGGCAGTGGAGCAAGGACGAGATCCTCACCGCCTACCTGAACACCATCTACTTCGGGCGCGGCGCCTACGGTATCGATGCCGCCTCGAAGGCTTACTTCAACAAGCCGGTGCAGGAGTTGAGTCCGGCCGAAGGCGCGGTGCTCGCCGCGACCATCCAGCTGCCGTCGCTGCTGGACCCGGAATCCAATCCCACCGGCGCCGAGACCCGCTGGAACTATGTGCTCGACGGTATGGTCGCCGGCGGCAATCTCGATCGGACCGAACGTGCGGGTTTGGCCTACCCCGCGGTGGTGCCGTCGGCGACGGCCGGTCAGAAGACCGATTCCACCGGACCGGAGGGTCATATCAAAGCGCAAGTGCTGCGCGAACTCTCCGAGGCCGGTATCAGCGAACAGCAGATGAACACCTCCGGCCTGCAGATCACCACGACCATCGACGCGCAGGCGCAGAAGGCCGCGCTCGACTCCGTCCACAAGAACATGGAGGGCGAACCGGACAAGCTGCGGACCGCGGTGGCCTCGGTCGACCCGAAATCCGGTGCGGTGCGCGCCTACTACGGCGGTGAGGACGGCTACGGCTACGACTTCGCGAACGCCGCGCTGCAGACCGGTTCCTCGTTCAAGGTGATCGGCTTGGCACAGAACCTCGAGAACGGCGTCCCGCTGTCACAGATGTACGACAGCTCGCCGATCACGGTGAACGGTATCGAGATCACCAACGTCGAGGGTGAGCAGTGCGGGGTCTGCACGATCGCTGAAGCCCTGAAGCGCTCGTTGAACACCAGCTTCTACCGTATGCAGCTGGAAATGCAGAACGGCCCGCAGAAGATCGCCGATATGGGACACAAACTGGGGATTCCGGAGGAACTCCCGGGAGTCGGCGCCACGCTGACCGAACCCGGCGGCGTCGGCCCGAACAACGGGATCGTGCTCGGCCAGTACCAGGCCCGGCCGCTGGATATGGCGTCGGCCTACGCGACGCTGGCGGCGTCGGGTACTTACCACAAGCCGCATTTCGTGACCAAGGTCGTGTCCGCCGACGGTACGGTGCTGCTCGATCGCGGCGACGTGGCCGGCGAGCGGCGGGTCTCCGAGGCCGTCGCCGACAATGTCACGGCGGCCATGGAACCCATCGCCGGGTACTCCCGCAATCACGGGCTCGCCGGAGGCCGTCCCTCGGCTGCCAAGACCGGTACCGCACAGCTGGGTGACACCGGGGAGAACAAGGACGTGTGGATGGTGGGCTACACACCGTCGCTGGCCACCGCCGTCTGGGTGGGTACCACCGACAACTCGCCGCTGCGCAACTACGGCGGCGCGATGATCTACGGTTCCGGCCTGGCGTCGGATATCTGGAAGGGCACGATGGACGGCGCTCTCGAGGGCACCCCCGTCGAGAAGTTCCCCAAACCGGCGCCGATCAAGGGCCAGGCCGGTGTGCCGAAGTGGACGGCCCCCTATACGGCGCCGTCGACGACGATGCCGACCTTCGAGCCGCCGGTGGTGATCCAGCCCAGCCAGGTGGAGATCCTGCCCGGTATCACTATCCCCGTACCGGGGGTGCAGCCCAACCCGCGCAGCCAGCAGCAACCGCAGAATCAGCCGCAGGGCAACGGGCAGGGCCCGATGCCCGGACAACCTACCGCCGGACAGACCAGTACCGCTCCGACGGTCACTCAGGCACCCGGCGCCGGCGGCGGAACCGACACCTCCGGTGACGGTGGTGACGGCGGCGACAGCGGGGAAGACAGCCATCCGAGCCCCGGCGGATAAACCCACAACACTGTCCGGGGTCCCGGCTCGATCCGGGCCGGGACCCCGGTAACAGGTAACGTCGGGTGCCGTGAGCGAGCAGCGACTGGTGGGTGGGCCGGACGACGGTGTGGGTCCCGGAAACGGGCGAACCGGCCGGCCCGCCACAGCCGGGTACGATTCGCCCGCTCCACTCGCCCGTGATCTGCGCTCGGCCGACGCGCGCGACAAACCGAGCCGCAACGATTCGATGGCCGCCCAGCTGTGCACGGCCGTCGGCGGTCCGGTCGGCGACCACGCCCTGATCGGGCGCGCGCGGTTCTGGACGCCGATGCGGGTGCTGCTGGCGTTCACGGTGATCTTCCTGGCGTTCGGCTGGTTCGCGAAGGCCGGATGTATCCAGCAGACCACCACCTCGGGCGGACTGCTCACACTCGACTGGAACAACGGCCGCCAGTACACGGCGATGTGCTACTCCGACACCGTGCCGCTCTACGGTGCCGAACGGCTCAACGAGGGCGCGTTCCCGTACAAGAAATCCTGGGTGGAGGAGACCCCCGGCGGCGATACCGAGGTCCGGCATATGGAATATCCGGTGCTGTCGGGCATGTACCAGTACGTCTCCATGCTGGTGGCCAAGAGCTGGGACGCCAGTCCGCTGCCGGGTGCGCTGCAGGTGGTCCTGTACTTCAATGTGGTGGCAGTGGGGTTGGCGGTGGCCTGGCTCGTCACCATCTGGGCGACCGCGCTGCTGTCCGGCCGCCGGGTCTGGGATGCGGCGCTGGTGGCGTGCTCGCCTCTGGTGATAGTGCACGCCTTCACCAATTTCGATTTCCTGGCGACCGCGTTCGCCGCCCTGGGCCTGCTCGCGTGGGCGCGGCGCCGACCGCTGCTCGCCGGAGTCCTACTGGGCCTGGGCGGCGCGGCCAAACTGTATCCGCTGCTGCTACTCGGCCCGATCCTGGTGCTGTGTCTACGCGCCGATCCGATGCACCGCACCCCGCGGGCGCACCAGGCGACACGGTTGCGCGATATCGACAGTGCCGCGGCGTTGCGAATCTGGCTCGAGGAGCTCCCCGCACGGACCCGGCTGCTGGCGACCCGCCCGCTGGGCGCGGCGGGCCTGACCGCCGGTGGCGCCCTGATCACCTGGGCATTGGTCAATCTGCCGATCGCAACGCTGTACCCGGAGGGCTGGCGGGAGTTCTTCCGGCTCAATACCACGCGGCACGCCGATCCCGATTCGCTCTACAACGTGGTGATGTCGTTCACCGACTGGTCCGGTTTCGACGGTGTACTGCAACACGGGGAGCCGCCCACCGTCCTCAACCTGATCTCGCTGCTGCTGTTCGTGGCGGCCTGTCTGGGTATCGCCTATATCGGCCTCACCGCTCCGCGCCGACCCCGGCTGGCCCAGCTGTGCTTCCTGGTGATCGCCGCGTTCCTGCTGACGAACAAGGTATGGAGCCCGCAGTACTCGCTGTGGCTGGTACCTATCGCGGTGCTGGCGCTGCCGCATCGGCGGGTGCTGCTGGCCTGGATGACGATAGACGCGCTGGTATGGGTGCCGCGCATGTTCTACTACCTCGGAGTGGACCGAAAAGGGCTGCCGGAGCAGTGGTTCACCGCGACGGTATTGCTGCGCGACCTCGCGGTGATCGGACTGTGTGCGCTGATCGTCCGGCAGATCTACCGGCCCGAACAGGATCTGGTGCGCCGGGATTATCTGGACGACCCGGTCGGCGGGGTCGTCGACAACGCTCCGGACCCATTGCTGCCGTGGCTACCGGAAGCGCTGCGTCCCAGAATCTCCCGCGACACACATTGGACGGGCGCGGCGGCCGGTGAACGCACCCGCCCGCGGGTACCCGCCACTGTGGCGTCCTCGATGCGGGCGCCGCGGGCGCATACCCGCGGCGCCCGGCCGAGCTGAGGCCCCGATTCCGTTATCCGGGCATCGGTTCGACGCCGGGCACGGCGCGTACGGTCCGGTCTCAGCCGGCCCGGAGGATACGCGCGCGCTGTTCGGGTTCCTGCGGTAGCAGATCCAGGTCCAGCTGCCAGGCGTTACCGGTCCACGGATCGAACAGCGGTGTTCCGGTGACCGTCGGCAGATGACGGCAAGCGCGCGAGAGGGCGGCCACAGCACTGTCGCCCGACTCGGATTCGTTGCTGCCGACTATCACGGTCGACAGTCCGATCAGGTCTCCGCGCGCCAGCAAGGCGACCAGCCGCTGCGCGTCGGCGGCCTGGTAGCCGTGCGGGAAATCCGCGGCGAGCAGGACGCGGTGCTCGGCCGGCGCGGTCGCCTGCCCGGAGTTGTAGGCCATCTCCGCCAGTTCGGCGGCGTCCACCAGTTGCTGCAGTCGCGGGGAGATATCGGAGTGGTCGGTGATCGGCGGACCTGCCAGCACGGGCGCGAGCATGCCGGTGAAGCCGGCGAACCCGCCGGTGAGATCGATGATGTCGACCAGGGTCCGCCGCCCCGGGGCGGCCCGCAGCAGCCGGGCCAGCAGAGCACCTATTACCGGCGCGACCGCGGCGGAGGATTCGGTATCGACCCACAGCGGGCGGTTCAACGGAACCGGGACACAGTACGGAACCCGCAGCACGCCCCGGTCGAGCGCGTAGAGCTCGCCGAGCCGGATACCGTCGGCCGGGGCGGCCGGGCGGTCCCAGGCGGGTGAATTCCACGAGGCCAGCGCTGCGGGAAGCGCCGCGTCCGCCTCCTGTAATTCGCGCTGCAACTGATCGCTGTCGCGTCGGTGATCGTTCTCGGCGGTACTCGTGAGCTCGTCGTGGCGCCGCTGGGCGGCTGCCCGGGCGATATCGGCGGCGGGCGTGTTCCGGGTGGCGGGGTCGGAGACCGCGGCCGAGAGTTCCTGGTCGAGCCGCTCGGCCGCGTAGCCGCGCGCCGATTCCAGGGCCGCGGCCGAACGCGCGGCGTCCTCGAAGATCATCCACAACCGTTCCAGCCCGTGCCCCACTTCCAAGGCCGGGATCTCGGCCTGCCCACCCCCGGGTACGGGGACCGCGGCGGGAGATACGACCGTCGCGTCGAGCACGGTGGGCGCGGCAGCGGTGGCCGCTGTCGGCACGGCGGTGACGTAACCGTCGGCGCCGTGTACCCGCAACAGTTCCGCGATACCACCCGCGTAGCCCTGACCCACCGCGCGCAGTTTCCAGCCCGTACCACGCCGATACAGTTCGTAGCAGATCAGTGCCGTTTCCCCGGCCTGTGGGGCGATCACGAACTCGGCTGCCGGAGTGTCGTTCTCCGACAGCGTCGCGGTGACCACGCCGATCCCGCTGTGCGCGGCGGCCACCAGAAGCACCGCCTGGGCATCCGCACGCACTTCGCCCGGCGTGACGACGACGGCCGTGGCCGCCTCGACCCGGACCCCGGGTCCCGCCGGACGTTCGGACACCAGCACATCGGCGGCCGAGCCGACGCGCAGGTCCGCGCCTACCACCAGCGCCGAAACCGTCAGCGGCACTGCCGCGTTCACCTGGAATCGGGTGCTCCCACCGCCCAGCGGTATGTTCTGCCCCGCTTGCAATTGCTTCATATCCTGCCCCCGACGCCGTTCATACCGCCAGGAACCGGCCCAATTGCGGGATCGCCTCACCGGGATGTTTGGCGTTGAGACCTTCGCCGATCGCCTGCATCTTCCAGTCGCCACCGACCCGGAACAGTTTCGCCATGGCCATCGCGGTGGTGGGGGTACCGCCGGTGAGCGAGTACCGGGCGAGTTCGGCGTTGCTGGCGCCATCGATCAACCGGCAGAACGCGTTCTGCACCTGGCCGAAGGTATGGCCTTTATAGGAGGTCACGACGAAGATCAGGTTGTTGACGTGCGCCGGCAGCCGCGTCAGGTCGACCAGGATCACCTCGTCGTCGCCGGCGCCCTCACCGGTCAGATTGTCGCCCTGGTGCCGTACCGATCCGTCCTTGGAGGTCAGCTGCCCGTAGTAGGCGACATCGACCGGGTTCATATCGGCGAACATGACCACCGAGGCGTCGAGATCGATATCCACGGTGCGACTGCCGAACATGCCACGCTGCTGCACCGGGTCCCAGCCCAGCCCCATCTTGACGAAGGTGAGCGCCGCACCGTCCTCTTTGCGGAGGCTGACCCGCTGACCCTTCTGCAGGCTCACCGGGCCGGTCTTGCTCAGACTGATCTCGGCGGGGTGCTGCTGGGTGGGTGCCTGCTGCGGGTAACCGGGGCCCGGGGGCGGCGGATAACCCCCGCCCTGCGGCGGATAACCCCCACCTTGGGGCGGATAGCCCCCACCTTGCGGCGGGTAGGGCGGCGGCGGCTGCTGGGCGGGGTAGGCCTGCTGGGTGGGCGGCGGCACCGGCGCGGTCTGCTGCACGGGCTGCGGCGGAGGGGGAGGTGCCGGCGCGGCAGCCGGGGCCGCGGCCTGTGTCTCGGCCGGGGAATCGTCCACCGTGACACCGTGGTCGGTGACCAACGCGGCGAAACCACCCGCGTAACCCTGCCCGACCGCCCGCACCTTCCACGTGTCCTGGCGCCGGTACAGTTCGAGCGCGATCACGATGGACTCGGTGGCGAGTCCATCGACCCGGTACTCGAACAGCTGCGTGCCGGACTGATCCGATACATAGGCGACCGGGGGCGCGAACTGCCCGAAATTCGTGTTCGGGTCATCGAGCGTGATGACCGCGCGCACCTGCGCGATATCGGCGGGGACGGCGCCGAGGTTCACCGCCAGGGAGGCGGGCTGCCCGGCCGGGCCGGGACGCAGGTTCACGCCCGGGCCGCTGGGCTGGTTGTAGAAGACGAAATCCGCGTCGGACCGAACTTTGCCCTGCTCGGTGACCAATAAGGCGGACAGATCGGCCGGAGCCGCCAACTGGATGGAGACCACCACGTCGTTCGTGGTCAGTGGACCGTTCTGGCCCTTGGCGAGTGTTGCGGACAAGTCAGACCCTTCGCTTGTCGGTGCGTATGGATGCCACTGTACGAGATAGGTGGCAGGCACGAATCCTGTTAACACCGGGAGGTGAACGGGCCAGGATAACTCGAACCGATGGACTGGATCGACCTGCGCCGATTAAGGTGACCGCGACGGATGAGCACCGGCAGTGCGCGGTGCTCGGGGCGGCGAGGACAGGCGACTATCCATGGCACAACTCTTCGAACAATCGAAGAAGGTGATCGAGGTACACCTGGCGAACACCAGTATTCGCGCCATCTCCGGCTCGATGGTCGCTTATGAGGGGGCCGTACAGTTCAAATCGGCCGGCTTCGGCGGCGGTGACGGTGTGCTGGCCGGGATGAAACGCCGCGCCACCGGCGAAAAGCTCTCGCTGATGGAATGCGGCGGGCAGGGCCGGGTCTTCCTGGCGGTCAACGGCCAGTACGTCTCGGTGGTGAATCTGAACAACGAGACCCTCCAGGTCGAATCACAGCAGTTGCTGGCCTTCGCCGGGAACCTGCGCACCGATGTGCGATTCGCCGGTGTGCGCGGCGCATCCAGCGGCCAGGGACTCTTCACCACCACGGTCAGCGGCCAGGGGCAGGTCGCACTGCTCTCGGCGGGCGGGCCGCTCATCCACCTCGAGGTTTCCCCGCAGTTCCCGCTCGTGGTGGACCCTGATGCGTTCGTCGCCGCCCGCGGCAACCTCAACCAGTCCTTCGTCACCGATGTCTCGTGGCGTTCGGTGATGGGACACGACGGCGGCGAGGCGTTCTCGCTGCGCTGGGACGGGCAGGGCGTGGTCTCGATCCAACCGGCGGAACGGTAGGACATGTTCGAGAAGATCAATTCCAAGGTCGTGGCGGTCGATATCGGTATGACGGGCGGCGTGGTCGCCCGTACCGGCGGCATGCTCTTCTACACCGGTGATGTGTCCTTCGCTCCGCACGAGATACCGGGCGCCGCGGGGATGGGCGGCGGCGGTGGACTGTTGCAGATGGCCGGGCGGATGATGGCCGGCGAACACCAGCGCACCATGATCGCGCAGGGCGGCGGCCGCGTGCACTACGGGTTCGCGGGCCTGGAAGTGGAGGTGGTCCAGGTGCAACCGGGTGCGGTACTGCAGGTCGAGGCTTCTCGTCTACTCGCCTACACCGCCGGGTTGCAGACCTCGGTCGTATCGGTCGCGAGTTCCGGGGGCGGAGGCGGCGGCGGGGGTCTGATGGGTGCGCTACGCGGCGCGGCATCCGGTGCGCTGACCGGTCAGGGCATGTTCACCACGCAGCTGTCCGGTCAGGGCAGCGCGGTTCTGCTGGCGCACGGCGGCTTTCTCGAACTCCAGGTGGGCGGACCGAATCCGGTAGTGGTCGACCCGCAGGCCTTCATCGCCTCCTACGGAAATGTGCGCACCGAACTGAAAGCCGCGATGAGCTGGCGCGATGCCGTCGGCCGCGGGTCCGGAGAGGCCATGCAACTGCAGTGCGCGGGCCAGGGCCTGGTGTACGTGCAGGCATCGGAGGAGAAACTGTGAGCGAGATCCTCAGTCCGCTGACGCTCGGGGAGAGCGATAACGTCCCCGGCAACAGCTACGCGTACTGCATCGACCTCGTGAAACCGTGGTTCATGCGCAAGGGCGCGATGATCGCCTACTACGGGCAGATGCGATTCCAGGCCCTCACCCACGGATTACAGGGCCAGCTGCTGCATATGGTGGCGCACCAGTTCTCCGCGCCGCTGTTCACCGGCGACTATGTGGTCGCCGAGGGGCAGGGCAAACTGCTGATCGGTGACCGCGGCTACGACATCAACTCCTACGACCTCGACGACGGCAACCTCACCATCCGCGCGGCCAATCTGCTGGCGTTCGAACCGGGTCTGTCGCTGAACCAGTCGATCGTGCCCGGATTCCTGACGCTGATCGGTACCGGGAAGTTCCTGGCGTCCTCCAACGGTCCGGTGATCTTCGCCGAACCGCCGTTGCGGGTGGATCCGGAATCACTGGTGGGCTGGGCCGACTGCCCGTCACCCAGCCACCATTACGACCAGCGGTGGGTAACGGGTTTCCTGGCCGCCGGCGCTGCCGCGTTCGGCGTGAACTCGGGTGAGGAACGTCAGTTCGATTTCACCGGCGCCGGGACGGTACTCATCCAGTCGAGTGAGAAGGTGCTCAGCGACTCCGCCCTCATCCGCACCATCGAGGGGCAGCTGCAGAGCGGGATCACCGTCCCCGGTCTGCAACGTCTCCAAGGGGTCATCGGCCAGCAGCTCGCGGGTCAGCAGCAGGGTTACTGAGCACAGATTCCACGACATCGTCACTCCGGGAACAGATTTCATACCGCCTGCCAAGAGGCTCCGGTAGTCTCCGAACCAGCGGAGGTTTCTGTTGTCATCAGGGGGACGAATGAGCCTGGACTACATGCAGCGACTCGCTGTGCGCCTACTCCTCAAGGACCGTCTGTCCGAGTTGCATTCGGCAGCGTTCGAGGAGTTCTTTCATGAGCTCATGTGCCTTCGCCACCCCGGCTTTCTCGACGTCCGAACCGCCGGGAGCCTCGGTGACGAAGGCAGCGACGGACTGCTCCTGCACGCCCGCAAGCTGTACGCCTGCTACGGCCCTCAGGTGTTCGACGTAACTAAAGTTGTCGAAAAATTCGAAAGCGATCTCACAAAAGCGTTGACGAAACGAAGTGCCGAGTTTTCAACCTTCGTATTTGTGCACAATGATCACCGCGGCATGCATCCAACCGTTTCCAGATGCTTGGCCTCCGCACAGGCCGATAATCCGGGAATCCTCTTCGAGCAGTTTGGTCACAAACACTTCAGAAATGAGGTATGCCGTCTGCAACTTCACGAGGTGGAAGATCTCCTCAAGACACAAGTTCCGGTAAAGGACGCGGTCTACGGCATCGGGCTCGACGAATTGCAGCCATTGCTGGAGCATTTGCGAACCCAGCGAAGAAGAACAAATGATTCGAATGTAGTGGCAGCAGTCTCGGGGAAAAAGCTGGACTTCAATGGTTTCAGCGAGGATACCAAGGAGGACCTGAGGAGAATGATGGTCCGCAGCCTCGATATCGACCTATACTATTCTCAACGTGTAGATGTCACCGAGAGAGACGAAGTGGCCGCCGGGTTCAACGAAGAGTATCTGAGACTGCGCCGCGAATTCGATGACCCCGATGACATTCTATGGCAGTTGGAGCAATACGTTCTCGGAAACGCATCCGCACCACACGCCAATCGACGCGCGGCGATGGCCGTGTTGGCCTACTTCTTCCAAAGCTGCGATATATTTGACAACCCGCCACCAGAATATCTGGAAGGCTGCCCCGACGTGGAGGAGGAATTTGCATGATAACTCCAACGAAAGGGATCTCTCCCCAACGTGCCCTGCTTTCGATCGGCGCCCAGGTTGTTCAGGCCGTCGAGGCTCCTGTCACTGTGAGTCAAGCATGGAGCAGGCTCCTCGAGTGGCGCACCGCTCATGAGCATCGAGACTCGATTCCATTCTGGTGGTTCGCACTCTCTCTCGATGTTCTGTATGCACTCGGGCTAGCGACACTTGATGATGACCTTCTCGTAATAAGGAGGGGGAATGCTGCGGCAATTACAGGCCGATGACGAAAGATTCAAGCCTGTCGAGTTCCGTGAAGGCCTCAACTTGATCGTTGCGGATGCTCGCGGAAACTCGTCGTCAACCGATACGAGGAATGGATCCGGAAAATCGAGCCTGCTCGAAATCATCCATTTCCTCTTGGGTGCACGATTCGAGCGGAGAAGGTCATTTCTCGCAAAGGAGGTACTCCGAGAAATAACCTTCGAATTGCAGCTCGACTGGCCGGGTCTCGATAGGCAGCCGTTAACAGTCCGCCGGTCCCCTTCTCGTCCCTCGGAGATAATCGTCCACCCAGATGTCAGCGGTCGGCCGACACTTGCGCCGGTAGAGCGGAAAATGCCCCTTGGCGAATGGCAGAGACTGATCGAGAAAGATCTCTTCTCTATGCCATCAGACGCCACATCGATCAGCGGTCGAGCAATGCTCTCCCAATACATTAGAAGAATTCGATCGAATTCTTTCAACGAGCCTATCCGGACCGCGCCTCAACAGTCCCTTTCCGAGGCCAGTACGAATATCTCCTATCTTTTGGGGTTGGACTGGCGATTGAGTGGAAAGTATCGAGATCTAGCCGCTAGAGAGTCGACTCGCAGGCAATTGTCCTCTGCCGTAAAAGATCCTGTTTGGGGAAAAATTGTCGGACGGTCGAGCGAATTGCGCGGCAAGATAACCGATGTCCAGCAACGCGTGAACGAGATCGAAAGCCAAATAGCAGAGTTCCGTGTTGTGCCAGAGTATGAGCGACTTCAGACTCGCGCAGATGAGATCGACAACCAGATACGAAAAATGCGAAACGAAGATGTTGTAGACCGGCGCAATTTATTGGATTTAGAATCCGCAGCAGCCGAAGTAAGCGACCCTGATATCAACTACCTTTCCACCGTGTACGAGTCTCTGGGGGTCAGCCTGCCTGCCGCGGTAGTTCGCAGATACGATGAAGTCCGGGACTTCCATACGTCTGTCGTGCGAAACAGACGCGCATATTTGGAGCAGGAAACAACGGCTATCCGTGCACGCCTGAACGCTCGGGAGGCCGAACGCGTCCAACTGGGTGAAGAGCAAGCGAGACTGATGCGTACCCTGAATGAGGGCGGCGCGCTGGATGCCTTGACGGCCATGCAGCAGTCACTCGCCGGTGAACGCGCCGAACTGGAGTCCCTACGAAATCGATTCAAGGCCGCCAGCACTTTGGAAGCAAGTGCGTCCGAAATCAAAGCTGAGCGTGCGCGAGTCGAAAACCAGATGCGCGCCGACTTGCTGGAGCGAGATCGCATAATTGACGAGATAAGTGTTCGATTTCGAAACTATGCCCTGCGCCTATATGGACCAGGAAGGTCGGCCTACCTCGTAATAGAGCCCACATCATCCTATTTGCGCCTGGCGCCCCATATCGACAGCAAGGACAGTCGGGGAATAGGAAATATGGTGATGTTCTGTTTCGATCTGACCGTTGCAGTCACCGCCTACAGAGGCCACCGCGGCCCCGATTTCTTGGTGCACGACAGTCACTTGTTCGACGGTGTGGACGAACGCCAAGTCGGCCGCGCACTCGAGCTAGCGCGCGAGGTGACCGAAGAGGAGGGTATGCAATACGTAGCGACCTTGAACTCGGATGATCTCGCCAAGACTGATGCAGCCGGCTTCAGACTGGAGGACTCCGTCATCCCGCCGCACCTCACCGACGAATACGAGAACGGAGGACTGTTCGGCTTCAGGTTTACCTAAATCTCGCGATTATCGAAGCACCGCCGGCGCGGTGAGGTTTCTTCGGTCCCGTTGCTCTACCGAGGGAGACGCGGCCCATGCTGCATCTGCGAATAATGTCGCCCACATCTCTGACGGGCAAGGTGGTCGAAATCCTGGAATCCGACCCGGCCGTCAGCGGTCTCGCGGTGCTGCGCGGCAGTGCTGTTCGCCCCGAAGGTGATGTGGTGCTGGCCGATCTGGCCAGGGAGGCCGCCAACGAGGTCCTCGAGCAGCTGCGTGCGACCGGGCTGCACCACCGGGGAAGTATCGAAGTGCAGCCCGTGCACACCTGGATGTCGCTGTCGGGCTACCTCACCGAGCTGCGCACCCCGGGATACAGTGCGGATGCGGTGATCTGGGCGGATGTGACCCAGCGGTCCTACGAGGAGACCGAACTCAACTGGACCTACCTGAGTTTTATGACCCTGGCGACCGTGCTGGCAAGTATCGCGATCGTGGTCGATTCGCAGATCCTGATCATCGGAGCGATGGTGCTGGGTCCAGAGTTCGGCGCGATCGCGGCGCTCGGGGTCGCACTGGTGCGCCGTCGGCTCGCCTTGTTCGGGCGTGCGCTGGCCACCCTCGTCATGGGGTTCACCGCGGGTATCGCGATCACCCTCGTGCTGGTGGTGATCGGACGACTACTCGGCTGGATCACCGTCGATGCCGTCACGGGGGACCGGCCCGAGACCGCTTTCGTCTATACGCCGGACAAGTGGTCTTTCATCGTGGCGTTGATCGCCGCTGCCGCCGGGGTCCTCTCGCTGACCTCGTCCAAATCGGGTGCGCTGGTCGGGGTGTTCATTTCCGTGACCACGGTTCCGGCGGCCGGCAATATCGCGCTCGGGCTCGCCTTCGGTGTGGGTTCCGCCATCTGGGGCAGCACTCTGCAGTTGGTGATGAACCTGGCCGGGATGGCGATAGCGGGATGGGCGACGCTGGCCTTGCAGGATCTGGTCTGGTCCCGGGTTTCGCCCCGGCGGCCGCGCGCCGAAGCGCGGGCACGCCGGCGCATGCTCTAACCCGGCGTCCCGGCGGCCACCGGTCCGGTGAGCGCGGCGGTGAACCAGTCGAGAATCTCCTCTCCCGCACCGATTCCCGAGGCGGCGGTGACAGTGAGACCGGGACGGGTCCAGCCGAGTTCTTCGAGTTCCCCGTGGCGGGGCCGGATCGCGCGATCGGCGGCGGCGAGCATTTCGGCATCCAGTGCGCCGTCGCCGGCGGCGAGTGTCGGTGCCGCCGCTTCCAATCGGCCCGAAGCGATGAGCCGGGCACGGACCTCGGCCACCGCCCGGCTCTTGCACACCGCGTCCGGCATCGTGTAGATCTTGCGACCCTGCCGGGACGCCGACCAGCCTCTTTCCCGGCACCAGCTGTTCCAGTCGGCGAGAAAATCCGGCGGTGTGGCGGCGAGGTCCACCACCAGATAGCAGAACAGCTCGTCGGCACCGCGGAATTTGAGCACCCACGAATCGTCGATACGACCGCGCAGCGCGGCCTCCACCTCGGCGAGGCCGGCGCCCCCGGCCCGGACCGCGGCATCGATCCCACGGCGCCACCGCGAGTCGGGCACACCGTCGACCAGGATATTTCCCCCGTTGCTGGTGACCGCGAACGGCCACGGCGCACCCGGGAGCCTGATCCTGCCGAACTGTTCGATGGTCCGGGTGGTGGTGGGCAGTACCGCTGCCGCGACCGCCAGCTCCCGCATCCGGTCCGCGGCAGCGGCGGTCATATACGACAGTGGAGCGCCGTCGAGGTGTTCCACGCAGATCGTCGCCGCGACCGTGGCTCCGGCGGCGGCGTTCGAGTAGATCATGGTGCGATCCAGATCGGTGGCCACCAGCAGTGGTTTCGGGGACGACATCTACCGCTGCACATCCTTGATCAGACCCATGCACGAATACGCCAGCTCCGGGACGACTTCTACCGGTACGTCCCGGGCCTGCGCCAGCAACCGGATATGCGCGTGCTCGGGCGCGTCCGGTTCACGGACCAGCACGCGCCAGGGCATCCGTCGTAGCAGCACCCGGGTGGTCTCTCCGACGCCCGGTTTCACGAAGTTCACGGTGTCGATCCCGTACTCGGCCCGCACCTTTTCCACCGAGGCCCAACCAGCCCAGGTGGGTGTCCGGTCACCGGAGCGCACCACCGCGACCTGCGCGGACACTTGCGGCCGGACCGTTTCGAATGCCCCGGTAACCGTATCGATCAGCCCTGCCGACACATCGTCGGCGCCCAGTTCGGCATAGAACTTGGCGCCGTGGAAATCCCGCGGCCCGATCAGGTCCCGATTGAGCACTGTTCGCGAGACCAGACCCGAGACAGTGGAATTCAGGCAGGCGGAGGCGATCAGGAAATCGTCGCGGGTGCCGTAGGTGCGGACGCAATATCCCGGGTCGGCCAGTACGGCCAGGTCGTCGTCGAACCGGGCTCCGCCGGCCGCGTGGTACTCGTCCAGCGCCGCGGTCAGTTCCCGGGTGATCGCGCCCTTGCCGGTCCAGCCGTCCACGAACACCACCGAACCGGGGGCGTGATGGTGAGCCAGATAGTCCAGCGCCACCGTGTCGATCCCCCGGTCGCGCACGATCGATACCGCGTAGTGCGGGATATCGAGCGCGGGCCGGTCCTCGTGCCGGTCGGCCAGCCAGCGGCGGATGAGGATCCCCACCGGGGTGCCTGCGCGGGCCAGCGACGCCAGCACGATATCGGTACCGCGTTCGGCGACCACGAGCTCGGCCACCGTTCCCACCGCCAGGGCCAGCCGCTCGGCGCTGGCGGCCAGCACCCGGTCGAACAGTTCCCGATACGCGGCATCGGGCTGGTATTCGATGGGCAGCGATTCGGCGTAGTGCGCGATCCCGGCCTGGATCCGCTGTTCCCGGGAGGCGGTATCGGCCTCCAGGTCGGCACCGGACAGATCCTTCAGCAGCCACGCCACATCGGCGCGGTCGTAAGAACCGAATTCGGGACCGGACAGCGGGCCGGGCCCGGAATACGTCCCGGAGCGTGCGGCGGCCAGCGTGCGTGGATCCGCCCCCCGGACCACCGCCACCAGTACATCGGAACCGGCTGCGGTGAGCACATCCACCAGACCGCCCGGGGCATGGAGCCGTTCGCTGTCGGCCGGTGAATCGGCCACGAAAACCAGCACCGGATCCGCTTCCGGATCGTCTGGCCAGGACGCGTTGTAGAGGTAACGCGGCTGTTCCTCACCGGATTCGGGCGCCGGGAACCGGAAACCGCGCCGTAGCGGATATCCGGGCTCGTCCAGTACATGAGCCGGCGATCGGGTGGTGGTCTGGTACCGCACCGGGATCCCGGATTCGGCGATCGTCGCGGCCAGGCACAGCGGCAGGTACATCAACTCTTCGTGGGCGAGCACGATCACCGGACGGCCGGGATGGTCGGTGACCAGCTGGTCCCGCAGCAATTTCGCCGCGACGGTGGTGGCCTGCTCGAAATTCGCGCGGTCGGCGCGCAGGAACCCGTGGCGGCCGCCCTCGGGCACATCGTGCGGCCAGGGTA
Organism: Nocardia jinanensis; assembly: GCF_014645735.1. Lineage (GTDB taxonomy): Bacteria > Actinomycetota > Actinomycetes > Mycobacteriales > Mycobacteriaceae > Nocardia > Nocardia jinanensis. The sequence goes on along the minus strand of NZ_BMMH01000010.1, from coordinate 259,022 downwards.
GTTCCAGCCGCGCCGCCGCGCCGCGCCGCGCCGCCGCCTGATTCAGTTCGGCCGCAGGCAATTCCGCGACCGTCGCCACGAGGCCTTCGGGCAGCACGGTGCTGCCCGCGGCCAGGCACACCGTATCGATACGCGCGCCCAGCGCCGCGGCCACCTTCGCGAACCGGTCCCTGTCGGCGTCGGTGCGCATATCGACCAGTACGGCCAATACATAGTGGGTCCGCGGCGCGAATTCGTGCAGCGCGCCGATGGCGTCCAATGCGGTATTTCCCGTGGAGATCTCGTCGTCCACCAGCACCAGCGGCAGGCCCGCGGTGAAAACGTCCCCGGGCATCGGCTGCAGCAGATGTGAGGTCGCGTGCGAATGCCCCTCCTCGAACCCGGTCAGTGTCACCGCCCCGGGCACCACGCGGCGGGTCGAATGCAGGTAGCACGCGGCGTCGATCCGCGACGCGACGCAGTGGCCCAGACCCGTAGCGGTCTCGGCGAATCCGAGCACCACCGCGTCCTGCCCACCGAGCACCGCGCGCACCAGATCGCCGAGCCGGTCGCCGGAATCCCGGACCCGCAGCGGATCGGTCGGTAGATGTTTGCCCAGCACCGTGGACACCAGCAGATGCGCGCGCCGCGGATTCTTGCGCAGTGCGGGCTGCAGCAGCTCGGTGATCTCCGGAGCGGGCGGCAGGCTGTCCGGGGCGTCGCCGTGCCGGAACGCCTTGCGATGCAGCAGTTCGATGCCCAGAGCGCGGGTCGCCCAATACGACTCGCCGGTCGGCGAACTCATACCGTGACCAGCGCCGATAGCAGATCCACGAAGGACACCCCTTTCTTGGCCACCCCGAAGACCCGAGCCCGGGTCAGGGTGGTGCGCGCCCAGCTGCGATGTGGCCGCATCTCGTTCATCTTGTTGCGGTAACCGGATGCGGCGACCCCACCGACCTCCACCTGCAGGATGTCCAGTGCGTCCGAGTACTCCTCGTGGGTGACCACCGACAGCGCGTGCACGGCCGCCACGTGCGAGGGGTGGATAACGGTTTTGCCCTGGATGCCGTTGGCGCGATCGAGGGTTATCTCGCGCAGCAGACCGTCGAGGTCCCGGCTGACCAGATAGCTGCGGAACGGCACCGCGTCGGATTCCTCGAACGGCGCGGTGCGCAGTAGCGGACGGAACATCCGCTCGTGATCGGCGAAGTACTCCCATACCGGCCCGGTGATCACGAAACCCGTATCGTCGGCACGCCCGAAGTAATTGACGATATCGGCGATCACGTCCGCGATGACGCGCACGTCGTAGATGGTCAGATCGCGGTCCCGGCGGATACCGAAGGTCGCGCACATATCGGTGGCGCCGATACGCACCGCCAGGATCCGTTCCCGGTATTCGGCCAGGCATGCCGCGATCTGCGTGAGTTCGCTGTCCCGGGTCTGCCGATGGACGAGCGCGGCCGATTCGAGTACCGGCATCCCGTAGAGCGGCCGACCCGTCCGAGCGCCCGCCGCATCGAGGGCGGCGAGATACTTCGGTGCCGAGGCGCTGTCGAACTTCGGGAAGACGAAACCGGTCAGCACCTGCGCGCCCGCACTCAGCCGGTCCAGCAGTTCGGGCACGGTATCGGCGTCGCGGACCCGGACGAACAGCATAGGGCTCGGATCGGGGCGGGCCGCGAGCTCGTCGAGCGTGCGCACGGTCTGTAGTTTCGCGAACTCGACCTCGTGGTCGGCGACGGCATCCTCGAGGTCGATCACCATCGAGCACACCCCGCGATCGGCCCGGCGCAAGATCGTGGCTGTCAGATCGGCGCGGGTGGCCGGTACGTACAGGGTGGCGCCCAGCGCCATCGCCAGTATCTCCCGGTCGGCGAGATCATCGAACGGCTCGGGTTGCCGGTAGAACAGCGCTCTGGCGTCCGGACCCTGCAATTGCCTGAAATGTCGGCGCGGTATCCGCTTGTGCAGGGAAATTTCCTGCCGGACGGCCATGCCTGTGGTCATCGAGCCCCCGTCTCATCCTCGTCGTTGTCCCGGTGGTGATTGTTTGCGCATCCGCTCGACAATCCCGGCAATGAATTCGGTGATGGTGTCGAGTTCGTTTACATAAGCCCAATAGTCGGGGTGCCGTCCGGTGAGGGATGCGGCGACCCGGTCGAGGCGTTCGACCTGAGCGTCCAGCACCGAACCCCACTCCGACACCAGTCCCCGTGACACCGCAAGCATCTGGGCGTCTCGGAGCCGGAATCTTACGGCCTCGGCGCGTTGTCGCGGATCGTCGCGGACCGCCCGCAACTCGGCCAGCCGTTTGGTCACGGCGTCGACCAGTTGTTCGGCGTCGGCGAGGTGGCCGCGCGCGGTGGTGGTCAGTTCAAGGGCCTGCTCCGGGGTGTTCTCGGCCGCGGCGGCGCGTGCCCCGGCCAGGGCGTGCGCCGCGGCGGCGATATGACGCTCGCTGGTGCTCTCATTGTCTGCCAGATCGGCCGAACTCGCAGCATTGAACTCACGCAGCAGCGCCGAATGGGCGGGCCCGATACCCTCGGCCCGGGTTCGGACCGCGGCGAGCCTGGTGGTGACCGATGCGATCGCGTTGCGCGCGGCGCCGGCACGAGATGGGGCCTGGGCCAACGATTCCGACAAATCGGCCGTAACGGAAGCCAGCCGATTCGCCGCAGTACGCGCCCGGCCACGCTGGTCCGCGGGGACCGCCGCCAATGTGACCATTGCCTCATCCACGGCCGCGGCCCCATCACGTACCGACGGGTACCCGGCGTATTCTGATTCGACCGCCTGCCTGCGCACCCGCACCGCCTCGGCGGTGACCCGCTCGACCAGTTCCGGCACCGCCCGCTGCACCGCGAGCGCTTCCTCGAGTGCGACCCGGTCGCCGTGGTAGAACCGATCGACCTGCTGCGCGGCGCTCCCCAGCTGCCGCACCACCGCGTCCACCCGCTGTTGCCGATCCGCCCGGCGGGCGCCGGTCTGCTCTTCCTGCTCCAGCTCGCCGGTGAGCTGCAGGTAAGCCCCCGCGGCCGCATAGCAGTCCTCACGCACCGACGCCCAGCGGCGGCCCGGCTCCCGCTCCGGGAACATCTCCTCGGCGGCCACGACCGCCGCTTCCGCGGCCGATTGCCGCCGGTCCATATCCAGGAACGCCGCCGTCAGTGCCGACCGTGCCTGTTCGAACCACGGATCCTCCCCCGACCGGAACCATCCACGCCTGCGGCCTGCCACAGACCCGATGGTATGAGATCCCACCGCCGGCGCGCCGCCCTCAGCGCGTACCACCCGGTCCACGCTCACCGAGTCGACCGCGGCGACGGTGACCGCGGCCGGACCTCGGCGCGCCGAAAGCCCTCGGTACCAGAACATTCGCACACGCCGCCCCCGAGTGCAGGTGACCGGCTTGCCCGAGTTTGTACGCAAGTTCACCGAAAACCACTACTGTCGTATTTCGTACCCGGCGGTTACCGACATGCTGGGAATTACAGACGACTACGAAAGGGAATCCCGCATGGGTGTCAGTTTGTCCAAGGGCGGCAACGTCTCGCTGAGCAAGGCAGCTCCGGGCCTCACTGCGGTCGCCGTCGGTCTGGGCTGGGATGTGCGCACCACCACGGGCACCGATTTCGACCTGGACGCCAGCGCGATCGCCACCGGAGCCGATAAGAAGGTCGTCTCCGACCAGCACTTCGTGTTCTTCAACAACCTCAAGTCCCCCGAAGGTGCCATCGAGCACGTCGGTGACAACACCACCGGCGAGGGCGAAGGCGACGACGAGGTCATCAACGTCGACCTCGCCAACACCCCGCCCACCATCGAGAACATCGTCTTCCCGGTCTCGATCTACGAGGCGGACGGCCGCTCGCAGTCGTTCGGTCAGGTGCGCAACGCCTACATCCGCGTGGTGAACCGGGCCAACGGCGAGGAGCTCGCCCGCTACGACCTCTCCGAGGACGCCTCCACCGAAACCGCCATGGTCTTCGGTGAGCTGTACCGCAACGGGGCCGAGTGGAAGTTCCGCGCCATCGGCCAGGGTTATGCGTCCGGCCTGTCCGGGATCGCGCGCGACTACGGTGTGAACGTCTGACGATCCACACCTCCGGGTAGCGTGAGGGGGTCCGGTGACGGGCCCCCTCGTTTTCTGCCTCCCGAGGCTGAGGGGACAAATTGGACAAATAGGCGGTCGACGGCAACGCTGGTGACTGGTCGCCGATACCGCCGACCAGGTTTCTCGTACAGGCCGGGATACCGACCGCAGTCCGGCCACCGCACACGAAAGGTCCCAGCGTGGTCCTGCGCATATTCGGCTTATCCATAGTAGTCACGGTGCTGTCACTGGGGGTGGCGTTCCTCTATGGCGGTCCGACCGCCCTGGCGCTCTGCCTGATCCTCGGCATCCTCGAGGTCTCGCTGTCGTTCGACAACGCCGTCATCAACGCCACCATCTTGGAAAAGATGAGTGAGTTCTGGCAGAAGATCTTCCTCACCATCGGCATCCTGATCGCCGTCTTCGGCATGCGGCTGATCTTCCCGCTGGCCATCGTGTGGGTCACCGCGGGCCTCAACCCGGTCCAGGCCTTCGACCTCGCGCTGAACCCACCCCCCGGCGACGCCGCCTTCTTCCCCGACGGCAGCCCCAGCTACGAGACCCTGCTCACCGACGCACACCCGCAGATCGCGGCGTTCGGCGGCATGTTCCTGGCGATGCTGTTCCTGAACTTCATCCTCGCCGAACGTGAGATCACCTGGCTGTCCTGGCTGGAACGCCCCCTGGCCAAGGCCGGCAAGCTGGACATGGTGTCGGTCGTCATAGCCGGGATCGGCCTGGTCCTGGCCGCGGAGTTCCTCGCCCACGACGACGACCGCTCCACCGTGCTGCTGGCCGGCCTGCTCGGCATGATCATCTACATCGCCGTCGACGGTCTCGGCTCGATGTTCAACGCCGAGGAACACGCCGAAGAAGCCGCGGGCGGCCCGTCGGGCCTGGCCAAGGCCACCGGTAAGGCCGGATTCTTCCTCTTCCTCTACCTCGAGGTCCTGGACGCCTCGTTCTCCTTCGACGGGGTGATCGGCGCGTTCGCCATCACCGCCGACCCGATCATCATCGCCCTGGGCCTCGGCCTGATCGGCGCCATGTTCGTCCGGTCGATCACCGTCTACCTGGTGCGTAGGGGCACGCTGAACGAATACGTGTTCCTCGAGCACGGCGCCCACTGGGCCATCGGCGCATTGGCCCTGATCCTGCTGATCACGGTCGGTGATATCCACATCCACGAGCTCGTCACCGGTCTCATCGGTATCGCCTTCATCGGCGCCGCGGTGCTCTCCAGTATCCGGCGCAACAACAAGGAAGAAGATCCGAAACCCACCACGGCTTCGGAGCCGACACCGGTGGGCTGACACAGCCTGGTTCGATATGCGCGGGAGCGGACCTCCGGGTCCGCTCCCGCTGTCGTTTCATCCACCGGGTGGTCGTTCACCACACCGAGTGAGAGCGATGGCCGCCTGGTTCTCAACGGGCCGGTCGATATCCCCGGCGGCCGGGTCCGGCCCTCACGAGCCTGCCGCGCCGGCCTTGTGACGTGCGGCGTCGTACTGCTCGAAGTACGCCTGACCCACCGCGAACATGCCGCGTTGCGGCAGCCAGAACTCGCCCAGTCTCGTCTGCTCGGCCAACGGTCCGGCCGGGCCGATATCGACGCCGTCGATCCGGGCCACCGTGCGAGCGACCGTCCACAGCATCCGCGGGTTGGTCCGGAACCACTGCCCGTTCGGGGTGGTGCCGCGCAACCGCACCCGCCCGACCCCCAGCGCCGGGCCCGCGACCCGCGACATGACCGACAGAACAGCCGGGCTACGCCACAGTGCCGAGGGCAGCACGCCGCCGAGTCCCGTCATCGCCGCCGTCGCCGCCGATCGTCCCAGTTCGATATCCCACACCAGCTTGTCCGGTATCTCCACCGTCAAGGCGAACGGGCCTGTCCAGGTCACCGAGATATCCGCGACCCGTGTATCCGCGAGCGCGGAACCGTAATAACGCGGACAGCTCGCCTCCGGCGCCACACTGCTGTAGATGACCCATTCCCGGGCCGGGTTCCGGTGCCACACCGATTCGTATCCCGGCCCCACCGAGCTGGCGGCGAAATGCCGGAAGGCCAGATAGTGGCCGCTCGTGAACGGCTGCCCCATCACTCCGTACCCGGCGAATCGCTCCTCATCCGCACCGGGGGGCAACGCCGGTGCGGTTCCGGCGATCGATCGCGGACTCTCGGTCATTGCCGTCCTCCTCGACGAGCGGACGTTACATGCACCACCATACGTCCGTGAGCTGGGAAAATACCTACTTCGGACCCGGATGGACACGGATCCTCCCGCTCCGGGGAGGACATGATCTCAGCGACGCCCGTCTCGAGCGGAAGTCCGTTCGTCATACCCTGCCCACCTCAGCGGGGCCGCCGAACGCCGGCGCACGAAATCCAGGTCGTCACTCCAGCGTGGCGATCCGGCAGGATCGAGTCCATGGCGACCGAGAAGGAACGTATGCTGCGCGGCGATCTCTATCGCGACAACGACCCGGAGCTCCTCGCGGAACGCCGTGCTTGCCGCACGCTGATCGCCCGGTACAACGACACCGCTCCCGACGCCGACGGCGAACGCCGGGAAATCCTCGACCGACTGCTGGGCTCATGCGGTGCGGACACCGTCATCGTGCCACCGCTGCGCTGCGACTACGGCCATCCCATCCGGATCGGCACCAACACTTTTCTGAACTACGACGCCGTGATCCTGGACTGCGCCCCCGTGACCATCGGCAACGACGTATCGATCGGCCCCCGCGTCCAGATCCTCACCCCCCTGCATCCCATGGAGGATCACGAACTCCGCCGGGCCCGTTGGGAATCCGCCGCGCCCATCACGATCGGCGACAACGCATGGCTGGGCGGCGGGGTCATCGTATGCGCCGGGGTCACGATCGGGGAGAACACGGTGATCGGCGCGGGCAGCGTGGTGACCCGCGATATCCCGCCCCGGGTCTTCGCCGCCGGCAACCCGTGCCGGGTCATCCGGGACCTCTAGTTCACGTTCGGCCCACCGATACCCCCGTTCACTCGCTGTACCCGACCGAGATCGAACCCACGGCACGTCGGGAACGGTATTCAGGGGCGGGTGCCGGCCTCACGCACCACAGTCGTTTCGCTGACCTGCGGATTTCGCGCAACTTGCGCGTAGACTCGGTCGGTGAAGCATCAACTGACCATCGGCGTAGCCGCGACCTCCCGCAAAGAGGACGAGCACCGGCTGGCGATCCACCCCGCGCATTTCGACCGGATCGACCCGGGGCTTCGCAAGCGTCTCTTCCTCGAGCGCGGCTACGGTGATCGGTTCGGCTACTCCGAAGAGGGATTGGCGCCGCTGGTCGGCGGCTACCGCACCCGCGAAGAGCTGTTCGCCGAGTGCGATGTGTTGCTGCTGCCGAAACCGCTGGCCGAAGACCTCGAGACTTTGCGCCCGGGGCAGGTCGTATGGGGGTGGCCGCACTGCGTGCAGAACGAGCGGATCACCCAGCTGGCAGTCGACCGCGGCCTGACGCTGATCGCCTGGGAGGCAATGCACCACTGGACGAGGGCGGGCAACTTCAGCGTTCACGTATTCCATAAGAACAACGAGCTGGCCGGTTATTGTTCGGTCCTGCACGCGCTACAGCTGCGCGGGTCAAGCGGCGATTACGGGCGGCGAATGCGGGCGGCCGTAATCAGCTTCGGTGCGACCGCCCGCGGCGCCGTGCGTGCGCTCTCGGCGCTCGGGATCAGTGATGTCACGGTGTTTACACAGCGCAGTGTGTCAGCGGTTGCCTCGCCGTTCGCGTCGGTGCGGATGCAGCATTTCAAACGGGACCCGGCGAACCCCAGCCGGACCCTCGCCCTCGAGGCGCCGGGATCGGGACCGCTGGCGGAAACGCTCGCCCAGTACGACGTGGTCGTCAACTGCATGCTCCAGGACACCGAGGAGCCGCTGCTGTTCGTACGGAACGCAGAGCTGGGCCTGTTCGCGCGCGGAACGCTGTTCGTCGACGTCTCCTGCGACGAGGGCATGGGATTCGAGTGGGCCCGTCCGACATCGTTCTCGGACCCGATGTTCACCATCGGTGACGACTTGCACAACTATGGCGTCGACCACAGCCCCTCGTTCTTGTGGAACTCCGCCACCTGGGAGAACTCCGAGGCTCTGCTGGAGTATCTGCCGATCGTGATGGCCGGCCCCGACGCCTGGGACAGCAGCGAGACCGTCCGCCGCGCGATCGAGATCCGCGAGGGCCGGGTCCAGAACCTCCGGATCCTCTCATTCCAGGGTCGTGCCGCGGCCTACCCGTACGCGGTCGTCTGACCGGATCCGCAGCGACGCCCTTGTCTCATATCGGCTGCCTATGTGACGCCCGCCTGTAGGGTCTCGAAACTCGTGGTGTCCGCCGGCTGAGTGACCTGGGAGTTTCCGAGCTGTCTCACTGCGTGGCGGTCGGTGGCCGTCTCAGTTCGATGCATTTCTCCGGTTCGAGGGTCGGCTGAGCAGACTTCGACCGGCAGACACCCATCGCCGTGTACGAGCCGAAACCACCCAGTTGACGTTTCCGGTGGGCGCGCTGCCTCTTCGTCCGGTTGCGTCACCGAACAATCAGAATCCGGGCCAGAGTCTATGACCGGCCGGGGAGGCCGTCCGAGACCGGAGGGGTTTACAGGCATGACTGGTTCTCCGCACGGATCCGATGATCAGGGGCGGGTGGGAAATGCCGATTCCTCTGTGTGGCAACAGGGCCGGCCGGCAGATGGCCGGTCGGTCCCGGACGGCCGCGTCCCGCCCACGTCGGGTTCCGACTCCGGCCCAACCGTTTCGGCTATCAGCAAGGCGGTCGAGGGCACCGGCCGCAGCAGCAGCTTCTGCCGACGGCGTATCCGCCGCAGCCGACCGGGCGCGGCAGATCGGGGCTGATCGTCGCGGGCGCTGTCGGGGCGGCGCTGGCGGCCCGCTGACCTGGTCGCTTCGGGTTGTCTCACGTTGCGGCCCGCGGTGGTGTCTCAGATCGATGGCATTTCTTCAGCTCGGTCCGGGGTGCGCGCCAGGCACCGAGCACCCCGGACTGGCCTGTGGATGTTGGGCGTCAGTCGTTCTCGTCGGCAGTCCACCGTGTGACGGTCCCGCCCCCTTCTGCCGAGTACTCGTTTTCCGTGGATGTCATGAACGTGGCCTGGCCGGGGCCTGTGGCCGACACAGTCAGAGAGCGTGTCCGCCGGCGACCTGCAGAATCTGTCCAGTGACCCAGCGGGCCTGGTGGGACGCCAGATACACCACCGCGTCAGCGATATCGTCCGGCTCCCCCACCCGGCCCATCGGCACGATCTCCCTCGCTCGAGCGAGGACGTTTTCGTCCATCCAGCCGGTCTGGACAGGGCCCGGGGCGACGGCGTTCACGCGGATGCCGCGCGGTGCGAGGTCCAGGGCGGTGGAGCGGGTGAGTGCTTCCAGCGCCGCCTTGGATGTGCCGTAGCCGGTCTGGCCGGGGAAGGCTCGGGCGGCGTCGGTGGTGATGTTGATGATGCTCAACGGGTTGTCTCCGTGGTGTAGTCGTGCCACCTCGGCGGTGAGGACCGCGGGGGCGACGGCGTTCACCCGATAGTGGCGCTCCATCGACGCATGGGTCAACGTGTCGATGGTGTCCGGTGTTTCGCAGTGTGCGGCGTTGTTGACCAGGACATTGATCGTGCCGGTGCGGGCGGCGACCGCACGCACAAGTCGGGTCGCGCCGTCCGGTGCGGATAGGTCGGCGCCGACGGCGAAGGAGTCGTTGCCCAATTCGTTCGCGAGTTCGTCCGCCTCCTCTGCAGTGGGAGTGATGTGGGCCCATTCGGTGCCGGCCGGGGCTGGAGGATCTTGGTTGAGGTAGTGGATCGCTACGCGTGCCCCCTGGGCGGCGAACGCGCGACTGATCGCTGCGCCGATATTGCCGGAACCGCCGGTTACCAGGACGATCCGGCCGGCTAGGCGAGTATTGATCATCAGGTTTCCTCGGTAGAGGTTCGGTCTGCCGGATCAGTGGACGACGAGCATGCCGGGTTGGGAGAGGAGGTCCACGGGCAGGAACCGGCAGCGCATACCGGGCTCCGGTCTCGAAAAGCCGGCATTTCCTCGGGATTGACAACCCAGTGCGAGATGTCCTGAGAAGTGACTCAGAATCTTGGGGAACGCCTGAACCGCCCGGAGATCAGTGCTGGCCGTCTGTCAACCCATGGACATGACTGCTGCGGAACCTACGGTGGCTGCCGAACCGAAGAATTTCATCAGCACGTCGTAGTACTCGTGCAGGTAGTCGAGCTCGTCGTCGGCGGATGCGTTTTCGTGATGTGCGGCGAGTGTGGCGAAAGATGTGTCGCGCAGCTTCTCCGCGGTCCGCTGGACCAGTGCGGACGACCAGTAGAACAGATCTTCGGAGCCATCGATCAACTCGCCGTCGGCGATGAGGTTTATCCCGGTGCCGGAACTCATGAGGAGGTCGGACAGGCCGGACCAAGCTTTGTCGAGATAACCGCTGGGCTCGGCGCTGTCCGGGTCGTCGATCACTTCCCAGTACTGGTCCGGATCGGCGACGATCTGTGCCAGTTGCGCGTCGGATACGCGTTTGAACGATACTACGGTTCCCATGCTTCACCCTGATAGTCGGATTCGGTCAGCAGCAGGATGGACAGTAGCGGTGAACGCCGACAGTCTCCACCGGTCCGGCTGCGGCGGTTCTACTCCGCGCGACTCACCAGCATGTCTGATCGTTGATGCAGATGGCGTCGAGTACAGCTCGGCCCAATGGTGTCAGCCTCATCGGGGTTCTCCGGCCGTGGTGGCAAGGGTGTCGACCACGGCCCGCAGCCGGGACTCGTCGTTGGGCAGTGTTTTATCGAACAACCGTCTCCCGGCCAGGTCGAGCCCTCCGGGGTCGCGCCGAAAGGCAATCTCGACAGCGTCGACGCCGACCAACCGCCGAGATCTCGGTACCTGTACGCTCGCCGACTCGAGCCTCCCGCTACGAACGCCAACTGGCGAAGATCAGCAGGGGCAGAATCTCAAAACTATGGCCTATTGGCCGAGTTGTGGCCGAACTTTCTGAGGTTTGGCCACGACTTCTGAGACCCTACAACAACCACGGTCAGCCGCGCGCCATGTCGACGAAGCGCGACAGATGCAGCTGATGCGCCACGGTGATGGTCGCCGTGGGTCCGTTACGGTGCTTGCCGACGATCAGATCCGCTTCGCCGCCGCGCGGATCGTCACGTTCGAACGCGTCCGGCCGGTGCAGCAGGATCACCATATCCGCGTCCTGTTCCAGCGATCCCGATTCGCGCAGGTCGGAGACCTGGGGGCGTTTATCGGTGCGCTGTTCCGGACCACGGTTGAGCTGACTGATGGCGATCACGGGAACTTCCAGCTCTTTGGCCAGCAGCTTCAGATTTCGCGAGAAATCCGATACCTCCTGCTGACGGGATTCGACCTTCTTACCCGATGTCATCAGCTGGAGGTAGTCCACCACAACCAATTTCAGGTCATGGCGCTGTTTCAGCCGGCGCGCCTTGGCCCGGATCTCCATCATGGTGAGGTTCGGCGAATCGTCCACGAACAGCGGCGCTTCGCTGATCTCGCTCATCCGCCGCGCCAGCTTGGTCCAGTCGTCGTCGCTCATCCGCCCGGCCCGCATATCTCCGAGTTTGATCTTCGCCTCTGCCGACAGCAGGCGCATGACGATTTCGGTCCGGCTCATCTCCAGCGAGAAGATCACGCTCGCCAGCCCGTGCCGAATCGACGCGCTGCGCATGAAATCCATACCCAGGGTGGAGTTGTGGGTCGGCACCATGGTCGGGCCGGCGAGGTAGAGATGATCGCTGTTGTCCACCTCGACACACCGCACCGGGACGGGGTCGATCTTGCGGGCATCCACGATCCGGCGCGCACTCGATCTGAGAGGTTCGCGCACCGTATGGTTCGGCGTGCCATCGACCGTCTTCAGCGTATGAGCGATATCCCCGGTGGTGCGGACGCGGCGCACCGACCCGCTGTCGACGGTGACCCACTGATGCTGCTCATCGGCCACGATGATCGCGCCATCGCTGAACTCGACCTCGTAGCACGGCCGATCTCGAAGAATCTCGGTCGCGGCGACAACGGTGGTGGGCTGGTGATTCGCGTCGAGAAGCCGGTCCCCCGCCCGCACCTCACCCATGGTGGTCCAACCGTCCGGTGTGGGCAGTGGCGTATCCAAGGCCAGCGCCTTACCCACACCCGGCCGGGCCGCGACAATGATCATCTGACCCGGATGCAGACCGTTGGTGAGCTCGTCGAGTTCGGAGAATCCGGTCGGTACGCCGAGCGAGATACCACCGCGGGAGGCGATGGAATCGATCTCGTCCATGGTGGGCTGGAGCAACTCTTCCAGGGGGAGGTAGTCCTCGGAGGTCCGGCGTTCGGTGACCTCGTAGACCTCGGCCTGGGCACGGTCGACCACCTCGGCGACATCTTGGCCGTCGGCACCGGCATACCCGTACTGCACGATGCGGGTACCGGCTTCCACCAACCGCCGCAGGATCGCCTTCTCCGCGACGATCTCGGCGTAGAAACCGGCATTCGCCGCGGTGGGGACGGTCTGGGTGAGAGTGACCAGATAAGGGGCGCCACCGATCCGCTTCAGTTCACCCTTCCGGTCCAGCCCGGCGGCGACGGTGACCGGGTCGGCGGGTTCGCCGCGACCGTACAGATCGAGGATGGCGTCGTAGACGGCCTGGTGGGCGGGCCGGTAGAAATCGCCGGAACGTAGGACCTCGACCACGTCGGCGATGGCGTCCTTGCTGAGCAGCATGCCGCCGAGCACCGACTGTTCGGCCGCCATATCGTGTGGCGGCTGGCGCCCGAAATCCTCGCCGGGGGGCTCCGGCGGGAAGTCCGTGTGCCCGCGGTCATCGACGACTGCCATCCGACTCGACCGTCCTCTCCTTCAGACCGGACGCCACCCTTCGACGACCGGTTCTACCCCACGGGTCCGACAAGTTCGCCGGGGTTCGAGATACCGGTGACCAGTGGTCAGACGTACCAGCTATCACCCGGATAGAACCGATACGCCCCATCGCGGCGGGGTGTCGCCAATGGTGCTGCGATGAACCTAGGCGAGGTTCTATCCACATGCCAACCAGGGCTGTGCACAGACCTGTGGATAACCTGGGGATAGTTCACCTGCAGTTGTGCACAACTTGTGGACAACTTGGGGAAAACGCAGGTCAGCTGCAGAAAATACCCAGCTAGATCCAGATTTTCGCGGCTCACGCAATGTGGATAAACAAAGTATCGGCGTGTCGGAGATGTTGAACAGCCGGGCGTGTTGAGTTAACGGACAGGCGAACAGATATGACCTGGGTCACATTACGTCCGGTTGGTTTTGTGATTGATCCACAGGACTCACATCTTGTGGATAAGACACATACGGAACGAACAGGCGCCACCGGCGAAAATGCAGGCACCCGCCTTCACAAAGATTACCGCAAACAAGCGGCTAATCTTCCGTTGCTGTGACAGAGCACAACCGACCGGGGACCGCGCCCACTCGTCGGCGAGCGGACGTGATCCCCGGTTTCGGGTATCTGTGGCGAAACCGGATCAGCCGGCGGCCACGACCTCCAGTGCGAACTTCGCGGCGACGTCCGGGTGCAAATGGACGGTCACCTGATGCTTGCCGGTGGCCTTGATATGCGACTTCGGCAGTTCGATGCTGCGCTTGTCCAGGACCGGCCCCCCGGCCGACTTGATCGCGGCGGCGACATCGGACTGGGTGACCGAACCGAAGAGCTTGCCGGTGCCCGCTGTCTTGACCGACAGCGAAACCCCTTCGAGACCCTCGATGGCCTGCTTCAGTTCGTTGGCGTGGCCGAGATCGCGCACCCGGCGGGACTCCTGGGCCCGGCGGATTCCCTCGACCTGCTTCTGCGCACCGCGGCTGGCCGTGATGGCCAGACCCCGGGGCAGCAGGAAGTTGCGGCCGTAGCCGTCCTTGACCTCGACGGTATCGCCGGGAGCGCCGAGGTTGTCCACATCGGCAGTCAGAATGAGCTTCATTTTGCTTGACCGACCTTTCTCAGCGAGCCGTCGAAACGTAGGGCAGCAGCGCCATCTCACGCGAGTTCTTCACCGCGATGGCGATATCACGCTGGTGCTGTACGCAGTTGCCGGTGACCCGGCGAGCACGGATCTTGCCGCGCTCACTGACGTACTTGCGCAGCAGCGGCACATCCTTGTAGTCGATGTTGACGATTCCGGTCTTGCTCTCTTTGCAGAAAGTGCAAGCCTTCTTCTTGAGCACCTTTTCGCGCGCCGGTGCCTTGGCCATTTTCGTTCACTCCGTCTTCTTGGTGGCCCGCCGTCGCGGGCCGGTGCGGGCCGTCTCAGAACGGCGGTTCATCGTCCGTCCGGCCGCCCCCGAAGGAGCCGGCCGCGGGCGCGCTACCCCACGGGTCTTCCGCAGCGCCCTGTTCGGACCGTCCACCGCCACCGTTGCCGGCGTTGTAGTTACCACCACCGCCGCTGTTGGAACCGAATCCACCGCCACCGCCGCCGCCACCACGACTGGTCTTGTTGACCTTGGCCGTGGCGTACCGCAGCGAGGGGCCGACCTCGTCGACCTCGAGCTCGACGACTGTGCGCTTCTCACCCTCACGGGTTTCGAAGGAGCGCTGCTTGAGTCGTCCGCTGACGATCACGCGGGATCCCCTGGTCAGGCTTTCGGCGACGTTCTCCGCGGCCTCGCGCCAGATATTGCAGCGCAGGAACAGCGCCTCGCCGTCTTTCCACTCGTTGGTATTACGGTCGAAAATGCGGGGGGTGGAGGCCACGGTGAAATTTGCCACCGCCGCGCCCGCGGGCGTGAATCGAAGCTCGGGATCGGCCGTCAGATTTCCGATGACCGTGATTACCGTATCGCCAGCTGCCATGGGGGTTCCTCCTGCTCGGTGTGCAGTCCGGGTGCACTCGCCTGTTGCGCTAGAGCCTAGAGACAGACTCCGACGAAACTGCGGTAGCGCCGGAACTACTTGTCGTTGCGCAGAACCTTGGTGCGCAGGACCTGCTCGTTGAGGCCCAGCTGGCGGTCGAGTTCGTTCACGGTGGCGGGCTCCGCGGTCAGATCGACCACCGCGTAGATGCCTTCGGCCTGTTTACGAATCTCGTAGGCGAGGCGCTTACGGCCCCAGATATCGACCTTGTCGATTTTTCCGCCCTCGGTACGGACAACGCCGAGCATACTTTCCAGGGACGGTCCGACGGTGCGCTCGTCCAGGCTCGGATCGAGGATAACCATCACTTCATAATGACGCACGAACCAATCACCTCCTGTGGTCTGGGGTCGGCCACGGACGGTCCGTGGCAGGAGGTCGTCGCGTCAGCAACCGGGCAAGAGTACCTGAGTGGACTGCCCGCAGCGAAATCGATCTTCGACGCGGTGATCGCCCCGCCGCCGCGACCACGAAATGATTCCCACAATCGGTGGGCGGCGTATTTCCGTATTTCTCCCACCTGCCGCGGCCAGGTCGCACACCGGAGATATAGCGGGCCGGAGCCCATTCGATCGAACAGCGGGCCGTGGTGGAGCCCACTAGGGTGTCGGTATGTCGATCGGACCGGCCGCGAGCGTGCTCGGGGCCGATCGCGTGGCCCGGCGCACAGCCGTTCTCACCGTCGTACTGCTGTGCGGCCTCACTCTGCTGGTCGCATTCCTCAACAAGGCACGCTGCGCCGGAGCCCCTTTCCGGGCCGACGGCCGTAGTGCCGCTTTCGATTACGTCAAGGACGCCCGGGTCTGTTATTCCGATATCCAGTTCCTCTGGCTGGGCCGCGATATCGATCAGCATATTTTTCCCTATGTGCACGGCGGGATCACCGCCGACGGCACCCTGACCGGCGGCGCCGTGGAATATCCGGTCCTGAGCGGTCTGCTGATGTGGCTCGGCGCGCTGGGTGCCCACAACGACGCCGCCTTCCTCCTACGTTCTGCCCTGCTACTGGCACCGTTCGCCCTGATCACCGCCTGGCTGCTGGCCCGCCTGGCGGGCCGGGCCGCGCTGTTGTGGGCGGTGGGACCGCCGCTGGTGCTGTACGCGTTCCACAACTGGGAACTGCCGGTGGTGTGCACAACCGTGGCGGCCGCCGCGGTGACAGCCGCCGATCGGTATCCGCTGCGGGTGCGCGGGGCACTGGCCGCGGTACTGCTGGGGCTCGGGTTCTGTTTCAAGATCTATCCGGCGATCTTCGTGATCCCGCTGATGCTGTACGTACTGACCGGCGGGGAGCGGGAGCGGGCCGGGCCGCGGGGTCGTCCGCGCCTGGACGCAGCCGGTGCGCTGGGCACGCTGGGCGCCGCCTGCGCGACGGTGGTGGTGGTCAACCTGCCGTTCGCACTCGCCGGATACGACGGCTGGCGGGCCTCGATCGAGTTCCAGCAGCAGCGCGAGGCCGATATCACCACGAACTCGATCTGGTATTGGGGCCTGCGGCCGCTGTTCGGGCCGGATCCGCTGAGCAGCGCCGCGTTCACCGAAACGGTCTCGATCGCCTCACCGACACTGATCATCGTGTCGTTCGCCGTGGCGCTGTGGGCGGGGTGGCGGCGGTACGCCGAAACGGGCGTATATCCGTGGCTCGGCGTCAGCGGCGCGATGCTGTGCGGGTTCCTGGTGTTCCACAAGGTGCATTCGCCGCAGTACACCCTGTGGCTGATTCCGTTCCTGGTGTTGCTGGCGGTGCCGTGGCCGGTGGTGTGGAGCTACCTGGTCGCCGATATAGCGATCGGCGTGGGTGTCTTCCGGTACTTCTACACGATGGGCACCGGACATTCGGTCGAACTGATGGAGGCGGTGGTCCGGTTCGGGGTGTGGGGGCGGGCCACGCTGCTGGTGCTGCTGTTCTGCCTGTTCCTGAAGGTCCCTGTGCGGGCGCCGCGAACCTCCGCACGCGCGGATTCGGAGCGTGGCGACCTGGCGAGCGAGGACGGGCCGAGGACGCACGGCTGAAGCGGTTCCATTAAAACTAGAACGTGTTACATTCAAAGTATGGCACCTAACGGATCCCGCCGCGCCGGCCACCGTTGTAGGAGGTATCCGGCGCATTCGAGGCCGACGGGTGACAGCGGCCGGATCAGCCGCCGCGCGGCAATTATGTAACTTGTTCCAGGCATAGGGAGACCAGCACCGCCATGCGTACCGATATCTGCGACCGGCTGGGGATCGAGTTCCCCATCTTCGCCTTCACTCACTGCCGCGACGTGGCGGCCGCAGTCAGCAACGCCGGCGGCCTCGGCGTGCTCGGCGCGGTCGGGTTCACCGCCGAACAGCTCGAGGTCGAGCTGGCGTGGCTGGACGAGCACGTCGGCGACAACCCCTACGGCGTCGACCTGGTGATCCCCTCCAAATACGAGGGCAAGGGAATCGACGGACTCTCCCCCGAGCAGCTCGAAGCCGAACTCGTCAAGCACGTCCCCCAGGGACATCGCGACTTCGCCGAGAAGATCCTCGCCGACCACGGCGTACCGAAGCTTCCCGAAGAGGAGGTACACCCGCAGCTGCTCGGCTGGACCGCTACCACCGCCGCACCGCAGGTCGAGGTGATCCTGCGGCATCCGAAGGCGAAGCTGGTCGCCAACGCACTCGGCACCCCGCCGCCGGAATTCGTCTCCCAGATCCAGGAATCCGGCCGGCTGATCGGCGCGCTGTGCGGTTCGGTGAAGCACGCCCTGAATCACAAGGACGCCGGCCTGGACTTCGTGGTCTGCCAGGGCACCGAGGGCGGCGGCCACTGCGGCGAGGTCTCCTCGCTGGTTCTGTGGCCGCAGGTCATCGATGCCGTCGGCGATCTGCCGGTGCTCGCGGCCGGCGGTATCGGCGACGGCCGCCAGGTCGCGGCCGCCATGGCGATGGGCGCCGCGGGTGCGTGGACCGGATCTATCTGGCTGACGGTGGAAGAGGCCAATGTGCCGCCCGCCCAGATGAAGACCTACATCGACGCCACCAGCCACGACACGATCCGCTCTCGTGCCTGGACCGGAAAGCCGGCTCGGATGCTGCGCAACGACTGGACCGATGCCTGGGAGTCGACCGACACTCCCGACCCGCTGCCCATGCCGCTGCAGATGATGGTGGCCCTGGACGGTGTGAAGCGCGGCCACCGCTACCCCGAAGCGGCCAAGGACGTGAACTTCAATCCGGTCGGCCAGGTGGTCGGCATGATGAACAAGATGGAGCGCTCGGCCGATGTGATGAGCCGCCTCATCGAGGGCTATGTGACGGCCTGCGAGCGGTTGAACAAACTCAACGACTCCATCTGATCGCATCGGCGGGGCGAGCCTCGCGGAGCTGGAATGACGGAACGCCGCCGGGAGAATTTCCCGGCGGCGTTCGTTCTGCCCGGGGCCGATGTCACGAGCTGTGCACACGGGCATCTCCAGAGTGGGATCTCGAGTGCGGACCGGCACGCGAAACCGGCCCGGGAACTGGCCTGCGGAGCTGAGTGGATACGAGCTCGCTCGCGACAGCGAGCAGCTGGGCCTACTCGCGAAGGTGCGATGCGGACTCCCTCGCGACGCAAGAAAGTGGACACACTCGCGAAGGTGCTGTGTTTCGGCGCCGCCTGCGGCGTCGCGGGATCGAGGCCCCCTCGGTCTCGCCGTTCAGGTCTCGAGATTCGAGCCTTCGGCTCATGCGACGTGCGGTCGGCCGAACACGGAATGCGGCCATTGAGCACCTCCGGTCAAGGGCGAGACGGGCCTAGACCCTTTGAGGTGTCTCGTAGAACAGTGACTCATGGAGTTGCGTCGGCACGCGAGGCTCGGGTCTGCATGCGGACAAACCGCATTTGCTGATCCGGATGGTCTGCCTTCGTAGGCGGGGCCCGCCCCGGTTCTGGAGCGACGTAGCGAAGGAGCGCAGCGACTGAGCGAAGGAGTGAAGAACCGGGGTTAATAGGGCCCCGCCCCGCCCCGCCGAAGGCGGGGCAAATAGATACAGCTCAAGCGGTGGCGGCGTGAACCTCTTCGGCTTCGCCGGCGGCATCGAGCAGTTCCTCGAACCGAGCGACGACCTTGTTGTGGTACATCCCGAAAAGATCCTCGAACAGCGCCAGTTGGGCGGGTGTGGGCCCGGATTCGGACTCCCAGACCGCGATCAGGGCTCGCCATACCAGTACGTGCAGGTCGGCGGCACCCGCGAAGTACGCATCGACGGCCTCGGGCACCTCGAGCACCATTTCGCCGATGGAGTTCAGAATGGCGCGCTGCATACTGGATTCGAGCGCTACGAGCAGTTTGCGGACGACGCCGATCTCGATGGCGAGGATGCGCCGGTAGTCGGGGACATCCAGCCGCGCCAGCGTTTCCAGGGCGTCTACCTCGGTTTTGAGTTCAGCGAGGTCGACCCCGGCCGCCGCGGCGACACCATGGGCGAGGCCGGTATAGGAGAGCAGCGCGTCCATGACGATGCCGCGTTCGACCTCGACGATATCGCGGAACATCTCGATGGCGACCTCGGGCATCGGGATGGAGAACCGGAACAGGTGCCGGTAGACGTCCAAACCGCCCGCCGCGCGGACTTCACGGATGGTGAATCCTTTACCGCGCCTGGCTTCGACGAACCCGTAGGACTCCAGCCGGCCGAGCGTGAGCTGGGCGGTTGCCCGGTTCATTTCGAACTCTTCGGCGACCTGCCGGACCGAAGGCATCAGCTCACCGGGCTGATATTCCCCTGCGGCGACCCGCCGTGCCAGTTCGTCGGCAACATCGGCGACCACCGTGCGGGACCCCATGGATGCACCTTTCTGGGCAGCTGTTACGTCCCAGACAGTCTATGCGCAAATATGCCAGACTGCACAGGAGAACAGGCGAATCGCTTCTGGGGATGAGGTATGAGCAGTCGACGTGATCCTGGCGCGCCACCGGTGCGCCGGGCGCTGCGCAGCGCCAAGCTCGTAGCACTACCGGTCGCGTTCGCGGGTCGGCAGGCGGCGGGGGCGGGCCGCCGGGCGCTCGGTCGTCCAGCGGCGGAGGTGAACCGGGATATCCAGGCCCGGACCGCCGAGCATATGTTCGAGGTGCTGGGCGAGTTGAAGGGCTGCGCCGCCAAGCTCGGCCAGCTGCTGGCGATCTATCAGCTGGCCCTGCCGCGTGATATCGCCGCTCCCTACCAGGCCGCATTGGCCCGGTTACAGGATTCGGCGCCGGTGATGCTGCCTGCCACCGTGCACTCGGTACTGGCCGGGCATCTGGGTCCGGACTGGCGAGAGTTGTTCCGGGAGTTCGACGATCGGCGGGCGGCCGCCGCTTCGATCGGCCAGGTGCATCGTGGGGTCTGGCACGACGGCCGGCCGGTCGCGGTAAAGGTCATGTATCCGGGTGCCCGGGCGGCGGTGGAGTCGGACCTCGCGCAGTTGCGGCGGATCTCCACGCTGGCGTCGGTGTTCCTGCCGGGCGCGGATGTGAAAGCGGTGACCGAGGCACTCTGCGAGAGTGTGTGCGCGGAACTGGATTACGCGGCCGAGGCCGATAATCAGCGGGCCTTCGCCCGGATGTATGCCGGTAGTACCGAATTCCGGGTGCCGGACGTGCTGGCACAGCACGGGGATGTGCTGGTGTCGGAATGGCTCGACGGTGTTCCCGCCGCCCGGATCATCGAGTCCGGGAGTCGCGCGCAGCGGGACCGGGTCGGCGAGGCGATGATGCGTTTTGTGTTGACGGGCTGGGAGCAGCACGGTCTGCTGTACTGCGACCCGCATCCCGGTAATCTGCGTCTGCTCGCGGACGGCCGGCTCGGGGTAATGGATTTCGGTGCCTGCGCGCCGTGGCCACATCCGGGTTTCACCCGGTTGGTGGTCGAGATGTGCGATGCGATCTTCAACGGCGACCCGGCGACCCTGGAGACAGCGGTGCGTACCCACGGGTTCGCTTTCCCCGGGCGGACTCTCGACGCGGAAGCTCTCGGCGCGGCGCTGTCGGCGTGCGCGGAGCCGGTTCGGCACCCGCGATTCCGCATCACCACGCCGTGGTTGCGCAAACAGGTGTTGCGCACCACGGCACTGCGACTGACGAATGTGATGCGGGAGCTGACACTGCCGCCGGAGTGCACTCCGTTCGCGCGGGCCGCGCTCACTATGGTCGGCACGTTGAGCCAGCTGGAGTGCGAATGCGATTTCGGTGCCGAACTGGAGCGGTCGGTGCCCGAACTCGGGGAGGTTTTCGCGGTGATGCGGCGCGATCCGGTGCCGGGCGTACCGGCGAACTGAACGCCCGGCTGCCCATATCGAACACACCGTCTGGGACATTTTCCGGTGAGGATGCCTAATTTGCGGAAATTCTATCCTATTTATCCGGGGATACGGTCAGTAGCCCAGCCATTGCCGCCACGCGGGCAGCAGCCGGGCGGCGAAAGCGGCATAACCATCCGATCCCGGATGCGCCCCGTCCCCGGCCCGCACCTGCTCCGCCCAGACCGGGGCGTCGGCCAGCAGACGGAAGGACGCGGCGTAGGGGACCTCGAATTCGGCGCATATCCGCTCGAAGCTCCGGTCCAGTTCCTCGATCCGCCGATTGTGCCCGGCGTCGTCGACCGGCGGCGGCCCCACCATCAGCACCTCCCAGCCCCGAGCCCGGGCGGTGCTGAGCAGCACGGACAGATTCGCGGTCGAACTCTCCGCCTCGACCAGGCACCGGCCGTCGACCAGCACGGTGTCGTTGACCCCGAACGAGAACACCACCCGCCCGTCCGACCCGGCCGGCAGCCGCACCAGACATTCCGCGGACCACCGCGCGGCGATATCGGCGGAGGTGTGCCCGCGCACCCCGAGGTTGTAGACGGTCCGTGCCGCCCCCGCGGTCCGTGCGTGCGCGGTCAACCGCCCGGCCCAGCCCAGAGCCTGCGGGTCGCCCACTCCGGCGACGAAGGAATCCCCTACCAAACAGATGCGTTGATCACCACTCACCCCTGGATTCTTACAGCGTGTTGGTGTGTATCGTCCGGCTCGGGCTCCTGCATACTCACCTGCTGGTGGTCGTGACCGGCCCGTCAGCTTCCACTCGATCCGAAAGTACCGATACGACATGCGAGTCGATGGGCGGGAGATCCCGGTCACGGGCAGCCTCCTACAACCGCTCACGCGGCGGACCAGCGATATTCTGCGGGTCGTCTTCGCTGCGGTCGGTGTCGCGGTCGTCATCGCCGGTTCGCTGATCACCCGGCCCGAATGGCTGGCACTGGAACGTTCGGTCTCCAATATCGTCGGATTCCTCAATCCCGACCAGTCGAACCTGGTCTACCTGTTCTACGGGATCGCCATCCTCATCCTGCCGTTCGCGATCCTGGTGGAGCTGGCCTTCGGGCGGCAGTGGAAGCTACTCGCCGGCTATGCCACCGCCGGGCTGACCGCGGTACTGCTGCTGTCCATCACGCCGAGCGGGTTATCTGCCCCGCAGTGGCATTTGCAGGTCCCGGAGAATCTGGACGACAAGACCTTCCTACAGCAGTTCCTGGACGACCCCCGCTGGATCGCGCTGCTGGCCGCGGTACTCACCGTTTCCAGCCCATGGCTGCCGGTGCGGCCCCGGCGCTGGCTGTGGGTGCTGCTGCTGGCCTTCGCGCCGATCCACCTGGTGGTCAGCACGGTAGTTCCGGCCCGGGCCATGTTCGGTCTGGTGGTCGGCTGGCTGGTGGGCGCGGTGATCGTCCTGCTGGTGGGGACGCCGGCCCTGGAAGTGCCGCTGGACCCGGCAGTGCGGCAGCTGGCCCGGCGCGGGTACACCGTCACCCGATTCACCGTCGTCCGGCCGGCCGGACCCGGCGCACTCATGCTCTCGGCGACCGTGGAGGAACGCGAACGGGCGCTGGTGGTCGAGTTGTACGGCAAGAATCAACGCTCACTCAGCGCGCTACGCCAGTTGTGGCGCTGGCTGACCTTTCGTTCCAGTGAAACCGCCCCGCTGCACGGTTCCATGCATCGCGCGGTGGAGCATCGCGCGCTGATGGCGATCGCGCTCGACGAACTGAGTGTGGCCGCGCACCGGCCGGTTACGGTATCGGGCCTGCCACGCGGCTGGATGTTGTACGCCCATACGCTGCCGGCCGGACGCTCGATCGAACAGGACCCCAGCGATACCGAGGCACTGGATTCGGTATGGCGATCCCTGACGGTGTTGCGGGAGCGCGGGATCGCGCACGGTGAGCTACGACCCGCCGAGATCCGGGTAGGGCCGGACGGAGCGCTGTTCGGCGGTTTCACCGCGGCGGAACTGTGTGCCTCCGACGCCCAGCTCCAATCCGATATCGCTCAGTTGCTGGTCTCGATGACGGCGGTCTTCGGCGCGGAACCGGCGGTGCGCTCGGCGATCGGCGTACTCGGCGAGCAGACCGTGCTCACCGCGTCGCGCCGGCTCACCAAGTTCGCGATGCCGGGCGGTATCCGTAAATCCATCCCGAACTGGAAATCGGTGGTGGGCGCCGCGCGCGAGGAGGTCCGCACCCAGACCGGCGAGGACCGGATCGAGGCCGAGCAGATCACCCGGTTCAGCCGGAAGAGCATCATCCAACTGGCTCTGCTGATCGGCCTGGTCTATGTGGCCTACCCCTTCATCAGCGCGGTTCCGACCTTCTTCACCCAGCTCAGGGAGGCCAACTGGTGGTGGGCGCTGGCCGGGCTGGCCCTGTCGTCGCTGACCTATCTCGGGACGGCCGCCGCGCTGTGGGCATGCGCGTCCAGCGTGGTGAAGTACTGGCCGCTGGTCCTGATGCAGATCGCGAACACCTTCGCCGCGACCACCACTCCCGCCCGTGTGGGAGGGCTGGCACTGAGCGTTCGCTTCCTGCAGAAGGGCGGCGTCGGGGCGGTGCGTGCCACCGCCGCCGTGGCGCTGCAACAGGCGGTGCAGGTCTGCACACATATCGCGCTACTGGTGTTGTTCAGTGTCGCGGCCGGGACCTCCGCCGACCTCTCGCATTTCGTCCCCTCACCGACGGTGCTCTATCTGATCGCCGGAGTCGGAGTGGGCATCGTCGGCACGTTCATGTTCGTACCGAAGCTACGTCGCTGGTTGAACAATTCGGTGCTCCCGCAGGTGCAGGAGGTGGTGAGCGAACTGGCGCTGCTGGCACGTGATCCGAAACGCTGCGTGATCATCGTGCTCGGCTGCGCGGCGCTGACCCTCGGTCAGGCGCTCGCCCTGTTCGCCAGTGTGCAGGCGTTCGGTGGCGGAACGACCTTCGTGACGGTGACCATCGTGACGATGATCGGCGGCACCCTGGCCTCGGCCGCGCCGACGCCGGGCGGCGTCGGCGCGGTGGAGGCCGCGCTGATCGGCGGTCTGGCCGCCTTCGGCCTGCCCGCCGCGGTGGCGGTACCGTCGGTCCTGCTCTACCGGGTGCTCACCTGCTGGATTCCGGTGTTCTGCGGCTGGCAGGTGATGCGCTGGATGGCCGAGAAGAACATGATCTGAGCTGTGTCTATTTGCCCCGCCTGCGGCGGGGCGGGGCGGGGCCCTGTTAACCCCGGTTCTTCACTCCTTCGCTCAGTCGCTGCGCTCCTTCGCTACGTCGCTCCAGAACCGGGGCGGGCCCCGCCCACGGAGGTGGACCATCCGGAGTAGACGGAAGGTTCGTGCGGATGTGCGTCTTGATCAGCCTCGGTAGGCTCACACACTGTCGGTGCTCTAGGGTCGCCGTTCTATGGACGACCGGCCACACGCGCTCAGTCGCTGCGCTCCTTCGCTCTGTCGCTCCAGAACCGGGGCGGGGCCCGGCCACTGCAGGTCAATCGAGATCGTCGAAGGCGTCTTCGGTGGTGCGGAGGCCGGCGCTGACCAGCGCGATATTGGCCAGCGACGCGGTGTGTACCTGGGGGTCGGCGGCGGCCACACAATCGGCGACCGTGTAGACGGTGAATCCGAGATCGGTGCCGTGACGCGCGGTCTGCTCGACTGTGAGATTGGTGGCGACACCGGTCAGGAACAGGGTGTCGATATCGTTCTCGGCCAGCCAGCGCGGTAGATCGTTACCGGCCAGCCCCGACAGTTTCTGGTTGTCGACGATCCGGTCGGCCCGACCGGCGATCTCGTCGATCAGCTGGGTGCCCGCGGCCTCCGGCCGGAACTCGTGCTGGGCCGCCCCGACCGCCTGCATGAATCCGGTGTTCCGAACCAGCCGTCCCTCGCCTTCGGGGACGGTGAACCGGGTGCAGATGATCGGCAGGCCCAGCTCCGCCGCGTGTTTGTGGAAATCCGCTGCCCGTTGCACCACTCCGCTGGCGGCCACCGGGTCGGCCAGCATCGGGCCGAAGAACCCTTCCGGCCGAATAACGTTCACCTGCCAGTGCAGGGCGAGGACTGCAGCATGTTGATCCGACATGGCGTAGATACTCGACCATCCGCGCCCGAGGCGCACAACTGCCCGGGAAAAGTCCTGGCCACCGGCGCGCCGGAGCTACCCGCGCAGAAGCACGCCGGATCGGCGGACCCGTGGGACCGCGCGATCCGGCGAATGATTCACGTGAAACGTGATCTACGAATCAACCTTGCGCAGTTCCACTTTCACGACCTTGCCGCTGGCGTTGCGGGGCAGTTCCGCCACGATCACCAGCTCCTTCGGGTGCTTGTAGCGAGCCAGGTTCTCGTTGAGGAACGGTTCGAGGTCCGCGAGGGTGAGCTCCCCCTCCGGATCGTTGAGCGCGACGACCGCGACCGGAACCTCGCCCCACTTCTCGTGCGCCTTACCGATTACGGCGGCCTCACGGATCAGTGGATGCGCGAACAGGACGTTCTCCACTTCGGCACAGTAGATGTTCTCGCCGCCGGAGATGATCATGTCCTTCTTGCGGTCCACGACGTAGATGAAACCCTCTTCGTCCTGCCGGACCAGGTCACCGGAGTGGAACCACCCGCCGGCGAAGGCGTCCGCGGTGGCCTCCGGCTTGTTCCAGTACCCCGCCATCATGGTGGGGCCGCGGTAGACGATCTCGCCGACCTCACCGGGCGCCACATCGTTCATCTCGTCGTCGACGATGCGGGCCTGGATGGTCGGGATGACCTTGCCGACCGAACCGAGCTTGCGGATCGCGTCCTTGCCCTCCAGCACGCAGGTGATCGGCGACATCTCGGTCTGCCCGAACACCGCGACATTGAAGGCATCGGGGAACGCGTGCGCCATCGCCTTCAGCACGGTGTCCGAGGCGGGCGCGGCACCCCAGCTCAGCGCACGCAACGCGAGTTTGCGTTGTTTGACGGTCGGCTCGTCACAGATCAGCTGCCACTGGGCGGGTACGCAGAACGCGGAGGTGGCCTGTTCGGCCTCGACCGCGTCGAGGAATTCGGTCGCACTGAAGGCACCCAGCGGATGCAGCACCGTTGTCGCACCGAGCAGGAAGGCCGGCGCCAGGCTGCCGAGTCCGGCGATATGGAACAGCGGCGAGGTGCAGAAGCCGATCGACTCCTGTTCCAGTTGCAACGCCCGGATACAGGTGAGCGCCTGAGAGTTCATATTGCCGTAGGACAGGATGGCGCCCTTGGGGCTGCCGGTGGTGCCCGAGGTGTACATGATCAGGCAGGGGGTGTCCTCGGCGATATCGAGCGGGGTGTGCGCTTCCCCGGTCTCGGTGATCGCGTCCTCGAAGCCGACGGCCCCTTCACCACTGCTGCCACCGATGACGAAGCAGTGCTCGAGGCCCGGTGCCTGCGCCTGCACCGCGGCGGCCAGCGGCTGTAGCACGCTATCGGTGACCACGGCCTTGGCGCCGCTGTCGCCGACGATATAGGCCAGCTCGGGCGGGGTGAGCCGGAAGTTCACCGGGACCGCGATCGCGCCCAGGGCATTGATCCCGAACACGGCCTCCAGGTATTCGGGGTAGTTGAGAGCCAGGATGATCACGCGGTCGCCGAAGGCGACGCCGCGGCGCGCGAGCGCATCGGCGAATTTCTGCGACCGTTCGTGCAGTCGGCGCCAGGTGGTGTCGGTGCCGCGGAAGCGCAGCGCCACTTCGTCCGGCCGCATCACCGCGTGCGCGGCGATCTGGTTGTTCCAGTGGTTGCGACGCGATCTGATCGGCTCGTCGAGGGCCTGCGCACCGGTGGACATCCCACGTACTCCTCTCGGTACCGCGCGTCCCACCGGGGTGTCCGGCGCCACACGCAGTGTGAACATGTCGGCAGAATAACAATTCACATCGACACCGGCAAGGAAATCGGTGCCGAATAGCGGTTAATCCCGAGGAACCCGACCGTGGAACGAGTTCGCGCTTGTTGAACCGCGTATTTGCGGTGATACCCGCCTCCCCGCATGCCACCCAGCTACACGAGATCCCATCACATATGCGAATCACGACTCACTTCCAGGGTTGATCGGGTGCTGACAACCGTGGCACCATGCAGCAGACGCGGAGTATCCGCGAAAGTAGAGGAGAGCACCGATGCTGCGGACCAGGTTCACCGAGACCTTCGGTATCGAACATCCGATCGTGCAGGGCGGGATGATGTGGGTCGGCCGGGCCGAACTCGTCGCGGCCGTTGCCAACGCGGGTGGGCTCGGATTCATCACCGCACTGACCCAGCCCACCCCCGACGATCTCCGGCGCGAGATCGAGCGCACGCGTGAACTCACCGATAAGCCGTTCGGGGTGAACCTGACCATCCTGCCGTCGATCAACCCGCCGCCGTACGAGGAGTACGTGAAGGCGATCGTGGACAGCGGGATCAAGATCGTGGAGACCGCCGGGAGCAACCCCGAGCCGTTCCTGCCCACCTACCGTGCGGCCGGGATCAAGGTGGTGCACAAGTGCACCAGCGTCCGGCACGCCCTCAAGGCCCAGAAGATCGGTGTGGACGCGGTCAGCATCGACGGTTTCGAATGCGCCGGCCACCCCGGTGAGGACGATGTGCCGGGCCTGGTCCTGATCCCCGCCGCGGCGCGCGCGCTGACCCTCCCGATCATCGCCTCCGGCGGTATCGCCGACGCCCGCGGCCTGGTCGCGGCGCTGGCGCTGGGCGCCGACGGCGTGAACATGGGGACCCGATTCCTGTGTACCGAGGAGTCCTCCATCGACCGGAAGGTCAAGGAGCAGATCGTCGCCAATTCCGAGCGCGATACCACACTGATCTTCCGCACCATGCACAACACCGCCCGGGTCGCCGACAACGAAGTGAGCCGCAAGGTGGTCGAGATCGAGAAGGCCGGCGGCAAGTTCGAGGACGTCCGCGAACTGGTTTCCGGCGCCCGCGGCCGGCGCGTTTTCGAAGAGGGCGACCTCGATGCCGGTATCTGGTCGGTCGGCCTGTGTCAGGGCCTGATCGAGGACATCCCGTCCTGCGCCGAACTCATCGGCCGGATGGTCGGCGAGGCCGAGGAACTGATCAGCGCCCGGCTCGCCGGTTTCGTGGCTTCGGCCTGATCGGGAGACGGTCGATCCGCTCCCGAGACCCCCGCGCCTCGTCGGAACAATGGCGATTCGATCCGACGCAGGAAACGCGGGAAGCCATCCGGGAAAGGCTGGCTTCCCGCACTCTCCGGCCCTGACCGCGCGGCGCCGGCACCGTATGGCTCAGTGGGCCGCGAGCGCGGCCACCGCCTCGTAGTCGTGCGCCGCGACCACCTCGATACCGTCGGGCAGCGCGTGCAGCCGATGGATGGTCTCGAAGGCGATATCACGATCGGCGTCGAACAATTGCCCGGGCATGGGCGCCTTCTCCCGGATCAGCTCGACCTGCAGCCGGTTCCACACCGAATCACCGGCGAGCAGTATCCGGCGGCCGTCCCGCGTGGCCAGTAGGACACCGATACTGCCCGGGGTGTGCCCCGCCAGATCCACCAGTACTACCGAACCGTCGCCGAACAGGTCCAAGCTTCGGGCGAAGGTGAGCACCGGCGGGCCGTCGAGTTCGAGTGGTTCCAGCGGACGGCCCTGTAGCGGCCCCCGGACCACCCCGACCGGCGCGTACGGACCGTCCAGCGCCCAGCGCAGTTCGTGGGAGGGCAGCCGCACCGGTACCGAAGCCGGTAGTTCGAGCACCCCGGAAATATGATCCCAGTGCAGGTGGGTGGGTAGTACGAAATCGATGGCGGCGGGGTCGAGATCGCGGGCGGCCAGCGCGTCCGCCAGCCCGAGCACCGGCTCGTCCGGTGCCACGAGAGACGGAATCGGAAAGGGCAGTCCCGGCAGCACCCGCCGGCGCACCTGGGCGCACAGTGCCGGGTCGACCAGAAACCGTGCCGAAGGATGCTCGACGATATAGGCGCCCATGACCATCGGCAGATGCCCGAGACTGCGGACCCCCTCGGCGACGATGGTCGTCGGCGCGGACATCCGGCCCTGCACGAGGATGGTCAGTTCTACGCTCGTCCGGGCCGCCGGGAGCGGCGCGGATACCAGCCGCGCCAGGAACCCGGTATCGGCGCGGCGTGGCCGCAGCAGCCGCGCCGGGGTGGCGGCCAGTGCCGCGCAGCAGCGCAGCACTGTCGGAAGGGTGCGGGTACGTCCTGCTGCGGAATCGGCCACACAGCAACGGTACCGGTCACGCCTCTCGGACGAGGTAGGGATAACGCCCCGTGTTCCGGGCCCCTTCCCGGCGCGGATCTCGCCGGGAGAGCCCCGGGAAGGAGATCCCCCACCGCTGCTCGTCCGAGATCGGTCCGGTCCAGACCACGAGGATGGAAGCCACACGGCGCCAACAGTTTCGGAAATCCGGGCAACCGGATCTGTCCGGCATAATCGAGTCGTGAGGCCATCCGTTCGCCACGGCCGCCAGGCAGTCCGTCCCTCCACAATGACACTACGATGATCGGTCCTCGCGACGGAGTGCTCTTCCTGTTCCCAGGAGAAGGTGGGGAACACGAGCGGATGGGCCGAATGCTGGCCGGGCGCTATCCGGCCTTCGCCGACGCGGTGACCGCCGCCGGCGACGCCGTCACCGCGGCCGGCGGCCCCCGGATCTGGACCCCCCGGTTCGGCTTCCGGCAGTCCGTCGCACGCATCGACGCAACGAATCCGGGCGCGACCCCGTCACACCCGGAATTCGTCCAACCGGCCCTGTTCGCCTACCAGGTGGCGATCGCCGCATTACTGGCCGCCTGGGGTGTGCGGCCGGATGCGGTGGCCGGATGCGGGATCGGGGAGGTCGCCGCCGCGGTGACAGCCGGAGCACTGCCGTTGGCCGAGGGCGCGCGGGTGGCGGTGGCGCGTGGTCGCGCGACGGGCCGGATGGCGGGTTCGGGTGCGGCCGCCGAGTTGCTGACCTCGGAGTCCGAGGCGATCCGGCTGGTGCGGCCACTGGCGGAGCAGGTGGCGATCGCGGCGATCAACGGACCACGATCGGTGCTGGTCTCGGGCACACCTCGCTATGTGGATGTGGTGGTGCGCCGGGCCGAACGCCGCGGTATCACCGCCGCCCGTACGAGTTCGGATCTACCCGTGCACAGTCCGGCCATGGCCGAGGTGGTTCCAGAGTTCCTCGCCGACCTCGGCCGGATCCGGCCGCAGGCCCCGCATACTCGGCTCTACTCCAGCGTCCACGGGGGCACAATCGTCGATTCGGCGAAAATGCTGCCCGGATATTGGGCCGAGAACATCACCTGCCGGGTGGAACTCGGCGCGGCGCTGCGGCAGGCGGCCGACGACGGTCTGGCAATGGTGCTGGAGCTCGGGCCCGAACCGCTTCTCGCGGCGGCCGTCCGAGCCGTGCCGGAGTTCGCCCACACCACCTACAGCAGCGCGGACCGCGACGACGAGGGCACGGCCTTTCTCACCTGCCTCGCCCAGTTCCACGCGACACGGGCGCTGGGTGCGAGGGGCACCGCCGACCGACCGGAGACCGGCCGCGACGGGACGGTGTGCCCGCTCCCCCATGGAACGGAGATGGGGGCAGGCGAAGAAGCCGGGCACCAAGAGTTCTCACCGACAGAACAGCGCCCGGACCCCGGTGGCCACGGATCAGGACTTCCGGCAACATCTTTCGAGAGTTCGAGTTCCGCTGGGACAACGGGCCGATCGCGGAGTTCGGGGGGCGAGGCCGGGGCCGATCGAGACCGGATACCCAACGGAGAAGGTATACGGGCGGAGGTCACGGGTGCCGGAACGCTGGCATCGATACGGCTCGCCGATGACCCCCCACCCACAGATATCATCGCATGGACTCGGGTGGTCGATGCCAATAGGGCTATCCGCTTCATAGCGGGCCGGGTCGCGCTCGAGCCGCCCATGGCGATCGATCGAGCCGGAACCTATGTCGTCAGCGGTGGTCTGGGCGCGCTCGGTTCGGTGATGGTGCGCCGCCTGCTCGCCGCGGGGGCCCGCGATGTGGTGGTGCCGACGCGCTCGCCGCGTCCGGTCCCACCGCTGCTCGAGGGATTCGAGGACCGGATCGTGGTGGTGCGCTGCGATACCGCCGACCGCCACGACCTCGACAACGCATTGCGCGATATTCGCGAAACCGGCTGCACCATTCGCGGAGTGGTCCATGCCGCACAGGTTTTCGAGGACACGGTGATCGGATCCGCCGTATCCGCCGATACCGCAGGCAGTCCGGAGAACGGGGTACCCGAGCCCGGGGCGACCGTCGAGCACCGGGACTCGCAGCAGCAGGATCCCGCACTCGACGCAGGACGACTGGCACGCAGGTTCACGCGGATCTCGGCGGCGGCGGCCAATCTCATCGAGCTCACCGCGGCCGACCCGGTAGCTTTCATCGCGGTGTTCTCCACCCCGGTCATCGGATCGCCACGACCGGCCGAATCGATTACCGAGGGCCCTTGGCCGTAGGTGGACATAGCGGATCCCCTCGAACCCACGACCGGTATCCGGGAGAACCGACCGAACCGGTATGACCCGAGCACATGGATCACACCGTTTCGGTAGAGGTCGGATCTACCCGGTGGGCAGGTAGAACGTCGAAGGATCTGCCGACACCGGTTTCAGCTGTCGGCGCGGCCGAGTAGCCGATCGGTTTCGCGGCGCTCCCGTTTCGTCGGGCGGCCGGTTCCACGATCACGCTGCGGGAGGGTGGCGAGAACTTCCCGCGGCGGAGGCGGCGGACTACGGTCGATCATGCATTGGGCGGCGATCGGAGCACCGACCCGTTTGGTGATCGCCCGTTCCACGACGACGATCCGCTCGATGCCGTTGTTCCGGATCCGGATCTCGTCACCCGGCCGTACCGGCTGTGCGGGCTTGGCCGTCGCACCGTTCACGCGTACATGCCCGGCTCGACAGGCGGTGGCAGCAGCCGACCGAGTTTTGAACAGGCGGACAGCCCAGACCCAGGAGTCGACCCGGGCTTGGGTGTCGCCGTTGTTCGGCTCGGTAGCGGCTCGGTTCACCCGCTATACGATACGGCGCGCGGTGACCACATCGTCGGCGGAAAGATGGGTGTAGGTGACCGGCTCGCCGGACTGCACCGCGTTCAGCAGGAGGCCGTCACCGGCGTACATGCCGACATGGCCGCCACCGTTGGTGATGACGATATCGCCTGGCTGCAGACTCGCGAATGAGATCGGCGCACCGACGTGGGACTGTTCGAAGCTGGTGCGCGGCAGTTTGATACCGGCCTGCTTGTAGGCCCACTGGACCAGACCGGAGCAGTCGAAGTTGGCCGGGCCGGCCGCACCCCAGGAGTACATGGCGCCGACCTTGGTCTTGGCGGCGTCGAGCGCGATATCGCCCAGACTCTGCTGCACCGGCGCGGGGGGCGCGAAGTTCGGCAGCGCGGGAGCGGCGGGCATCGCGTGCGGGGCCTGCTCGATGACCTGATTCAGCTGCTGGTTGAGCTGATCCGCCTGCGCGGCGTACTGGTCCGGCACCTCGACATCGAATTTGCCGATACCGGGAACGTCGATCGTGGCCGTCGCGGCCGAGGCGATCGCGGGCATCGTGCCCGTTGTCGCGGCCAGCGTGCCCATGACCAGCGCGCCCTTGACAGAATTAGGCAGCTTGGATTCTCGCTGCAAGCTGTGCTTACCCACCGAGCTACGTCTCCGATCCTTCGTGCTCTCCGTCGCTCCGATCGCGCGTCCTACTCGATTCGCGGCGATCGGCTGTGGCGGTGACCGAGTGGCGCCGCCTCACTTACGAAACGACTCGACTCCACTAAGTCACAAGAAGGTTACGATGCCTGTCCGATGTTGTCCAGCCGAACGGGTGTCCTTTTCGCGCCAACAGGGAGTACATGTGTAAACCACTGTGGCGACAGCGCTTTTCGGCTCGGCGACAGGTCACGCGAAGGTCTCGCCCGGGCGTGTCCGGTCCGCGTCCGGCCATCCGCCGATGCGCGACGACCGCGTGCCGCCGCCGCTGCTGGGCCTCTCTAGAACACGGAGTAGATACGGCCAGATTTCCCGATCGGCCCGCTACGGTGTGAGGGTATGGACCCCGTGCGGAACCCGTATGCGCCCGGCGCTGGTCAGCGTCCACCAGAGCTCGCCGGACGCGGTAAACAGCTCGATGCCTTCGATATCGTTCTCGAACGGATCGCACGGGGCCGCCCCGAACGCAGTGTGATGCTCACGGGCCTGCGCGGCGTCGGGAAGACGGTACTGCTCAACCAGCTGCGGTCGGCCGCGGTGTCGCGCGACTGGGGCACCGGCAAGATAGAGGCCCGCCCGGATCAGGAACTGCGCCGACCGCTGTCGTCGGCGCTGCACATGGCCGCGCGGGCAATCGCCAAAACTCATCACAACCAGGAACGGGTCGACGATTTCCTGGGCATTCTGAAGGCATTCGCGCTACGGGCGACCGCGGACAAGGGTATGCGGGAGCGGTGGCAGCCGGGTATCGACGTACCGGCGGTCACCGGCCGCGCCGATTCCGGTGATATCGAAATCGATCTGGTGGAACTACTGATGGAGGCCGCCGCGCTGGCCCAGGACATCGGCGCGGGTATCGCCGTGTTCATCGACGAGATGCAGGATCTGGGCCCGGCCGATATCTCGGCTATCTGCGGCGCCTGCCACGAGCTCAGCCAGGACGCCGCTCCGCTGATCGTGGTGGGGGCGGGTCTCCCCCATCTACCGGCCGTTCTGTCCGCCTCCAAGAGCTATTCCGAACGACTTTTCAGCTATCACCGCATCGATCGGCTGGATCGGGTTTCGGCCGACCGGGCGCTGATCGCGCCCGCCGAACGCGAGGACGTGAAGTTCTCCGACGAAGCTCTCACCGCGCTCTACCGCAAAGCCGACGGCTATCCGTACTTCGTCCAGGCCTACGGAAAGGCGACCTGGGACCAAGCGCCGGGTAGCCCGATCACCGCGGAGGATGTCGAGGTCGCGGCGCCGACGGCCGAGGAGGAACTGGCGGTCGGGTTCTTCGGGTCGCGGTACGAACGGGCGACCCCGGCCGAACGGGAGTACATGCGGGCCATGGCGGACCTGTCCGGCGACGAGGGCCCGGTCGCCACTTCCGCGGTCGCGGTCGAACTGGGCCGTAAGCCCGCATCGCTGTCACCCGCCCGCGACGGGTTGATCAAGAAGGGCCTCATCTATTCGGCAGAGCGCGGCACCATCGGGTTCACCGTGCCGCATTTCGGGCGCTACCTGCGCAGTGTCGCCACCTGACCGACTTCCTACCGATCTATCGGAACAACTACTACATTTCATAGAGATCGCTAGAGAGTCCGATTCCTCGGCAGATCTGGGCTTTATTCGCATTTATAGCTGCAACCCTAGATTGATCCATACAGGGATAGAGACCCCGATCGGGCGCTGTATACGTATTTCTGACCCAGCCGCTAGAGACCCGAATACGCCCCGAGGCGTCTGCGCCTTCCTGTCCGAGTTGTGCACATCGGCTCCCAACCGCAACCCGATCTTGATCATCGGACGAGCCGGAATCGGGATTTTGCCGTACTGTGTTGTAGATCACCATGTGTGGTCGGTCACAAGCCACGCCGGGCGGCCGATGCAGTCCGGGCGGCGTTCGCACCGCGACCGGTTAGCAACTCAGGAGGTATCCATGACACGCAGCGACATCGCGGAACTCCGATACGCCGTAAACCAGCTCCGGCGCTCCATCGGGGTGCTCCGCACCCACTATGGAGACGCCGGCACCGTACGCCGGCTGGAGAACGACCTGGAGCGGCTCTGCATCGATGCCGACGAACTCGAACAGAGCCCGCCGCCGCAGGTGGCAGCACCCCGCGGCCAGGAACCCATCTACGTACCGGACAGCAAATCCGACGAATCGGCGTGGATGGGCGCCCAGGACGAGGGCCTCGGCTTCCATTCGCGGCCGCGCACCCAGTAGTACCCGCCGGGATCCACCCGGCCTCGCGGGATTCACCGCCGGATAACTGAACACCGGACATCGGGCCCGAACCCGATGATCAGTGGACGACCGGGCGCCGGGCAGGCGACCGGTCGCTCGCGTTTGCGGCGGGTTCACCGAATCAAGATCGGCAGTAAATGTGGCGCAAATCACTACACCCTGAGGACACCGAGATTGCGCGGACCCTGCTCTTTCGATAGCGGGCCGGGCGTATGGTGCTCAGCATCACATTCGATCGCGGAGGTACCCATGACCACCCGCACCGCCGATCAGCGAGGCATCGACCAGTGAGTGCCGCAACGACAACAACCGCTCCCGAAGCGGGTACAGGCGTATTCAGCAGGGCCCGGGCCCGGATCACCACCCGGACCCTACGCACGGACCGGTGGTGGCTACCGCCACTGATCACGGTGATCGGCCTGGCCGCGTTCGTCATCTACGCGACCGTCAGATCCTTTGTGCGTACGGCCTATTGGGTGCCCGACTATCACTATCTGACGCCGTTCTACTCCCCCTGCCTGAGCACATCGTGCGTCGAGGGCGCGAGTCATTTCGGCACCCCGTTCGGCGATCTGCCGATGATCCTGCCGCTCGGTTTCCTGGTGTTGCCGTTCCTGCTCGGATTCCGGCTCACCTGCTACTACTACCGCAAGGCCTACTACCGGTCGGTGTGGTTCTCACCGCCGGCCTGCGCGGTCGCCGAACCGCATACGAACTACACCGGTGAGACCCGGCTTCCGCTGATCATCCAGAACGCGCACCGCTATTTCTTCTATGTCGCGGTGATCATCTCGTTGATCAACACCTATGACGCCGTCATCTCCTTCCACGGCAAGACGGGTGGTTTCGGCCTGGGGCTGGGCAGCCTGATCATCACCGGAAACGTGATCCTGCTGTGGGCCTACACCCTGTCCTGCCATTCCTGCCGGCATATCGCGGGCGGACGGCTCAAACACTTCTCCGCGCATCCGGTGCGGTACTGGTTCTGGACCCAGGTCTCCAAGCTCAACACCAGGCATATGCAGCTCGCCTGGACAACGCTGGGCACCCTCGTGCTCACCGACTTCTACGTGATGTTGGTTGCCAGCGGCACGATTTCCGATCTTCGCATCATCGACTGAGGAGTTTGCACGGCTATGCCCGAAGTGGAGCGGCACACCTACGACGTCGTGGTGATCGGTGCCGGCGGCGCCGGCCTGCGCGCGGTGATCGAAGCCCGGGAACACGGCCTTTCGGTGGCCGTGGTCTGCAAATCGCTGTTCGGCAAAGCCCATACCGTCATGGCCGAGGGCGGCTGCGCGGCGGCGATGGGCAATGCCAACGAAAAGGACACGTGGGAGACCCATTTCCGCGACACCATGCGCGGCGGAAAGTTCCTGAACAATTGGCGCATGGCCGAACTCCACGCCCGGGAGGCCCCCGACCGGGTCTGGGAGCTGGAAACCTACGGCGCCCTGTTCGACCGGACCGCCGACGGCCGGATCAGTCAGCGCAACTTCGGTGGCCACACCTATCCGCGGCTGGCGCACGTGGGCGACCGCACGGGGCTCGAACTGATCCGCACCATGCAGCAGAAGATCGTCTCGCTGCAGCAGGAGGACTACGCGCAGACCGGTGACTACGAATCGCGTATCAAGGTTTTCGCCGAATGCACCATCACCGACCTGCTCAAGGACGGGGACCGGATCAGCGGCGCCTTCGGCTACTGGCGCGAATCCGGCCGCTTCATCCTGTTCGAGACCCCGGCGGTCGTCCTGGCCACCGGCGGAATCGGCAAGTCCTACAAAGTGACCTCGAACTCCTGGGAGTACACCGGCGACGGTCACGCCCTCGCGCTGCGCGCCGGCGCACGGCTGATCAATATGGAGTTCCTGCAGTTCCATCCCACCGGAATGGTGTGGCCGCCGAGTGTGAAGGGGATCCTCGTCACCGAGGGCGTCCGAGGGGACGGCGGGGTGCTGAAGAACACCGATGGTAAACGGTTCATGTTCGACTACATTCCGGCCGTCTTCAAAGGGCAGTACGCCGAGAGCGAGGAAGAGGCCGATCAGTGGCTGCGCGACAATGATTCGGCGCGGCGTACCCCCGATCTGCTGCCCCGTGACGAAGTCGCCCGGGCCATCAACGAAGAGGTCAAGGCGGGCCGGGGCACCGAACACGGCGGTGTCTACCTGGATATCTCCTCCC
This sequence comes from Nocardia jinanensis, assembly GCF_014645735.1. Lineage (GTDB taxonomy): Bacteria > Actinomycetota > Actinomycetes > Mycobacteriales > Mycobacteriaceae > Nocardia > Nocardia jinanensis. The sequence goes on along the minus strand of NZ_BMMH01000010.1, from coordinate 221,513 downwards.
GGCTCACGCCGGAGGAGATCATCCGCCGGCTCCCGTCCATGCACCACCAGTTCAAAGAACTGGCCGATGTCGATATCACCAAGGAGCCGATGGAGGTCGGACCCACCTGCCACTACGTGATGGGCGGTATCGAAGTCGATCCCGATACCGGTGCGGCGCACGTGCCCGGCCTGTTCGCCGCGGGTGAATGCTCGGGCGGTATGCACGGGTCCAATCGCCTCGGCGGCAACTCCCTGTCGGACCTGCTCGTCTTCGGTCGGCGGGCCGGGCTGGGCGCGGCGGAGTACGTCGAAGGACTCACCGGGCGTCCGGCAGTCGCCGATACCGATATCGCGACAGCAGCACGATCGGCCCTCGCCCCGTTCGATCCGCCGGAGGGCGGTTCGGGTGAGAATCCGTACACCCTGCACACCGATCTGCAGCAGACCATGAACGATCTGGTGGGCATCATCCGCAAAGAGCACGAGGTGAGCGAGGCGGTCAGCCGGCTCGAGGCGCTGCGCGAACGGTTCGAGCACGTCACCATCGAGGGGCACCGGCAGTTCAACCCGGGCTGGCATCTGGCCCTGGATATGCGGAATATGCTGCTGGTCAGCCAATGTGTGGCGCAGGCCGCGCTACTGCGCACCGAGAGCCGCGGCGGACATACCCGAGATGATCACCCGGGAATGGACCCGCAGTGGCGCAACAAGCTACTCGTCTGCGCCACCGCCGGTGGGGGTGTCGCGGACATCCCCGATATCTCGGTGAACGTGCGGGAGCAGACGCCGATGCGCGACGAACTGCTCGCCCTCTTCGATTTCGGTGAATTGGAAAAGTACTACACCCCAGCCGAACTCGCCGGTCACCCGACCGCGACGAGCGGCAGCGCGGCAGGGTCGACGCCCGAGGACCGCGTTTCGGACAGCAAGGAGGCGTGAGCGGATGAGTTACGACGCCCAGTTCCGGGTATGGCGCGGCGATACCGACGGCGGGGAACTACGGGATTTCACGGTGCCGGTGCACGAGGGCGAGGTGGTTCTCGACATCATTCACCGCCTGCAGGCCACGCAGGCACCGGATCTCGCGGTCCGGTGGAACTGCAAGGCGGGCAAATGTGGTTCGTGCTCGGCCGAGGTGAACGGAATGCCGAAGCTGCTCTGCATGACTCGTATGTCCACATTCACCCCGGAAGATGTCGTCACTGTGACGCCGCTGCGAACATTTCCGGTGATCCGCGACCTGGTGACCGATGTCTCCTACAACTACCGAAAGGCCCGGGAGATACCGTCGTTCACCCCGCCACCGGATCTCCGGCCCGGTGAGTACCGCATGCAGCAGGTGGATGTGCAGCGCTCGCAGGAGTTCCGTAAATGCATCGAATGCTTCCTGTGCCAGAACACCTGTCATGTGGTGCGTGATCACGACGAGAACAAGGAGGCCTTCGCCGGGCCGCGGTATCTGATGCGTATCGCGGAGTTGGAAATGCATCCGCTGGACGTGGCCGATCGCCGGGATGCCGCCCAGGAACAGCACGGCCTCGGCTACTGCAATATCACCAAATGCTGCACCGAGGTGTGCCCGGAGAACATCAAGATCACCGATAACGCGCTGATACCGATGAAGGAGCACGTCGCCGACCGGAAATACGATCCGATCGTCTGGCTCGGCAACAAACTCTTCAGGCGCTGACCGGTATCGAACCGGCGGGCGTCACAACATCGCGACAACACCGGTCGTGACCAGCCCCACCAGCACTCCGACGAACAGCGCCGAGAGCACAGAGCCGGTGAGTACGAACACACCCACCCCGGATGCCGCAAAGAGCAGGCCGACGATCAACCATGCGACGCCGTCGCCGGGCCCGAACTTGCGGAGCCGGGGATACAAATTCTTGATCCCTGGGTCCACATATCGTTGTGTACCCGTTACCTTATGGACCCAAACGCAGTGCTCGCGGCATGCGCAGCCGGAAGAAAGGGATCAGGGCCGGTCGAACTCGCCGTCGCGCACACCGGCGGTGAACGCCGCCCACTCCCCGGGGGTGAAGACCAGAACCGGTCCATCGGGGTTCTTACCGTCGCGCATCCCGACGTGACCGTCGGCGAGCATCGCGATCTCCACGTTATGGGTACCCGGCACGCCGGCGCTCGCACCGTCCGCGCCACTCACCCAGTGGGCGCCGGACAGGTCCACCTTCGTACCGTTGTCGATGCTCATCCAGGTTCTCCTTCGCCGCCGTGGAAATCGCCGTGTTTCGTGTCGAGGGCCCCGGCGCAGCGCGCCACCAGCATGTATCGCGATGCTACGCGCAGCCTCGTCGGCGCCGGGTTTACACCCGTCTACAAGAAATTTCGCAATTCGGTACCGGTAAAACCCCCGAATCTCACACCATATGCGCCGTTCTCGGCCTATGGTGAGCTGTTGGTCGTATGTACACACCCGGAAAACCACCGCGGACAACAGGAGTCGGCCGCGGGTTCAGAAGGAGGTCGTGTGATGCGGTTGAATCTGGACGCCCCGGTCCCCACACTGCTCGCCTGCGGTGCCGATCCCGGCGTGATGACCCTTGAACAAGCCCATTCGGCAATGCAGTTGCACTTGGACTGCACAGTCGACGAGTGCCGGGTCCGCCGGCGCGCCCGAGCCACCCTCGTAGAGTCGGGGCGCTGCGTTCTGGACAACCGCGCCCTCCAGTAGCGGCCCGGTTCCGCCGCCGTAACGGCCGGTCACCGGCCCGATTCGGGCGGCCCGATGGACCTGAGAACACCCGGTTCCGCGTTCGCGAATCCCGCTACCGGCTCAGTGCCAGCGGTGATCGGTGACCGAAGCGCGCGGACCGAACCGCGGCTTACGAGCTTGCCCGCTGATCTCGAGCAGACGGATGGTGCGGTATCGATGTGGACGTACCGGTTCGAGGTAGTTGATCATCTCGGCGTCGTCCATATCGCGACCGAGCAGAGTCCAGCCGACGATCGACGCCAGATGGAAATCACCCACCGAGAGCGCGTCGGCGTCGCCGAAAGCGCGCTGGGCGGTTTCCGCGGCCGTCCACTCCCCTATTCCGGGGATCGTACGGAGCCGGCGCGCGGCCTCACCCGGCGGCAGGGCGACCGTCCGCTCCAGCGAGTCGGCGACACGAGCCGCGCGTACGACCGTCTGCCAGCGCTGCGGCCCGACATTGGCGCGGTGGAAGCCCCATGACGGGATCCGGCTCCAGGTCGCCGCATCCGGCGGCACCCGCATTCCCTCCGGGGCCGGACCGGGCGGCGGGCTACCGAAGCTGTGCAGCAGGCGGCGCCACGCGGCGTGGGCGGAAACAATGGTCACCTTCTGTTCCAGGATCGCGGGGACCAGTGCTTCGAGTACCCGGCCGGTGCGCAGCATCCGCAGCCCGGGGTGCCGCTGGTGCGCGGCCGCCACCGTGGGATGGATGGCGACGAAATCGTCGACCTTCTCATCCAGGCACAGCATGCGATCGAGCCCGTCGAGGAACTCCGCGGTGCCCGCACCCCAGGCATCCGCGGTGACGGTGACCGGATCGTCCTGGACCAGCCGGTAGGTGACCGGCCCGGTCGGCATCCGCGAGGTATGCCAGTGCGCCCCGTCCGGGGTGATCTGGTGACAGGGGTCGCCGGGCCCGCGGCGCAACGGCGCGAGAGTATGGGCGAGGTGGACCGGGGCGTCGGCGGACACTGTCCGGGTCGCCCACGCGTCGTCGGCGGGTCCCGCTGTTCGGACTGGCACCATGTCATTGTGCGCTGCCGCGAGTAACAGTGCCCTATTGCACGACGATGAAGACGAGGGTTGAGCAAATATACGGTTCTTGCCGTGAATGGAGGGTTCCTATGATCACCGAGGCACTCAATTGGCTGCTCGAACTTTGGGGGTCGGTATTCGCGGGCAGCTCCGGGTACGAGATTCCACCCGGGACTCTTCCTTTCGGAAGTTGATCTTTCCGGAGGTGTGGCCGCCCCGTACGGATCGGCCGCTCCCCCGGCTGCCACGGAGCCGCTGAACAATCGAAATCAGCTGTCCTCCAATAGAATCTGCGCGAGATGTCTGCCCTGTCGCGCGGCCAGGTGGGCGGCCTGGGTGCGACAGGAGAATCCGTCTGCGACGACCACCGCATCCGGACCGGCTCCGTCGATCGCCGGTAGTATTCCGTTGGCCGCCACCGCTGCCGATATCTCGTAATGCCCTTTCTGCATTCCGAAATTTCCGGCCAGACCGCAGCATCCCGCAACTTCGGTCACCTTCACCCCCATCTGGGCAAATATCCGGCGATCGGCCTCGAATCCCAGCACCGAATAATGATGGCAGTGCGGCTGCACCACCATCGACAAACCCGGACGACTCGGCGGCTGCCAGTCCGGGTGCGCGGTCAGGAACTCGGCGAGCGTACGAACCGCGGCCGCGACCGGTGCGGAACGGGGATCGGAGGGCAACAGTTCCGGCAGATCGGCGCGTAGTGCCGCGGTACAGGAAGGTTCGAGACCGACCACCAGGCCACCGGCCCGTACATGGGCTTCCAGAGCACCGAGCGTGGCACGTAACCGCGCCCGGGCGCCGTCCAATTGCCCGGTACTGATCCAGGTCAGCCCGCAGCACACCGGCCGGCGCGGCACCACCACCCGGTATCCGAGGGAGTTGAGCAGGCGCACGGCCGCCAGCGCGATCTCCGGATCGAAGGCGTTGGTGAAGGTATCCACCCAGAGCATCACGGTGGTCGCGTTCGCTTCCGTAACCTGCTGGTTCTCCGATTCCCGCCGCCAGATCCGCCGGAACGGACGCGGCGCGAGTTCCGGTACGCCGCGGCGCGGATCGACCCCGGCCGCCCGCATACCCAGCCTGCGCAATGTCCCGGCGCCGGCCAGGGCGTTGATCAGCCGCGGCACCCGGGTCGCACCGGAGAGCCAGCGTGGGAGCATGCCCAGCGTGTAGTGGTCGCGGGGGCGCAACCGCCGCCGGTAGCGGCGATACAGGGTCTCGGATTTGTAGGTCGCCATATCGACACCCGCCGGGCAATCCGTCCCGCAGGCCCGACAGGAAAGACACAGATCCAGTGATTCGGCCACCGCGGGCGCCGACCAGTCCAGTTCGCCCCGGACGACCTCCTGCAGCACCCGAGCTCGGCCCCGGGTGGTGTCCTTCTCATCGGCTGTCGCCAGGTAGGAGGGGCACATGAAACCACCCACGGCTCGGGTATCGGCCCGGCATTTGCCCACACCGACACAGCGGTGCACCGCGGTCGACAGGTCCCCGGCGTCGCCGCCGAACGCGAAACCATCGGCCCGCGGCAGCGGCGGCAGGCCCACCAGCCGTAGATCGGCGTCCAGTGGGCGCGGATCCACCAGAACACCCGGGTTGAGGATGTTCGCGGGATCGAACAGTGCCTTGTAACCGGCGAAGACCGCGCGGACCTCGGCTGAGTACATGATCTCCAGCAGTTCCGAACGGGCCCGGCCGTCGCCGTGTTCGCCGCTGAGCGAACCACCGTGGCCCACCACCAGATGCGCCGCGTCGGTCAGGAATGCCCGGAATCGCTCCGGCGCGGTCGCTATCGGCAGGTCCAGCCGCACATGGATACAACCGTCGCCGATATGCCCGTAGAGCAGTCCGTCGACCTTGTGCTCGCGTGTCAGCTCCTCGAAATCGCGCAGGTAGGCACCGAGCCGGGCAGGCGGAACCGCCGCGTCCTCCCAGCCCGGCCAGGCCGGCTCGCCGTCGCGGGTCCGGCCGGCCAGACCCGCCCCGTCGGCCCGGATACGCCACAGCGCGGCCGCGGCTCGCGGATCCTCGATGATCCGCGTATCCAGGGCCCCGGCCGCCGCGCACAGCGTCCGCGCGACGGCATGGGTCGCGGCCGTGTTCTCCCCGGCCAGTTCCACGAAAAGCCAGCCGTTACCGCGTGGAAGGTCGGGGACCCGGCGGCCGTGCGCCCGCACCATATCGACCAGCCGGGCGTCGATACCCTCCACCGCGACCGGCGCGACCGACACCACCGCGGCGATATCGTCGGCGGCGGCAGCCAGATCCGGGTAGCCGAGTACGACCAGCAGGGTCGCGGGCGGAAGCTCCACCAGTTCCACCTCGGCCTCGAGCAGCACACCGCAGGTCCCCTCGGCACCGACGAAGGAACCCGCCACCGACCCGCCCCGTTCCGGCAGCAGATGTTCCAGGCCGTAGCCCGATGCCTGCCGCTCGAATCGGCCCAGATCGGTGCGCAGCACGGCGAGCGAGCGCGCGGTGAACTCGGGCAGTCCCGGAACCGCGTCCAGGGAATCCGCCAGCCGGCGGTTCGCACCGGTGCCGTCGATGATCCGCAGCTCCCGGACCCGGTCGGAGGTACGACCCCAGGCGATGGCATGTGGCCCGCAGGCGTTGTTGCCGATCATCCCGCCGAGAGTGCAACGGTTCTGGGTGGACGGATCGGGTCCGAAGCGCAGTCCGTGTTCCCGCGCCCGGCGCTGCAGGTCCGACAGCACCACGCCCGGCTGCACCCGGACGGTCCGGCGCTGCGGATCGATATCGGCGATACCGGTCATGTACCTGCTGAAATCGACGACGATGCCGGGGCCGACCGCGTTCCCCGCGACCGAGGTGCCGCCGCCACGCGGGGTGAGGACCGTCCCCTCGGCTCGCGCGACCTCCAGTACCGCGGCCACGTCCTCGTCGGTGCGGGGGAAGACGACCGCCTCGGGTAGCACCCGGTAGTTCGAGGCATCCGATGAGTACTCCACCCGCCGGCGGCGGGAGATATCCACCGCGTCGATACCGATCCGCGCGCGCAGATGCCGCGCGAGGGTGTCCCGTCGTACGTCCTGGTCGGTCACACGAACCAGCCTAGGCTCGCGGCCCGGGTTCTATCGGGACTCGCCACCGCGCTGCCGTCCTCGGTGAGTTGTCGCAGAAGAAGTCCGCGACCGCAGGGCTCGGTCTCGGTCGGGGACCGCACGCGTGGGCGCCGGGACGCCCACGCGGCCGCACCTTCCCGGGCTCACGGGGACGGCGATCTGCCCGAACAGCTCTCGGCGCCGTGAACGGCAAGGAAAATTCCGGTCGGTCGGGAACCTGCCTTCGTTCACTGCCGTCCAACCTTGTAGCAGAGCAGGATTCGCGCCGGCCCGGACGGATCCTGTGGTCCGTCGTCCGGGCGGACCCCGGCGGTGCGGATTGCCGCCGAAGCACGGGGAGAGATCGATATGTTGATGGATATCGCAGCGGTGCAGGGCATCGCAGGGGAACTTCGGGGATCGGCCGGGGAGATCAATGCCGCCGCACTACGCGCCGCGGACTGCCTGCGCGGGTTCGAATCCTCCGACGCGGGCCGCGATTACCGCACCACCGGCGAACGCCTGGGCCAGGGCCTCGCCGATATCAGCCGCTACCTGTTCTCCTGGGCCAACTGCGTGAACGATTGCGGGACGGCGTTACGCGCCAGCGCGGACAGTTGCGCCGGTGTGGATCAGGCCACGGCCACCAACCTCGGCGCGGTCGCGGGAGTATTCGAATGAGAACCGCCGATGACGCCGGCGCCGATGCCGTCCTGGATACCGGCACGGAGGGGCTGCGGTACTTCGAGGTCTTCCTTCCCCGCTACCGCGAATGGACCGGGCGTGTTCCGGCGGGCGGGGACTACCACACGCTGGCCGCCGCCTACGACCAGCAGCGCGGGCTGGATCTCGCCACCCTGCGCGATTTCGCCACGGTCCTGGCCGAGGAGCTGGACGGACGGGTCGACGACGAGGCCGGGACCCAGACCGCGTGGTTCGGGCGAGTGCCCGGTTTGTGGAACGGATCCGCCGCGGCCGCCGATGCCCAGCAGTTCCTCGACGACGCGGGCAGCCGGATCAGTACCGGCCTGGATTCTCTGACCGCCGTCCGGACGGCCGCCACCACCGCGGTCGAACAGATCGACGGTGCCTTACGGCAGAAAGCCGACGCCGCCCGAACCGGTTTCGATCCGGACGCGGCCGCGGGCAAGACGGCTCAGCAGATCGACGGGTTCATCGATATCGCTCGCGGACAGGGCGATACCGCCGGCGAATCGGTACGGGAGCGGCTGCGCACCGAACTCCCCGAAACGTACGCGGACGGCGTGGATCCGGAAACGGTCTGCCGCAATTGGCTGGACCAGGTCTTCGTGCCCGAAATCGATGCGCGGATCGCCACGTTCACCACGCTGTGCACCGACGCGCACACGACCGTATCCGGCGCCTACGAGCAACTGCTCACCGCCCTGGACGCGGTGCGGCCCGGCGCCTTCGTCTCACCCGGGGGTCTGCTCGCAGCCGAGTCCGACCTCACCTACACGGCCGGACAACCTACCTACTCGGCCGTCCTCGGCTCACCCATCGCGGCAACGGCACCGAGCGGGGAGACACCGCTTACCGGGACGACTCCCGCAGCGGTGACGCAGAGCCCGAACAGTAGTCAGGACGCACCGTCCAGCCTTGCGCTGACCACGACACCGGCCTCCACCGAAAGTCCCGCGACCACCGGAAACCCCGCGACCACCGGAAACCCCGCCACCACCGGAAACCCCGCCACCACCGGAAACCCCGCCACCACCGAAAGCCCCGCCACCACCGGAAACCCCGCCACCACCGGAAACCCCGCCACCACCGAAAACCCCGCCACCGACACTTCCGGAAGCTGGTCCCCCTCCGATATCACCGCCATGGTCACCGCGGTCGGCACGATCACCGGAACCATTCCCGACATGATCTCCGCGGTCGCGACACTCGCCGGAAATCTCGACGAGATCATCACGGCCGGAGGCGAGGCCACCGCCGCGATCATCGACGCGGTCGACAACCAGGGCGCAACCGATTCCGCGGCATCACCCGGTTCCCCGACGGGTTCGTCCGCCCCGGCCGGTGCCTCGGCCACCGGCGACAGCGCCACCGAATTCCCAGCCACCGGATCCCCAGCCACCGGCGACAGCGCAGCTGCCGCTCCGGTGGCCCAGGATGCGGGCAATAAGTCCCAGGGCGGGGAAGCCGCCGCGCCCGAACAACCGGCGAAGACCGAAACCCAGTCGGTGCAGGGCTCCGTCGGCAACGAGAGCCCGGCGCCTTCCTCCACCGGACTCGCCCGGACGGCAGTAGACGATACGAACACGGCCACCGCCTTTTCCAGCCTGCGGGGCCTGGCCACAGCGCAAGCCGCCCGGCCCGCAGGCGATGAAGACCGGGTGCGGCCCACCTCCAGCATCGTGCTCGCTACGGAACCGGAGAGCGAAAGCGCCGGTCAGCGATGAGCCCCGAGGCTGTTCCGGCGCAACGACATCCGTCACCGGCGGTCGCGGTGCCCGGCTCGGTGGTGACCACAGCCGGGCGCGGCAGTGGGGTTCGAGCATGATTGCCGATCGTCCGGCACGTGTGGGTTCCGCACCGCCGCGTCACGAAACAGCTGTAGCTCGCCGCGTAGTGCGTCGAAATATGAGCGCGACAACGATCGTCACCGCCATCGCCGCTGCCCCGAGCCAGGCCGCCGTCGTATATCCCGCGGGGTCGGGGAAGGTAGCGCCCGCCGGTATGTAGGCAGCCAGCGTCAACCCGCCCAGCGCACTACCGATGGAGAAGCCGACACTGCGGACCACCCCGTTGAAACTCATCGCGCTGGAGGTTTCGGCCGCCGGGGTGACCGCGAGGATCGCCGCCGGCATCGCCGCCGAGAAGATACCGACGCCCAGCCCGAGCACACCCATCACGGTGAACGCGAGCCACAGCTGGCTCCGGCAGGCGGCGAACAGGGCGAGCGCCACCAGGACCGCGGTGGCTCCGGCGGCGAGCACCGTCGCCGTGGCGAATCGCCGGCGCAGCGGTGGCACCACCTTTCCGCCCACAAAACCCAGTACGGAGAACGGCACCAGCACCAGGCCCGCGACGAAAACATCCACGCCGAAGCCGTACCCCGCCCCGGCGGGCGTCTGCACGTAGCGGGTCACCAGGGTCAGCAGCAGATACATACCGATACCGCCGAGCAGCATGACGATATTCGCGCCCGCCACCGCCGGGGTGCGCAGCAGGGTGAGGTCCACCAGCGGGTCGGCGCACCGGCGTTCATGGTGGATCCAGCCGGCGAACAGTACGGCGGCCGCGGCCACCAGCGCGAACGCGACTGCCGGACGGTCGGTCCACAGCGCGGTCTGACCGATTGTGAGCAGCAGTGCCACCAGCCCGCCACCCAGCAGTACGGCCCCTGGTGCATCGACCGCCGACGAACGCCCGGGCGGCGACTGGGGCATCGACCGCCGACGAACGCCCGGGCGGCGACTGGGGCATCGTCGCCCATGCCGCCGCCCACGCGATCACGGTGATCAGCAGACCGAGGCCGTAGGCCGGGCCCAGTCCGCCGACCTCGGTGAGAAGTCCCGCCAGCGGATAACCGACACCGATACCGACGGCGGAGGCGACCGAGAGCAGCGCGATGACCGGACCGGACCGTTCGGCCGGCAGATGGTCGCGAGCGATACCCATCATCAGCGCGGTCAGCCCCAGTCCCGCGCCCTGGGCCACCCGCCCGGCCAACAGCCAGCCGAACGACGGTGGTATCACGGTCAGCAGCCCGCCCACCACAGCCAGGGCGAGCGTTACCAGCACTACTCGGCGCCGGTACGGACCGGCGCCGAGCCGGCCCAGTACGGGCGTGGCGATCGCGCCGACCAGCAGCGGCGCGGTGAGGGTCCACTGCGCGGCCGTCAGCGATACCTCGAACTCGTCGGATACCGAGGTGATCAGGGGCGCGCCGAGGCTGCCGACGACAGCTACGACCAGCGCGACGAGCAGAAGGGCCGGGACCAGCCGGCGCGTGGCCGCCGGAGTCACGAGCGCCGCCGCCCCACTGAGATCTGCCGTCACCGCCACCTCCCGATAGGAAACAGGTGATGCCCCAGTAACCTACGGCTTTCGGCGGGCTGCCCGACACCCCCGGACGACGTCGCGAATCCCACATTCACGGGGCCGGACCGAGCCCGGACACCGGGCGTGCACCCGGGACGCTCTGCCCGATATCCACCGTCTTGTCACCCCGGTGGAGTAAGACGGAGTCGTGGCCAGATGGCTCTTGCACGTCGACCTCGACCAATTCCAGGCCGCGGTGGAGTTCCGGCGCCATCCGGAACTGCGCGGACAGCCGGTGATCGTGGGCGGAAACGGCGACCCGGAGGAACCGCGCAAGGTCGTGACCTGCGCGTCGTACCCGGCGCGCGCCTTCGGAGTGCGTGCGGGAATGGCGTTGCGGTCGGCGGCGCGCAGATGTCCGGACGCGGTGTTCCTGCCCTTGGACGTCCCCTGCTACGAGGAGGCGTCCGAGGAAGTCATGGCGCGGCTGCGCTCGTTCACCGACCAGGTCGAGGTCTGGGGATGGGACGAGGCGTTCGTGGCGGCCGATACCGACGATCCCGAACAGTTGGCACGGGCGATCCGGGCCGCCGTCGCGGAACTGGACCTCACCTGCGCGATCGGTATCGGCGACAACAAACTCACCGCGAAAATGGCCACCGGTTTCGCCAAATCGGTCGGGAAATCCGGTGATACCAGGGGCGACCCTCCGGGAGCGCACAGCGGGATGTTCCGGCTCACCGCCGCCAACTGGGCGGAGGTGATGGCACATCGTCCGACCGACGCGCTCTGGGGAATCGGTAGCCGGATCGCGGCCCGGCTGGCCGAACTGGATGTGCGTACGGTCGGGGATCTGATGGCCGCCGACCGGTCGCGGCTCGCGGCCGAGTTCGGGCCGGCCAACGGGCCCTATCTGTGGGTCATGGGGCGCGGCGCCGGTGATACCGAGGTGGTGACCAAACCGCCACCGGCGGTGGGGCGCAGCAGGTCGGAGACCTTTCCCCGAGATCTCGAGGACCGTGCGGAGATCGGCGCGCAGGTCGCCCGGCTGGCGGCGGAGGTCGCCGCGGAGATCACGGCGGCGGGTCGTATCGCGACCCGGGTGGCCGTCACCGTGCGCACCAGCACCTTCTACACACGCAGCAAACAGTCCAAACTGCCCGAGCCCACCACCGATATCCCCACGATCGTCGAAGCCGCGCTGCGGGTGCTGGATCGCTTCCCATTGGATCGCCCGGTCCGCTTGCTCGGCGTCCGCCTCGAACTCGCACCGGTCGCGGAGACATCCGGCACCGGCGACTCCTGATCGATCGGCGCTTGACCTCGAGGATGGTTGAGCTTTTAGTGTCGGTGCACTGGAGTTGAATCGAGCTCCGGAGCGGAAGGACATGTCAGATGAGCATGGAATCGGTGGCCTGGGACCAGATGTACCGGCGCATGCACGCACCCGAGGAGCAGCGGGCGTTCAGCCTCACCACGGCACGGCGCATCCTGCGGTTCGCCCGGCCGCATCAGCGGCGGCTGAGCGCCTTCCTGGTACTCAGTGTGGCCGCGGCGGTACTGGTGGTCGCCACACCGCTGCTAGCGGGCCGGGTGATCGACGATATCTTCGCCGGATCGCCGCCACGGACGGTGATCCTCCTCGCGTCGGCGATCGCGGGGCTCGCGATTCTCGATGCCGGAATGGGCCTGGCCATCCGATGGCTGTCGGCACGTATCGGCGAGGGCCTGATCCTCGACCTGCGGACCGCCGTATTCGATCACGTACAGCGCATGCCGGTCGCGTTCTTCACCCGGACCAGGACCGGTGCGCTGGTCAGCCGGTTGAACAACGATGTGATCGGCGCGCAGCGCGCGTTCAGCGACACGCTGTCCGGCGTGGTCGCCAATATCGTCACTGTGGCGCTCACCCTGCTGGTGATGCTCCAATTGTCTTGGCAGATCACGTTGCTCGCGTTGCTCCTGCTACCGGTATTCGTGATCCCCGCCCGGCGGATGGGCGACCGGCTGGCCGATATCCAGCGTGAGGCAGCGGGATTGAACGCGTCGATGGGCACACAGATGACCGAGCGCTTCTCCGCGCCGGGCGCGACCCTGGTGAAACTCTTCGGCCGACCGGCTCAGGAATCGGCCGAGTTCGCCGTGCGCGCGCAACGCGTACGCGATATCGGCGTGCGCACCGCGATGTTGCAGACCGTGTTCGTCACCGCGTTGACACTGGTTTCGGCCCTGGCCGTCGCGCTCGTCTACGGCCTGGGCGGATGGTACGCACTGCGCGGGCAACTGGACGCGGGCGCGGTGGTGGCCCTGTCGCTGCTGCTGACCAGGCTGTACTCACCGCTCACCGCACTGGCCAGTGCCCGGATGGAGATCATGTCCGCGCTGGTCAGTTTCGAGCGGGTCTTCGAGGTCCTCGATCTGCGGCCCCTGATCGAGGACGCACCCGATGCGCGGCCGGTGCCCACCGGACCCGTAGCGGTGGAACTCGACGATGTGCGATTCGGATACCCCGCCGCGGACAAGGTTTCGCTCGCTTCACTGGAGGAGGTGGCGACACTGGACACCCGCGGCGGTGAGGAAGTGCTGCACGGGGTGTCGCTACGAGCCGAGCCCGGTCAGCTCATCGCCCTGGTCGGTTCCTCGGGTGCCGGTAAATCGACTATCGCACAGCTGGTTTCGCGCCTCTACGACGTGGATTCGGGCGCTGTCCGGCTCAACGGCGCCGATATCCGCGGACTCACCATGGAATCGATTCAGGAAACCGTCGGCCTGGTCACCCAGGACGGGCATCTGTTCCACGACACCATCCGGGCCAATCTGTTGCTGGCGGCCCCGGAGGCCGAGGAGGAGCAGCTGTGGGACGCGCTGGAACGGGCACGCCTGGGCGATCTGATCGCCGACCTGCCCGACGGTCTGGACACGGTGGTCGGGGAACGCGGCTATCGCCTTTCCGGCGGGGAGCGCCAGCGACTCACCATTGCCCGGCTGCTGCTCAAACAGCCGCGCGTGGTGGTGCTGGACGAGGCGACGGCTTCCCTCGACTCCACCTCCGAGGCAGCGGTGCAGGCGGCATTGACCGCAGCGTTGCAGGGCCGGACCGCCTTGGTTATCGCCCACCGGCTCTCCACCGTGCGTGCGGCCGATCAGATCCTGGTGGTCGAATCGGGTGGCATCGTGGAACGCGGATCGCATACCGAACTGCTCGCCGCGGGTGGGCGCTACGCCGAGCTGTACCGGACCCAGTTCGCCGACGACCCGGCACCGGTGGCCGCATAGCGCCCAGCGGACCGGACGGTCACCGTCATCGGACGGTGACCGTCCGGCTGTGCCGGCCGGTCGCGCCGTCCGGCACAGGGTCGGCGCGTTCCTCGGTCTGCACCCGCCCCGTCCCGTCGGTGGCGCGCACCCGCAGTGTGTGCGAACCGGGTGTCGCGTCCCAGCGCCAGGTCCACTGACGCCAGGTGTCCAGCGAGTACTCCGGTGCCAGTTCGGCCGGCTGCCAGGGACCGTCGTCGACCTGGACCTCCACGGCGGCCACTCCGCGATGCTGAGCCCAGGCCACCCCGGCCACCACCGCCGGTCCCGGAGCGACACTGCCGAAGGCCGCCGGAACATCGATACGGGAAGCGGTTTTGATCGGGCCGAACGCCGACCAACCACGGCGAGTCCAATAGGCCTGGGCCCGATCGAATCTGGTGATCTCCAGATCGACGACCCATTTCGTGGCACTGACGTATCCGTAGAGACCGGGCACCACCATCCGGGCCGGGTAACCGTGCGCGACCGATAACGGTTCACCGTTCATACCCACCGCGAGCAGGGCGTCGCGACCGTCGGTGAGCGCTGCGACGGGTGTGCCCGCGGTGAAACCGTCAGCGCTGGTGGACAGCACCATATCCGCGTCCGGCCGGACCCCGGCCTCGGCGAGGAGGTCGGCGAGCGGGTATCCGATCCAGGTCGCGTTACCGATCAGATCACCGCCGACCTCATTGGACACACACGTCAGGGTGATCACCTTCTCCACGGCGGGCCGCCGCAGCAGATCGTCCATGGTGAGCTCGATTTCGCGCTCCACCATGCCGTGGATCCGCAGCCGCCAGTCGGCACTGGTCAACGCGGGTATCCGCAGTGCGGTGTCGATCCGGTAGAACGTGTCGTTGGGGGTGATGAAATCGGTGATTCCCGGTACGGGCGGATCGGTGCCCGGTGGTACGGGTGCGGCCGCGACCTGTGGACGCGGGACCACGAACCGCCGCAGATCGGCGGTCACCGCCCGCGCTCGTTCCCCCGCCCACCGCCCGGCCGCGGCGGATCCGGCGGCGAGGACAAGGGCCCCGGCGGCCAGCCCCAGGAACCGCCGCCGCGACGCGTCGGTGCCGTCCGTAGCTGTGCCCTCCGCGGATCCGCCGGCGGCGGCGTGGCGTGGCGCCCTGGTGATCAGCACCCGGAGCGTGCACACCCCGGCCGCGGCTCCGAGCAGGATCGGCACCGTGAACGCCGCGGTCGCGTTCGGCCGCTGCAACACGGCGACACCCACGGCCACCGCGAGCCCCGCCAGCAGCGCACTGCCGTAGGGCCGACGCCGTTCCAGCAGGCCCGCCACCACGGCGAGTACCACCATCATCAGACCCATGCACAGGAAAAGCACGAGTTTGTCGCGCGTACCGAACTGTTCGATGGCAAACTCGCGTAATGCCCGGGGTGTGTGGTCGACGACGGTCGCGCCGGTGGCCAGGAAGGGCGAGGCCTCCGGGGCGATCAAGGCCGCCGCCAGTTCACCGATACCGAGGACGACCGCGGCGGCCGCCAGACCGCTCAGTGCCGCCGCGAACCGTCCGGTGGTATCCGGGTCCTGCTGATCCGGCCCGGTGGGGCCGGTCGAACTCGTTGTGTCCTGCATCAGCGTCCTCGTTCATCCGCCGGGGCGGGGCGTCCGGCAGCTGGGAATTCGTCACATCGTCCACTCCGGATGGTGTCACTCCTGGCCGCAGCGGGGAAGACACCGGTGCTGCTGTCCTGGGCATCTGACCGGGACGGCCGTGGCCCACGCTGCGCTCGACCGCAGAGCGGGCCCACGGCGTGGGTGCGTCCCTGCCCGGACGCCGGGCTCAGCCCAGCGTGAGCGCCGCGAGCGGATCGCTGGTGGGCGCCGGTGATCCGCCGTCCGGCTCCAGGGTGATCGCGAGCTGATCCGAACCGGTGAACTCGGTGACATACGGATCGCTCGCACCCGGAAGATCGGTCAGCACACCTGCCGAACGCGGTATCCCGCTCGCGTCGATCAGCCACAGCTGATAGTCGCTGCCAGGGGGCGGCGCGGGTGTCGCGGCGAAGGACACGGTGGCCGCGCTCAGCGCATCGGAAACGTGGACGGTGAGGACACCGGCGGCACCGATCGGAGTACTGGCGGTCCGGGCGTCGGGCTGGGCCAGCACCTCCTGCGCGGTCACGGTCCCGGCGGGCTCGTCACCACGCTGCGCGACCACGCCCACACCGACCGCGATACCGACGGCCACCACCACCGCGGCCGCCGCGCCCGCCAGCGCCCACCGGCGCGAAAGCGCCCGCTTACGGTCGCGGGCGTGGGCCGATTCGGCTGCGCCGCCGGCACCGGGCCGGGTAGTCGCCGGATCGGCTTGCGTGGATTCGGTCGAGCCGAGCGCATCGTCCGGCGGCGAATCGGGCCGCGCGATCCCCTGCACCGTGGACCGGGCTCCCGGCACGCCATCGAGTGCCGCGCGAATTCGGGCCTCGACCCGGGCCGGGGGTGCTTGGGCATCGAGAACCGACAGCGCCGCCATCGCTTCCCGCACCTCTCGGACAGTGCCATCGAACGCGCGGACGGTCGAGGGATCGGCGGTGTGCAAACGCTGTTCGATTTCCGCGCCCTCGGCGGTGGCGACCGCGTCGAGGGCGTACGGAAAGGCGAGATCCAGTAGGTCGCCGCTGTTCTCCGGCGAATCGGGTGGTGAGGTATCAGGCATCGGAGACAACCCCTGCGAGGCAATTCTGGAGCCGCTTCAAACCATCGCGGATGCGGCTCTTGATCGTGGGTAGCGGAGATTCGAGGTGATCGGCCACCTCGCGGTAGGTACGCCCGCTGTAGTAGGCGAGGGCGACCGCCTCACGCTGGGTGGAGGTCAGCACCTCGAGACAGTCGCGAACCGCCTGCTCATCGAGGCGCTGATCCACCGTTTCGGAGACGATGTCGTGATCGCGTCCCAGATGAGTGTGCCCGTAGACGATTTCTCTGCCAGTGGCCGACTCCTCGGCCCGTACCCGGTCGACAGCGCGCCGGTGCGTGATCATCATCAGCCAGCCGATGGCGCTCGACCGGGCCGGGTCGTAGCGTGCCGCGGCGGACCAGACCTGGAGGTATACCTCCTGGGTGGCTTCCTCGGCGGCCGCCGGGCTGCGCAGGATCCGCCGCGCCAGCCCGAATACGCGTGGACTGGTCTCCCGGTAGAACCGGGTGAACGCTTCCCGGTCGCCGTCGCCTGCGGCGGACAGCAGATCGGCGAGCCGTCGTTGCGTCGCCCGGTCGTCGTACCCGTCGGTGCGAACCGGGCAGGCCGCCGCGTCGCCGGTCTCCGCATCGGCCAACCGGATCGGGCCGGACCCCGGCCCCTTCGTCATGATCGCACCCTGGACTGCATGGCAAGGCGTTCGCTACAGCCCCCGGCCGGGATCGGTGCACTCCCCGGGTTGTTGTTCAGATCACCGTGCAGAACACAACGCATCATGGCGCCAGTCTGGTGCACCCGGCCCGCACCCGCGTCCGAAACGGTCAGGCCGGCGGCATGAGGACCTTGTCGATCATGTACAGGCCGTCGACCCCAGCAGGGCGGTGGTCGAAACGATCGCCGCCGCAAGCACAACGCGCTGCATGCTCTTCATGGATTCCCATCACTTTCAGCCAGGACGACCCCTGTACGGCCGCACCGCGAACATTGCCGGACGGAATTCGGGTGGAGCGGCGTCGCGGATGGGCCCGGGCCACGATCGGCTGAAAGAAACCGCTGGACAAGAAAGGGCCGCGGCAGCCCCTGCGGGGAGGTGCCGCGGCCCGTGACCGGTGATCAGGCGCTGGCCGCCAGAGTGCGGCCGTCCAGGGCCGGTTCGCGCACCGGTTCGATGGCGTAGGCCAGGATCTCGGCGACATCGCCCACCGGACGGACGTCGAGATCGGCCAGCACATCGGCCGGGACATCGTCGAGGTCGGGTTCGTTGCGGGCCGGAATGAACACCGTCTTCAGTCCCGCGCGCTGCGCGGCGAGCAGTTTCTGCTTCACCCCGCCGATCGGCAGCACCCGGCCGTTCAGCGTGACCTCGCCGGTCATTCCGATATCGGAGCGCACCGGGCGCCCCAGCGCCAGCGAAACCAGCGCGGTGACCATGGTGACACCGGCCGACGGACCGTCCTTGGGTACGGCCCCGGCGGGCACGTGGACGTGCAGGTTCCCGTCCAGGACCGCCGATTCGATACCGATCTCACCCAGATGCGAGCGCACGTAGGTCAGCGCGATCTGCGCCGATTCCTTCATGACGTCGCCCAGCTGACCGGTCAGTGTCAGCGCGCGTTCGCCCGCGGCGGTGTTGGCCTCGATGTAGAGGACCTCACCCCCGAGACCGGTGACCGCCAGCCCGGTCGCCACGCCCGGCACGGCGGTGCGTTCCGCTGAATCCGGGGTGAAGCGCGGCCGACCGAGATAGTCCTTCAGATCGCCGATATCGATGGTCAGCGCTTCGGCGGTCCCGTCGACCTCCGACAGCCGGGTCGCCGCCTTCCGCAGCGCTTTGGCGAGCAGCCGTTCCAGCTGCCGGACACCGGCTTCCCTGGTGTAGTCGGCCGCGATCTCGCGCAACGCCAAGTCGGTGACCTGGACCTCTTCGACGGTGAGCGCATTGCGTTCCAGCTGCCGGGGCAGCAGGAAGTCGCGGGCGATGGCGACCTTGTCGTCCTCGGTGTACCCGTCGACGGTGATCACTTCCATCCGGTCCAGCAGCGGGCCGGGGATGGTGTCCATGACATTGGCCGTGGCCAGGAACAGCACATCGGACAGGTCCAGGTCCAAATCGAGGTAGTGGTCGCGGAAAGTGTGGTTCTGTGCGGGATCGAGCACCTCGAGCAGGGCCGCCGCGGGGTCACCACGGAAATCCGAGCCGATCTTGTCGACCTCGTCCAGCAGTACGACCGGGTTCATCGATCCGGCTTCATTGATCGCACGCACTATCCGGCCGGGCATCGCGCCCACATAGGTGCGCCGGTGTCCGCGGATCTCCGCTTCGTCGCGCACACCACCCAGGGCGACGCGTACGAATTTGCGGCCCAGGGCCCGGGCTACGGATTCACCGAGCGAGGTCTTACCGACCCCGGGCGGTCCCGCGAGGACCAGCACCGCACCGGACCCGCGGCCACCCACGACTTCCAGACCGCGCCGCGCGCGCCGCGCGCGGACCGCCAGGTACTCGACCATCCGGTCCTTCACCTCGTCCAGGCCGTGGTGGTCGGCGTCGAGCACGGCCCGGGCCGCCGTCACATCGGTGGAATCGGTGGTCTTGACCTGCCACGGCAGTTCCAGCACGGTGTCCAACCACGTCCGGATCCACCCGCTTTCGGGACTCTGATCGCTGGACCGCTCCAGCCGGTCGACCTCGCGCAGAGCCGCTTCGCGCACGTTCTCGGGCAGTTCGGCCTGCTCTACGCGGGTGCGGTAATCGTCGGCGCCGTCCGGTTCGCCCTCGCCCAGTTCCTTACGGATGGCGTTGAGCTGTTGGCGCAGCAGGAATTCGCGCTGACTCTTCTCCATGTTCTCGCGGACCTCGTCACCGATCTTCTCGGTGACCTCGGCTTCGGCGATATGGGCCCGGGTCCAGTCGATCAACAGGTTCAGCCGCTGCGCGACATCCGGGGTCTCGAGCAGTTCGCGTTTCTGCTCATCGGTGAGATAAGCGGCGTAACCGGCGGTATCGGCGATGGCGGACGGATCGGTGAGCTGGTTGAACGCGTCGACCATCTGCCAAGCCTCGCGCCGTTGCAACACCGAGACGACAAGCTTCTTGTACTCTTCTGCCAGTTCCCGTGTGCGACCGTCGGCGGCGGGGGTCTCGACCGGTTCGGCCTCCACCCACAGCGCCGCGCCGGGGCCGGTGACGCCGTGCCCGATCTTCGCGCGCCGTTCCGCCTTGAGGACCGCGGCCGCCGCACCGCCGCGCATCCGGCCGATCTGTTCGACTGTGGCGATCACGCCGTAGGCGGCGTAACCCTCGGTCAGGCGCGGGGCCAGCAGTACTGTCCCGGTCTTCGCGGCCTGCGCTGCGTCGATCGCCGCCTGCGCGGATTCGTCCAGTTCGATCGGCACGACCATCCCGGGGAGCACGATGGGATCGGTCAGGAACAGCACCGGAAGATTCAGTGGTGTAGTCACGAACACAACCTCCAATACTTGAGCTAATCCCACTCAACTTCACCGATGTCGCCTTTGTTCCACCTCGCGCCGTTGTTCGCCCACGGCGAATTGTAGATTCTCATTCGCGGTGTCGTTCTCTCATGTTTCTGTCGGTAACTTGTCGCCTCTTCTCATCTGTTGTCGCAGGTGAGGCCATGGAGTGGTGTCCGCGCGGATCCCCTCCGTGCTGGAGGTGGGACTGAGTTACGCGACCGAGGAGCTCGGCCGGGCGGACACGGACGTGCGTTCAGCGGACGCAGCGTGCTCGTGCACGGTCTGCCGGTGCGGCGGGTCCATACCGAGGCGGGGAAGAAGCACTACACCGGCGTCTTCTGGTCCTCGACCACAGAGACTCAGCACCACTACGAGAGCCGCTTGGAGTTGGACCGGCTGTGGCTTGCTGATTTCGATCCGCATGTCGTGTGGTTGGCCGCGCAGCCGTTCTGCCTGTGGGGTCGCGATGGTACTGCTGTTCGTCGGCATATGCCCGATCTGCTGTTGAAGCTGGAAACTCGAGGAGCGGGCGGCGCGCCTGCGTGTGGCCACCCCTACGCACAACTCCAACTCGCCAAACGCACCAAATCCTGAATGACATGGCATGGAAGGGCTTCGGGTTCATCGCGCAAGACGGTGGCAGTCCTGACATCTTCGTCCACTACTTCGAGATTTCCGGCGCCGGATTCAAGTCCCTGGACGAGGGACAGCGTGTCGAGTTCGAGATCGGCCAGGGCCAGAAAGGCCCGCCGGCGCAGAACGTCCGCGCCGTCTAAAGAGCCGTCACACCCGAAAAACCAGCGCTACGGCCCGGGGTTCGTGGTTTCCGAAGCCCAGGACCCGAACTCCGTCCCACCGATGCCGCCGACGGGGGTGGCTGCTATCGGCGCGGTGTCGACGCAGGCCAGGCCCACTTCGGGCCGCCCGGCGAGGCGAAACTACGGCCACCCGCACCCGGGCCCGAGCAGGCCCGTGGTGTCCAGATTCCCCGAAATCCGGCACTGAGTGTTTCGGTCCTGATCGGAGATGTTCGGTCGTAGGTGTGGGACCCAGGTACCGAACGGATGGATCGAACGACATCCGTTCTTCCTCAGCGATTCTGCGAAGCATCGATCGTCGACTTCGAGCGTATGACCGCCGACCTACTTCAGCAGGCCGGCGATGCCGGTCACGGCGTAATGGGACTTGCCGCTCTCGGTGGGGGAGTTGATGATCGCGTTGAGCCAGGGCAGTTCGATCGGGTCACGGGTGCGCTGGCCGGTGAGCAGGCCGTACTCGGTATAGGTCGGGGTGGCACTGTGGTCGATATGCGAGACCGTGGTGTTGGTGACTGTCACCGAGTGGCTGTCACCGTTGGCGGGCAGTATCCATTCCTGGCGGGCTTCGGACTCGCGGTCCAGCGGCAGGGACAGGACCGCCCCGTCGGAGCTGATCCAGTACAGCCGTTCGTCGACCATGGTCAGTGTATTGGTGCGAGTCGAGGCCGGATGGTGTCCGATGTCGACTGTCGTTTCGGTGTGCGCACCGGTGGTGGTGTCGATCCGGACCAGCATCAGGCCGGACTCTGCTGTGGCGGTGCGCCTGGCGTCGGTCGTGCCGTAGAGGTTGTACAGGGTCCGGCCGTCTGCTGAGCAGGCGTTGGTGCGTGACACCGCCCGGAAGTCGACAGGGTAATCCCACTCGCCGCGCACCACGGCCTCTCCGCCGACGCCTGGGAGCTCGTAGAGCCGATGTCGCACACTCGGTGCACCGGAGGTCAGATCGTCGAACCCGACTACCAGCCCGTAGCCGGCGGCTCCGCAGTAACTGCCGGTGAGCATCATGCCTGGGACCGACCCGACAACTGGTGAGCTACCTGGTCCGGTGATGACGTAGTTGTTGCGGTAGGCAACCTCGGGTCCATCTGGTCTGCCGGTGTTGAACCAGAACATCGCTCGTCCGGTCGCGGGGTCGATGGAAGCGCCTTCGACCATGTTTTCGTCGATCGGAACCGAATGGGTGCCGGCGGGGGTCGCGGTCACGACCGCGTACGCGGTGGCGGTGGTGAATCCCCGGTTCCAGCTGAGGACTCGGGACGAGTATGCGGCGGTTCCGTCGATCCGCCCGAGGGCGTTGCCGTGGTCGTCGAAGGTGAACACCATCGTGCGGTCGGTGTCGATCCCGAACGGGAGTGTCTCCGGGCCGACAACGACGGCCCCGACCGCATCGGGCGCCACCGACTGCATCTCGGGAATCGGGACGGTATCACTCCCGCATGCTGTGGCGAGGAGCATGGTGACGGTCACCGCGGTACCTCCCGTCGCACGGGTCGAGCGAGACATGATCGTTCCCTCGGATCGTTGGCGGCTCGGTCTGCGCGACCCATGGTTGGGCCGCGCAGACCGTCGTGGACCGAATCACGCAGTGTAGTGAGTCACCCAGTCCGAATCACGGATGTCCATGGGCCACACACCCCACCAGCCATTAGCATCGAGATCGATACCGCCGTCGGATGCGTTCATATAGGCGGCCCACACCAGCTGTGAGCAGTTGTAAGTCCCGGCCTCGCCATCCTTCCAGTCGCGGCGATTGAACGCGAAGTCGCTGTTGTAGCCGGATCCGATTCGTGTCCGGGCGTACGTGGCGGCTCTGGTTCGCATGTCGTCGGAAGTGTTGACCTCCATCAACGTCGGGTTGTACAGCTTGCGGTTCTCGTCTGCCCCGGGAACCAGCTGCACTCCACGGTCCGGGTCGAGCGCCTGCACAGTATCTTCCCTGGTGACGTAGATGCCGTTGTGGCCGTGCTCGTACTCAGCACCCTTCTCGATCACTGGGACCTCCAGCCCCTGCGCGGCGTCGGAGTAGAACACGTCGCCGGCGCGCCGCGCGACGGGGACCGGCACCGCGTCGGCAGGGTCTCGGCCGACCGCCCCGCTGTTGGCGTCCCGCGCTTCCTGCAGCGCACCCCGAACCACCTCGATCAGAGGCTTCGCGGCGGCCTGGGCCGCGGCGATCGCGGAGGCGAGAACCTGCTCATGGGTGATATAGGCCATGAAATTGCTCAGGTCCACGGTCACCGGCCCGGGCGCGGTGATCGATCCGTGCTGGAACTGCTGCTCAACAGTGGCGCCTTCATCCGGGCTCGACTCTTCTGCGACGGGGTTTCCGTAGCTGCCACGCTCGTAATCGGCAGCGGCCCAAGCGTCGAGCACCGTACCGGTTACGACGTGAGCTCCGGTGTCAGGATGCCAGTAGATCATCCCGTGCTCGAACCGGTTGAACCGCCCGGCACCATCCGACGTGGTCACTTCGTCGCTGACCGGGTAGCCGAGATATCCGCTCTCCCAGCCCGTCTCCCCCCACTTGTCGCGGATTGCGCCGGCGACGAAGTACGCATCGTTGAGCTTCCAGTAGATGGTGCCGCCCTGGAAGTACTGCCGCCGACCGAGGCCGTCGGGGTTGACCAGCTCATCGGAGGTCGGATAGCGCAGCGGTCCGGCTTCCCAGCCGTTGCGCTGCCAGCAGGCGAAAAAATGATTCGCCACCGGGTGCGCGCCCGCGTCGGGATGCCAGTAGATCGGTCCATTCATGAACACCGAACGCTTGCCGACGCCGTCCGGATCGGTCAGCTCATCGCTGGTCGGCCACAGCAGGAAACTGCCCGGACCACCGAGCTCGTTGTATTTGTCGAGGATCGCGCCACATACCTGGTACGGCGCCGGAGGAAAGGTCGGACATGCCATCGTGCTTTGCTCCCTTCGGATTGCCCCCGCGAGGTCGCTCATGGTCAGTCGCAGATGCGCCTGGCGATCGCGGCGACGATGTTGTCCGGGATGCCGGATCGCCCCCGAACGCGTGATAAGGCCATTCGCAGGCCGCCGACATGATCGAAGGTGGCCAGCTGGACCCGGCCGACGGCGCGTGCACGGCGGACAGGTGCTGGAGGCGCTGTCCGGAGGAGCAGGCCGCCGTGGATAACAAGAACGCGGGACGGCCCTACGATGTGGCGGCCTACAACCGTGCCCAGAAGAAGATCCAGCAGGCAGAGAAGTACGACGGCGACCGAAACAAGCAGAAGCGCGGTAAGAAGAAGTAGCCGAAGGAGCGAGGACGAATGACAATTCCGCAGTACACAATCTCTCACTTCTCTCAGTCGAATCCGGCTGGAGACAACCAGGGTGATGTCGTCGCATTGTTGCGGACAGTGGCCGCTTCGATCGAAAGCCTCGGCAACGTGGCCGTGCAAGACCTGGTCTTGCACAACGAGATCACCGCCGACGGCCCATGGCCGTCGATCACCGTCTACTACTCCGAAGAACCGAAAGAGTAGTTTCGACCTCACGCCAACCTCACCGAGCTACCTCTTGTACCGAGTGAGGTGAGTGTTGATCTTCGGGTCGGGCCGGGGAGCTCCCCGGCCCGACCTGGCCGGTCTAAGCCAAGAAGGCACGAGAGCTGGCTGAAAAACATGGTTGGCAAGTAACCCGAACAGGGTTTCTCCGTCGACGCACACGCATCAACGGCTAATGCCTCGGCAAACAACACGGGGAAGCTGATCCTGTTGTCCCCCCGGTTCTGTGGAGTCGAACTCGGTCGTAGAAGCAGTGGCGGCGGCTGTGGATCCGCGGCCACACCATTGCGGCTACTCCACCGATGATCAAGACCTTGCCCACCGGTTCCAGTGATGACAAGCACACCAGCACCAACCCGGGGGAAGGAGCAAGGTTCGCCCAGATCGTCGTGCACAGGCTGGACCGTCGATCAGGATGGCTCCTGCATGACGTTGTCCCAACCGGTGTCGTCGCGCGGTGGTCTGACCGGTTGCGGTTCGTACGGTTCGAAGCCAGGGTTGGCGATGGTGCCCTTGTCGGGGTCATGCGGATCGATCAGCATCCCCACCACCTTGTCCGCCGGGATGCCCTCCACGAAAACCACTTCGGCGGCCTCGGAGCCCCGGTGATTCGCCCTGCTCGTCCTTCCCGAGTAGCCGGTTCGCATGACCTGTCAGATGGCTACTGGTGGTGCTGGTCCGACCGGCGAGGAAATCACTGGCCATGGCCGGGCCGCACTCACCGCCGAAAACCCTCGACCGGGCGAATTCATCCTGCACTCCGACTTCGTCACCCGGAAGACCGGAAACGAGCTGTTCGAAGCGATTCATCGGGTATCGGAGTGCTCAGTGGCCGGCGAATGCTTCGGCCAGCCACCACGCGCCGCCATCACTGGTGATCTTCGCGTCGATCACCAGTGGCCGGGCCCGGCCGGTTTTCCGGTACTGCTCGACCCAGCCGCGGACCGCGGCGAGATCATCGGCGGACCGGACCGTGACCCCGGTGGCCCCGAAACCTTGTGCGATGGCGGCGATATCGGTCTCCGGGAAAGTGACCGTCCCATGGTCGGCGTCACCGAAATGGTGGACTTCGGCGCCGTAGGCGGAGTCGTTGTAGACGATCACCACCAGCGGCAGCGCACAGCGCACCGCGGTATCGAGTTCGGAGATCGCCATCAGGAACCCGCCGTCACCGGCGCCCAGTACCGGCAGCCGATCGGGCCGCGCGAAGGCCGCGCCGATGGCGGTGCCCAGTCCCAGCCCGATCGACTGGAACGCCTGGGTGAAACAGAATCCGTTCTCGTCGGGCACGGAAAGATGCGTGGCGGGATAGCCCATGAAGTTCCCGGAGTCGATCGAGACGATCCGCTGCGCGGGCAGTATCCCGTCGAGCGCGATCGTCAGCACCCGGGGGTCGATCCGGTCACCGGCGACCGAATTCTCCACCGGCACGTCCTGCCAGCGGCCGGTGCGCGCGATCCGGGACGCGACCTCCGCCGTGCGGTAGCCGACCACCCTGTCCGTCCCGGATCGCCGCAACTCGGTGAGCGCGTCCCGCGCGGTCGGATCGCAGTCACCGAGTACCCCGAACGCGACGGGGCGGTGCGCGCCGAGGGCGTCGATATCGTCGTCGACCTGTACGACCGTGGTATCGGGGCCGATCAGACGCCCATGGCGCATGGTCCACATATTCAGCGCACAACCCCATCCGACGACAAGATCGGCGCCGGCGATCAGGTCGGCGGTGGTCGGCGACGAGAAACCCCCGGAGATGCCGAGCGCGAACTCTGCGCCGGCGAAAAGTCCGTTCGCGACGGCCGAGGTGGCGAGCAACGCCCCACAGGCCTCGGCCAGGGCGGCGATCGCGGGACCCGCGTGACGCGCACCGCGCCCCGCGACGAACACCGGTTTGCGCGCACCGCGCAGCGCCTCGACCAGCTGTGCCACCGCCTCGGTACCGGGCCGGACCCGCGCCGGCGCCATGATCGCCGGAACCGGCCCGGTCGCGGTGGCGAGTGCGGCGGCGATATCGATCGCCACATTCAGGACCACCGTGCGACGCTGGGTCACCGCTGTGCGGAACGCCCTGGTCACATCGGCGACCGCGGTCTGCGCCGAGTACACCCGCTCACTCACCGCACCCACGCTGCGGACCAGAGCGTCCTGATCGACCCGGAAGTTGGACCGCAGCGCCGCCGCCGGGCTGTCCGCGGTCAGCACGATCATCGGAGTGCGACTCTTGGCCGCCTCGCTGATACCGGTCATGGCGTTGGTCAAACCGCAACCCTGGTGCAGCGAGAGCACCCCGACCCGGCCCGACATCCGCGTGTAGGCATCGGCCATGCTCGCCGCACCGCCTTCGTGCCGCGCCGCCGTGAACGGGACCCCGCCCCGGCGCAGCGCGTTGGTCGTCACGAAGTTGCCGCTGCCCACGACACCGAAACAGTGCCCGGCACCGAGGTCGGCCAGTATCCCGCCCACTACGTCGGCGACGGCCGGGCCGTAGCCGAGTTGTTCCGCGCCGTCCCGGGTACGGGTTGTTCCGATGGATTCCGCAGAGCCGCCGGAAGTCATGCCGCGCCGTCCCGCTCGAGCACCGCGAGCACCCGCGACGGGCTCCCGGTGCCGCCGACGATCGGCAGCGGACTCACCACCAGCATCGCGCCCACGGCCGGAAGGCGTCCGAGATTGCGCAGCGAGGTGAGTCCGTATTTGTCGTTACCGAGGAAATAGTGGTGCACCGGGAACGCGGGATCGAAACCACCGGCCAGACCGGCATCGACACCGACGGTTTCGACCCCGAGCCCGGTGATATCCCGTTCGGTGGCCAGCCAGCGCGCACAGTCGACCGCCAGTCCGGGCGTATGCGAACCGGTGTCGTCGGCATTGAGGAACTCGGTCTCGGAACCACCGCGTGACTCCCAGCCGGTGCGCAGCAGCAGCCACGTTCCCTCGGTCAACCGGCCGTGCCGCTGCTCCCATGCCTCGATCTCGGCGATCGTGAGCAGGTGATCCGGATCGGCGGCGACCTCGTCGGTCAGATCCAGGACAGCGGCCGGGCCGATGAGCCGGCGCACCGGGATCTGCGATACATCGTCGCCGTCCCGCCCGGTGACCCAGTGCACCGGGGCGTCGAGATGGGTGCCGATATGTTCCCCGGTGTGGATATTGTTGTGCCGCCAGAACGGGCCCGGTTCGTTGTAGGCACTGACTTCCTCGAGCCTGAAATCGATCAGATTGGCGAACGGTTCGGGCAGGCGCAGGGCCGGGGTCGAACTGCTCAGCGGGGTGGTCAGATCGATCACTTCCAGTCGCCCGGTCGCGAGGGCGGCGAGGAAGGCGGGGAGTACCGAGGTCTCGGGGTTGCTCATGTCGGCACCCTATTCCGCTTTTCCGCGGCACGGCGGACCCGCGCGCGGGCCGCGATACGCCGGTTAGCCCTGATTGACACCCGGGACGACCCGGTGACAGTGTGATCATCTCGAATACCGATCCGGCCAAGGGGAGCGCGCGATGATCACACTCTCGTCCGGAGTGTTGATCAATTGGGAAGAACTCACCGGTCAGAGCAAGTTCGTCGTCGATCTGATCAGTTTCCCGATATTCAGCGCGGCCGCCGGTTGGCTCACCAACTGGACCGGCGTACTCATGCTGTTCTGGCCGCTGATGTTCCGGGGTATCCGGATTCCGGGTCTGGACGTGCTGTATCCGTATCTGCCGCGCCGGGTCCAGGTCCTGCCGACCTTTTCCGAGGACGGGTCGCGGCTGGGTTTCCAGGGGTTCATTCCGGCGCGTGCCGAGAAAATGGCCAGTATCTGTGTCGACAAGGCTCTACTGCGGATCGGCAGTCCCCGGGATTTCATCCACGAGCTGGATCTCGACGGTATAGCCGACTATGTCGCCGCCCTGGCCCGCAAACAGGTGAAGAGCATCGTCGACGAGGTGATGAACCGGGAGAACCCCGATCTGTGGAACGCCGTACCACGGGCGATGCGGCAACTGATCTACCAGCGGGTGGAACGGGAATTGCCGGAACTCACCGGCCGGGCGTTCGATTCCCTCGGTGACAACGTCGATCAGCTCATCGACGTGAAGGGTTTCGTGATCCGGTATCTGCAGGAGAATCCGGAGATCCTCAAAGACCTCACCACCACCATCGCGGCACCGGAACTGAAATTCATGGTGCGGATCGGCCTGCTCGGCGCCCCGTTCGGCCTGCTGCTCGCCCTGTACCTGCACATCCACTCCGATATCCCGGTGTGGGGCTGGGTTCCGCCCTGGGTGATCGTGCTGGTCGCGGCGGCACTCATCGGCGTCGCGGTGAACATCATCGCTGTCCGGGTGGTGTTCACCCCCGGCGATCCGCAGCCCCGGTACAAATACATCTGGAAACAGGCCCTGCTGGCGAAACGGCAACCGCAGGCGGCCACCGATCTGGCCCATATCCTCGCCTACCAGGTGCTGACCCTGCCCAATCT
Organism: Nocardia jinanensis; assembly: GCF_014645735.1. GTDB lineage: Bacteria > Actinomycetota > Actinomycetes > Mycobacteriales > Mycobacteriaceae > Nocardia > Nocardia jinanensis. The sequence continues at coordinate 192,454 of NZ_BMMH01000010.1, read as the reverse complement.
GTCCAACGAGTTGCTCAACGGCCCCAACGGCGACAAGACCCGACTGCTGCTCGAACAGCTCATCTCCGATGAGATCCACCGGCAGCTGGGCCGGACGACCTCGGTGGTGCGGGCCGCGTTCGGGCGGCGGCAGTTCGACAATCTGAAGGTCGGTGCGGCGGGCGCGGCGGTCGGACTGGCGCCTTCGCTGGTGGAGGACGCCGATTTCATCCGGGAGCAGGCCGAGAACATCGATGAGTTCGCGGCGCGCAAATTACAGCTGCTGACCCCCGGCGAGTTCATGGAGATGTTCTACGCCTCGGTCGAACAGGACGCGTGGCTGCTCTATCTGCACGGCGCCGCGCTCGGGCTACTGGTCGGTGCCACCCACCTGCTGCTCTTCGGCTGGTAGGAGCGCGGCCCGGCGCGCGGGCCGTCGAGCTTTCCCGCGCGATCTCAAATCAAGCAAGCGTGCTTGTATTTTTCCCGTACCGCTGGAATGCTGAACCACGCACGACGGCCGTGCGTGACGGAGGTGAGGGAACCGATGGCCGATCTGGACGCGCTACTACGCGACCTCGCCGCGGAAGGCGCCGACCTGGAGAGCCTGGTCGCCGAACTACCCCAGCCGGACTGGGCCCGGCCCACCCCTGCGGCAGGCTGGACCATCGCCCATCAGATCGGGCATCTCGCCTGGACCGACGAGGTGGCCGGCCTGGCCGCCACCGATGCGCGGACCGGCGGCACCGCCTTCGCCGACCTGTTGACCGAAGCCGCCGCCCGGGTGACGACCTTCGTGGACGAAGCCGCCGAGGCGGCCGCCACCACACCACCGCCGGAACTGCTCGAGCGGTGGCGGCGCGGCCGGGCCGAACTCGCCGCAGCCCTGCGCGCGGCACCCGGGGACGCGAAGGTGCCCTGGTTCGGACCGCCCATGCGACCGGGGTCGATGGCCACTGCCCGGCTCATGGAGACCTGGGCGCACGGCCAGGACGTCGCCGATGCGCTCGGGGTCCACCGCACAGCGACCGGACGGCTGCGTTCGGTCGCGCATATCGGTGTACGGACCCGGAATTTCGCGTATGCCGTCCGGGAACTACCCGCACCCGGCGAGGAGTTCCGGATCGAACTGCGTGCTCCGTCGGGCGAACTGTGGTCATGGGGCCCCGAAGAGGCGCTCGAACGTGTCACCGGTCCGGCCCTCGATTTCTGCCTGCTGGTCACCCAGCGTCGGCATCCCGATGATCTGGCGCTGCGCACTACGGGCCCGGAGGCGGCACGGTGGCTGACGATCGCCCAGGCCTTCGCCGGCCCTCCGGGTAGCGGCCGCGCACCGGGCCGGCCGGGCTGACCGGGGCACCGGCGAGCGTCACACCAGGTTCCCGCGACAGCCGGACATCGTTGGCCGGATGGGCACTCGCGGCAGTCGAGTACGGCGCTCGCCGGCGGGTGATAGGTACCCCTGAGGCTGTCGCCGAAACCCGGTGCGGGTCACGGATGGGACACCCGGCTCGACATGTTCGGCGTCGCTGTGACGCTCGTCTCGAGTGTTTAGGCGGCTTGTTCACCCCAGTCGGCCCTCACCTGCTCTGATACGCTCTCCGAACGTTTCGGCCCTGTGTCACATTTGGTGTCCAACGGCTATCGAATCCTCAACTGCCTGAAATAAACCGGAAAGCTATAGTACTTTTATCGGGCAGCCGTGGAGGGAGGGCCCGTGGGCTTCATCAAATACGCGAGCGACGTAACGGCGCCGATCACCGTTGCCTTCGCTTACGCCGACAACCCGTTGTCCATTCCGAACTGGATGGCGGGCGCCACCGAGGTCATCCGGTGCGGCGATCCCGAACGCGGCCTCGGCGCGAAATACGGGATCAGATATCGGCTCGGCCCCTGGCATCCGGTGATCCACTGTGAGATCGCCGAACACCGCCAGGACGCGGTACTGGGTTACCTCCTGACCGGCGGCCCCCTCACCGCCCGGCTGACCCTCCGTTTCGACCCGCTCGGGCGCGGCCGCTCGGTGCTGACCTCCGAACTCGACTATCCCAGCTCCCGGGGATTCACCGCGATCCTGCGCGACAGGCCGCGCGACGCGCTGCTGCGCCGCGCGCTGCGGCGTAGCGAATCGCGATTGCGCAGGGCGATAGAGGAATTACACGGTACCGATCTTGTCGGCCGACTTGCGTAGGGTACATCCATGATCATCGTGAGTACCGACGGATCGTGTCTGCGAAACCCCGGCGGAGCGATCGGTTGGGCGTGGGTGGACCACGCGGGTGGTGCGGAGAGCGGCGGCGCAGCATCGGGTACCAATCAGATCGCCGAATTACGTGCGGTATTGGAGGCGGTAAGGGCCCACCCGGGGTCGGATCCGCTACTGATCGAAAGCGATTCGCTGTACGCCATCAAATGCGCGTCCGAATGGCTGCCGAACTGGCGCAACAACGGCTGGCGCACCTCCAACGGGGCCGCCGTCAAGAACGTCGAGATCATCCGGCAGATAGACCACGCCATCGCGGGGCGTCCCGGTCCGGTGCGCTTCCGCTGGGTACGCGGTCATGTGGGTAACTACTTCAACGAGCAGGCCGATGCATTGGCAGGGGCCGCCGCCCGTAAGGCCGCGGCCACGGCCTCCCCGGCGACGCGCACAGTAGCAATGGTCGCTGCGGCGGCCCCCGAAACCTCCGCGGCAGCAGGGAAGGCTGCGGAACCGGCGGTCGTACCGACCGCCGACTACGCGACAACAGCGCAGGCGCTCCACCTGTTCTGAACAGGGACGGGAGCGCCCACGCTGTTGTCGTCGTAGTCTTTGTATTCCGATACCACCCGAATAGCCTCCGGCGGTGGTGGCTCGACCCACCGCCGGGGGCGCCCGGGATCAGCGCCCGGATGCGCTTCGGATCAATTACCCGGCGCCGGGGCGGGCGCCCCGCCCTCGGGAGCGGCCGGCGCGGGGCCCGCCGGGGCGGGTGCCCCGCCCTGCGCTCCGACGCCCGCCAGCATGGCCAGCTCCCACTGGTTCACGATCCAGCGGTCGCCGTCCTTCTCCAGGCTCGCGACCACCGCGATGTCCTGGCGCTTCGGTTCGGGGGTCACCGAATTCGTCTTCATCAGGCCGATATTGACGAGAACCTTCGCGCTCTTCTCGTCACCGGACTGGAAACCACAGGTCGCGTCGTCGATCCAGGATTTCACCTTGGACTCGGTGAGCAGCTGGCGCAACACATCCCAGTTCTGCTCCAGCGAGGACACCACATTATCGGTGGCACCGTCCTTCATCGCCTGCATGAACCCGTCCAGATCACCCTGGTAGTCATAGGTATTGGTCTCGCGGGCGAAATCGCACGCCGCCTGGGTGGCCTGGTCCTGCGCGGCCAGCTCACCCCGGTTCTGCTGAAACGCGCGGAAGTACACGACTCCGGCGGCGACCAGCGCCACCAGCACCACACCCGCCACGAAGGCGGCCACCACCGGTAGCAGTCCGGACTTGTTGTCGTTGCCCGGTGTCGCCGCGGTCTCCTTCTCAGCCATAGCTTCGAGTCCTAACTTCTGTTCGTCTCGCGGCTGCAACTACTGCTGCATCATCGGTGTGTCGAAGTCGGCGACCAGCCAGGTGCCGTCGACTTTCTGCATGGAGACATTGGCAGCCACTTTGACCTGCCCCGGCCCCTGATCCTGCGGAACGTTGGCGGTGGTGAACTGCTGGTCGATGACCAGAACCACCCGAGCCTGGTCGCCGGACCCGGATTCGTAGCCGCATTGCACTCCGGTGGCGGTCGAACTCACCTTCGATTCGGCGAACCGGGTCTTCAGATCCGGCCCGATCTGGGACACCAGATCCTTCCACTTACCGGTGGAGGACTGGTCCAGGCGCTGCAGGTAGTCGTCTGCCTTGTCGCCGGTGTAGGTGGCGAAGTTGTTCCCGAAATCGCAAGCGGCCTCGGTCGCCGCGGCGCGGCGGTCCAGCTCCTCCTGCTTGTTCCCGGCGAGGAAGAAGAAAACCCCGACGGCGACGAGCGCCGCGACCAGCAGTACCGCCGCACCGATCAACGCGGGCAGCGGGAACGGCGACCGGCGGCCGGCGGGCTTTTCCGAATCGGCGCTCTCGTCGGTCCCGGATTTCTTCCCGGCCGTCGAGATCTTCTCGATGGCGTCGTCCGCCTTCTTCTCGGTATCGGTCGCGCCGGTGGAGGCATCGGCTGCCGTGTCCGATTCGTTCAGCACGACCGTGGCGTCGGAATCCACCTTCTCCGTGCCGACGCCTGCCGCGGCCTTGTCGATCCGGACGGTCGCGTCGTCGTCCGGGCCGGTCGCCTCGGAATCTGTCGCGGTCGTCGATTTCGTGGTCCGCACGGTCGATTTTTCGGCGACCGCCTTATCGGACTTCACGGTGGCATCCGGATCAGCGGATTCCGCCGTACCGATGTCGGTCTCATCGCTGCTGGTCACAGTGTCGTTCTCGTCGTTTCCGGAGGTGGCGTGCTCAGCCGCGGCGTCCGCTGGCACACCGGTGCCTTCCGGCTCCAAGGGGTCGGAGACGGGTTTTTCTGAGGACATCTGTACTGTTCACACCTTTCCGGCGCGGCTGAAAACGCGCCGTAATATACCGGTCGGAAAACGACCGCCGGGTGTGGCGGGCATCTCTGCGAGAGTATGCACCGTCGCACCCGGCGCCGGGCGACCGGTCCTTCTACCGCACGGGCGGCAGCGTACGTTCGTTCGGATCCACCCCCGGCGGAATGGTCGCGCCGTTGTTCGGGATGTTCGGACGCGGTGCGTTCACCGCGCCACGGATCTGCTCACCCGGTCCGGGGCTGTCACAGTAGTTCCACATCGGCAGCGTGCCGTCCTGCACCACCTGGGTCTTCATCGGGGTGGTCTGGTACTGGCAGTACGGCCGGAACCAGATATCGAGGATGGTGTGGAACTCGTTGTCGTGGGCGGGCACCCCGAGGGCCGCGCCGCCGAGCTCGAGCGACGGGAACAACGCCGCCAGCGCGGGGGTGCGCAACTGTGCCGCCCGGGTGAGGGCGAGGAAGTTACCGGCCAGCGCGGTGATCGGGTCACTGGTGCTTTCCAGGGTGGCGGTTACCGCCGCGAACTGTCCCGGCGCCTGGTCGAGCACCTTGATCAGTTCGGCGTTGGCCTTGTTGAACTGATCGAAAAGCACCCGCGAATTGGCGGTCAGCGTCCCCAGATCCGGCTGTGCCTGCGAGGTGGTGGCCGAGATGGTGCGCAGGTTGGCGATCAGGTTCGTGGTCTGCGGCAGCAGCGAATCCATACCCGCCGTCACCAGGCTGACCCCTTCGATCAGCGAACGCAGCTGATCGGGACCGCCACTGAGTGCGGTATCGAGCTCGTTCAGGATCACCGCGAAATGTTCCGGGTTCACCTGGGCGATGAGGTCGCTGGAGTTCTCCAGCACCGAGGACACCGGGACCGGGGTGCTCACGCGCTCCGGATCGAAGTCGATCTTCGAACCGTCGGTCAGGAACGGGCCCTGATCGGTGGCCGGCCGGAAGTCGATGTACTGCTCACCGGCACCCGACAACGCCTGTACGGCGACGTTCGTATCCACCGGAATGTCGTACCGGGAATCGATCTCGGCCTTGGCCCGGATTCCGGCACCGTCGTCGACGAGTTCGAGGTTGCTCACCTCGCCGACCCGGTAACCGCGCAGGGTGACATCGTTACCCGGTTGCAGGCCGCCGGAGCGGTCGAGATTCACGGTGACGGTGTAGGTGCTGCGCAGCGGATTGACCCGCATAACGTCGACCAGCAGATAGGTGCCACCGATCAGCAGCGCCACGACCAGTCCGATATTCGACAGCAGGATCTTGTTCCTGGACATCATCACTGGCCTCCTACGCGATACTGCACGACCTGGAGGATCTGGATCAGACTGCCCGCGAAGTCCTGCAGATCGCGCACATCGTAGAAGTGGCTGGTGCCGGGCGCGGTCAGCATCGCGATATCGAGGTTGGTGATGTTGACCTGGGCGGCCAGGCTGCTGCCCCGGAAAGTGGCGTTCACCGGCGCCTTCAGATCGTGCAGGGCGTCCATCAGTGCGCCGAAGTTGTCACCGGTCGCCGCGAGAGCCGCCATCAGGCTGTTCAAGTTGTCCAGCGTCCCGGCCAGGTCTCCGCCGGTGGTGTCGGCGTAGTCGCCGAGCGCGGCACTGGTGGTGGCGATCTTGCCGAGCAGATCGCCGAGCGCCCGATTGTTCTCCGCGATCGCGCCGATCATATCCGGCAGCGTGTCGGCCACCTGCCCCAGTTCGGTGCGCCGGGCGTCGAGCGTATCGGCCAGTACGTTGAATTCACCCAGCACACTGTCGATCTGAGCGGAATTGGCGTTGATACTGGAGACCACGCCGGTGATCTCGTTCACCAGGTGCACCAGCTGATCGCTACGTCCACCGACGATCGAGTCCAGCTCGGTGCCCAGCCGGGTCAGGTGGGCGATACCGCCGCCGTTGAACATCAGCGATACCGACAGCAGCAGTTCCTCCACCGTCGCACCGGCCGAGGTCTTGTCGATGGGCAGCGTATCGCCGTCCGTGAGCAGCTGACTGTTCTGTTCGGTGGGTGGTTTGGAGACCGCGATGAACACATCACCGAGCGGAGTCGCCTGGCGGAGTTCGGCCGTGGTGCCGACGGGGAGGTCGATATCCGTACGGATCTGCATATCGACGATGGCCTGGAAATTCTTGGTCTCGATATTGGTGACGACACCGACGTCGGAACCACCGATCTTCACCTTGGCCTGGTCGGGCAGGTTCAGCGCGTTCTCGAATACCGCCTTCAGCGTGAAGGTGTCACCGCCGACCCCGGGTTTCGGCAGTGGTATTTTCTCCACGGTCAGACCGCATCCGGAGGCCAGCACCACCGTCCCGGCCGCCGCGAGGGCGGCCATGGCGCGGCGGGCCCGGCGGATCGTTCGCATCATTTCGTCAGTCCCAGCAGTGCGGCGGTGAGTCCGAAGTCCGGTCCGAAATCCTCGGGCCGGCCGGTGCGGCAGCCGTCGGACTTCATCTGTATCCGTTCGCAGAACAGGCTGACGAGCTCACCATTTGCGAGGTTCGTGCCGATCAGCGCGTGCAGCCTGACATAGCCCTGTTCGTAGTTCATCGACCGGTGGATGCTCTGCAGCAGCATCGGCGCGACGTCGACCACCTCGGTGACGCCGTGCGCGTTCTGCCGCAGCTGGTCGATCACGCTGTTCATCTTGGTCAGCGTGTCCACCAGCTGATCCTGATGGGTCGCGAAAACCGAACTGGTGTTGTTCAGGAAGTCGTAGAGCTGCTGGAGGGTGGCCTGCAGACCGGGCGCCTGCTCGGCCAGCATCGTGGTCATCTGGGTGGCCTGATTGCTGAAATCGCGGACCGCCTGATCGTTCTCGGCCAGCATCGTGGTCAGCTCGTTGAGCTTGATGATGATGTTCGAGATGTGGTCCTTGTTGTCGACACCGAGCTTCAGCGCACTCGACAGCGCGTTGAGGGTGTCGCGCATCTTGGCACCCTGGCCGTTGAGCATCGGGTAGAGCACCCGGCCCGACAGCGGCCCGATACCCTCCTGGCCCTCTTGGGGTTTCAGGGCGTCGGCGAATTTGTCGATGGTCTTGAGCATCGTGTCCAGCTCCACCGGAACATCGGTGCGTTCCAGCGGCAGGTGGTCGCCGCTGGAGAGCATATCCCCCTCTACGTAGCGGGGAGTCAGCTCGATATGCCGGTCGGTGACGATGGAGGGCGAGACCACCACCGCCATGGCGTCCTTCGGGATCTGCACGTCACCGTCGATGGTCATATGGACCTCGATCAGATCGCCGTGCGGCACGATCTTGTCGACCTTGCCGACTTCGAGTCCGAGCACGGTGATCGAGTTGCCCTCGAACATACCGGCGATGTTCTCGAAATCGGCGGTGATCTTGGTATCGCCGCCGGTCACACTGTTCACCAGCGAGCAGCTGCCGAGAGCGACTGCCGATACACCGATGACCAGCGCCTGGGCGGCGCGCTTCACGATCCCGATCTTGTTCATGATCATCCCTGGCACCCCTCGGCGACTTCGGCGAAGCACAACCAGTTGTCCGGGAACAGCCACGGAATACCCACCTCGGCGTAGTTGCCGTTACCCCAGGCATTGGCCAGGTAGCGCACCGACGGCGGCATGATCGACAACAGCCGGTCCAGATTGTCCTTGTTCTTCTGCAGACCCGACGCCATGGTGTTCAGCTGATCGAGCGTATTGCCGAACTGGTTGTTGTTCTGTGCGCCGATGGCCTGCAACTGCGAGGTCAGCGTCGCCACATTGTCCAGCAGGGTCCGCAGCAACTGCTGGCGTTCCACCACCCGCGAGGCGATCGCCTCACCCTGGGTGATGATCAGCAGCGTGCTGTTGCGGTTGTCGGCCAGGATCGTAGTCACCCGATCGAGGTCCTTGAGCAGCTGCGCGACATCGTCCTTGCGGTTGTCGATCACCTTCGCCAGCGCGCCGATACTGTCCAGCGATTGGACGACCAGTTCCGGCGAACTCTGCAACTGCTCGTTGAACAGGTTCAGCGATTCGGCGAGTTTGCCGGGATCGAGTTCCTGGAACTCCGGAGTGCCCTTGGAGACCACATCCGCGAGGTCGTAGGGGACTGCGGTATTGGTCTTCGGGATCCGGTCGTCGGGCAGGCCCGAACCGTCACCGGGATCCAGATCCACGTAGCGGGCGCCCAGCAGGGTCGCCATCTTGATGGAGGCCCGCGCGTCGGGTCCGAGCTTCACGTCGTTTTCGACCTGGAGAGTCAGCAGGACATGATCGCCCTCGAGTTCGGCGGCGGCCACCCGTCCCACCGGAACACCGGCGACGTCGACCTTGTCGCCGACCGTGATACCGGCGGACTGTACGAATTCGGCCTCGATGGACTGCTCACCGATCCCGAGATTGCGGAATCCGCTCGAAGCCAGTACCAGCACACCCACGACGATGACGCCGATGATGCCGAGCCCGAAGTAGCGATTGTTGTTGAACCAGGTCTTGAATTTGGTCATCATGGCCGGCACACCGCCGATTGTGAGTTTCCGCCGATCTGGGAGAAGAGGCCGCGCGGGAAGAGAACACCGTAGAGCGAGACATCCAATCGGCAGATATAGGCGTTGGCGTACGCGCCCTCGGAGGTGAACCGCCCCGCGTCGGCGAGGATGGACGGCAGGTCGATCGCGGCCTGATCCAGTTTGGCGCCGTTGGCCAGGAACAGGGTCAAAGCGTCACGTGTCGAATTCTGCACCGCCTCCAGCTTCGGCTGGATATTGCCCACCATGCCCACGAGGGCGGTGGTCGCACCCGCGATCTGCTCGGTCGAGCCGAGCAGTTGCTGTCCCTGCTCGTACAAGCCACCGATCAGCGCCCGCGTCTGGGTTATCAGCGTCTCCAATTCGTCCCCTCGTTTGGCCAGACCAGCCATCACGCCGCTGAGGTTGGTGATCACATCGCTGAGGATGGCGTCGCGCCGCTGGAAATCGGTGGCCATGGTGGCGGCCTGGGTGATGAACGAACTCAACGACACCCGATCACCTTGCAGAGCGAGGATGAAGGTCTCCGAGAGCCGGTTCACCTGCTCGGGCTCGAGCACCTCGAACAGCGGCTGGAATCCGTTGAGCAGCGCCGAGATATCGAAAGAGGGCTCGGTGCGGTCTACTGGAATGTTGCCGTCCTCCGGCAGCTGGGACGCATCCCCGCCGGAGCCCGGCGCCAGCGCGACATAGCGCTGACCGATCAGGTTCTGGTAGCGCACCAGCGCCTTGGTGTTGCCGAAAAGGGTCTGATCGTCCTGGACGATGAAGCTGACCTTGGCATTGTGATCGTCGGTCAGCTCGATCTTCTCGACCTTGCCGACGCGCACACCCGCCATCCGGATATCGTCGCCCTCGCGTAGCCCCAGCACATCGGTGAAAACCGCGGAATACGATTTCGTACCACCGTCGACCGTGCGGGCCAGCGTGTTCCACACCAGCACGGTGACCAGCACCGAAACCACTGCGAACAGGCTGAACCCGATCAGCGGTTTGCGAACTCCCCTCACGAGGCGGCCTCCTCGGTCACGCGCAGGGTTCCGCCCTCCAGAATCGAACTCAGCATCAGGTACTCCATCGAGGACGGCTTCCGGCCGAGCAGAGTCGTCACGGCGGCGTCGCCCTCGTAGGTGATCGGTGCGGCCGCGGGCACCACGCCGGTGCCCGGGGCGGTGCCGTTGTCCGCGGCCGGCGCGGGCGCACCCGGAGTGGCCGGCGGATTCTGCGGCTGTTCACCGGGCTGCGCGGCGGGAGCCGGAGCCGGCGCTCCGGGCAGCCCCGGAAGTTGCGGCAGCCCCTGCGGGAACAACCCTTCCAGCGGCGTACCCGCGAAGGGGTTGTTGCTCTGCGCCTGGGTCGGCGCGGGCGTTCCGGCCTGGGTGGTGACACCCGGGATCTGCGGCAGACCGGGCAGCGGCGGCATGATCGGCAGACCGTCGGCGGCGGGCAGCCGGCGCGGTTTCACCTGTTCCGGGAGGTACCCGGGATCCGCGACCGCGGGGGCGGTGCCACAGCTCGGGCCGGCCAGATCGCCGTAGCGCGGGCAGTCCGCCACGGTGTTGGGGTTGAACGGGGTGAAGGTGACGCCCGCGTTCCACACCATCTGCCGCTGCGGCCCCCAGCTGAACACCGTATTCAGCTTGCGCGATGAGACGTTCAGATTGCTGATCGCATTGGTGATCGACGCCGGGTTCGCGGCCAGCGCACCGAAGGTCTGGTTCAACCCGACGGTGAGTTCCTTGCCGACATTCGGGTTGCGGGCGAACAGATCGTTGACCTGGTCGGCCATACTGCTGGCACCGGTGATCACGTTCACCAGTTCCTCGCGCCGGTCGGCGATCGTGCTCGCGGTCTGTACCGACGAGGCCAGAACATCCATCAGCTCCGGCGCCGACTCGTTGATCGCGTGCACCGACCCCGACAGATCGCCGAGGAATACACCGAGATCCGGGATCGACTCGTCCACCGAGGTCACCCACCGGTCGAGCCGCTCGATGGTCGAACCGGGGACTCGGCCGCTGCCGTCCAGCGCATAGGACAGAGTGCCGAGCACCCGCCCGAACTGGATCGGATCGATAGCGTCGAGGATGTTCTGAACCGTTGTCAGTGTGTCCTGCAGGGCGATGGTGCCCAGGCTGCGGTCTTCCTCGATAATCGAACCCTCGTCGAGGTGGTCGGCGTTGGGCCCGTTGTAGACCAGCTCCACCGAGGTGACGGCGAACAGGTTGCTGGGTACCACGCGGGCGGTGACCGTGGCCGGGATACCGTCGGCGAATTCGGGCTCGAGCTCGATGTTCACCTGCTGCAGTTCACCCTGGGCGGCGACCGAGACATTCTTGACCGCACCGACCAGCACCCCGCGGAACTTCACGTCCGCTTCTTCGGGCAGTCCGTCACCGGTGGTGGTGAGGTTGGCCGTGACCTTCACTTTCTCCACAAAGTAGCCCTGATATCGGGCCATCAGGAAGCCGAGAACGACCGCGAAGACGGCCAGGCCGCAAACGCCCGCGATGAGCAACTGCTTCATCGTGGGCCCGCGCCCACTGGGATCGATGATCATTGCCTACCCCGAGATCCGGATGCCGGGGTTGACACCCCAGATGGCCAAGGTCATGAAGAGGTCCACGAAAACAGTGGCGATGATGCACATCTTGATCGCGCGGCCGGCCGCGACACCCACGCCCTCGGGGCCACCGGAGGCGAAGAAGCCGTAGTAGCACTGGATGAACGTGGTGATAGCGACGAAGACGATCGCTTTGAGCAGCGAGTACAGCACATCCGTCGGAATCAGGAACTGATAGAAGTAGTGCTGGTAGGTGCCGCTGGCGGTACCGCCGATCAACTGCACCGTCAAGGCGCAGGAGATGTAGGCCATCGCCAAGCCCAGGCAGTACAGCGGCAGGATGGTGATCATCGCGGCGATCATGCGGGTGCTCACCAGATAGGGCAGCGGGCGGATCGCGATCGACTCGAGCGCGTCGATCTCCTCGGAGATACGCATGGCGCCGAGCTGAGCGGTGAAACGACAGCCCGCCTGGGCCGCGAAGGCCAGGGCGGCGAGCAGCGGGCCGAGCTCACGGGTGGTCGCGAAGGCGGAGATGGCGCCGGTGATCGGACTCAGGCCGAGCAGATCGAGCGAGGTGTGGCCCTGGATGGCCACCGTCATCCCGCCGAACGCGCTCAGGATGAGTACGACACCGATGGTCCCGCCACCGACGATGAGATTTCCGTTGCCCCAGGTGACATCCGAGAGCAACCGCCAGACTTCTTTGGGGTACTGCTTGAACGCCAGCGGCATCGAGCCGACCGAGCGCAGGAAGAAGAACACTTGGTGCCCGAGCCGGGCCAGCATATCGACCGGCGCGCCGGCCGCATTTCGCAGTTGCTGCAGGGGTTTCAGCAGCGGGGGCACATAGGTTGCGGACACCGGCTCACACCACCTGAGGGGGGAACAAAGTGTTGTACACCTGGGTGAAGATCACATTCACTCCGAACAACATCACCGCGGACATGACAACGGCGGTATTCACCGAGTTGGCGACACCACCCGGACCACCGCGGGTGTTCAGTCCGGTATCGCAGGCGATGATTGCGGCGAGAAGACCGAACAACAGCGATTTCACCAGCGCGACAAGCAGATCGAGCGTTACCGCAAATGAGGCGAAGGTCGAGATATATGAACCCGGGGTTCCACCCTGGGCGAAAATATTGAAAATGTATCCGGTCAGAAATCCGACGAATACTACGAAACCGCAGAGCAGTACGCTGACCAGCATTGCGGCCCCGAGCCTGGGCGCCACGAGCCGGCGCAGCGGATCGACGCCCATGACTTTCATGGCGTCGATTTCTTCGCGAATGGTCCGGGAACCGAGATCGGCGCAGATCGCGGACCCGACCGCACCCGCGATCATCAGCACGGTGACCAGTGGCGCGCCCTGCTGGATGATGCCGAGGCCGTTGGCAGCGCCAATGAACGAGGTGGCACCGACCTGCTGCGCGACCGCGCCGACCTGGATGGATACGATGACGCCGATCGGGATGGCCACCAGTAGCGTCGGCGCCGCGGCCACGTTGGCCATGAACGCGCACTGCCGGATGAACTCGTTGACGGGAAATCTTCCGCGAAAAATACTGACCACGAGTTCGGTAATCGCTTCGACGGCCATGGTCATCTGGCGGCCGAGCGTCTCCACTGAACGTCTGGGGTGGTCGCGCCAGTAGTCCCGCGTCCACTCGACCGCTCCGCTCAACCGAGAACCTGTTGGTGGACTCTTGGTCGACTGCACTGACTAACCCCTCTCGACGTCGGTTACCTACCCCGACGGCTGGTTTGCTTGAGGCACCTTACTACGTAGTAGTGCGGAACACACCATAGACGCGTGAGGGCAGTCACAGATGTTCATCACTTTGTGGCGTGACCATCGAGTTATCGCACGTTCCTTGGTGTGTATCCCAATGAGAGTTCCGCGATTCTGGAAGAACATACAGCTGACCGGCGGTAAATGTACCGCAGATCACGAGATCCTGTGCGAATCGTGGTTCACTTAAATACCGGAGAGTATTCCGGGAAATTAACCCTTTCGCGGCGGTGTGGAGATTCGACCGTTACTCGACCCGCGCACCCAAATCCGGGACAATTAATAGCGTTCGGCTATTCTTCCGAGGGTTATCGTGGCCGGAGTTCGCGCCGTGCGCACCGCACGCGGAGACACCGGCCGTATGCACGACCGAAGAGCCGAACTCCTCTGTTACGCAGTCGAACTCGCGGGTAGCGGCAACTCGGGGCGCGCATCGTGGTCTTTGCTGCCACGATGAGGTGCCACACATTGATATCGTGCGGCTTCAAGGTCTGGAGGGATATGTTCAGGAAACTCGCCCAGGCGGCCAGTGCCGTCTTCGCCGTCGCGCTGAGTACGGCGCTGCTCGGCACCGGGACGGCGGCCGCCGATCCCGCCCGGCCCGTACTCGGTGGCGGCTCAGGGCTCGTCATCTCCTCCGAGTCCGGTCAGATGTCCGAGTACGCGATCCAATGCACGCTCACCACGATCGGCCACGACGGCGCCGGCAGACTGGTCGGCCTCACCGCCGGACACTGCGGAACGCCTGGGCACGAGGTGTATTCGGAACAGGACCCGGGCGCCGGCGTGCTCGGCCGGTTCGTCTACTCCAACCAGGACCTGGACTACGCGGTACTCGAGTTCGATCCGGGCCGGGTGACCCCGGTCAACCGGGTCGGCAACCTGAGCATCACCGGCGTCGGCGCGCCGGCCCAGTTCCCCAATATCGTCTGCAAGGAAGGCCGCACCACCGGCAACACCTGCGGAATCGCCTACGGCGATGTCTTCGCCAGCAGTATGGAGACCTGGTCACAGATGTGCGTGATGGAAGGCGATTCCGGCGCACCGGTCGTCGTGGGTTCGACGCTGGTCGGCATGGTGAACGCCTACCTGGCCATCGCCTGCTTCGGCCCCGAGGTCGGCACCAATATGGCGACCATCATGGGCGATATCGACAGCCGCCACGGTGTGGGAGCGGGCTACCGGCCCATCTAGCCGACACCGGAGATCGAGACGAGGCGGGCACCCCTGGTGCCCGCCTCGTTTTCTTGTCGGACCCCCGGTGCGCGCCCGACGGCACCGTCCGGAGATCCCGAACCTCAGAGCTCCTCGACGCACACCACGAAACGCCGGTCCGGATACACATATCCGCTGCTGCCCGCCCCGCACGCGTCGACGTCCGTGGCGTCCTGCTCGATCGCGACGACCTTCACCCCGTCGGCCGCCGAGGTTTCGGTGCAGTCGATGCGCTCGGGGCCGGTGGTCCCGCCGCCCACGTCCATACAACCGCCGACCACCCAGTCGATATCGAGGCACAGCGCGCCCATCTCGATACCGTTGCGGCTCTCCGCGTAGTAGTTGTCGGCGTCGCCGACACACTGGGTGCTCTGCTCGGCCTTGCCGATCACCTTGTAGTTCGACTCGTTGCTGCCGCACGACGCCTCTTCGATACTGGCGTCGGTGGTCGTTCCACCGAGCGTCACACAGTCACCGACCGCGGCGTCGAAACCGACCTCGCCGCCCTCCTCGGTGGTGGTGGTGGTCGGCGCGCTGGAGGTCGTCGTACGCGAGGTCGTGCCGGCACCGGGGGTGCCGGTCACATCCACCGCGTCCACGGTGCCGGTCTCCATCACCGGCTGCGCCCGGCCCTCGATGGTGGAACTACAACCGGCCACCGCCAGGCCGGCCGCCACCGCGGCCCCGGCGATCGCCACCGTCAATCGAGATGATGTCCATCCAGACACGCACAGTCCTCCCGCTGTGATGCCGAATTCGCCCCCCGCATCGAATCCGACTCACTACAGCTCCGCCAGCAATATCACGCCATGAATACACCATGGCGGCGCGAGCGTCGACTCCGCTGACACCGCTCCCGGGGAGCCCGCCGCACGCGGCCCGAATGGCCGGGTACACCCGACATGCGGTGGCGTGACATATGTCATCAACAGGTTTGGTAACGCAGATCACTCGACACCTGTCCGGACACACCGCCCGAACAGGAATCCCCGGCCCACCGGCATCCTGCGGGCAACCGGCCGCCCCGCCACGGCGGCGTGTCGGGACACACTTTTGATGCATAACAGCTATGTCACGGAAATCCGGACTGGTCACGACTTCGTAAAGGCAGTACTAAGGAGCGTGGAGCGGAGGCGCATCAGCTGGATACCAGCGAGCTTCCGCGATGCGCGACAGCCCGTCGGGACCGCTCCACAACTCCACGACCGGGCGGCGCGCGGACGACCGTTCGAGAAGGTCACGAGCCGAAGCGGGCCGTGGAGGGGCTCCACAGAACTCCGCGAATACTTCGCCGGAGTGCTCCGAAGGCGTATCGGCGGCCCACCGGCCCCATACGCTCCAGAGTCGAAATGGACGGACGAACACTCTTATGCATGTCTTCAACAACACCGGGTCGCTGCCGACCGGTCGCCGCGCCTCGCAGCGACTCCGGCAGGGTGTCCTGTTGACGGCCGCGATCGCTGCGGCGACCACGGTGGCCACCGCGCCCGCCTACGCGCTGCCGAGCCTGCCTTCGGGTTCGGCGGCCGGTGTCACCGAGCCCGGCCCACCGGCGGCCAACTTCGCGCCGCCCGCGATCAACCCCTCCGAGGGTGAAGACGTCGGCATCGCGCAGCCGATCATCATCAATTTCAAGGATCCGGTCGATGATCGGGCCGCCGCCGAACGCGCCATCAAGATCACCTCGTCCAACGAGGTACCCGGTCATTTCTACTGGTGGAGCGATAAGCAGGTGCGCTGGCGGCCGAGCGAGTTCTGGCCGGCGCAGTCCGACGTCGTGGTGGAGGCCGGCGGCAGCCGCAGCGCCTTCCATGTGGGCGACGCCGTCGTCGCCACCGCCGACGACAACACCAAGATGATCACCGTGACCCGTAACGGCGAGGTCGTGCGCACCATGCCCACCTCGATGGGCAAGGTGGACCACGAAACGCCGAACGGCACCTACATCGTCGGTGAGCAGAAACGCGAAATGGTCATGGACTCGTCGACCTACGGGGTCCCGATCGACGCGCCCGAGGGCTACAAGCTCGACGTCGAGTACGCGACCCGTATCTCCAACAGCGGGATCTTCGTACACGCCGCACCGTGGTCGGTCGGTTCGCAGGGCTACGCGAACACCAGCCACGGCTGCCTGAACGTGAGCACCGAGGACGCCCAATGGTTCTTCGAGAACGTCAAGAAGGGTGATGCGGTCGTCGTCCAGAACACGCAGGGCGGCACCCTGAACGCCGGTGACGGCCTGGGCGACTGGAACTGAGTTGTCCGCCCCGCCTTCGGCGGGGCGCGGCCCTTGCTCCGAGAGTGGATGACTCAGGGGAGGGCTCCGCGCTTCCACGGCCTGGCAGAACCGGCACGAAACGGTGGCCCACCCGAAGATTCGGGCGGGCCACCGTTTTCGTCACCGGGGTACGGGCTACCAGATCTTGACGCGCTCCTCGGGCGCCAGGTACAGGGCATCACCGGGGGTCAGTTCGAAGGCCTCGTGGAACGCGTCGATATTGCGTACCACCGCGTTGCAGCGGAACTCCGGCGGGGAATGCGGGTCCACGGCCAGCCGGCGGACCGCTTCCTCCGGACGCGACTTGGTCCGCCAGACCTGCGCCCAGCCGAAGAACACCCGCTGCAGGCCGGTGAGGCCGTCGATCACCGGCGCCTCCTGCCCGTCCAGGGAGATCCGGTAGGCCTGCAGGGCGATCGACAGTCCACCCAGGTCACCGATGTTCTCGCCGATCGTGAACTCACCGTTGACGGTGTGCTCATCGGCCAGCTCGGCGGGGGAGAGCACGTCGTACTGGTCGATCAGCGCCCGAGTGCGCTTACCGAACTCGGCGCGATCGGCATCGGTCCACCAGTCGACCATATTGCCGTCGCCGTCGTACTTCGCGCCCTGATCGTCGAACCCGTGCCCGATCTCGTGCCCGATCACCGCCCCTATCCCGCCGTAGTTGGCGGCGTCGTCGGCATTCATATCGAAGAACGGCGGCTGCAGAATGGCGGCTGGGAAGACGATCTCGTTCATCCCCGGGTTGTAGTAGGCGTTCACCGTCTGCGGCGTCATGAACCATTCGTCGCGATCCACCGGTCCGCCGAGTTTGTTCAGGTCGCGATCGTGTTCGACAGCGTAGCCGCGCCGGTAGTTGCCGACCAGATCGGCCGGCGTCACCGTGATCGCCGAGTAGTCGCGCCAGCGGTCCGGGTAGCCGATCTTGGGGGTGAACTTCTCCAGCTTGGCCGATGCGGCCTGTCGTGTCGCCGGGCTCATCCACTCCAGCTCGGCGATATTGCGGCGATAGGCTTCGCGCAGGTTGTCCACCAGCCGCACCATCGCTGTTTTGGCCTCGGGCGGAAAGTGTTCGGCCACATAGAGTTTGCCAACGGCCTCGCCGAGCAGATCCTGGACCAGCGACACCCCGCGCTTCCAGCGCTCCCGGTTCTCCTGGGCCCCGGTCAGCGTGCGGCCGTAGAAATCGAAGCTCTCCTCCACCAGTGCTTCGGTGAGATAGGGCGCGCGGGAACGCAATACCCGCCACTGCGCCCACAGCCGCCACTCCTCGACAGGTTCGGAAGCCCACAGTTGCGCGAATGCCCGCAGGTAGTCCGGTTGCCGGACTACCAGTTCCGCCAACAGCTCCGGGCCACCGCCGGAAACGCCCTCGGCGAGACCGTCGGCCCACGCGGTCCAGTCGAATTCCGGGTCCGTGGCCAGCAGGTCGGCGAAAGTCGTGAGGTTGTAGCTCAGTTCGGCGTCGCGACGACGCACCACATCCCAGTGCGCCGCGGCGAGTTTGCGTTCGAGCTCGAACACCCGGGTGCCGACCGGCCCGGCGGGGACCAGTTCCGCGACCCGCGGATCGGCCGCGACCAGCGCGAATATCCGATCGATATGCGCGATATAGCGGTCGCGCACCTCGGCATAGTCGTCGGAGCGGTAGTAGGACTCGTCGGGCAGGCCGATACCCGACTGCGTCGCGTAGACGAGGTAGCGCTGCGAGTTCTTGTCGTCGGTATCCACATAGACCGCGACCGCGCCGGATACACCGACCCGTTGCAACCGGCCCAGCAGTCCGGCGAACTCACCACGGTCGGTGGTCCGCGCGAACGCGGCCAGTTCCTCGACGATCGGCGTCAGCCCCAGCGACTCGACGGTGCCGGTGTCCATGAACGAGGCGTAGAGGTCGGCGATCTTGCGGGCATCGCTGCCGGGCTCTCCGTCGGCATTGCGGATGATCTCCTGAACATCCAGCTCCGCCCGGTCGTAGAGCTTGCGGAACGCGCCGTCGACGGCCCGGTCGGCCGGGATGTCGTACCCGGCCAGCCAGGCACCGTTGACGTGCGTGAACAGATCGTCCTGCACCCGGACGGCCGGTTCGAGATGGGTCAGATCGATGCCGGAGGGGCTGGTCACGTCGGAAGTCACACAACCCAGTATGCCGGTACCGGACGGGGCCGGGCCGGATATGTCCCCGGCCCGCCCGTTCAGTTGGTCGGCTCCGGGGGAGCGATCGTCACCCCGTACTGGTCCTCGATCCGCTGGTTGAACTCGTCCTCACACTGCGAGACGGCGGTCTGGTCGCCGTTCGCGTTGCTCACGCAGTCCACGAAATCGCGACCGCCCGAATCCGACCAGATCCCCCAGCCGATGATGGCGACCACGATCACGCCGACGATGGCGAGCACACCGAGGATCAGGCCGATCACGGCCATGATCCCGCCGCCGGCGGTACCGCGGTTCGCCTTCACCAGGGCGACCACCCCCAGGATCACCGCGATCAGCCCGAAGAGGATGCCGCCGGCTATCGTCCAGAAAGTCAGTACGCCCAGGATGCCGAGGACCAGCGCGGCGATCGCCATACCTTTGCGTTTCGGCGATTCCTGCCAGTACTCGGGCTGTCCGCCGGGACCGGGATAGGGTCCCGGACCCGGCGCGGGGTAGCCCGGGGGCGGTGGGTAGGACATACGTTCCTCCTCGGCTGAGCTGGTCGAGACCCTGCGGGTAGCGCTCGGGCGATCTCGGTCCGCATATCATTGTCGAGGGTCCATACCGTTCGGGTCGACCCTCTATCCGGACTTTTCGGACGTTACCCGGCGCCGAGCCGGGCATGCATCTCCCAGATCAGTACTTCCGCCGGCTCCCGCGCGGTGAGCCGCTGGCCACCGGAAAAGGTCAGGCGCACCGCGTCACCCGCGTCCAGCAGGCCCACGCCCTCCATCTCGATCGCCCCGCGGGCCACGAACACGTGCACATAGGGCGCTTCGGGCAGGTCTACCGTCACCTGCCCCTCCGGGGACAGCTTCGCCACATGCAGCGCCGAATGCGAACTGTTGATGGCGATGGCGGTGCGGTCGCGATACCGCGGCAGCCCGGACGCGACGGTCACCAGCCCGCCCCCGGCCAACTGATCGTCGATCTCGAGTTGCTGATAACCCGGCTCGATCCCGGGTTCGTCGGGCAACACCCACATCTGCACGAAATGCACCGGTTCTTCGTGTTCGGACCGGTTGCCCTCGACCCGCCAGGAATCGTTCTTCTCCGAATGCCGGATCCCGGTTCCGGCGCTCATCCGCTGCGCGAGTCCCGGATAGATGACACCACTGTGGCCGAGCGAATCCTGGTGAACCAGGGAACCCTCCAGCACCCAGGTCACGATTTCCATATCACGGTGCGGATGAGTATCGAAGCCCTGGCCGGGGAGGACGATATCGTCATTGTTCACCAGTAACAGACCATGATGAGTGTTCTCGGGGTCGTAGTGCGCGCCGAAGGAGAACGAATGCTTGGAATCGAGCCAGGATATCCGGGTTTTCAGACGATCACCCGCACGATGTACATCGATATGCGGCGTCGGCAGCGTGGACATCGCACGACTCCTTTCCGGCTCGGGCACAATTACCTTTCCCGTATGTAGCACCTCGGCGATACCACGACCTGGTCGATTGTCCGCTCTCGGCATTTTACGCGAGCGACCCCGGGGTGAACGGACGGTGAGCAACGGGAGCGGTAATAGCGGTGTGGCACGTGTTTCGACGAAAATGGAAATTAGGAACCAGGAGGTGGAAGATGCGCCCCGAAGCACTCGCGCGAACCGAGCAGCGGCTGCGTGCCGCCGCGCGGCGCGACGGCGTCACCGACCTGGTGGTCGGCGTCGCGGTGTTCCGGGACGGAAAACTGCTGGTGGTGCGCCGGGTACCGGGCGGCTATCTCGGCGGTATGTACGAGCTGCCCGGCGGTGGGGTCGAATCCGGGGAGTCGCTCACCGAGGGCGTGGCGCGGGAACTGCTCGAGGAAACCGGGCTGGTGGCCCGCCGTATCACCGATTTCCTCGGCTGGTTCGACTACGCGACCCGGACCAAAGCCAAGGTGCGCAAATTCAGTTTTCTGGCCGAGGCCGCACCCGGCGAGATAACGCTGGACCCGGACGAGCACGACGACTACGCCTGGATAGACGCCGGTGCGCTGGGCACCCTGCCGATGGCCCCGGATATGCGTGAGGCCGTCGATCTGCTGATCACCGAGCGAGTGCCCGGACCGGCCGGAATGCCCCCCGGACTGCGGGGCGGGTAGCGTCGCGGCGGTGTCCAGCTCTGCGCCCGAACCCACCACCACAGACCGGACACCGGGAGGGGGCGGGCGCCGGCATCATTTGAAAGCCCTGCGCGCCGCGATCACCGAGAGCCCCGGCGCGATCCGGCTGACCCTGGTGCGTTTCACGAGCCAGTTCGGTGACGGCATGTTCCAGGCCGCGCTCTCCGGCGCGATCCTGTTCAATCCCGAGCGCGAAACCGATCCACTCGCCGTCGCGGCCGGTTTCGCTGTGCTGCTGCTGCCCTATTCGCTGATCGGACCGTACGCGGGCGCCCTGCTGGACCGATGGGATCGGCGGCTGGTTCTGTTGGTCGCCAATCTGGTGCGCGGCCTGCTGATCGCCGCTGTGGCGCTCGGGCTGCTCGCCGGCGCCGCGGCGAGCCCGTTGCTGCTGCTGGCCCTCGCGGTGGTCGGCATCAGCCGGTTCACCGCCGCCGGTGTCTCGGCGGCACTGCCGCGGGTGCTGGCGCAACACCGGCTGGTACCGGCCAACTCCGTTCTCGCCACCGTGGGTTCGGCCTGTGCCGCGGCGGGTGCGGGGGCCGCGGTGGCGGTGATCGGCGGGATCGGCGCCGGGGACACCGGATCGGCGGTCGCCGTGGCGCTGAGTGTGAGCGGTTCGGTGGCCGGAGTGGTGCTCACGGCCGGGTTCCGGCCCCGCACGCTGGGACCGGAATCGGGGCCCGGTGACCCGGCGGGCGCGGTTCGAGCGGTACTGGCCGGATTGCTGGTCGGCGCACGCGCGGTCCGGCAATCGGTCGATGTATCCACCGCGATGATCGGGATCGGAACACACCGGATCGTGTTCGGCGCCAATACTCTCGTCATGGTGCTGGTGCTGCGGGAGTCACCGTCGCACGGCGCGGCGGTGGACAGCGGACTGATCGGCTTCGGTGTCGCGATCACCGCCACCGCCGCCGGAATGCTGCTGGCGGCCCTGCTGACACCGCTGCTCATTCCGCGTTTGGGCCGGCCCCGGACGGTACTGCTCGCCCTGTCCTGCGCGATCGCGGTACAGCTGGCGCTGGTCCTTCCGACCGCCTTCGCGCATTCCCCCGATACCGTGCATCGAGCCCACCAGCTCCTGCTCGCCGGGGCGTTCCTGCTGGGTCTCGCCGGGCAGACGATCAAACTCACCGGCGATGCCGCGATGCAGATGGATATCCCCGACGACCGGCGCGGACAGGTTTTCGCCCTCCAGGACACGGTGTTCAATATCGCCTTCGTGCTGGCGGTCGCGCTGACGGCGCTGATAGTCCCGGCGGACGGCAGATCACCTGTCGTCGTGCTGGCCGGGGCCGGTTGTTACGGCGCGGGGATCATCGCACTGTTGCTCAACAACCGCAGGCGGAGCCGGCCGGCTTCCAGCGCGCAGGGTTGATCGGCGCGGTCATCCGCCGAACCAGCTCCCCAGCCCGGGTGCGCGGTCCCGCAACTCCGGCCGGACACATGGGCCACACTGCGGGGTGCCCTGTCGACAGCGGGCCGCCGGCTCCCACCGGAGCAGATCCGAACCGGGCCGCGACCTCCGGACACGGATCCGATCTCCGGTCACGGAGATGACGCCGCGCAGGTCCGGCTTCGATGCGTGGCGCGCCCATCGTGTGAACAATGGAGGCGGGGCCGGAAGGATGGTGCCATGGGACTCGACCTCAACAGTGACCTCGGCGAGGGGTTCGGGGCGTGGAGTATGGGCGAGGATACCGCCATGCTGGATATCGTGACCAGCGCGAACATCGCCTGCGGTTTCCATGCCGGTGACCCGTCCATCATGCGGCGAACCTGCATGACGGCGGTGGAGAAGGGCGTGCGGATCGGGGCGCATATCGGATACCGGGATCTGGCCGGATTCGGCCGCCGGGCCATGGCCGTACCGCCCACCGAACTGCGCGACGAGACGCTCTATCAGATCGGTGCCCTGGACGGTTTCGCCCGAGCCGCCGGTGACCGGGTGCGGTATGTGAAACCGCACGGCGCGCTGTACCACGCCGCGGCGGCCGATGCGGCGCTCGCCGACGCCGTGGTCGGGGCGCTGCGCGACTACGACCCCGCCCTCGTACTGCTCGGTCCCGCCGGTACCCATCTCGAGAAGTCCGCGCTGGCCGCGGGGACGCCCTTCGTGAGCGAGGGATTCGCCGACCGGGGCTACACCGCGGCGGGCGGGCTGGCAGCCCGGGGAACCCCCGGCGCCGTTCTCGACACCGATATGGCTGTCGCCCAGGCGGTATCACTGGCGGAGACCGGTACCGTCCGGGTGGCACACGGGGGCGCCACCGTGGCGGTCTCACCCGACAGTATCTGCGTCCACGGCGACACTCCGACGGCGGTCGGGATGGCCCGGCGGATCCGCGCGGCACTCGAGGACGCCGGGATCGCGGTAGCGTCCTTCACCTGAACGAGCGGAACGGGGTGAGGTGAATTGTCGCGACCACCACAGATCCGGGAGACCGGCCCGGCGGCGATACGGTGTGCGGGCGACCGTGCCTTCCTGATCATTCCGGGTGATCCGGATCGGGTCGGACAGCTGGTCGCGGAATTGTCCGGGCGGCCCATCGCCGGGGTGGTGGATATTCTGCCGGCCGCGGAAACAGTTCTCATCACTCTGGACTCGGTCCGTTCCGCGCCCCGGGTGCGCCGGGAGCTGGAGCGGGTCGCCGCCGGGCTCGGCGCGGTGGAAATCGATGTTTCCCGTGGAACATTCGCAGCCGCGACCGAACTCGTACGGATCCCCGTCCGCTACGGCGGTCCGGATCTCGATACCGTGGCCGAAATACTCGAAATGCGTCCGGATCAGGTCGTTTCCGCACATACCGCAGCGGTGTGGCATTGCGCCTTCGTCGGTTTCGCGCCCGGGTTCGGATATCTCACCGCCACCGGCTGGCAATCATCGATCGCTCGCCGGGCCGCGGCACGCACCCGGGTACCGGCCGGGTCGGTAGGACTGGCCGGTACGTACTCGGCCGTCTACCCGCGAGAGACTCCGGGCGGCTGGCAGCTCATCGGCACCACCGATCTGACCATATGGGATACCGACCGGAACCCGCCCGCGCTCGTCCGCGCCGGCGCCCGGGTGCGGTTCGTCGATGTGGATGCCGCCCCATGATCGTGATCGAACAGGTCGGCCCGTTGGCCACCGTCCAGGATCTCGGTCGGCCGGGCTGGTTCGATTCCGGGGTCGGCCCCGCGGGGGCGGCCGACCGTGGGGCGCTGCGGCTGGCGAATCGCCTGGTGGGAAACCCGCAGGGGACGGCCGGGATCGAGGTCCTGTTGGGCGGACTGACCCTGCGAGCCGAAACGTCATTGCTGGTGGCGGTCACCGGAGCCCCTGCCCCCGCCACCGTCGACGGGACCCCGGTGGGCCATGCGAGCGTGCTGCATCTCGAACCCGGTCGGCGGCTGCGGCTCGGTTTCGCCCGGTCCGGACTGCGCAGCTATATCGGGGTGCGCGGGGGAGTGGACGTCGCGCCGGTCCTGGGTTCCCGCAGTCACGACACGCTGTCGGGTATCGGTCCGCCGCCGTTGCGCGAAGGCGAATCCCTCCCCATCGGTCCACAACCCCGCGACTGGCCGAATATCGACCAGGCCCCGCAGCCCGGACCACCCGGGACGCTGGAGATCCGCGCCCTACCCGGCCCCCGCGACGACTGGTTCACCGACCCGGACGCCCTGTTCACGGGGCATTGGACGGTGAGCGCCGATACCGACCGCGTCGGCGCGCGCCTGGACCGGGCCGGCGGGCCGCCGTTGCACCGGACCTTTTCCGGTGAACTCGCCACCGAAGGTATGGCACTCGGATCGGTGCAGGTGCCGCCCAGCGGGCAGCCGGTGATCTTCCTCGCCGACCATCCGATCACCGGCGGTTATCCGGTGATCGCGGTGGTCGCCGACGCCGATATCGACCGGATGGCGCAGGCCCGGCCCGGTCAGCGGATCCGGTTCCGCCACGCGGCCGGGCCCGGCTGAACTCGCGCGTCCGCGACCGTCACGACGCGGGTGACCCGTCCGGCGGAGCCAGCTGCGCGTGCAGCAGATAGACGTTGTACGTATCCCACGCGGACAGCGTGAAATACAGGTCCCGCGACGTGGACCACGGGTGGAGGAAACCGCCGTAGGACTTGGGATAGTCGGCCGTCGACACGAGCTGGACGGATTCGGTCCAAGTTCCCTGCGGGTCGGCGGCGGTGCGCAGGACGATCGCGCCGCGCGCCGGGTCCAGATAACTCATCTGCCACTGCCCGGTACCCGGATCGACCCGCACCGACAATTCACTGGCGATACCCGCCACCAGCGGTGTCGCCTGGTTCTCCGCCGCGGGCGCCCAGGTGCCGTTCACCCAGTACTGATACGCCGATTTGTTCAGCACCTCGCCCTTCGGGACCCGGGCCAGACCGATCACGCCGACCCGCCCGTTGGGTGTGCCGAACATATAGACGTAGTCCCCGTGCGGCACCATGGCCGCCACCTGGAACCGTCCGAGCCCGAACAGGTTCTCCCACCGGGCGTGCTGGTCCTTCACCCAAGTGCTGCCGTTGTCGTCGGAGTAGGCGATACCGCCGTAGTTGGTCCACCACATACCGGGTATCCGGCTCCACCTGTTCACCGACATGAAGCTGAGGTACTGCCGGCCGTCCAGCGCGAAACCGGAAGTCGGGATGGTGGTGGTCTCCCAGTTCTTGATCTTGCGACTACCCAGCAGTTCGGCGGCATGGCAGCGGCTGTCCTGGACCATCGTGTCGAGGGACAATCCGTCGGAGAGATCGCGATCGGTGCTGTAACCCAGCACATTGCTGCGCCAGTCGTCGTCGGGATCGCCCACGCCGCCGGCCGACCAACCCTTGCCGAACGTGTCGCCGAAGACGACCGCGACCTCACCCGGTTTCGTCTCCCACATCAGCCCCAGGTCGGTGCCGTCGACCTGCCAGCGCATATCGGTCCGGTTCCCGGACCCGGGCCCGGTGATCTGCTCGACCAGCCGCGCCGATTCGACCCGCGGCGGCGCGACCGGCGGCGCGACCGGGCCGGGTTCGGCGGGGTGCACCACCTGTGGCGGCGCCGGTTGCGGAGGATCTCCCGCACCGCCGGGCACGGGGTAGGGGATGGGTTCGATCTCCGGGTTGATCCGGATCTCGGGCAATCTCCACGGAACCCCGGAACCGGATCCACTGCCCGAACCGCTTCCGCTCGCCGAGCCACTGTCCGGAGCCGCGGGAGGCGCCGGTTCGCCGGGCTCCGATTCCGGCCCCGGCTCCGGTGGTTTCGGCGTGTCACGGATATCGGGACACGGATTCCGGCAGGGGTCGGCGGGCAGTGGATCCGGTGTGATCCGCGTGTTGTCGAGCGGCGGATCGGGGACGGGCACCGGCTGCAGCTGCGGCACCGGGATCGGGATATCGATCCGTGGAGGCAATTGCACCGGCGGCGCGGGCGGCGCCGCCGGATCGGGTTCGCGGGCCAGCGGATCGAATCCGGTCTCGCCGCACGCGTTCACCGGTGGCGGGGCCCACGGATGCGGTGCGGAACGAGCGGGGACCGGCACCGCCACATACCCGACGAGGACCACACCGAGCAGGACGAGCCCGCAACGATTCGTTCGATCCCGCCGCGCCGCGTATTTCAAAGCAGTTCGCAGTCTCCTGTCGAGTCCCATCGCTGCAGTGAACCTACCCGAACCGGACACACCTCGCGGCCATTGCCGGTCAGCGCGGCCGAGTATCGCGGGATGAGTACCGGTTTCATCCACCCGGGTTCGGCCGCCCGCTGAACAGACGACATCCGAATGGTTACGGGCCCTCCGGACCAGTACGCTCATGGGTGATCATGGACGCCTACTCCGATCCCCGATCGGCCTCCCCGTTCTCCGCGCTGCGGGCCGTCGAGCTGGGCAGACGACTGTTCGAGCAGTCCTGGCTGGAACAGTGGGTCGGCTATACCACCGCCTGGGTGGAACCGGTCGCCGATCTCGGCGCCGGCACCGTCACAGCGCTGCTGCCCGACACACTGCTCACCGTGCTCAGCGAAGGAATCCTGAGCCGGTTCGGCGGGCAGGAGATCAGCGCGACACTGCTCGGACATCGATTGACCGGGACCCTGGACGTGCTGAAGGTGCGCCGCCGCGGCGCTCATTTCCAAACCAAGGCCGCGCTGCGGGAACTCCGCTGGGACGAACGGCCTGTCGAAGAGGTCACGGTGATCTCGCACGAGGTCCGGTTGGTTCCCGGCATGCCGACCCGGGTCCGCGCCGGCCGGGTCGATATCGAGGGCACAGTCGGCCTCGACGCCGTGGTCGACTGGCTCGCGAACCGCCAGCACGAATGGGAGCTGTCGGTCACCGAACTGGGGCTCGTCCGCGCGGTGCACCGCCGCAAACGGATCACCGCCGAACTGGACGCCTCGGTGACCGACGATGTGCTGAAACTACAGGTCCGCCGTGCCACCTGGTCCGGCCTTCCGGTACCGCGACGGTGGCGCACCCTGAGCCCCATCCCGATGGGGGAGCTACCGCGGGGCGCTCGGGTGCGGTGGGCCGTCCGTGACGGCGCACAGGTACGGTTCCGGATCGAACTGGCGCCGGTCAGCGGTTCGTTCGACCTGGCGCAGATCCGTTCCGCGATCGTGGCCGGCACCACGCTGATCGTTTTCTGACCGGCTGGGTCATTTCTGGGTCTGCCACCACTGCTCGAGCGCCTGCTCGGCCTCGTCCCGGGTGAGCGGCCCGCGATCGAGACGTAGTTCCTTCAGGTATCGCCAGGCCCGTCCGACCTCGGGCCCCGGCGGCAGCCCGAGCAGTTCCATGATCGCGTTACCGTCCAGATCAGGCCGTACCCGGGCCAGATCCTCCTGCTGCTGCAGTCGCGCGATCCGTACTTCGAGATCGTCGTAGGTGGAGCGCAAAGCCGCCGCACGGCGCTTGTTCCGGGTGGTGCAGTCGGCCCGCACCAACTTGTGCAGGCGGGGTAACAGGTCCCCGGCGTCGGTGACGTAGCGGCGGACCGCGGAATCGGTCCATTGTCCCTTGCCGTAGCCGTGGAACCGCAGATGCAGGAACACCAGCCGGGCGACGTCCTCGGTGAACTGCTTCGGATATTTCAGCGCGCGCATCCGCTTGCGCACCATCTTGGCGCCCACCACCTCATGGTGGTGGAAGCTCACCCCACCACCGGTCTCGTTGCGCTTGGTGTCCGGTTTCCCGATGTCGTGCAACAGTGCCGCCCACCGCAGCACCAGATCGGGGTCGCCTTCCTCCTGGTCGATGGCCTGGTCCAGCACCGTCAGCGAATGCCAGTAGACGTCTTTGTGCTGGTGGTGCTCGTCGATCTCCAGTTTCATGGCCGGGACCTCCGGCAGCACCCGCTGAGCCAGACCCGTTTCGCACATCATGTTGATGCCGTCGATCGGGTGAGCGCCACCGATCAGCTTGTCGAGTTCGGTCCGCACCCGCTCCGCGGTGATCCGATCGATCTCCGGCGCCATCTCGGTGATCGCGTCCTGAACCCGTGGATGCGCCTCGAAACCGAGCTGCGATACGAACCGCGCCGCCCGCAGCATGCGCAGCGGGTCGTCGTCGAAGGAGTCCTCCGGCGCGGCGGGTGTATCCAGGACCCCGGCCAGCAGCGCCGCCATTCCGTCCAGCGGGTCCACGAACTCCAGCGACCCGTCCACCGCGATCCGCACCGCCATCGCGTTCACCGTGAAATCCCGGCGGACCAGATCGCCTTCCAATGTGTCACCGAAGCTGACCTGCGGATTACGCGAAACCCGATCATAGGTGTCGCTGCGGAACGTAGTGATCTCCAGCTGCTGCCCGTCCTTGGCCGCACTCACCGTCCCGAATGCCAGCCCCCCGGTATCCCACAGCTGATCAGCCCAGCCGCGCACGATCTCCTGCACCTGTTCCGGCCGCGCGTCGGTGGTGAAATCCAGATCCGTCCCGAGCCGCCCCAGCACGGCGTCGCGCACACTGCCCCCGACCAGATACAGCTGAAACCCGTGCGCGGCGAACATCTCCCCGAGAGGTGTCAGTACATCGGAGAGCCGACCCAGCGTAATAGCGGCCGCCGCGAGCAAACGGGTACGGCGATCCTGCACAACGTCGTCGGACTCGGTCGAAACCACAGCAGAACCTTACTGTGCCTGTTTACCCGCGTCCGGCGCACGGGGTTGCGGCCCCTGAAGTCCCACCTCAGGCTGCGGGCCTCGCGCCTCGAGTACATGCGCTTCGAGGCCTGGGCGGCGGGGCGGCTGTAGTGTCCCGCTGAACTCGACGCGGGCCGGGTTACCTGGGCACCCGACGCAAGCCGACAACGCCAGCGCACCGCCCGTCTGCTCGGCTCGGCGTTCTCCGCGGTCAGCCGAGGGGCCGGCCTCGCAAACCCGGTCCGAACCGTCACCGCGCAGCACTCATCGCACCCGTTTGCGTCCACCGGCAGCCGAGTCTCACAAGTAATTCGCGACGCCACCCGGCAGCGCCAGGAACACAACGCCGATACGAACAGTTTCACTTTCCCTTCCGGCACCACATCCCGAAAACCGAACTCCGTTCACTCCTCCAGGAAGCTCACCTCCGCACAACCTTCCGTCTACTCCGAATGGCCCACCTCAGCGGCGGGGCCCGCCCCGGTTCCGGAGCGACTGAGCGCCGGAGTGAAGCGACTGAGCGCCGGAGTGAAGCGACTGAGCGCCGGAGTGAAGAACCGGGGTTAATAGGGTCCCGCCCAGCGCCGCCGAAGGCGGCGCAAATAAACACTGCTCTAGTATTGCGTAGTGTCTCCGGCCGATCGTGCGAACAGTAGACGCCGCCAGCCGCGGCGCCGTGGTTCGGCCGGTGGTGCGGCGAAACCTCGTATGCGTACCGTGCGGGAGACTTCGGCCGGCGGTTTGGTCGTCGATGGTCTGGACGGCCCGCCGGAAGCGCGTTGTGCCGCGTTGATCGGCCGTACCGACCGCCGGGGCCGGCTGCTATGGTCGCTGCCCAAAGGACATATCGAAGAGGGTGAATCCTCGGAACAGACGGCGATCCGTGAGGTTGCCGAGGAGACCGGTATCCAGGGCCTGGTGGTCGCCGAATTGGGCAGTATCGATTACTGGTTCGTCACCGAGGGTCGACGGGTACACAAAACAGTGCATCATTTTCTGCTGCGTTCGGTCGGTGGTGAATTATCCGACGCGGATGTGGAGGTCACCCAGGTCGACTGGGTACCGCTGAGCGAATTGAACTCTAGGTTGGCCTACGCCGACGAGCGCAGGCTGGCCGAGGTGGCGAACCGCCTGATCGACCGGATGGAGACCGGCAAGCGATGATGCGTGGACTGAGTCGGATCATGCTCGTGATCCTGACCATCCTCGGCTCGGCGGCGCTGCCCGCGCTGCTCGGATCCCCGGCGCACGCCCAGCCGACGGGCTCGGCCGAGGACACCTCGGCCCCGCAGTTCCTGAAACTGTCCCTCGATTCGGTGAGTCCCGGCACTGTCACCACCCAGAGTGAGCCGGTGCTGACAGTGGCGGGCACAGTGACCAATATCGGTGACCGCGGCGTGGACGAGGTGGCAGTACGGGTGCAGCGGGCGCGGGCGGTATCGGACCCCAGTGAGCTGCGGACGAGTTTGAAGCTCGATCAGGTGAACTACGACTTCCCGACGCCGTTCCAGGATGTGGCGGTGCGGCTGGAGCCGGGGCAGCGCCAGCAGTTCACCATGACCGTCCCGCTGCGGGACGCGGCGGGGACATCGCTGAACATCACCGAACCCGGTGTGTATCCACTGCTGTTGAACGTGAACGGGACCCCGGACTACGGCGGTCAGGCGCGGTTGGACGATGCGCGGTTCCTGTTGCCGGTGCTGGGTTTGCCCGCGGCCACGGACGATAGTGCTCCGCCGCTTCCCGCTCCCGCGACCCCGCCGGTGCAGACCACCCTGTTGTGGCCGCTGGCCGACCGTCCCCGCATGGTGGCCGGGCAGACCGGGGATCTGGATCGGGAGGTCGAGCTGACCGATGATGAGCTGGCCGCCTCGGTGAGCCGGGGTGGCCGGTTGGACGAGCTGGTGGGGGCGCTGGAGTCGGTGTTCGGCGAAGACCGGGCCGACGACGGCCCGTCGTCGGCGGTCTGTCTGGCGATCGATCCAGATCTACTGCTCACCGTGCAGGCCATGACCAGCGATTATCGAGTGCTGGCCAGTCCGTCGGACCCGGATGGCGCGACTCGGCCCGGGGCCGGCACCGAATCTGCTAAGGCCTGGCTGGATCGGCTGCGGAATCTGGCGTCGTCGATGTGCACGGTGGCGCTGCCGTTCGCGCAGGTCGATATCTCGGCGCTGGCGGCGGCCGCGGATCCCGCACTCACCGCGCGGGCGCTGGATGCGCCCGCTTCGATAGTCGATTCGATTCTGAACACCCGGTCCGTCCGCGGTGTGAGTCTGCCCGATGCCAGCAACCTGGATCAGGGCGCGGCGCAGCTGTTGAAGGCGCAGGGTTTCGGGACGGCGGTGCTGGCGGGTAACGCGGTGGCCCCTGAGGGCGGTGCCGGCGACCCGTACGCGGCCGTACCGGATGTGGTGCGGCTGCCCGGTGTGGCCGGCGCGACTCCACCGTCCACCCCGGCGCCGGAATCCGGCGGCACCCCGGAGGCAGTGCCCGCCGGGGACACTGCCGGCGACGGTGAGCAGGCGGGCGCCGGGACACCACCCCCGGAACAGACCCCGGCGGGTGCCGCGCCTTCGCAGGCCGGCGGCGGCGCCGCCTCGACGGCCGATCCGGCGCTGCGAGTGGCGACCTTCGACATCTGGCCCGCGGCCGCGCTGGCGGGCGTCGGTTCCAATCCACCCACCCCTGCCTATGTGCCGGAATCGGCGCGCTACGCGGTGACCAACGATTCCCGTACCGCGCGCCTACAGGACGCACTGGGGGCGGTGTCGTGGCGAGCGCTGCAATCCGATCCGGGCCGCCCCCGTTCGCAGTTGATCATGCCGCCGCAGCAGTGGGGCGCGAACCGTGACGAGGCCGCCGCCCTGCTGCGGCAGCTGGACCTGCTGGTCGAGAACAAGCTGGTCGATCCGCGGCCGTTCGACGATCTCGTCGGTCAGGCGCCCGATGCCGTCCCGTATCAGCTGGCACCGCTGCCGGAGGCCGTGGTCGAAGCGGTGCCCGGACATTTCGCGACTCCCGCCCGCGACCAGTCCCACCGGATCTCCCAGTTGCTACAGGCGATGGTGGAGGTGCCCGAAACGGCGCCGACCCCCCGCGCCTATCTCGACCCGTTGCGCGACGATCTGGTGCGCGCGTTGTCGCTGTCGGACCGGCGCGGCGGGCCCACCGCGCAGGCCGAGGTCTTCGCCCAGCGCCGGATCGAGAAAGCGACGTCCACCGTGGACGAGATCTTCCATTCGGTATCGGTGCTGCCGCCCGGCGGGGTGTACACGCTGGCCTCCGAGTCGAGCCCGTTGCTGCTGGTGGCCCGCAACGATCTGCCCGTCTCGGTGCGGATCCGGTTCCGGATCGATGCCCCACCGGAAACCAAGATCACCGATATCGGCGAGCAGTTGCTGCCCCCGCGGGGCACCCGGTCCTTCCAGATCCCGACCGAGGTCAGTGACAGCCGCAAGCTCGTGGTGCCGATCTCGCTGAGCACTCCGGAGGGGGTGCCGCTCGGGTACGCCACTTCGATCTCGGTGCGATCCAACGCCTACGGTCAGATTCTCGCGATCATCACCGCGTGCGCGGCGGCTCTGCTGTTCCTGCTGGCCGGACGCCGATTGTGGCGGCGCTTTCACGGCAAACGCGACCCGGCCGACAAAGGTATCGATCCAGGATTGCGGCAGCGGGTCGTCCGGCTGGGCCGAGCCCGCCGCCGTGGGCGTGCGCGTTCCGGGCCCGAGTCGAGTATGCAGGCCCAGCAGACAGCCGGACGGAAGGCCCGGAGCCGGGAACACGTCTAGCCGCGGATCCCCGCGTTCGGCGGGGCCGACGGCGGCGAGTTGCCGTACGCACGGCCGGGGGAGGGTGACCAGGACCCGCGTCCCATGGAAGATGGAGAGTGCGCATCGGCTGTCCGGAGATCCGTCCGGGTGTCGGTGCGCAGTCGGACGCGCCACCGCCGACGGACCGCACGGTTCGTCGCGCGTTGACGCCGAGACAATGTGTTCGACGCGACACAGGGGACAACCGCCACGCGGAGTCCGGGCGATACAGGAGGCATGATGAGCGACGATGAATCCTCCGCTCATCGGCAGCAGCCCGGTCGACAGCCCGACGGTCCACGAGCCCGCCGGCCCCCCAGCGCACCGTGGGAGCGAGTGCATCGAGCTCCCGGCCCGGAGACGGATATGAGCGGTCACCAGGGTGATCCGGAGCTCGACCGCGAACGCCCCGGCGCGTTCCGGGAGCCGCCTCCGCAGATGCGCCGGCCCGAGCGGCCCGGTGGTCCGGCGGATCGGGCCGTCCCGCCCGGTCCACGGCCGAGCCCGCGCCCCGGTCCGCATCCTGGGGAGGACCGCTACGCACCCGCCCGCCAGCCGAACCCGGATCCGCGTGTGCCCCGGAATCCGGGGCCCGGTCGGCCCGCGAACCCGCCGTCCGGCGCCCGCCCAGCAGTGCCCCCGGAGCAGCGCCCCGCGCCTCCGTCCGGCGCCCGCCCAGCAGTGCCCCCGGAACGGCGCCCCGCGCCTCCGGCGGCCCGGCAGGGTTCGGTACCACCCCTGCCCGGGGCCCGGCCGCAACAGGCACCCGGCCGTCCGCCGGTGCCCCCTGTCCAAGGCCGGCCCTCCGCTCCCGGCGTCCGCCCGCCGGCCCAGGGTCGCCCGGAAGACGGGCGCCCCCCGCAGCGGCCCCGACCCGGGGGTGGCACACCCACCGCGGGCCCGCCCTCCGAACCGTTCCCCGCGCAGCGGATGAGGCCGATGCAACCGCCGCCCGGTGGGCCGGCGCCGGGGCGTCCGGGCCCGCAGGAGCGGCCACCGGCGCCGTCCCAGGCCCGCCCGCCGCAGGCACCGGATTCGCAGCCTCGCGTGCGGCCCGACAGACCGGGGCAGCCGTCCGCCGCACCGGGCCGACCGCCGCATCCGCAGGCCCCACCGCAGCGGCAAGCGCCGCCTTCCCAGCCGTTCCGGCAAGTATCGCCGGGCCGCGAAGCCGGACGGCCCACAGCGGCTCCTGCTGCCGCGGCTCCCGCGCGCGGCCGGACGGGAACCGGCCCCATGTCCGCGGTCGCCGTCGCGGAGAAACCGGCGGCGATCCCGGAGAAAGCGAGCAACAGTCAGGTCAAGCTGCTCAAGGATTCCGGATCCATCGCGATCGCGACCTTGATCAGCCGAATCACCGGTTTCGGTAAACAGCTGCTCCTGCTGGCGGTGCTGGGTCCGGCCATCGCCAGTTCGTTCACCTCCGCCAGTCTCATCCCGAACATGATCGCCGAGCTGGTGCTGGGCGCTGTACTGACGGCGATCGTCGTACCGACCCTGGTCCGGGCCGAACAGGAGGACCCCGACGGCGGCGCCGCCTTCATCCGGCGCCTGGTCACAGCCGCGTCGGTGATCCTGGCCACCGCCGCGCTCCTGGCCACCGCGGCCGCGCCTATCCTGGCCACCCATGTCTTCGTCTCCGAGAACGGCAAGGTCAACACCGCGCTCACCACAGCGCTGACCTTCCTGCTGGTACCGGCCGTACTCTTCTACGGCTTGTCCGCGTTGTTCACGGCCGTCCTCAACACCCGGGGAGCGTTCAAACCGGGTGCGTGGGCACCGGTGCTCAACAACGTGGTGGTACTGGTCGTTCTGGGCCTGTACGCGCTCACCCCCGGGGAGATAACTCTGGACCCGGTACGGATGAGCGATCCGAAACTGCTCGTCCTGGGGTGCGGTGTGACCCTGGGCGTTATCGTGCAGGCCGCCAGCCTGCTGCCCGCGATCCGCCGCCAGGGTATCGATCTGCGCCCGCTGTGGGGTATGGATGCCCGGCTCAAACAATTCGGCACGATGGCGGGCGCCATCATCCTGTACGTGCTGATCAGCCAGATCGGCGGCATCTTCGCGAACAATATCTCCTCGCAGGCCGACGAGGCGGGCCCGGCGATCTACCAGAACGCGTGGCTGCTGCTCCAGTTGCCCTACGGCGTCATCGGCGTCACCCTGCTCACCGCGATCATGCCCCGGCTCAGCCGTAACGCGGCCAACGACGACACCCCCGCGGTGGTGGACGATCTCTCGGCCGCCACTCGGCTGACCATGATCGCGCTGATCCCGATCGTCACGTTCCTCACGGTGGCCGGTCCGCAGGTAGGCGATGCGCTGTTCGGCTACGCCCGGTTCGCCGAGGACGCTTCCCGGCTCGGTACCGCGGTCAGTTTCTCGGCGTTCACCCTGATCCCGTACTCGCTGGTGCTGATCCACCTGCGGGTGTTCTACGCCCGCGAACAGGCCTGGACACCCACCTGGATCATTCTGGGGATCACCACGATCAAGATCCTGTTCTCGGCGCTGGCCCCGTTCATCGCCGACAGCAGCCAGCAGGTCGTGATCGTCCTCGGCGTCGCGACCGGTCTCGGATTCACCACCGGCGCGGTGATCGGTGGCTACCTGCTGCACCGCAGTCTGGGTGATCTGCGGATGGCCAATGTCGGGCGGACGGTCAGCCGCGTCCTGCTGGCCTCGCTGGCCGGCGGCGCGGTGATGCTGATCGCGGACCGGGTCATGGGACTGGACCGCCTGACCGAATCGCTGGGCGGTCCCGGCTCCTTCATCCGGGTCGGCATCACGGGGATCGTCATGTTCGCGGTGGCGTTCGGGCTGATGCGCCTGGCGGGTATCCCCGAGGTGGTCGCCATCACCGTCGCCATCTCGCGGCGCCTCGGCATCACCCCGCCGGCCCCGGATATCGACCTCGGACCCGCCGAGGACGAGTACGCCACCCGCATCCTGCACCGCCGGGATCCGTATCTGGCGTACTCCGGCTTCGACTCGGCCATGGACGCGCAGAGCACAATGGTGCTGCCGGTAATCCGGCCGGACTCGGTTGAGCGCACCGGCTCGGGCCAGTTCCCGTACCCTGTTCGGCAGACGAGCACAAGAGGCAGGACCGCGGAAGTT
This sequence comes from Nocardia jinanensis, assembly GCF_014645735.1. GTDB lineage: Bacteria > Actinomycetota > Actinomycetes > Mycobacteriales > Mycobacteriaceae > Nocardia > Nocardia jinanensis. The sequence goes on along the minus strand of NZ_BMMH01000010.1, from coordinate 156,187 downwards.
GCGGCATACCAGGGCGAAGGAGGTCCGAGGGTGAGCGACGACGCGGTGGGCGAGCGCCCAGCCGCCGATTCTTCCTCGAATCCGGCGAGCGGTCGCCTGTCCACCGATGTTCCCCCGGAGCAGACGGAACCGGGCGGCCCGCACACCCAGCGCGTGGGCGGAGGACCGTCCACGCATGATTCCGCCTACCCGGCGGACCAGCGGCCGGATTCGGGGAACTACCCCGATCACGAAGCCGCCGGTTTCGCGGGCGAATCGGACGAAGGATACGAACCGGAGGACCCCGGCGAACAGTTCTCGGAAGAGCATCTGCACCAGACCGGTTCGACGGTCTCGGCCACCGATCCGGTCTACGACACCGGCATGATCCCGGTGCCGCCGATGACCCAGTCCAGCCGGGTCCAGCGCGGGCCGAAACTCATCGCCGGTGCCTCGGTGGCCGGTGGCCGTTACCGGCTGCTGGCCGGGCACGGCGGGGCGCGCGGGTTGCGGTTCTGGCAGGCGCTCGATATCAAACTCGACCGTGAGGTCGCACTGACCTTCGTCGACGCCGATCAGAAGGATGCCGGTAATTCCGGCCACGACGGCCCGCAGGCGATCCTTTCCCGGACGCTACGTCTGGGCCGGATCAATTCGCCCGGCCTGGCCCGGGTGCTGGATGTGGTGCGCGGTAGTTCCGGCGGCATCGTGGTCGCCGAATGGACTCCCGGTCGCTCGCTGCGCGAAATGGCCGAAACCGTCCCGTCGCCGATCGGCGCGGCTCGGGCCATCCGCGTCCTCGCCTCGGCCACCGAAATGGCTCATCGCAGCGGCGGAGCCCTGTCCATCGACCATCCGGACCGGATTCGTATCAGCGCGTCCGGTGATGCGGTATTGGCCTTCCCGGGCACCCTGGGAGACGCCGACCCGCAGAGCGACGTACGTGGTCTGGGCGCCATGCTGTACGCCCTCATGACCGCCCGCTGGCCGCTGCGTCAGGGCGGGATGAGCGGGAATGCCGCCACGGTCGGGGGCTTGTACCCGGCCGATCTCGGTCCCGACGGCACCCCGATCGAGCCCCGCCAGATCCGTCCCGAGGTCCCGTTCGAGATCTCCGCGGTGGCGGTGCGGTCGCTGGAACCGAACAAGGGTGTGCGGACCGCGGCCACCATCCAGCATGTGCTGGAGCAGGCCTCGGTCGTGGACCAGAAGACCGATTTCATTCCCGTACTGCGCCTCGGTCAGCGCGCGCCCGCCCCGGCCGACGAATCACTGGCAGATCCGGAACTGCTCGCCGCCGAACGCGAGAAATCGCAGCGGATGATGTGGATCATGGTGGCCCTGGGCATCCTCACCGCCCTGGTCGTCGGCATCGTCATCTGGTGGCTGGTCAGCGTTTTCGCCCCGGGTAGCTCCAGCGAGCCGCTCAATGAGCAGAAGATCATCGGTCTCACCACCAGCCGTGCACCGGATGCCTCGGAGACCCCGGCGAGCCCGTCGGCTGCGCCCGCCGCGGCCGACGGCGCACCGGTACCGGCCAGTGGGGTCGTCGTGTTCTCCCCGGAGGGCACGCCGGACGATCCTTCCGGCGCCGCCGCGACGACCGACGGCGACCCGGCGACCTCATGGAGCACCGATCAGTATTTCCAGCAGTTCCCGGCGCTGAAAAAGGGCGTCGGCCTGCTGGCGACGCTGCCCAGCCCCGCAACCCTGACCAAGGTTTCGATCACCTCGTCCACCCCCGGTACCAGTGTCGAGATCCGTACCTCGCCCACCGAGGCGGCGACACTGGACCAGACCCAGCTCGTCGGCACGGCGGTCCTGGGCGACGGGGTGACCGAAGTACCGATCCAGACCGATCAGGCGGCCCGTTACGTCCTCATCTGGGTCACTGGGCTGGGTAATTCGGGTGCGCAGTTCCAGAGCTCCATCGCCGAGCTCGGATTCGAAGCGAAACCCTGACCGGCTACGTCCCGCACGCCCGCGTAACACGGGTGTGCGGGACGAAATCGGTTGCCGCCGAATCGTTTGCCGGGATATGATCGCGATCCGCGCTCTCAGCAGGGAGCCCGGCGGGATCAGGGGTACGATTCCGCACGCTGCCTTCTCGCAGTGGCTTTCGGTGCCGAATCGCCGACCGTCGTTGCTGTCGTGAGCGCTGTCCAAGGGGTTGGCTATTGTCGTCCGAACTGAACGCGGGGGGTCGTGCGGGGACAACGGGGACCGGCACGGTGGGAACAGGGGAATCCCGGCTGGATACGACAACCGATACAGATCTGCTGCGGGCGCACGCGAACGGAGCTCCGCACGCCTTCGCCGAACTGATCCGCAGGCACAACGATCATTTGTGGCAGACCGCCGTACGAGTCTGCTACACCCCCGAGGACGCGGCCGACGCTCTGCAGGAGGCGCTGCTTTCCGCGCACCGCAACGCCGGCTCGTTCCGTGCGGAATCCGGCGTCCGCACCTGGCTGCACCGGATCGTGGTCAATGCCTGCCTGGACCGGATCCGCCGTAACCGCGCCCGGCCCGCAACATTCCTGCCGCCGGAGGTATGGCCCGAAATATCCGACGAATCCGACGATTACAGCCGGGTCGATATCTCACTCGTGCTCGAACGCGCGCTGTTTCAGCTTCCCCCGGACCAGCGTGCGGCAGTGGTCGCGGTGGACGTGGAAGGATACAGCGTCGCGGACGCCGCGGAACTGCTCGGCGTTCCGGTAGGCACGGTGAAGAGCAGATGTGCGCGGGCACGGCAGCGTCTGAAGACCGAACTGGATTCTCTGCACGTGGAGAGGAACCAAATGTAGGCCCGCCGCGTCATTATCAGTGACACATTTTTCCTCCCGAACGGTATGTACCCGAGGGAGTACACAACCACCGGCCATAGGGATCGGTACCCGAGTCAGATGGACGCAGTAGCAGCATTGGAGGTGTGCAGGTCATGAGCCCTATTCCGCAACCTCCTTTCACCGAGGAGTTGCTCGCCGATCTGCACGCCGGAAATATCGATCCGGAACTCGGTGCCCGCCTGTGGCCCGCGGCACAGCGCGACCCGGAGGCCAAACGCTATCTGGATTCGCTCGACGAGATCCGGGGTTCCCTGGCCGCGCTACGCGGCTCGGAGCGGATAACCAGCCCGATCCCCGGCGATATCGCCGCACGTCTGAACGCGCTGGCCGAATCGCTGGGCGGGCCGGTGGGTGATTCGGGACGGGATAGGGCGTCGGTCGAAGTCACCGAACCGCTGGATGGCCGAGCACCCGGTCGCTACCACTTCCCGCAACCCTCTCCCGGTCCCGCGGCCACCCGTTTCGGGAACGCAGGTCCCGGAACACTTTCCGAGCATTCCGGCGCCGCCCCGATTTCACTGGACGCGCGCCGCCGCAAGCGTCCGATCGCAGCCGCACTGGCCGCCGCGGCGGTGATCGTGGTCGCCGCCGGCGCCGCTTTCTTCGCCGTCGGCGATTCCGATCGCGAAACCACTCCCACAGCCGCTCCACCTTCGGACAGAGCCGAACCGGGCCCCGAGCTCGATACCGCGGTGGCCCTGCGTGCTCTCGGCCGCAACGATGTCCGCGGCCGGCTCGCCGACCCCGCCGCCCTCACAGCGTGTGTAGCGGCAGCCGGGATCGACCGCCCGGTATTGGGGTCCGCCGATATGGACTTCCGCGGCCGCGAAGCGGTACTCATCCTGGTCGGGGGGCGTAACGGAGCCCAGATCACCGCGCTGGTGGTCGGCCCCGGTTGCGGGCCCGGCAACCCCGAAGTCCTCGCGCCCCCCACCGATATCGGCTAGGCGTACCTCCGCATTCGCTCCGGCCGTGCGCTCCCTGCGTACCACCGCATTCGCTCCGGCCCTGCGCTCCCTGCGTACCACCGCATTCGCTCCGGCCCTGCTCTCCCTGCGTACCACCGCATACGCACCGGCCCTGCGCTCCCTGCGTACCACCGGGTCCGCTCTGGTCATGCGCGGGCTATGGAAGCTCCGCCCCACTGCGGCCCACCAGGCGTACCTCCACCTTCGCTCCGGCTGTGCGCGAAGTACGGAGGGCTCCACCCAACTGCACCCACCAAGCGACGGGACGGCGGCCGAATCGACGGCGTCCTGCATATATGCGCCGGCCTGCAAGCCGAACCGGATACCGACCTCCGCCTTCACCGCGGCCATGGGCGGACCAGAGAGGTCTCTGCTGAACTGCCGCCCACAGGCGTGCGTCCGCGCGCGCTGCGGCCATGTGTCGGCTGCCGAAGGGGCTGCGCTCAGCGGCATCCGCCAGGGGCGGGAGAGCGGGAACAAAGCGCGTCTACGCTGTTGTTGACCGAAACGTCCCCGCTAGCTTTTCTGGAAGGGTCCCATGAGCACGCCAGTTCGCGACCTGATCATCGTCGGCTCCGGACCGGCCGGTTACACCGCAGCCGTGTACGCCGCCCGCGCCGAACTCCAGCCGCTCGTGTTCGAGGGCACTCAGTTCGGTGGCGCGCTGATGACCACCACCGAGGTGGAGAACTACCCCGGTTTCCGTGACGGCATCATGGGCCCCGACCTCATGGAACAGATGCGTGAGCAGGCAAAACGCTTCGGCGCGGATATCCGTACCGAAGATGTGGACGCGATCGACCTGAGTGGTCCGGTGAAGAAGATCACCGTGGGCGACGACGTCTACGAAGCGCATGCGGTGATCCTCGCCATGGGCTCGGCCGCACGCTACCTCGACGTACCCGGTGAGCAGGATCTCCTCGGCCGCGGCGTCAGCGCGTGCGCCACTTGCGACGGCTTCTTCTTCAAGGGCCAGGATATCGTCGTGGTCGGCGGTGGTGACTCAGCGATGGAAGAAGCGATCTTCCTCACCAAATTCGCCGCCAGCGTCACCATCGTGCACCGTCGCGAAGAATTCCGGGCCTCGCGGATCATGCTCGAACGCGCCAAGTCCAACGAGAAGATCCGCTTCCACCTCAACGCCGAAGTCGTGCGGGTACACGGCGAAACCAGCGTCACCTCGCTGACGCTGCGCGATACCCGGACCGGTGGAACCTCCGAGGTCGCCGCCACCGGCCTGTTCGTCGCGATCGGCCACGATCCGCGCAGCGAACTCGTCCGCGGCCAGGTCGATCTGGACGCCGAGGGCTATGTGCAGGTGCGCGATCCGGGTACCCAGACCACTGTCGAGGGCGTCTACGCCGCCGGTGACCTGGTCGACCACACCTACATGCAGGCGATAACCGCGGCCGGTACGGGCTGCCGCGCCGCTATCGACGCCGAGCGCTGGCTCGCCGAAAAGGGCGATATCACCAGCAATACGCTGCCGCATGCCGACGAGTCGATCGACGTCGCCGTAGCGAACTGACCCGCGGGCGAGTCACGCCCGGAGATCAAGGAGAACATCCATGTCCGAGAGCACCAATACGGTCACCGTCACCGACAAGTCGTTCGCCGACGACGTACTGCTGAGCGAGAAGCCGGTGCTGGTCGATTTCTGGGCCACCTGGTGCGGACCGTGCAAAATGGTCGCCCCGGTCCTGGAGGAGATCGCGGGTTCGCACGGCGAGAAACTCACAGTGGCCAAGCTGGATATCGACGCCAACCCCGAGACCGCCCGCGATTATCAGGTGATGAGCATCCCGACTATGATCCTGTTTGCCGGTGGCAAGCCGGTGAAACAGATCGTCGGAGCCAAGGGCAAGGCCGCTCTCCTGCGGGAACTCGACGGCGTTATCTGACGTCTCGAATACGCCAACAGGCGGCCGTGACACGGCGACGCGCCGTATTATGCCCTGACCAAGATTGTCGAATTCCGGTCCGGGTCTGACAGAATCGACCACGCTCCGTCGTGCGAGGGTGTAGGCCGTCGCATGAGTGGGTACCCGGGATTGACGGAAGGAAGGGCCCTCACGCATGCACCGACTTCGTCACGGCGACACCGGTCCAGCCGTAGCAGAGGTTCGGAGCACCCTGGCAAGTCTGGGGTTCCTGCACGCGCACAACGGCGTGGACACCGATAGCGCGGGCGAATACTGGAAAGACACCGAAGCCACCTTCGATTATCAGCTCGACTCCGCGGTGCGTGCGTTCCAGCAGCACCGCGGGTTGCTGGTCGACGGTACTGTCGGTCCGGCCACCTACCGGGCGTTGAAAGAAGCGTCGTACCGCCTGGGTGCCCGAACCCTCATCTACCAACTCTCCGCACCGCTCTACGGTGACGATGTCGCGACATTGCAACGCCGGCTGCAGGACCTCGGTTTCTACGTGCACCGGGTGGACGGTTTCTTCGGTCCGCATACCCACGAGGGTCTCACCTCGTTCCAGCGCGAGATCGGCTTGTCGGCCGACGGTATCTGCGGTCCGGACACCCTGCGCTCGCTGGAGCTGCTCGGCGCCCGGGTCACCGGCGGCAATCCGCACCGGATCGCGGAGGAGGAAGTGGTGCACCGGGCGGGTCCACAGCTCACCGGTAAACGCATCGTTATCGACCCGGGTCTGGGGGGAGAGGATCGCGGCCGCTCCGTACCCACCGAGTTCGGCGACGTGTACGAATCGGAAGTCCTGTGGGATCTGGCCAGCCGGCTGGAAGGCCGGATGGCCGCTACCGGGATGGAGACGTTCCTGTCCCGCCCATGGGGGAGCAATCCGACAGATGTGGAACGCGCGGAAACCTCCAACGCCTTCGATGCCGATCTGATGATCTCGCTGCGGTGTGCATCCAACTCGAGTCCCATGGCCAACGGCGTAGCCGGGTTCTATTTCGGTAATTCACACGGCTCGGTCTCCATGATCGGGCAGGTGCTGGCCGGGTTCATCCAGCGCGAGGTGGTGGCCCGGACCTCCCTGCAGGACTGCCGCACCCATCCACGTACCTGGGACCTGCTGCGACTGACCAAGATGCCGACCGTTCAGGTCGATCTCGGCTACGTGACCAACCAATACGATGCGTCGGTACTGGCCAGCCCGCGCATGCGCGATGTCATCGCCGAAGCCATACTGATCTCGGTGAAACGCCTCTACCTGCTCGGACAGGACGACCAACCCACCGGTACATACACTTTCGCCGAACTACTGGCCGAGGAACTCGCCGCCGCCGACAGCGGATAGCGAATTCCTCAGCCGCGCGGCTTCTACAGGGTGAGCACCCGGGTCGGCACGGTCATGGACGCGGCGGCGAGCAGCTGATCGAGAGCGTGCTCGACGTCTTCCTTCCAGCCGTGGTCGGAGTCGAGTTCGAGCCGCAGCCGCGGGAAGCGATGATGCGGTGCCACCACCTCGAATCCGACTTCCTCCAGGAAATCGGATTCGATCATGCAGTTCTGCGGACTGCATTCCAGACTTGACCGTCGCGCTCCGCGGTCGGGCGCGCCGATCCGTTCCATCAGGCGCATGGTCCCGGTGGGTCGGTCGGAGAGGGCTGTACTCGATGGGGCCCCCCGGATACCGAATGCTTCGAGGGCCCGGACGCCTCGCCGGATCAGATCGGTGACCACCCCCTGCACCAGACGGTAGGCGATATCTCCATCCAGGTCGGGGTACTCCGTGCCGAGTGTGGTGAGCAGTATCGCGTCGGGGCTCACCGGCGAGGTAGGGAACAGGCCCGACCTGGGGACGACCCGCGGTGGTGCGTACAGAGCGCACCCGACGGTTTTGTCGTCGACTGTCGCGAGTTGGCCACACGACCCCCACTCGAGCATGACCGTGGAGATCCAGGCTTCTTTCTCGAATACCGGATCGCTGAACCCACAGGAGTCCGCGGCCACCGCGGGATCCATTTCCCAGAACACACAGCGGCGGGCATGCGCCGGTAGCCGGCTGATGCTCTCCAGGGTTAGTCCCGTGACGCTGGTCGACACCGCTCTGCTCAGCCTCCAGCTATCCGATTCGTCTACACTCACGCCGCATCATAGTTTTCTCGACAGCCAGAATATGCGATCAAGCGAACCCGCCTCATTTCGCGTCACCATGATCTTCGATTGATGTCCGCCGTCACGCTCGACGCCCCGATTCCGTTCATGTCACAGTGACGTTTCATCTCCGGGGGAGAGTTCGCGTGGTCGACGCGGCAAATTTTCAATTCTCGAGTGCGGATTGCATCATCAGATCGACGATCCGTTCCAGATCGTCCACCGATCCGAACTCGACCACAATCTTGCCCTTCCGCTTACCGAGACTCACCGAAACTCGAGTATCGAACGACGTGGACAATCGATCGGCAACATCTTGTAGACCGGGAGAGTGGATGGGCGGCCGCTTCGGTGCCGGCGGTTTGAGCGGTTCCTGTTCGCGGTTCGCCAGCTTCACCGCTTCTTCGGTGGAGCGCACCGAAAGCCCCTCGGCGACGATTCGAGCAGCCAGCACTTCCTGCCCGTCCGCTCCACCTTCCAGACCGAGCAGCGCCCGCGCATGCCCGGCGGAGAGCACCCCTGCCGCGACCCGGCGCTGCACCGGAATCGGCAGTTTCAGCAGCCGGATCATATTGGTCACCACCGGCCGGGACCGGCCCAGCCGGGTCGCAAGCTCTTCCTGAGTGACGCCGAACTCCTCCAGCAGCTGCTGATAAGCCGCCGCTTCTTCGAGGGGGTTCAGCTGGACGCGATGAATATTCTCCAGCAGTGCGTCCCGGAGCATGGCATCGTCATTGGTCTCCCGGACGATGGCCGGAATCATCTCCAGCCCGGCCTTCTGACAAGCCCGCCAGCGACGCTCACCCATGATCAACTGATAGCGGCCGGCACCGGGCTCCAGCTCGCGGACCACGATCGGTTGCATCAACCCGAACTCACGGACCGAGTGCACCAGTTCGGCCAGTGCCTCGTCGTCGAAATACTGGCGCGGCTGCTTCGGATTCGGCTCGATCTTGTCCGGCGCGATCTCTCGATACACCGCGTCACCCGCCGGTGCCAGGTCCAGCACTTCCACCGGCTCCGGCACCTGATGCAGATAGGTGGACGCGGGGCGAGGCCCAGGATCCAGACCTATCACCGCATTGGCCGCCTCGGTGCCCAATCCCGCTGCGACCGGCGCCGGTCCCGTCGGGATCAATGCCGCAAGACCGCGTCCCAGTCCACCCTTTTTCGACTGACTCACCGGCCTACCCTTTCCCTTGCCCGCGTCCACAACCACGACCGATCACACACCCGATCCATTCACTTCGCGTCATTCACTCCGCGCCGTCTGCTGACGCGACTTTCTTCACCGCACCGCGTGCAGCCATCTCCCGCCCGGCATCCAGATAACTCAAGGCACCACGGGAGCCCGGATCATAATCGAGGACCGTCATCCCATATCCGGGGGCCTCGGAGACTTTCACACTGCGGGGGATCACCGAACGCAGTACGACATCGCCGAAGTGACTGCGAACCTCTTCGGCGACCTGGTCCGCCAGCTTGGTGCGGCCGTCGTACATGGTGAGCACCACAGTCGACACATGGAGTTCGGGGTTGAGATGCGACTGCACAAGACCGATATTCCGGATCAACTGCCCCACGCCTTCGAGGGCGTAGTACTCGCACTGGATAGGAATCAGGACTTCACGTGCAGCAACCATCGCATTGATGGTGAGCAGACCGAGCGAGGGTGGGCAGTCGATCAGGACGTAATCGATGCCGTAGCCCGCGATATTGGCTTCCTGGATAGCTCCTTTGAGCCGTGCCTCCCGGGCCACCATCGAGACCAGTTCGATCTCCGCACCGGCCAGATCGATTGTCGCCGGAATGCAGAGCAGGTTATCGCTGTGCGGGCTCTGCTGGATCGCATCCTGAACCTTGATCTCGCCGATCAGTAGTTCGTAAGTGGACGGGACACCGGAATGATGCTCGACCCCGAGAGCAGTACTGGCGTTACCCTGCGGATCCAGATCGATCACGAGCACCTTCATCCCTTGGTGCGCCAGAGCTGCGGCTAGATTCACCGTCGTCGTGGTCTTACCCACTCCGCCCTTCTGGTTGGCCACGGTGATGATGCGTTGCTCATGCGGTTTCGGCACTGTCACCTTTCCTGGGTGCATTAGCTGGCTCGCGCGGTGCGCTTCGGCAGCGATCGGGGTTTCGGTAGGGGAGATATGCCCATACGGCGTACTCCCGAAGGCTTCCGGGCCGATATTGCTGCCGTCCAGCATTCCCGGTACGCGTGATGTTTCCCGTGAAACATTCGCTGAACCGCTCGACATAGACCGCTCCTAACGCGAGAACTGCAAGATCACGTGGCGTGACGGACGTCGGCGCCGTGTCGTCGAAACAAGCTGTACTGAGTCGAATCACGCTCCACGGCGACCTCGGCGTCTGCGAACGGACCGGACGGCTTCGCAACATGCGTGATCATGCGAAGCTACCTCCTCCGACGCTGACACTCAGCCGCCAGTCGACCGAGCGGAGCTTTGCCGTCGCAACACCAAGATTCCTTACGTGGCACCGACGCTCACGCCCGACGCTCAACAGCTTGCCAGCCGCAGGCGTGATAAGAAAGCTGAATCGCGGCGACGCGCCCATGACACGCACAATTTTTCCGGATTCGGACCCAAATCGTGGGGTCGCAACCGATCCGCGCATCGATGTTTCCCGTGAAACATCGATGCGCGGCTCACGAAGAGGCCAGTGGGTACACACCGCGGCTTCGTCGGCGCGGGGCAGAAATGACGCCACCACCTCTGGATGCGCACCATAACCCGGCTGAGCCGAAACGATCGCTACCGCCTCTCGCCATTGTCCCGATGAGTTTCACGGAGAACCGTGATATCCCGTCTGGAGTCGCCGATTTCCGGCTTGCGGAGTAGGAGCAGAGACCGATGAATGACCAGCCTCGGCGGTCAGCGCGCTGGCCATCACGCTACACATGGACCCCGGGTTACGAGCCCAGTTGTCACAGTGACGTTCCGGGAGGTAGGCGGGGTGACACCGGGCAAGTGGACGTCGACGGCGCCCACGACATCAACAGAGTCGAAAAGCGTGGGGAGCAAACACCCACGTAGCCTCGACCGGCAGCGCCATTTCACGACTCGCCCGCGCAGGCCGCCCCACATCCGCCCATCAACGCCAGCGCGTCCACCGCATCAGCGGCCTCACCGCGGATCGCATCGACTTCTGGATCCCGGCGGCAACACCAGGGAGCCCCGATCCCGCGTCGGCCGCACCCAAAGGCGGCAACGGAACAGAGTGCACCGGGGGCCGACTTCGCCGGCCGCGCCGGGCCGACAGCTCAAACCACACCAGGGACTCACAGGACCACCGCACCGGGGAAGAAGCGCGAATGGATCGTCTCGATGTGCCACGCGACGTGCTGGAGCTGATCGCCAGAGCGGACTACGCCAAACGTGCCGGGGGAGCCGATGCAACGCCGACCGTTTCGTCCACGACGACCTCCGACTGATCCGTGCGGCTGCGCCCCTCTGACCGAGTCCGATCCGGCCACCTTCGCTCGCATCGGCCGTTCCGCCGGGCGCGATGAGCGCGACCAGCGCGGATCCCGGCCGATATCGGCATTGCGCTACCCGCGCGGGAGTGTTCCGTCGATACGCACGGCCGGCGCGCAAACTCCGGCGGCGCTGCCCCGTCTCGCACGAAGAGGCTCACACACCCTGCCTGCCGAAGATTGTCGGCGCACCGCCCGTTCGAGAGATTCTCAGGATCGGGGCGTTGAAGTCCGGTGACAGGCGCGCCCGGTAGCCCGAGCGGACCTACGTCGCCAGTACATCCACGACCGCAGTACCGGCTGATGCACGACGAACGCTTCCCGAAACCGGCCGCCCTGAATCTCCGGCCATCGAGCTCCGGCCATCGAGCCGCCGCGGCGCAGACCTGGTCCGCGCGATGCGCTCAGCGGATCCATGCTTCCGCACCCGGCAGACAGCCATGGGCGCATCGAAGACGGGGTGCGCAGCCTTTTCGCTTCGATAGCCGGGACTCCGGCGGCTGTACTCGGTCATGACGTTGGTGTCAGTCGGGTGATCGGGGGCGGCCGCCGCAGGCGGTGTGTGGGCGAGCGTAGTTGTAGTGCTCCAGCCATGGGGCGAGTGCGTCGTGGCGGGCCTGGTTGGAGGTGAACGGGTGACGGTAGGCCCAGTTCTCCTGCAGTGTCCGGTTGACCGTTCGGCTTTGCCGTTCCGCCAGGGGCAATGCGGTTTGGTCCTGATGTGTTTCGCGTTCAGAGCCGAGAGCGTGGACTGGAACTCTCGGGAGCGTCGATAGTTCAGTGCGTTATCGGTCATCACGCGACGAACCTCGACACCGTGACCGGCGAAGAACAAGGCGGCGGCGTTCAGGAACGCTGCGCAGGTCCCGCCTTTCTCGTCGGGCAAGATCTGGGCGAACGCAAGCCGGGAGTGGTCATCGACGGCGACGTGGACGTAGTCGAACCCGATCCGCACCCGCCTGTCGGTACGGTGGTTGATCGTGTCGTAGCCATCGAGGCGCCAGCCGCCGCCCTCAGGGATACGCCCGAGCTTCTTGACGTCGATATGGAGCAGGTCGCCGGGGCGAGGGTGTTCATAGCGCAACTGTGTGCGCCGTGATGCGCGGATCACGACACCGGTGACCGGGTCGAGCTCGAACAAGCGAGGCAGACCCGCACGGGCGATCAGGCGTGAGGCGGTGGACGCACTGACTCCGGTGCGCAGCGCGAGCGCTGCCGGGCCGAGACGCTCGGCCTGACGCAGGCGCAGCACTTCACCTGCCAGCTCGGGTGGGGTCACCGACGGTAACCGTCGTGGTCGTGAGGACCGATCGAGCAGCCCCGCTCGGCCCTGGGCACGGAACCTCGATACCCATCGGTGCGGAATCCGCAGGGTAAGCCGCGAGAACACCACGGCACCGGGGGAGACCGCCGGGGGAGGAATCCGCAGGATCGGCCCAACCCCGACCCGACCGTCCTCCACGGGCCCCAGCCGGGACTCCGGGACTCCGGGACTCCGGGACTCCGGGACTCCGGGACTCCGGGACTCCGGGACTCCGGGACTCCGGGACTCCGGGACTCCGGGACTCCGGGACTCCGGGACTCCGGGACTCCGGGACTCCGGGACGGATGATCGTTCATCCCGCAGTCGGCGGCAAGTGAATGTTTCCCGTGAAACATTCACCGCCGGACCGAGCACGGATGGACGGACTTCTCTCTACGGCCGACCGACCCGGCGCTCCGCACGCGCCGCGCGCCTGGCGGATTTCTTCGGCGCACGCTCAGAGCGCCGCAGCCGTTCCGCCGACAGGACCACGGTGGGTGTGGTGACTATTCCGGCCCCACATTCCAGTACGGAGAAATTACCGGCGCCGACTCGCTCCACCGCTGCGCGATCACGCTCCAACTCCTCGGCAACACTCGAGCCCTTGAGGGCGAGCATATGTCCATGGTCGCGGAGCAGGGGGATCGACCACTCGGCCAGGCGCGCCAGGGGAGCGACCGCCCGGGAGGTGACAACATCCGCGCCGCCGGCCTCTTGGATGACGCCGGGTTGTTCGGCTCGGCCGCGAACCACCGTGATCGTGAGACCGGCCGCGTCGATGAACTCTTTCAAGAAGACGGTCCGGCGCAAGAGAGGTTCGACGAGGACTATGCGGAGATCCGGGCGGGCCAGTGCGAGCGGTATCCCGGGCAGTCCGGCGCCGCTACCGATATCGACCACCGATGCGCCCTCGCCGATCAGTTCACCGACGACCGCGCAGTTGAGGATGTGCCGATCCCAGAGTCGCGGAACTTCCCGGGGCCCGATCAGTCCACGCTCGACGCCTGCTGTGGCGAGGGCCGTCCAGTACTCACGTGCCAACTCCAACCGCTCACCGAATACCATCTCCGCTTCGGCCGGTGGCAGCGATTCCGGTGGTCCGGCCTCCGTATCGCCGAGATCAGGTTTCACGTGAAACACCCTTCTATATGGTCGTGGCGAATTGTCTGCATGGAATCATCCGCTACCGACCTACAACCGTAGCCGCGGCGCGACGACGATGTCCGGCCACCGGATACGGAGGAGGCCCGGGTCCGTGGACCCGGGCCTCCTCCGGTCGCTCTGCACCCGACTACTGCTCGGGCCCGCAACCTCATTCCGGTACGACGACCACCCGGCGATTCGGCTCGACACCCTCGCTCTCGCTCGCGACACCGTCGATCGAGGCGACGGCGTCGTGCACGATTTTGCGCTCGAACGGGGTCATCGGAGCGAGCTCTTCGGGCGCACCCGTCTGCAGGACGCGCTGCGCGGCCGCGGCGCCGAGGGCACTCAGATCCTCCCGGCGCTTGGCGCGCCAGCCCGCCACATCCAACATGAGGCGACTGCGAATACCGGTCGACTGCTGGACCGCCAGGCGGGTGAGCTCCTGGAGCGCGTCGAGCACCTCGCCGCTGTGGCCGACCAGCTTCGTCAGATCCTTGCCGCCGTCGATGCTCACCACCGCGCGGTCACCCTCGACGTCGAGATCGATATCACCGTCGAAATCGAGTACATCGAGGAGCTGCTCAAGGTAGTCGGCGGCGATCTCACCCTCTTCGATGAGCGCCTCTTCGGCGTCGATCACCGCATCATCGGACTCGGCCTCCACGACAGTCGTGGATACGGTGGCGTCCCCACCTTCGGTCTCGAGAGTCATATATTTCCTTTTTCTGCTCGCCGGACTTCGGCCGCCCCGGCCGGAGTCACGATCACAAGGGGTCTGGGGAGTGGTTCAGCGTCGGCGCTTCTGATTGGCGCGGCCGCGGTTGCCCGGTCGCTTCTGGCCACTCGACCGCCGCTGGCCCGACTGCTGCTTTCCACCCGCCTTGGCCGCCGGCTTCGCCGGTGTCGAACCGTTGGTCTCCGCAGCGCCGGTCTCCACCGAACCGGAGTCCGACTCACTGTCCGCCTGCACAGCCTTCTTCTTGGTGTCGACGGGTTTGGCTCCGGGTTTCGGCGCGTTCTGAGCCTGCTTCTCCGCTTTGGCCGCTCGCTTGGCTTCCTCTTCCTTGGCCATCCGACCGAAGACGAGGTGCTGCTGACCGTAGGTCCAGATGTTGTTGGAGACCCAGTAGAGCAGGATGGCGATCGGGAGGAACGGACCACCGACGAGCACACCGAACGGGAACACCCACAGCGCCAGCTTGTTCATCAACGCGGCCTGAGGATTGGCCGCGGCCTCGGCGCTCTGCCGGGCGACCGACGCCCGCGCATTGAAGTGAGTGGCGATGGCGGCAATGACCATCAGCGGAATGGCGACCGCGGCAATGCTCACCTTGCTCGGGATACCGCCGTAGTCGGCGAAGGCCAGCAGTTCGTCGGCCGGCGCGGTGATGAATGCCGATATCGGGGCACCGAAGATACGTGCGCTCAGGAACGACTGCACATCGTCTGCGTTGAAGACGTAGTTCGGGGTGTGTGCGTTGGTGTAGGGGTCCATACCGATTTGACCGAACCCGTGGCCGGTCCGGTTGAACGACCGCAGCACATGGAACAGACCGAGGAACACCGGGACCTGGGCCAGGATCGGCAGGCAGCCCATGAGCGGGTTGAAGCCGTGGTCCTTCTGGAGCTTCTGCATCTCCGTCGCCATTTTCTGGCGGTCGTTTTTGTACTTCTTCTGCAACTCTTTGATCTGTGGCTGCAGTTCCTGCATCTGCTTGGTGGTACGCACCTGCCTCACGAACGGCCGGTAGAGCACCAGACGCAGCGTGAAGACGAGGAAAACGACGGCCAACGCCCAAGACAGGCCGTTGTCCGCCCCGAAGGCGAAGCCGAAGACCCGGTGCCAGAACCAGAGGATCCAGGACACCGGATAATAAATGAAATCGAGCACGGCTCTATGCACTCCCGTCGGTAGTGTCACCGATCACCGCATGCGGTGATCCCTTACAAGCTTCGGTCCGCGGATCGTCGTGGCTGACGCTGCGCCGCCGCTCCGGCACGGGATCCCATCCACCAGGGTGCCAGGGGGCGCATTTGGCCAGACGCACGGCCGTCAGTCCGAGTCCGAACACCAGCCCACGGGTGCGTAGCGCGGTGACCGCGTATTCACTGCAGGTCGGCGTGAACCGGCACACCGGCATACGGGTGGGGGAGACATAGGTCCGGTACAGCTCGATCAGAAAGATCAGAATATTCGCGGGCCACCGGCGAACGGTGGCTGTGCACACGCTCAGGGCGTTCATCGCGAAATACCCCGGCCGGCTACCGTCACGGCCGATAGGGCACCGAGCTTGCGCAGCCCGCTCACCAGTTGCCGGCGCAGCTCACCACTGTCGGCCGTGGCGGCGCCGGGAAGTGCGCGGATCACGATATCCACCTCGGCGGGGATGTCGGCGGTCAGTTCTGCACAGATATGACGCAGGCGGCGGGCCACGCGGTGCCGTACGACCGCATTGCCCACCGCCTTGCTGACGATCAGCCCGAAACGCGGACCACCGAAACGAACCGGCGCGTCAGGCGCTGCCGGATCCACCTGGCCGACCAGAACATGGACGACCAGATCACCTTTTCCCACTCGCCGGCCGCGCCGTACCGTTCGGGAGAAATCGGCACGATCGTGTAGCCGGTGCGGCTCAGGAAGCACCCGGACACCCGGGGCTCGTCGAAGCCGCCGCTGCGGCGCAGCTACCGGCGGCGTGGGTCACGGGGTTCGGCGGACCCGGCATCGGACACCGAATTCGACGGGGAATCAGGCGGTGAGGGTGCCGCGGCCCTTACGGCGACGCGCGGAAACGATGGCGCGGCCCGCACGGGTCCGCATCCGGAGACGGAAACCGTGGACCCGCGCCCGACGACGGTTGTTCGGCTGGAACGTCCGCTTGCCCTTGGCCACGGTGAACACTCCTCGAATTGGTGGGCGCCCTGCGGCACCCGAAGCTTTTCGGTGATTCTGGCGATGTCTACCCGGCGCCGCGGTTCTGGCGAACGGTCAGCACAGAACTGTCACCACGCCGGGGGGTGACTGTACGAGGGTACTTACCCAGTTATACCGGGTCAAACTCGCCCCCGTTGTGGCGATCCGCGCGACCCCGGTACCCGCTTCGCGGCGGGGATCGTCACCGTGCGATCGTGGTGGCGCACAGGGGTGCAGACCCAGGCACCACCCGCCGACCCGCGCACAGCGCGGACTGCGGTCGGCGGTCCGCTGAGATTGTCCCCACCTGTGGATAATTGTGTGGAAATACCCTGTGGATGACATATTCGTAGGGCCGAAGGTGCCACGCCGCAGCCGGGAGAACGGGGATTCCGAGCAGCGTCTCCGGGGCGCCGTATCCACGGGGTACGGCTGATCGGTGGTGCGGACGTACGCGGTGTCACTGGGACGAACCAGTACAGTAGACGCACCGCGAGCCCCGGACGTCTGCGCCGAGCAACCGACTCCCGGGGAGGACACTGGATGGACGACGAGCAGAACGTACTGGCCACCGTGTGGCCGGAGGTGGTCGCGGAGTTGACCACCGGTTCGCCCGACGGTGCCATCGGCGCGGTGACCCGAGCTCAGCAGGCCTGGCTCAAACTGGTCAAACCGTTGATGGTTGTTCAGGGTTTCGCGCTGCTCTCGGTTCCGTCCTCGCTCGCCCAGGAAGCCATCGAACGTGACCTGCGCGAACCCATCCTCCGGTCACTCGCCCGGCGGCTCGGGCCGCAGGTGGAGGGCCTCGGAGTCCGGATAGCCGCACCATTGCCCACCGGTACCGACAACGGGCCCGCCCGGCACGCCCGGATGACCAGCAGGCCGGAACCGGTCATCCCCCGGTCCGAACAGTTCGGCACCGGTCGATCCGGGCCGGCGCCCGTCGCCTATCCCGCAACCGGGCCCAGCGGGCCCGCGTGGCCCGTCGACGGCGTGCGCAATTCCGACGGCGGCGAGGTCCCCGGCCGCGGATATCCGCCGCAGCCCGGATTCCCGCGCACTCCGGAAGCGCCCGGTGAGCCGCGTTATGCGCGGCGTGGCTTCTCGCACGAAGCCGAACTGCCGCTCACCGGTGAGTTGCCTCTCAATCCGGCGCTCCCACGCACCACCGACCCGATCGGGGGCGAGCCGGTACGCCGGTCGACCCTGCCCGAGCTGCCACACGGGGGGGACTTCCCGACCGAACCCGCGCATCCCCACGAGGCCGAGGACCCGAGGCGGGAGCCTTATCCCGCCGCACGGCCCTACCCGCGCGAGTACGCGCCGGCCACGGACTATCCGCGGGACAACGGCTACGAGCGGGACCGGGAGTATCCGCCGGCGGAGTACCTGGATTCCTATGGGGGCAGCCGCGGCGATATCGCCGACCCGGCAGCCAACAGCCATGAGCGTGGTGCGCCCCCGCTTCGGGACTCCGCCTCCGAACTCGATCCGATCGTGCCGCCGCGGCGCGCCGGCCGGCCCGCGCAGGACACCCTGTTCGCGCCCGACCTCGCCCCCGGCGATATCGCCGCACGGGACGGGATCCGCGATACCGATCGCAACAGTCTGCGCGAGAGCGTCCGCGATTCGGGGGTCGAGCCCGAGCCCGACGTCCACCTCGAGGACGAGAAGGTGGTGAACGTCCGGGATTCCTGGCCGACCTTCTTCGCGAAATCGTCGGACTCCGGTGATACGGCCAGGCCCGCGGCGAGCCTGAACGCGAAGTACACCTTCGAAACATTCGTCATCGGCGCGTCCAACCGGTTCGCCCACGCGGCGGCGGTCGCTATCGCCGAGGCCCCGGCCCGGGCCTACAACCCGCTGTTCGTATGGGGTGCCTCGGGCCTGGGCAAAACTCATCTGCTGCATGCCGCCGGCCACTACGCCCAGCGTCTCTTCCCGGGGATGCGGGTCAAATACGTCTCTACCGAAGAATTCACCAACGACTTCATCAACAGTCTGCGTGACGACCGCAAGGTGGCGTTCAAACGCCGCTACCGGGAGACCGATATCCTGCTGGTCGACGATATCCAGTTCATCGAGGGCAAAGAAGGTATCCAGGAAGAGTTCTTCCATACCTTCAACACCCTGCACAACGCGAACAAGCAGATCGTGGTGTCCTCGGATCGCCCGCCCAAACAGCTGGCCACGCTGGAGGAACGGCTGCGTACTCGCTTCGAGTGGGGCCTGATCACCGATGTGCAGCCGCCCGAACTGGAGACGCGGATCGCCATTCTGCGCAAGAAGGCGCGAATGGATCGGCTCGACGTGCCGCACGATGTACTGGAGCTGATCGCCAGCCGGGTCGAACGCAATATCCGCGAACTCGAGGGCGCACTGATCCGGGTCACCGCTTTCGCGTCGTTGAACGGGCAGCCGCTGGATCAATCGGTGGCCGAAGTCGTGCTGCGCGATCTCATGCCCGAATCGCAGGATGTGGAGATCACCGCGTCCACGATCATGGGTGTCACTTCGGAGTACTTCAACACCTCGATGGATGAGCTCACCGGCCCGGGTAAGGCCCGGCCGCTCGCCCAGGCCAGGCAGATCGCGATGTATCTGTGCCGCGAACTCACCGATCTGTCGCTACCCAAAATCGGGCAGGCGTTCGGTCGTGACCATACGACGGTCATGTACGCGGAGAAGAAGGTCCGCAAGGAGATGTCGGAGCGTCGCCGGGTGTACGACCAGGTTCAGGAACTCACCGCCCGGATCAAACAGCGCTCCCGGTGACCTTCTCGGGCAGACGGTCCCGGCATCGGGTTCGCGCAGAGCATCGACCGAGGCGATGACTTCGGCCCGGTCTGCGTCGGCAATCTGTTCGATCGGGGCGGCGGTGATACGCGGCCGGGCGGCCGATACAGCCGGGGTCCCGATGTGGACACGCAGTCGACCCTCGGGAGCGGACCGGGGCTGACCCGCCGAGCAGTCGACGGTTCGGGAGAGGCAGGACAACCATGTCGTTCACCGAGCTCCCGGCGACCGCGGCCTGGGCGCACCGGGAGGCGCGGTCGGGCTTCGAGGTGGCTCACCTGCGGCACGATGGCGGCGGCCACCGGATGGACGGCTGTACCACCGCCGTCGAGCACGGACAGGCCTGGTTCGTGCAGTACGACATCACGATCGATCCGAACTGGGCCACGCGGGCGGCGCGCGTGACCGCATGTTCGGCAGCCGGACGGCGGTCGGTACGACTGGAGGCCGACGGCGCCGGGCACTGGATGATCGACGGCTCGGCAGCACCGCATCTGGACGGCTGCCTCGATGTGGACCTGGAATCCTCGGCGTTGACCAACACACTGCCCGTACACCGGCTCTCGCTGTCCGTCGGTATGACCGCCGCGGCCCCCGCGGTCTATGTCCGCGCGACCGACCTGGCGATCGAACGACTGGAACAGCTATACCGGCGCGCCACCGACGACAGTAGTCACCAGTGCTACGACTACACCGCGCCCGCATTCGATTTCGCCTGCCGGTTGGTCTACGACGGTTCGGGCCTCGTCCTGAGCTACCCGGGTATCGCCACCCGCGTCGCCTGAGCGCGCTTCCACCGCTTCTCACGCGGCCCCGGTCGGCCCGTTCAGCCCGATCTCGCTGAGTTGAACGCGGGGACAACGGCGTCCGGATACGTTCGGGGGCGGATGGCCGACCGTATCCCCCGTACCGCATCCGGTTCGGCGAGCGCGACGCGGGAAGCAACGACCGGCTGTGAACAGGCAGACCCGTGGAAACGGAGCACGCGGCTCGAAAACGGAGCAGTTCCATCGCATTCAACCGGGCCAGAGGATGCGGCAACGTCCGTGCGGGTGCCTGCGTGGCCGAGCGCCCGCTTATCGAAGGCAGGTGCGCGGTCCACCGGCGGCGGGTAGATCGCCTGTGGTCGACACCCGAACTGTCTGCGGCTGCACCGCGCCCACTCCGCATCGCCCCGTCCCGGCCCACCACCGGAAACAGCAAAGTGCCACCGGCGCAATCCGGTTCGCCGAGCGGACGAATTACCTCGGTTTCCCCGAGGCAGAACCCCGATCTGTCCGGCATCGGTGTGTCGGAACCATCCACAGGTGTGTCGCTAACAGGCTGCGGGGGCTCTGAACTGGTGTTTCACGCTATACACACCTGTGGATTCCCCAGGTTGTCCACTGGTGCATCCACAGGATCAGCAGCCTGCTGGGGGCAACTTGTCCACATGCTGTTTATCCCCAGTTTCCACAGGCTGATTCGTCCACAACCACTGAACAGCCACGATCCGGTCAGAGGGTTGGGGACAACCTGTTGAATCCCTGTGGAATCCTCGAGGAATCCACAGGTTATCCACGGATCCATGCACAGTGTGCACAAGTGCCCGGAATCTGGGGACCAAGTTGGGGACCAGCTGTGGACACAGTGTGGACAACAAAATCTGTCCACAGCCACCGCGAATTCATCCTCGAGTTATCCTCGAGCCATCCACAGCCGGACACGCGGTGTGAACTGGAAGAACAGGGGAAATCCACAGTTTCCACAGGGCCTATTACTACTCCTGTTCTTCATCTAGATAATTCCTCTTGAAAATAGGCTGTGTGGACAAGTCTCGATCGGCTCGTCCGACCGCACGAACCTCGAAACGAGACCTGGACAACGGCGAAGCAGCTTCGCGGGGTATCGATGTCACCTTCGCGAACCGTTCGCCACCTCTGCACCGAGCGCACCGCCGGTCCGGTAGCCGACACACCGAGACGCTTGCCGGGTACCCCTGTCCGCGCTCGAACCACGGATCGCGGATCCACCGGCTCCGCCGCTCCCGCACGCAGGATCCGTAGCGCAGACAGCGGGCTCGGTCGGGATAGGCGCTCTGTCCTTGTGCGCGGTCGTCCTTGTGCGCGGTCCCGGTCGCTGAGCGGTCGGCACGGAGTCCTCTCGATCACCGAGTGCGACACGGGTAAGGAGAGGTGGGTACCGGAACCGGGTGCGGAAGTTGTCCACACCACAAACGGGGACGAATGTGGACAGAGCCGCGCGGCGGGGGAGTTCGCTGTTCATCCACAGCTGTGCACAGCCCATCGGCGCAGGTCGAGCCGATACGCCGTGCTCCCTACGCCCGGCCTGGCCCGCACACCCCCGGAGGACGTATCCTCCACTCGGAGGGGCAGCCGACCCGGTCGCTCGAAACGGGGTACGGTCTGATGTCGGCCGCTCGTGCCAGACTCCTGGGGCGGTCCGGATCCTCGGCCGCCGCATCGACCGCCGCGCCCCGCGCCGGTGGCGGAGTCGGCACAGCGGGGATATACGGGGGCAGTACAGCAGTCGATCCACACTGAACGGGAGAGGACACCTCGGGCGATGGACCTTGCAGGCATGAAGTTTCGGGTCGCGCGTGAGGATTTCGCGGAGTCGGTCGCCTGGGTGGCGCGCAGTCTGCCGTCTCGCCCGCCGGTCCCGGTACTCGGCGGAGTCCTGCTGGTCGCGGACGAGGACGGGTTGACCGTCTCCGGGTTCGACTACGAGGTCTCCGCACAGATGCGGGTCGCCGCGGAGGTCGCCGGTCCCGGCCGTGTCCTGGTCTCCGGCAAACTGCTGGCCGATATCACCAAGGCGCTGTCCAACAAGCCGGTGGATGTCTCCGTGGACGGCACTCGCGTACTGATCCAGTGCGGTAGTGCGAAGTTCTCGCTGCCGACGATGCCGGTGGAGGACTATCCCCAACTGCCCGAGGTACCCCAGTCGAGCGGAAAACTGGCGGTCGAGGTGTTCGGCGAAGCGGTCGGTCAGGTGGCCGTCGCGGCGGGACGCGACGATACGCTGCCCATGCTGACCGGTATCCGGGTCGAGATCGAGGGACCGCAGGTCGTCCTCGCGGCCACCGACCGGTTCCGCCTCGCGGTGCGGCATATCCAGTGGCAGCCCGCTCGTACCGATATCGAGACCGCGGTGCTCATTCCCGCCCGAACCCTGTCCGAAGCCGCCAAGACGCTGGGTGCGTCCGATCAGCCGGTGCAATTGTCGCTGGGGTCCGGCGCGGGCGCCGACGGGCTGCTGGGCATCGTCAACGGTGGCCGGCGGACCACGACGCGTCTGCTCGATGCCGAGTTCCCGAAGTTCCGCCAGTTGCTGCCCAAGGAGCACACTTCGCTCGCGACATTGGCGGTGGCCTCGCTCACCGAGGCGATCAAGCGTGTCGCGCTGGTGGCCGAGCGTGGCGCCCAGGTGCGGCTGGAATTCTCCGGCGAAGGACTGCTGTTGTCGGCGGGCGGTGACGAGGCCGGCCGGGCCGAGGAATGGCTTACTGCCGATTTCCGGGGCGAACCGCTGACCATCGCCTTCAACCCGGGATACCTCATCGACGGGCTGTCGGCACTGCGCTCGGAGCGGGTCACCTTCGGATTCACCACCCCCAGTCGCCCGGCTGTGCTGCTGCCCGCCCGTGCGGAGGAGCCGGAGCCGCTCGATTCCGGGGCATACCCGGCGCTGGAGAGCGATTACATCTACCTGTTGATGCCGGTCCGGCTCCCGGGCTGAGCGGGCGTGGGTTCGGTAGCGACGAACCGGCGCGCATCCGCCCGGTACTGCGGGTGTCCCTGTACTGTGCGAACGGCAGTCGGTAGCGATACTTCCGCAAACCACCGTCCCGACCTGCGCCGTACCCAGTTATCCACAGCTGTGGATAACTGGGCTGTCATTTCCCGGATGGTGTGAACAGGTGCATATCCGTGCTCTGACCTTGCGTGATTTCCGATCCTGGGAGCACGCTGAGATCGAGTTATCCACAGGCCCTACGGTTTTCCTGGGGGCGAACGGTAACGGCAAGACCAACCTGCTCGAAGCCCTGGGCTACCTGTCCACACTCGGGTCGCATCGGGTTTCCGCCGATGCACCGCTCATCCGGTCCGGCGCCGAACGCGCCCGGGCCGGCGCGAACGTGGTGCACCTGGGCCGGGAACTGCGTATCGACGTGGAAATCAATCGCGGCGTCGCCAATCGGGCACAGATCAACCGGTCACCGGTGCGCCGGCCGCGTGAGATCCTCGGGATCCTGCACACCGCGTTGTTCGCGCCCGAGGACCTGGCGCTGGTCCGGGGTGATCCGGGGGAGCGCCGTCGTTTCCTGGACGAGCTGTGCACCGCGCGCCGACCCGGTCTCGCCGGTGTGCGCGCCGACTACGACCGGGTCCTGCGTCAGCGATCCGCCCTGTTGAAGACCGCGGGCCGGTCCTCGCGCGCGGATCTCGGCACGCTGGACGTCTGGGACGGCCACCTGGCCGGTCATGCCTCGGTACTGCTCGCCGAACGGCTACGCCTGGTTCATGAACTGCATCCCCATCTGGCCGGGGCGTACGCGGCTCTCGCGCCCGAATCCCGCCCGGCCGCCATCGGCTACCGCAGCGGCGCCCTACCGGCCGAACTGCTCGATCCCGCCCGTTCGCCCGAGACGGACGACCCCGCGCTGCTCGAGGAGATCCTGCTGCGGGAACTCGCGGCAGCGCGCTCCAAGGAGCTGGAACGTGGCATCTGCCTGGTCGGTCCGCATCGCGACGAGCTGGAACTCATGCTCGGCGAAACACCGGCCAAGGGGTTCGCCAGTCATGGGGAGTCCTGGTCGTTCGCGCTGGCGCTGCGGCTCGCGGCCTTCGAACTACAGCGGGCCGACGGGACCGAGCCGGTTCTGTTGCTCGACGATGTCTTCGCCGAACTCGACCGGCGTCGCCGCACCGCACTGGCCATCGTGGCGGCGGCCGCCGAGCAGGTGCTGATCACCGCCGCGGTGCCCGAGGATGTCCCTGCCGAACTGATCGGCGACACCCTACGGGTGACGACCGCCGGTGATCCGGAGCATCGGATATCCGGTATCGCGTCGGATCGCCCGGCCGCTGGAGGTGACCCGCCGCGTGCGGTCGCGGGCGATTCGCCGGGATGACGGACACGCGCCCGCCGCCACCTTGCATGCGGGCCGGGGCATTCGTAGAGTGAGCCGATACACCGGGCCGTTATCCTCCGTCCGGTATCGAAACCAAGTTATCCACAGCCTGTGGATAACTTGTTCGACCAGGTCGTCGGTCCGCATCCCGGGCACCGTCCGGGTCTACTCGGTGACAACCGGCACCGGCACTCGAAATACCTACCTTGAACTGGGAATTTACCCTGTGAATCGGTCTTCTGTCCGATTCGGCTACCGCGGTGCCGCAGTCCGGTCCCCGGATGTGCACAGCCTGAGGAAAACCGGTCGAACCTGGGGATAACTCGGATCGGTGAGTGGAGCAGCGATGACCGACCAGCCCGGAACGCCAGGTGGCGCGCCGCCCCCGTCCGAGCCGGAGCTGCGCGGGGTCGATCTGGCCCGCCGGGCGCTGGAGGAGGCTCGGGCGGCGGCGCGGGCCAGTGGGAAATCCGTCGGTCAGGGCCGGGCTTCGCCGCGGCGCGGCAGTCGTTCCGGGGCTCGCCGCCGTAGCGGCTGGTCCGGCGCTCGTCCCGACGACCGCGACCCACAGCCGCTGTCCAAGCTCGCCAACTCGATCGCGCGTAACCGGGGGTGGTCCACCAAGGTCGCCGAGGGCACGGTGTTCGGTCACTGGTCGGGTGTGGTCGGGGAGGACATCGCCGCGCACGCGAAACCGGTGAGTCTCGAGAACGGGGTGCTCAGCGTCGCGGCCGAGTCCACGGCCTGGGCGACCCAGTTGCGCCTGTTGCAGGCGCAACTGCTGGCGAAGATCGGCGCGGCGGTGGGTCCCGGTGTGGTGCGCTCGCTGCGGATCTCCGGCCCGACGGCGCCCAGCTGGCGTAAAGGACAACGTCATATCCGTGGCCGTGGGCCGCGCGACACCTACGGCTAGGCCCCGGTTTCACGTGGAACGCGGGCTGCTTTTTCCGCCTCGATCCCTCGGTGAACTCTCAGGCTTGATCTGATGGTTCGAAAGGGCCGGATCGCGAGGGGACCCGTGCCGGTTCGATTTCTCGCATCCAGGAAGCCGTCAGGGGTGTCGCAGGTGCACTGTAAGTTGAGCCGCGAAGTAAGATGGAAACGTAAATCAGCGGCGATACCCTCGGCGCGTTGTGTGCAGCCCTCTGATCGGTCTCGTGCCCACGTGCGCTGTCCCACCGCCGTCCCGGGGATCAGCAAGTAAGGAGAGCTACCGACCAGTGGCTGCCAAAGACTCCAAAGCATCAGGCTCGAGTACATCGGAAAAGCAGGACTACGGCGCTTCCTCCATCAGGGTCCTGGAAGGCCTCGAGGCGGTACGGCTGCGCCCGGGCATGTACATCGGCTCCACAGGTGAGCGCGGTCTGCACCACCTGATCTGGGAGGTCGTGGACAACTCGGTCGACGAGGCGATGGCCGGCCATGCCACCAAGGTGGAGGTCACCCTACTCGCCGACGGTGGCGTCCAGGTCGTCGACGACGGTCGCGGTATCCCGGTGGCGATGCACGCCCAGGGCATCCCGACCATCGAGGTCGTCATGACCCAGTTGCACGCCGGCGGCAAGTTCGACTCCGATTCCTACGCCGTCTCCGGCGGTCTGCACGGTGTCGGTATCTCCGTGGTCAACGCGCTGTCGAGCCGGCTCGAGGCCGAGATCGAGGTCGACGGCTACCACTGGAGCCAGACCTACAAGGATGCCGTTCCCGGCCAGTTGGTCCAGGGCGAACCCACCAAGGCCACGGGTACCACCATCCGATTCTGGGCCGATTCCGCGGTCTTCGAGACCACGACCTACAACTTCGAGACCGTCTCGCGGCGTCTGCAGGAAATGGCCTTCCTCAACAAGGGCCTGACCATCGTGCTGACCGATGAGCGGGTCAGCGAAACCGAGATCACCGACGAGGTGGTCAGCGATACTGCGGAAGCACCCAAGCACGACGACGGCGAAAAGCCCGCGGTCGAGCAGAAGGTGAAGACCCGCACGTACCACTACCCGGGTGGCCTCGAGGATTTCGTCCGGCACATCAACCGGACGAAGCAGCCGATCCACAACTCGGTCGTCTCGTTCAACGGTAAGGGCCCCGGGCACGAGCTCGAGGTCGCGATGCAGTGGAATTCCGGTTACTCCGAGTCGGTGCACACCTTCGCCAACACCATCAACACCCACGAGGGCGGCACCCACGAAGAGGGCTTCCGGGCGGCGCTGACCACGGTGGTCAACCGGTACGCCAAGGAGAAGAAGCTCCTCAAGGAGAAGGACGGAAACCTCACCGGTGACGATATCCGTGAGGGTCTGGCCGCCATCGTCAGCGTCAAGGTGAGCGAGCCCCAGTTCGAGGGCCAGACCAAGACCAAACTCGGCAATACCGAGGTGAAGTCGTTCGTGCAGCGTGCCTGCAACGAGCATCTCGCGCACTGGTTCGAGGCCAATCCGGCGGATGCCAAGACCATCGTCAACAAGGCGGTGTCCTCGGCGCAGGCCCGGGTCGCGGCGCGTAAGGCCCGTGAGCTGGTCCGACGCAAGAGCGCGACCGATATCGGCGGCCTGCCGGGCAAGCTGGCCGACTGCCGGTCCAAGGACCCGAGCAAATCCGAGATCTACATCGTGGAGGGTGACTCCGCCGGCGGTTCGGCCAAATCGGGTCGCGACTCGATGTACCAGGCGATCCTGCCGCTGCGCGGAAAGATCATCAATGTCGAGAAGGCGCGTATCGACAGAGTCCTCAAGAACACCGAGGTCCAGTCGATCATCACCGCCTTCGGTACCGGTATCCACGACGAGTTCGATATCGCGAAACTGCGGTATCACAAGATCGTGCTGATGGCCGATGCCGACGTCGACGGGCAGCACATCTCCACCCTGCTGCTGACGCTGCTGTTCCGCTTCATGCGACCGCTCATCGAGCATGGGCACGTGTTCCTGGCGCAGCCGCCGCTGTACAAGCTGAAGTGGCATCGCGTCGACCCCGAATTCGCCTATTCCGACCGCGAACGCGACGGTTTGCTCGAAGCCGGGCTGGCGGCCGGGAAGAAGATCAACAAGGACGACGGTATCCAGCGGTACAAAGGTCTCGGCGAGATGAATCCGAAGGAACTGTGGGAAACCACCATGGACCCCTCGGTTCGCGTGCTCCGTCAAGTGACGTTGGACGACGCGGCCGCCGCGGACGAGCTGTTCAGCGTCCTCATGGGCGAGGACGTCGCGGCTCGCCGCAGCTTCATCACCCGTAATGCCAAGGACGTTCGCTTCCTCGACGTATAGGGGCGGCGGTTGTACTCGCTGCGCATGCGCGCGCGGTGATCCGCCGTATTCCGTCAGTACCTAGGAGATTGCATGACCGACACCACCCTGCCGCCGGAGAGCGCGGGCGACCGGATCGAGCCGGTCGATATCCAGCAGGAGATGCAGAACAGCTACATCGATTACGCGATGAGTGTGATCGTGGGCCGTGCACTGCCCGAGGTCCGCGACGGCCTCAAACCGGTACACCGCCGAATCCTGTACGCGATGCACGACAACGGCTACCGGCCCGACCGCAGCTATGTGAAATCGGCGCGTCCGGTGGCCGATACGATGGGCAACTACCACCCGCACGGCGACTCGGCCATCTACGACACCCTGGTCCGCATGGCGCAGCCGTGGGCGATGCGGTACCCGCTGGTCGACGGCCAGGGCAACTTCGGCAGCCGGGGCAACGACGGCGCTGCCGCGATGCGCTACACCGAATGCCGGCTCACCCCGCTGGCCATGGAGCTGCTGCGGGAAATCGACCACGACACGGTCGATTTCATCCCCAACTACGACGGTAAGACCCAGGAACCGGTAGTCCTGCCCAGCCGGGTGCCGAATATGCTGATGAACGGCAGCAACGGCATCGCGGTCGGGATGGCGACCAATATCCCGCCGCACAACCTCAACGAGCTGGCCGCGGCCATCTACTGGATCCTCGACAATCACGAGGCGGACGAGGAAGCCACCCTCGCCGCCTGTATGGAACGGGTGAAGGGTCCCGACTTCCCGACCTCCGGCTTGATCGTCGGGTCCCAGGGCATCCACGACGCCTACACCACCGGTCGCGGTTCCATCCGGATGCGCGGTGTGGTGGAGATCGAGGAGGATGTCCGCGGGCGCACCACGATCGTCATCACCGAACTGCCCTACCAGGTCAACACCGACAACTTCATCAACGCGATCGCCGAACAGGTCAAGGACGGCCGGATCGCGGGCGTCGCCGATATCCACGACGAATCGTCGGACCGCGTGGGTATGCGCATCGTCATCACGGTCAAACGCGACGCGATCGCCAAGGTCGTGCTGAACAACCTGTACAAGCACACCCAGTTGCAGACCAGCTTCGGCGCGAACATGCTCTCCATCGTCGAGGGCGTACCGCGCACCCTGCGGCTGGATCAGATGCTCCGGCTGTATGTGAACCATCAGCTGGAAGTGATCGTCCGGCGGACCCGCTACCTGCTGCGTAAGGCGGAGGAGCGGGCCCATATCCTGCGCGGCCTGGTCAAGGCGCTGGATCAGCTGGACGAGGTCATCGCGCTGATCCGCCGGTCGGCCAATACCGAGACCGCTCGTACCGGCCTGATGCAACTGCTCGATATCGACGAGACCCAGTCCACCGCGATCCTGGATATGCAGTTGCGCCGGCTGTCCGCGCTGGAACGACAGAAGATCGTCGACGAATTGGCCAAGCTCGAGGCCGAGATCGCTGATCTGAAGGACATTCTGGAGAAGCCCGAACGCCAGCGCGCGATCGTCAAGGACGAACTGGCCGAGATCGTCGAGCGATACGGCGACGATCGGCGCACCCAGATCATCTCGGCCGACGGCGACGTGGCCGACGAGGATCTGATCGCCCGCGAAGATGTGGTCGTCACGATCACCGAGACCGGGTACGCCAAACGGACCAAGACCGACCTGTACCGCAGCCAGAAGCGCGGCGGTAAAGGCGTCCAGGGTGCGGGTCTGAAGCAGGACGATATCGTCCGGCACTTCTTCGTGACCTCGACCCACGACTGGTTGTTGTTCTTCACCAACAAGGGCCGGGTATACCGGGCCAAGGCATATGAATTGCCGGAGGCCAACCGCACCGCACGCGGTCAGCACGTGGCGAATCTGCTGGCTTTCCAACCGGACGAGAAGATCGCCCAGGTCATCCGGATCAAGTCCTACGAGGATGCCGCCTACCTGGTGCTGGCCACGCAGAAGGGACTGGTCAAGAAATCGCGGCTGGTCGACTTCGACTCCAACCGCAGCGGCGGGATCGTCGCGGTGAACCTGCGCGACAACGACGAATTGGTCGGCGCCGTACTGTGTTCGGCCGAGGACGATCTGCTGCTGGTCTCGGCGCAGGGTCAGTCGATCCGCTTCTCGGCCACCGACGAGGCGCTGCGCCCGATGGGTCGCGCCACGTCCGGTGTGCAGGGCATGCGGTTCAACGCCGAAGACGCCCTGCTGTCGCTGAATGTGGTCCGGGACGGGACATATCTGCTGGTCGCGACCTCGGGCGGATACGCCAAGCGGACCGCTATCGAGGAGTACACCGCCCAGGGCCGGGGTGGAAAAGGCGTATTGACGATCCAGTACGACATCCGGCGTGGCACCCTGGTGGGGGCACTGATCGTCGACGACGACGACGAGCTGTATGCGATCACCTCCAATGGAGGCGTTATCCGTACTGCCGCCCGGCAGGTGCGCAAGGCCGGTAGGCAGACCAAGGGCGTGCGATTGATGAACCTCGGCGAGGGCGATACCTTGCTTGCGATCGCACGTAACGCCGACGAGCCCGAGCAGATCGACGGCGGCGGTTCTCCCGAGTAGTAATCCCATATCGGCGGCAAAGAACGGACCCGAGGATTCCCATTGACCACTCCGAAACAGCCGAGCGACGAGCGGCAGCAGACGAACGGTGTGACCGAGCGGGTCACCCCGTCCCCGATTTCGCCGCGCCCGACTCAGCGGCCGGGCGAGGCCGTGGACAACGAACAGGCCGGTGGGCAGTCGGGCGGTAATCCGTCCGGCGGATCGCCCGCCGGTGGTCCGCAGCCCGAGAAGCAGGAGCAGCAAGGCGAATTCACGTCCGAATCGCGCAACGTCCCGGCGGACCGGAATTCCGGCCCGCCGGGCGGTGGCGGGTCGGGCGATCAGCAGGGCGGCGCGGGTAATCAACAGGGCGGCAACGCACCGGAGGCCAACCGGTATCAGGAGGGTTGGTCGCAACTGCCGCAGCGGGAACCGCAGTCGAACCTGTCACGGCCGGGGCATATGCCGGTCGGCGGGGCGCCGCAGCGCTCGGGCGGCGGGCTCCAGGGCGGCGGGCTCCAGGGCGGGGGGTTGCAGGGCGGAGTCACCAATGCCCGTACCACCAGCGATCTGGCGGCCAAGGCGGCGCGCAAGGAAGCGGCCATGGCCAAATCCGTTGGGCTGGACGGGCCCACCCGCAGTATCGCCCGGCCGGAGCTGGTGAAGGATATGCCGGATCTTTCCGAGATCCGGCATCCGCTACCCGCGGAACACCTTCCGCACCAACAGCACAACCCGTACACCCCGCCGCCGGTGGCCCCGTCCGCCCCCGCGGCGCCCCGCGGGCTACCGCAGGCGGTGCTCAGCGGAGAACCGTTGCGCGCCACCGTCCAGGTTCGCCGGATCGATCCGTGGTCGACGTTGAAGATCACGCTGGTGATCAGCGTGGCCATGTTCTTCGTGTGGATGATCGCGGTCGCGCTGCTGTACATGGTGCTCGCGGGTATGGGCGTCTGGGAGCGGCTCAACAGCACCTTCACCGATATGGTGTCCCCGGACAGCGGGTCGGTGGGGCTGATCGACGCGGGTACGGTCTTCGGCTACGCCGGGGTGATCGGACTCATCAATGTCGTCCTGTTCACCGCACTGGCCACGGTCGGCACGTTCATCTACAACCAGTGCTGCGATATGGTCGGCGGAATCCAGGTCACACTGGCCGACCCGGACTGATCTCGGTGTTCACGGCCTACGGCCGGCGCCCGACGCGGGTGCCGGCCGTAGGCGCTTTCCGAGTATGCTCTAAGCCATCTGACCTGCTGTTTTGGTTGTAGAGGATTCGGTCGGGTAATCTCTATCGCGGTTCGGCTACGAGCCCCGCGGGTCTATAGCTCAGGCGGTTAGAGCGCTTCGCTGATAACGAAGAGGTCGGAGGTTCAAGTCCTCCTAGACCCACAGATACACACCCGATCTGTTCCGACGTCCGGTTACACCGTGCGGGACGGGTCGGGTTTTTTGTTGCTCGGCGCGGATTCCGCCGGAATTTCCGGGCCGGTCGTCCGCCCGGAGAGCGAGAGCGCGCGAAGTGCGAACAGCCAGCCGATTCCGCCGAGCACCATGCGCGGATAGTTGAGCGTGGTCCAGGTATCGATGAAGGATTCCACGTGCTCGGGGGTCCATTGCGCGCCTTCGGCCTGGAAGATGAGCATCTGCGGTACGAAGTAGGTGTAGCTCGACAGGGCGTAGCACGCCATGAGGGCCGATGCGGCAATCCACCAACGTCGGAAGTCGACCGGGGTTCGCCACGCGAGGTAGAGGTTGATCAGCGCGAGTAGTGCCACGACCGGAGAGACGAAAGGCCAGAAGGCCCGTCCCGCGCGATGGAATCCCGATTCGGCCATCGCCTGATGTGTTTGCGCGGTCGGAGCATCGGCCCACTGTGGGATCACGCCGAGCTTCTCGTACCACCCCGCGCCGAACTGGATGCCGACGAAGATCACCAGCAACCACAGGGGTATCGCTCGTTTGGTACTCATGATGTGTTCTCCTGACCGGAATATTCTCTATATGAGAGCTTCTCTGATTCAGAGAGATTAAGAGGAGGAGGCTGCCCGTGACATCGGGGAAGACCCGGAGCGAGACCCTGACCGCGCTCCAGCTGGCGTTCCGAGCCCAGTCCAGCGGGACCGTGCTGTTGCATTCGGCTGTCGCGAACCGGCTGGGAATCGGGATCACCGATCTCAGCTGCCTGAATATCCTGACTATGTACGGGCCCCAGACCGCCGGGCAGCTGGCCGACCGTATCGGTATCACTCGCGGGGGTGCGGTCACAACGATGATCGACCGGCTCGAAACCGCCGGATTCGTACGGCGAGAACGCGATCCCGCCGATCGCCGGCGGGTGCTGGTGATCGTGCGGGACAAGGCGCTACAGGAGGTAGCGCCCATGTTCGAAGGGCTCTGGGAGATGCTCGGTGACCAGTTCGAGACGCGCACCGACGCCGAACTCGCACTGCTGACCGATATCGTCACCGAGAGCGTGACGGCGCTGAACCGGGCGCGGGAAAGTCTGCGTGAACAGCACTGACCGGACGCGGCCCGCGGTGGGCGCAAAACGGCGGAGCCACTAAGCTATCGATATGAAATACGTTCTCACCATCGGTCTTGTCGCTGCGGTTCTCATCGGTATCAGCAAGCTGCGCCAGCGTGATGACGCCGACCTG
Source organism: Nocardia jinanensis (assembly GCF_014645735.1). GTDB lineage: Bacteria > Actinomycetota > Actinomycetes > Mycobacteriales > Mycobacteriaceae > Nocardia > Nocardia jinanensis. The sequence continues at coordinate 123,044 of NZ_BMMH01000010.1, read as the reverse complement.
TGGCATGAGGTCACCACGCGCTGACCCCGCCGCGGGCGACGTCCTCCATCGTTGCCGCCGGACCCGGTGACCACCGGGTCGCTGTGATCACGGCCGGGCCAGTAGTTCGATAACCGAGTGCACCTGTTCGGTGGTCGGTGTCGGCAGATTGTCCCGGCCGTGGATCAAGCCGAGGCCGATGTAGACCATCGCACCCGCCCGCAACCCGGCCTGGTTCTCGTCGAACCCCAGGTCCAGCATCGTCCGGTAGACGGTTTCGAATACGCGCTGGTCCAGGTTGCGTACCGCATCGGCCACCTTCGAATTACTGCGTGACCATTCCCGCACCGTCGTTTCGACCATCCAGTGCCGCTTGTCCACGAGCATGGCGGCCATTTTCTCGATCCGCTCCTCTACCGGGATCGCAGCGAAGGCGCCCAGTTCGCGCACCGTTTCGCTCTGCACCGCGCTCCAGCGGTCGGCCATCGCCGCCATGAGCTGCTCGATATCGTCGAAATGCCAGTAGAAGCTGCCCTTCGTGACACCCAGCTCCTGGCACAATCTCGGAATCTTGATCGCTCCGACGCCTTCGCGCGACAGGAGATTCAGCGCGCCGTCGACCCAGTCGTCATAGGAAAGCCGTGCGGTGCGCCGCCGACGGGTTTGCTGGGCGCGAGCCTTTTTCGAGCGAGGTCGCGGTGGGGCCGTCCGATCATCGGGCGAGTCGGAATGCGAAGCGGTGGACGAACCCGCCGTCATCGGCCCGACAGGTCAGCGCTGAGTCTCATACTCCGATGGTAGGGGAGGTGGTCGACGGCCTCGACGGATTCGCCCCATCAAGACCGGCTCGCGCTGCGGAGGGCGGTAGGTGCCTCCATCGGCCGGCCGCGCGGATTTGCCCACGCATATCCATACCTTCCAGTACTGTATTTCCATACGCAAAAGTACGGGTGGTCGCCGCTGCCGCGGCGCACCACCACGGTCCCGGGTGGTCGGCGAACGGCCGCGTGGGGGAGGAGAACAGCGATGTCGAAACCCGCGGTGGCACCGGTCGAGGAGCCGGCGGCAATACGGTGCCCGACCGCCTTTCGCTACTGGCAGGCACGCGCTACTCCGGCGGTCCGGCGGGTCGAATGGATCTTCCGGGCGGTGACAGGCTCGGCGTTGTTCCCGACCGACGAGCAGGCCCGGGCGCTGTGTGCGGATATGTTCGCCGGCGACCCGGTCGCGGAACGGTTCGTCGAGGAGGTCATGCGAGGGGAGAGCGGTCGCGACCACGGCCGCCGATTGCTGGAAACCGCGCTGCGCGAGGGTATCGGCGCAGTTCCGGACGCCCCCGATTCCATGCGCGCGCTGTTCGGCGAATTCGAGACGGTGCCCGGCTGGGTCCGTCCGGAACTGGTCGAACGCGGCGCCGCGGTCTGGCGGCGCTGGGGCACCGTGCTGTTCAGCTTCGCAGGGGCCGAAACGCTGGAGATGTACACCGAATCCGCGGTCGCCACACCACTTTCGCTGGCGGGCGGTTATGCCGGCGACAGCGCATTGCGCCGATTCCTGGAAACCTGCCGGTTCTGGATGGACGTCTCCCGGCCCGGAGCGCTGCTGACGCCGGGGTCGCCGGGGCGGGCCACGGCTTTGAAAGTCCGGATCATGCACGTCTCGGTGCGTGGGGGTGTGCAACGGCATCCGGAATGGGAGACCGAGCGGTGGGGGCTGCCGATCAGTCAGACCTATCAGCTGCTCACGTTGATCGCGGGAAGCACGATTCCGGGCCTCGGGCTGTGGGCGCTCGGCTACCAGACGACCCCCGCGGAGTTCCGGGCGCTCCTGCACTTCCAGAGGTACATGGGATACCTACTGGGTGTGCGGCTGACCTGGCATCCGGAAACCGTATCCGACACGCTTCGCGTTATGGCGATGACGATGGTCGCCCGCGCCCACGACTCCGGGGCTCAGGGCGCCGAACTCATCGAGTCCTATCCCGCGGCGTTCGCACCCCGTCCGGAGCAGCGCGGCCTGGCCAGGCTCCGGGCGCACTACAACTACCGGATCAATTCGGCGTACTCGGCGCTGTACACGCTGCCGACTACCCGCCGTCACTATCGGATGCCGCGGGCCTTCCCGTGGCTGCTGATTCCCATCGCCAGGATCCCGCTGGTCACCGCCGTGGAATTCCTCCGGCGGATCCCGCCTGTCGGCCGGGCGCACGAACGACTCATGCTCTGGCATCGGGAGAACTGGTACCGCGAGCAGATGCAGGGACGGGAGGCGGAGTTCGCGGCTGTGGGCGCGCTGCGCAGGTGATATACCGACCGGTGCCCGGGTATTCTTGTTTGACGGTGTACGTGCCGGAACGCTACTGTTTCGCAGGCGACTCGCGGCACGGTCCGCCTGTCCAGGGGCCTTAGCTCAATTGGCAGAGCACTGCCTTTGCAAGGCAGGGGTTAGGGGTTCGATTCCCCTAGGCTCCACTTTTGAATATGCAGGTCAGAGGGTGTTTTCGTGCTCTCTGGCCCGCTCTCGTCCACAACGCGTCCATGAACTCGGTTCGTGGATAGCGGTTCATCGTGATCCGAGGGATTTCGGCGCATACCTACCGGGGATGCGTGGTGCCCACTCCCGCCGAACACCGACGGCGCATCATGCTCTCCGATACCGGAATCGATTCCGGACGCCTCGATCCGTGTGTTTCAGCAGGCTGCGGCGCCGAGCCGATCCCGGTGCCGGTCGCCCCATTCCTCCAGCGGCCGAAGCGCCGCGGCGAGGTCCTCACCGAGCGGAGTCAGCGAGTACTCCACCCGAGGCGGGATTTCGGGGTATATCTCGCGGTGCACGATGCCACTGGTCTCCAGCTGGCGCAGATTCTCGGTGAGCACCTTCTCGCTGACGCCCGTGAGCGTCCGGCGGATCTGCCCGAATCGCTGTGGACCCGCACCGAGGACCCACAGCAGATGCATTTTCCATTTGCCGCCGACGGCATCGATGGCCAGAGACATACCGCAGATCTCGTGATCCGTATCACTGGTACCGGTCACTGCGTCCTCCCGACCTCACTACGGACCTCGCGGTAAGCAACCACACCCGCAAGTGCGTTCTTCCCGACTCTACCTGCGCCGACGAGTATCGGTACCGGCGCCGAAACACCCGAACCACTCACTATCGAAAGGGGCATCGGTATGTCTCAGCAGGGCAGCCGTTCGGTCAGCGTCATCGGACTGGGTCCGATGGGCCAGGCGATGGTCCGGGCATTGCTGGCCGCCGGAACGGCGGTCACCGTATGGAACCGCAGCAGCGAGAAAGCCGACGAGATGGTCGCGCTGGGGGCGAAACGGGCGGCGACGGTAGCCGAAGCGCTCGACGCCAACGACGTGATCGTGCTGAGCCTGACCCACTATGCCGCGATGTACGACGTGCTCGGTCGGGCAGTCGACCGGTTGCCGGGAAAAGTGATCGCCAACCTGTCGTCGGATTCGCCGGGCAACGCCCGCGAGGGCGCCGCATGGGTGCGGTCCCACGGTGCCGAATTCCTCTCCGGCGGATTCATGTCCGCGGGTGACAACATCACCCATCCGGCCTCGTACGTCTTCTACAGCGGGCCCCGGGCGGTGTTCGAGGAACATGCCGAACTCCTGCGGCCGCTGAGTCCGCAGGAGTATCTCGGCGAGGACGACGGCGTGGCACAGGTTTTCTATCAGGCGCTGTTGGTCACCTTCCATCCGTGGATGCTCGCCTTCGATCAGGCGCTGGCCGTGATCGAACGCTCCGGTCACGATATCGACCAGTTCCTGCCGTACGCCCAGCGTTCCAGCGAGGCCTATCCGTTTTTCATGGCCGAATACGCCGCGGCCGCGAAGAGCGGCGGCTGGGGTGACCTCGCGGCATTCGCGATGATGGACGCGGGTGCGCAGCACATCATCGATGCCAGCGACGAGGTCGGGGTGGACGCCACACTTTCCCGTGTCGCGCAGGGGTGGTGGCGCCGCGCTCGGACCGCCAGCGAAGAGGCCGGTCGTCCGGTTTCGATCTTCGAACTGATGCGGTCCGAAGTTTCCTGACCGCGTAGCGGTTTTCGCCGGCGCCGGGTGGTCGGCGGTGCCCCAGCCGGGCACCCGGCGAGGCGATAATCGGCGCTACCCGCGTCGGCCCGCATCGGGATTCGCCAGACGAGCCCGCTCGGCGATCTCCTCCGCGTACTCCTGGTGGCCGACGCCCGGGAGTTTGTCCAGTGTCAGGCTCTCGATATCCCAGCGTGGCCGGGCGTCGGCGATGAACCGGATGGCATCGCGAACGTTTCGCTCGCCGGCCGGTTTGCCGATATGCGCCGACGGGGTGTGCAACCGGAGCCATCCCAGGAGATCGGCGGCTGTGCCCTCGATACAGGTGGCGGTGACGATCTCGTCGGCGCCGGCGGAGTCGGGAAGCAGCAGGCTCGTCGGGGAGACGCCCAAGGCGACCGCGAGCGCCATCAGATCGTCGATATCGACGCGGCGCTCGCCCCGCTCGATCCGTGACAGACCGAGCACCGGGATCGGCCGGCCCAGGGCCTCGAGCCGTCGCGCGAGATCCGCATAGCCGAGGTTCATCCGGTTGCGATACCGAAGGACATTCGCGCGAACAGTATCGCCCGACGGGCCCAGCGGGTTCTTCTTGATCACCACCTGACCAGGGTGACCTATCGAAATGATCGCGTCAATTCTCGTTTCGATGCATACGCCGAAGCGGGTGAGCGCCGGGTCTCGGGCATCGATCGATCACCTTGATATCTATCGAAAAAGTAATGGATAGTATCATTTCGATAGATCATCTCGGCCCTATCAACTCGAGCGCGTCAGCATGAGATAGCCCTGGGGAGCTCTCTCCCCGTCCTCGGCCCGGCGTTCGACCCGCAGATCGATCGTGAACCCGTCGGCTTCGAGTGCACCCGCCAGTTCACCGATCGAGAGCCGATGGAAGTCCAGCGAGATGGCTTGCCCGTACCCCTCGTCCAGATGCAGGATGTCGGTGCCCGTTTGGAAGGCCAGCAGCAGCTTGCCCTCGGGGCGCAGAACCCGCCGGAATTCGGCGAGCACACCGCCTCGTTCGTGCGGCGGAATATGGATGAGGGAATACCAGGCCACCACACCGGCCCGAGTTCCGTCGGCGATATCGAGTGCGGTCATCGATCCCACCTCGAAGTCGATATCCGGGAACCTTTCCCGCGCCACCGCCACCATCGCCGGGGACAGGTCGACTCCGTGCACCCGGGTTCCGCGCGCCGCCAGGAAACCGGCTATGCGGCCCGGCCCGCACCCGATATCGGCGACAGGTCCGCGGTCCCCGACGGACTCGGCGAACGCCGTGAGAACCGCACGGTCCCAGAACTTCTTCTCCATCTCGCCCTCGGCGTGTTCGGCGTAGGCGGTGGCGATCGCGTCGTAGCCGGCGCGAGTTCGAGAGAGAAAACAGGATTCGGTCACGGTAGGCGACAGTAGTATCCCGGTACGAAACCGACGCGACCGTGACGTTCGCGGTGCCGGGGCGTAGCTTTGGTGGTGTCGACCCTGACGGAACGAGCGGAGAAGACCTGGTAATGCCTGCTTCGGAATACGGCGGGCCCGGGATCGACGGATCGGACTGGAGACGCGGGCGAGTTTTCTGGTTCGACTCGGAGAAGGGCTTCGGCTATATCAAACCCGACGACGGAACCGATCAGGTATTCGTCGAATACCGGTGCATAGAGACAGACGGCTATCGCACCCTGCACGCGGGCCAGCCGGTGCTGTTCGTCAGCACCTCCCGGCCTCGCGGTCACGAGGCGGTGACGGTCCGGCCCGAGGCGGGTGCCGCACTACCCGAGACCGCTGCGGGTGGTGACCAGGTCAAGCGCTAGCGCCGGACTCCCATCGCGCCACAGATCGGCGCCGGCCAGCCCACGGCCGCGGGTGCTAGTTCGCGGTCGATCGCGGCCGCGGTATCGGCGGCGAACGCGACGGCCGATCGACTGCGCAGATCGACGTGGATCGCCGTGATCTCGAGGGTGCAGCTGAGCCGCCGAGTGGTGTCGTTGACCAGTAGCGCCATGGCGTGGACGACCTTTTCGGAGCGGTCCAGTCCGCGCGCGTACACCGAAATCTCTTCGCCGATCCGGGTTTCGGAGTAGTACCGGATATGGTGCTCGCCGGTGAAGAATCCGGCGCCCCGGGCGGTTCGGTACTCCTCGGTGATGCCGACGCGATCGAAGACCCGCGTCGTGGCCGCCACGCACAGATCGAAATAGTGCGCGATGTTCATATGGTCGTTCTCGTCGCGGTAGGCCTCCGGGACGGTGAGTGGGCCCAGTTCGCGGGGAAGCGCTACGACCTGCTCGTAACTGGGAATCGAAATCGCCCCGGTCATGATCAGCTCCTCATCTCTTGTCCCCGGCAGAGGGTACCGACGCACGGCTCGGCCCCGGATCCCAGGGATCCGGGGCCGGAGAATTGTTCGTTCAGAGCGGTCGCACGTTGATGACCTTGCGCAGCCGCGCCTTATCGCGTTCGAGCTTGCGAGCCTCGTAGGCGATGGGGAAGTAGCGCACCCGTTCCGGCAGCAGTGGTACCAGCCGCGCGAGGAACCAGCCGAGGATCCGGAGTTTACGTTCGTCGGACTCGCTCCAGGTGAGACCCAGCTTCTGCCGTGCGGCTTCCGGGGTGGTGCCCACGGTGACGAAATATTGCATACGGCCGAAGGGGCCGGTCAGCGCGCGCCATACCGGGTGCAGGGCCCGCGGCAGTTGGGTGGGCGGGGCGATGGTCCGGATGACCTTCAGGTAGTCCTTCGAGGTCTGCGTGGCCTCCAGGTGGTTTTCCACCTGATCGGCGAAGAACTTCTCGAAATCGGCGTAGGTGGCCGGCAGTTCCTTCGGCGGCACCGAGAAGTTGCGCATCAGCTGCAGGGCTTCGCGGTAGTAGTCCTCTTTCTCGGCGGCGGTGAGCGGCCGCTTCGAGAAGTATTCGGCGTTCTCGGAGAAGGCGAACGTACCGGTGTGCAGCACCCAGGCCCACGGGCCGCTGGACAGTGCTGTGTGCCGGACGCCGTTGGCGTCGGTGGTGTTGAGGGTGGTGTGCATCTTGCGTAGCCGGTCGGTTTCGCCCAGCGATTCCTCGCCGCCGTAGGTCCACATCATCACCGCGGACAGGCTGCGCACCGCGCGGCCGATCGGATCGGTGCGGAAGGTGGAGTGGGCATCGACCACCGCGGAGATACTGGGCTCCATGGTCTGCAGGAGAAAGGCCGAGCCCGCGGTGAGGGAGAAGGTGATGAGGCCGGTTTCTTCCCAGGTCCGGGTGCCGGGACCGAATGGACGACGCTCCGCCGGAGCGTGCGTGTCGATGGCTGCGACGGACGCGGTCATGCGGATCTCCCTTGATCTACTGCATCGATCTGATGAGACGATGATACTGCAAATCTCTCATCATTGCGTCAAATGTCCCATGGGTATCGCGCCTGGATCTTCGGGAATGGCCGGTACGCCGTGGCCGTCGGATTCCGGGAGTATCCGCGGAGCGCAACGGCCGTGCGATCGCACGGCCGTTGCGGCGGTAGTGACGGATCCCGGATATGAGAGCGGGCCTCGGCGAAGGGGGGGAGTTAGCCGAGGCCCGCATAAGGTCGACCCGGGGGGGAGGGGCCGACGGAACCGATCCTACGCGATTTCGCGAAAATGCGCGCACAAGGGGCCCAAGAGTTTCGAACTTTTTCCGTCGCCGATCACAGTGCCCTGAGCGGGTCGGCGGCTCGATCTCGGCCTTGTTCAAAGCTGTTGCCGGGCAATCGAATTGACCTTCTGAACGGGTGTATTCCGCCCAGCGGAACAAGGGTCCGCGGGGGACTCTTCCGGAGCCGTTGCGCGGCGCTGCCGACGCCGGCTTGTCGGACCTCGCTGTCACTATGCCGTTGTGCACTGTGAGCGTGCGCACGGCCACCCCGACCGTCCGTGCTCCATCGCCGGATCGAGTAGTGCGCTACGCGCGATCCGGCGACCGGTTGTGGTGAATATGGAGGCCGCTGCACCTCGTACCGGCTCCCCCGACCAGGCCGGTACGAGGTGCGGTCCGCTGTCGGGCGGGGAGGTCGCCGCAGAACTGGATAAATCGGATGAAAACGTCGGCAGCCGCGACGATACTGCACAGTGTCGGCACGGTTGCCGAAGCGCCCGAGGTCGGTGGCCGATCCGCCACCGGCGATATAAGACTCGTCCTCGACACATACCCATTCAGGAGAATCATGCCCGACGCAATAGTCGCCGAGGGTCTCGTCAAACACTACGGCCGCCGGGTACGCGCACTCGACGGCCTCGATCTGACCGTCCCAGAGGGGACGGTCACCGCTCTGTTGGGACCCAACGGAGCCGGCAAGACCACCACCGTGCGAGTGCTCACCACTCTGCTGGTGCCCGATGCGGGCCGGGCGATGGTCGCCGGGATAGATGTACTCACCCGCCCGCGCGCACTGCGGTCCCTGATCGGTACTTCGGGCCAGTACGCGGCGGTCGACGAATATCTGACCGGTTTCGAGAACCTCGAGATGGTCGGGCGGCTTTACCACATGGGTACGCGGCGCAGTAAGGAACGCGCCCGCGAACTGCTGGAGCGGTTCCGCCTCAGCGATGCCGCCGACCGCCCGGTCCACGGCTATTCCGGCGGTATGCGCCGCAGGCTCGATCTGGCCGGTGCGCTGGTGGCCAATCCGCCGGTGCTGTTCCTGGACGAACCCACCACCGGCCTCGATCCCCGGGCCCGGCTCGACCTCTGGGACGTCATCGAAGAACTCGTCGCGGGCGGGACCACCTTGCTGCTGACGACTCAGTACATGGAAGAGGCCGATCGCCTGGCGGACGCCATCGCGGTGATCGACCGGGGACAGGTGATCGCCCGTGGTACCGCCGACGAACTGAAGAGCATGGTCGGCGGTGACCGCATCGAGTTGACGGTAGATCACGCCGACAACCTGGCCGTGGCACAACAGGCCCTCGCGCCGCTGGCCGACGGCGATATCCATCTCGAACCGGGCCTGCGCCGGCTGGTGGTTCCGGTGAGCGACGGTTCCCAGGCGCTGGTGGCCGCCATCGGCAAGCTGTCCGACAACAAAGTGAAGATCCAGGACGTAGGGCTGCGCCGGCCTTCGCTCGACGATGTGTTCCTCACCCTCACCGGACACGAGGCCGAGGAATCCGCGGCCGGCGCCGCCGAGTACGCGCAGTCGGGCGGCAACCGGCCGCGGGAGCCGGCCGGAGCCGGTAACGACGACGATGTCGATCCCGCGGGCGCGGTGGAAGTAATCGAGGCTATGGAAGGGAAGAGCAGATGACCGCGCTGGCAACCGTCGGCGATATCGGGGAGAACCCCGCCCTGGCCGAACGGCTGTCCATGGTGATCAGCGACAGCCTGACCGTCACCAAGCGCAATGTGATCAAGATAAAGCGAGTACCGGATGTGCTGATCTTCAGCACGCTCTCGCCGATCATGTTCGTGCTGTTGTTCGCCTACATCTTCGGCACCGCCATCAAGGTGCCCGGGATGGAGGGCGGCTATCGCGAATTCCTGGTCGCGGGCATCTTCGCGCAGACGGTGGTGTTCGGGTCCACGTTCACCGGTCTCAGCCTCGCCGAGGATATGCAGAAGGGCATCATCGACCGCTTCCGCTCGCTGCCGATGGCTCCGTCGTCGGTATTGATCGGGCGCACCGTCAGCGATGTGGTGATCAACGTGGTCAGCCTGGTGGTCATGTCACTGACCGGACTGGTGGTCGGCTGGCGGATCCGTGGATCGGTACTGGACGCGGTCCTCGCCTACATCCTGCTCCTGCTGTTCGCCTACGCGATCTCCTGGATCATGGCCGTGGTCGGGCTGATCGTGCGCACCCCTGAGGTGTTCAACAACGCCAGCTTCATGGTGATCTTTCCGCTCACCTTCGTGGCCAACACTTTCGTGCCGATGACCGATCTGCCGACTCCATTGCGCGTGTTCGCGGAATGGAACCCGGTCTCGGCCGTTGCGGAGGCCACTCGCCAGTTGTTCGGGAACACCGGTCCAGTGTCCACGCCCTCGAACGCATGGTCGATGCAGCATCCGGTGGCGACCACGCTGATCTGGGTGATCGTCATCCTGGCGGTATTCGTACCACTGGCGTTGCGGCAGTACCGCCGGACCGTCAGTCGCTGAGAACTGTCAGCTCTCGGTGGTTTCGGTATCGGCCGGAGCCACCGAGGCGCCGTTGCGCGTATAGCCGATCCGGGGCGGTGCCGGAGCCGGATCGGGTGGTTGCGGGCGCTTGCTGCGCACCAGCCACGCCGTACCGCCCGCCGCCGCCACCGCCGCGGCGGCCAGCAGCCGATAACGCGAACGACCGGATGGACGCAGTGGCCTCGAGCTCATGGCTCAACTCTGGCACAGCCTGGCGGATAACGCAGATCGGCAGGTCAGAGCATCGGACTCGGGTCCGAGTCCACAGCCTGCGACCCACAGGCCGCAGAACCTCGTGGCACGATGGGCACGTGAGTACGACACGCCCGGCCAGGCCGGGAGCGCGCCGCGGGACAGGTCCGACGATGCAGCGGAGTTCGCGGTGAACCCTCAGGAGCCGTCGCCCCCGGCCCAGGTCTGCGCCCGGCACGCCGACCGCCCGACCGGCCTGTCCTGCACCCGGTGCGGTCGTCCGGCCTGCCCGGAATGCCTGCGTCCGGCCTCGGTCGGACAACACTGTGTGGATTGCCTGCGTACCGATCAGCGCAGTACCCCGCAGGTGCGGACCGTATCGGGATCGGTCGCGGCACGCAGTTCGGTCCCGTTCGTCACCTACACCCTGATCGCGCTCAATATCATCGTCTACGCCGTCACCGCGGCGCAGTCGCGCAGCCTGATGGACAACCAGCGCGGGTCGGCGCTGTTCGTGGACTGGGTCATGTACCCACCGGCGGTAGCCGGGGGTGAACTGTTCCGGGTGGTCGGCTCGGGATTCCTGCACTACGGGCTGATTCATCTGCTGCTGAACATGTTCGCGCTCTATATCGTCGGTCGCGATATCGAACTGGTGCTGGGCCGCGCCCGCTACCTGGCCGTGTATCTCATCTCGCTGCTCGGCGGATCTGCCGCGGTGATGCTGCTGGCCCAGAACAGTCTCACCGCGGGAGCCTCCGGTGCGGTGTACGGGTTGTTCGGCGCGATCACGGTCATCCTGATCCGGCTGCGGCAGAGCCCGAACAATATGCTGATCCTGATCGCGATCAATGTGTTCATCAGCTTCTCGCTGCCCGGAATTTCGCTGTGGGGTCATCTCGGCGGGCTGGCCGCGGGCACACTGGCCACGCTCGGGATCATGTTCCTGCCCGGCTGGGTGCGGGCTCGGACACCGGAGCGGGCCCGGCTGGTCGGCGTGGTCGCGCTCGTGGCACTGACGGTCGTGGCCGCGGCGGTGATAGTGCTGGCGTCTTCGTCGTTGCGCTGACTCCCGGCACGCGAAGTCTTTTCGCACGGTATCCCGCTGGGCCGGAAGTATGTTTTACGTGAAACATGCTTCTGCACTCGGATGCCGGGTCGGCGGGACCATCGGTCGCCGGATCGCTCAGTGCGCGGAGCTTCCGTGCAGCCGCAGTTGCGTGCGCAGGGTGTCGTAGACGTCCTCGGGGTTCGTACCCAGATCCCAGCGTCCGAAGATCAGCAGTCGTTCGTAGCCCAGATGATCCACGTCGATCTCCAGCATCGGCGATTTGCGGCCGAGCCGGCGATAGCCCACCACCCGCGCCCGCAGGATCTGATCACGGGTGTACTCGGTGACCCCGGTGAGCGTGCGGAGCACCAGCCGCGGGTTCTCGCCGGGCACCACCGACAGCCGCGGCCGCTGCCGCAGTCCGAGCGCGGCGAGTCCGACGAGTGCCAGTGCGGCGAGACCGAGCAGGAATTTGCCCGGCACCTCGGTCGTCAGTACCGCCGCGATCGCGAGAACCACTCCGCCTCCGGCCGCGGCGATCAGCGCGGGCAAGGGGGTTGTCCAGGCAAGACGCGGTTCAGCGCTCTCGGACTGCACGCGGTGTCCTCCCCATTCCGGGTCGAGAGTTATCCACAGGCTTATCCACAGGTGTGTATTAATTACACCGGTGTAATCCCGGACGCGGTGCCGCTAGCGCCACCGCATCGTCATGATCAAACCGACCACCATCAGGCCGAATCCGATCAAGAAGTTCCAGGCGTTGAGGCTGCTCATCCAGCTGATCTGGTCGGCCGCGAGGTAATAGACAAGCAGCCATACCAGGCCCGCCAGCATGAAGCCGAGCATGATGGCGACGTACCAGACGGGCGATGGGCCAACTGCCTTCACCTTCACCGGCGTGCGGCTGGCGGGGTTGATCGTGTAGTCGGTCTTCTTCCGGACCTTCGACTTGGGCATGATGTCCTCGTGTTCAGCGTGCAGGTCGTATTCCAAGGCTATCCCACCAGGTAATCGGTGTGATGCCCAGCGGCCGAACCGCGCGTACCGGGCAGGTGGGGGATCCGCACCGCGTGGCTCGCCAGCCGGTGCGGCGCACTCGTGCGCGGCAGTGGCACGGTGCGGGCGGCCGAGCGGAGTTCCGGCACCCCGAACGAGGGTGACCGCAGGCCGGGCAGGGTGTTCCGGTCGGCGAACACGTAATCTTTGGGCATGCGTGTACTGGTCGTCGACAACTACGACAGCTTCGTGTTCAACCTGGTGCAGTACCTGGGCCAGCTGGGTGTCGAGGCAGTGGTCTGGCGCAACGACGACCCGGAACTGACGGACCTCGCAGCGGTGGCCGGCGATTTCGACGGAATCCTGATCAGCCCCGGCCCCGGCACCCCGGAACGCGCCGGTGTCAGTATCGACCTGGTACGTGCCTGCGCCGACCGCGGTACCCCGCTGCTGGGTGTATGCCTCGGGCACCAGGCCATCGGCGCGGCCTTCGGCGCCACGGTGACCCGGGCTCCGGAACTCCTGCACGGTAAGACCAGCTCCGTATTCCATGTCGGCACCGGGGTCCTGGCCGGACTGCCCGATCCGTTCACCGCGACCCGCTATCACTCGCTGACCGTGGTGGAGAAGACGCTGCCACCCGAGTTCGATGTCATCGGCCGCACGGAGAGCGGGATCGTGATGGCTCTGCGCCATCGCGATCTGCCGATCCACGGTGTCCAGTTCCATCCGGAGTCGGTGCTCACCCAGGGTGGTCACCGGATGCTGGCCAACTGGCTGGAGGTCTGCGGCGACCGCCCCGAGGAGGGGCTGGTGCAGATGCTGGAAGCGGAAGTCGCCTCCCTGGCCGTCTGACGCAGAAACCGGGCGGCCGATTCACGGCCGCCCGGTTTCTGCGTTCGGTAGCTCACTCGAGGTAGGCCCCGGGAGTGGGTCAGGGTTATCCCAGCGGCAGTACGCCGGTATTGACCGTCACCGTCGTCGAGGACGGGACCGTGGTTCCGGCGGAGGGCTGCTGGCTGAGCACCTTACCTGCCTGATCGGAGTTCAGCGTGATCTGCGTGATCTGCCGGACCTGGTTCACACTGCCCTGCCAGCCGCTCTCGCGCAGCTTGTCCACGACTTCGGCAGCGGTGAGGCCGACCAGGCTCGGCATCGAGATCCGATCGCTCTGTGCCACCTGGACCGTCACGGTGGAACCCTCGTCGGCGGTCGAACCGCCCGCCGGGCTGGTGGACAGGACCTCGCCGCGCGGCCGTGCGGACTGGACCTGCTCGATCACGATCTTGAACCCGGCACCTTCCAGATTCGGCTGCGCCACGTCGATCAGCTGACCGACCACATCCGAGACCCGGATCTGCTTGGGCCCGGTGCCGACGGTCAGCGTGACCTGGCTGCCCGCGTCCATCTCGATACCGGGCGAGGGATCCTGGCCGATCACCTTGTCCTTGTCCTGTGTGCTGGACGGTTCCCGCTTGACCTCCGGGCTCACCTGCAGACCGGCGTTGTTGAGTTCCTGTTCGGCGTCCTGCTGGGAAAGGCCGGTCAGCCGGGGTACCGGCACCTGCTGCGGTCCGGTGGACACCTGCACGGTGATGGTGCTGCCCTCATCGGCACGAGAGCCGCCCAGCGGCTGGGTCGCGATCACCTTGCCGGCACTGATCTTGCCGTCGGGTTTCTCCTGGACCGCGACATCGAACCCGAGCGAATCGAGCTTCTGCTGAGCCTCGCTGGCGGTGGTGTTCGACAGGTCCGGGACGGCCACCTGATCGGGCCGGCTACCCGGGCCGATCAGCATCCAGTAGATCCCGAAGGCCGCCACCAGCGCGGCGACCACACCGGCTGCGATATAGGCCGTCCGCCGCGAACGGCCTCCGGAATCGTCGTCGTCGTAGTCGTCGTAGTCGTCGTCTTCGCCCCGGCGATAGCCGCGGCCGGAGCCGTCCGCGGGGCCGAGCATGGTGGTGCGGTCCTCGTCGGTCATCACCATGGGCGCACCGGGTTTCTGGCCGCCCAGCACCCGGATCAGATCCGCACGCATCTCCGCGGCACTCTGGTAGCGGTTCGCGGGATTCTTGGCCATGGCCTCGAGTACGACCGAATCCAGTTCCCGCGGAACCCCCTCGTACACGAGCGAGGGCAACCGGGGATCCTCCCGGACGTGCTGATAGGCGACCGCGACCGGTGAATCACCGGTGAAAGGGGGCTGCCCCGTGAGGATCTCGAACAGCACACAGCCCACGGAGTAGACATCCGAGCGGGCGTCCACCGTCTCGCCGCGCGCCTGCTCCGGTGACAGATACTGGGCAGTGCCGATCACGGCCGCGGTGGCGGTCATCGGATTGGCGGCATCGGCGATGGCGCGTGCGATACCGAAATCCATCACTTTCACCGCACCGGCGCGGTTGATCATGATGTTGGCCGGTTTCATATCGCGGTGCACGATCCCGGCCTTATGGCTGAAATCGAGCGCCGCGCACACATCGGCGACGACTTCCATCGCACGCCGCGGCGCGATCGGGCCCTCGTTACGGACGATATCGCGCAGCGTATCGCCGTCCACGTACTCCATCACGATGAAAGGCAGTGGACCGCCGTCGATCTCGGCCTCGCCGGTGTCGTATACCGCGACGATCGCCGGATGGTTCAGCGCCGCCGCGTTCTGCGCCTCACGTTTGAAACGCAGATAGAACGTGGGGTCGCGGGCCAGGTCGGCGCGCAGCACCTTGATCGCGACATCGCGGTTGAGCCGCAGATCGCGGGCCTTGTGGACTTCGGACATACCGCCGAACCCGATGATCTCGCCCAGCTCGTAGCGAGAGGAGAGATTCTTCGGGGTCGTCATGGCTGTCCTTGCGGCTTATCGGCCGGCTCGATGATGTGGGTGTGGTTCCCGACCGTCGGGAAGGGGATATCGATATCGGGAACCGGCGGGCGGCGACGCGTGGTCGTCTCCTCTTCCTCGTCGGTGGTCTCTTCGCTGGCCGTCGTCTCGGTGGTGCTCGGCGTGGCCGACGTGGTGGTCGGCGGCTGGGTGGTGGTAGTGGACGGCGGGGGCGGCGTGGTCGTGGTGACCGGCGGCTGGGTGATCGTGTACTCCGGTGTCGGCGTCCAGACCGGGGGTTCGGTCACCTCATAGGTGGTGGTGACCGGTGGCGGGAGCTGGCGGGTGGTGGGTGCCGTGGACGAGGTGCCCGGCGGGGTTCCGTCCGGGTTCGTGTCACCGCCGAACAGCAGCCACAGCACAACACCGCCGAGCAGCAGCGCGCCGATACCCAGCGCGATCATCCACTTCTGGTTCTTGTTGAGGCCGCCGCCCGGATCGTCTCGATAGTCGTTGTCCCCGGGGGCGTTCATCCCGCGGTCGATCGCGGTGGTCGGCCCGGCCATCGCGGCGGGCGGCGTGTTGTAGCGCACGGTCGCGCCCTCGTCGAAACCCGGTTGCGGCGCGGCGATCACGCTGGTGGGCCCGGCCGCGGGGAGATTGCGCGGCGGGGGTGGCCGGCGGCCGGAGCGTACCGCGGCGACCGCCTCGGCGAATTCGCCGCCGTCGGTATACCGCTGGGAGGGGTCCTTGGCCAGGGTGATCTCGACCAGTTCCCGCACATTCGGCGGCAGGTCCGCGGGCATCGGCGGCGGCAGATCGCGGACATGTTTCATCGCGACGGTGAGCGCCCCGTCGCCGGTGAACGGCCGCTGACCCGCGAGGGCCTCGTATCCGACGACACCGAGCGAATACACATCACTGGCCGCGGTGGCGTCTTCACCGACTGCTTGTTCGGGCGCGATGTACTGCGCCGTACCCATCACCATGCCGGTCTTGGTGACCGGTGAGGCGTCCACCGCCTTGGCGATACCGAAATCGGTGATCTTCACCTGTCCGGTAGGGGTGACCAGGATATTCCCCGGTTTCACATCGCGGTGCACGACACCGGCCAGATGCGCCACCTGTAGCGCGCGACCGGTCTGTTCCAGCAGGTCCAGCCCCTGGGCCACCGACAACCGGCCCAGCCGGTTCAGCACGGTGTTGAGCGGTTCACCCTGAACCAGCTCCATCACCAGGTAGGCCGTCTCGCCGCCCTGCGGGTCATAGGTTTCGCCGTAGTCGTAGATTCCCGCGATACCGGAATGGTTCAGTTGCGCGGTGGTCTTGGCCTCGGTGCGGAACCGGTGCCGGAAGGTCGGGTCCGCCGAGAACTCGGATTTGAGGACCTTGACCGCGACCCGTCGATCCAGCCGGGTGTCCAGGGCTTCCCAGACCTGGCCCATCCCACCGGTGGCGATGAGCCGGTGCAGCCGGTAGCGGTCCGCGATCAACGCGCCGTTTGTCAGCATCGGGTTCCCCGCAGATTCACTCGCACATCCATCTCGTTCAGCGACCTCGCAGACCTGCGTCCAGGACCGCCCGGGCGACCGGCGCGGCGACCGACCCACCTGTTGCCGCCAGCGCCCGGTCACCGCCGTTCTCCACGATGACCGCGATGGCGATCTTCGGGTTCTCGGCCGGGGCGAAGGCTATGTACCAGGCATGTGGTGGTGTGTTCCGCGGATCGGCGCCGTGCTCGGCCGTACCGGTCTTCGATGCGATCCGATAGGACGTTCCGCCGCTGCCCGCGGTGTTCTCCTCCGAGGCGACCATCAGGTCGGTCAGCGTAGACGCTACATCGGCGCTCACGGCCTGGCCGACCGAGACCGGTTCGGTGGTGGACAGTTCGCTCAGGTCCGGGTTCTGCAACTGGTCGACCAGGTAGGGCTCCATCCGGACACCGCCGTTGGCCACGGTAGCGGCGATCACGGCGTTGTCGAGCGGGGTGAGCGCGACATCACGCTGACCGATGCTGCTCTGCGCGAGCGCGGCGTTGTCCGGGATATTGCCCACGGTGCTCTCGGCGACCGGCATCGGGATACCGCGGTGCGGTCCGATCCCGAACGCCGCGGCCTCGTCTTCCAGCGCCGCCGCTCCGACATCGACCCCGAGTTCCACGAACGCGGTGTTGCACGAACGCCGGAACGCCTCGTAGAGGCTGGCGGTGGCGCCGGAGCCGCAGGTGGAACCGTTGTAGTTCTCCAGAGTCGTGCTGGTGCCGGGCAGGGTGATGTTGGGGGCCGCGGTGAACTGGGACTGCGGATTCGCCTTCCCGTTCGACAGCGCGGCCGCCGTGACGACCACTTTGAAGGTGGACCCCGGCGGGTAGGTCTGCGAGATCGCCCGGTTGATCATCGGCTGGTTCTCGTCGGCGCTCAGATCCTCCCAGGCCCGAGTGCCCTGGGCGCCGTCGTGTCCGGACAGCAGATTCGGGTCGTAGCTGGGGGTGGACACCATGGTCAGGATCTTGCCGGTGCTCGGTTCGATCGCCACCACCGAGCCGGTGTATCCCTTGCTGGTGAGTTCGTTGTAGGCGACCTGCTGCATCGCCGGGTCGATCGTGGTGACGACATTGCCGCCGCGGGGGTCGCGCCCGGAGATCAGGTCGATCAGCCGGCTGCCGAACAGTTGTCCGTCCGAGCCGTTGAGCACCGGATCCTCGGCCCGTTCCAGTCCGGTGCTGCCGTATTGCATGGAGTAGAACCCGGTCACCGGGGCGTAGGCCTGCGGATCGGTGGGGTAGACGCGCAGGTATTTGTACCGGTCGTCGGTGGCCACCGAACTGGCCAATACAGTGCCGCCGGCGGAGATCTGGCCGCGCTGGCGGGAGTACTCGTCGAGCAGCACCCGCGAGTTGCGCGGATCGGCTCGGTAGTCGTCGGCCTTGATGACCTGCACGTAGGTGGCGTTGAGCAGCAGAGCGACGATCATCGCCATGACGGCCATGGCCACCCGGCGCAATGGTGTGTTCAACGCGGGAGACCTCCTTGTCGTCGCGACACCATCACTGTCTGGGCTTCGGCCAGCGGCGCGGGGGCCGGCTCCCGGCGGCGGGCCGGAGCGGGTTCGCGCGCCGCGTCGGAGATCTTGATGAGCAGGGCGATCAGGACATAGTTCGCCAGCAGCGAGGAACCGCCGTAGGAGACGAACGGCGTGGTGAGACCGGTGAGCGGAATCAATTTGGTCACCCCGCCCACGACCACGAAGACCTGGATGGCGATGGTGAACGACAGTCCGGCGGCGAGCAGTTTGCCGAAACTGTCCCGGATCGCCAGTGCGGTGCGCATACCGCGCAGCACGAGCACCAGGAACAGGATAAGGATCGCGGTCAGACCGATGAGACCGAGTTCCTCACCGATGGTCGTCACGATGAAGTCGGTTTTGGCGAACGGCACCTGCGACGGACGCCCGGCGCCCAGTCCGGTACCCGCCAGCCCGCCGGTGGCCAGGCCGAACAGCGACTGCACGATCTGGTAGCCGGTGTTGTTGTAGTCGTCGAACGGGTTCAGCCAGGTCTCCACGCGCACCCGGACGTGCCCGAACATCTGGTAGGCGAAAACGAAACCGAGGGCGAGCAGCCCGCCGCCGATCAGTAGCCAGCCCACCCGTTCGGTGGCGATGTAGAGCATCACCAGCACCGTGCTGAAGATCAGCAGGGAGGTGCCGAGGTCCTTCTCGAAAACCAGGACGCCGATGCATACGATCCACACGGCCAGGATCGGGCCCATATCGCGGGCACGCGGGAATTCCATGCCCAGGAAGTGCCGCCCGGCCGCGGTGAACAGTTCGCGTTTCGAGACGAGTACCGAGGCGAAGAAGATGATCAGCAGGATTTTCGCGAATTCACCGGGTTGCAGACTGAGACCGGGCAACCGGATCCAGATCTTGGCACCGTTGACCTCGGACAGCGAACTGGGGAGGATCGCCGGGATCGCGAGCGCCACCAACCCGGCCAGGCCGAGCGTGTAGGCGTATTTGGCCAGTGTCCGGTAATCGCTCAGCACGATCAGGATCGCGACGAACAACACGATGCCGAACGCGGTCCACAGGATCTGCTGGTTCGCGTCCGGGGAAGGTATTTCCCACGAGTTGTAGGCGGCGGTCTGCTGATCGGCCAGATCGAGCCGATGGATCAGCACCAGGCCGACTCCGTTGAGCAGCGCCACGATCGGCAGCAACAGGGGATCGGTATAGGGCGCGAAGCGGCGCACCGCCAGGTGCGCGACGGCGAAAAGGCCGAGATAGGCCAGACCGAGCTTCGCGATATCCCAGGTCAGCGATTCTTCTTGGCTGGCTTCCACCAATGCCAGTGCGGCGGTGGTGATCAGTGCCGCGAATCCGAGCAGCATGAGCTCGGTATTGCGCCGGGTCGTCGGCGACGGCGCCGGAGCGAAACCGCCCGGGGGGCTCGGAAAAGCCCCGGCGGACGGTGGTGCCGGTGCGGACATCAGTCCGTCACCCGGCAGTTCTCCCCCGCGATCTGGGGCTGAGCGGTGGTCGTCGGAGCCGGGACGGTGGTGGTCGGTGGCGCGGGCGGCGCCGGATTGTCAGCGGGCGCGGGCGGCTGGGTGGCCGGGGCGGGAGCCGCCTCGGTGGGGGTCGGTGCGGCCGGGGCGGGAGCCGGCGCGGGCGTGGTGGTGACCACGCCCGGCTGGGCGGCCGAGGCGTTCTTCTTGCACACCGGCAGCAGTTCGCGGTCGGCCAGGACGGCCATCTGTTCGCGGGCCTTGTCCAGGGTGCCGGGCGGCAGCCCACGCTCGACCTGATCACGGCCGGTCTGTTCCAGATCGCTGACCTTCAGGACTCGACAGCCCTGCGGCAGCGCGACGCCGCTCTCGACAAGGCTGAGCTCGCCCTTGGTGGTAACGCAGCCGACGAGGTTCACCTCGTGGATGGAATAGCCGAGAATCGATCCGGGCAGCCCCTGCATGACCACGACGCTGTCGTTGTCCGCACCGACGTAGTAGTTGGTCCGGATCATCTTGTAGCCGACGGCCAGTCCCACCACGACCGCGAGGACGAGGGCGACCGCGAGCAGAAGCCAGCGGAGTTTATGGGATTTCTTCGGCTGCGGCTCGGGTTCGCCGGCGGCGCGGCGCGGCGCGGCAGCCGGTGGGCGCATGGCGGCGGCTCGGCCGGCCGCGGTGTTCGGTGGCGGATTGTCCTCCGCCTCACCGGATGCGGCGCCCGCGACGATCGGATGGCTCTGGCCGTAGTCGAGATCGATGACATCGGCGACGACGACGGTGACATTGTCGGGTCCGCCGCTGCGCAGAGCGAGTTCGATGAGCCGGTCGGCGCATTCGTCGGTGCTGCCCTCGCGCATGGTGTTCGCGATGGTCTCGTCACTGACGACGTCGGACAGGCCGTCCGAGCACAGCAGATAGCGGTCCCCGGCCCGGGCTTCGCGCATCACCAGTGTCGGCTCGATCTCGTTACCCGTGAGCGCGCGCATGATCAGCGACCGCTGCGGATGGGTATGAGCCTGTTCCGCGGTGATCCGGCCTTCGTCGACCAGCGACTGTACGAAGGTGTCGTCGCGGGTGATCTGGGCCAGTTCGCCGTCGCGCAGCATATAGGCGCGCGAGTCGCCGATATGGACCATGCCGAGTTTCTTGCCCGCGAACAGGATGGCGGTGAGCGTGGTGCCCATACCGTCGAGTTCGGGTTCTTCCTCGACCTGTTCGGCGATGGCGGCGTTACCGGCGTGGGTGGCCCGGTTCAGTTTGCCGAGTAGATCCTCGCCGGGTTCGTCGTCGTCGAGATGCGCCAGGGCGGCGATCATCAGTTGCGACGCCACTTCGCCGGCCGCGTGGCCGCCCATGCCATCGGCAAGGGCCAGCAGGCGGGCGCCGGCGTAGACGGAATCTTCGTTGTTGGCGCGGACGAGGCCGCGGTCGCTGCGCGCTGCGTAGCGGAGAACAAGTGTCACGATCGGAGCTCGATCACTGTCTTGCCGACCCGGACAGGAGTGCCGAGCGGAACGCGGACTGCGGTGGTGACTTTGGCCCGGTCGAGGTAGGTACCGTTGGTCGAGCCGAGGTCTTCGACGTACCAGTCGTCACCGCGTAGGGACAGCCGGGCATGTCGGGTGGAGGCATAGTCATCAGTGAGCACCAGCGTGGAATCGTCCGCACGGCCGATCAACACCGGTTGGGTACCGAGCGTTATGCGGGTACCGGCGAGAGAACCTTGAGTCACCACAAGATATTTGGCGCCCTTCTGGCCTCGGCGCATGGACGGCAGCACCGCGGAACCACGTGGTCCCCGGGTCTGGAGTCGTTTGCCGGAGGCCGCGTAGATATCACTGCGGAGGGTACGCAGGATTGCCCACACGAACAGCCACAGCAGCAGGAGGAACCCGGCACGGGTCAGCTGCAAGATCAATCCCTGCACGGCGCTCCACCTCCTGTTCGACCGTGTGTCGGTGCCGTAGGAGTGGTGCGACCCACCCCACAACGCTGCTCGTCCCCGCGGACCGCTGTGCGGTGCCGCGCGTGTGTTGGCACATCATAGGGCCGTCGGACGAGACCGATCACGATTAGGCCGCCTCATTATGCGAGAGGCACCTCGTGATCCGCACGGCGAGCCTACGGCATCAGACAATACGGATGAGGATCTCGGAGTGCCCGGCACGGATCACGTCGCCGTCGGCGAGTTGCCAATCCTGCACGGGGGAGCCGTTCACCAGCGTGCCGTTCGTGGATCCGAGGTCGGACAGCATCGCGGTCTGGCCGTCCCAGCGCACCTCGATATGACGCCGGGATACACCGGTATCGGGAAGTCGGAAATGCGCGTCCTGACCGCGGCCGATGATATTGCTGCCTTCCCGCAGCTGGTAGGTCCGGCCGCTGCCGTCGTCGAGCGCGAGCGTCGCGGAGAAGGCGGTTCCGCCCGCCGGGGCGTATCCGGCCGGGGCGCCGTAGCCGGGCTGCTGGCCGCCCTGCTGCGGGTAGCCCTGGCCCTGGCCCTGGGGCTGGCCGTAGGCCTGCTGGTCGTAACCCTGGTCGTAGCCGGGCTGTTGCGCGTAGCCCTGCTGGTCGTAACCCTGGTCGTAGCCGGGTTGCTGGGCGTAGCCCTGCTGGTCATAGCCCGGCTGTTGCGCGTAGCCCTGCTGGTCGTAACCACCCTGCTGGTCGTAGCCGGGCTGGCCCTGGTAACCCTGGTCGTAGCCGGGCTGGCCCTGGTAGCCCTGGTCGTAGCCGGGCTGTTGCGCGTAGCCCTGCTGGTCGTAACCCTGGTCGTAGCCGGGTTGCTGGGCGTAGCCCTGCTGGTCGTAACCGGGCTGCTGCGCGTAGCCCTGCTGGTCGTAACCACCCTGCTGGGCACCGTAGGCCTGCTGGTCGTAGGCGGCGCCGCCCTGCTGATAGTCGTAGCCGTTCTGATAATCCTGGCCGCCGTTATAAGGCGCGCCGGGACCGTAGTCCTCGGGGTACGCGCCGTTCTGCGGCCCGCGTCCCGCGGGTCCGGGAGCGTACCCGCGATTGCGTGGATCGGACTCCGCGTGCTCACGGCTCGGGTCGTAGCCAGAGTTCTGCGTCATGGGGCCAGCTCCTGGTTGCGGGTTAGCGGGTCGTTGTAGCGGTTCCGGGCGGCGAGCCGGTGCAGCTCCACGGCCGGCGTCGGGGTCGACGCGACCGCTCGTCCTGAACATTCCGGTGTGCAGCGTAGGTGATGCCTCGAACGCCACGTGCACTTCGCCATACGTCTGCCAGCCTTGATCGCGGATGTAATCCTGCAGATGTTTGGCGAAAGCGCGGGTGGTGAGGTCGTGATCGGCGTCGAGTTGCCGGTGGTCCGACGAGTTGATGATGATCACGTAACTGTTGGGTGCGAGCAGATGCCCACCGCCGACATCTCGGACGTTGTCGGCGGCCTCACGCTGCAGCGCTGCCTCGACCTCCTGAGGAACGACGTTCCCGCCGAATGCTCTGGCGAAGACGTCACCGACGGCGCCCTGTAGGCGACGCTCGAAACGCGAGACGATCCCCATGTGGGCCCTCCCTTCGGTGAGTCTCTCCTCATTCTTTACGACGACACGCGTATACGGCGTGTCGCACTACGAGCACGTTCTCTGCATGATATCCACGTTCGGCTATACCTGTAACTACCGGAACCGTGCCGGAGTTCCCCTCGGCCGGAGAATTCGCGCTCGAACCCTGGTCAGGAAGCCTTTCTGTAGGCCCGTGACCATGCGATTTCGTTCGCCGGACATCCCCGTGTTAGTGTCTTTCCGTCGCTCGGGCGAGTGGCGGAATGGCAGACGCGCTGGCTTCAGGTGCCAGTGTCCTTCGGGACGTGGGGGTTCAAGTCCCCCTTCGCCCACCGAGAAGAAGCCGTGGATCACATAGATCCACGGCTTCTTCTGTTTCCCCGGAAGCGTGGGTGGCGGGACCACCATGAGCGGCCGTCGGTGTGGCAGTGGTCACGTACGGTTCACACCTGCCGGGCAGGTGCCTGGAACGTGTTACAGAAACCTGCCACAAAATGGGCGGAACCCGTTGACTCTCTATTCGAACCTGTTCTAATTCACTCCATGCGGAGATATGAAGGCCGTCGAGTGCTGGTGACAGGTGCGGGTTCGGGAATCGGCCGGGGTGTGGCCCTGCGGCTGCTGGACGAGGGAGCCCACCTCGTCGCCGCCGATATCAACGAACCAGGTCTGGCCGGCACGGTGGAAAAGGCCGGCGACGCGGCCGACCGACTCAGCACAGTCGTCGTGAACATCGCCGATATCGAATCCGTGCGCGCGGCCGCCGATGCCGCGCTGCGGGATTTGGGTGGGCTGGACGTGCTGGTCAACTGCGCGGGCATCCTGAAACCGGCCCGGACGCACGAGATGCCGCTCGACGAGTGGAACCGGGTTATCACCGTGAATCTCACAGGTACGTTTCTGATGACCCAGGCGCTGCTGCCACCGCTGCTGGAATCCGGCCGGGGTGTGGTGATCAACCTGTCGTCGACCTCGGCCTTCCAGGCGGCCCCCTATCTGGCCGCCTACGCCGCGTCGAAGGGCGGTGTGGCCTCCTTCACCCACGCGATCGGCCTGGAGTACGCGAAGCAGGGATTGCGGGCGGTCAATATCGTCCCCGCCGGGATCACGAGCGGGATCACCACCGAATCCATCACCGAACAGCCCGAGGATGCGGACTGGACCCTGTTCGCCCGGCTGACCGGATGGCTCAACGGTGGCGCACTGGGGAATCCGGAGGATATCGCCGGGGTGGTCGCGATGGTGGGTTCCGATGACGGCCGCTACATCACCGGTACCGAGATCCGGGTCGATGGCGGCGCGCTCATGTGATCTCCGACGATATATCCCGGGCCGCAATGGGGCCACGCCGAGCGTGACCCCCATTGCGGCCCTTTTTCTTCTGTCGTCCCGGAGTGAGCTGTGCCAGAGCACGTTCGGCCAGGTCTCGCGGGGTCCTTCTCGACGGGGGAGTGAACCGCGAACAGCTCACCGTACTCTCGGTATGCCTGAATGAGACCAAGGTCACACAAGAACTTTCCGGTTGCGGCGCCGGTGCTGAGGTTTGCCTCAGTAGGCGCCGCCGGTGACCCAGTTCACGTCTTGGAACCACCTTGGTTAACTACCGCGAGGCGCCTCCGGGCCTGTTGTTCGGGGGGTGCGGCAGGTTTGTCCGCAATAAACAAACTCTGGGTATTTTTCGGTTCGATCGCCTGTCCGGCAACCGTGTTAACGGCGCGCGAATGCGCTGGTAGCCGTTGGGACGGTCGAGTTAACGGGGGTTCGGGCGAACGTCTCGGCGAACCCGGCACCGATTGCACGTAACCACGGTTACGGATATGTCCGTGACCAGTAAAAACCAAATGTACTTGCAAATGAAAGCACCGTTGCAAGTCTGCGGGTGCCTGCTGAAAGTTAGCTGAGAGAGGTCCAACCGGGGGGTTTCTGGATGTTTGCTCAACCTCGACACATACCTGTGACCTCAGCCGCAACGGGTTGCGTAGGGGTAACGATTGTGTAGAGTCGACGGTAACGCTGGCCGCAGCTAGAGCGGCGACTCGCTGCGGCCAGCGGAATTCAATGGGGGAATTCACGCAGGTCATCCAATTCGCGTTGCTGTCATCTCACAAACTGGGCTCGAGCGCTGTGTGCTCGAGGTTGTCTATCCGTTACCGCGCGAGATACGAGACCTCGGCTACCGCTGTTGTCGGGCCTGTCGGGCGTGTGGCCCGTCGTCCGGCGATGAGGATATAGGCGAGAAAGGCTGATTCGGCGAGCAGTCCGATCGCGATCCGGGCCGGGGCGGCTAGGGCGCTCGGGGTCACGAATCCCTCCAAAAGCCCCGCCACCAGCAGCGTAGGGACCAGGCCGAGTGCTATCGCGGCGGTAATACGTCCTTGACGGGCGACGGCCTCGGCGCGGCTCAGCCGGCCCGGATCGATGAGGGTCCAGCCGAGTTTCAGTCCGGCGCCGCCCGCGATGAAAATGGCTGTCAACTCCAGCATTCCGTGCGGAAGCAGGAAACCGAAGAACGAGTCCAGCCGTCCGGCCTCGGCCATCAAACCCGCTGTTATGCCGATATTCAGGGCATTCATGAAGAGCAGGTAGACCACGGGCACGATGAGCACGCCCAGGAACAGGGCCAGTGCGGATACCCAGGCATTGTTGGTCCAGACCAATGCGGCGAAAGCGTCGTTGGAATGCTCGGTGTAATAGGTCTCGAAGGCCCCGCCCGGCGCGGTGAGCGCACCGGTGTTCCCTTGGAGCCCAAGAGTTTCGCGAGCCGACGGGTCGTAGGTGATCCAGGTCGCGAACCCGGCCGCGACACCCAGGAACGCCACGGCGACGCCCAACCACCACCCGAGGACGCGGTACACCGCGCCGGGGAAGCCGTGGGTGAAGAACCGGATGATCTCGGTCCACGTGTTCGGCGCGCTGCCGACGATCTTGCCGCGAGCACGGGCGATCACCGCGCTGAGTCCGGCCACCAGTTCGGGCTCGGGACTGTGGGTCTGTAACCGGGCCAGCTGCTGAGAGGTACGCCGGTACAGCAGCACCAGTTCGTCGGCCTCTGCGCCGGTGAGTGTGCGCTTGCGCGACAACGTATCCAATCTGGCCCAGGTGGGCCGGTGCCTCGCGCTGTATGCGTCCACGTCCATGGGCTCGCCTCCCGCTCCCGCCTGTACCGTCGTCGCGTTCGCAGCGCCGGCGCCCGCCGAGGATCTCCCGAGCGCGACGACAGCCGTGGCTCGTGCTCGGCGCTCTGATGGGTGCCCGGACCCCGCGCCACCGACTACCGGGTCGGAAACCGGTCGCCGTGGAAGAATGCTATGCGATATGGCCGAATTCACGACGGGCGAAGCCGTGGCGATCGAGCTACCGGTCGCCCGCATCCCGACCCGTGCGGCGGCGTTCGTGCTCGACCTGATGCTGCAGGCCGTGCTGGGGACCGCGTTGTTCACCGGTGTGCTGCTGCTGCTCGGTGGAAACGACTCCAGCCCGTGGTCCACCACCCTGACACTGGTTTCGCTGGTCACCGTGCTCGTCGGATACCCGGTCGCGTTCGAGACGCTGCTGCGCGGCGCCACACCGGGCAAACTGGCCCTCGGGTTGCGCGTGGTGCGCGCCGACGGTGGACCGGTGGACTTCCGGCACGCGTTGACCCGCGGCCTCACCGGCGCGATCGTGGATTTCTGGATGCTCGGGCTCTTCGGCGTGATAGCCGTGGTGAGCTCGATATGCTCACCGAATGCGCGCCGGGTGGGCGACGTACTCGCGGGGACCGTGGTGGTACATATCCAGCAGCGGCTCTCGGTGCCCGCGCTGGCCGTGCCACCGGCTTGGCTGACCGGCTGGTCGGCCGAACTGGATCTCACAGACCTTCCGGAGGATCTGGCCCTGGCCGTGCGGCAATATCTGACGCGGATCAACGCGTTGACCCCGGCCGCGCAGTACGAACTCGGTGGCGCGCTCGTCGCCGCGGTGTGCGCTCGATTGCGGGTCGCCCCTCCGGCCGGTTATCCGCCCGTGCAGATCCTGGGCAGTGTTATCGCCGAGCGTCAGCGGCGCGCGCTCCCGGCGCCCCCGCCTTCGTGGCCGCTCGCTTTCCCACCTGTCTCATTCGCTGCCACACGCTGAGGCTGCCGCGGCGGAGTCAGAGTGCGCCGGACTGTTTGAGTTCCAGGTATTCGTCCGCCAGGGCCGCGGGCAGATCCGCTCCGGCCGCGGCCACCACCGCGATCCCCCGCCGGCGCAGCGACTCCTGCAGTACCGCCTGCTCGGCGATCCTGGACTCGGCGGCGGCGGCCCGGTACAGCTCCGCCAGGTTGCCGCGCTCGGCTGCTGCTGCGGCAATACCCGGATCGGTCACCGAGACGATCAGCACGCGGTGCCGTTCGGCGAGAACGGGCAGCACCGGCAGCAGGTTCTCGGTCACCGCGGCACCATCCAGGCTGGTGAACCAGACGATGAGACCGCGCCGGCGGGCACGCTGGATCGCGGCCCGGACCAATCCCTCGGCGTCGGTATCGACCAGCGCGGGCGTGACCCCCGCCAGGGCGTGCATGAGCTTGGGCTGGATCCCGCGGCCGATACCGGTACGTACCTCGGCGCGCACCTCCCGGTCGTAGGCGAGCAGGCCGACCATATCGCCGCCGGCCGCGGCCAGACTGCCGAGCAACAGCGCCGCCTCGATCGCCGTTTCGAGCCGGGTGCCCTCGCCGACCCGGCCCGCGCTGATCCGGCCGGTATCGAGGAGCATGAGCACCTGCCGGTTGCGTTCCGGGCGCCAGGTGCGGACGAGTACATCGGTGGCTCGCGCGGTGGCCCGCCAGTCGATGGTGCGGACGTCGTCGCCCGGCACGTACTCGCGGAACGAATCGAATTCGGTGCCCTGACCGCGTAGATCGGCCAGGTTGCGGCCCTCCAGATGTTGCAGCCGTTTCACTTTGGCGGCGAGCAACCGCTCGCTGCGGAACGGCGGGAGGGCCCGGACCCGGGCGGGGACGGTGCGGTGGAACTGATGACCGGCCAGACCGAGCGGCCCGAACAGGCGCAGCGTCACCGGGCCGGCGGCGCGGTCGCCGCGGTAGGCGGGAGTGAGGGTGGTGTACAAACGGATCCGACCGGACACGGGCACGGATATGCGATGTTCGCGCTCGGTGGCCCCGGCGCTGGCGGGCCAGTCGTCCCAGATCAGGCCCCGCAGCCTCCGTTGCCCGGTATCGGTCACCGACAACTCGACCTCGACGCTCGCGCCGAGGCGCAGTACCGACAACTCCGGGCGGTGCAATGCGACCTCGTCGGGGCGGGCCGCCAGCAGCCGATCGGTCACGGCGAGCACGAGGATCAGCACGGTGGCCGCCAGGACGCCGATCCAGGACGGGGCCAGTAGCGCGACCGCCGCCGCCGCCGCGGCAGCGACGGCGACCAACCGGCCGGTGACGACCACGGCCTACACCGGGACCGGGATCGAGTGCAGCAGTGACGCCATGACCTGTTCCCCGGTGACCCCGTCCAGTTCTGCTTCCGGGCGCAGTTGCAGCCGGTGCCGCAGGGCCGCCACGGCAACCGTTTTCACATCGTCGGGTGTGACGAAACCACGTCCGTTCAACCAGGCCAGGGCGCGGGCAGCGGACATGAGCGCGGTGGCGCCGCGGGTGGACGCGCCGTGCTGGACGGCCGCAGCGGCCCGGGTGGCGCGGCACAGATCGACGATATAGGCCAGCACCTCCGGACGGACGGTGATCCCGGCGATCGCGGACCGGGCCGCCGCGATATGCGCGGGACCGGCCACTGGCCGCAACCCCGCCGCGGCGAGGTCGCGGGGATCGAAACCTTCGGCATGCCGCTGTAGTACGCGGAATTCGTCGTCACGGTCCGGGAGGTGGATATCGACCTTGAACAGGAACCGGTCCAGCTGCGCCTCGGGCAGCGGGTAGGTGCCTTCCTGTTCGATGGGGTTCTGGGTGGCGATCACGACGAAGGGATCGGGCAGCGGCCGGGGGCGACCGTCGACCGAAACCTGCCGCTCCTCCATCGATTCCAGCAGCGCCGACTGGGTTTTCGGTGGGGTGCGATTGATCTCGTCGGCCAGCAGCAGATTGGTGAACACCGGACCGTCGCGGAAGGTGAACTCGGCCGAATGCGGATCGTAGATCTGTGAACCGGTGACATCGGCCGGCATCAGGTCGGGGGTGAACTGCACCCGGCTGTGCCGCAGGTCGAGTGCGGTGGCGAGGGCACGGACCAGCAGCGTCTTCGCCACGCCCGGGACCCCCTCGAGCAGGACATGGCCGCGGCACAGCAACGCCAGTACGAGATACATGACGGCTGTGTCGTTACCCACCACCGCCTTGCCGATCTCGGCGCGCAACGCCGCGAACGCCGCGGCTGCCTCGGCCGAGGTAGGAGCCGCGGGATTTCCCGCGGCTGCCTTACCGGTGTCAATGCTGGTCATCCGACCTCCGCTTCGATCCATTCGAGTTGCGCGGCAACGAGTTCCAAGGTCTGCGCGTCGGGCACCGGACCGTACAGTGCCGCACCGACAGTGCCCGGATCGGCGCCGATACGCGCGGCGACCGCCGCTGTCAGTTCTTCCGGGGCGGCTCCGGCGCCGAGAGAGCGACGCAGTCTGCGCACGGTCGCGGCGCGCAACACACCCGCGATATGCGCGTAATCGCCGGACCGGCGGTAGAGACCCGCCTGACCCGACAGCAGTTCATCCGCCGCGACCTCCACCGGCCGGGGTTCGCCCACCACTGTGCCCCGGCGCCGCGCCCGCCACCACACCAGCAGGGCTCCGGCGATCAGGAACTGGAGCCCGCCGAAGGCGAGCCGGTCCGGACTGCGGTCGAAGATGGAATCGCCGCCTGTGGGCCGGGGGAGGTCGGGGTCGTAATCACCGTCGGGTGGTGGGTTCATCGGCGGCGCGTCCGGTGGACGCGGCGCACTGGGGCCGCTGCAGCCCTGCAGTACCGCGTACAGCACCAGCAGGATCAGGGCCAGCGCGGCGACTCCGCCCCAGAACCGGGGGTCGCGCAGGATCGTGGCCCATTCCCCGGACTCGCGTCGCGACCGCGATCTGCGCCGGGCGGATTCGATATCGACCGGCTCGGGCGCCGGAGGCGGTGCCGCCGCGGAGAACCGGTCGGCCTGCGTCAGGCGGCGGTATTCGTCCTCGCTCGCGGAACGGCCGCCGTAGACGACCTCGTCGAAAGCCTGCGCGGCGGCGGGGAGTTCGCCGGAGTGTGCGGTGGGCAGGCTCGCCGACGCCTCATGCGAAGTCTCCCGGGCCGTGCGCGACCGGCGTACCTCGAGCAGTCCTCGCTGTTCCATGCCGCGCAGCACCGCCCGGAAACGCTCGCGCAGCGCGGTATCGAAATCGCCGTGCGCGGCGGCCCGTTCGGCGGCGCTCCCGTGTACCGCGGCGGCATCCAGCCCGGGTTGCTCCGGGACGGTCCGATCGGGATCGGTCACCGTCGACCTCCGCTGGCGGTGGGGATCCGGATATCGGCGCCCTCACGGCGGCAGCGCAGATCCAGGTAGCCGACCACTCGGGCACTGGATTCCACGACCTCGGCGAACGCGGCCAGGAGTAGTCCGGTGGTAGTGACCAGTACGAGGAATGCCCACCGGTGGGTCCCGGAGATATCAGCGACGAAGAGCACGAGGCCCAGCAGCGGTGCCGTGAGCAGTGCGAACAGCAGGTGCTGGCAGATCCGCAGTCCGGCTCGCCGCATGCGCATGTTCCCTACCAGCAGTCCCGACCGCGTCAGCGCCGCGCCGGCACCGGCCCCCTCGGCGAACAGCACCGGCACGGCCGCGAGATGACGTGCCCGCAGCCATGCGAGCCAGAGCAGACAGCACGGGTAGGTGACCAGGAACCAGAGCAGACCACCGAGGTAGGTGAGCGGGAAGAGCAGCGCGCTGATACTGAGCACGGCGACCCCGATCGCGGTGAACGACAGCTGGGTGATCAGTAGCGGGCCCAGCCGCGTGACGGTCCGGCGCAGGCTCTCCCGCAGTCCGATCGGTCTCCGGGCGGCCCGGGCCAGGCCCGCGGCGACCGTGACACCGCGCAGGGTGAACCGGACGAACCATGCGGCGGCGAGCGTCGCGAACAGCGCGGCGAGGGCGGTCCCCGTATCCGAACCTCCGGTGAGGTGGGAGACCAGCCCGATCGAACCGGCCACCACCAGTTCACCGGCCACCAGCAGCACCGCAGCACAGCCCGCGAGTATCCGGATATCGGCCTGCATCAGGGCGAAAGGCACGTCGAGCAGCTCCCGGAAACTCAGCGGGCGGATCGGTACCGTCGCAATCTGGGGTCGTTCTTCCGGATGTTTTCCCGCCCCGACGGAACCGGCCGTATCAGCGGCAGGCTGCACGCGGCCGAGTCTAATGGCCGCAGTCGGGCCAAGCCCATCCGAAGCGCGCGCACGGCCGCGAATACGGAAGCACACCTGACCGGTGTGGCGGGTCGCGGTGCCGCGATGTGCGGCCGGAACGCGTTACGCGGTGATCAGCTGCCCGGAGGCAGCTCGCGGGGGCCGGACTCCGCCGCCACGCTGCCCGTGGGCAGCGCGGCCGTCGTCGCCGGTTCCAGGTGGGTCGTGGCGGAGACGATGGCGTCGGAGTCCAGGGTGATCTCGGCGTCCACCATATCGTCGCGGTGGCCGGTGGATGGGTGTCGAATCGATCGGGGACCGTCGATATCGCTGTCCACAGTGACTTTTCGTACCCGGCGCAGGGTGAAGGTGATCTCTTCGGCCTCGGTGAGCACATGGCGAGCGGTACGCAGCGGCTGACTCGCGGTATCGATGGCGGTATCGATGGCCGAGCTGACGAAATCCGGGACGAGCGGACGAATCCAGCGGGCGGCGGTATCGGTGAACGGGATGGTGCCGATCAACGGAAGTTCCAGACCCGCGGGCTGCCGGATCGCGATCTCCTTACCGAGCGGTACCGGTAGATCAGGTTCGCCGGGCGGCAACGCGTTGTCCCGGGCCGGTGGCAGCGCGGCGGATTCCGGGTCGCGTTCGGTGACGCCGATCTCCAACCCGCCGAGTGCGGCGATGACCCGGGTGCGCTGCCGTTCCCGATCGATAGTGGTGTCGGCTTCGGCCTCCAGCTTGGCCGCGGTGAGCTGCTGTTCGGCCCGGACGGCGGCGGTATCGGCCCGGACCGAGGCGGCTTTCTCGGCGATCGCCGCGTCGGCGGCGCGTTCGGCGCGGTCGCGGACGGCCTCGGCGGCTCGGCGTCGCTCCTGCGCGGTCTCACCGCGCCACCAGCGCAGAACCAGTGGCAGCAGTGCGAGCAGCGCGAAGACCGCCCAGGTGAGCAGACGCAGCGCCGATGCCCCCATCTGGCCGGTGGTGTACTCGTGTATCGCCGACCATCGAGCTCCGAACCCGCGGTCACCATCGGCGACCGCCGCCCGCGCGTTGTGCAGGGCCAGGCGGGTGTCGGTTACGTGCTGGTCGAGCGGGGCGACGCGCTGCTGCGCGGCGTCCAACGCGGTGCGGGCGTCGTCGAGCATCTCGTTGGCCGTCTGCGCCTCCGGCCCGCGGCCGGGCACTCCGGTGATCTTGGTTTGCGGGCACTGAGCGGTCGGATTGAACTCACATCGCGCGATGATCAGGGCGTTGTCGATATCCGTGGTGGCCGACGCGATGGTTGCGTCCAGCGCCGTGCGGTCGGCGACGGCACGGTCGAGTTCGTCCTGGGCGGTACGGACCGCCGGTGCGAGGGCGACCGCGTCCGCCGCGCGATCGTCCAGGATCCGGTCCACGGTGCCGCCGAACAGCACGGTGACAGCCATCTCGGCCACCACCACGCCGGCCAGGACGGCGCTGCCGACCCGGGCGGCGACGGCCGGGAGGTTGACGGTTCCGGCGGGCCGGTCGGGACGGGCTGTCGTTTCGGCCCCGGCCAATGCCCGGCCGAGCAGGCCCGCGAGGACTCCCGCCGCCAGCCCGATCGCCGCGACCGCGGCGGGGGGTTGATCGGCCGCGCCCATGGCGGTGGCAGTGACCGCGCCCGCGACGAGCGCGAACAGCGCCACGCCCGCGCCGGTGACGAGGTAGCCGGTGCGCTCGTAGCCGTCGGCGGTTTCGGCGGGCTGTCCGCCGCCGAGCCAGATGAGTATGCCGGTGACGCTCATGGGGCTCATATCCTCTGCAGCTGTCATCGATTCGTTGTCTCAGCGTGACAGGCCGCACGCCTGTCCATCGACCCTTGGCGATCGGGTGTGGGGATCTTCACAAGAGGTGTCGATCAGCATTCCACGGAGGCCCCGCGACCGTACTCCGGGCGCTTCGGTGGCAACGCCGAAACCCGCGCTGCCGCAATGGGAACGGTGCGCAATCGTGCCGGAAAAGTGTGTTGTAAACCACTCGATACGCGGTTTGCTGATCATGTGCTGGGGGTGCTGAAGGCAAAAACAGTCCGGACGGTCGGATCATGTTCTGTGCTTGTCACGACGCTGTCACGAACATCTCATCCGGGTGCGCAACAGTTAGCCGCAGGCTGATGGGTTTGCCTTCCGGCGTCGCCGGGAATTCATCTTCGATGCAGGTGAGCGTGGGTTCGGTGGATGCGGCGTGGCATCGGGAAAGGCTCGGAGCCGACGGATCGCCGCTGTTCGGAGGGTGGATCCGGGATCGATTCGCCCCCGAATGCTGCTTTACACTAGAAAACGCGCATATGTGGAGGAACGATTGAAGAAGCCCAGCTAGATCCGATTATTAGGGCAACCTTGGTTGGTTGGGTCCTGGACCTGGCTTATCGTTTGCTCTTACGCCGCACATACCAATGTCCGGCCGAGGGCATGCTCGGGCGACCACCGATCAGGCCAGCCTAGCGGGCGAAATCCCGCTCCCGAGTTCCGAACGCGTAAGCGTTTCGTTACCGGCGGGCACCTGCGCACAGCGACAGGTGAAAAAACTTCAGACGTGACTGCACGCCGAACACCATCAGCGCGGCTGGTGTCGGCCAACGTACGAACGCAGTCCAAGCAGGGAGCGTTCGACAGTACCGGCGTTCGACAGGGCGTACTCACCACAGGCCGCACCACGTCGAGGTCGACTTTTTCGAAGGCAGAGGCATGACGCAACTACCTGGCCACAGGTCCCCCGGACCCATCGGGCTCTACGACCCGGCGAACGAACACGACGCCTGCGGTGTCGCGTTCGTCGGTGATATGCACGGCCGCCGCAGCCGTGACATCGTCGACAAGGCTATTACGGCCCTGTTGAATCTGGAGCACCGCGGTGCCGCGGGCGCCGAGCCGAACTCCGGCGACGGCGCGGGCATCCTCATCCAGGTACCCGACCGGTTCTTCCGGGCAGTCGTCGATTTCGACCTGCCGGCGGAGGGCTCCTACGCCACCGGTATCGCTTTCCTGCCCCAGGCCCGCCGCGAGGCCGCGCGCGCCTGCTACGGCGTCGAGAAGATCGTCAAGGAAGAGGGCCTGGCGGTACTGGGCTGGCGTGAGGTCCCGATCGACGAATCGTCGCTCGGCGCGCTCTCGCGTGATGCCATGCCGCTTTTCCGGCAGCTGTTCATCGCCTCTCCCGCCGATACGGCCCAGCCGCTCTCCGGGATGGATCTCGAGCGGCGCGCCTATGTCGTACGCAAGCGGGTCGAGCACGAGCTCGGCCGCGCGGGTGCGGGTGAGGGTGCGGTTGGCCGGGAGTCGGTCTATTTCCCGAGCCTGTCCGGTCAGACCTTCGTCTACAAGGGCATGTTCACCACCCCGCAGCTGCGGGCCTTCTACCTGGATCTGCAGGACGACCGGGTGGAGAGCGCCCTGGGCATCGTGCACTCCCGGTTCTCCACCAACACCTTCCCGTCCTGGCCGCTGGCCCACCCGTTCCGCCGGGTGGCGCACAACGGTGAGATCAACACCGTCGCCGGTAACGAGAATTGGATGCGCGCGCGTGAGGCGCTGCTGCGTTCGGATATCTTCGGCAAGGATTCGGCCGGAAAGAACCGGCTGGAGAAGATCTTCCCGGTCTGTACCCCCGGAGCCAGCGATACCGCCCGCTTCGACGAGGTGCTGGAGCTGCTGCACCTCGGTGGCCGCACCCTGCCGCACGCGGTGCTGATGATGATTCCCGAGGCCTGGGAACGCAACGACAACATGGACGCCGAACGCCGGGCGTTCTACGAGTACCACTCGATGCTGATGGAGCCGTGGGACGGTCCCGCATCGGTGTGCTTCACCGACGGCACCGTTATCGGCGCTGTCCTGGACCGCAACGGGCTGCGCCCGAGCCGGATCTGGGTCACCGATGACGGCCTGGTGGTCATGGCCTCCGAGGTCGGCGTTCTCGATATCGACCAGTCCAAGGTCGTCCGCAAGATCCGCCTGCAGCCCGGTCGCATGTTCTTGGTCGACACCGCCCAGGGCCGGATCGTCGGCGACGACGAGATCAAGTCCACACTCGCCGCCGAACACCCGTACCGGGAATGGCTCGACGAGGGCATCAAGCACCTCTCCGATCTCCCGGACCGGCCGCATGTCCATATGTCGCACGATCGGGTGCTGATCCGGCAGCAGATCTTCGGGTACAGCCTCGAAGAACTGAATCTGCTGGTCTCGCCCATGGCCCGGACCGGCGCCGAGGCGCTGGGTTCGATGGGCACCGATACCCCGATCGCCGTGCTCTCGGCGCGGCCGCGACTGCTGTTCGACTACTTCTCCCAGCAGTTCGCGCAGGTCACCAACCCGCCGCTGGACGCCATCCGCGAAGAGGTGGTCACCAGCCTGCGCCGCCATATCGGCCCGGAATCCGATCTGATGCACCCCAGTCCGGAGTCGTGTCGCCAGATCGTCATCCAGCAGCCGATCATCGACAACGACGAACTGGCGAAACTGGTCCATATCAACGACGACGGCAGCCAGCCCGGCCTGCGCTCGGTGGTCGTACGCGGCCTGTACGAGGTCGCGGCCGGCGGCGAGGGCCTGCGCCGTGCGCTGAACGCGATCAACACCCAGGTCTCGGCGGCCATCGACGGTGGCGCCCGGATCATCGTGCTGTCCGACCGCGAATCCAACGAGAAGCTCGCGCCGATCCCGTCGCTGCTGCTCACCGCGTCGGTGCACCACCACCTCGTCCGCGAGCGCACTCGCACCATGGTCGGCCTGGTGGTCGAGGCAGGTGACGCCCGCGAGGTGCACCATATGGCCACGCTGGTCGGTTTCGGTGCCGCGGCGATCAACCCGTACATGGCCTTCGAATCGATCGAGGACATGCTCGAGCGGGGCGCCCTCGAGGTACCCGGCAGCACCGGCGACCTCCCGGCCGACTACCGCAAGGCTGTCGCGAACTACAACAAGGCCGCGAGCAAGGGTGTGCTGAAGGTGATGTCCAAGATGGGCATCTCCACCGTCGCTTCCTACAACGGCGCGCAGCTGTTCCAGGTGATCGGCCTGTCGCAGGAGCTGGTGGACGAGTACTTCACCGGTCTGCGCTCGCACCTGGACGGTATCGGCCTGGACGAGATCGCCGCCGATGTGGCGGCCCGGCACGCGGTCGCCTTCCTGGAGAACCGTAACGAGCGCGCGCACCGCGAGCTCGAGGTCGGCGGTGAGTACCAGTGGCGCCGTGAGGGCGAATACCACCTGTTCAATCCGGACACGGTCTTCAAGCTGCAGCATGCCACCCGCAGCGGGCAGTACTCGATCTTCAAGGAGTACACCAAGCTGGTCGACGACCAGTCCGAGCGGCTGGCCTCACTGCGCGGCCTGTTCAAGTTCAAGAAGGGCGCGCGCTCCCCGATTCCGATCGAGGAGGTCGAGCCCGCCGCCGATATCGTGAAGCGCTTCTCCACCGGCGCCATGAGCTACGGCTCCATCTCGGCCGAGGCCCACGAAACCCTGGCCATCGCGATGAACCGGATCGGTGGGCGTTCCAACTCTGGTGAGGGCGGCGAATCGCCGGCCCGGTTCGAACCGGAGGACAACGGTGACTGGCGGCGCAGCGCGATCAAACAGGTGGCCTCGGGCCGCTTCGGCGTGACCGCGCACTATCTGACCAACTGCACCGATATCCAGATAAAGATGGCTCAGGGCGCGAAGCCGGGCGAGGGCGGCCAGCTGCCCGCGCACAAGGTGTACCCGTGGGTCGCCGAGGTCCGCCACTCCACCCCGGGTGTCGGCCTGATCTCACCGCCGCCGCACCACGATATCTACTCCATCGAGGATCTGGCGCAGCTCATCCACGATCTGAAGAACGCGAATCCGCAGGCGCGGATCCACGTGAAGCTGGTCGCCGAGCCCGGTGTCGGCACGGTCGCGGCGGGTGTGTCCAAGGCGCACGCCGATGTGGTGCTCATCTCCGGCCACGACGGCGGGACCGGTGCCTCCCCGCTCACCTCGCTCAAGCACGCCGGTGGCCCCTGGGAGCTCGGCTTGGCCGAAACCCAGCAGACCCTGCTGCTCAACGGTCTGCGCGACCGGATCGTGGTGCAGGTCGACGGTCAGATGAAGACCGGCCGCGATGTGATGATCGCGGCCCTGCTGGGTGCCGAGGAATACGGTTTCGCGACCGCGCCGCTGGTGGTCTCGGGCTGCATCATGATGCGGGTCTGCCACCTGGACACCTGCCCGGTGGGTGTGGCCACCCAGAACCCGGTGCTGCGCGAACGTTTCACCGGCAAGGCGGAGTTCGTCGTGAACTTCTTCATGTATATCGCCGAGGAAGTCCGGGAACTGCTGGCGGAACTCGGGTTCCGCACCCTGGACGAAGCCATCGGCCGGGTCGATCTGCTCGACACCGCTAAGGCCAAGCGGCACTGGAAGGCGAGCAAGCTGGACCTGTCGCCCATCCTCGACGATGTCGAGACGGCATTCATGTTCCAGGATCGCCGCCGGACCAAGGAGCAGGATCACGGCCTGGACAAGGCGCTGGACAACGAGCTGATCGCGCAGAGCCGCGACGCGCTCGAATTCGGCAAACCGGTCCGGATCGATACCAAGATCACGAACGTGAACCGGACGGTCGGCACCATGCTCGGCCACGAGGTGACCAAGCTCTACGGTGGCGCGGGTCTGCCCGACGACACCATCGACATCACCCTCACCGGGTCGGCCGGTAACAGCTTCGGCGCGTTCGTCCCGGCCGGTATCACCCTGCGGGTGCAGGGTGACGCGAACGACTATGTCGGCAAGGGCCTTTCGGGCGGCCACCTGGTGGTACGCACGGCGCCCAACGCCCCGGCCGATTTCCGGGCCGAGGAGAACATCATCGCCGGCAACGTGATCCTGTTCGGCGCGACCAGCGGCCAGGCTTTCATCGGCGGTGTGGTCGGCGAACGGTTCGCCGTGCGCAACTCCGGTGCCACCGCGGTGGTCGAGGGTGTCGGTGACCACGCCTGTGAGTACATGACCGGCGGGCGGGTCGTCATCCTGGGCGATACCGGACGCAACTTCGGCGCCGGTATGTCCGGTGGCCTGGCGTTCGTCTACGACCCCGACGGCACCTTCGCCGGCCGGGTCAACCCGGAACAGGCCGAGGCCGTCGAAGCGCTGTCCGGTGACGATTTCACCTGGCTGCGCGACATCATCGGCCAGCACCGCGAGCAGACCGGCTCGGCGGTGGCCGAACGGATCCTGGGCGACTGGTCGCAGCAGGTCAACCACTTTGTAAAGGTCATGCCGCGCGAGTACAAGAAGGTGTTGCTCGCCATCTCCGAAGCCGAGAAGAGCGGTAAGGACGTCGACGAGGCGATCATGGAGGCCGCTCGTGGCTAGTAAGACAATTCCGCAGGTGGCGTCGACGAGGCGCTGTGACTATTCGGGGGCCGCTCATGGGTGACACCCAAGGATTTATGAAGCACACGTCCCGGGAGCTGCCCGAACGCCGTCCGGTGCCGTTGCGGTTGATGGACTGGAAAGAGGTCTACCAGGAGGGTTTCCCACATCAGACCCTGCAGCGGCAGGCGAGCCGCTGTATGGACTGCGGTATCCCGTTCTGTCACAACGGCTGTCCGCTGGGGAACCTGATCCCCGAATGGAACGACCTGGTCTACCAGGACCGGTGGCGGGAGGGCATCGACCGCCTGCACGCGACCAACAACTTCCCGGAGTTCACCGGGCGGCTCTGCCCGGCGCCGTGTGAGGCATCCTGCGTGCTCGGGATCAACCAGGATCCGGTGACCATCAAGCAGGTCGAGGTCGAGATCATCGAGAACGCCTTCGACGAGGGTTGGGTGACCCCGGTCTACGCGACCCGCCTCACCGGCAAGAAGGTCGCGGTCGTGGGGTCCGGCCCCGCGGGCCTGGCCGCCGCGCAGCAGCTCACCCGGGCCGGGCACACCGTCACCGTTTTCGAGCGGGCCGACCGTATCGGCGGTCTGATGCGGTACGGCATTCCGGAATTCAAGATGGAGAAGCGGTTCATCGATCGCCGGCTGGCGCAGATGGAGGCCGAGGGCACCATCTTCAAGGCCGGCGTGAACGTCGGTGTCGATATCACCGCCGACGAACTGCGCGAGCGGTTCGACGCGGTGGTCCTCGCCGGTGGCGCCACCCAGGCCCGTGACCTGCCCATCCCGGGTCGCGAGCTCGACGGTATCCATCAGGCCATGGAGTTCCTGCCCTGGTCCAACCGGGTGCAGCACGGCGACCCGGTGACCGACGGCAACGGCCTGCCGCCGATCCACGCGCACGGTAAGAAGGTCGTCATCATCGGCGGTGGCGATACCGGCGCCGACTGCCTCGGCACTTCGCACCGGCACGGCGCGGCCAGCGTGCACCAGTTCGAGATCATGCCGCGGCCGCCGGAGGAGCGCGCCGGCTCGACCCCGTGGCCGACCTACCCGCTGATGTACCGGGTGTCCTCGGCGCACGAAGAAGGCGGCGAACGGGTGTTCTCGGTGAACACCGAACGTTTCGTCGGCGCGGACGGCAAGGTCACCGGGCTCGAAGCGCACGAGGTCAAAATGGTCAACGGCCGGTTCGAGAAGGTCGAGGGCACCGATTTCACCCTGGAGGCGGATCTGGTGCTGCTGGCCATGGGCTTCGTCGGTCCGGACAAGCCGGGTCTGCTCACCGATCTCGGCGTCGGCTACGACCAGCGCGGCAATGTGCAGCGGGACAAGAACTGGGCCACCAATATTCCCGGTGTCTTCGTCGCCGGCGATATGGGGCGCGGTCAGTCCCTGATCGTCTGGGCGATCGCCGAGGGGCGGGCCGCCGCGTCGGCGGTCGACAAGTACCTGGAGGGTGAGACCGCGCTTCCCGCGCCGATTCCGCCGACCGCTGTCGCCCAGCGCTGATTCCGATGCGGCGGCGATGAACCGCTGAGTCGGCGGCTCCGCGGCACAATCGAATACCTTACGGCGCGGTGTTCCCGGTAAATTTCCGGGAACACCGCGCCGTTTTGTTCGGGGTTCGGGAGGAATCGGCGCTCCTGTCCTCCGATGAATCGCGCCCTCCGCGCATCTCCGGAGGTCGGAATGGGGACTGGGCTGGCGATACCAAGATCGTCGCTCTATTGTTATTTCCGGTGTGTCCCGGTACGAGATTGTGATCCGATCGTGTAATTGTGACGCGAGGTTGTTGTTCACCTGTTACACACATCGGTGTCATCGGCCGGGTTCAGCATCTTGGCGATGACTTAAACGGGAGTGTCCCGATCAGGGGCCAGGGTTGACTGGAGCAGAATGCAGTTCAAAAGGGTTGCCGCGGCGCTGGGCGCCTGCGCGGTCGTTGCGTCGGGATTGGCTTTCGGAGGGTCGGCGGCTTCGGCCGATCCCGGATGCCCGAGTCTGTATGTAGTGGCGATTCCCGGGACCTGGGAAACCGGCCACGACAAGCGTCCCACCCCGGGGATGCTCGCGAGGGTGACCAACGGCCTACCGTCATCGGCCGAGGTCGACTACGTCACTTATGCGGCTACCGCTTTCCCGTGGGAAGGCGATATCTACGCCGACTCCAAGAACGAGGCCGTGAGCAACGCGCGCGGTCTGATCACGAATATGGCCGAGCGCTGTGGCGCCACCAAGGTCGCGATCGTGGGTTACAGCCAGGGTGCCGACGCCGCCGGTGATCTCGCCGCCGAGATCGGCACCGGACTGGGCCCGATCCGACCGGAACGTATCGCCGGCGTCGGCCTCATCTCCGATCCGCGACGTGCCCCCGGCGATGTCCAGGTCGGCCCGCCCGCACCGGGCGCCGGCGCCGGTGGTCCCCGGGTCGGCGGATTCGGCTGGGTCAGCGACCGCACCCGCACGGTGTGCATCCCCGACGATCTCTACTGCGCCACCGCGTCCGATGATTTCATCACCCGGTTCGCCGGTTTCCTCGCGCAGAGCTCCGACGCCAACCCCGCCAATATCTGGCGCTACCAGATGGAAGTCGGCGCAATCGTCAGCGATCTGATGGCCAACGGCGGTCTGCCGACGCTGCAGGCACAGCTCACCGAGGGCGCCAACGAGAAGCGGGTCAAGGACCTCGACACCTTCTACAAGTCCGAGTCGCATATCTCCTACGGCAGCTACAAGGTCGGCGGCGGCCAGACCGCGCTGTCCTGGATGCACAACTGGATCTCCGATATGGCCTGATCAGCCGGAGATATTACGCGGGAGCAATTCCCAGACGTGTCCGTTCTCGTTCACGGTCGCCGCGGTGCGGCGACCGGTACGAGAGAACAGGATCCGGGTGATCGAGCAGTAGTCGATCGGGAAGGTCAGCGGCCGGGCCAGACCGAGGATGTCCTGCAGGGTGATGTTGATGACGCCGCCGTGCGCGAAGACCACCACTGTATCGGCCGCGGGCGTGGTGGAGGCGATCTCGGTGACGGCGTCGTGCACCCGGTGGCGGAAGGCGTCGGGGTCGATTTGCGGTGGCAGATGGCCGGCCTTGATCCGGTCGTAGGCGTCCCGGAATTCCACCTTGGCGTCCTCGATCGGGATATACGTCGGTAATTCCCGGTCGTATTCGGCCAGATCGTCCATGATGTCCACGTTCAGGCCCAGCTTCGCGGCAGTCGGCGCGGCGGTTTCCCGGGCCCGGCGTTGCGGGCTGCTGATCACCCGGACGATGCGATGGGGTTCCAGGGCGGCCGGCACCCGTTCGGCCTGCTCCACCCCGATGGGCGCCAGGCCGGGGTCGGCCGCCCGCTCGGCATTGTCGACCCGGAGCGGCTGGCCATGGCGAACGAGTATCAATTGCACGGGTCCACTCTGCCGCATCGGCCCGGCGGATCGTCAGTCGAGGTCGCGGTGCCGGGCCGCGGTCGAACCGGACCCGGAGGTTTCGCCGAAAGCGCAGGGCCCGGCTCGCCGAGACAGTGGTGGCGAACCGGGCCCTTGTGCTGGTGGAGTTACTGCCCGGAGGGCGGGTACGGTGGCTGACCGCCCTGCGGGGGGTTGGGGTAGTTCGGGTCCGAGGGATATCCACCCTGTTGTGGGTAACCACCTTGCTGCGGATATCCACCTTGCTGGGGGTAACCGCCCTGCTGTGGATAACCGCCCTGCGGAGGATAACCACCCTGCGGTGGCTGGCCGGGCTGCGGGAACTGACCCTGGGAGTTGTTGTCGCTCTTCTTCTTGCGCGCGAGCAGGATGACAGCCACGATCACGACCACCACGAGCACGCAGCAGATGATGCCGAAAAGACCGAATCCGCCGCCCTTGCCCTTGCTCTTCTTCCGAGCGGTCAGATCGATGGCGGACGCCAGCGTATCGGTGCTCGCCCAAGCGGAATAGTCCACCTGGCCGGCGTGGGTGAGCAGCTCCACGTAACTCAAATCGAACCCCGTTCCAAGAGTTGGCCCCTCCTCCCGGGGCCGAAGTGATTACACCGTACTTCCCCGAGCGGCAGCTGGGAAACATTCGATATGACCACCCGGCCGGCTCCGGTGGCCACCTCTCGAATGATCACCGCGGCCTGACCAGTGGGAACGTCTGGGTTTCGCGTAGTGGCCGGCCGGTCAGCAACATGATCACCCGGTCCACACCGAGCCCGAGCCCGCCGGTCGGCGGCATGGCGTGTTCCAGCGCGCACAGGAACTCCTCGTCGAGTTCCATCGCCACCCGACCGCCGTCGGCCGCGATCCGTGATTGGGCGGCGAGGCGCCGCCGCTGTTCCACCGGGTCGGTCAGTTCGCTGGACCCGGATGCGAGTTCGATCCCCCACGCCACGAGATCCCAGCGCTCGGCCAGTGTCCCGTCATGGCGGTCCGGCCGGGCCAGCGGCGAGACCGAGCTCGGAAAGTCTGTGTAGAAGGTCGGCTCCCGGGTGGCTTCGACGACCAGCCGCTGGTAGAGCGCGTACGCGGTGCGGCCCGCGTCCCAACCGGGTTGGGGCACGATATCGGCCTTCTCGCAGAGTTCCCGCAGCTCCGGCAGTGGGGTCCGTGGGGTGATCCCGATCCCGATCTCCTCCGCCAGCGCCCCGTACATCGACCGCACCCGCCACTCCCCGGAGATGTCCACCGCCGCCAGCGAACCGTCCGGAGTCGGGCGCATGGCGATCATCGAATCGTTCGCGGCGAGTGCGGCCTGCTGGACCAGTCGTCGGCACAGGGTCATCATGCGCCGATGGTCGCTGTGTGCCTCGTAGGCCTCCAACAGGGTGAATTCGGGCAGCTGGTGTGTATCGGCGCGGGTGTTGCGGAAACCGGGGCCCAGCTCGAACAGTTTCTCCACACCGCCGACGCACAATCGTTTCAGCGACAGCTCGGGCGCGACCCGTAGATGCAGATCGGTGTTGTCGGCATCGATCTGGGTGCGCAGGCTGTGGGTGGCCGAGCCACCGGGCCCGTGCTGCAGGACCGGCGTCGTGACCTCCAGGAAACCGTAGTCGTGCAGGGCATCACGCAGGGTACGCAGCACCGCGCTGCGCCGGGCCAGCAGTTCACGTGCCTCCCGGTCGATCATGAGGTCCAGATAGCCGCGGCGCATCCGGACCTCCGGATCGCTCAGGCCGCGCCATTTGTCGGGTAGCGGATGCAAGCATTTGCCTAGCATCCGCCAATCCGCCACCAGCAGGGACAGTTCACCGCGTCGGCTGTAACCCAGCTGTCCGCTGACCGACACCAGATCACCCAGATCGACGAGATCGCCGAATTCGTCCAGGCGTTGCCGACCGAGCCGGTCGCGGTCGAGCAGCAGCTGGATATCGCTGGTCCAGTCCCGGACCACCGCGAAGATCACGCCACCGTAGTCACGGCGGCGCAATAACCGCCCGGAAACCCGGACGGTGGTACCGCGCGGTGTGCGCCGGGCCGCGGCCACGGTATGCGTCGGGGGATAGGGCAGCGGGTAGGGGTCGATATTCGCGTCGGCGAGCCGCTCCAGTTTTCCGGTCCGCACCCGGACCTGTTCGGGGCGGTGCGCGGGGGCGGGCTCCGGATCGGACTCTCGAATCGCGGCGCTCGTGCCGGGTGGTGCGGGGGACGGGTGTTCCGGTGCGGTGCGATGGCGGCCGGTGTATGTGAACGCCGTGGATCTCGCGTCCG
The DNA here is from genome assembly GCF_014645735.1 of Nocardia jinanensis. Classification (GTDB taxonomy): domain Bacteria; phylum Actinomycetota; class Actinomycetes; order Mycobacteriales; family Mycobacteriaceae; genus Nocardia; species Nocardia jinanensis. The sequence continues at coordinate 78,316 of NZ_BMMH01000010.1, read as the reverse complement.
ATCCGGGCATCAGGCCTTCGGCGTATGCCGCGGCGACGGCGATTCGCGCGAGATCACGCGGGGTATCGCACAGGACGTAGCGGGGTACCCATCGCGGCTGATATCGCATACTCGCCCGATGCAGCCGGGCCTGCTGCCACCAGCGGGAAAACGCCAGTGGCAGAGTGCGTGCGCTACGCGCGATCCCGGCCGCCGTGCGCAGTACCGCCAGCGGTGCTCGCGACACCGTGGGTGTGTATACGCGGTCCACCGCTTCGAATACCGACCGGAACAGTGTGAAGCTCAGCGATACCTGATGGATACCGTGCTGTTCGGCGCGTAATGCGAATTCGGCGATCAGCAGGTCCGTGGTCTCCGCGGGGCTGTCCGGCGCCCGGCGGAGCAATTCCATTGTCGCCCCGGTCTTCCCCCACGGAACCAGCGACAGCAGGCCCAGTACCCGCTCGTCGGGATCGACCGCCTCGATGAGCAGGCAGTCGCCGTCACGGCGGTCGCCGAGCCGGCCCAGGGGCAGCGGATAACCGCGTTCGGTCTCGCTGTGCCGCCAGTCCTCGGCGCATACCGTGAGCCGGGCGAGTTCACTGGTCCCGATATCGCGGTGGCGGCGGATCCGCACCGTCACACCTTGTTTGCGGAGCCGGGCGACGGACTGGCGGACCGGTTGGAGTTCCGGTGCGGCCAGGGAGAAGCTGCGGGTGTCGAGTACAGCCTCCGCCCCGGCGGTCATCGCGGTGAGTCCGGCACGCTGGTAAACCGATACAGCGGCTTTGCTCGCCCCGATCACCGCGACCCGCCAGCCGAAACCGTGAGCGTAGCGCTGCCAGGTCTCGACGGCCTGCGGCCAGGAGTCGCGCGCCCCGATCGGATCGCCGAGGGCCAGGCAGATCCCGTGCTCCACCCGGTAGCCGATGGCCGCCCTGCCGTTCGGCGTGAAGATCAGCTCCCGGTCGCGGCGGGTCGCGAGATAGTCGATCGAACCGGTGGGGTCCGGGCCCTCCAACAGATCGCGTAACGCGGCCTCGTCCGCGTCGGTGAGCGCGTATTCCGCGCGCCGGGTGCGGTGCAGGACCAGTACCGCCGCCGCGAACGCCAGCGCACCGAACAGTCCGACCAGGAACTGGGCCGGGAACGGCGGTGTCCCGGTCGATACCGATGTACCCGGTAGGAGATTCGCGGTGAGCTCGGAGACGACCCACAGCGCGCGCTGCGCCGCCGAAGGTACTGATCCCGGAAACACCTGGACCACACCACAACCGGCGACCGCCGCTATCAGCAGGCCCGCGGCCAGTGATAACGCGGCCGGCCGGGGTGCGCAGCGCCGGAAACGCGCGCCGAATTCCGAGCGGCTCAGGATCAGCAGCAGCAGTACGGCCGAATGGGCCAGTGCGGCGATCGCGGCGTGCCTGTCGTGTGCGCGCACGACATCGGTCAGGTTCACCGGGATCCAGCTCGCCAGGTAGAGCACCATTGCCCACCAGGCCACCCGCTTATGCCCGGTCAGTCCGATCGCCAGCCAGCCCGTCAGCCCGGCCCACAGCAGATTGGTATCCGGCGCGTACAGGTAGTACCGGTCCAGGTAGTGGCGGACTCCGCCGAGTGCCGCCGAAAGCGCCGGGGACAGGCTCCAGAGCAGGCAGGCCGTCGCGAGGACACCCGATATCAGTGCGGCGACACGCGGTATCGCCGCGAACCGCCCGGGCGTGCCGGATCGGCCGGGTGATTCGGGGTATCGCGGTTCCTGCGTGGATATCACCGCTCCAGTCTGCCGCCAGGAATCGCCGAATCATGGCTGTGGCCCGGCGTGTTAGCGGTATGTCCGGCCGGAAACACAGGTATTTCCCTGTGCGCGGGCACGGTTGGCCGATATGGGAAACCGGGCCCCGGGCGTGGCGTGCGAATCGGCTCCGAAATGTCGTAAAAGTCTTGTTGTTACATGACCGGGCACGTCGGCCGGCCCAGTTGACGGGGTCGGTCGGTACGCGCTGTGACCGGGGGAGTAAGCATGAACCTATGTCGGATCCAATCGATGTGCCAGTCGACGACGGCGCCATACGGCTCGGACAGTTCCTGAAACTGGCCAACCTGATCGAATCCGGGGCGGAGGCCAAGACAGTGATCGCGGCCGGGCTGGTGCGCGTGAACGACGAGGTCGAACTGCGCCGCGGACGGCAGCTACAGGCCGGTGACGTGGTCGCCATCGCCGGTCATTCCGCCAGGGTGAGCGCCGGTTAGTACCCGGGCGGAGCGCCGGGCCGCGTTCCACGGAGAGTGGTTCGCGTATCAGGGCTCGGCGCGGACCACGATTCCGTCGTGGTCGCTGTAGAGCATCTCGCCGGGGTTGAAGGTCACGCCACCGAACTCCACCGCGATGTTCTTCTCGCCGCTACCGGTCTGGGTGCTCTTGCGCGGATTGGTCCCCAGGGCCTTCACACCGATACCGAGAGTCCGCAGAATCGCGGAATCGCGGACCGCGCCGTTCACCACGACTCCGGCCCAGCCGTTGTCGACCCCGCGGCCGGCGATGATGTCACCCACCAGGGCGGTGTGCACACTCGCCCCGCCGTCGACGACCAGTACCTGCCCGGCACCGGGTTCACCGAGCGTCTGCTTGACCAGCAGGTTGTCCTGGAAGCAGCGGATCGTGGTGATCCGGCCGGAGAAGACCTGGTGGCCGCCGAACTGGATGAACTGGGTATCGCAACTGCGGATATCGGGCCCGATCTCGTCGGCGAGATCCGCGGTGGCTACCTGCTGCTCTGATTCGGTCACGTTTGACGATTGTGCCGGGTGGAACGCGGCTGCGGGCACCGACCCCGCCGCCGGGCGTGCCGCAGGGCGTGTGCGCAAAGCTAATGACGGTAGCGAAGGTTGTAGATCTCACGATCGAGCTGAGAGAACTTTGTTTCGTCGACCAGGTTCGGGTCCAGACCGTGCTGGACGAAGCGGAACCGGCGCCACACGTAACTGAGGGCGATTCCGAAGATGATCAGCGGCACGATCATCATCACGATCAGACCCAGCTTGAGTGTCATGGGCCCCGGGAACAGCAGGATCAGCACAAAGAAGGGAATGATCGGTATGAGGAAGCGGATCATGTACCGTCGCATGGCCCCGCGGCCGATGAGGTCCTGAACTACCCACTCATGCAACTCCGGGGGCAGTTCGAAGCCCACATCGTAGACGATCCGTTGCCTGAAGGTCGGCTTGTCCATAGCTCCAGGCTATGCCGGTGTGATATCTCTCACCAGGGGTAATTCGTCGCCCGGGTTCACGCGCGACCGTGCCGCTTCTCGTAGGCGGCGCGTTCGATCGCGGCGCGGCGTCGGACATCGGCGTCGGCCAGGGCCGGATCGAGCCCGTGTCCGACCAGCCGGTTGCGCCGGAAGACGTAGGTCAGCGCCACGGTGAAATAGATCAGCGGGAGCAGCAGCAGCGCCATCATCGATGCCCCCATCCACAGCGGTCCCGGTACCAAGAGGAACAGCAGCAGGACGAGCACGATCGGCACCAGCATCCGGACCAGATAGCGCCGGGTCGCCCCCGGTCCCGTGAGGTCGTTCAGTACCCAGTCCGAGTACTCGGTGGGCAGGGTCCGGCCGCAGATGTACCCGATCCGCTGAAGGAGATTCGGAGTCCGGGCAGGCATGAATCCAGCCTATCCGGTGACGGCGAGGGAGGCCGCCAGCCCGAAAACCACGGCCATCACCGACACTTCCAGCACCGCGCGACGTAGTGATGCCTCCGCGGAGATCCGGTGCGCGGCCGCCGCGACCACCCAGCTCCGGCGCCACCACCAGCCCAATAGCACCAGTGCCGCCAGCAGTAGCGATTTGGCCAGCATGATCCGCCCGTAACCGGTGGTGAAGAACGGTTCGACCCCGCCCAGGCGAACCAGACCGTTGATCACCCCGGTCAGCGCCACCGCCGCGATCATGGGCAGCGCGACCGCCGAGTACCTGGGCAGCGCGGCCGCCCAGCCGCGGCGACCACGGACCACCAGCCCCAGCGCCAGCAGCAGGCCCAGCCAGGTAGACGCCGCCAGGGCGTGCACCCCGGCCAGTACCGAACCGGCCAGCTGCTGCGACATATGGCCGGTAATCGGGCGCAGGGTCACGCTCACCGCCGCGAAGACGAGAACGAGATCGGGGGAACGCTGACCCGGCCGCCGGAAGGCGACGGCGGCATACACCGTGATCGCGGCCGTGGCGAGCAGGATGGCCAGGCCTATCTGGCCGGCGCTGATCCGCATCAGATAGGTGCCGAAATCGGCCGGACTCAGCGCCCGAACCCCCGAACCGACCACGTCACCGGCAGCGAAGGCCAGCGTCGCGAATTCGAGGCAACACCAGAGACCGGCCAGCACCGCCAGCATCCGCCAGGGCACCTCGATCCGGTCCGCCAGCCGGGGCAGGATCGTCAGCCCCAGCACGGCAGCGCCCGCGATATCGGCGCCGAACCGCACCGCCGCGGCCGCCGGGACACCGCCGAGCGCCCAGGCCAGCAGCACCCCGAGCAGGCCCGTCGGTATCACGAGTCCGAGCGCGATCCGTTCGTCGGTTCCGCTCGGGACGCCGTTTCTCACCGCTGGTTCTTACCCTTGCCCAGGTTCGAGCCGAACAGCGCGAACGCGAGACCGCCACCGAACAGCACGATCGCCCCCACGATGTACACCCACACCGGGATACCGTCGCCCGAACCGCCGTTCCCGCCCTGTGCGTTCGCCGCCGGGCCCGGAGTGCCGTTACCGGCCCTGCTCAGCGTGAAACCACGCTCACCGTCGACGACGTGGCCGTCTGCCGAGGTGACGCGGTAGGCCATCCGGTATCGGCCGGCCGGGCCGAGTTCACCGACCGCGACACTGAGCGTGCGGCCGTCGACGATCGGCTCGCCCTTGGACCAGAGGTTCCCGTCCGGGCCCACCACGGTCATGGCCGGGAAGTTCGGCTGCAGGGGTTCGTTGAAGGTGATGGTGGCGCGCTGTGGCCCCACCTCGACGGTCGCGCCGTCGGCAGGGTCGCTGCTCACCACCGCGGAATGCGCGGCTGCCGGTCCGGCCGCCGCGCCGAGGGTCACCATGAGGAGGGTGGCGACGAGCGCGAAGCGCCGGCCCCACCGGGTCGTCCCACGGATCATCGCCGGCTCCGGACTACGGCGCCGACTCCCGCGCCCAGGGCCAGCGCACCGAGTGCCAGCCCCAGACCACCGAGCCAGCGGGCTGTGGTGTCACCGCCGTTGTCGGCGGGGGCCGCGGACGCTTCGTCGCCGTGCGTACCGTGAGCGGCTTCCGCACCGGTCAGTGTGACCACGGGCGCGGGATGTTCGACCGAATCGTGATCGCCGGTTTCGTTCCAGCGCACGACGGTGCCGTCGCTGTAGGTCTGTTCGGCCGGGAAAGCGACCGAATCGGATTCCGGGAACGGTCCGAGCGAGACCGCGAAACGCTGGAACTCGCCCGGACGGATGCCGGTGCTTCCCGGATTCGCGGTCCACGTGACAGCGGTGACCTGGTCTTTGCCGTTGCGATCGATCTTCGCGGTCCAGCCGGGCACCGGTTCGGTACGGGCGGTGGAGAATTCCGGCACGGTGATCCGCACCGAGGTGGTGGCGGCGTTATCCGATTCGGTCGGCACGCTGAAGGTGGCGACAGCGCCGTGCCCGGGTTCGGCATCCGGTGCGGAAACACTCACGTGCGCGGCGGCGGTACCGGCTCCGGCCAATACGAAACCGGCGGCGCAGGTCGCGGTCAGACCCCGGCGCAGGACGGGGGAGATCCCGTGGGACATGTGTTGGAAGCTTTCTCTCCGAGGGGAACAGGGGTGTCGGGGGTGGGGCGCGCGGGCGGGGCGCGCGGACCCGACGATCCGTTCGGAGAGTGGTGGGCCGCGAGCGCGCCGGTCGTGGCGACGCGGACCCGAGGTGCGGCCGGTACGAGGCGCGGCGGTTCGAGTAGCGCTCGGACAACCGTGGACGCCGATCGGTAGAGCCGCTCGGCCGCGGTGATGGCCAGCGCGCAGACCGCGACGGCGACCAGATGGGCGGCGGTCATCGTTCCCGACGACAGCACGTCCGCCGTTGTATCACCGATGGTGTCGTGATGGCCGGTGAGCCCGGTCAGCGCCCAGTGCCCGGCGAACTGGCCGGTCGCGAGGAGGGCCAGGATGCTCCGGCCCGGTGCTGCCCACCGACCGGTATCGCCGATGATCGACCCGGCGGCAGCCCCGGTCACCAGCGCTGTGAGCAGCAGCAGCGCCGCTCCGGCGGAGGTGGGGTATCCGCCGCCCGCGGCGCCGTGCGCGGCAACGGCCAGCGCTCCGGTCGTCGTTCCCATCACGCAGCCCCGCAGTAGCGCGGGAGTCGAGTACGTGCTGGGCATCGCGAGCTTTCGGATTCGCCGACCTGACCGGGCCCGGCTGGTCGGGGAGTGGGCAGGGCAGAGTCAATAGTCGCCGACCGGGCCGCGGCCCGCGCACCCGGGCCGGGTATCCGGCGAGGCAGCGGGCCGATCGGTGCCGGGTCGCGGTCAGGCGACGCCGAGGCGGGCGAGTACGTCCGCTTCGATCCGGGACAGTTCCGTGGTGATGGAGGCGTACACCGCGCGCCGCCGGGCGGCGGGCATCTGGTCGGCGGTGCGTACGGCCGCGGTGAGGGCGTCGAGCCGGTTCCGGGTGCCGGTGACGAACTGCTGGGTGTCCTTGCCGTTCTTCCCGTCCGCGATCTTGCCCAGCGCGGCCTCGGTGTTGCCGATACGGGCCTGCAGCCGGCCACCGTGCCCGGCATAGTCGCCGAGCCGATCCACCCCGACACCGAGCTGTTTTGCCCGCCGGGCGTCGAGCTGTCCGCGCAGATAGGTCGCGCCGCGGTAGGCCAGCGGGGCGAGCACCGGAACCAGCACCCGCGCCACCCCGATGTACTTCTTGATCTGGCCGGGGCCGAACGGATCCCGCTCGGCCCGCGCGGCGGCTTTCAGCGCTGCCTTCTCCTCGGCCTGCAGCGTGGCGACCTGGGCTTTGGCGACCTTCTGCTGGGAACGGGCATCCGCGCGTTGCCGTTTCCGATCGTTCTTCGCGCCGAGTTTGGCCTCCATGGCGGCCTTGTGTTTGAGAGCCTTGGCCTCGGCCCGCCGACTCGGCCGCCGTTTGCGCTTGGTGAACAACCCCATCGAAGGCCCTCCGTAATGCTGGTTCGCTACGGCGATACGACACGGAAAACCGCACCGTCCACCCGTGTCACACGGTTCGCCGACACCCTATCGGGTTCGCGCCCGAACCGGCGAGAGACTCTGCCCGCATCGGTGCGGCGACGCTGTCCCCGGATGCTCGATTGGGTGGACTGTCGGGGTCAGGGACCATACTGCTTGCGTGCAACCGGGCAGTGTCGACAGCGAAGACCCCTCCGACGCCGAGAGCGAGCGGCGGGAGTCTCCCGTGCCCTCCGGGCGGATAACCGCCGGTGCGGGCCGGACGGCGTTCCTCGACGCCCGGGGCCTGATCGGTTGCCGCCATCGGCTCGGGCTGGATGCCGCGCATCCCGATCAGCTCGCCGAGGTACGCGAGGACACCGGGGTCCAGCAGCGGCGTGAATCGGCGCAGGCCCATCGCGAACGGGTGCGCGAAACCCTCGTCGCCGCCGACCCCGGCAGCTGGGTGGTCATCGACCCGTCGCTGCCCGCGAGCGCCCGCGCCGCCGCCACTCTGCGTGCTTGTGCGGCGGGCGCCGCCCGGATCTGGGGCGGGCTGCTCCCGCAGGAGCCCGATACCGGCCGCCGCGGTGGTGCCGAGATCCTGCTGCGTGATGTACGGAACGGCGGTTATATCCCGGTCATCGTCGTCAATCACAAAGTGACCGATCCGCGCCGCCCCGAACCGGCCGAATTCCATCCGCTGACCTCCGATCTGTTCGATTGGCACCCAGTCCCCGATCGCGCCCGCAAACTCCGCCAGCAACCGCGTGACCAGCAGCGGCTGGCCCATGTGTACCGGATGCTGGAACGTCACGGACTGGCGCCGGCCACCGCGATCGGCGGGGTCGTCGGGTTCCATTTCGACCGGATCCTCGTCCACGATCTGACCACCGTTCTCCCCGACTACGACAGCCGTTTCGCCGACCGGATCGCGGTGGTTCGCGGACAGGTGGAAACCGTTCCGTCGAAGGTTCCCGAATGCCGTCAGTGCATCTGGTGGACCCGGGGCGCGGAAGGCGGCTGCCAGGCCTGGTTGAACACCCACCGTGATGTGAGCGTGGTGGCGCCGGGTTCGCGCGCCGAGGTGCTGCGCGGGCACGGGGTAACGACCATCGACGAACTGGCCGCCTGGTCGGGCCCCGAACCCGAGGACTGGCAGCACGGCCCGTTCGAGGAAACCGTGGTCACCGCACGGGCTTGGCTGGTCCAGGCGCCGCTGGTACGCCGGTTCGACCGGGTCTGGGTGCGCCGGGCCGATGTCGAGGTGGACGTCGATCTGGAGAGCTATCAGGAGGACGGCGCCTACCTGTGGGGCACCCTGCTCGACGGGCGGTACCGGGCCTTCGTCACCTGGGATCCGCTGCCCACCGAGGACGAGGGCCGCTCCTTCGGCGAATTCTGGACCTGGTTGATGGAGATCAGGGCGCAGGCTCTGACAGCCGGGAAGACCTTCGCCGCCTATTGCTATTCGCGCAGTGCCGAGGACAAATGGCTCTACGAGTCGGCGCGGCGCTTCGCCGGGCGCCCCGGAGTACCGACCGAAAAGCAGGTCACCGAGTTCGTCGATTCGATCCAGTGGGTCGATATGTTCCAGGCGGTCACCGATCAGTTCATCTGCCCGAGCGGTAAGGGGCTCAAGAAGATCGCACCCGTGGCGGGTTTCGCCTGGCGCGATTCCGAGGCCGGGGGCGAGGCCTCGATGAGTTGGTACCGGCGGGCGGTCGGTTACGACGCCGAATCGGACCTCACCCAGCGCACGCGGCTGCTGGAGTACAACGAGGACGATGTCCGGGCCACCGCTGTGCTGCGCGAATGGATGAATCCGCGGATCCCCCAGGAGCACAGCGCCGAGCGTGAGGTTCCCGCGCTGAGCGATTTCGCGGCGGCGCCCGGAACACCGCCCGACCTGTGGACGAGTCCCGCACAGGCTTGATTACCATTGGCGATCGTGACTGAGCACGTCGAACAACTCGAGTTCCAGGCCGAAACCCATCAGCTGCTCGAGCTGATGATCCACTCGGTCTACTCCAACAAAGACACGTTCCTGCGCGAGCTGATCTCGAACGCCTCCGACGCGCTGGACAAGCTGCGGCTGGAGTCCTACCGGGATAAGGATCTACATGTCGACACCGATGACCTGCACATCGAGCTGGAGGTCGACGGAGCCGCACGGATCCTCACCGTCCGGGACAACGGCGTCGGCATGTCGCGTGCCGAGGTGGTGGACCTGATCGGAACCCTCGCCAAATCCGGAACCGCCGAGGTACGCCGGAAGCTGAACGAGTCGAAGTCCGAGGCCGCGACCGAGGAACTGATCGGCCAGTTCGGTATCGGCTTCTACTCGACCTTCATGGTCGCCGACAAGGTGGTGCTCACCAGCCGCCGGGCGGGCGAGACCACCGGGACCCGCTGGGAGTCGGCTGCCGGATCGGGCACCTACACCATCGAAACCCTCGACGAGGCCCCACAGGGCACCGCCGTGACATTGCACCTGAAGCCGGCGGATCCCGACGACCATCTCTTCGACTACACCCAGGAGCACAAGCTCCGCGAAATCGTGAAGAAGTACTCCGACTTCATCGCCTGGCCGATCCGGATGCAGGTCGAGCGCACGGTTACCGAGGGGGAAGGTGAGGAGAAGGAGGAGAAGACCGTCGTCGAGGAGCAGACGCTCAACTCGATGAAGGCCCTCTGGACCCGTCCGCGCAGCGAGGTATCCGATGAGGAGTACCTGGAGTTCTACAAGCACGTCAGCCACGCCTGGGACGAACCGCTCGAGATCATCCCGCTCAAGGCCGAGGGGACCTTCGAGTATCAGGCGCTGCTGTTCCTGCCCTCGCAGGCGCCGTTCGATCTGTTCACCCGCGAGCACAAGCGCGGTGTCCAGCTCTACGTGAAGCGCGTGTTCATCATGGACAACTGCGAAGAGCTGATGCCGGAGTATCTGCGCTTCGTCAAGGGTGTGGTGGACGCGCAGGACCTCTCGCTGAACGTCTCCCGCGAGATCCTGCAGCAGGATCGCCAGATCCAGATGATCCGCAAACGTCTGGTCAAGAAGGTTCTCAGCAGCGTCAAGGATCTGCAGCGTGCCGAGGACCAGGCGAAATACCGCACCTTCTGGCAGGAATTCGGCCGGGTTCTCAAGGAGGGCCTGCTCTCCGATTTCGACAACCGGGAAACCATCCTGGAGGTCTCGTCCTTCTCCTCCACCCATTCCGATACCGAGGCGACCACGCTGGCGCAGTACGTGGAGCGGATGCCCGAAGGCCAGGACGCGATCTACTACATGACCGGCGAATCCCGGGATCAGGTGGAGCGGTCGCCGCATCTGGAGGCATTCCGCGCCAAGGGCCGCGAGGTCCTGATCCTCATCGATCCGGTCGACGAGATGTGGGTCGGTTCGGTCACGGAGTTCGACGGCAAACCGTTCCAGTCGATCGCCAAAGGAGAGGTCGATCTGGAAACCGAGGAGGAGAAGAAGGAATCCGAGGCTCTGCGCGAACAGCAGGACAAGGATTTCGGCGAGGTGCTGACCTGGCTGGGGAAAACCCTGGAGGACAGCGTCAAAGAGGTCCGGCTCAGCGCGCGGCTGACCAGCTCTCCGGTATGCCTGGTGGGTGATGTCTTCGATATGACCCCGATGCTGGAGCGGATGTACCGGGCCTCGGGCCAGGAACTGCCGCAGTTCAAGCGCATTCTGGAGCTCAATCCGACTCATCCGCTGGTGACCGGTCTGCGCGATGCCTACGACACCCGCAAGGACGATGCCGACGCGGGCAAGGTCCCCGAGCTCACCGAAACGGCCGAACTCCTGTACGGCACGGCGGTTCTGGCCGAAGGTGGCGAACTGAAGGATCCGGCCAAATTCGCACAGATCCTCGCCGACCGCCTGACACGTACCCTCTGATCGGGACGGAGGCCGCGGTACGTCCGCGGCCTCCGTTCGTCTATCAGCGGCGAACCGAAGAGAACGGATACCGCTCGTGCCCGACAACCCGCTCGCCGCCGTGGACCCATGGGATCTGGTGGCCGAGGATTACGCCGGTTCCACGATCTCGGTGATGCGGCCGTTCGCGGTCCGGGCGTTGGAACTGGCCGGGCTCGCGGACCGACCGGTGCCGCCGCGGGTCGTCGATATCGCGGCGGGGCCGGGCACGCTGAGCCTGCCGGCCGCCGAATTCGCGGAACGGGTGGAGGCACTCGATTTCTCCGGGCCGATGATCGCGCAGTTGGAGAGCGCGGTGCGGGCGGCCGGGCTCGGGAATGTGGCGGCCCGGGTCGGCGACGGCCAGGCGCTGCCGTTTGCCGACGCCGAGTTCGATGCCGGATTCTCCATGTTCGGGCTGATGTTCTTCCCGGATCGGCCACGCGGGTTCGCCGAACTGTTCCGGGTGTTGCGGCCCGGTGGGGTCGCGGTGGTATCGAGCTGGGCGTCGCTCGAGCGGTCCACCTGGATGCAGATCTCGTGGCGTGCACTGGGCTCCGCCGATCCGGATATCCGGACACCGGCGCCGAACCCGGAGAGTTTGGAAAACCCCGAGGTGTTCGAGCGGGAAATGCGCGCGGCGGGATTCGAACAGGTGTCTGTCGTGCCACACACTGTGGAGATGGTCTTCGCCGACGCCGACGAACTGCTGGCCCGGCTCACTCGCGGTATCGCCCCACTGGAGTTGATGCGGCGCGCTGTCGGTGAGCGGGCGATGGCCGATCGCATCGAAGCCATGCGTTCCTACCTGACCGAGCACTACCGTCCGGGCAGCCCGCTGACCACCACCGCCTATCTCGGGGTCGGCCACAAGTAACGCCTTTCGCACAATCGATCCCGCGCATTCGCGAGCTGTACGGAGCGGGTCGCCGCCGGGTTCGATCGCTCGGATGCGTTGTGTGCCTGGTGATCCGACCGTTGGGCGTTCGGATTTCTCCAGGGGGCCGTTTACCTGCGGTTTGTAAACCGTCAGGGGGTATGAACGATAGATCGTCCGGAATGCGCGAATCGTGTTCCGGACAGGAGATCGATCATGTCGACCACTACCGTGCCGCGCCGCGGAGTGCGCAACTCATCGCTTCGGATCGCGTTGCTGGGCGCGCTGATATTCGCCCCCGTCGTGGCGGCGACGCCCGCGTCGGCGGAGCCGGGCGAGGTGCCGATCACGACGCGCCCCGCCCCCGCGGTCCCCGGGGCCGGTCGACCGGAACCGGCAGCACCGGCCACTCCACTGCCCGGGGCCCCCGATGTCACGCAACCGAGCGCCCCTGGTACCACCGCGCCGAGCGCCCCTGTAACGACTGCGCCGAGTGTTCCTGTAACGACAGTGCCGAGTGTTCCCGGAACGACAGTGCCGGGCACGCCACCGGAAGCGCCCGTACCACCCATCTCGTGTCCGGGCGGCGTGGTGCCCCACGGCGCGAATTGTCCCGCGCCGCAACCGCAGGATCCGTTCGGCCCCGACGGCTATGACGATTTCGGTTACGACTGCGCCGGTTTCGATCGATTCGGTTTCGATCGATTCGGTTACGACCGCGCCGGTTTCGATCGATTCGGTTACGACCGGCTTGGACGCGACCGGTTCGGAATCGATCGGTGGGGCTACGACCACGCCGGTTTCGACCGCTCGGGCCGTGACCGCGCCGGTTTCGATCGCGCCGGTTTCGATCGCGATGGATACACACGTGCGGGATGCAGTGCCGATGGTAAGGACCGGCCGTGGGCGGACCGCGCGGTCTGCGATGTATGGAGGGCGCGTCCGGCGACAGGCAGCGCCGGATGATCCGGGCGTGGTGCTGTCAGGCCACGCCCGGCCCCCGCAATACGAACGCCCGCCGTCCCGGCTTTCGGCCGGGCGGCGGGCGTCGTACGAAGGAGTGGCGGACTACCGCGGCGCCATACGCAGGGCGCCGTCCATGCGGATGGTCTCGCCGTTGAGGTAGTCGTGCTCGACGATGTATTGCGAGAGCTGCGCGTACTCGTCGGGCCGGCCCAAGCGGGACGGGAACGGCACACCGGCCTCGAGGCCCTGGCGGTATTCCTCGGTGACACCGGCCAGCATCGGGGTGTCGATGATGCCGGGGGCGATGGTGTTGACGCGGATACCGAACTGCGCGAGGTCACGCGCGGCCGGAACGGTCATGCCGTGCACGCCGCCCTTGGAGGCCGAGTACGCGATCTGGCCGATCTGGCCTTCGAACGCCGCCACCGAAGCGGTGTTGATGACGACGCCGCGCTGGCCGGCTTCGTCCACCGCGTCGGTCTTGGCGATGGCGTCGGCGGCCAGGCGCATCACGTTGAAGGTGCCGAGCAGGTTCACGGTGATCACCGTGCGGAACAGCTCCAGATCGTGCGGGCCGTTCTTGGACAGGATGCGTCCGGCCCAGCCGACACCGGCGCAGTTGACCACGATACGCAGCGGCGTGCCCGATTCGACCACCTTGGCGACAGCGGCGGCGACGTCTTCGTGGCTGGTGACATCGGCGGCGAGCAGGGTGACCCCGTCGGGCACGTTATCGCCGGCGCGCTCGATCGACTGCGGTACGTCGAGCCCGAAGACAGTGGCGCCCAGATCGGCGAAACGCTTGGCGGTGGCGGCGCCCAGACCGGACGCGCCCCCGGTGACGATGGCGGCGGAACCCGAAATCTCCACGATGGTCCTCTCGTTCGTGACAAGCCAGTTGGCCTAACGTCAATTGCACCCTAACCGGTGCGTATGGAGAGGGTTGTGGACGGTCCCCTTGCGCTGAGCGGCCAAATGATACTCAGTAAAGGTCCTCGGCCCGCTGCCCCGGGAACTCGGTGGCAGCGGCCCCGGTAGAGGGCCGATTCGCCGCCGCTCGGCGGGTCCGCAGCAGCCAGAGCGTGAGAGCTGCCATAGCCGGTACGAATAGGGCGATACCGGCCGCACCGGCGAGTCCCAGGGCGGGAATCGCGGTATCGATGCCGGTGAGCGTGCCGATGAAGAGGAACAGCAATCCGGAACCGAAGCCGATGGCGCGTTCGGGCAGGTGCTTGCCCACCAGGATGCCCACTCCGATGGCCAGGGCGTCGGCCGCGACCATCCCGATCGTCGAGCCCAGCCATACCGCCGCCCAGTTGTTGTCGGTGGCCAGGGCCGCGGTGGCGAACATGGTGCGATCGCCGAGTTCGGCCAGTAGGAACGCGGAGAGTACGACGAAGAAAGGCGCTGTGGTGGCGAACCGCGATGGTGCTGGTTCCTCGTCTTCCTCTTCATCGGTGACCAGTTCGCGCAGGGTCCACAGGCCGACGGCGAGGAAGGTGAGCGATGCCACCGCGGCGATGGCCGTGGTCGGCAGGGCCGATCCGAGGAAATGGCCGATCGCGACCGAGATGACATGTACCGCGGCGGTGGCTGTGGCGATTCCGCCCAGCACCACCCACCAGCGATAGCGCAGGGCGAACGTCAGGGCCATGAGCTGGGACTTATCGCCCAATTCGGCCAGGAAAACGATGCCGATGGCGAGCCCGATGGTGGCGATCATCCGACGAGTGCTCCCGATCCTCCGGTTCGCCGGCCGGACGGGTTCGCCTCCGGCCGACAACGAAATTGCTGTTCGGCCGAAGGTCTCGCCCACCGGTAGGACCGGTTCACGCGACCGGACCCACCGATGAGCGGCGGGTCAGTATGTCGACCGCGTGATTGGGGGCTACTCCCCTTCGCTGCTGGCAACTTTACCGCAGCGCGCGGTGAGCGGCAACAATCATGGTGCGAAAAACGTTTCAGGCCAGTAAGTTTGGGTCCGCTGCCATAAGATTCAGGTTACCCTTAATGCTCGTCATCGGTGCGCCGGAACGAACTGTTGGCATCGATCCCGCAAACAATATGGGAGTAGGAAACCACCGCTTGGGACACCCGGTGCCCGGAGTGCCCGGCGGATCGGGTCGGCGGACGTGACGAATTCGTCACGCCGGGCCGGGACGATGATCGGATAGCCGGAAATGACAGGCTTCGATCGTTCGGCGGATGGTCTCCGAGCGATGAGACAGATCCCCGGCGGGCCTACCCACCGCCCGGCGCCGGTATCAGGCTGCCAGCAGCATGGCCAGTACAGCGGTATCCGGGTCGCTGATCGGATCGAGTCCTACCCGGCTCACCAGCGAGGTGACGGTACCGTCCGCTTCCGCCTCGGCCCAGGCCGCACGATGTTCGAGCCCCAGATGCGGGATCCCCGGCAGCAGCACGCAGCCGGAGGCGGCGCCGGTGCACTCCGGCAGGGAGGGGTTGGTCTCGGCGGGCGGGTGGAGCATGAACAGGGCAGGCGGGATGTGCTCGGCGAATCGGCCGGGCCGCACACCGTCCTCGCCGAGTACCGGGCCCTCGGCTATCACCAGGCCGACCGTATCGGGCTCCGGCTCGTCGGGCAGTTCCTCGCGCACCCCGAAAACGGTGGAGGTGGTCAGCAGGCCGGGCATGGACGCGACCCGCACGGCCAGCACCAGCATCTGTGACCATTCCTTGGTGGTATCGGGCCAGCGCCCGGAGATGACGAACCCGCGCAGCGTGCCACCGGCATGAAACGGTGTGACGCCGATCGGACTGTTGCTGCGCATGATGCCTCCCGTGCGTTACCGGGGGCGGCTTTGCCCGTCCTCGAACTGTTGTGAAAGACGAGGATCGCGCACAAGTCATCTGGCACACAAGTACCAGAGAGTGCCAATTCGGGCAGAAAAGACGAAAGACCCGCGGAAACGGGTCCGCGGGTCGTTCGTAGCGTTCGATCGCTCAGCCGAAGATAAGGCCCTTCGCCTGGCTGGTCGCCTTGGCGAAACGCTCCTGAACGTCGGCCCAGTTGACCACGTTCCAGAACGCCTTCACATAGTCGGCCTTGACGTTCTTGTACTGCAGGTAGAAGGCGTGCTCCCACATATCGACCTGCAGCAGCGGAATGATGCCGAGCGGCACATTGGCCTGCTGGTCGTAGAGCTGGAAGGTCAGCAGTTTCTGGCCCAGGGTGTCGTAACCGAGCACCGCCCAGCCCGAGCCCTGCAGGCCGTTGGCGGCAGCGGTGAACTGCGCCCGGAACTTGTCGAAGGAGCCGAACTGATCGTCGATGGCGGCGGCCAGTTCACCGGTCGGCTTGTCGCCGCCGTTGGGGGAGAGGTTCTTCCACCAGATGGAGTGGTTGACATGGCCACCGAGGTGGAAGGCGAGGTTCTTCTCGTTCAAGAAGATGGCGCCGTGATCACCGGCTTCGCGCGCGGCTTCGAGCTTCTCCAGCGCGGTGTTCACCCCGGCCACGTAGGCGGCGTGGTGCTTCGAGTGGTGAATCTCGTTGATCTGCCCGGAGATATGCGGCTCCAGGGCGCCGTAGTCGTAATCCAGATCTGGCAGCGTGTACTCAGCCACGAATGTCCCTTCCTTGTCGGGTCGAGTGCGTCCTGTGCGGGATGCTCCCGACCATTCGTACACCCGATCGGTCCAACTCGCCCCGACGCCCCACCATTCCACATCGGGCAGAAACCGACCATCCGAGATCGAACCGGCGCCCGTGCCGGGTCCGCTTCGATCGGGCTCTGACCGGGCGGGTGTCCGATTTTCACACCATTGCCCAACCGTGCGCCCCGTCAACTGTTACCCCGCCGCCACCGCGGTGGTATCCGGCCGACACTCGGGCACGAATACCACCGGGACGCGTTCCGGCGCGGACCGCTACAGCGGCGGTGCGATATTGGGGTGGGTGGCCCGCGGGTCGCCCTTGGCGTGTGCGCGCCACCAGCGTGCGGATCCGGAGACAAGCTCCGGGAGCGGGATGACCCTACCCCCGGTGGTCTGCGCGGTGACCGTGTCGAACCAGACCCGGATATCGAGTTCCCGGGGATCGACGCCCTCCTCCTGGGAGAACTCCAGCACGTGCCGGGCGATCCTGGTGTCGATGGTGGTATCGAAACTGAGCAGCTCGCTCCACAGCGCCCAACCGCTGTCGTCCAGGTCGACGAACTCCCACCCGTGCAGACGGCTACCGCCGAAACTCGCGACGGCGGCGGGTAGTCCCGGCAGTTCCAGCGGCAGGATTCGCGGTTCCAGATCATCCCACCGCTGTATCCGCAATGATGCGGCAATCCTGGTGACCCCCTGGAAGACCAGCCGCACCCGCCTGCAACCGGTGCCCGCTTCCGGTGTTTCTTCCGATATGCCGGATATTTGCTCCGGCAAGCTCAGGACCTCGAGATCGAGTTCCAGTCGTTTGGCCTCGGAATCGACTTCCAATGCCAGACATCCGGCCTCCGACAGCGCCTTGTCGAGGCCGGCCGCGTCCAATCCGTCGAGTAACCCCCTGGTCGATGTCATGGCGCCAGATTACCGAGGTCAGTGCCCAGATCATGGGATTTTGCCGATTTCCGATCCGGTGGAACCGATCCGGGATGTCCCGCGTCCAAGTTCATATCGGGTCACGCAACGGCGCGTGACCCGATCGAGAGGCCGGACGGCCGCTCCGGGATTTTTGGAGGGGAGTACCGGATCGGCCGTACGGTAACACCATTACCGCAGGTCAGGCCTCTTGCGAGTGAGTGCCTGGGACAATCGTGCGCTGAATGATAGCTGATACCAGCGGGTTACGTAGTGGGTTATGCGTATAACTCATCAAAGATCACCGGCATCGCCATCGCATCGGGCATCTCCGCGGCGCGTGGCCCCGCCCGGCGAATCCGCCGCATCGTCCGGCGTGTCGGCATCGGCGGCTCCGAGCCCGTGGGGCCCGCACCGGGAGTTCGCGCCCGATCGCGCGCTCCCACGAGAGCCGGGCCGCCGCCCAGGCGGTTATGGCAGGATCAATGAGGTGACGAGCTTCGGAGTCCCGTCGGTACCGGTCGAGGCCGTACCCACTGAATTCGACCATCCGCCCGGGGAGGCGGCTGCCGCCGTCCTGCTCGATGTACGCGAAGACGACGAATGGCAGCTCGGCCACGCACCCGGCGCGGTGCATATTCCGCTCGCCGATGTGCCCGCCCGCTACGGCGAACTGGATCCCGACGCCGAGCTCTTTGTGGTGTGCCGGCAGGGCGGCCGTTCGCTCGAGGCCGTGAAGTTCCTCGCGAATGTGGGTTATGAAGCGGTGAACGTGGTAGGCGGAATGGTGGCCTGGCAACAGACCGGCCGTCCACTGACCGCCGAGGGTGACGAGCCCGCGAAGATCTACTGACGAAAAGCGAGGTGCGCGGTGAGTACGGTGGTGCAGCCATGTGCCCGCTGCGGTACACGCTGGGCGGTGCAGGGTCCGCCGATGCACTGGTGCCCGCGTTGCCGCGGCGTACTGCTCTCGCCGGGGCCGATCGACGCCCCGCCCGAACGCCGCAACTACCGCTGGGTCGCGCGCCGACCCGGCCGGCTCGATCGATCCGCCCGTACCTCGGAGGGCGGTCGCCGCGCCGCCGGGACGCCGCGGTACTCGGAGATCCCGCGCTGGGGTCTGCGGGATCGACCCGTTCCGGATCACGAATCGGACGGGCACCGGGCCCGCCCGCTGAGCGCGCTGACCCGCTGGACTCATGCCGCCCTCTTAGCCACCGCGGTCCTCTTCGCGGTATCCGCACTCGCCGAAGCGGGCCGCTACCTGATCCTGTTGCGCAACCGCACTCGCCTCATCGAACCGCCGCTGCTGTGGTTCTCCGACGCGCTGGTGAACACCGCGGCGCTGTTCGCGCTGATCATGGCTCTCGTTGCCGCGTTCGCCACTCTCGGATGGCTGATCGAAGCGAGGCGGGTCACCTTCGCCGCGGCGGGCGGTAGCGACCCCCGGTCGCCGCGCATGCTCGCACTGGGCTGTCTGATCCCGGTGATCAACCTGATCTGGCCCGGGGTATTCCTCACCGAGGTGGTGTCCGGCCACGCCGATCCCCGCGCCCGCACCGCCGTCCGCATCTGGTGGGCGGCCTGGGTGTTCGGCGGCATGGTCACCGTGGCGGCGCTGTACTGGCGGACTGCGGATTCGCTGCAGGCGAAGGCCGACGGTGTGCTCTTCACCGCATTCACCGATGTGGCCGCGGCCGGCGTCGCGGTGCTGACCCTCTGGGTCGTGCGCACGATCGAGGGTCGGGACCTGCGCGGTCGTAACCGGCTGGCCCGGCGCTGGGTGGTCGCCGTCGACCCGGCGACGCCGTTGATCGAACCGGTGCATCCGGGACCGACCGCTACGGTGAGCACCGCGGCGGACGCCGACGGCGCCGATTCCCCCGACGGCGCCGACCGAGCACCACAGGAGGTTGTGGCCAAGTGAGCGAGGGCAGTGACGAGTCGGTCCAGAACGGCCGTGCGCCGTTCGTGGTCGCGCACCGGGGCGCGTCGGCGGCGCGTCCCGAGCACACCCTGGCGGCCTACGAACTAGCTTTGGAAGAGGGCGCCGACGGGGTGGAATGCGATGTCCGGCTCACCAGGGACGGCCATCTGGTGTGTGTCCACGACCGGACGGTGGATCGTACGTCGTCCGGCAGCGGTCTGGTCAGCGAACTGACGCTGGCCGAGTTGAAGGATCTGGATTTCGGTGACGGCGCCCCGTCCGGTGTCCTCACCCTGAGTGAATTGATCGGCCTCGTATTGGACTGGCGCAGCCGTCCGACCAAACTGTTCATCGAAACCAAACATCCCGTCCGGTACGGCTCCCTGGTGGAGAGCAAGGTGCTGGCCGAACTACAGCGTTTCGGGATCGCCACGCCGGCCTCGGCGGCCCATTCCCGTGCGGTGGTGATGTCTTTCGCCGCCACCGCGGTCTGGCGGATCCGCCGGGCCGCACCCCTGCTGCCCACGGTGCTCCTGGGCGAATCATCGCGCTATCTGGGTGGCGGCGCGGCCACGACGGTCGGGGCGACCGCTGTCGGCCCTTCGGTGAAAACGCTGCGTGAGCATCCTGATCTGGTCGACAAGGCGGCGGCCGCCGGCCGGGCGACCTATTGCTGGACGGTCGACGAACCCGACGATATGCAGTTGTGCGCGGATCTCGGCGTGAGCTGGGTGGCGACCAATCATCCGGGCCGCGCGAAAGCGGTGCTGGCCAACAGCTGAACGTGTGGCCTGCGGCTGATCCGGTGGTGTGCCGTGTAGTTTGACCAGCCGTGGGTAAGAGCAAACGCAATAGTCCGAAACCCGGCGGCAACCGGGCTCAGCGTCTGGCCGAACGCCGCGCGGCGCTGCAGGAGGCCGAGCAGACGGTCGCCCGGCCCTTCCAGGGTCTGGCTTCCGAATGCGATCTGGTCGCACTGCGGGAGTTCGTGCCGTCGGCGACCGCCGAGCTGAAGCTGGCCGAGGGTGTCGCCGCCGAACGGACCGTGGTGCTGGCAACCGTTCTGCCCGGCGCGGTTTCCGCACTGGTACGTGCGGGTGATTCACCCACCGGGTACGTCGGTGTGCAGGTGCAGGCGCCGAGTTCGGATCCGGCCGCGGATATAGCCGCGTCCATCCTGTGGACCCAGTCGGCCGATCCGGGCGATTCGCTGGCCGTGGCGCACGCCGCGCCCGGCGGTCCCACCCTCGCCGATGTGCTGGTGACCGACGCCCCGCTCGAGCTGACAGTCCACCAGGATTTCGACTGGTGGGTTCCCGAAGGGGTACAGCCGGATCCGCAGATCGCGGCGACCATCGAGCAGGCGAAACAGGCCATCATGCCTTCGGATCGGCTGGATCTCGGAAAAGACAGCATCGGGGCCGCTTGGTGGGTCGATGCCGGGGACAAGGCGCATCTGCGCTGGGTACGTCCCGAGTCCGAGGACGATCTGATGCTGGCGCTCGCCCGGCTGCACGCCGCCGGCGGGCTGAACCTGGGGGAGGGGTCGCGTTTCGCGGGATCCTTCCGCACCCATGGGCTGCTGGTTCCGGTGTTCGATCTCGACCCGGACCGGCATGTGAGCGAATGGGCTTCCCCGGCAGCGGAATTCGGGGACAGGCTGGCCGAAGCGCTTGCCGTGGAAACCCCCCTGACCCCGGAACAGCGGCGCTCCCGGGACGGCCTCCGGTCGCGGCAGGTCACCCTCCGCTGAATAAACCGGAATATTTTTAGAAAAACTCTTCTTTCCGACGGCGATCTCGGCTAGGTTTCAGAGGTCGCCGTTTCTGGAACCCCCCGGCGACACACACGTCAGCCGACACAACGACCCGGCGCCGGCTGACGTAACGGAGCATCGGCCGCCCGACCTCGGCGCAGTGGGCCGGGACGGCCGATGCTCCAATCAATCATCACCCGGGACCGACGTCATCCCGCCTGGTTTCGTGTTCACGGAACTCATCGGCGGGTGGACGCGGGCCGTTACCGATCAGACATGGCCTCCGGCGGCCGACGGCGCACCCGAAACCTTCGAGGGGTCATCGCTCATCTCCCGGGCGATGAACTCCTCGAGATCGAACAGGTTCGAACCCGCCCGGTCGGCGACGGTGAGCAGAGTGGTCATCTTCGCGACTTCCTCCACCTGCTCCTTGAGGAACCACTGCATGAACTGCTCGCCCAGATAGTCGCCCTCTTCGCGGGCGGTGCTGGCCAGCTGGACGATCTGATCGGTGACCGTCTTCTCCTGATCGAGTGCCATGGCGATCGGCTCGCGGGCGTGCTCGAAATGCGACTTCGCCGCATCGATGCCCGTGAGATCGACGCTGATGTCCCGATCCAGGAAGTACTGGACGATCATCATCGCGTGATTGCGTTCCTCTACGGCCTGCGCGTAGAAACGCTTCGCGAGCTGCGGAAGGTCGGCATTGTCGTACCACACCGCGATGGCGATGTACTGGTGCTCGGCGTTGAACTCGTGCCGAATTTGATCGTGCAGCAATCCGTGGAATTTGCTGCGGGGGCTCTCCGGATGATTGGACATGCCTTGACATTAACGCTGAAAAGTGGCGCTGTCATGCAAGTGCAACCTTATTGAGGATAGTGTTGCCTTATCGAATTGAGGATAGTGTTGCCTTATCGATTACGGCCCGTTCCAGCCATTTTCGGAACGGAGCGGTTCTCCGCGGGAACGGTCGGTCGCAGTTCCCGCGCCACGAACTCCTCGACGTCGAAAAGGTTCCCGGCCGAGCGATCGACCACTGCCAAGAGTGTAGACATACCGGCCACATCCTGTTGCTGGCATTCGAGAAGCCAGCTCATGAATCGCTCCCCCAGGAAATCGGTCCATTCCCGCGCCAACCGTGCCAGCTCGGTTACCTGATCGGTCAGCGTCTCCTCTCTGGCCAGCAGGAAAGCTATTGCCGTACGCGGGGATTCGAAAGTCTGCCGGACCTCCTCCAAACCCCCGATGGTGATCTCGAGATCTCGATCGATCAGATACTGCACAATTCGCAACGCATGCCCGCGGTGCTGCTCGGAACGCAGATAACAATGACCGGACAATTGTGGTAACCGTTGAATATCGAAGTACACCGCGGCCGCCAGATACTGCTGCGAAGCGGTGAGCCCGTGCCGGACCTGCGCGCGCAGCTGGGCGATGAAGGGCTGAGCCAGATCGCTGTCGTGCATGTGATCGACGTTACTGTATTTTCGGCGTCGCCTGCGGCGCCGCGGGGCGGGGCCCTATTAACCCCGGTTCTTCACTCCTTCGCTCAGTCGCTGCGCTCCTTCGCTACGTCGCTCCAGAACCGGGGCGGGCCCCGCCTACTGAGGCGGACCGTCCGGAGTGGACGGGAGCTTCGTGTGGAGGTGCGCCTTGATCAGCCTGGGCAGGCTCACGCTCTGTAAGTGCTCGATGTTCGCGGATCTCTGGGCGGCCGACTGCACGCATTGGTCGCTGCGCTCCTTCGCTTCGTCGCTCCAGAACCGGGGCCGGGCCCGCCTACTGAGGTCGACCGTCCGGAGTGGACGGAAGGTTTGTGTGGAGGTGCGCCTTGATCAGCCTGGGCAGGCTCACGCTCTGTAAGTGCTCGATGGTCGCGGATCTCTGGGCCGCCGACTGCACGCATTGGTTTCGCTACGTCGCTCCAGAACCGGGGCGGGGCCCGCCTACTGAGGCGGACCGTCCGGAGTAGACGGGAGCTTCGTATGGAAGTGCACCTTGATCAGACCAGCGAGAGTGGACAGGAAGTTCGAGTGGAGGTGCGCTACGACCGGCCTGGGTAGTTATCTCGCCTTCGCGAGTGAGTCGGCTTCCGTGCCGAAGCCGGCCGGCGCTCCACCCCGCCGAGTCCGCTACACGCTTCGGCGGCCCGACATCGGTTGTGCCTTGCTCCACCCGGCCATCGGGCCGCCACCACCGTTGTCGTTTATGCCCACTTCTCACCTTCGGCAGGCGCACACAGATCTCCCCATGGCGGGAATCGATTGCGCACCCTTCGGAGGCGGGCCGACTGCCGGTGCCCGTTCGACCGAAGGCCGGTCGGATACGTGCACCACAGTGGCGTGTCGGCCCGGCGCCCGTACCTATGACCGGGCGCCTCGGCGCTCATTCTCCGGCGAGGTCTGCCGGGATCGGGTCGCCGTTGGCCAAAGCCTCGAAGAACCGGCCGGCGTCGGGGTCGGCCCACAGCAGTACATTTCCGCTGTCGGTGTCGGTGAAGCCGCCGACCGGGACTGTGGTCGCGAGGGTGTCGCCGCGCAGTGCCCAGGCGAGGCGGGCGAGGTCCCAGATGTGGTCGCCCTTGTCGACCGTCAGGGAGCCGGCGGTATCGCTGAGCATGGGCCACAGAGCGAACGGGTTGGCCAGTGTGGTGGGGCTGGTCGCCTTTTCGAGCAGGGCCGACAGGAACAGGCGCTGGTTGTTCATCCGGTCGATATCGGCCAGCGCGGTGGCGCGGCTGCGTACGAACCCCAGGGCCTGCGGGCCGTTCAGTTCCTGGCAGCCGGCCTGGATATCGATACCCGCCAGCGGGTCGTTGATGGCCTGCGGTACGCATACGTCGATTCCGCCCAGCGCGTCCACGACGCTCGCGAAACCGGCGAAACCGATTTCGCCGTAGTGGTCGATCCGCAACCCGGTGGCGGTCTCCACCGTCTGTGTCAGCAGCGGGGCACCGCCGAAAGCGAAGGCGGCGTTCAACTTGTCCTGGCCGTAGCCCGGGATATCGACATAGGAATCGCGCGGCAGGCTCACCAGGGTGGTGCGGCCCGATGGGGGGATGTGAACCAGGATGATGGTGTCGGTGCGCGGGTCGCCGACCTCGCCGCCGGTCGCCAGACCGTTGGTCTGCTCATCGGAGAGTCCGGCCCGGCTGTCCGATCCGACCAGCAGCCAGTTGGTGCCGGCGGTGCTGCCGACCCTGTCCTCGTAGTCGGAGAGCGCATCGATCCGGGTGAGCGAACCGTCGAGTTTCACGACCGCGTAGACCAGCAGGATCACCAAGGCCAGCAGGACGGCCAGAAACCAGCGACCGATATGACGTTTGCGCCGGGGCCGGCGGGGTGGGGGAGCGGCGGGCCTGCGTCCCGGGGGGTTCCCGGTCGGCGGTGGCCTGCGGCGGCCGTCGTGATGGGGGACCGGTCGCTGCGTGGCCGCGTATTCGCCTTCGCGGTACGGCATCGGTCGTTGCGTGGGTGCGTGCGTGGGCGGGTGCGGTTTGCCGCCGCGGCCGGGTGCGGGCGGGCGGGCAGGGGGAGCGTTGCGGCCCGGTGGCGCCTGCGACCAGGCCCGCGGCGGCTCGTAGCGTTCGGTGGGACGGCCGGGCTGCCCCGGACCGGGATTACGACGCATGACCTGCGGAGGTTCGGCCGGTGGACGACCACCCTGCGGGAGTGGCGGAGGTGGAGGGCGGCGCGCGCCGGATCGCCCGGGTCCCCCGCTGTGCGGCGGCACCCGGCGCATACGTGGGTCGTCGCCGTTCATCATCATCAGACTCTACTTATCGATCGGGGCCTGTTCTGTTATCACCGGTTGGCATCCGCTCGACCGCAGGTGAGCACACTGCCCCGGTATAGACGGCTTACCCCATCAGGGCAGCCAGGACACCCGGCCGTGCAACAGCCCATATCCGACATAGGCGACGATATCGATCACAGCGTGCGCGATGATCAGCGGCCACAACCGCCCGGTGCGCTGCCAGTACCGGGCGAAAACCACCCCCATCACCACATTGCCGAGCCCGCCGCCCAAGCCCTGGTACAGGTGATAGCTCCCGCGCAGCAGCGCCGACGCGGCCAGCGCGGAATTGTCCGACCAGCCCAGTGCCCGCAGCCGCGTCAGCAGGTATGCCACTACCACGATCTCCTCGGCGGCCGAATTCGCGCAGGCCGAGAGCACGAGGGCGGGAATGCGCCACCAGTGATCGCTCAGCGCGTCCGGCACGATTGTCACATTCACGCCGACCGCCTGAGCGGCGAGATACAGCCCGAGCCCCGGCAGCCCGATGACCGCGGCGAGGGCCAGACCGTGCAACCAGTCGGGCCGGAAGCGGGCCCGCGCCAGACCGATCGCACGCGGACCGATACCGCTGCGCCACAGCAGGTAGAGGGCCAGGCCCGCCCAGGCCACGAGCCGCAATACACCGAGCAACTGGAAGAGCAGGTCGATGAACGACTGGGTGGTGCGTGAGGTGTTGAGTGCGACGGTCCGCTCACCGACGCCGCCGGGCGCCAATGCGCTCTCCAGCAGCGACAGGGCCGCGTTCATCCCGCTCAGACCGAAGGTCACACCGAGGACGACCAGGATTTCGAGCCGGATCCCCCGCTGTTCCCGGATCCGGTCGTCGACCGGGCTGCTCTCACGCATTACCTGTGTATATTGCGTCGTCTTCGGCGCCGCGGGGGCGGGGCCCTGTTAACCCCGGGCTGTGTTTATTTGCGGCGCCTTCGGCGCCGCGGGGCGGGGCCCTGTTAACCCCGGTTCTTCACTCCTTCGCTCAGTCGCTGCGCTCCTTCGCTTCGTCGCTCCAGAACCGGGGCGGGCCCCGCCTACGGAGGTGGACCGTCCGGAGTAGACGGAAGGTTCGTGCGTACGTGCTTCGGCAGACAGAGCCGCCGCGGGCTTGAATCGCCGCCTGAGCACTTCAGCATGTGATATCGCCCGTCGACACCTGGAATACGTCCGGATGCGCGGCGACCGGATCATGCGGGGGTCGAACGCCGACTCGGTCGCCCGGCGGACCTCACATGTGCCGCCTTCACGAAACGCCGCATCCTCCCGGCGCCGAGCCTTACGAGGCGACCCGCGACGCCGCAGGCGGCGCCAGGAACACAGCACCTTCACGAGCCGGCCGCCTTCTTACCTTCACGGACCGTCTCACACAGCGGGTGGTGGCTTTCGGCATCTGCCATCGGAGCCGGGTCGCAGAGCGGTATTCACCTCGGCCGGATGCTTGCCCGGTTCCGGTGGTGGGTTTTCCGGCGGCACGGCGCCGGATCCGGCCGCCCGTTGCGGCGGGGTCCGGCGTATTTCAGCTGCGGCGGAGGCCGTTGAGGAAGGGGCAGCCCGCCAGGGTGCGGACCGCGCGTCCCAATGCGTCGATATCTTCGGCCGGGGCCGCGAAGGGGAGCCGGAAGTCGTGGTCGCCGTCGATGCTCTCGATCCGCAGCGTGAGGCCGTAGCGGTCGATGGCCAGGGGGTGGATGCGGCCGTGGCGCAGTTTCGCCGGCAGGTGCCGGGCGAGTTGGGCCACCACATCGGCATGGTCGGCATCGAGGTGTTGTAACCAGGCCGATTCCATACCGCAGAACGGATCGGGGGTGGCCAGGCGCAGTTCGTCGACGCAGACCGATTCGGCGCCGGAGGAGTCGGCCACCACGGCCGAATTCAGGACCAGTCGCAGCAGGGTGGTGGTGTGGCCGATATCGAGGAGGCTGGGGTGCGGGTGTTCCTCGGCGACGGCGGTGACCAGTGTGCGCTGAGCGCGGGCCGGTACGCCGCGGACCCAGCCGCGTAGCCAGACCAGGGCCCGAACCGGTTCGCGCAGGGGTAGTGGGGCGTGGTCGGTGAGTTCGAGAACGGCGGGTGCGCCCGCGATGGCCGTGCCTGCCGCGTACACCGCCGCGCTGTCGTTCGGTACCGCGATCACCACATCCCCGCACTGGCGCAGGAAGTGCACCGACACCGGAGTCGGGTCGGCGCCGGGCAGGGCGAGCACCGCCTGTTCGGCGTGCGCGCAGGCGCTGCGGACTCGTTCGGCGGTTGACGGGGCGGGTGCGGGGGCGGTCGGCGCCATCGGTACCTCCATTGCGGGGCGTGCCCGATTTCACAGGCGGTAATTAGGTTAACCTAAGCTAAGTTAAAGTCGAGTGCGGCGCAAGAGCGTCGGCCTCGCATCGCGGCCGGTCATCCGTGATCGGTGCGGAGAGGCAGTTGCGGGCGCGAGTCGGCCGGTACCGGCCGGCGCTTACGATCGGGGTGTGGTGACTGGTGAATCTCAACCGGTACTTGTCGAACTGACCGTCCCGAAGCGCGCAATCGAACGCGGACTCGTCGACGGCTTGGTGGTGCCGACCGGGACCTTCGCCGGGAAACGCATGGTCGAGCCGGCCCTTTCGGATGAGGGGGTCGCCGATCTGCTGGCAGAGGTCGCGCACAGCCCGGACGGTTTCGCCGCGCGCGGCGAAACCGGTGCCCGGGCGCTCGCGATCGTCGCCGCCACCGCGGCGGCGCTGTGCGGGGAGGATATTCGCGCCGCGCTGCGCGGTCCCGATATCGACTTCCTGAAAGGGCTCTCCAGCGGCGCGATCGACGCGGTACGCGAAATGTTGCTCGGTATCGAGAGCGACGAACCCGCGGTACTGGAGAATGCACTTCGCACCGCACTGAGCTGATGGGGGCACGGGTAGTCACACCCGCCGGGCGAAACGCGTGGTGGTGGCGGGCCGTGGATCCAGTACACCGCTGGGCCCCGGGGCTGAGCGGTTGTCCCCGATCTCCCGGATTCGGTGACCGGCGAGCCCGGCGTGCGCACCAGTAGTCTCGTAGACGTGCCGCGTATCGCGTATTTCGGTCCGTCCGGAACTTTCACCGAGATGGCCCTCGCCGAATTCGAGAACTCGGGGTCCTTCGACGGGCCCGTCGAGCGGATCGCCGCGCCCAGCCAATCCGCTGCCCTGGAACTGGTCCGGGCGGGCGAGGTGGTTGCGGCCGTGGTGCCGATCGAGAGTTCGGTGGAGGGCTCGATTTCGGCGACCCTGGATTCGCTGGCGATCGGACCCCGGTTGCAGATCATCGCGGAGGTCGAACTGGAGGTCACCTTCACCATCGTCGCGCGACCGGGTACCGCGATCGACGCGGTGCGAACAGTCGCGGCCTATCCGGTCGCGCTCGCGCAGGTACGGCAGTGGGTGCAGCGCACCTGGGGCGAGGTGACGCTACACACCTCGATTTCCAACGCCGCCGCCGCCGAGGATGTAGGGGCCGGGCTGGCCGATGCCGGGATCTCCACCACTCTGGCCGGGGAGCGGCTCGGGTTGGTCGCGCTCGCCACCGGAGTCGCCGACCACGAGCAGGCGATCACCCGGTTCGTACTGGTCACCGCCCCGCGGGTGGCGCCCGCTCCCACCGGCGCCGACCGGACCTCGATAGTGCTCGAGGAGCTGCCGAATATGCCCGGTTCGCTGATGCGCGCCTTCGCCGAATTCGCGACCCGCGGAATCGACCTGACCCGGATCGAATCCCGGCCGACCCGTACCGGTATGGGCACCTATCGCTTCTACCTGGACTGTGTCGGCCATATCGAAGACGCCGCGGTGGCCGAGGCGCTCAAGGCGCTCCACCGCACCGCGCGGATCCGGTTCCTCGGATCCTGGCCGGCCACCTCGGCGACCGGCACCCCGCCGCCGTCGGACGAGGATGCCGCCCTCTGGTTGACACAACTTCGCAAAGGGGTGGCCGACCTGTGATGCGATACCTCCGCGTTCGCTGCGGCCTCCGCGGGCCGCATGTACCGGCTTCGAAGGAGGCGCTATGACTGCGAAGCTGATCCTGGTGCGGCACGGCGAGACCGAAGGCAATGTCGCCAAGATTCTGGACACCAAACTTCCCGGCCTCCCGCTGACCGAACGCGGCGCGGCGCAGGCCAAGGCATTCGGTTCGGGCCTGCACACCCCGCCGCAGGCACTCTTGCATTCGCAAGCGCTACGCGCCCGGCAGACGGCCGGGTATATCGAGGCGGCGACCGGAGTGATCGCGATACCGCGCGACCACGTCCACGAGGTCCAGGTGGGTGATCTGGACGGGTCGAACAGTCAGGAGGCCCACGACCGGTTCCAGGCGGTATACCGCCTGTGGCACGAGGGCCGACTGAACGAACGTATCGACGGCGGTGAATCCGGACAGGATGTGCTGGACCGCTTCGTCCCCGCTGTTACCGGCATTCGGGCCGAGTTCCTGGACGGCAGCGACAGCGGGGATGTGCTCGTTGTCACTCACGGTGCCGCCATGCGGTTGGTCGGTAGATACCTGGCCGGGGTGGCGCCACCGTTCACCACCAACAACCATCTGGACAACACCGAAACGATCGAACTCGTCCCGCTGCCGGACGGCGGCTGGGAATGTGTCCGCTGGGGCCACTTCACCCCGCCGTTCGGTGTGCAGGCCGAAGCCGGCGCTGACGATCCGATGGGCTGAGGGCCCGTCAGACGAGTTTCGGGTGCCGCGGGAACGCGGCGCGTTCGGGCAGCGACTGGATCAGATCCTGCAGTGCGATCCGGAGCCGGGCGTCGGTACCGCTGCTGAACGAGGTCCATTTCGTGCCGTCGTCGGCCACGCTGGCCGTCGCGATGAAACGGCCCGCCCGGGTATCGAATACGGCGATATGGTTTTCCGCGATATCACGGCTGGCATCGCCGTACACCACGCCGACGATCTCCGCGTGCGATTCGCAGTGCGCCATCGCCGAGGCGATCGCCTGCGCGTCCCGCGGGGGATTGCCGACCTCGGCCAGCCGGGCCGCGGTGGCCGCCGGATCACCCGGGTCGTCGAAAATCGGCACCAGCTGTTCGGTGGGCGCGTTCATCCCGGTGAGTTCCAGCGGCTCGGCCGGGCCGAGCGCCATGATGACGGGGCCGGGCAGATCCTCGCCCGCCTCGTCGATCACGAAGGACTCCGGGCCGCGGAGGGCGACGGTCACGAGATCGTCACCCTTCGCCAGGCACATCCGGCTCGCTTGCCCCGCGACGAACAGCCGCAGCGCGACCACCCAGTGCGGCCGGTACAGGCCGCGTAGGCGATCCTCCAGCTCCGGATGGATTCGCTCGCCCTCCAGCAGATCCCGGTCGGTGAGCGATCGAGCCGCGGCATCCATCGCGGCGTCGTGGTCGACCTGGTTGTCGTAGCGACCTCGCGCGTCGAGTACGACGGGTACCTCGTCGATCTCCAGCGCCTCCAGGAGATACTGCATTTCGTCGAGGGACAGCGTGACCGCCGCGAGTGTCGACGGTCCGCGCCCTGCACCCAGCACTGTCACTTGTCCGCTCGTGGCGGTTCGCCGCCGATCACGCCGTCCGCGATGAAGCGACCGTCGGCGAAATGGTCACCGCGCAGGTACTCGGCACCGTCGTGTTCCTGATCGTCCTCGCCGGCAGTGCCGCGCGAGTTACCCAGCAGCGGGCTCGAGGACGAGCCGGTGCCGACCGGGCGAACCGGTGCGGTTTCACCGCGTGCCACCGCGATGCTCTCGGTCGCCGGGGCAGTGGCATTCGCGGCCGGGCCGCCCCAGCCCTCGGGCACTTTCAGGCCGCCGTTGTTCAGGCCGAGCGCCGAAGCACTGGGCATACCGCCCGCACGGGTGGTGGCCGCGGTGGTGGCCGCGACGGCCCCGGTCACCATCGAGGGCGCCAGAGGCGCCATGGCGGCCGGTGCCGGGGCGGAGCTGGTCGCCGCGACGAGGGCGTTGGCGCCGAGATTTCCGACGGTGGTGACACCGGTGCTCGCCACCGAGCCGGCCACATTCGCCGCCTGTGTTGCGGCGCTGGCCAATCCGGGGTTCTGCGCGAGCGCGGTTCCGGCCGCGGCCAGCATCTTCGCCGGATCGCCGTTGGCTTCCTTCATAGCGTCGTCGGCGGCGGAGGAATCGACCCGGCCGGCGCCGTTGGCGATCGGCGGCGGAGTGAAGAACTCACCGGGTGTGAGCACGGTGGCGGTGACAGCCGCCTCGTAGGTCTCCATGGTGAGCGCGGCACGCAGATCCAGTGCGACTTTGGCGGCCTCCGCGATCTCGGAGGTGCCGTTCAGGACACCGCCGGTGGAATGCGCCGCCGCGCGAGCGGTGTTCACCGCGATGATCTCGGGCAGGCTCGGCATGGCGATCGAGGCGACGGTATAGGCGGTGGCCTGCGAGGCGGCCTTGGTGCCGAGGGCGGCGGCCATGGTGCCCTGCTGCTCGGCCCATCCGGTGAACCCGACCAGCCGTGCGAGGGCACCGATACCGTTGATGCTCTGCATACCGACGCCGAGTTCGGCCATCACTCGGACGACAGTGGCCGTGGCGTCCACCCAGGCGCCGGTGAGTCCACCCCATGCGCCCGCGGCCGCGCTCATCGGAATAGCGTGCGAGCCCGCGTTGAGCGCGATCGAATTCCCCTCGGCGAGTCTGGGCAGCCAGAACACCCCGGTGATACCTGCGGTCATGCTTGTTTCTCCCCTTGTGAACTATCGATGGTGAATCGGCGGTCTCGCCGCATATTCGTCGTGGTCACCGTGCTCTGCTCCTCGGCGCCGGTCCGCGTCGCGACCGGCTATACGGCGATCGACCCGAACGGCGCACCGGTGAGCGCCAGAACACCCGCCGAGGACGCGTCCTGGACCAGGTACTGGGCCAGCTGGGTGCGCAGGATCGCGGCGGTGTGGTGCAGTTCGAGGACGGCCTGGGCGAGCGAGGTCTGATGGGTGGCGGCGGCTTTGTTCATATGCATCGCACCGTGTATCGAGGCTTCGTCGGCGCCGGACGGCACGACGTAGGTGGTGGGTACGGTGACTGCGGCTACCCCCGACAATCGGTCGGCAAGCAGGTCCAGCTCCACCGCAGCGGCAAGGATGAGCTCCGGTGTGACATCGACATTGCCAATCATGTCCTCGACTCCTTCTGGTGGCGGCTCTTGGGCGGAACCACGAGAATTCCCCCTACGAGTAGATCGGACGCGATACCCCCGCTAGCGGTTCCATCGAATCCAGAACTTCTTCGGCCCAGCCCCGCCCTTGCATCCCCTGCCGGCTGGTTGCGTGGACCAGACTGAGCTTAACCCCATCCCAGCTGATGGAGACGCTCTTCGTCAATCCCGAAATAGTGTGCGATTTCGTGGATCACGGTGATCCGTACTTCTTCGACCACCTCGGTCTCGTCGGCGCACACTTCGAGCAGGGTGTCCCGGTAGATGGTGATGGTGTCGGGGAGCGAGCCGCCGTAGTGGCTGTCGCGTTCGGTCAGCGCGATCCCGTGATAGAGCCCCAGCAGATGTGGCTCGTCGAGATGACGAGGTTCGATCAGGATCACCACATTGTCGATGGCGCGGGTCAGCTCGGGCGGGATCTGGTCCAGCGCATCACCGACCAGCTCCTCGAATCGGGCCTCGGACATGTGAACCGGCATCGAGGCGCTCTGTTACCGGGGCACCGGACGCGGTTCCGGCTGCGGGGGCAGCGGCGCGGCACCGGGCAGCGGTTTGGGGGTGGAACGTCCGGAGTTCGGCGGCGGGACCGGTTCCTGGCCGTTGATGAGCAGCCGGCCCCGTGCCGGGCCCACGATCGGTGCGAAACCCTCCTGGTCGGCGCCCTTTCCGATCATGCAGTCGAGGTTGCGGCTACCGGCCAGCCAGCTGCGTACGTCGATGAAGTCGAAGAACACCGTGAGGGTTTTGTCCCGCAGCACATGTGGGCCGCCGAGGTAATCGTTGGTGAGTCGGCCACACTCTTCTTCCAGGAACCGGTCCTGGTCCTGCTTGGCCGGCGGACCACCGGGAAAGTGTTGCGACAGATCCACGGTGGCCGCGATCTCGACCGCGTGCTCCTGGCCGCAGTCGATCGGATCGGTCGGCAGATTCTGGCTGATACCGAGGCAGACTCCCGGTTCGTAGACCTTGGACTGATCGCCGTCGGCCACCCGGCCGGTGGTGGCGACGGGGTTGCCGCTGAGCCCCGGAACCTGCAGCCCGCAGCGCAGGATACGGTCGCCGGATTTGAGCCAGCCGTCGTTGCTCGGGTACATCAGCCCGACGGCGTAGCGGCCGCGCGGATCGAGTTTCCCGTTCAGATACCGCTCGGCGGCGGGTTCGCAGTGCTCCTCGCGGAGTTCGGTGAGTCGCAGGGAATCGGGCCACGGCGCGTCGGGGCCGAATTCGGACCCGGGGTACACGCTCAGATCGATGGTCTCGGTGACCTCGAAGAGATGGTCGTCGGCGCAATCGAGTTCGACCAGATCGGAATGGTCGGGTCTGGTCCAGGTGAGGCAGTCACCCGTGCCGACCGAGGCGAACACTTTGTCGGCCTTGGCCACCGAACCGCCCGGGCCGCGGGCCTGCAGATTGGAATCGTTGTCGAATCCGCTCACCAGCATGGTGCCCAGTGCCGCGACCACCGCACCCACGGCCACCGCGAGCAACCCCCAGCGCAACCTGGGCGCCGGGATCCGCCGCGGTTTACCACCGGGCCGGCGGGACGTGCCCGGCGTCCGGGAGCGGGCCCGGCGCTGCTCGGCCGCCGAACCCCGGCCCGGGGTGTCGGATGCCGGACCGTCGGACCGCCGCCGCGCGGAATCGGTCCTGCGACCGCGGCCCGGACGGGCGGCACGCGAGCGCAACGATTGGGCGCCGCGGGGGCCGCGCCGGTTGGTGGGCTCAGTTTCGGAGGACATCGCGGTCCATCATGGCAGCGCAGTACCCGAACATGCCACGAACCCGGCCGATCGATATGGCGTGTGTGTCGCGAGAGCCGGGTCCACGCCGGGCGGGGGCGATACTCGGTTGAGGCGCAGAATCCGCGACCATTACGCTGGTCAGCCATGATCGACCTCCGCCTCCTGCGCGATGATCCCGAGCTGGTCCGCGCCTCGCAGCGAGCCCGGGGCGAGAACCCGGCCCTCGTCGACGCGCTGCTCACGGCCGATATCGCGCGCCGATCCGCTATCGCGACCGCCGACAAGTTGCGCGCCGAGCACAAGGCCATGGGTAAGCAGGTCGGTAAGGCGAGTAAGGAGGACCGCCCGGCCCTGCTGGCGCAGGCGCAGGAGATGTCGGTCCGGGTCAAGGAAGCCGAGACCGCGCAGCACGCCGCCGAGGCCGAACTGCAGGACGCGCACCGGGCGATCTCCAATATCGTCCAGGACGGCACGCCCGCGGGTGGGGAGGACGATTTCGTCCTGCTCGAGACCGTCGGCGAGCTACCCGAATTCGATTTCACGCCGCGCGATCACCTGGAATTGGGTGAGGCGCTGGGGCTGATGGATATGGAGCGCGGGGCGAAGGTCTCCGGTTCGCGGTTCTATTTCCTCACCGGCTACGGCGCCCTGCTGCAACTGGGCCTATTGCAGCTGGCGGCGCAGCGGGCGGTGGCCAACGGCTTCACCATGATGATCCCGCCGGTGCTGGTCCGGCCCGAGATCATGGCGGGGACCGGTTTCCTGGGGCAGCATTCGGCCGAGGTGTACCACCTGGAGGAGGACGATCTGTATCTGGTCGGTACCTCCGAGGTGCCGCTGGCCGGCTATCACGCCGGCGAGATCCTCGACCTCGATGCGGGCGCCAAGCGCTACGCGGGCTGGTCGTCGTGTTTCCGGCGCGAGGCCGGTAGCTACGGCAAGGACACCCGCGGCATCATCCGGGTGCACCAGTTCGACAAGGTCGAGATGTTCGTCTACACGCGTCCCGAGGATGCCGACGCCGAGCATCAGCGGTTGCTCGCCTGGGAGCGGGAGATGCTCGCGGCCCTGGACGTGCCCTATCGGATCATCGACGTCGCGGGCGGTGATCTGGGCAGTTCGGCCGCCCGGAAGTTCGACTGCGAGGCGTGGGTCCCCAGCCAGGGCACTTACCGCGAGCTCAGTTCGACCTCGAACTGCACGACCTTCCAGGCGCGCAGGCTATCGGTCCGCTATCGAGACGAGAACGGTAAGCCGCAGATCGCCGCGACTCTCAACGGGACGCTCGCCACCACCCGATGGCTGGTGGCGCTGCTGGAGAATCATCAGCAGGCCGACGGTTCGGTACGCGTTCCCGCAGCTCTGGTGCCGTTTGTCGGTACCGAGCTACTGACTCTGCCCGGCTGATGAGGTTCATTGGCGAGAAATCGGGGTACTCGATATCCCCGGTTGGGTCGCCGGTGAGCTGATCAGTTGTTTAGGCTGTTCATCGTGCGAGGAAGCGGGTCTCGCGGCGATACCCGAACGCGGGTACGGGCCGCGTCTGGTGTAGCAACTGCCATGGTCATGTCCAGGACCACCGGGGCCTTCTATGTCATGGGTGGTGTGCTCGGTCTGCTGGTGACCGCCGTCGCGCCCACCCAGGTGCTGTACTCGGGCGACGAGGGCAACCGGATGCTGGTCGGTTCGGCCGCGGCGGTCGCCCTGTTGCTGGGGATAAGCCTGCTCGGGTGGGGTCGCCGGATGCCGCATTGGCTGCACCATGTCTATGTCGTGCTGGCGACGGTTCTGGTGACTGTCGCCGTGCACTCCTTCCCGAATACCGTCGCGGCGATCACCCTCGCTTCCTTCTATGTTTTCGTGGCCTGCGACGCCGCGCTGTTCTTCGCCTGGACGCAGGCGGCGGCCCATATCGCGCTGTGTATGGCGCTGTGCCTGTGGGTGCTGCCGACCCGTGCCGGGTTGCCGTGGTGGGCCGGTGTCATCCCGGCGGGTATCACCTTCGGCGTCGGGGTGGTGGTGGGCATCCTCACCCGGATGGCGTCGGAAGCCGATATCGACACTCTCACCGGGCTGCTGAACCGCCGCGGTTTCGATCGTGCGCTCAACACCGCGCTCGAACAGGCCGACCGTTCCGGGCAGGCGCTGGCGCTGGTGCTGGTCGATCTGGACCGCTTCCAGAAGGTCAACGATCATCTCGGCCACCGTGCCGGTGACGCGGTGCTGCAGAAGGTCGCGGATACGTGGGCCGCCCTGCTGGGGCCCGAGCAGCGCCTGGCCCGCTACGGCGGTGACGTGTTCGCGGCGCTGCTGCCCAACACCACCGAACAGGCCGCGATCCTGCTCACCGAGGAACTACGCGCCGCGGTCAGTACCGGATGTTCGGCCGGTGTCACGTCCTGGCAGTCGGGTGAATCGGCGTCGCTGCTGGTCAGCCGGGCCGATGTGGGTCTGTATCGGGCCAAACAGTCAGGGCGCAACCGGACGGTGCTGGAGTCCGGGCACCGTACGCCGCTGGCGGAGGAACTGCGCGAAGCCATCGATAACGGCAGCCTGGATGTGCACTACCAGCCGATCGTCAGCCTGGGCGACGGCGGGGAGAAGGCCGTGGGTGTGGAAGCCCTGCTCCGCTGGTCGTCCAGCGCGCAACCCGATGTCACCACCGAGGGACTCATCCGCGTCGCCGAGGAATACGACCTCATAGCCGACCTGGACGAACTGGTACTGCGGCGAGCATGTGCCGATGCCGCGCAGTTGCAGGACACCTTCGCCGCACTCGAGCTGACCCTGAACGTGAACGTGAGCGGTCTGGAGCTGGCGGAATCGGGATACGCGGACAAGGTGGCCGGGATTCTGGAGAGCACCGGCTGGCCCGCGGGCCAATTGGTGCTCGAGGTGACCGAGACCGAACTGGCCGCCGAATCGGATACGGCCATAGCGAACTTGCACGCCCTGCGCGACCGGGGTGTGCGTATCGCCATCGACGATTTCGGTACCGGGTACTCGTCGCTGAGCCGGTTGGCCACTCTGCCCAGCGATATCATCAAGGTCGACCAGTCGTTCGTGGCCGCCATCCGCTCCGATTCGCCCGCGCCGCCGCTGCTCGGGGTGATCGCGGCCCTCAGCAAATCGCTGGATCTGCAGGTCATCGCCGAGGGTGTGGAAACCGAACATCAGGCCGCCGTGCTGACCGAACTGGGTTTCGCGCTGGCCCAGGGCTACCACTACAGCGATTCGCATCCGGTGGCCGATCTGATCGGCGATATGAACAGTCTGGGCTCGCTGCACCCCCGCGCGCTGGGCGACGCCCCGGCCGACGAGAACGGCTGGGTACCACTGTGAGCCCGCGGGCCACCGGCCGGTAGCCGGCGACGCCTGCGGTCCGCACGGAAAATTGCTTGACCCGTCGTCGCGCGGCGCGGATGCTGATCGCTATGCGATTGGTCTTCTACCACTGTTGAGTCGGGTCCACGGGTTCCGGCCGGGAGTCAGGACTACGCGCGCTCGCCCTGCGAGCGACCCTGTTCGCTGCCACCGGTGACCTGGTTCCCTACTACGCGCTGTACGCGCTCCTCTTCGCCGACCACGGCTTCGGACCCGGGCAGATCTCGTTGCTGCTCGCTTTCTGGTC
The DNA here is from genome assembly GCF_014645735.1 of Nocardia jinanensis. Lineage (GTDB taxonomy): Bacteria > Actinomycetota > Actinomycetes > Mycobacteriales > Mycobacteriaceae > Nocardia > Nocardia jinanensis. Next base: position 40,827 of record NZ_BMMH01000010.1, on the reverse strand, counting down.
GGTGACCGCGTTCCTGTTCGAGGTTCCTTCGGGCGCTTGGGCCGATACCGTGTCACGCCGCGGTTTGCTGATCCTGAACGGCCTGTTGATGGCGTCCGGTTTCGTGGTGTGGACGGTGGCGCCGTCCTTTACGGGATTCGCGCTCGGGTTCGTGCTGTGGGGTGTGGCGAGTTCGCTGCGATCCGGAACTTTCGAGGCCCTGGTCTACGACGAGCTCGCCGCCCACGGCGAGGCCCGGTCCTATGCCCGGGTGATCGGTTACACCCGCTCGGCGAGCGAGTCGAGTGCGGTGATCGCGATCCTGGCCGCCACCCCGCTGTATCTGTGGGGCGGCTACGAGCTGGTGGGCTGGGTCAGTGTGGGGTGCGCCGCGGTGCACACCGCGCTGGCGGCGAGCCTGCCCGCGGCGCCGAAATCCGTTTCGGCTGCCGAAGTGGGTGAATTCGACGATATGGATGCCGATACCGTGCCCGCTGTGGCCACGACCCCGGTGGTCATCACGCCGAGCCCGCGACCGGCGACCACCGGACCGGGGGCCGCGGCCGATGCGCCGGCCGGGAGCGAACAGGGAACGCTGCGCCGCTATCTGTGGATGCTGCGTACCGGAGTCGCCGAGGCCGTGCGAGTCCGGATGGTGCGGCGCGGCGTGGTGCTCGGTGCACTGCTCTACGGGATCACCGCCTTCGACGAGTACTTCGGCTTGGTCGCCGGGGAATCGGGTGCGGCCACTGCGTTCGTACCTGTTCTGGTGGGCGTGACCGTACTCGGCTCGCTGCTCGGTTCGCTGCTGGCCGGTCGTACCGAGGCGGTGTCCGCGCACACCCTTGCCCGGGCGCTGGGAGTGGCCGGTGTGCTGTTCGGGGCCGGCGCACTCGTGGCCGGTCTCGCGGTGCGCTGGCCGGGTGCGGTCTACGTGTGCACCGGGCTGGGGTTCGCCGCGATCGCCGCCGCCTACGGAGTGGTGTACAACGTGTCGATCGTGGCCGAGGCCCGGCTGCAGGACGCCATCAGTGGTCCCGCACGGGCTACGGTGATGTCGGTGTCCGGGCTGCTGGAGGAACTGGTATCCCTGGCCGTTTTCGGATTCGTCGCACTGGCCACGGTGTGGTTGTCGGTCTCCTCCACGATCGCGCTGCTCGGGATCGCCCTCGTCGCTCTGGCCGGTTTGACCCCGTTCTGGCTGCCGCCACGGCCGGAACCCGAGGTCGATCCGGATACGTGAACACCCGAGGCGGCACGGCCTTCGAGTTTCGGCAGACCGGGTGCAACGACTCCATCGGTAGGGTTCGGTCATGGTTTCGCGGCGTTCGGGTCTGGGTTTCGGGCTGTTGATCGGAGCCGGGGTCGCCGTCCAAGGACGGATCAACGGGGAGCTGGGGGTGCGCCTGCAAGACGGTATCGCCGCGGCGGTGGTGAGTTTCGGCAGCGGGTTCCTGGTACTGGTCGTCGCGGTGCTGCTCAGTTCCCGGCTCCGCGCGGGTCTGCGGGAAGTTCGCGCAGCGCTCGCCGCGGGTGAACTCCGCCACTGGCAGTTGCTCGGCGGGCTCTTCGGCGCCCTGTTCGTGGCGAGCCAGTCGTTGACCGTCGCCGCGCTCGGAGTCACCGCGTTCACCGTCGCGGCGGTATCCGGTCAGTTGCTGAGCAGTCTGCTCGTGGACCGGCTCGGCGTCGGACCGGGCGGCCGCACCCCGGTCACCGTGGCTCGCCTCGGTGGCGCCGTATTGGCCGTGGCCGCGGTATTGCTGGCCGGTTCCGGCGGCTCGGCGCCGCTATCGCTGCGTACGTCGTCCTGGCTCGAAGGTGTACCCGGGCCGGTGCTGCTGGCGCTGCCCGCGGCGGCCGGGATCGGGCTGGCCTGGCAGCAGGCGTGGAACGGCCGGATCGGTACGACAGGTAGTCCTTTCGCGGCCACGGTGATCAACTTCGCCGTCGGACTGGTGGGCCTGCTGATCGTGGAAGCGCTGGTGGTGGCCCGGGTCGGACCACCGGCCGAATTCCCGCGCCAACCGTGGCTGTACCTGGGTGGGGTGATCGGCGTGCTGTTCATCGCCGCCGGGGTGCTGGTGGTGCGGTGGGTGGGGGTGCTGCTGATGGGGTTGAGCACGGTGGCGGGCCAGCTGACGTGCTCGCTCGTCCTGGACTGGGCGTTGCCCACCGGCGCGGAACTGTCCGCGGTGAAACTGCTCGGTTGTGTGCTGACCCTGGCAGCGGTGGTCGTCGCGGCCCGGGCCCCAGTGGCGAGCGAACGGGAACAGGTGGGCTGAACGGCCGCGCCGGGCTCCGGATGCCCGGAGCCCGGCGCAGTGCCTGCGTGCGCTCAGTGCGTCGGACGGAAGCTTCGCAGTCGCAGACTGTTGCTGACCACGAACACCGAGGAGAACGCCATAGCGGCACCGGCCAGCATCGGGTTGAGCAGACCGGCCATGGCCAGCGGGATCATCGCGACGTTGTAACCGAAGGCCCAGAACAGATTGCCCTTGATCGTGCCGAGGGTGCGGCGCGCCAGCCGGATGGCGTCGGGAGCGGCGGTGAGATCGCCCCGGACCAGGGTGAGATCGGCGGCCTCGATGGCGATATCGGTGCCGGTGCCGATGGCCAGACCCAGATCGGCGCGAGCGAGCGCGGCGGCGTCGTTCACACCGTCACCGACCATGGCGACACGTTTGCCCTCCCGCTGCAAGCGTTCGATCACCGCGACCTTGTCCTGCGGTAGCACTTCCGCGATCACCTCGCCGATCCCGACCTGCTCGGCGATGGCGGCCGCCGCGGTGGCGTTGTCGCCGGTGAGCATGATCGGGGTCAGACCCAGGTCACGTAGCCGGGAGATCGCTTCGGCGGAGGTGGGTTTCACCGTATCGGCGACCACCAGCACCCCGCGGGCGCGACCGTCCCAGCCGACCGCCACCGCGGTGCGGCCCAGACTTTCGGCCGCTCGCATCGCCTCCTGTAACGATTCGTCCAGGTGCAGTGCGTAATCCGCGAGCAGCGCCGGGCGGCCGACGATCACCGCGTGGCCCTCCACGACGCCCTCCACGCCGAGTCCGGCACTGTTGCGGAAACTCTCGACAGGGGACAGTCCGGTGGTCCGCTCGCGGGCACCCTCGGCGATGGCCCGGGCGATCGGATGCTCCGAGGAGTCCTCCAGCGATCCCGCCAGCCGCAGCACCTCGTCGGTGTCCTCGCCCGCCGCGGTGACAACGTCCAGCAGCGCCATCCGGCCAGTGGTCACGGTGCCGGTCTTGTCCAGTACGACCGTATCCACCTGCCGGGTGGATTCCAGCACCTCCGGTCCCTTGATCAGGATGCCGAGCTGGGCGCCGCGTCCGGTGCCGACCATCAGCGCGGTCGGGGTGGCCAGTCCCAGCGCGCACGGGCACGCGATGATCAGTACGGCCACCGCGGCCGTGAAAGCGGCCGCCACCGAACCGCCGGTGCCGAGCCAGAATCCGAGGGTCGCGACCGCGAGCGCGATGACGATCGGCACGAAGACTCCGGAGATCCGGTCGGCCAGGCGCTGCGCCTGCGCCTTCCCGGTCTGCGCGTCCTCGACCAGTTTCGCCATCTGGGCGAGCTGAGTATCCGAGCCGACCCGGGTGGCGCGCACGGTGATCCGGCCGCCCACGTTCACCGTGGCACCGGTGACCGTATCGTCGGGCCCTACTTCCATGGGCACGGATTCACCCGTCAGCATCGAGACATCGACCGCCGACGCACCGTCCACGATCACGCCGTCCGTCGCGATCTTCTCACCCGGCCGCACCACGAACCGGTCGCCGACGGACAGCTCGTCGACCGGTATCCGCTGTTCGGTCCATTCGTCCTGGCCGGTCTTGCGCAGCACCGAGACCTCTTTGGCGCCGAGTTCCAGCAGCGCCCGCAGCGCCGCGCCCGCCCGGCGCTTGGACCGCGCCTCGAAATACCGGCCGGCCAGGATGAAGGTGGTGACTCCGGCCGCGGCTTCCAGATAGATGCTGCCGGTGCCGTCCATCCGGGTGATCGTGAATTCGAAGGGGTGCGTCATCCCGGGGGTACCCGCGGTTCCCCAGAACAGTGCGTAGATCGACCAGCCGAACGCGGCCAGGGTGCCGAGCGAGACCAGGGTGTCCATGGTCGCGGTGGCGTGGCGCAGATTCGTCCAGGCCGCCCGGTGGAACGGGAGCGCGCCCCACACCACGACCGGTGCGGCCAGCGTCAGCGACAGCCACTGCCAGTTGGTGAACTGCCACGCGGGGATCATCGCCATGGCGATCACCGGCACGGTCAGCACCAGCGAGACCAGCAGCCGGGTGCGCAGCAGGTCGGCGGGATCGGACGGTTCGGTGGCCTCGGGTACCGCGGCGGGCGGTTTCGGCAGGCTCGCGGTGTAACCCGCCTGTTCGACCACGGCGACCAGCTCGTCCGGGGCGAGGGTATCCGGATAGTGCACCCGGGCCTTCTCGGTGGCGTAGTTGACCGTCGCGGTGACGCCGTCGAGCCGGTTCAGTTTCTTCTCGATGCGATTGGCGCAGGACGCGCAGGTCATCCCGCCGATCACCAGCTCGACCTGGGCGGTCGGCGCGGTCGCGTTATCGGCCGGTGCGCTGGCCGGTGAAGTCTGTGTGCTCATCGTTGGCTCCGTTGGCCGGGGCTCAGTGCCCATGGCCGTGTCCGGTGGGTTCTGGGGCGGTCTGCGTGCCGGTCGGGGTATGACCGGTCGGGTCGCCGGCAGTTTCCGCGACGGGCACGGTGAACTCGGCTCGGTGCACGGTTCCGTTGTGGCGGAACTCGAAGAACAGCCGGTAGTCGCCCGTGCCGGGCGCCGTCACTGCGAAGGTTACGCCTGGTCCGGCCGCGGTATTCCCGTCGCCCGGGTGACCGGCCGGATGGACGTGTAGATAGCCGAGGTCGGCGGCACGCAGCGCCACGAGATGACCGTACGCCCCCAGATAGGGCTGCAGGTCCGTGACCGGTTTCCCCGCGCGGGTCACCGTGAACGTCACGTCGGTGGTGCTTGCGGGAGTGACGGCACCGTTCATGTTCACGGTGTAGCCGTCCACCGTGGCGGTGGTGCCGGTGGCCGGTAGCGGTTGCGGTGTGTACCGCCCGGCGACCCGAAGGTCGGCGCCGAGCGTGAACGGCTGCCCGTCGGCGGTGACGAAATCGGCGAATACCCGCTGGTCACCGGCTCGGGTGAGATCGACCGGGGTACTCCAGGTGCCGTCCGGCCCGAGCGTCGGATGCAGATGCTGGTATCCGGCCGTATCGCGGCGCACCAGGATGAGATGCAGGTCCTTCTCGTGGTTCGGCGTATAGCGCGTCACCGGGCGGCCGGTGCTGTCCTCGATCCGGAAACGCAGAGTCGCTTCGCGGGTCGCGGTGGTGATCGGGTCGGCCAGGACCAGGGTGTATCCGCCGTCGCTGCTGGCCAGCCCGCCGGGTCCGGTGTTCGTGGCCGGTTTGTCGGCTCTGACTTCGTGGGTTTCCGGTTCGCTGTCGTCGGTTCCGGCGAGGGCGCCGGCGCCCAGCGCGACCCCGAACAACGCGACGAGGCCGAGCGCGAACCCCGCGAACTTGGTCGGCGTATTCATTCGATGCTCCGTTTCCGTGGAGGCTCATGCGGCTTTCTCGATCCCGCCGCTCCTGTGGTTACGGTACCCCCCTAGGGTATTTTGTCAACAGGCCAGGTGAGGCCATCGGTCTGGTTTTCCCAGAAGATATGAGGCGAGGCCGGACCCGCGGCTGGACATCACCTCGGCGTCGTGCGGCAGACGAAAAGCAAGCCGATAGCACCCCCTCACGAACCGGTCCACATACCGATCCGGCCGTCGAATGCCGCCGCAACCGCATGCGTCGAGTCTTACGAGACACCTCGAAGGGTTGAGGCCCGTCTCGCCGTTCAGGCCTCGAAAGCGCATGCGCCGAAGGCGCGAGTCTCGAGGCCCGAACGGCGAGACCGAGGGGGCCTCAACCCCGCGACGCCGCAGGCGGCGCCAAAAACACCGCACCTTCACGAGCAAGGCACATCTCCCAGCCTCGGTTGGTGGGCTGGTTTGCGGAGGTGTGGGTGTGGGCCGCGGCCCCGTCAAAAGTGTGAAGGGCCGGCCCTGTGGCGATGCCGGGCTCACTCCCGAAGGCGAAGACCCGGGCCAACACTCGCAAAGGTGCTGTTTCGGCGCCACCGGCGGCGTCGAGGCCCTGAGGCCCCCGCCGCTGCGCGCCCGAGTCTCGCGCTTCGCGCATGCGAAGTGCGGCCGACCGTTCGCGGAATGCCGACTGTTGACCACTTCCGGTCAAGGGCGGGACGGGACTCGACCTTTGTAAGCCTCGCTGAACTCGGCACCGAGAGACCGCGGCTGTTTGGTGAAGGGGACCGTCCCTGTGTGACCCGCGTCCCGGCTAGCGTCGAGTCGCCATTTCAGGGGCGTTGAATCCGCCTGCGCGCGTACTCCTCGGCTTCCAGAACCGCCGCCTGTTCCATCGTGGGCGCGCTCCCGCCCAACCGAGCCGGGACCCACGGTTGCCCCGCGGGCATCGGGTAGCCCTCCTGCGCCGCCGTCAGGAGTTCACTCATCCGCCCGCGCAGTGTGGTGGTCACTTCGTCGACCGAGCCCGTGGCGGCCAGCGGTTCGCCGATACGGATCTGAACCGGGAAATTGTGGCGGCCCAATCGTTTCGGGAAACCCTTGGTCCAGATCCGGTGGGCACCCCAGATGGCGAGCGGCACGATCGGTGCCCCCGACTCCAGCGCCATCCGGGCTGCGCCCGATTTGAATTCCTTCAGCTCGAAGCTGCGGCTGATGGTGGCCTCCGGGTAGACCACGACCAGTTCACCCGCCCGCAGGGCCGCTACGGCCCGGCCGAACGATTCCGCGCCCGCCGTCCGGTCGACGCCGATCGCCTTGCAGTGCTTCATCAGGAAACCCACGACGCCGTGCTCGAGTTCGGCTTTCATCATGTACCGCACATTGCGGCCCGACCGGCGTCCCACGACACCGACTTCCATGAAGTCCAGGTAGGAGGTGTGGTTCACCGCCAATACGGCACCGCCCTCGCGCGGGATGTTTTCCTGGCCGCCGATATCGATGCGCACACCCTGCAGGAAGAACACCGTGTGCACCAGCCCGGCCAGGGCATCGAAAACCGGCTCCCGTGCCATCGCAACTCCTGCTCACTGCCTGCGGATATTCCGCTCCTCGCCCGACCTGCCCCGCCCGCGGTGGCTATACGCTCTCTGCGTACCTCCGCATTCGCTCCGGCCGTGCGCGGCTGCGGATGGGCTCCGTCCGACAGCGCCGTCAGGCGCCGGTGTCGTCCCGGCCCGCGAGCTCGGCCCGTCTGCGGGCGACTCGTTCCGCGGCTTCGGCGGCGTCCATCGCATCGGCTTCCTCCAGGGTAGGCGCCCCACCCCCGAGTCGTGCCGGAACCCAGAAGGCGCCGGATTCGTGCGTGTAGTTCTCCTGCAATCCGTGCAGTAGTTCCTGCATGTTCGCCTTCAACTCGGCGGTGAGCTCGGCCGCCGGTTCATAGGGCTGGATCGGTTTGCCGACGGCAATGAATATCGGGGTATTGGTGCGGCCCAGTCGTTTCGGATGGCCCTTCGTCCATACCCGCTGCGCGCCCCAGATGGCGATCGGGATGATCGGCACATGCGCCTCGAGCGCCATCCGGGCGGCACCCGATTTCAGGTCCTTGATCTCGAAACTGCGGCTGATGGTGGCTTCGGGGTATACGCCGACCAGTTCGCCGCTTCGGAGATATTCGACGGCGGCTTTGTACGAGTCGGCGCCCGCGGCCCGGTCCACCGGAATGTGTTTGAGGGCTCGCATGATCGGCCCGGAGATCTTGTTGTCGAAGACCTCGCTCTTGGCCATGAACCGGATATACCGCTTGGGGGTGCGCACCGGCAGCCCCGCGTAGGTGAAGTCCATGTATCCGGTGTGGTTGACCGCCAGTACCGCGCCACCGGCGGCGGGAATGTTCTCATCACCGGTGACGGTGAACTTCAGGCCTTCGAGAAAGAAGACGGTCCGGGCCAGCCCGATGATCGTCCGGTAGACGGGTTCCACAAGTCAGCTAGCGTAGTCGCTGCCATGATGACCGGCAGCGTCCGGCCCGCCGCGCGCGCCCCGAGTGCGCCGGACCCCGGGCCCCCGCGGCTCGGTCGGGCACCGGTGTCTCGACCGAACTCGTATGTACCGCAGGAAAGGTGATCGTCGAAGTGGAACGCGCCCGCCTCGTACCGTTGTGCCGAACCGGCCGTGACACCGGGCGCCGCGCCCGGGTGCGTGCTCTCGCTGTGGGGCTCGCCGTATCCGGGGTGCTGCTGGGTACCGGATGTGATTCCGTCTCCGGGATCCCGGGCGATTCCGGTAGTACACCGGCGCGGGAGTCCGCGGGCAGCGCGACCGGCACGGAGCCGCAGGCCACCGCTGCCGGCGCGCCACCCTCGGTGCCCGCTCTGCCACCGGTCCCGGCCGACGCGCCCGCGGTCGGTGCAGTGCCCGGAGTCCCCGGCGCCGCGCCCGCGCTGCAGCGGTTCGCCGCGGATCTGCGGTCCGGAGATACCGCGATCCTCCAAGACTCGTGCTGGACCATTCCGCCGCTCACCGTGCAGGCCATGTACGCCGACCCCGGCGCGGCATTGAGCGCGCTCGCCCAGCCGGGTACGGCGGTGGACGGCACCCTCACCTGGACGGACGGCATCACCACGGTCAGCGTCGACGAGCACCGGGTAGCCGCCGGATACGCCTGCGGCCGGGTGTCCGCCGCGGGTGCGGAACCGGTCTACGACGCCGCCGACGCCCGGCACACCGTGCGCCGCTATCTGGCCCGCTCCATCGGGCAACCGCTGGATCCCGCCGACCAGGAAGACCGATACCCCCTGGTCTGCGCGGCCGACCCGGCGGCCTGGGATCCGCAGGCGAGCGGCGCGCCGGTGGTCGCACCGCTGGCACAGAATCCCGGTACCCTCGACGGAATCACCGGATTCGCCGATCAGCAGATCAGTTCCCAGCCGTTGACGACCGGATACATGGCCGTGGCGGTGCCGGTGACGAATGCGTCGGGAATCACGCAGAACCGGACATTTCTACTCGAACAGGGTGACGACGGCTACTGCATCGGGGATATCTCGTCCTGACGCACTACCCTGGAGGGCCGTAAACGGTCAGGAGGAGCGAGCTCGTGCAGATCACCAGCGTCGGACATGCGGGATTTCATATCCGGACCGCGGCAGGTTCGATCCTATGCGACCCCTGGATGAACCCCGCGTACTTCGGATCCTGGTTCCCTTTTCCGGACAACACCCAGCTCGACTGGGAGCAACTGGGTGACTGCGATTTCCTCTACGTATCGCATCTGCACCGCGACCATTTCGACGCTGCGCATCTGGCCGAGTACGTGAACAAGGATGCCACCGTTCTCCTACCCGACTACCCGGTCCCGGATCTGCGCCGTGAACTGGAGAAACTCGGTTTCCACAAATTCTTCGAGACCGAGGATTCGGTCAAGCACGAGATCAACGGATCCATGGGGAACGGCGGTGGCGATCCGGCCGCCGAACTGGAGATCATGATCGTCGCGCTGCGCGCTCCCGCGGACGGGCCGATCGGTGATTCCGGACTGCTCGTTTCCGACGGTGAAACCACCTGTTTCAATATGAACGACGCGCGGCCGGTCGATATGGATGTGCTGCACGACGCGTTCGGCAAGATCGATATTCATCTGCTGCAGTACTCGGGCGCGATCTGGTACCCGATGGTCTACGACATCCCGGCCCGCACGAAATCGAATTTCGGTAAACAGAAGCGTCAGCGCGGAATGGACCGGGCCCGCAGCTATATCGAGCAGGTCGGCGCGACCTGGGTCGTCCCGTCCGCCGGCCCGCCGGTATTCCTCGACGACGAACTGCGCTATCTCAACGACGACCACGGCGACGAGGGCAATATCTTCCCCGATCAGATGGTCTTCCTCGAGCAGATGCGCGAGCACGGTCACGATCGTGGCTTGCTGATGGTGCCGGGTTCGACCGTCGATGTGCACGGCGATGAACTCGAACTCGCCCACCCCTATGATCCGGCGACCATCTGGAGCGACAAGGCCGCCTACGTCGAGAAAATGGCGCAGCGGCTGGCGCCCGTGCTGGTCGCGGAGAAGAAGACCTGGGCTCCGGCCGAAGGGGAGCCGCTGCTCGAACCGCTGCGGGCCCTGTTCGAACCGATCATGGCGCAGAGCGATCTGATCTGCGACGGGATCGGGTACCCGGTGGGCCTGGTCATGGGCGAGGAAACCGTGGTCCTGGACTTCCCGAAACGGGCGGTGCGCGCTCCGCTCGAAGGTGAGGGCAGGTACCGCTACGGTTTCCGGATCGCACCGGAACTGGTGCGCACTGTCCTGCGCGATCAGGAACCGGACTGGGTGAACACGATCTTCCTGTCGACCCGGTTCCAGGCATGGCGTATCGGCGGGTACAACGAGTACCTGTACACCTTCTTCAAATGCCTCACCGACGAGCGGATCGCCTACGCCGACGGCTGGTTCTCCGAGGCGCACGACGATTCGGCGTCGGTGGAGGTGGCCGGCTGGGAGATCCAGCGGCGCTGCCCGCATCTGAAGGCCGACCTGTCGAAATTCGGTGTGGTGGACGGCAACACGCTGACCTGCAATCTGCACGGCTGGCAGTGGGATCTGGAATCGGGCCGCTGCAAGACCTCGAAGGGGCACGAGCTGCGTTCCCGGAACTTGTCCGAGCCGGCGGGGTAGCGCGGCGGCGGTGCGGTCGATCGACATGCCCGGAACCAGCGAAGATCTACCGCTCTGCGTGGCGGCCTTCGCCTGGTCCTGAAGCCGATGGCTATCCACCAGCTCGGCCAGGTTGCTCGACAAGTCGTACCACAATCCGGTACCATTCGGGAGCGATCCAGGGAAGGGAACCGCCGATGACCAGCATGTCCGCCAGCGAGGCGCGCGCGAACCTGTACCCACTGATCGAACAGGTCAATGACGACGCTGTCGCCGTCCATATCACCAGCCGCAAAGGCAACGCCGTACTGATCTCCGAAGACGAGTACAACTCCCTCCACGAGACTCTCTACCTGATGCGTTCCCCCGCCAATGCCGCACGCCTCGCCCAGGGAATCGCCCAACTCGAAGCCGGTGATTCTGTCGAGATGGATATGGAGCAGCTCCGCGAAGAGCTCGAATGAAAGTCACCTTCGCGAAGGTCGCATTCGAAGATCTCGGCCACTGGATCTCCACTGATCGCAAAATGGCGCTGCGAATCATGCGTCTGACCAACGATATCGACCGTGATCCGTTCACCGGGCTGGGCAAGCCCGAGCCATTGAAAGGCGATAAGTCCGGGTACTGGTCTCGCCGGATCAACGACGAACATCGCCTGGTCTATGCCGTCTCCGGAGACAATATCCTCATCGCTCAGGCCCGCTACCACTACTGACCTACACCCGGCCGTAACCGGGACCGCCCGGCGCTGGATCAGGACCTGAACAGCGGCTCGCAGCGATGGCCCAGCCACCCGGCAGGCCGCCGGGGCGGATCTCCGTACGAAATATTTTTCATCGCAACACCTCTGATGAAATCGGGGGTACTGTTGGCGCGCCCGGTCCCGGTGGAGAGTAAGGGGCACCGGATGGGGAAGCGGGGGCTTGGCGGCAGCTTCTCCGTACCGGGCGCATATCCAGCACAGCACCGAGGGTTGGTGCTGTGCGAGGTGCGATCGAGAAATCATCCGAATCACCACGGTGTTTTTCATCCTGGGCGGTGCACTTGTTCGAGGATGAGAATGCCGGGTCCCCTTCGAACGGAGATAGGCGAATGGCCGAGTGCGCTGGATCGACCCTTCCCCGGCGGCAGCTTGGTAAACACCTGCGCAATGGTCGGGAGGCAGTGGGCTTGACGCTGGCCGACGTGGGCGCGTTGATGGAGTGGAGTATCAGCACAGTCCAGCGGCTGGAGGTCGGTAAAACAGGGCGAATCCGACTGGTGGATGTGGAGGCGCTGTGCCGGATCTACGAGTTCAGCGACGAATTCACCGAGGTACTCAAAGGTCTGGCCTGCCAGGCGGCCGGACAGAGTTGGTGGCACGAGTACGGCGACCTCATCCCCGAGCATTTCGATGTATTCGTGGATCTGGAGTCGTCGGCACACGCACTGACCTGGTACGAGCTGGAACTTGTGCCCGGCATCGTGCAGACTCCCGCGTACGCGAGTGCGTTGATCCGGGCTGGGTACCCCGCTGAGCCCGCCGGGGAACATGATCGACGCGTAAAGCTGAGGATGCGAAGGCAGACTCTGATCACGCGAAGTAACGTGCCGGTCCAGATCGATATAACCCTCCGGGAATCAGTCCTCCGGGGTGTCGTCGGTGGTCCCCGCGTCATGGCAGGTCAGCTGCGGCACCTTGCGGACCTCAGTACTCGACCGAATGTGACGGTCAGGATCTTGCCCTTCGCTGCGGGATTTCCGATGGGTGTCGCCATGGGGCCGTTCGTGATCATCGAACCTCGTAAGACCACGCGCCGCCAACCTCCCGAACCGACGGTGGTTTATGTGGAGAGCTACACCGGGGACCTCTATTTGGAAAAGCCGGTGGCAGTGGCACGGTATGCTCAGGCGCACCAGAAGCTTCGGCAGGTAGCGCTTGATGACGAGCGGAGCCGGGCGCTGCTGCGGCGGGTCGCAAAGGAGTACGGGACGTGAACGATCGTCTATCGGGTGCGGAATGGTTCAAGAGCACGTACAGCGGCGCTGACAAGGCCTGCGTCGAGGTCGCGTTCCTGGCCGGCGGTGCGGTCGGTATCCGTGATTCGAAGAATCCCGCTGGTCCGGCCCTGGTGGTCGACCCGGCGGTCTGGGATTCCTTCCTCGACTCCGTCGCCGGTCGCTGATCCGGATACCACCGCGGCTATTGGCCGATATCCGGCGGCGGTAGAGTCTGCGCATGGCTTTGCGCATCATCCGGATCGCCACCCGCTCCAGCCCTATGGCGGTGGCCCAAGCCGAGCAGGTGGCCGCCGGTCTCGCCGAGTTCGGCGTGGAAACCGAGCTGGTCAAGGTGACCTCCGCCGGTGACCGCTGGATGGGGGATCTGGCGAAACTCGGCGGTAAGGGGGCTTTCGTCAAGGAGATCGACGATGCTCTGCTCAATGATCAAGCCGATCTGGCGGTGCACTGCCTGAAAGATATACCCGGGGATATCCCGATTCCCGAAGGTATCGCTTTCGCGGGTTTCCCGGCCCGTGACGATGTACGTGACGCGATCATCACCAAGGACGGCCGGCCGCTGGCCGAGCAGCCGGCCGGGACCGTGGTGGGTACCAGTTCGGTGCGCCGGGCCGCGCAGCTGCGCCTGCACTATCCCGGGCTGGAGATGAAACCGCTACGCGGAAATATGAACACCCGGCTGCAACGCCTCGAGGATGGGTACTGCGATGTGCTGATCGCGGCGGTATCCGGGATGTACCGGATCGGTCGCGAGGACCGGATCACCGAGATCCTTCCGGTGGACGTGATGTGCCCGCCGATCGGTGCCGGTGTCCTCACTCTCGCCTGCCGCGTCGACGACGAGGAGGTCCGTGAGCTCGCGGGCCGCCTCGACCATGCCGAGACACGCCGGGTCGCCGATGCCGAACGCGCCATGCTGCATGCCCTGCAAGGACACTGCAACTCGCCGATCGCCGGAGTCTGCGTGATCGAACCCACCGGGCGGCTCTCGTTGCGGGGCAAGGTATTCGACCTCGACGGCACCCAGTGGCTGGACGCACATCACTGGGGTGTGCCGGAAGATCCGCAGGCACTGGGCTTCTTCGTCGGCGCCGATCTGCTGCGCCAGGGCGCCCGCGCGATAATCGACTCCATCCCGCACTGAGTTCTGCCCATGGGCGGGCCGCGGGAATCGCTACGGTCCCGACGGACACCGACGATGGGGGCAGGCGCACGACCCACCCCCATCGCGTGGACACACTGCCGCGTCAGTGCGGCGGGGTGCTCGATCCGTTGTAGCCCGCGGAACCGATCAGCTCTCGCAGGCGAACTGCGAACTCGGGGTTCCGGATTGGTGCGGTCGCGTATTCAACTGTGGCGTGGCAACAGGGTTTGGTGCGACTGGTCGCAGCCATCTCTCGCCCATCGATGCTGCCTGTGCCTCTGGAGCACCAGCTGCGAGCCGCTCACAACCCAAAACAGCGCGCTGCCAGACCCAGCCACGAGCAAGCCGCGCATTCGCAGGCCGATAAGGACTGCGGCCGCGACAACGGCCCAGCGCTGTGATGACCCATAACCCCTGGTCTGCCGTGATTCGGCCGCACCGGTTCGATATCAGCGTGTGACCAGTTCGGGCTCGACATGTCCAGCCGGACCCAGCGAAGGTGCGCGAGCAGCTGCGCGAGGTCCGCCATCTCGTTGCCGAGCGACGCCGAAAAGCCAAGGGCTGAAATAAACCCGGCATGTTCGCCGCCGTCTTGGATACGTGTGTTCTGTGGCCCGGCCTCCAGCGTGACTTTCTGCTGTCGCTGGCGATCGAGGGCCTGTATCGGCCGCTGTGGTCCCACGCGATCCTCGAAGAGCTGGAGACCCATGAGGCTAGCAAGCTCACCCAGCGATATGAGGTCGACCCGGAGGAGGCCGCAGCGCGAGCAAAGCGGCTCACCTCGCAGATGCAAAGCGCATTCGATGATGCCCTCGTGGAAGGCTGGGAGCCCCACGAGGGCACCTTCGGTCTCCAGGACCCCGACGACGAACATGTGCTCGCCGCCGCGCTCGTCGGCGGAGCAGGGGCCATCGTGACCGACAACTGGTCTCGCCCCGCAGCGCGGAGCTCAGCTCGGGTCCGACCCGCGGATCGCGCTGAGCCAGATACCGGCCGCGGCGGCCACGCACAGCGCTGCGGTGAAGGCTGCCGTGCCTCCGTCCATCACGTATACCCACAGCAGACCCGCGAACGGTGCCGCGACCACGGACTGGGCGTCCAGCAGCAACCTGCGGGTGACCTTCGTGGCGGCGGCCGCCCGGGTTTCCGCTCCGGGATCCACCCGGGTCGGGTTGTCGACCAGGCGTCCGGGTGGTTCGTCCTCCCGGGCCCGGCCGGCCGGGAGCACGCGGAATTCGAGGTCCGGTCCGTCCGGCGGATCGGACCCCGGGTCCTGTCGCAGCACGATCCGCCGCTCAGCGCACAGGGCGGTGCCGCCGGTGAAGCCGATCAGCTCCGGTGTGAAGTACACCGGGATCCAGCGCTGTTCACCGGCGTCGCGCAGTTCCAGCCAGGAGCGGCTGAGCAGCTGGTGTTCCTGTCGTACCCGCCGCACGGCCACCGCCTCCGGCCCTCCGGCACGGTAGGACAGCACCCCCAGCGCTACCGCGAACCGGTATCCGCTGTAGCCGATCATCCCGAGTCCGACCACCGCCAAGGCGCTGAGCTGGTCCGGATCGGCGAACGGCGCCCACGCGGTGAGTACCGCGAGGGCGCCGATGGTCACGCACAGCGGATAGGCCAGGGGGTGGCCTATCCGGGATCTCACTTCAGGAAACCGATTTTCGTGTAGTCCAGCGAAGCCAGCCCCGCGGCACCGTAGTTGGCGAGGTTGTCGCGGACGCCGACATTACCGGCCGACTGCACCAGCGGAATCGAATGACCCTCGGCCCACACCGCCTGGTCGACCTGATTGGCCAGTTCGATGGCCTTCTGCGGGTCGAGTTCGGTCAGGGTCTTCTCGATGAGGTCGTTGAGCTCCGGCGAACCGATCCGGCCGTAGTTGCCCTGCAGATTGTCGGGGTAGTAACCCCAGATCTGCGGGATGCTGCTCAACGGGAACGCGTCACCGGCCCAGACCCACTGGCCGACATCGAAGTTGCCGGGCTGGATATTGTCGGTGAAGAAACCGCTACCGGGTTTGGTCTCGATACTGAGCTCGATCCCCACCTGCCGCAGGTTCTGCTGGATGATCTGCGCGACCTGCACCCAGGTCTGGTCGTTGTACATGACATCGCGGATCACCAGTTTGCGGCCGTCCTTCTCCCGGATGTCGCCGTTCAGTTTCCAGCCGAGCGCGTCGAGTTCCCGCGCGGCGGCCTCGGGATCGAAAGGCAGGCTGTTGTCCTGATACCCCTTCTGGCCCTGGATGAAGATGTGGTTGTTCAGCGGTTTCGGGTCCGCCACCAGACCGTTCTGCATGGCCTTGGCGATACCCGCCCGGTCGATCGCCTTGATGATCGCGACCCGCAGTTCCGGGTTCTCCAGCAGCGAGCCCGGGGCACCGTTGAAGGTCAGATGCGACCAGCTGTTACCGGGAGCGCGCCGGATCGCGACGCCGGGCGTCTTGCGGGCCGTCTGCATATCGTCGCGAGTCGCCAGGCCGATGGCGTCGATCTCGTTGTTGGCCAGTGCCGGCACCATGGCCTCGCTGGAGAGCACGCTGAACGTGATGGTGTCGAGCTTCGGGGTGGCGCCCCACCATTTCGGATTGCGGCCCAGCGTGATCCGGCCCTGTCCCCGGTCGGTGGACTGGATGATGAACGGCCCCGAAGTCTTCCCGGGCGCGTTGCGCCAGCCCTCGTTGAACGCCTCCGGTGTCGCGGTGGCTTCCTTGGGCATGAGCATGGAGTTACCGGAGAACTGCCCGGCCCAGTCCGCGTAGTGGCTCTTGAAGGTGATGATCGCCTGGCGATCGTCGCTGCCGCGTTCGACCTTCTCGATCCGGTCGAATCCGTTGGTGTTCCCGATGAGGAAACGCGGATCCTTGCCGCTGAGGGCGTTCGCCTGCGAGGAGATGTCCTCCCACGTGATGGGGGCGCCGTCGGACCACACCGCTTTCGGATTGATGGTGTAGGTGACCTGCTGAGGCTCGGTACTCGTCAGTTCGACGCTGGTGAAGAAATCGGTGTTGACCGAGGTGGCTCCGGCCGCGTCGGTGGCGAATGCGCGCGGCATCATCGTGCGCATGATGCCCGCCGACTCGCCGTCACTGTCGATCTGCATCGGGTTCCAGTGCTCCGGATACGACGTCGTGGCCAGCCGTAGGTTGCCGCCGTCGCGCAGTTCGCTCACATCGTGGGGGTTGATGTCGTTGATCGTGCCCAGTTCGGCGACCGCGCCCTCGGGTGCCCCCGCGTCGTTCGCACCGCAACCGGTCGCGAGCAACGCGACGGCGCACAGCGGCACCGCCAGCCGGACCCCCAGTGATCGAATTCTCATGGCCGATACATCCTTCCTGCCGGTGGAACCCCGAACACGTCTGTCAACCCTCTACCACGGGTACGGGCACGGCATCGATCAGTGATCGTGTGTATTCGTGTCCCGGATCGCCGAAGATCTGTTCCGCCGGTCCCGCTTCGACGATCTTGCCCCGGTACATCACCGCGATATCGTGGGCGAGATTGCGTACCACGGACAGGTCGTGGGAGACGAAGAGGTAGGACAGTCCGCGTTCGGCCTGCAGATCGCGCAGCAGATTCAGCACACCCGCCTGGATGGAGACATCCAGCGACGACACCGGTTCGTCGAGCACCAGCAGCTCCGGGTCGAGAGCCAGCGCCCGGGCGATGCAGATGCGCTGCTTCTGGCCACCGGAGAAATCACCGGGATAGCGGTCGGCGTGTTCCGGGCGTAATCCCACCTGCCGCAGCAGGTCCGGGACCCGCTGGGCGATCTCGGATTTCGGCCGCTTCGCGATACGCATCGGCTGGGAGACGATATCGGATACCGGCAGTCGCGGATCCAGTGAGGCCGTGGGGTCCTGGAAGACTATCTGCAGTTTGCGACGCAGATCGCGACGTTCGGCGGCGCCGAGTGTGGCGGTGTCACGGCCCATGATCTCGATGGTCCCGGACTGTGGTTTCACCATGTCCAGGATCTGGGTGAGCGTGGTGGATTTACCCGACCCGGATTCACCGACCAGGGCCAGGGTGCGCCCGGCCCGGACCTCGAAACTGATTCCGTCCACCGCGCGGACCTCGCCTTTGCGCCGCCGCAGGATCACCCCGGAGGTGATGGGGAAGGTCTTGACCAGGTCGGTCACCTTCAGCACCGGCTGCGCGTCGGCCGCCGGGGCGGCTTCCGGTTCGCCGATCTCGCGGCGGTAGGCCTCGAACAGTGCCGGTGAATCGACCTCACCGGTGCGGATACACGCCGCGTCGTGGCCCGGAACGGTTTCGGCCAGCGGCGGTTCCGTGGACCGGCAGTTCTCGATCGCGACGGGGCAACGCGGCGCGAACGAACACCCCGGCGGCAGCGCGTGCATCGCCGGAGGCGCGCCGACGATGGGGATGAGCGGAGCCCGCGCCGGTCCGTCCATCCGCGGTATCGAGCCGAGCAGGCCCACGGTGTAGGGCATCCGCGGGCTCCGGAAAACCTCTGCGGTACCAGCGGTTTCCACGACCTTGCCCGCGTACATCACGGCCACCCGATCGGCGAGTGTGGCCGCGATGCCCATATCGTGGGTGATCATGACGACGCCCGCGCCGGTGATATCGCGGGCCTTGCGCAGCAGGTTCAGGATCTGCTTCTGCACCGTCACATCGAGGGCGGTGGTCGGTTCGTCGCAGATGATGAGCGCGGGATCGTTGGCGATCGCCATGGCGATGACCACGCGCTGGCGCATCCCGCCGGAGAATTCGTGCGGAAATGCTTTGGCGCGCAGTTCCGGATCGGGGATACCGACCAGATCCAGCAGTTCGACCGCGCGTTTCGCGGCTTCGGTCTTGTTCATGTTCCCGTGCGCGAGCAGCGCTTCGGCGACCTGATCGCCCACCCGGTACACGGGGGTGAGCGCCGAGAGCGGGTCCTGGAAGACCATGCTCACCGCGCTCCCGCGCAGTTTCGACAGCTCCTTGTCACCCAGGCCCAGCAGTTCGCGCCCGCGCAACCGGATCGAACCGGTGACCCGGGCCTGATCCGGTAGCAGGCCCATCACCGCCAGTGAGGACACCGATTTACCGGACCCGGACTCGCCGACGATTGCCAGTACTTCGCCGTCGGCGACGGTGTAGTTCACCCCGCGTACCGCGTCGATGCGACCCTCTTCGCTGGGGAAGGAGACGCGCAGATCCGATACTTCCAGCAGCGGCGCACTGCCTCGGCCGGGACCGGTTCCGCCGGGTCCGGTCCGGTTCGCTGCCGCTTGCACCGTGGTGTTCTCTCCGGTCATATGAGCGCTTCCTCCGCCTGCCGGGACTTCTCCGCGCGCGCGGCCTTGCGCGCCTTGCGGGACGGCCGGGACCGGGCGCGTTTCGCGCCGGGATCGAACGCGTCGCGCAAGCCGTCACCGATCAGGTTCGCGCAGAGCACGGTGGTGATCAGCAGACCGCCCGCGAAGAGGAACAGCCACGGATAGGTCATAGCGGAACTGGTGCCGCCGGCGATCAGCGACCCGAGCGAGACATCCGGCGGCTGCACCCCGAATCCGAGGAAGCTGAGCCCGGTTTCGGCCATGATCGATGCGCCGACGGTGAGCGTGGTGTCGATGATCAGGATCGAGGCGATATTCGGCACGATATGGGTGAGGATGATCGTACGGGTAGGGGCGCCCATGTATCGGGCGGCCCGGACGAATTCGCGTTCGCGCAGGCTCATGGTCAACCCCCGCACGATCCGCGCGCTGATCATCCAGCCGAACACGCTGAGCAGGATGATCAGCAGCACGATCGAGCTACTGCCCTTGGTGCGCGGCGCGAACAGGGCCACGATGATGAAACTCGGGACCACCAGCAGCAGATCGACCACCCACATGATGGTCCGGTCGGTCCAGCCGCCGAGCAGTCCGGCGACCGCGCCGGTGAGGGCCGCGATGGTGGTGGAGAACAGCGCCACGCACAAACCGATGATCAGTGATTTCTGCAGGCCGCGCAGCGTTTGCGCGAGTACGTCCTGGCCGATCTCGGTGGTGCCGAAGGGATGCTGGGGGCTGGGCGGTTCGAGCAGCGCCGTGTAGTCGAGTTCCTGGTAGTCGTAGGGCAGGAACGACGGCAGTAGGAAACTGGCCAGGAACATCAGGATCAGCACCGCTGTCCCGACCAGGGCGGGTTTGTTGCGCAGGAAGCGGCGCAGGATCAGCTTGCGCCGCCCGGACGCGGCCGGTTCGGGTGCGCCCTGGACCAGGATCTCGGTTTCGTTGATACTCACGCTGTGCCCTCGGGGGATTCGCGGGGACCTCGGTAGCTACGCATACTCGCTCACCCCACCCGCACCCGCGGGTCGAGAATCGCGTACACGATATCGGAGAGCAGGCCCGATACCAGGACCACCAGACCGGCGAACGCGGTGACGGTGGCGACCACGTAGATGTCCTGGGCATTGATCGAGTCGACGAGCCATTCCCCGACACCGTGCCAGCCGAAGATCTTCTCGGTGAAGGTGGCACCGGTGATCAGCCCGCCCAGGCTGTAGGCGAACAGGGTGGCCATCGGAATGAGGGCGGTCCGCAGACCGTGTTTGTACAGCGCCCGGTTGCGAGTCAGACCTTTGGCGCGGGCGGTCCGGATGAAATCGCTCTGCAGAACGTCGAGCATGGCATTGCGCTGGTAGCGGCTGTATCCGGCCATTCCACCCAGCGCGAGGGTCAGGGTGGGTAGCACCAGATGCTGCAGGCGGTCGAGCAGCTGTGCGCCGAATCCCTCGACACTGGTCGCCGATGTCTCACCGGTATAGAGGAAGATCTGCTGACCGGTCGCCGAGTTGATCTCGAGCGCACCGAATTTCAACAGTGTCGCCAGCAGGAATACCGGGGTGGACAGGATCAGCAGCGATACGACGGTCGTGAAATAGTCACTGAATCTGTACTGGCGGATCGCCCCGGCCGCGCCGATCAGCACGCCGAGCACTGTGCCGATGATCGAACCGAGGATGAGCAACCGCAAACTCACCGCGACCCGTCTGCCCAGTTCCTCGCTCACCGGCTGCCCGCCGAGGGTCTCCCCGAAATCGCCGTGCACCACGCCCGTCATCCAGGTGACGTAGCGCTGCGGAATCGGCTCGTCGAGATGCAGTTCCTCGGCCTTGGCGTCGATCACCGACTGCGGCGGGCGCGGATTGCGCTGTTCCAGGCTGTCCAGCGGCCGGAAGGTCAGCGAAGCGAGGCTGAAGGTGAGAAAGGACGCCAAGAGCAGCAGCACGACGTAATTGAGCGTCCGTCGTAGCAGAAAGCCGGCCATCATTCCCCTCGATATCAGGTGTAGCCCCTGATCATAGGGAGCGATCCCGCTGGATGCTCGACGGACGGTCGGCTGCGTGTTCGTCCGCGGGCGGGTATGCCCGGCGAGGAGGCCGCGGCCGACCCAGCAGAATGGAACGGGTGAGCGCAACGCGGCAGACCCGACCGGAACTGGTGGCCTCCGATGTGGACGGCACCCTGATCGATCCCTACGAGCGGGTCACCGTGCGTACCCGGGCGGCGGTGCGGGCGCTGGTCGCGGACGGGGTGCCGTTCGTGCTGGCCACCGGGCGTCCGCCGCGCTGGATCGCCCCGGTCGTGGCCGGCCTCGGATTCGCACCGCTGTGCGTCTGCGGGAACGGCGCCGTGCTCTACGACGCCGAGCACGACAAGGTGCTCGGGACCACCACGCTGGATATCGGAACGCTGGCCTGGGTCGCCGATATCGCGGAGAAGGTACTGCCCGGTTGTGGTCTGGCGGCCGAACGGATCGGCGCCAGTGCGCACGACGCGGCGACTCCGCAATTCGTCAGTTCACCGCAGTACGAGCACGCCTGGCTGAACCCCGACGACACCGCCGTGGCCCGCGACGAAGTGATCGACAGCCCGGCGATCAAGATGCTGATCCGGCTACCGGGAGCCCGCAGCGGCGATATGGCGGTGACCCTCGCCTCGCATATCGGCGACCGCGCGGATATCACCTACTCCACCGAACAAGGCCTCATCGAGATCTCCGCCCCCGGCGTCACCAAGGCGCAGGGGTTGCGGATCCTCGGCGCGCGGCTCGGTGTCGCCCCCGCGAACATGATCGCTTTCGGCGATATGCCCAATGACATCCCGATGCTGCGCATGGCCGGGCTCGGAGTCGCGATGGGTCACGCCCACCCGGACGCCCTCGCGGCCGCCGACGAGATCACCGGGACCAACAGCGAGGACGGAGTCGCGCAGGTGCTGGAACGCTGGTGGCCGCGCGCGGATCGGGCATCCGGGAAGCGATAACGAACGACCGGGCTCCCCGCGAATCGCCGGACGCCGGCCCGGTACGGCAGACGACCGCGCCGAACCGGCTGGTGCACGGTTCGGCGCGGAGGCCGGGACTCCGGGTCAGGCCGCCGCGGGTGGCGGTGCCGCGGGCTCGGCCGGCGGCACCGGACCGGGCTCGGCGGCGGGTTCCGGCGCGTACTGCGGGACCGGCGACTGCCCTTCCGATATCCCCGCGGGTGCGGGCAGCCTCGCCGCCTGCGGTACCGGGCCGGGGCCGGGCACCACATGCGGGGCCGTGCCGGGCTGAGCTCCGCCACCCTGCGATTGCTGCTGGTAGGTGTCGTTGTAGGTCTTCCAGAGAGTGATGACGATATCGGCGGTCTGGTTCAGGATCAGCGAACCGTTCTGGAAGTCGGTACGCAGACCCTCGGGAACCGGGTAGGCGTCGGTGAGCGGCAGTCCGAGCGCGCCCGCGTCGGCGCCCAGCTCCAGGAACCGGTCCAGGACTTTGCCGGCGATCTCGTGCACCTGCCCGTCGGGTGTGGTGTAGACGTATCCGTTCACGAATTTCGCGTACTGCTGCCCCTGAGCCGCGGGCAACGGCTCCGAGGCCGCTTGACCGAGTGGGCCGTCCGGGCCGCCCTTGGAAACCCAGTACTTGGCGATCACGTTGTCGTTCACCATGGTCAGCAGTTTGGCGGTGAGATCGGCCAGTGCGGCCAGATCCGACCTCGACGCCTGGCTGCGCGGTGTCGAGGATCGAGTCGCCCCCGCCTCGCCGGCGGCGATTGTGCGGATGCGGTCCATCTGCGCGTACGCGGCATCACCCGGGCAGCTGGTGTTGCCGACGTCACGATGCGCGAAGACGACCGGCAGATGCACCTCCTCACCCTGCGCGTACGGGGTGAAATCGGTGCCCTCCGAATACATGGTGGTCTGGCCCTTGGGGTCCAGCCCGGCGATCCGGGCCCGCCAGCCGATGAATTTGCCGGCCGCCTCGATCGACGCGTCGGTGGGCTGTTCGACCTGGTAGTCGCCCATTATCGCGAGGCCGGAGGTGTTCTCGTTGAACCCGCCCGCGTGCGCGCCCTGCACTGTCTTGTCCAGCCCGCCGTAGCGGCCCTCGAATATCTGTCCGTACTTGTCGACCAGCGCGTTGTATCCCATATCGCACCAGCCCAGGGTCTGCGAGTGATAGGCGTAGATGGCGCGGACGATTCCGGCCGATTCGGATTTGCTGTAGTCGTTGCGCCCGGCCGTGTGATGGACCGTGATCCCGCCCAGACCGTCGTCGTAGGTGGGCTCCTGGCAGCGGATCGATTCGTCGGCGCCCCACTGATCGCGGGTGATGACCCGAGGCCCGCCCCCGGGCAGGGCGGCGGCGATGTCCTGGAGTTGATCGTCGACCGCGCCGCGGCCCGGATCGATGAGGACTGCGGTGAGGTCGGGCGGCTGCTGCGGGCCACCCGCGGCCGCGGGGGTCGGCTCGAGCGGATTGCCCTGGTGCTGTTGCGGCTTCCGGGTGACCAGCACCTGGACCGCCGTGGTGTTGCCGACATAGATCGGATCGGTACCGGTGGGGGCGCCGGTAGCCACACCGTCGGCACCGTCGATCGGATTGGCCTCGTACCACTGACCCCAGCCGCCGTCGGGCTGCCGGGCCCGGATCATCACGGTGGTGTTCGCCAGATCGGGAGCGGTCAGCGCGACCATGCTGAAGGGCTGATCCCTGGAGAGCTCTTTGACCTGCGCACCGACCGCGTCCATGAATTCAGGGGGGATGACGCCGGGGGTGAGTGCGGGTGTGTCCGCGGACGGGGTGCCACCCTCGGTGACGAAACCCAGGCCGGGCTGCCGCCCCGGGAGCCGGCGGCTCGGGTCGGTGGGTGTGGTCGTACCGTTCGGGCTCAGCCCGGGCAGGCCCAGTGCCTGCAGATCGGCAAGGCGTAGATCCGGCAGGTCGAGGCCGGTGAGTTCGCCCAGCGGCAGCACGATATCGGGCGCGGTCCGCAGCGCGAGTTCGGTGAGCTGGGGCGGCACCGCCGTGAGTTCGATCTGCTCGGCGGATCTACCGAGGTCGGTGACGGTGGGTATGAGGATCGGACCCGCTACCGCCACTAGCGCGACAACCGGCAGTACACAGGAACGCTTCGGTTTGCGGTAGGGCACGAGCGTCTCCAATCAGGATTGCAACCAGTGATCGGTGAGCAAGTCATGCTTGCGAACTTCCGTCCCACGGACCACACTAGCCACATTCGTCACAAATCTAAACCTGAGGTTGAGGCTTTCCTGTTCGCTCGAATGTAGCTCCCGGAGCGTGGCCGGTCGAAACGACATGCCGACGTCGTACCGAGTCGAAAACGTCCGGGCTGACGATGGGAGTGCTCGTATGTCATATCGAAAGCGCATGACTCGCCCGAAAACCTCAGGGATTCTGAGGAATCCGCTGGTTATCCCTGGTATGCCGAATTCGATGAAAGGCCGGCGAATCCGTCCAGGCCCATTACTCGCCTGTGGTGCGACCGCGTTGGCCATCGGCGCCACGATGCTGGTGCCCCCCGCGGACGAGGTATACCGGATGCTTGCCGAGGCCGGTGGCCCGGGACACGGCCGAGGGCTGAGCCAGCACGGTGCACTGCACAACGCCGACAACGGGCAGAACAGTGACCAGATCCTCACCTACTACTACCCAGGCGCCGAACTGGGCACCATCGGCCCGGCTTCGGTATCGGTCCGGCTGCAGGAGCAGGACAATGCCGACCTGGTGGTCACCTCCGACGCCGGAATGCGGCTCGCCGGGCAAGCGCTGCAGGCGGGCGAAGCCGTCCGGCTCACCCCGCTGCCCGACGGTGGCGCGCAGGCGGTGGTCACCCAAGGGTGTGACGGGCCCGTGCTGTGGGAGAACCCGGTCCAGGACCCGTGGATCTATCCGATCGATCCCACTCCCGGCCGTCCGGCGGCGGAACATCTGACGCTGTGCGGAGGCGGCGCGTACCGCGGGTCGCTGGGCGTGGCCGCCGAGAACGGGGAGACCCGCACGGTGAACCGGCTGGATATCCAGGACTATCTGCTCGGGGTCGTCCCGGCGGAGATGCCGCCGGACTGGGCGCCCGCCGCCCTGGAAGCGCAGGCTGTCGCCGCCCGCTCCTACGCCCTGGCCGAAACACGCTGGCCCTACGCGCAGACCTGCGATACCACCGACTGCCAGGTCTACAGCGGAACCGCCCAGGAAGACCCGCGCACGACCGCCGCGGTGGAGGCCACCGCGGGCCGAGTGCTGCTGCGCGACGGACGGATCCTGCGCGCCGAGTACTCCGCCGCGCCCGACGGTGGCTCGCCCGCCGATATCCAGACTTTCGAGGTGGGCCCGACACCCGCCGAACTCACCGTCACCACACCGATGCCCCTCCCGCCGCCGGTGAACCCCGATGTGGCCACCGGACTTCCGGAAGGCACCGGGCCGGAAACCCCAGGGCCGTGGAGCGAGGTCTCGCCGGAGGGGACGAAATCGGGTGTCCCGGTGCCGCGTACACCGGAAGGGTCGCTTCCGGTGTCTCCGGGTGGAACGCTGCCCGCGTCCCCGGGGATCGCGCCCGGCTCCACCCCGTCGCCGATCGAAACCGCCTATGCGGAGATGGGCGGCGCGCACGGCGCACTCGGTATGCCCGTCACGCCGGAGCTGCCGCTGCCCGAGGACGCGGGCAGATACCGGCTGTTCGAGAACGGTGTCATCGTCTACACCGCGGAGCTGGGCGCGCAGGTCGTGGACTTCGACACCCTGATGCAACTGGTGCCGAGCCTCACCGACGGTGCCGGAAGCGCGGAGACCGATGGTACGACGCCCGGCGGTACCGAATCGGGCAGTTCCGAGCTGGGGGCGGGCGATTCCGGGGCGACCACGCCGCCGGGGCGGATGCCGGCCGGCCGGGCTGTGCCGGAGGCCGAGACCCGTCCCGCCGGTTCCGGGGCGGTCGACGGTGACCGGCCCGCGCCCGTGCCCGGTGCCCAGCGGATCCCGACGAGGATGGAGACGACCGAGGTGTTCTAGAACAAGAGCCAGCACGGGCCGCGAAGGCTTGACCTTTACGTTGCGTCAACTTGCACGCTGGTGGTACCGACGCGATACGGAAGAGGTGAAGGTTGTGGGCGCGGGCTCCCATAACGACGAGTGGTCCATCCAGGATCTGGCGAAGGCGGCCGGAACCACCAGCCGCACGCTGCGCCACTACGGGCAGCTCGGGCTGTTGCCGCCCTGCCGGATCGGCGCGAACGGCTACCGCTACTACGACGAGCGCTCACTGGTCCGGTTACAGCGGATCCTGCTGTTGCGCGAGCTCGGCGTGAGCCTGCCGGTGATCGGGGAGATCCTGGCGGGGGAGCGCGACGCGGTCACCGCCCTGCGCGCCCAACTGGACCTGCTGCGGCAGGAACAGGACCGGATCCACCGCCGGATCGTGTCGGTACACACCACATTGGACAAGTTGGAAAGAGGTGAGCGACTCGTGGCGGCGGAAGTTTTCGAGGAATTCGACCACACGCAGTACAAGGACGAGGTGACCGAACGCTGGGGCAAGGATGCCTACGAGAGCGCTGACCGGTGGTGGCGCTCGCTGAGCGCCATGGAGAAACAGGCGTTCCAGCAGACCCAGCTCGATATCGCCGCGGCCTTCGGGCGGGCCCGCAAAGCCGGTCTCGCGCCGGACAGCCCGGAGGTCCAGGAGGTCACCGCGCGCCACTACGTATGGATGACCGGCAGTTGGCAGGGCCGCAGGCCCGGCGCCCAGGAGTTCACGAATCTGGGTGAGATGTATGTCGCCGACCAACGTTTCGGCGCCAATTACGACGTGCACGCAGAAGGCACGGCGGAATTGATCCGGGACGCGATGCGTATCTACGCCGAGAACAATCTCGAATAACCTGCGATCGGCCCCCTGGACGCCCGCGCACGAATACGTGTGCGGGCGTCCGCGTTTCACATTCCGGGGGAATCAGCGCATCGGTGTCGGCCGGCGATGCGCGGTAGAGTGCCCGGCAACTGTGACAAGGGGGAGGTCCCGTGAGTTATCCGTATGGTCAGCCACCACAACAACCGGCATATCCGGCGCAGTACCCGCCGCCCGGTCCGGCCTACCCGGCGCCCGCTCCCGGATACCCGCCAGCGGGTTATCCGCCCGCCGGCGGCTACGGACATCAACCGGCCCCCAGTGGCGGCACCGGTATCACCGCCGGCATTCTCGCCCTGCTGGGTGGCGTCGCGAGCTCGTTGTCCGCGGTCGGGATGTTCATCCTCGCCGCGGCCACCTCCGAGAGTTCACTGACGAACGGCGCCGTGCTGGCCACGGGCGCCCGGCGCCGCAGCAGTTCCAGTTCGAATTCGAGCTCGAGTGATACCGATATCGACTTCGATTTCGACCTCGCGGGCACCGGTGTGGTGCTGGGAATCGCTTACAGCATCCTCGCTCTGGTGCTGTTGATCGGCGGCATCATGCTGCTGCGGCGCAGCAATACCGGGCGGGTGATGGTCATCCTCGGCTGCGTGCTGTCGATCGTGCTGACGGTGGTGGTCGTCGGTGTGGTCACCGCCGGTGGCGGTGTCAGTGTTCTCACCGCTCCACTCTTCGCGCTCCTCACCCTGGTTCTGGCCGCGATCGCCCCCACGAAGCGGTGGATCGAGGCCGCACGCGCGCCGTTGCCCGCCGGTGGTTACGGCGTCGCACCGTACGGCTACCGCTGACCACGCCCCCGGCAATCGCCACTTCAGGACCCCTGGGGCCGGAGCTCACCGGCCCCAGGGTGTTCTCCACCCCCGCCGGCGAAGAAAGCCGCTCACCAGGTGATACCCCCCACCTTCCGACTCCGACTGGCGCCGGGAAACGCTTCCGATACGCTGGGCTCCCGTGACCGCCGCATCGTCTCCGGGTAACTCAGATAACTCCGAACAGTTCGACTTGATCGTCGTCGGCTCCGGCTTCTTCGGGCTGACCATCGCCGAGCGCAGCGCCAATTTACTGGGCAAGAGAGTCCTCGTACTGGATCGCCGCCCGCATCTCGGTGGTAATGCCTATTCCGAACCCGAACCGGAAACCGGTATCGAGATCCACAAATATGGCGCGCATCTGTTCCACACCTCGAACCAGCGGGTCTGGGACTATGTCACGCAGTTCACCGAGTTCACCGGCTATCAGCATCGTGTTTTCGCCCTGCACAAAGGCCAGGCGTACCAGTTCCCGATGGGGCTGGGTCTGGTATCGCAATTCTTCGGCCGGTATTTCACCCCGGACGAGGCGCGTGCGCTGATCGCCGAGCAGTCCGCCGAGATCGAAACCTCCGACGCGCAGAATCTCGAGGAAAAGGCCATCTCGCTGATCGGCCGTCCGCTGTACGAGGCGTTCGTCCGCGACTACACCGCCAAACAGTGGCAGACCGACCCGAAGGAACTTCCTGCCGGAAACATCACCCGGCTCCCCGTCCGCTACACCTTCGACAACCGCTACTTCAACGACACCTACGAGGGTCTGCCCAAAGAGGGGTACACGAAGTGGCTGGAGAACATGGCCGCCAGTGACCTGATCGAGGTCCGGGTGGACACCGACTGGTTCGACGTCCGCGACGAGCTGCGCGCGCAGAACCCGACTGCTCCGGTGGTGTACACCGGCCCGCTGGACCGCTACTTCGACTATGCCGAGGGCGAGCTGGGCTGGCGCACCATCGACTTCGAGACCGAGGTGCTGCCCACCGGTGACTTCCAGGGCACCTCGGTGGTGAACTACAACGACGCGGATCCGGCCTACACCCGGATCATCGAGCCGCGTCACTTCCATCCGGAACGCGACTACCCGACGGACAAGACGGTGATCATGCGCGAATACTCGCGTTTCGCCAAGACCGGCGACGAACCGTACTATCCGATCAACACCCCTGAGGACCGCGCCAAACTGACCGCGTATCGCGAGCTGGCCAAGCAGGAGACCGCCGCGTCCAAGGTCCTGTTCGGCGGCCGCCTCGGGACCTACCAGTACCTGGACATGCACATGGCCATCGCGAGCGCGCTGAACATGTTCGACAATGTGCTGCGCCCGCACCTGGAGACAGGCGCGACGCTGGCCGAGGAGAACAACGACGTATGACCTCTGCATCACTGGCGCACAGTACGTCCGCCACCCGTGCGAAATCGCTGCTGCAACGGGTGATCCTGCCCCGGCCGGGTGAGCCGCTCGATGTGCGCACCCTGTATCTGGAGGAGTCGGCGACCAACGCGCGGCGCGCACACGCCACCACCCGGACCTCGCTGTCGGTCGGTGCGGAGTCCGAGGTGTCGTTCTGCACCTACTTCAACGCGCTGCCGGCCAGCTACTGGCGGCGCTGGAGCATGCTCGACTCGGTGGTGCTGCGGCTGGAGCTGGCCGGGCACGGCCGGGTCGATCTGTACCGCTCCAAAGCCGACGGTTCCCGCATTCACGTCCAAGGCCGCGAGTTCGCGGTCGAATCCGGTGCGGAGACGGTATCGGTCGAGATGGAGGCCGATTTCGGTCCCTTCGAGGACGGCGGCTGGCTCTGGTTCGACATCACCACCGATACGGCGGTGACACTGGTGTCCGGTGGCTGGTACGCGCCGATCGAGGCGCCGGGTGAGGGCCGGATCGCGGTCGGTATGCCGACCTTCAACCGTCCCACCGACGCGGTCACGACATTGCAGGCGCTGGGCGCCGATCCGCTGGTACTCGCGCAGATCGACGCGGTGATCATTCCCGACCAGGGCACCCGCAAGGTCGTCGACGAACCCGGTTTCGCCGAGGCCGCCGCCGTCCTCGGCGATCGGCTCGCCATTCACGATCAGCCGAATCTCGGCGGGTCGGGTGGATACAGCCGGGTGATGTACGAGGCGCTGAAAACTACCAGCGCCGAATTCATCGTCTACATGGACGACGATATCGAGATCGAACCGGATTCGATCCTGCGCGCGCTGGCGTTCGCCCGTTTCGCGAAATCGCCGGTGCTGGTGGGCGGCCAGATGCTCAACCTGCAGGAGCGTTCGCATCTGCATGTGATGGGTGAGGTCGTCGACCGCAACATCTTCATGTGGTCGGCCGCGCCGAATGTCGAATACGACCACGATTTCGCCAAATACCCGCTGCGCGATCGGGACAATTCGAAACTGCTGCACCGGCGGATCGATGTCGATTTCAACGGCTGGTGGACCTGCGTCATCCCGCGGCAGGTCGCCGAACAACTCGGTCAGCCGCTGCCGCTGTTCCTGAAATGGGACGACGCCGAATACGGGTTGCGCGCCCGGGAGGCCGGATATCCGACGGTCACCCTGCCCGGCGCCGCGGTCTGGCATATGGCCTGGAGCGATAAGGACGACGCGATCGATTGGCAGGCGTATTTCCACCTGCGCAACCGTCTGGTCGTCGCCGCCCTGCACCAGCCGGGCACCGGCCGGGCCATGGTCGCGAACACGGTCAAGGCGACGCTCAAGCATCTGCTCTGCCTGGAGTACTCGACCGTCGCCATCCAGAATCTGGCGATCCGTGATTTCCTGGCCGGCCCGCAGCGCCTGTTCGAACTGTTGCCCAGCGCCCTCGGCGCGGTGCACGAACTGCGCAAACAGTATCCGGACGCGGTGATCCTGCCCTCGTCCACCGAACTTCCGCTGGCCAGCGGTATGGGCGTCGGCGCGGTGGGCGAACCCGCCAACCCGATCGCCAAGATCGTGCGGCTCGGCAAAGGCCTGCTGCACAACCTGCGTCCGGCCCATGAGGAACACCACGACCGGCCGCAGTTGAACGTGCCCACCCTGGACGCGCGCTGGTACCTGCTCTCGCAGGTCGACGGTGTCACCGTCACCACCGCCGACGGTCGCGGCGTGGTGTACCGCAAACGCGATCCGCGTCAGGCCTACGGCCTGCTGCGCGAGGCACTGCGGCTGCGCAAGGAACTCGCGGCGCGACTTCCGGAGATGCGGCAGCGCTACCGGTCGGCGCACGCCGAACTCACCGGCACCGCCGCGTGGGAGAAGGTTTTCGGGATCGACAGCAGCGAGGAGACCCAGCGGTGAACGCGATGAACCCGAGCCTGCGGGATTCGGGTGGCGATCGGACTCCGGCGGAGGTCAAGATCCTCGAAGCGGTCCAGGGCGCCATCGCGACCCCGCCGGTGATCTCGGCCGCACGCGGTATGTCGCATTTCGGCGAGCACGCGCTCGGCTGGGTCGGTATCGCCGCGATCGGCGCCCTGGTCGACAAACCCCGGCGCCGGCAGTGGTCCGGGGTCGCCGTCGGCGCCGTGGGGGCGCACGCGGCGTCCATCGTGATCAAGCGGATCGTGCGCCGTCGTCGTCCGCACGCACCGTCGGTGCAGGTCAACGTATCGACACCGAGCAAGCTGAGCTTCCCGTCCTCGCATGCGACCTCGACAACCGCGGCGGCGGTGCTACTCGGAAAATTGACCGGGCTACCCTTGCCTGCGGTGCTCGTACCGCCGATGTTGCTGTCCAGACTCGTGCTCGGGGTGCATTACCCCTCCGATGTGCTCGCCGGTTCCGCGCTCGGTGCCGCGTCCGCCGCCGCCCTGCTCGCCGCCGAAAAGAGACTCGACAGTGACCGCACAAGACGAAAAGGCGCTGCCCGCCATGAGTGAAGAGCCCACCGGCGCCGACCTGGCCGATGCCGAAGTGAAAGGGCCTCCCAAAACACTGGTCGGTGGCCTGATCAAGGCGGTCCGGCCGCGCCAGTGGGTGAAGAATGTCCTGGTCCTGGCGGCGCCCATGGCCGCGGGTTCGGTCACCGATCTCGATGTGCTCGGCAATGTCGCCATCGCCTTCGTCGTTTTCTGCATGGCGGCGTCCGGTATCTATCTGACCAACGACGCGATGGATGTCGAGGCCGACCGGGCCCATCCCACCAAGCGGTTCCGCCCCATCGCCGCCGGCGTGGTTCCGGTGAACCTGGCTTTCGTGCTCTCGTCGGTACTGCTGCTCGCTTCGCTGGGGCTGTCGTTCCTGGCGTCCTGGCAACTGGCCGTGACGATGGCGGTGTACATCGGCGTGCAGCTGGCCTACTGCTTCGGGCTCAAACACCAGGTGGTCCTGGACATCTGCATCGTGTCGTCCGGCTTCCTGTTGCGTGCGGTGGCCGGTGGTGTGGCTGCCGGAATCCCGCTGTCGCAGTGGTTCCTGCTGATCATGGCGTTCGGATCGCTGTTCATGGCGGCCGGTAAACGGTATGCCGAGCTACAACTGGTGCTGTCCACCGGCGCGAAGATCCGTAAATCGCTGGAGTACTACACCCCTACTTACCTACGGTTCATCTGGAGCCTGGCCGCGACCGCGGTGGTGGTCTTCTACGGTCTGTGGGCCTTCGAACAAGGTGCGGCCAAGGACACCGAATGGTTCGCCCTGTCGATGATCCCGTTCACCATCGCGATCCTGCGCTACGCCGTGGATGTCGACGGTGGTGAGGCCGGAGAACCGGAAGAGATCGCGTTCGGCGATCGCGTCCTGCAGTTGCTCGCCATCGCCTGGATCGGAGCGGTAGGTGTCGCTGTCTATCTCTTCTGACGAGATCGCGGTAGCGGAAACAGAACAGCCCGACGAGCGCGCTGCCACCGAGCAGCCCCGCTCGTCGGGTCGTTCCGCCAGGATTTCGCGGGGGATCTTCGCCGGCGGGATCGTGGTGACGGTCGCCCTGTTCGCCTTCGGCGGCTGGGAGCGGCGCTGGATCGCCGATGACGGACTCATCGTGTTGCGTACCGTCCGTAACCTGCTGGCCGGGAACGGTCCGGTCTTCAACCCGGGTGAACGGGTGGAGACCAACACCAGTACGGCATGGACCTATGTGGTCTGGTTCTTCAGCTGGCTCACCCAGGGCCGGCTGGAGTACGTGGTGCTGGGTGTCGCGCTGACGCTATCGCTGCTGGCAGTGCTGTTCGCCATGCTCGGCACCGGAAAACTCTGGGGTCCGGCCTCGTCCACCTTGCTGTTCCCAGCCGGGGCGCTGGCCTATATCGCGGTGCCGCCGGCCCGCGACTACGTGACCTCGGGCCTGGAGAACTGCCTGGTCATCTGCTGGATCGCGCTGCTGTGGCTGCTATTGGTGCGCTGGAGCAAGGCCGAAGAGCCGAAGGTGCCCGGGTTGCTGGGCCTGGCCTTCCTGGCCGGTCTGGCGCCGTTGATCCGTCCCGAGATGGCGGTGGTGGGCGGTCTCGCGTTGCTGCTGATCTTCTTCGCGCCGATGCCGCGGTCGCGGCTGCGGCCGTGGTTGCTGCGGGGTCTGCTGGTGGCGGTGGCCGGTGTCGTTCCGCTGCTGTACCAGATCTGGCGGATGGGCTACTACGGCCTGCCCTACCCGAACACCGCGGTCGCCAAAGACGCGGGCGGCGCGAAATGGGGCCAGGGTTTCACCTATCTCTGGGATCTGGCCGGCCCCTACTACCTGTATGTACCGCTGGCGGTTCTGCTGGTCGCGGGTCTGGTGGCCGCTCGATCGCATCACGCGCGGCCCGATGTGGGCACTTCGGCGGATCCCGAGGCCGGCCGGTTCCGCCGGTTCCAGGACCGGTTGCGGTCGCCGTGGGCGGTGGTCGCGCTGGTGCTGGGCGCCGCGGCGATCCTGACGATCTACGCGCTGCGGGTCGGCGGAGATTTCATGCACGGGCGGATGCTGCTGCCGCAGTTGTTCCTTTTCCTGCTACCGGTCGCGGTGATCCCGCTGCGGTTGCCCGAAGGTGGACTGCGGGCGCTCACCCGCCGCGACGCCCCCGCTTTCGTGATCCTGGTCGTCGCGTTGGTGGGGACGGTTGCCTGGGCGCTGCTGGCTTCCGGTACCACGGCAATCAAAACCGGTACCAAGATCAACAAGTCCGGCATCGTGGACGAACGGATCTACTACGTCCTCAATACCGGTCACGACCACCCCATCCGCGCCGAGGACTACCTCGACTACGCCAGGATGCGTCCGATGGTGGAGGCGATCGACAACACGCCCGACGGCGGCCTGCTGCTCAATTCGCCGTCGTTCATGATGTGGTATATCGCCCCGCCGCCGCTGCCCATCCCGCCGGATGGTGCCGGGCATACGGTCTACTTCCTCAACCTGGGCATGACCAGCATGAACGTGCCGCTCGACGTTCGTGTCATCGATCCCATGGGTCTGGCGTTCCCGCTGGCCGCCCATACCGAACGACTCACCGACGGGCGGATCGGGCACGACAAGAGCCTGTATCCGGACTGGGTGATCGTGGAGACCGGCATGGTGGACATCAAGCCCTGGCTGCCCTGGTACATGGACGAGGACTGGGTCGAACAGGCCCGGGTGGCGATGTCGTGCCCGGATACCTATGCGCTGATGCTCTCGTACCAAGGACCGCTGACGATGGAGCGGTTCAAGCACAATCTGCTGCACGCTTTCGATTTCGCGTCGTACCGGATAGACCGGGTTCCCGAATATGAGATTCAACGCTGTGGTCTCGTCGATCCGATTCCGCCGGTGCGCTGAACTGCGCTTTCCCGGACGGTAGTTCGGTTGCCCAGCACGTTTACGTATTCCTGGTAGGCGTGTGATCTGCGGTCGGGTTAAAGTGCTGGCGTCCGGTCCCGGCTAGTCCGGGCCGGGAGACCGGTAGTCGTACTGCGCGACCGTGGGTCGCACGACGGAGGGCGGGAACAATGCGAGGGGTTGTCGGCGGTGGTGTCCGGACCGAGCGTCCGCGACGCCTGGGCAATCGGCTGAAGCGAACGGTGCTGCTGTCGCTGGCGGCGCTACTCCCGGTCGGTGTCTCGGTGGCCGGTCCGGCCGCGCCGGCTTCAGCGCAGTTCGATCCCAGTGGTATCGATTTCTGGGTCGATTCGGAGATGGGCCCGATCAAGTCCCGGGTGTTCCGCGCCGCCGACGGCAATACCGGCCGGGTCGTGTACGCGCTGGACGGTATGCGCGCCCGCGACGACCTCAGCGGCTGGGAGATCGATACCGATATCGCCCGGGAACTGACCAAATGGAATATCAACGTGGTCATGCCCGTAGGCGGCCGCTCCAGCTTCTACGCGGACTGGAACGCCCCCAGCGATTTCTTCGGGCTGGGCAGCTCCGGTAGTGCGAGTGGCGCTTCCGGGTCGGCGGCCGATTCGGGGTCGGGCCTGGCATCGGGTTCGGCGGCCGGAGTCGGCCGGACCACCACGTACAAGTGGGAGAGCTTCCTGACCCGCGATTTGCGCTGGGCGCTGCGGGACCGGCTCGGTTTCAACCCGAACGGCAACGGTGTGTTCGGATTGTCGATGGGCGGCAGTGCCGCGCTGGCCCTGGCGGCCTACCATCCCGACCAGTTCCGTTACGCCGGCTCCTATTCCGGATATCTCAATGTGTCCGCCCCCGGTATGCGGGAAGCGTTGCGGGTGGCGATGCTCGACGCCGGCGGCTTCAATATCGATGCCATGGCTCCGCCGTGGAGCCCGCAGTGGCTGCGGATGGATCCGTTCGTGTTCGCGCCGATGCTGCGCATCAACAACACCCGGCTGTGGGTCTCGGCCGGCAGCGGTCTTCCGGCCGCCACCGACGGCCTGGATTTCAACACAGTCAACGCTATGGGCCTGGAAGCGCTCGCGCTGGCCAATACCCGGGCGTTCCAGGTGCGGATGATGTCGCTGGGGGCGAGTAACGCCACTTACGATTTCCCGGCGGTCGGTGTGCACAACTGGCGTTACTGGGCGACCGAGGTATATCGGATGATCCCCGATATGTCGGCGAACATCGGCTGATCCGGTCGGAGCCGCGGCCCGTCATCGACGAACAAACCGGTCGGCCTCGTTGCGGGATCGTTGCCGACGGTGATCGTTGCCGTACTCGGCAACGAATGAGCTCATAGCATGCCCGATCGGGTGTGACCTATGACACTATCTGGCAACATGAACGTGCGGTTGCCCGATTGATCCAGCAGGAACATGTATCCAGATAACGGCCTCCGGTTTCGCTGGGCGCCGTGGTCTATGTATCCGAGATGGGGCCGGTAATATAGCTCGTAATTTGCTGTCCGGCTGTCCAGGCGAAAGGTCTAGTCGAATGCGAAGTGCGCGCAGGCCCGGATCGGTGCGAACCCGCCGCTGGGCACAGCGGTGGGCAATGGGGGTGGCCGTGGCGCTACTGGCGCCCCTGGCGGTGGCGTTGTCGGATGTGGCCCCCCGGGTCGCGGCGGCTCCGAATCCCGCGGGTTTCGATTTCTGGGTCGATTCCCCGGAGATGGGGCCGATCAGATCGCGGGTTTTCCGCGCCAAGGACGGCAACACCAACCGGGTCGTCTACGCCCTCGACGGTATGCGCGCCCCGGAAACCCACAGCGGGTGGGAAAACGACACCAATATCGCCAACGCGCTGACCGACTGGAATATCAATGTCGTCATGCCGATCGGTGGTATGTCCAGCTTCTACACGGACTGGAACGCGCCCAGCTCGTTCGTCGGCCTCCCGCCGACGGGTTCCTCTTCCGGTTCCGGCGCCCTCAATGTCATCTCCGAAGGTCCGGGTAAGAGCTACCGGTACGCCTGGGAGACGTTCATCAACCAGCATCTGCGCTGGGCCCTGAACAGCCGGCTCGGATTCAACCCGAACCGCAACGGCGTATTCGGTCTGTCGATGGGCGGCAGCGGCGCACTCACCCTGGCCGCCTACCATCCCGACCAGTTCAGCTTCGCCGGGTCGTACTCCGGCTATCTGAACATCTCCGCGCCCGGTATGCGTGAGGGCATCCGGGCCGGCATGATCGACGCCGGCGGCTACAACGTGGATTCCATGGCACCGCCGTGGGGCCCGCAGTGGCTGCGGATGGATCCCTTCGTGTTCGCACCGCTGCTGCGCGACCACAACACGCGATTGTGGATATCCGCCGGTAGCGCCCTGCCCGGCCCGGCCGACGGGTTCAACGGCAATACGATCAACGGGATGGGACTGGAGGCGCTGGCGCTGGTGAACACCCGTGCGTTCCAGGTGCGCATGATGACGCTGGGCGCGAACAATGTCACCTACTCGTTCCCGGCGACCGGTATTCACTCCTGGACGTACTGGGAGGCCGAGGTGTATCGGATGCTCCCCGATTTGTCGGCGAATATCGGATAAACGCAGTTCGGGGTCCCGATACCGGGGTCCCGAACCGAGTGCACATGTGCCCGCCCCGAAGCATTCCTTCGGGGCGGGCACACTGCTGTCGATAGGAATTCGTCCTCGGTTCGTATTCCGTTACACAACCCAGGTCGGAAGGCGATTTCGATAACGGTCGAATATCCCGGCCCGCCGAGACATCAACGCTCGGGCAAGGTATCGTCACGGGGCGATCACAGCGTTCTCGCGGCGGATTTCGGCCATCCGATCAGCACGGCCTTGCCTAGGCTCGATGAGGTCGAATAAGGTCCACCGAGCACATCTGTGACCAGATCGTTGTAGCGCTGTCGGCCCAAGGGTAGGTCGGGACCGGCCGCCGGCGCCGCCGAGGAAAACGGGGTGTTGTCCGCGCAGCGGTAGCGAACAACACCACAACAGCAGAAAGAGAGCAGAATTCATGCGTTTCGGCAGGGCAGCCGGCCCGAAGAGAAGTACCGGGCCCTCGCGGGCACCCCGCGGTTGGCGTAACCGGATTCTGGCTATCGGCGCGGCAGTGCTCGCGCTACCGGTCGCCGCGGGTATCGCGGCACCGACCGCCGCGCTGGCCTCGCCCGCGGCACCGGTCAAGCGTGGCGCCTTCGAGGAACTGCTGGTTCCATCCAGCATGGGACCGATCAAGGTCCAGGTGCAGTGGGCGGCGCGCGGCGGTAACGCCGGGCTCTACCTGCTCGACGGCCTCCGCGCCCGTGACGATCGCAACGCCTGGTCGTTCGAGACCAACGCGCTGCAGCAGTTCGGCAACGACAACATCTCCCTGATCATGCCGGTCGGTGGCCAGGCGAGCTTCTATGCCGACTGGTACTCGCCCAGCAACACCAACGGTCAGAAGTTCACCTACAAGTGGGAGACCTTCCTGACCCAGGAACTCCCCGCCTTCCTCGAGGGCCACGGCGTCTCGCGCACCAACAACGCGATCGCGGGTCTGTCGATGGGTGGTAGCGCCGCGCTGGCCCTGGCCGCCTACCACCGTGACCAGTTCCGCTCGGCCGCCGCCTACTCCGGCTACCTGAATATCTCGGCGCCGGGTATGCGCGAGGCCATCCGTATCGCCATGCTGGACGCGGGTCGCTTCAACGTCGACTCGATGGCCGCCCCGTGGAGCCCGGCGTGGCTGCGGATGGACCCGTTCGTCTTCGCCCCGCAGCTGCGCGGCCTGCCCATGTACATCTCGGCGGCCAGCGGCCTGCCCGGCCCGTACGACAAGCCGGCCGGCGCGGTCGGTGCGTTCAACACCGGTAACGCCATGGCGCTGGAAGCGCTGTCGCTGGTGAACACCCGGGCCTTCCAGGCGCGACTGAAGACGCTGGGCATCAACGCCTACTTCGACTTCCCGAACGTGGGCACCCACTCCTGGAAGTACTGGGAGAGCCAGCTCTTCGCCTCGCGCAAGATGTTCCTGGACTCCACCAACGGCTGGTGATCGAAGGTAAGCCATTCGGTTGCCGCTGAACCGATAGATCTCCCCAACGGCGCCACCCGCTTCGTATCGAAGCAGGTGGCGCCGTTGGCGTAGGCGGTCACGACCGGGGTGAACTGATTTGCCGTCCGCGCGTCTTACCGGGTATCCGCATGCCACGGCGGTACAAACAGTGGGTGGCAGGGATGACACGCGTAAACGGGGGGAAGACAGGCCGGTCCCGCGGACGCGCCAGGCGGCAGCTGACGGCCTGGGCGGCCGCGCTGGTGCTTCCCTTCGCCGCCTCCCAGGCCCCGGCGCTCGCCCAACCGGCCGCCGCCGCGGCGCCCGCGACAATACGCAGCGTGGTCTGGCACACCGACCGGGATGTGGCCGTCTGGGTGAACTCGCCGGCCATGGGCGCCCCGATCCAGGTGCGGTTGCTGCTCGCCCGCGACTGGAACACCGCGCCGGACGCGAAATTCCCGGTGCTGTACATGCTCGACGGATTGCGTGCCACCGACGACGAGAACGGCTGGATCAAAGACGCCGGCGCGGTGGATTTCTTCGCCGACAAGAACGCGACTGTGGTTCTGCCGGTCGGCGGTCGAGCGAGTTTCTACTCGGACTGGCTGCGACCGGACAACGGCAAGAACTACAAATGGGAGACCTTTCTCACCAAGGAACTCCCCCCGCTGCTGGAGAGTCAGTGGCGCGCCACCTCCACCAGGGGAATCGCCGGACTGTCCATGGGTGGAACAGCCGCAATGTTCCTGGCCGCGCGCAATCCCGAGTTCGCGAAATACGCCGCCTCCTATTCGGGTTTTCTCACCACCACCAGTCTCGGGATGCCGCAGGCTATTCGGCTGGCAATGGTCGACGCCGGCGGGTTCGACGCCGCGGCGATGTGGGGCCCGCCCGGCAGCCCGCAGTGGGAAGAACACGATCCACTGCTGATCGCCGATCGGTTGAAAGGTAAATCGCTCTACATCTCCAGCGGAACCGGTGCCTCCGGCAAACACGACGAGGGCAGCGAAATACCGGGGGTGAGCACGAATATGTTCGGTATGGGCCTGGAGACATTGGCCCTGCTGACCTCACAGAACTTTGTGGAGAAACTCGGCGAACTGGGAATACCCGCGACGGTGAACTATCGGGCGGCGGGGACACACACCTGGCCGTACTGGGATTTCGAAATGCGCCAGTCCTGGTCCCAGGCCGCCGGTGCGCTCGGGGTGCCCGCCGCGAAGCCGGTCTGTGCGGTCGGCGGCGCCATCGCCGCGGTCGCCGGTGGCAACGGCTGGCTCGGCGACTGCCTCACCGGCGAATACCAGGTGCCCGGCGGCCTGGCCCAGGACTTCCGCCACGGTCGCGTCTTCTCCTCCCCGGACAGTGGCACGCACCCGGTGGCGGGTCGGATCGGCGGCGGCTACCAGGCGGTGGCCGGGCCCCGTGGCGGCCTGGGAATGCCGTCCGGTGGCGAACAGCCGCTACCGGACGGACGCGGCCGTTTCCAGCCGTTCCAGCACGGCTCCCTGTACTGGACGCCGGAAACCGGAGCACAGATGGTGAGCGGGGCGATACTCGACGAATGGGGGCGGCAGGGTTTCGAAGGCGGTCCCGCCCGCTACCCGGTCGGGCCCGAGGTGAAGACACCCAACCGGGACGGCGCGGTCCAGTCGTTCGAAGGTGGGCCCTTCTACTTCAGCCCGGCGACGGGCGCACACCGTGTCGAAGGCATGATCCTGGGCAAATACGCCGAACTCGGCTTCGAGAACAGTTGGCTGGGCTTCCCGGCCGCGCCCCAGATTCCGCTGAAGGACCTCGGACAGTTCACTCGGTTCGAAGGCGGGTCCGTCTACTGGAGCCCACTGTCCGGGGCGTGGGCAGTACGCGACGGGCTCATCGCGGATGCCTGGCGGGACACCGGATACGAGAACAGCCCGATCGGGTTCCCGACCAGCGACGAGTTCGCGATTCCCGGTGGAGTGCAGCAAAACTTCCAGCGGGGATACATAACTGTCCGGGACAATCGAGGTGAAGTTCACGGAGGATGAGCGGGCCCGCATGCCGATCCGGCCGTCGAATGCCGCCGCAACCGCATGCGTCGAGTTTTACGAGACACCTCAAAGACATCCCAGGAGCTTGGATGTCAAGCGGTTGACCT
>NZ_BMMH01000009.1 GCF_014645735.1 Nocardia jinanensis | reverse complement strand
GGTGTTGGGAACCTTGGAGATCACCGCGAAACCCACGAAACCGGACAGCACCAGAATCGCGATATTCGCCAGCAGCTCGGTGTACATCATTGCGCCTTCGTTGTCGGTTCGGCGTCACGGGTGACGCAGGAATCGGCCAGCACCTGATCGGAGAAATCCGGTTTCAGTTCGCCCTCGGCGAGCATCAGTTCCAGCAGCGCGGCGATGTTCTTCGAGTACAGCTCGCTGGCGTGCTCGGGCATCGTCGCGGGCAGGTTCAGCGGCGAGCAGATCGTCACATCGTGCTTGACCACGTTCTGGCCGGGTTCGGTGAGTTCACAGTTACCGCCGGTCTCCCCGGCGAGGTCGACGATGACGCTGCCCGGTTTCATACCGGCCACCGCATCGGCGGTAACCAGTCGCGGCGCCGGGCGGCCGGGCACCAGAGCGGTCGTGATCACCACGTCGAAACCCTTGATGGCGTCCTCGAGGGCCTGCTGCTGTTTGTCCTTCTCCTCGTCGGTGAGTTCGCGGGCGTAGCCGCCCTCACCGGCGGCGTCGATCCCGAGATCGAGCCACTGGGCACCCACCGAACGCACCTGGTCGGCGACCTCGGGCCGGACGTCGTAACCGGTGGTCCGGCCGCCGAGACGTTTCGCGGTGGCCAGCGCCTGCAACCCGGCCACGCCGACGCCGAGCACCAGCACGGTCGCCGGTTTCACCGTTCCGGCCGCGGTCGTGAGCATGGGGAAGAAGCGGGTCGATTCCGACGCCGCCAGCAGTACTGCCTTGTACCCGGCCACATTCGCCTGCGAGGACAGCGCGTCCATCACCTGGGCGCGCGAGATTCGCGGAATGGACTCCACCGCGAACGCCTGCACGCCGGCCTTCTTCAGCGCGTCGATCTGGTTGTCGGCGTTGCGCGGGGCGAGGAATCCGATGAGCGTCTGCCCGGAAGTCAGTTTGCCCACCTCGGCGTCGCTGGGCGGGGCCACCTTGACGACCACCTCGGCCGACCAGGGATTTCCGATCGTCGCACCGGCTTCCTCGTAGGCGGTATCGGGAATGAGCGCGCCAGATCCGGCCCCGGCCTCGACCACGACCTCCACACCCTGTTTCACCAGCGTGGGAATGATCTTCGGAACCAAGGCGACCCGCCGCTCGCCCGCGGCGGATTCGCGAACGACACCGACACGCGCCCCGCGCGGCGACGAATCGCTCACGGTCGGTGTTTCTTCCCCCCCTGCTCCCACCCGTGTCGTCTCCACTTGTCTGCTTCCCTCTCCTACTGTTTCGGCCGCCGATCAACGGCGCCGGGCGGAGGTGTCCTGGGACACCACCGCCCGAAATCCTGGCAACCGTACATCGGCCGCAGTGAGATTAGCTGAGATGCCCGTCACATTCCGAGGCGGCGGGCGGTTATCTTCGCATCGGTAAATCCTGATCACGGGATAGATCCGCAGAACCATGCCCGCGAGTTTGAAAAGTTTGCCAAGCCGAACGGCCGACAGCGGGACCGACTCGCCCTTACGCCGTAGAGTGCGGCGGGTGAGCGACTGCGTTTTCTGCCGGATCGTGGCCGGCGCCGCACCGGCCCACCGGGTCTACGAGGACGACACCGTGACCGCCTTCCTCGATATCCGGCCGATCACCCGTGGGCACACCCTGGTGATCCCGAAGCGGCATGCCACCGATCTGTCCGAACTGGATGCCGAAACCGGGGTGGATCTGTTCCGCGTCGGCCATCGCATCGCCCGGGCGGTACAGGGTCCCGGTTTCGCCGCCGACGGCGCGAACCTGTTGGTCAACGACGGCAAAGCCGCGTTCCAGACGGTCGCGCACGTCCACCTGCACGTGATCCCCCGCAGCCACGGCGACAAATTCCGGTTCGCGACCGGACTCGTCCTGCGCCGCTCGCGCGAACCGGAACGCGTCGCCGCCGCACTACGCGCGGATCTGGCCGCCCTGGACCCCCGGACCGGGTCCGCGGACGACACCGCCTGATCCGATCACCGTTCGCACGAATCGCATGCACCCGCCCTCGCTTCGGCCTCCGCGGATCGCATGTACCGGCTCAGAAGGAGGAGCAAGTGACCGATACTCTCGACCGAACCGAGCTCACCGCGCGATTGTCCGAGCAGTTCGACGCGCTGGCCGAACTCGTCACCGGCCTCGACGAGAACCGGTGGCGCACACCCTCACCGCTGCCGGGGTGGACCGTGTTCGATGTGCTGAGCCATGTGATCGGTACCGAATCGATGTTGCTCGGCGACAAACCCCCGGCACGTGATCGGCAGGCCCCCGATGTCGAGGTGAAGACTCTGCCACACGTGCGCAACGAGATCGGCGCCTTCAACGAGATCTGGGTGCAGCGATTGCGACTCCGCCCGGGCACAGAACTACTCGGCCTCTACCGCGCGGTGATCGACCGTCGCCGCGCGGCACTCGCCGCCATGGACGACGCGGCATGGTCCGCGCCGACTCCGTCGCCGGTGGGCGAAGTGCCCTACGCGCGGTTCATGCGAGTCCGGTTGTTCGACTGCTGGATGCACGAACTCGATATCGCCGACGCCCTCGGTGAGCGGGTCGACGAGGGGGGCGCCCGGGGTGAACTCGCCTTCGCCGAATTCGCGAAGTCACTGCCCCGCGTTATCGCCAAACGCGGTGCGGCACCGGCCGGATCGCTGATCACCCTGGCACTCACCGGACCGCTCGCGCGCACTCTGCACATCGAGGTCGGCGATCGCGCCCGCTATGTGGACGCGCCCGGTGCGGAACCCACCGTGACAGTGGAATCGGACTCCGGTCTGCTGATCCGGCTCGGTGGCGGCCGGGTGGACGCCGAATCGGCACTGGACCGGATCACCTTCCGCGGAGACGCGGAACTGGGCCGGCGGATTGTCCGCAATCTCGCCTTCACCATCTGAGATGCGGTTGTTCCTGGCGAGCTACCGGTTCGGCGCGCACTACGACGTCTTCGCGGCGATGACCGGCGCACCGGGCCCGATCGCGGTGATCGCCAATGCCTGCGACTCCTGGCCGCGGGCTCGCGATGCCGCGCTGACCAGCGAGCTGGTGCCGTTGCGCGAACTCGGCTTCCGCCCGGAGGAGGTGGATCTACGCGAGTATGACGGCCGCCCGGCGGAACTGGGTGATCGGCTGGCGCGGTTCCCGGTGGTCTGGGTACGCGGGGGCAATACCTTCGTCCTGCGTGCCCAGTTCGCCCGCAGTGGCGCCGACCGGATACTCCCGGAACTGCTGGAAGCCGACGCCCTGGTGTACGCGGGCTACAGTGCGGGCGCCTGTGTTCTGAGCCCGGACCTGCACGGCCTGGAGACCTCCGACGATCCGGGCGAAGTACAGCCGGCCTGCGGTATCGATCCGGTCTGGGCGGGCCTCGGTGTGATCGATCGCCCGATAGTTCCGCATCTGGATTCGCCCACCGACCCCGAGGGCACGGGTAACGCGCTCGCGAATCGGCTCGCCGCGGCGGGCACGCCGCACTGGGCACTCACCGACGCCGATGTGGTGGTCCGCGACGGGAAGGAAACCCGCTTGTACACCGGCTGATCCGGTCGTAGACGTCAGCGACGCCGGAAGACGATCCAGCGCATGGCCGAGTACATGTACACCGCCTCGCAGACCCCGGCCAGCAGGCGCGACACGTGGTACTGCACGCCGAGCGCGGCCAGCCCGGCCCCCACACCCAGGATGAAGGCCAGATAGTTGATCAGGACGACCACCGCGTAGACCACCGCCTGGCGGCCGGCCGGCGCGTGGGAGCGGAAGTTCAGCCGCCTGTTGAGATAGAACGCCAGCGCGAAGGCGCAGCTGTAGCCGACCGATACCGACAACCAGCCCGGCAGGCCGAGTCCGCTGCGCAGGACGGTGAGGATCAGCAGGTCGACGCCGAAGGTGAAACCGTTGATCAGCGCGAAACCGAGGAAGGTGGGGGCGACGATCCGGCTCAGACCCCAGGGCAGCCGCGCGACCACCGCCGCGCACCATCGGGCGAACCGGATCTCCCACATATCAGCGTTCGTCGCCAGGTCCTGCACGGTGTCAGCGTCGCAGGATCAGGTGACGGGCAGGTGAGCGCGCGGCAAACCCACAGTTCGGACGTGGTTCCCCGGCTGGACAGCGAAGCT
This sequence comes from Nocardia jinanensis, assembly GCF_014645735.1. Classification (GTDB taxonomy): domain Bacteria; phylum Actinomycetota; class Actinomycetes; order Mycobacteriales; family Mycobacteriaceae; genus Nocardia; species Nocardia jinanensis. The sequence goes on along the minus strand of NZ_BMMH01000009.1, from coordinate 280,773 downwards.
TCGCGACTCCTATTTTTTGTTGATTCAGCAAATTTGTTTGCCAATTCGATCGGAGGTGCGGATAGTCGGCGCGGAGGAGGTGGTCACGGTGACCGAGCAACTGGAGAACGATTACGACGTGGTGGTGGCAGGTGGTGGGGCGGCCGGTCTGAACGGGGCGCTCATGCTGGCTCGCTCGCGGCGCACGGTGGTGGTGATCGACGCGGGCGAGCCGCGCAACGCGCCCGCCGCGGGCGTGCACGGGCTGCTGGGGCGCGACGGGATGCCGCCGGCGGAACTCTTGGAGACCGGCCGCGCAGAGGTACGCCGCTACGGCGGTCAGGTGGTGTCCGGGGAGATCACCGCCGCCACCCGGGACGGTGACGGTTTCGCAGTCACCCTGGCCGACGGGCGGACGGTCCGGGCCCGGCGGCTGCTGGTGACGACCGGGCTCACCGACGAACTGCCCGATATCCCCGGACTGCGGGAACGCTGGGGCCGCGACGTGGTGCACTGCCCGTACTGCCACGGATGGGAGGTGCGGGACCGGGCGATCGCCGTGCTGAGCCGCGGGCCGATATCCGTGCACCAGGTGCAGTTGTTCCGGCAACTGAGCGACGACGTCGTGTACTTCACCCACGACCAGCCCGATCCCACCCCGGAAGCCGCCGAACGTCTCGCCGCCCGCGGCGTGCGGGTGGTGCCGGGCAAGGTGACCGGGATCGAGATCACCGACGACCGGATCAGCGGTATCCAGCTCGCCGACGGCACCGTTGTCGCCAGGGAGGTCGTCGCCGTGGGTACGCATATGGTGGCCCGCTCCGGGTTCCTGGAAGGGCTGGGACTGGCGGCCGTCGAGCATCCCGGCGGATTCGGCCGCTACATCCCCAGCGATGCCACCGGCCGCACCGAGGTGCCGGGGGTCTGGGCCGCGGGCAACGTCACCGATCTCTCCGCGCAGGTCGGGCCGGCCGCCGCCGCGGGCGCCACGGCCGGTGCGCATATCAACGCCGATCTGGTGGAGGAGGAATTCGATACCGCGGTCGCCGCGCGACGTGATGGTTTCACCGCCGCCGAGGAGGCGGAACTCGCGGAATCGGTGAACGGTTCGCGGGGACACGGCCTGTGAGGTCCCGGGGTCCCGTCCGGGCGGACGGGACCCCAACTCGGCCGGAAGCGGTTAGCGTTGGGGCGTGGACCTGCGTGAACTGATCGATCTCCTACCCACCGGCGCGGTACTCACCTACCCCGATGTCCTCGCCGGATACCGGCAGGACTGGGCCAAGGATCCGGCCGCTGGGACACCGCTGGCCGTGGTCCGCGCGACCGGAACCGCCGATGTATCCACCACCCTGCGCTGGGCCGACGAGCACCGGGTCCCGGTGGTGCCGCGCGGCGCGGGCTCCGGACTCTCCGGTGGGGCGACCGCGGTGGACGGCGGGATCGTCCTGAGCACCGAGCGGATGCGCGGTATCAGCATCGACCCGGTCACCCGGACCGCCGTAGCCGGGCCCGGGTTGCTCAACGCCGAGGTGAAACGGGCGGTCGCCGAACACGGGCTCTGGTATCCCCCGGATCCCTCGTCGTTCGAGATGTGCTCGATCGGCGGTAACGCCGCCACCAACGCAGGCGGCCTGTGCTGTGTGAAATACGGCGTGACCACCGACTACGTACTCGGGATGGAAGTCGTGCTGGCCGACGGCACCGCGGTCCGGCTGGGCGGTCCCCGGCTGAAGGATTCGGCCGGGCTGTCGCTGACCAAGATGTTCGTCGGCAGCGAGGGCACCCTCGGCGTCATCACCGAACTCACGCTGCGGCTGCTACCCGCGCAGCCCGTGCAGAGCACCGTGGTCGCCTCGTTCGCGACCCTCACCGCCGCCACCGAGGCGATTCTGGCCGTCACCGGCGCGCTGCGCCCGGCCATGCTGGAGTTCATGGACACCGTCGCCATCAACGCCGTGGAGGACGAGTTGCGGATGGGCTTGGACCGCGACGCCGCCGCGCTGCTGGTCGCCCGGTCCGACGCACCCGGGGACCATGCCGCGCAGGAGGCCCGGATCATGCTGGAGGCCTGCCGCGCCGCCGGGGCCACCGAGGCATTCCACACCGCCGACCCGGAAGAAGGGGAAGCCTTCACCGCCGCCCGCCGCTACGCGATCCCCGCGGTCGAACGGCTCGGTCCGCTGCTGCTCGAAGACGTCGGAGTACCGCTCCCCCGCCTCGGCGATCTGGTCACCGGCATCGCCGGGATCGCCCGGCGCAACGACGTCACCGTCTCGGTGATCGCGCACGCCGGGGACGGCAACACCCACCCGCTGATCGTGCACGACCCCGCCGACCCCGACGAGACCGAGCGCGCGCACCGCGCCTTCGGCGAGATCATGGAACTGGCCATCGCCCTAGGCGGCACCATCACCGGTGAACACGGTGTGGGCCGTCTCAAGAAAGCGTGGCTGCCGAATCAGCTGGGGCCCGAGGTCATGGACCTGACCAGGCGGATCAAGGATGCCCTGGACCCGCACGGCATCCTCAACCCCGGCGCCATCCTCTGATACCGGAACAAACCGCACCCGGCCCATGGTTCCACCGAAGGTGAGTACCGAACTCCGGCACAACGCCGACGACACCCGCTTCGAGATCTACCTCGACCGAACCCTCGCGGGCTATGCCGACTACGCGGAGACGGAGTCGCCGAAGGTCCGCAACTTCCACCACACCATCACCTTCCCGGAGTTCCGGGGGCGGGGTGTGGCCGCGCAGGTGGTGAAGTACGCGCTCGACGAGACCCGCACCGCCGGCTTCGAGGTCGCGGCCACGTGCTGGTACGTCGACGACTACATCGGTGCTCATCCGGAATACGCGGACCTGGTCCACCGCTGAGCTCGACCGCACGCCGGGCCGGGTTCGCCGGTGAGGGGTTGCACGGGCCGCGGCGCCGGGCGGGCGATCTACCGCGATCAGCCGACGGTCTCGTCCAGGATCCACTGCCCGTAGGCGGGGTTCACATCCGCCACCGGTACCGCGACGACCTGCGGAACCTCATCGGGGTGCTCGGCATTGGCCCGTTCGACGATCGCGGGCACCAGCGACGCCCGGGTGTGCAGTACGACAACGGCCTCGGACGCGTCCTCCACCGCACCCTCCCACCGGTAGATGGACCGCACATCCGGGAAGATGTTCCCGCATGCCGCCAGCCGATCCGTGACGAGCCGGTGGGTGAACTCCGCCAGCCATTCCTCGTCGGGTCCGCTGACGGTCACATCCACAAGATCGTTATCGCTCACGGACTATATGATCCACGAGGTCGGCGGGGTGCGCCGAGTCGGCCAGCGACCGGCTCACCGTGCTCGGGAATCCTGTCCGGGGTATCGGCCGGTTGTCGCGGCGCCCGACCGGCGCTCGCAAGTGGCGACCGGGTCGTACCGGACCGGCGAGATGTTCACCGGAGTGGTCGCGGTTTCCGCCCCGTTCGCCGTCGAGATCGATCTCGGCCGGATCTGATCCCGCGCCCGGGGACGCCGCGCCGACGTATGAGACATCGGCCCGCCCGGTAGTTCACAGGCCGAAGGCACCCGCCACATGATCGGTCACTTCCTCGACCGTCAGCGATCCGTCGATATCGACTACCGGCAGCCCCAGCCCGCGCGTCTGCGCACGTAGGCGGTCGGTGAACATCTCGTCGCGCCGCAGCAGGTTTCGCCGCGCACGGTCCGGGTCGCTCGTCCGGCGCGGGATCGCCCAGCCACGGTCAGCGAAAACAGTCCGGCGGAATCGCGGTGCGGGCAGAAGCCAGATCGCCCTGGCCGGGTCGGCGAGCAGGGGCGCCACCAGGTCCGGCAGCAGGCGGAACCCCTCCACGACCGTGCGCTCGGATATCCCCAGCAGATCGTCGACGATCGCACCGAAGCCCTCGCCCCGGAACCAGTGGAACGTCTCGAGCATCTCCGCCGGAGACCGGTTCACCCAGCGCTCGTCCATGCTCATACTCATGAACTCGAAAAGACGCGGCGCGGCGCCGGGAGTACTCCGCCGCGCGTGGTCGGTCATGGCGTCGTCGGTCGAATACACCCGCAAACCGTGCCGGGCCGCGATACGCGCCGTGACCGCCGATTTCCCGGCCCCGCTCCCTCCACCGATCCAGTAGACGTGCCGCAGCCGCCCCCGGAGTTCGACCAGGTCGCCGAGCTGCGCACAGGCACCGGACATCATTCGGTCCATTGTCCGCCCATCCGAGAACACCGGTACACCGAACTACACCGTATGCCTCAGCCAGCTGGTTCTGACTGTGATTGCCGGACCGAGCCCTGGATCCACCTCGGGATGCTCGTCGCCAAGTCCACATCCGGCCTGTACCGCTGCCCGGAAACGCTGCATTGCCTGCACGGCGCGGCCGTGGTGAGCGGCCGGGTGGCCGAGCACTGGCGCAATGTGCCCGGGGAATGCCCCTGGGTCGGAATGAAAGTCACCGATTGCGTCGTCTGCCCGCTGGGGCACCGGCCCTGGATCAGCTCACGTCAGCTGCGCAGCCCCCTCTTCCGGAACCGGGCCGGTTCGATCACCACCATCGCCTGCCCCGGTCTGTGCCCGGTGCGCAATGTGACGATCGTGGACGGGCGCGTCGGCGAACACCTGCGCGACAGCCGCACCGTGTGCGCGTGGTCCGGTACGCGGATCGTTTCGCGGGATTTCCCGCCGCCCCTGCTCTTCCGGCGGACCGAAACCACCGGCCCGCACCCGGGAAGCGGTGACTCGAGCTAGCCGTTATCGCTCGGTCAGGTCAGGAGCCGGTGGCGAACTGCTCGACGTATTCACCGGTGGGCGGTATCTCGGTGATGACATCGATCAGCACCCCACTGGGATCGGCGACGATGAAATGCCGCTGCCCGAAATCCTCCGAGCGAATATCGAGTTCGGCCGGCAGCCCACCCCGGACGACCAGGCGTTCCCATTCGGCATCGACATCCTCGACCTCGAGATTCAGCAGCAAACCCTGGACCGGTTTGCGGTAGCTCTCGGGAATCGTCGGATGGGCGGGGTCGAGCAGGGCCAGTTCGTAGTGCCGCTCACCGGCCCGCCGCCGCAGGCTCACGTACCAGTCCGCCTCGAAGGTGATCTCGAAAGCGAACCAGCGGGTGTAGAAGTCGCGCGTCTGCGCGATCCGGGTGGTGCCGATGACCGGGTAGAAGCTGCTGATCTCCACGGGTGCCCCATTTCGCGTCCATGTTCACATACCGATGGTATGTGAACTACGCTAGGTCGCATACCGTCGGTATGTCAATGGGAGGTCGAGAATGGCCGCTTCGCTCCGCGTCCAGCAGCGGGAACAGACACGGCGTGCGCTGCTGCACGAGAGCAGAGATCTGTTCGCAACGAAAGGCTATGCCGCCGTGAGTATTTCCGAGATCTCAGCGGCCACGGGTGTCACCAAGGGCGCGCTCTACCACAACTTCGAGAGCAAACGCGCGCTGTTCCGCGCCGTGCTCGAGGATGTGCAGTCCGAGGTCGGCGACCGGGTCGCCGCCGCCGCGGATGCCCGGACCGACCCATGGGACCAGCTCGTCACCGGCTGCGAAACCTTCCTGACCGCCTGCACCACCCCGGAGATACAGCGCATCATGCTGATCGACGGCCCCGCGGTCCTCGGCTGGCAGGAATGGCGGGCCATGGACGAATCCGCCGCCGCCCGCCACCTCGCCGAAGCCCTCACCTCGCTGATGGACGACGGAGTCGTCCCAGCTCAACCCGTAGCCCCGCTCACCCATCTGCTGTCCGGCGCCATGAACGAGGCCGCGCTCTGGCTCGCCTCCTCTCCTGACCCCGACGCCCTTTCCGACACCCTCGCTTCATTGCGCCGCCTCCTCACGGCCGTTCGCACCGATCCGGGTCGATGAGGTCCGATACACCGGTCCTCGCCGCCCGGAAGTCCCTGCCGCCCAGGAACATCGCTGTCGTTCGAACTGTGCCGTCTCCCACCCACCGGGTCGTCGCCGACGCGCACAGCCGGTCACCGCGAACCGTCCTGGTCGGCCTCGATCTCGTGCACGGCCCGGGCGATGGCGCGGAAATCCTTGCGCAGGATGGCACCGTGGTTGCTCGTGACCTTGGCGCTGATCCGGATGTTCGGGTTGCCGGTGATCACCGCGTCGAGGCCGGTGCGGATCCGTTCCTGCTCCTCACCGCGACTACCGAAGGACGTGCCCGAAGCGACCACGTACCGCGCCGGGACGGCGATGCTGTGCAATACGGGACCCAGCTCGCTTTCGCGGGAGAGCCAGCCGACCTCGATATTGCTCTCGGCCTGCTGTTCGGCACTCATTCGCGGGGCCAGGCCGGTCGGGCGCAACAGCGGCAGGAACCAGCCCATCCGTTTGACAGCTTGCGGATTCGCTGCTCCATGGCCTCGTCGAGCCAGTCGTAGGGAAACGCGCCGTCGACCATGACCGCGCCCAGCGTACGGTCGGTATTCCGGGCCGCCCAGTGGGCCGCGACCAGAGCCCCCCAGGACCAATCGACCAGCTCAATCGGGCCCGCCGCCCGGCCCCGCCCGGATGGACGCCGGTCGGCGCGGTTCGACGAGAAGCCGGATGATGCGCGGCAACACGTTCCGCCGTGTGTTGCGACGGGAGACGGTGCGGCCGCGACCCCTACAGGCGTGCGTGGTGTGCCCGGTTCAGGGCCATGAGCTGGTCGAGCGCGTCGCGAGTCCGGATCAGTTCGTCGATATGCGCGGATAGCCGGTCACGTTCCTGCTCCATTCGTTCCAGCGCGGCATCGGAGGTCTCCTCGCTCGGAGATTCGACACACGGCAGCAATTCGGCGACGGTCCGGCTGGACAGTCCCGCGGCGTACATCCGCTGGATGAACTCGACCCGTTCGGCCCCGTCGGCCGTATAGTGCCGCTGCCCGCTGGCACTGCGGGTACTGGTGAGCAGCCCCTGCTCCTCGTAATAGCGCAGGGACCGGATGCTGACCCCCGTACGTTCCGCCAACTCGCCGATTCGCATCGCAACCTCCCGCGTGACTCGCACCACAGACCTTGCCTCTCACATGGATGTCAGGTTTTACGGTAGCCGATGTGTCCGAGCCGGGGCGCACCCGATCTGAAGGAGACCACAGGTGACCAGCCTTTTCGACAGCTACCGACTGGGCCGTCTGGCACTGCCCAACCGTGTGGTGATGGCCCCCATGTCCCGGGTCCGAGCCGCCGTCGGTGGCCGGGCCACATCCGCGATGGCGACCTACTACGCACAGCGAGCGACAGCCGGCCTGATCGTGAGCGAAGGGGTGCAACCGAACACGGTCGGCCAGTCCAATCCGGGGACCCCCGGGCTGTACACCGACGAACACGTCGACTCCTGGCGTCCGGTGACCGCCGCTGTGCACGCCAACGGCGGGCGCATCTTCGCGCAGATCATGCACGGCGGCCGGGTCTCCCATCCCGACACCACCGGATTGCAACCGGTCGCTCCTTCGGCTGTACCCGCCGTCGGCGATGTCTTCGCCCCCACCGGCCTCCTCCCCGCCCCGATGCCGCGCGCCCTGGACACCGCCGAGATCCCCGGGCAGGCCGAAGCGTATGCCGAAGCGGCGCGCCGCGCAGTCGATGCCGGTTTCGACGGCGTGGAACTGCACGGCGCCAACGGCTATCTGATCTCGCAGTTCCTCTCCTCGAACGCCAATCTGCGCACGGACCGCTACGGCGGCTCGGTCCGCAACCGGATCCGATTCGCCGCCGAAGCGGTTTCCGCGACTGTCGCGGCGATCGGCGGCGCCCGGACCGGTATCCGTCTGTCTCCCGGCGGCGGGTTCTGGGGCGTCACGGAAACCGATACCGCCGAGCTGTATTCCGCGCTGCTGAACGAGCTGGCCGGCCTAGATCTCGCCTACATCCATCTGGAGGCCACCATCGACGACGAGGTACTCCTCGATCTCCGCCGCGCGTGGCCGGGCACCCTCATCATGAATCCGGTTCATCCGTCGGGTCCGAAGCCGGCCGGCCCGGCCGACGCCGAACGCTGGCTCGGCCTGGGCGCCGACCTCGTCAGTTTCGGCCGCGCCTTCCTCGCCAACCCCGACCTAGTCGAGCGACTGCGCAACGGACTTCCGATCGAGTCCGCCGACGAGGACACCTATTTCCAGGGCGGTGACCGGGGCTACCTGACCTACCCGGCATACCGGTACACGGCCTGATTCCGGACGCGGCGACCGGTGAGCCATCGACATCGACATCGGCGCCGGTCGCCGACGAGCCGGGAATCCGCACCGCGCTTGCGCTCCGGACGTCCCGGTCACGACGCGGGTGTACGCGATTGCGGCCGGACGAGTCCCTGATCACTGTTCGCGCCCACGCCGGCCGTACGCGCGCCGGCACGCACCGAGCGCGCGGTGGTGATATCGCCGATATGGTCCACGGCCCAATCGGCCAGCGCCGAGAGCGGGACCAGCAGCGATTCACCAAGGGGTGTGAGCCCGTATTCCACGGCCGGCGGAACCGTCGGATACACCACGCGATCGATGAGCCCGTCGTCCTCGAGCGCGCGCAGGGTCCGGGTCAGCATGCGCTGGCTGATGCCCTCGATCGAACGGTGCAATTCGTTGTAGCGGTAGCGGCGTCCGGCCAGCAGCGCGATCACCAGCAGGCTCCATTTGTCGCCGATCCGACTCATCAGCCCCGACACCGGGCAGACCTCGTGCTCGGCCACCGGCACCGGCGTGGGGAGTTCGGCGGCGGCGATGGAGGGCACATCCGTGTGCGTACTGGACATAAAAGTGCCTTCTTTCGCTTCCGGTGGCCGCTGCCGAGGATGTGTACAGCAGTCGGGTCCACGGAGGTGTTGATGTCCAGAACCATTCTTATCAGCGGCGGTACGGACGGCATGGGCCGCGCGATCGCCCTCGAACGCCTCACCCGCGGCGACCGGGTCGTGGCGATCGGCAGCAACCCGGCCAAAGGCGAACAACTCACGGCCGCGGCCGGAGCGGACGCGGACCGCCTCCGCTTCGTACGCGCCGACCTGAGTTCCGTCGCAGAGGTGGGACGGGTGGTCGGCGAGATCGGCGCGTCCTACGACGCCGTGGACGCGCTGCTGCTCTTCGCGAACCGCACGATGCCCAAACGCGTCCAGACCACCGAGGGCTTCGAGCACACTTTCGCGCTGTATTACCTCAGCCGATATCTGCTGTCGCACCAGCTGGCTCCGCTGCTGGTACGCGCCGCGCAGCCGGTGATCGTCAGTATCGCCGGAGTCGGTGTGCAGAAGGGCGCGGTCCACTGGGGCGATCCCCACCTCACCCGCGGCTACAGCATGGTCGGCGCCCAGTTACAGGCCGGACGGGCCAACGATCTCCTCGGTGTGTCGCTCGCCGAAGAGCACGGCGACAAGATCAAAGTCGTCCTCTACCACCCGGGCTTCACCAGGAGCGGCGACCTCTCCCCGCTCGGTTTCCTCACCAGAGCCGCGATCCGTGCCCTCGCCGCGGTCGCCGGGCGCCCAGTGCGCGAATCGATACGCCCGCTGCACGATTTCATCGACAACCCGCCCGCGGAACCACTCACCGCCGTGGACCGCGGCCGCACCCTGGACCTCTCACTCCCCTCGCTCGATCCCGGCAATGCCCGCCGTCTCGCCCGGCTCACCGCGGATCTGCTGGCCGCGCGAGCCTGAACAGGCACCGGGCATCGGTTTCTCACCCGCCGGCCGGGATGCTCCCGCAGGCCACGTCTTTTTCGGGCATGGTGCCGTCGACCAGGTAGTCGGTGGCGATGTTCAACGCGCAGGGGTTCTTGCCGAGGACGTACACGCCGTGCCCACTACCGTCGGCGGTCACCAGCCGGGACCTCTCACCGAACTTCTCGTCGAGCAGTTCGCCGCCGCGCAGCGGAGTGACGGGGTCGCGCTGGTTCTGCAGGATCAGCACATCGGCCGACCCACTGTCGTCGATCTGCACCGGCGGCTCGACCGGTCCCCACTTCCAGTAGGCGCACGGAACAATATTTGCGGTGGCCGCGCCGAAGAGCGGGTACTGCTCGCGGTCCTCGGCGACGGCCCGCTGATAGGCCCCGACATCCTCGGGCCATTCGACGTCGTTGCAGGTCGTCGCGAGGAAAACCGTCAAGCTGTTATCGGCCGGCGAAACCGCCTCGAGGTCGATGGGCGGTTCGGCGGCAGCCGGATCGCCCGCGGAGCCTGCCCGCACGGCGGCGAGCTGGGTCTGCCAAGTCTGCGCCATCAGATCGTAGGACTTCGTGTTGAAGAGCGAGGCGAACACACTGAATCGGAAGAGACCGCCGTCGATCCCGTCGACCGGTTTCTTGTCGAGCCCTTCGGCGAGGGTGAAGTAGGTCGCGCGCACCTCCTCAGGTGTCCGGCCCAGACCGTAGCTGTCGTGCCGCACGGCGGCCCATCGCGCGAAATCCGGGAACGTCTCCTCGGTGCCCCGTGCGTATCTGCGCATCCCGTCCTGGTCGAGGAAGGTGTCGCCGATATTGCTGTCGAGCACGACCCGGTCGGCGCGGTCCGGGAACATCGAGGCGTACGCGGCCCCCACCGCAGTCCCGTAGGAGTAGCCGAGGAAGCTGGCCGTCTCCTCACCGAGCGCGGCCCGGATCCGGTCCAGGTCGCGGGCGTTGTTCGCCGTCGTCAGATGCGGCAGCCGTCCCTCGTGGTCGTTCGCCGCGCACTGCGCGGCGACCCCCTGAGCGACCGCCGCCTGCTCGGCGACCGCCGCATCGTCGGCCGCGTACGGCGGGATATTGGTGAAATACGGCTGGCCGACCGTGAATCCGCAGCTCACCGGCGACGAGTGACCGACCCCGCGGGTGTCCATGCCGATCAGGTCGTAACTGTCCAGGACATCGACCGGCATCTCTTGGGTGGCCAAGAGCTTGGACAACCCCAATCCGGACCCACCCGGACCGCCCGGGTTCAGCAACAACACGCCCCGCCGCTTGTCCGGTTTCGTGCTGGCCAGCCGGGAGATCATGAGATCGATCTGCGCGCCCCCGGGATCGCCGTAGTTCAGCGGCACCGGCATGGTCGCGCACTGCAACTGCGGTGGCTCGGCCGGAACATCCTCGGGGCACGGACCCCACTGGAGTTGCGCGGCGGGCTCGCCGCCCTCCTCGGCGGCCACCGGGGGCGCCCCGACCAACACCCCGGTGAGACAGAGCACCGCCAATAGGGGCAGCCCTCGAGGAAGATTCCATTTCCGGTGCATATGTCCCACTCTCCGACGTGGTCTCGCAGGTCGACTGTGCCGACTACCACCCCACACCGTGCCGTCGCGGCACGGTCAAGCTCGTGCTGCCGGGCCCAGCGGACACCCGCAGCGTCGCACCACGACGGACACCGACGCTGACACCCGGCTGCTGTGGTCGTCTCCGCGCGGATCATCTCCATCGGCGCTCTTCCACCGCTGTTCCCACCGACCGGCTGAGCCCCGACACCATGCGTGGGGCTCAGCCGGGAAACATCATGCGGAAACCGAGCCGGGACAACCTGCTGAGAGCTGCCTCAGTCCTGGCTGCGAAGAGTCATCCAGGAGTGCCGTCCGAGGGCTCAGCCGGGCAGAATTCCGCAGCCAGCACGTCGTCGAAGGGCCCCGAGCCGGTCCAGTCCCCGTTCATGTTGCTGGTGAGCATGTGCGCGCCGTCCTGGGAACCAACGGCATAGGTCCAGGATCCGTAGGTGGCGCCGCCATTGCCCAGACTGTGACCCCGCACGGCAGCGTCTGTGTGAAGATGCCCAGGCCGTACCGGGTATCGGGGATCCAGTTCGACCCGTCGGTGGGGACGGTGGTGAGCAGTTCCCGCTGCTGAGCGGGCGGAAGGAGGTGTCCGCCCAGCAAGGCGCCGAAGAAGCGGTGGAGGTCACCGGTGGTGGAGATGATGCCGCCTGCGGACCAGGCGAAGGACTGGTTCATCTCGGTGGCGGTGAATGCCTTGGTCGTACTGCCGATGCGGAACCGTATGACCGCATGCGTGCTCGCGTGCCTCTATCTCACCGATAGTGGCAGCCTGACCGCCTCCGAACTCACCCGAAGCCTTCAGGTCAGTCCTGCCTCCGTCTCCAAGGCCATCGGCGAACTCGAACAACAGGAACTGATCCGTCGTGAACGCGACCCCCGCCGGCGACGCGACCGGTACGTCATCGACGCCGACGCCTGGTTCCGCGGCTGGATGGCAAGCGCCCACCAGAACACCGTGCTCGCCGAGGTCGCCCGACGAGGAGCGGAAACCCTCGGCACCACGTCACCCGTCGGCGCCCGGCTGCGGGACTTCGGCCAGTTCTTCGAACATGTCGGCCATGCCATGATCCAGGCCGCCGAGCAATGGCGGCAGACCCATGCGCGCGGCGAACGGCCGACGGTGGGTGAGAATCCGGAAACTGCGACGCCGTCCTTGGACGGTGTCGATGCGCACGGGCTCGAGTAATGGTTGACGATTCGTCCTCAGGACACCGTTGACAGCGGCATGAGCGGCCCATACGCGCCCGGGCCATGTCGGGTATCGGGGCCGGCGGCGCGACGACGCAACGGCTCGCGGACCGCCTGCTGACTATGGTCGACACAAGGCCACAGTCAGCGCGATGAGACCGAGCGCCAGTAGGGCCAATGCGAGATCGGCCCCGCTCACCGTTGTTTTCCCCGCTCGGGCAACTCCCACCGGTAGCCGCGCGGGTAGACACACACGGGCGTAATGAGCGCGGCGAGGTCGGTGATGACGTGACGCACCGGGTCGACGTGCTCGAAACCAGGAACAACCACGGCGAGAGCATTGTGCTCGTAAACGTGCTGCGCGATGACCAGAGCCGAAACCAGCGGCCCGGTGTCGAGGACGACGCTGTGCACCAATCTATAGCCGTGGCGCTCGGCGAGCGCGTGAATATCGGCACCGCGGCCGATCACATCCCGCCGGGTCACGCCGATCGCCCTCGGCAACTCACCGATCGTGCCGCGCCGCTCCGCCCCTGAGCCACGGCAACGGGCACCCGGCAGGGTGGCGCGATCGGCCCGGTGCGGCGGACTCGCGCCCGGGTCGGCTTCGGACGTCCCGCTGACTGGTCGCGCATAATCGGTAGGTTTCACACCCGCAGCGTCTCGCCACGAGGGGCATCGCAGCTAACAACTGGCTGCTGTACAGCAGCCAGTTGTATCCCTTCAGCCCAGCAGCGAGATCGCTCGCCGCAGTGCGGCGATACCGGCGGCCTGCACAGGATGCTCGGTGACGACGCTCTGCACATGTTCCGGAGTGAACGGCTGCCACTCGAGGATGTGTCCCTCGGCATTGCTGCTCAGCGCATTACCGAAGAGAGAGTCGAAAACCGGCCCATCGATGACGACAGCAGTCAGCAGATCGGTCGCGAAGCTCAGGGGGTCGACACCGAGGCCGAGGCAGTACGCCACGACCGAACCGTCACGCCGAGCCTGGTCGAAGCGTGCCGCGAACTCCCAGTTCTCGTAGTCGATCGGAGCGATTTCGCTACCGTGATCTTCGTCGGCACCGCCCAGCTCTTCGGCGAACTCCCGAACCATGTTGTGCCACAGTGAGAAATCGTTACCGATGTTCCACTCGGCGTTACCGGAAGGCTGAAAGATCCCCACCGGTACTACCTGGTACATCCCGCCGGCGTGACCGACCTTTCGGGGGTCGCGCCAATGCAGCAGGAACGATTCGGCCCCCGTGCCCGGATCGCGGCGGATAGTGACAGTGCTGATGGCGAGATTGACCGGCCGTTGCGCCGGATCACAAGGGTCGGTGATCGCCGCACGGACCCCGGACAGTTCGCCATGACCTTGCAGGGCCATGGCGAACTCGTGTGCTGCGGCCTCACCGATATTGATGCTGTCGAAGTACGAACCGAGCCCGAAACGCATGGAAGGTGTTTCTGCGGTGAGGTCGGCGTGGACGAGCCGGAAGGTCGGCCGATTCTCGAACACCGTAGGCGCGACCAGCTCACCGACGGCCTCGGCATAATTGGTGTACAGGTCGCCCGTCCCGCGCACCGGCAGAGCCGGGCTCGCCGGCGGCGCGGAGCCGACAGCCTTCGACACCGGAGTTACCTCCAGCGCCGACACCACATCTTCCAAGTGAATCGGAGCCGAAGGAATCCACTCTTCGTGCGCGAGCAGGGTCGAGTCGGCGACACGGTGTAGCGCGGGGTAGGCCCGCGCGGCGGCAGCGTCGAGGTCGGATCGATGTTCACGGACGTAGCTGCGTGTATCTATCCATGCGCGTTCGCTCGGTGTCAGTGTGCGTGGATCGGCACTCATCTCGTACTCCTGACATTCGATCTCAGCCGATCAGACTGTGCCGATGTTTCCATGCCAGTGCCAAGCAGGCGGCTCCCGGCGCGGCGAACGGTTCGGTGTCGAGCAGCCGATCAATAGCCGATTCAGTGAACGGAATACCTTCGGCAGCCGAGCCTTCGCCGACTGTCACGACTTCGCCTTCCTCGTTGAACTGCACGGTCGAACCGAAGACGTCTTCGAACAGGTCATCGTCGATGACGACCACCGTCAAGATCGTCGCAGCCAAGGTGAGGGCGTCCAGCCCCCAGCCCGAGCACGAACGCGCTCAGCCTGCCTCGCCGCCTGGCATCGCTGAGCTGCTCGTACAGCGGCCAGCGAGGGTAGTCGATCGGTGAGCTACGACTACCGTCGTGCTCGGGCTGCCCCAACAACTCTTCCGAGAACTCGCGGACAATATTGCGCCACAACGAGAAGTCGTTGTTCCTGTCCCACAGCGCAACGCCGGAGGGTTGGAACTCACCGGCAGGTATGACGTCGTACACCCCGGCCGCGGTAGCCACACGCGCGGGATCGCGCCAGTGCAGCAGAAAGGTGGGATCGGCCGGGTACCGCCGTAGACGAAGGGTCAACGTCGTGACCGCTGGAACGATCGCCCGGCCGGCCGTATCGAAAGGATCGCCGACCAGCTCACGAAAGGGCAGCTTTCCACGAAGCTCGGCGGTGGTCGGCTCGGTGTGGTTCATTGTTGCCGCCGCGAGTTCGTGGGCAAGCGCTTCGGATACATCCAGTTTGTCGAAGTAGGTGGCCAGACCGAAGTTCATGGCCCGGGAAGACATCGAGCCACCGAGATACCGATAGCTGGGCCGTGACTCGAACAACTGGGGTGGGTCGAGGTGTTTCACCGCCGAGGAGTAGGTCTCGAACGGTGTACTCGGGATTCGCAGCGGCCGAACCGATAGCGTCTCCGGTTCCGCACCGGTTGTCTGCACCGCCTGCGGGCGTTCGTCCAGCCGCAGCCGTAGCGACTGCAACTCCAGCGGGCGGTCGGCCAACCAGCCGTCACCCGCGATGAGCGTCGTCCTGGGCACCCGGTTCTCGAGAGCATGCCATTGAGCCGCGAGATCCCCCAACTCTGCCCGATGCCGATTGAGCCAATGGCGCTGCACTCGCCACCGTCCCCTGCTCGACGCAACAGCCGCGCTTGTTTCGTGAAGCGCGGAACCATGGCGACTTCGACCGGCCAAGCCGAGTTCCTCCGCAGGTATCCCCAGGACACGCATGAACCCGTGGCGCTGGTCCAGAGTCACTTTCCGGACACCGGTTTCGACCTGGCTGAGGAACTGTTGGGTGATGCCCAGCGCCTCGGCGACCGCCGCCTGGTTCAACCCGCTCGCCAACCGATATTCACGGACCAGGATCCCCACCTGACGGTCCGGGCCCGTTCTGTCACTATGCCGCAACCACGATGTCATCCGCCTCCTCCACAGTCGGTTTCACTGGTGAGAGCGTACGGCCGAGTCCGGGTGAGCAACAGCGGATCGGTCGGGCAATCAACGCGTTTCGACGCGCCGGTGAGGAGGTTGGACGCTACTCATCCGCCGGGAAGGCATCCAGCAGTTCAGCCATGTCGCCATGAGTGCTGAGGGCTCCAAAGCACGGAAGCGCTCGACGTTCCCGGGACGATTCACACTGCGGACGTACACGCACCTGGTGTTTCGGGAAGGGCGCGGCAGGCGATCGATGACATGTTCAGACGGCCTGGACCGTCCGACGACCCGAAGGCGGCCTGAGAGTGATCCCAGGCCGCCGACCGGACACCAAGGTCCGCAGAATTACCCCTTGAGCAGGGCGCGGGACATGACGACCCGCTGGATCTGGTTGGTGCCCTCGTAGATCTGGGTGATCTTGGCGTCGCGCATCATCCGCTCCACCGGGAAATCGGTGGTGTAGCCCGCCCCACCGAACAGCTGCACCGCGTTCGTGGTGACCTCCATCGCCACGTCGGAGGCGAAGCATTTGGCGGCCGCCGAGATGAAGCCCAGGTTCGGTTCGCCACGTTCGGCGCGGGCGGCCGAGGTGTAGACCATCAGGCGGGCGGCTTCGATCTTCATCGCCATATCGGCCAGCATGAACTGGGTGTTCTGGAAGTCGGCGATGGATTTGCCGAACTGCTTGCGGTCCTTGGTGTAGGCCAGGGCGGCGTCCAGGGCACCCTGCGCCAGACCCACGGCCTGTGCGCCGATGGTGGGGCGGGTGTGGTCGAGGGTCTGCAGGGCGGTTTTGAAACCGGTGCCCGGCTCGCCGACGATGCGGTCACCCGGGACCTTGCAGTTCTCGAAGTACAGTTCGGCGGTCGGGGAACCCTTGATGCCGAGTTTGTGCTCGAGCGGGCCCACCACGAAGCCTTCGTCGTCCTTGTGCACCAGGAACGCGGAGATACCGCTGGCGCCCTTATCGGGGTCGGTGACGGCCATGACGGTGTACCAGGAGGATTTGCCGCCGTTGGTGATCCAGCATTTGGAACCGTTGAGGATCCAGTCGTCGCCCTCCTGGCGGGCGCGGGTGCGCATACTGCCCGCGTCGGAGCCGGCCTCGCGCTCGGACAGCGCGTAGGAGGCCATCTCACCGTCGACGATATCGGCGAGCACCTTCTGCTTGAGCTCCTCGGAACCGTTGAGGATCATGCCCATGGTGCCGAGCTTGTTCACAGCCGGGATCAGCGAGGAGGAACCGCAGACACGGGCGACCTCTTCGATGACGATGCAGGTCGCCACCGAATCGGCGCCCTGGCCGCCGTAGGCCTCGGGGACGTGGACAGCGTTGAAGCCGGCGGCGTTGAGCGCGCTGAGGGCTTCCTCGGGGAACCTGGCATGCTCGTCGACGTCCTTGGCGTGCGGAGCGATCTCCTTCTCGCACAGGGCGCGGATGGCCGAACGCAGCTCATCGTGGAAATCCGCCAGCTTGAACAGATCGAAATCCGGGTTTCCCGCCATTGGGTTCACTCCTGTTGCGTACGGGGTGGTGCCAAGAATAGGCACTCAGTGTCAAGACCTTGGCCCAGTATACCGCGAGCTCGTCCGCTGTCGCGCGTCACATGCTGGCACTCAGTGTCAGTCGGCGGGATTCTCAGCCAAACTACCCAGCCGCTGCCGCAGCAACTCGGCGATATGCCGGGCGGGCAGGTCCCGGCGGAATACGGCGAGCACCAGATCCTCCTCGCCCCCGGGACGCCGGCCGCCCCGGGGTATCTCGCTCAGCGCGGACCGCAGGTCGGCGGGGCCCGCCGCCGATTCCCCGCGGATCATCCGGCGCAGCAGATAGTTGTGGGTCGCGGTCACCGCCGCCGCGAACTGGACGCGCGACAGATCGGGAGAATCGGGCAGCCGCTCGCGCAGATAGTCGGTGAACAACCGCTCGTAGCGGAAAACGGTCACGATCTCCCGGTCGCGCAACGCCGGGACCCGCCGGACCACGCGGTAGCGGCGATCGGCGATATCGCGCCAGCGGGTGAACCGCTCGAAGACCCCGACCGCTGCCTCGCAGACCGCGTCCCACGGGTCGATCTGCGCCTGTTGCAGGTACTCCTGCGCCGCGGCCAGCTGGGCCTCGTGGTCGGCGAAGATCACATCTTCCTTGGACCGGAACTGCCGGAAGAACGTACGCCGCGATATCCCGGCGGCCTCGGCGATCTCGTCCACCGAGGTCGCCTCGTAGCCCTGATCCGCGAACAAACGCAACGCCTCGTCCACGACACCGAGCCGGAAACGGACGAGCTCGGCGCCACCGACTCGGCGGGCGGTTTCCTCGTTGTCCATGGCGTCACCGTAGCGAGCGGCGCTCCAGGGCTCTCGGAGTCGTCCGTCGAGTGCGATATGGCAGTCGGCTCCACTGAACAGCAGGTCGGCACCCCGGCTCGGTGGCGGACCGGTCTCGCTGGTGGTCAGCCCAGCAGACGTGCGCGCAGCGCCTCGTCCTTCTCCAGCACCATCGTCTCCAGACCAGCCTGGAACTGTGCCATCCGCTCACGCAGCGCCGGATTGTGCACACCGAGGATCCGGGCGGCCAGCAGGCCGGCGTTGCGGGCACCGCCGATCGAGACGGTGGCCACCGGAACTCCGGCGGGCATCTGCACGATCGAGAGCAGCGAATCCATCCCGTCGAGATACTTCAGCGGCACCGGTACACCGATCACCGGCAACGGGGTGGCCGAGGCGACCATTCCGGGTAGGTGCGCGGCACCGCCGGCACCCGCGATGAGCACCTGCAGGCCACGTCCCGCGGCGTCACCGGCGTAGTCGAGCATGCGCTGCGGGGTCCGGTGCGCGGATACCACGCCCACCTCGAACCGGATCCCGAACTCGGCCAGTGCTCCGGCGGCCGCCTCCATCGTGGGCCAGTCCGAATCGCTGCCCATGATCACCCCGACCGCCGGGGAGCCCGGCGCACTGCCTTCTACCACGTCACTCATGCGGGTCCCATCCATCGGTCCATACCGCGTGCGACATCCAGTGCGCCGCGCGCTCGGCTCGTTCCCGTACTACCGCGACATCGTCGCCGAGCACGTTCACATGCCCGATCTTGCGGTCCGGGCGTTCGCCCTTGCCGTACAGATGCACCTTGGCGTCCGGCATCCGGGCGAACAGGTGGTGCAATCGCTCGTCCATCGACATGGCGGGCGCTTCGGGCGCACCGAGGATATTCGCCATCACGGTCACCGGCGCGAGCGGGCGGGTATCACCGAGCGGATAGTCCAGGACCGCGCGCAGATGCTGTTCGAACTGGCCGGTGCGGGCGCCGTCCATCCCCCAGTGCCCCGAATTGTGCGGGCGCATGGCCAGCTCGTTGATCAGCAGCGTGCCGTCGGTGGTCTCGAACAGTTCGACCGCCATCGCCCCGACCACACCGAGATCCGCGGCCAGCCGCAGCGCCAGCTCCTCGGCCTCGGCGGCCAGTTCCTCGGCGAGATCGGGCGCCGGAGCGATCACCACGGCGCACTGGCCGTGCCGTTGCACCGTCTCCACGACCGGCCAGGTCG
The DNA here is from genome assembly GCF_014645735.1 of Nocardia jinanensis. GTDB lineage: Bacteria > Actinomycetota > Actinomycetes > Mycobacteriales > Mycobacteriaceae > Nocardia > Nocardia jinanensis. Next base: position 261,509 of record NZ_BMMH01000009.1, on the reverse strand, counting down.
CGGCCTGACCGTACGGGGAACGGGCGACCATGGCCGACAACTCGCGTTTCAGCGGGACCCGGATCTCGGCCAGCAGTTGCACACCCGCGGCGAGCTGCTCGGCGGTGACCTTCGCCGCCTCGTCGGCATCCTCGGGCATCCAGACACCGCGGCCGTCGTAACCGCCCCGGATCGCCTTCAGCACGATCGGCCAGCCGTGTACGTCACCGAACCGCACCGCGTCGGCCTCCGACTCCACCACCGTGAACGCGGGCACCGGCAGCCCGCGCGCGGAGAGTTCCGTACGCATGGCCAGCTTGTCCTGGGCGAACCGCAGCGCCTGCGGCGGCGGGAGTACGTTCACCCCCTCCGCGACCAGTGCCTCCAGATGTTCGGTCGGCACATGCTCGTGATCGAAGGTGAGAGCGTGCGCGCCGGTCGCGGCCCGGCGCAACGCGCCGAGGTCGGAATGACTACCGATCACCACATCGGGGCTCACCTGAGCCGCCGGGTCGTCCGGCCGTTCGGCGAGCACCCGGAGCCGCTGCCCCAGCTCGATGGCCGCCTGATGCGTCATCCGCGCCAGCTGGCCGCCACCGATCATGGCGACGGTCGGCATCGCGGCAGGGTCGAAACTACGTGCGTTCACGTCGGTAAATACTGTCACGTCCTGCGCGAACACCGGCTGGCGGTATGCTCCGGTCTTGTGTCATTCGTCGACGACGTGGTTCGCGTCCTCCCGCGGCCCCTCCAGGAGATCGCCTTCCGCCAACGCGAGCTCATCAAGTTCGCCATTGTCGGAGCGACCACGTTCGTCATCGACGGTGGCATCTTCTACATGCTGAAGTGGACGGTTCTCGAGGAGAAGCCGGTCACCGCGAAGATCATCTCCGGAGTGATCGCGGTGATCGCGTCCTACATCCTCAACCGCGAATGGTCGTTCAAGAATCGCGGCGGCCGGGAACGCCATCACGAGGCACTGCTGTTCTTCGCGGTCAGCGGGGTGGGTGTGGTGCTCAGCATGCTGCCGCTCTACCTTTCCCGCTACGCCTTCCAACTGCACCAGCCCACGGTCAGTTTCATGGTGGAGAACATCGCCGACTTCGTCAGCGCCTACATCATCGGCAACCTGCTGCAGATGGCATTCCGGTACTGGGCGATGCGACGCTGGGTCTTCCCCGACGAGGTGGACCAGATGCTCGAGAAGCTCGAGGAATACGTCGAAGAGGAACACGACCGGCGCCGGCTCGGCAGCTGAACCCCGGCGGGCGCAACCACTACCGCGGCTCCCCCACCACCCGGTTCTCCACCCGTGTGGCCAGCGGTTTCCCGAGGAACACCGCGAAAAGCGCGGGCCGGCGGCGTTGTAGCTCCAACCGGCCCCCGTCCGCCTCGATCAGAGCCCGCGCCAGCGCGAGCCCCACACCCGTGGATCCCGCGCCGGAGAAGCCGCGGTCGAAGATATGCGGCGCCAGATCGTCGCTGACCCCCTCGCCCTCGTCGGCGACCTGTACACACACCAGCGGTTCCCGATCCTGCCCCGGGCGCACGGTGCGCACCGAGACGACACAGGTTCCGCCGCCGTGCATCAACGCGTTGTCGACCAGCACCGTCACCGCTTCCCGTAGCCGGGAACCGGAGATCGGGGCGCGCAGCGATTCGTCACCGGTCAGGTGCAGGGTGCGGCCGGCCTCCCGGAACGGGTGGGTCCACTCGGTGACTATGCCGCGGAGTTCGTCCATCACCGGTACCGGATCACGGTCGGTGGCGTCCTCGTCGCGCGAGGCCCGGACCAGATCATCGATGGCCTCGGTCAGCCGATCGACCTGGGCCATGGCTTCTTCGGCCTCGTGCACCACCGCCGGGTCGGTATGCGCGGACAGTTCGTCCAGCCGGAGCCGGACCGCGGTCAGGCGGCTGCGCAACTGATGCGAGACATCGGCCACCAGCGCGTGCTCGCGTTGCAGGCGGCCGGCGATCTCCACAGTCGCCGAATCGAGCACATCGGATACCCGGTCCAGTTCGGCGATACCGTGACGGCGCGGATCTGGGCGGAAGTCACCCATTGCCAGCCGGGCCGCCCGCGCGGCCACATCGCGGATCGGGTCGGCGACCCGGCGCGCGGTGACAATGGCAACCGTGATCGCCGCTCCCAGCGAAATAGCGACAGCGAGAGCCACCCCGGCCACCGCCTGCCGCTGCCGGGCCTCCATCGGGGTCGAGGGCACCTCCAGTCGCAGCGATACATCGGTGCCCATCGACAGCGACTCCACCAGCGGGTCGTCGATAGTCGACGACCCGACCTCCACCTTCACCGCCGTATCCTCCGGCGCCGGATAGACGACCGTGAGCCGACCACCCTCGGGCACCAGCGGCTGCACGGTGTGCAGATCCAGCCCGCCACTGATCACCCCGCTGCCGTGCTCCTGGCCGATGACCTCCGCGGAGATCAGTTCCAGCCGGCTTCGTAGATCGTTGCGGGTGATGTCCTCCACCCACAGCCAGGCGGTATAGGTGAGCGGCACACCGAGTACGACCGTGGTCAGCATCAGGACGGTCAGCATCGACCGCAGGATCCGGCGTCGCACGTCAGTCGGTGTTCAACCGGAAACCGACACCGCGCACGGTGACGATCCGGCGCTCCGCCATCGGGCCCTCGTCCCCGATCTTGCGCCGCAACCACGACATATGCATATCCAGCGTCTTGGATCCGCGCAGTTCCGCATCACCCCACACCTCGCGCAGGATCGTCTCGCGGGGCACCACCTGACCGGCCCGGTCGATCAATACTTTGAGCAGCTCGTACTCCTTGTTCGCCAACCCGACTTCCACTCCGTTGACCAGCACCCGCCGTGCCGCCGGTTCCAGCCGGATCCCCCCGACCTCCACCGTGTCGTCGCCGATCCCGCTACGCCGCAGCAGAGCACGGACCCGGGCGAGCAGTTCGGCCAGCCGGAACGGTTTACCGACGTAGTCGTCCGCGCCGGCGTCCAGCCCGACCACGAAATCCACCTCGTCGGTGCGGGCGGTGAGCATCAGCACCGCCATCTCGGCGCCCCGGGCTCGCACCTGCCGGCACACCTCCAGCCCGTCCATTCCCGGCAAGCCGAGATCGAGGATCAGCAGATCATGGTGTCCTTCCAACGCCCGGTCCAACACCGCGGGACCGAAGTTCTCCACGGTCACCGAATACCCTTCGCGGCCCAGCGCCCGGGACAGCGGCGCCGCGATGGCTTCGTCGTCTTCGCCCAGCAATACGGCGGTCATGCGACAAGGTTACGGTCCGCCGCCCCGGACCCCGCCGCCTCACGCCCGCAGGTACCGGGTTCAGAAGCCGCCGTACCGGGGCGCGGCCTCGAAGACCTGGTGATAGAGCAGCGCGTGGACCTGCTCCACATCCGGGATATCGCTGTATTCGAGGGGTTCTTCGGACGAGGAGCCGATGATCAACTCCCCGGTCCCGAACATCCGATCGACCAGCCCGTGCCGGAACTGGACGCTGGAGATCCGACTCATCGGGATATCGAGGCCGGTGTGCGTCATCACACCTTCGCGGACCAGCACTCGTCGGTCGGTGACGATGAAATGGGTGGACTTCCAGGTCACGATCGGCGCGATACTTCGCCATGCCAGGATCAGCAGCCACACCACCAGAACCACCAGCAGCAGGATCGACCGCATCGATTCGTCCGCGGTGCGCCACACCAGACCACCCAGGAACCCGGCCACCGCCGTCACCACGATCAACGTGACGATGGGCCAGAAGAGCATCTTCCAATGCGGGTGCGTGTGCAGGATCAACTCTTCGTCGGGCGCCAGCGCATCCTCCGGATAACCCATGGCCGCACACTACTCCCGAACACAGCCGAAATGCCCGATCCGAGCGGGTCGCGGAGAGAATTCACAGCGGTCGGTCATCCGAAGGATTCCGCATCCCGACAAGAACCTCGAATACCGGCGCAACCCAGGCCGGAGCCCTCAATCGCCGGGCCGGAGATGCGTCACATCCCCGGCCGCGACCGCTCGATCATCGATGAGCAACCGACCCGCCGAGTCGATATCGCGGGCGATACCCGTCAACACCCCACCCCCCGGCAGTTCCGCCCGCACCCGGGAGCCCAGTGTCGCGCAGCGTTCCCGGTAGGCATCGGCGAGCGGTTTACTCGCCCAGCCGGATCCCTGCCACTGGGTGTAGCGGCGGGCGAATTCGGTGAGGAAGGCCAGCACCAGGCGGGTGCGGTCGGTATCGGCGGCGCCGCTGAGGAGCAGCGAGGTGGCATGCGGGACCGGGAGTTCGCCGGCGGTGAGGCTGACGTTCATACCGATTCCCACCACGATCGCCGGGCGGGGACCCCCGGCGGCGACTTCGGCGAGGATACCCGCGACCTTACGGCCTTCGATCAGGACATCGTTGGGCCATTTCAGCGCGGCGGGGACCGCGGCGGTGGTGGTGAGTGCGTCGACCGCGGCGATGCCGGTGAGCAACGGCAGCCAGCCGAGGGTTTCGGGTTCGAGCCCGTCCGGCCGGATGAGCAGGGACAGGGCGATCTGGGCGCGCGGCGGGCTCGCCCAGGCGCGGGCGAGGCGGCCACGGCCGCTCTGCTGGGCTTCCGCGACGAGTACGACGCGGTCGATCTCCGGGTCCGCGGCGCGGGCGATCAGGTCGGCGTTGGTGGATCCGGTCGATTCGATCACGTCGATTCCGGTGTAGAACGCCAGTTCCGGGGTCCCGGTCAGCGCTCGCCGCAGATATTCGACGTCCAACGGTGGCCTCTGCACGAGGGCAGGTTACTGGGCCGGTCCGGTGGTCAACGCACGGCGGGTGCGGTGACCACCGGGTACTACCCGGCGAGGTCGTAACCGATGGGCCGGGAAACTTCACACAGCGTGTCGTTCTCCACGGTTTCGGTCTCTTCGGTTCCGGCCTCGGTCTCGGCGACTGCTTCGGTGATGGTCGGCTTCGGCTCCGTAACCCGGGTGAACGCCACGGCCTCCGGGAAACTGCCTGTTCGAGTTGTCCAATGCCACATAGCAGGCCACCTCCCCTCTGTGTTCCAAAAGTGGCCTGCTACAAGGGTATTGCCCAGTCCAGTCATCGGAAAGCGATTTAATTCCCGGCATGCGCACGCAGCCGCGCCGGGTTAGTCTTGTGACGGTTCACCGTCGCGCGTCGGGTATTCCGCCGCCGCGATTCGCGGTACACATATGAACCGGCGACGACGTGTCCACCTGGGGTTTTCTCGACCAGGGTCTACTCACCAGTAGCCAGATCTGGGTTAACAGCGCGCTGCGGCTCTGGTTAGACTCCGACCCATGACGAGTGTCCAGCAGCAGCCCACGCCGGATTCGGCAGGTGCGCCCGATATCCACACCACCGCCGGCAAACTGGCTGACCTGCGGAATCGGCTGGAAGAAGCCCAGCATCCGATGGGTGAGGCCGCGATCGACAAGGTGCACGCCAAGGGCAAGATGACCGCGCGGGAGCGCATTCTCGCTCTGCTCGACGAGGGTTCCTTCGTCGAAGTCGACGCCCTGGCCCGGCACCGCAGCGTGAACTTCGGCCTGGACAAGCAGCGCCCGCTCGGCGACGGCGTGGTGACCGGTTACGGCACCATCGACGGCCGCGAGGTGTGCATCTTCAGCCAGGACGTGACCGTGTTCGGCGGCAGCCTGGGCGAGGTCTACGGCGAGAAGATCGTCAAGGTCATGGATCTGGCGCTCAAGACCGGCCGGCCGCTGGTCGGTATCAACGAGGGCGCCGGCGCCCGCATCCAGGAGGGTGTGGTCTCGCTCGGCCTCTACGGCGAGATCTTCCACCGCAATATCCAGGCCTCCGGCGTCATCCCGCAGATCTCGCTGATCATGGGCGCCGCGGCGGGCGGGCACGTGTACTCCCCCGCGCTCACCGATTTCGTGGTGATGGTCGACCAGACCAGCCAGATGTTCATCACCGGCCCGGACGTCATCAAGACTGTCACCGGTGAAGAGGTCACCATGGAGGAACTGGGCGGCGCCCACACCCACATGGTGAAGTCGGGTTCGGCGCACTACGTGGCCTCCGGTGAGCAGGACGCCCTCGACTACGTCAAGGATCTGCTGTCCTATCTGCCGAGCAACAACCGCGCCGAGGCGCCGCGCTTCCCGGCCTCGGATCCGATCAACGGCGCGATCGAGGAATCGCTGACCGAAGAGGATCTCGAGCTCGACACGCTGATCCCGGATTCCCCCAACCAGCCCTATGACATGCACGAGGTCATCCGCCGGTTGCTCGACGACGACGAGTTCCTCGAGATCCAGGCCGAGCGGGCCATGAACATCATCGTGGGCTTCGGCCGGATCGACGGCCGCAGTGTCGGCATCGTCGCCAACCAGCCGACCCAGTTCGCCGGCTGCCTCGATATCGATGCCTCGGAGAAGGCCGCGCGCTTCGTGCGTACCTGCGACGCGTTCAACGTCCCTATCATCACCCTGGTCGACGTACCCGGCTTCCTGCCCGGTACCGACCAGGAATACAACGGCATCATCCGGCGCGGAGCCAAGCTGCTCTACGCCTACGGCGAGGCCACTGTGGGCAAAATCACGATCATCACTCGCAAGGCTTACGGAGGCGCCTACGACGTGATGGGTTCCAAGCATATGGGCGCCGATGTGAACCTGGCCTGGCCCACCGCCCAGATCGCCGTGATGGGTGCTTCCGGCGCGGTCGGATTCGTGTACCGCAAGAAGCTGGCCGAGGCCGCTCGCGATGGGTCCGACGTGGACAAACTGCGTCTGGAACTGCAGAACGAGTACGAGGACACCTTGGTCAATCCGTACGTGGCCGCCGAGCGCGGTTACGTGGACGCGGTGATCCCTCCGTCGCACACTCGCGGCCAGATCGTCTCCGCGCTGCGGCTGCTCGAGCGGAAGATGGTGACCATGCCTCCGAAGAAACACGGCAACATCCCGCTGTGATCCGGCGATACGCTCAGTAGGCCGCACACTGATTTCGGGTATGCGATCGGTGAGAGAAGATCGCCTCGGCAGCGCGGAAACGCGCGAGCCCGATCAAGGTAAGAGAGAGGATCTGGCACTGTGACGATCGTGGCAGAAGAAGAAGTATTGGCCGCAGCTGAACTGGACCTCGCTACCAGGGATGTGTCGGTCGATACCGCGACCGAAGCCGACGCGGGCACTGCCGCCGCGACGAACGGGGAAAAGCCGTTCTTCGTGATCGAGAAGGGTGCGCCCACCGACGCGGAGATCGCCGCGCTGGTATGCGTGTTCACCGCTGCCGCCGCGGGTGGCGCCCCCGCAGATTCCGGCCCGCAGGACCTGTGGGGCAAAGCGACGCTGCTGCACCGCGGTAACTCCCCGTTCTCGCCGTACTCCTATCCGCAGCTGTCGCATCTGCGGTTCTGACACCGACTCCAGGAGATTTCCAGACGTGACCCGGCTGGTACTCGCTTCCGCGTCACCTGCCCGCCGGTCGGTGCTGCGCGCCGCCGGCATCGAACCGATCGTCCGGGTATCGGATGTGGACGAGGACGCCGTAGCGGCGGCCCTACCGGCCGATACCGGGCCGCGGGAAGTGGTCGTCGAACTGGCCCGGGCGAAAGCCCGGGCCGTCGCGGCCACCCTGAGCGGTGACACCGCCGAGGGGGAATCCGATCTCGTCGTCGTCGGCTGCGATTCGATGCTGCTGATCGACGGTGAGCTGCAGGGCAAACCACATACGCCAGAGGTGGCGCTGGCCCGCTGGCAGGCGATGGCCGGTCATTTCGCCGATCTGGTGACCGGACACTGTGTGCTGCGCCTGCGCGGCGGTGCCGTCACCGCCGAGGCCGTCGATTGCAGTGCCACCACCGTGCACTTCGGTAAACCCGATCCCGCCGAACTGGACGCCTATATAGCCACCGGCGAACCGTTGCAGGTGGCAGGCGCGTTCACCCTGGACGGCCTCGGCGGCTGGTTCGTCGACCGGATCGACGGCGATCCTTCCAGCGTGGTCGGCATCGGGCTACCACTGCTGCGCCGACTGCTCCAGGAAGTTGGCGTCGGTGTCGCCCAACTGTGGGCCGACCGCCCCTGAGGGCGGAGTGCCACGGAGCGCCCCGCCGCCCTGTTGCCGGGCAGCAGGTGCCAGCGGCCCGGTAGCGGCCGGGAACGGATCGGAATCCAGTGCGGCGGACGCGGGCGGCAGCTGACTGCCCGGCGGCACCGTCTGACCGGAGACCCGTGACAACCGCGCCGCCTGTCCCGCGGCCGGATCGATCCGGCCGGGCTGCGGCCGCCGGCGCGCGGCGGCTTCGGCCGATTCCGCGCCCGGGACCCGATCCGATGGCGGAGCGACCCGCCGCAAGTGCACCTCACACATCTCCTCGGCCACGAACGGCACCAGTTCGGCCTCGACCGTGCCCTGCGCCCCGGAACGCTCCAGCAGCGCGGCCAGCAGCCCCCGGTGTACCCCGCACACGACTTCGGTGTGAGTCCGCGCCAGATCGCGTAGCGGGCACGCCGTCAGGCGGACCACCGCGCCCTCCTCCGGGTCGCGCGTGGCCTCGCGTCCGTCCCGTTCGGGAGCGAAACCCAGCTCCGACATCAACGAGACGACGCGATCCTTGGCATCGCGCAGCGACTCGACCGGCTCCCCGGCCGTATCGAGCTTGTCTCCCCAGGCCCGGCCGGCGGCCAGACCGGCGGCCGCCTGTCGTTCCGCGTCAGGTCCCAGTTGATCGGCCAGCACCTGCGCCAGATCCTGGTACCCGATGGTCCGCTGGACCGCCTTGTACCCGATCCGCGGTCGCCCGCGACCGCGCGGCGGTTGCTGGAACTGCCGGACCAGCGACTCCCGGGTGAGGATATCGAGATGGAATCGCACCGTGGTGACATGCTGGCCGGTGATCTGCGCCAGCTGTTGTGCGTCGAGGGGCTCGCTCGCGCCGCGGAGGATCGCGAGCAGGCGCCGCCGCGGCCAAGAATCAGACATAGCTCACCCCTCCTTCGGGGAGACTTTATCGGAAATATGTGCGACTAAATCGCCCATTGCACCGACTTTGTGCTCACCAACAAGTTCACGTCAAGTCACACTTACTATCCACAGTGCGGCTCGAACCTGTCGTCAGCACTGCCCGCCTCCTGTGAAGGAACCCGAACGTGCCCGTCGCCCCGGACCCATATCCCGCCTTCGCCTCCTATGCTTACCCACACCGTCTGGTAACCACGGAATGGCTGTCGGCAAACCTCGGCACGCCCGGACTGAAGATCATCGAATGTAATGCCGACGTCCTCCTCTACGGCATAGGCCATGTTCCCGGTGCCAGCAAGCTCGACTGGCGCAGCGACCTCGACGACCCGGTGACCCGTGACTATATCGATGGCGAACGGTTCACCGAACTCATGCGCTCCCAGGGCGTCGAACACGACGACACCGTCGTGCTGTACGGCAATGACGGTAACTCCCATGCCGCGCACGCGCTGTGGGTTTTGACCATGTTCGGCCACGCGGACGTCCGCCTGCTCGACGGCGGCCGCGACACGTGGATCGGCGAGGGGCGCGACACCGTCTTCGAAACCCCCGAGCCCTCCCGCAGCCGGTACCCGCACACCGAACGCGACGATACGAAGTTCCGGGCCTTCCGTGAGCATGTTCTCGAGCATCTCGGCGACCCACTCATCGACGTGCGCTCGCCCCACGCGTACGCGGGGGACCCCAGCGAGGGCGGCACCGGCACGGCCCTGCGCGGCGGGCATATCCCCACCGCCGTCAACATCCCCTGGACCAGCGCCCTCACCTCCGGCGGCCGATTCCGCGGCCGCGCCGAACTGGACGACATCTACGGCCATATCGAGGCGGGCCCCCTCACCGTCTACAGCGGGGTCGGCGAACGATCCAGCCACACCTGGTTCGTCCTGAAGTACCTGCTGGGCCGGGAATCCGTGCGCAACTACGACGGCTCGTGGACAGAGTGGGGCAACTCGGTCCGGATGCCGATCGCCACCGGCGGGCTGTGAGTGGCGTTCCGGCACCGGCGACTCGGGTGAACTCGGGCGATCAGCGCGTTTCGGGGTCGCGAAGTGTTCCACATACCCACTCGGGGAGCATTGTGATCTGGGACCTACTCCCCGGTAGCCCTATCCGAGTTCCGCCTTTGTTGGCAGACTGCCTACACTCGCCCCGAGACAGTTAGTGTCGACCACGGGCGCGGAGCCCGCGTAGCGGATCCGAACCCACGGACCCGGAGCCCCACCAAGCGATCCGATTCTCTTCGGAAGCCGGACAGCGGACCCCGATCCGCGGGAGCGGAGCCGAAGCGCGGCCCATCCCGCACAGCGAACAAAGAGATTGCACACAGGAGGCTCAGTGCCCAGCCATGCCAGCGCGCGGATTACCAAGGTACTCGTAGCTAACCGAGGCGAGATTGCCGTGCGCGTTATCCGGGCGGCCAAGGATGCCGGTCTCGGCAGTGTCGCGGTTTACGCCGAACCCGATGCCGACGCACCCTTCGTCAAGCTCGCCGACGAAGCCTTCGCCCTCGGCGGGCAGACTTCTGCCGAGTCCTACCTGGTCTTCGACAAGATCCTGGACGCCGCCGCCAAATCCGGCGCGGACGCCATCCACCCGGGTTACGGCTTCCTCTCCGAGAACGCCGACTTCGCCCAGGCCGTCCTCGACGCCGGGCTGATCTGGATCGGCCCGTCCCCACAGTCCATCCGCGACCTCGGTGACAAGGTCACCGCGCGCCATATCGCCGAGCGGGCGAAGGCGCCGATGGCCGCGGGTACCAAGGACCCGGTGCAGAACGCCGACGAGGTCGTCGAGTTCGCGAAGCAGTACGGCGTGCCGGTCGCGATCAAGGCCGCGTTCGGTGGCGGCGGCCGCGGTATGAAGGTCGCGCACACCATCGAGGAGATCCCCGAACTGTTCGAGTCGGCCACCCGCGAAGCGGTCGCCGCTTTCGGCCGCGGGGAATGCTTCGTCGAGCAGTACCTGGACAAGGCCCGCCACGTCGAGGCCCAGGTCATCGCCGACCAGCACGGCAACGTGATCGTCGCCGGGACCCGTGACTGCTCGCTGCAGCGCCGCTTCCAGAAGCTGGTCGAAGAGGCTCCCGCTCCGTTCCTGACCGACGACCAGCGCGCCCGCATCCACGCGTCGGCCAAGGCCATCTGCAAGGAAGCCGGCTACTACGGCGCCGGCACGGTCGAATACCTGGTGCAGGGCGATACCGTCTCGTTCCTCGAGGTGAACACCCGCCTGCAGGTCGAGCACCCGGTCACCGAGGAGACCTCCGGTATCGACCTGGTCCGCCAGCAGTTCCGGATCGCCGACGGCGAGAAGCTGGAACTCACCGAGGATCCGACCCCGCGCGGTCACTCCTTCGAGTTCCGGATCAACGGCGAGGACGCGGGCCGTGGCTTCCTGCCCGCCCCGGGCCCCGTCACCGCCTACTCCGAGCCGACCGGCCCGGGTGTGCGCGTGGACTCCGGCGTGGTGCAGGGCAGCGTGATCGGCGGCCAGTTCGACTCGATGCTGGCCAAGCTGATCGTCACCGGCGAGAACCGGACCCAGGCGCTGGAGCGGGCGCGGCGCGCGCTCGCCGAGTTCCACGTGGAGGGCCTGGCGACGGTCATCCCGTTCCACCGGGCGATCGTGGAGGATCCCGCGTTCATCGGCGACGGTGAGTCGTTCGACGTCTACACCAAGTGGATCGAGACGGAGTGGAAGAACTCCGTCGAGCCGTTCACCGGCGGCGCCCCGGCCGACGAGGACGACGAGCCTCGGCAGAAGGTCGTGGTCGAGGTCGGCGGTCGCCGGGTCGAGGTATCGCTGCCGGGTCAGTTCTCGATCGGCTCCGGCGCTCCGGCGGCAGCCGGTGCGGTGCGCAAGAAGCCGAAGCCGCGCACGCGGGGCGGCGCGGGTGGCGGTGCCGCCTCCGGTGACGCGGTCACCGCGCCCATGCAGGGCACGGTCGTCAAGGTCGCGGTCGAGGAAGGCCAGGCCGTCGAGGCGGGCGATCTGATCGTGGTGCTCGAGGCCATGAAGATGGAGAACCCGGTCAACGCGCACAAGGCCGGTGTGGTGACCGGGCTGAGTGTGGCCGCCGGTGCCGCGATCACGCAGGGCACCGTTCTCGCCGAGATCAAGTAACCGGCTCTCGCCGCGGCCGCCTCGCTGTGGGCCGCGACCGGTATGCGACGACATACCGACCGGTGAACCAACACTGGATGCACACTGCTCCGGAGCGGGTGCGCGGCCGAATGCCGCCACCCGCTCCGGCGTATGGTGACCTGGTGAGTCCAGTACAACCGACGGTCGTGGAGGTGATCCGCGACCGTTTCGCATCCGGTAGCCGAGCCGACGGTCACCGGCTCGTACTCATCGTCGAGGGCGGCGGCAGCCGCGGGGTGTACTCCAGCGGAATGGTGCACGGGCTGGAGCAACTCGGGATGGCCCAGCTCTTCGATTCCGTATACGGCACCTCGGCGGGCGCGATCAACGCGGCCTGGCTGCTGTGCGGCCGGGCGGGCCGGGGACTGAAGGCCTGGACGGACGCGGCGATCATGCGCCGGGCCATCGACCCGACCCGGATGCTGCGCGGCCGGCCCGCCTTCGATCTGAACTATCTGGTCCACAAGGTGTACGACGGGCTGCACCCGATGGATTTCCCGGCCATCCTGGCCAACGAGACCACATTCCACCCCATCGCCACCGATATCCGCACCGGTGAACCGGTGGACCTGCACCCGTTCATCGTCGACAAGGCGACACTGCAGACCGCCCTGCGGGCGTCTTCCGGGCTGCCGCTGCTGGCGGGTCCTCCGGTGGAACTCGGCGGACGCCGGTATTTCGACGGCGGGCTCTCGGAAACGGTCCCGGTGCGCAGCGCGCTGAAGGCAGGCGCCACGCACGCGCTCATCCTGCGGACCCGGCGCGCCGACGAACGCCGTCCACCGGCGCCCTGGTTGCACGATGTGGTCGGCGGCACTTACATGCGGTTCATCGCACCCGGCGCCTACCGGGCGTGGAAGCTGCGGCCCGGCCAGCAGATACTGGAGGACGGCGTGATCGCCGGGATGGGTGCGGCGGCGTGCCAGATACATCCACCGGCCGGGTCACCGGATATCAGCAGCGTCGAAACCGACCCGGGCATCCTCGCGCGCGGCATGGAGATCGGCCGCCGCGTCGTGGCGGAGCTCATGGCGGCGCCTTCGGTGCCGCAGGCGGGACCCTGCGTCTGATTGCCCCGCCTTCGGCGGTGCAGGCGGGACCTGCGCCTGATTGCCCCGCCTTCGGCGGTGCGGGCGGGACCCTATTAACCCCGGCTGCTGAGGTGGAGCGTCCGGAACAGCGGCGAGATCCGGGGCTGGACCCGAGCACATCGGCCGGGCGTTCGAGTGCGTGTAGTGACTCGTCCCGGCCCGGTGACAGGTTCGGAGCCGGTGCCGATCCGAGGCCGGTCTGCGGTCGCCTGGTCCGGTCAGTCGAAGCGGATGCCTTGGGCGAGGGGTAGCTCGGTGGAATAGTTGATCGTGTTCGTGGCGCGGCGCATATAGGCCTTCCAGGCGTCCGAACCCGATTCGCGGCCACCGCCGGTGTGTTTCTCACCGCCGAACGCGCCACCGATCTCGGCGCCCGAGGTGCCGATATTGACGTTGGCGATACCGCAGTCCGAACCGTCGGCGGCGAGGAAGCGTTCGGCCTCCCGCTGGTCGGTGGTGAAAATCGCCGACGACAGCCCCTGCGGGACGCCGTTGTGCAGGGCCAGTGCCGTATCGAAATCGTCGTAGGTGAGGGCGTAGAGGATCGGGGCGAAGGTTTCCTCGCGCACCACCTCGGTCTGGGCGGGCATCCGGACGATCGCCGGGTCGGCGTAGAACGCACCGGGACCGAGGCCCTCGGGTTCGACACGGTCACCACCGCACAGCACTTCACCACCGTCGCCGCGCGCGCGGGCGAGGGCGTCCCACATCCCCGCCCAGGCATCGGGCCCGTGCAGCGGGCCCACCTGGACGCCGGGTTCGAGCGGGTTACCCACCCGCAATTGACGGTAGGCGCGCACCAGGCGGTCGAGCAGGTCATCGGCGACCGTGGAGTGCACGATGAGCCGGCGCAGGCTCGTGCATCGTTGCCCGGCAGTGCCGACGGCGGCGAAGACGATGCCCCGCACCGCCAGATCGAGATCGGCGGAGGGGCCGACCACGGCGGCATTGTTGCCGCCCAGCTCCAGCAGGCAGCGGCCGAACCGGGCGGCCACGCGCGGGGCGACCGCGCGACCCATCGCCACCGAACCCGTCGCGCTGACCAGCGCGACCCGTTCGTCGTCGGTCAGCTGGGCTCCGGCGCCGGCCGAGCCCAGGACCAATTGGTGGATCCGCCGGTCGGCGCCGGCCGTATCGGCCGCGCGGCGCAGCAGCGTATGGCAGGCCAGGGCGGTCAGCGGTGTCCGGTCGGAGGGCTTCCACACCACGGTGTCGCCACAGACCAGCGCGATCGCGGTGTTCCAGGCCCAGACCGCGACCGGGAAGTTGAAGGCCGAGATCACCCCGACCACCCCGAGCGGATGCCAGGTCTCCATGAGCCGGTGGCCCGGCCGCTCCGAGGCCATCGTGTAGCCGTAGAGCTGGCGCGACAGCCCCACCGCGAACTCGCAGATATCGATCATCTCCTGGACCTCGCCGCGCGCCTCGGCGGGAATCTTGCCCACTTCGAGGGTGACGAGTTCGGCGAGTTCGTCCTGATGACGCCGCAGCAGGACGGCGAGTTCGCGTACTACGGCCGCCCGCTGCGGCGCCGGCACCAGGCGCCAGGAGCCGAACGCGGCGGCGGCCTCGGCGAGGGCCGTATCGACCTCCGCTGGGGTGTCGGGCCGCAGACCGATGAGCACTCCACCGTCGATCGGGCTGTGCACGAGCATCTCCCCGGCCGCCGGTGGATCGATCTCCAGTGCGCGCAGCAGAGTGCCGATCCGATCGGCGTATCCGGCGGTGACGGTCTCGTGGTCGGTCTCGGTCATCACGAACTCCTCGGGTTCGTCCGGACGAAATACGCTGTGCGAATTGCGGGGCCGGAGAATGAACGTTCACAACACTGTTCCGGCCGTGTGTCCGCTACGTTAGCCTTCGCTGATGGCGGAAACACCGGCAAAACCAGCCCTGGACGAGATCGATCGCCTGCTGATCCGGGAACTGATGTCCGATGGACGGGCGACCCTGTCCAATCTGGCCGAGAAGGCGAGTCTTTCGGTATCCGCCGTGCAGTCACGGGTGCGCAGGCTCGAGGCGCGCGGCGTGATCCGTGGTTACACCGCGAACGTCGACCCCGAAGCACTGGGACAGCTGTTGTCGGCATTTGTGGCGATCACTCCTCTCGATCCTTCCCAGCCCGACGATGCCCCGGCGGCACTACAGAACATGCCCGGGATCGAGGCCTGCCATTCGGTGGCGGGCGACGAGAGCTACATCCTGCTGGTGCGGGTGGCCTCGCCGCGGCATCTGGAACAGTTGCTGCAGCAGATCCGGGCGACGGCCAATGTCCGAACCCGGAGCACCATAATCCTGCAGACATTCTACGAAAAGTAGTCGATACCGTAACAAGTCCCTTTAGTTACGGACTTGTCAGAAAATCTTCCTGACAAGCCGGTGTCCGGTCCCGTACCGTCGGAGTGTGACCATCGAACTGGAGCACTCCGGCACGGGCAGTGGCAGAACAGACGGCCGCATCCCCGCTTCTCGCGTGTTCGAGACATTGTCGGCCAGTATGCTCGCCGACGGTTTCGACCTGGTACTCGACCTGCGCGCCTCCCGCGGCTGCCATCTGGTGGACGCCCGCGACGGCACCGATTACCTCGATATGTTCGGTTTCTTTGCCTCGAGCGCCCTGGGGATGAACCATCCCGCGCTGGCCGGGGATGCCGGGTTCCGCGCCGAATTACTCACGGCCGCAATGAACAAGCCGAGCAATTCCGATGTCTACACGGTCGAGATGGCGCGTTTCGTGGACACCTTCGTGCGCGTACTCGGCGATCCCCGCCTGCCGCATCTGTTCTTCATCGACGGCGGCGCGCTCGCGGTGGAGAACGCGCTCAAAACGGCCTTCGACTGGAAGAGCCGGCACAACGAGATCCACGGTCGCACTACACGTCCCGGCCACGAAGGCGGGGTCCTGCACCTGACCGGCGCGTTCCACGGCCGCTCCGGATACACCCTGTCGCTGACCAACACCGATCCGGTGAAAACCGATCGGTTTCCCGCATTCGATTGGCCGCGGATCGAAACACCCTGCCTCGGCACAGGTATCGATATCGAGGCGGCGGAGCGGCACGCGCTCGAGCAGGCCGCGCACGCGTTCGCCGACCGGCCCAACGGCATCGCCTGCTTCATCGCCGAACCGATCCAGGGTGAAGGCGGCGACCGGCATATGCGGCCGCAATTCCTGCGGGCCGTCCAGGAACTGTGCCACGCCAACGACGCGCTGTTCATCCTCGACGAAGTACAGACCGGCGCCGGGATGACCGGAAGCACTTGGACCTACCGGCAACTCGGGCTGGCACCGGATGTGGTGGCATTCGGGAAGAAGACGCAGGTATGCGGGATCATGGCCGGCGGCCGGGTGGACGAGGTCGGCGACAATGTGTTCACGGTGTCCTCGCGCCTGAATTCCACCTGGGGCGGCAATCTCGCCGATATGGTGCGGGCGACCCGCATCCTCGAGGTGATCGAGCGCGACGGACTGATCGACCGGGCCGCCGAACAGGGCCGGTTGCTGCTGACCCTGCTGTGCGAACTCGCCGACCGCCATCCCGCCGTCACCGAACCACGGGGCCGGGGACTCATGTGCGCTGCCACTCTGTCCGACAATGCCTTCCGCGATGCGGTACTCACCACCCTGCGCGAACGCGAACGAGTGCTGATGATCGGCAGCGGAGAGCGCGGTATCCGGTTCCGGCCACCGCTGACCGTGGAGCCCGGCGAACTCACCGCGGCGGTAGCCGCACTGGACCGCGTCCTCACCGACCTCGGCTGACCGGCCCCGGCCCCGGCCGAACCGATCAGACCGGATCGGGACGCAAGCCCAGCGCGCCCGCGGCGAATCGGCGCACTGCCGCGGCCGCGACGTCCAGCGCCTCTCGATGGCCGGGCCGGGACCAGCCCGCTACGGCTGCGGTCCCGTCCGGTCGAGGTGTCACGCCGACCTCGGCCACCAGTTCCGCGGTGGTCGGTTCGCACACCGCCCAGGAGAAGTGGGACTCATCGGCCCACTGCGCGCCCCGCCGGGCCACGTAGTCCGGATCGGTGATCCCGCCCGAGGCCAGCGCAGGCCGGTCGTCGATTCGCTCGTCGGCCCGGAGGGCGCGCAGATACCATGCGCCCGCATTGATCTCGATCGCCTCCATCCGATCACCCTGGCACAGCGGGGCGGCGGCGCTCGCGCCCGGTTCGGATGGGGACTGGCGGCGGGGACGGTCGGTGAGCTCACACTGGCCGCCGGGCGCGGCAGCGTGTGGCTTCTTCGCTCCGGCCGCTCGCGGACTGCGGATGGGCTTCGCCGGCCGCGCCCTATTAGGGTCGGAGTACAGTCCGGCCCCCGGGCGGGTCCTCCGATCACCGCGACCGCCCGGACCGCGGGCCGGCGGTGACTGGGAAGGGTGCGTCATGACCGGGCAGCGATTGGGCCCCTACCGGCTCGAACGATTACTCGGCCAGGGCGGGATGGGTCAGGTGTGGCTCGCCCACGCCGAACCGGCCGGTGGGTGCCCGGGCGGACGGGTCGCGCTGAAGCTGCTGCCCGCCGAACTCGCCGCCGATCAGACCTACCGGAGCCGATTCGAACGCGAGGCCGAACTCGCCGCCCGGCTACACGACCGCCATATCGTGCCGATCCACGCGCACGGCACGCTGGATGGCCGGTTGTTCATCGAGATGGAATTCGTCGAAGGCGACGACCTGAGCCGGACCCTGCGCGCGAACGGCGCACTGCCGCCCGCGCGCGCCGTCGATATCGTCACCCAGACCGCGGCGGCGCTGGACGCCGCGCATCGGGCCGGACTGGTGCACCGGGATGTGAAACCGTCCAATATCGTCGTGCGGCGCGACGGTTTCGCCTACCTCATCGACTTCGGTATCGCACAGGGTGCCGACAGCCCCGCACTCACGGCGTCGGGTCTGACCGTCGGTACCTGGGCGTACATGGCGCCCGAACGGTTCACCGGGCATACCGACGCCCGTGCCGATATCTACTCCCTCGGTTGTGTGCTCTACGAATGCCTGGCCGGTGTCCGCCCGTTCGGCGAAACCGATCCGGCCCGGCAGATGCACGACCATCTCACGACCACACCGCCCAGTGTGCGCGCGCTGGTGCCGGGGATTCCGGCGGAATTGGACCGGGTGATCGCACGGGCGATGGCGAAGGAACCCGCCGATCGCTATCGGAGCGCCGGGGAATTCGCCCGGGCCGCCGCGGCGGCCCTGACGGGCGCCGCGACCACCGTGGATCCCGCCGTCCCGGCGCTGGAACATCCCGGAACGCGCCACTACGAATTGGACGACCGGCCCGCGTCCCCGGCTCACGAACCCGCGCCCGGCCACCCGGCCACCCGGGCCTATACCGAGCACCGTCCCGGCGAACCGGCGCATTCCCCCACGTACCGACCGACCCGGGCCTACACCGAACACACTCCCGGCGGCGCGGCGCCTTCTCCCGCTTACCCGCCCACCAGGTCCTATACCCGGTTGGAGACCGGGATGCGGCCCGGATACGGAGGCCCGGCGCAGATCGCCGGACCGGCACCCTACGGCCGGGACAACGGCAGTCCCCCGGCAGGCCGCCCCGCACCCCACTATCCGGGACCTCCACCCCGTCGCCCCACTCCGCGCACCCGCGTCGCGAAACCATCCCGGCGCCGCAAGCGCCGATCGCGGCGGCTGCTGCTGTGGCTGATCGTGCTCGTGGTGGTGCCCCTGGTCCTGATCGGGGGGTGTGTGGCCGCACTGGTCGCCGGTGCCGGGTCGATTCGATTCTTCAGCGGTGACGACGGACCGGCGAGCGCGACCGTGGCCGATCCGGGCGTCGCGGTCCGGGACGGCAACTTCGAATTCGCGGTGCTGAACGTGGAGTCCGGGGTGAGCGCGGTCGGGATCGAACGTGCCGAGGGGACGTTCGTGGTGGTCAGCTTCACGGTCCGCAATATCGCGGCCCAGCCGAAGACCTATCTACCGCTCGGACAGGAACTCAACGATACGGCGGGCGCGAAATACAGCCCTGATGTGACGGCCACCGCCCAGCGCGCGGCTGCCGCGGCGGCACCACGCAACCTGCAACCGGGCGAATCGCTGGGCACCCATCTGGTCTACGGCCTACCTGCCGGAACGATGCCGGCGAGTATCACCTTCCGCGATTTCCCACTGTCCTTCGGCACCACGGTCGGTCTGTAGCCGGAACCGGGCCGCTCAGTTCAGCCGCAGCGTCCACGCGGTCCGGTGGTGTAACCGGACCCGGGCACCCGGCGCCACGTCGAATCGCCAGAACGACTCCGGCGCGGCATCCAGAGTGACGACCAGAACGGCCCGGATCACCGCCGGATGCGTCACCGCGACCGTATGGGGCCGCGCTTCGGAGACGACCTCGTCGAGCCACCCGCGGGCCCGTTCGATCATGTCCAGCACCGATTCGCCACCGTGCTCGCGGTACCCGGGCTCGGTCAGCCAGCGACCCACCTGCTCCGGCCCCGGCAGGCCGAGTTCCGCACCGCGCCAGGCACCGGCGTCGAGATCGCGTAATGTCGATAGTGGTGCGGCGTCCAGCCCGAGCAATCGGGCAGTCTCTCTGGTCCGCCGCTCCGGGCCCGCGAGCACCAGTGCGCCCGCCGGTGGTTCGACCGCCCGGTCCGCCAGCGCCGCCCGCCCCGCCGGGGTGAGCGGTTCGTCGGCCGGGAATCGCGCCGCCCGCGACGCCTCGGTGACACCGTGGGAGATCAAGTCGAGTTTTCGAACACCAGGCACCGTCGAAGCATAGAAACGCCGGACTGTCACCGGTAGCCGGCTCTCGACGCCACCGGCTTCCGGTCCATCGTGCCCCGCTGCCAGCAGGAGGTGATCGAGGATGACAGATATCCTGATCCGCGCCGTACCCGGTGCGGTTATCGACGAGATCGACCGGCAAGCCAATGGCCTGGGCATATCCCGTACCGAATTCCTCCGCCGCCGACTCAGCCGGGAGTTCCGGCCGGTCGGTGGGGTAACGACCGAGGACCTGGTCCTGCTGACCGGACTCGTGGGCGAGGACAGAACTCCCGATCTGCTCACCCCCGACCTCGCCGAAACCGAATTCGTCGATCCGGACATCATGGGCCCCGAAATAGTCGACGGGGCCCCGGCCTGACCGCTCTCGCGCCCGGCCGGTCCGCGCCGGCCGGGCGCACAGCGCATCCACCCCCGTGTCGGTGCCCCGGTGCACACTGGGTTCCGTGACCGAGTTCTCCGCCGCCACCCGGCAATGGTTCGACGGCGCGTTCCCCGCGCCGACGGCCGCGCAGCTGGGGGCGTGGCAGGCGATCGCGGCCGGTGCGCACACTCTGGTCGTCGCGCCGACAGGGTCGGGTAAGACCCTGTCGGCGTTCCTGTGGGCCATCGATCAGTTGGCCGCGGGCGCTCCGCCGGAGCCGGGTACCTCGGTGCTCTACATCTCGCCGCTCAAGGCGCTGGCCGTGGATGTGGAACGAAATCTGCGGGCGCCGCTGGTGGGGGTGCGCCAGACGGCCCGCCGCCTCGGGCTGCCGGCACCGGAGATCAGCGTCGGAGTCCGTTCCGGCGACACCACCACCCAGGAACGCCGGCGATTGCAGCGCACTCCGCCGGATATCCTCATCACCACCCCGGAATCGTTGTTCCTGATGCTCACCTCCGCGGCCCGGGAGACCCTGCGCGGCGTGCGAACGGTCATCGTCGACGAGGTACATGCCATCGCCGGATCCAAACGGGGATCGCATCTCGCGCTCTCCCTCGCCCGGCTGGATTCCCTCACCGAGAGACCGGCGCAGCGGATCGGTCTTTCCGCGACCGTCCGGCCGCCGGAGGAAGTGGGCCGGTTCCTGGTCGGACCGGCGCCGATCACCATCGTCTCCCCGCCCGCCCCGAAAACCTTCGACCTCTCGGTGCGGGTCCCGGTCCCGGATATGACCGAGCCCGGCGATTCGGACCAGCCCGGCTCGCTGTGGCCGCATGTGGACGAGGCGATCGTCGAACTCGTGCTCGAGCACCGTTCCTCGATCGTGTTCGCCAATTCGCGCCGGCTCGCCGAGCGGCTGACCGCCCGGCTGAACGAAACCTACGCCGACCGCATCGGCGAGTCCGTCGAAACCGCCCATCCCCCGCCCGCGCAGCTGGGCCCGTCCACCGAGGTCAACCACGGCGCCGAGGCACTGCTCGCCCGCGCCCACCACGGCTCGGTGAGCAAAGAACAGCGGGCCCTCATCGAAGATGATCTCAAGAGCGGCCGGTTGCGCTGTGTGGTGGCCACCAGCAGTCTCGAACTCGGTATCGATATGGGCGCGGTGGACCTGGTGGTCCAGGTCGAGGCGCCGCCCTCGGTGGCGAGCGGCCTACAGCGGATCGGACGAGCCGGGCACCAGGTGGGCGAGATATCGCGCGGCGTGCTGTTCCCCAAACACCGCACCGATGTCGTGCACTGCGCGGTGGCCGCCCAGCGGATGCTGTCCGGGCAGATCGAAGCACTGAAGATACCGGCGCATCCCCTCGATATCCTCGCCCAGCAGACGGTCGCGGCCTGCGCCCTGGAACCGCTGGACGTCGACACCTGGTTCGATACAGTGCGCGGCACCGGCAGTTACGCGTCGCTGCCCCGTTCCTCCTACGAGGCGGTGCTCGATCTGCTGGCGGGCCGCTATCCCTCCGACGAATTCGCCGAACTGCGGCCGCGATTGGTGTGGGACCGCGACGCCGGCACGCTCACCGGCCGGCCCGGTGCCCAGCGACTCGCGGTGACCTCGGGCGGCGCGATACCCGACCGCGGCATGTTCGCGGTGTACATGGTCGGCGAGAAGGCCTCGCGGGTGGGCGAACTCGACGAGGAGATGGTCTACGAGTCACGGGTCGGCGACGTTTTCGCCCTCGGCGCCACCAGCTGGCGGATCGAGGACATCACCTACGACCGCGTCCTGGTCACACCGGCGTTCGGACAGCCCGGGCGATTACCGTTCTGGCACGGCGATTCACTCGGCCGCCCCGCCGAACTCGGCGCCGCGCTGGGCGAATTCGTACGGAAAGCCGGTTCGCAGACCTCGCCGGAGATACTGGCCGAACAGACCACCGCCGCCGGGCTGGACGAGAACGCCACCGCCAATCTCCGTGCGCTGCTGGAGGATCAGCGCACGGCTACCGGCCGGCTGCCCACCGACCGGACCCTGGTGGTCGAACGTTTCCGTGACGAACTGGGTGACTGGCGGCTGGTACTGCATTCGCCCTACGGGCTACCGGTACACGCGGCCTGGGCGCTGGCCGTGGGTGCACGCCTGCGGGAACGCTTCGGAGTCGACGCCGCGCCGAACGCCTCCGACGACGGCATCGTGGTGCGGCTACCCGATACCACCGACGAGCCGCCGGGTGCGGAACTGTTCGTCTTCGAACCGGACGAGATCGACGAACTGGTCACCGAGCAGGTCGGCGGATCGGCACTGTTCGCCTCCCGTTTCCGGGAATGCGCCGCCCGGGCGCTGCTACTGCCGCGCCGCGACCCCGGACGCCGCGCGCCGCTGTGGCAGCAGCGCCAGCGGTCGGCCCAATTGCTCGATGTGGCGAGGAAATTCCCGGATTTTCCGATCCTGCTGGAGACAGTGCGCGAATGCCTGCGCGATGTATACGACCTGCCCGCGCTACGGGATCTGCTCACCGGGGTGGCACGCCGCCAGGTGCGGCTGGTCGAAGTGGAGACCGCCACCCCGTCGCCGTTCGCCAACGCACTGCTGTTCGACTACATCGGCCAGTTCATGTACGACGGCGACAGCCCACTGGCCGAACGCCGGGCCGCCGCCCTGTCCCTGGACTCCACGCTGCTCGCCGAACTACTCGGCCGGGTCGAACTGCGAGAACTACTGGACAGCGAGATCATCGCCCAGGTCGAACTGGAGCTCCAGCGCCGCACTCCCGAACGGCAGGCCCGGGACATGGAGGGGTTGGCGGATCTGCTGCGATTACTCGGACCGGTCACCGCGGCCGAAGCGCGGGAGCGCTGCCGGGAGGACCCGGCGGATTGGTTCACCGAACTCGCCGGAGCCCGCCGCGCGCTCGAGGTGTCCTATGCGGGCCAGGTGTGGTGGGCCGCGATCGAGGACGCCGCCCGCCTGCGCGATGCACTCGGTGTCCCGCTGCCGATCGGCACCCCGGCCGCGTTCATCGAACCGGTGCCCGACCCGCTCGGCGATCTGGTGGCCCGCTACGCACGCACCCATGGTCCGTTCACCACGGAATCGGTCGCACACCGGTTCGGGCTGGGTACCGCGGTCGCGGGCTCGGCACTGCACCGACTGGGCGCCGAGAAGCGGGTGGTGGAGGGTGAGTTCACCCCCGAGACCGGCGGCTCCGAATGGTGCGACGCTCAGGTACTGCGCCGGTTGCGGCGGCGTAGTCTCGCCGCCGCCCGGCACGAGGTCGAACCGGTATCCACCGGGACCTTCGGCCGATTCCTGCCCGACTGGCAGCACATCGGCACCGGTGAACTGCGCGGTATCGACGGCGTCGCGACGGTGGTGGAGCAGCTGGCCGGGGTCCCGATTCCGGCATCGGCATGGGAATCGCTGGTGCTACCGGCCCGGATCCGCGATTACACGCCCGCTTTCCTCGACGAGCTCATGGCCACCGGGGAGGTCCGCTGGTCCGGCCACGGCGTCATCAACGCCAAGGACGGCTGGATCGCGCTGCACCCGGCCGACCAGGCTCCCCTCACCCTCCCACCGGCCGACGAACCCGAGTTCACCGACACCCATCTCGCACTGCTCACCGCTCTCGGCGCCGGCCCGGCGCTCACGCTCACCGCCGCGGCGGACCACCGCGCCGCTACCGATCCCACCGCGCCGCCGGTCCTGCACAGCGGCGGCGCCTATTTCTTCCGTCAGCTGTCGGACGCGACGGGCCTGCTCGACGACGCCGGGGTCGCCGCCGCCCTGTGGGATCTGGTCTGGGCGGGTCTGGTCTCCGGTGACACCTTCGCTCCGGTCCGAGCCCGGCTGTCCGGATCGACCCGGACCCCGACCGCGCACCGCACTCCGCGGCGGGCACCACGCGGCCGCACCTATCTGCCCCGGCCGGCGATGCCGAGTCGGTCCGGCCCGCCGACCGTAGCGGGCCGCTGGTCATTGTTACCCGACCGCGCGACCGACAACACGGTCCGCGCCCACGCCACCGCCGATCTACTGCTGGAACGCTACGGCATACTCACCAAGGGCTCGGTGCAGAGCGAGGGCGTACCCGGCGGTTTCGCACTCGTGTACCGCGTGCTCAGCGAATTCGAGGACCGCGGCCGCTGCCGCCGCGGATATTTCATCGATTCGCTCGGCGGTGCCCAGTTCTCCACCACCGATGTGGTGGACCGGCTGCGCTCGTTCGACGGCGACCGGCGCCCGGCGGGCGGGGCGGTCGCCCTCGCGGCCTGCGATCCGGCCAACCCCTACGGCGCCGCGCTTCCCTGGCCCAAGACCGAGGGCGGGGCCGGTCACCGGCCGGGCCGGAAAGCCGGCGCGCTGGTCGTACTGGTCGACGGCGAACTCGTCCTCTATCTGGAGCGTGGCGGCAAAACGCTGCTCACCTGCACCGAGGACCCCATCGCCCGGCAGGCCGCGGCCGGAGCACTCGCCGATCTCGTCCGGACCGGGCGGGCGGATTCGCTGGTCATCGACCGGGTCGACGGCGAATCGGTGCACGGCAACACCTTCGCCGCGTTCCTCACCGAAGCCGGTTTCGCCTCGACCCCGCAGGGCCTGCGTCTACGACGTGCGGTCGGCCGTCCATCGATCGGCGACCATTGAGCACTGACAGGGACGAGAGCCCACCCAGGCGATCAAGTCGGCCGTCCACAGGTCGGCGACCATCGAACACTCGTAGGGACGTGAGCCCACCCAGATGCTCGAGGCGCACGCCCGCCCGTACTTTCCGCCCGATCCCGGGTGGTCTGCGTCGGGGGTCGGGGCCGCCCCGGTTCCAGGGCGCCGGAGTGAAGAACAGGAGTCCAGGCGCGACGCCGCAAGCGGGCCGATGGACACGCCCCGGCCCCGCAGCGGCGGAGGCGACGCCGAAAGATACAGTCGCTCATGCCTGAGGGTGATGTCGTCTTCCTCGCGGCCGCGCGACTGCGGGCCGCGCTCGACGGTGCGACACTGACCCGCAGCGATTTCCGGGTACCTCGATACGCGACCGTCGATCTGCGCGGCCAGGTGGTGGAGAGCGTCGGCAGTTACGGAAAGCATCTGTTCGTCCGCACCGAGACCGTCAGCGTGCACACCCACCTGAAGATGGAGGGCACCTGGCGGGTCTTCCGCTGCGGCCAGCGCTGGACCAAACCGCGGGTCGCCGCACGGATCGTGCTGGGTACCGCCGACGCCGAGGCCGTCGGGTTCGACCTCGGCCTGGTGGAGGTTCTGCGGCGCGGCGAGGAACACCGCGCGGTCGACAACCTCGGGCCGGATCTACTGGGGCCCGGCTGGGATCCCGCCGAGGCGGTGGCCCGGCTGAACCGTGATCCGGCCCGGCCGATCGGCCTCGCCCTGCTCGATCAGCGCAATCTGGCCGGTATCGGCAACATCTATCGGAGCGAGATCTGCTATCTGCGCCGGGTCCATCCGGCGCTCCCGGTGGGCGAAGTGGACGATCTGTACGCGCTGGTGCACGAGGCGCACCGGGTACTGCACCGAGCCGCGCATCAACCGCCGTGGCGGCCGCTGGCCTACGGCCGGGCCCCGCGCCCGTGCCGACGGTGCGGAACCTCGCTACGAGTGGAGATGCTGGGCGAAACGGTGCCCGGATACGACCGGGTGAGCCGACGGGAACGCGGTATCTACTACTGCCCGAAATGCCAGGTCCCGCCGGTCTGAACCCGTACGCTGGCGCCTACCGGCCGCTGCCATGTCTGTGACGGGCGCCATGAGCGCAGTAATGTTCGGCCGCTTTCCGACGACACACGGGTACCGCACCGGAAGCAGGTCCCATGAACGCCCGAACCGTCCACTTGGCCGCCGTCACCGGCAAGTTGCTCTCCGCGGTGCTGGCAATAGTGGCCACCGCGGTGTTCTGCTACTTCCTGCTGCATCCCGCCGCGACGCCGCCGGCACCGGACCCCGTACCGCTCGGCCCGGCGACCACCACGACTCCGAACCACAACCCCGCCGTTCACTGAACCGTGGCGCGGCGCCGGCGCGGAACGGTTCAGCCGTCGGAGGGCACCGGTTCCAGGATCTCCGGTCGTGGTTCC
Organism: Nocardia jinanensis; assembly: GCF_014645735.1. Classification (GTDB taxonomy): domain Bacteria; phylum Actinomycetota; class Actinomycetes; order Mycobacteriales; family Mycobacteriaceae; genus Nocardia; species Nocardia jinanensis. The sequence goes on along the minus strand of NZ_BMMH01000009.1, from coordinate 235,075 downwards.
GGTGCGGCGATACGCAATGCGTCGGCCGAGGTGTCGTCGGGCTGGGTCTGGGACCTGACCTCGGCGTCCACCCGGGCGAGATAGGTGCGGATCTCCCGATCGGTTTCCGCGTCGCTCCAGCCGAGCACCGGGCCGATGAGCCCGGCGACCTCGTCGGCGCATTCGGCGCCGCGGTGTGGGTATTCGATGGAGATCCGGGTGCGTCGCGCGAGCACATCGTCCAGATGCAACGCGCCCTCCGCGGCCACCGCGTAGACCGCTTCCACCCTGAGATAGGAGGGGGCCGCGGCAATCGGTTGCTTGAGATCGGGCCGGTCCGCGGCCAGCGCCATGACCTCGTCGATCAGCGAGCCGTAGCGGTCCAGCAGATGTTTCACCCGGTACGGGTGCACCCCGTACTCCTCGGCCAGCTGCACGGTCTGGTTGACCAGCGCGAAGTATCCGTCGGCACCCAGCAGCGGCACCTTCTCGGTGATCGAGGGAGATACCCGGGCCGGGATGTCCTGGGCGGCCTCGTCCACCGCGTCGTAGGCCATCACCCGGTAGGTCGTGTACTTCCCACCCGCTATCGCCACCAGTCCCGGCGCGATCCGCGCGACCGCGTGCTCACGCGAGAGCTTCGAGGTCTCGTCGCTCTCCCCGGCCAGCAGCGGCCGCAGACCCGCGTACACACCGTCGATATCGGCATGGGTGAGCGGAGTGACCAATACCTCGTTCACCCGCTCCAGCAGGTAGTCGATATCGGCCTTGGTGGCGGCGGGGTGGGCCAGGTCGAGGTTCCATTCGGTATCGGTGGTGCCGACGATCCAGTGCGCACCCCACGGGATCACGAACAACACCGAGGTGGCGGTCCGCAGGATGATCGCGGCGTCGCTGACGATCCGGTCACGCGGGACCACGATGTGCACGCCCTTGGACGCCCGCACATGGAACCGGCCCCGCTGCTGTGACAGCGCCTGCACCTCGTCGGTCCACACTCCGGCCGCGTTGATCACCACATGGCCCCGGACTTCACCGGTGGTCCCGTCTTCGCTGTCGCGTATCTGCACGCCGACCACCCGGTCGGCCTCCCGCAGAAATCCCACCACCTGGGTGGAGGTGCGGATCACCGCGCCGTAGTGGGCCGCGGTGCGGGCGACGGTCATGGTGTGGCGGGCGTCGTCGACGACCGTGTCGTAGTAGCTGATCCCGCCGACCATCGAGGTGCGCCGCAAGCCGGGAGCCAGCCGCAGTGCACCGTGCCGACTCAGATGCCGCTGCCCTGGAACGGACTTCGAGCCCCCCATGGTGTCGTAGAGGAACAGTCCCGCCGCGACATAGGGCCGCTCCCACGCGCGCCGGGTGAGCGGATAGAGGAAGCGCAGCGGTTTCACCAGATGCGGCGCGAGCCGCGACATGGACAGTTCGCGTTCCTTCAGCGCCTCGCGAACCAGCCCGAATTCGAGCTGTTCCAGGTACCGCAGGCCCCCGTGGAACATCTTGGACGACCGGCTCGACGTTCCCGACGCCAGATCCCGCGCCTCCACCAGCGCCACCCGCAGTCCCCGGGTGGCCGCGTCGAGCGCGATTCCGGCCCCGACGACCCCGCCGCCGACCACCACCACATCGAAATTTTCCTTGCCCAGGCGGTCCCATGCCGCGCGGCGCTGGTCCGGCCCGAGAAATTGAGATCCCGACTGAATGGTCATCGTCCCTCCTTCAGCGCAGGTTCATACGATTCGCGGAGGCCGCAGCGAAGGCGGAGGTATCGCATCACTGTCCTCCCTCGAAACAGATACATACGATCCGCGGAGGCCGCAGCGAAGGCGGAGGTATCGCAGTATCGCAGTATCGCATCATCGGTTCGACTCCTGGAGTACGCGATCGACTGAGTTCAGCTGTGGATTCCCGCTTCCGATCTACAGCGTAGGCGGAAAAACACGGTGCGCCGTCACGAGGAGACGGCAGTCACCGCCGTACCGGATTACGCTAGCCTCCTGCCATGCGCTATGTGGCCGCCATCGACCAGGGCACGACCTCGAGCAGATGCATACTGTTCGACCGGGAGGGAAAAATCGCGGGCGTGGCCCAGCGCGAGCACGATCAGATCTTCCCGAAACCGGGCTGGGTCGAACACGATCCGGAAACGCTGTGGCGCAATACCGAATTCGTCCTCGGCGCGGTCCTGGACGAGGCGGGGATCACCGCCGCCGATATCGCGGCGGTCGGTGTCACCAATCAACGCGAGACCACCGTCGTCTGGGAACGCGACACCGGACGGCCCGTGCACAACGCCATCGTCTGGCAGGACACCCGCACCGACCGCCTGTGCACCGAACTCGCCGGGACGTCCGGCGCGGCGCGCTACGCCGAACGCACCGGACTACCGCTGTCCACCTACTTCTCCGGGCCCAAAGTGCGCTGGATCCTGGACACCGTGCCGGGTGCTCGGGAGCGCGCCGAGGCCGGCGAGCTGTGTTTCGGCACCGTGGACAGCTGGTTGCTGTGGAAGCTGACCGGCCGGCACATCACCGATGTCACCAACGCTTCGCGCACCCTGCTGATGGATCTGCGCGCGCTCGCCTGGGATGAGCGGATCTGCGCGGAGATCGGGGTGCCCATCGCGATACTTCCGGAGATCCGGAGCTCCTCGGAGATCTACGCGGAGATCGGCGCGGGCCCGCTGGCAGGGGTGCCGGTCGCGGGCATCCTCGGCGACCAGCAGGCCGCGATGTTCGGCCAGGCGTGCCTGGCTCCGGGCGAGGCCAAGAACACCTACGGCACCGGCAACTTCATGCTGCTCAACACCGGCACCACCCCCGTATTCAGCGAGCACGGCCTGCTCACCACGGTCTGCTACCGGCTCGGCGAACAGCCGCCGGTGTACGCGCTGGAGGGGTCGATCGCAGTCACCGGCGCCCTCGTGCAGTGGTTCCGGGACAATCTCGGCATCATCTCCGCGGCCGCGGAGATCGAAGACCTCGCGCGCACAGTGGACGATAACGGCGGCGCGTACATAGTCCCGGCCTTCTCCGGTCTGTTCGCCCCACGCTGGCGGCCCGACGCCCGCGGGGTGATCGCCGGTCTCACCCGGTTCGTCACCAAGGCCCATCTCGCCCGCGCGATCCTGGAGTCGACCGCCTTCCAGACCCGCGAAGTGATGGACGCCATGCGCGCCGACGCCGAAGCCCGGTCGCTGGATCTGGAGGCGACCGCGCTCAAGGTCGACGGCGGGATGGTCGAGAACGACCTGCTCATGCAGTTCCAGGCCGATATCCTCGACCTACCGGTCGTGCGCCCGCAAGTCAACGAGACCACGGCGCTCGGGGCCGCGTACGCGGCCGGGCTGGCGGTCGGATACTGGTCGGGTACCGACGATATCCGGGCCAATTGGACCGCGGACAAAACCTGGACCCCCACCATGTCCGCCGCCGAACGCGATTCCCGGCTCGGCGACTGGAACAAGGCGGTCGAACGCACCTACAACTGGGCGGATTGAACCGGTACCCGGTGCCCGGCGGCCACGGCCAACCGAGACATCGCCTCGGTGAGCACTTCCGGCGCGGCGGTGGTGAAACACATCCGCATGGCGTTCGCGTAGGGCTTGCGCACCGCGAACGCCCGGCCCGGTACGAAGGCCACACCGGCGTCGAGCGCCCGGGGCAGCAACTCGGCGGTATCAGTGCCGTCGGTGAACTCGGCCCAGACGAACATGCCTCCGGAAGCCGCCGAACAGCGCAACGTATCGCCGAAGTTGTCCCGCGCGGCCTCGACCAGGGCCTTGGCGCGCACCGCGTACACACCGCGGACGGTCTCGATATGACCGGCGAGCCAGGCGGTATCGGTGAGCAGATCAGCCGCGATCTGCTGGGTCAATGCCGAACCGCACAGGTCGGCGCCCTGTTTCAGCAGTTCCACGGCCCGGCACACCCGGTCCGGAGCCACCATCCAGCCCACCCGCAGCGTGGGCGCGATGATCTTCGATGCCGAGGACAGCCGGATCACCGACTTCGCATACGAGGCCACCGGCGCGGGCGCGGGCCGGTCGAACCACAGTTCGCCGTACGGATCGTCCTCGATCACCCAGAACCCGTGTTCCTCGGCCAGCGCCGCCAGCGCCTGCCGGCGACCCGGACTCATGGTCACCCCGCCCGGATTGTGGAAATTGCTCACGGTGTGCACGACGGCCGGTCGTTCCCCACCCGCGATCAGATCCGCGAGCAGGTCCACCCGCAGCCCCTCGTCGTCCAGTGGTACCGCGACTATCCGAGCCCCGGCCGCCCGGAACACCTGTAGAGCGCCGACGTAGGCAGGGTCCTCGACCACCACCAGCGCACCCGGGTCCAGCAGCACTTCCGCGAGCAGCGACAGCGCCTGCTGCGAACCGTGGGTCACGAAGACCTCGGCGATATCGACCCGGCGCCCGAGCCGGTCCGATTCCCGGCCGGCCAGTACCTCACGCAACGGGCCCCACCCCGGGGACTCGGTGTACTGGAGCGCGGCGCTGTCGCGCAGTGCCGATTCGGCGGCGGCGGCGATCCGCGCACCGGGCATGAGTTCGGCGTCGGGCAGACCTCCGGCCAGGCTCACGATATTCGGATCGGCGGTGAGCTTCAGCAGATCACGAATTGCTGAGCTGGTGAGGCCGGCCAGCTTGCCGGCCAGCGGCGGTTCGTAGTGCGACATGGGGCCTCCGGGGAATTACCAGGTAGTTCACCCGATCATCCCACGAATTTTCACCATTTGGCATGGTGATTTCACATACTGGGATCAGCGCCGGTCCGCGATCACCCACAGCACGGTTTTGCCGTCCCGATCCACCGTGGTCACCGTCTGCTTGTACACAGTCTTTTTACCGCTCGGCTGCAATTCGGTGAGATCGACGTCGAAAGAGGCCGGTGCCCGCTCGGTGATCCGCACGCAATGCTCGGTACCCGCCGGGATATGCGTGTCGATCGCGTCCTGGATCGTCTCCGCGCTCGAGATGGCGGGCGAATCCGGCGCGACGAACTGACGGGCCCCGACACCGCTGCGCTCCACATAGAACTGGTGCTGGAATCCGAGAACGGCCCCCGCGCCGCTGGTCGTATCCCCGACCCCGTCACCGACGATGACCCCGTCCTCTTCGCTCGCGGGGCAGCTCAGCGCGGAATCGGCGACCGGAGGTGCCGACGGTTCATCGTCACCGCCACTCACTTCGACGATCGCCACCCCTACCGCGACCACAGCGATCAACACCGCGACCACCGTCACGATCCTGCCGACCGGGACCTTGCGGCGTGGTTTCTGCGACAGCGCACCGGCCACCGACTGCGGGGTGAGCCGCTGCGCGATCGGATCGCTGTCCCAGGACAAACCACCCGGCCGGGGCCGCGTCGAAGCCGCGGCCGGATCGGTCCCACCGGACTGGTTCGGCTGGTTCGGCGACGGCCAGCGCAGGTCCGGTCCCGTCTGGTGGCGGACCGTGGCCTGATCCGGCTCCTGGGCACGCTCGGAAGTATCGCGCGCAGTCGGTTCCGGCGGGATCTGATGACGGACCGTGGTCGAGTCCGGATCAGGTGCGCCGGGAGCAGGCCGCTGCACCGGGCGGGAATCGGCCGGAGCAGGCCGCTGCACCGGAGTGGAACTGTCCGGGGCACGATACTGCGGCGGCGGTGGCGGAACAGGCGGAGGAACAGGAGCCGAGGTTCCCGAGCCACCGGCCGGCCGCCATGTCAGCCCGGAATCCTCCGGGCGCGGAGTCGGCTTCCAGCCCGGCACCGGTAGCTCACCCGTCGGCGGACCGAACTCCGACACCGGCGGACCGAACTCGCCGGTGGGAGGTCCGAAATCCGCCCGGTCGGGTTCACGCTCTCTACCTTCGCCCTCGCCGGTCACAGCCCATCCCTTCCGAGACACGCGGGTGGGGCGGCCGTGTACGACCGCCCCACCCAGCAAGATTTCACTCGCTTCAGTACTGGAGTGAACCACCCCACTGGGTATTCACGCCACCGAGGTTCAACCCCTGCTCCGGGTAGTTGCCCGGCGGCAGCAACGGCGGCGGCGGCGGAATCTTGGCCGCGGCATCCAGCGCGGCGGCGCCGCCCGGCTGCTGGACGATCCAATGTTCGACCGCGGCCTTCGCCGTGTTCACCGCAGTGGTGTCGATGACATGATCGAGCCGGTTGTCCGGCAGCCCGTTACCACCGGTGAACGTCGAGACGTTGATGGTGTTCTCGTCGACGAATTCCACCGAGATACCGGCCTCGCCCGTACCCGTGGGGGTACGGAAACCGGCGGTACCGACATAGCCGGACTGGTTGGAGAAGTGGTGAGTGTTGGCGAAATGCCCCGGAGCCAGCGCACCACCGTCGACCGCCGCACCGATCTCCATATGCGGACCCTGCATCTCGACGACCGGCGCCACCGGCGCCTCGTCGAGACTCGGCGCCTGCCACTGCGGGCTCTGCGGCTCGATCAGGGTATCGGTCTGCGGGGCACCGGGCTGCGCGTTCTCACCGTCGGTGCCCGGCGCGACGGCCGGGGCGTCACCCGGCTTCGCGGGCGGCTGTTGACCCTGCGGCGTATTCGGCGAGATGGCCGGCTGCGCCGGGGCGGGCTGACCCGGCACCGGCAGCGGAGCCACACGCGGAGTGGTGACACCCGGCTGGGTCGGTCCGGTCAGGCCCTGATCGTTCTGGCCGTCTTTCTCCGGGGTCGTGACACCGGGCTGGCTCGGGCTCGGCGTGGGGCTGCTCCCCGGCTGCTCCTCGTTGTTCTGCACACCCGGCTGGCTCGGAGTGGTCTCCGGACCGTTCTGCTGTTCATTGGTGCCCGGCTGCGAAGGCGCAGGCGCCGGTGTCGTCGGTGTAGCCGGCTGATCGCTCGGAACGGCCCCCGCCGGCGACGCGAAAATGGCCATGGCCGCGGCAGTCGCAAGAGGCAGCGAAGTGCTCGCCACCGCCCGGCCCACCCGGTTCGGCTTACGATGTTTCACTATTCGCCCAATCCCTTTCCCGGATGCGGCTCCACCTGCGGTCCACACCCAGTTCCGTCTCATCCGAGACACGAACTCCAGCGGGGGACCCGCAGTGGGCCTCGCTGTCCGAGTCCGAAAGGACGAACCCCCCGGCACCAAACCTCGCGACCGCCCGTCGATCGCATCTCTGCCTGGGAAGTGAACCATACTCGAGCAGTTCCGGCAATGTGGCGAAAACTCACCACCGGCAGGAACACTCACGGGTGACGAACCAATTAAAAAGCAATGACGCATCCAGGAACTTCGCGCCTTTTCCTATCCCAAATCATCGTGGCGCATGAGCTGGCGCGCCGCTTCCATAACCGATCCGGTGAGCGACGGATATACCGAAAAGGTCTGCGCCAGATCGTTGACCGTCAGGTTGTTCTGTACCGCGAGCGCGATCGGCAGGATCAGCTCCGAGGCGATCGGCGCGACGACCACACCACCGATCACCACACCCGTCGCCGGCCGGCAGAAGATCTTGACGAAGCCGCGGCGCAGTCCCGACATCTTCGCCCGCGGATTGGTGTTGAGCGGCAGCATCACCGTGCGCGCCGGCACCTCGCCGTCGTCGATCGCGGTCTGGCTCACTCCCACCGTCGCGATCTCCGGGCGGGTGAACACCGCCGAGGCCACCGTTTTGAGCCGGATCGGGCTGACCCCTTCACCCAGCGCGTGGTACATGGCGATCCGGCCCTGCATGGCGGCCACCGACGCCAGCGGCAACAGTCCCGTGCAGTCCCCCGCCGCGTAGATACCGGGCACCGCGGTCCGCGATACCCGGTCCACCCGCAGGTATCCGCCGCGATCGAGTTCGATACCGGCCTGTTCCAGGCCCAGATCACCGGTGTTCGGAGTGGAGCCGACGGTCATCAGCGCATGCGACCCCGAGACGGTGCGGCCGTCGGACAAGGTGACCACTACCGAATCGCCCGTGCGCTCGACCTTGTCGGCTCGGGCGTGCTTCACCAGCTCCACACCGCGTTCGGCGAAGGCGTCCTCCAGCACCAGCGCGGCATCGGCGTCCTCACCCGGCAGCACCCGATCCCGGCTCGACACCAGGATCACCCGCACACCCATTTCCGTGTACGCGGAAACGAATTCAGCGCCGGTCACACCGGAACCGACCACCACCAAGGTCTCCGGCAACTCCGCCAGATCGTAGAGCTGACGCCAGTTCAGGATCCGCTCCCCGTCCGGTTCGGCACCGGGCAGTACCCGCGGCGAGGCACCGGTCGCGATCAGTACCACCTCGGCCTCGACGATCTCTTCCGTCGAATCCGGAAACGACACCGAGACCCGGTGCGCCGACCGGCCCGACCCCGGGCCCGCCAAGCGGCCCTTCCCCGGCAGCACCCGCACCCCCGCCGCCTGCAACTTCGACCGGATATCCGAGGACTGCGCCAACGCCAGCGCCTTCACCCGCTCGTTGACCTCCGGCAACCGCACCTCGGCCTGACTGGGATCGAGTGTGATACCCAGGTTCCGGGCACGCCGCAGATCGGTCCGCACACCGGTGGAAGCGATGAAGGTTTTCGACGGCACGCAATCCCAGAGCACACACGCCCCGCCGATACCGTCGGAATCGATCAGCACCACCTGCGCCCCGTGCTGGGCCGCGACCAGCGCTGCCTCGTAACCGGCCGGTCCGCCGCCGATGATTGCGATGCGGGTCATGTATTCCCCTGTCCTGATCACCCGCGCGCGGCGCGGCAGCTTCGCGGCCTTCACTCGCCGGACCCAGCCTAATAGGTGCCGTTGGGCGCAGCCCATCGACAGTCCGCGCACGGCCGGAGCGGAGGCGGAGGTACGCCCGATAGGCGCAGCTGGGCGCAGCCCATCGACAGACCGCGCACGGCCGGAGCGGAGGCGGAGGTACGCCTGGTGCGGGTCCCGCGCCCGCCCACACCAGCGTGTCGGCACGGCCGAAGCACATCCCGGAACGCGATTTACGACGCCCCGTACCGGTGCGAGCGACCACACAACTAAGCTGCCGGTGTGCCGATCTACGCTGCCTACGGGTCCAATATGGATTCGACCCAGATGCTCGAGCGCTGTCCGCACTCCCCCATGTCCGGGACGGGCTGGCTGGAGGGCTGGCGCCTCACGTTCAGCGGGGACGATATCGGCTGGGAAGGTCCGCTCGCCACCGTCGTGGAAGAACCCGGCTCCCGGGTCTTCGTGGTGCTCTACGACGTCTCCCCGGAGGACGAACAGCGGCTCGACCGGTGGGAGGGTTCCGATTTCGGAATCCATCGCAAGATCCGGCTCCGTGTCACCCCCAGCCCCGGCAGCGGTACCGACCCGATCCTCGCCTGGCTGTACGTCCTCGACGCGTACGAAGGCGGGCTCCCGTCGGCGCGCTATATCGGCGTGATGGCCGACGCCGCCGAGAAGGCGGGGGCGCCGGAGGAATACGTGCACGCGCTCCGTACGCGCAACAGCCGGAACGTAGGCCCGGGAAACAACTTCAGCTGAGTTATTTGCCCCGCCTTCGGCGGGGCGGGCGGGCCCTGTCAACCCCGGTTCTTCACTCCTTCGCTACGTCGCTCCAGAACCGGGGCGGGCCCCGCCACTGAGGTGGACCATCCGGAGTGGACAGAAGGTATGTGCGGGGGCGCCGGGGCCGTGCTCTCCGGAGACGCCTGGGACGGCTAGCCCAGCACGATCCGTTTGCTCCGCCGGCTCTCGGCACCCACATCGCGGGAGGTGCCGCACCTTGATCAGCCCGGGTAGGCACACGACTCCGCAAGTGCGCTACGGGCCGGCGATCATGTCGCCCGGTGAGCCGCTCCCGCAGCTCACCGGGTGACCCGAGCTCAGATCAGTTCCTGCCCGGCTTGGAGGACGATATTGGTCAGCGTCCGCACCCCCACCGGCAGCGCTCGCTCGTCGATATCGAACGTCGGCTGGTGCAGGTCCAGCTGCGGGCCCTCGCCGGACCAGACACCGAGCCGGGCCATAGCACCCGGCACTTCCTCCAGATACCACGAGAAATCTTCGCCGCCGCCGGACTGGGGGGTGTCGGCGAGGGCGTCGGGGCCGATGGCACGTACCGCGTCGCTGAACATGCGGACCGATTGTTCGTCGTTGACCACCGGTGGCACGCCGCGGCGGTAGTCGAGCTGGTAGCGCACGCCTGTGGGGGCGAGCAGGCCGTCGACGATTTCGCGCACCATCGGTTCGAGCAGCGCCCAGGTGGCGTGGTCGCCGGTGCGGACGGTGCCGGTGAGCATGCCGGTCTGCGGGATCGCGTTGGGTGCTTTACCGGCGCTGACCGCTCCCCACACCATGACCGTGCTGGTGCGCGGGTCGATGCGGCGGGTGAGCAGGCCGGGCAGGCCGGTGATGACCGTGCCGATGGCGTAGACGAGGTCGCTGGTGAGGTGCGGTCGCGAGGTATGCCCGCCGGGTGAGTCCAGGACCAGTTCGACAGTATCGGCGGCGGAGGTGATGGCACCCACCCGGATACCCACGCGTCCGGCTTCCAGACGAGGGTCACAGTGCAGGGCGAACACCCGGTCCACGCCGCTCACGGCACCATTGGCGACCATATCGATGGCACCTCCGGGCATGACCTCCTCGGCGTGCTGGAAGATCAGCCGCACACCTACCGGCAGGTCGAGGTCGGCCAGAGCCAGGGCGGTGCCGAGCAGGATGCTGGTGTGCGCGTCGTGGCCACAGGCATGAGAGACGCCGGGAACCGTGGAGGCGAAGGGCCGGCCGGTGAACTCCTGGAGCGCCAGCGCGTCCATATCGGCGCGTAACGCGATACGCGGCACATTCTCGGGACCGATATCGCAGATCAGGCCGGTACCGGTCGGCAGCACCCGGAACGAGAGCCCGGCCTTCGTCAGCCAGGTGCCGACGAATTCGGTGGTCGCGAACTCGGTGCGGGACAACTCCGGGTTGGCGTGGATGTGCCTGCGCCATTGAACGAGATCGACCGTGTGCTCGGCCAGCCACGCCGTCACCGCGTCCTGTCCGTCTCGCACCGTACGGCCGGTTGTGCTCACCGAATGTCCTCCTGTCGTAGAACGAGCAGCTGTGAACCACTTCCGCACGTGTACGGGGCATCCGTACACGTATCGTCCGCGACCGAGGCCGCGGTACATACCGGCGGTTCCGCTATCCCCCGGGGAACAGCCGTATCCTCCAGTTTCGCACCGCGGCCGGATCCGTGCGCGACGGCATCCGCGCCGCACTCGCGCATCGGGCGGGGCGGACACGTTCCGGCCGCTGCCCGGCGGGCTCGTTCGACGCTAGTTCGAGGCGAATGCCAGGTTATCGGGAGTGGTGGGCACCGCCAGCCCGGACAGGGCCGTGGCGTGCAGAGAACGTTTGATGGCGGGCAGGCTGGGTGTCCGGTTGGCGGCCAGCCCCGCGGCCCGCTCCACCGCGGCGGCGCGTAACACCTCGGCGTCGGCGATATCGTCGACGATCCCCGACGCGAGCGCTTCCGCTGCGCCGAAACGGTGCCCGGTGGTCATCGCGGTGAGCGCCACCTGGTTGGTCAACCGGCTGCTGAGCAGGGCGTTCATCCCGACGGTGAACGGCATCCCCAGATGCACCTCGGGCAGGCACCAGAATCCCCGATCGGCGCGCATCACCCGGAAGTCGTGCGAGGTCGCGAGCATGGCCCCGGCGCCGAACGCGTGGCCGTTGACGGCGGCGACGGTGGGCAGCCCGAAGGCCAGGATCCGGCTGAATACGCTGTGCACGCGGTCGAGGTAGCCGTGCATCCGGTCGAGATTCGCGAACAGCCAGTCGGTGTCGAGCCCGTTGCTGAAGAACTTCCCGGTGGCCGTGGTGACCAGCGCGGCGGGCCCCTCACTGGCGGCCACCGTGTCCAGCAGCGCATGCGTCTCGTCTATCCACTCGTGGCTGAAGCGGTTCTCGCTGTCGGTCTGGCCCTCATTGCCCAGCGACAGCACGAAAACGTTCCCATCACGTTCCAGGTACGGCATCTGTGCAGCGTATCGGCTACGGGCCGGCGAGTGGGCGCCGGTGGGCGCCGGAGCCCCGACCGGCGCAGGCGGTTCGGGCGGGCCGGCGGTGCGCGAGGCCATACACTGACCGCCATGCTTGCCGAAGAGGCCGCCGAGGAGATCGCGGCCCGGTCGTCGGTGGATCGACACCGGGTCGCAGTGGTGCTGGGTTCGGGGTGGCAGGACGCCGTCGCCGAACTCGGGACCCCGAACGCCGAGATCCCGATGCCGGAGTTACCCGGGTTCGCCGCACCGACCGCGCAGGGCCATATCGGGCGGGTGGTCTCGGTATCGGTCGGCGGTACCGACACCCTGGTTCTGATGGGGCGACAGCACCTGTACGAAGGTCATTCCGCCGAGGAGGTTGTGCATCCGTTGCGTACCGCGGTGGCGGCGGGCGCGGAGACGGTGATCCTCACCAATGCGGCCGGCGGTATCCGGCCGGGTCTGCGGGTCGGTGAGGCGGTGCTGGTGCGGGATCACCTGAATCTCACCGGGACGACTCCGCTGACCGGGGCCTCGTTCGTCGATATGGTCGATGCCTGGGATCCGGAGCTGCGCCATCTCGCCCACCGCGTCGACCCCGACCTCACCGAGGGCGTGTACGCCGGACTCACCGGACCGCAGTACGAGACCCCCGCCGAGATCCGCATGCTGGCCACGATCGGCGCCGATCTGGTGGGGATGTCGACGGTGCTCGAGGCCATCGCCGCGCGCGCTCTGGGAGTCAGGTTGCTCGGGATCTCACTGGTGACCAATCTGGCGGCCGGGGTCACCGGGGCGCCGCTCACCCACGCCGAGGTACTGGCCGAGGGGCGCGCGGCCGCGCCGCGTCTGGGCAAACTGCTGCGCGGCCTGCTGGAGCAGCTGTAGATGCTGACCTTCGGCACAGCGGGATTGCGCGGGCCACTGGCTCCCGGGCCGGACGGAATGAACGAGACCACCGTGGCCCGGGCCACGGCCGGGCTCGCGGTCTGGCTGCGGGACCGCTGTCTCGGCGGCGGCCGGGTGGTGGTCGGCCGGGACGCCCGGCACGGGTCGGCGGAGTTCGCCGAAGTCACCGCCGAGGTGCTGGCCGCGGCCGGCTTCGCCGTGGCCCGGCTGCCCGAACCACTGCCGACCCCGGTGACAGCCTTCGCCGTACGCGAATCCGGCGCGGTAGCGGGCGTTCAGATCACCGCGTCCCACAATCCGCCGGGCGATAACGGCTACAAGGTGTTCGTGGACGGCGGCACCCAGCTCGCACCACCCGCCGATACCGAGATCGAACAGCGGATTGCAGCGGTCACCGAACCGATCGACCGGAACCCGGTGGCCACGTCGGGCAGCGAAGTTCTATCGCACTACCTGGCGCGGGTCGCGCAATTGCCGCGCCTCATCGGCGGTGACGGGGAACGAGCCGGGATCCGTATCGCTTTCACACCGATGCACGGGGTCGGTGGCGCCACCGCCGTGCACGCGCTCGAGTCGGCCGGGTTCACCGATATCCACGCGGTGGCCGAACAATTCGCGCCCGACCCCGATTTCCCGACGGTGGCTTTCCCGAATCCCGAGGAACCGGGGGCGGCGGATCTGCTGTTGCGGCTGGCCGAGCGGGTGGATGCCGATCTCGCGATCGCGGTGGATCCCGACGCGGACCGCTGCGCGCTGGGCGTACCCACACCGGACGGCTGGCGGATGCTGCGCGGTGACGAAACCGGGGTGCTACTGGCCGACGATGTGCTGCGCACCGCCGCGCCGGACGCGCTGGTCGCCACCACGATCGTCTCGTCGCGGCTGCTGTCGCGGCTGGCTCCGGCGCGAGGCGCCCGCTACGCCGAAACCCTCACCGGGTTCAAATGGCTGGCCCGCGCGGGCGACGGACTGGTGTACGCGTACGAGGAGGCCATCGGCCACTGCGTGGACCCGGCCACCGTCCGCGACAAAGACGGAATCTCCGCGGCTGTCCTGGCCGCGGATCTGGTGGCGCGCCTGCGCGCCAGCGGTCGCACCCTGTACGACGAACTCGACGATCTGGCGGTCGAATTCGGGGTGCACGCCGGCGATCAGGTCTCGCTACGCCTGCCGGACCAGCGGGCGGCCGCCGAGGTGGTGAACGCGTTGCGTGCCGCACCACCGCGGACACTGGCCGGAACCGCGGTCGAATACACCGATATGTCGGCGTCGCGAGGCCGGATGCGTACCGACGCACTGGTGTTCACCGGTGACGGAGTGCGCATGGTCGTCCGGCCCTCGGGCACCGAACCGAAACTCAAATGCTATCTGGAGGTGGTCCACCGGGTGTCCGGTCCCGCCGGGTTGCGAACCGGCCGCGATACCGCGCGGGAGCAGCTTTCGGAGCTGCGCGCCTACTGCCGCACACTGGCCGGCTGAACGAGTTCAGCGTGGCCCGAACTGCCGGTCCCCGGCGTCTCCGAGCCCGGGCACGATATAGGCGTCGTCGTTGAGCCGGTCGTCGATCACGGCTGTCACCAGCCGGACCGGATAACCCGAACCCGCCAGTGCCGCTATCCCTTCCGGAGCCGCCACCACGCAGACGGCGGTGATGTCGAGCGCGCCGCGGTCGGCCAGCAGACCCAGTGTGTGCAACATGGATCCGCCGGTGGCCAGCATCGGGTCCAGGACCATGACGGGCGTCGCCGAGAGATCGTCGGGCAATGACTGCAGATACGGCACCGGCCGGTGGGTCTCCTCGTTACGGGCGACACCGACGAACCCCACCTGCGAGTCGGGGATCAGATCGGTGGCCGCGCCGACCATGCCGAGTCCGGCCCGCAGCACCGGTACCAGCAGCGGCGGCCGGGCCAGCCGCACACCCAGGGTGGCCGCGACCGGGGTGGTGATGTCGAAATGTTCCACGGGAGCGTCGCGCAGCGCCTCGTAGACCAGGAGTCTGGACAGATCCCGCAGGGCGGCCCGGAAGGCGGGATCGGGTGTGTGTTCGTCGCGGAGCGTGGTGAGCAGTATCGCCACGAGCGGATGATCCAGCGTGTGCGTGCGCATGAGGGAACGATAAAGTCGAAGGGGCGAGCGGGGTGGCCTCGCCGCGAGTTTCCACGGGTTCGGTTTTCGGGGAACCGTGCGGGAAGCCGATGCGTCGAAACCGGTGGATGACATACTCTGCCCGTTAACGAAGTCGATGGGGGAACCTCTGATGGTGAACATCTCAGCCGATGCCCAGGGCATCGCGGCCTACGGCACCACCGCCGGGGTGATGGCCGCCGAACTCGCCGCGGCGGGGACCGGGGCATCGGGTGCGGCGCCCACGATCCTGGGGCCGATCTTCGGGTTGATCGGTGGCGATTTCCTGGCGGCGTACGCGTCCGCGCACGCCGGTCATATGGCGACGATCGGCCAATTGTCCGCGGTTCTGGGCACGATGAGCGGAGCGGCGGGCGTGGCCGCGGTGAGTTACGCCGAGGCCGATACCAGCAACGCGGCCGCCCTGCGCGGTGCCGCCGGGGAGTGACCCGGTGATCGATATCAATACGCTGGCCAAGCCGATTTTCGATCTACTCGCCAGTTTCGGCACCGGCGCGCTGGCCACCGGGGGCCCCGGCGACGCGCTACGCGCCGCGTCCACGGCCATCGATCAGGTCCACTCGCTGGGCCGCAACGGAATCAACCAGATGAACACCGCCTGGGACGGCACCGGCGCGGACGCCGCGACCTCCAAGGCGTTGCGCGTCCAGACGTCTGCCGCGACCATCTCCGATCGCGGCAACGAGATGGCGACGGTGATGGGCCAGGCCGCGGCTCATGTGGAGACCGGCAACAAAGACCTGACCGCCATCGCGCAGTCGTTCGTGAACACCGCCGCCGCGGCGGCACCCGCCCTGGGTACCCCGGCGGGTATATCGCTGCTGGTGGGGTCCGCGATCGACCATCTGGGCCAAGCGTTGGGCGTCGTGGGCCGGGTACAGAACGACTTGCAGACCCAGACCGCATCGATGAACGAACTCACCCCGCCACCGACCACCCCGTCGGCGGCGAGTACCGCGCCGGTGAGTACCCAGGCCGTTTCCACCGTGGCCTCGGGCCTGAGCAATGCGGCCGGAGTGGCCGGCTCGATGATGAGCACCGCCATGTCGTCGAGCCCCAGCGGCTCCACCACCAGCTCCGGGACCCCCAAGAAGACGACCACCGCAGCGGGTGCCACCGCCGAGGGCGAAGGTGTGAAGGTCACCCTGCCGGACGGCAGCGTGGTGGAGGCACCGAACGAGAAGGCTGCCACCGCGGTCAAGTCGGCGCTGGGCACCCTGGGCACACCGTATGTCTGGGGTGGCAACACCCCGGGCTCCGGGCTGGACTGCAGCGGTATGACCAAATACGCCTACGGCGAGGCCGGTGTGGAGATCCCCCGGCTGGCCCACGAGCAGGCCAATGGGGCCACCCCGGTGTCGCCCGGTGACCTCGCTCCGGGCGATCTGGCGGTATGGGACGGCCACGTGGCGATGGTGATCGGCAACGGGCAGTTGATCGAGGCCGGTGATCCGGTGCAGATCAGTTCGGTTCGGACGGAGAACAGCGGGATGGAATTCCTCGGGTTCTACCGGCCCACGGAATGAAACGCACGCAGCAGAGGGCACCCGTTCCGGGGGCGCGGACATCCGATCATGACGAGTGGACAGAATTATGAGTGAGCAGCAGGTTCCCGAGGTGCCGAATGTCACGATGGCGGCGAGCCGCAATCGGGCCGGCACCCTGTCGGTACGCGCCACCGACCAGGGCATGCCGGTGGAGATCAAATTCGAACGAAGTGAATACCGTTACGGCGCACAGGCTCTCGCCGACGAGATCCTGCGCCTGACCCGCCGTTCCACCATCGCCGCCAAGGCCAAGCGCCGGGAAATGCTCGCGGAGAACGGGATGCCCGCCGAGATCCTGGACCGGCTCGGACTGCCCACCCGGCAGCAGGCGGTCGACGAACTGGACCGGATGGACGATGCCGATACCGGCCGGACCAGCTGGATGAGGCCGGTATGAGCACCCGGAGTACGCGGTACCACCACGGCGGATCCCCGCTCGTATCCAGGAGGCATGTATGAGCGCGGAGATGGACGCCCTGGTCGCCGGCGCCACGCGGAAACTCGAGGCGCTCGAAGCGGCGCTGTACGGACTCAAACAGGTCCGTGGCCACTTCAGCACCGAGGACGGCATGATCACCGCCGAGGTCGACAGCGACGGCGCGCTGGTGAATTTGCAGCTGACCGAAGCAGTGACCGCGCTACCGCCCACCGAAGCGGCACAACTCATCATCTCGGCGTGCCGGCAGGCCGCCGAGGATGCGGGCGGCCGCCGCTCGGAGGTTGTTGCCACGCTGAACGAATCGTTCACACCGGCCCCGCAGGCAGTGGTCGAGACGACCGGAACCGGACCCGACGGCACCTGATCGGGCAACAGACCGAACGCATTTCCGTTCGCGTCACGGCCTTGCGCGGCCCGCGGAGGGGCGTCCCGCCGCCTCCGCCGAGGCCGTGCGCGAACCAGGGGTGGGCTCCGCCCAGCCGGACCTATTAGGCTTCCGCGTATGGCTTCTGGAGACATCGTCCCGATCGAGCTCGGTTTGACCGACGGCGATCTTGTCACCCTGTGGGCACCGCGCTGGCGTGACGGTGACGACGAGTGGGAGGCGTTCCTAGGGCATGAGGATGCCCTCTACGGCTTCGAGTCCGTGGCCGAACTAGCGGCCTTCATCCGGACCGACTCCGATAACGACCTGATCGATCATCCGGCGTGGAAGGTGGTCGCGGGCCTGGCGGCGGCCGAGCTCGAGCCCGACGACAACTACTCCTTCGACCTGGTCGGGGTGCCGGAACTGGCCGCGGGTGAACCCGATGTGGACACCGTCGCCGAGTTGGAAGACACCTTGGCCATGGTGCGCAATATCGGCGAAGTCTGCGAACTGGATACTGTCACCAAATTCTTCGGTTCGCACCCGTCGCTGGGGGCGCTGGCCGGCGGCACCCATATGTTCGCGGGTCGAGAAGGCGAGGAGCTGTGGGATCGGATCGGCGCGGCGGTGGCCAAGAGCTGGGACGATGTGCTCGATGCCATCGATTCGGTGGTACGGGTGCCCGAGGTCGACGCTGAGGCCGTCGCCGTGGCCGAGGCCGAATTGCTGGCCGCCGAGGAGAACGTGGTCGACGCCGACGATGCGGCCGATACCGACGACGACAGCGATTTCGAACCCGTCGATCTGGACGAGGACGATGCGGACGACGATGACGACGCGGAACTCACGTTCTGGGAGGAAGTGGGCATCGACCCCGTCAAGATCGTGACGGCCGATACCGAGTACTTCACCCTGCGCTGCTACCTCGACGACGAACCGATTTTCCTCGGCACCGAGAACTCCATCTCGGTGTTCGGCAGTGAACGTGCACTTGCACGGTATCTCGCCGACGACCACGAGCACGATCTGTCCCGGATCAGCACCTACGCCGAAGTGCAGACGGCGGCCATCGACGGGTCGCTGGAGGTCGAGGTCACCGAGGAGAACGTCTACGTGCTTCCCGGCCTGGCCGACGACCTGGCCGAGGGACCGGAAGCGGTGGATACCGAGCAGCTGGACCTGGTGCTGGAGCTGTTCTCCGATGCCGCCGACTACGCCGACGACGATGCGGTGGAGCGGGCCCTGGCCAAGTCGACCCCGCTCGGGTGGTACGTGTCCTACCTGCTCAACCCCGATCCGACCCGGATGGCGCCCAACCCGCCCTTCGACGCCGAATCTCGCGCCTGGCGCGAACTCGAACGCAATTTCGAGTCCCGGCTCACTCCGCTCTGACCCGATGACCGGGGCCGACCGCGGCGGCGGTACCGGCGCAGGGCCGGGCACCGCGCTGTCAGGCGTACCTCGGCCTTCGCTCCTGCCGCGCGGTCTGTCGATGGGCTCTGCCCAGCCGTGCCCGATTAGGTCTCGATGTGGACACACGGCGTGACATTCGGTCGATAAACCGGCGGCAACTGGGCAAACTGACGGGCCAGCGGCGTTCGTTTGCGTAGCCATCGCCCGGCTTGCCGGGGTGTCGGCGCCACGCCGTAGCACCAGGGCGGATGTACGAAGGAGGACGCATGCCGACAGTGCGGATCGAGCTGGATCAGGACCTGCTGGTGGCTGCCGGGGCCATCATGGGCACGGCGACGAGCAAGGCGACCATTCACGAGGCTTTGCGCCGGATCGTGGTGCACGAGCGCCAGCTACGGCATTTCGAACGGCTGGCCGCGTCGGCACTCGACCGTTCCCCTCAGCCCGCGGCGGTCGACGGCTGATCCCGCCCCCGCAGCTCGCCGACCTGACCGAAGCCGCCGAAAATTGTCGGTCCCCGCTGGCATGATCCGGACGTACGGAGTCTGGAGGGGGATTCATGCCGGTACCGATCACCGATCTGCCCGTGGCGCAGCGACCGCGCGAACGTCTGAGCTCGCTCGGCCCGCAGGCGTTGAACGACGGCGAATTGCTCGCATTGCTGCTCGGCCAGGGCCGCCGCGGCGAGAACGCTGTCGAACTCGCGTTCGCGCTGCTCACCGCGTTCGGCGGAGTCGGCGGGCTGGCCTCGGCTCGCCCGGAGGAACTGCTGCGCCAGCCCGGGGTGGGGGTGGCCAAGGCCGCGGCGATCGCCGCCGCGTTCCAGCTCGCCGCCCGGGCCCGCGCCGGTACACAGGCTCCGGTTCCACTGCTGCGGGCCGGCGATGTGGCCCGGGAAGCCGCACCGCTGTTCGCGGGCGCCCGGGTGGAGCGGCTACTGGTGCTGATCTGCGATGCGCGCAATCGGCCGCGGCAGCGGGTCTTCGTCGCCGAGGGTGCCATCGACGAGGTGGCCGTACCGGTCCGCGAAATCCTGAACACGGTCCTGCGTCACGACGGCCGGGCCTTCGCGCTGGCGCACAATCACCCTTCCGGCGATCCGACCCCCAGCCCGGACGACCGCCGTGCCAGCACCTTGCTGGCCGTGGCGGCGCGGACGGTGGGTCTGCGCTTCCTGGACCATGTGGTGCTCGCGGGCGAGAACTGGCGGCGAGCCGCCCCGTTCGAGGATGCCTTCCCGTGAAGCCGCTCAGGAGCCCGATTCGACAGCAACTTCGGTGGGAGTCTCCGCGGACGCGCCGCGGGCCCGGCGACGCCCGGCGGCCAACCTGGAACCGATCAGCCCCTGCCGCGGCGCGAACAGGTACACGACGGTGAACGCCGCGCCCTGGGCCAGCACGATGGTGGCGCCGGGCGCGGTATCCGCGTAGTAGCTCACGTACAGGCCGGTGACAGCGCAGATCGCCGACAGCGCGGGGGCGATCACCAGCATCCGCCCGAACCGATCGGTGAGCAGGTAGGCCGTCGCGCCGGGGGTGATCAGCATCGCGACCACGAGGATCACGCCCACCGCCTGCAGCGCCACCACCGAGGTCAGCGCGAGCAGGCCGAGCAGGGTCGCACCCAGGACCCGCGGGCTCAGCCCGAGCGCATACGCGTGGGTGGGGTCGAAGGCGTACAACGTGAAATCACGGCGTTTGAGCACGAGCGCGGCGAAGACCAGAGCGGCCAGCCCGGCGATCTGGACCAGCTCCTCCTGGCTCACACCCAGCAGGTTGCCGAAGATGATGTGGTTGAGATCGGTATTGCTCGGGGTCACTGAGATGAGCACCAGACCGAACGCGAACAGGGTGGTGAACACGATGCCGATGGCGGCGTCCTCCTTCACCCGGCTGGTATCGCGGACCAATCCGATCAACCCGACCGCGAGGAACCCGAAGATCACCGCACCCACGGCGAACGGGACCCCCGCGATATAGGCGAGCACCACTCCCGGCAATACCGCGTGCGATACGGCGTCCCCCATCAGGGACCAGCCCACCAGTACCAGCCAGCAGGACAGCAGACCACAGACGATCGCCGCGACGACGCTGGCGGTGAGCGCGCGCACCATGAACGCGTAACGCATCGGTTCGAGGAGGAATTCGAGCAGGTCCATCACACTCACCGCTGTCCGATGACATCGAGGCCGAAGGCGAGAGCGAGGTTCTCCGGCCGCAGGGCCTCCTCGGGGGCGCCGTGTACGAGTACGCGTCGCATCAACAACACGGCTTCGTCGGCCAATCCGGGCAGGGCGTGCAGATCATGTGTGGAGATCAGCACGGTCGCCCCGTCTGCGGTGAGTTCCTTCAGCAGGCCGGTAATCGTCGCCTCGGACCGCTTGTCCACTCCGGCGAACGGTTCGTCGAGCAGCAGGATCCGCGCGCCTTGCGCGATACCCCGGGCGACGAACGCGCGTTTGCGCTGACCACCGGAGAGCCGCCCGATCTGGCGGTCGGCGAGATCGGTCAGTTCCACTCGCGCCAGCGCCTCGTCCACCGCGGCCCGATCGGCCCGGCTCGCGCGCCGGGTGAACCCCATCCGCCCGTACCGGCCGGTGGTCACCACATCGCGCACCGACAGCGGGAACGACCAGTCCACGGCCTCGTTCTGCGGTACATAACCGAGCAGACCGGCCCGCCGGGCCGCCACCGGTTTGGCACCGCCGATCCGGACGGTGCCGCGATCCGGGGTGATCATCCCCATCAGGGTTTTGAACAGGGTCGATTTACCGGACCCGTTCATCCCGATGAGCGCGCACACGCGGCCGGCGTCCACGGTCAGCCGGACCTGGTCCAGTGCCTGGACTTCGCCGTAGTAGACGGTGACGCCGTCGACGTCGATCGCGGGGACTGTCATGACCTGCTCCCGGTGAGTGCTGCGGCTATGGTCTCGGCGTCGTGCCGGATCAAGTCCAGATAGGTCGGCACCGGGCCGTCGGCGGCCGACAGCGAGTCCACGTAGAGCACCCCGCCGAACCGTGCCCCGGTGGCCTCGACCACCCGGCGCATCGGGGCGTCGGAGACGGTGGATTCGCAGAACACCGCCGGGACCTCGTGGTCACGGACATATTCGATCACCCGGGTGATCTGCTGTGGGGTGGCCTGCTGTTCGGCGTTGACCGGCCAGATGTAGTACTCCGAGAGCCCGGCGTCGCGGGCCAGGTAGGAGAAGGCGCCTTCGCAGGTGACCAGCGCGCGTTGGCGTCGCGGCAGCGTGGCGAGGTCGGCGACGAGCTCGTCGTGGACCTGCTGCAACTGCTGTTTGTAGGTGTCACCGTTGGCCCGGAAGATCGCCGCGTGTTCGGGGACGAGCCGGGAGAAGGCGGTGACGATGTTGTCCACGTAGGTCCGCACGTTCAGCGGCGACATCCAGGCGTGCGGATTGGGTCTTCCGGCGTAGGCGTCGGAGGTGATCGGCACCGAGGCGACTCCCTCGCTCACGGTGACGTGCTCGGCATCGAGATCGGCCACGAACTGCCCGAACCAGGCCTCCAGGTTCATTCCGTTGTCCAGGATGAGGTCGGCCTTGGCGGCGCGTTTGATATCGCCCGGCGTGGGTTCGTAGCCGTGGATCTCGGCACCGGGTTTGGTGAGCGACTGGACTTCGACGTACCCGCCCGCGACATTCGAGGCGATATCGGCCAGCACGGTGAAGGTGGTGGCGACGACCGGCTCACCGGTGCGCGGCAGGTGGAACGTATCGCACGCGGTGAGCACGACGGTGAGGCCGCAGGCCGCGAGCACAGCGGCGATCCGGGGAAACACCTGCATTCCGAACCACCGCCTTCCATTCGAAATGGTAAGTTCGGGTACCCGAATTATCAAGTTCGTGTGACTGAATACAAATGACCGGCAAAGCAGAACCGCTCCCGTGCTGGGCACGGGAGCGGTTCTGTCGGCAGGCGCGGGCTCAGCGCGCGAACAGCAGAGCCCGTTTCACCTCCTGGATGGCCTTGGTGACCTCGATACCGCGCGGGCAGGCATCCGTGCAGTTGAAGGTGGTGCGGCAGCGCCACACACCGTCGACCTCGTTGAGGATGTCCAGGCGCTCCCGGGCGGCCTCGTCACGGCTGTCGAAGATGAAGCGGTGCGCGTTCACGATCGCGGCCGGGCCGAAGTAGCTGCCGTCGGTCCAGTACACCGGGCAGGAGGTGGTGCAGCAGGCGCACAGGATGCACTTGGTGGTGTCGTCGAACCGGGCCCGGTCGGCCTGGCTCTGGATCCGCTCGTAGGTCGGCTCGTTACCGGAGGTGATGAGATACGGCTTCACCGCCCGGAACGCGTCGAAGAACGGCTCCATGTCCACGACCAGATCCTTCTCGACCGGCAGGCCGCGAATGGGCTCGACACTGATGGTGACCGGCTTACCGTTCTTCGGCAGCATGTCCTTCATCAGAACCTTGCAGGCCAGCCGGTTGACCCCGTTGATCCGCATCGCGTCGGACCCGCACACGCCGTGCGCGCAGGAGCGCCGGAAGGTGAGAGTGCCGTCCAGATAGGACTTGATGTAGATGAGGAGGTTCAGGAATCGGTCCGTCGACAGCGCGGGCACCTGGAACGACTCCCAGCGCTGGCCCTGACCGTCCTCCGGGTTGAACCGTGCCACCTTGACGGTGACCATGGTCGACCCCTCGGGGACCGGCGCCGGGTTCGCGGCCGTCGGATTCTCGGCTACAGCGGTCATCAGTACTTACGCTCCATCGGCTCGTAACGGGTCTGCACCACCGGCTTGAAGTCGAGCCGGATATCGGAGAGAAGATCCGCGCCCTCCTTGTAGGCCATCGTGTGCCGCATGAAGTTCACGTCGTCGCGGTCCGGGTAGTCCTCGCGCGCGTGCCCGCCACGCGACTCCTTGCGGTTGAGCGCCCCGACCACCGTGACTTCGGCCAGCTCCAGCAGGAAGCCGAGCTCGACGGCCTCGAGCAGATCGCTGTTGTAGCGTTTGCCCTTGTCCTGCACCGTGATCCGGGCGTAGCGCTCCTTGAGCGCGTGAATATCGGTGAGAGCCTGCTTGAGGGTGTCCTCGGTGCGGAACACCGAGGCGTTGTTGTCCATCGACCGCTGCAGTTCGGTGCGGATATCGGCGACCCGCTCGTTGCCGTGGTCGGACAGGATCAGCGTCAGCCAGTCCTGCACCATCTGCGCCGGCTGCTCCGGCATCTCGACGAATTCGGCGCGGTGTGCGTATTCCGCGGCGGCGATACCCGCGCGGCGGCCGAACACATTGATATCGAGCAGCGAGTTGGTGCCGAGGCGGTTCGCGCCGTGCACCGAGACGCAGGCGCATTCGCCGGCGGCGTACAGGCCGGGCACGATATCGGTGTTGTTCTTGAGCACCTCACCCTCGATCCGGGTGGGGATACCGCCCATCACGTAGTGGCAGGTGGGGAATACCGGCACCAGTTCCTTCACCGGGTCCACACCGAGGTAGGTGCGGGCGAACTCGGTGATATCGGGCAGTTTCTCCTCGAGCACATCCTCGCCGAGGTGGGTCACGTCGATGTAGACGTAATCCTTGTTCGGTCCGGCGCCGCGGCCCTCGAGCACCTCGAGCACCATCGAGCGGGCGACGATATCGCGCGGCGCGAGGTCCTTGATGGTGGGCGCGTAGCGCTCCATGAAACGCTCGCCGTCGGCGTTGCGCAGGATGCCGCCCTCACCACGAACCGCTTCGGAGATCAGGATCCCCAGACCCGCCAGACCTGTCGGATGGAACTGGTGGAATTCCATATCCTCGAGCGGCAGCCCCTTGCGGAACACGATCGCCATACCGTCACCGGTGAGCGTGTGCGCGTTGGAGGTGGTCTTGTACATCCGGCCCGAACCGCCGGTGGCGAAGACGATCGACTTCGCGTGGAAGACGTGCAGCTCACCGGTGGACAGCTCGTAGGCGACCACGCCGGTGGCGACCTGGCCGCGATCGGTATCGGTCAGTACCAGGTCCAGCACGTAGAATTCGTTGTAGAACTCGACGTCGTGTTTGACGCAGTTCTGGTACAGCGTCTGCAAGATCATGTGACCCGTGCGGTCGGCGGCGTAGCAGGCACGCCGGACCGGGGCCTTGCCGTGGTCACGGGTGTGCCCGCCGAACCGGCGCTGGTCGATCTTGCCCTCGGGCGTGCGGTTGAACGGCAGACCCATCTTCTCCAGGTCCAGCACCGCGTCGATCGCCTCTTTGGCCATGATCTCCGCCGCGTCCTGGTCGACCAGGTAGTCACCACCCTTGACGGTGTCGAAGGTGTGCCACTCCCAGTTGTCCTCTTCGACGTTGGCCAGTGCCGCGCACATACCGCCCTGCGCCGCGCCGGTGTGGCTGCGGGTGGGGTACAGCTTGGTCAGCACCGCGGTACGCGCCCGCGGGCCGGCCTCGATGGCCGCACGCATACCCGCGCCGCCGGCGCCGACGATCACGACGTCGTAGCGGTGCTCCTGAACAGGTCGGGATTCAACGGATCCGCTGGTTCGTTCGCTGCTCTCACCTGCGGCGTCGGTTCGTTCGCTGCGCTCACTCATGCGAGGTGGCCCGTTCCTAACTGATATTGGGGTCGAAGGTGAAGATGACGTAGGTGCCCACGCCCATGATCAGGATCATCGACAGCACCAGCAGCGTGTTCAGCCAGAACCGGGTCGAATCCTTGCGCGAGTAGTCGGCGATCACGGTGCGCACACCGTTGCCGCCGTGCAGCTGCGCCAGCCACAGCATGGCCAGATCCCAGATCTGCCAGAACGGGCTGGACCACCGGCCGGCGACGAAGGCGAAGTTCAGCCGTTTAACGCCGCCGTCGAGCAGCAGCATGATCGTCATATGGCCGAAGACCAGCACGATGAGCGCGAGGCCGGAGAAGCGCATGAACAGCCACGCGTACTTCTCGAAGTTCCCGCTGGCGTGCGAACGCGGGGAGCGGGGCAGATCCAGGCTCGCCGGACGGTCGTGGGACTTACCGAGAACAGGTGCGGACATGGCTCAGTGCTCCGTCAACAGTAGGTAGAACATGCGGCCGATCGAGGGCACCAGGAGCACGACCACCAGCCCGATGATGCCCCAGAGCATCTGCTTCTGATAGCGGGGACCGTTGGACCAGAAGTCCACCAGGATCACTCGCACTCCGTTGAGCGCGTGGAACAGCACACAGAAGACCAGGCCCATCTCCATGAGCGCGACGATCGGGGTCTTGTAGATCGCGATCGCGTCGTCGTACATCTCCGGACTGACCCGTACGAGCGCGGTGTCCAGGACGTGCACGAAAAGGAAGAAGAAAACCGTGACACCGGTGATCCGGTGCAGGGCCCAGGACCACATTCCGGGGTCGCCTCGGTACAGCGTTTTGCGCTTCGGCTGAGCCGGAGCTTCTATCGTGGCCATAGAGTTTCGGTGCCTCCAACATCGTTGATGGACCCGGTCGCAGACCCGGCACCGGTGTGGCGGGCCGGGATTTCGGTGGCGTACCAACCCACGGCCGACAGGGGCCGACTCCGGGGCCGCTGTCGATGGGCTCGCCGCCGCCGAACCTGAACCGATCTGTTCTGGACTCTAATCCTCCGACAATCGGGGAACTAATTCGGCGTGCGGCGCGTTGCGCCCAGATCACGCAGGTTAGGTTTACCTTTGTCAGGCGGTGGAGGGGTTCCGCGGCGGGTTCGTCGCGCCCTTCATCACCTACTTCCAGAACCCTGGCGCGGCACCGTATTGTTCCGCAAATCCCTGGTGTGCAGCGCATTTCACATCGTCACGCAGGCGAGCGATCCCGGCGTG
Organism: Nocardia jinanensis; assembly: GCF_014645735.1. GTDB lineage: Bacteria > Actinomycetota > Actinomycetes > Mycobacteriales > Mycobacteriaceae > Nocardia > Nocardia jinanensis. The sequence continues at coordinate 208,506 of NZ_BMMH01000009.1, read as the reverse complement.
CGATTTACGACGCGCACGCGAGCTCACAATGTCGATGTCGCCATTGCGCGCGGCGGCAATGTGCAAAATGTCTCAGTTCACGAGGACAAGTTACTCGAGAGTAGCCGATAGATCGCCTCCGCGCGAAAGGCTTTTCGGCAATATCGGCGGAATTGCGAGCAGGACACCGGCCCGGAGGTGCTGCGAGGTCCGTGCCGAGCGAGAAATTCGGGTCCACCGGCCGTTGTACGGGAGCCGGGCCGCCGGTGGACCCCCGCGGATCAGTCGCCTTCGTGAATCGACTCGACCCGCAGCCGCACGGCTTCGTAGTTGAAAACGGTATCGACGATATCGCCGGGCACCCGCCCGAGCAGGGCCTGGCTGGCCAGTGCGCTCTGCGGGTACTTGCCGATGGTGGGATCGGCCTCGTGATCGGGCACGATCCGGTACTCCAACCGCACCTCGACCTTGCCGTAGGCGTCGAGCTTGGACAACAGCAGTTTCGAATACACCATGACGATGAGGAACCTGGGAAGCGTCATTCGCACCTTCCTGGTGACGGGCCCCGGACCGGGCGGCCGGGCACATTACATATCTCCGAGCGATACGACGTGTTTCACATCCGGTCGGAGCGGATCGTGCGCGCAACCGCGCAGCGGACACGGTGATACGGCAGGCTGGGTCGGGACCCGATGGGTCGCCCACGGACGCGGGAGCAGCAATGGATATCGATTGGAATCTTCTCCGCACCAGCGCGCATATCGCGATGCGACGCGCCTACGCCCCCTACTCCGGGTTTCCGGTGGGGGCGGCCGGCTGGGACGGCAGCGCGGTCTCGGTCGGCTGCAATGTCGAGAACGTCTCCTACGGGCTGGGGCTGTGCGCGGAATGCGTGCTGGTCGGCAACAACAGAGCCGCGGGCGGCGGGCGACTGATCGCGGTCTCGGTCTGCGACTCCCGGGGGGAGGTCCTGCTGCCCTGCGGCCGCTGCCGCCAGGTGCTCTACGAATTCGGCGGAAAGGAACTGCTGGTCGACCACCGGGACGGGCCGGTCCAGCTGGGACGGCTACTGGCCGACGCCTTCGGCCCCGGCGACCTGGCCGCCGGCCGGAGCTGAGACCGCGCTTCCGGATCGAATACCTGCCGCCGAACTCCGGCTACCTGGCTACCTGGCCGCTGGCCGGAGCCGACACCGCGCTTCCGGATCGAATACCTGCCGCCGAACTCCGGCCCGACGGCAGGCGGGTCCGTCGGAGGCACGCGGTGAGGTCGCGCCGCGGCGGAATCGGCAGCAGGAAAGTGCACCGGTCGACACCCAGCCCTGGAAGCTGTGGAATCCTCGCGCTATCGCACGGGTTGGTCCCGGTATGACAGTTCCCCGCTCCGTCCTCGACCTGGCCGCCGTCGCCGCCGATGGATCGCATCGGCAGGCGCTCGCCGACACCCTCACCGTCGCCCGCGAGGCCGAGCGGCTGGGGTTCCGCAGGTTCTGGGTGGCCGAGCACCACGGGATGCCGGGAATCGCCAGCTCGGCGCCGCCGGTGCTGATCGCCGCGGTGGCCGCGGCGACCGAACGGATCCGGGTGGGTTCCGGCGGAGTGATGCTGCCCAATCACTCCTCGCTGGTGGTCGCCGAACAGTTCGGCACCCTGGTCGCGCTCTACGGCGACCGCATCGACCTGGGGCTGGGCCGCGCCGCCGGTACCGATCCGCTCATCTCGGCGACCATTCGGCGCGGTGCCGCGGCCGAGGCCGTGGAGGACTTCCCGAAACAGGTGGTGGAACTGCTGGCCTACTTCGGGACGATTCCGCCGTTGCGCGGCGGGCAGGGCGACCGTATCCAGGCGGTGCCCGGCCACGGCGACTCCCCCGAGATGTGGCTGCTCGGTTCGAGTGATTTCAGTGCCCGGCTGGCCGCCATGATGGGGTTGCCGTTCGCCTTCGCCCATCATTTCGCCGGTGGGCGCAACACCCCGCTGGTCTTCGACCTGTATCGCAGCGAGTTCCGGCCCTCCGAGGTGCTCAGCGAACCGCATTCGATGCTGGCCGTGGCGACCGTGGTCGCCGATTCCGCGGCGGAGGCCCGCCTGCGAACCCTTCCGCAGAGCCTGGTCCAGCTGCGGATGCGTACCGGGCAACTACCCCAGCGGATCCCGACGCTGGCCGAAGCGCAGGAGTACGCGTGGTCGGACGCGGAGAACGCGTTCGTCGACGACCGCAATGCCGACCAGGCGATCGGCACTCGCGATCAGGTCCTCGACCGGCTCGAGACACTGGCGAAGGACACCGGCGCGGACGAGATCATCGTCACCCCGACCGGCCCCACGGTGCAGCACCGCCTCGAAACGCTGCGCGCCCTCCAGGAGTAGCGCCGCCCCGCCGAACCCCGGCACCGCAACACCGACGCTGCCAGACTGAGGGCGTGACGGCACACGACGCGGTATCGATCATCGGCGCCAAACGCGACGGCGGCGAACTGTCCGACGCGCAGATCGATTGGGCCATAGCCGCTTTCACCCGGGGCGAAATGGCCGACGAGCAGATGGCCGCTCTGGCCATGGCGATCGTGCTGCGCGGGATGAATCGCCGTGAGACCGCGCGCTGGACCGAGGCCATGCTCCGATCGGGCCGCCGCCTGGATTTCACCGATCTCCCCCGGCCGACGGTGGACAAACACTCCACCGGCGGCGTGGGTGACAAGATCACCCTGCCGCTGGCTCCCCTGGTGGCGGCGTGCGGCGCCGCGGTGCCGCAGCTGTCCGGACGCGGATTGGGCTATACCGGCGGCACCCTGGACAAACTGGAATCGATCCCCGGCTGGCGGGCCGATATCGGGCCGGACCGGATGCGCGAGATCCTCACCGACCCGGCCGCCGGCTGCGTGGTCTGCGCGGCCGGTGCCGACCTGGCTCCCGCCGACAAACGTCTCTACGCGCTGCGCGACACCACCGGCACCGTCGAGTCCATCCCACTGATCGCCGCTTCGATCATGAGCAAGAAGATCGCCGAGGGCACCGCCGCTCTGGTACTCGATGTGAAGGTCGGCTCGGGCGCGTTCATGCGCACCCGGGAGGAGGCATACGCGCTGGCCACCGCCATGGTCGAACTCGGCGCCGATGCCGGTGTCGAGACCGTGGCCCTGCTCACCGCGATGGACACTCCGCTGGGCCGCACCGCGGGCAACGCACTCGAAGTCGCCGAAGCCGTGGAGGTGCTCGCGGGCGGCGGACCGGCCGACGTCGTGGAGCTCACCGTGACCCTGGCGCGCGAAATGGTGGCACTGGCGGGTCTGGACGCCGACCCGGCCGAAGCGCTGGCCGACGGCCGCGCCATGGACCACTGGCGGGCGATGATCCGCGCCCAGGGCGGTGACCCCGCCGCACCGCTGCCCGCCGCCGCCCATACCGAAACCCTGTCCGCCCCGTCCTCCGGCATCCTGACCCGCCTCGACGCGCGCGGCGTCGGCATCGCGGCCTGGCGGCTGGGCGCCGGGCGCGCCCGGCAGGGCGATCCCGTCCAAGCCGGCGCGGGGATCCGGCTGCACGCCGGACCGGGCGATCGGGTCACCGCCGGGCAACCCCTGCTCACCCTGCACACCGACACCCCCGAAGCGTTTCCCCGCGCGTTCGAGGCACTGGCCGAAACGATCACCGTCGACGCGGAATCCACCGGCGGCCCCACCCGCGGACCACTGGTCCTCGACCGGATCGGCCCCGATCGGCACCGCGACCACCGCTGGAACCCGCACCGGCATTCCGGGCACCCACCCGCCCGCTCGGGTCTCGGTACCGCGCACCCGCATCCGCATCCGGCCGCTGACCACGGGGGTAATTCCGGGTGAGCGGTAGCCGAAGAGGCGGAACGTTTCGGGGCATCCGGCTGACCGGCGCGACATTCGGCGATACCGTCGATACATGACCGGACCCTTGCCGCTGGATCTCGTAACGCTGCGCCGGGCGCCGAAGGCTCTGCTGCACGATCACCTCGACGGTGGTCTGCGGCCGGCCACCGTGCTCGAACTGGCCGCGGACTGCGGATACGACCTACCCGCCCAGGACGCCGAATCGCTGGCGCACTGGTTCCGGGACGCGGCCGACAGCGGTTCGCTGGAACGCTACCTGGAGACTTTCACCCATACCGTCGCGGTGATGCAGACCCCCGCGGGATTGCACCGGGTGGCCCGTGAATGCGCCGAAGACCTGGCCGCGGACGGTGTGGTCTACGCCGAGGTGCGGTTCGCGCCCGAACAGCATCTCGAACAGGACCTGACCCTCGACGAGGTGGTCGAACACGTACTGGCCGGGTTCGCCGCGGGCGAGGCGGCCGCCGCCGCGGCCGGGCAGCCCATCGTGGTGCGCTGTCTGCTGACCGCCATGCGGCACGCGGCACGGTCCCGCGAGATCGCGGAACTGGCGATCCGTTTCCGCGACCGGGGCGTCTGCGGTTTCGATATCGCGGGTGCGGAGGCCGGATACCCGCCCACCCGGCATCTGGACGCCTTCGAGTACATGCGGGTCAGCAACGCCCATTTCACGATCCACGCGGGTGAGGCGTTCGGCCTGCCGTCGATCCATGAGGCGCTGGCGTTCTGCGGCTGTGACCGGCTCGGTCACGGGGTCCGCATCGTCGACGATATCGAGGTGCCCGGCGCGATCGAGGATGCCCGGCTCGGCCGGCTGGCGGCTTATGTGCGCGATACCCGCGTACCGCTGGAGTTGTGCCCGTCGTCGAATGTCCAGACCGGCGCGGTGCCCTCGCTGGACAAGCATCCGTTCGACCTGCTGGCACGGCTGCGCTTCCGGGTGACGGTGAACACCGACAATCGGCTGATGAGCGATACCTCCATGAGCCGGGAGATGCTGAAACTGCACCAGACCTTCGGCTACGGCTGGAGTGATCTGGAACGGTTCACCATCAACGCGATGAAGTCGGCGTTCATCCCGTTCCCGGAGCGGCTGCGCATCATCGACGACATCATCAAACCGGGGTACGCGGTACTGCTGGGCTGAACCGGCGCCCACCCGGAATATCGAACGGTACCGATATCACCGGTGGGAGCCCGTGGCGTACATCTCTCGCGCCGGGATTCCAGGCGTACCTCCGCATCCGCTCCGGCCGTGCGCGGCTGTGGGCGGCCACAGCCGGCAGCGCCATCTAGGCTCGGCGTCGATGTACAACAGGCAGCAACACCAGCGCACCGCCCGACTGCTCGGCTCGGTGCTCTCCGCCGCGGTTCTAGCGGCCGGACCGATCACCGTATGCGGGACCGCGGCAGCGCAGCCCGCACCACCCACCACCACTCCGTTCACCACACCGGTTACCGACACCTGCCCGCAGAAGACGCAGCCACCCCCGGCGATCGATGCCTCCGAGGTCCCGGAACCCGGCGAAGCCGCGCCGACGCCGCTGTCGGTCCCCGATTCCCCGATCGGCGGGAAGCGGCTCGGGGAATGCGGGGTGGTCCTGCCCACCGGGGCGCCCGCGCTACCCGCTGATATCTCCGCGACCGCCTGGATGGTGTCGGACCTGGACACCGGCGCGGTGCTGGCCACCAAGGATCCACACGGCCGGTACCGCCCGGCCAGCACCATCAAGGTGCTGTTGTCGATCGTCGCGCTGCGCACCCTGGATCTGGACAAGGTCGTCGTGGGCACTCAGGCCGATGCCGATGTGGAGGGCACCCGGGTCGGTATCGGCCCGGGCGGCCGCTATACCAACCGGCAACTACTGCATGCCCTGGTGATGGCCTCCGGTAACGACGCCGCGCATGCGCTGGCCGCGCAGCTGGGCGGCGACACGGTGGCAGTGGTGAAGATGAACGACCTCGCGAAATCGCTGCACGCCTACGACACCCGCGCGGCCACTCCGTCCGGGCTGGACGGCCCCGGGATGAGCACCTCGGCTTACGATCTGTCGCTGCTGTTCCGTGAGGCCATGTCGATCCCGCTGTTCGCGGAGATGATCAATACCGAGCAGTTCGACTTCCCGGGCTTCCCGCCCGACCCGAAGATTCCCGGCGATCAGGATCATCCCGGGTTCCCGATCGCCAACGACAACGGCCTGCTCTACAACTATCCGGGCGCCCTCGGCGGGAAGACCGGCTACACCGACGACGCCCGCCAGACCTTCGTCGCGGCCGCCGAGCGCGACGGCCGCCGGCTGGCGGTAACCCTGCTGCAGGCCGATGTACTGCCGATCCGCCCGTGGGAGCAGGCCGCCCGCCTGCTCGACTACGGATTCGCACTCGACCGGAACGCACGGGTCGGAGATATACCGGGCGACGACGACGAATCCGTGCTCAGCGCACCGGGGTTGGCGACACCACCACTGAATGCGGTCGCCTATTCGGCGCAGGGACCGGGCCGGGGCGAATTCGACGAGTTGTGGATGTTGCTCATGGTCGGGGGCTTGATCCTGGTGCCCATCCTGCTACTCGGCACCTGGCACGTCCGTACCCGGCACCGCTGACCGGCGGATACCGATCGCCGACCGGCGCCCGGGCCCAGCGGGCCCGGGCGCTCGCCAGCTCATACCGGTGCGAAGAAGTCACCGGCCCGCTTACGGACTTCGGTGCACCGGAAATCCAGTTCGTCGGCACTGTCGGCGACGACGAACACCAGACCGAGCGCCACCGAGTCCATCATGGACTTTGTCGGCGGATAGGTCCGGCCCGGCCCGGCCGCCATCCGGACCTCCAGTACGCCGGGAAGTTCCGCCAGTTCCTCGTCGGCCCCGCCCAGGTACACAGCTTCCCGATCGATACTCAGCAGCACGAGTGCGCCGTGCCGGGAGAGCGCGTAGCCCGTCCCACGCTCGGCGGTGGGCACAGGTATCCCGAAGAGTTCCGCGATGTATTCGCATTCGCGGTGGATCTGCGAGTTACCGGTGAGCAGATGGGTGTGCTGCGGATGGCCGATTCCGTGGGCGCGCGCGCCGAAATCGATCAGCCGGGGCCCCAGCGGGCCGGACATGATCTCCATATGCGCCGGTCCGACCCGCACGCCCAGGGCATCGAGTACCCGGCGCGCGTAGTCGGCCACGTCCCGCACCACCGGATCGTCATGGTCGAGCCACCGGCCTCGCTCGTAGACGAAATCCCCTGATGCCGAGACCCATTTGTCGTACACGCTGACGCAGACGAGTTCGTGTCCCGCCGGAGTGGAAAAGGTGTCCACGGCGTATTCCACACGCGGAGCGGGATACATTTCCTGGATCAGGGCGGCCGAGGCACCGCCGAACAGGCCGGCGCCGTCCGTGATCGCCGATACCGCGTCGGACAGTTCACCGGGGGTCGCCACCAACCGGACACCGACGGAGGCGGCGCCCCGGGCGGGTTTCACCACGAGTTTCCGACCCGCGCGCACTTCCGCGACCGCTTCCGCCGGTACGGCGTCCCCGCCCGGGGGGACGGCCCGAGTGGTGAGCGTCGGGACCCCAGCGGCGGCCAGGGCCTCGAACATGTACTGCTTATCCCATCTTCGCATCGGCAGAATCGTCTCGCCGGCGGGGCAGTCCGGAATATCGGCGCGCAGACGCTCGGCCAATTCGACACCGGGTTCGGAACCGGCGATAACATAGCTCACCGACCGATCCGTGCACATTTTCAACAGCAAATCGTAGGAATTTCCGAAATCAGCGGCGAAATTCAGAGCGCCCGGAGTGGGAGCCGTACGGAATTCCGAGACCAGCGCATGATCGGTATCCAAGAGAATGGTTTCGATCCCGTAACGCTCGAGCACGCGGGGATACAGTTTTCCCGAACTAACGGGATCGACGATCAATACCGAGCTATTCGACACGAATCGAACTCCTGTCCTTGGACATTCCTGCTACTACCGCCACCGCACCCGCGGCGAACGAGATCTGGACGACGAGTGTCCAGTACAGCGCGCTGTCATGCAGCGCACCGAAGGCTCCGATGCCCGGCCCCACCGCGAACCCGAGCGATTGCGCAGCCGAGAGGTACCCCTGATATCTGGGGTTCTCCGAAGGCGTCGAGATATCGGCGATGGAGGCGCTCGCCTGCGGAATGAAAATTGCCTCCCCCAGCGAGAAGAGCAAGAATCCGATAATGCACACGGTCCAACTGGAACCCGCGCCGCAGACAGCGAGCCCGAGCCCGGTGACGAATATCCCCAGCCCCAGCGCGTAATTCCATTTCAGTTTGGCGGTCAGAGTGCTGATCGGCAGCTCGAAGAAGATGATGAATAGAGAATTCACAACCAGCAGCACGCTGTAGAGCTGCCCGCCGTCGGATATTTTCTCCACCGATAGTGGAATACCGCTCATACTCTGCGCGTACACCGCCATCGCTGTTCCGAAGACCACGACCACGGCCCATATGCGCGAGATCCGGGAAGCGTCGTACGGAACCGCCGCACCGATATCGGAGCCGAGTGGCGGCGCGGATATGTTGCGGTCCCGGGTCGCGGCCAGGGCCTCGGCGGCGCGGAGTCTGGCACGTTCGGAGAACAGGAAGGCGGCGGTACCCAGCGATCCGAACGCGGACAGCGAGAAGAGTAAGGGAAAATTGCCCTCCCCCACCGCCGTGACCATGATCGGAGCAACGGTGACCCCGCTGCTGAGGAAGATCCGGTGGAAAGCGACCACCGTGACGGTATTGCCCTCGTAACTCGAACCCGTCACCAGGGCCGCCGCCGGGCCCGAGAACGACTGCGTCACCGCCACGCTCAGTGAGGCCAGCACGATCGCCGGCATCGGGTCCGTCGAAGATATTCCGAGCAGGTAGAGCAGCGGAACATTGAGCAGGGAGCCGGCGATCAGTACATCGGTCGAACCGAATCGGGTGGCGAACCAGCCGCCGACGACCGATCCGAGCACACCGGCGAAACCACCCGCGAACAACGCCAGGCTGAGACCCCAGGCACCCAGCCCCATGGATTTGTAGAAGACCGTGGAGAAGAGCGCCAGAAAACCAACCGACCTGCTCAGAAAGGTGGTGATCGAAACAATCCACACTTCCGCGGGAAACGCCGGTGGTTTCCGTTTGCCGGCTAGTGCGACGGCCAACGGATAACCTGCCTCGAATCTGCCGGGCGCACCACCTCGGGTGCGGGATGCCGGGTCGACGCCTCGGAATCCACCGGGCCCTCCTCTACTCGGCAGCATTCCAAAAGTTCTGCGCCCCGGTGAGTTTCCGAGAATCGAGCTGCCTCGAAACGGACGATAAGACAAGCGCCCTCCCGGAACATCCGTCATCCGAACCGAAATATCCGCATCCGGAGCACGTAAGTACTTATCCGCGAAGTACTTAAGCACCGACCCCCCGGCATTACGATCGCGCCGCCGCCGTGAAAGCGCCGGCTCGATGCTCCCGTACTCCCCTATGTCGCCCGCAGGCCGTCCGCAGTTCGATTTCCGGCGCCAGGTGAAATATGACCGAACAGACGATGATCACCCCAGCGTCGCACACCCTGGAAGTCCGGGCGCGCAGCCGTCTTCAGCCGCGCCGGCGGCGGCGTAACCGGGCGACGCCCAGCGTGGCGAGCGCGCCCGCGCCGAACAGCGCGGCGCCGCCGAACAGGCCCGGCCGCCCGCTGTCCATTCGCGGGCGGATCAGCGCGGGTCCGGGCACCGGTACCGATGTCAGCTGCTCGTTCTCCCGGGCGGTCGCCGCCCAGGCCGTAGCGAACAGGATGATCCGATAGACCACGTAGCTGAACACCATGACGCCGATGATCGAGCCGAAGGCGGCACCGGCCGGGCTGTTCAGCACCGCCCGCATATAGAACCCGGCGATATTCTTGAAAGCCTCGAACCCCACTGCCGCCAGGGCCGCTGCCTTCAGGGCGCTGCGCAGGGTGACCGGTTCACGCGGCAGGCGGGCGATGATCCAGGCGAACAGAGCCCACGAGGCCACCATGGCGAGCACCGTGGACAGCAGCCACAGCAGCCAGCGCACCCCGGGCATCTCCTCGAGTCCGAGCAGTTCGAGCAGTTGCACGCCGAGCCGGCTCGACGCCAGCGCCGACAGACCCAGCGACACCACCAGGGCCAGGAAAAGACCGAACAGAGCGCCCAGATCGGAGAGTTTGGTGCGCAGCCAGTTGTCCTCGTCCGACGGCTGCTCCCACTGTTCGGTGAGCGCCTTGCGCAGGTTCGCCATCCAGCCGAGCCCCGAATACAACCCGGTGAGCAGACCGAGGACACCCACCGTCCCGCGGGAGCGCACCGCCTGGTCGATCAGATCGTTGAGCTGATCGCCCATCTCGCCCGGGATGTTCTCGACGACCTTCTCCTGCAGTTCACCCAGCAGTTCGGAATTGCCCGCGAGCACGAAACCTGCGATGGCGAAAGCGATCATCAGCAGCGGGAACAGCGACAGCACGGTGAAATAGGTGATTCCCGCCGCGTAGTAGTCGCCGCGCTGGCTCTGATATCTGCCGACCGCCCGGACCAGATGGTCGAGCCACGGCCGCTGTCCGATCATGCGCTGGACGGCGGCTTTGCCGTTGTCGATCACCTGCACTGTTCGCGCCCCTCATCGCCACGCGCACGGCCGACCGACCGGTATCAGTGAGCCAGGAACCCGACCCGGTCGTAAACCTGTGCGAGAGTGTTGCCGGCGATCTCGCGCGCACGCTCGGCTCCGGTGGCGAGTATGCGATCGAGTTCACCCTGATCCGCCATGTACTCTTCCACTTTCGCACGCAAAGGCGTGACAAATTCGGCCAGTGCGTCGGCGACATCGACTTTCAGATCGCCGTACCCGCGGCCCGCGTAGTCCTTCTCCAGGGTCACGATCGGCGTCTCGGTCAGCGCCGACAGGATCACCAGCAGATTGCTGACCCCCGGCTTGCGCTCCACGTCGTAGTGAATCTCGCGCTCGGTATCGGTGACCGCCGAGCGCACCTTCTTCGCCGTCACCTTGGGGTCGTCGAGCAGGTTGATCAGCCCCGCGTCCGAACTGGCGGATTTGCTCATCTTCGCGGTGGGATCCTGCAGGTCGTAGATCTTCGCAGTGCCCTTGACGATATGGGCCTCCGGGACGACGAAGGTTTTCTTGAACCTGGTGTTGAACCGCTGGGCGAGGTTGCGAGTGAGCTCCAGATGCTGACGCTGATCCTCCCCGACCGGCACCTGATGCGCCCGGTAGAGCAGGATATCGGCCGCCATCAGCACCGGATAGGTGAACAGGCCGACGGTGGTGTTGTCCGTCCCCTGTTTCACCGATTTGTCCTTGAACTGGGTCATCCGGCTCGCCTCACCGAACCCGGTGATGCAGTTCAGCACCCAGGTCAGTTCGGCGTGCTCGGGCACCTGCGACTGCACGAACAGGGTCGAACGCTGCGGGTCGATACCCAGCGCCAGCAGCTGCGCCGCGGCGACCCGGGTGCGGTGGCGTAGTTCCTTGGGGTCCTGCGTCACGGTGATCGCGTGCATATTCGGGATGAAGTACAGCGTGTCGTAGTCGTCCTGCATATTGACCCAGTACTGCAGTGCACCGAGATAGTTCCCGAGGTGGAACGAGGCGCTGGTCGGCTGGATACCGGAGAGCACCCGCTGTTTACGTTCCCCGGCGGCCGGGGTCTGCGCAGGACTGGACATGCCCCGATCTTCGCATGTGGATCAAGCCGAATTCCGCTCCGCCCACTTGCGCGGATCGATCCCGGGCATACTGCGCTTCCCCTCCTGGGCCAAGCGCTGCTCCTGCTTCGTGATCAGCCGATACACGGGCGCGCTCGGCCCGTTCAACGCCGTTCTCACCGGCCGCGGCACCAGTAGCGACGGCACACTGTGCGCATTGCGCACCGACTGCGCCAGCCCGCGATAGGCGATCTCGTCGCTACGTTTCCAGTCGATCCCGTACATTTTCCGGATCCGCCGCGGCAGACTGCCCTGTACCAGCAGGTAGTACGCCGAACTCACCTGACGGCCCGGAACGCGCTGCGGATAGGGCACCACATGCCCGCACAGATAGTTGCCCACCTTGCGTGCCTCGTCGGTCAGGAACATCTCGTCGGAGGCCAGGTAGCTGTCGAAGTACGCCCGGAACGCGCGGTAGTCCGCGGGCGCGGCGGTACGTGGCATCCCGAACAGCTCACCCCAGCGCACATAGTCCTGGTACAGGTCCTCGCGTTCGGTATCGCTCAGTCGCCGGACCAGCAGGTCGTACATGACCTCTGCGGATTCGAAGGTGAACGCCATGGTCATGAAGCTCAGGTGCGGGTCGTAGGCGGAATAGGCCGTCCCCGCCGGATGACGTGCCCCCGCGTCCTCCGGTAGCCGCCCCTTCACCTGCGCGTGCTTCTTCCCGGTGAATTCGAGCGCCCGATCGGCCTCCTCCCGGGTCCCGAAGAACACGGCCTCGAACAGTTTCCCGGTGAGCGCGAGCCGGGTGTAGGGGGTGTCGCGATGCTCGGTCGATTCGGCGGTTCCCACGTACAGCAGCGGATTCACCGCGCCGATCACGAGCGCGCGCAAGCCGTAGGTGAGGCCCACGGCGCGTTTACGCATCACCCGGCGGATCATCGAATCGTCGGAGAAGTATCCGATATCCACGGCCATCTCAGCCTCCTGGTCCAGCTCGCCATTGAGCGCTGCGCAACCGCGCATCTGGCAATAGCATCCACCAGTTATCGAATTCTGGCAAGACCGGCCCCCAAATTGCGGTCGAGTCCTTACGAGACGGTACAAAATCGCTCCCGGGTCGCCACCCGATCGAGAGCGACAATCACCGCAGGTCCCTTGTGGTGGGGTGCAGACTGGACTCATGGTGTCGACGCAGCGTGAGCGGGTAGACAAGTACGAGGTGGACCGGGATTTCACCCTGCCGGATCTGGCCTGGTCGGTCCCGGCCGGTGGGCGGATCGAGACCGGCTCGGCGACGACCCTGACCAGGGTCTACTACGACACCGACGAGCGGGACCTGCTCCGCCAGCACCTCACGCTGCGCCGCCGCGCCGGGGACACGGACACCGGTTGGCAATTGACGGTTCCCGCCGACAAAGCCCGCACCGAGATGTCCCTGCCGTCCACCGACGAGGACACCGTTCCCGACGAGCTGGCCGCCCTGATCCGCGGGATCGCCCTGGGCAAGCCCCTGCACCAAGCGGCGGTGCTGTCCACCGTCCGGCGCACCCAACGCCTACTCGACCGGCACGACCACCTGCTCGCGGAAGTGGCCGACGACCTGGTGCACGCCACCGTCGCCGGGGACGTCGTCGTGGTCAGCGAATGGCGAGAAGTGGAAATCGAACTCGGCGAGCGGGCCGAGAAGTCCCGGGCTGCCAAGGTGCTGACCAAGGTCGGCAAACACCTCACCGAGGCCGGTGCCCGGCCGTCGCCGCACGCGTCGGGGCTCGGCCGCGCGCTCGCCGGCAACCACCCACCCGCCGCCGACACCCGTGCGACGGCGGAACAGGCACTGACCGAGTACCTCGACACGCAGGTCCAGGCGATCGTGGCCGGTGACGTGTGGCTGCGCCGCGGATTGGACCCGATCCATTCCACCCGGGTGGGTATTCGACGGCTCCGCAGCACCCTGCGCGTGTTCGGCGAACTCTTCGGCACCGAGGCGCGGACCCGGCTGGACGCCGAATTGTCTTGGTACGCCGGTGCGCTCGGCGAGGTACGGGACCGGCAAGTGCAGCGGAAGCGGTTCGCGGAGAAGGTGGCCGCCCTGCCGGACGAGCTGGTAATGGGGCCGGTCGCCGCCCGCATCGAGAACGACCTGCTCGCCGAGCAACACCACCACCTCGAGCACGTGATGGAGATCCTCGACAGTGACCGCTACCGGGAATTGATGGCCACCTTGGCGCAGTGGCGCACCGGCCCACCGTTCATCGCCCCGGCCGATCCCCGTTTCATCCGCAAAGTGACGCGCAAGGCCGGGCGCAAGGCGAACAAAAGACTGACCGCCGCGGTCACCGACACCGACGACACGGCTCTGCACCGGGCCCGGAAGGCCGCCAAGCGGGCCCGCTACGCCGCCGAACTCGCGAGACCGGTCCTCGGGAAGAAGAAGGCCGAGAAGAAGGCCGCCGAATACAAGAAGATCCAGACGGTTCTGGGCGAGCACCAGGACAGCGTCGTGGCCACCGAAACCCTGCGCGCGCTCGGTGCGCGGGCAGGCACCACACCGGGCGAGAACGGGTTCGCCTTCGGGCTGCTGTACGGGCTCGAACGACAGGCTGCCCAGCGGGCACGAGCGCACGCCGCGCGTCTGGCGGTCTGACCCTCCTGCCGGGCGGTGGCGTTCCTCGGTCGCGTGGGCATGCCGGACCACACCGACGACCCGCCGCGTACAACAGCTGCGGGCTCCCGGTGCGCGGGCGAGCCCGGGCACTGGGATCATCGGGGGATGGCAGCGCAGCGCACCTATGGCGGTTTGTCCGCGGAGGAACGGCGAGCACAGCGACGGTCCGCGCTCCTGGACGCGGCGCTGGAGATCATCGGCACTCAGGGCATGGACAAGCTCACCGTGTCCGGGATGTGCTCGGAGGCCGGGCTCAACGAGCGCTACTACTACGAGAGTTTCAGCAGCCGCGACGACGTCCTCACCGCGCTGATCGACGGTATCGCCGAGGAGCTGGTGGTCGCGATCGCGGCGGCCCTGCAGACCGCCGGTGCCGATTCGCGGGCCAAGGCACACGCCGCTATCACCGCCGGTATCCACCTGCTGACCGACGATCCCCGCAAAACCGAGGTCACCATGGTCGCCGCCATGGCTACCCCGCAGTTACGAGCCCGCACCACCGAGACGATCCGGGTCTTCGCCCGGCTGGTCGCCAGCGAAGGGGTCGAGTTCTACGGGGTCACCGATCCGGCGCCGGATCCGGTGATCGATTTCCGCGCCACCTACCTGGTGGGTGGGCTGGTGCAGACGCTGACCGGTTGGGTACGCGGTGATCTGCCGATCAGCCGGGACGAACTCATCGACTACACAACGGACGTCTTCGTTCTGCTCGGCGAGGATTTCGCACGCCGCGGGGACTGACCCCGACCCACCGGTCCGGTCAGAGACGGATGGGGACGGCTGCCAGTCCATCCGGCGCCCCCTGCAACACGACCCGGAACGCCACCTCCCGCGAGATCCAGAATCCCGCGCAGTCGACGATCACCGAATCGAACCACGCCCGCTCCTGTGGCGCGTCCGCGAGCAGCTGCCCGGCGTCGCGGACGACCACCACATACCCGGTCGCGTCCCCGAGCAGATCCTCGAGGTTGAACAGGCATTCGTCGAACGCGTCCTTGTTCGGCCGGAAGTAGTACGGGAACTGCAGTGCCGCGGCGAA
Source organism: Nocardia jinanensis (assembly GCF_014645735.1). GTDB lineage: Bacteria > Actinomycetota > Actinomycetes > Mycobacteriales > Mycobacteriaceae > Nocardia > Nocardia jinanensis. Next base: position 193,270 of record NZ_BMMH01000009.1, on the reverse strand, counting down.
TTCGTCGAACAACGCCGCCACCGTGCGCATCCGGCTGCCACGGACCTCGCGCACCCGGTACCCGGCAGGCGCGCCGTAGCGCACCCTGCTGAACTCGGCGGCGTCCACGGTCACCGACCCGAGGGCCGGCGGCGAGATACCGGCGGCGAGCTGTTCGCGCGGCGGGAGGGTGAGGAAATCGGTCAGTGGGAGGGGTTCGGCCATCAGCGCATCCTGGTGAAGGTGTCGTAGTGGTCGCCGGTGTACCAGGCCGAACCGTCGCTACCGGTGACGATCCGCTCGGCGTCGCGGGACTGTCCCTGTTTCTTCGGGTTCACATCCCATTCCTGATACTTGACGGCCTTGCCCGAGGAATCCATGGCGGGCAGGCGGCCCTCCCGGTTCCCGAACGGGACACCGCCCTTGGTTCCCGGCGCGTTCGCCGAATCGGGCCAGCGGCCCGCATCGATCTCCTCGAGAGTCGCGTAGGCGCGGTCGGGCACCCCGGCCACTTTCGACACCACCGGTGCGTCGGTCGCGGTGGTCCGGCCGGGCGCGGGCTTCCCACCGGCCGGCGCGGAGGTCACGGCCGTGCCGGAGAGCGACGCCGCGGCCGGTGACCCACTGTCGTCCCCGCCCTGGGAACTGAGCAGGGCGACCACGATCGCCACCACCACCGCGCCCACCGCGGAGAGGACCTTCAGAACTTTCGCACGCACGACTACCCCTTCATCGATACTGGACCGTCACCGGAGCATGGTCGGACCAGCGCTCCGCATAGGTCGCGGCACGTTCGACCACCGCCTGCTTCGCCCGTTCGGCGGCTTCCGGTGTCGCCAGCTGGTAGTCGATCCGCCAGCCGGTGTCGTTGTCGAACGCGCGCCCACGATACGACCACCAGCTGAACGGGCCGTCACCCTCCGGGTGAAGTTCCCGGACGACATCGATGTATCCGGCGGCCAGCTGCCGATCCAGCCAGGCGCGTTCGGCCGGTAGGAAACCGGATTTCTTCAGGTTTCCCTTCCAGTTCTTCAGGTCTCGTTCGGTGTGGGCGATATTCCAGTCGCCGGCGATGACGAAAGATCCGGTACGGGTGGACATCCGGGCGGCGAGTTCGTCGAGGAACTTGTATTTCTCGTCCTGCCGGGGCGTATCCGCCTCTCCCGTATGGACGTACACGCTCGCGACGGTCACCTCGTCGAATTCGACCTCGATATAGCGGCCGGTGGCGGCGAATTCGCTGTCCGGTTCCACGCCGATCCGCACCGACCGCATCGGCCGCCGCGACAGCACCCCCACCCCGGCCCGCCCCTTCGAACCGGGTTCGGCGTGCGCGAGCACCCACCCTTGGTCCAGGGCCGGAGCGAGCGCGGCGGCTATCTGGGCATCGTCGGCCCGCGTTTCCTGCAAACAGACGATATCGGCCTCGGTCCGGGACAACCAGGCCAGCAGCCCCTTGCCGGCGGCGGCCCGGACCCCGTTGACATTGACGGTGGAAAGGATGTACGGCACCGAACGACCGTACAATGACAGATCACCGCTACTTGCCAGGAAGGGGTGACGACATAGATGTCAGGCACCTCAGCTACCCCGTCACCCGAACCGGTCGGGGCTCTGCACCTGGGATCGGGCGCCCCGCTCCTGCTGCTGCACGGTTTCCTGCTCTCCCCGCACTGCTGGGAACAGACCGCGACCCGCCTGGCCGCCCGCTGCGAGGTCTTCGCACCGGCGCTGGCCGGGCATTGGGGCGGCCCGGAGCTCACCGACGACTACAAGGTACAGAGCATCGCCGACCGGGTGGAAGCCCAGCTCGACGACCTCGGCTGGCGTACCTGCCATATCGCCGGCAATTCTCTCGGCGGGTGGGTGGGTTTCGAGCTGGCCCGCCGTGGCCGGGCCCGCACGCTCACCGCCATCGCACCGGCCGGCGGCTGGCGCACCCCGTCGGCGGCGCAGATCTACGCGGCGGCCAAGTTCATCGCCCTGACCCCGTTCATCGAAATCGGGACGAAGCTGGGCGATTTCCCGACCGAAAGCCGGGTCGTACGGCGGGCGGTCGCTCATCTCCTGGTCCGCAATGCCGAGGATGTCGCGCGTGCCGATATCGCGGCGCAGATCCGTGCGGCGCTGCACTGTCCGGCACTGCGACCGCTGATCGCCGCCACATTGCGCGGACCGGGCCTGGCGGATATGTCCGAGCTGACCACCCCGGTCCGGCTGATCCTCGCCGATTCGGACCGGATTCTGCCCGCACATACCTACGGGCGCCGGTTCCTGCGTGAACTGCCGGAGTCGGCGGACCGGATCATGATGCGGCGAGCGGGGCATGTACCGATGCTGGAAACCCCGGAGCGGGTCGCGAACCTCATCGCCGAGCACATCTACGCCAGCCGCGACCATCTACGCGCTGTGTAATTGGCGCCGCCTTCGGCGGCGCGGGCGGGGCCCTATCAACCCCGGTTCTTCACTCCTTCGCTCAGTCGCTGCGCTCCTTCGCTACGTCGCTCCAGAACCGGGGCGGGCCCCGCCGATGAGGCTGACCATCCGGAGTAGGCGGAAGGTGCATGCGAACATATGCCTTGATCGGCCTCGGTAGAGCTCACGACTCTGTAAGTGCTCAATGGTCGTGATCCAGGGACGACCGACCTGCACGGCTCAGTCGCTGAGCTCCTGCGCGCTGTCGCTCCAGAACCGGGGCGGGCCCCACTCAGGCATGCCGGCTGCCGGGACTCAGCGCTCGGTCCCGAGGAGGCCTTTCGCCACGTGGGTGACCTGGATCTCGTTGCTGCCCGCGTAGATCATGAGTGATTTCGCATCGCGGGCCAGCTGTTCCACGCGGTACTCCGACATATAGCCGTTGCCGCCGAACAGCTGCACCGCCTCCATCGCCACCTCGGTCGCGGTCTCCGACGAGTACAACTTCACCGCCGAGGCCTCCGAAAGGCTCAGCGGTTTACCGGCCTTTCCGCGCTCGATGATGTTGAAGACCATGTTCTGCACATTGATCCGGGCGACCTCCATCTTCGCCAGCTTGAGCTGGATCAGCTGGAAGCGGCCGATCTCCTGGCCCCACAGTTTCCGGTTGCGCGCGTAATCGGTGCACAACCGCAAGCATTCGTTGATCACACCCAACGCCATGAACCCGATCCCGACCCGCTCGGCCACGAAACTCGATTTGGCGCTCTCGCGTCCGTCACCGCCACGGTGCTCCTCGGTTTCCCCGAGCAGCCGATCGCGGCCGAGACGGACGTTGTCGAAGAACAGTTCGCCGGTCGGCGAGGCGTGCAGACCCATTTTCTTGAAGGGTTTGCCCTGGGTGAGCCCTTCCATACCTTTGTCGAGGACGAAGGTGAGCACCTTGCGGTCGCGGGACGGGGTGCCGTCGCCCTCGTCCAGTTTCGCGTAGACCACCAGGGTGTCGGCGAAGGGCCCGTTGGTGATGAACGTCTTCTGACCGTTGAGGATGTAGTCCGCACCGTCGCGGCGCACGTAGGTCTTCATCCCGCCGAACGCGTCCGATCCGGAATCGGGTTCGGTGATCGCCCAGCAGGCGATCTTGCGCAGGCTGACGATATCGGGCACCCACCGCTGCTGCTGGGCGAGTGTGCCCCGGGACAGGATGGTGGCGCCGCCGAGCCCGGTACTCACCCCGAGCGAACTGCACAGACCCATACAGGCACCGGAGAGTTCACCGGTCACCACGGCCATCATCGTCTGCTGATCGAAACCGCTCTCGGAGCGGTCCTTGTCCGCCGTGGCCGGCTTCGCTACCCCGTCAGCGGCCGCCTGCTTCGCCGCCAGTTGCTTGTTCAGGGCCTCCTCGGCCATGGCGCCGATACCGAAATCCGCGTACAGCTTGCGCAGGATCGGATAGGGCAGCATCTCGCCGCTGTCCAGCGCGTCCAGGTTCGGGCGCACTTCCTTATCGATGAACGCCCGCACCGCGTCGCGGACCATCAGGTCGGTATCGGACCATTCGAACATCGTCGTCCTCCGGTATCACCAGCAGCATTACGGTGTAAACCACCGGGCGGACGGCTCGGTCGCGTCCGCCTTGTTGACAGCCTGCCAGCTCATCGCCCGCCGCGCTGCGATCCGGCGAAATCCGTCGCATGCCACGATGATGGTCGCCCGCCAAGGGCGAGGTCACGGACGGGTGGCGTGCTCGCGCACAGTGCCGAGTCGCGAGAGAACGCCGTCGTGCCAGGCCAGAGGCTGCCCTCCGGTAGCCCAATCCAACCGGGCATGTTCTTCGAAAAGCGGCCGCAGTGCCACGATCTCGGCTTCGTAGCGGTCCAGTTCTGCCCGACTCAGATCGTTCGGCTTCCACTCGTTCCACCGGCCCGTATCGGGAGCGCCCGGCGCCCCGTAGTGGCTGGTGAACGGGTTCGATTCGGACTCGAAATCCCTGTCTGCACGAAATGCTTCGGCATGGTCGAACCCGTAGACCCGATCACCGTCTCGCAACCAATTGCCGGGCCGGTCCCAGTTACGGACGAGTACATCCAGCAAACCGAGTTTTCGCGCGCCGGGGGTGTCCGCGAGCGCCTTCATGGCTTCGCGAGCACCCGGATCGTCTGTGGTCCCGGGTTCGATACGCCCTGGCAGCCGCTGCATCAACACGCTGTCGTGAGTTCCCGCCACAACCGGCGCAACCGGGGCTCCGATCGCACGACCGACCGCGGCGGCGAGAATTTCGGCGGACCGCTGCGCCGGGGCGAGGCCGACCTTGCGCACCACCTCGAACCCATCCGGATAGACGAAGAGATCGGTTTCGCTGTTCATGGAGAACATATGATCCGGCGTTCGGAGCTCGGGCTCCCCGGATCGTTCGGCGGCGAGGATACGAGTGGTGAGTTCGTCCACCGACATCAGACGCGACGATGCGCCGCCCGTCCCGGCCGCCTCAGCTCGCACCTCGCGGTTCTCTCGGTCGATATCGGCACGGCCGCCGGCCTCCGCGCTCTTCGTCACCGATACGCCGGTCTGGATTCCGGTACCGGTCCCTCGATAGCGGCGTACGACTTCCACACCGGTCCCCGCGATCACCGCACCCAACCGCTCGACCACCTCCCCGATCGCCCGGCGGAAACCATCGATCATCGGCGTCCCCTCGAGCGGTTACGGCGGCGGAAACTGGTCTCGTATGTGCGCTCGTGCGGCCATCCAGGCATGGGCAATCTTGGCCCGCGGGCCCCCGGCCGACAAACACGGGCGGCTACCCCTTCGGGGGGCATAAGACCGCCGCTGCGTCGAAACCCGGCGCACCCACCACCGGTCACACCAGAGGGCGCGCCGACGACACGACCCCGTCTCCCTGGAGCCGGCGAGCACATGTGCAGGCAGGCACCGACAGAGGCGGGGTCGGTTTTCCGAACGCTCCTACTTCAGCGCGCGGGCCAGGTTGGCGTCCAGCGCCGCCAGGAACTCCTCGGTGGTGAGGTACCCCTGATCCCCGCCGACCAGTGCCGCGAGGTCCTTGGTCATCTGCCCGCCCTCGACGGTCTTGATGACGACATCCTCGAGGGTCTGCGAGAAACCGATGACCTCGGGGTTGTTGTCCAGCTTGCCGCGGTGTTCGAGGCCGCGGGTCCAGGCGAAGATCGACGCGATCGGGTTGGTCGAGGTCGGCTTGCCCTGCTGGTGCTGGCGGTAGTGCCGGGTGACCGTGCCGTGCGCGGCCTCGGCCTCGCAGGTCTGACCGTCCGGGGTCAGCAGCACAGAGGTCATCAGGCCGAGCGACCCGAAGCCCTGCGCCACGGTATCGGACTGCACATCACCGTCGTAGTTCTTGCAGGCCCAGACATAGCCGCCCTCCCATTTCATGGAGGAGGCGACCATATCGTCGATCAGCCGGTGCTCGTAGGTGAGGCCGGCCGCCTCGAACTGGCTCTTGAACTCGGCTTCGAACACTTCCTCGAAGGTGTCCTTGAACATGCCGTCGTAGGCCTTGAGGATGGTGTTCTTGGTCGACATGTAGACCGGGTAGTTCTGCTGCAGCCCGTAGTTGAACGAAGCGCGCGCGAAGTCCTCGATGGACTTCTTGAAGTTGTACATACCCATGACGACGCCGCCGTCCTCCGGCATCTGCACGACCTCGTGCACGATGGGCTCGCTACCGTCCTCCGGGGTGAAGGTGAGGGTGACGGTGCCGGCCTGGAAGACCTTGAAGTCGGTGGCGCGGTACTGGTCGCCGAAGGCGTGACGGCCGATGATGATCGGCTTGGTCCAGCCCGGCACCAGGCGCGGAACGTTGGAGATGATGATCGGCGCGCGGAAGATGGTGCCGCCGAGAATGTTGCGGATGGTGCCGTTGGGCGAACGCCACATCTTCTTGAGGCCGAATTCCTCGACCCGGGCCTCATCGGGGGTGATCGTCGCGCATTTGACGCCGACACCGTGCTGTTTGATGGCATTGGCAGCGTCCACGGTGACCTGGTCGTCGGTCTTGTCGCGGTACTCGATGCCGAGGTCGTAGTACTCGAGGTTCACGTCGAGGTACGGATGGATCAGCTTGTCCTTGATGAACTGCCAGATGATCCGAGTCATCTCGTCGCCGTCGAGTTCTACGACGGTACCTTCAACCTTGATCTTGGACATGGATCTTCGTGTCCTCCTAAGACTGGTGCCCTCATTGCACGGCCAGGCGAAAACGCTTGTGAGCGGACCCCAGCTGTTCAACAGACAACGTATACATCCCGCGTTGTCCACGAGACGTCGGATGTAACCAAGACGAGCGTACTGCTTGCGATGGTCTCACGGTGCAGCCAGCCCCGGTAGTGAGATCTCACAGGGGTGAATCTCGCCACAAGATTACCCGGTGGGCACGTATGCCGATTTCGATCCGTATAGGCGCCCGGCTACCATATTCGGCAGGTCATGAGCGCCAGCGCCAAGCCCCGGCTCGCTGGCCGGCAACCCTCCTGCTGCGGTGGGGTGCTCCGGGTGATGACCGGGCTTCCGAGAGCCGGGAGCAAGCGCACGTCAGGAGGTTGTCGATTTGTGCCGGTGCTGGTCGCCTTGATAGCGGCGTTCTCACGATTCGACGAGAAATCCCCCATTTTCTGGAGCACGATATGACCGATCACAGCGTCCCGGGTGCGGTCGCTGCCGGAGCGACCCGCCGGACCCCGTCGGCCGCCTCCAGCGCCCCCTGTCCCCGCACCACCGGACCCACAGCGACGATTCATACGCTCCGAGCATCACTCCGGGCCGGCGGTTCGGCGGAAGTCCTCGCGTGAAGGTGGGCACCGAATCGACCACGGCTCGTCCCGTGGCCCAGTTACCCCCGCCCGACGGCACCCTCGGCCATGTGGATATCGGCGACCTCACCCTGGAGAACGGCGCCCGGTTGCCGCAGGTCCGGCTGGCCGTTCAACGCTGGGGCGAGCTGTCGTCGGCCATGGACAACATCGTGCTCGTCGAGCACGCGCTCACCGGCGATTCCCATGTCGCGGGTGAGCCCACCGCCGACCATCCACAAGCCGGATGGTGGAACGGGATGGTAGGCCCGGGGGCGCCGATCGATACCGACGAGTGGTGTGTTGTCGCGACCAATGTGCTCGGCGGGTGTCAGGGCAGCACCGGCCCGGCCTCACCGGCGCCGGACGGCAAGCCGTGGGGTTCGCGTTTTCCGGAGATCTCCATCCGGGATCAGGTGACCGCCGAACTGAAACTGTTCGACCTGCTGGGTGTGCCCGGGCCGGCCGCGGCGGTCGGCGGATCGATGGGCGGTATGCGCGTCCTCGAATGGATGCTGCTGGCCCCGCAACGCCTGGCCGCCGCGCTGATCCTCGCGGTGGGCCCGCGGGCCACCGCCGACCAGATCGGCACCCAGAGCACCCAGATCGCGGCGATCACCAGCGATCCGGACTGGCAGGGCGGCGACTACCACGGCACCGGCCGCACACCGTTGGCCGGGATGGGTATCGCGCGGCGGATCGCACACCTCACCTACCGCACCGAGATCGAACTGGACAGCCGGTTCGCCAACAGCCCGCAGGAGGGCGAGGACCCCCGGAACGGGGGTCGCTACGCGGTGCAGAGCTACCTGGAATACCAGGCCGAGAAGCTGAGCCGGCGTTTCGACCCGGCGACCTATGTGCTGCTGAGCGAGGCGATGAACCGCCACGATATCGGCCGCGACCGTGGCGGTATCGAGGCAGCCATGGCCTCCACCGAGGTGCCGTGCATCGTGGGCGGTATCGACTCCGATCGCCTGTACCCCCTGCACACGCAGCAGGAACTGGCCGACGGGCTGCCCGGTTGCCGGCATTTCGAGGTCATCGCCTCCCGCGACGGCCACGACGCCTTCCTCACCGAGGCGGCCGCCATCGGCAAACTGCTGGTCCAGACGATGAACCTGGCCCGCGGCGGACGCTGAGTCCCGGCTCGGGCGGCCGTCCCGGTCAAGGAACGGTCAGCCCACGCCGAGGGTGTTGATGGTCGCGGCGAGGAAGACGACGGCACCGCCCAGTAGTGTCAGCGCGCCCACATCGAACGGTTTGCTGCGTACGGCCAGCAGGCCGACCCGGGCTGTCGGCAGGCACAGCCGGAACGCGGCCGCGATGAGGGTGGCACCGCCGAAGAAGAAGGCACCGCGACGCCACCGATCCTGGGCGACGAAAACCACGGCGATCAGCACCACCACCGCCACCACGACCATCGGCAGGTGGCAGCGGAAGAAACCGGCCCATCGGTTGCCGGTGCCGGGATCGTCGTCGGTTCCAGTCGCGGCGTCGGTCACGAGGGCGATTGTTCCAGATCCGGATGTTCAGGTCTGCACGAGCGGTTCGTAGTCCGCTTCGGTGACGCCGAACGTCCAGGCGACACCCTCCCGCGCGGTCCGGGTGGTGGGCGGCACCCGCAGCCAGTAGGTGCGGCTGGTGCCGTCGGGTTCGGGGGTCGAATTGACCACCTCGACCATGACGACATCCTCGTCGTCGGTCAGCGGGATCCGCCAGAGGATTCCGGTCTCGTCGCGTTGTACGGGTTCGGCGCCGGACTCCGCGAGGTACCGGTCGTATCCGTAGAACTCGAGCATCACCCGGCGCAGCTCCGCGTTCTCCTCGGTGCGGATGCGGTCGGCGGTGAGCGAGGCGAGCCCGGCCAGGAAATCGCCGGGTACCGGCATCCCCCGCCACGCGTACAGGGCGAAATCGTCGGAGTAACCCACCGCCGGACCGTCGGCACGGTCCAGGCGGCCGGCTTCGTCGCGGTACAGCGCGGTGGGCCGTTCGCTGATCACCGCGAGATTCTCGTACGGCCACCACCAGCCCGCCTCGCGCGCCACCGCGGCCAGTCCTTCCAGCGGGGTGCCCGGGGCGGTGTCGAAAGCGCACAACCAGGCGGCGTCGTGCTGGCCCATCACCGCGTCCAGCAACAACAGCCGCGCCCGCAGTTCCTCCTGCCCGGCCGGACGAGCGAGTTCCGGCTCGTCGGCCGGTTCCGCCGATCCGGGGGCCACCGCGGCGACCACACCGTCCCGGATCCGGCTCACGACGGGTTCGGTCAGCTCCCAGAGCCCGGCTCCGGTGGCCTGCCAGTGCCGGGCGAATTCCCGGGCGCCCAGTGCGGTGTGCAGCCGGTCGCGCTCGGCGGCCCAGGGGGCACTGCGTACCCGCTCCCGTACCGAGGCACCCGCCTCCCCTGACAACGCCTCCGCCGACAGCATGCGCACCGCGTCCAACGGCGAACGGGCCCAGCGGATCCGTTCGGGTGCGCGCAGACCGGCCCGTTCGTAGGCGAGCCGCACCCCTCGTTCGGCGGCTGCCCGGTCGCCCGGGCCGGTTACGGCGGAAAGAGCCCGCCACTTGGCGTATTCGGTCACAGTTCTCTCGGTCCTGTTCTCGTCCTGGGGTTTCGGTGGCCGGGTATCAGTCCGCGACGATGCGTACGGAACCCGGTACGTATTCGCGCTGGCGCACCACGCGGTACCACCCTTTCGGCAGGGTGATCGCGGAATGTTCCTCGTGCACCAGCCGGCCGCCCTCGGGCAGGTGCAGCACCATGGCGTCCGGCCGGTGCGGTTCGGGGAACAGCGTGCCGGGCGAGGCGATGGCGTGCGCGTGCCCGGTCACCTCGCCGAGCGCCAGCACCATCCGGCCCCGGGCATCCCGGCGGGCCGGCTGCCACGCCGCCACGGCTTCGGACACCGCGACCTCCGCGACCGGAACGATCAGGACGTCTCCCTGGCGATACATGTGATTTCCTCCCGTTACGGCATTCTCGCGCCGTGCTGCCGGGACCATAGCGCCGCGCACCGACAGATCCGGCGGCCCGGACGAGCGGGCGGCGAGGCGAGATATCGCCGTCCCGCACCGGTCACCGAACGCTGGTAGAACCTTCTCGTTATCGACACGGCCGGAAGGGCGCCATGGCAATCGGAAGTCATCTCACGGAACTCGCAGGACTGCCCGCCTTCGATTTCCCCCGATCGGTGGAGACACCGACCGACCTCCCCGCGGCGGACGCGGTGGCCTGGCGGCTCAGCGTGGACTCCTGGACGAGCAAGCGCAGCTGGGCCGACGTGTTCGCGGCATTCCTGGACACGGTGGACGGCACCCGGGTCCGCGCGCTGATCATCGGTCACTGGGTGAACGAGGCCGCGCACCCGCACACGGACGGCGACCCGGTGGTCGAGGCGGTCGTCGCGGCGGCGGACCGGCTGCCGGAGTTGCGCGCACTGTTCCACGGCGACATCACCTGCGAGGAGAACGAGATCTCCTGGATCCGCCCCGGTCCCGCCGCCGAACTGCTGCGTGCCTACCCCGCGCTGCGTGAGTTCGGTATCCGCGGCAGTGACGACCTCGTGTTTCCGCCGACGACCCACCGCTGCCTGGAAACGCTCACGATCCAGTCGGGCGGGACACCGCGCGCGGTGCTGCGCGGCGTCGCCGCGAGTGATCTGCCGGCCCTGACCACTTTGGATCTGTGGCTGGGTACCAGCGAATACGGTTGGGACGGCGAGATCGCCGATCTGACGCCGATCCTGGCCGGTGACCGGCTGCCCGCGCTGCGGCAGCTGGGCCTGCGCAACAGCGAGATCCAGGACGAGGTGTGTGCCGCGCTGGCCGCGGCGCCGGTGCTCGCGCGGCTCGAAACACTGGATCTGTCGATGGGCGTGCTCACCGATCAGGGCGCCGCGGCGCTGCTCGGCGGGCAGCCGCTCACGCATTTGAAACGTCTGGATCTGCACTACAACTACCTCAGTGCGGCGATCCGCGACCGGCTGCGGCAAACGCTGGAACCGGCGGGTGTGGAATTGGATCTGGACCCCGACGACGCCGAAGAAGATGTCGAGGACGACGGGTCGGTATGGCGCTTCGTCTCCTGTGGGGAGTAAAGGTCTTGCCCGGCCCGCACGTGTCGGCCGGTGTTGGTAGAACGATCGCGACACCCGGAGACGACCCGGCCGCGGAAAGGCACACTCGATGACGATCAACCACCATCTGGCGGAATTCGGCGGCCTGCCGGTCTTCGACTTCCCCGAGCACCTCGTGGAACCGGAGCACGCCGCTGCCACGAGTTTCGACCACCCCGCGGTGGAATCGGTGGCCTGGCGGGTCGGGCGGATCGGCTGGGATTCGGAGGGGTCCTGGACGGACCTGTTCGATCGCTTCCTCGAACTCGTGGACACCACCGGGATCCGCGCCTTCGTGGTCGCGTCCTGGGTGGATCTCGAGGAGGACGGCTACGAACCGGTGGACGTGGTGCTGCAACGGCTGGTGGCCGCCCGCGATCGGTTCCCGGCGCTGCGCGCGCTGTTCCTCGGTGATATCACCCAGGAGGAAAACGAGATCTCCTGGATCACCCAGGGTCGGGTCACCGAACTGCTGGACGCCTACCCCGAACTCACCGAATTCGGGGTCCGGGGTTCGGAACAGCTGAGTTTCCCGGCCGTCCGGCACGAGCGGCTGGAGAAGCTGACCATCCAGGCCGGCGGCCTGCCGGCGACGGTGGTGCGCGGGGTGGCGGCGAGCGATTTCCCGGCGCTCACCCACCTCGACCTGTGGCTGGGCACACCCAATTACAACGGCAATGCCGAGATCGCCGATCTCGCACCGATCCTGGCGGGCGACCGGCTACCCGCGCTGCGGCATCTGGGCCTGCGCAACAGCGAGATCCAGGACGACGTATGCGCCGCACTGGCCGCGGCGCCGGTAGTGGCTCGGTTGGAAAGCCTGGACGTGTCCATGGGAATCCTCACCGACGCCGGGGCGGCGGCGCTGCTCGGTGGCCAGCCGCTCACCCACCTGGAACGTCTGGACCTGCACTACAACTACCTCAGTGCCGAGATCCGCGACCGATTGCGTGAAGCCCTGTCCCCGAAGGTCGAACTCGACCTGGATCCCGGGGACGCGGAGACCCACTCCCACAACGGTGAAGTGTGGCGCTACGTCTCCGTCAGCGAATGACCTCGCCGTCTCCGGCGCGTCGCGGCGCGTATCGCTGGGTGGTGGTCGGTAACGGCGAGAGCCGGCGGGTCCGGTCGTTCCGGGCGGCGGCGGTGGCGGCCGGGCTGCCCGCACCGCGCGTGGTGGAGTGGCTCGACGTGCTGCGCGAGGGCGGGCACCGCTTCGCCGACGACGAACTGGTGCGACTGGATTCGCCCGGCGAACACGCCGAGGTGGACCGCATTCTGCGCGGCGTCACCGATCCGACCCGGGTGGAGGGCACCGCGCGCTGGTACGCCGGTTTCGGCGCGGCGGTCATATCGCTGCACGGCGGCTGCCGGCTCGACGATCCCGCGGAACTGGCCGTGCTCTTCGACAAACGACTGTGCCATGCGCGGCTCGCCGCCGCGGGCGTTCCCGTACCCGCCTCACCGACCTCGTGCCCGGTCGCACCGGTCCGCGATTGGCATGATCTGCGGGCACGGATGCGGGCGACCGGCCTGGCGCGGGCGTTCGTGAAGATCGCGCACGGATCGTCGGCCTCGGGGGTGCTCGCCCTGGAAACGCATCCCGCGGGCGGGGTTCGCGCCACGACCTCGGTCGAGACCACACTCTCCGGCGCCCTGCACAACTCGCTGCGGGTGCGGCGCTATCGCACCGAATCCGAGATCGCCGCGATCGTGGACCGGCTCGCCCCCGACGGCCTGCACATCGAACAGTGGGTGCCTAAATCCTCACTCCAGGGCCGATCGTGTGATCTGCGGATACTGGTCGTCGCGGGCCGCGCGACGCATATGGTGGCGCGGCGATCGGCGGTCCCCATCACCAATCTGCATCTCGGCGGCGAGCGCGGCGATCCGGCCGCGGTGCGCGCCGCGGCCGGCGAACACTGGCCCGCAGCGCTGGAACTGGCGGAGCGGGCGGCGGCATGCTTTCCCCGCACGCTGTGCGTCGGGGTGGATCTGCTGCCGACCGCGCACTGGCGGGAATTCGTGGTCGCAGAGGTGAACGCGTTCGGCGATCTGCTGCCCCGGATCACCGGTCTACCCGGTTCACCCGCAGTGGGGATGGACACCTACGCGGCCCAGATCGCAGCCGCTGCGCGCTGGTACGGTGCGGTGCGCACCGCATTCGCACCGGAGGACGAGCATGTACCGGCCTGATATGAACGAGGTGGTCGGCCGGAACGATCTGCTCCTGCTCACTCTCGACACCTTGCGTTACGACGTCGCGGCGGCGGAGACCGCGGCCGGCCACCTGCCGAATCTCGCCGCGGCGCTCCCGGGTGGCACATGGGAAGAACGCCACGCACCGGGCAATTTCACCTATGCGTCGCATCAGGCCATGTTCGCCGGTTTCCTGCCCACCCCCGCGGCACCCGGCCCGCATCCGCGCCTGTTCGCCGCCCGATTCGCCGGTAGCGAGACGACCGCGCCCGGTACCTTCGTCTTCGACGAGCCCGATCTGCCCACCGCGCTGACCGTGCTCGGCTATCGCACGGTCTGTATCGGCGGTGTCGGTTTCTTCAACAAACAGGGTGCGCTGGGCAGCACCCTGCCCGGGCTCTTCGCCGAAAGTTACTGGGAGCCGAGTTTCTCCGTCGCCTCACCGACCTCGTTCGAAGCCCAAGTGGAATGCGCGCGCCGGCTGATCGCCGAGACGCCCGCCGATCAGCGCCTGTTCCTCTTCCTCAATGTCTCGGCGCTGCACCAGCCCAACTGGTTCCATCTGCCCGGCGCCACCCGGGACTCCGGCGACACCCTGGAGACCCACGCCGCGGCGCTGCGCTATGTCGACCGTCATATCCCGCCGCTGTTCGACGCCCTGCGCGCCCGCAGCCGCTGTTTCGCCATCGTCTGCTCCGATCACGGCACGACCTACGGCGAGGACGGATACACCGGACACCGGCTCGGCCACCCATCCGTGTGGACCGTGCCCTATGCCCATTTCTTCCTCGAACCGCACCCGGACGGCCCCGCGCACGAAAGCTCCGAGGACCCCGCATGACCCGTACCCTCGCCCGATTACCGCGGCCCTACCAGAGTTACGTCTACGCCTATCCGCACAAGACGGCCTACCGCCCGCTGGAACCCCGCCCCGCACTGCGCGAGGTCTGGGCGGATGAGCCCCGCGATCCGCTCTCGCTCTACCTGCACATACCGTTCTGCGAGATACGCTGCGGTTTCTGCAATCTGTTCACCCGGGTCGGCGCCCCTGCCGACCTCACCACTCGCTATCTGGACGCGCTCGCCCGCCAGGCCGAAACCGTCCGCGCGTGTCTCGGCACGGCCGAGAGTCCGCGTTTCACCAACGCGGCGTTCGGCGGCGGCACACCCACATTCCTGGACGCCGGTGAACTGCGCCGGCTCTGCGATATCGCCGAGCACATCATGGGTGCCGATCTGCGCGCCATCGGGTTCTCGGTCGAGACCTCCCCCGCCACCGCGACCGCCGACCGGCTGGCCGTCCTCACCGAACGCGGCGCGACCCGGATAAGTCTCGGCGTACAGAGTTTCGACGAGAACGAATCGCGCGCGGCCGTCCGGCCACAGCGACGTGCCGATGTGGAGGCCGCGCTCGCCCGGATCCGCGAGAGCGCCGTCGATCACCTCAATATCGATCTGATCTACGGGATCGACGGCCAGACTCCGGCGAGCTGGCGGTACTCACTGGACGCGGCGCTGGCCTGGCGGCCCGAAGAGATCTACCTGTACCCGCTGTATGTCCGCCCGCTGACCGGTTTGTCCCGGCGGGACCGCGCCGCGGCGGATCTGGCCTGGGACGAGCAGCGGCTGCGGTTGTACCGCGAGGGCAGGGACCATCTGCTCGCCCACGGGTACGAACAACGGTCCATGCGCATGTTCCGGCGCCTCGACGCTCCCGCGGCGGGACCCGACGACTATTCCTGCCAGACAGACGGCATGATCGGCCTGGGCTGCGGGGCCCGCTCCTACACCCGGGGCCTGCACTATTCCTTCGATTACGCGGTATCGGCGCAGCAGGTGCGCTCCATCATCGACAGCTATGCCTCCACCACCGATTTCGAGCACGCGGTCAACGGCCGCGTGCTCGACGCGGACGAAACCCGGCGCCGGCATCTGCTCCAGTCGATCCTGCGGGCCGACGGCCTATCCGTAGCGGACTACCGCGCGCGTTTCGGCACCGGCCCGCACACCGATTTCCCGGTGGAACTGGAATTGCTGGCCGATCGCGGCTGGCTCGCCGATACCGGTCCCGCGCTGTTACGACTCTCCCCCGAGGGTTTGGCCTACTCCGATGCCATCGGCCCGGAGTTCTTCTCCCCCGCGGTCCGTGCGGCCATGGCCGAATACGAATTGCGGTGACCGGCGGTGGATCTCACCCTGCTCTACCGCGGTCCCCTGGCCTCCTGCGATTACGACTGTCCCTACTGCCCGTTCGCCAAGCGCCGGGACAGCCGAGAGCAGTTACGCGCCGACCGGGCAGCGCTCGAACGGTTCACCACGTGGGTGCGCGACCAGCGCACCGACCGGATCTCGGTGCTGTTCACCCCGTGGGGTGAGGGGCTGGTCCGGTCCTGGTACCGCCGGGCCCTGGTCGAACTGTCCCATGAACCCCATGTTCAGCGGGTCGCCATCCAGACCAATCTGAGCTGCCGCACCGAGTGGCTGGGTGCGGCCGACCGCGATACCGTCGCGCTGTGGGGCACCTACCACCCCGGTCAAACGCCCTACCGGCGTTTCCTGGACAAGACCCGCGCCCTCACGGACGCCGGTATCCGGTTCAGTGTCGGAGTGGTGGGCCTGCCCGAGCACTTGGAGCACGCTCGACGACTGCGCGCCGACCTGCCGGGAAATGTCTACCTGTGGATCAACGCCGCCGAAGACCACCTCTACACCGACCCCGAAGCCGCCGACTGGACCGCGATCGACCCGTTGTTCCCGTTCAGCCGGGATCCACACCATTCACTGGGCCGGGCCTGTCGCACGGGGTCGTCGGTATTGTCGGTCGACGGCGACGGCACCGTGCGGCGCTGTCATTTCGTGAAGGAACCCCTCGGCAACCTCTACGACGGCTCCTATCGCGACGCGCTGCGACCGCGGCCGTGCCCGCGCGCGCTCTGCGACTGCCATATCGGCTACGTCCATCTGGAATCGCTACCGCTCTACGACGTGTTCGCGGGCGGGGTCCTGGAACGGATCCCCGCCGCCCGGGCCGAAGTGGTGGATCTGCCGACGCCGGTCGCCCTGCTCCTGGGCGGTGCGTAACACCGCACCGCCCGGCAGACGGATCAGCGCAGCGCGGCGGTTTCGGCGAGCACCTTCTCCTTGTGCTGCTCACGCAGCGCGGCATGGTGCGGGCTGCGCCGCACCACCAGGTAGGCCGCACCCAGCACCACGAACCAGATCGGGGTCACCAGCAGGGCCTGCAGGGTGTCGCTCTCCTGGGTGAGCGCCCAGACCAGGAAGACGAAGAAGGCCAGCACCGCGTACACCATCGGCACACCGCCCGGCATTTTGAACGTCGACGCCGTGTGCAGTTGCGGCCGCCGCTTCCGGTACACCAGGTAACTGGCCAGGATCATCGTCCAGACGAACATGAAGCACAGCGACGAGATGGTGGTGACCACCGTGAACGCCTCCACAATGGACTGGCCCGCATAGAGCAGCACCACACCGATCAGCAGGAACGCGCACGAGAAACGCAGCGCGTTGGCCGGGACCTTGCGCCGGGACAACCGGCCGAAGAGAGCGGGGGCGTCGCCGTCACCGGCCAGGCCGTACACCATCCGTGAAGTCGAGTAGATACCCGAGTTCGCGCTGGAGGTGGCACTGGTCAGCACCACGAAGTTCACCACGCTCGCCGCGATACCGAGCCCGGCGAGGGAGAACATCGCCACGAACGGACTCTCGTCGGCCGAGACCAGCCGCCACGGTGTCACCGCGCAGATCACGATCAGCGCGCCGACGTAGAACAGCAGAACCCGCACCGGGATCGAATTGATCGCACGGGGCAGGGTGCGTTCGGGATCCTTGGCCTCGGCCGCCGTGGTGCCCACCAGTTCGATCCCGACGAAGGCGAATACCGCGATCTGGAATCCGGCCACGAAACCCATGGGCCCGGTCGGGAAGAAACCGCCGTCGTTCCACAGGTTGGCCAGCGATGCCGTGCTGCCGCTGTCACCGGTGAAGCCGGTGATCACCATGACCAGGCCGGTCACGATCAGGGCGCCGATGGCGAGCACCTTGATCAGCGCGAACCAGAACTCGGTCTCACCGAACGCGCGCACAGTGGGCAGGTTGAGCACCAGCAGTACGAGGATGCAGACCAGCGCGGGTATCCACATCGGCAGATCCGCCCACCAGTACGAGACATACCCCGCGATCGCCACCACATCGGCGATACCGGTGACCACCCAGCAGAACCAGTAGGTCCATCCGGTGAAGAAACCCGCCCACGGGCCGAGCAGATCACCGGCGAAATCACTGAACGATTTGTACCCGGAGTTCGACAGCAGCAGCTCCCCCATCGCCCGCATGACGAAGAAGAGGAAGAAGCCGATAACCATATAGACGAGGATCACCGAGGGGCCGGCGAGCGAGATCGTCTTACCGGACCCCATGAAAAGGCCGGTACCGATCGCACCGCCGATGGCGATCAACTGGATATGTCGATTCGCGAGCTGGCGGCTGAGCTTCTCCTGACCGCCGCCCGGATCGCTCACCCCGCTCGCGTCGTCGCCTGAACCTCCGTGGCCCTGCAGCACGGCCATAATGCTCCCTCCGGAATCAATCGGACAGCCCATTCGACCATCGGCAACGGATTCGTGCAGAGTGGGCGGCCCTACCGTACGCCGCAGCAGCCTGGGCGGCGCAGCGGCACCACATGTCCACCTCGGCGCATTTACGGAGGTCAGGGCACAGGGGTCGGCTAGCCTCTAAACTCGCACCTATGACCGCAGCGTACGACTACGAAGACCTGCATCGGCTGGTCGACCGGCTGACGCCGGACCAAGCGCGGGCGCTACAGGCCGTCGCGTTGCAACTGGTGGTCACCGACACCCCCGAGAGAGAGGCAGCTGCCGAGCCGGTGGACAAGCGACGTCGACACCTCTCGTTCGCGGGCGTGATGCACGCCGAATCCGATCTGGCCGAGCGGTCGGAAGACCTCCTGCGCGAGGAACTTGGTCGAGCCGAGTGATCGTCTGTGACACAGGTCCGCTCGTCGCTGTGCTCAACAAGAACGACTCAGATCACCGGCGTTGCCTCGATCTCCTCGAGGCTCATCCGGGCCCCGTTCTGGTGCCGAGCCCGTCTTCGCGGAAGTTTGCTACTTCATGGAAACCCGCGTAGGCCCGCAAGCCGAGGCCACTTTCCTGGAATCGATCGCCAACCAGGAGATCGAACTCGTCGAACTCACCCGAGCTGACCTGCTCCGAATGGCCGAGCTGGTTCGCAAGTATGCGGACTTTCCGCTGGGGGCTGTGGATGCGGCGGTCCTTGCTGTCGCCGAACGGCTCGAGGTCACCGAGGTGGCGACGCTCGATCTGCGGCACTTCAGCGCAGTTCGGACCCGGCACGCGTCCCCACTCCGGCTGTTACCCGACTGACCGGCTCGATGACCGCTGTTGCCACCTGGTTGACTGATCGGCTGTGTTCCGATTGATCTTCCACGAGCCTCGTATACCGGGTAATACCGGCAACGCCATCCGGCTCGCCGCCGGGACCGGCAGTGAGCTGCATCTGATCGAACCGCTGGGTTTCGATATGTCGGAGGCCAAGCTGCGCCGGGCCGGGCTGGACTATCACGATCTCGCCTCGGTGACGGTGCACCCGGACCTGGCGACCGCATGGGAGCGGCTGCGACCCGAGCGGGTTTTCGCGTTCACCACCCGGGCCACCACCCCACACACCGAGATCGCCTACCGGTCCGGTGACGTACTGCTCTTCGGTGCCGAACCGTCGGGTCTCCCGGCCGAGGTTCTCGCCGATGAACACATCAGCGCCGAATTGCGCATCCCGATGCTGCCCGGCCGGCGGTCGATGAATCTGGCCAATGCGGCCGCGGTGGCGGTGTACGAGGCGTGGCGGCAGCACGGGTTCCCGGGCGCGGTCTGACCCGGCCGCCGATCAATCGTCGACTTCGAACCGTTTGTGGCGAGAGGTCGCACCGCCGGTGAGCCGGACCGTGGTCGGCACGGTTCAGTCCCGGCCGGTGGCCTGGTCGTCCGATCCGGTGGCGGGCCCGGTGGTCTCGTCGCCGGTCTTCGTGGACTCGCTCGCGCCCCCCGCGGCCGTATCCGCGGGCTCCGCGGGTTCTGCTGCGGTCTGCGGGGTCGCGGACTCGGAGGTCTCGGCCGGCGCGGTCTTGTTCGCCGCCACCGAGGTGGTAGCGCGGGGAGCGCGCAGGCGGCGGAACAACCCGGCCACCACGCCGACGATCGCACCGATGAGGGCGAGGAAGATCAACCACGGCAGCACCTGGCCGATGAACACCACAGCGCCCTTCAGCCAGTCGAACAGCGAGTTCCAGCCGTCCACGACCCCGTCCCAGAAGTTGGCGGGCCCGTCCTCGACCGTCTTCTCCGCCGTGCTCTGGATATCGACGGTGAGCGTGGACAGCGAGATCTGGTCGTCGAGGTAACGCCGCTGCCCGGTGAGGCTGTCGAGTTCGGCCTGCCGGTCGGCCAGCGCTCCCTCGGCGGCGATCAGATCGGCGGTGTTGGCGGCGCGGGCCATGAGATCACGCAGCCGGTCCACCGAGGCCCGCAGCGCGGTGATGCGGGCGTCGAGATCCTGCCATTGCAGGGTTACGTCGTCACGGTTGGTGCTGACCTGGGTGATCTCGCCGAGCTCGCTCAGACCGTCGATGAACGCGTCGGTATCGGTGGCCGGGATACGGACCACCAGATTCGCGTGCGGATCGGAATCGGGGGTGCCGGGGTTCTCGGTGCGCTGGTCGACCCGCCCGTCCAGTTCGGCCACCCGGTCGACGAGGGACTGTGCGGCCGCGACAGGGTCGTCGGCGGTGAGATCCACCGTGCCGGTGACCACCTCCTTGCGATCGGTGGCCTGGTCGGGAGTGTCCGGCACAGGTGCGGGAGCCTGTTCCCGGCTCGGCGCTTTCTGGACCCGGATTCCCGGGGCCGTGGCAGGAGCGGGCGCGCCCTCTTCGAAGGAGAACGAGTGATCCGCTGTGCCGGAATGGGAATCGTCACCACAACCGGTGAGCAGTACCGACCCGCACACGACCAGAAACAACACGCCGAGCGTTCGCATGCTGGCAGCGTAATGGTCGATTTCGGGATCGGATACCGGAATGCCGGAGGCCGCCCTGTCCATCGGCGCGCGCCACCGCGCCCGGACAGTTCGTGATGTGCGGTAGGCAGTCCGCCGATAGCGACTCGAACACCTATGGAGTCGTCGGCCCACCAGGCTGATCAAGTTCTGGAGACCGTCCGCGCGTGCGCGACGCGGTGCGGGTGGTGGATTTCTTCTGTGTGGTCGTGATTCGGCTCCGGAAAGGTCGATCGAGACGACCCGCCCACCTTCCACTACTCCGGATGGTCCACCTCAGTGGCGGGGCCCGCCCCGGTTCTGGAGCGACGAAGCGAAGGAGCGCAGCGACTGAGCGCAGGAGTGAAGAACCGGGGTTAATAGGGCCCCGCCCGCGGCGCCGAAGGCGCCGCAATATCAACAGAAATCCCGGGAGCGGGAGCTGATGCGCATATCCAGGCGGCTCAGGTGTTCGGCGTAGATGCTGACCGCGCCTTCCGCATTCTGTATCCGCCCCCGGATCAGGAGCGCCGGGGAGCTCTGGGCGATGCGGCGGTACCGAGTCCACAGTCCGGCCGAGCACACCACGTTCACCATGCCCGTTTCGTCTTCCAGGTTCAGGAAGGTGACCCCGCCGGCGGTGGCGGGGCGCTGCCGGTGAGTCACCGCACCGCCGACCAGGACCCGGGTGCCGTCGGGGACCGAGAGCAGGTCGGCGGCCGGGATCACCCCGAGTGCGTCGAGGCGTGGGCGCAGGAACTGGGTGGGGTAGCTGCCCGGCGAGACACCGGTCGCCCAGACGTCGGCGGCGGCGTGTTCCAGGTCGCTCATACCGGGCAGCGCGGGTGTGGTGGTGGAGGCACCGGTCCCGGGTAGGCGGTCGGATCGCTCTCCGGCCGCCGCGCCGGCTGCCCACAGCGCTTCGCGTCGCGAATATCCCAGGCAGCCGAGCGCGCCGGCGGTGGCCAGGGATTCCGCCTGCGGGACGGTCATTTCCACGCGTCCGGTGAGGTCGAGGAACGAGGTGTAGGGGCCGCCTTCGGCCCGGGCCGCGACTATCTTGTCCGCGAGGTCCGAGCCGATGGACCGTACCGCCGCCAGACCCAGTCGCACCTCGGTCCCCCGCTGTTCCAGGGTGGCCTCGGCATCGCTGGCGTTGATATCCGGCCCGTGCACCGCGACCCCGTGCCGGCGGGCGTCGGCGACCAGTGACTGCGGCGAATAGAACCCCATCGGCTGGGCTCGCAACAGTCCGGCGCAGAACGCGGCCGGATAGTGCAGTTTGAACCAGGCGGAATAGAACACCAGGGCGGCGAAGCTCTGCGAATGACTTTCCGGGAAACCGAAATTCGCGAAGGCACGGAGTTTTTCGTAGATGCGGTCGGCCAGTTCGCCGGTTATCCCGTGCAGATCGCGCATGCCCTGATACAGCCGGCCCCGTAACCGTTCCATCTTCTCGGGAGAACGTTTCGAGCCCATGGCGCGCCGCAGTTGATCCGCTTCGGCGGCGGTGAATCCCGCGACGTCCACGGCCATCTGCATGAGTTGTTCCTGGAAGAGAGGTACCCCGAGCGTGCGTTCGAGTGAATGCCGCAGCGCTTCGTGATCGAAGACGACCTTTTCCAGCCCGTTCTTCCGGCGGATATAGGGATGGACCGACCCGCCCTGGATCGGACCGGGCCGGATCAACGCCACCTCGACCACCAGGTCGAAGAATTTGCGCGGTTTCAGTCGCGGCAGGGTCGCCATCTGCGCCCGGGACTCCACCTGGAACACACCCACCGAATCGGCCCGGCACAGCATCTCGTACACCGCGGGTTCGGCGAGGTCGAGAGTGTGCAGTTCGACCGTCACGCCGATGTGGTCGCGGACCAGGTCGATCATGTAGTGCAGGGCGGAGAGCATGCCCAGGCCCAGCAGATCGAATTTCACCAGACCCGCCGCGGCGCAATCGTCCTTGTCCCATTGCAATACGCTGCGGCCGGGCATTCGCGCCCATTCCACCGGGCATACATCGGCGATGGGCCGGTCACAGATCACCATGCCGCCGGAGTGGATGCCCAGATGCCGGGGCAGGCCTTCGATATCGGCGGCCAGCGCCAGTACCGGTTCGGGGATATCGGTCCCGGTTTCCGACCCCACACCCGTCCACCGGCTCACCTGTTTACTCCAGGCATCCTGCTGCCCGGGGGCGAAACCGAGAGCACGCGCCGCGTCCCGGACCGCTGATTTCCCGCGGTAGGTGATCACGTTCGCCACCTGTGCCGCGTTCTCCCGGCCGTAACGGCGGTAGACGTATTGGATCGCTTCTTCGCGGCGATCGGATTCGATATCGATATCGATATCCGGGGGCCCGTCGCGTTCCGGGGAGAGGAACCGTTCGAACAGCAATTTGTTCGCGACGGGGTCGACATTGGTGATGCCGATGGCATAGCAGACCGCGGAATTGGCGGCCGATCCCCGGCCCTGGCACAGGATGTCGTGCTCAGCGCAGAAACGCACGATATCGTGCACCACCAGGAAGTATCCCGGGAACCCGAGCTGGGCGACGATCGCGAGTTCGTGTTCGAGCTGCCGGTAGGCGGCCGGGTCGGCGGCGGGTGGCCCGTAGCGGTCGGCGGCGCCGCGGCGGGTGAGTTCGCGCAGCCAGGAGTTCTCGTCGTGCCCGGCGGGCACATCGAACGGCGGCAGGCTCGGCGCGATCAATCGCAGATCGAACGCGCATTCACGGGCCAACCGCACCGAATTCGGCACGGCAGCCGGGAATTCCGCGAACAGCCGGGCCATCTCCGCACCCGAACGCAGATACCCGCCCCCGGCCGGGGCGAGCCAGCCGGCGATATCGTCGAGACTGCGCCGGGCTCGGATGGCGGCCAGGGCCGCGGCACGGCGGCCGCGGTCGGGGGTCGCGAAATGCGCCGCGGTGGTGGCGATCACCGGCACTCCGGCCCGCTCGGCGACGGCGGCCAGCACGGTATTGCACTCGTCGTCGACGGGCAGACCGTGCCGGGTGAGCTCCACGGTCACCCGGTCGGGGCCGAACCGCTCGCACAGTTCCCGTAGCGCCGCCTCGGCGCGCAGCGGCTGTCCGCCCGCGTGCAGGTCCTGTTCCAGCGCCCGCCGGACCCGGCCCTTGCGACAGCCGGTGAGTATCTGCCAGTGACCACCGGCCGCGGCGGTGAGCGTATCGAGGTCGTAGCGCAGGATCCCTTTCTCACCGGCCGCCATATGCGCGGCCGCGAGTTGCCGCGACAGCCGCCGGTATCCCTCCTCGCCGCGCGCCAGGACCAGCAGATGTTCGCCGTCCGGGTCGGGTTCGCCGGTGCGGGGCGCCGAATCCGTGCGCCGGGAGCCGGATTCCACGAGGGTGAGTTCGGCTCCGTATACCGCGGCGATTCCGTGTTCGGCGGCGGCCTCGGCGAACCGGACCACCCCGTAGTAGCCGTTGTGGTCGGTGAGCGCGATCGCCGAGAGCCCCAGCCGCGCGGCTTCGGCGACCATTTCCTCCGGCTGCGAGGCCCCGTCCAGGAAGCTGAACGCCGAATGCGTGTGCAGTTCCGCGTACGGCACCAGCGGGCCGGTCGGTGGGCCCGCCGGTTCGGGCAGGTACGCCCCGCGACTGTTGCTCCAGGCCGGGGCGTCGCCGCCGTCGCCATCGGGAAACTGTCCGGGTTTCGGCCGGCCGGACAGTACCCGCTCCATCTCGGCCCAGCTCGGCGGGCCGTTGCTCCATCCCATGCCGCGCGTCAGCAGGCGACCCGTTCGGTGGACTGGGCTTCCAGCAGTACCGCCACATGATCCACGCCCGCTCGGATCACCTGCCCGTAGGCGTCGTCGGCGAGTATGTTCGCATGCCCGCGCGCGAGCGCCAGCTGCATCCGCGCCGCGTCGAAATCGCCTACCAGCCGGTGACTGTCGGCCAGGCTCAGATACAGCGACGGCAGGAAACCCAGTAGTCCTTCGCCGAGCGGAATACCTGGTACGAAGGCCGCGTCGAGCGCCCGGGTATCCCAGAGCAGCGCATCCTCGGCCGTGTCCTGGACATCCGCCAGATGGTGGGCCACCACACTCCGGGACAGCGGTTCCCCGCCCGTCCCGAGCTGATCCCACAGCAGTTGTAGCGACTGACGCGCCGCTTCCCGATTCGCCCCGCCGAGCCGCACCGCGGCATAGATATCCGCCATCCGATCGTCCGTCATGACTCCATCATCGCACATATGTTCGAATACAGAGAGTGGAAATCGAACCTGTTTTCGAACGCCGAATCGGCCCTGGCGGAGTTTCTTACTTTGGAGTAAGTTCGGCCCCGGAAGACCTGCGCAAAGGGGCTGTCATGAGCGATTCCGGGACCTACCAGGCCGATCACGCCCTCACCGGGCGGCATATCCTCATCACCGGTGCCTCGTCGGGGATCGGACGGGCCGCGGCACAGGCGGTCGCGAAGAAGGGCGCCGTGGTGTTCCTGCTCGCCCGCCGCGAGGACGAGCTCGCCGCCGTGGTGGCGGAGATCCGGGCGGCGGGCGGCCGGGCCTACGGCTACCCCTGCGATATCACCGACTCGGCCTCGGTCGAGGTGACCCTGGACAAGCTGCTCGGCGAGCACGGCCGGGTGGACATGCTGGTGAACAACGCCGGCCGCTCCATCCGCCGGGCCATCCACCGCTCCACCGACCGGCTGCACGATTACGAACGCACCATGGCCGTCAACTACTTCGGCGCCCTGCGACTCACCTTGGCACTGCTACCGCAGATGCGGGAGCGCGGATTCGGCCATATCGTCAACATCAGCAGCGCGGGTGTCCAGGTGGCCACCCCCCGGTATTCCGCGTATCTGGCGAGCAAGGCCGCGCTGGACAAGTTCACCGAGGTCGCGGCGGTGGAGACCATGGCGGACGGGGTCACCTTCACCACCATCCACCTGCCGCTGGTCCAGACCCCGATGATCGCCCCGTCCGGCGATCAGGGACGTGCCGAATCGCCGGAATGGGCGGCCGCGACCATCGTGCGCGCGCTCACCGAACGACCCCGGCGTATCGATGTGCCGATCGGCACCCTCGGCGAGTTCGGCGCGATGTTCGCACCGCGCCTGCGCGACCTGGTCCTGCACCGCTACTACCGGATGATCCCGGACTCCCCGGCCGCCCGGGGTGAACAGAACGGGTCGTCGCCGTCGGACCCGTCGGTCGCGACGCTTCCCGCCGAGGCGGCATCCGACGAGAACATCGCCGTCGTCCACCGCATCGACGACCACCGCCCCGCGCCGCGATACCGGGCACGGCGCGCACCGCTCCCCCGCGCGGGAGCACGGGTCGCGCGGGGCACGGGGACCGTCCTGCGCCGCGCCGCCCGCTGGGTTCCGGGCACACACTGGTGACAGATCCGGACCGGCGGAAGGAACGTCGATCGTGACAGATGAGCACCACGCGGTACTCGACGCCGTACTCGATCTGGTGACCTCCCGCGGCGTGCGCGAGACGACGCTGCGCCGGGTGGCCGACCACAGCGGCGTGGACGGGAAAACGTTGCGCCGCAAATACGGCGATCAGTACGGGTTACTGATCACCGCCGCCAAGGAACTCGAGCTCGACCGCGATCGCCGGCTCGCGACGATCGGGGCCGGACCGCACAGCGATTCGGTGGCCGACCGGCGCACCTATCTCGAGGCTGTCACCCGCGCACTCCTGCTCGATCCCGCCGACCGGCGGCGGCTGCTGCTACGCAACGAGATCGTCGCGAACGCCCGGCTGGTGAACGGTATGCAGGCCGAGACGAACTGGATGGGGACCTCCACCCGCACCCTCGTGGCCACCGCGCTCACCCGGGCCGCGGTGGCCGATATCGAACTCGAAACGGAGCGGCTGGTCGCGCTGATCAGTGGTCTGGCCTTCGAACTCGCCTACCCGTACGGAGCCGGTGACGGCGCGGCGGATCGGGTGGTGCGCCACCATATCGCCTCCATCGTGCACTGACCCGGCGGGCGCGGCTCAGAGTTCGAAGACCCGGTGCGCGGGCGGCAGCGGCCGGAACACCCCCGAGATCTGCGCCACCAGTTCCCACGGCCGCTCGCCGTCCAAAGAGGACTTCCCGTTCGTCAGGATCGCCCCGCTGAGTCCGCGGTCCGGATCGGCCCAGCCGTACTGTGTGGTGAACCCGCTGCGGCCGAAATGCGCGCTGGTGTCGTGTCCGAATTTCGAACGGTGCCCGCCCAATTCGTATCCCGCGCGGCTCACCCGCCCCGCCACCCCCGGGACCCGGGGAGCGGGTCGCACCGCGTCACGCAAGGTCTCGGCGCGCATGATCCGGACACCGTCGAGTTCGCCGCCGCGCGCGAGGATCTCGTAGAACCGGGACAGCTCGGCGGCAGTCGTCACCAGATTGCCCGACGGCAGTTCGGCCGTGAGGAAGGCCCGATTCGAATCCCGGTTCACCGCATCGTCGGCGAATCCGCCGCCCAGCGCCCGGCCCGCCAGGAACGAGGCGAACTTCGGGGGCGGCGGGCCGGTCTTCACACTCGGTACCACCGCGTCCACATCCCCGGGCGCGACACCCAGATTCGTCCAGCGGAAACCCAGCGGTTCCAGCACCCGCTCGGCGAGATGGTCCCGGATCCGCTTCCCGGTGGCTCGCTGCACCAGCAGCCGCTGGATGAGCCCGCTGGTCAGCGCGTGATACACCCGGAACCGGCCCGCCGGGTAGCTCGGTTTCAGATCGACCAGGCCGCGCAGGCACAGATCCTCGTCGAAAACCATCTCGTGCCCGCGGTAGGGGCGGGTCACGAACGGGACCCCTGCGGTGTGGGTGAGTACATGACCGATGGTGACAGCGCCCTTGCCGTTCGCGGCGAACTCGGGAATGTAGTCACAGACGGGGTCGTCGAACCCGAACACACCTTGTTCGATCAGCATGAACATCACCGCGGCGGAAACGCCCTTCGCGGTGGAGAATCCACAGAACGGGGTCTCGGTGGTCACCGGGATACGCTCGGTGTCCGGCCCGTCTCCCGGTGCGTTCCCCCAACCGTGGCCGATCGCCCGGTTCAGGAGTACCCGGCCGTTGCGGCGCAGGCAGACCTGGATCGCGGGAGTGCTCCCCATCCGGTACCACGCCCGCACCGACTCCCAGATCGCTTCGATCTCCGGCCTGGTCGGCCCACCGTCCCCGGCATCTTCCTCCGGACCGACGGTGGTGATGTCGTCCAGTTGGGCGGCGACCGGGACCAGGAGCGCGGTATCTGCCTTCACCCGCCCCAGGGTAGCCACGTCGGCGAGGTGGTGACGGGCGCCGGACAGCCACCGGCCCGATACCCGGCGCGCCCACCACGCACCGCCCATGACCAGGGCCTCGGCCGCGCGGCAGTAACCGTGACAGAGATCACCGATAGCCGTTCGGCTGAATCGTGCTCTGATCAATAGGAAGCAACCGCTTGTTTCCTCTGCCGGGAGGTGGCCATGACATCGGTGAACACGCGCCTTTCCCGGGCGCATATCTGGCTGCTCACCCTGTCGTCGATGGCGGTCGCACTGGTCATCGCGGCGATGGCCGCCCTCTACACCGCGCTTCCCGAGATCGCCGCCGATACCGGTGCCACTCAGCAGCAGCTCACCTGGGTGGTCGACGGATACACCCTCGCGCTGGCCTGCCTGGTCCTGTTCTCCGGCGCGCTGGGCGACCGGTTCGGCCGTCGCATCATGATGGTGCTCGGCTTGGTGGTGTTCGCCATCGCCTCCGCGGTGCCGCTCGCCTTGGACGAACCGCACTGGATCATCACCTCTCGGGCCGTCGCGGGGGTGGGCGCCGCGCTGGTGATGCCGTCCACGCTGTCGCTGCTCACCGGAGGGTTCCCGCCGGAACGACGCGGAGTGGCGGTCGGGCTGTGGGCCGGGGTGGTCAGCGGTGGCGCGGTACTCGGCATCCTCGGCTCGGGGCTGCTGCTGCAGATCTGGTCCTGGCAGGCGATCTTCCTCGCGATGACGGTGGCCGGCGCGGTACTGGCGATCGCCGGTTGCACGGTTCCCGAATCCGTGGACGACACCCGGCCGCCGCTGGATTTCTGGGGCGGTATCACGGCTTCGGTGGCCGTCGGCGGCCTCGTGGTCGGAGCGATCGAAGCGCCGGTGCGCGGCTGGACCGATCCGCTGGTACTGGGCCTGTTCGGCGCCGGAATCCTCGCCGGGGTCGGGTTCGCGACGGTCGAACTGCGGGTACCCAACCCGCTACTGGACGTGCGGCTGTTCGCCGACCGCGGTTTCGGCAGCGGCGCGGTGAGCGTCGGTGTCCAGTTCCTGGTCGCCTTCGGTTATTTCCTGCTGTTCGTGCAGTACATGCAGCTGATCTTCGGGTATTCACCGCTCATGTCCGCGGTGGCGATGGCACCGATGATCGCACCGCTGATCGGTATCTCGGTCTTCGCGCCGCGGCTGGCCGAACGGTTCGGGCTGCGCCTGCCCACCTTCCTCGGTCTGCTGTGCGTCGGCAGCGCGCTGATTCTCGTCTCCCGGACCACCGTGGACAGCACCTACCTCGACATACTCTGGCCGCTGCTGATCCTCAGCATCGGGCTCGGTCTGTGCACCGCCCCCGCGACCGCCGCCATCATCAACGGCACACCGCCGGAGAAGCACGGGGTGGCCTCCGCGGTCAACGACGCCTCCCGCGAAGTGGGCGCGGCCATCGGTATCGCGATCTCCGGCAGCATCCTCGCCGTCGGCTACGCCGACCGAATCGACCCCGCGCTGCCCAGCCTGCCCGAAGCCGCCCGCGGACCGGTCGGTGATTCGCTGGCCGCCGCACTGGAAGTCGCCGAGAAGGCGGGCCCGGCGGCCGACCCACTGGCGGCCTTCGCCAAGGAGGCCTTCGTGCACGGTGCGCAACAGGCCGCCCTGGCCCTGGGCATACTCACCGTGGTGATGGCCTTCGTACTGGGCGCGTGGGCACCCGGCCGCAAGTCGGCCACCACTGCCTCGGCCGCCGCAGGTCCCGTATTGATGAACCGATAACCACAGCGTGTGAGCGAGCAGCGCCTGCGCCTCCTGGATCCGGCGCGCACTGCGGAAACCGGCCCCCGGACACCGACCACCGCGCCGCCGCGGCCGCTGCCACCCGGTGGTCGGCCGGCTCGGTGCGAAAGGTGTGGCCGCCCGGGGATGCGCGACACCTGTGGGCGCCGATATGGACCTCTGTTACTTTGCCCGACCGCTCCGGCATGCTCGGACCTGTTCACATCGACGCGAAAGGTGATCACTGCCATGCCGACCCCGAACATGTTCATCGTGTACGTCGCCGATGCTCCCGCGTCGGCCCGTTTCTATTCGGATCTGTTCGATATGGCGCCGAAGTTCGAATCGCCTCGATTCATCACCTTCGAGCTGGGCGGAGGCGTGGACCTCGCGCTGTGGAGCGGTCACCCCGACCAGTTGGAGCAGGCCGCCGCTCGCACTTCCGAGGTCTGCCTCAATCTGTCCGGCGGTCCCGCCGTGATCGACGAGCAGTTCGAGCGTTGGCTGGGCCGGGGTGTGAAGGTGGTCCAGGAACCGCACGACGCGGTGTTCGGGCGCACTTTCGTGGTCGAGGATCCGGACGGGAACCTGATCCGGGTCGCGCCCGTCGACTGAGGCGCACCGGGCAGGCAGGGGTCACGAACGAAGGCGCCCGGCCACCCGGACCAGTGGTCCGCGTGGCCGGGCGCTGTCCCCTCATCCTTCGGTCATACCGCCCGCGAGGGGCGGAACCAGGCGATCGGCGGCTTATCTGACGGGCACCTGCGCCGAGTCCGCGGAGCCTTCACCGGTGGATTCGGTATCGCGCTCGGACTCGGTCCCGGCCGCAGTACCGACTGCGTCCGGAATCGCGGTCTCGGCTTCGGCGGCCGCGGCCAACCGGGACTTACGCCACGCGTAGACAGTGAGCGCCACCGCCACCACGAAGATCACCACATAGCCGATCGTGCGGGGAGCGCCCTCGATATCGAAGTACTTGAACAGCGTGCGGGCGTTGGTGAGTACCAGCAACCCACCGACACCGGTGCCGAGCACCCCCGGGGTGACCCGGCTCACCAGCCACGCGGCGACGGGGGCGGCGATAACGCCACCGAGCGCCAGTCCCGCGATGATCAGCAGGTTGTCGAAGAAGTCCGATCCGAGCCCGAGCAGGAAGCCGACGCTGGCCGCCGCGGACACGATGAACTCCGAGGCACTCACCGAGCCGATCACCGTACGAGGCGCACTGCGTCCGGTGGTCAGCAGAGTGCTGGTGGTGACCGGACCCCAGCCGCCGCCACCGCTGGCGTCGATGAAACCACCGAACAGACCGAGAGGTGTCAAAAATTTGGTGGAATGCGCGGTCTTCTCCGAGGCGGCGAATTCCACCGGCGGCCGCGACGAGAACCGGATGACCAGGAAGACACCGATCGCGAGCAGGATCCCCGCGGTGATGGGCGCCGCGGATTCGGTGGAGATCCGGGAGAGGACCGTCGCACCGAGGAAGGCGCCGACACCGCCGGGCACACCGAGCCGTAGCACGATCTTCCAGTCGATATTGCCGAACCGCCAATGCGATGCGCCGGAGGCCAGGGTGGTGGCGACCTCGGCGAAGTGGACCGCCGCACTAGCATGCGCGGCGCTCGTGCCGCTGAGGACGAGCAGCGTCGTCGCGGTGACGCCGAAGGCCATACCGAGCGTGCCGTCGACGATCTGCGCGCCGAGACCCACGAGGGTGAAAATCAATAACTTGATCATGACGGTGTGCTCCCGAACCTGGACCGGAGATCCGAGGGTACGACGCGATCGGCCGGTTGACACGGGTTGCGATCATCGTGAACACAACACTGCCGGCCTGCTCGAACAGCAGGCCGGTACGGCACGAAAATGAGGTGACGCGGGCCCGGCCGATCAGGGAAACTGACCGTCGTGACCGACCGGACCTTTCGTCAGGTCGTCCTGCGCGAGCGGCCGGCCGCCGGGATCACCACCGGCACCTTTGCCGACCAGAGTAGGCCCTTCCCAATTCTGGAAAGCGGAGAAGCGCTGGTGGAGGTGGTGTGGCTCGGTATCGACGCCACCCAGCGGACCTGGCTCAACCCCGCGACCACCTACACGACCCCGGTCGGCGTGGGTGAGGTGATGCGCGGCAGCGGGGTGGGTCGCGTCGTGGCCTCCCGCGACCCGGCCCTACCGGAGGGCCAGTGGGTCTACGGCGAGCTGGGCTGGCAGGAATACACCGTGGCCCGGCAGAGCGGATTGTTCGGCGTGAATCCGGTACCCCCGGGGATCGACCCCCGCCATATGCTCACCGTTTTCGGCGTCAGCGGATTGACCGCGTATATGGGTGTGCGGCGCGTACTCGACGTCGCGGATTCCGATTCCGTGCTGGTCACCGGCGCGGCAGGGAGCGTCGGCTCGCTGGCCGGTCAGATCGCGCGACTGCTCGGCGCACGCGTGATCGGTACGGCGGGCTCGGCGGAGAAGGTCGCGTGGGTGCGCGATATCGCCCGATTCCACGACTGCCCGAACTACCGCGAAGACGATATCCCGTCCGCGCTGCGCGCGTTCGCGCCCGACGGTCTCACCGCGGTCTTCGACAATGTCGGCGGCAGGCTACTGGAGAACGCGCTCGACCACCTGGCCCCGCACGCGCGGATAGCGCTGTGCGGATCCATCTCCTCCGGCTACACCGCCGCCGGTTACGGCACCGGTCCCGCCAACTACATGCAACTGGCCTTCCGCCGCGCGCGTATGGAGGGCTTCGTCTTCTACGACCACCACGCCGATTTCCCGGCCGCACTGACCCAGCTGGCGAGCTGGGTAGCAGCGGGCGACCTGCACTGGGCAGAGGACATCGTCGACGGTCTCACCAACGCCCCGGCCGCCCTGCAGCGACTGTTCGACGGCGCCAACCTCGGCAAACAACTGGTCCGGGTACGCCCGGACGAGCCGCAGCCGCAATGAATCCCGGCGCACCTATCCGGCCCGGGCTCCGGCGATTTCAGTACTGCGACTGCGGGCGCCGGATGATCGCGCCGGCCCCGACCCCGCCGAGCAGCGATATGATGCACAACCCGGCGATCAGATTGATCACCGCCGTCGCGATCTTCGCATCCACCCCGGCGACCAGGGTGAACGGCACCAGCGTCGCCAGCGCGGTGACCAGCCCGGTGATCCAGTAGAAGAACTGCATCGGACTGGGCATCAGGGCCAGCAGCAGATTCAGCAGACCGGTCGCCGCGATAGCGGCAGCACCGCCGGCCACCGCGTACGACGTGGTCGACACGGTTCCGTAGGCGCCCGCACCCTCGGGTGAGAGGACCGAGATGTTCAGGATGCCGCGCACCAGCATGATCAGCACCACGATGACCAGCGCGACGACAATGGCCGTACCGACCCCACCCGCCCACAGGCGTCCGAGGTTGATCTTCGGCTCGTTCGACTGCGGTTCGGGCCGGTCGGATTCGTACCCGTATTCGACCTGGTGACCGTACTCCGGCTGCTGGCCGTATTCGGGCGGGTGCCCGTAGTCCGGCTGTTGCGGCGCGCGACCCTGCGGTTGGGAATATGCCTGGGTAGGCGGGTAACCCTGGCGGCGGGGGTCCTGGCGCCCATAGTTGTGCGGCGGTTCCGTCATAGGGGGAAGGTACCCTTTATGGCCGAGACCACCCACCCGAATCGGGCACGCATGTCGCCCACCGATACCCCGGCCCAGGCAGTGGAGTCGTCGAGCTGTGCCAGAATTCGCCTATCAGCACGACCGCGATCCGTCCGGTACGGGACGACGAACTGGCTGCCGTCGCTCATCTTCGCCGGCAATCGTGCGAGGAATTACCAGGCACCCCACGACCACATATGACGAATACACCGAGTTCTTCTCGTCCTGGGCCCGAGCAAACCGGGACTCGCATCGCTGCCTGGTCCTCGCCGAAGAGAACATCGTCATCGGGATGGCATGGCCGGCGATCAACCCGCGCGTACCGAGTGTGTTTGCGCCACAACGCGCTTCGGTCGATATCCAGAGCATGTATGTGGTGCCGGAACAGCGGACTCGGCGGCAAGCTCATAGACGCCGTCGTCGAGCTCGCCGGCCGGCCGGGATTGGAACGCGTCACTGTCCAGTCCAGCAAAGGCGCAGGCAGTGCATACATCCGCCACGGCTTCGCGACATCTCCGGGGCTGCTGTACATCGAGCTCGGGCATTGACACCGAGCAACGTATACCCGCGATCTGTTTCCACGGCCCGCGTGAACCGTTCGGCCCTGCCGAACGCGTAGCGGCGTACTGCTCAGTCTTCGAGCGGAACCGGGTGATCGTATGCGTCTACGGCCGCCTTGGACGTCGACGGTTCCTGCATCACCAGTTCCCACGGACCGGTATTGATTTCGAAGTTCTTTCCGAACCCGACCCACTTCCCGGCCATCCGGTTACCGGTCAACTCCACCAGCACCTGAATGGAGCCGTGGTAACGCGCGCCCCGGTAGTAGCCCTGCGGGGCAGTGCGCTCGCTCCACACACCCGTGGCTATATGCCCGTCGACAGTGAGATCCATTTCCAGCGACGACGGAGACGAGCCCGGCAGACTGCGAATGGTGAGGCGGTCGTCGTGCTGGAGGATAATCACGTAGTGAGCGGCGGTGAACGTCGCATCCCGGCCACTGGAGTAATACTCGTACCGCGACAACCACACCCCCGCATAGTTTCCCGGTGGACGCGGGCGGGCACCACTCGCGCTCGTGTGCTGGTCCGACGACACCTCCCCGATAGGTGATTCGACTTCGCGTCCGCCGTCATCGGCTGCCGACAAGCTGCGGCCCGCCATGACAGCGCCGAAGCCCAGCGTCTCGATCGGTAACCCCATCACCTTCTCCAGCGCTCGCGCGTGCACGGGACGTGGGCTCACCGTGTGCCCGGCCTCCCACCGCTGCACCAGACGCTTGGTCGCGCTGAGGCATCCGGCCTCGCGCAGCGCGCGGGCGAGATCGTCCTGGCTCATCAGACGGGCGTTCCTGGCCGCCCGCAACGCCGTGTTGGGTGCCGTCCTCATGCGCAAACGATAACGGTTCAGACGCCTAAATGTCGCCCCCCTTGGAGACCTGTTCGACGCCACTTCCGACGCCGTTTTCCCGAGGCCAGGGCGCCAAGCTTCAGGAACCCGCCGCCGAGAAGCGTTGTCCGCCCATCTTTCCGACGCCGGGCGCGCATCCCGGGCAAACAGCGAAGGAGCGAGAACGCAGTGGAGAGGCATACAGAGGAAAGGCTCGCGGCGAGGCCTTCTGGCACCGGGCGCTACCGCGGATCGTCGGTCATGAAGCGAGCGGTCGCACTGCTGCACACAGATCACGTTCCTACCGATTTCGAAGCGCTGATCCAGCAGCATCAGTTGCGCATCGTCTACACCGTGCGAACAGATACCCGAGCCGTGCTGGCAGCACTTATCGCGGTCCAGTACGCGCTGGAGAATCTCGCCGACGCTGTAGTGATTCCGCACCTGGGCTCACTCGAACCCGATGCTCCTTGGTGGGTCGTCACGGAAGTCACCGAGCTGATCACTCGGACACAGGTGTACCCAGCAGGTTCGGCCCTGCCCACAGTGCTCGGCGAAGAGTCGTGATCTGGAGTGCACCGCTGGCAGTGCTGGCGGTTATCGGAATCGCTGTCTTCGTGATGGCGGTGACCCTGCCGGGGCCCCGGGACTGACCACGATCCGGTCCACCCGGCACGAAGCCACTCACGGCGAATGCCCGGGGGCTACGGACTCGTCTACTCGGTCATGACCGACGCGGGTTCCCCGAAAACGGCGCGGTGCCCCCGTGCGGTGTCCATATACTCCCGGACCCGGTGGATGAGTCCATCCCGCAACTCCGGCATGCGGCACAGCAGTGCCCAGCGCGGTCGAACACACTGTCCGACCTGCGGCGCAGCAGTGCCCCCAGTGGGACTCGAACCCACACTTGGCGGATTTTAAGTCCGCTGCCTCTGCCAATTGGGCTATGGGGGCGTGCGGACCACACACTACCGACTCGTACACCCGTACCGGAATACCCGTGAGTGGGAGTCACACTGTGGGATCTGTCTGAATCGCCTGGCATGCCTCCACCAGGACGTCGGCCGCCAGCAAACCGGACTCCTCGGCTGCCTCGCGTACCTCGTCGGATAGGTCGTAGTCCGTGGTCACCGCCAGCAATGCCAGCTGTAGCGCCTCCCCCAACCGGCCGAGGCGGCGGGCGATCACCAGCTCGTCCATCTCGGTGCCCATGTTCTCCCAGCCCACCGGCTGCACACCGTCGATACGGTAGCGGCGGAGGGTGTCCTCGCCGAGGACCTTCATGAAATCGACCGCCGAGGCCATACAGCGGTTGTTGGCGACCCGGTACTCGGTGCGGTCGGCGATCTTCTCGATGAGTACCGCGACGATGGTCGCGGCGGTGAACATGCCGTCGCACACCCGGGCGGGAGCGGCTTCCGGTGGGCCCGGCGCAGCGGTGGCCAGGCCGGTGGTCACCGCGTCGATCCAGCCGACCACCAGGTCCGTACCGGACGCGTCCCTTCGCACCGGCAGGTGCTCGGGCGGTATCTCCCGGCGCCGGAACCACCGCCACGACGGACCCATCGCGATCACCCCTGTTCGGAAGCGGACCTACCGACCAGCGAATGCCGTCGGCCGTATGCGAAGTACATCACCAAACCGAGCAGCATCCAGACTACGAAACGCAGCCAGGTTTCGACGGATAGGTTCACCATCAACCACAGGCAGGACAGCACTGCCAGAATCGGCACGTACGGCACAAGCGGAACCCGGAACCCGCGCGGCAGGTCGGGGCGGGTGCGGCGCAGCACGACCACACCGATGGAGACCAGCAGGAAGGCGAACAGAGTGCCGATGTTCACCATTTCCTCGAGGGTCCCGAACTTCACGAAACCGGCCAGGATCGCGCAGACGATGCCGACGATGATGGTGATCCGCACCGGTGTGCCCCGCTGACCGGTCCTGGCGAGCCGGCGCGGGACGAGGCCGTCGCGCGACATCGCGAACAGCACGCGGGTCTGGCCGAGCAGCATCACCATGACAACGGTGGTCAGACCGGCCAGCGCGCCGATGGAGATGATGTTCTTGGCCCAGGTGGCGCCGTTCAGCGCGAAGGCGGTCGCCAGTGTCGCGTCGTCGCCCGCCAGATCGGTGTAGGGGACCATGCCGGTCAGCACGATGGAGACAGCGACGTAGAGGATGGTGACCACGATCAGCGAACCGAGGATGCCGCGCGGCAGATCGCGTTGCGGGTTCTTGGTCTCCTCGGCGGCAGTGGCGACCACATCGAAGCCGATGAACGCGAAGAATACGAGGCTGGCGGCGGCGAGCAGGCCGTACCAGCCGAAAGTGCTGTTACCGGCCCCGGTGACCCAGGAGAACAGTGATTGCGTCAGTCCCTGTCCGCCTTGACCCGGCACCGATTCCGGGATGAACGGGGTCAGGTTGTCGGAATCGAAGAAGGTCAGCCCGACCACGATCACCAGCAGGATCACCCCGACCTTGATGGCCACCGCGATCATCGACACCCGGGAGGACAGTTTGGTCCCCAGGGCCAGCAGAACGGTGAGCACCGCGATGAGTAGCACCGCACCCCAGTCGAAGGTGACTCCGCCTATCTCCACCACGGCGGCGCCGCGGTCGAACACCTGGCCGAGATACTGCGACCAGCCCTTGGCCACCACGGCCGCGGCGAGCGCGAACTCGAGCAGCAGGTCCCACCCGATGATCCAGGCGGCGAGCTCGCCGAAGGTCGCGTAGGAGAAGGTGTAGGCACTACCGGCGACCGGGACGGTGGAGGCGAACTCCGCGTAGCACAGCGCGGTGAGACCGCAGGCGATCGCCGCGAAGACGAAGGCCAGCGAGACCGCGGGGCCGGCGACGTTCCCGGCCGTGCGGGCGGTGAGCGTGAAGATACCGGCGCCGATGACGACGGCCACGCCGAAGATCGCCAGATCCCAGGAGGTGAGGTCCTTGCGCAGTTTTTTTCCGGGTTCGTCCGTGTCTCGCAGCGATTGCTCTACGGACTTGGTACGGAACAGTGAACTGCGGCTGGTAGGCGTCGTCACTGCGGCCTCCTCGTGGTTCCGGCGCGAGTACCGGGAACGCTAGTGCACTCCCGACATATATCGGGTTATCCACGACGACAGACCGGCAATCACCGCACCCGCCGCGATCGCCACCAGTCCGGTGATCCCGAAGTAGGCGAACTCGTCGTCGGGTGAATAGAAACGCGCCAGCACACCCGACAAGGTGGTGCCCAGCGCGACGGACAGGAAATAGAGGGCCATCATCTGCGCGCGGAAATGCTCGGGCGCGAGCTGGGTGCTCACCGCGAGACCGATCGGGGAGATCAGCAGCTCCGAGACGGCGAACACCGCCATGATGAACAGCACCGCCAGGGCAGGCACCGAACGACCCGTGGTCCCGGCCAGCGGGACGAACAACAGGAACGCCACCCCCATCCCGATCACACCGAGCGCGAATTTGCGCGGGGTGCTGGGCGCCCGCTCCCCCAGTCTGGTCCACAGCAGCGCGAACAGCGGCGACAGCGCGATGATCCATACCGGCTCCACCGAACCGATCCAGTTCGACGGCGCGGTCCAGCCGAAGATATTCCACTCCATCCGCTCGTCGGAGTACACGGCGAGCACGGTGAAGATCTGCTGGAACAGTGCCCAGAACACCACGTTCGCCAGGAACAGCGGGAGGAACGCCCACACCCGGCTGCGTTCGAGCGGGGTCACCCGGCGATGGGTGAGCAGCACGGCGAAGTACGCCGCCGCGGCGACGACGATCAGCGCGGTGGTCACATCGGGCAGGTTGTCGACGGTGACCAGGCCGGTCACCAGCACCAGCACGATCACCAGGATCGCGGCGACCACCATCGCGGCGACCGGACCGTAGGCCCGGCGCGGCAGCGGATCGGTGGGCTCCCGCCCGGCGGTGCCGAGATTGCGCCGGAACACCACATACTGGATCAGCCCGAGCGCCATCCCGGCAGCGGCCGCCCCGAAGCCGGCGTGGAAACCCCACCCCTCCTGCAACAACCCGGTGATCAGCGGCCCGACGAAAGCTCCCAGGTTGATCCCGAGATAGAAGAGGGTGAAACCGCCGTCGACACGCGGGTCGCCCTTCGGGTAGAGGGTGCCCAGCAGCGCGGACGCGTTCGATTTCAACGCGCCACTGCCCAGCGCGACCAGCACCAGACCCACACCCACACCCGTCAATCCGGGGATCAGCGCGAGCGCGATATGCCCGGCCATCACCACGACACCGCCGTAGAAGACGGTCCGCTCCATACCGATCAGCCGGTCCGATACCCAGCCGCCGATGATCGTGGAGAGGTAGACCAGACCGCCGTAGGCGCCGACCAGGCCGATGGCGACATCCTGCTCCATACCGAGACCACCGTCGGTGGCCGAGTAGTACAGGTAGTAGCCCAGGATGGTGAGCATCCCGTAGAAGGAGAAACGCTCCCACAGTTCGACACCGAACAGGTTGACGAGTCCGATCGGGTGACCGAAGAAGGTCCGATCGGCGACGTCTGGTACTGCGGACATGCTCAGACTGTCCCACGGGCGCGGCCCGGCGCGTGGCATACCGCACCGAACCGATACCGCAGTTTCACGAACACCCGGACCCCGGTAACGACCGGGCGCCCGGAACCTCGGTCAGGCGATCGACAGGGCGATCCCGTCCAGGATGTCGTGTTCGCTGACGACCAGTTCGCCGATCCCGGCCCGCCGGGCCAGTTCCGCGGCCAGCACCTCGGTGATCACCGCTCCGCCGCCGATGACGTCGACACGGCCCGGGTGCATGGGCCCCAGCGCGGCGCGCTCGTCGTGGTTCATCCCGATCAACCGATCACAGACGGCGTTCAACTCCGGCAGGGCGATCCGCGCCAGATGAGTTTTCGCCGAATCGTATTCCGGCAGGTCCAATGCGACGGCCGCGAGCGTGGTCATGGTGCCCGCCACGCCGACCCAGGTGTGCGTACCGTCCACCGGGACATGGGTGAAGGCCTCGGTGAGACGTTCGGCCGCGAATTCCCGCGCGGCGGCCACTTCCGCCGCCTCCGGCGGATTTCCCCGCAGGCACCGCTCGGTGACCCGCACGCAGCCGATATCGGCGGAGAACGCCGCCCGGACCCCGCTGCTGTCCCCGACTACGAGCTCGGTGGAGCCGCCGCCCAGATCGACCACGACGAACGGTCCGTCCGCGGCCGACAGTTCACCGACCGCGCCGGTGAACGACAGGCGCGCCTCCTCGTCTCCGGTGATCACCTCGGCCGTTGCGCCCGGTACGACCCGGCCGAGTTCGGCCTGGGTCATCGCGAAGAAATCCTCGCGGTTCGAGGCGTCACGGGTGGCGGAGGTGGCGACCATCCGCACCCGGCTCACCCCGTGTTCGAGCATGAGCGCCACATAGTCGGCCAGCGCGACCCGGGTCCGCTCGATGGCTTCCGGATTCAACTGCCCGGTCGCGTCCACCCCTTTGCCCAGGCGCACGATCCGCATCTCCCGATGCACATCGGTCAGGGTCGAATCCGCGCCGATATCGGCGATCAACAGGCGGATCGAATTGGTGCCGCAGTCCACTGCAGCGACTCTGTCGGTCAAAATGCCTCCTTCGAAGCCGATTCATGCGGCCCGCGGAGGCCGCGGCGAAGGCGGAGATAACGCATCACGGCGCCTCCTCTTCCGTCGCCACGTATTCCGGCCAGTCCGCCGGAATCGCGTTGCCGCGCAGCCCGTTCGCGGCCGCCAGCGCTACCGCCTCGTCACCGAGCGGATTGACCCCCGGCCCCTTCGCCAGCGCGTGCGCGATCAGCACATGCAGGCATTTCACCCGGTCCGGCATACCGCCGCCGCTGAAATCGGTGCCCAGCGATTCGATCTCGTCCCGCTCGGCCAAGTAGCTCTCGTGCGCGGCGCGATAGGCGGCGGCGAGTTCGGTATCGCGGCCGAGCCGGTCGGTCATCCCCTTCATCACACCCGCGGACTCCAACCGGCTGGCCTCCGCGGTCAGCCGTGGGTCGGTGAGGTAGTAGAGGGTGGGGAACGGGGTGCCGTCGAGGAGTTTCGGCGCGGTCTTCACCACCGCGGGAACGCCGTCCGGAGTCCGGTACGCGATCGCCAGCACCCCGCGCGGTTCGCGGCCCAGTTGTTCGGCGACGATCTGCAGATCGCGGTCGTCGGGTGTACTCACCTGGGTCCTTCCGGCTGCGGCGCGGGTGCTTCGGTTTCAGGGGGTGGTTCGGAGATGCTCCGCCACAGATCCGTGTACCACGGATCGGGTTCGTGCCGGGGGGCCTGCGGATCCGGGATCGCCGGCACTTCGATCCCCGGAACCTGCACGATATAGGGGGTTTCACCGGGCATCACCAGCCGTAACCGGTCGCGTGCCTCGGAGCGGATGTAGGCCGGGTCCTCCTGCTGGGAACGGCGATCCTTCAGCCGCGCGATATCGTCCTCGAGTGTCCGGCGTTCCGCTGCCAGCTGATCGGCTTCGGCGCGCTGGGTGAAATAGGTGCGCATGGGGACGGCCAGCGTCATCGCCAGCGCGCACACCACCATCGCGAGGATGATCGCTTTACCGGCGGACAATCCCAGAATGGTCCGCTCCGACCAGTCCCGCGCGCCTTCCTGCCCGGCGCGGGGACGACGCGTGGTGCGCCGCACCCGCTCCGCACCGCCGTGTACTTCGGCGGCGGGGCGGCGCGACGGCGCGCGCGACGTGCGGCGGCCGCCCCGCCCCGCGGGGCTGGTACCGCGCGCACGCCGCTCCGACATCTACCTCAGTCCTCGAAGGTGAACCGCGGGAAAGCCACATCACCGGCATAGCGGGCCGAATCGCCGAGCGCGTCCTCGATCCGCAGCAGCTGGTTGTACTTCGCCACCCGCTCGCTGCGCGCCGGGGCGCCGGTCTTGATCTGACCGCTACCGACGGCGACGGCGAGATCGGCGATGGTGGTGTCCTCGGTTTCACCCGACCGGTGCGACATCATGGTCTTGTACCCGTTGCGGTGCGCCAGTTCGACGGCGTCCAGGGTTTCGGTGAGGGTGCCGATCTGGTTGACCTTCACCAGCAGAGCGTTGGCCGCACCCTTGGCGATACCGTCCTCGAGGCGTTCGGGGTTGGTGACGAAGAGATCGTCACCGACCAGCTGCACCTTGTCACCGATCTCGTCGGTCAGCGCGACCCAGCCGTCCCAGTCGTCCTCCGACAGCGGATCCTCGATGGACACCAGCGGGTACGCGGCCCGCAGCTCGGTGTAGAACTTGGCCATTTCGGCGGCCGAGCGCGCGGAGCCCTCGAACTGGTAGGCACCGTCTTTGTAGAACTCGGTCGCCGCGACATCCAGGGCGAGCGCCACGTCCCGGCCCAGCTTCAGCCCGGTCTTGCCGATCGCGACACTGATCAGATCCAGCGCCTCCTTGGTGCCGGCGACGTCGGGGGCGAACCCGCCCTCGTCACCCAGGCCGGTGGCCAGGCCCTTCTCCTTCAGCACCGCTTTGAGCGCGTGGTAGACCTCCGTGCCCCAGCGCAGCGATTCCTTGAAGGTCGGAGCGCCGATCGGCGCCACCATGAATTCCTGCACATCCACGCCGGTATCGGCATGCGCGCCACCGTTGAGAATATTCATCATCGGCACCGGAAGCACATGGGCATTGGGTCCGCCGAGGTAGCGGAACAGTTCCAGACCCGAGGACTCCGCGGCCGCCCGCGCCACCGCCAGGGAGACACCCAGCAGCGCGTTGGCGCCGAGACGCGATTTGTCCGGCGTACCGTCCAGATCGAGTAGCGCCTGATCGACGGTGCGCTGTTCGACGGCGTCCAGGCCGATCACGGCCGGGGCGATCTCGTCGAGCACCCCCTCGACAGCTTTCTGCACACCCTTGCCGTTGTAGCGCTCTCCGCCGTCGCGGAGTTCCACGGCCTCGTGCTCGCCGGTGGAGGCACCGGAGGGCACCGCGGCGCGGGTCAGGGTGCCGTCGTCGAGGGCGATCTCGACCTCGACGGTGGGGTTACCGCGCGAATCCAGGATCTCGCGAGCTCCGACCTGTTCGATGATGGCCACGAAAACAACACTCCTTCGGCTGCTGGCACGGTAGTTATCGGGGACGAGCCGTGCGATTGCGAGCCTAATAGGCCCGGTTGCGGCCAGTCCATCCGCCGCCCCGCAGTGTCCGCCGCAGTTCCGGCATCACCTCAGACACGGCGGCCGACGCTGTAGGCCGCGGCCCGATCCCGGACGGTCTTCATATAGCTCTCCGACCTGTTGTAGGTGAACAGCGCCCGGCTCCATCCGTCGGCAGTGCGGAGGGTCCCGCCGCTCACACACAGATACCTGGCGGCGGTCAGCGCCGCGTCGTCGATACTGTGCGGATCGGCGACCCCGTCCCCGTTCGCGTCGACTCCCCATTTGCGCCAGGTCTCCGGGATGAACTGCATCGGTCCCACCGCCCGATCGAAAACCCGGTCCCCGTCGAGACGGCCGTCGTCGGTATCCCTTATCTCCGCGACCCCCGGCGCCCCGTCCAACGGAATCCCGATGATCGACGGTTCCACCCGTCCGTCGTCACGCACCTGCGCCCCGCGATGGCGGCCGTGGTCGCTCTCCACACTGCCGATTCCCGCCAACGTGGTCCAGCCGATACCGCAATCGGGCCGCGCCCGATCCATCACCGCCGCCGCGTACCCGTACGCCTCCAGCGCGGTTGCCGGTATCTCCAGCGCACCGGCATGCTCGGCGGCCCAGGAATTCAACTGAGTGGCGGTTCGGCCAGGGGCGTCGATATCGATCGCGGGGACCGAGACGCCGGGGCCGGGTGGGATCCCCTCGGGAATGGGCACCAGATCCTCGCCACCCCCACACCCGGTGAGCAGTAACGCGACGATCGAAGCGGCGAGGGGGCCGAACCTGCGGGGACGCACATCCTCCATCATCCAGACCGCGCACCACCCCGGAACCGTCCCACCTGGCCGGGGCCCCGTGAGCGGCCCGGATCCCTTCGCCCGGCAGTGGCTGGTGGACGGGAGGGGACCCGCGCCGGCCACGAGCCCGAAGTCCCGTGTGCAGTAGGATTCCGCCAGATCGAAATCACGAGGGGGCCGCGATGCGCCGACCGGGACCGGCTGTGCTGCGCAGGGTTTGCGCCACGCTGGTGGTGGGGGTGGTATCGACGGCCGTCGCGGGTTGCGGCTCGGTGGTGGCCGGTGAGGCGGTCCGTGCCGAGCCGGACCTGTCGGGGCTCGACGTGGGCAACTACCCGACGGAACCGGTCGAATTCGGAGCGGCCGAAGACAACGAGGCCGCACGCTATCGAGAGGGCCAGCGACTGGGCGACTTCGTGGCCCTCCCTTTCGAAGCCGATCCCGGCTATGTCGACCGAATCGTGGGCACGGGCGGGCCCGTGGTACTGGATCGCCGGGATATGCAGGCACTGGTCGTCAACGACACCTTCGACGAGGTCGCCGCGGATCTGGTTGCGGGCTGGGTCCATACCTGGTCGACCGAAGGCGACCCGGGCAGCGTGCAACAGCTGAGCATCGCGGTGCTGATGTTCCCCGACGCGGCGACCGCCGAATCCGTCGCCGTAGGTCTGGAACGCGACGACTTCACGTTCAACGCCGACAACCGGCCGGTCCAACTGTCGAAATACCCGCAGGGCAAGGCACATTGGCGACCGGGAAACGCATCGCTGGGTAGCTGGACCGCCCACGACCGCTATGTCGTTTTCGTCAAGTACGACGACCGGTCCGGGAGAGCCGACCTGCCGGCGATGGTGCAACGCACCGAATCCCTGCTCGATATCCAGATGCCGCTGCTCGACGAATTCGAGCCCACTCCACCGGAGCAGTTGAACGAGATCGCACTCGATCCGGACGGAGTGCTGGCACTCACTCTTCCGAAGAGTCCGCAGACGATCGCGATGTTCGGTCCAC
The DNA here is from genome assembly GCF_014645735.1 of Nocardia jinanensis. Lineage (GTDB taxonomy): Bacteria > Actinomycetota > Actinomycetes > Mycobacteriales > Mycobacteriaceae > Nocardia > Nocardia jinanensis. The sequence continues at coordinate 148,683 of NZ_BMMH01000009.1, read as the reverse complement.
CGGATGCATTTCGCGGCCGGGGCGCGGTATACGCCCTGACCGGGATCACGAACCTGGACTTTCTCGATACCGGACAGGTCACAGGTATCGCGCTGGGCGAATCGGTGGTCGTGCGCAGCGAGACGCTCCGGGGGGCCGAGGCGCTGTACGAGAACTTCCGGCCCGGCACGAACGATTCGGGAGGCAGCCGCGTGATCGAAGCGCCGAAGGGAATCGACGGGAAAGCCGAATGCTTCAGCAGGCAGGTCGCGGCGTACGAGAACCCGTCGTCTTTCTGCGTGCTCCGGACAGGACGGTATTTCGCGCAGGTGGAGGGCGGACAGATCCAGGATCTTCATCAGAAGACCTCGGCACAGTACGCCCTGCTCCTGCACGGCTGAGGGGGAAGAGTTGCGGAAAGCGGAAACCCACGGGTCCGGATCCAGGGCACCGCGCAGCCGGATACTGTTGGCGCTGCTTGCGCTCGCCGCGGCGGTGGTGGGCACCGCGTGCGGTGACACGATCACCGGCCGCGCCACCCCGGGTATGACCCCGGTGGAGCTGAGCCAACTCGATGCCGGCTTGTTCCCCACCGAGCCCTCCGCATTCGAAATGGAGGTCACCACGGACTCGGATGTGTACTCGCTCGAAGCGCGGCGAATGCTCGGGTTCCTCATCTCCCCACACGATGTGGATCCGGAACTTCGCTATCTGAACGAAACCCAACTGGTCGCACGGGGCACCAGCCCCTCCCTGCTACCGGAGGAATTCGCACCGATATCGGACAGGAATTACCTCATCGCGGGCGCCGTCACCTCCAGGGTGAACAACGACCCGCGCCGGGCGATGGACGGCCTCGTCGCCCTGCTGAGGTTCGGCAACGACGATTACGCCCGCACGGCCGCCACCGAGTACAACACAGCCGCGGATCAGCGCTCACCCGGCCGCGAGAAGCTGGTGATCGCGGGCCACGACAAGGCCCGGGCGGGTCGCGCACCGACCCGTGATCACGCACAGGCCTTCGCAGCCAAAGGGTCCTACGTCGTAGCCGCATCGTTCACAGCGCCCGCCGATCAGGCGGACCGGATGACCGACTGGTTGAAGACTCTGTTCGATCTCCAGTTCGCGGCCATGAAGGATCTGACGCCGACACCGCCGGACGATATCCTCGACCTGCCCACCGATCCGGAGGGCGTCATGAGTACCACCCTGCCGGCGCAGTATCCGGGCAGCGCCGCGTACAACGGTCTCGCCGGCGCCTACCCACCCGCGGCGCATATCCACTTCGAGAACGACGCCGATCAGATAGCGGACTACACGAGGTACAGAGTGGATCTGGTCGCCCGGAACGAGGCGACGGTCTATCGCACCGCCTCTACCGAACACGCTTTCGCATTGCAGGCGAGGCTGTCACGTCCGGCCGAGTACGACGAGGAGATCCCCGGACCACCGGGTATCGCCGACGCCCGGTGCATCCAACGAGCAGTCTCTTCGGTCATGTCCGAACGGTTCTATTGCGTGCTCGTGTACGAGCGCTATGTGGCCGTGGTCGATTCCTACGGCCTGGGCGACCTCCCGGCGCCGGAGTTGTATCAGGCCGCGGCCGCCCAGTACTCCGTGCTCGCGAACAGCCGGGCGCCCGGATAACCCCTACCGCCCAGCGCCGGGGCGATACGTATCTCGCCGCTGAGCGGAAACCACGACAGCACGCCCGACGGGCGGTCGTATGGACGAGGAGGAACGAATGGCGTTGCCGCCCGGTGCCGTGGTCGGCGGCTACCGACTGACTCGATTGCTCGGCAGCGGTGGTATGGGCGCGGTGTACCTGGGGCAGCATCCCAGGCTGCCCCGCCAGGATGCGATCAAGATCCTCGACGAGGACCTGTCCAGCGATCCGGAGTTCCGGGCCCGATTCGAGCGCGAAGGTGATCTGGCCGCGGGTTTGGACCATCCGAATATCGTGCCGGTCTACAACCGTGGCGAAGAAAGCGGACGCCTGTGGATCGCCATGAAGTTCGTTCCGGGCACCGATGCGTCCGAGGAGGCTCGGAAGGGCACGGCGGTCATGACACCGAGCCGTGCGCTGCACATCATCTCGGAAGTGGGCAAGGGACTCGACTACGCGCACCGCAGGCGCCTGCTCCACCGTGATATCAAGCCCGCGAACTTCCTGCTGTCCAACTCCCCCGACGACGACGAGGAACGGGTGCTACTCACCGATTTCGGGGTGGCCAAATCCGTCGAGGACAGCCAGAATCTCACGGCTACAGGCAAATTCATGGCGACGGTGGCCTACGCGTCACCGGAACAGCTACTCGGCCGGCACGTCGACCACCGCTCCGATATCTACAGCCTCGGCTGCTCGTTCTACCGGCTACTGGCCGGCGAGAACCCCTACCCCTCCACGGTCCCGGCCGTGGTCATGATGGGGCATCTGAACGAACCACCGCCGCAGATCACGGCGATACGCCCGGACCTACCGGGCGCCCTCGATCACGTCTTCGCCCGGGTGCTCGCGAAGAATCCGGGGGAACGCTACGGCACCTGCCGCGAACTCGTCGCCGAAGCGGAGGCGGCCTTCACCGGCCGTCACCACTTTCCCGCTACCCGAGACGGATTCGGGGCGACCACACCAGTGGTCCCGGCCCCACAGGCCGCTCACACCGGATACCCGCCCACCGGCAACCGGCTCCTGCCGCCCGGACAGGAAACTATCGTCACGCAGCCCCGGGACGGCTACGGAACGGGTCCGGCAATTTCGAAATCCAGGACCGGCCGACTGCGCCGGACCCTGGTGTCGGCATCACTTGCCGTCGTCGTCCTGCTCGCCGTGGCGGTCGGCGCCTACCTCATATCCGATGCGGGCAGTGCGTCCCCCACCGGCCCGGATCTGGCCCGGGTCCGATCCGCGCATCCGGAATTCGGCGGCAAGACCGTGGCCGCGTTCAACTACGGGAATTCGCTGTTCTCGGCCGCCCTGGACGGATCACCACAAGCGAATTACCTGCGGGACATCGGGTTTCGCTATAGCGATGCATACCGACCGCTGCGCAACGAAGAGTCTCCCCGCAAATTATCGTCGATGGGTTTCACGTTGCCGGAGGGTCTCGACGTCATCATCGTCACCCGGTCCGACGCCAGCGCCAGGAACGGCGGGCTCGGAGGATTGCCCACCTCGTTCCTGAACGCGACGGCACAAATCGTTGTCGTCGACGATATTGCCACCGTCCAGGCGTTCCAGGTGTGGACCGAGCAGTCACCGGACACCTTGACGGACAAGATGGTGCCCGCGATAGCCGAGATCGTGGAATGACCGGGAGGGGGAGACGATGAGGCGGATACCGAGACGCCTGGCGAACGCGGTGTGCGCATTGGCCACAGCGGTGGCTACGGGCTGCGGGATCGGCACCGGCGACAGCGCCGAAGATCCTGGTGTGGACGTCGCGGCTCTGCAGACCGGGAACTACCGGACGACACCGCGGACACCGGAGGAACTTCGTACGCCGGCGACTATCGATATCCAGGAGTCGCTGCGACTGGGCGAGTATGTTCCGTTGATCATGGAGACCAGCCCGAAACTCGTTTTCTCCCGGGTGAAATACCAGAAGAAGATGTTCACCCGCGTCGATCCGCCGAATATCGTCGATAATTTCTCGACCGTGGCACCGGGATTCGTCGCCGGTTGGGAAACAATAGGGCAGCGCCGGGAAGACGAACTCCATGGACGATCCGTCGACCTGACAGTTATGCAGTTCACTACATCGGAGCATGCCGCCGCGGCGGTGAAAGCCCTCGCCGACGGCATATGGCACAGTCGGTACCCACCAGTGGGCACGCTGCCGATTCCCGGGTATGCCGATGCCCAGGGCCAGGCCCGCCAATACGGGGCGATATCGGCCGCGGCTGCCCGGGACGAATTCGTGCTGTGGACCTATATCGGTGGTGGTGTGGACATTCCCCCGAATCAGAACGAACTCGCCGACCTCGCCGGCAAAGTCTTCGATGCGCAATTCGAACGTCTCCAGGATTATGATCCGACGCCGGAAAACGAGCTCGCCGAATTGCCCGTCGACCGCGACGGACTACTGGGGTACGCGTTACCCGCCTCGGATGGTGTCGCCGAAGCAGTGCTGAGCGCGAATACCGCACTGCACCTGCTCCAGCGCCCCGATCTCACGAAACGAGCGTTCGAAGACGCGCAGGTCGACCTCGTCGTATTCGGCGAGACAGAGTTCTACCGAGCAGGCGACGACCGAGCCGCCGACCGTTTGCACGCTTATTTCATGACCCAATTGGATTCCGAGTATCGAACCGTTGACGATCCACCCGGGATGCCCGATGCGCACTGCGTCGAGAACCCCGACACGACCGGTTCGCTGAAATGCCTGTTCACTGTGGGCCGCTATGCCGCGATTGTCGCGGGTACGCAGATCCAGGAGCTGCACCAGAAGGCGTCGGCCCAGTACACACTGCTAGACCTGGCGCCCTGATGCAGAAACGGTTGTGCCCCAAGCGCTCTGCTCGCTTGGGGCACAACCTGAAAGATGGCGGAACGAGGTAGATCGGCATGCCGAGAACCTCTCGCGTCCGGAACTACATCCAGCGACTGGCGTTCGTCTTGTCGGTGGTGCTCATATCGATCGCACCGTCCCGAACGATATCGGCGAGCCGCTGCATGATGTCCAGGAGGGCGATATGCGCGTCGTCCCAGCGCTTCTGCTTGCCGAGGTAAGCGGTCTGGGCTTCACCACCCCAGTTGGCAACCAGACCGTTGACATACCCCTGCAGTTCGTCGTGAGTTTCCTGAAGCCGACCCCGCGAGGTCCCCAGGTCCCCCGACAGCGTCATCAGCTGGGCTTCGGAATAAGAAATCGCATCAGACATTGTGTCTCCTTGTGGCTATGAGTCGGAAGGCGATACCTAGATCTTCAGGCTGGAGCCCGAACCCAGATCCCCGGAAGCGCCCGCGGCGTTGATCGCATCCTGGTTCGCCTGCTCGGTCGCCGTGTAGCCCTTGCCGTTCTCACGGATCAAACCGGCGATTTCCACCAGTACGTCGTTCAACTGCTTCGACTGAAGGTCGTAATCGTCCATGACCTTCCGGAACGTGCCGGCCGCGGAACCCTTCCAGTTCCCCTGCGTGCCCGCAACCAGGTTGCGGACATTTCCGAGCTCGCTGACCAGCGCACTGTTCACGGTCTCGACGTGCTTGGCCGCTGTCTCCATCGCCGCAAAATCGGTAGTGACTTCGCCCGCCATGGGTCCTCCTTTTCAAGAGTTCGGATCCGGACCCCCTGCGTCCGCAAACGGTCCGAACTTGCCTTCATGATGATTGGACGAGATCCCTGCCCAATCGGTTCCATAGGATTTCGGAAAAATGTCCCGGCCGGATTCATGGAGTGACATCCAGCGAGTTCGCGAGGTCTTCACAGATAGGTGTGATCGAGTCCTGCCCCCCTGTCTGATACTGGCACCCGATACTGATCTGGATGCTGTGCTCGACGATAACATGCCAGTCAACGGTCGATCCGTCCTCTGGATGCTCGGAGTAGGCCAGGCCGGGACGGCCGGCGAAGACCACGTCGCGGCGGACCGCGGAGACCGATCCCGCTGGGCGCCGGGCGATCTGCGCTTCCAGATCGGCGGCGATCTGCTCGTAGCCGACATCGGATGCCACCGGCTGCTGGGCCACCGCGATACGGGCGCGCAGGCCGGTATCCGGCACCAACTCGAGGCGCTGTTCCGGGGCCGCGGACGGGTTCTTGACGCGCCAGCCGTCGGGGATCGTCAGCCGTAGAGCGCCGAAGGTCACCGGGCCCGGGTCGGGTTCGGCCTCGGTGGTGGCCTCCCCGCCGCCGGCCGGGCCCGAGATGGTACTCGGCGCGGCTGCCGTGGCATCGGAGTCGCCGCCCGATATTCGCGCGATACCTACCCCCGCGGCAATTAGCACCGCGACGACCAGCACGGCGGCGGCACCGAGGTAGAAAGGGGTCCGGGAACGTGGTGGCCTGGTAGCGGCCGCGCGTTCGCGTAGTGGCTGCAGCCACTCGGTCTCGGCATCGGCCGGGGGCAGGGACGGGCGATGGTCGTCGGGCTCGCTCCGGCGCACCCGCACCAGATCCGTACCGGCCACCACCAGTAGCTCGGCACCGCCGCAACGATCGGCGACGGCCGCGCCGATCCGGTCGAGGAACCCGGCGTCGGTGCGGCCCACCACGATCACCGAACTCACCCGGCAGCCGTGCAGGAGCCGTTCGAGCAGAGCGTCGAAGCGTAGGACCCCGTCTTCCTGTGCCGCGATCTCGGCGGCGGCCAGCGCCGGTTCGTGTTCGCAGTATTCGAGCCGGGGCCCGTGCTCCGTCGGGACCACCGTGGAGGCGGTGGTGGACAGCGGACCGAATTCCAGTATCACGGTGCGCACATCACGGATCCGCTGCCCGGTGGTGACCGACCGGACAGCGACCGTCTCCAACGTCACGTGACCGCTGTGGCGACGGGCCGCGGACTCCAGTACGGCCAGCCGATGCGGATCCCATTCGGTCGGGTGGACGACGGTGAGTCGCTCACACGGGGTGGGTATCCGCAGTTGTGCCAGCGTATGACCGAACACCGCGGTCAGCGCCTCTTCGGGCGTCGGCATACCCGGGTCGTAGGCGATGCGGTCGGCGGTGATCAGCTGCGCCGGCGATACCGCGATCGACGGCGGCGCCAGCGGCTCCCCGACCACCAGGCTGCGGCCGTCGCCGCTGGGCACGACCGACGGCGTGAGGTCGGTATGGGTGTTCGCGCTCCACGCCCACAGCCGTGTCTCGGTCAGGGCGATCTCGACAACCGGCATTACTGCGTCGGCATCCACGAGGTCTGGATGAGATCGTTACCCGAACGTCCGACCAGGGTGCCGCGCCCCGGCGGCATGGCGCTGGGCCGGATGTTCCCGAGCAGACCGCCCTCCTCCCGGCTGCCGCTCATGATCAGACCCGGCGTGGCCAGATCGCGCAACCGGGAGATCACCGGCTCGTACAAGGCGCGGCCGGCGCCACCCGAGCGCCGCGAGATGATCAGGTGCAGGCCGATATCCTTGGCGTGGGCCAGATAATCGAGGATCTGTGTCAAGGGGTTACCACCGGATCCGCTGGAGACCAGGTCGTAATCGTCGACGACCACGAACAGATCCGGACCCGTCCACCAGGAACGGTCACGCAGTTCCTGCGGGGTGACGTTCGGGCCGGGCATCCGGGTGCGCAGCAGCGCCGCGAGATCGCGCATATTCGTGGCCAAGCCTTCGGAGCCGGTCGCGTAGGCGGCCAGGCGATCCTGGTCGAAGTATCCGAGCATGGTGCGCCGGAAGTCGACCAGGATGAGCGCCGCCTTGTCCCGCGCATTGGATTCGACGACTCCGCTGACGATATTGCGCAGCAAGGTGGACTTACCGCATTCGGTATCGCCGAAGATCAGGAAGTGCGGGTTGTCGTCGAAGTTGAGGAACACCGGCGACAGTTCGGATTCGTTGATACCGATCGGGATCGCGACATTGCGCCGGTCGGCCGGGCCCTGCCAGGGACCGATCGCACGGACGAACTGATCGCGATCGAGCTGTTCGGGCAGCATACGAACCTGCGGGGCGGGCCGCCCGGGGGTGGCCTGCTGCAATCGCGCGACCGCGTCGGCGACACCGCGACTGATGTCCTCCGGATCGGAGGACCCGTCGACCCGCGGGAGAGCGGTCAGCATGTGCAGGCTCTCCGGGGTCATACCGCGGCCCGGGCGACCCTGCGGAACCAGCGCCGCGACCTTGCGGCCGAACTCGGAATCGGCCGGATCACCGAGGCGCAGTTCGAGGCGCGTACCGATCTGGTCCTTGAGCTGAGGCCGGGCCTCCATCCAGCGCGAGAGCGCGATGACGACATGCACACCGTAGGACAGACCCTGGACCGCGAGGTTCATGATGGCCTGTTCCAGCGGTTCGAAATCCTGGCGGATCGAACCGAATCCGTCGATCACCAGGAATACATCGCCGAAGGGGTCCTCGTGGGCGCCGGTGGCGGCCTGACTGCTCGCCGGGTCACCGGCACGCAGTCGGCGGAACTCCGACATCGACTCGATACCGAGCTGACGGAAACGCAGTTCACGAGTGCGCACGATGGTGGTCATCTCGGCGATGGTGCGCCGCACCTTGTCGTGGTCCAGTCGACCGGCCACCGATCCGACATGCGGCAGGCCCTCGAGGCTGGCGAGGGTACCGCCACCGAAGTCCAGGCAGTAGAACTGCACCTGTTCGGCGGTGTGGGTCAGCGACATCGCCATGATCAGCGCGCGCAGCATGGTCGATTTACCCGACTGCGGCCCGCCGACCACGGCCACATTGCCGCGGGCGCCGGACAGATCGACGACCAGTGGATCACGTCGCTGGTCATAGGGGCGGTCGACGATGCCGATCGGAGCGCGCAGACCGGCGACCGCGTTGTAGTCGCCGGTGAGTATCGAGCGCGGGACGAGCTCGTCCAGTGAGGGGGCGGAGTCCAGTGGCGGCAGCCAGATCTCGTGGGCGGGCCGGCCGTGACCGCGGATCCGGGCCACCAGCATGCCGATATTGGAGATCTGTTCGCCGTCCTCGACCAGCGGTTCCGGATCGTCGAGGGGTTCGGGGGCGAGCGCAACCCGGTCCACAGCCCTGAATTCGACGTGCTTGGCCAGGAACGGACGTGCGGTGATATCGATTTCACCGGCGCGGGTCGCCACGGCGATATCGCGCTGCGGGCCACCACCCACATACGCGCCGGAGACGTAGGAGGCCTGGAATCGCTGGATCTCGCCCGAATCCGATTTCAGATAGCCGCCGCCGGGACTGTTGGGCAGGTTGTAGGCATCCGGCACACCGAGGACCTGGCGGGACTCGTTGGCGGAGAACGTCTTCAGACCGATTCGATACGAAAGGTGCGATTCCAGACCCTTGAGCTTGCCCTCTTCCAAGCGCTGCGAGGCGAGCAGCAGATGGACATGCAGCGAGCGGCCCAGACGTCCGATCATCACGAACAGTTCCGCGAAATCGGGGTGCTGGGTGAGAAGTTCGGAGAACTCGTCGAGTACCACGAACAGCGCGGGCAGCGGATCGAGGTCGGCACCGGCGGCGCGCGCCTTCTCGTATTCGGAAACGTTGGCGAAGTTACCGGCCTGACGCAACACTTCCTGGCGGCGGTTCATCTCACCGGCCAGCGCGTCACGCATACGGTCGACGAGGTCGGCCTCCTCTTCCAGGTTGGTGATGACGGCCGCGACATGCGGTACGCCGTCGAGACCGAGGAATGTGGCACCGCCCTTGAAGTCCACCAGGACCAGATTCAGCTGATCCGGCGAATGCGTGGCGAGCAGGCTGAGTACGAGAGTGCGCAGGAATTCGGATTTACCGGAACCGGTGGCGCCGATGCACAGACCGTGCGGGCCCATCCCGGATTCGGCGGCCTCTTTGATATCGAGGACCACAGGCAGGCCGTCGGCGCCGACGCCGAACGGAACCCGCAATCTCTCCCGCCCGTAGCGGGGCCGCCACGCGCTCTCCGGGTTGAAGGAACCGATATCGCCCAGACTCATCAGCTGGGCCCACGTGTTGATGGTCTCCCCTTCGGTGACCTCGACATCACTGCTGCGCTGGGTCGCCGCGCGATACGGGGCCAGCCGACGCGCCACCTGCTGGGCCTGCTCCCGGCTGATCCGGTCGATGACCGCGAACCGCTCCTGGTTCCCGGTGGCGCCGCGGCCCAGGCATTCCCCGTTGCGGATGGTGAGACCGATACCGCGCGATACCGCCAGCCGTGGCGCGTAACCGCAGAGGTCGATCACGGTGACGCCTTCGTATCCGGATTCGCGCAGCTGATCCTCTTCGGCCTCGAGCAGACCGCCGTCCACCACGATCACCACATGCACCATGGCGGAATTGGTGGGCTGGTTACGGGAGTAGCGGACCCGGTTGCCGAGGATCGGGGCGAGCCCGGCCATCGCCTCGCGGATCGAACCGAAGAACATACGCTGGGTGCCGACACCGTCCTGGGAGTCGGGGTGCTGGGTATGCGGCAGCCATTTGGTCCATTCCCATTCCGCACTGGTGTCGGGGCCGCAGACGATCGCGGTGAGCACCTGGTCCGGACCGTGGAACATAGCCAGCTGGACGAGCATCGCGCGCACCATGTCCCGGGCCTGGGCCCGGTCGCCGTCGAGGGCGATGGTGGCGAAACCCTTCACCGCGACGGCGGTGGGCAGATCCGGAACCGTGGAATGCGCGCGGACGAAGCGGCGCAGGGAAACCGCGGCGATCGGTTCGAGCTCCTCCACGGGCCCGGTTTCCGGCGCGACCAGCCGGGTCGCCAGACGCTGGCCGCCGATCCCGATCCGGACATGGCAGAAATCCTTGTCGCTGGGCCGGCGCTCCCACATCCGGGAGGTGCCCGCGAGCATCCAGATCAGCCCCGGCTCCGGATGACTCCATTCCACCGCGGCCCGCTGCTCGGCCGCCGTGACCCCGACATCCTTGCGGACCTGATCGAGATAGCGCAGGTAGTCCTTGCGGTCTTCGTTGGCCTCAGCGGCCTTGGCGCCCTTACCGTTGCCCTGACCGGCGAACATGCCGACCATCGAGACCATCATCATCATCGGGAACATCAGCGACATCGGGTTGGACGCGATACCGCCGCCCTGCGTGAACATCAGCGCCATCATCCCGACCATGCCGATGATCATGACCACCGGCATGAGCTTGCCCAGCAGATTTCCGGGGGTCACCCGGGGGATCTCGGGGGGCGGCTGCAGGGTGACCTCGCCGCCGGGTGTCCGAGGAAGTTCCCGGCGCGCACGCCGCTGAAAACGGACAGTGGTCATCGAGCGAGATCCCCCTTGTGGCAATGCGATGTTCGGGCTCAGTGTAGAGGCAACCGCGAACATGTCGTACAGTTCGACCTGCATTCTGCTGGCCGGGACGAGGGCACGCAACCCGCGATCTGCAGGGAGAATGCGGGAAACGAGCAGGGTAGCGAATCAACTTGGGGGAAGCGTGACGCATGCGCGACTCGACCATATGGAGGAAGATTCCTCGCGGGGTATAGTCCGCGCACCGGATCTCACCAGGGTCACCATTCTGGCCAAACACACTCAGGTCGATATGGCAATTCCGGTCGATGTGCCGGTTGCCCTGGTGATCCCGAGCGTCGTCGATATGATCGCCGCGCACAGCAGAACCAACGACTTCGACAACCAGGGCGAACGCTACGAACCCGCGGACTGGGTCCTGGCCCGGATCGGCCAGCCGCCACTGTCGAATTCGCTCAGCCTGGGCGAGCAGGGCGTACGTGACGGCGAACTGCTGATGCTGGAGAACTCAGCGCATACCGCGCCGACCCCGCTGTTCGACGACATCATGTACAACGTCGCCGTCGCCGACTCCGAGCATTTCCGCGGTTGGAACCCGAATACGGCACGGATCACCGGATCGGTACTCGCGGTACTCACCATGCTGGCGGGTTGCACCGCGCTGCTGGCGTCGCCGGACGCGATGCCCGGATGGATCACCGCAACGATCGCGCTGGGGGTCGCGGTGCTGCTGGTGGCCGCGGCGATGATCCTCAGCCGGGTCTACGGGGATCCGAAAACCGCGCTGGTACTCGGCGGCTGCGCGCTGCCGCCGGCGTTCACCGGCGGCATGCTGATCGTGCCGGACCATTACGACTGGTCCCATATGCTGCTCGGATCCACCCTGCTCGGGGCCACGGCGATCCTGGCCTGGCGGGTCACCGGAGTGGGGCTGGGACTGTTCATCGGCGCGGGCACGGTGGCGCTGTTCGCGGTGCCCTCGGCGCTGGTCGGACTGCTCACCGCCCAACCGATGAAAGCTGTCGGCGCGGTGGTGGCGGCCGTGGGACTGGGCGCGCTGTCGCTGGCGCCGCGTATCTCCATGATGCTGGCGAAACTTCCGCTGCCGCCGGTGCCCTCCCCCGGAACTCCCATCGACCCCACCGAGGACGATCCCGACGACCACCGGGCATTGCCGACGCTGGACGCATTGCGCGCGAAATCAGCACGGGCACGGACCTATCTGAGCGGCCTGGTCTCGGCGACCACGCTGGTCACGCTGGTCGGCGCGCTGGTGGCGACCGATCCGGCCGGGGGTCGCTTCTTCTGGCAGGGCATCGCGCTCGCATTGGTGTGCGCGGCGGTTCTGATGTTCCGCAGCCGCACCTACGCCGGCGCCGAGCAAGCCGTGATCCTGATCGCGGGCGGCGCCGCGATCCTGCTGGCGATGCTCGTGGGAATGGCATTCGTGACCGATCTCCCGCTGGCCGCCTTCGGCGCCGCCCTGGTCATGCTGATCGCGGCGCTGGTCCTCGGCATCATCATCCCCAACCAGACGGCGACCCCGCCGATGCGGCGGGCCGCCGAATTGATCGAATACGGCTTCGTGGCGGCTGTGCTGCCGCTCGTGTTCTGGGTATCCGACCTCTACTCCCTCGTCCGCGGGCTGTGAACCGGGGGGTCCGGGCCGCGGCGGTGGCCGCGGCGCTCGGTATCAGCGCATCGCTGGGGCTCGGGTATCCGGTGGCGTACGCCGACCGGCCCGCACCCGTCGACCCCGGTCAGCTTCCGGCCGGCGACCCGGCGAAACCCGCGCAGGCGACGGAGCGCAAGGCGAACGCGCCCTGCAACAGCACCGTTTCCGGCGGCGGCGGCCCGACTGTTCCGCCCGCACAGGCGGCCCTCGACCTGACAAGAGCGTGGCAGTTCTCCCAGGGCGCCGGGCAGGTGGTCGCGGTGATCGATACCGGTGTCGCCCGCCACCCCCGGCTGACCGGTCTGCGAGCCGGCGGGGATTTCGTGGCCAACAGCGGTGACGGCACCGAGGACTGTGACGCGCACGGCACGATCGTGGCGGGCATCATCGGGGCGAGCCGACTTCCGGACCAAGGCTTTTCCGGTGTCGCGCCCGCGGCGACGATCCTCACCATCCGGCAGACCAGTGACAAGTACGTGAAGGCGGGCAGTAACAGCACCAAATCCCCGGAGGACCTGTCCAAAGAGGGGTACGGCAATGTCGCCACCATGGCGCAGGCCATCCGCCGCGCCGCCGATCTGGGTGCGACCGTCATCAATATCTCCGAGGTGGCCTGCAGTTCCAGCCCGATCTCCGACGGTTCGCTGGGTGCCGCGCTCGACTACGCGGTGCACCAGAAGAACGCGGTGGTCGTCACGTCGGCGGGCAATACCGACAACGACAGTTGTAAGGGCAACACCGGGATCCAGGATCCACTACACCCCGCGGCGGATCCGTGGAGCAACGCGACCGTCAATGTCACTCCCGCCCGATACGACGACCTCGTGCTATCGGTCGGCTCCATCGACGCCAATGGTGCGCCTTCGGAATTCACGGTGCCGGGTCCCTGGCTGAGCGTCGCCGCTCCGGGTGAGAACATCGTCTCGCTGGATGTGAACAGCGGCGGTGTCATCAACGGGACCGTCAATGCCCAGAACGCCCAGCAGACCATCAACGGGACCAGCTTCGCGGCGCCCTATGTGTCCGGGCTGGTCGCCCTGGTCCGTTCCCGTTTCCCCGAACTCTCCGCCGTGGAGGTCATGAAACGGATCCAGGCGACCGCGCACGCGCCCGCCGAGGGCTGGAACCCGTATGTGGGTTACGGCGCCATCGACCCCATCGCGGCCTTGACCAACGAGGTGCCCGCGGAACTGCGGCCCAAACAGCCGAATCCGGCGGTGAACAAGCAACTCGCCGTCCCCGCACCGCCCACCCCGCCGGACCACACGGCCCGCAATGTGGCGCTCATCGGCAGCGGAATCATCGGCGGCAGTCTGATTCTCGGCTATCTCGCCTCGTTCCCCACCCGCCGCCGCTTCGGCGTCAGTGAAGACGAGGCCTGACCGCGGCCTCCGTCGCGACTCGGCACAGATCGGTCTCGACGGCCACATGGTAGACACACGCCGACCGGCGTCCGGATGCGTGCCTCGAACACCTCGGGACAGCGGGCAACACCGTTTCGGGAGTTGGGAGCGTGTGGTTATTTTCCTGTGGAGACCGGTTGCGCGGCCGGGGACGGGTCGGGGGCGACGCCGTCGTGCGCGACCAGAGCCTCCTCGCGACCCAGACTCGGCCCGGAGGCCAAGAGCCCGATGATCGGCCAGGGCGCGGGTTCGGCCTTCTCCGGCATACCGAGCGCCTTCGCGGCATCGGCGTTCTCGATGCCGTAGCGCACACCGGTATCGGCGATATAGAAGATGCTGTCCTTACGCCTGCTGTCGGGTTCGATTCCGGTGCTCTGCACATAGGCTCCCGTACCGGGCGCCATATAGGCGGAGTCGACATTCTGTCCCGAGCCGTCGGCCTGGGCGAGCGGTACCAGTTTCGCCTTCTCGGGCATGGGCAGGCTCACGCCGGTGACAACCGCGAGTTCGGCCCTGGTGCCGGTGTTCTCGCCCGCTTCCGGGATCGGTTTCCACGACAGGCAGCTCACCGGGTGATCCTTGCCCTCGAGGATGGTCGGCGCGGACTGCGGGTAGTCGCCGACCTGCAGCGCCGTGGAAACTCTGGCGCCGGTGCGTTCGGCCTGGTCGATGGTTTCGTCGGTCGAAGTCTGCGGGTTGGAGTTGCGGATGATCTCCGCGGTGAGGGGGGAGATCGCTTGCAGGCCGTCACCGAGCACCACGTGGTACTCGGTTCCGGAGTTGCCGACCTGCACCACCTCGCCGATCCGGTGGCCGCTGATCTCGTACGCCGGGGCACTGCCGGAATCGGCGATGGGTAGCGGGACGATCGGCAGCACTTCGGGGATCGAGTTGATCAGGCCTTCGCTCACCGGTCGCGGGGTGGCCCCGGTGATCTTCAAGGCGTCGGTGACGGCGCGGTCGCCCATATTCACTCGCGCGCGTTTCTTGTCGTAGATCAGATAGGTGTGGTTCTCACCCTGCGCCAGGAGCGCTTTGCCCGGATCCATGACCGAAGCCTTCGCGCCGAGTTCGAGCCCGCCCGCGAGTACCGAAGTGGTGCGGTCGCCGCTGCCGTCGGTTTTCATCTCGTCGCAGATGGTCCACTGCCGGCCGTTACCCGCCGCGTCGTAGTGGATCGCGCTGGGCGCACCCGGGATACCGATCAGCGGGCCGCGTGCCTTCTTACCGACCTCGGCCTCTTTCACGATTGCCGCGTCCGGCGCCTCGCCCGCGGCCAGCCGGGCCGACGCCAGATTCAGTGCCGGATGCACGACATCGTTGAGCACCACGTATACCGCACCGGATTCCTTGCCGATGAGGATCGTGTTCTGGCCGATCTTGTCCTGCGGCCGCAGCAGGGCCAGCACCCCGCAGCCGGCCAGGATCAGCACGGCCAGGACCAGACCCACGACATAGGAGCGCACCTGGGAACGCATGGGATCGTGGAGCATTCGCACGTCCCGCCGTACCAGCGCATGCTCCATCCGGCGGACCAGAAAGTTGTAACCGCTGATCTGCCACCTGGTTGTGGGCTTTGAAGGCATCGTCTCCCCCGAACTGTGCTCGTGCTCGCCGAACACAGTACAGTTCCCGGGGACGTAGTTCAGCTCGGCCGCCGATTATCGGCCGACACCGGGTACCTGGGGGGCTCTCATGGCCGTTGCAGCCGCAGTGGGGCGCAGGCGCAGCCTGCTTTTCGGGCGAATCTCGATGCGCAATCTGCTCATCGCACAGGTATTCGCGCTCGTCGCGGGGACGATCGTCCTATTCGCTGCCGCGAACCCGTGGATCGCGCTGGGGGTCGCGGTGGTGGCCGGTGCCATCCCGCTCGTCACGGTCGGCCGGCGGGTCCTGCTGGATTGGGTCGGCACCTGGTGGAACTACCGGGCCCACCGCGAGTACCGGATCGGGGACAGCAACGATTTCCGCGGGCCCGACGATCGGTCACTCGGGCTCTACTGGGACGACAGCCGGGTGGTCGCGGTGGTCGAGGTACTGCCGCCGCGCGGCGGGCTCACCCGGATCGACCGCAGCGCGGTGCATGCCTCCCATCTACTGCCGATGGCCGAACTGGCGACCTGCCTCGCCCAGCACGACATCCTGCTCAGCGGTATCGACATCATCAGCCACGGCCACCGCAGCCGTTCGGGCACACCCGCCGGAGCCATCTACGAAACGCTGCTGGGGCCGCTGCCGGCCACCGCGTATCGCACGGTCTGGCTGGCGATCGGATTCGATATGGTCGACTGCCCCGGCGCCGCGAACCGGCGCGGCGGCGGTGACGAGGGCGCCGCGCGTTCGGTGACCATCGCGACCCAGCGGATCGTACGGACCCTGGAGGACGCGGGCTGCGGGTCGCGCGTGCTGACCGCCTCGGAGATCCGGGCCGCCGTACGGCAGGTGCTCAACGGAGCCGACGCGCGTGAGCTGGCCCATCGCTGGCGGTACGCCGAACTCGGCAACAGCGTCAATATCGGATCCGCGATCGACCCGAAACAGCTGGGGTCGGAGATTCTTTCGCAGGTGTGGGTGCCCGAATCCCGCGGTACCACGGTCGCGGTGCGGCTGCGGCCCGGCAGCACGGCCGATACCGTGCACGTCGGCGCGGCCTGGCGCTCGACGCTGCGCGAACTGCCCGAGAAGACCGCGTCCAAGGGCATGGTGTCGATGAACGGCCGGCACCGTGACGGTCTGCTCGCACACCTGCCGATCGGCATTCCCGACGTCGGGGATGTCGTGCCGACCGCCGAGTACCCGATCGAGGTGCTCGACGCGCTGGCGCTGCCGTCGTCGGGATGCGGACAGCTGATCGGGTCGGACGACGAGGGCAACGGTGTGGCGCTGCGACTCGTCGGCGCCGGTATCTCGTCGGTGTATGTGGCGGGCGAACTCTATCTCGCCCAGCAGCTGGTGTTCCGGGCGCTGGCCGTGGGCGAGCGGATCCTGGTCCGCACCGATCGCCCGCAGGCCTGGTACCAGCTGATCGAGACCATCGGAAATCCGGAACGGTTGATGCTGGCCGTGGAAATGCACCAGTCGGACGCCATGTTCACCGCGACCGTCGTCGACGGTGTGCTCGCGCCCGCGCCGCACGCCGGTATCACCACCCTCTACGTCACCGGCGATCCGATGGGCTGGCCGGCCACCAAGCCGGACCTGTCGATCCAGCAGCCGGGAGCGATCGGTAACCGGGTGGTCGTACGCACCGCGACCACCCAGATCCCGCTGAATCTGGTCTCGATCCCCCGGGAACACACCTACATCGGCGAACCCCGCACCCGCCGGCCCGCACCCCAGGGACACCCCGCCCCAGCCCCCGCCCCCCAGCCCCAGCGCCGCTGACCGTGTGCCGGCGTCCCGAAGCGCGGGACAGCGACCCGAGCACGCCGATGAACACAGCCCTTCCCGGGTGAGCACACTTCCTCATCATCACGACCGAGCCGGCACCCGTCTCCACGGACCGGCAGACCCGACAATCCTGAACTGTCTCCGATCAGTCGACATTCGTAGGCGGGGCCCGCCCCGGTTCTGGAGCGACGTAGCGAAGGAGCGCAGCGACTGAGCGAAGGAGTGAAGAACCGGGGTTAATAGGGCCCCGCCCCGCGGCGCCGAAGGCGCCGCAAATAAACACAGCTCATCCTGGGTAGGGGTCGGCGGCTCGTGCGTCGTGCAAAGTTCGACCCCACCAGGCGAGTTGGGTGAGCATCCGGTCCGCGGCGTCGATGGCGGCACCGTCCCCGGTGTTCCCTTCCGCGTCGAACTGTTTACGCGCCCGGTGGAAGCTGACCGATTCCCGCACCGAGACCATATGGATCTCGGCCACCACTTGGCGGAGTTGTTCCACCGCGCGTAATCCGCCCGAGAGTCCGCCGTAGGAGACGAAACCGATCGGTTTGGCCCGCCATTCGTGCTTCGCGCTGTCGAACGCGGTTTTCACCGAGGCCGGATAGCCGTGGTTGTATTCCGAGGTCACCACCGCGAAGGCGTCCGCGGCTGCCAGTCTTTCCCGGAAGCCCGCGGTGGCGGCTGTTCCGGTGAGATCGAGCGGCAGCGGGGTGTCCAGCAGATCGATTACGCCGGTATCGAATTCGGGCCGGGTGCGCGCGGTGCGGACGAACCAGTCGGCGACCACCGGCGCGAAGCGTTCGGGCCGGACGCTGGCGATGATCACCTCGAGTCGCAGGGGCGTATCCACCGGACGAGACTAACCCGCGCCCGGGCCGGACCGCGGGATCGGATCAGGGCAGTTCGAACGGCAGCGCGACCCCGGCGTGGACCCGGCAGTGCTCGCAGGTCTCGGTATCCGCGACCGCGGCTACCGCGCTGCGGACGAGTTCCTTGAACGGCCCGATATTGCGTTCGAACTCGGCGAACACATCGGCGGCGCGGACACCTTCGCCTTCGGTGACACCGGCGTCCAGGTCGGTGACCAGCGCGATCGCCGCGTAACACATCTCCAGTTCGCGGGCGAGGACCGCTTCCGGATAACCGGTCATATTGACCAGGTCCCAGCCCTGGGCCGCGAACCATCGGCTCTCGGCCCGGGTGGAGAAGCGCGGACCCTGGATGACGGCCATGGTGCCGTGCGGGTGGACGTGCACGGCGCTGTCGGCGGATTTCACCGCGGTGGCGCGCAGATCGGCACAGTAGGGGTCGGCGAAGGAGACGTGGATACCGTTACCGTCGAAATAGGTCTGCGGCCGGCCCGACGTGCGATCGACGAGTTGGTCGGGGATGACCACCGCACCCGGTCCCCAGTCGGGACGGAGACTGCCGACCGCGCAGGGTGCGTAGATCCGGCGTACGCCGAGTGAGCGCAAGGCCCACATATTGGCCTGATAGGGCACGGTGTGCGGGGAGTATTCGTGGCGTGCTCCGTGGCGCGGCAGGAACGCGACCCGGCGGCCCGCCACCTCGCCCACGGCGATCGGGGCGCTCGGGTCTCCGTAGGGGGTTCTCACCGTGACCGCGTCGATCGCGCCGTCGAAGAAATCGTAGAATCCACTACCGCCGATGACGGCCAGCGCGGGCCGATCCTGGGAAGTCATGGTCTCGATTGTTCCGCGTCCGGCCCCTGGGCGCACAGGCGAGGGCCCGTACCTGACAAGCCCCGCCGCGGCATGTACCCTAGGGGGGTATGAACGGTCCTCTCGACCGGCGCAGAGGAGACAATCGGTGACATCCAAATCCACCCCGGCGGGATCCGCCGGCGAGACGACTACCGGCCACGATCACGCAGGCCACGGCTACATCACCGCCAAGGACGACTATCTCAAACGGCTGCGCCGGATCGAGGGCCAGGCGCGCGGCCTGCAGCGGATGGTGGAGGAGGAGAAGTACTGCATCGATATCCTCACCCAGGTCTCCGCCATGACCAAGGCGTTGCAGGCCGTCGCGATGGGCCTGCTCGAGGACCATATCAGTCACTGCGTGGTCGACGCCGCGGTCGCCGGTGGCCCGGATGCCGAGGCCAAGATCAAGGAAGCCACCGACGCGATCGCGCGGCTCGTTCGTTCCTGACCTCTCCCCGGTGGGCCGCCCGGACACCGAGCGGCCCCGCGCATCGGATCAGGTCTGCTGGGTGAGCAGCGGTGCCAAGGCGCGCAGCGTGGCCAGGTAGTCCTCGTTCAGGGGCTGGAGGGCCAAGTGGTCGGCGCCCGCCTCGATATGGCCGCGGACCTGTTCGGCGACCTGTTCGGCGGATCCGTGCACGGCGAGCGCGTCGAGCAGGCGATCACTGCCCGGTTCCGCGATGTCCTCGTCGGTGTAGCCGAGGCGCCGGAGGTTGGTGGTGTAGTTGCGCAGGCCGAGGTACATCTTCACTACCCCGCGGCCGGTGGCGCGGGCCCTCTCGGGATCGGTGTCCACGACCAACTTCTGTTCGGGAACCAGCAGTGCGTCACCGACGGCCTTACGGGCCTGAGCGGTGTGTTCCGGTGTGGTGAGATACGGCAGGGCACCCGCGGTACGGTCCGCCGCCAGCTTCAGGACCTTGGGCCCGAGGGCCGCGAGCATCCGGCCCGATACCGGGACCCCGGCGGCGTCCAGTGCGTCGAGGTACTCGACCAGCGCTTCGTAGGGGGAACGGTAGGGCTTATCGGCCTCGGGATGGCCGCAGCCGATACCGAGTACGAAGCGGCCCGGGAACCGCTGCTCGATCCGGTGGAAGGATTCGGCGACCGCTTCGGCGGGTGCGGTCCAGATGTTGACGATGCTGGTACCCACCTTCAGGGTATCGGTGGCCGCCAGCAGGTCCTCCACGACCGGGAGGTCGGGGGTCGGCGAGCCACCGAGCCACAGCGCGCCGTAGCCCAGACGCTCGAGTTCCGCCGCCGCTTCCGGGGTGAACAGCTTGTAGTAGCGCCATACGCCGTATCGTCCGAGATCGATCGTCATAACTACCGCAACCTTGTCGTCGAGGGGACCTATTCCAGCCCCGACCATATCCCCGCGATCCGGCCCCGTACGGCCGACCGGCCGACGGCGTGAACGGGCGGCCCGTGCGCGCACCCGTCGACAGCGCCATCGAAACCCATTGTCGGGGAAAAGCTCAGCTGCCGTCTGTTACAGGTGGTCCGCGTCGATGGTCGGGGCCCGCCCCGGTTCTGGAACAACAGAGCGAAGGAGCGCGGCGACCGAGCACGTCCGGTCGGCCGTCCATGGTGTTCGGCTACACAGTCGTGAGCCCATCCAGGCTGGTCGGAGTGCACGCCTACACGAACCTTCCGCCCACTCCGGATAGTCCACCTCAGTAGGCGGGGCCCGCCCCGGTTCTGGAGCGACGTAGCGAAGGAGCGCAGCGACTGAGCGAAGGAGTGAAGAACCGGGGTTAATAGGGCCCCGCCCCGCCCCGCCGCAGGCGGGGCAAATCAAACACAGCGCGTACCTCCCGGGTCTGCGCGTTACGTGCGGCCAACTCCGAGTCCGCCGGATAGTCGACCGCGACCAGGCTCAGCCCGTGCGCCGGCGCCACCGTTACCGAACTCGACCGGCTCCTTTCCGCGAGCAGCCCCGCGACCCATTCCGGTGTCCGCCGGCCCTCGCCCACCGCGAGCACCGCGCCCACCAGGCTGCGCACCATCGACCAGCAGAAGGCGTCGGCGCTCACGTAGGCGTTCAGCCGGTCTCCCTCCCGCACCCAGTCGTAGCGTTGTAGTTCGCGGACCGTCGTCGCGCCTTCGCGGCGGCGGCAGAAGGCCGCGAAATCGTGCAGACCCAGCAGGGCGTGCGAGGCGGTCCGCATGGCTTCGAGATCGACGGGGCGGCAGGCCACCACGCTGCGCGCGGTCAGCGGATCGGCGCCGTAGGGCGCGGTCGTGAGCCGGTAGACGTAGTGACGGCGCACCGCCGAGAAGCGGGCGTCGAATTCGGCGGGAGCCGTCCTGATTCCGGTGATCCGCACATCCTTGGGCAGGAATTTGGCCATCCGGTGGACCAGTTTGCCCGCGTCGACCTCGGCCGCGGTGTCGAAATGCGCGACCTGCCCTTCGGCGTGCACTCCGGCGTCGGTGCGGCCGGCGACCGTCAACTGCACCGGCTCGCGCAGTACTTTTCCCAGCGACTCCTCCAGCACACCCTGCACGGTGCGGAACCCGGGCTGCCGCGCCCAGCCCTGGAATTCGGTGCCGTCATAGGAGATGTCCAGCCGGAACCGCGACGGGGCACGGTCCGGATCCGGCCGCGTGGCCGACCCGGTCGTTTCGGCGGCGCCGTTCTCCGCGCGGCGTTCGTGTTCGCTCACCAGACATTCCTCCGGAAATGGGATGAGCCCGCACGCCCCGGACGGGGCGGCGGGCTCATCGACGAACCGTGGACACGGATCACCGTGTCCACGGCAGGCGGGTCACGCCTTGTCGTCGGTCTTCTCGTCGGCCGCGGCTTCCTCGGCCGGAGCCTCGGTGGCCGCCGCTTCGGTCTCGGCCTCAGGGGCCTCGGCTTCGGTCTCGGCCTCGGGGGCCTTCTCCTCGGCCTGCTTGGACGCGGCGACCCGGCGGGCGCGATCGGCCTCGTTGGTCACGGTCTGTTCCCGGACCAGCTCGATGATCGCCATGGGCGCGTTGTCACCCTTGCGGGGCAGGGTCTTGATGATCCGGGTGTAGCCGCCACTGCGGCCCTCGAACGACGGACCGATCTCGGCGAAGAGACCGTGCACGACGTCTTTGTTCCGGATCACCTTGAGTACCTCGCGGCGGTCGGCCAGCGTACCGGCCTTGGCCTTGGTGACCAGCTTCTCGGCGTAGGGGCGCAGCGCCTTGGCCTTGGCCTCGGTGGTCGTGATCCGACCATGCTCGAAGAGCGCCGTGGCCAGATTGGCGTAGATCGCCTTCTGGTGCGACGCCGACCCGCCGAAGCGAGCACCCTTCTTGGGCTTGGGCATTGTGGGTTCTCCTTGATTGAGGCCGCTCCGGGGTGCCTACCCCGACGGCCTAGAGCTGTTCGGTTTCGGCGTAGTCCTGCTCGCCGCCGTCGTTATCGCTGAAAGTGCCGCTGTCGGACCAGGTTCCGGTGCTCGCGTCGTAGCCGACCACGCTGGACGGATCGAACGAGGCGGGGCTGTCCTTGAGCGAGAGGCCCAGCGCGTGCAGCTTGACCTTGACCTCGTCGATGGACTTCTGGCCGAAGTTACGGATATCCAGCAGATCCGATTCGGTACGCGCCACCAGCTCGCCGACGGTGTGCACACCCTCGCGCTTCAGGCAGTTGTAGGAGCGGACCGTCAGGTCCAGATCCTCGATCGGCAGCCCGAAGGAGGCGATGTGATCCGCCTCGGCCGGGGAGGGGCCGATCTCGATGCCTTCGGCTTCGATGTTCAGCTCACGGGCCAGGCCGAACAGCTCGACCAGGGTCTTGCCCGCCGAGGCGAGCGCGTCCCGCGCACTGATGGAGTTCTTGGTCTCCACATCCAGGATGAGCCGGTCGAAGTCGGTGCGCTGTTCGACACGGGTCGCCTCGACCTTGTAGGTCACCTTGAGCACCGGCGAGTAGATCGAATCCACCGGGATCCGGCCGATTTCCGCACCGGTCGCCTTGTTCTGCACTGCCGGGACATAACCGCGACCGCGTTCGACGACCAGCTCGATCTCGAGCTTGCCCTTGTCGTTCAGGGTGGCGATATGCATATCCGGGTTGTGCACGACCACACCCGACGGCGGCACGATGTCATCGGCGGTGACGGCCCCCGGACCCTGCTTGCGCAGGTACATGGTGACCGGCTCGTCCTCCTCCGAGGACACGACCAGGCCCTTGAGGTTCAGGATGATGTCGGTGACATCCTCCTTCACCCCGGGCACGGTGGTGAACTCGTGCAGAACACCGTCGATGCGGATGCTGGTCACCGCGGCCCCCGGGATCGAGGACAGCAGGGTGCGCCGCAGCGAGTTACCGAGGGTGTAACCGAAACCCGGCTCGAGCGGTTCGATGGTGAACTTCGACCGGTTGTCGGCGATGACCTCTTCGGTGAGGGTCGGACGCTGGGAAATCAGCATGGGATCAATCCTCCTGTTTTGGGCGCCCGCTATTTGACGCCTCGTCTAGGGGTTGTGCGGGCCGTCACCTCGACGACCCGCACCAGCGGCGCAGCCGTTACGCCGAGTAGGACTCGAAATTACTTCGAGTAGTACTCGACGATCAGCTGTTCCTGCAGCGGTACATCGATCTGCGCGCGTTCCGGCTGCGAGTGCACCAGGATGCGCAGCCGGCCCGGGATGACCTGGAGCCAGCCGGGGACCGGACGGTCACCGACGGTCTCCCGCGCCACCTGGAACGGCAGGGTCGCCAGCGACTTCTCCTTGACATCGATGATGTCGTACTGGGTGACCTGGAAAGAAGGCACGTTGACCTTCTTGTTGTTCACCAGGAAGTGGCCGTGGCTGACCAGCTGGCGGGCCTGACGACGGGTCCGGGCCAGTCCGGCGCGGTACACGACGTTGTCCAGGCGGGTCTCCAGCAGGCGGAGCAGGTTGTCGCCGGTCTTGCCCTTGAGGCGGTTGGCCTCTTCGTAGTACCGGCGGAACTGCCGCTCCATGACGCCGTAGGAGAAGCGGGCCTTCTGCTTCTCCTGCAGCTGGAGCAGGTACTCGCTCTCCTTGATGCGCGCGCGGCCATGCTGGCCGGGCGGGTAGGGGCGACGCTCGAAAGCCTGGTCACCGCCTACCAGGTCGACGCGCAGGCGACGCGATTTGCGGGTGATGGGTCCGGTGTAACGGGCCATTGTGCTCTACCTTCCTTCCCGCTTAGACGCGACGCCGCTTGGGCGGACGGCAGCCGTTGTGTGGCTGCGGAGTGACATCGGAGATGGTGCCCACTTCCAGGCCGGCGGCCTGCAGCGAACGGATCGCGGTCTCGCGGCCCGAACCGGGGCCCTTGACGAAGACGTCGACCTTCTTCACACCGTTCTCCTGCGCCTTGCGGGCCGCGTTCTCGGCGGCCAGCTGCGCGGCGAACGGGGTCGACTTGCGCGAACCCTTGAACCCGACATGGCCCGACGACGCCCAGGAGATGACGTTGCCGGAGGGGTCGGTGATGGACACGATCGTGTTGTTGAACGTGCTCTTGATATGCGCGTGGCCGTGCGGGACGTTCTTCTTTTCCCTGCGGCGCGACTTCTGGCTCTTCTTCGGGCCGGAGGCCCGTGACTTCGGAGGCATCGCTTATCCCCTACTTCTTCTTGCCGGCGACGGTGCGCTTCGGGCCCTTGCGGGTGCGCGCGTTGGTCTTGGTGCGCTGGCCGTGCACAGGGAGGCCACGACGGTGACGCAGGCCCTGGTAGCAGCCGATCTCGATCTTGCGACGGATATCGGCCTGGACCTCACGACGCAGGTCACCTTCGACCTTGAGCGACGAGCGCTCGATGTAGTCACGCAGCTGCGTGACCTGCTCGTCGGTGAGATCCTTCGAGCGCAGATCCGGGCTGACGCCCGTAGCGGCCAGGATCTCCTTGGAGCGGGTACGACCGACGCCGTAGATGTAGGTCAGTGCGATCTCCATGCGCTTCTCGCGCGGGAGGTCGACGCCCATGAGACGTGCCATCTGGCAGTTTCCTTAACTGTTGCGGAGGTCTGCTCCCTGTCCGTCCCCTCGTCTTGTGGGGCCCCGGCCTCCGTTCCGGGGGTAGGCACGCACACCTTCCGGGTCGCCCCGGAAAATCCTCAGTGTGCGGCTGGCGCTGGGAGTTCTTCTGTGTGCCAGTCCGAACCGCGTTCGGTGCTCGGCGCCGGTGTCAGCCCTGCCGCTGCTTGTGCCGCAGGTTGTCGCAGATCACCATGACCCGGCCGTTACGCCGGATCACCTTGCACTTCTCGCAGATCTTCTTGACGCTCGGCTGAACCTTCACGTCCGTCCAATCTTTCGTAGCGGCCCACACCTGAGGTGTGGACACAGTTGACCCCGGTCGGGGACGACCGGGGAAATCTCGGGTGAGCGAGCCGGAGCCCACTCGTTCACTTGTAGCGGTAGACGATCCGACCGCGGGACAGGTCGTACGGTGACAACTCGACGACGACCCGGTCCTCCGGCAGGATGCGGATGTAGTGCTGGCGCATCTTGCCGCTGATATGCGCGAGGACCTTGTGCCCGTTCTCGAGTTCGATCCGGAACATCGCATTCGGCAACGGCTCGACTACCCGCCCCTCGACCTCGATGGCCCCGTCTTTCTTCGCCATATCCTCCGCGATCCCGGTTACACTCAACCTGGTCTGATTGCCTGGTACTGCCCGCGGGACCGGCCGCAACACAGCGATGCGACGCAGTTGCGGCACACCGTGCGCAGGCGGCGAACACGACAACCGATCGCACACGAACAGGCGGCGTTTTGATACACCGCCTGGCCAGCTTACCGGTAGGTATGTGATCGGGCAAAAAGGGGTACTCTCCGCGATGCGCCGCGCGGTCCGCGCGTGACTCCCGGGCACCGAGGTGCTGCCACTCCCCGGCACTGAGTGCAACGGTACTTGTCGCGTAAACTGGCCGCTGTCCGAGGTCGACCATCAGGAGGGGACCGGTGAGCCGCAGCAACGACGGCCTCCCCATGCTGCCGCCATGGCTGGCCGATACCGAGGTCACCGGGGTCGGCGAGGGGAATTTCCGTAACTACGAGCCGCCGCCGGTCCAGAATCTGCCCCAGGACGAACTCATTCCCGAGACACCCGAACCGCCGGAGGGCTTCTTCTCCCGCCGCGGTCGCGGCGACGATCGCTCCGGCGCCGACGGTGACAAGAAGAAGGGCAAGGGCTGGTTCCGGAACAAGAAGGATCAGCCGTCACTCGAGGAACGGGTCGGGGAACTCCTTCCGAACAACAACGGCCCCCGGCCCGCGCAGCGCAACAACTGGGCCGAGGCGACCGGACGCCACGAGTGGGCCACGCCGCAGACCGATCGCCCCGAGGACACCGAGGCACCGCGCCACACCGGCGCCGAGGACCCCTACCAGCAGGGCGGCCAGGGCCCGCAGTACCCGCCCACCGATCGGACCGAGGTCCCGGCCCCGCCGCAGACGCCGTCCGCGCCCGATCCGGGCCCGGACAGCACCGCGGCTCCCGCGGCCGCCGTCCCGAACTCGTTCCGGGCCCCGGCCTCCGAGCCACCGGAATTGCCGGTCCGCCATCCCGGCGAGCCCGCGCCGGAGTTCGACCGCCTGCGCCCGCACCATCCGATCCCACCGCACCCCGCTCCCGAATCTCCGGCGAACGCCGCGGACGAATGGAGCGACGGCACGGCCGGCCCATCCACCGCCCAGCCGCCGTTTCTCCCGCCCCCGCCCCTGCCGGACCCACCGGCCACCGACACCTCGGGTTCCGATCCGGCCTCGGCGCCACAGGAGCCGCTGCGCCGCCTGCCCGACCTGCCGCCGGCCCCGCCGCGGCCACAGTCCGACGCCTGGACTGCCGACCCGGCGCCCGCGCAGCCGCAACGGACCGTTTCGCCGGTCTCCCCGGAGTCGGCGGCGCCTTCCTTCCCCGATCCCGCGGATCCCGACCGGGCCCCCGACTCGTTCACAGCACCGGCCCCTGCGCCGTCGCCGGAACCGTTCAGGACAGACCCCTTCGCGGCGCCGGAGAACACCGCCCCGCCGGTCCCTCGTACCGCCCCGGCCGAAACTTTGCGTGCGCCGGAGAGCGCTCCCCCGCCGCATCACAGCCGGACCGGCGGTATCAACGATCCGGTGCGATCCGATCGCCTCACCCCGCCGCCGAACCAGGGAAATCCGCAGCAGTGGCGGCCCCCGGAAGCCGCTTCCTCCGCCGAGGGGGCCCAGTGGCACACCCCCGAGCAGAGCCGTCCACGGCAACCCCTCCCACCGCCGCCGGGTCCACCACCCCTCGGTCCGCAGCAGCAGTGGCAGCAGAACCCGGGACCTCCGCAACAGGCCCCCGGCCCTGCTCCGGCCCAGTACCACCCCGGCGCCCCACAGTGGCAACAGCAGCAGCCACCACCGCAACAGCACGGCGGCGCCCCGACCTGGCAGCAGCAGGGCGGACCGCCGCCGCAGCAGTGGCAGCAGAACCCGGCGCAGTTCGGCGCACCGGGACCCGGTGCGCCCTCCATCGACGACGTCTCGGTGCGCCGGGCTAAGAAGGCCGCCGGCCAGGGCTGGCGCAAAGTGGTCCACCACGCCTCGGGCGGCCGGATCAATCCTGGCATGTCGGCCGAGGAGCGGCGGTTGCAGGAGTTGGTCGCCCGGATCCGGCAACCGGTGCGCGGGGACTACCGCATCGCGGTGCTCTCGCTCAAGGGCGGTGTCGGTAAGACCACCACCACCGTGGGCCTCGGTTCGACCTTCGCCTCGGTGCGCGGCGACCGGGTGATCGCGGTCGACGCGAACCCCGATTTCGGCACGCTGTCACAGCGGGTCCCGCTGCAGACGCGGTCGACGGTCCGGGATCTGCTGCTCGATCCGGCGATCGAACGCTATTCGGATGTGCGACGGCACACCTCGCAGGCGACCAGCCGCTTGGAAGTGCTGGCCAGTGAGCGGGATCCGGCCGCCTCCGAAGCGTTCAACGAGGACGAGTACCGCGCGGTGGCCCGCATCCTGCAGCGGTTCTACAACATCATCCTCACCGACTGCGGCACCGGCCTGATGCATTCGGCGATGGGCGGTGTGCTGCAACTGGCCCATTCGCTGGTGCTCATCTCCCCCACCGCGATCGACGGCGCGCGCAGCGCCTCGGCCACTCTGGACTGGCTCTCGCTGCACGGCTACCACCATCTGGTGCAGAACGCCGTGGTGGTGATCAACTCACCACGCGACGACACCCCGAATATCGATGTACAGCAGTTGCGCCAGTACTTCCTGTCGCGCTGCCGGGCCGTGCACATGATCCCGTTCGACCCGCACATCTCCGAGGGCGCCGAGATCGATCTACCGCGGCTGAAGAAGGAGACCAAGCGCGCCTACGTGGAACTGGCGGCAACAGTGGCCGACGATTTCACGCAGAGTTACCAGCCGCATCAGGGCGGGTGAATCCCGCGCTCGCCCCGGACTCCGGATAGCGGACCCCGGGGCCGGCCGTGGCGGCGACCGGCCCCGGGGTGTCACCACTCCGGCAGGCGGCGCCTTCCGGCCAGTACATCGCCCACCAGCGCGTCGTAGGCATCGGCCAGCTCGGCCAGGTGATGCCAGGCGCTGTGCAGCAATTCGTCGTCCGCGTCCAGGGTCATCAACGCGTGATGCGCACGGACCGCGGATTCGGCGAGCCGATCGATGATCGCGCCGACGGTCTCGGTGTGCAGGGTGACACCGAGCCGGTGCTGCGGAACATTGCGCCCTACCCAATCGTCGATGGCCAGCACCAGTTCCATACGGCGCCGGTCGATCTCGACCAGACGGTCGGGATCGGTGACGATGGACCCGCCGCGGCCCACCAGTCTGCGCTCGTGGAGTACGGCCAGATCGCGGGCGTACCAGAGCAGCTGACCCCCGACGACCCGGTGTCCGCGCGCGGCGCGCACCAGTAAGTCCGAATTCGGCAGCGGACCGGGAGACCCGTTCTGCGCCAAAGGATCAGCGCCGCGCTGGGCGCCGGGAAGAGCCATTACGACTGTTGTATCCGAACCTGTCACGGTTGCCTCGCCGTTCGATCGCCGCACAACACCGGGTCAGTACGTTGATTACAATAAACCGCCGAAGGCTACTGTCAAGCGATACAGGCCCCCCCGATCACGAAAAGCGTACACTTCGTTACCTGGAGACCACCCGAGGAGCACGATGGCGGACGGTCCGACGTATCGGCGGATCGCGGACCACCTCCGCGAGGAGATACGAGCAGGCAAGTGGCAACCGGGGGATCGCCTGCCCAGTCATACCGAATTGGCCGAGCAGATGCGAGTATCGCTCACCACCGCGCGTAACGCGATCCAGGTGCTGGTCGCCGAGAATCTTGTCTATACGGCTACCTCCCGGGGCACCATCGTGCGGAGCCGGAAAGTGCTGGAATCGGTCGTCACCGACCATATCCGCCCCGATCGGCCGCGGGCCGGTCACGATATCTTCGAGGAGATCGCGCGCGCCGCGGGCCGGGTACCGACCAAGGAATTCAGCGCCCGGATGGAGCCCGCGGACGAGCGTGTCGCGCAGTGGCTGGGCATTCCGGTGGACTCCTGGGTACTGGCCCGGACCGTCGTGCAGTTCCTGGACAACGAGCCGTGGTCGTGGGAGGTGAGCTTCTATCCGCGAGATCTGGCCGAGGCCACCGGGATCGATTCACCACACGATATCGCCGAGGGCACGACGCGCCGGCTCGCCGATCGCGGACAGGGCGAGACCGCGCACCGGGATTCGCTGGTCGCGCGTCCGGCGAGTGCGGAGGAGGCCGCGGTACTCGGTGTCGCCATCGGCACGGTGCTGCTGGATCATCTGCGGATCGGCGCCAACCACGAGCGCATCACCCGGGTGACGCGCCATCGTTTGATCGCGGCGAGCAACCGACTGGCCTACGAACTCGGCGATTCCACCGGAAGCGCGGTGATCCGTGGCGTGCTGGATCAGACCGATCGGTCCGAGATATGGTTCTAGCTCATGACCGTGCAGATTCGGCCGGCCGCCCTCGATGATCTGGATCTGATCCGCCGCCTGCGGCTGCAACGCGCCTCCTGGCTCGCCGCCCGCGGTTCGGACCAGTGGTCGACCGAGGCGTCCGGGTTGTCGATCGATTATTTCGCGGGCGCCGTGAGCCGGGCAGTGGCCGCGTGGGAAACCTGGATTGCCGAGGTGAACGGCGAACCGGCCGCGACAATCACCATCAACGACCGCGCCGACCGGGAATTGTGGACGCACGCGGAACTTGCAGACGCGCTGATCGTGCACTATCTGATCGTGGACCTACGCTTCGCGGGTCACGGCATCGGGCGACGACTGCTCGCGCACGCCGCCGCCCTCGCCCGGGCCCACGGCCGGCACTGGGTACGACTGGACGCGTGGACCGCCAACGCCGAGCTGCACGCCTACTACCGGCGCGCCGGGTTCCGGCTGGCCCGGGTGGCCGACCCACGGGATCCGAGCCCTTCGTGCGCGCTGTTCGAACGGCATGTCGACGACTGGCTGCTCGAGGGCGGCGCGCTCGGCACCCGGGCCGGTTTCCCGATGACCCCTCTCGCGCGCGATCCGATCGTCCTGCCGGTATCCGGCTGACCGGTAGCGGAGAACACCCCGCTTTTACAGTGGATCGAGATGGGCGATATGCACCATCTCGATCCCGCGGCTACGCGAGACCAGGGTGCCACGGCCCGGAGGCAACTTCGTAGGACGTACATCGCCGATCAGTTTGCCCTCGTCCTTGGACCCGCTCATGATCAGCGTTTCCACGGACATGTTCTTCATCGTGCCCAGGATCGGGTCGTACAGGGCCCGCGACACTCCGCCGATCCGGCGGGCGACGACCAGGTGCATACCGATATCGCGGGCCTGCGGCAGGAATTCGATCAATGGCTGGAACGGGTTGGCGCTCCCAGCGGCGACCATATCGTAATCGTCGACCACGATGTAGATCTCCGGTCCGCTCCACCAGCTGCGCTCCCGCAACTGCTGCGGGGTGATATCGGAGCCGGGGATTCGTTTGGCCAGGTAGGTCGCGACCTCCTTGATCATCGGTGCGCAGGTCTGCGACGAGGTGGAGTATCCGGCCAGCTGATCGCCCTCGATGACGCCCAACATGGTGCGGCGGTAATCGATCATGATCACCCGTGCCGTCTCGGCGGTGGAATTCTCGGTGATCCCCATGACGATATTGCGCAACAGGGTGGTCTTCCCGCATTCGACATCGGCGAACGCCATGAAATGCGGTTCGGTGGTGAAATCCATGACCAGCGGCTGCAGTTCGGATTCGCCCAGGCCCACCACGACCTTGGTGGCGCTGGGTTCGACACCCTGGGCCCGCGCCTGTTCGAGCAGTTCGGCACGCTCGAACTTCAACGGCAGCATCCGGACCTGGGGCGCGCGGCGGTTCGGATACAGCTGTGCCAGTTCGGTGCGGGACCGGGTGACGCCTTCGGCGAGGTTCGAGGTATCGGAGTCGGAATCGAGTCGGGGCAGCGCGATGAGCATATGCAGGTGGTCGGCGGTGAGGCCGCGACCGGGCCGCCCCACCGGGACCTGATGGGCGACCCGGCGGCCCATCTCCGAATCGGAGGGGTCGCCGAGGCGCAGTTCGATCCGGGTGCCGATCTGGTCCTTGACCACCGGCCGGATCTCGGCCCAGCGGGAGGCGCCGATCAGCAGATGGATACCGAACGAGAGACCCTGTCCGGCAATGGCGTGGATCTGCGGTTCGAGTACCTCGAACTCTTCCCGGACGGCCATCCAGCCGTCGATCACCAGGAACACATCGCCGAACGCGTCCTCGGGGAACGGATCGGCGATGCCCTGCTGCAGGGCGGCGAATTTGCGGCGGCGGTATTCGGCCATGGACTCGATGCCCTGCTCGGCGAACCGCTCTTCACGCCGCCGCATGAGCGAGGTCAGTTCGGCGATGGTCCGGCGTACCCGGTCACCGTCGAGGCGACCGGCCACCGAGCCGACGTGCGGAAGCCCCACCAGGCCGGCCATACTGCCGCCGCCGAAATCCAGGCAGTAGATCTGCACCTGTTCGGGGGTGTGCGTGGCGGCGGCGGCCATGACGATGGCGCGCAGCGCGGTCGATTTACCCGATTGCGGCCCGCCGACGACCGCGACATTGCCCTGCGCGCCGGCCAGATTGATGGTGAGCACATCACGACGCTGTTCGTAGGGCTTGTCGATGACACCGATCGGCATCCACAGCTGGCCGTGCCGGTTGACCGGCGACCGCCAATCCGGTTCGGGCAGCAGCATATCCACCGTGGGCGACTCGTCCAGCGGCGGCAGCCACACCTCGTGGGCAGGGCGGCCGTGGCCGGTGAGTCGTTTGACCACGACATCGAGCAGCGAGTCCGGCACACCCTCGCTCTCCAGCGCACCCGCGCCCACCTCCGAGGGCGGGGGTGGCAGTTCGAGCAGCGGATTCACCGCCGCGGCCGGCCCTTCGTCCACGGGCGCCACGGTTTCGGGCGCATCGACCGGTGCCGCGGTGAACACGGCCGGACGCTGCCGGGCCACCGGACTACCGTCCTCGCCGGTCACCGTGCCCTGGGGTGCTTCGTACGAACCCGAGACGTAACTGGCGTTGAACCGCAATGGGTCGGAGGCGTCGCTCTTCAGATAACCGGAGCCGGGCACGCTCGGCAGATGGTAGGCATCGGTGATGCCCAGAACCGCGCGGGATTCATTGGCCGAGAAAGTACGCAGACCGATCCGATAGGACAGATGCGATTCCAGCCCGCGCAGTTTGTTCTCCTCGAGACGCTGCGAGGCCAGCAGCAGGTGGACGTGCAGGGAGCGGCCGAGCCGGCCGATCATCACGAACAGTTCCGCGAAGTCCGGTTTCTGCGAGAGCAGTTCGGAGAACTCGTCCACCACGACGAACAGAGCGGGCAGCGGGTCCAGCGGGACTCCGGCCGCGCGAGCCTTCTCGTAATCGGTGACATTGGCGTAGTTGCCGGAGGACCGCAGCAACTCCTGACGGCGGTTCATCTCACCGGCCAGCGCGTCCTTCATCCGGTCGACCAGGGACAGTTCCTCTTCCAGGTTGGTGATCACCGCCGCGACATGGGGAAGCGGATCCAGGCCCAGGAACGTCGCACCGCCCTTGAAGTCGACGAGGACCAGGTTCAGCGCATCGGGAGAATGTGTGGTGACCAGCGAAAGCACCAGGGTGCGCAGGAATTCCGACTTGCCCGAGCCGGTCGCGCCGATGCACAGACCGTGCGGGCCCATACCGTTCTCCGCGGACTCCTTGATATCGATCTCGACCGGAGTGCCGTCGGGGGTGACGCCGATCGGCACCCGCAACCGCTCGCGGGCGGTACGCGGGCGCCAGACCCGGGCCGCGTCGATCTGGGCGGCATCGGAGATCTTCAGCAGCGCCATCAGTCCGGGGTCGGTCGTGGTGCCCTCACCGAGGCTGACGATCTGCGCCGCGGTCGCGAGCCGGTACCGGGCCAGTGCCCGGGAGAACGCCGCGGCCTCGGCGATACTCACCTCGTCGGCCGCGGCGAAGCGCTCGACACCGGCCGCGCTCTTGGCTGAGACCTCCTGGTTCGCGCAGACCAACTGCAGACCGCGCCGGACCGCCAGACCGGCCTCGGGGGCGGTGAGGTCCAAGACGGTTACCGAGTCCAGGCCCGATTCCGCGACCAGCCGTTCGTTACCGTTGACATAACCGTCGTCGATGACGACGATCAGGTGCAGTCGGCCCTGCGTCGGTTGCGGATTACGCATGAAACGGCCGCGTTCGATCAGCTCCGAGGAGAGCGCTGTCTCCAGCTCGCCGAGCGACTGGTACATCATCCGGACCGAACCCATACCGTCGCGCTGGGTGGGATGCTGCAGATGGGGCAGCCATTTCGCCCACGACCAGATCGGCGCGTCGGGATCGCTGCAGACCACGGCGACGGCCAGATGGTCCGGGCCGTGGAAGGTCGCCAGCTCCATGAGCATCGAGCGCACGAGCGTATGCGATTCGTCCGGGTCACCGCCGATATTGATGGCGGGAAAGGCCCGCAGCGAGACCGCGGTCGGCAATTGGTGCACCACCGAATGCGTGCGCACGAAACGACGCAGCGCGACGGTGGACACCGGTTCCAGATCCTCGAGCGGGCCGGTTTCCGGCCGGGCCAGTTTGGTGGCGAGACGGTGGCTGCCCACGCCGACCCGGACATGGCCGAAATCGGGGTCGTTGGGCCGGCGTTCCCACATCCGGCGGGTACCCACCAGCGATAGCAGATCGGCGGGTTCGGGATGGCTCCAGCCCAGCGATTCGAGCTGCTTGCCGCCGGTGCGACGCACATCCCGGCGGACCTGGTCGAGGTAGCGGAAGTAGTCCTTGCGTTCCTCGTTCAACTCGACCGCGCGCTTACCGCCGCCCCCACGAAACCCGGCCATCATGCCCACCATCGACATGATCATCATCATCGGGAACATCATCATCAACGGATTGGCGAGCAGGTTGCGGCCCATCATCGCCATCATGGCGATCATGCCGATCACGGCGATCACCATGACCACCGGCATGATCTTCATCATCAGCGGTGCCGGAATGGCACGCGGAACCTCCGGGGGCGCGGTCAGCGCTACCTCGCCGCCGGGAGCCCGGGGCGGGGCGATGCGGGGACGGCGCACGTAACCTTCGGTAGCCATGGTTCCTTCTTCGATCGGCGACGAACGGTGAGCGCGGTACCGCGCTAAGGATCCGATTCCATATCCAGCTCGTGCCGGGGCCGACGGAACGGATACGCCACCGCGGCGCCGATCGCGAGACCGGCCAGACAGATCGCCGATCCGGCGATCGCGATCCAGCGCTGGCGGAGGTCGGGGCCGGGTGGATGCACGGGGGCCGCGATAGGTCTGGGCGCGGCGGCACCGACGCTCACCGGTTCGACCGGTAGTTGTGCGGTCAGCGCGGCCAGCGGATCGATGAGCCCGTGGCCGATCCGGTCGTCGCGACCGGTGCCCGGTCCGTGCGCGGTCCGGGTGATCCGGTCGATCACCTGCGCGGCGGTGAGTTCGGGGAAACGGGAACGCACCAGTGCGGCCAGACCGGCCACATACGGTGCGGCGAAACTGGTGCCCTCGACCGAGCGGACGCCCTCGGTGGTCTGCACGCCGTCGACGAGACCGGTACCACCCGGTTTGCTGTCCAGCGAGACGATATTGCGGCCGATGGCCGCCACCTGCACCCAGGGTCCGTTGAGAGAGAGTTCGGAGACCTGCCCGTTCGGGTCCACCGACCCCACCGCCAGCACATACGGCGAGAACCAGGCCGGGCTGGCCACGGTCGCGACCGAGCCCCAGCCCGATCCCGAGTTCTGGGTATCGCAGGCGCCGTCGCTCTGCAGGTTGCCGGCCGCGGCCACGACCACGACGTTGCGGTGGTAGGCGTATTCGACGGCGGCACCGAGCGCACCGTCGGCGGTATCGAGTCCGGCTCTCGTACAGGCTACTTCGGAGATGTTGATGACGGTCGCGCCCAGATCCACGGCCCGGACCACCGCGCCCGCGAGGGTGAGTACGCTGCCGTACCCCTCGGTGCCGATCTTGCCGGGCGCGTCGCGGTTGTTGTTGTCCTTCTTCTCGTAGGCCAGGCTCAACTGGCGGATCGCCAGGATCTCGGCATCGGGCGCGACACCGGCGAAAGCGTCGTCCGGGACCGGCTGGGCACCGATGATCCCGGCGACCAGCGTGCCGTGCCCGTCGCAGTCGACGGTGCCGTCGGTATCGGAGACATAGTCGCCACCGGGTTGCAGCCGGGGCAGCCGCGGGTGCCGGTTCACCCCGGTATCGATCACCGCGACCTTCTGGCCCGCACCACGACCGAATTGCCAGGCGGCGGGCAGATCGAGGACCTGCTGCGCCATCGGCGGTTCGCCCGGCGGCGCGCCGGTGAGCAGCGGTTCGGCGCATACCGCACGCTGTTCGGTGGGTTCGAGCGGGGCGGGCCGGGCGCTGATCGCCCGGGCCGCGCCCAGCGCGCCCGAGTCGATCGCGGGCTGTGGTAACGCCACGGCATCCGGACCGGGCAACAACACCGTCGCACCCAGTACACCTGCCGCGCAGAGTATCCGCAGCGGGCCACGATGGCGCGGGCGAACACTCATATGCTCAGGTTCCTGGCCGTGCCGTAGATTCCCATCATCCAGAGCACCAGCGGGATGACCGCCACGATCAGCGCGTATTCGAAGAGTTCGATCATCCGGCGGACCACCGGGGTCACCTCGATATGGGGCCCGATCACCCCGAAGCCGAGCACGCCCAGCGTGAAGGCGAGCAGTATCGCCGCGCACAGGAGCATGAGATCGCCCTCGCCGCAGGACAAGCCGACGACCAGCGCTACGAAGGTCACGCAGGCGCCACCGATGAGCAGGGCCGCTTGAGTGATATCGGCGAACGAACGGCCGCGCAGCGACAGGATGATCGCGGTGATCACCGCGAGCGTGATGCCCGGCCACCGGTAGGCCCCCAGCGGATCGGCGACACCGAAAGCACCGATGACCGCGCTCGCCGTGCAGGCGGCGATCAATCCGGTCTGGAACCGATTCGCCGCGCGCGCGCGTTCACCGAGACCCGCGGCCGAAGGCAGCGCGGTGGCACCGATCGCGCCGATACCCTCGATTGTCGGGCGCGGTTCATGGTCGGCGGGGTCGATGGCGGCGCCGGCGGTCGGTACCGGCGGGATCGGCAACCTGGCCAGCAGCGCCGCCAGTCGCGGCACCGCCGACAGGATCATGATTCCGGCGACCAGCAGTCCGCCGGACAGTTTGGGCAGCCCGGGATGCCACACGAGATAGATCACGGCGGCGACCAGCGCGATCACCGCCGCGGCGGCGGCGAAGGAGAACAGCGTCGCGCCCACTCCGGTGAAGCGGTACCCCAGTATCGCGGCCACCAGCAGTACCGAACTGCCCAGGAGCAGATGCGGACTGCCCAGCGATCCCGGCACGAGTAGCGCCGCTCCGCCGAACAACAGCAGCAGGCCGTCGGCCGAAAGCCAGGAGGCGGTGAGTTCGTCCCGGTATCTGCGCGCGGTGATTCCGGCCGCCACCATCGCGGCCACTCCAGAACCCAGCAACGCCAGGGCCGGCGCGAGCGGATCCCCGGCACCACGAGAGACGATGAGGACCGCCAGGGTGGTGAGCACGGTCAGCGTCGAGGCCACCAGACCCATCCAGCGCGCGGAGTTTCCGGACCACCCGCTGAATTCCTCGGCGGTCAACCGGGACACGGCGTCGATGACATCGTCGAACAGCGCGGGTGCTTCTTTGGCCGACACCGAACGCAGCACCAGCAGTTCACCGTCGTAGACCTCGGCCTCGGTGAGAGTGCGGCTCGGCGCGATCGCCTCACGCCCCAGCCGGGCCAATGTCCAGTGCTGGGCGGAGAGCGGGCCGGCTTCCTCGTCGGAGTCCGGGAGGTCCGGGCTGCGGGATTCGATCAGCGCCACCAGCTCGCCGATGAAACCGGCGATCGGGACGGTCGCGGGCAGCCCCACATCGATCTGGGTGTTGCCACCGAGGACCGATACCCTGCTCAATTCCGGTTCCTGCGAGCGACTGACGCTCGGCGACTCGACCGGTGTGCTCATCTCCCCACCCATGTCCCGCTCGGCAATTCACGCCTCGGCCGTCGACAAATCATCCATCCGCCATTCGCTTTTCATAATCCGACAGGCAGTGAACCACGGAACACGGTCTACGTGAACAACTTCAGCACTCTGCGTGAACTCCAGCTCGGTCGCTTCGAGTTACCGTCCCCCGGCAACTGCACCCAATGTAACGGAGCGCCGAGGCGTGCGCGATCGGTAGTCTGGTATCCGGATAACGTTCTCTTTACGCCGATCCAAGAATTTACATCGATCCAAGAATTCGGGGAGCGCCTGCAATGACCGGCAACCGCCAAGCACAACGCGCATTCGACGCCGGGGTCCTATCGCTCGGATTGTCCATAGAGGGTCAGGACTCCGCGCGTGACCTCGAGTACGCCAAATTGGCGTTCCAGCGGGCGACCGAATGGGATTCGGGGATGTGCGACGCGTGGCTGGGCCGGGCCGCCGCCGGAGAACTCACCAAGGATGTGCTGTTCAACCTGTACCGGACCAGCGATGCCACGCTCTACCGCGAGCAGCGCCGAGTGGGTCTGAAGCCCCGGGAGCTGTCCGCCCGCTTCCAGCCCGGTCTCTACATCGACTACCCACTGTCCAGCCGGACCGAGGTCACGCTGGCCTGGGTCGCTCAGCTGATCACCGACAAGGACTTCGACGAGGCCGAACGCGTACTGAAGGAGTTGGACGAATACCGCCGGGGGCAGCGGCTCGGCGATGCCGAGCGCGAAGCCGACAACCGGATCACGTCCTACCTCCGCGGAGTCCTGTACTACACCACTCAACGCTGGCCGGATGTGATGACCGTGCTGGCATCGTCGGCGGAATGGGACGACCCCTATCTCGCGGCGGGTGCGCATGTCATGGTCGGTACGGCCTGCGCCCAGCTCGGCCTGTTCGCGGAGTCGATCCGTCGGATGCAGGCCGCCGAGCAGGGACCGATACCCGCCGCACGCTCGACCGCCATGTTCTGCCGCGGCTTGTGCCTGCGTGAAACCGGGAACGAGACCGAGGCGCAGGCGCTGTTCGAGAAGGTGTACTCGCAGGCACCGGACTTCGAGGCGAACATCTCGGCCATGCGCGACCGGACCTTCCGGATCACCGTCACCAACAGCGAGGTGATCGCAGCGCGCACCGACAGATGGGACCCCGCCTCCTCGCCGACGATGGAGCAGATGAACCGGGCCGAGGTCCAGGACCGGGCCGAGGCGACGCTGGCCGAAGCCCGGGCCGAGCTGGATTCCCAGATCGGGCTGGCGTCGGTGAAAACCCAGGTCGCCAAACTGCAGTCGACGGCGCAATTGGCCAAGATCCGGGCCGAGAAGGGGATGGCCAGTGTGCCGCGTGGCCAGCATCTGGCGTTCACCGGCCCGCCCGGTACCGGTAAGACCACCATCGCCCGGGTGGTCGCCAAGATCTACTGCGGTCTGGGCCTACTGCAGTCCGAGAAGATGATCGAGGCCAAACGCGCGGATTTCGTCGGTGAACATCTCGGTAGCACCGCCATCAAGACCAACAAGCTGATCGACGGCGCCATGGACGGCGTGCTGTTCATCGACGAGGCCTACACCCTGATCCAGTCCGGCCTCTCCGGTGGCGACGCGTTCGGCCGCGAAGCTGTCGATACGCTGCTGGCCCGGATGGAGAACGACCGCGACCGCCTGGTGGTGATCATCGCCGGCTACGACGGTGAGATCGACCGGCTGCTGGCCGCCAACGACGGTCTGTCCTCCCGTTTCGCCAAACGCCTGCAGTTCCCGTCCTACAACGCGAAGGAGCTGGGGGAGATCGGCGAAGTCATCGCGACGAAACGCGACTCGGATCTTTCCGAGGAAGCGCTGGGGGCGCTGATCCGGGTCTGCGATCACCTCTACTCGATGAAGAGCACCGACCAGAGCGGGCAGCCGCGGCGCGGGGTGGACCTGGCCGGTAACGGTCGTTTCATCCGCAATGTGATCGAGGCGGCCGAGGAGGAACGCGAGTTCCGGCTGGCCAACGACGAATCGCTGGATCTCACCGATATAGACGAGGCGGTACTGCGGCGCATCGAGGAACCCGATATGCGACTCGCGCTGGCGACGATCCTCGATTCGCTCAACATCGCCTGGACCGACCCGGACTGAACGGCAGGCCTCCGAGGTGCTGGTAGGACCGGCGGAACACGCTCGGCCGGTTCGTATCAGCCCTCGGACAACGAGTCGTGGCCGATCAGCGCCGCTCGCGGATCCAGTGTCGGTCCGGGGACGAGCTGGCCGACGATCGCCCAGGGCGCGAGATGCGGCGCGGAGCCCAGGCCCAGCACCTGCGCGGTGGCCGGATCAGGTACGCCGTAGCGGATACCGCTGTCGGTGATGTAAAAGAGACTGCCGCGCCGGGGGCTGCCCGGCTCCAAGCCGGTTATCTGTACGTACTCACCGTGGGCGGGAGCGAGATACACCTGATCCACTCGGTCGCCGTTACTGTCCGCGGTGGCCAGTTCCACCGGGGCCGCCGATTCGGCGATGGGCAGCCTGGTTCCGATCAGCAGCTCGACAGCTGCCCGCTCACCGGGGCCGTCACCGAGACCCGCGCCCGCCGCGGCGGTGCCCGGCGATTTCGACCAGGCGATACAGGTGACCGGACCGTCCTCGGCATCCACGATTTCCGGGATCTCACCCGGAAAATCTGCGATCGGCAGCTTCCGCACCACCGGTACCTCGTCGAGGACATCGGGAGGCATGACCTCGACCTGGCTCATCCCCTGCGAATCCGCGTACCGGATCACTTCGGCGGCGAACGGCGATACCCGCTGCACACCGTCACCCAGGACGACATACATCTCGGGACTCCTATCCCGGCCGACTCCGGCGACGGAGATGATCCCGCCGATGGGGATTCGAGCCAGCGGTCCGGGCCCCGGCTCGCCCATTCGATCGATGGTCGGCGCCTTCAGCGCCGGCGCCGGGGTGGTAGCTCCGAGGAATCCGGTCCCGACCGGTCGCGGACGGTGTGCGGGGAGGTCGAGCGCCCGCGAGAGCACTGAATCGTTCGGATCGATCTCAGCGCGTTTTCCCTCGTAGACCAGGTAGGTTTTGTCGTCCCGGGCGACCAGCAGTACCTCGGACGGACCGGCGGCCCGGATGCGGTCGGACAGTTCGGACCTGCCCGCCACCACAGTGGTCGTTCCCCCCACCGCCGAGGCGGCACTGCCGCCCGCGGACAGTTCGATCGACTCACACAGTGACCAGTGCGAATTCCCGTCCTGCGCCGAACCGGGCAGCGCGGCGGGTGCACCCGGGATTCCCAGCAGCGGACCACGCGGCAGAGTGCCCAGTTTGTCGTCTTTCACGGCGTGCGGTTCGGCATTGCTGCCCGTGATCAACCGCGCGGAGGCCAGATTCAGTACAGGATGCAGTGTCCGGGAGCCGTCTTCCTTCTTCACCACGACATACAGTGCGCCGCTGGACTTACCGGAGACGATGAGCGCATCCCCGATCGCACCCTGCGGACGCAGGAACGCGAGTATGGCGGCACCTGCGATGATGAGGATACCCAGTACCAGTCCGACCAGCAGCGAACGGATCTGGGAGCGCATCGGGTCGTGCAGCATCCGGACATCACGGCGCACCAGCGCGTGGTCGAGACGACGCAACAGAAAACGGTAACCGTTGACCTGGGCGCGGGTAGTCAACTGTGCTGGCACTGGGACTCCATCGAGCTATCGACCGCAATCTCATTCGACACGGTACCGTAATTCCCGATGGTTATATCGGCCCGAATCGGTGGTGGCACAACGATGAGCGCATGTCATCGAGGCAGGAACTAACAGTTGTGAACGAGACGATGAACTCCGTACGACGCGTCGCCGAAATCCCGGATCATGTGGTTTCTCAAGATTCTGTAAATATTCGCCGATCTGCCTACGACACTTTGCGGGACCCCGAATTCTGGTTGTTCCGGATATTTCCCCTCCGGATAGTCGTCACCGGAATTCTTTTCGCGGCGACCATCGTCTGGATCGTGCTCGCGTTCAGCCATTCGGTGTGGTATTCGCTCGGCGCGGGCGCGGTCGCCGCGGCCATATGCCTGGCTCCGATCGGCGGCCGCACCACGGTGGCCCGGATCGCCGGTGCCCTGGCCCGACGCGGAAAGGTCTCGGCCGAGCGGCTGGATCAAGCCTCGGCATTCGACGTACCGCTGCCCGAGGGCGGCGCCTATGGGGTGCGCTGGGACGGCGACCTGCTGCTCACCATGCTGCGCATCGATCCACCCCCGGACACCCTGACTCTGCTGCGACCGGGGTCGCTGAACACCGAACAGCTCCTGCCGCTGCCGGAGATCGCCCGCTGCCTGGACCAATTCGACCTGACCCTGGCCGGTATCGACGTGGTGAGCACCGGTGCCCGGACCGCCGGAACGGGGATCGCCGCACAGCTCTACGACCGGATCATCGGTCCGCTCCCGGCCATCGCGCACCGCACCTGCTGGCTGGTGCTGCGACTGGATCCGCTGGCGAACGCCGAAGCGGTGGACAATCGCGGCGGTGGCGGCACCGGGGCATTGCGCGCCGCCATCATCGCGACGCGGCGGGTCGCGAATCGGCTGGCCGCGCACGATATCGCCGCCTCGGTGCTCACCGCCACCGAGCTGAACACCGCGGTTCGTGAACTCACCCACGGCTTCACTGTCGATCAGCTGACCGAGAACCCGAAGTGGCTGGAGGACCGGGGGCGCTACCTGGCGCAGTACCAGATCGGCGCCGATATGGTCGGCCCGGCCGGACTGGCCGATATCTGGGCCGCGCCCAGCCTGTCCACCACGGTCACCCTGCGGCTGCGTCCCGGTATCGGCCGTAACGATCCGCGCACCGAACTCGCCGATACCGTGGTCCTCAACGCCGTGGTCCGCTTCGATACGACCGAACCGCCGGAGCAGCCGCCGCTGCCCGGACTGCGCGAACTCTACGGAAATCAACTGCGCATCCTGCTCGATACGCTGCCGGTCGGCTACACCGGACGCTGGGGACGTGAGGTCGCCTATCGGGGCACACTCGCCGCGCTCGCCGAATTCACGGTGCCGACCGCGGGATGCGGCCAGCTCATCGGCGCCGACGACCGCGGCCGGGGCATCGCGGTACCGCTGATCGGCGAGGGCACCCGTCAGCTGGAAGTGATCGGGTCACTCGATCTCGCGCAGCAGGTCATCCTGCGCGCCACCGGACTCGGTGCGCACGCCATTGTGCACACGGCCCGGCCCGAAGCCTGGCAGACACTGGTCCGCAATCTCGACACCCCGCAGATCCTCACCATCGCGCCCCGGGCCGCCGGGGCCAGCTACCACCCGCCCGGCCCGCCACCGGTACCCACCGCGCCCTATCCGAGCACCACGGTGCTGGTGTTCGACGGTGTCCCCCCGGTTTCCCATGCGGGCGGGGCGACCATCGTGCACGTCCGGCAGCCGCACGAACCGCCGGGATCGATCAACGCGGACGTATCGCTGATCCAGGACCCCGACGCTCCCAACCGGGTCACCGTCCGCACCCCGGCCGTGACGACCACGGTGAACATGGTCACCACGCAGGAAGAGATGCACTACATCGGCGAATCCCTCGCTGCCCGCTGAGAACTCGGCGCGG
Source organism: Nocardia jinanensis (assembly GCF_014645735.1). Taxonomy (GTDB): domain Bacteria; phylum Actinomycetota; class Actinomycetes; order Mycobacteriales; family Mycobacteriaceae; genus Nocardia; species Nocardia jinanensis. The sequence goes on along the minus strand of NZ_BMMH01000009.1, from coordinate 105,450 downwards.
CCGCGGTCCTCGGCGAAAGCCCCGATCACGCGGAACGGCCGGCTGGATCCTCATCCGATCCAGCCGGCCGTTCGCCGCTGTGCGCGAGTCGCGCGTCAGCCGAAAGCCGCGAAGCCGTCGCCGATCTTCTTATCGGTCTCGAGCGCGCGGTGCAGCGCGTTCTCCACTGCGGCGGCGAGCTGATCCAGCTTGGTGAGGGTGTCCTCGAGCTCGGTGTTCACCGCGCCGTGGGCAGTCTGGAAACCGTCCTGGGCGCCCTGGCTGGCCATGGCGGCGAGGAAGTTGTCCTTGGCGGTGCCCAGGGCCTCGATCTCACCCTGGATCTTGCTGCCCTCGGTCTTCAGGGAGTCGAACAAAGCCTCCATGGTGGGCTTGTCGTACAAGATATCGCTCATGATCCCAATTCCTTCTCGATGGAGTGGATAGGTGGAAGTGCCGGATTACGCCGGTCAGAGGCTGGTGTAGCCGCCGCCGGGGATGAAGGCGTCCTCATCCATACCCAGGATGGTCTGGGTGGCATCCTCGGTGGCCTTGGTGAGCTCGTCGAGCTTCTGGTTCAGCTTGTCGGACTCATCGCTCCAGGCCTGCGAGGTGGTGACGAACGACGCGTTGGCATCGCCCTTCCAGCCCGCGCGCGCGGCATCGCTGGCCGAATCCACGGCCTTCACCGACAGACGCAGATTTTCGATCGCCTGGTACATCTCGCCGGTCGCCTTCTTGACCAGCTCGAGATCGAGATCAACACCCTGTGTAGCCATTGTTGGAATCCTTTCGTGAGTATTCGTTCGTACCGAGATCCGACGATCTCGAGAGGAAGAGACGATGGGTCAGCGCCTCGGGAACTACGGTGTCGGCCACCTCCCCCCGGACAGACCCTCGAGCAACGCGGCGACCGCCTGCGCCACCCGATGGTCGCTGCCCGTTGTGACCGTCGACCAGACCCGCTGGTCCGGCGAAACCATGGGGGCGGCGGCGATCCGCCCACGCTCGGTGTCGTAAACCACGACCGCGCCGGGGGCGCGGGTGGTGCGGCCGTCCTCGTGGCTGTAGACGACGATCTCGGTATAGGCGGAGCAGGTACCGAATGCGGACCCGAGCACGGTGGCATCACGGTCGGGTACGCCGAGGGCGTAGAAGGCGTCCGCGTAGTCGCCGGTGGTCTCGGCCGCGTCGAGACGTGCGGCGAGTTCCGCGGCCGGCGCGCTGAACCCACCGACCTCGGCCGGCTCACCCGGGCCGAGCGCGGCCAGCAGCGGCCGCGCCAGCGCCGCGGCCGAACCGTCGCACCAGATCGTCCCGATATCGAAACTGTCCCCGGCGCGTACGGCCACCGCGTGCCGCTCCCCGCGTGCGGCGACGCATACACGCAGGGTGTGCTCGCGTCCGAAGCAGCGGGCGACGAGTTCCCGATCCGGTTGCGCGAGCACGGACAACGCGTCGGCGAGATCGGTATCGACATCGCCTTCGGCGTCGAACACCTCGGCGGTGATCAACTCCGCGACGGCGCGCTCGCGGGCCGCACGCCATTCGTCGTAGGAATCCTGCCGGGGCCCGGCGGCGAGCACCAGGGGCAGGGTCTGCACACCGAGCCGCTCGGCGACCGCGAGCAGGCCGTCGTTGGTCAGGGTCCTCACCGCGTCCCCCCGGCGTGCGCCTGCGGGGCGGCCGCCGCCTCGACACCACCGAGAACCGCAGGAGCGGCCCGCAGTTCGCTCTCGCCGGCGAAATGATCGTCCGCGTCTCCGGACAGACCCGCGCGCGGGAACCGCGGCGCCTCCTGACCTCCGCCGTTCGCGCCCGCGGCGCCCATCGCCCCCGGCGCGAGCGGCGCGGCCTGGGAGCTTCCACCCGCTGCCGAGACCGCGGCGCCCTGCGGCACGGTCTCCGGAACCTTCACAGACTGTGTGTAGACCGGCGCGTTGTAGGCCACAGGAACCCGGGGCATCGCGGCCGGGATCGGAATCGAGCCCACCGGTATCCCCATCGGGCCCAGCGGCATACCGCCGCGCACCGCCGGTGGCGCCGGGTTCGCGCCCGGCGCGGCGGCCGCATGTTCGGCGGCCAGCGCGGTATCGGGCGCGATCACCGGTGGCGTGGGGTGCTGCCAGGGCGATGCGAGAGGTTCGGTGGCCTTCTCGTAGTTCTCCATGACCCGGGAAGCCACAGCCTTGGCCAGATCGGCATCCTTGTCCGTCTCGGCCGCGACAGCCCGGAGCGGCGCGCCGAGTATCCCGCCGACCGCTTCGAGCATCCGCTGGATCTGCTGGATCTGTTCGATATCGGCGGTATGCGGCATCGCCAGGCGGGCGACCTCGTAGGCGGCCACCTGCGACCGGAAACGCACGGTATTGGCCGTCGCCGTCGTCGCGGCCTCGATCAACCAGTCGCGTAGCGTCGAAATACGTTGCAGCACTTCGCTACTTTGACCAGAACCCCAGGCATCGCGCACTTCCAGGACCGCTCGCTCGTACTCCACCACCGCCGCACCGAAGGACGCGGCCAGCCGGGCCCACGCCTGTACGGCCTCGGCCATCGGAACACCACCCGGACCGTCGGTGAGGTCGCGGGCCAGCCGATCGGCCGGGCGCGCGGGCCACACGACACCGGTGAACCCGGGGTGCGGTGGTTCGATCATCGCTGCGCAATACCCTTCGCTCGTCGACAGCGCGGACGCCCGTTCAGGGCTTCCGACCACCGAGGTTCGAGACATTGTCGGTCTCCATACCGTCGAACTGCGCACTGCTCAGCCGCAGCGTGGCGGCCAGTTTGCGCATCTCCCGCACACTGGCCCGCGCACTGGTCAGGTAGGAGGTCGCGACATCGTTGTGGGTCTGCGACGCCCGACCCGACACCTCGTCCACACCCGCCGGGACCACGGTCAGCGCCTGCGCGACCGCGTCCAGATCGGCAGCCAGCCGATCGGCCAGCGTGTCCAGCCCCGACGACGCCTTGCCCGCCGCGGCGGGGTCGAACCGGACGCCGTCGTACATCTCGCCCATCTCGTTGTTCATGAGTCCCTCCTGTGTCTGATCGCCGGTGCTCTCAGAGCGTGAGTTCTTTGTCCGGCGGTGGTTCCGATGCTGTCTCCGCCGCGCCGACCACCGGCACCGCGATACCTTCGATCGACCCGACCACTTCGTCGCCGTATTCGGCCGAGACCGTGCCGCGGGCCGAGCCGTCGGTCATCGACTCCCCGTCGCGGGCCATCCCCGCGGCGGCACCCGCTCCCGCGCCCATCGGCATAACGCCCGGGCCGCTGCCCGCGGCCGAACTCGCCGTCGCGCTGTTCGCCGCGGACGACAGACCCGTGGCCGAACCCGGCGCCCCGACGCCGCTGAGCGCGCCGACGGTCCCGAGCGGCCCGGGCGCGGCGAATCTCGTGCCAGGGAACGCATTCAACGGCGCAGCGACGGCGCCGACCGCTCCTACACCACCGACACCGAGACCACCGGGCATACCGGGCTTTTCGGTCTCGCCGCGACCCGGGTGGGCGGCATCACCCTCGCCGCCGACGGGTGTGGGCGCGGACAGCGCGGTGTTCGCGATTCCGAGTTGCCCCAGCGACTGCGCGACCTGGCTCGCGGTACCGATCAGTGGCGTGACCATGCCGATCAGCTGCATGAGCTGATCGATCTGCAGGCCGGGATCGACGCCGGTCGGGGCGTTGGTGACCGCGACCTTCTCCCCGGTCTGCGTCATACCGACCGCCTCGATACCGAGTTCGGTCTTGGTCTTGGCGGTGATCACCAGACCCTCGGTGGCCGCCTCGATCGCCGAGGCCACCAGGAAAGCCGCACCACCCGGAGTCGTGGCATAGAGCGGGGACAGCGCCAGCTTGGCGGAGAACGCGGCGATCACTGCGGCCATCTCCGCCCCGCCGATCGCGACACTGGTCGCTCCCTTGGCGAGATGCATTTTCTCGCCGGTGCTCTGCGCTTCGAGTTCGGCGGTATCCGCCTGCGCCGCACCGGCCTTCTCCGCCGCCTCCGTGGCCGCCATACCCTGCCAGAGGCCCATCACGGCTTGTAGTACGGAAGGCGCGACCTGCATCAGCGTCTGCATCACGGTCGATATCTGCGATAGGGCCTGGGTCGGATCCACCGGGGGCGCCGGGGCGGGCGCCGCGGTATCGCCCCGCGCCGGTGGCGAGGCGGCAGCCGGGGCTCCGAAACTGCCGGTGCCGAACGCCGATGCCAGATCTGTGAGCGGGCGCATCAGCGCGCTCAGATCGATTGTCGGCAGCGGGGGTAGACCGGGCAGCTCGCCGAAGGCCGGGAGTTCCGGCAGGTTCGGCAGGCCCATACTGCCGAGGATGTCGTTCACCGGCCTGTCCAGCATCGGCGCCAGCGCACTGCCGCGCAGCAGGTCCAGGACGGTCGGATCGAGTGCTTCCGCACCCGCGGGCGGCGGTGCGCCCGGTGTGGAGCCGGCTCCTGGGGCGCTCATGAACCCGGGAACACCGTGCCGATATTCATAGCGTTACCGGCGTCGGTGATCTCGTAGCTCGCGGCGGCCTGGTGCGCGGTGAGCGCGGTGCCGGCGTGTACCGCGGCGAGTTCGGCAACCGAGGACAGGTGGTTGGCCTGCGCGTAGGCGAACGCGGCCAGGAATTCTTGGCCGATGAGCCCGAACACCGGTGCCGCGAAGGCGACCGTGGCCGTCTGGTCGACCGCCCCGGCCGAGGCCACTCCGGCGGCCATCGCCGCGGATTCGCTGCCGTACAGACGAACCGCGTCCGGGACAACGTGAATGTTGTTACTCATGACTTTGTCCAATCCCGAAACATCCCACAATGTTTCGTTTTCAACGGTACCCAGTACCTACCTTCGGCCGCGATCGCGGCGCGGTTAACACTCGGTGACTACCTAGTGCTTTCCGAATTGAAGTCGTCGATCAACCCTCCTCGTTCGGTGAGCGCGCGGTGAGCAGCCGCTCGCGCGGTCTCCACCAGCAATTTCTCGAATTTTTCCGGGGTGAATTCGCTGATTCCCCCGGTAAAGCTCAATCCGGTCAGTGCCGCGTTTCCGTCCACTTCCACAGTTATCGTGCCGTCGGATGACGTCTCGGTGATCAGGATTCCGTTCAGTGCTTCGTGCAGATCGGTGAGTCGATAAACCTGTCGCTGTACGCGCGCGATGAGTTCATCCATTGTTTCGACCACATGCACCTCCGAATTTCTTCGAACCTGTTCTCCGGTTGATTCTCTCGGGCGACGGCATTTCGGGGCGCCGCTCCGCGAGCGCCTAGACCGAGCGCAGCCAGCTCTCGGGTTCGGTGTCGTAGTCCCGCTCCGCGACGATCTCCCGGCGAGCCACCTCCTCCTCGGTCGGCAGACCCGCCAGACGCAGCATCTCGGCGGTGAAACCGGCCTCTTTCAGCTGTTTCCGGCGTTCCAATCCCGCCCGCGCGGCCGACTGCCCGCACAACCGCAGGATCTCCCCGGCGAGCGCCGCCGGGTCGCGGCGCAGCTGGCCGGGCTCCACGGAAACCGCCATGGGTAAACCCGTTTCCGTTGTCCGGACGCGAATGGATCCGGTCAGCGAATGGGCGCTGAACTCGGTGGGAAATTCCATTGTCCCCTGGTCGGAATTGCTCATCGTTCGGCCTCCTCCGGGCGATCGTTCGGCCCGGCAGCGCCGTACTCACGACAGATCCACCGCGCACACTCGTTTTTCATGACTCGGACCACTCCCTCCCCCGATTGTCGATCGTGGAGATGAACTGACGGTTATCGATCGGTGAGGTCCGCACCTCGGATACCCGGACGCAACTTGCCGGTGGAGGCGGAATACCCGCACTGATCACCACGAATGGGAATAAAGCGGGCCGCGCAACGATGTGTTTCGGAGCTACCCTGACGCAGCCCTTTCCCGGGACTCCCACCTCCGGAACACAATTGAATTTCTATTCGACGTTATTCGACGGCTCGTTATACGTGTCACCGAACCGGAACTCGCCGAATAACCGTCCGGCGCCACGCCGCGGAAAACTGTTCGGCCGCCTGCCACCCGCGAGCACCGGCTCCCGGGCCCGGCAGCGGACTTCGGCGGCGGCGGTCCGCTGGTCGCGGTGGTCCGGCGCGGTCGCGCGGATCACGACTTCACGACTATGTCTCGTATGCACCGTTTTCGCCTCGTCGCATCGATAATCTGTCCGCGTGTACGGACCCGCGGGAGATCCGCGATGAGGCGAATCGACCTGAACGAGGACCCGACCTCGGTGAGTGCGGACCTGCGACTGGAATACGCGGGACAACCGTTCACCGGCGAGGTGGTCGAAGAGCTGGCGCCCGGGCAACTGCTGTCCCAGGAGTACTACCTCGACGGCCTGCGGCACGGCAGCTCCCGGGAATGGTGGCCCGACGGCCGATTGAAATCAGAGGGCGAGATCTGCCGTGGACAGCCGCGCGGGGTGTTCCGGCGGTGGCATCCCAACGGCCAACTCGCCGCGGAAAGCCTGTTCGGGGAACACGGCGAACTGGAAGCCGTCCGGGAATGGGATGAGCACGGCCGCCGGCGGTGACACCGGATCAAGCCTTGCGGCGCTCGTCCTTGATGACCCGCACCACCTGGGCGATCATCGAATTGATCGCGCCCATCAGCAACTCGGCGTCGGCGGGCGCCGCGACCGGCGGATCGGCCTCCCGGATCAGATATCTGCCGTCGTCGACCAGGTCCCGCCAGTCCATCCGGTGCCGGGAGATGCCCCGGGGACCGTAGATCGACGAACCCTGCTCCACATCGATCGTCCCGGTACAGCTCACCGGTGCCGCCAGGAAAGTGGAGCCGCGTTCGGATTCGGTGGTGGTGAAGGAATCGTGCACCGTGGGTGCCCGCCGCGGCGAACCCTCGTTCCGGCCGGGCACCTCGGCCCGGCGCGGTAACACCGTTTCGGCGCGGCTCCCGGCGCCCACCTCGGGGAGCTGCGCCACCAGCTCACCTGCCAGACGCACCGCGTCGCATTCGGCCACGGTGAAACCGCCGCTGTGCCAGAAGCTCTCGCCGGGTAGAGACGAGACGACGTAACCCACCGATTCTCGTCGTACGCCCATCGACCGCACGATACTGCGCGGCTTCTCGACATCACGGTGATCGCTGCCGCTGAGCACCACCCGGATATCCGGGTGGGCGATGACGTCGAGCACCGGGTCGAACGTCTCCCCCAGCCGTTCACGCAGATCGGCCCGGGCCTGCCGCTGATCGAACCGGAATTTTTGCGGGTCCAGGGTCCGGGCGGTGAAATGGAAGGGAAACGGCAGGCCGAGTTCCCCGGTGGCCGCGGACCACAGCGCGTAGAACTCGAGGTCGGTGAACTTCCACTGCCGCGGTACCGCCCCGGATATCACTGATCCACCACGGGTTTCGCGACCACCGACGGTTCACCGATCCCCTCTTCGAGCCATTCGGTGGAGTCGAGGTAATCGGCGCGTTTGTGATCCTTCTGCTGGCCACCGGCCTGCCCGCCACCGGCACCACCACCCATTGGCATACCGCCCATGGGCGCCCCCTGCCCCATCGACGAGGCCGCGACTCCCGCGGTCTGCGCACCGGCCGTGGCGGCCAGCGATGCGCGGGGAAACAGTTTGGCCGCCTTCTCCACGTTCGGCACCTGCGGTGTCTTCACTCCACCACCGGGCGCGCCACCACCGGCACCTCCGCCGGCACCCGCGCCGCCGCCACCCAGGCCGGCGGGCAGCTTCCCCGCCTTCTGCAGAGCGGACTGATAGTTCTTCACCGCGTCCTGCAACGCGGGCATCCCCGGTAGCCCGGTGATACCCGCCTGCTGCAGCGCCTGCTGCGCGGCGGTGGACAGCTGCTGCCCGAGCTGGCCGAGCTGCTGCAATCCCTGCTGCGCCGCCTGCAGCGCCGACTGCGCCTCCGGTTGTTTTTCGAGGGCCTGCTGTTGCTGCTGGAGAGTGGCCTGCTGCGCCTGAGCCTGCTCCTCGAGCTCCTGCTGGGCGGCCATCAGCTCCGCGCGCTGCTGGTCGATCTCCTGGAGCGCGGCCTGTTGCTGCTGGTACTGCCCGTTCTGCCCGCCACCGGCGCCACCGCCACCACCGCCGTTCCCCCCTCCGCCGTTACCCCCGCCACCACCGTTGCCGCCGTTGCCGTTGTCGTCCGGTAGATCGGTGTTCCCGGTGGGCTGCACGAGTTTCGGGATCGCGGTGGAGGACAGTTCGACCCCGGGCTCGTACCAGTTCGCGTAGACCTGCCGCGCGAAAGTCTCCTGCTGATAGACGGCATAGTCACCGCCCTCTTGCTGGGTGTAGGCATACGACTTGTCCGGCATTCCCATCGCGGTGTTGCGGATCCACTGCGTCGCGTTGAGCAGGTTGTCACCCAGCTGCTGCATCGCCGAGATCAGATGCTTACCGCTCCCGAGATAGGCCCGGACCGCCGTCGTGGCGCCGTCCACGCCCTGCCCCTTCCAGCGATCGGATTCCAGCAGACCCTGCATACCCTGGTCGAAATCGGTGAAGCCGGTATCCAGCTGGATCTTCATCCGCAACCAGTAGGTGGCCTTGTCCTCGATGAACTGGGAGGCGCCGTTGATCTCCTGGCCCAGCCACCAGAACTGGTTGAAATTCAATCCCCCGGCGGGCGGGGCCTCCGCAGAGAAGCCCTCCGCGCCCGCGCTGCCCGGCAGCCCCGAAAGCCCGGCCGGCAGCGTGAACTTGTTGTTCTTGTCGGCGTAGTTACCGAGGTCCGGAGTCACTGTGTAGGTGTCGTCGACCCAGCCGTCGGTCTCGTCGTAGTGCGAGAACGCGTGCTCGACCACCGTGCCGGCGATACTGTCGTCCACCATCCGGGAGAAGGACCCGGCCGCGTCCTGATCGGTTTCCTGATAAAGCTTTCCGGCCAGGATGAACCCTTCGCCCAGATCGGTGATCCGCCGCCGATGCGCCGACATGATGTCGTCCGCGAACTCACCGGCGACTTCGTCGTACTTCGCCCGCAACCGCTCGGGACCGGAGAAGGATTCCGGACCGAGTTTCGTCAGGGGTACCAGAAGCGGTGCGATCGCGTCGACGACATCGAAGATGCTGACCAGATCGGCGCAGAACTCGGCCGCCTCCCGCGCGACGGCCGCTTCGAAAGCGACACCGCCGCCCGCGGCCCGGTCCCGGAAAGCACCCCACGGGTCGTCGGCCATCCCTACACTCCCGCCAGTTCGAATTCGAGCATGTCGACACCCGCCGGTCCTGGGAACAGCTGTCCCGGAATCGAAGTCGCCGATCGAGTTACGATTCCGGCGTCCGATCCCGGGACTCCCACCCCCGGAACGCCCAACTGAACAGACACCCTGACGGGGGTCCGATCGTCCGCCGGAGCGACCGGGGCCGTTCGGCCACCGCGGATTCCGGCACGATCCGGCGACGGTCGATCTCTGCGCACGCGACCTCCTCATCGCCCATGGCCGGTGACAGCACGGGTCATCACCGAAGATCCCAGCCGGGATTGTCCGCCGATCGACCGCCGGTTGAACGGACGCTGAAGTTTGCCTCCGCGGCCCGTCCGGCCGAAATCGTCCACCCGGGCGGCGAAGCGACCGAACGTGCTAGAGAAGCGCCCGGTTGCGGGCGCGGAAGCGACGTTCGAACTCCGGCAGGTATCGCGACGGCGCCATCGACGACGACGAACGTTCCAGCACTCCGTCATCGGCCACGTAGAAGATCGCCCGGCCGACCGCGATTTCCCCCGGTTCCACCGGCACGTACACCATCCACCCCACACTCACCCGATCCGCGCGCAGGTTTTCCACGGGGTATCCGCTGAGGTCGTCACCGCTGTCGGTGAGATAACGCCCCACCTGTGCGACCGCCGCGGCGGCGGCGAGCGGTTCCGGCGCGGTCACCCCGCCCATCACCAGCTGATAGAACGCGCTGTCGATATCGAAACCACCGGATTCGGGAAAGACATCGGTCAGCCCGCCGCGGGTGGCCAGACCCGCCTCGGCCGCCGCGACCAGCGCCGACACCGCACCGAGTTGCGCGCCGGACGGCTGCGGGCCCAGCAGACCGGTCATGATCCGCACCACCGTCGCCGAATCCCAGACGCCCGGAATCGCCTCGGCGATCTGCTCGGCCGCGGGTGATTCCCCCCGGTACCAGCCTCGTCCGTCCCACCAGAAGCAGAAGGTGAGCATCCCGGCGCCGGCCCGATGATTCACCACCTGGTCCGCGACCCAGCCCGGAGCGCCGCGGAACAGGGCCGGTAAATCGGCGTCGCGGTTGTAGGCCGCGTCGAGCTCCGGCGAGTTCCAGACCCCGCCGGAGAGCACCGCGCGCCCGGCGGGCAACGCGTGCAGCGAGCTCCCGCTGCGGGTGGCGCCCTCGAACCAGCGCACACCGGGCAGGAGCCGAGGCCCCCACTCCGAGCGCGCCGCGGCGAACGCCGCGCACAGAACCGCCCAGCGAGCGGCCACCACGGGGAACGGGGGAAGATCGGTGACCGGCACCCCGGCCACACCCGCTTCCCGATCCCCGCGCGCCTGCGCCGCGGCAGCTCCCGGCGACCGCTGCTGGCGATCCCCGTGCCGCAGATAGGCGGCCAGCCACACCGGTAGGGACTTCCGGGGGAAGGCTTCCAGATCGGCCCGATAGATCTCCGGAGCGAACAACTGCTCCTCGGGGAAGGGTTCGTCACCGTAGTCGTAGTCGACCTCGATCTGCCCGGACCTGGTCAGGGTGAGCAGCAGCCGCCACCACGGGCCGTCGCCCAACTGGGCGGACAGCTGCCGGTGTTCACGGACCAGGGCGAGCACTTCCGGGGTGGGATTCCACCGGAGAGCCTGCTGCCGGTCGTCGGAGAAGACCGCGAAACCGACATCGGCGGTCACCGTCGAGGCGAAAACCGCGTCCACCCGCTGCCAGCCCTCGGGCGCGACGGCCCCCAGTTCCCGGGCCACCCGGTGCATGAGCGCGCGGGCAGCCTCGGCGGGGCCCGGCGCGGGGGCGGGCGGCGCCAGGGTGAAACCGACATCCGGGTCGCCGGCCGCGGGCTCTCCGGTGGGTCCACCGGCTTCGTCCGGCGCGGCCCGATGCGCCTCGGCCACGCCGACCGGCGGAGCGGGCGCGGAGCCGGCGAGTCCCGGGACAGCGGTCACCTCGTCGCTTTCCACCGCCCCTACATCGCCGGAGCTCTCCTCTGATCTGATCACTTCGTCAACGATCCCCTCGTACGGGCCGCACGACCCGGGACCCCCGGACCGTGCTCATATCACCGATCCCGCGCATCCCCGGCCGGTGGGCCGCCGCCATGTTCATCGGGTGCCAGGGGAACGCCGCAACTCCTCGAACTGCCGGGCGAGCTCTTCCCGATGCCGGCGGGCATTGCTGCCGTCGAGCTGACCGGCGAAGGCGTTTCGCGCCGCCTCGACCAGTTCTTCGGTGACCTCCGGATAGGCACGCGCGATATCCCACAGCGCTTCCTCGGTCGTCATGTCGAGGCCGGTCTCCGTACGCAAGCCACCCCCGTTCCGGACCGATTCGAGCATTTCGGCGAAGTTCTCCCGCATCTCGTCCTCGCTCGGATGTCCGATACGCATAGCCACTCCTTGCTGGTCCTGCCCTCCGCGGGCCGTCTCTCATCGTCTCGTCTCCGGCTGCTCCGGTCATTCGGCGAACACCCGCGCCCGGCGCTCCGGATCGTCCAGGACATCGCGCAGGTAGGCGCCGAGGTCCAATTCCGCGGGCAGTGAGCGGTAGGTGAGCTCACCGAGCAGGGTGCCGTCCTGGACCAGCGCGAATCGGGTGGTCCGATACGCGACGGTATCCATTTCGACGATAACCGGAGTCTGCAGGTCGATATCGTGGCCGCCGATCCGCAGGCCGAGGCGACCGCTGCGCCGATAGAAAACCACCGGCACACCCGCGATCTCCCCGTAGAGCCCACTCACCCGGCCCGCACTCGACGGCGACGCCTGCAGCGAACCGGTCCGCGGGTCGAACTCCGAGGGCACACCGAACCCGGCGAAGGGCCGGACGAGCAGTGGTGCTTCCGCCTCCGGACCGACGCCGGCCGACGGTCCACCCGGAGGGCGGCGGTAGCGATCGCGCGAACCGTTCTGCGGCGAACCGCCGTTCGGCATCGGCGGCACGGCCGGCGGGTACGGCATACCCGGCGGAGGCTGTTCGCCGGGTGCGGCCGGCCGGCCCGGTGGCGCCGCACCACTGGGCGGTGGCGGCCAGGGCATCGGTTCACCGCCGCCACCGTGCGGATGCTGCTGCGGACCGCCCGGAAGCGGCGAAGAGCCGGACAGATCCGGCGCGCCGGGATATGGGGACAGCGGCGACCACGGTCGCGGATACCCGTCCGGCGGGGGCGGCGCCGATCCCCACGGTGGGGCCGGAAGGGTCGGTGGGGAGACGCCGGGCGGTCCCGTCGGCGGGTCGGGAAGTGCCGGCGGCACCGGCCCCGGCGGGACCGGAGCGGGGGGAACCGGCGGCCAGGGCGGGGGCGGAACCGGCGGAACCGGCGGCTGCGGCTGCGGCTGCGGCTGCGGCTGCGGCTGCGGCTGCGGCTGCGGCTGCGGCTGCGGACGAGATGGCACGGGCGGCTCCGGAGGCTGCGGCGGCACAGGCGGCTGCGGCGGACGAGATGGCACAGGCGGCTCCGGAGGCTGCGGCGGCACAGGCGGCTGCGGCGGACGAGATGGCACAGGCGGCTGCGGGGGTCGGGGCGGAGTCGGTGGATGTGGCGGTGTCGGCGGCACGGGCCGCGGTGGAACCGGCGGCACGGGAGGTGTGGGCGGAACCGGGGGGTCCTCTTCAGGTGGTTCGGGCGGGCCCGGCGGCTCGGGTCGCTCCGGCAGATCCGGGAGCGGGACCGGCCACGGCCGCACATCGTTGTCGAACGGTGGCGGGAAGTCCGGTTCCCACGGGCGCGGCGGATGGGGGATATGGGCGCGCAGGGTCGACCCACGTGGCATCGGCGGCAACCGGCGACCGGAGGTCGTCGGTTCCTCCCCTTCTGGAGGTTCCTCCCCTTCTGGCGGGTCCTCCCCCTCTGGCGGGTCCTCCCCCTCTGGCGGAGGCCGATCGCCGGCCCCACCGCGGTCGGTACGCGAGCCTGCGCCCGTACCACCATCACCTCGGCCACCATCACCTCGGCCACCATCACCTCGGCCACCATCACCTCGGCCACCATCACCTCGGCCACCATCACCTCGGCCACCATCACCTCGGCCACCATCACCTCGGCCACCATCACCTCGGCCACCGGCGCCGGCGGCGGCGCCGGACGCGGTTCCGGGAGGAACAGCGGAGGCGGGATCCTCGTCCGGCTCGGCGTGTAGACGGTCGCCGGCGCCGGACGTACCTTGGGCCGGCTCTTCCCGTACGGGACCGGATCCGGCTCGTCCAGCGTCGGGCGGGCCGGACTCGTGACGAGTCCGGCCGGAAGAGCCGGCTTCCGGGGCCGGGTTTCCCGATACCGGACCTCGATCCGGTCCGGAAGCGGAGCTCTCGTCCTGCACATCGCTCGGGCGTGGACTTTCGGCAGCCGAACGACCGCGGTCGAGTTCGCCGTCGGTGCGAGCGAGTTCGGTCTCGGCGTCTATCACCCGGCGCGCCGCATCTTCGTACTCCGAGATACGCCGCTGATAGGACGCCTGCTCGTCCACCCTCCTGGTCTTGCCCCGCAACTCCTCCAGCTTGCGGTCCAGAGCCTCGTGCGACACCAGATCCTGCTCGTCGAACGGCAGCTCCGGATGTGCGGGCGGCAACTCGGCGCGCGCCCGAGCCACCTCTGCCGTCGCCCGACCCTGCTGCGCGTCGTCGAGTCGCGCCGCGCGCGCGGCCAGATCGGCCAGTGCCGCGATATCGCGGGCCCGCTGCTGTACCTCACCGCGCAACTGCGCCTGGACTTCCGCCAATTCGCCTGGGGTCAGTCGCTCGTGCCGGTCCAGGCGGCCGTCGCGATACTTCTCGTAGACCTCGTTCCAGCGTCGCAATTCCGACCGCACCCGGGCGAGTTCGGGATGGTCGTCGCCGATCTCCCCGCGACGGTGCCGGTCGAGGACCTCGTCCCAGCCGGCGAGGTCCGCGGGCGGAACCTCCACCCCGGCCGTGCGGGCGAAATCGGCGCCGGCACCGAGTTCGGTGGCGGGCAGCAGATCGCTTTCGGCTTCGAGCAACCCCATGCGGTGTGGGGCGTCGGCGAGATGACGCAGATCCTCGATCAGACCCACCAGGTGGCGGACGGCTTTCTCGTGTACCGGCAGTTCGGCGCGACCCACCCGCGGATCGACGGCCCGGTCGCCGTGTGTGCCCGGATCGAAGATGTCGATCTTCGCCAGTGCGGTCGCGAAATCGGTGAGAGCCGCGGCGAGTGCGGGGCCGGCATGCGGCCGGTGCACCAGGTCACGAATCGCTGCACCGATCTGCCCGGTATCGGCGACCGGCACGGTATCGGTGAGTGCGTCGAGCCGGCGGAGCAGCCGGACCGCCGCCGCGTTCGCCGCGTCCGGGTCCAGTGCCGCCAATTCCTTTGCGTAGGAGAGCAGCCCGCTGATCTGCTGGCTCCGGCGCGCACCCGGAGTCGCCGGGTCGGCGATGGTCCGCGCTATTCGTGGCGCGGTGACCGGTTCGTCGTCGCCGGGAGCGATCCGGTGTGCCAGGGCTTCCCGGGCGCGAACCACCTCGTGGTAGGTATCGATATCCCAGGCCGTGCGCGCATGATCGATGATCGCTTCGAGCTGCGCGGCGCGGATCTCGTTCTCGTCGCGTAGACCCGCCAGCTCTGTGGCGAGCCGGCGCGGATCGGCCAGATCCTCCTGGGTGACACCGAGGCGCGCGGCGAGTCGATCTATGGCCGCATCGATTTCGGCTCGCGGCATATCGCGGGGAATCGGACGCACCGGATCCGGGTCGGCGGGTTCGTCCGGGACGAGCCGCCATCCGTCGCCATCGTCGACGAGGGTGAGATCCAGGTGACGTCCTTCGACCTCGGCACGCAGCTGCCGGACCTCCGGAGTACCCGCATCGGCCACGGTGATCCGCTCCGGACCGTAACCACCGCCGGGCAGCGGTTCACCCGGCCGGACATGGGTCACCTGATAGCGCACCGCGAGCGTGCCGTCGTTCACCGCGACGGCCATATCGGGGTGGCGGGCCAGCGCGTCGGCCAGTACGCGGTCGTGCTCGAGGTGGCCGTCGAGCACGACCAGCCGCAGCGGACCGCCTGGCTGCTCGGCGGGCAGCAGGCCGATCCCGGCCGGGTCGCCGAACATGACCCCGCCCCGCGCCAGAACCCATTCCTGGGCGGCCATATCACCGATGAGTCCGGTGAGCTCGTCGACTTCGGCGTCACGGTTCAGGAATTCGTCGGCCTGCCTGCCGAAGTCCTCGACCCGATCCGCGGTTTCCTGCATGTGGAAAAGTTGCGCGGCGAGCGTGTCGGCCAGATTGTCGGCGGCGAGGGCGTTCAGGTCGATATCGCCGAGGACCTGTGCCCAGACCGCGCGCTCGTCCCGGATCTGATCGCGGCGCAGCGCCCGTTCCAGATAGATCCGGCGGCCGTCGTCGCGGCCGGGCTGGTCGCTGTCGAAGAGGTCACCCCAGTCGCGAGAGGGTTCGCCACCGTTGTTGACACCTTCCCAGGCGAGCAGGTCCGCGGGGGCCGGCCAGTGGCGGCGCAGCGACTCCGGCAGCCATTCCGGTGCCCGCGCCGGTTCCCGATAGGCGGTGACCACTTCGTGCAGGAATCTGGCCAGCGGGTTGGCATCGAAGAAGGTGGCGTACTCGCTGTAGGGGATATCGGCGTGCTCGGCGTTGTATCGCCGGGCGGCGTCGGCCAGCCCGGTCAGCGCGCCGATCCGCCGTGCCTGCTGATACTCGATGATCTCGCGGGCCCGCCGGATGTTCTCCGGCGTCGGATCGCCGATATCGACTCCGAAGGCACGCGCGGCGGCGGCCAGCGCCCGGAACTGTTCGTCGCGGTGTGCGGCCGCCTCGGACAGTTCCCGGATCCACTCCGCGATCTCCTCGGTACTGCGGGGCACCTCTGCGCCGGCCGGTTCTTCCCGGGCGGCCGCCGGCCCCGGATCGAGCGGCCCGGTCCCGGGCTCCGGCTCGGGCGGTCGCAGCTCTCGTTGTTTCAGCTCCTCGAGTTCCACACCCAGTTCGCGGCGCACCAGGTCGGGATCGGCTTCGTCCAGCCAGTAGCGGTATTCGCTGTTGTTCTCGTCCAGCACGGGCACGGTATCGGCGCTGCGATCGGCGACCCGGGAGGTCAACCGCCGCAAGAAGGGAACCAGCTCCCGCCGCTTCCACATGGTGACACCCTCTTTGAGGATGCGGGCGGGGTTGAACTTGGTGTTCAGCACTTCGTATTCGTCGCCCGGGGTGCCCGGCGTCGGGTCCTCGGTCTTGCGCAGCGGGACCCCGGCCTCGTCACCGAGCAGGGACTGTCCGGCACTGTCGATTCCGGAGCCGGACGGATATTTCGCGACCTCGCCCGTATACCCGGTATCCCGCAGCCATTCCCAGATCCGGCGCAGTAGTGGTTTACGGGGAGCCGGTTCGGCGGGCTCCGCGAGCGGGTCGGGCGCGGGGGTCCGCTCGGCTTCCTCCACTCGCCAGCCGTCGTTGTCGTCGGCGACCAGACGTGTGGGCACACGCTCGCCGTCCACCTCCACGTTGTAGCGGCGGGTTTCGCCGGCGGCCACCGGCTCGCCGCCGGGATCGGGTTGTTCCGAGGCTGTCCGGGCGCTGTCGGCGAGGGCGGCCAGATCGTCCGCGGCCCGGACCGCGTCGGCCCGGGCACGGTTCACCGCGGCCGCCGGAGCGCGGTCCAGCGCGGCGGGATCGAGGCCGAGCAGGCGGGCCCAGCTGTCCCGGGCGAGGCGCTGCGCGGCTCGATCGGCCGCATCCGTCGCGGCATCGAGCCGGGTCTGCGCGGCGGCCAGCGCTTCCACGGCGCCCGCGCGCAACAGGATCCGGTAGCGATGGCCGGAGACGGTGGCGCCGAGACGGTCCGGTCCGAGCGCCTCGTTGTCGAGGCCGAACCGGCGGGTCAGCAGGTCGGTGGTCTCGGCCGCCGATTCCAGGCGCGGGCCTGCCCCCGCTTCCGGTGCCCCGGTACGGGCGCCCCCCTCACCGGCGCCGGGGTCGGCTGTCGTGCCCGGCCTCGCCGGATCGGCCTCGGGAACACCACCGCGTTCGAGTTCACCGGGCGGCGGCGTGGGAGGTAACGCCGGTTCCTCCACGGGCAGACCGGCCCGGCGCAGTTCCGCACGCATCGCGGCGGCGATCTCCGGATCGGCCTCGAGCCGCCAGTACTGCTCATCTCCATAGCGTTCACCGGCGGTCAGCTCGGCGAAATCGTCGGGATGCCGCATAGCCGGGCCGTCATCGAGATGGTCGAAGAAACCGCGAGCACGAGCGATCTCGGCGAGTTCGGCCAGCGCGGCGAGCGGATCGCGCAGGTCGGCGAAGACCTCGGTGAGGCCGAGGTGTCCGGCGAGGCGGCGCGCGTGCTCGGCCGCGGGGCCCGACAGCGGTACCGCATCGCGTTGCGCGGGCCAGTCCGCCTGCTCCCGGAGGAATTCGGCGAGATCCCGCAGCGGGTCGCCGTGGTGGTCCGGTGGTATGCCCGGTTCGCCGGGTGGCGGGGCGACAGGTCCCTCCGGGCCGCCGGGATCGCCCGGGCCACTCGGGCCGCCAGAGTCGTTGGAGTCGTTGGAGTCGTTGGAGTCGTTGGAGTCGTTGGAGTCGTTGGAGTCGTTGGAGTCGTTGGAGTCGCCCGGATTGTCGGGTCCGAGAGGGCCACCCGACTCGCCTGGCGGCAGGACGTTGTGGTCCGAAGGGCCATCGTCGCGGGCGGCGGGCAGCGGCGGACGCGACGGTGGTGTACCGCCCGATCCACCGGTGGGCGAACCATTCGGGTCGCCGGGTTCCGGACCGTCCGGGTCGTCGGGGTCACCCGGGTCCGGCGGAAGGTCCACTGTGCCGGCGTCGCGCGCCGCGGGGTCTTGTCCGCGCGATTCCGCCGGGCGGCCGGGCTCCCGGGCTTCCGGGGGCTGGTACTCGGGGTTCGGCCGGACGGGCGGGAGAGCGTACCGGCGGTCGGCCCGCCAGCTGGTGAGCGGCGGCCGCTGGGCGTCCCAGTGGTAGCCCTGGCCGATGGCGTAGGTATTCGCCGCCTGCCAGGTGGCATCGGGGTTGCCGACCAAGTACTGCGCCTCGGCCAGCGCGTCCTGCAGCAGGACGAGATCCGCGGGCAGCGGTACCCCGTCGCGCAGCCGGTTCCAGGCCTCGGCGATATCGGCCAGGCGGTCCATCGGACGCCGGACCAGCCGGCCGTCGGGGTCGTCGGCATCGCGCACCCGATGCTCGTCGACCATCAGATGGTCCCTGATCTGTTCCAGCTCCGCCCGGGTGAAATGCGGGACGTCGTCGCGCATCTGCCCGAGCAGTTGTTCGGCGATCTCACCGGGACCGGCGGCTCGCACGATCTCGTCCGGGTCCGCGCCGGGGACTATCTCGGCCGGATCGACCACGCCCAGCAGCATTTCCCGGACCTGCTCGACGGTGTTGCGCACCAGCTCCGGATCGCCGGAGACGAATCTGTCGGCCACTTCGCCGGCCATCCGGTCGATCGCCGTCTCGATACGCGCGAGCTGCGCCGGAACATCGCCGAGCGGGTCGAGCCCGCCCAGCTCTTCGACCAGGCGCGTCCGGACCAGATCGACGAATTCCCGCGCGGCCCGCCGTTGCGTATCCTGGCGGTGCTGTTCGAGGCCCTCGGCGACTCTGTCCACATCGGTGTCGTCGGCCAGGAAGCGGTCGTATTCCTGGTCCGCCCAACGCTGCACTTCGGCCCACTGCTCGGCCTCACGCTCCCATTCCCGGCGCAGGGCCTCCGGAACCTCGGTCAGCGCATCGGGCGGCAGATGATCACCCGGTTCCCAGCGCCGGTGCATCGGCTGCACATCGGTCTCCGGCGGCGCGAACCACTCGTAGCCGCGGAACACCGTCCCGAACGGCGGCAGTTTCTGCAACCACGGCCGTGCCTGCACCCACCGGCCGATCTCCGGATGCCGCTGGATCCACGCCTTCACCACCGGATGTTTCGGTACCAGCGCGGCCATCAGCACCAGGCGCATCACGTTGTAGGCGTCGGCACCCCAGTGCTGGCTGTAGATATCTTTCGGGTCGATCCCCGAGGTGTCGTACTGCGACGGCGCCTGCGGTGCGTGCACCGGCAGTGTGCTCTCCGCAATCTTGCCGGCCGGCACATTCTCGGCGGGAAGCACGATGTCGTTGACGACATCCGTACTCGCCCAACCACTGACACCGTCGGGAAGGTCTTTCTGGCTGAATTTCTTCGGTAGGTCGGAGTTGTCGCGGTTGGTCTCCCAGCCCGGCCGGGTCGGGTCCACCGGATGCCAGTCGCCGGCTCCGTCACGCCACCTGGTCATATCGAGCCGGCGACCGGCGACCCAGCTGGTGCTCATCCGCTCGACCTGCGGCGGATCCATCCCCCGGACCCGCCAGTTGTCGTCCCGGTCGACGAGGACGCGCCGGTACTCCACTGTGGTCTCCGGACGCACCATCGCCTGTGCGGCGGCGGAGTTGTTCCGCAACGCGTGCGCGAGGGCGGCGTCGTGGTCGCCGCGCGGGTTCGCCGGGTCGGGGCGGGGACCGAAAACGATGATCCGCGGCTCATCGCCCTCCACCAGACCGACCCGGTCGGTGACCATCCGGCCGCCTTCGGCCTCCACCAGTCCCCGCCACACCCCCGCCACGCGAGCCATATCGTCCTGGATACGGCCGATCCGGTGGTGGGCCTCGTTCACATCGCCCGCCGCGTCCGCCAGCGCGTCGATCCGCAGTAGGCGCCGCTGATACTGCGAGGGCCGCAGGCGTCCTTCGCGGAAATCGCGATGCGCGCCGTCACGCAGGGCCCGCAGCGTCGCGTCCAGTTCGCCGGAATCGAGTCGCCGCTCCGCGAGATCGTTGTTCTCGTCCACGACGCCGAGTCGCCGCGCCAGATCATCGCGCATGGACCGCCGGGGTTTGATCCGCTGCAATTCGGCCGCACGTTCCCGGGCCAGCCGCTCCAGCTCGGCCGCCACTTCTTCGGGGTGCGGGCGGTCCAGGAAATCCTGATCGTGCTCCATCCGGTCGATCTGCCGGTCCAGCTCCCGCAGCCGAGTGCCGAGCTCGTCGAAATCCGCGGTCTGCGCGAGCAGTTTGCGGATCAGATCGCGCCGGTGCCCGCGTTCCTGTTCGCCCACCGGTGACCTGTCCCGCCGGGGACCCTCGTCGATACCGCCCGCGATATCCACGGTGTCGTACCGGGTCTCCTCGTCCAGGCGAAGGACGATCCGCTCCCGGGCGTCCGGGCCGAGATCCGGCCAGGCGGCGGAGTTGTCCATACGGAGATTGCGGGCCCGGTCGATGATCTTGGCGCGCAGGAACTCCCGTTCCCGGACAACGCCCTGCCGTTCGCGCTGCGACCGGTCGTATTCGATCCGCCCGGACAGGGCGCGCACCTCTTCGTCGGCACGGATCAGCCGCGGCGCGAGTTCGGCGATCTGCTCGACCCGGGCCGCGTCCTCGGCATCCTGTGCGCGACTACGCA
This sequence comes from Nocardia jinanensis, assembly GCF_014645735.1. Taxonomy (GTDB): domain Bacteria; phylum Actinomycetota; class Actinomycetes; order Mycobacteriales; family Mycobacteriaceae; genus Nocardia; species Nocardia jinanensis. Next base: position 84,862 of record NZ_BMMH01000009.1, on the reverse strand, counting down.
GGTCGCGCACGGTGTCCTCGATAAGGTCCGGTTCGAGGGCGGCCGGCTCGACGCGGTTACGCAGCTCGGCCGCCAGCTCACCGATACGCGCCGCCAGTGCCTCGCGGCGCAGGATCGCATCGACGAGCGCGTCACCGAGCAGTTCGCCGGGCTCGGGTCCCACGCCGTCCGGTTCCGGCCGCTGTTCGCCGCCGGACGCGGGTTCTTCGGATGATCCAGCGGCTTCGGGTTCCCGCTTCCCTCCGGCGTTCGGTCCGGTCTCGGGTCGTGGCCCGGACGGCCGCGGTCCGGAATCGGAGTCGGGCCCGCGGTCCGCAGGGCCGGTCTCCGGGCCGGATGGGCCGTCGTCCCCCCTGCTGCCCAGCATCTCGTGCCACCAGCGCGCCCGGTCCTCCGCCATCCGGGCGACCCATTCGGCCAGCAGAGCTCGCTGTCCGGCGAGCCAGTCGCCGGGATCCATATCGGCCAGGAACCGTTGCGAGCCGGCGTCCATCCGGGCAAGCCATGCCGCCCGGTCCACCTGGGCCAGGCGTATCCGGTCGAGTCGCTCGCGGGCGTAGCCGACCTGCCGTTCGGCCTGTTCGGCGCGGAATTGCCGGAGGTGGTCGTCCGGCCGATCCGCCGCCTGACGCCGCGCCCACGCGGCCTCGTCCAGGGCCGTGTCGAGGGCGATCTCCGCCCGGCGCAGTTCGATCCAGTCCATCAGTTCCGAATACGAATCGGGCAGGCCGGGGCCGGGTTCCTGTTTCGCTCCGTCGCCGCGCTCGGGCTCGGCACCCGAGCTCTCTTCCGGCTCGTCCGCCGAGGCAGGCGGGGTGCGCGGAGGTTTCTCGCCGCCGTCGCCGCCGCCATCCGGTCCGGGGGGCGGCACGGTCTCGTCACCCGGGCCGGGTGGTGGAGGGCCCTCGGGCTCGGGCGGAGTCGGCCCGTCCGGACCGTTCTCGAGCTGTCCGTTCTCGGCCTCGGCGAGATCGGACCGTCCGCTGCGCGCGTATTCGCCGAGCAGCCGCTGCAGCGCCTCGATCCGTTCGGCCCGGTCGCGCACTTCGCGCCGGAGCCGATCGAGCTCGGTGGCGAGCTCTTTCGGACTGAGACCCTCGTGGTTCTCGATCCGGCCGTCGCGGTAGGCCTCGTAGATCCGGACGAAGGTCGCGTCGTCGGCGTCGGTGAGATCGACACCCACCAGTCGCGCCCAGTCTCGGTTGGCGGTGGGCCGCTGGTCCGGGTCGTCGCCGGGGATCCGATGGCTGTCGGGCCGGGCCGCCGCGTCGGCGACCGCCCGGGCGAAATCGTCGGCGCCGACCGCGCGCACCGCGTTCGCGATGAGATCGCGCAACCCGCCCATGGCGTCCCGGTCGTGCATCGGGAACCGGCCGTCGGCGATCCTGGGATCGGCGGTGCGGTCGCCCCGCGGCACCTCGGTGTAGGGGTCGATTTCGAGAAGAGCGGCCGCGTATTCGGCGAGCGCGTCCCGTACGAGTTCGCCCTGACCGTCGCGTTCCAGCCGGCGGACCACATCGAACAGCTTCTTCGGGTCGAGCCCCGACGGATCCACCGCGAACACCCGGTTCCCGCCGGGTCCGTCGACGTAGCCGGGCGGGAGCAGCGCCGCGATACGCCGGTCCACACCCGCGCGGTCAGCGGCTTTCTGCGTCGCCATCTTGCGCGCGAGTTCCTCGGAAACCAGCCGCTCGGCCAGGCGGTCGCGCGCCGCGGCCACCGCCGCCGGATCCACCTCGCGCAACCGCTTCGCGTACTCGGCGAGATCACCGAACTGCTGGGCACGCAGGGCCCGCCGCTGACCGCTGTCGGTCAGGCGGTCGACCAGTGTCGCCAGTGAGAAGGCCCGCTCGGGCGCGGCCGGGTCCGGAATGAAGTCCAGCCCCAGGCGGGTGGCGAGCTGACTGCGCGCGTCGCTGAGCTCGTTGAAGATCTCGATATCGATGGCGGAGCGGATGAAATCGGCCAGCGCCTCCAACTGCACCGCGCGGACCGCGTTGTCCAAGAGCAGATCGGCCACCGTGCGGGCCAGTGCGTCCGGAGTGATCGCATCCGGGCCGATCCCCAGTTCGCGCAGCGTATCGGCGATTTCGGCCAGAATCTCTTGCGGGTGGCGCGGCGGTGTTCCACCGAGCGCGGCCCGGTGGGCGTCCGCGGATCCGATGACCTGACGCCACGTACCGTCGTCATCGCGGACCAGCAGAACCTCCAGTTCCCGGCCGAGGATGTGCTCGTGCAGGTAGCGCATCTGCGGAATGGGCGCCGGCGTGAGTACCCCCTCGCCGGTCCAATCACGGTGCACTGTGCGGTAGTCCAGGACCAGTTCGCCGGTGTCGAGCTGATGGCGCAGTGCCGGGTCGGCGGCGAGGGCGTCGGCGAGCACTCGGTCCCGGTCGCGCAGGCCGTCGACCACCACCAGCCGATCGGGTTGCCCGGCGCCGCCGGGGACCCGTACGAGCTGGCGGCCCAGCAGGTCTCCGACCGGATCGGCCAGGTCGGGTTCCGGCAATGTCCGGCGGGCGGCTTCGACGAACTCGGCGACCCGATCCGAGCGGGCGACGTTCTCGGCCCGCAAGCGGTCCACCACTGCCTGCGGATCGGCGAGCAGATCCTCGAGCGACAGGTCGCGCATCGCGGCCCAGCTCGCGAGTTCGTCGCGGATCTGGTCGCGGCGCAGCGCGTTCTCGAAGAATCGGCGCAGGCCCTGGTCGCGACCGAGTTCGTAACCGTCGCCCCACATCGGCAGCTGGTCGGCGCCGTTCTCCACCGGCGGGGTATCGAGCAGGCCGGGTTCGTGGCCGAAGGCGGCAAGCAACTCGATGAGGAAGCGTCCCATCGGGTTCTGATCGATGAAACTGATCTGGTCGAGGAACGGGACCGGCCGTCCGGCCGGGTCCGGCACCTCGTATCGCCCGGGCCCGCGGGGGGCGGGATCGACCTCGCCGTCGAGCTCGTCGTCGAAGTAGTCGTCCGGATCATCGGCGTGGCGTGGCCGTGGATCGTCCAGCGCGGCCGGCTCTTCGGTTCGGGGCAGACCGCGCTCGGTATCCGCGGCCGGCGGCGCGTCGCGCATCGTGTACGGCAGGCTCTGCTCGATGAGATAGCGGCGGACCGCGGCGGCCAGGCCCTCGATGGCGCCGGTGGCCCGGGCCACCCGGTACTGCTGTTCGTCGATGACCCGGGCCAGCGTTTCCGCACTGTCGTCGGGCAGGTCTATATCGAGCAGGCGCCGGGCCGCGTCGGCCAGGGTCTCGCCGTCGGGTGCCGGTCCCACCGGTAGTTCCGCACCTCGCGCGTCCCGTTCCTCGGTGAGCGCGTCGGCGAGCGCGCGGGCCTCGTCTTCGGAGATCACACCGCGATCCCGCAGCGCGTCGAGGATTGCGCGCTGCTGCCGGGCGTCGGCGTCGGGCCGGCCTGCCACGGTCAGCAGATCCCGCAGGGCCTGGGCCCGGGATATCCGGTTCGAATCGAAGTCGGCGAGTAATTGCTCGCGCGCGGCCTCCAGCGTGCCGTCGGTGAGCCACGGCTGATACTCGGGGCCCTCATCCGGATGCATGGGTACGAATTCGCCCGCGTCGTCGCGCATTCGTGCCGACAGCCTGCCGAAGAGCGGGATGTGTTCCCGGTTACCGATCCACACCGGCAGCTGCTGTCCGATACGCAGCAGAGTGGGGTCGGCCGGCCCGGACTCCGGCGCCGGGCCGATCACCGGATGGTCCGGGCTGGGCGGTGGCGTGGCCGGCTGCGGTGGCGGGGCCGGGTTCACCAGGTCCGGGATACCCGCGACGCCGTCGGCGATCGCCGCCTGTCCGCGGCTGTCCCAGCCGGACCCGGACGGGTATTTGACCTGCGGTTCCCGGCCCGGCCACAGCCGCCGGATCGCGTCGAGTTCGCGGCGCAGCGCGGCCGCCCGCTCGGGCGTCGCCGACGGCAGCTCACCCCGCGGGACCAGCCGCCAGCGGTCCGGCCCGTCCGGCATCAGATCGAAGGCGATTCGCTCCCCGTCGATATCGATCACCAGCGGCGGGATGATCGCGTCCGGATCGATCGGGCCGTCCTGGTCGCCCGGATCCTGTTCGTCCGGCCGGTTGCCGTCGGGGTCCTCCGGGGTCGGTGCCGGATGTGGCGGCCCGGCCGGTGGTTTCTTCGCCCCGCCACCGGCACTCGCTTCGGGACCGTCGCGGTCGCCGGGGTGGCGCGCCGCGTCCATCGCACCACGTCCGGGCCGGGCCCCGGCCGCGCCACCCGGTGGGTTCCCGGCGTGCCGTACGAGCAGTTCGTACAGTTCCCGCACCGGCGTGCTGACTACGCGGTCCCGAGCTTCCCGATCGATGCCGCCCATGATGTATTCGGCGAAGGCGTCCGGCACCGCCTCGTGTCCCCGCAGCAGTCCGTCGTCGTCGCGGCTGTACCCGCTGAGCTGACGCAGCCACTCACCGAAATCGCCCCCGGGGATCTCGCTCGCGCGCAGCAGCAGATGCCGTTCGGCGGTACTGCTCGCCCGCAGCCCACCCGCGTAGTCGAGCGCGTGACCGTATTCGTGCACCGTCATGGCGTATACGGGCCGGCGCAGCATGGTCGGCGAGAACTGCTCGTTGTCCACCCCGCGGCGTACCTGGCCGAGGAAATTCTCCGCGCTGGTGGCGTGCCGGTAGTTGAGGGTGATGTCGCCGGTGTAGACAGTGTTCGTCTCGCGATCGAGCTGGGGCCCGGCATCGGCGAGGGTTCCCTCGCGCCGGGTCCCGATACCCAGCGACCGGATATCGGCCTGCGGATATCCGCGGTACATATCGGTGATCCCGCGGGCGAACTCGCGCACCACCTCGGGGTTCAGGTCGGGCAGGTCGAACCCGAAGACTTCGAAATCGGGATTGCCGGTGGCCTCCCGCATCTGGTCGCGCAGCTTCTCGCCGACCTCCACGGGGTTCAGCTCGGACCATTCGTCGGCCTCCGGAACCCCGAGCAGCGCGGCCGAGTCGTCCGGCCCGCCGTCGCCGTGGTCGGATCCTTCGTCGGCGGGCGGTGCCGGGGTTTCGTCCCGTGGCTGCTGTGGGCCCGCGTCCATCCGGTCACGGCCCCCGATTCCCGCAGCGAGGCCGAGGTCGATCGGCCGCATCAGGCCGGCGCCTGTATCGAAGGAGTCGTAGTAGTTGTCGATCGCCTCCCGCAGCAGGGCGCCGTAGACGACGCGGGCCGGTTCGGTGGCGTCGCGGCCGTTGAGCACCACGTCCAGCACCGCGTCGGCGAGGACCTCGGGCCGGTTCAGATCACCCCGGCCGGTGAAGCTGTAACCGCTGAGCTGGTTGAGCCACACACTGAATTCGTCCCGGTCGAAACCACCGGACTTCTCGGCGTAGTACTCGACCAGCAGATCCTCGACCGTGCCGCGCGCCCGCATGGAACCGGCGAAATCGAGTCCGTGACCGAGTTCGTGGATCGTGGTCGAGAAGGCGGGACGGCGCGCGGAATTGCGGGGCGAGTGCGCGACGGTCTCGGATCGCCGGCGCGATTCGTAGAACTCCTGCGGGTTGCGCAGCAGCCGCTCGTTGAGCGTGATGTTCTCGGTGATGTAGCGGCCGATATCGTTCGGATCGAAGTCGTAGTACGCCAGTCCGCGCACGTGATCGCGGTCGGTGATCGGCGCGATACGCAGACTCTGCACATCGAGCATCGGGAACTGCGTCATCATGAGGTCGACGGCCCGGGCGATCTCGCGGACCAGCGGCAGGTCCAGCGGCGGTACGTCCGGGCGATCGGCGAATCCGGTGATCTCCCGGAAGCCGTGCCGTTCCCGGAGGGTGTCCGCTATTTCGTCGAGACCCATCCGGGACCACTCGTCCTCGGGTGGGTGCCCCGGGTCGTGGACCGGATCCGGCGTACCGCGTTCGTCCCCCGGATCCGCGGGTGGTTCCTCGGCCGCTCCCCGGGTGCGGGGATCGGCGCCGGCCCGGTCCGTGAAGTCGCCGAGACGATGCCCCGCCGTATCGTCGGTGTGCGGCGGGGCGCCGAGCTGGTCGCGCAGCAGGTTGTAGACGAGGCGGCGGGGTTCGGCGAGTTCGGGCCGGTTCGCGCCTTCCACCAACCGGGCCATTTCGGCCTCGGTGAACACCTCGGCCAGTGCCTCGGCCGGATCTATCGCACCGTCGGCGCGCAGGCTGTATCCGGTCAGATTGTCGCGCAACCACTTCGGGAAGTCCTCCGCTTCCCCGCCGACGAAGTCCCGGTGGTACCGGACCAGTACCTCCTGGATCTCGGTCCGCGCCGCGCGACCACCCGCGTAGTCCACCGCGTGACCGAACTCGTGCACCCCGATCGCGTACGCGGGCCGGAGCGCGACATTACGGTTGTAGGCGCCACGATCGACCTCGCTGTGGATCTTCTGCAACACCCTGTCCGGTGAAGCGGCGTAGTCGGCGTCCAGCGCGATCGAATCCGCCCGGGCCGGACCGGTCACCGGATCGGTCACCGGCTTGGTCACGGCGACCCCGGCCTTCAGGTGACCTATCCCGGCGCTGCGCAGATCGACCTGTGGATACCTGGCGGTCATATCGACGATGGACCGCGCGAACTCCTGTACCACCACCGGATTCAGTCCGGGTAGCCCGAAGCCGTAGACCTCGAAATCGGGATTGCCGGTCAGTTCCCGCATCTCGTCGCGCAGCCGGATTCCGACGTCCACCGGGTCCAGCCCGGACCAGTCGTCGTCCGGGGCGCCCAGCCGCTCGGCGTCCGGCCGATCGTCGACAGCCCCGTCGAGCAGCGACAGCGCCGCGTCCCGGTTCTGGGCGTGATAGGGACTGTCCGGTGCGTCGTCGTCGCGGCCGAGGAAGTCCGGACGGTCGTCGGGAATACCGTTCCCCGGATCTTCCGGGCCGGCGGAGAGCCGGCGCACGAACCGACCGAGGCGTCCGCGCGGTCTGCCCTGCGGCCCGAGTTCGGCGGTCGGATCGTTCAGTATTCCGGCGATACGCTTCGCGAGACCCTCCGGGGTATCGCCCGCCATCCCCTGGAAGACCCGGGCCAGCGTGTTGTAGCTACCACCGGTGCCGAGCGGCGCCGGCACCCGCCAGCCGCCCCGGCCATCCGGTTCCAGGAACACCGACAGGTGGCCCGCGCCGAATTGGAAGACTTCCAGACGGTGTTGCGCGGGTCGGCGCACGATATCGTCGAGCAGCGCGATCTGCCGCGTGCGCAGCAGTTCGGCGACTCGGGCCGGATGCGCCGGGTCCAGTGGGTTCGCGGCGTCACGCGCCTGGCGGTGTCCCGTTTCCACGAAATCCTCGCGGAGATTTCCGACCGGGGCCGTACCCGGTCGGCGCGCCTCACGATGCTGCTCCTTGGTGTAGAAGGCCCCGGGGTCGAGTTGCCTCAACCATTCGGTGAATCCGAGAGCGGTTCGCCCCTCGGCGCGGAACCGCAGATAGTGGTCGAGCATCACGTCTTTGGCGGCCAGGATATCGGGCCCGCGGTACGGTCCTTCGGCTGTCGCCCGGTTGATCCGTTCCACGGTCGGCGTGCCGTCCGGTCCGGGTTTCACCTCCCGGTATTCGAGTTCGTGCGACCGATCCCAGAGCGCGTCACCGTATTCGGGATGGGTGAGAGCCAGTTCGCGCAGTGCGTCCACGTGTTCGCCGCGGCGGGCCGTGATCACCAGGCGTGGACGCGGATCGTGATAGCGCAGGACACGGTCGGAAAGTCGTTCGGGGCGGTCACCCATCCGGGCGGGGTTGTCGTGGCGTGCCAGTTCCGCGTCCACGATGCGCCGGGGTGCGTCGGGGTCCGACTCTTCCCGCGTAGTGGACTGCTCTCGGTTCGCCGCACCACCGGCGGTGTCCCGCTGCGGATGCCCCCAGTGGACCCCGCCCCCGTCGGCTACGGCCCGGACCACATCCATGGCGGATTGCGCGTCCGCGAGCCCGGTGCGGGCCAGGTATCGGCGCAGCGCTTCGGTACCGGCCCGATGCGCGACATCCTCCGGCCGCTGCGCGGTGGGATCACGACGCAGCGCCCGCTGCGCGCGGGGAAGCGCTCTATCGTGCGCGTCGGCGTATACCCCCTCCGCGGGGCCCTCGGGTACGAACCGGCCCAGATCACGCAATTCGCGCAGCGAAACGGCCTCATCGGCCAGCAGTTCGGCGGCCCGGGCGTGGTCGGCGGGCGTATCGCCCGGTACCCGGCGCGGCGTCGGCGCCTCGGCACCGAGGTCCGGTGAGATACCGCGCGCGCGATCCCATTGTCCCGCGAAATGCGCACCGAGCGGGACACCACCGATCAGTGGACCCTGCTGGTCGAGATGCGCCCGCACAGCGCGCAACGCGGTGCGATGGCCGGCGGAGTAGAACCAGCCCGAATGACCACCGAGGTTCGCGCGCGAACCGAATGCCTTCTCCGCGGCCCGGTAGCCACGGACGAAATGGTCTACGTAGGTCCGGGCCAGCGGGTCGGTGGGTCCGGGTCGCACCGGCCGCGCGTGCAGATCGACCAGATCCCGGAACGACAGGGCGTGGGCTTCGGCGGCCCGATCCAGCATCAGGGCGGCGTACTCGTCCCGGTTCAGGGTCATTCGTTCCCGGGCCGGATCGGTCGCGGCGAGCTGGTCGGCCATCCGCGCGGCGAAGACCAGGTCGCGCGCATGCTGATCGGGCCCGTCGGCCGGGTCGAGGACGAGGGTCCGGGTCACCGGGTCGTAGCCGCCGTCCGGTCCGAGTGCGGTGCGGCCGCCGACCGGGCGGTGCGCCGCCGCCCCGGGTTCGGAGCTCGATCCGACGACGATTCCGTGCCGTTCGAAGGTCTGCCGAACCCAGCCGTCCATCCCCCAGGTCCCGGCCTCCGCGGCCAGGTCGTGCAGCCGGGCGAAGGCTTGTTCACGGACGCGGTCGACGTGTTGCCGCAGCTCGGAACTCTCCGACGCGGAGGTATCCGGGTACCGCACCACCGAGCCGGGGTCACCTGCGGGCCGGTCCGCGCGCTCCGGCCCGACGTCTCGCAGCACCGACACCGTGCCGGAATCATCGAGATGGATCCGGAACCGGTTCCCCCGCCCGTCCGTGCCCGCGAGATCACGGGCGACCGCGGCGGTGATCTCGTCCCGCAGGCGGTTCCGCTCGGCGGTGACCCGGGCGTGTTCGCCGCTCAGCGCGGTCAGCAGCCGGGCATCGGCGGCGATCCGCGGATCGGAGGTGAGTCCGGCACGCATGACCAGGTCGTTCAGTATTCTTCCACGCGTATCGGATTCGAGATCCGGTCGCAGACCGACGGTCTCGCGCAACCGCGCCGCCGCCCGATCCCAGGCGGCTTCGAGACGGCCGATCTCCCGGGTCGTACCCGCTTCCGCCCGGACGAGTCCCTCCACCTCGCGGGCGGCGGTCGGCGTCGACGGAACGTATTCCTCGCCCGCCGCGAGCACCGGGTTCTGCGCGGCGTCCCATTCCGCCTCCGCGACCGCCCGGCGACTCGGGCTGCTACTCGGGTCCTCCCGGGAGTCGAACCAGCTGTGCGCCAGCAGTTCGAGCTCCGCGGCGGCTTCGGCGAATCGGCGCAGTCGTCGCGGGCCGGCTTCGGGACCGGGCCACCCGGCCGTCGCGATGTCCGCGAGGTCGGATTCGGCCCGGCGCAACTGATCCCGCAGCCCCAGCACCAGATCCGCGGCCGTGCGCATCTCGGCCACCCGGGCGCTGTACTCGACGAGCCGGTCGGCGCGCATCGTCCGGTCGAGCAGCCGGTCGACCGTTTCCTCCAGCGCCGCCCGCGTGGTGAGCTCCTCCGGCCCGATCCGCAGGTGCGGCAGCAGTGCGTCGCGCGCGGCCACCGCCGCATCCCGGGCGGCCGCGATTTCGTCCCGGCGAGCGGTGAGCCGGTTCGTCTCAGCTGCCCGCACCCCATCCGGGTCCGGTCGTGCAGTACCGACGACCGGCGCGGCCGCGCCGGCTGCATGCCGGAGCATCGCGTCACGGGCCTCGAGATACGCCGATTCCAATATCCGGCGCTGTTCGAGCTCGAAGGAATCGATGCGCCCCGGCCCGCTCGTGTCGTACTCGGCTCGCTGCAGCTGGTGGTGGAAGTCGGCCTGGCGGCCGATCGCCTCCGCTTCGGCTCGCATCCGCGCCGCCACATGATCTGCCCGGTCGAGTGCGCGGATCCGGGACGGCGTCACCTCCATCCGGCCGGTGCGCACCGCCTCGGCGAGCGTCGCGGCACGGATCACGGCCGCCGCCTGCCCGACCTGATCGCGGTCGCCGGCGGCGATGAACACTTCCATCGTCCGGCCGTTGAATTCATCCGTGCGGCCCGGCACGGCTCCGGCCGGCTCGAACCGCACGGTCGCGCCTGCCTCCCGCAGCATCGCGAGCGCGTGGTGCCCGGCCTCGGTGCGCGACAACAGTTCCCGCACCTGCGCGGCCGTCGCGTCCGGCGCATACTGCCAGCCGTCGAGGTGTCCCTCCGGCGAACGGGTCAGATCCAATGCCTCGCTATCGGCCCGCCGATCCTCGCTATCGGCCCGCCGATCGCGTCCCCGCTCCGGGCCGTCCTCGTCCGGGAGACCGGAATCGGTGGGATCTCCGCGCGCCCCCGGGGGTTCTCCGTCCGCATCGCGACCGGCATCGACGCCGCTCTCCGGGGAGTCCGGCCGCGTGGACCCCGGTTCGCCGAGCCAGCGATCGGAGAACCGGCCGAAGTCGCCCGGCGGGCTCTCTCGCATCGACCGCACCAGCAGGTCGTGGATCACCCGTACCGCGTCGTCATCCGCTGGGCCCCGGCCGCGCGGGAAGGTCTCTCCGGTTTCACCGCGGCCGAGTACCACCGTGAGGAAGGCTTCGGCCAGAGCTTCGGCCGGGTTCGGATGTGGGGTACCGGCATGGAAGCTGTACCCGCTCAGCGATTCCCGCAGCCACGCGAAATATTCGCCGAGGTCGGTGGCGGCGGGGTACCGATCGAAGAAATGCCGCATCAGGTGGCCGTGGAGGTCCTGGCGCGCCCGGTGCCCGCCCGCGCCGTCGAGGACGTGCCCGAATTCGTGGACGGCCCGGGCGTAGGCGGGCCGGTCCCGGACCACATCCGGGAACCATCCGGAGTCGGCATGGCGGTCGGTTTCGCGCCGGACAGTGGCGGGGTCGGTGGCCATAACCGAGTTGAACTCGATCGACCGGGCCCGCCGGACGCCGTTGTCGAGCACCCAGCCCGTATGCCCGAACACGCCCGGCCGCAACGGCCGGAAACCCACCGAGTCCAGACCGGCCCCTGGGTAGGCACGGAACATGTCCACCATGCCCCTGGCGTATTCGCGGACCACCTCCGGATGCAGCTCCGGGCGGTCGAAGCCGAAAACGTCGAAACGGGGATTTCCGGTGCGGACGCGGAGCTCGTCGCGCAGTCGCGCGCCCACCTCCTCCGGACTCAGCCCCGACCAGATATCGTCGCCGGGCGCGCCCAGCAGCTCGGCCGGGGATCGCGGGTCCGGATTCGTACCGTCGAGTGGAATCGGTGGCGTCTCGTCGATCTTCGGGATCGGCCGGGTGTCGTCCACGGATCGACCCCGATCGGCCGGACCCTCGCCGATTCCCTCCGATCTGTCCACACCACCGATGACATCGAAGCGTGTAGGTGTCCCGTCGCGCTCGAGATCGAAGCGCCGCACCGTGACCTCGCCGGTCGCCGCTGTACGCACCTGGTGGTATTCGACTTCCAGGGTGCCGTCGCGATGAGCGGCGAGCAGTTCGTCCCGCGCGCGGAGATGCGCACGGCCCGCGTCGCTGTCCGGATCGAGACCGCGAGCACGCATCCCGGCGGGTGTTTCGGTGAGCACGCTCGCGAGGTTCTTGTCGACCGCCAGGGTGTCGCGCAAGTATTCCGGCGCGCCCTGCTGAGCGTCGGCCCGGCGCGATCCGCCCAACGCGGAATCGGCGCCCTTGGCCTCCACCACCAGGAGCTTCGGTGGGCTGGTCGCGGTGCCCGGGACCCAGACCGCGATATCCACCACGAGCTTGGCGGTGCTGGCGCCCGCGAACGGGGTGAGCTGGACGGCACCCGGATGCAGATCCGGATCGAGCGCGAAGGCCAGGCCACCCAATTCGCCCAACAGTTGCGAGGTCTCGGTCATCCGGCCGACGATCCGGTGATACCGCTCGGAATGAGCCCGCAGCGTATCGAGATCGGCCAGCCGCCGAGCCCGCTCGTAGTCACTCAGTGTGTCGTCGCCACGGATCCGCTGCCGCGCCGCGTCGATCCCGGGCCCGATCCGGCTCGGCCGGAGCTGCCGCAGATCCGGCCGGGCACCGGGAGCGATAAAACCCAGTTCACCGGCGAGCGAGCTGAGCTGCGCGGCGAGTCCGTCACGTTGGGCCTGCTCGGAGAGCCGAATAGCCGATGCGGCGGCCAATTGCTCGGCGAGGCCCGCATCGGTGGGCAGGTACGGGCGCGGTTGATCCGGTTGTGCGTCGTAGCGGTACCGACCGGGGTCGACCCCGGACTCCGGCTCGTTACGCCGGCCCGGAAGATCCTCATCATCACGCCGGTCCGGAACATCCTCATCATCACGCCGGTCCGGAACATCCTCATCATCACGCCGGTCCGGAACATCCTCATCATCACGCCGGTCCGGAACATCCTCATCATCACGCCGATCCGGAACATCCTCGTCATCACGGGAAGGCGCCTGCTCTTCTCGTGGCCGATCCGAGATCCGCGTCTTCGGCTTGCGACGGGCCTCGTCCCAGCGGTCGTCGGCGTCGGAACGGTGCTGTTCGGCGTTGCGGTCGGCTTCCTGTGCGCGATCGCGGAACCCGTCGGCGAGCCCGGCGGGGCCGTTCTCCTCGAGCCCGTCCGCCATGGCACGCAGATATTCCGCACGGCGGCGTTCCAGCAGCGAACGGAGATCGGCGGCCTCCGCGTCGCGGCGGGCCGCGTACTGCTCCTCGGTTTCGCGCCGGTCACGATTCACCTCGAAATCCGAATGACCTTGCCGCAGAAACCGTTCGACAGTCGGCCGTACCCGCGCGTCGTGCCCGCTCGGCGGAAGTATCCGGCCCGCGCCGTCGAGCAACGTCGCCGACACCCGCCGGACCTCCGCCGGAGCATCGGGTGGGAAACCGCGGCGCCGGGCTGCCGCGGGATCCGAGACTTCGACCCGGTATTCGCCGGTGAGCGGATCCACCCGCACCGTCATCGAGTAGGCGTGCGATCCCACTCCGTGCTCATCCACCGGCCCCGCGTATTCATCGATCACGAACGCCCGCGGGCCGCGGCCGGCCGCCACCAGGCGGGGGTCCAGCCGCGCGGCCCGCCGGAGCAGCTCGTCGGCTACCGACTGGTGCCGTGACCGTTCCGGGCCCTGGTCCGGGTAGTCGTACAGCTTCCCGCCCAGCGCGTCCTCGATCTCCCGGCGGGTCATTCCCTCGGGGCCGACGGGCTCCTCCGGCGGGCTGATCCGGTCGCTGTCGGTCTCCGCCTTCAACTCCGCCAGCGTGAGTCGTGCGCATTCCCCGCGGTTCCGCGGGTCCGGTGGGCCCGATGGCTCGTCCGGATCCGGGGTACCGGCGTCGCCCGGGGCCCGGTCGGCGGAGTCGTCCGATGCCCGGCCGGCGGAGTCATCCGATGCCCGGCCGGCGGAGTCGTCGGTCCCGGGCCGGGCCTCTCCGTCCCGGCGCGCGGCACGCGACTCCGGATCTCGTGTCGGCGTGCGCGTTTCGCCGTCCCTGGGTCCGGTGGTGTTCGCGGGAGCCCCGGGCAGCGGCAGCACGTCCTCCGGTCCGATCCGGCCGTCACCGATGTCCCCGGCCGGTCGCGGACCGCCGGCATCCTGTTCGTCCACGGCCCGGCGCGCATCGGCGTCCGGTGCCGGTGTGCCCGTCCGGCCCGCGCGCACACCGTTACCGTCGGTCCCCGGGTACGGCGACCGTTCGCCGGCCCCGGCACGGTCACCCGGACGGGCTCGTGAGCCACCGTCGGACGGGGCCGGCGAAGACCGTGATTCGCCCGATGCGCCGGATTGCGCCCGCGAATCGCTCGCTCCGCCCAGCGTATTCGTCGAGCCGGGCGTCGCGGGACTGGATCCACCGGATGTGGAGCCCGGCGCAGCGGGTGTGGCCGCACCGACGTGGGGGGCCGGCGGAGTCGCGGCGGCCGGCGGAGTCGGCGCACCGGCGGCGGGGCCCGTCACCGGTGCTCCCGCGATCGGTCCGGGCGTATCCGTGCGAGCCGGACCGGCGGCGGGGTCGCCGGCACCGGGCTCGCCGGCCCCGGCTCCACGCGCGGTTCCCTGCCCCTCGCTGGTGCTGCCGTCATTGTGTCCGGTGGCAGGATTCGGGTCTTCGGACCGGTCCGTGCGTCCATCGGAAGCAGGCTCTGCCACCGAGCCGGCGCGTTCTTCGGACCCGGAACGATCGGTGGCACCTCCGCCCGGGTCGGCACGATCCGCGGTACCGGTCTCGGCACGATCCGCGGTACCGGTCTCGGCACGATCCGCGGCACCGGTCTCGGCACGATCCGCGGCACCGGTCTCGGCACGATCCGCGGCACCGGTCTCGGAGCGATCGGTGGAGCCGCCGTCGGCCCGGGACGACTGCCCATCACCAGCGTCGCCGTTGTGCGATACCTGGTTTCCCGCATCGGGTTCGGCGCCACTCGGTACCGGTCGGTCGCCCTCGGGCGAGCCGGTATCACCATCACCGGTATTTGCACGATCGCCCGTGGTCGCCCCATCGGAGCCGACCCCGTTGGACCCGCCCGACCCCCTGTCCCCGTCACCCGTTCCGACGCCGCCGTCCGGCGCGCTGCCACCGTTTCCGTTCGGCGCGGACCCATCGGTCGCGGAACCGCCCGTCGCGGAACCGTCGCCACCGAACCCGTTCGTCCCGGACCCGTCGGCTCCGGCGGGAGATATGTTCCCCTCGGGCCCGCCCGGCGTCCGAGCCGGACTGCTGGTCCGGGACCCGTCGCCGCCGAGTCCACCGGCACCGTCTCCCCCACCGGGCGTTCCCGCCCCGGGCGGCAGCCCGCCGGTACGGCCACCCGGACCGCTCACCGCGTCGTTCATCCGGTCCATGAAGGTCCGGTCACCCCAGGTGTTGCGATAGCTGTCGCTGTGAACGCCCACTCCCATACTGCTGTAGGCATGGTTGGCGCCGACCTTGCTCACCCCGCTGGCCAGGCCGTTGGTCGCCCCGGAGACCAACGCCAGCGGCCCGAACTGGGCGGGCAGCGTGGACATCGTCTGCTCCATTGCCTGATCCCAGCTACCGGTATCGGCCCAGATGACCGCGAACTGCGTGGGGATCGCGGCCAAGGTGCCCGCGAGCCCACCGGTGAAACCGGCGACGGTTCCGGTGATGGCCGCGTTGAGGTACTGGCGGCCCATCCCCCGGGCCTCGTTCTGCAGTCTGTTTCCGATGATGTCGCCGACCGGCCCGGCGGCAGCCCCGCCGGCAGCGGAACTGACCGTGGCGACCACGATCTGGCCGATGTCGAAATCCGGCCGGTGCCCGGCTTCGACCTGGTAGGCCTGGATACCGACTTCCTGAAGCGTTCCCAGGATGGTATCGATCGCGACGTGGCGCAGCATGAAGCTGACGAATTTGTTGGCGACGAGCCGGAAGATCGCCTGCATCACACGCTGTCCCAGGATCCGGACGGCGAACCGGGTGATGGCGACCGCCGCGGCCTGTATCGCCGGCGCGGTGGGCGGGAATATCCACGCGGCCGCGATCTCGGCCGCCAGCAGCACCAGCGACGAGATGTACATCAGCTTCGTGTACTCGATCTCGGTGCCGGTGTCGTAGGCGGATTGCCCCAGGTCACGGAAATATCCGGCCAGTTTCGGGACCGATTGGTCCTTGTCCGAGCCGTCACCGGAGATGAGGCTGTCGAACGCCGCGATCATCTCGGTGACGCCGTCACCTTCGGGATAGGCGTGCAGCGAAGCGCGTTTCGCCTCGATGATGTCGGCGACGATATCGTCGAGTTCGCCTGCGGCGGTGCGCCAATCGCCGCCCAGGGCCCACATCTCGTCTTCGTTGCCCTGGGGCCATTCCACCCCGGCGAGCCAGGCGAGATGCTGCAGCGGACCCCAGAGCTCGATCATTACGGACTACCCGGGTTCACCAACTGGAGTCGGTGGCCGCCCCGCCCCGCCCCCGGCCGGTCTCCGCGTCGCCGGGCGGGCGCCCGCTGCCGTCGGCAACTGTCCGGTGCGCCGCGGCAGTGGGCCGCGCGGTGGAGGCCGCGACTCGTCCGGGCACTTCGAGATCGGCCAGGCCTTCCACCAGATCGGAGAGTTTCGGCATCCGCGAGCGCTGGATATCCAGCGGAGACATCAGATCGGTGGTCTTTTCCGCGATCCGTTCACAGGCCCGCTGTGTCGCCTCGACCACCGCTTTCGCGATCTCCTGATAGCTCAGCTCGTCGATATCGTCAGCGAATTTCACGTCGATCACCGTGTTGTCGGCGTTCACGGTGACCGTGACCTTCTTGCCGCGGGCGGTAGCGCGGGCGGTCAGTTCTGCGCGCTGCTGCTGGATGCGCGCGATGGTGCGCATCTGTTCCTGCACACCGTCCATGATCGAGGCGAGTTCGGCCTTGGCCTGTTCGTTGGTCATAGTCGCGCGGCCGCCCCGGTCAACGCAGGCCGTCGCGGTTGCCGTCTTCCATATCCTGCAGGTAGTCCGCGCTCTCGACCTGACCGTCGTGGAACTGGCCCATGGTGCCGGCGACATTGTTCGCGCTGTCGATCAAGTTCTTCTTCGACGGCACATATCCATTGCCGTCCTGGCCGTTGGCGAAGGACAGGCCCAGCGAATCATCGCCCCAGGGTGCGCCGCGGCCGTTGATACTGGTCTCGAGCCTGCCGATGACACCGTTGATCCGGTCCCGGACCCCACCGGTGCGCTCGGCGGCCGCGCGAAAAGCCTCGTCGTTGTAATCGACCCTGTCGCCCATATGTCCACTCCTCCCGCGCGTGCCGGACCTCCCCGTACCGGCGGAACTCCCTTGCCATCGACCATGGCAGCCGGGAGCGAATCCGGAATGACGCCGGTGTGAATAGGAGCTTCCCCGCCGGTTGCGGGCAGGAGAGGTGCTGGCACAGAGGGATATCGGCGGGCCGGGACAGGAACCGGGATACGCCGGAGACAGACCAGAGAATATCCACACTGGTCCGAGGTACGCCCACTCCGCTTCCCGCTACCGGTGAATCCGCTCCACCCGCGCGCGCCCGGCATCCGGCGAGACGGCAAGATCGACCGGTATGCGAGCCCTGCTACAGCGCGTGACCTCGGCCCGGGTGAGTGTCGGCGACGAGGTGGTCGGCCGGATCGATCCGTCCGGCAGCGGTATTCGCCACGGCCTGCTGGCACTCATCGGAGTCACCCATACCGATACCGAGACCACGGCGCGCACGATGGCCGAGAAGATCTGGCGGTTGCGGATATTGGAGGGCGAGCGCAGCGCGGCGGATCTGTCCGCCCCGATCCTGGTGGTCAGTCAGTTCACGCTCTACGCCGATACCCGCAAAGGCCGGCGCCCCTCGTGGTCGGCGGCGGCACCGGGCCCGATCGCCGAACCGCTGGTCCATCTCGTCGCCGAAACCCTGCGGCAGTCCGGTGCCACGGTGGCCGGTGGCCGTTTCGGGGCACATATGGAAGTGGAACTCACCAACGACGGCCCGGTAACGGTCATGCTCGAGCTCTGATCGGGCCTACCGCCGTACTCATCGGAACAGCAAGCGAGCGGTACGCGTCGCGGCTTCGACCACGGCGCCCGCACGCGGCCGCATCCGGCCCGGCCGCCTGTGCGCCCACAGCCCGAAACCGGCCGCAGGGGGTGTGGACTATTCGGGGCGCACCGTGAGAATCCGCGGCCCGTCCTCGGTCACCGCGACCGTATGCTCCCAGTGCGCGGCCCGCGAGCCGTCGCTGGTCACCACGGTCCAGTCGTCGTCGAGCACTTTGGTGTCGTGGGTACCCAGGGTGAGCATCGGCTCGATGGCCAGCACCGAGCCGACCACCAGCCGCGGACCCTTGCCCGGCTCGCCCTCGTTCGGCAGGAACGGGTCGAGATGCATCTCGCGCCCGATCCCGTGCCCGCCGTATCCGTCGACGATGCCGTAGGACCGGCCGTGCTCGACCTCGGCCGCGCGGGTCCCGAGTTCGATGGCATGCGAGATATCGGTGAGCCGGTTGTCCGGCACCATGGCCGCGATACCGGCCACCATAGATTTCTCGGTGGCCTCACTGAGCAGCCTGTCGGCCGCGATCAGAGCACCCACGCCGAACGTCCACGCGGAATCACCGTGCCAGCCGTCCAGGACCGCTCCGCAGTCGATGGACACCAGATCGCCCGGCGCCAGTACCTCGGTTTCGGTCGGGATCCCGTGCACCACGCGATCGTTCACCGACGCGCAGATGGAGGCGGGAAAGCCGTGGTAGCCCTTGAAGGAGGGCACCGCACCGGCGTCCCGGATCACCTGTTCGGCGACCCGGTCCAGTTCGAGAGTGGAAACCCCGGGCGCGGCGGCCGCACGGACCGCGACCAGTGCGCGGCCGACCACGGCACCGGCCGCCGCCATGGCATCGAGCTCACCGGCGCTGCGGAACGGGACTACCTTCTTGCTCTTTCGACCGAAGACCATATCGGGTCAGTTCTCCATCGCCGAAGGATTGTCGCCGGACCTGGATGCGGGACTAACCGGTCGTCGCATTGCGGCCCAACGCCTCCAGGGCTCGCGCGTTGACCTCGTCGACCTCACCGACACCGTCCACCGAGACGACCAGGCCGTCGTAGTAGTTCAGCAGCGGCTGGGTCTCGTCACGGTAGATCCGGAGCCGGGTACGAATGGTTTCCTCGTTGTCGTCGGAGCGGCCCCGGGCCAGCATCCGATCGACCACCGTGTCCTCGGACACCACGAAGCACAGCACCGCGTCGAGTTCGCTACCCAGATCGTCGAGGATCTTGGCGAGCGCGTCGGCCTGATCCACAGTGCGGGGGTAACCGTCGAGCACGAATCCACGCGCGGCGTCCGGCTCGGCCACCCGGGACCGCACCATACGGTTGGTGACATCGCTGGGCACGAGTTCGCCCGCGTCCATGTAGCGCTTCGCCTCGAGGCCGAGAGGAGTCTGCTCGCTGATATTCGCGCGGAAGAGATCGCCCGTAGAGATATGTGGTACGCCCAGCTTCTCCGACAGCAAGACGGCTTGAGTGCCCTTGCCCGCTCCCGGCGGTCCGAGTAGTACGACTCTCACTTGAGGAACCCTTCGTAATTGCGATTCATGAGTTGGCTTTCGATCTGCTTCACGGTGTCCAGGCCGACGCTCACCATGATGAGTACGGCGGTGCCACCGAAGGGCAGATTCTGCGCCCCACCGGAGGAACCGATATCGAGGAACAGATTCGGCAGTACAGCGACCAGACCGAGGTAGATGGAGCCGGGCAGGGTGATCCGGCTCAGTACATAGGTCAGATGGTCGGCCGTCGGCTTACCGGGGCGGTAGCCCGGGATGAAGCCGCCGAACTTCTTCATTTCGTCGGCGCGTTCCTCCGGGTTGAAGGTGATCGCGACGTAGAAGTAGGTGAAGAAGACGATAAGGGCGAAGTAGATCGCGATGTACACCGGGTTGCCGGGGTTCACCAGGTACTTCTGGATCGCCTCTTGCCACCAGCTGGGATCGGTGGCCGTGCTCGACCCGGTGAGCTGAGCGATCAGGTTCGGCAGGTACAGCAGTGAGGACGCGAAGATGACCGGGATGACGCCGGCCTGGTTCACCTTCAGCGGCAGATAGGTCGACGAACCGCCGTACATCTTTCGCCCGACCACGCGCTTGGCGTACTGCACCGGAATCCGGCGCTGGCCCTGTTCGACGAAGATGACGGCCACGATGATGAGCAGCGCGGCCACACAGACGAGGCCGAAGACGAGGCCGCCGCGGCTGTCCAGGATCGATTTGCCCTCGGTCGGGATACGGGCGGCGATACCGGCGAAGATCAGCAGCGACATACCGTTGCCGACGCCGCGTTCGGTGATCTGCTCACCGAACCACATCACCAGGGCGGCACCCGCGGTCATCACCAGGACGATGATGATCATCCCGAAGATGCTGGTATCGGCCAGGATGTCCTGCTGGCAGCCCTGCAGCAGCTGACCGCGCGCGGCCAGCGCCACCAGACCGGTGGCCTGCAGGATCGCGAGCGCGATCGACAGATAGCGGGTGTACTGCGTCATCTTGGTCTGGCCGGCCTGGCCTTCTTTGCGCAGTTCCTCGAACCGCGGGATGACGACGGTCAGCAGCTGGACGATAATGCTCGCTGTGATGTACGGCATGATGCCGATCGCGAACACCGAGAGTTGCAGCAGCGCACCACCGGAGAACAGGTTGATGAGCTGGTAGATACCGGCGGAGTCACCACCGGAGACCAGGTCGATACATTCCTGAACCGCCCTGTAGTCGACCCCGGGCGATGGTAGCGCGGCGCCGAGGCGGTACAGCGCGACCAGCCCCAGCGTGAAGAGAATCTTCCGCCGCAAGTCCGTAGTCCGGAAGGCCGTAACGAAGGCGGAAAGCACAGATCCTCCTGGCGAACGACATGGTCAGGCCATGGAATTTTTCAGCGTGTCCCGGTCGGAAATCGCCGAACCCATGACGGGTCTTGGCAGACAACACTTGAACTCTAACAGTGACGCCGGACGAGCCTGCACTCGTCCGGCGCCGCTGCCGTCGAAACGGCTGACGTCAGCCCAGTTCGGTGGCGGTGCCACCGGCGGCGGTGATCTTCTCCTTGGCGGAGCCGGAGAACTTGTCCGCACTGATCTGAACGGCGACGGAGATCTCGCCCTCGCCGAGCACCTTGACCAGCTGGTTCTTGCGGACAGCGCCCGCCTCGACCAGCTCGGCCTTGCCGATGGTGCCCCCCTCGGGGAACAGCTCGGCGATGGCGCCCACGTTCACGACCTGGTATTCCACCCGGAACGGGTTGGTGAAGCCCTTCAGCTTCGGCAGCCGCATGTGGAGCGGCATCTGCCCGCCCTCGAACGAGGCCGGCACATTCTTACGCGCCTTGGTGCCCTTGGTGCCGCGACCCGCGGTCTTACCCTTGGAACCCTCACCGCGACCCACTCGGGTCTTATCGGTCTTCGCGCCCGGAGCGGGACGCAGATGATGCAGTTTGATGGTCATGTCAGACCTCCTCAACAGTTACGAGGTGGCGCACGACATTGATCAGACCGCGATTCTGCGGGTTGTCCTCCCGGACCACCGTCTTACGGATACCCCGCAGGCCCAGGGTCCGCAGGCTCTCACGCTGATTCTGCTTGGCGCCGATCGAGCTCTTGATCTGGGTCACCTTGAGATCTGCCATATCAGACTCCTTGTCCGGCACGGGCACGCAGCATGCCCGCGGGAGCGACGTCCTCGAGCGGCAGACCGCGGCGAGCCGCGACCTCTTCCGGCCGCTGCAGCATCTTGAGCGCTGCGACGGTGGCGTGGACGACATTGATCGCGTTATCGCTACCGAGCGACTTGGCCAGGATGTCGTGGATGCCCGCGCATTCCAGTACGGCACGCGCGGCGCCACCGGCGATCACACCGGTACCCGGGGAAGCCGGACGCAGCATGACCACACCGGCCGCCGCTTCGCCCTGCACCGGGTGGGTGATGGTGGAGCCGATCATCGGGACGCGGAAGAAGCTCTTGCGCGCTTCCTCGACACCCTTCTGGATGGCCGCGGGAACTTCCTTGGCCTTGCCGTAGCCGACGCCGACCAGACCGTTGCCGTCGCCCACGATGACCAGAGCGGTGAAGCTGAAGCGCCGACCACCCTTGACCACCTTGGAGACACGGTTGATGGCTACGACGCGCTCGAGCTGGTTCTTCTCGGCCGGGTCGTTACGGCGGTCGCCGCCCCGGCGGTCGCCGCCACCCCGGCGGTTGTCGCGACCCCCGTCGGGGGCGTTGGAATTCGGTCCGGCGGGTCCGCTTCCGCCGTCACGCCGCTGACGTCCCGGCATCAGACGTTCCTTCCGTTCACACAGGTATGTGCAGTCATGGTGGTCATCAGAACTTCAACCCGCCTTCCCGAGCGGCATCGGCGAGCGCCGCGATACGACCGTGGTAGTCGTGGCCGCCGCGGTCGAACACCACGGCCTCCACACCGGCGGCCTTGGCGCGCTCGGCGATCAGTTCGCCGACCTTCTTGCCCTTGGCGGTCTTATCGCCTTCCAGCGCCCGCACATCGGCCTCGATGGTCGACGCCGAAGCGAGGGTACGACCGGCGGAGTCGTCGACGAGCTGTGCGTGCAGGTGCCGCGCGGAGCGGTGCACGATCAGCCGCGGACGCGCGGTGGTGCCTTCGATCTTCTTGCGCAGGCGGAAGTGGCGACGAGTCTTCGACAGCCGCCGGCGAGTGGAAGCATCCTTGCCCAGCGGAATGCGCTTGGCCTTCTGATTCTCGGTTTGCGCCATGATCACTTACCCGTCTTTCCGACCTTGCGGCGAACGACCTCACCGGCGTAACGGATGCCCTTGCCCTTGTACGGGTCGGGCTTGCGCAGACCGTGGATGACCGCCGAAATCTGGCCGACCTTCTGCTTGTCGATCCCGGACACGGAGAATTTGGTGGGCGATTCCACCGCGAACGTGATGCCCTCGGGCGCCTCGATCGGCACCGGGTGGCTGTAGCCGAGGGCGAACTCGAGGTTGCTGCCCTTCTGCTGCACGCGGTAGCCGACGCCGAAGATTTCCATCTTCTTCTCGTAGCCCTGGGTGACACCTGCGACCATATTGGCGATCAGAGTCCGGGTCAGGCCGTGCAGCGAGCGGCTGCGCCGTTCGTCGTCGGGGCGGCCGACCACGAGGCGGCCGTCCTCCTGTGCGACGGTGATCGGCTCGGCGATGGTCAGCGACAGCTGGCCCTTGGGGCCCTTCACCGCGACATCCTGGCCGTTGATGGTCACTTCCACGCCCGCGGGAACCGCGACGGGATCTTTGCCGATACGCGACATTGTCCGTACCTCCCTTTACCAGACGTAGGCGAGGACTTCCCCGCCCACTCCCTGCTTGGCCGCCTGACGGTCGGTGAGCAGGCCGGTCGACGTGGAGATGATCGCCACGCCGAGGCCGCCCAGGACCTTGGGCAGGTTGGTGGATTTCGCGTACACGCGCAGACCCGGCTTCGACACGCGGCGCAGACCCTGCAGGCTGCGCTCCCGGCTGGGGCCGTACTTGAGGTCGACGACGAGGCTCTTGCCCACGGTCGCGTCCTCGGTGCGGTAATCGGCGATGTAACCCTCACGCTTCAGGATCTCGGCGATATTCGCCTTGAGCTTCGAATGCGGGGCCTTCACCTGATCGTGGTACGCCGAATTGGCGTTGCGCAGACGTGTCAGAAAGTCTGCGATCGGATCGGTCATGGTCATAGTTCGACCTCGACACCTTTCTCGCTGCGGTTCCCATACAACACCTGCGCCAAGGGCGCCGGCCGTGGGCCTACAGCAATTCGGCTGGTCCGGACGGCAGTCACCGCCGGATGAGTTCGTATCGCCCGGGGGCCCACGTGGGGGGCCGCCCATGGGCACAGAAGTGCCCTGGCAACCGGTCTAGTGTAGGAGCTGGCTCGAGTACGACAAAATCGGGCCCGTGAACTGCCTGCGTAACCCGGTATTCTGGCCTGCATGACAGAGAAGGGGAACCTCGGCGCGCGGGTCAGCGCGCTCGAGGGGGAAGTCGGGGAACTCAGGGAGCGGGTGCGGCGAACCGAGCAGGACGCCGCGGCCGCGCGGGTACTGGCCGGGGGCGCGGATCGGGACGTTTCCGAGATAAGGGCCGAGATCCGCGACTTCCGTGAGCAGAACCTCCGGTTGCACAACGCGACCAGGGAAGACATCACCGATATACGCGGCAAGCTCGATCTGCTACGCGGCAAGCTCGATCTGCTCGCCACAGGTCAACAGCAGATCGTGAACCTGATCACTCGGGCGATCGACCGTAAGGCCGACGGCGGGTAGCGGCACACGCGGCGCCGGTACCGGCGTCACGATCCACCGACGAGAACAGGGGCCCGAGTCGCGACTCGGGCCCCTGTTACGCCACAGCGGGCGGCGACTCACCAGGAGCTGCGGTGCACTTCCGGCAGCTCACCGAACTCTTCGCGTTCGGCATCGTCGGAGCCGGCAGCCGGGCCGGTGACCGGTTCCGCACGCAGGTCCATATCGAGCCCTTCCACATCGTGCTCCCCGACGCGCACCTGAGCGGTAGTCGGCGCGTAGCCGGTCGCGACCACCGTGTAAGTGCCCTCGTCCAGGTTGCCGAACACATACGATCCGTCCGCACCCGTGGCCAGCGTCTCGATCACATTGCCGAGCGCATCGGTGAGCATCACCCGGGCCTCGGCCAGCGGCCGGCCACCGCCGCGCACCACACCCGCCACCCGTACACCCGGGCGCAGCAGTACCTCGAGCAGAGCGGTCTCCCGGCTGCTCACCTGCGCCGATACCGCAGTCGGGTGGAAGCCGAACGCGCTGACCGCCACCGTGAACTCGCCTTCGGGCAGACCCGCGAGGTCGAAACCACCGGAGGAGTCCGATTCCGCCGCGGCCAGCACTTCGCCGCGCATGTCCAGGGCGGTCACGGTCGCGCCGGGCACCGGGGTGCCGTCGCCGGTGCGGAGAACAGTGCCCGCGAGACTGGCCAGCGTGGTGAGCGTGACGTCGTAGGACACCGGATTGCTACCGAGAATCGCGGTGGAGGCGTCGGGGCGCCGGCCCTCGGCCGAGGCGATCAGCACATACGAACCGGGGGCCGGTGCCGCCAGCTCGTAGAAACCGTCCCGACCGGACAGAGCCCGGCCCAGCTGCTGCCCGGAGGGCGAGATCAGCGTGAGGGTCGCACCGGAGATCGCGATCCCCCGTCCGTCGTACACCCGGCCGAACAGGATCGAACCGCTACCACTCGGCTGCGGTGCAGTATCAGCCGAGGCATTCGCACCGTTGTGGCCCACCGCGGCGAACGTCGCGGGCTCCGGGGCGGCGTGCCGCGGAGCCGGTTCGGGTAGCACACCGTTGGTCACCGGTGATCCGGCCACGGCGTCGTCGACGACCCGCTCGGCTTCCACCGAGAGCCCGGCCGGGGCGGCCGGAGCCGCCTGCGCCATCGCGTGGACGGTTTCCGGTTTCGCGGCCGCCGCCCGTTTTGCGGTGGGGATGGTCAGCGCGATGATCGCCGCCGCGGCGGCCACACCGCAACCGATGAGGATGCCGACCTTGAAACCGTTCTCCGTGGGCACCGAGATCCCACCGGCGAAGCTGGTGCTCATCTCGGCCAGCACCGCGCCGATGGCCGCCGAGGCCACCGAGGTACCGATGGAACGCATCAGTGTGTTGAAGCTGTTGGCGGCCGAGGTCTCGGTGATCGGCACCGCGCTCATGATCAGCGCGGGCATGGCGCCGTAGGCGAAGCCCACGCCGAGGCTGATGATGATGGCACCGACCATCAGGCCCCAGGGCTTACCCATCAGCGGTACCGATGTGCCGTAGCCGGCCGCGATGATGACCGCGCCGAAGACCAAGGTGACCTTGGGGCCGGCCAGCGCGGACAGTTTCGCGCTCAGCGGCGAGGACAGCATCATCATGAGCCCGCCCGGCGCCATCCACAGACCCATCGCGACCATCGACTGGCCGAGGCCGTAGCCGGTGGCCTCCGGCAGTTGCAGCAGCTGCGGGAAGATCAGCGCCTGCGCGAACATCGACATTCCGATGACGATCGAAGCGGCGTTGGTCAGCAGTACACGGGGGCGCGCGGTGACCCGCAGATCGACCAGCGGATCACGCGACCGCAGCTCCCACACACCCCACAGCAGCAGCACCACGATCGCGGCGGCGAACAGGGAGATCGTGGTGCCACTGGTCCAGCCCCAGCTCGCGCCCTTGGAGACGGCCAGCAGCAGGCAGACCAGCGCGACGCCCAGACCGAGCGCGCCCAGTACATCGAACCGGCCGCGTTCGGCCCGGGGCGGAGTGGAGGGAACCACGGCGAAGATCAGCGCACCGGCCACCACGCCGAGCGCGGCGACACCCCAGAACAGGTACCGCCAGCTGCCGTATTCGACAACCGCGGCCGCCAGCGGCAGACCGAGCGCACCGCCGACACCGAGCGACGAGCTGATCAGCGCGATGCCCGAGCCGAGCTTGGCAGGCGGCAGCAGATCGCGCAGGGCGGCGATACCGACCGGGATCAGGCCCACACCCATCCCCTGCAGACCGCGGCCGATCAGCATCGGCCACAGCGACGAGGACACGGCACAGATCACCGAACCGATCACGAGTGGGACCACAGATCCCACCAGAACGGGCCGCTTGCCGAGAAGGTCACCGAGCCGGCCCGCGACCGGAGTGGTGACCGCGCTCGCCAACAGGCTCACGGTCACCACCCAGGTCGCGTTCGAGGGTTCGGTATCCAGGATCTCCGGTAGCTGCCCGAGCAACGGCATCACCAGGGTCTGCGTCAGCGACGCCACGATCCCGGCGAATGCGAGCACCGCCAGTACCGCCGCGGGGCGGACGACGGGTTCGGGTTTGGTCACGAGCGTGCTCCTCGATAAGTGAACGATCGACCGATGTGCATAATACACATAACATGCATGATGCAATCTAACCAATTCGCCGGGGTAAACATTTCGTGCCGCCCAGCCGCAGATCAAAACGTTTCGCCTCGGGGGATCCACCGCGCCGCCCCCCGACTCTGGGCCGGGCCCGCCATGTCACCGAGCGGACGGCACGCCTCGGACGGACACCACTGATGCCGTCTGCCCGGCACCGACCCGAGCGGTACCCGGACAGTGGGCACCAGCGGTATCGGCGCCCGCCGAACACCGCCCCGGCCGACCCCGCATTCCGTCCCGGATCGGCTGGAATACTGCACCATTGGGACTGTGCAGTACACGCTCGCCGATCTCCTGCCGTCCGTCGCCGCGTCGTTCGGGATGGAT
This sequence comes from Nocardia jinanensis, assembly GCF_014645735.1. Classification (GTDB taxonomy): domain Bacteria; phylum Actinomycetota; class Actinomycetes; order Mycobacteriales; family Mycobacteriaceae; genus Nocardia; species Nocardia jinanensis. The sequence goes on along the minus strand of NZ_BMMH01000009.1, from coordinate 57,898 downwards.
ACGCCGAACCCGCTGGCGCTCGCACCCAACCGTGATGTGGTGGTGCTGCTGATCGACGGATTGGGTGCCGAACTACTCGATCGCCACCGCGATATCGCGCCCACCCTGGCAGGCCGGGTCCACGCCACACTCACCGCCGGATTCCCGGCGACCACCGCGACCAGCCTCACCAGCCTGGCCCTGGGTGCTCCCTGCTCCGCACACGGCATCATCGGCTACAGCTTCGCCGTCCCGAGCGCCGACGGTATCCGATTGTTCAACTCGTTGCGCTGGCGTTTCGACTCCGCGACCGGCGACGACGCCCGCGACAGCTACCCGCCCGAAACGGCACAGCCGGAAACGAGTCGCCTGCAGGATCTCGCCGCGCACGGCGTGCAGGTCCACTATGTGGTCCCGGAGTATCAGCGCCGCTCGGGCCTGACCCGGGCTTCCTTCCGAGCGCCGGGCACCCTGCACCCCGCCACCACCCTCGCCGAGGTACGCGCCGGAATTCTCGAGGTCGCCCGGCATCAGGACACCGGGCCACGGTTCGCCTACGCCTATTTCCCCGACCTCGATTCGACCGGGCACCTGCACGGGCCCGAATCACCCGAGGCACTGGCGGTATTGCAGGATATCGACGCGTTCGCAGCCGACCTGCTCACCGATCTGCCGCACACCTGCACTCTGCTCGTCACCGGCGATCACGGAATGATCCACACGGACAATGTCATCGACCTCGACGCACGCGAAGTACTCCAACGCGGCGTACGCCTCGTCGCGGGCGAGGCCCGGGTCCGCCATATCTATCTCGAACACCCCGCCGCCGCGGCCGATGCGCTCGATACCTGGCGGGCCGAACTGTCGGCGCACGCGCGCGTCGTGAGTCGCGAACAGGCGCTGGACGAGCACTGGTTCGGACACACCCCACCCGGCCCGGTGATCGCGAACCGGATCGGGGATCTCGTCGCCGTCGCCGAAGGCCGCACCGTGCTGGTGCGCCCGGAAAGTGAACCACTGGAGGCAGCGATGATCGGGCATCACGGCGCCTGGACACCGGACGAACAACTGGTGCCGCTCATCGCCCCACCCCCGGAGTGAGCCGTGCCGACTGCTCACTCCCCACGCCCGGCGCGAAACGACAACGCACCGGTAGCCCGGCGCGGTGTTGCCTCAGAAACGTCCGCCGCGGCTGACCCGCCGCGATCCACCCGACCCGCCGAAGGATGCCGCCCGGTACCCGCCGCGGCGACCGCGGCCGCCGCCGAATCCACCGCCCGTTCCGCCGCGCAGCATGCTGTCGATCAGGATGCCGCCCAGGATCGCGCCGGTCTGCGCCGTACCCGGCGGTGGTCGGCGAACCTCCCAGGTCTGGACACCGGCCTGCGCTTCCTGGAGCGCACGACCGCCGAGATCGGCGGCCGTGCGGGCATGGTCGAGCGCGGCGGCCGGGTCCTCGGTACGCAGTCGCTGGGCCTCATCGAGGTGGCGCTGGGCCTCCGACAGCCGGGTACGGGGCGTCGCGTCCACCGCACCACGGCGAGTGGCGATGAAATCACCTGCCATCCGGACCCGGGTGGCCGCGTCGGCGAAAACCCGGTCCAGCCGGCGGGTCAGATCCTCGGCGGCCACTTTCCGGTCGCCGGCCGCGGCCAGCGCGCGATCCAGCGCCCCGTCGGCGGCGACCGCGTCGTGATAGACCCCGAGCGGGTCGGCTTCGGAAGTGGTGCCGGCGCTCTCCAACGCGGTTCGCGCGGCGGCGACGGCCGTCTCCAGTTCCGGTCCGCCGTGTTCGGTGAGTTCGCCGGCGGCGCCGAGATCACCGCGCAACTCGTCCAGCACGGCGGGCAGACCGTCCCGCGCCTGCTGGATATGCGCCGCCGCGCCGTCCACGGCGTCGAGCAGGGTGCGCGCCTGCCCGATCGCACCCTCGGCCGCCCGGATATCGGCGACCGCGCCACCCTGTTCGCCCACGGGCCGGGCGATTTCCCGGCGACCGTCCCCCACGCACCCGTCGGCGAAGGCGATACGTTCCCCGGCCATGGTGACGTTGTCGGAGATCGGCGCCAGCACACTGGCCGGATGCGCACCCGCCAGCCGTGTCAGTTCGGCCTCCGACGCCGGAATCCGGCCGGTGAGGTCGACGATATCGCGGGTCAACGCGTCCAGCCGGGGCCCGGCATCGATGAGGAGATCGCGCATGGCGTCGAATTCGGCCACGCGGGCGTCGAGTTCGCGGTCGGCGTGACCGGCGGTGGTGATGAGATCGATCAGCAGTGTGCGCTGTTCGTCAGGTGTCTCCGGGACGGCGTCGTCGAGCTGCTGGCGTATCGCGAACGCTTTCGCGGTGGCGGCTCGCGCGTTCTCCAGCGCGGCGCGGAAGGGCAGCACCGCTGTGCCCCCGAATTCCCCGGCGGCCAGTTCCAGTTCCTCGGCACTGGTCCGTACGGCGTTGTCGAGCTCGACGAGAACCTCCCGCGAACGCGTGTGCAACGCCTCGAGCGGTAGTGCCGCGAGCGCGGCGGGGTCGGTGGGATCGGTCTCCCGGGCCTGTGCGAGTTCGGCCCGGTCGCGGGCCCGCCGCCGATAGCGCTGATACAGCAGCAGACCTGCCGATACGAGCACGATCAACGCACCGATGAGCAGGACCGGTCCCGTGCTCACCCCGCCCCCGCTCATCGCCGAGTCGATACCCTCGGCCGCGGCCACGCCCGCATCGGCCCACCGGTCGTCGCGCAGTGCGGGTTCTACCCGGTCGGTGAGGATCCGGTCGACCTCGGATTCGCTCACCCCGCTGGGCAGCTCACCGTCGAAGGCGTAGGCGCGATCGCGGGTGGCCACCGCGAGCAGCAGATCCCGGTCACCGAATCCGGATTGCCGCGCGGTCTGCGCGGCCCAGTCCTGCGGGCTGTCACCGGCGAAATCGCCCACGTAGGCGACCCAGAGTCGCACCTTGTGAGCGGCGTAGAGGGTATCGACCGCCGCGCGCACACGCTCGGCGCCGGCGCGGTCGAGAGCTCCGGCCGAATCGGTGACGTAGGTGTCCATCCGGGTGGGCTGCTCCGCCGTAGCGCCCGGCGCCGCCACCGCAGCGGCGAGCGCGAGACCGAGCACGAACCACGCGACCCGGCGGAGCGGATTGTTCGAGGTCGGCATGCCACGAATGTAGCGTGCGCGTGTCCGCGGGCCGGCTGTCGCGGCGTGCGGTCCGCCACGATTTCACGGTGAACAGTCACCGATACGAATAAGAAACACCAGTGAAATCTTGTCTCGATAACTTCCGGACGCTCGACCAGATCGAACCGGAGGCACCGATGACCGATTTCCTCGCGCGCGAAGCAGCCGAGACCCTGACACGCGGCCTGGGCAGGCGGGGTTTCCTCCGTGCGGCGGCCGCGGTCGGCGCCGTGGGAGCCGCGGCCGCCACGACCGCCTGCACCGCGGACACCCCGGCGAATACGGTCGCCACCTCCTCGCCCGCGCTGCCGTTCAGCGGTGGCGTGCCGATCTTGCAGCCGGGTCGGGGCGATATTCCCGGTGACCACTACCTGGGGTCCGAAGTGGACCAGGTGCTGTGGGGTTACGTGCCCAACATCCACAGCAAAGAGGTGCTGCGGATGAAATCGGGTGAAACCGTCACCATCGACGCCGTCTCGCACGAGGGGATCCTCGAGGACCAGGGCCGCGATCCGCTGGAGTACTTCGGTTCGAAGGGTGTCGCGAAAGGCGATGTACTCGCCGACGCGATCGCCATCGCCGAGGGCTACGATCGCACGCCCCGCGATTTCGACAAGGACGGCCCGCATATCGTCACCGGTCCCGTTTTCGTCGAGGGCGCGCGGCCGGGCGATGTGCTGAAGATCGAAACCCTCGACGCGGTCCCCCGGGTGCCCTACGGCGTGGTGTCGAGCCGGCACGGCAAAGGCGCACTGGCCCGGACGGCGAACGGTGCGGCACCGGCCGGAATCTCACTGGACGAGGTGATGCCGCCGGTCGCCACGGACCGGCGGCCCACCGGCGACCCGCGCGACTACGGCAATGTCTCCACCTTCACCGCCATCGAAGAAGGCCTGGGCGTGATGCCCTTCGGTGACGCGAAGGTCCGGTTCCCGCTGCGGCCCTTCATGGGCATGATGGGCGTGGCGTTCTCCCCGGACGCCGACCCGAAAGCGGCCTCCGCCAACTCTGTTCCCCCGACTCGCGGCGGCGGCAATATCGATATCCGGCTGCTCGGCGCCGGTTCGGCCTTCTACCTGCCGGTTTTCGCCGAGGGCGCGCTGTTCTACGTGGGTGATCCGCATATGGCCATGGGCGACGGCGAAGCCGCGCTCACCGCTATGGAGGGTTCACTGCGCGGCACCTTCCGCTTGACCGTCTGTAAACCCGGTTCCGGGGACGCGCCCGAGGTCGCCTATCAGTACCCGTTCGGCGAAACCGACGAGGCGTGGATCCCCATCGGCCTCTCCGACCCCGACGGATCGCAGAACGGCCAGTCCAGCGATCTGAATGTCGCCATGCGCCGCGCGGTGGTCAATGCGCTCGATTTCCTCGAAGACGAGAAGGGTATGGATCGCGCCACCGCCTACGCCTACCTCTCCGCGGCGGCGGATTTCACGGTGTCCCAGGTCGTGGACCGCACGGTCGGCGTGCACGGCCAGATCTACAAATCCCATTTCGCCTGACAGCGAAGTACCCGGCAGCCCGAACACAATCGGTCGATTGCCTGATGCCCCGGCACGGACCGGCGGCCCGGCCCGGCAGCCGGCGCCGTATATCGGAAGCGTCGATGGCGAGGTGGTACGGGCTCCCGGAATTCCATTGCGCGAACCCCGCCGCGCCCCGCAGGATGTGGCCATGCCGACCTTCGCCGATTTCGACCGTCGCCACTATCGGACGGTCGACGTCGCCACCGGCTACGACGGATGGGCACCCACCTACGAGCGGACCGTCCTCGACGATATGGATCTCGCGCTGCTCGACCGCCTGCGCCGGCCGGTATGGCCGGAGCTGCGCCGGGTGGCGGACCTGGGTTGCGGCACCGGCCGCACCGCGGCCTGGCTACGCGAGCGCAGCACGGCGCGTATCGACGGTATCGACCTCAGCGAGGGCATGCTGGTACACGCCCGTGAGCGCGGTGCGCACGCCGAACTGACGCACGGCGATGTCCGGGCGACCGGCTTCCCCGGCGCCACCTACGATCTCGTGATCTCGTCACTGATCGACGAACACCTGCCCGATCTCGCCCCGTTCTATGCCGAGGCGCGCAGGCTGGCTGCCCCGGGCGGTGCTTTCGTCCTGGTCAGCTACCACCCGCAGTTCATGATGGTCACCGGCATGCCCACTCACTACACCGGTCCCGACGGCGAGCCCTTGGCGATATCCACCCACCTGCACACCGTCGGCGACCATGTGACGGCCGGAATCGCGGCCGGATGGCAGCTCGCCGAACTCATCGAGAGCTCGATCGACGATGCCTGGATCGCCGCGAAACCCAAATGGGCCGAGCTGCGCGGACATCCGTTCACGATGGCATCGGTCTGGGTCTGACCGGCCCGACTGCCCGCGAGCGCCGAGTTCCCGGCATCGCCCGGCCGGCGAACGTCCCCGGCCGGGCAATGGCACGGATCAGCGGGTAACAGTCACGCTGATACCCGGCGGCGCCGCGATCGGCTCGTCGATGATGACCGACAGGGTCGATCCCGGCTGGTCCGCGGCGCGGCCGGCGTAGACGGTGATGCTCTCGCCGAGGCGCTGTTCGGCTTCCGGGGTGAAGTTGGGCGGCAACGCGCCCAGAACGGGTCCGAGGTTCAGTTCCTCGATCGCCCGAGCCTCCGCATCGGTGAGGTTCACAGTGACCGCTTCAGCGGATCGATCCACGGACAGGGCCGAAGCCGGACCGCTACCGAGAACGAGACAGCCGGCCGAGGCGGCGAGGACGGTCAGTGGAAGATGGAATCTCACGGAATATCTCCTATGTGTGTGTCGATTGCATTGTCCGATCGGCTCTTTCGCCGTTGCCGGCGGCGGACGACGGGACCCGGCCGAAAGATGGACCGAGGATCCGAGCCGAGGGTGAGAAGGGCTGTTTTCGTTCGGCGGGTTCCTTTCTGCGGTACCCGGCGCCGCGAAGACCGTGCGCCTCGCCGGACGCATCCACCGACGCCTCCCTGGTGCGCGAAGGCCGCCCCCGGTGCCGGTCGTAGCACGAAGCGCTGCGCGACCGAGCCGAACCGGCTCGTTACCCGAGGACCCATGCGTCGCAGCGGGCACGGACGCAGTGGTGGCCTCCGGCCGCGACCCGCTCGCCCGCATCCGGCGTTGCGCAGACGCCCGTGACCACCCGCGACAGGCGCATCACATCAGCGCCCGCGCCTTTGTTTCCGAATCGCACGGCCTCGGGCGGGGCAGCTTTCACCGGGCGGCGGGCAACTCCCTACCGATACGGCGTGGGTCTGTCATCTCCGACAGACGCAGAGGCGCAGCAGGATTCGCCCTCCGGCCGCGCCGGAAGCGGGCGCGGGTAGGCCCATCCGCGGCCTGCGGCGCGCCGAATCCAGCAGCCCCACAACGAGTCCGAGGAACACCAGCGCAACCGGCCACAGATCGTCGAACCGGGGGCGCGGTACGGCGGCACGCACGCAGGCATAGCGGCAGTGCACGGACTGCCCGCCGGTCTCGCCGGGCCGCTCGACCTCGGTCTCGGCCGAATTGTTCGCCGCGACAATGGAGAACACGAGCGAGACGTATGTGGTCTCCCGCGGGTCGACCATCTGGCCGTCGCGGACCTCCAGCGTCAGCACCACCGCGGCGAAAACGAGCACGAGTACCCGCAGCAGCTGCGGCGCTCGCGCGAAATGCCTCACAGTCGCCGATACTAACCGACGATGTTTGTGCCCGGTTTATCCGGTTCTCTTCGTGACTGGGAACGAATTCGACTATGCCGCAACGGCTACCGCTTCAGATCCGGCGCCCGATGCCGACCCCGCCCGGATGCACCACTGCCGAGACTTCCGCCGGCCGACCTGCGCAGCCCGGCCGGGATTGCGGCGTTCCCATTCGACACCACCATCCACCCACACAGCGGCCGGGTCGCCCACATGCCCGGAGCCCCGGCGCAGACATCGACCGAGCTCGATCTACCTCGAAGCATAGACATACATTCAGTATGTATGTAACTATCGAGGGGCCGACCGACGAGGAGGACACCGATGAGAAGCGAACTAGGCCCCCGCGCTATCGCGCACCTGAACGACGGCAGCGTCCGCTATGCCGATACCGGCAGCGGACCACCGGTGGTCTTCGTACACGGGCTGCTCGTCAACGCGAACCTGTGGCGGAAGGTGGTCCCACAGGTGGTCGCGGCGGGTTATCGGTGCATCACCCCGGACTGGCCGCTCGGTGCGCATTCGATCCCGGTTCCGGACGCGGACCTCACTCCGACCGGAGTGGCCGACCTCATCGCCGAATTCCTGGAGCACCTCGGACTCAGCGATGTCACGATCGTCGCCAACGACACCGGCGGCGCCATCACACAGGTTCTGCTGACCCGCAAACCGGAGCGTATCGGCCGCGTCGTACTCGCCGCGGTGGACTCCTACGAGAGCTTCCTACCGCAGCCGTTCACCCTGCTGCCACGATTGGCCCGCGTTCCCGGAGCGGTCCGGCTCACGACCGAACTCCTCCGTTCCCGGATGGTGCAGCGGCTACCGCTGGCGCTGGGCCGATTGACCAAGAACCCGATCCCACCCGCGACAGTCGACTCCTTTCTCCGGCCCAGCCGCGAATCGGCCGCGATCCGCGACGATCTGCGTCGTTTCCTGCTGCACGCGCATCGCCGCTACACCCTGGACGCCGCCACCCGATTCGCATCGGTGACCGTACCGGTGCTGGTCGTCTGGGCCGCAGAGGACAAGCTGTTCCCGGTATCGTTCGCCGAACGCCTGGTCCGCGACCTACCCGCTGCCACATTGGACCTCATCGACGATTCCTACACGTTGATACCCGAGGATCAGCCCGAGTTGCTCACCCGGCGAATTCTGGAGTTCACTCGGCTGCATGCCACGCCGTAGCCAGGAGGACCGCTCCCGTACCACCCGGACCTCGCTCGAACAGGCCGGGCGGCGGCTGTTCGCCGAGCAGGGATACACCGGCACCTCCGCGGAGCAACTGGTCACCGCGGCCGGAGTCACCCGAGGTGCCCTGCAACACCATTACGGCGATAAGCGCGGCCTGTTCCTGGCCGTCCTGGAGCGGCTCGAATCAGAGATCACCACCGAGATCGAACACGCCTTGCAGGCACCGGTCACCGATGACATCCTCACCGCGATGGCTTCCGGCCTGAACGCGTTTCTGGAGATCTGCCAGCGACCGGAGATGATCCGCATCGCCCTGTTCGACGCGCCCGCGGTACTCGGCTGGCAGGCGTGGCGCGAACTCGAAGCCCGCCACGGCCTCGGTCTCGTCACCACCGAGCTGCAACGCGCACGCGATACCGGCCTGATCACCGCTACCGCCGTACCGGTCCTGGCACAGCTCATCCTGAGCGCCGTATCCGAGGCCGGCCTCATCGTCGCCCACGCCGACGACAAGGACACCGCCCGCGCACAGGCCCAGCAGTCTCTACTACTCCTCGTCGGCGGTCTGCTTCGTAGCTGATTCGCCTTACCGCGACAGCGACGATCTGCCGCGGTCCGGGCCTCGGCACCGTCCTGTGGAACCACTCCCGAGCGAGACCTGTCCGATGCGGCGATCGAGGTCGATCAACTCCGGGAGCGGCGCACCGGCGGGGAAACCGGGCTGCGTGATCGCTATTTCACGATCACGACACCTACGGAAGCACAGAAGGGACCCGAGCCGCAGCTCGGGTCCCTTCCGCACGCTATGAAGTCCGGGCCGGACGAATCCGGCCGGATCAGCTCACCAGGAGCTCTTGTGCACGCCCGGCAGCTCGCCCCGGTGCGCCATTTCACGCAGGCATACGCGGCACAGGCCGAACTTGCGGTACACCGCGTGCGGCCGGCCGCAACGCTGGCAGCGGGTGTAGGCGCGCACAGCGAACTTCGGCTTGCGGTTGGCCTTGTTGACCAGTGCTTTCTTGGCCATGTCTCAGTTCTCCTTGAACGGGAAGCCGAGGTGCTTCAGCAGGGCACGGCCTTCTTCGTTGTTGGTCGCGGTGGTGACAACGGTGATATCCATACCGCGCGGACGGTCGATCTTGTCCACATCGATCTCGTGGAACATCGACTGCTCGCTCAGGCCGAACGTGTAGTTGCCGTTGCCGTCGAACTGCTTGGGCGACAGACCGCGGAAATCGCGGATACGGGGCAGGGCGATCGAGACCAGCCGGTCCAGGAACTCCCACATCCGGTCGCCACGCAGGGTGACCTTGGCGCCGATCGGCATCCCCTCACGCAGCTTGAACTGCGCGATGGACTTGGTGGCCTTGCGGATCTGCGGCTTCTGACCGGTGATCAGGGCCAGGTCCTCGACCGCGCCGTTGATCAGCTTCGCGTCGCGGGCGGCGTCGCCGACACCCATGTTCACCACGACCTTGACCACGCCGGGGATCTGCATGACGTTCGGGTAGGCGAACTCGGTGTTCAGCGCGTCCTTGATCTCTTCGCGGTAGCGCTGCTTGAGCCGGGGCTGCACCTTCTCGGAGGTGGTCATATCAGATGTCCTTCCCGTTCTTACGGGAGATCCGAACCCGCTTGCCGGTTTCTTCGTCGGTGCGGTAGCCGATCCGGGTCGGGTTACCGTCCGAGTCGACGACCATCACGTTGGAGACGTGGATGGCTGCTTCCTGGGTCACGATGCCGCCCGAGGACGCGCCACGCAGGTTCGCGGAGTCCGCGACGTGCTTCTTGATCCGGTTCACGCCCTCGACCAGGATCCGGTTGTCCTTCGGGAAGGCCTGGATGACCTTGCCCTTGGCGCCCTTGTCCTTACCCGAGACGACGAGCACGGTATCGCCCTTGTGCACCTTCATATCAGAGCACCTCCGGGGCCAGCGAAACGATCTTCATGAACTTCTTGTCGCGCAGCTCGCGCCCGACCGGGCCGAAGATGCGGGTGCCGCGCGGATCGTTGTCCGGCTTGATGAGCACGGCGGCGTTCTCGTCGAAACGGATGTAGGAACCATCCGGACGGCGCCGTTCCTTGGTGGTGCGCACCACGACGGCCTTCACCACGTCACCCCGTTTGACGTTGCCGCCGGGGATGGCTTCTTTCACGGTGGCGACGATGACGTCGCCGATACCGGCATAGCGGCGCGACGAACCACCGAGAACGCGGATGCAGAGAATCTCCTTGGCACCCGTGTTGTCGGCGACGCGCAGCCGCGACTCCTGCTGAATCACTTCAGCCTCCTCGACCTGGACGATAAGCACGCCGGATTGCCGACCCGACGGGCATGGTCTGTCACCACCCGAACGCGCGCCTACCAGCGGTTCTATCCGATCTAGACGATCAACCACCGGGGGTTCACGGCCGAATCGCGGGCACCGGGCCCGCAGGCAACCGATCAAGGATAGCGAATCCGCAGCTAGAACCGAAATCGGGGCTGTGTTTATCGGCGGCACCTTCGGCGCCGCGGGGCGGGCCCGCCTGCGGAGGTGGACCGTCCGGAGTAGACGGAAGATTTGTGCGTGGTGCGCCTCGACCACCTGGATAGGACCACCACACGGGCGGGCTCAGGTCGGCGATCAATGGACGGCCGACCACACACTCGGCCGCCTCGCTCCTTCGTTCCAGAAGCAGGCGGCGCCCCGGCTGTTGATGCCTACGACCCCGGGGCCGGACTGGTCGGTGTCTCCGGGCGCGACTTCAGGATGGGGCGCCGGTAGCCTCATGGGGCCGGTTCGCCTAGAAGAGGTGCGGGTCCCGCATCGGGGAGAGGTTTCGTTGAAATCATCGGATCGTCGGTTCGTGCTCGATCGCCGTGGATTCCTGGTCGCCCTGGGGCTGGCCCCCGCGGCCGCATGGCTGGCCTCGTGTTCCGAGGCGGAAACGAAGAGCCTGGTCTCGGTCGATATGAGCGGCTCCGATTCGGCGATCCGGCCCCAGGACGACCTGTACCGGCACGTCAACGGCACCTGGTTGCGCGAATATCAGCTACCGCCGGACAAGACCTCCTACGGCGCGTTCAGCGAGGCCGGTGAGCGCACCCAGCAGCAATTGCGGGAGATCATCGAGAGCATCAGCGACCCCGAGGACGGGACCGAGGCCCAGCAGATCCGCGACCTCTTCGACGCCCGGATGAACCTGGACGAGATCGAACGGCTCGGCCTGACTCCGCTGGATTCGATGTTCGCCGAGATCGAGGGCGCGAAGGACAAACCGGCCCTGGCCGAGGTGATGGGCCGGCTGCCGATCGGCGGGCTGATCGGTATCGGGGTGAGCATCGACCAGAAGAACTCCTCCGCCTATATCCCCTCGATCGGCCAATCGGGGCTCGGTCTGGACGAGCAGTACTACCGCGACCCGCAGTTCGCCGAAGAACTCGCCGGCTACCGGACCTACCTGGAACGCCTGGCCAAGGGTGCGGATCTGCCCGACCCGGCCGGGATCGCCGGACGGCTGCTGGACCTGGAGACCCGGATCGCCGCCGCCCACTGGGACAACGTCCGCAATCGCGACGCCGAGGCCACCTACAACGTCCTCGAATGGGACAAGGCCACGGCGCTTGCCCCGGAATACGACTGGGTTCCGTGGCTGCGGGGTATCACCGACCGGCCGCAGGATCTGTTCGCGAAGGTGGTGGTGAACCAGCCGTCGTTCGTCACCGAGGCGGGCAAGATCTGGGCCGCGACCGATATCGCGATCTGGCAGGACTATCTGAAGCTCGCAGTGCTCAAGACCTACGCCAACGTCTTGCCCAAGGAAATCTCCGACGCCAATTTCGATTTCAACGGGCGGCTGATGTCGGGGCTGAAGCAGCGCCCGGAACTGTGGAAATCGGCCGTCGGCTCGGTGGACAGCAATCTGAGCGAACAGCTGGGCAAACTGTACGTGGACAAGCATTTCCCGCCCGAGGCCAAGGAACGGGTGCAGGCGATGGTCGACGATCTGATGTCGGCCTACCGGGAGAATTTCACCAACTCCACCTGGATGTCTCCGGAGACCCGCAACGCCTCGATCGAGAAGCTGGACAAAATCGGCGCCAAGCTCGGATATCCCGACAAATGGGTGGACTATTCCGGCCTGAAGGTCACCCGCGGCAAATTGATCGAATCGCTGCGCGCCGTCAACGATTTCGAGGTGAAGCGGTCCTTCGACCGGCTGGGGAAACCGGTGGACAAAGCCGAGTGGAGCGCCTCACCGCAGACGGTGAACGCCTACTACTCCGCCACCAACAACGAGATCGTCTTCCCCGCTGCTTTCCTGCAACCACCGTTCTTCGACAAGGACGCCGAGCTCGCGGTGAACTACGGCGGGGTCGGTGCGGTGATCGGGCACGAGATCGGCCACGGATTCGACGATCAGGGCTCGAAGTTCGACGGTGACGGCAACCAGCGCGACTGGTGGACCCCCGCCGACCGCGACGCCTTCGACGCCAAATCCCAACAGCTCATCGAGCAGTACAACGCACTGGTCCCCGAGGGCCTGTCCCCGGAACAGCATGTGAACGGCGCGCTCACCGTAGGCGAGAACCTGGCCGATCTGCGCGGGCTGCAGATCGCGCTGGCCGCTTACCGGATCGCCGCACAGCGTCAGGGTGTCACGAACCCCGACTTCCACACCATGTTCAATTCCTACGCTCGGATCTGGCGCTCCAAATCGACCCCCGAGGTCACCGAACGACTGCTGGCCGGCGATACCCATTCGCCCGACGAGTTCCGGGTGAATCAGGTGGTCCGTAATATCGCCGAGTTCTACCGGACCTTCGGCGTGGTGGAATCGGACAAGCTCTTCCTGTCGGAAGACCAGCGCATCGAGCTGTGAGGCCCGGGGGGACGGTCCACCCCTCCGTCCTCCGGTTCGGACCCGCGCCTGCCCGGTTCAGGGAATTAGGAGCTCGGCCGAGCCGGGCAAGTGCGGAAGATTCGACGCGACCTCGATGGCGATGCGGCCCCATCCCGGGTGGATGCGCCACGCGGAGCAGATAAAGATATCGCATCCTGGGCTACCGACGGTTTCCCGGATCTGATCGGCTCCACTCGCCCCGGTGTCGAGGTTGCGCCAGCGCACGATCAGGTCGAACGAACACGCGCCGGACAGCGCCGGGATCCCGAACAGGCTGGAAACCGGGGGTACCGAGATCACGGCCGTTCCGGGCTCGGGCCCGGCCGACGCGGTCACTCGCACTTCGCCCACACAGAGGCCGCTGGACAGGGTGCGCAGCGGCGTGGATTCGACCGACTCCGCCTTCGCGGGTGACGCCAGACCGATCGAACCGGCCATCGCGGCACCGATAACGCACAGTAGCAGGGTAATTCGACGCATATCGGCACGCTACGGCGGACTGTCCGCGTCGGGCAGACCCGAGAATCACCGGCACCGGAATTCGGAGGACGCCGTCGCCGAACCCCGGACCTCCCGGATCAGAGATCAGCTCTCGGCCGCCTTCCGGTAACCACGCACGGCGAGTGCCCCGAATACCGCGATCATTCCCACCGCCCAGGCCACGGTCTGTATCAGCGGCGTGGCGACCGGCCCGCCGAGCAGGAACCCGCGCATCGTCTCGATCGCACAGCTCATCGGCTGGCCCCGGACGATGGGTTGCAACCAGCCCGGATAGTTCTCCAGCGGTACGAAACCGGAATTGAAGAACATGCCGACCAGCACCACGATCGCGAATACCTGCACGGCCTGACCACCGGCCCGGCTCACCCCGACCGCGACCACAAGCGGGGTGAATCCGGCGACCACGATCACCGGGACCGCGATCACCCCGAACACCCCGATCCAGCCGTTGTCGAACCGCAGGCCCAGCAGTATCCCGACCACGACCACCAGCAGGGTCGCGACCGTGGCGCGCGCGCATTCGGCGATCAACCGGCCCAGCAGCGCGCTGGCCCGATGCACAGGCAGCACCCAGAACCGGCGGAGCAATCCGCTCTGGCGCTCCCCGAACAGTGATTCCCCGGTGCCCATGGCGCCGTACATGGCGCCCGCGATGGCGATCAACGGTACGAAACCGTAGAGCGGCTCCGCGCCGTCGCTGGTGCCGAGCGTGCGGCTGAGCACCAGTTCGAACATGAGCAGCAACAGGATCGGCAGCACCAGGGTGGTGGACAGCACCTCCTGCTGGCGGCTCCAGCGCCGCAGCAGACGCCCGGTCTCCACCAGCGCCTGATCCAGAAATGTGGTCACCGCCGCTTCCTTTCCGTCCATACCGCCAGAGCAGCGCCCACCACGAGCAGACCCACGACCCAGGCCACGGCGACCGGCAGGCCATCCGGACAGCGTCCGTCGGCGAGCCCGCGCAATGCGTCGGCCACCTGCGATACCGGCTGGTTGCGCACGAACGGCTGGATCCAGCCCGGGAAACCTTCGGCCGGTACGAAACCGGTCGAGACCATGACCAGCAGGAGTTGCGGGACGAACAGCACCGTGGCGCCTACCTGCGGGTTGGCGGTCGCGGTACCGAGCGCGTCGGTGGCCAGCATCATCGCCACCCCGAACCCGAGGACCAGACCCAGGAACACCAGGGCGGGTACCAGGCCGTGGAAGCGGAACCCGAACAGTGACCCGATCACCAGCGCACCGAAGATCGCGGTGATCGCGCGGGCCAGGTTCGCCGAAACCCGGGCGGCGGGCGGCACCCACGGGGCCACCGGCATGGCGCGCAGCCGGGTGCCCATACCTTCGGCGACTTCACGGGCTGCCCGGTCGGCGGCGAACATGGAGCTGAAGAACATCGCGTGCACGACGATCAACGGCAGCAGATACTGCGCGTAGTCGACACCGCCGGCCTCCACGGATTTCCGCAGCGGCACATAGAAACAGACGAAGAAGGTCAGCGGCGCGGCGAAGGCGAGGATCAGATCGCCCTCCCGCACCGCCGCCCGGATCGACCGCTCGCTCAGCGCGGCCCACTGCATACCGGGTGGAACCTGCAAGCTTTCCGACGGGCCCGCCACCGACTCCACCGCGACATTCGTACTGTTCCCATCGGGCACGAGCGAGGACTCTGGGTCACGCTTCGCTACCGCCTCCGACCCCGACTCGCTCATGGCGTGGCCTCTACCGGCTCGGTCTGCGCGGTCCGGGTGGTGAGCCGGATGAAGACCTCGTCCAGCGACGGCCGCCGCAGCGCGATATCGATCAGTTCGATATCGGCCTCGGTCAGCCGGGCCAGCGCGGCGGTCAGGGTCGCGGCACCGTCGGGTGCGGGCAACGAGACCCGGTCCGCGGAGTCGGCGACGGTGCATTCCGACAGCGGCGACAGTGCGGCCACCACGGCGGGTACGTCTGCGGGGTCCACCGGCACGACCTCGCAGTAGCTCGAACCCGAACGGGCCTTGAGCACGTCGGCGGTGCCCTCGGCGATCACCGTGCCCCTGTCGACGACGATGATGTTGTCGCTGAGCGCATCCGCCTCCTCCAGGTATTGAGTGGTGAGCAGGATGGTGACGCCCTGGGCTTTGAGTTCGCGGACCAGCGCCCACAACTGCTGGCGGCTCACCGGGTCCAGGCCGGTGGTGGGTTCGTCGAGGAACACCACCCGGGGCGAACGCACCAGCCCGCACGCGATATCGATACGGCGGCGCATACCGCCGGAGTACTGCCCTACCCGCCGGTCGGCCGCTTCGGTGAGCGAGAAGCGTTCCAGCAATTCACCGGCCCGCTGCCGAGCCGCCTTGCTGCGCAGGCCCAGCAACCGCCCGAACAGCACCAGGTTCTCCCGGCCCGTGAGCATTTCGTCCAGCGCCGCGTACTGGCCGGTGAGCATGATCGATTTCCGTACCTCGGCGGCGTCGCGGACGACGTCGTACCCGGCCACCACCGCCCGGCCCGAATCGGGCCGGATGAGCGTGGACAGCACCGAAACCGTGGTGGTCTTACCCGCCCCGTTGGGGCCGAGCACGCCGAGCACGCTCCCGGCCGGTACGCGGAAGTCGATCCCGCGCAGCGCTTTCACCTCGCCGAACGACTTCACGACGGACTCGACGACTATCGCATCGCCGGAGTCCGCCTGTTTCTCTGACATCGTGTTCTCCATCCTGGGAGTTCCGAGCCGCCGACCCGGCGACTTCTATTCGTTCACATCCGGGGCCGTCTACGCATCGCGTACGGCGGCGAACACACGCTGATCCAGCAGCGCCAGGGGATGATCGTCGTCCGGCAGCACCAGCATCGGCCGCAGACCCGATGCCGCGAGCTGGTCCACCCATTCGTCCTGGGTCAGGAAGATCCGATCGGTGCCGGCCCGCACATCCGTGGCCCCCGCATGCGGCTGCCCGGGCGCGGGCGACATGAGGAAGTGCACCGAGGTCAGCAACTGGCTGTGCGCCACCACCGTCTCGATGAACACCACGGCGCCCCCGGGATTCAGCAGTTCGCGCAGTTCGCGCAGCGTATGCCCGATGTGATGGGCGTTGTGCAGCACGTTGGAGGCGATCACGAGGTCGTAGCGCGGCTGCCGCGCGAGATCGGCGTTCATATCCACGATGGCGAACCGCATCCACGGCCGGTCGGCGAACCGCAGACGCGCCGCGTCGAGGAAGAAGTTCGAGACATCGGTGAAGTGGTATTCGACGGGCAGCTCGGTCAGACCGGCCACGACATCGTCGGTGGTTCCGCCGACACCCGCGCCGAGTTCCAGGATCCGCACCGGCGACCGGTCGCCGCTCAGCCGGGTGACCGTCCCGGCGACGATCTCACGCGCGGCGTGGTTGAGGTAGCGGCTGATCGCGTTCTCGCGATAGGTCGCCTCCGCGGTGAACATGTCCCCGTCCGGGAACAGCAACTCCTGTACCCGCATCCGGTCCTGGACCAGTTCGGTCAGATGTTCGTTGGTGCCGCCGAGGAAGGTGGCGAGCTGGGGCGCGTACCCCAGCTCCGTGCAGGCCTGCACCAGTTCTTTCCTGGCCGGAACGGGTATCTCGCGGACATAGCGGTAGCCGCTGTCCGGATCGCCGGCCAGGGATCCGTGCCGGGTGAGTTCCTGTAGCCACTGCCGCAGCAGCCAGCGGTGCCGCTCGGCGACCTTCAGTCGTTCGGCGATATCCGCGACGGTGTGCACGGCTCGATCTCGCAGGACCGGTTCCAGGGCACGGTGCATGGCGTGCGCACCGAACAGGTCGAGATCGTGCCGGGCGGAGCGCAAGCGCTCGCTGTCCAGCTCCGCGGGCACGACCTGTTCGGCCGCCCAGCGGACCCGTTCACCGAGATCCGCCGTGTCCAGCGGCGCGGACGGCACCGGGCGTGCCTCGGTACGCGGCGCCGTTCGCGCGGAATCGGCACCGGATGCCACCGGTGCCGTCGCGGCCCGCGGCGACCGCAGTGCGGGCCGGTCCCCGACCAGCCGGACCACATCGTCGAGCGAGGCCCCACCGACCAGATCGCCGACCGGCAGTTCGTAGCCGTATTCCTGCTGGACGAGGCGGCGCAGTTCCAGGGCCTGTAGCGAATCCAGACCGAGCGCGACCAGCGACCGGGTGGTATCGATCGACGCGAGATCGTCCTCGCCGAGCACGTGCGCGAACAGCGCCACGATCCGCTGAGCCGGGGAGACCGCGGCAGCAGCGGCCGGTACGACTGCCGAGTCCGGCATCGGATCTGTGCGCATCCCGGCCGCCGGGGTGACCAGACCGGAGAGCAGCGGTCCGTGGCCGAACGCGCCGAACACCGAACGGCCACGGTCCCAATCGAATGCGGTGATCACCGCATTTCCGGCGGGCAAGCTCAGTCCCCGCGCGATGGCGTCGGCCGAACGCATCGGCAGATACCCGACATCGGCCAGTTTCGCGATATCCGAAGCGCCCACACCTTCATGGACCGCCCACTGCCCCCACTGCACCGAAACACAGTCCACGCCCGCGGCGCGCAGCCGGTGGGCGAGGGCGTCCAGCATCCGGTTGGCCGCCGAATAGACGACGGTGCCGCGGCCGCCCAGTGTCGCGGCCAGCGAGGAGCACAGCAGCACCCGGGCGCTCGCGGCCGACGGCAGCGCGTCCAGCACATTCGTGAGACCGCCGACCTTGGCTCGCAGCAGTTCGACGACCTGCGCACGGGAGAGCTCGGCCAGTTCGATGCCCTCGATCCCCGCGTAGTCGGCCGCGGCGTGCAGCACGAAATCGATCGGCACGTCGCCGAACCCGGCGGCCGCGGCCCGTACCGCGACCGGATCACCGACGTCACAGGACAGCACCCGCACATCGGCACCGCTCGCCCGGATGGGCGCCAGTTTCCGCGTCACCTCCGCTGTTTCACCCGACCGGCTGATCAGGGTGATCCGCTGCGTGCCGACGCGAGCGAAATGCGCGCAGAATTCCAGGCCGACCTTGCCGGTGCCACCGGTGATCAGCACATTGCGCGGTACGCCGATCGGATCCGCGGCGGGCTCGGTCTCGGACAGTCGCTTCGCGTAGAGGTTTCCGTCACGGACGGCCAGCTCGGCTTCGTCGGCGGTGTGCAGGGCGCTGAGCACCGCCGCCGCCGTATCCGCGGTCGCCGTGGCGAGGTCCAGATGGCGGAAGGCGATTCCCGGATATTCGGCGCCGACCGACCGGAAACCGGCCGCCGCGGCCGCGGGCACCGGATGCGGCCGGTCGCCGGGAAGTACCGCTTCGCCGCCCACCGTGACCAGCCAATAGTCGGTAACCGCCGGATCGGGCTCGGTCCACCAGGCCCGCGTGCCGAAGAATTCCGCGACCGCTTCGCTCATATCCTGATCCGAGGCCGCGGGCAGCAGGACGACGATCGCATCGATGCCGGCGCGGTCGTCACCGGCATCGGCGGCGACGACCCGGGCGCTCGCGCCGTGGTTCTCCGCCTCGGCGCACAGCGCGTCGGCCAGTTCGGCGCACGTACCGGAGGCGTCCACCAGGCCGATGGCACGCGGCGCCACCAGCTTTCGCCGCGTCAGCCTGGTCCACTGCTCGATCAGCAGCTGAGCCGGGATCACGCGTGCGGTCTCCGGGGTCGCCGCCACCGGCGCCAGGGCCGCCGGAGTCGCGGCGGGCGGCCGGGGTGCCGGTGCGGTGCTCGATCCGAGGGTCAACCACAGCCGCTGCCGGCTCATCCGCATATTCGGGAAATCGAGGAGAGGTGGGCGGGGTACCCCGGTCTCCGTGGCCAGTGCGGACCAGCGGTAGTTCTGGTCGTTCACCGCCAGCGTCGCCAGGTTCCGGGTGAACAGTGTGAGGTCCTCGGCGGTCCGGCTGGAGGTGCCGGTGACCGTCGCGGGCGCCGCCGTGGTGGTCTCGGCCGGTGCCGCCAGGGTTTCCAGGTTCTCCCGGACCGGAAGCTGCAGGGTGGGATGTTCGGCCAGTTCCACGAACGAGTCCGCCCCGGCTTCCACCGCGGCCGCGATCGCCTGATCGAACCGGACGGTGTTGCGCAGGTTCCAGAACCAGTAGTCGTCGAGTGTCACCTCGGTGGGGAACGCCTCGCCCAGAGTGGCACCGAACGCGCCGACCGCGCTGTCCAGGAAATACTGCTCGGTCAACCGGCCGTGCAGTCCCGCCCGCAGATCGGCGCGCAGGCTGTTGACCATGCCGGTGTGCGCTGGGTACCGGACCCGGATGACGCGGCTGAACCGACCCGCCTCGGCGAGAGTATCGACCACCTCGCCCACCACTTCGCGATCCCCCGAGATACCCACCATGCGCGGCGAATTGACCACCGACACCTCGGCCCAGCCGGACCGCCGCGCCAGCAGGGCCTCGGCCTCCTCGCGGTCGGCCTCGACGACCGCCATCGCGTAATCGTCGGGGGCGATCCGGTCGACCGCCTCGGCCCGGGCGCCCACGACCAGCAGCGCGTCCCGGCGACTCATCTTCCCGGCTACGTACGCCGCGGCGATCTCGCCCTGGCTGTGCCCGACCACGGACGCAGGTTCCACACCGGCCGAACGCCACAGCGCGGCCAGCCCCGCCATCTGCAGGAACAGCGCGGGTTGCACGATCCGGGCCGAATCGTCGGCCGCTACGGAGTCATCGAGCAGATAATCCAGTGGCGCGGCACCGAACAGTTCGCCGAACTCGGCGGCACAGCGATCCACTTCGTCGCGGTAGGCGGATGACCCGTCGTAGAAGACCTTCCCCATACCCGGCCGCTGCCCACCCTGCCCGGGGAAGACGAAGGTGTGCTTGCGGGCGACAACGGCACTGCTGCGAATCACCGCGCTGTGCTCACGTCCGGCGGCGACCGCGGCCGACGCGGCGGCCAGGGTCTCCTGGTCCCGCACCAGCACCAAGGCCCGTTGGCGGCGCGGCACCCGGGTGCGCAAGAGCATATCGGCGATTTCGCCCGCGGTGACCGCCGTGTGCTCGTGTGCGTAGGCCAGGATCGCGGCCGCCTCCTCGCGCAGCAGGTCCGGCGTATCCGCCGACAACAGGACCGGGATCGACCCGTCGGGCATCCGATGGCTAGACATCGCCGTTCTCCTCACAGGCAGGCATCGCGATGATCGCGTGGGCATTGGCTCCGGCGGCTCCGAACGACGAGATGGCGCCGTAGCGGTATCCGTCCACCGGTTTCCACTCGGTGAGTTCGGCGGCCAGCCGCAGGCCGGTGCGATCCCAGTCGACGCGGGTCGTCGGCGTATCGGCGTACAGAGTGGGTGGTATCTGTCCGTGCAGACCGGACAGCAGAAGTTTGGTCAGGCCGAGCATCCCGGCAGCGGCCTGGGCGTGGCCGGTATTGGCCTTCACCGAACCGAGCAGGGCCGGCGAGCCCGCCTCGCCGTAGGTGTTCTGCAGCGCGCGGATTTCGACCGGGTCGCCGGCGCGAGTGGCGGTGCCGTGTCCCTCGATCATGCCCACCGTCGCGGGATCGATACCCGCCGTGGCGATCGTCTTGCGGATCACCCGTTCCTGGGCGTCGGTGCGGGGCACCAGAATCGGTCTGCCCGCACCGTTGTGATTGTGGTGGGAGGCCAGGATCCGGCCGTAGATCCGGTGCCCGAGTCGCCGGGCCCGCGATTCCGGTTCCAGCACCACCACTCCCGCGCCTTCACCCCACAACGTGCCGGATGCGTTGTCGGCATAGGAACGGCAGTGCCCGTCGTCGGAAAGGGCATTCAACTTGGCGAACTCGTAGAAGGCCCCGGGCGAGCCCATCACACTCACCGCACCTGCCACGGCCCAGTCACATTCTCCGGCGCGAACGGCCGCGGCCGCCAGATGAATCGCCGTCAGCGACGACGCGCACGCGGAATCGACGTTCACCGACGGCCCGATCAGCCCGAGGCTGTGCGAGACCCGGCCGGACATGCCGAACGTACTGAAGCCGATGATCCGATGGCCGGAGTACTCGTGCACCACGGACCCGCGCGGACCGTACTCCATCGGCGAGGCACCGAGGAAGACCCCGGCGTCCTCGCCCGCGAGGTCCCCGGGATTGATACCGGCGTTCTCCAGCGCGCGCCACACAGTCCGCAGCATCACCCGCTGCTGTGGATCGGCGGCGACAGCGTCGCGTTTGCCGAGACCGAAGACCGCGCGATCGAATTCGGCGGCGGTGGTCAGGAATCCGCCGGCGTCGCCGACCCGGCTCCAGCCCTCGTGGCGGTGCACCGAGAGCAGATCGTCGACATCCCAGCCGCGGTCGCGCGGGAACGAGCCGATGAGTTCCCGGGATGCCACGAGCGCGTCCCACAGCGCACGGGGTTCTTCGATCCCGCCGGGCGCCTCCACGGCCATACCGGCGATGACGACATGGTCGATATCGGATTCCTGAGCCATTGCTGATCCTCGTGTCATGCGTTCGATCCCGAGCGTGCGCTCATCGCCACCAGCCCGGCGAGGGCGGCGATATGGTCGTTGAGGTAGAAGTGGCCGCCGTCGAACACCGTGACCTCGACCTCGTCGCTGTGGCGGCGCCAGCCGTTGAGATCGGCGATGCTGACGATCGGATCGCGGTCACCGCCGATCGCGTGGATCCGGGTGGCGATCTTCACCTCGGGATCGCAGCGGTAGTCGTCGGAAGCCCGGTGGTCGGCCTTGATGGCGGGAAGCGCCATCCGCATCAGCTCACGGCTGGCGAGCACGTCGGAGCCGGTGCCCTCGAGTTTCGCCAGATGGTCGAGCAGTTCGTCGTCGTCGGTCGGCGCCGGTTTGCGATGGGCGCCGCGGCAGGGCGCGACCGCCGCGGAGATCACAGCCTGGTTCACCGGCAGGCCCGCCGCCTCGGCGAGTTGTACGAATTCGAAGGAGACCAGCGAACCCATACTGTGCCCGAAGGTGACGAACGGCAGTCCGTGGTGCGCCCCCGCGGCCCGGAACTCCGCGAAAGCACCGGCGGCGATATCGACCAGCGAGGTGAGCGCCGGTTCGTTCGCCCGGTCCTGGCGGCCGGGATACTGGAAGACGAAGACATCGAAATCCGCGCTGAAGGCCTTGGAGAGGGCCCGGTAGGCCGAGGCTCCCGACCCCGCGTGCGGAAAGATCAGCAGCGGTAGCGGCTCGGCCGCTTTCGATCTGTGGAACTTCCTGATCCACCCTGGACTCTGCATACGATCACTCCGCTCTGGTGCTGTGTCGAAACGACCGGAACATCCCGGTCCGGTGCCCGGCCGGCAGAGACGGGTCCAGCGAAATACGCGACCCTCTGCTGCGGGGCTCGATGACGAATAGGTGCACGGGTTCTCACGACTCCCGTGCGATGTGGTCCGCGGGCAGCGGTGCCAATGCGGCGAGGGCCCGGCGCCACAATTCGGCCAGCCGGTCGATCTCGGCCCCGGTGAACGGTCCTTCGCTCCACCGCCAGCGGGTCATCAGCCGCGGGCCTTCCGAGGTGGATTCGACGGTGGCGATGAGACTCAGTGGATAGCGCACGGGCAGATCGGGTTCGGTATCCACCGGCAATGCCGCCGCCAGGTCGGGATCGGTGATCATCGACCAATCGCCCTCGCCGTATCCGCCGAGGTCCAGGCGCCCGAGATAGTTGAATTCGACCTGCGGATCCGCGGCACCGGCCAGTTCCGGGACGCCCACGATCTCGCGCAACAGCCCGAAATCCAAACCCTGTTCGGGGATCTCGCGCATCCGCGCGGCCACCGACTCCAGCAGCGCGCGAGCCGCGTCCGGTTCGGTCTCGGCCCGGTCCACATCCACGGCGTACTCGTCCGCGCCGAGCCGGACCGGGTACACATTCGAGAACCAGCCGACCGTCGCGGAGGTATCGCAACCGGCCACGATATCGGGCCGCCCGTGACTCTCCATGGCGATCAGCGCCCCGGTGCGGTGATCGTGGCCGCGTTCCCGCCGCCACGACGCCAGCGTCGCGGTCAGCGCGGACAGCAGCAGATCGCGGACACCGTCCGGCCCGGTCGCGGCCTCCAGGATCCGCGCGGTGGCCGCCGCCGAGGTCGGTACCTCGGTGAACCGCAGGGACGACCAGGTATCGCTCGCGCGCGGTGCGCGCTCGCCCAGTACCGGATCGGGGGCCTGGACCTGCGCCACCCAGTAGTCGCGTTGTGCGAGTACCTCCGGTTGCCCGGCCCGCTGCCACAGCAGCTGCGACCACCGCCGGTACGAGGTGTGCTCCCCGGAGACCTTCGGAGTCCCACCCGCCACGACCTGCTCCCAGGCCTGCGCGAGATCGGCGATGAGAATGCTCCAGGACACCACGTCCACCGCCAAGTGGTGGACGGCCAGCAGCAGCAGGTCGCCACGGGGCGTGCCACGGAAACGCAGCGCGCGCACCAGTTGGGCGCCGGCCGGATCGAGTTCGTCGAGCGCCGCGCGGGCCACACCACCGATCGTCTCCGCGACCTCGGATCCGGTGCGACCGGAGTCGAGTTCGAGATCGGTCAGTACGGCAGCCGCGGCGACGGTGCCCGGCTCCCGGGTGACCAGCCTCGGACCATCCGGGGTTTCGGAAAGTACCGCCCGTAGCGTGTCGTGCCCGTCCAGCACGGCCTGCAGTACCGTCTCCAGCTCGGCACGCGCCATCCCGTCCGGGATGGTCAGCAGTACGCCCTGCGCGAGCCGCCGGTAGTGCGGTTGCGCGTACATCCACGACACGATCGGCAGCGGCGGCACCGCCCCGTAATCGGGTTCGTCCGATTCCGCCGCCACGGCCGCGCCCGCGTCGATCGCGGCCGCCAGATCGCGAATGGTCGGCGCTGTCACCACCATTCGGGGTGTCACCGCCAGACCGTGCCGCCGGGCCCGGTTCACCAGCGAGATCGCGACGATACTGTCCATTCCGAGACCGAAGAAATCGTCGTCGACACCCGGTGCACCACCGTCGAACACCTCGGCGAGTACCGCGGCGAGTGCCTGCTCGGTCGGAGTGGACGGCGCTGCCGGCACCCCTTCCCGGCGCTGCTCGCGCACGAGTTCCGCGGCACGAGCGGACAGTGCGCGGACGTCGAGTTTGCCATTCGCGTTGACCGGTAGCTCCGCCAGCACCGTGAGCCGCCCGGGAACCATATAGGCGGGCAGCACTTCGGCCAGGGCCGTGCGCAGACGTGGCGGGTCCACCGGCGCACCGGGCTCGGGCACCAGGAATCCGACCAGACCCGCGCTGTCGCCCCGGCGGTGCACGATCGCGGCGGCGGCGGCGATACCGGGCAGATCCCGCAGCGCGGTCTCCACCTCGCCGATCTCGATCCGGTAGCCGCGGATCTTCACCTGATCATCGGCACGTCCCAGATATTCGAGCCCGCCGTGCGGGCGGTGCCGCACCAGGTCACCGGTGCGGTACATCCGGTCCCCGGCGCGAACCGGATCGGCGACGAAGCGTCCGGCCGTGGCCGCGGGGCGCCCGATATAGCCGCGGGCGACCTGCGGCCCGGACAGATACAGCTCTCCCACCGCACCGACCGGAACCGGACGCAACCGCGAATCCAGTACGTAGGCTGCCATTCCGGCGGTCGGCAGGCCGATGGTGGCCGAGTCCGGATCCGGGTCGCCCGGCCGGGGCGTGGTCACATTGGCGACCACCGCCTCCACGGTCGTCTCGGTCGGCCCGTAGCAGTTGTGCACCGCGATACCGGACAGGGAGCGCAGCCGCGCCCACAGTCGCGCGTCGATGGCTTCGCCGCCGAGCGCGAGAACCGCTAGCTGTCCGTCCGGCAACCCGGTGGCCTCCAGCTGACGGAACATCGACGGTGTCGTATCGATCATGTCGATCCCGAACCGGGTCAGTCCCGCGACCAGTCCGGCGGCGTCGCGCATCGTCTCCTCGCCGAACACCTGCACGCTGTGCCCGTCGAGCAGTCCGATCATGGGCTGCCAGGAGGCGTCGAAACTCAACGACCAGGCGTGCGCGATCCGCAGCGGCCGGCCGAGTGCGCGCACCGCCGGCCGGTAGACGCGCTCCCGATGGTCGGCGAAGTAACTGACCAGCGCGCGATGGGTGTCGGCGACGCCTTTCGGTTCACCCGTGGAACCCGAGGTGAAGATGATGTAGGCGCAGTGGTCGGGATGGCGGCGCACCCGGGGCGCACCCACCGGCCGACGCTCGATACGGTCGGCGACCGCCGGATCGTCGAGGTCCAGTACCGGCGGCCCGTCCGGGTCGGGCGCGTAGCCCGCTGCCGTGAGCAGCAGCCGCGGCCGGGACTGGCGAAGAATGGATTCGATCCGTGCCGGCGGCAGGGCGGTGTCGACAGGCACATAGGCGGCGCCCGCCGCGAATACCGCCAGCACCGCCACGATCGACCGGGCACCGCGCGGTAGGCACAGCGCGACCACATCTTCCGGCCCGACACCCGCGGCTACGAGCTCCCGGGCCAGCCGGGCCGACCGGTCGTACAGCTGCTGGTAGGTCAGCCGGACGGCGGCGCCGGCGGTCCCGGTGTCGCCCGGGGCGGCATCGGCGCGCCAGAGGGCCGAGGTGGCGCCGGCGAGCGCCACGGCGTCCGGGGTGGCATCGGTGAGCGCCACAGCATCCGGTGAAGCGGCGACCTGACGTTCGAACAGCTCGAACACCGTGGCCGCCGAATCCGTTTCCGGCAGTTCCGGTACGGCGGCAAGACGTAGCAGGCCGGCGGCCTCGGCGGCGGAGCAGATCTGGATATCACCGGTAGCGGTCCCGGCATCGCCGGGCAGGCGACGCAGGACGGTGAGCATCATGGCCCCGATATCGTCCGGCCGGTACGGCAGCGCGCCCGGTACGGCCTCCACCGCGACCAGCAGTTCGTCCTCGTAGACGTGCGCGACCACCGTCAGCGGGTAGTGGGTGAGGTTCTTCGACATCACCGGTTCGAAGGAGACACCGCCCATACCGGTATCCGCGGCGAGCCCGTCCAACGGTGCGTTCTGGAACACGAACATCGTGTCGAACAGCGCGCTGTGCCCGGCGGCCAGCTGGACCGCCGACAGACTCAGGTAGCCGATCTCGCGCATTGTGCTGGATTCACGTTGCAGCCGCCGGCAACTCGCCGCCACCGGTTCGGCCGGGTCGAGCTGGAAGGCGACCGGGACGGTGTTGATGAACAGGCCGATCATCCGGTCCACGCCCGCGATCTGGTCGGGGCGTCCGGTGACCACCGTGCCGTAGACGATATCCGCGCGATCGGTGAGCCGGGACAACACCAGCGTCCAGGCGAACTGGACCGCCGTGTTCAGGGTGAGGCCGTGCTCCCGTGCCCAGTTCCGCAGGGTCCGGGTCTCTTCCACAGTCAGGCCGACCCGGGTGACCTCGGGCGGTACCGGATCGGCGGGACCGCCGAGGCTCAGCGCGGCCCCGCCCTCGGCGACCATCAGCGGTCCGCTCAGCGGCTCCAGGTACCGGACCCACTGTTGCCGCCCCAGATCCGTATCGCGCCCGGCCAGCCAGCCGATGTAATCCCGGTAGGGCCGCACCGGCGGCAACACCTCCGGCGCGGCGCCGGCCGCGTACAGCACGCGCAGTTCGGCGAAGAACAACCCGAGCGACCAGCCGTCCAGCAGGATGTGGTGCGCCGTGACGATCAGCCGGTGCCGCTCGGTACCGTCGGTGGCCGCGGGCATCGTCACCAGTGCCGCACGCAGCGCCGGGCCCTTCCGCAGATCGAACGGCCGCTGGGTTTCGGCTTCGGTGATCGCGTCGATATCGGCGTCGGTGGCGGTCAGTTCGAGCCACGGCAGTTCGACCGCGGTGGGAATGATCTGCACCGGTTTCGGCAGGTCCTCGTCCCAGAACACCGCCCGCAGATTCGGATGCCGGACCAGCAGCGCCTCGAGACTGCGGCGCAACACCGCGATATCGAGCGGGCCGGTGATATCGACCGCGAACGGAATGGAGTACACATCGTGTCCCGCCGCGGTCAGCTGCGCCAGGGTGAACAGCCCTTCCTGCAGCGGGCTCAGCGCCAGGACGTCCTCGATCTCGGCGGTCACTGCCACATCCTCCGCATCACCAGCAGTCCTTCGTCTTCGTCGGTGAGGATCGGTGCCGCCCCGATCGGGCGGTCCGGATGTTCCGCGATATCGCGGAGGGTGTTGTAGAAGGCGGTCCGCACGATCCGCGCGTCATCGGGTTCGAAGGCGTCCTCGGCGTAGAAGATGATCGCCTCGACCCGATCGCTGAGCAGTAGCGAATTCGCCGGGAAGATCATGAGCAGTAGCGCGTTGTCGGTGGCGCCGCCGGCGTCGAAGGACACCAGCTCCAGCCCCGCGTCACCGAGCAGTCCCGCCAGCTCCCGGCGGCGCGCCGGATACGACTCGAGGACGAACATGCTGTCGAAGAGCTTGCGCGCCCCGGTGGCCCGGATCGCCGAGGTCAGCGGGTACTGGTGGTACTCCATGAGTTCCACCCGCCGCGACTGCGTCTCGGTGAGCGATTCACGCCAGGTCCGGTCCCGGTGGATCGGCACGACGGCGGGCACGATATTGGCGAAACAGCCGATGGCTTCGTTCACCCCGTCGAGATCGGCCGGGCGGCCCGATACCGACTCGCCGAACACCGGAGTCCCGGTACCGGTCACGTAGCGCAGTGCGTTGGCCCAGGCCAGCTGGCACACCACGCCGAAGGTGGTCCCGAGCTCGGTTGCCAGCGCGGTGAGCCGCCGCACGAGATCGTCCTCGATCGCGAACTCGCACGCCACCGGTTGCGTCGACCCGCCGGGTGCGCGCCCAGGAGCGACCAGGCACGGTTCGATACCGTCGAGCACACTGCCCCACGCCGCCTCGGTGGCCTGTGCACCGCTGCGGACCAGCTCCAGGAAGCGGGCGAAAGTCTCCGGATCGGCGAGGGGTTCGGCCCCCGGTACCGCGAACTCGGCGAATATCTCCTGGGTCAGCAGCTGCCCGGACCACCCGTCCAGCAGCAGATGATGCATGGTCAGCACGATCATGTGGCGGGCTTCGGGCAACCGCGCCACGGTGACCCGGAACATCGGTCCCCGGCCGAGATCGAACTGTTCGGCCTGATCGGCCCGCAACAGTTCCGACAGCCGGGCCGCCGGATCCGGGCCGGCCGAGAAATCCAGTTCGCGGACCGGGATATCGACGTGCGGCGCCACGATGCCGTAGGGCGTGCCCGCATGCGATACCGCAACCGTGATACGCAGATTCGGGTAGCGGTTCAGCACCGTGTCGTAGGCGGCGGCCAGCCGCTCGATATCGAGATCACCGCGGACACCGATCAGGGTCTGCACGTTGTAGAGATCGGCGGACCCGGCACTCAGGGCGGTGAAGAACAGGCCGGACTGCATGGGCGCCAGTGGGTAGACATCCTCGTAGGCGCCGTAGCTGCCGTACCAGCGGTCCAAGTCGAGCTGGGTCACCTCGGCGGCGAGTACATCGCTGGGAGTCGGCCGCCGGCCCGGGTTCTCGCGCACCGTGTTCGCCAGCTCGCGCAGCGCGCCGAGCCACCGGTCGGCCAGTTCGCCGACCTCGGCCGCGGTCAGCGCGCCGTCGGCGTAGCGCAACGAGGCGCGCAATACCGGTTCGCCCGCGTCGACGAGTATCGCCGTATCGATATCGAGCAGCGCGTCGACCGGTCGACCGGGTTCGGAACACCCGCCCGGGAAACCGAATTCCGGTGCGATACCACCGGCTTCGGTGGTGCCGCCGACGGTGAATCGGCCCAGGTAACCGAATTTCAGCTGTGGTGCGGGCACCTCTCGGGGAACGGAACCGCGCAACAATCCGTAGCCGAGACCGGAGCCGGGGACCGCACGTAGCTGCTCTTTGACCGCCTTGACCGCGGTGACCGTATCCGGCTCGCCCGACCCGGCGGCGATATCCAATACCAGTGGATACGCACTCGCGAACGCTCCGACGGTGCCGGTCGGGTCGGCACCGGCGAACAGCTCCTCGGGCCGGCCGTGTCCTTCGACGGTGAGCGATACCGTGGCAGCATCCCGGTCGCGAGCGCGCCGGTAGCGGTGCACGGCCACGGCCAGCGCGGCGATCTGGATAGCACCGAAATCGCAACCGAAGGCCCGGGTGGCGGTGCGGGACAGGAACGCGGTGTCGTTGTGATCGAGTTCGACGGTGACCTCGGCGGCGACGATATCTGTGGCGGGATCGAGTTCCCGCGCACCCAGCAGTGGGTCCGGGCCGGCCGCCGCGGCCTGCCAGTAGGCGAGTTCACCGGCCACCGCTTCGGTCCCGGAATACCGGGCCAGGTTCGTGTTCCAGGTTCGCACCGAGGTCCCCGCGACCGCCTCCAACGGTTCACCGGCCCACCACCGGCGCAGATCGTCGTGCAGAATCCGCCACGACGCCGCGTCGGCCACCAGGCGGTGGATCACCAGCAGGAGCCGCCCGGTCGCCGTATCGGGGGTCCGCACCCATACCGCTGCCACCATGGCTCCGGCTGCCGGGTCCAGCGTTTCCGCAGCGGTGCGTGCCTGTTCGGTGAGCACATCCGCGACCCGATCCCATTGCCCGGCAGGCAGTTCGGCCTCGATGATCCGGGGGAATCCGGTGCCCTCGTCCGGGCCGGGCACGTAGTAGGAGATCCGGCCGTCGGGGCCGGTGCCGATCCGGGCCCGCAGCAGCGGATGCCGATCGACCAGGGCGCGGATCGCCGCGGTGAGTCGGTGCGCGGTGGTCGCGGCCGGGGTCACCAGTGCGGTCGCCCGGCTGCGGGTGCGATAGACCGCGGCGGGTAGCGCGGCGAGTTCCGACGCGGCAGAGCCGAGCGGAATCCAGCCCGTATCGCCGCAGTCCGGCAGCGCCGGGGCGATCGCGGTGACGACCGGCGCGGTAGCGGCCGCGATCGCGGCGATAGTGCGAGCCCCGAACAGGGCGCTGGTGGTGATCGCCAGACCCCGCTTCTTCAGCGCCGACACCAATCGGATCGCGCTGATGGAATCCCCGCCCAGGGCGAGGAAATCGTCGTCGGCGGCCAGCACCGGCGCGCCGGGGATCTCCAGCACGGACCGGATGGATTCCGCCACTGCGTGTTCGGTGTCCTCGCGCAACGCCCGGCCCCGGCCGGCCTCGCTGCCCAGGTCGGGCAGCGGCAGGGCCTTGCGGTCGAGTTTCCCGTTGGCGGTCAGCGGCAGGCGGTCCAGCCGGACCAGCGCCGCGGGAATCATGTATTCGGGCAACCGTTCGGCCAGCCGGGCCCTGAGATAAGTGACGTTCTCGGCCTCGCCCCCGGTCGCGAAAGGCGAATCCGCCTCGGGCACGTAGTAGGCGGCCAATGCCGTATCGGCGTCCTTCGCCACTGCGACGGCCGCCGCGGCCGCGATCCCGGGCACCTGCTTCAGCACCGAGCCGATCTCACCGAGCTCGATCCGGTGCCCGCGGATCTTCACCTGATCGTCGGCCCGGCCCAGGTACTCCAGGCGCCCACGGGAATTCCACCGCGCGATATCGCCGGTGCGGTACATACGCGCCCCGGCTTCGCCCGGGAACGGGCAGGCCACGAACGTTGCCGCCGACGTGCCGGGACGCCGATGGTATCCCTGTGCCAGCTGGACTCCCGCGAGGTAGAGCTCGCCGGTGACTCCGGCGGGCACCCGCCGCAGCTGCTCGTCCAGGACGAACACCGACGAATTCGCCTCCGGAATCCCGATCAGCGCGGGTCCCTGTTCCGGCGCGCCGGTGAAGTCCTCGTGGGTGATGTCCATGGCGGCTTCGGTCGGTCCGTACAGACCCAGTACTGTCCCGCCGAACACCCGGCCCGATTCCGCGACCAGCGCCGGTGGTACCGCTTCCCCGCCGAGATAGACGAACCGCATCGACCGGAATCGGTCCGGATCGGGCCCGGAGTCCAGGAGCGCGCGTACCACGCTGGGCACCAGCGAGATCTGGGTTATCCGGTGCCGGGCGATGATCTCGGTCAGCGCCTCCACGTCCGCCTGCCACCAGTCCGGCGGCGGCAGTACGGTCGCCGAACCGGTGCACAGCGCGTTGACCAGTTCGAATACCGAGACGTCGAACCCGATGGGCGCCTTCTGCAGAATCCGTTCGGCACCGAAGCCGAAATGGTCCCGCATCCACTGCACATGGTTGGCGGCGGCGCGATGGCCGACCACGACGCCCTTGGGCCGGCCGGTGGTACCGGAGGTGTAGAGCAGGTAGGCGGCATCGAGCGGATGCACCGGCCGGGCCGGTTCGGCCGACAGACCCCGCGCCCGCTCGAGTGCCCCGGCGATCTTGTCGTCTGCCAGGTCGACGACCGCGACACCCGCGGCAGCCGGGAGCGCATGATCGCCGGTGACCGAGCGCACCAGCAGCGCCGGAGCCGCATCGTCGACGAGGAACGCGATCCGGTCGGCCGGGTAGCTCGGATCGATGGGCGTGTACACCGCCCCGGCCCGCAGCACCGCGGCGAAGATCACCGGCAGCTGTTCGCTGCGTTCGGCGAATACACCGACCCGGTCACCGGGACCGACGCCGCGCTCGGCCAGGAGCCGGGCCAGCGCCGCCACCCGCGTACCGAATTCGGCGTAGGTCAGCTCGATATCACCGAAGACCACGGCCACTCGGCCGGGATGGTTCACCGTGGCGTCCCGGATCATGCCGTCGAGGGTGTCGCGCTGGATCGGTACCCGGGGCCCGGCCGACCAAGCGGCGAGTCTCTCGGCGTCGGCCTCCGACAGCGCCAGCAGCCGGTCGAGGGGTGCGGCCGCGGCCGCGTGCGCCAGGATGCGATCGAGGTATTCGTGCAACCGGTCGACGGTGGCGGCGTCGAAGAGGTCGGTGCGATAGGTGATCTGCACCTCCACCCGGTCGGGGTGCATGAACCCCTCCACCGCCAGCGGCAGCAGCGCTGCGCCGTGATCGGCCAGCCGCCAGCTCGTGGTCACCCCGGGCAGTTCGGGTCCGCCGAACTGCTGCTGCACGAACAGCACCAGCACGTCGAACAGGCGCGAGCCGATATTGCCGGTGGCCCGGTTGACGGCCCGGACGATCGCCTCCTGCGAGAAATGTTTGTGCGCGAAGGCCGCATTGGTCACCTCGCCGATATGCCGGACCAGATCCGCGAAGGTCGCGGCCGAGCCGCCGGTGAGCCGCAGCGGCAACATATTGATCAGGTTGCCGATCAGGTCCTCGGTTCCCGATTCCTCCCGATTGGCGACCGCGGTTCCGACCACCATGTCCCGGGTACCGGTGATCCGGCGCAGCGACAGATAGCAGGCGGCGAGGAACACCTGTAGTGGAGTGGCCCGCAACTGTTCGCCGAGGGTGCGCAGTGTCGTCTCGGCGGCGGCACTCAGCAGGCGGTCCGAACGCGTACCCCGCTCGGTGACGACGCTCGGCCGCCGGTCGTAGGGCAGTGCCAGTTCGGGCAGCTCGCGGTCGAAACGCCCGGCCCAGAACTCGTCCTCGGCGCTGTGGTCGGCACGCGCGTAGCGATCCTGCTCCCACTCCGCGAAATCGGCGACCTGCCGGGCCGGCGGCTCGACCCACACCTCTCCGGTCAGCGCCTGCCGATAGAACCGCTCTACATCCCGCGACAGCGCCGACAGCGACATCCCGTCCCAGGCGATGTGCTGGATGACCACGACCACGACCACCGTCTCGGTGTCCAGGCGGACGAAGGTCAGTCGCATGGACGAATCCGCGGACAGGTCGAAGGTCTCGTGCGCGGCGGCCGTCACGAGTTCGTCGACGCGCAGACATGCGGTCGCGGTGTCCTCGCCGGTCAGATCGGCGTCGGTGATCCGGAGCCCGAGGTCGGCGTGTATCCGCTGGTAGGGATCACCGGATTCGTCCACGTGATACGTGGTG
This sequence comes from Nocardia jinanensis, assembly GCF_014645735.1. Taxonomy (GTDB): domain Bacteria; phylum Actinomycetota; class Actinomycetes; order Mycobacteriales; family Mycobacteriaceae; genus Nocardia; species Nocardia jinanensis. Next base: position 24,680 of record NZ_BMMH01000009.1, on the reverse strand, counting down.
CGCAGTACCTCGTGCCGCTGCGCCAACGCCGCGAACGCCTGCCGTAGCGCGGTATCGCGTACCTCGCCGCGGAAGGTCAGGACCTGGCACACGTTGTAGGCGGTACTGTCCGGGTCGATCTGCTGATGCGCCCAGACGAACCGCTGCCCGAACGACAGCGGTGCCCGCCCGGAATCGCGCCGGGCCGGGACCTCGGGCGCGGCGGCCAGCCCTTCCTCGGCCAGCCGGACCCGCATCAGTTCCGCGAGTTCATCCAATGTCGGCATGATCAGGCGACCTCCATACCCTCGGAAGCACCGACAGCGGCGACCTCCAGCAGAATGCGCGCCACCCGCGCCAGCCGCCCGGAAGTGTCCGCGGCCCGCAACACTGTGCCGATCCCACGCACGGTCCGCGCCTCCAGCACCACCGTCACTCCGAAATCGGTGACCGCGAGCAGGCTGCGGATCCTGGCGGTGAGGGTCGTCGCCAGAATCGAGTTACCACCGGCGTCGAAGAAATCGGTTTCCACACCGAGTCGCGGTAGACCCAGTACCTGGGCCGCGATATAGGCGAGGGCCGCCTCGATATCGTCGTCGGGTTCGATATAGCCGGCCGTGGATGCGGTATCGGCGTCGGCGAACAGCGAGCGGATCGCGGCGCGATCGGATTTGCCGTTCGCGGTCAGCGGCATCTCGTCCAGGAGCCGGACCGATTCGGGAATCATATGCGCGGGCAGCAGTTCCCCGAGCCATGCGGCGGGGTCGACCGGGTCGGCACCCGGTGTGGCGACCGCAGCCGCCACCAACCGGCCGGACCCGGTGACCAGTGCGACGGCCGCACGGATATCCGGAAGCGAAGCGAGCGCCGATTCCACTTCACCGAGTTCGACCCGATAGCCGCGGATCTTGACCTGGTGGTCGGCCCGGCCGAGGAATTCCACCGTGCCACCGGGCAGATAGCGAGCCAGATCTCCGGTGCGGTACCAGCGTGTTCCGTCGAGTTCGACGAACCGGTCGGCGGTGCGCCCGGGATCGCCGCGATAGCCGTCGGCCACGCTCAGCCCGCCGATCCACAACTCGCCCAGCACCTGGTCCGGGCAGTCCTCACCACGTTCGTTCACCACCCGCAGCGCCACATTCGCCAGCGGCACACCGTAGGGAACAGTGGCCCATCCGGCCGGGAACTCGTCGGTGACCTCGTAGACGGTGGAGTGAATGGCGGTTTCGGTGGTCCCGCCGAGACCGGCGAAGCGCAGTCCCGGCACGAGAGCACGCAGCCGGTGGCCCAACTCGGCCTGCACCCGGTCGCCACCGGTGATCACCAGGCGCACCGAAGCCAGCCGGTCGGCGGTGGCGGTATCGGCCAGCATCGCGACCAGACCCGGCGCGCAGTTCACCACGGTGACCGCGTGCTGCTCGATCAGCGCACTCCACGCCATCGCGTCGCGTTCGGTGGCATCGTCGACACAGACCACGGCACCCCCGAGCGCGAGCGGGGCGAAGATATCGAAAACGGACAGATCGAATTCGAGCGAGGACAGCGCGATCGTGCGATCGCCGGAATCGAGCCCGAAGTGCGCGCCGATGGCATCGATGGTGTTCGCCGCCGCGCGATGGCCTACCTCCACACCTTTCGGTTCACCGGTGGAACCGGAGGTGAACAGCACATACGCCACTCCGTCGGTATCGGTGTCACGCGGCCGCGCGAGTGGGGTTCCGGACAGCGCCCGCTCCAGCGGCAACGCGGTCACCTCGTCCGGTAGTTCGGTAGCGCCGTCCACCAGCGCGACCCGGGCGCCGCCGCGCCGCAGGATCCGCTCCCGTCGCGCCGCCGGTTGTCCGGTGCCGATCGGCAGATAGGTCGCGCCCGCCGCCAGGACACCCAGCACCGCGGGGATCTGCCGGTATCCCTTGGGCACGATCACCGCGACGGTGGCGCCGGGCCGCACACCGGCCGCGCGCAGCGCACCGGCCACCGCCAGTGCCTGTCCGGCCAGTTCGCCGTAGGTGAGTGAACCCGAACGCCAGCCGAGTGCGGTGCGGTGCGGATCGCGCTCCGCCTGTTCGAAGAACGATTCGTGCAGAGTCCGTGGGCCGAAGTCCGCGGCGGTCTCGTTGGCCGCGCCGCGGACCGCGCGCTGCTGCTCGGGGAGCGTGATCGCCAGGGGCGCCGACCAGTCGGCATCCGGCTCCGCCAGGGAGTCCAGGATGGACCGGAACTGGTCGAACATCGCCGCCGCGACGCCCTCGGGCAACGCGTCGCGCCGGATGTCCCAGTTCACCAGTAGTCCGCCGCCCACCTCCGCGACCTGCGCGTCCAGATCGACCTGCGGCCCCTGCGACAGGATCCACACCGGTTCCCCGAAGATCCGGGTGACCCGGTCGGAGAACAGCTCCCCGAGGTCGAGCCCCGAGGTGAAGACCACCGACGGGGTCACCGGGGCACCGCGCAGCCGGCCGAGATCACGCAGGACGTCCAGACCCTCGTATCGCGCGTGGGCGGCACAGGTGTGCAGAGCGCGCTGAAGCCGTTCGGCCCGGGCCGTCATCGATTCGGGCCGGGTGGCGTCGACATCCACCAGCACCGAATTGGTGAAATCACCTACCACGGAGTCGATCTCGTCGTGCAGCGGTTCACGCGCGAACAGCGGGATATTGAGCAGGAAGCGCTGCCGCACCGACCAGCGTGCGATCACCTCGGCGAAAACGGTCGCCAGCGCGACCGCCGGGGTGACCCCGTTGCCGTAGGCATGGCGCTGCAACCGTGCCCTGGTGTCGGCGTCGAACCAGTGGTGCAACCGGATACTGCGGGTCGGATCGGCGCGCTCGGTCTCCGGGACCACCGGTAGCGCCGGAATATCCGGCATATCACCCAGCCGCTCGGCCCACCACTCCCGATCGGCAGTGTTGTCCGCGGCGGTGCGTTCCTTGTCGGCGAGATAATCGCGGAAGGTGTAGCCGATGGGTTCGAGGCTGCCGGTATCGGTTTCGTAGAGACGCGCCAGATCGTCGAGGATCCGCCGATAGCTCTGCGCGTCCGCGGCGAGCATATCCACATCCAGGTGCAGCCGATGCCGCCCGCCGGGCAGCAGGCTCAAGGTGATATCAACCACCCGGCCCTGTTCGACGTCCATCCGCTGATGACTCTTGTCCTGGCGCAACCGCTCCAGTTCCGCATCCGGATCGGCAGATCCGGTCAGGTCGACCGTTCCGAAGAGCTGTGGCGGCGCCGGCAGTACCCGCTGGGTGCCGCTGTCGAGAAATTGCGCACGCAGCTGGTCGTGGCGGGCGACGAGGCGGGCCACCGCACGTTCCAGCCGGTCCGCGCGCACCCCGTGACCGTCGAATTCGACATACAGATGCGCGGCGACCCCACCGAGCCGCTGATCCCCCCGCCTGCCCATCCAGTACGCGTGCTGCATGGTCGCCAGGCCGAATTCACCGCCCGGTTCCACGGATTCGGCGGCGGCCTGCCTCGCGACCGGCGCGGCGGGTTCGGCCGCCGCCAGCAGGCGGGTCCACGCAGCGATGGTCGGCTCCAGCGCCAGCTCCGAGCTCCGGACCTCGCGCCCCTGTTTGCGCCAGGTCGCGGACAGTTTCATGAGCTGCATCGAATGCATGCCCAGGCCGACGAGATCGTCTTCGTAGCCCACCGACTCGGGCGGTACGCCGATGGCTGCCGCCACCACGTCGCGTACCTCGGATTTGTCGAGCATCCCACTCCTCAACCGCAAGAACCTACCGAGAATATAGGCAAGCCTTGCCTAACAATAGCGGAAGTGCCCAGCACTGGGGAACCTCCGGATCGTCAACCGGCGATCGGCCAGGAATGCCGATCCACCTGCGGCGAATCAGAAATCGAGCCGATCCGGACCTACCGCCCGGCCACCGTCGAGGCGACCGGGAAATGTCCGCGGGCGCTCAGCGAGCGCCGAACTTCTTTCCCAGCGCACTCAATGTCGCGGCGTCCAGCCCCGAGGCACCCATCGGGGAAACCGCGGGCGCCCGGTCGGCCGCCGCACCGGCATCCGTATGCGTCTCGTCCCGCTCGAGTAGCCGGGCCAGATCGTGCAGGGCCGGATGACCGAAAACGGTCTGGACGTCGAGGGTGTACCCCTGCTCGGCCAGATCGGTGACCATTCGCAGTGCGGCGATACTGTCCCCACCGAGCGAGAAGAAGGTGTCCTCGCGGCCCACCTCGTCGTCCTCGTCCAGGTCGAGCACGGTGCGGATCGCCGCGGCGATCACTCGTTCGGCGTCCGACCGCGGCGGACCACCCAGCCCGGAGGTCATGAACACGAATCCCTCGGCCGCCGCGGCGAACAGCGCGGGCGCCGCGTCGTCGATTCCGATCGGAGTGCCGGGATCGGCGGCCCACGCGGCGGCGCGCTGCGCGAAACCGGCGGCGAACGCATCGATCTCGGGGCGGCCCGCCAGCTGGGGCGGGAAGACGATATGCACCGCGGTGGAACCGGCGGCCGGGACGATATCGAAGACGATGTCCACGCCGTAGGGGCGCGCCACCTGCCGCCCGATCTCCCGGACGGCCAGCCCGTGGCCCTCGAGCGCGAGCGGTCCGTCGGAACGGATCTGGACCTGGGCCTGGAACAGCCCGCCCGCGGCCGGGACGGCATGTCCGCGCAGCAGATGAGTCAGTCGTTCGATACGCGGACCGGCAAACTCCCGTGCCGTCACGACGGCCGCGGCCGCCCGGTCGATCGAAGCACGCGCGGTCCCGTCGGCGGCGTCCAGCCGAATCGCCAGGTAGTTGGTGAAATTGCCGATCACCTGCGCGGTTTCCGCGGTCCGCGCGGGGTCGGCGAGTCCGATCACGATATCGTCGCCGAGCCCGGCGCCGCGCAGGGCGGCGGCAGCCAGGGCTAGTATCGGCGCGCTCTCCGCACCGGGGACCGCCGGCGACCCGATGATCTCCGTGGGCAGTTCCACCGTGCGGTGCGCGAGACCGCCGCCGGCGCCCACGGTGATCACAGGCGTCCGCTCGGGAATGTCCGACAGCCGGTCGGTCCAGTAGGCGAGGGCCGGATCGTCGGCCGCGGTCGCGGCGAGATTGCGCAGCTGGGCGGCGGCGTGCTCGCGGTACTGCCCCGGGTCGGGCGCGGATTCGCCGGTGTAGCGGGCGAACAGACCGGTGACGATCAGATCCAGAGCACGGTTGTCCGCCGCGACCGGGTGCACGGCGACGGTGAGAACATCGCGTCCGGGCTGCCGGTACAGCCGCAGCCGCACCGGTATCCGCCGTACCGGATCGAACCGGTGCCCGGCGTCTCCGGCGAGCGCCGCGACCAGTGCGGCCTCATCGGCCACTTCCCGTGCGATCTCCAGCACCGATTCCGGTACGGGCAACGGCTTCTGGTACGGCATCCGGCGATCGTCGGGGAAAACGCTGCGCAGAATCTCGTGCTCGGCGAGCAGCGCGACGGCCGCGCGATCCAGGACGGCGGGATCCAGCCCGCCGGTGATCTCGACCGCGAGGAACAGATTCGGTACCGGGGATCCACCCTGACCCGCCGGACCGCGCAATCGTTCCGGTAGCAGCGCCGCCTGTTGCGACAGCGACAGCGGCACCGCGCGGCTCGCCCCGGTCCGCTCGGGCGGTACGGCGATGTCCTGCGTATCCGGCTGCTGCACGAGCGAATCTGGCATTGCGATCCTCAGCTCACTGATCGAATCCCCGAGGAGGCACGGACAGCTGCGTCGGCGCCTCGCCGAGATAAGTTAGCCTATCCTAAACGATGCCGGAAGCGTTGTGCAGACTTAGCTCCATAATCCGGAACACATCAAGGTCAGACCGGTGCGGGACCATCGTCGGCCGCCCACCACAGACCGGCGTCGACCGGAACCGCCTCCGACGCCGGTACATCCGGGGCATCGACGAACGCGGCCAACAGCCGCTCGAGCTGCTGCGCGAGCAGCTCGACCGCGGCCGGGCCGGATGCCCCGGCGGCGGCGTGCACGGCCACCCGCAGCGCACCGGCGGCCGTGGACCCGAACGCGAAGACCAGCCGGTGCACCGGATCGGCACCGGTCTCCAGCACCTGGACCGCGACCTCGTCCCCGAGCCAGGCCTGCGCGGGCCACGGATACTCGCTGAAATCGACCACCGCCCGGCAGAGCTCGTACGCCGACCGCCCCGGGCGTACCGCGGTCGCGATCGCGTCGATCACCATATCCCGGCTGCCGTAGATACCGAGCGCGGTCGCCCGGGCCCGGTCCAGCACCGTACGCAGGGTCGGATCACCCGACAGATCGTGGCGCAGCACCACGCCCGCCGACAGCGGACCGACCACCTCGGCGACCATATTGTCGGCCCGGCCGGACAGCGGCGCGCCCAGGGCGATATCGGTACCCGCGCCGAGCGCGTGCAACAGCGCCGCCACCACGGCTTGATAGAGCATGTATTCGGAGGCACCCACCGTTTCGGCGTGGGCCCGCAACCGGCGGCGCAGCCCGACGGGCACCTCGAATTCCGCCGACCGGATCTCGGCCACCGCGCCCCGATCCGGCACCGCGACTTCCGGCAGTCCGGCGAGCGTGGCCCGCCACTGCTCCAGCTGGGGCCCCGCCGATTCGACGACGGCAAGCTGCCACAGCACGTAGTCGGCGTAGTCGACCGCCGGCCCCGCCCACCGCGGTGCCGCACCCGCCCCGGCCCGGCTGCGATAGGCGGTGGCGAGATCGGTGAGCAGGATCCGCAGCGACCGATCGTCGGCCACCAGCCGATCGGCGGTGAGCAGCAGCGCGTACCGGTCCGCACCGAGCACGAAGAGCCGGGTTTGTACGAGGGGGCCCGACGCCCGATCCGATTCGACCGGCGCGGACAGCGCAGCCGCCAGGCCGGCCTCGTCCATTTCGGTGCACAGTAGTTCGGCGGCCGATTCCGGCAGCACCACCTGATACCGCGCGGCCCCGTCGCCGGCGAAGACGGTGCGCAGGATCTCGTACCGCGCGTAGACATCACCGAAAGCGGCGGTCAGCGCGGCGCGGTCGAGGGGACCGTCCAGCCGAGCCGCCAGCCGGACCACACCGGGCCCGGGGACCGCACGCTGGTTGTAGGACAGCGGAATACGTTCGGGCCGGGGCCGGCGATCCAGTTCCGGCCGCCCCGAACGTAGGACCGGGGTCGCCTCGATCACGGCCGCCAGCCCCGCCACGGTCGGCTCGTCGAACAGCGCCCGGACATCGACGGTGACGCCGAATTCCTCCCGGATCAGCAGTACCAGCCGATTCGCCAGCAGCGAATGGCCGCCGAGTTCGAAGAACGAATCGTGCGCGCCCACACCCTCACACCCGAAGATCTCCCCGAACAGCGCGGCCAGCCGCGTCTCGGTGGGTGTGCCCGGCGGTCGGACCCGCGCGGTGCCGAAACGCTGCGGCGCGGGCAGGGCCCGTTTGTCGAGCTTGCCGTGCTCGGTCAGCGGGATCTCGTCGATCACCGCCCAGGCCGTGGGCAGCATGTAGTCCGGAAGCGATCTCGCCGCGTACCCCCGGACCTCGGCCACATCCAGCTCACCCGCGGCGGGAACGAGATAGGCGGCCAGGGCCGTACCGGTCGCCGGATCCTGGAACGCCACCACCGCGCACGCGCCGACGCCCGGATGCGCGGACAATGCCGCCTGCACCTCACCCGATTCGATCCGATACCCCCGCACCTTCACCTGTTCGTCGGCGCGCCCGACGAATTCGATCTCACCGGCACTGTTGCGCCGCGCCAGATCTCCGGTCCGGTACAACCGCTGCCCGGGCAGGAAAGGATCGGCCACGAACCGCTCGGCGGTGAGCCCGCACCGATGCAGATAGCCGCGGGCCAACTGCGCGCCACCGAGGTAGATCTCCCCGATCACCCCGTCGGGCACCAATTGCAGCCGGTCGTCGAACAGGTACACGTACACATTGCGGTTGGGCACGCCCACCGGGACGATCCTGGTGCCCTGCGGCCCCCGGACCGTGAGGTGGGTGGCCGAGACCACGCCCTCGGTCGGGCCGTAGTGGTTGCGCAGTTCGGCATCGAAGACCCCGGCGAACCGATCGGCCACCTCGCCGAGCAGTGCCTCGCCACCGACCGGGACCCGGCGTAGCGCCCGCCATTCGGTCACCTCCGGCAGCATGAGAAAGGTGCTCAGCAACGAGGGCACCATATGCAGCACCGTCACCCCGTGCCGGGTGATCAGATCGGAGACGTAGGGGATATCGCGCAGCGCCTCGGGTTTCGGTACCACCAGGCACGCGCCGAGGCTCAAGGTCACGAAGATATCCAGCAGGGAAGCGTCGAAACTCACCGACGAGGACTGCAAGAGCCGGTCGTCCGCGGTCATATCCCATTCGGCGCCGAACCCGAGCAGGTGATCGGCGATCGCCGCGTGCGAGACCCCGACGCCCTTCGGGGTTCCGGTGGAACCCGATGTGTAGATGACGTAGGCCAGATTGTCCGGACGCAGCGGCCGCAGTCGTTCGGCGTCGCCGAGATCGTGGTCCGGCAGACCGGCGGCGCTCGCCTCGGCGGTCGCCAGCTCCACCCGGCCGAGCACCAGCCGCGGCCGCGCGTCGGCGTCCAGGAAATCGATGCGCTGTTCGGGATAGGAGGGGTCGATGGGGAGGTAGGCGGCGCCCGCCTTGAGCACAGCGAGGACCGCCACCACGAATTCGACCGAGTTCGCGATACGCAGGGCGACGAGGTCCTCGGTACCGATCCCCTGTCCGGCTAGCCAGCGGGCCAGCCGGTTGGCGCGGATGTTCAGTGCCGCGTAGCTCAGCTCGAGGTCGGGATCCCCGCCGGTCCCCGGTGCCACCACGGCGGTGGCACTGTCCTCACGCGCGACCCGATCCTCGACCAGCGAGACCAGCGTCGAGGGGGCCGCGGCCACCAGTTCGCCGTGTGACCGCGCCAGCAACCGGGCCCGGTCCTGCTCACCGAAGAGGTCGAGATCACCGAGCCGAACCCCCGGATCGTCCACCGCGCTGCCGAGCAGCTGGACGTAGTGGCCGAGCAGCTGTTGGACCAGCGGCCCGTCCAGCTGGGCGGGCCGGTGATCGGCTTCCAGCCGCGGCTGCCGCTCATCGAGTACCACCGTGACCCGCAGCGGGACCGGCACGACCGGCGAGCCGAACGTCTCCACCGTGGTGGTCACACCGTCCAACTCCGGGACGGCGATCGGCGGGCGTACCCCGAAACCGATCCGTGCCATCTGTTCCAGTCCGTCCCGGGCCCCGGTGCGGTCGGGATTGACCGCGTGCACCACCCGATCGATACCGATATCCCGATGGGCCAGCCCGCCGGTCACCGTCTGCCCGAGATCGCCGAGGAACTCCGCGAAGGTGGCCGCCGGTCGCGGTGTGGCCCGGATGAGCAAGGTGTTGCCGAAGTATCCGATCGTCGCGGATTCGCGGGGGCCGCGCAGCCCGGCCGGTACGGCCACCAGGAAATCGTCGGTGGCCGTATAGCGATGGATCAGCGCCGCGAAGGCGGCGAGCAGCACCGCCGAATCGTCCACCTCGTACGCCGTGGCGATACCGCGCACCCGCCCGAGCAGGTCCGGCGGCAGCGGCACCGAGATATGCGCGGCGGTATCCGGACCCGCCGCTCGCGCGACGGGCCTGCCCGGTAGTTCCAGCGCGTCGGGTAGCGGTCGCAGCACCCGGCGCCAGTACTCCATACCCACGCTGTCCTCGCCGGCCGGGTCCGCGTCGGACCGGACCGGCGGCGGTGGAAGTGGTGTGCCGTTGTATCTCGCGGTCAACTCGCCGGCGAACACCGACGCCGATTCGTCGTCCCAGGCGATCGTATGCGCCACCAGCAGGAGCAGATGATCCTGCGGACCCCGGCGGATCAGCGTGATGCGCAGTGGCGCCTCGGCGGTCGGATCGAACGGCCGGGCCAGAGCCCGCCGGGTCAGCACCTCGACGCGCCGGCGCGCGGGATCCTCGGACAGCGCGGACAGGTCGTGTTCCTGCCATTGGAACGGTAGATCCGTGCGCACCACCTGGTACGGCTCGCCATCCGAGTCCAGCCCGTAGGTGGTGCGCAGCACGTCCTGCCGCTCGACGATCGACTCCACTGCCGCGCAGAGCTGTTCGGTGTCCAGCGGTCCGCGCATCCGGTAGGCCACCGGAATGTTCAGCGTGCTGTCATCGGGGTCACGGGTCTGCAGGAACCAGGCGCGGCGCTGTCCGGGCGACAGCGGCCGCCGCGGCGCCGTCTGCGGTCCGGGCGACACGGGGTCGGCGCGGCGGGCCTCGTGATTCGCGTCGTTGGCGATGATCGACATGATTCCCTTCGGCCCTTGAACTGGTTCGCTTCGATGCGACTTCCGGCCGGCGCGAGCGCGCCGGCCGGAGTGGGTCATTCCGGTGTGCCGGTCAGATATCCGCCGCGCCGGAAGAATTCGGCGCCGGAGTGCTCGGTTCCGTCCGCGGTGCGGATCCGGGTGATCAGCAGGCCGTGGTTGGCACCACGATGGGCATCGGGCCCCGATACCACGACACCGCCGTCCTCCTGCACGATGACCCGGCCCGGGGTACCGCCGTAGCGGGCCGCGGAAACAGCGGCCTCCAGCACCTCGATCCGCTCGCCCCGGTAGTGGCTGAAGGCCCGCGGGTACGGCGCCGACAGGGCCCGGACGAATCGTTCCAGATCAGTCGCGGACCAGTTCCAGTCGATACGGCTGTCCCGGTCGGAGCGTTTGTGGAAGTAGGTGCGGGCGGCCTTGTCCTGCGGCCGCCACTGCGCGGTGCCGGAGGCGAGCGCCTCGAGTGCCTCGTGGACCGCGCCGGGGATGAGTTCCATTCCCGCGAGCACCAATTCGGTCCCGGTGGCCCGCGGTTCGATCGGCAGCGAATGCTGCACGAGGATATCGCCGGTGTCGAGTTGTTCGTCCATCCGGTGCACCGTCAGGCCGAACTCGGCGGCGCCGCTGATCAGCGCCCACAGCACCGGTGAGAATCCGGTGAACTTCGGCAGCAGCGAATCGTGCAGGTTGAGGGTGCCGTGGGTGGGCATGTTGTACAGCTCCGACGGCATCCAGGTGTACCAGCTGTTCACCACGATTACGTCGGGCTCCGCGCTTTTGACCAGGTCGATGGTCTCGGCGTCGGCCCGTTCGGTCAGGTGTACGGGGATTCCGTGTTCGCGGGCGAGCTCTTCCACCGAATCCGACCAGATCCCCTTGTAGGAGTCTTCACTGGCGGGGTGGGTGACCGCGAGCACGACCTCGTGCTCGGAGTCGATCAGCGCCTGCAGAGTCTTTCGCCCCCAGGTCTGGAACCCGAACGAGACGATACGCATGAACCAACCTCATCCTCATATAGCCGATAAAAGTAAGGCAAGCCTAGCCTAGTTTCAGATACCCGTCGGATGGGTATCAGGCCGGACTCCCGGCCCGCGCGGCCGATACGCCCGCGGCCACCGTCTCCGCCGGCGAATGCGCCAGGATCCGGTCCGAGAGTTCGCCCAGACAGCTCAGATTCGGGAACCCGGGCCCCTGTGCCAGCCCGGCGAGGTTCGGCAGATACAACTTCGCGGGCAGCCCGTCCACCGCCAGATCGTGGTCGATCGCCGCCTCGATCCGGGCCTGAGTGAGCGGGCCGCCGACGGCCAGTTCGAACAGATCAGCGGCCTCTTCGTCGAAAAGGTCCAGGAACCACAGCGGTTGCCCGCCCGTCGCGTCCACGACCAGATCGAAGGCGTGCATCTGGTCGGGCCGCGATTCGTTGCGCAGGGTCAGCGCGACACCGTCGCCCTGATCGGCCACCCGCACCACGCGACCCTGTAGATGGTGTACCCGGTTGTCCGCGAGCAGGGTTTCCTGTACGCGCACCGAGAACACGCCGCGGTCGGTACGCCGCACCACATCCCGGCGTTCGGCGATACTCAGCGCCCGCCATTTCGCGGGATCGCTGAACAGCGAATTCTCGAAATAACTCTCGCCGCGGGTATAGATCGTGGCTCCGGGCGAGATCACCGATACGGTCAGCACATCGTGACGAACCAGTTCGTCCATGGCCGAACCCGCGGTCTCACCCCCGCCGATCACCGCGGCCCGCGAGGACACCGGCAATTGCCGCCGCCCGGCCAGATCCCAGAAGTCAGCGATACTGAGTACTTTCGGATGCTGGGCGAGCGCGCGGCGGCTGTCGCCGGGACCGGTGATCATCAGCCGGTCGGCCTCGGTCTCGACGGTGCCGCCCTCGGCGTCGGCCACCGTGACCCGCCAGCCCGCGCCTTCCGCGCGGATGGTCCGCACACTGCCACGCAGGATCTCGACTCCGGATCGGCGCGCGACCCACTGCAGGTACTTCGCCCACAGATTGTGTTCGGGGCTCGGCCGGCCCCGGTCCACCCATTCGGCGTAGGTACCGCGCTCGACCAGGAAAGCCGTCCACCCGAACGCCATCATGGCCTCGTTGACCGCGTGGTTGTGCCCGCGCGCCCAGGTCGAGTGGTAGGGAAAACCGATATCCTTCTCCGGACTCGTACCCAGGCGGTGCCTGCCGTCGGTCCATCCACCCGCGGCCAGCCAGTTCCCGCCCACCGCATTCGGTTCCACGACAGTGACCCGCGGCGCGGGCAGTCCCAGCTCCCGCAGCACATACGCTTTGGCCGCTACCGCCATCGCTTTCGGACCCGCACCGACGACCAGAAGTCTGTCCACTGGTTCTCCCAACTTTCCCGACAGCCTCGTCGGCGTCGCGCCTCATCTGGCGTGGTGGCGATCGCGCGATGGCGCGATCCGATCCACCCGACTTCGCATAGGCTTACCTTACATGAGGTCGGTGCGCGAAACGGCTGTCAAAGTCCAGGAATTCGAGAAACCACAGGTCCGGATACCCACAGGCGCAGGGCACGCGGCGATCGCCGGATAAGCCGACGGCTCCGCCACGGGCGAACCCGCGACGAAGCCGTATCCTTTATCCCCCGAGTTGCCATGCCGCCCGACCGGCCGCCCCTCACGATTCGATGATCAACCGGCCTTCCGGAGTCCACCATCCGCGGTGCGACGTCCGGAACAGCCGGGCGCCGGGCTCATAAGGATCGTTCACGAAGCATTCCCGGTCACACCCGCCGGCCAGTTCCGCCGCGAGAGCACGCCCGCCCACATGGACATCGCCCACCACTCCGGGTGGAACAAGCCGGCCCTCGTCGAGCAGCAGAACCTTCGCCCCCGGCACCGGCCTGGTCCAGCCGGTCGGCGCGAGCGGACCGCGGGCGACAGCCCCGAGATACGCGGTCGAATGGAACGCGACAGTCGCCACCGCGTCCGGCGACAGGCAGCGCACGGCCTCGCCGAGCGCCGAGCCGCCATAGGTTCCGACGAGGTCCCAGCGGGCCACTGTCGGTAGCTGGTCGACCCCCTCCGCCATCAGCAGTACCGGCAGTTCGGCGTCCGCGACGACCTGGGTCACCCCGTAGGTTTCGATCAGTCCGGCCAGCAGCGCCGGATCCCGGCGCTGGAGCTCGGTCGGCACCACCACAGACGCTCCGGCCGACCACGCCGCAAGCAGGTCCACGGCGTTCTGCGGATCGCCCCACGGCAGCGCGAGCAGCCGCACATCCGCGGGCCGGGCCGCCGGATCGTACCGGCGCAGGCGGCGGTCGGCGGCGACACAGCGGCGATCGGCGACGGCGACCGCGAGGGCGTCGGCACCCAGCAGCAGGCCGTCGCGGCCGAAGCGACCGACGCCGACCCGTGCGGCGGTGATGAACTCGGCCAGCAGGGCGGCGACGCCGGTCGCGGTGGGGACGGCGGACGAACGGTGCACGCCCCGGAAGCGGTCGAGACCGTCGAAGAGATCGCCGTAGGTGAGCTGCTCATCGGCGCAGCGCGCGGCCGATCGGGTCGCGGGGACCATATGGCCGTGCCGGATCACGGTGACCAGGGCGGACACATCATAGGGTTCGACCCCCGTGGCCCACTCCCCCAGGATCCGCTCGCGCTCGACCGTGGTCAGGCCGGGCACGACCAGCGGTTCGACACTCCTGATATCGTCGACGACGGTCATCAGTCACCTCCTGATACGGGCAGCGGAGGCGGCGGGGACCCCGAACGGATCGACCACCGGACCTCCTGCACTGCTCGGTACGGCCACCGCCGAACCACTATCACGCCTGAGCTTAGGCTCACCTTACATTGCGAGAGTGCGATTCTCCAGACCGCGCACCGCATGATTCGAAAGACTTGCTTAGGCTAAGCTAACACACCCGTCCGAGCGGGTCGCCGGGGACACGCCCACCTCACCCGCTCCCACCTCACGATTCCGGAATGGACTATCCGACAGTCTGTTCCAATCGCCAGCCGCCGGCCCGGGACCGCTCGTTCCAGAAGTCCGCGTAACGCCCGCCGAGCTTCAGCAGTTCGGCATGGGTCCCGCGTTCCACGATCCGGCCACCGTCGAGGAACAGGATCTGATCGGCATGCGCGATGGTGGCCGGCCGGTGCGCCACCACCATCACCGTCTTTCCCCGGGTGAGCTCGTGGATCCCGCGTACCACCGACGCTTCGCTGTGCGGATCCAGCGCGCTGGTCGCCTCGTCCAGCAGCACGATCGGCGCGTCCTTGAGCAGCGCCCGGGCGATCGAAACCCGTTGCCGTTCACCACCGGACAGCAGCGATCCGCCCTCACCCACCACGGAGTCGTACCCCTCGGGCAACCGCTGCGCGATCTCGTCCACCCGCGCCGCCTCGGCCGCCCGGCGCACTTCCTCGTCGGTGGCGTCGAGCCGCCCGATCCGGATGTTCTCGGCCACCGACCGGTTGAACAGATAGACGTTCTGGAATACCGGCGACACCTGGTTCAGCAGAGTTTCCGACGGCTGATCGCGCACATCGTGCCCGGCCACGGTCACCCGGCCGGAGTCCACATCGTGGAAACGCGCCGCCAGCCGCAGCAGGGTGGTCTTTCCGGCACCGCTCGGACCGACCACCGCCGTGGTGGTTCCCGGCGCCACACTGAAGGTGAGTCCGGACAGCACCTGCTCGCCGGTCCGGTAGGAGAAGCCGACCTCGTCGAACTCCACACCCGGCACCCCGGGCGTGACCGGTTCGGTCGCCTCCGGCAGCGTCGGCTCGTTCAGCAGTTCGGTCAGCCGATCGACCGCGGCCGCGGCGCCGCGCAGTCCGTTGCCCAGCTGCGCCGCCAGGTTGAGCGGTTCGATGAACCGCGCGCTGACCGCGATGAGCGCGATCGCCGCGGGCACCGAGATGGAACCACCGGTCACCCGGTTCACCACGATGTAGGCGAGGACCAGGAATACCGCCTGGACACAGAGCGAGAAGACCATGAGTCCGGGAACCGATGCGAACAGCACCCGGGTCGAGGCCGACTTCTGCTCGGCCAGTGCGGAATCGAGGGCCCGGTTACCCGCGCCGACCGCGCCCAGCGAGCGCAGCACCGGCTGGGCCTGCGCGAATTCCACCACCCGGGCATCCGCCTCGGCCGCGGCGGTATGCGCACGCGCGTCAGCGGCCGCATACGACCGCGCGGCGAGATTGTTCACCGAGAGCAGGACCGGGGCGGACAGCAGCATGGCCAGTGAGATCCGCCAGTCCACGAACAGCATCCCCACCGCGACCCCCAGCGGCACCACAACACTGTTGAGCACCTTGGCCATCAGATAGGCCAGCGCCTGCTGGATCTCGCGTACGTTCTCGACCGTCAACCGCGACAGTGTTCCGGCGCTGTGGGTTTCGAACCAGCCCAGCGGGAGCGCGTTGAGATGGTCGCCGATCCGGGTCTGCAGACCGCGCTGCATACCCACCGCGATCCGCAGACCGAAAATCGTCTGCAGATAACCGGATACGGCCACCGCGCCCACCGCGAGCAGCATCAGCAGTGCCCAGAACCACGCGCGCGGCAGATCGTCACCGAACAGCGCCTCCAACACCGGTACCAGCAGCAGATACGCCAATGCCTGGCACAGCGCCTGAGCGAGAATCGCGGCGAACAGTTTCGGAGTGAGCGGGGAGAACTCGGCGGGAACCAGCGCGAGCAACTTCTCGATCATCGGATATCCCCGCTGTCCGCCGTCGCGACCGCGCCCACAGCGGCCTCGTTGATCTCCCACAACCGCTGATACGTGCCCCCCGCGGTCTTCAACTGCTCGTGGGTGCCCTGTTCCACCAGGACACCGTTGTCCAGCACCAGGATCCGATCGACCCCGGTGATGGTGTGCAACCGGTGCGCGATCACCAGTACGGTGCGCCCGGCCACCAACCGGGCCAGCGCGTCCTGTACCGCGGCCTCCGATTCCGGATCGGCGAATGCCGTCGCTTCGTCCAGGACGAGTAGCGGGGTATCGGCCAGCAGCGCTCGCGCGATCGAAAGCCGCTGCGCCTCACCACCGGACAGGATCGCGTCCACGCCGATCTCGGAGTCGTAGCCGCGGGGCAGCGCGGTGATGCGGTCGTGGATCTGCGCCGCGCGGGTGGCGGTCCGCAGGGTCGCGTCGTCGGAATCGGGCCGGGCCAGCAGCAGGTTGTCCCGGATGGACCCGCGGATCAGCCGTACATCCTGGAATACGAATCCGACCGTCCGATACAGCTCGTCACTACCGAAATCGCGGATATCGCGACCGCCGATGGTGATCCGCCCGGCGCCGACGTCGTAGAAGCGGGGCAGCAATTCGGCCAGCGTGGATTTACCCGAACCGCTGGGTCCCACGAGCGCGGTGAGCGTGCCGGGCCGCAACTCCAGGTCGATATCGCGCAACACCTGGTGATCGTCGCGATATCCGAAGGACACACCCTCGAACCGGACGAGACCGGGTTCACCACCGACTTCCTCTCCCGCCGGCTCCGGCGCACCCGATCGCAGTTCGGGGGTCTGCTGCAGGTCGTACAACCGCACCGCGGCCGCACCGGCCGCGCGCAAGGCCTCCCCGCCGTAACCCAGACCGAGCAGCGAACTGCCCAGACCGAGCCCGACCAGTAGGAAGGGCAGCAGATCGAGCGGCTGCGCCCAGTCCAGTCCGACGGCACCCAGTCCGGCGGCCACGATCACGAGCATTACGAAGACCGGGGCCACCGTGATATCGGCGATCGCCTGCAACCGGATCATCGGAGTCTTCCAGCGGGTGAACGCCGTGGTCTGCCCGTCCACCGCGGCCTGGAACTCGTGATGGGCCCTACCGGCCTGGCCGAAGGCGCGCACTACCTGGATACCGTCCACGAACTCGATGGTCGCCGCCTGTACCCGGCGCTCCCAGCGGTTGTACACCGCGAGCCTGTCCCGGCTGGTCCGATCCATCATCCGGCTCAGTGAGATCCCGTAGGCCAGGAGCGGGATCAGCAGTACCAGCGTGAGCCGCCAATCCACGGTGCACAGATAGGCCAGGGTCACCACCGGAACCACGACGCCGCCGACGAAGTCCAGCCGGGCATGGGCCACCAGGTAGTGCAGCGCCTCGACATCGTCCTGCAGGTACTTCTTCACATCCCCCGAGGTGCGTTCGCCGAACCAGCCCAGCGGGACCCGGGTGAGTTTATCGGCCAGCGAGCGCCGCACGGCCAGCTGGAAACCACCGTCCACATGATGCGACCAGGTCAGCGCGACCGCCTGGAGCACGCCGCGCACGATCAGCACGATCACCGCCGACCACAGCAGCACCCAGACGCGATCGCTATCGGCCCGGTCGGACAGCAGTTCCCGGCAGGCCTCCACGATCAGCACGAACGGGACGACATTGGCGACCGAGGCCACCGCGACGATAAGACTCGCCGCCGTGAGCGCACCGTTCACCGGCGCCAGGATCTCCTTGCGCGCTTGCGCTTCCCGCTGCTTCTGCGCCTTCTGCTGTGCGCGCGGGGGCCGATTCCCCGTTTCCACCGCCGTCAGCGGCGCGGCCTGCACCGTCATGTCCTCGCCTTTCGGCCGTTGTGCTGAATCGCGACTCATCCTCACACAGGGCGAGGGAAAAAGATAGGTAAGGCTAACTTGACGAATTATCGGTCAGGGCCTGCTCCGAACCCCTCCGCGAAGCTCTGATCCCGGAACAAACTTAGGTTAAGCTAACCTTTATGGGAAGAGGCAGTAATGGCGTAATCATGAAGGTGTGGCGGGCCGACGACTACCGGCTGACGATCACCTCCACGGAACGGCTCACCGACAAGTACATCCGCATCGGTTTCACCGCCGGCGGTCTGCTCGCCGACCATCCGGTGCACCCCACCCAGTTCATCCGGCTGTGGATCCCCGACGCCGACACCGACAAACTGCACCACCGCGGTTACACCCTGATCGACCAGGACCCCGACAACGACCACTTCCACATCGAATTCGCCGTGCACAACGGACCGGCCAGCCGATGGGCCGAACACGCCCAGGTCGGCGATGTGATCGAAACCTCGGTACTCGGCTCCAAGTTCGAACTGCCCGCCACCGCCCCCGGCGAATACGTGATCTTCGGCGATTCCGCCTCGCTGCCCGCGATCAACACACTGCTCGAAGCGATCGGCGACGTCCCGGCCCGGATCTGGCTGGAATGGCAGTACGAATCCGATACCGGACTGCCCGTCCGCAACAAACCGCACCACGAGGTGACCTGGATCCAGCGCATCGACGACGGCCGCGGAATGCGCGAACAGGCCGAAGAACTCACCGTCGCGCCGGATGCCTTCGCCTGGGTCGCCTGCGACACCGCCAGCACCCGCGCCATCGTGAAGAGCCTGCGGACCACCCACGCGCTGCCGAAAACGCAGATCAAGGCCCAGGGCTACTGGAAGTAGCCGTCGTCACCCGGCGCGGACGGGCCGGGCGACGTCCGCGCCGCGCGGACTAAGCTCCGACCGGTGAGAAGAAGGCAGCAGCCTCCGCTGCCGAAGCGGTTCGGGCTGGACCCGGCCCGGTTGCGGCTGCCCGAGGAGGGCGAATGGGCGACAGTACGCGACCATCTGGTCCATCGGCTGCCCCGCGTCGACCCCGCCCGGATCGACGAGATGCTGCGCGCGGGTGAGATCGTCGACCTCGAGGGGCCGCTCGCGCCCGACGCCCCCTACGTTCCCGGCGGGGCCGTCTGGTTCCATCGCGACCTGCCCGACGAGAAACCGGTGCCCTTCGACCTGCCGATCGTCTACCGCGACGACACCATCCTGGTCGTCGACAAACCACATTTCCTGGCCACCATTCCGCGAGGTAGTCATATCCTGCAGACCGCCCTGGTCCGGTTGCGCCGCGAACTCGACCTGCCCGATCTGATCCCCGCGCACCGCCTCGACCGCGCCACCGCCGGTCTGGTCCTGTTCGTCGTGGACCCGGCCCGCCGCGGCTCGTACCAGACGCTGTTCCAGCGGCAGCTGGTGCGCAAAGAATACGAGGCGGTCGCCCGATACCGGAGCGGGCTGATCTTCCCGCTCTCGCTGGAGAGCCGCATCATCAAGGAGAAACACATCCTGGCCGCCCAAGAGGTGCCCGGCACACCCAACGCCCGCACCCGGATAGAACTGCTCGAACAGCGCGGCGATATCGCCCGCTACCGGCTGCATCCCGCGACCGGCCGCACCCACCAGTTGCGCCTGCACATGAACTCGCTGGGCATCCCCATTCTCGGCGACGATTTCTTTCCCGTGATCACCGATAAGTCCGTCGACGATTTCACCCGCCCACTGCAACTGCGCGCCGCCACCCTCGCCTTCACCGACCCGGTGACCGGCGAGAACAGGCGCTTCGACAGTATCCGTAGCCTCCATGCCTGGACCGACCCGCAGGGCTGGGCGGGGGCGGTAGACGCGGCTCCCACTTCCTGAGTACCGGTTCCGTGCCGACGCCGGGCACCCTCTGCCCATCCGTACACTGGGCCGAATGCTCCACCCGGTTACCGAGGAAACAGCAGCTCCGCGACCCAGAGTCCACGCCTATGCCGATGTGGCGGTCGTTGTGGTCGTCCTCACCTGCACCAATCTGATCGCCCATTTCACCACCGTGTGGGCGAACCTCGTGAGCGTGCCGATCGCCGCCCTGGCGCTGCTGGGACTCATGCGCCGGCGCGGCCTGCACTGGTCGGAGCTGGGCCTGTCGCCCCGCCATTGGCGGGCCGGGACCAAGTACGCACTCGCCGCGGTCGGGGTGGTGCTGGCGGCGGTGATCATCGGTGCAGCGCTCCCGCTGACCCGCCCGTTCTTCCTGGCCGACCGCTACGCCACCATCTCCGGCGCGCTCATCGCCTCGATGATCGTGATCCCGTTGCAGACCGTGATCCCCGAGGAACTCGCGTTCCGCGGGGTTCTGCACGGCACCCTGGACCGGGCGTGGGGTGCCCGGGGCGTGTTCGCCGCCGGGTCACTGCTGTTCGGACTCTGGCATATCGCCTCGTCCCTGGGACTCACCGCCGGGAACCGGGGCCTGTCCGAGCTGATCGGCGGCGGCGCGCTCGGGCAGATCGCCGGTGTGCTGATCGCCGTGGTCGCGACCGCGGCCGCCGCCGTGGTGTTCACCTGGCTGCGTCACCGCAGCGGCAGCCTGCTGGCACCCATCGCGCTGCACTGGGCGGTCAACGGGGCAGGCGCCCTCACCGCCGCGCTGCTCTGGCATACAACGCTGGCGTAAGGACGCCGGCCCGCAGGATCAGCAGTGCTCGCAGATCCCGGTGGCCGGCAACTGGATGAAACAGCTGGAACACACCACGGTGCGCGCCCCGGGATCCGATTTGGCGGCGGCCTGCCGGGTGGCGGCCGCGGCCTGCCGGGCACTCCCGCCGCGCGGGATCAGTGGCGGCGTCCCACCGTCGGCCGGAACATCCGCTCCGTAGGCCGCGTAGCAGGCCCACCGGGCGTAGGCGGCATGGGTCTCGATATCGGCCGGAATCGGCAAAGCGGCCAGTTCGAGCACATATCTGTAGCTGTCGCCGACCTTCAGATTGCGTTTGACGCACAGCGCCGTCAGCGGCGGCTCGCCCGCATTGTGGCAGCGTCGTGCCACCTTGCGCAGGATCGCGTCCATCCAGGTGCGGGTCGGAGCGTCGGTACGCACCCCGGACATCTCCTGCACCCGTTCGGCCAATTCCTGCACGGTCACGTAGTACCCGTACTCGGTGGCGGTCTCGCCCAGCACCTCGTAAGCGGCCATCGCCCAGGCCACCGCGGCATCGCGGAAGGTTACCGCTGTGCCGTCCTCGATCTGCCAGGCCCCCGAAATCGTTGTCGCAGCGTCCCTCATAGCTCGTACACCGTAGCCGCGTCACCCCCCGGTAGGTCAACCGCCCTCCCCTATATCACATTTCGTGTGCCCCGACACACCACGAAAGCCGGCCGGCGCAGTGGCCGGGGAAGCCCGGAAGAGAAAGGTGGAAGCGCCCCCGTTCACCGGTCGACCCCGGGCGGCCCGATCTCACCGTGCTCGAGGTAGAGACCGATCCCGCGTGCTCTGGCCTCCAACGCCCACCGCAACCGCCGGCCCAGCCGCGGCGCCACCCGGCTCTCCACCCGATCCGCCGGGACCCATTCCCACCGGTCGAGTTCCGCGGTCTGCAGTGTGATGGCGCGATCGTCCGGTTCTCCGCAATCGAATACATACAGGACCTTGTCCCCTTCGCCCGGGTTCGGCGCCCAGTCGTGCACCAGCAGCCGACCGGGCGCACAGTCGATCCCGAGCTCCTCGGCGACCTCACGGCGGCACGCCCGCACCGGGGATTCCCCCGGCTCCACATACCCACCCGGCAGGTCCCAGCCGATGCCGTAGGTCTTGTGTACGAGAAGGACCTGGTCGCCCATATCGCCCGCACGCGCGAACAGCGCACCCGCCGCCAGCCGGGCCCTCGCGAAACCACTCTCCGCATCGACCGCCACACCGTTCATCGGAACACAGGCCGATGCGCGTGCTCCCAGGAACGCTGCTGCGCCAGCGTCACCTCGGGTTGCAGCATCGCGCGGTCGAATTCGACAGGGTCGGCGCCATCGGCGATCATCCGCGGCCAATCCGGATTCGCCAGCGCACCCCGGCCCAGCGCGACCAGGTCGGCATGCCCGTCGTCGAGCACTGTGCGCGCGAGACCGGGCGCGTGCATACCGCCGTTCGCTATCACCGGCAGCCCGGTGATCGTGCGGGCCAGCCGCGTGATCGTTTCACCCGTGTCCAGGACGGCGGTGTCGTACCAATCCCGCCCCTCGCTCGCGAGATGCAGATAGTCGACTCCGGCGGCAGCGACCGCTCGGAAGATCGTCGCCGCTTCGGCCGCGCCCGACCATCGATGGTCGAAATCGTTGACTTTCGTCTGGGAGAGCCGCAACCCCACCAGGAACTCCGCTCCCACCGCTGCCCGCACCGACCGGACCACCTCCACCACGAACCGGATACGGCGCTCGACCGCACCGCCGTACTCGTCGCCACGCAGGTTCGTGTAATCGGTCAGGAACTGATCGATGAGATAGCCGTTCGCCCCGTGGATCTCGACTGCGTCGAACCCCACCGAACGGGCCCGCTCCGCCGCGGCTCCGAATCCGGCGATGATCGCCCGGATGTCCGCCCGCGTCGCCTCCTCCGGCAGCGCGAACGGTCCCGTACCGCCGTAAGCGGGCATTTGGACGCCTTTCGGCTGGACTGCGGAGGGCGCGAGCGTCCGATCCCGGAACGGGTTTTCCTGGACCAGCGCGCCACCGTGCATCAACTGCAGCGCGATCGAACCGCCCGCCACGTGCACCCGCGCCGTGACCTCCCGCCAGCCGTCGAGCTGAGGTGCCGTCACAATTCCCGGCTGGCCGGAATAGGACTGGCTGAATTCCGCGTCGATATAGGTCCCCTCGGTGGTGATCAGACCGAACCCGCCCGCGGCGAACCGCGCGTAGTACTCGGCCATGTCGGCCGTCGGCACGCCGTCTCCTTCGGTACTCACCCGGGACATGGGCGCCACGACCGCTCGGTTGCGCAGCCGGAGACCACCGATACGCGTAGCGGCCAGGACGGAATGAACGGTCACGGGAACTCCTCGCACTCATCGGAACTGCTTCGCAAACAGATTCCGCGCTACCGACCGAATGAACAAGTACGGTCTTTTCTGTGCGGTAGGGTCATTTTGTATACCGAGGAGGTCACGTGCGTGAGGACATGCCCGACTACTGCACGATCGAGGCCGCCATGGAGGTGGTGGGCGGCAAATGGAAGATGGCGATCATCAACCACCTCTTCGACGGCACGCTGCGCTTCGGTGAACTCTGCCGCGCGATGCCCTCCATCACCCAGCGCATGCTCACCCGCCAACTCCGCGAGCTGGAGGCCGACGGATTGATCCGGCGCACGGTCTACGCCGAAGTCCCGCCCAAGGTGGAATACGACCTCACCGAACTCGGCGCGACCCTGCGGCCGGTGGCCGGGTTACTCGAATCGTGGGGCGAGCGATATCGGGCCGGGATCATCCCGGCCGATTCGACATCGTGAGGTCACACCCATATTCGGGTGTAGCATTTCCGTAGCAATACTGTAGCGCGCGGGCTAGGATATCTGTATGACTTCGGCAGCCGAGTTCTCCGAGATTCCGCAGCGTGAACTGCGCAACGAGGTGAGCCGTGTCCTCCGGGAGGTGAGAGCCGGTCAGTCGTACACGATCACTGTCGACGGTTCGCCGGTCGCCGACCTGGTTCCACACCGCCACACCAGGCGCCGGGTCTGGGTACCCCGCGCGGAAGTCCTCTCGGCCTTCGGCGACCTGCCGTCCACGGACAACGCCCTCGCCGATCTCGATCGCTCCGTCGACGATTCACTCTATGACCCGTACGACCGTGCCCATCGGCGTGGCGCCTCTAGCGAGGACACGGACGAATGACCACGCCACCTCGCGGTCTCGTGGATACGAACATCCTGATACTGATCAATCGCCTGAACCCCGAAGAACTCCCCGACGACATCGCGGTCAGCACAGTCACCATGGCCGAACTCGCCGCGGGGCCACATTTCACCGATGATCCGGTCGAACGCGCCGAACGTATCGAACGGCTCCAGAACGCCGAAGCGCACTTCGACCCGCTCCCCTTCGATACCGCGGCCGCCCGCCGCTACGGCCATCTCGTGGCCGCCGTCCTGAGTTCCGGCCGGAATCCGAAACCGCGCCGAGTCGACCTGATGATCGCCGCCATCGCCTCGGCCCACCGCATACCGCTCTACACGGTGAATCCGAAAGATTTCCGGGCGCTCGACAGCTTGCTGACCGTGGTCCCGGTCACCCATCCCTATGGCAGATAACGACCCCATGGTCCACTGCATCAGTGGTGCCACAGCGGGTTTCAGTACCAATGGTCGACGTCCGGACCCATCGCACTCCGCTGTACAACAGCATCTATAGATTCGACGACCCGGGCCATGTCATCCATTACACAAGCAACGATGAGGTGCGCCAGGAATTCACGGTCATCTATCGAGCCGAGCCTATCGGGGCGCGCCGACTTCCAGCTCCGAGAGCACCGAGGTCGAATGGGTGCCTTTGGATCGTATCGGCGCGCTGCCGATGGACCCCAGCCAACGGAAACGGATCGACTGGGCGCTTACCCGGGATGAGCCCTATATCGATCCTGCGACCCGCTGAACACCCGATCTCAACAGTGGCTCAGCCTTCGAGATCGCCGTGTAGACGATGCTTGCCGGCTCGTATGACGAAGGCCCACTTCCCGAAACCGGGAAGTGGGCCCTACGTTTACGACCTTCTCAGCCGGAGAGCGACCTTACTTGGCCTTCTCCAGGACCTCGACCAGCCGCCACCGCTTGGTGGCC
>NZ_BMMH01000008.1:209114-314549 GCF_014645735.1 Nocardia jinanensis | reverse complement strand
TGGTTTACCTCAGTGGGCGGGGCCCGCCCCGGTTCTGGAGCGACGTAGCGAAGGAGCGCAGCGACTGAGCGAAGGAGTGAAGAACCGGGGTTAATAGGGCCCCGCCCCGCCCCGCCGAAGGCGGGGCAAATAAACACAGAAAGGCGACGATGATGTTGCGCACCATGATGAAATCGAAGATTCACCGGGCTACCGTGACCCATGCCGACCTGCACTATGTCGGTTCGGTGACCATTGATCAGGATCTTCTCGATGCCGCCGATCTGCTCGAGGGTGAGCAGGTCTGCATCGTCGATATCGATAACGGCGCCCGCCTCGAGACCTATGTGATCGCGGGCGAACGCGGTTCCGGTGTGATCGGTATCAACGGTGCCGCCGCTCATCTGGTCAATCCTGGTGATCTGGTCATTCTCATCGCTTACGGCATGATGGATGAGGTCGAGCTGCGCGAGTACGACCCGAAGGTCGTATTCGTCGATGCCCGGAACCGGCCGGTCGAGCTGGGTTCTGATCCGGCGCATGCGCCCGAGGGCTCGGATCTGATCAGCCCTCGCAATCTCACCTTCGCCTGAGCGGCGGCGGTGACCGCATGCTCCTGACCATCGACGTCCGGACGACCAGCACGGTTGTCGGGTTGATCGCGGGCTCCGGGCCACAGTCCGAATTGGTCCGGCACTGGCGGATCCACACGAATCCGTTGCATACCGCTGACGAGTTCGCGATGAGTCTGCGCGGGCTGGTGGGCTCCGATCTCGACGCGGTGACCGGGGTGGTGGGTCTGTCGACCATGCCGCCGGTGCTGCGCGAGCTGCGGTCGATGCTGGACCGGTATTGGCAGCATGTACCGCATCTGCTGGTGGAGCCCGGGGTCCGGACCGGAATTCCACTGTTGGTGGACAATCCGAAAGAGGTCGGCGCCGACCGGATCGTGAACAGTCTCGCCGCCCATCATCAGTTCGGTGGCGCCGCGATCGTGGTCGATTTCGGTGTTTCGATCTGCGTCGATCTCGTATCGGCGAAGGGGGAGTTCCTCGGCGGGGTGATCGCGCCGGGGGTGGAGACCGCGACCGAGGCCCTGATCGAACGGGCCGCGTTGCGCCGGGTGGAGTTGGCCCGGCCCCGATCGGTGGTGGGCAAGAACAGCGTCGAATGTATCCAGTCCGGGGCGATCTTCGGCTTCGCCGGTCTGGTGGACGGTCTGGTGGATCGGATCCGCGACGATATCGACGGTTTCGCCGACGAGGGGGTCGCGGTGGTGGCGACCGGTGCGGCCGCACCGCTGATCGTGGGTGAGTCCGAGACCGTCGAGCACCACGAACCGCATCTCACGATCACCGGATTGCGGCTGGTCTTCGAACGGAACCAGCGCCGCAACCGGGGGTGATTCCCTGGACGAGCCCGGCTGTGACATATTCCGCTGAGTCGAATGTGGCCGTGGCGTCGGCGGCTTGCTAAGCTTCCCGTGTGCTGATCCGCATGCGTACCCAGGAGTGTTGTCGAGGCTGATTCGCCTCGATCGTTCGAGGCATTCTGCAGTCCTCGACCGTTTCTCGACTTCCTGGAGATGCGCTGATGCATTCGCCTGTTCTCTCATCCGTAGTCCGCCGGTCGGCTCGTGATACTTCCGCCGCGGCCGCTGATCCGATTCCGGATCGTCCGATCGCCCCGGCGCTGCCGACTCGGTTGCGGCCGGCGGATCTGCTTCGCCTGACCGATGAGACCGGGGAGGATGTGCTCGCCGGCCGGTACGACCATCTGCTTCCCGCGGACGGTGCGTGGCCGGCGGTGGACCGCTGGGCCACCCGGCTCGTCTCCGACGACGAGGTCGATGTCTGGCTGATCAGCTGGACCCCGGACAAATCCACGAAGCTGCACGATCACGCCGGTTCGCTCGGCGCGCTCACCGTGCTCAGTGGTGGTCTCGCCGAATATCGCTGGAACGGTACCGAACTGCGCCACCGGGTGTTGTCCGCCGGCGATCAGGCGGCCTTCCCGATCGGCTGGGTGCACGATGTCGTGCGAGCCCCCGACCGGATCGCGGTATCGGGCCCCTCCGGCACCGGACCGCTCGATCCCACCCTCAGCGTGCACGCCTACTCACCGCCACTCACCGCAATGTCCTATTACGAAGTGACCGGGCACGGCAGCCTGCGGCGCACCCACACCGTTCTCACCGACCAGCCCGAAGGTGATCTCTGATGTCGCGACTGACCATTGATCAGATGCTCGACCAGGCCCGTTCCCAGTTGCGGCGGCTCCACCCCGTGGAATTGCCCGCCGCGCTCGCCCGGGGCGCGTTCCTGGTCGATATCCGGCCCGCGGCCCAGCGGGCCAGGGAGGGGGCGCTGCCCGGGGCTCTGGTCATCGAACGGAATGTACTCGAGTGGAGGCTCGATCCCACCAGTTCGGCCCGCCTGGCGCTGGCCGCGGATCACGACGTCGAATGGATAGTGGTGTGCTCGGAGGGTTACACCTCCAGCCTGGCCGCGGCGTCGTTGCGCCAATTGGGTCTGCACCGGGCGACCGATCTGGTCGGCGGATATAAGGCACTGGAAGCGTCCGGTATGCGATCGGTGGCCACCGGCGCCGCACACTTCACCAGGGAAGTTCGTTCGCTCGCCGTCCTCTGAATTCTCGTTCCGGCCGAATGCGACCGGACGACAATGCATTTCCACCGTGTGCCGGTTCCCCGGGAAAATTCCAAGCAACCAAATGGTCTATTTTCCCGGGGCGGTCCGCTGTGCCTTCTGTCGACGATTCCTTATCGCACCGTTGGGGCAGGCGGCTGACGAATCGATTTGCCGTGCACGCTAGGGTGGTTCGCTGTGAGCAACCCGAACATCTCGTCATCCGGCGGCTCCGCGGGCGTTGTTCCCGCGGGGCGATCCAGCCGCTCCGTGGAGGTCGACGACGTCCCCGAGCAGATGCGGATCCGCCGGGAGAAGCGGGAGCGGCTGCTCGAGTCGGGCGGGGAGGCCTATCCCGTTTCGGTGCCGCGTACCCATAGTCTGGCCGAAATCCGTGCCACCTATCCGGATCTCGCGGCCGATACCGCGACCGGTGAACTGGTCGGTGTGGCCGGCCGGGTCATCTTCATGCGGAATACCGGCAAATTGTGCTTCGCTCAGTTACAGGAGGGCGACGGCACCACTTTGCAGGCCATGGTGAGTCTGAACGGTGTCGGTGCGGACGCGCTGGCGGCCTGGAAGGCCGATGTGGATCTCGGCGATATGGTTTTCGTGCACGGCGAGGTCATCTCGTCGCGTACGGGTGAATTGAGTGTCATGGCCGATTCGTGGTCCATGGCGGCCAAGGCGTTGCGTCCGCTACCCGTCGCACACAAGGAGATGGGCGAGGAAGCGCGGGTCCGACAGCGCTATGTCGATCTGATTGTGCGCCCGGAGGCCCGTGAGACCGCTCGTACCCGAGTGGCGGTAGTGCGCGCGCTGCGCAATGCGCTGGAGCTGCGTGATTTTCTCGAAGTCGAGACGCCTATGTTGCAGACCCTGCACGGGGGTGCGGCCGCACGGCCCTTCCGCACGCACTCCAATGCGCTCGATATGGATCTCTACCTGCGCATTGCCCCGGAGTTGTTTCTGAAACGCTGCGTGGTCGGAGGGCTCGAGCGGGTCTTCGAGATCAATCGCAACTTCCGTAACGAAGGTGCCGATTCAACCCATTCGCCCGAGTTCGCGATGCTCGAAACTTATCAGGCGTACGGCACCTACGACGACTCGGCGCGCATGACCCGGGAATTGATCCAGGAAGTCGCACAGGAAGCGCTGGGAACTCAGGTCGTCACCCTCGCCGATGGTTCGGAATACGACTTGAGCGGAGAGTGGACAACGGTCGAGATGTATCCGTCGTTGTCCGAGTCGACGGGGGTGGAGGTCACCCCGGAAACAACTGTTCCGGAATTGCTCGAGCTAGCAGATCGGGTCGGTCTGGAAATTCCGGAGGGGAAGGGCTACGGCCACGGGAAACTGGTGGAGGAACTCTGGGAGCACACCTACGGCGACAAGCTGTACGTGCCGACTTTCGTCCGCGATTTCCCGGTCGAGACTTCCCCGCTGACCAGGCAGCATCGGTCGCGCGCCGGTGTCACCGAGAAGTGGGATCTGTATGTCCGCGGCTTCGAGTTGGCCACCGGCTATTCGGAGTTGGTGGATCCGGTGATCCAGCGCGAGCGGTTCATCGATCAGGCGCGTCTCGCCGCGGCCGGCGATGACGAGGCAATGGTGCTCGACGAAGACTTCTTGGCCGCCATGGAACACGGGATGCCGCCGACAACCGGAACCGGTATGGGAATCGATAGGTTGTTGATGGCGCTCACCGGATTGGGAATCCGGGAAACGATACTGTTCCCAATAGTGCGGCCGATCGGCCGTTGAGCGAACGGTTTGCATAGCAAGCCGCTCGTCTTGGAATTTTCCGAATTCGGGGTATTCTTGCCTCGGGTAATCGGCCTGATTTTACGGGCCGCACGATTTCGAGAGGACGTTCATCTCATGGCAAAGAAGGTCACCGTTAGCCTGATCGACGATGTCGACGGTGAGTCCATCGCGGACGAGACCATCGAGTTTGCAGTCGATGGGGTGTCGTACGAGATCGACCTGTCGTCGACGAATGCGGCGAAGCTTCGGGACGAGTTGGAGCAGTGGGTTACCAGTGCCCGCCGGGTGAGTGGTCGGCGCCGGGTGAAGTCCGCGGTCGCGGCCGCCGGTAGTACCAAGGCCCGCGCCACCATGGATCGCGAACAAAGCGCGGCCATTCGTGAGTGGGCACGCCGGAATGGTCACAAGGTTTCCGCGCGGGGGCGTATCTCCGCCGATATCACCGACGCGTACAACAAGGCATCGAAGGGTTAGTTCTTTCGACCGTCGCGCGTGCGAATATTCGCAGAACGCGACGACGGCTGGTCTTCTCGATAGCTATTAGGAATTACCGCTGGCCCCGGCGTCGATCGCCGGGGTCACTGCGCCCGGCGGGGTTCCATCTTGCTCGAGTGGCCGACTGCCCGGCACCATGGATGGGATCGTCCGGGCCCGTCGTGTGCCGTAGTGCAAGAGGTCCGCAGTGTTCGGCAGTGGCTGCCGATATGGAGAGGTGAGGTATCGGCGCAGTGACCGGATCCGTCGGTTCTTTCCTTCGATACACCGATGACGAAGGCCGTAGGCGCGAAGTGATGTTGAGTCCCGATCGGCAGCGGATCACCATCGGCCGCTCCGCGGGTGCCGACCTGTCGTTGCGCTGGGACGCCGAGGTCTCGCGACTGCACGCCGCGGTGGAATACCTCGCCGCACACTGGACCATTGTGGACGACGGCCTTTCCCGCAACGGCACGTTCGTCAACGGTGAACGGATCAGCGGCCGCCGTCGGCTGATGCCCGGTGACCGGATCCGAGTCGGCACCTCACTGGTGTCCTTCCACGATTTCAACGGTGTCGCCGACGATGCCACCCGCGCCTCCGGCGCCAGTATCCCGACCGTCCGCTCGCTGACCGAGGCGCAGCGCGGGGTGCTCGTCGCGCTGTGCCGCCCCTACAAAGGGGACGCGGGTTTCGCCGCCCCGGCCACCAACCAGCAGATCGCCGCCGAACTGTATCTGAGCGTGGATGCCGTCAAGACCCATCTGCGCGCCCTGTTCGCCAAGTTCGGCGTCGAGGATCTGCCGCAGAACCAGAAGCGGGTCCGGCTCGCCGCGCTGGCCATGCGCAGCGGACTCATCACAGACCGCGACCTGTAGGTCCACCTCCGCTTCGCTCCGTACGCGTCCACGGGCCGGCCCTCGGGGGTAGCTGACGGTTGATTGTGGGCCTTCGCCTTCGCTCCCGGCCATATATGTGCACCAGGTGCCCTCGGGACAGGTAGCGGTGGGCTCCGGGCCTCGGCGTACCGCCGGCTCCGGCCTCCCCAGCTGTGGGAGTCGTTCTGTTCGCTCTGGGCAAAACCGGAGTGGGAAACCAATCGGCGGGTAAGGGCGTTATGAGTGAATAGCCCTGCCGACGGGTCCACATCAATAGGGTGGAGCGGCGGCGGCGTAATCCCCTGCCAACTAGAGTGGGAGGCGGGGGCCGCAACCCCTGGCCTACATGGCAGGCTGAGGTCGACGGTTGTCCACGACACACCACGGCGTCAGCCGGCCATAGAGTCCGGAGCAGGAGAGTGAGGGAGCGATGTTCGAGAGGTTCACCGACCGCGCAAGGCGTGTCGTCGTCCTGGCCCAAGAAGAGGCCCGGATGCTCAACCACAACTACATCGGCACCGAGCACATCCTGCTGGGGCTGATCCACGAGGGTGAGGGCGTCGCGGCCAAGTCGCTGGAGTCGCTCGGCATCTCGCTGGAGGGCGTGCGCAGCCAGGTCGAAGAGATCATCGGCCAGGGCCAGCAGGCTCCGTCCGGTCATATTCCGTTCACCCCCCGGGCCAAGAAGGTGCTGGAGCTGAGCCTGCGCGAGGCGCTGCAGCTCGGCCACAACTACATCGGCACCGAGCACATTCTGCTCGGCCTGATCCGCGAGGGCGAGGGTGTCGCGGCGCAGGTGCTGGTCAAGCTCGGCGCCGACCTCAACCGGGTCCGTCAGCAGGTCATCCAGCTGCTGTCCGGGTACCAGGGCAAGGAACCGGTGGAATCCGGCGCCCGTGGCGAAACCGGCACCCCGTCGACTTCGCTGGTGCTCGATCAATTCGGCCGTAACCTCACCCAGGCCGCGCTGGAAGGCAAACTCGACCCCGTCATCGGCCGCTCGAAAGAGATCGAGCGGGTCATGCAGGTGCTGAGCCGCCGTACCAAGAACAACCCTGTCCTGATCGGCGAGCCCGGTGTCGGTAAGACCGCCGTGGTCGAGGGCCTGGCCCAGGCCATCGTCAACGGTGAGGTCCCGGAGACGCTCAAGGACAAGCAGCTCTACACCCTCGACCTGGGTTCTCTGGTCGCGGGCAGCCGCTACCGCGGTGATTTCGAAGAGCGCCTGAAGAAGGTGCTCAAGGAGATCAACACCCGTGGCGACATCATCCTGTTCATCGACGAGCTGCACACGCTGGTCGGTGCGGGTGCCGCCGAGGGCGCCATCGACGCGGCCTCGATCCTGAAGCCGAAACTGGCCCGCGGTGAGCTGCAGACCATCGGTGCCACCACCCTCGACGAGTATCGCAAGTACATCGAGAAGGACGCCGCTCTGGAACGCCGGTTCCAGCCGGTCCAGGTGGGCGAGCCGACCGTCGAGCACACCATCAATATCCTCAAGGGTCTGCGCGACCGCTACGAGGCGCACCACCGGGTGTCCATCACCGACGGTGCCCTGGTCGCAGCCGCCACCCTGGCCGACCGCTACATCAACGACCGGTTCCTGCCGGACAAGGCGATCGACCTGATCGACGAGGCCGGCGCCCGGATGCGTATCCGCCGGATGACCGCCCCGCCGGACCTGCGTGAATTCGACGACAAGATCGCCGATGCGCGCCGGGAGAAGGAATCGGCGATCGACGCGCAGGACTTCGAGAAGGCCGCGCGGCTGCGCGACAAGGAGAAGCAGCTCGTCGCCAAGCGGGCCGAGCGCGAGAAGCAGTGGCGTTCGGGTGATCTGGATGTCGTGGCCGAGGTCGACGACGAGCAGATCGCCGAGGTACTGGCCAACTGGACCGGTATCCCCGTGTTCAAGCTCACCGAGGAGGAGACCACCCGTCTGCTCCGTATGGAGGACGAGCTGCACAAGCGGATCATCGGCCAGGAGGACGCCGTCAGGGCGGTCTCGAAGGCCATCCGCCGTACCCGTGCCGGCCTGAAGGATCCGAAGCGTCCGTCCGGTTCGTTCATCTTCGCCGGTCCGTCCGGTGTCGGTAAGACCGAGCTGTCCAAGGCGCTGGCGAACTTCCTGTTCGGCGACGACGATGCGCTCATCCAGATCGATATGGGCGAGTTCCACGACCGCTTCACCGCTTCGCGGCTGTTCGGTGCCCCTCCGGGCTACGTCGGCTACGAAGAGGGCGGCCAGCTCACCGAGAAGGTGCGCCGCAAGCCGTTCTCGGTCGTGCTGTTCGACGAGATCGAGAAGGCCCACCAGGAGATCTACAACACCCTGTTGCAGGTCCTCGAAGACGGCCGCCTCACCGATGGCCAGGGCCGGACCGTGGACTTCAAGAACACGGTGCTGATCTTCACCTCGAACCTCGGGACCTCCGATATCTCGAAGGCCGTGGGTCTGGGCTTCACCCAGAGCAACGCCGAGGGCTCGAACTACGAGCGGATGAAGCTCAAGGTCAACGACGAGCTGAAGAAGCATTTCCGGCCGGAGTTCCTCAACCGTATCGACGATGTGATCGTCTTCCACCAGCTCACCACGGATCAGATCGTGGAGATGGTGGACCTGATGATCAACCGGGTCGGCGTGCAGTTGAAGAACAAGGATATGGCGATGGAGCTCAGCGATACCGCCAAGAGCCTGCTGGCCAAGCGTGGTTTCGACCCCGTGCTCGGTGCCCGGCCGCTGCGCCGCACCATCCAGCGCGAGATCGAGGACCAGCTGTCGGAGAAGATCCTCTTCGGCGAGATCGGTGCGGGCCAGGTCGTGGTGGTGGATGTCGAGGGCTGGGATGGTGAAGGCTCCGGCGAGGACGCCAAGTTCACCTTCACCCCGAAGGCCAAGCTCACCAAGGACGACGGTGAGAAGAAGCCGGAGGTCGTGCTGACCGGCGCGTCCGAGGGTTCGGCCGAGGCCGCTTCGGGCGAGTAGACAACACAGTAGAGGGCCTGCCCACCGGTATCGCGCCGGTGGGCAGGCCTTTTTGTGTGCGGGCGCTGTTTGCGCCGGTCATAAGGGGTATGCGGTCGGTGGGCACGAGTACGGTGGTGATGTTCATTCGATACGAATCGGGGGTATCACCATGACGAATCCGGATCTGACCACGATTGCCGTCCTGCTCGACCGTTCCGGCTCCATGCAGACCATCAAATCGGATACCGAGGGCGGCCTGGCCGCGTATTTCGAGGAACAGCGCAAGGTCGAGAACGCAGTACGGGTCACCCTCGCACAGTTCGACACCGAGTACGAATGTGTGTACTCGGACGTCCCGATCGATGAGGTTCCACCGCCG
Organism: Nocardia jinanensis; assembly: GCF_014645735.1. GTDB lineage: Bacteria > Actinomycetota > Actinomycetes > Mycobacteriales > Mycobacteriaceae > Nocardia > Nocardia jinanensis. The sequence goes on along the minus strand of NZ_BMMH01000008.1, from coordinate 305,456 downwards.
GTTCTGCAGCCACGCGGCGCTACCGCGCTCTACGACGCCATCGGCAAACTCGTCACCGATCTCGGCGCCGACCTGGCCGCCCGCCCGGAGAACGAGCGACCCGGCACGGTGCTCGTGGTCGTGCTCACCGACGGCCACGAGAATTCCAGCCGTGAATGGACACATGCCGCCGTGCGCTCGCTGATCGAACAACAGCAGAACGTGTACAGCTGGGACTTCCTGTTCCTCGGTGCCAATATGGACGCCGTCGCGATCGGTAGCGGGCTCGGTTTCGCGCCGCAGCAATCCATCACCTACGGAGCGGCGCCGGCCGGCGTCGCGGGGGTCTTCCGGGCGGCCGGTGCCTATTCACGCCGTCTGCAGGCGCCGTCCGGTGCGCCCGGTTCGGCCCGGGCCGCGGGATTCACCGATGAGGAGCGGCGCGACGCGAACCCGGGCTGAAACCGCGGACTCACTCCGATGTGCCGGGATCGGTCCTGTCCCGGCCGGGCGCGGTCCGGCGTGGCTCGGAGGTCACCGCGACCGGGGCCGTCGATTCGCGAGAACTGCTGTCCGCGGGTCCTTTACGGGCGCGTGGCCGGGCGTCGGGGTCGATCGCTATCCGGAGCGGACGGCTCGGTAGCCGCGCCGCCACCCGGTAACCACCGCTGGGCTTGGGGCCGGCGGTCAGCGCGCCGCCGAGGGCGTGTGTGCGTTCGCGCATGGTGATGATCCCCATACCGCGGGTGGGCCCGGCGTGTTCGGGTCGGCCGGCGGGGCGGGTGTTGTCGACGGTGAGATCGACGGAATCAGCGGTGTAGCGCACGGTCACGGTGGCTTCGGCGCCGGGGGCATGACGTACGACATTGGCCAGGGATTCCTGCACGATCTGGGTCGCGGCGTCGTCGATCGCCGCGGGCAGGGAATCGGGGGTCCCCAGGACCCTGGTGTGCACTGTCAGTCCCGCCAGCCGGGGTTTGCGCAGGAGTTCGTCCAGGTCGGACATGGTGGGATCGGGTTCCCGGGGTGGTGGGCCCGGCGCGACCGGGGCGGCCGGTGGGCGGCCCGCGTTTCCCGGGTTCCGGGGCGAACGATCGGCGCCCGGCCGTTCGCGCCGACCGAAACCGCCTCGCCGGGAACGCTTCTCGCTCTCCGACGGCCTCGTATCGCGGTCGTCCGCGGGGCGGTCTCCGGGAGTTCGTGCGGGTGGTCCGGGTGCCGGATCCACAGCCTGTATAGCGTGGCGGAGAGCCTGTACGTCCTCGAGCGCGTTGCGGCTGGTCGATTTGATCTCGGCCACGGTGCCGGCGGCTTTGGTCGATTTGTTCTCCACCTGCTGAAGGGCCATCCCGGCCTGCACATTGATCAGGGACAGGTTGTGTCCCACCACATCGTGCAGTTCGCGGGCGATCAGCAGGCGCTCCGCGCTCACCTCGAGGTCCCGCTGCTGCTGCGCGACGGTACGCTCGGCGGCATCCAGTGCCTGCCGGGCCTGTCCGAGCATGCGGCGGTGCCGCAGCACTTCGACCAACGCCGCGGCCAGCGCCAGCCAACTCAGTAGCCCGACCATCTGCCAGCTCGTCATCGCGAACTCTCCACCTGCACCACCCTATTCGCCCTTTGCGCTCGGATGTCGGTGCACACCCGGATTCCCGGCGCCGCAATGATGTTCCGGGAGCGGATACGCCGGTTCCGGACGGGCCGATCGACAGCGGCGCGTGATCGTCGCATCTGCGGCGGCACCTGCCCCGACGCGGGTATGGTCCAGTGATGGTCGACCAGCAAGTGCGTGTACCGGACCTGTCCGCACGGCCGTACGAACTCACCGTGGAGCGGGTGATGACCGCTTCGCCCGATCTCCTCTATCTGGCGTGGACCCAAGGGTTCGATATCTGGTTCGCGGAGCCGTCATCGGTCCGGATGCGGCCAGAGGTGAACGAGCCGTTCTATTTCGAGACCCGGCACGAGGGGATCATCCGGCCGCATTACGGTCGCATTGTCCGCTTGGAACCGGGGCGACTCGTCGAAATGACCTGGGTGACCGGTGCCGGAGGTACCGAGGGAGCCGAGACCTTGGTTCGGGTGGAGTTCGTCAAACAGCCCCGCGGTATCCGGTTGCGTTTGCGGCACAGCGGTTTTGCCGACGCAGCCGTACGCGACAGGCATCGGGCGGCCTGGCCCGCGGTACTGGCCCGTCTCGACGAACGAACCGCTGCGACGAGCTGAGGGTACGGGTAGGTTCGAACCGGACTCGCAACGAATCGTCTTCGAAAGGATCGTGATGCCCACACGTACCGCGCGCACCGCATGGACCGGTGGTCTGCAGGACGGCTCCGGCCAGGTCGAGCTGGTCAGCTCGGGAGTCGGCAAGTACGAGGTGTCCTTCCCCAAGCGGGCGGCCGATGACGCCGACGGCACCACCAGCCCGGAGGAGCTGATCGCGGGGGCTCATTCGTCCTGTTACGCGATGGCGCTGTCCAACGAGATCGCCCAGGCCGGCGGAACGCCGCAGAGCCTCGACGTATCGGCTGCCGTGACCCTGGGCCCCGATCCGGCGGGCGGTTTCCGCATCAGCCGCATCGAGCTGACGGTGCGCGGCCGGGTATCCGGACTCGATGACGCCGGTTTCGCCGCGGCCGCGGCCGCCGCCAAGGCGGGCTGCCCGGTCAGCAAGGCACTGAGCGGAGTGGACGACATCACGCTCGACGCCGCCCTGGAATCCTGATCGGCGTCCCGGGCCCCGCACGGGGCCCGGGATCCCGCGGCGCGGTGCTGACCGAGCCGACCGGCGCCGCGGCGCGACCGGCTCGGAACCAGGCACGAGCGGCCGGTGTGTACATGGCGGGTATCGCGACGAACACCGCGCAGAGATGTCCGATACGGGTGATCGCCACGAGCACGGTGGTAGCGCCGATATCGGCGAGCAGCTCCCAGCCCGAAGCGGCGAACATGCCGATGGGCTCCACCACCAGCGATGCCGTTCCGATCACTCCGATCCCGAAGGTGAGTAGGAGCCGGGCCCAGCGGTCGCCCCGCCGCATTCGCCACGCGATACCCAGCACCACGACATAGACCACGGTCCTGAGCAGCCAGCCGCTCGCGAGCGAGCCGATACCGGCCGCGTCGTCATCGAGCAGGCTCACGCTGCGGACGATGGATTCGGCGATACCGCAGCTCACGGCCACCACGAGCGCGACAAAGGCAGTCGTGACGGCCGCGGGCCGCGCGGCGAATGTGTCCGGACGGTCGAGTGCGGTGTCGTTCATACACCGACCCTGCCCGGCCGCGGCCGCGACCGGGATCACCCGGCTGTAGCAGCGTTCTCCCGTACCGGAGTACTGCGGCGAGTACTCCATTCGGTGAGCGCGGCGAACGCGAGTCCGATGCCCACCCACAGCGTGGTGGACACGGCCAGCGACGCGGCACGGAACTCCCACAGCAGCGTCGCGGGGAAATCGGCCCCCACTTCGTCCACCCCGGGAAGCAGGACATAACCGAGCGTGGTGACGAGTACGAAACCCGCTACCGCGGCGACCAGCCGGAAGGATTCCGGCAGGGCTCGCATCGCTTTCCAGATGTAACCACCGGCCGCGACGGCCACCAGACCCAGCACCACCGCGGCCACCCACAGCAGGGTGCGGTCGTTGATCGTCTCCGGGTCGCCCACCGCCGGTGGGTTCGCCGGATACTTGAAGAACGGCACCGCGACCACCGCGACCCAGCCCGCCAGGCCGAGCCACAGCACCAGGCGCTGCCCGGGCAGTGAGGTGAACCGCCGCACGTAATGTGCCGCGGTCGCGACGATCGCCCCGAAAGCCATACCGGCCAGGGCGTTGGCCAGGAACTGCCCGAATTTCTGCCACGGCCTGCTCACCACGGCCTCGTCTCCGTGCGTGTGTTCCGTGCTTTCCGCATGCGTATGTCCGGCGCCGGAATCGGGCGAATGCGCCGCGGCCTCCTCGATGGCGATGGCAGCATCGACCTTGGGTTCACCGACGAAATTGCCGACGACACCCGCGAGGAGACCGGCGATCAAACCGGCGAGCAGACCACGGAGCAGCAGAGCACCGAAAGATCCGCTCAATGGCATGGAACACCCAGCAGATGGCGACCGTCGTGCATCAGTTCGTGCATGAACATTCCGCTGCGCGAAACGGCGCCCTGGTCGAACCCGACCAGATACAGCGCCAGCAGGGCCAGCAATACGACACCGACGGTGACGAGCACTGTCACCAACGTATCGGCGGTCCTGCTCGGGACGTGGACTATGGCCATGGTCGATCCTCCTCATCCGGATGCTCGCGTCCGGTTCGCGAGTTCTGCGCAGATGCCGGTGTCTGACTCTGCCCACCCCGGCGAGGCGTGGACATCACAGTGGCGCGACCGCTCCGGGTTCTCACCGGATTACCGCATCATCTCCGCTTTCACCTCGAACTTTGACACCAGCCGTCGCCGGACGTCAATATGCCCGCGAATAAGCACTGGCCACGCCACTCGTGTTCGGTGGCGTGGCCAGATGGTCCGGCACGATCAGGAGGCAGGCTTACCGGCTACATCGAGCACGACCTCGAATTCCAGCAGCGAGGCACCGGTGGCGACAGGTTTGTTCTGCTGCCCGGCATGCGCCTCCTTGGCCGGGCCGTCGCGCCACGCAGCGAAAGACTCCTCGGAATCCCACTGGGTGACGACGAAGTACCGGTTCTCGCCGGCGGTGGGCCGCAACAACTGGAAGCCGAGAAACCCAGGGGAGTTCTCGACCGCGTGCGCACGGTGGGCGAACCGCTTCTCCAGCTCCGGTCCCGCGCCCTCGGGGATCTCGATCGCATTGATCTTCACAACAGCCATACCCCGAGCTTAGGACTGTATCTATTTGCCCCGCCTTCGGCGGGGCGGGGCGGGGCCCTGTTAACCCCGGTTCTTCACTCCTTCGCTCAGTCGCTGCGCTCCTTCGCTACGTCGCTCCAGAACCGGGGCGGGCCCCGCCGATGGAGGTGGACCATACGGAGTGGCAGGAAGGTATGGGAGGAGTGTGTTCGGATAGTCGGTGCCGACGGCGGGCGCAGCGGTGCGCAAACAGGTGGGTATCGAATCGAGGGCACCACCGACGAAGCGCTGCGCATGCGGCTCCGCGACCTCCGCGCCTATGCCCTGGACCACGTGATGTGTGGGTAGGTCGGCGGCTCCAGTGCGATGGTTGCCGTTCTCCCGATGGCATAAGCGCGCGTGGTCGCTGTGCGCCGCCGGGTCCCGCCGACCATCCGGGAAATTCCCGGTACCGATGTGCGGAGGGGCATGACATGGGGCGAATACACTCGGCCCGGTGTTGCACGACGAAGGTGGGCGCGGGGTTCCGATACTGCTGCTGCACGGGTTGATGGGTAGCGCCCGGACCTGGCAGGACCAGGTCTTGTGGTTGCGCGACCACGGCCGGGTGTACACCTTCGACGCCGCCGGCCACGGGCGGCCGGCCCCGGCCGACCTCACCACCGATGCCTTCGTCGCCGATCTTGCCGGAGCCACAGCGGGAATCTCCGAGCCGATGATCGTGATCGGGCATTCGATGGGCGGCCTGCACGGGTGGGTTTTCGCGGCGACGTATCCGAACCGGGTGCGCGGCCTGGTGGTCGAGGATATGGCGGCCGATTTCACCGGGCGTACTGCCGCGCACTGGGCCGCCATGGTCGAGGGCTGGCCGCAGCCGTTCCCGGACGAGGCGGCACTGATGGCGTATTTCGGGCCGGTCGCCGGACGCTATTTCCGGAATTCGTTCGAGCGGAGCTCGGACGGCTACCGGTTACACGGTGAAGTGGCGACGTTCCGGGATATCTCGGAGGAATGGGGAACTCGCGCGTTCTGGCGGGAATGGGATCGACTGACCGTGCCCACTCTGCTGCTCGAGGGCGAACACACGATCACCCCTCCGGGGCAGATGCGGCGGATGGCCGAACTGCATCCCGATGCCGAGCACGTCCTGGTCCCCGCCGCCGGGCACCTGGTGCACGACGATCAGCCAGCCCACTACCGAGCCGAGGTCGAACGTTTTCTCGGCCGGATCCTGCGGACCGGCCCCGCGTCCGCCGCCGAGGTCTGAACGGCGGTTCTCAGCCCTCGCCGGCCAGTGCGAACCGTCCGTCGCCGGTCTGCTCGATCAACCCGTCCACCAGCAGTGAATCCAGGGCGCGGTCGCGCTGACCGGGGTCGCGGGTCCAGGCGAGGTCCAGCCGGACCCGTTCCACCGGGGCGTGCGCTGCCCGCAGCACGTCGAGCAGGCGACCCCGCGCCTGTCGATCGGTGCCCTCGTACTTCTGGGTCCGGCGCGTCGATTCGGCGACCGGCCGCCCCGCCGAGACCCACGCGCATCGCGGCAGCGGGCAGCGCGTGCAGTCCGGGGTCCGCGCGGTGCACACTGTGGCGCCGAGTTCCATCAGCGCTGCCGAGAACACCGCGGCCCGGTCGACGCGGGCGGGCAATAGAGCCTCGGTCTCCCGCAGATCGCGCGTCGCCGGATTACCGGCCTCACCGCAACCGTGTACGGCTCGCGCCACGACGCGGCGGACATTGGTGTCCACCACCGGAACTCGCTGTCCGTAGGCGAAACAGGCGACCGCGCGCGCGGTGTACGCGCCGATACCGGGCAAGCCGAGCAGCACCTCGACATCGTCGGGTACTTCGTCACCGTATTCGGCGGCCAGGACCCGAGCGCATTCGTGCAGTCGCAGGGCGCGCCGCGGATAACCGAGCTTGCCCCATGCCCGCAGTACCTCGCCCGCGGACGCGGCCGCCATCGCCGAGGGCACCGGCCAGCGCAGCACCCACTCGCGCCAGATCGGTTCGACTCGTGACACGGGCGTCTGCTGCAGCATGATCTCGCTCATGAGGATCTGCCAGGCGCTCACTCCGGGACGCCGCCACGGCAGATCGCGGGCTGTGCGGGCGTACCAGTCGATCAGGGTGTCGGAGTCGATCGCGCCGGGTTCGATCACACCGGCGCGGCGCTCGTCCACATCCGGTTTTCCGGCACTCGTGCTACTCACCCGACCCGCTCCGTTCAGCTCACCGTGCAGTTTCACCGGTTCGGCGCGGACCGACGCCGCGCTGTAACGGGACGGAAGCAAGCCGGCACTTCGAATCGTGCAGAATGGACACCATGCCTCAGTCCAACCCGGTAAGTGCCTGGAAGTCGCTGCGCGAAGGAAACGAGCGCTTCGTGAACGGCACGCTGCTGCATCCTAGCCAGGGAGCCGCCGATCGAGCCAAGCTCGTGGCCGGCCAGCATCCGTCCGCCGTGCTGTTCGGCTGCGGGGATTCCCGAGTCGCGGCGGAATTGATCTTCGACCAGGGTCTCGGCGATATGTTCGTCGTGCGTACAGCGGGCCATGTGATCGATGCGGCGGTGCTGGGGTCCATCGAATACGGGGTGGGTGTGCTCGATGTCCCGCTGATCGTGGTGCTCGGGCACGACAGCTGTGGTGCGGTCGGGGCGACCCTGAACGCGCTGGACGGCGGTGAAGTGCCCGGCGGGTTCATCCGCAGCATTGTCGAGAAGGTCACGCCGTCGATGCTGATCGGCCGCCGTGAAGGGCTCGAGTCCGTGGACGAGCTGGAGGCCCGCCATGTGGTGGAGACCAGCAGTCTGTTGATGGAACGATCGATGATCGTGTCCGAGCGGGTGACGGCCGGTAAATGCGCGATCGCCTGCGTCACCTACAAGCTGGTCGACGGCCGGGCGAAGCTACATCGCGTGGTCGGCAACATCGGTGAGACTGTCTGACCGCCCGGCTCCGCCTCACCTTCGGGTGTGCCGTTGACGGCCGCCGCCGCCCGATGCGCTTACCGTTGACACGTGTTGGAACCGACAGGACCGTTACCGCCGGAGATCTACTGGCGGCGTCGTGTGTTCGCCATAGGAGCGCTCGTGGTCGCGCTCGCGGTGGTGATCTGGCTGGTCGTCACCGTCTCCCGCGGCGGTGATTCGCCCGATGCCGCCGCGGCGGTATCGCCGTCCGAGACCACCGAACCCGTTCCGAGTTCGGCCTCGGCGCCCACCACAGCGAGCAGTACGCGCGCGTCCACCACGGCCTCCGGCACCCGCAGTACCGAACCCGCCCCGGTGGCATCCGGTCAATGCGCCGATCAGTCACTGGCGATCAAGGTTTCGGTGGGGCAGCCCACCTATCAGGTCGGTGAGGAACCGGTGTTCGGGATCGTGATCACCAATATCTCCGGCGCTCCGTGCAGCCGGGATATGGGATCGGGCCTGCAACGGGTGTCGGTGCACTCGCTCGACGGTGGGCGCCAGCTCTGGGCGAGCACGGACTGCTATCCCGACGGCGAACCGGATGTCCGGACTCTCGATCGCGGCGAACAGGCTGCGTTCACGGTCACCTGGACGGCTGCGACCTCGCAGCCGGAATGCGCTGGGGAGCGGGTCCAGGTTCCCGCGGGTGCCTACAACGTGGTGGCGCAGATGGGTTCGGTGCGCAGCGCGCCCGAACCCTTCAACATCGCCTGACCGGAGTCACTTCTTCGTCAGGCCGGCCACCCGCAGTGCACTGCGCAGGCTGGGAGCCTCGTGCAGGGTCATGGGTGTGCCCTTCGCGTCTGTACCGGGCGGAACCACCGCGGTGGTGAACCCGAGCCGTTCGGCCTCGGCGAGCCGGCGGGTGGTGGAGGTGATCCGCCGGACCTCCCCGGCCAATCCGACCTCGCCGAGGATCACCCAGCCGGGCGGCAGTGCGGTATCGCGGGCGGCGCTGGCGATCGCCAGCGCGATGGCGAGATCCGCGGCGGGCTCGGTGAGCCGCATCCCGCCCACGGTGGCCGCGTACACGTCCTGCTTGCCGACGTAGAGCCCGCACCGGCTCTGTAGTACCGCCAGCACCATGGAGACCCGGTTGTAGTCGAGTCCACTGACGGCGCGCCGGGGCGCCGGCACCTGCGTTTCGACGGTGAGACCCTGGACCTCGCCGACCAGTGGCCGCTTCCCGTCCATCGCGACCGTGACCGCCGTCCCGGGCACCGAATCCGACCGATGGTGCAGAAAGAGCCCGGAAGGATCTGTCACACAGGCGATTCCGTCGTCGTGCAGTTCGAAGCAACCCACTTCGTCGGCGCTGCCGAACCGGTTCTTGATCCCGCGCACCATCCGCAATGTGGTGTTCTTGTCGCCCTCGAACTGCAACACCACGTCCACCAGATGTTCCAGCGTGCGCGGCCCTGCGACAGCACCGTCTTTGGTGACATGCCCCACCAGCAGTACCGCGATCCCACTCGCCTTCGCCAGCGATGTCAACGCCGCGGTCACCGCTCGTACCTGGGTGACACCGCCGATCACGCCGTCGGTATCGACAGCCAGCATCGTCTGAACCGAGTCGACCACCAGCAGTGTGGGTTTCACCTGATCGACATGTCCCAGTACCACCGACAGATCCGACTCGGCGGCCAGATATACCTGGTCGTGCACCGCACCCGTCCGGTCGGCACGCATTCGCACCTGACCGGCCGATTCCTCCGCGGTCACATAGAGGGCCCGCTCGTCACGCTGCCGTGCCCACCGATGGGCCACCTCGAGCAGCAATGTCGATTTGCCCACTCCGGGCTCCCCGGACAGCAGTACCACCGACCCCGCGACTATCCCACCGCCCAGCACCCGGTCGAGCTCGGAAACCCCGGTCGACCGCGCCGTGGTCGTCTGGGAATCGATCCGGGAGATCGGCGCGGCGGCAATGCTCGGCAGCATCGCCTTACGCGGCGGCCCCGCCGCTGCGGCAGCCACCGGCATCGCCTCGTCCACGGTGCCCCAGGAGCCGCAACCGGGGCATTTACCGACCCATTTGGCGACTTCGTGCGCGCATTCGGAACACCGGTAAACGGCCTTGTTCTTGGTCACTGCCACAGGCGCACCCTACGCACGAAGGCCGACAGTGTTTATTTGCGGCGCCTTCGGCGCCGCGGGGCGGGGCCCTATTAACCCCGGTTCTTCACTCCTTCGCTCAGTCGCTGCGCTCCTTCGCTTCGTCGCTCCAGAACCGGGGCGGGCCCCGCCACTGGAGGTGGACCATCCGGAGTGGAAGGGAGGTGTTCGCGGAGGTGAGTCTTGGTCGGGCCGGCAGTGTCGGTGTTCGATGTCGGTCGGCCGCTGGATGCTGTCCGCGTGGGCTCGGTTGCTGCCTTGCTCGGCTCCGGAACCGGGGCGGGCACCGGCCCGATGAAGGCAGAACTTCCGGAGTGGACGGGAGGGGCGTGCAAAGGTGGGCCTCGATGGGTCTACGGCACTGTCATTGCTCGCTGTTCGCGGACCGCTGGATGCTGTCCGCGTGGGCTCGGTTGCTGCTCCAGAAGCCGGCCGGAGCCCAATTGTGCGAATAACCGTCTGGAGACCGATAGGTCCGTCCCGCTGTTCAGGCCTCGAAACGCCTGCGGGCGAATACAGTGCCTCGCCGCCGCGGCGCGGCAGGCGTCGCCGAGAACTCAGTGTCCGCCGGTGGAACCGGTCGTGCTCTTGGAGAGTTCCGATTCGTGTCGGGGGGTTTCCAGGCCAGCGTCGACCGGGACCTGAACCAGCACGGCGCCGTTCTCCTTGAAGTTGAACGAGATGTCGTAGGTGAGGCCGGGGGTGATGTTCTGGGTGAGGCCGGTGATCTCGATGCGGGCGTGTGTTGTTTCGCCGCCTTCGGTTTCGATCGTTTCACCTGTGGTGTGGGTTTCCGCGCCGGCTTGCGGGGTGGAGACCACGACCGTTTCGGCGGGGGCGATCGAGAGCTTGTCGCCTTCGCCGGGGGTGATCTCGGCGGTGCCGAGGTCGGTGGTGACGCTGGTGAGTTCGTCGGTGACCACCTCGCCGGTGTTCACGATCGACAGTGAGAGCGCGGCCTGACCGCCCGCGGTGTTGATCCCGGTGCCGTTTCCGGGGTAGACGATGTGCACATTGCGCAGCGCGATATCACCGAGATTCGCCGTGTTGCCGTTGACGGCGGCGACCTGGTCGGCGGTCTGCGCGTGCTGGCCGGCACTGCAGCCGGACAGGATGAGCGCAGCTCCGGCGGCGAGCGCGGCGGCCGCCACCCTGCGGCGCCGACGGGTCGGGGCGACCGGGCCAGCGGCAGTCACAGCAGTCAGGGCAGTCACGGGTTGTCCTCCATGTCCGAGTGGGCGCACTCCAACTAGGCACTGTAGTAGTTGCCTGTGAACACGCGGCGCACCGGGCGGTGTCAGGGGGGATTACGAGGTGCGGATTGTGTGATTTGTCGCACGTCACGGTGCGTCCGGCGGGTGGCGGATCGTAGTCTCTGCATCGCCTCTGTGTTCGTCGTCCGACGGCCCGCCGGGCAGGTGCCCCGTATGTCCCGCGGCGTCGCGCTGACCGGTAACGATCCGGCTTCCGCGACCCGTTCGCGCGTCCGGGCGGAGTGGGTTTTCCGATGCCTCCGCGGGGCCCGTGCCCGACACCCGTTCGGGCGCAACGTGATGCACACCAAACTCGCCCTGTCAAGCCCCAGTGCCTGGTCGTTGTGGCCCTGACCTGCGCAGTTGATCGCGCCGTTATCGAGTCGCGTGTTAAACTGTGAACATCGAAAGGGGCACGGGACACATGATTTTTAAGGTCGGAGATACCGTCGTTTATCCCCATCATGGGGCGGCTTTGATCGAAGCTATCGAGACCCGCACCATCAAGGGTGAGCAGAAAGAGTATCTGGTCCTGAAGGTCGCACAGGGTGACCTCACTGTTCGGGTTCCCGCGGAAAACGCGGAATATGTCGGCGTTCGCGATGTAGTCGGCCAGGAAGGTCTCGATAAAGTCTTCCAGGTTCTGCGCGCGCCGCATACGGAAGAGCCCACCAACTGGTCCCGCCGTTACAAGGCCAACCTCGAGAAACTCGCCTCCGGCGATGTGAACAAGGTGGCCGAGGTCGTTCGTGACCTGTGGCGCCGGGAACAGGATCGTGGTCTGTCCGCGGGCGAGAAGCGGATGCTGGCCAAGGCTCGGCAGATCCTCGTCGGGGAGCTCGCGCTCGCCGAGGGTACCGACGACGGCAAGGCAGAGACGCTCCTCGACGAGGTTCTCGCCGCGGCGTCCTGATCGTGCACAGAACAGACGGTCCCGGCCCTGCGGCCGGTCCCGTCACCGCACTGGTTCCTGCCGCCGGTCGTGGCGTGCGCTTGGGTGCAGATGAACCCAAAGCGTTCGTCCCGATCGGCGGCACACCCATGCTCGGACTGGCCGTGAACGGCCTGATAGCTGCCGGGGTTGTCGACGAGATCATTGTGATGGTGCCCGCCGAACACGTCGACCGGGCGGCAGCCCTCCTACCGTCGGGTGCGCCGGTGCGGATTGTGATCGGTGGCGCCGAGCGCACCGATTCGGTGCGTGCCGGACTGGCCGCCGCCGGTGATTCCGCGTTCTTCCTGGTACACGACGCGGCCCGCGCACTCACCCCGCCCGCGCTGATCGCCCGGGTGGTCGGCGAACTCCGTGCCGGGCATCCCGCCGTCGTGCCCGCCCTGCCGGTGGTGGATACCGTGAAAACCGTCGATTCCCGCGGAAATGTCACCGGTACGCCGGACCGGGGCGTGCTGCGTGCCATCCAGACTCCGCAGGGTTTCGCCGCGGCGGCGTTACGAGCCGCCTACGCCGCGGCGGAGACCGCGACCGATGACGCGGGCCTGGTGGAGCGGCTGGGTACAGCGGTGCGGACCGTCCCCGGTGACCCGCTCGCCTTCAAGATCACGACCCCGCTCGACCTGCGGCTGGCCGAATCCCTGCTGGACCCGAGCCCGGCGGTGACGTCGTGCTGAACATGCGCGTGGGAATAGGTACCGATGTGCATCCGATCGAGCCGGGTCGTCCCTGCTGGATGGCCGGGTTGCTCTTCGACGGCGAGGACGGCTGCGCGGGACACTCCGACGGAGATGTCGCCGCGCACGCGCTCTGCGACGCACTGTTGTCCGCGGCGGGCCTGGGGGATGTGGGCTCGGTGTTCGGCACCGGCCGGCCGGAATGGGCCGGGGTCTCCGGGGCCGCCATGCTCGCAGAAGTACGGCGGTTGCTCGACGATGCCGGATACGAAGTCGTCAATGCCGCTGTCCAGGTGATCGGTAACCGGCCGCGAATCGGTCCGCGGCGCGCCGAGGCCCAGCAGGTGCTCGGCGATCTGCTGGACGCGCCCGTATCGGTCTCCGGCACCACCAGCGACGGTCTGGGCCTCACCGGGCGTGGCGAAGGGATCGCCGCGGTCGCCAATGCTCTGCTGCACTGTCCGGGGCGGCCGAGTGTAGAGCCCGGAGACGGTGGCGAGGTGCGACCGGCGTAGGGCCCGCGAGGCCGCCCATTCAGTACAGCGGCCGAGTGCCGTGCCCTGAATCGGTACCGATGTGATCGGTTCGGGCCGGTAAGGTCGCCACCGCGACAACTGTCGAGCGTGAGCCTTCCATGATGGAACGCCGGCCTTTCCCCGCGCAGCCGAGCCGACTGCCGGCGCACCGACCCGCACCGCTACCCTGCCCATATCCCCTGCACCAAATCCGAGTGCAATCCATACACGAAACTAGGATCGACGCCGTGACGCTGCGCCTGTTCGACACCGAGAAACGGATCCTGCGTGATTTCACGCCGCTGGTACCCGGCCACGCCTCGGTGTACCTGTGTGGGGCGACCGTGCAGGGGCTACCTCATATCGGTCACGTGCGCAGCGGGGTGGCCTTCGACATTCTGCGCCGCTGGTTGACCGCGAACGGCTTCGATGTGGCATTCATCCGCAATGTCACCGATATCGAGGACAAGATCCTGACCAAGGCGGCCGCGGCCGGGCGGCCCTGGTGGGAATGGGCGGCCACGCACGAACGTGCCTTCGATCAGGCCTATCGGCAACTCGGTGTACTGCCGCCGTCGGCCGAACCGCGCGCGACCGGGCATATCACCCAGATGGTCGAATTGATGCAGCGGCTGATCGATCGGGGACATGCCTACGCCTCCGAGGGCAATGTCTATTTCGATGTTCGGAGCTACCCGGATTACGGACAGCTCTCCGGTCACCGGCTCGAAGATGTGCACCAGGGAGAGAGCGCCGGTCTCGGTAAACGCGATCCCCGAGATTTCACGTTGTGGAAAGCCGCGAAACCGGGCGAGCCGACATGGCCATCCCCCTGGGGCCCGGGCCGTCCCGGCTGGCATCTGGAATGCTCCGCCATGGCCGAGTTCTATCTGGGCCCGGAATTCGATATCCACTGCGGTGGTATGGATCTGGTCTTCCCGCACCACGAGAACGAGATAGCGCAGTCCAAGGCTGCCGGTGACGGTTTCGCCCAGTACTGGCTGCACAACGGCTGGGTCACCATGGGTGGCGAGAAGATGTCGAAATCGCTCGGCAATGTGCTGTCCATTCCGAATGTGCTGAAATCGGTGCGCGCAGTCGAATTGCGCTTCTACCTCGGCAGCGCGCACTACCGGTCGATGCTGGAGTATTCGGACAAGGCGCTGACCGATGCCGCGCAGTCCTATCAGCGGATCGAGGCATTCGTGCAACGGGTGGCCGAACGCGGCGGGGATATTCCGATGGGTAAATGGACCGACGGATTCGCCGCCGCCCTCGACGACGATCTCGGTGTCCCGAAGGCGCTCGCCGAGATCCATCACGGTGTGCACGAGGGCAATCGCGCCCTGGACGCGGGCGTACTCGAAACCGCCCGGGAGCATGCCGGCCAGATCCGGGCCATGCTCGATGTACTGGGCGTGGATCCGCTGGACCCGCACTGGCACGGCGCCGCCGACCATTCGGCGGCCGACAGCGCCCTGGACGTACTGGTGGGCGCCGAACTGGAACGGCGACAGCAGGCCCGGGCCACCAAGGACTGGGCGACCGCCGACGCCGTCCGTGATCGTCTGCAGGCGGCCGGGATCGAAGTAACCGATACACCCAACGGTGCCGAATGGTCGCTGGGCGCACCTACCCCAGGAAAGGCGGGCTGAGATGGCCGGCAATTCACAACGTCGCGGTGCGATCCGTAAGGGCGGCACCAAGAAGGGGGCCGTGGTCGGTTCCGGTGGCAAGCACCGCCGCGGATTGGAAGGTCGCGGGCCGACCCCGCCGGCCGAGGAACGTACGAAACATCCGGCTGCGCGCAGGTCGGCGGCGAAAGCCAAAGCCGCGCAGAAGAATCCGTCCAATCGTGGGCGCCCGGCCGGTCGCCGCAACGACGACGGCCCCGAACTGGTGCTCGGCCGTAACCCCGTGGTGGAGTGTCTGCGCGCCGGAGTTCCGGCGAGTGCGCTCTTCGTCGCGGCGGGGACCGAGAACGACGAGCGGCTCACCGAGAGTGTGCGCCTCGCGGCCGATACCGGGATCTCCATTCTCGAGGTGCCGCGCACCGATCTGGACCGGATGAGCTCCAACGGCCTGCACCAGGGCGTGGCACTGCAGGTGCCGCCCTATCGGTACGCCCACCCCGACGATCTACTGACCCGCGCCAGGGAATCCACCGAGCCCGCGCTGCTGGTGGCACTGGACAATATCTCCGATCCGCGCAACCTCGGCGCCGTCGTGCGCTCGGTCGCGGCCTTCGGCGGTCACGGCGTGGTGATCCCGCAGCGCCGCAGCGCCAGCGTGACCGCGGTCGCGTGGCGTACCAGCGCCGGCGCCGCGGCGCGTCTTCCGGTGGCTCGTGCCACCAATCTCACACGCACCCTGAAGGATTGGGCTGCCAAAGGTGTCCAGATCGTGGGCCTGGACGCGGGCGGCGACCTGTCTCTCGACGATTTCGACGGCACCGCACCGACGGTGATAGTCGTCGGATCGGAGGGTAAGGGGTTGTCGCGGCTGGTCCGCGAGAACTGCGACGCGGTGCTGAGCATTCCGATGGCGGGTCCGGTGGAATCGCTGAACGCCTCTGTCGCCGCGGGTGTGGTGCTGGCCGAGACCGCCCGGCAACGGCGCGCCTGAGGGCGCGATCGGATCGGCGCGTCCGGCCGCTCGCGGGCCGGACAGCTGGTACCCCGTCGCTGGGTGATCGGGCGTGTCGGTGCAACGGTCAGCGAGCAGTTCGGAAGTGAATGCGCCGCGCCCGGACCGCAAATCCGCCCAGGCACCGTAGAATTCGTCATGTGGTGATACCCAACGCGCCCATCGGTAAGCCGGTAGAGCACCCGCACGCGACAATGGTGCTGTTCCTCGGCGCGCTCAGCGTGCTGTGTTGCGGGCTGACCGGGCCGGTGGCCTGGGCGATGGGTAAACGCGCACTGGATCAGATCGAGGAGTCCGGCGGAGCCTATGGCGGCCACACCCAGGTGGTCGTCGGATTCATCCTGGGCGTGATCGGCACGATCCTGATGGTCGTGATGGCCCTGCTGTTCCTGATCGTGCTGCTCGGTGGCGGCTGAGCCGCCTCAGTCCAGACTCTGCTGGCCGGACCATTTGGTCCGCGCCCAGCTCGGCCATTCGTCGCTGATAGAACCCGACCAGGTGGGCTGACGGCGCTCCCGGAAGGCCGCCATGGCCTCGCCCGCATCCCGGCCGTCGGCGATATGTTCGTTCAGGTCGGCCTCCAATTGCCCGACGACCGACGGTTCGAGACCGACACCCTCCCAGAGCAGTCGTTTGGACAGCGCGGCGGTCAGCGGGGCGGACCCGTTGGCGATATCGTGGGCGACCGCCATCGCGGTCGGCAGCACTTCCGCCGCGGACAGGCAGGCGTTGGCCAGGCCCATGGCACGGGCTTCCGCGCCGTCGAAGGTGCGACCGGTGAGCAGGATATCGGCGGCGTTGGCGAGCCCGGCCAGCCGTGGCAGCGTCCAGTGCACATAGCCGTCGGCGAGAACCCCGCGTCGGACCTGGCTCAAGGCATAGACCGCGTCATCGGCCAGATACCGCAGATCGCATTGCAGCGCCAGCGCCAGCCCGACCCCCACCGCATGCCCGTTGACCGCCGCGATCACCGGTTTGCGCACCCGGAACGGTGGCGGATCGATACTGGCGCTCACCTCGCCCACCCGGTCCGAAAGATCGGCGCCCGCGCAGAAGGCGGGTGGGGTCCCGGTGATCACCACGACCCGGATGGCGTCCTCGGCGTCACAGCGTTTCAACGCGGCACCCAGCGCTTCTGTCATCGCGGGGTTGAAGGCGTTCTGTTTCGCCGGCCGGTTCAACGTGAGGACGGCGATGCCCGCTGAGACATCGACGAGCAATTCCGAACTCATGGTCTGGATGGTAGCTGTGTTTTCGGCGCGCTGGCGCGCGCGGGGTTGAGGCCCCCTGGAGTCCCGCCGTTCAGGCCTCGAGACTCGAGCCTTCGGCTCATGCGACGTGCGGTCGACCATTCACGGGTTGCGACCGTTGAGCACCTCCGGCCAAGGCGGGACGGGCCTCGACCCTTCGAGGTGTCTCGTAAGACTCGACTCATGTGGTTGCGTCGGGATTTGCGGGATCGGTCGAGTGGTTACGTTGCTCTGGGTCGGCCGTATGGCTGTCGAGTCGGGGTTCGGGGGCAAAATCACACACTCGAGTCACCTCCGACGGGTGCCAGTTCGATCCCGGCCATATCGGTGTGATCGAGGGGCGGTTTTGTGGTCCGTTCGTCGAGCTCTCGATGACCGCGAACGGCGTGCTCTGCTCACCACCGCTGCCGGAGCGGCGCATCCTGCATACACCTCTCTCCCACCCCGAACGGTCACCATCAGTGGGCGGGGCCCGCCCCGGTTCTGGAGCGACAGAGCGAAGGAGCGCAGCGACTGAGCGGCGGAGTGAAGAACCGGGGTTAACAGGGCCCCGCCCCGCGCCGCCGAAGGCGGCGCAAATTAGCGCAGCACCTTGCGGCCGATGGCGTATTTGTGGACCTCGGTGGGGCCGTCGTAGAGGCGGAAGGGGCGCATATCGCGGAAGATCATCTCGACCACCGTTTCGTCGCTGACGCCGATTCCGCCCAGGATCTGCACGCAGCGGTCGGCGACCTTGAACAGTTCCTCGGAGACGAACGATTTGGCCATCGAGCTCTCGTGGCGGGCCTTCTCGCCGTTGTCCATGAGCCAGCAGGCATGCCAGATGGTCAGGCGGCACTGGTGCAGCGCGATCTCGTTGTCGGCGATCATGAACGAGACGCCCTGGTGTTCGCCCAGCGTCTTGCCGAAAGCGGTGCGGGTTCTGGCGTGGTCGATGGCGATGCTCTGGGCGCGTTCGGCCGCCCCGAGCCAGCGCATGCAGTGAGTGAGGCGGGCGGGGGCCAGGCGCAGCTGGGCGTAGCGCAGGGCCTGGCCGGCTTCGCCGAGCAGTGCCGATTTCGGAAGAGTGAGGTTGTCGAAGCGGACCACACAGTGCCCGGCCACGTAGTTGCGGTCCATGGTGTTCATGGTGCGTTCGATGACGATGCCCGGCTGGTCGCCGTCGGTGAGGAAGAGGGTGGGGCCGGCGGGAAGGTGGGGGTTGTCGCCGAGCAGGGCCATAATGATCCAGGTTTTGGCGCCGTTGGCCCCGGTGATCAGCCATTTGCGGCCCTCGATGGTGAAGTTCTCGCCGTCGAAGGTGGCGGTGGTGGCGAGCTGGCCGGGGTCGGAACCGGCGCCGTCGGGTTCGGTCATGGCGAATACCGAGCGCTGGTGGCCGTCGATGACCGGCTGCAGGTAGCGCTCGGTCTGTTCGGGGTTCGCGATCTTGGAGAGCAGGAACATATTGCCCTCGTCCGGTGCGGCGCAGTTCATGGCGACCGGTCCCAGCGTCGACCAGCCGGCGGCTTCGTAGAGCACGGCTTGTTCCACGTGAGTGAGGCCGCGGCCACCGAGCTCGGTGGGGGCCTGGATGGTCAGCAGTTTCTCGGCGCGAGCGAGTTCCACGAGTTCCTGACGGAGTTCGTCGGTGGGTCCGTGGGAGGTGAGCCGGGGATCGCGCTCGTAGGGCACGATCTTGTCTGAGACGAATGCGCGGACCCGGTCACGTTCGGCGGCGAGCTCGGCAGGGATGGTGAAGTCGATCATGGTGGTCACCTTCGTTCCGGGGGCGTTGAGGACGAGCATACGAAACCTCGTCACCCAGACTGAAGGCACCTGCCCACAGGTGATCAGCGGACCCGGGCGACCTGTCGTTGCCGAGCGCCGATCACCCGGCAGACCAGGTAGATCACGAACGAGATCGTGGTGACGAAGGTGGAGACGGGCGCTCCCGGTGCCAGCGACAGCAGGATGCCGCCGACCGCGGAGATCTCCGCGAAGATCACCGCGAGGACGGTGGCGCGGACCGGATCGGCGGTCAGCTGGGCCGCCGCGGCCGCCGGGGTGATCAGCAGCGCGAGTACCAGCAGGGCGCCGACGATCTGCACACCGAAGGCCGCGGTGATTCCGAGCATCACCGCGAACAGGATGGACAGCGCCCGCACCGGCACGCCCCGGGCCACCGCGACCTCGGGATCGGTGCTGGCGAACAGCAGCGGGCGGTAGACCACGGCCAGAACGGCGAGTACCGCGGCCGTGCAGGTGGCCAGCAGGGTGAGCCCACCGAAGCCGACGCTCACGACCTGGCCGGTGAGCAGCGAGAATTTCGACCCCGCGCGTTCGGGTCCGAGCCACAGGAACAGCACCGACAGGCCGAGGCCGAACGACAGCACCACCGCGATCACCGAATCGCGCTCCCGGGCCCGGGTGCCGAGCACCCCGAACAACACGGCGGCCACCACCGACCCGACGATCGCCCCGAGACCGACACCCGCGCCGACCAGCAGCGCGGCCGCCGCACCTGTCAGCGAGAGCTCGCTGGTGCCGTGCACCGCGAACGACATCTGCCGGCTGATGATCAGTGGGCCGATGACCCCGGCCAGCAGCCCGAGCAGCGCCGCCGCGACAACAGCCTGCTGTACGAAGTCGTAGCCGAGCAGATGCGCCGTGGTCTGCACATCGAAGATCTCGCCCAGCACATCGGAGAGCTTGTCCATCTATTCGTTCGCCCGTCCCGATCGCTGGGTGAGTTCGGCCGAGGGGTCACCGGCGTGCGGAGTGCCCGGTTCGCCGTGACAGTGCGCACCGGCGGTGCCGAGCGCGTCCATTGTGTCCCCGGTACCGACCACGACCAGCCGCCCCCGGACCCGCAGCACATCGACCTCGGTCTGGTAGAGCTCCGAGAGCACCTCCGAGGTCATGACCTCGTCCGGAGTGCCGATCCGGAATTTGCCGCCGACCAGGTACAGGACCCGGTCCACCAGCGGCAGGATCGGGTTGATCTCGTGGGTGACGAACAGTACCGAGGTGCCGTGGCGGTGCCGGCGGGCGTCGATGAGCCCGGAGACCAGCTGCTGGCTGGCCAGGTCGAGGCTGAGCAGCGGTTCGTCGCAGAGCAGCACCGCCGGATCCCCGATGAGCGCCTGCGCCACCCGCAGTCGCTGCTGTTCACCACCGGACATGCTCTCCAGTGGAGCTTTCGCGAACCGCTCGGCGCCGACATCGGCAATCGCCGCGGCGACCTTGCGGCGGCGTTCGGCGCGCCCGCGCAGACCCAGTCCCCAGCGATGTCCGTCCACCCCGAGCCCGACCAGATCGGTACCGCGCAGCTGCACACCCGCGTCGATGGTGCGCTGTTGCGGGATGTAACCGATATCGGGGTGACCGGCCCGGGGCGGGGCGCCGGCGATCCGGGCCGTGCCCGAGCTCAGGGCGAGCTGGCCGAGCAGGACCCGGAGTAGCGAGGTCTTCCCGGAGCCGTTGGGGCCGAGCACCGCGATGAACTCGCCACGCTCGACGCTGAGGTTCAGCTCCCGCCACAGGATTCGGTCACCGAAGGCCAGGGTGGCCGATTCGAGGCGGACGGCTGGTTCCGGAGCGGGCGCGGGGGAGTGGCCGGTGTCGTCGACGGGTTGGGCCACGAGGGTGCCGTCAGCGGCCGGAGCGGCGCGGTGAGCCGCCGCAGCGATATCGCTCATTTCGATCCATCCGTTCGTCGCGCTCGGGTGCTGTCAGCCGATGGCGTCGGCCAGTGCCTGGGCGTTCTGCGTCTGCCAGGTTACGAAATCCGTTCCGGGTGGCAGGGTTTCGGTTACCTCTACCACCGGGATACCGGCGGCGTCGGCGGCGTCCCGCAGATCCCGGCCGACCTTGTCCTCGGTCTGCACGTTGTAGACCAGGACCGCGACCTGTTTACCGGTGATCATGTCGCGAGTGGCGGCGACGGCCGCGGGCGAGGGATCGGTCTCCTGCTCGATCGCCTCTTGATAGGCGCGGGGCGTCCGGTCGACGGTTCCGGCGTCCTGCAGCAGGTAGTACGCGAGTGGTTCGGTCTGCAGGACCGGTGTGCCGGCGTGGTCCGCCGCGATCCGGTCGGTGGTCGCGCCGACCTGCCCGAGCCGGCCGGCGAACTGTGCGGCTCGATCGGTGTAGCCCTGGGCGTGTGCGGGGTCGATCTCGGCGAGCTGGTCGCCGATCTGCCCGGCGACCAGCGCGACGGTCTCCATGTCGTACCAGACGTGTTCGTTCGAATCGTCCCGGATCGCCTCGTCCCGGGCCGCGACCGCTTCGACTGTGCGCTTATCGCGACCTTCGATCGCCTTCGCGACGAATTCGTCGTAGTGGCCACCGTTGTACACCACCAGGTCGGCGTCGCTGAGCTCTGCGGATTCGGTGGCCGAGGTCTCGTGTGAATGCGGGTCGGCGGCGGGGTCGGAGATGATCGCGGTGACTTCCGCGTCGGGTCCCGCGACAGTGCTCGCGATTTCGGCCCAGACGTTGGTCGAGGCGACCACCGAGGGTTTACCGGAGTCGGAGCCGGATCCGACGCAGGCGGTGAGCGCTGCCGCAGCCGCTACCCCCACGGCAATGACCAGCGCGCTACGGGCATAGTGAGGTGACACGGAAATTACCTACCAGAGTTAATGGAAATCGTTTCCGTTTTACTTTAGCAGCCCGGATCGAGAGGTCTGAACCGACCGGCCAGTATTCGATTGCGCCCCACCGCACGGGGTTCCTCACAACCCGGTCCGGCATCGTGCGGCCGCCAGGTCCACCGCTCGCCTTCATGGCCGGGCCCACCCTTCCTTTCGAGAGCAAGCGCCCAACGAACACGGTGGGCCGCCCGTTGATCCGGGCGGCCCACCGTGCTCGCTATCCGAGCAGTCGCGCTATTTGCCGAGCAACTGCGCGCAGCGCAGCAGGCCCAAGTGGCTGTAGGCCTGGGGGTGGTTACCCAGTGACCGTTCCGCGACCGGGTCGTACTCCTCACTGAGCAGCCCGGTCGGCCCGGCCACGTCCACCAGTTGCGCGAACAGGGCCTCGGCGTCGGAGCGTTTACCGATGAGCAGGTAGGCCTCCACCAGCCAGGCCGCACACAGATGGAATCCGCCTTCGCCGCCGGGCAGGCCGTCGTCGTGGTGGTAGCGGTATACCGTGGACCCGCTGCGCAGTTCGGCTTCGGTGGCCACCACCGTGTCGGCGAACCGCGGGTCGGTGGGATCGATGAGGCCGCTGAGTCCGATGTGCAGAGTCGCCGCGTCCAGATCGGTGCCGTCGTAGGCGGCGGTGTAGGACTGGACCTCGTCGTTCCAGCCCTTTGCCTTGACCTCGGCCGCGATGGTTTCACGCAGCGGCGCCCAGTCGGCGTCGACCGGCCGGTCGAACTTCTCCGCCAGGGTGAGCGCGCGGTCGATCGTGAGCCAGCCCATCACCTTGGAGTAGACGTGGTGGCGGGGGTTGCCGCGGATCTCCCAGATGCCGTGGTCGGGTTCGGTCCAACGTCGCTGGACCGCGGAGACCATGGCGTGCACGAGTTCCCAGTCGGCGTCGGGCAGCACCTTTCGCGGGTCGGTGGTGCCCTGTTTCTCCCGCGCGTGGGCCAAACTGGTGATGAGATCCACGATCGGACCGAATACATCCAGCTGGACCTGCATATTCGCCGCGTTGCCCACCCGCACCGGGCGGGAACCGGCATAGCCGGGCAACTGGTCGATCACAGCTTCCGGCGGCAGGGTTTCGCCGTAGATGGTGTACAGCGGGTGCAGGCGTTCGGGGCCGGGCAGAGTCTCCAGCACCCGGTGCACCCATTCCAGATACTGCTCGGCCTCACCCAGCGATCCCAGCGAGACCAGGGCGCTCGCGGTGAGCGCGGCATCGCGCAGCCAGCAGTAGCGGTAGTCCCAGTTGCGGACGCCGCCGATATCCTCGGGCAGCGAGGTGGTGGCCGCGGCCAGGATCGATCCCGAGGGGGCGTGCACCAGACCGCGCAGGGTGAGCGCGGACCGTTTCATCAGGTCGGGTTTGAGGGCGGGCAGGTCCAGGCCGAGGGCCCACTCCGACCAGTACAGTTCGGCGATCCGCCGCCGTTCGGCCTCACCTGTCGCGGCGGGTGTCAGATCGTGTGTGCCGCAACGCAGTTCCAGGACGATCGGGCCGTCGGACGGGTCCACGACGGCAGTGGCCGAATCGTGTGTGCCGTCGCTGTGGATCTGCCACTGGACACCGGGCGAGCGCAGGACGACCGGGTCGTTGGTACCCCAGACACGCAGGCCGTCGGCCTCCACCTGGAGAGATACCGGGACCTGCCCGAATTCCGGACGCGGCGCGAAGGTGACCTCGGCGGGGGCCGAGCCGGTGATCACCCGGGTGAGATCGGTGCGATCGGGGTCGACATCGTGCGGAAGATAGTCGGTGACCTGTAGTTTCGCCCAGCGGGTCTCGACGGTCATGGTGCCGTCGACGTACCGCTGGGAAAGCGGCAGGCCCGGCCGCTGAGGAGCCACCGAGAAGTGTCCGGCGTCGATACCGCCCAGCAGGTGGGCGAACACGGCGGCCGAATCCGGCTCGGGATGGCAGAACCAGGTCACGGTGGCGTCGGGAGTGACCAGCGCGACCGAACGCGGGCTGGCCAGCATGGTCAGCCGTTCGATCCGGGGTGCGCTGGCGCCGGCCAGCCAGGTACGGCGCTCCTCGAGCAGGAAGGCCAGCGCGTGCGAAACCGCTTCGGTGCTGTCGACCCGGTATTTGGCCAGCGATTCGCCCTCGCCGACCTTGATACCGATATCGGGGCCGGCCAGCGCGCGGAACGCTTTCTCGTCGGTGACGTCGTCGCCGAAGAACACCGCCGCCGATGCGCTCTCCTGGTGGCGGACCGTGCTGAGGGCCGAACCCTTGTCGGTCGGCACCACGGCCAGCTCGATTACTGCCTTACCCTCGGTGACCTGCACGCCGACCCAGCAGGCCGGCCCCTGATGGGCTTGGGCGAGGGCGCGGCGGCCGACCTCGGGGGAGGCATTTCGCACGTGTAGCGCGACGCTGGCGGGTTTGGTCTCCACCGAGACGCCGGGATGGTCCGCGGCGATCTTGTTCAGGGCGGTTACCACTTCACGTAGCAACTGCCTGGCATCGTTGTCGATTGCGTGCACGAAGCCCACATCGAATTCCGAGCCGTGGCTACCGATCAACTGCACTTCGACCGGCAGTCGCGACAGCGCGGCGAGATCACGCAGCGCTCTGCCGGATATGACCGCGGCCGTGGTGCCGGACAGACCGGCCAGCGCGCGTAAGGCCCGGACGGATTCTCCGTGCGGGTACGCCTTGGCCGGATCGGAGACGATGGGAGCCAGTGTCCCGTCGTAGTCCGATGCGACGAGCAGTCGAGGCACGCGCGCGACCGTCGACAGTGCTCGGCGGAGTTCGAGTGGCAGATCCTGTGCGCTCACACATCCAACCTATTGATCGGAGTTTTCGTTAAGAGGGGGCGCGCATGACAATACTGTGTCACGTTCCCCGATCCGATTCGGCGGGAAGTGCGGGCAGGTGCCCCAGGCGTGTGGTGCCGCTGACCGGCCACTCGTCGTCGGCGGACATCCTGGCCGCGCCGGAATCTTCAGCTGAGCCCCAGCGGCCCGTGGCGGATCGCGAGGTTTTCCGGCTCTGCGCAAACCCCAGCGAACGCCTGGATATCACCGGGCTCATCGGAATCTGTAGTCGCCGGGCGGGAAGTCGACGGTGGATCCTCAGAGGCCGCGGCGCGGGTCTCAGTTGCGTTTGCCGAGCAGCAGGTCGACGGTCAGTTCGAGACGTTCGGAGACATCGGTCGCGGAGGCGCGGCGAGTGAGCCAGGCGACCAGATTCGACAGCCACACATCGCTGATGACGCGGGCGATGGCGAGCTGGCGATCGGTGGGTTCGCCGTCGTTCATGGCCCGGGCGAACACCCGGTCCATCACCTTGCCGACCCGGTCGACCTCGGCGGCAGCCGAAGCGTCGGCGAACATGAACGCGCGGGTCATGGCTTCGGTGAGCAAGGGGTCGCGCTGCATCATCCGGGTGATCTGGGAGAGCAGTGCGTGCATCCGCTCCTCCGGCGACTGGCCGGACAGTGGTTTGCGTTTACCTTCGAACTGCTCGAACTCCCGGGCCAGCGCCGATACCAGCAGGTGCACCTTGGACGGGAAGTACCGGTACAGGGTGCCCACCGCGACATCGGCCCGTTCGGCCACCGCGCGCATCTGCACCGCGTCGTAGCCGCCCTTGGAGGCGAGTGCGAGGGTCGCGTCCAGGATCCGCTTACGGCGTTCGCGTTGCGCGGCCGAGCTCAGTTCGTCCTCCCGCAGCGTGGTGACGGGGGCGGCGGCTGCCGCATCCGAATCGCCGGGCTGGGAACGGGAGGGGCTGGCCATGGAGGGGACTTCCTTTCCGTGACGTATCGCGGACGTCAGCGCGTGTGGCATTGCGGTAGGCGCTTCTCTTGACTTCCGCCCGCCGAGGATATTAGAACATGTTCTAGGTGTGGGAGTCACGCCGGAAAGGCGGTATGGACTGTGACCATCGCCACCACTGACGAGCATAAAGCCGTTCAACAGTCGATGAGCGGGTGGGCAGCAGCGGCGCAACCGATTGCAACAATGCGCGCCGACGCGACCGACTTCTGGCGCACCTACTGGGCAACGCTGACCGATCTCGGAATCTTCCGGGTGGCGGTGGCCGAGGATGCCGGTGGCGCCGGCGGATCGGTCTCCGATCTGGCCGTATTCATCGAACAGGCAGCACACGATATGGTCGGCGGCCCCCTGCTGACCACCGCGGTCGCCGGGTTGGTGACGGCCGGTCGGCTACCGGAGGAGCAGCCCTGCGGGATCGCGCTCGATACGGTCGCCGGGCACGAGACCGCGTCCGGAAACGGACCGTCGGTACCTGTGCTCGACGACGCCGGATCGCTCAGCGGCAGCTGGGAATCGGTGCTCGGCGCCGCGTCCGGGACGGCGGTGCTGCTGCCGGTGGATACCGCGGACGGCCGGCGCTGGTGCCTGCTCGGGCCGGATACGCCCGGATTGCAACTCGAAACCCTGGAACCCCTCGACCTGACCACCCCGCTCGCCCGGGTCCGCTGTACCGATGTGCGGATCGATCCGGATACGCTGTTCGCGCCTGAATACGCGGTAGAAGATCTGCTGGTCGCGCTGTTCGTGGCCGAGCTCGCGGGCGTCACGGGCTGGTGCCTGTCCACCGCGGTCGAGTACGCGAAAGTACGCGAGCAGTTCGGGCGCCGTATCGGCTCCTTCCAGGCCGTCAAGCACATCTGCGCGGGGATGCTCTGCCGCACCGAACTCATCCGGTCGGTGGCCGCCGACGCCGCGGCCGCCGTGGACTCCGGCGGTGGCGAGCTGCCGATCGCGGCCGCGATCGCCGCGACCATCAGCCTGGACGCCGCGGTGGAAACCGCGAAGGACTGCATCCAGGTGCTCGGCGGTATCGGCTTCACCTGGGAACACGACGCGCACCTGTACCTGCGCCGGGCGACGGCGCTGCGCCAGCTGCTCGGCGGCGGTTCGTACTGGCGTGCCCGCGTCACCGAACTGACCCGGGCGGGGCGGCGCCGCACCACCGGCGCGGACCGGGTGTTCGCCGACGCGGCCCTGGCCGGCGGTGAATCCGATACCGAGGTGGTCATCGACGAACTCGCCGCCGAGGTCGCGCGGATCGGTGCGTTACCGGCCGGCGAGCAGCGCGGTGCGCTGGCCGATGCGGGACTGATCATGCCGCACTGGCCCGTGCCGTACGGTCGCGGCGCCGATCCGATGACCGGGCTGGTGATCTCGGAGGAGCTGCGCCGGGCCGGGCTGACCGTCCCCGATCTGACCATCGGGGGCTGGGCGGTGCCGACCCTGCTGCAGCACGGCACGCCCGAGCAGGTCGAACGTTTCGCGTGGCCGACCCTGCGCGGCGAGGTGGTGTGGTGCCAGCTGTTCAGCGAACCGGGTGCCGGTTCGGATCTGGCGGCCCTGCGCACCACCGCCGAACGGGCCGAGGGCGGTTGGGTGCTGAACGGCCAGAAGGTGTGGACTTCGCTGGCCAAGGAAGCGAACTGGGCGATCTGCCTGGCCCGCACCGACGCGAGCGCGCCCAAGCACAAGGGCATCAGCTATTTCCTGGTCGATATGCGTAGTGCTGGGATCGATATCCGGCCGCTGGTGCAGATCACCGGAGAAGCCCGGTTCAGCGAGGTCTTCCTGGACGGAGTCTTCGTACCCGACGACTGTGTGGTCGGCGCGCTGGGTAACGGCTGGAAGATCGCCCGCTCGACGCTGTCGGCCGAGCGGGTCGCCATGAGCGGTAACGGGATCGGACCGGCGCTCGAGGAATTGATCGCCGAACTCCCGGCGACCGGACGCGGCTCGGAGCTGGTGAACGATCGGCTGGGCGGTTTCGTCGCCGACGCGATCGCCGGGCTGTTGCTGGAGCAGCGCGCGGCGGTCCGGATCCTGGCCGGTGCCGATCCCGGCGCGCAGAGCAGTGTGCGCAAACTCGTGGGTGTACGGCATCGGCAGGCGGTCGCCGAGTTCGCCGTCGAGGTGGCCGGCCCGGCCGGCGCGCGAACGACCGAGGACACCTCGGAATTCCTGCTCACCCGCTGTCTGTCGATCGCGGGTGGCACCGAGCAGATCCTGTTGACCGTGGCAGCCGAGCGGATTCTGGGACTACCCCGCGACGCGGCCACTTGATTCGAGCTGCTGGGCGCAGCCCATCCGCAAACCGCGCACGGCCGGAGCGAATGCGGAGGTAAGCCTGATTCGTGCGACGACGACTGGAGAGCAGAACGTGGACTTCACCCGAGACGAGGCTCAAGAGGCGGTGGCCGAGGTCGTCGTCGGACTCTTGGAGCGGGAGGCGGCGCGCGACGCCGGACTCTGGCCCGCACTGACGGCCACCGGCCTGTTGTCGGTAGCACTACCGGAGCGGTTCGGCGGCGATGACATGGGCATCGATGCCGTATCGGTGCTGCTGACCGAACTGGCCACCGATGCCGTCGCCGCACCGGCGCTGCCCACCCTGGGCTTCGGGGTGCTGCCCCTGCTGGGGGCGGTGCCCGAGGCGGTGGCCGCGGAGGTGTTCCCGGCGGTGGCCGAGGGCGCGGTGCTCACCGCCGCCATCAGCGAAATCGGGGCGCCGCTGACCACCGAACCCACCACCGAGGCCGAGCTGACCGGCGACGAGGTGCGGATCACCGGTTACAAGGTGGCCGTTCCCTGCGCTGATCAGGCTCGCTGGCTACTGGTGACCACCGATTCCGGGGTCGCCGTGGTCGATTCGAACACGCCGGGACTCTCGCTGACCCCATCGTCGGTCTCCGGGGAACTCGCCGAGTTCTCGGTGAAACTCGACGGGGTCGTGGTGCCCGCCGAAAGGTTGCTGCCGGACGTGGGCCCGCGGCTGCACCGGTTCGTGCTCGCCGCCATCGGCGCGGCGGCCGACGGATTGCTCTCGGGTGCGGTCAAATTGACCGCAGCCCATGTGGGAACGCGTCACCAGTTCAACCGGCCGCTCGCCGAGTTCCAGGCGGTGGCCCAGCAGATCGCCGACCTCTATGTGGTGTCCCGCACGCTGCATGTGGCGGCGGTCTCCGCCAACTGGGCTCTCGGACAGGATGATTCGAGTCCGGAGCGGCAGCAGCGGATCGACGACGATCTGAACGTGCTCGCCTACACTGTGGCCGCGGAGCTTCCGCGTGCCATGCAGAAATGTCATCACCTGCACGGCGGTATCGGAGTGGATGTCACCCACTCCATGCACCGCTACTACTCACAGTCCAAGGACCTCGCCCGCTGGCTGGGCGGCGCCGCATTGCGGCTCGAACGATTGGGGGCAGGGTGTTCATCGATCTGACCAGCGAACAGCGCGAACTACGCGATGACCTACGCGCCTATTTCGCCGACCTCGTCACGCCGGAGGAAGCCACGGCGATGGCGGTCAACCGGCACGGCGACGCCTACCGTGAGGTGGTCCGCCGGATGGGCCGCGACGGCTGGCTGGGCGTCGGCTGGCCCAAGGAATACGGCGGCCAGGGTTTCGGCCCGGTCGAACAGCAGATCTTCTACAACGAGGCCTCCCGGGCCGATGTCCCGCTGCCGCTGGTCACACTGCTGACCGTCGGTCCGACGTTGCAGCGGTACGGGACACAGGAGCAGAAGGAGAAGTTCCTGCCCGGGATCCTCTCCGGTGATATCCATTTCGCGATCGGATACTCCGAACCGGAGGCCGGTACCGATCTGGCGGCATTGCGCACCAGTGCCTCCAAGGACGATTCGGGCGATTGGATCGTCAACGGTCAGAAGATCTTCACCACCGGCGCGCACGAGGCCGACTACATCTGGCTGGCCTGCCGCACCGGTCCGGTGGAGGACCGGCACCGCGCGATCACGATCCTGATCGCGGATACGCGGGATCCGGGCTATTCGTGGACGCCGATCATCACCGCCGACGGAGCCCACCACACCAACGCCACCTATTTCGACAGCGTCAAGGTTCCGGCGAACATGCTGGTCGGCGAGGAGAACAAGGGGTGGCGCCTGATCACCACCCAGCTCAACCACGAGCGGGTGAGTCTGGGACCGTCCGGCAAGATCGAACAGCTCTACGACAAGGTCCGCGATTGGGGCCGGCCGCGCGGGGTGCTCGACGACCCGGACGCGCGGCTGTCGCTGGGGCGGATCCATGCCATGACCCGGCTCAACGAGCTGCTGAACTGGCAAGTGGCAGCCACCGCCGATGACCCGGACATCGATCCGTCGCAGGTCATCGCGGACGCTTCGGCGACCAAGATCTTCTCCACCGAATCGCTGCAGGAAGCGGGCCGGCTGGCAGAGGAGATAGTCGCCCGGTTCGGAGACCCGGCCGAGCTCGCCACCTCCGAGCTGATGAGCTGGCTCGACCGGCGCACCAAACAGAACCTGGTGGTGACCTTCGGCGGCGGCGTCAACGAGGTGATGCGCGAACTCGTCGCCTCCGCGGGCCTGAAGTTGCCGCGAGTACCGCGTTGATATGGCGTGCGGTCGGCCGTCCAGAGATCGGAGGCCGTTGAGCACTTGCAGTGCTGTGAGCCTACCCAGGCTGGTTACGGTGCACCTCCGCGCGAACTATCCGTCTTCGCTGGATGGTCAGCATCCGTGGGCGGGGCCCGCCCCGGTTCTGGAGCGACGTAGCGAAGGAGCGCAGCGACTGAGCGAAGGAGTGAAGAACCGGGGTTGATAGGGCCCCGCCCAGCGGCGCCGAAGGCGACGCCAATAGATAGGAGGCCGGATATCAGTACTCCGGAAGAGATCATCGCCGCCGCGGAGAAGATCGAGGCGGCCGGTGCCAGCGCGCCTCGGCCGGGCCGGGACCCGGTGAACCAGCCGATGATCAACAACTGGGTGGAGGCGCTGGGCGATACCAACCCCGTCTACGTCGACGAGGCGGCCGCGAAGGCCGCCGGTTTCGAGGGGATCGTCGCCCCGCCCGCCATGGCTCAGGTGTGGACCATGCTGGGCTTGGGTGGCCGCCGTCCGTCCGACGACCCGATGGAGGCCACCAACGCGCTGCTCGATTCCGCCGGATACACCTCCGTGGTCGGCACCAACTGTGAGCAGGTCTACCACCGCTACCTGCGGCCCGGTGAAGAGGTGAGCATCACCAGCGCGCTGGACAGCATCAAAGGCCCGAAACGTACCGGGTTGGGTGAAGGGTTCTTCCTGACCTACCGCACCAGCTGGTATGTCGGCGACGAACTCGTCACCGAGATGCTGTTCCGCATCCTGAAGTTCGTGCCGGGCACGGGCGCGGCTCCGAAACCGGCTCCCGCCGAACGAGTACGGCCGCTGGTCTCGCACGACACCGAATTCTTCTGGGCGGGTACGAAGGCCGGCGAGTTGCGGATCCAGCAGCTCCCGGACGGTACGCTGCGCCATCCGCCGATCCCGGCCATCTGGCAGGACAAGGCCGAACCGGTCGGTTATGTGGTGTCCTCCGGCAAGGGCACGGTGTTCAGCTACGTCGTGCACCACGCGCCCAAGGTGCCGGGCCGCGACCTGCCGTTCGTGGTCGCGCTGGTGGAACTCGAGGAGGGGGTGCGGATGCTGGGCGAACTGCGCGGTATCGACCCCGAGCAGGTCGAGGTGGGGCTGGCGGTCGTCGCCGATTTCGAGAAGCTCGACGACGATACGGTGCTGCCGTTCTGGAAGGTGACCGCATGACCGCCATATTCGACCCGGCCGCGGTCCGGGTCGGGACCGAACTGCCCGAACTGTCGATCCACGCCGATCCGACCTTCGTCATCAGTACCGCGCTGGCCACGCGCGATTTCCAGGATGTGCACCACGATCGGGACAAGGCGATCGAACGCGGTTCCAAGGACATTTTCGTCAACATCCTCACCGATACGGGTCTGGTGCAGCGGTTCGTCACCGACTGGTCGGGGCCGAGCACCGTGGTGAAGTCCATTTCTCTGCGTCTCGGGGTGCCGCTGTACGCCTACGACACCCTGACCCTCACCGGCAAGGTGACCGAACTCGACGGCGCGGACGTCCATCTGGAGGTCGTCGGCAAGGACAGCCTGGGCGATCACATAGTCGCGACGGTGGTCGCCACCGTCCCGGGTGCGGGGGGCGGGGCGTGAGCGCAGCGATAACGCCCGGTTCTGTCCAGCTCGCGGAATGAGGTTCTCATGACCACTTCGGAACATCCCCTGTCCGGCCGTGCCGCCATCGCGGGCATCGGCGCCACCGATTTCTCCAAGGAATCCGGCCGCAGCGAACTGCGGCTGGCCGCCGAGGCCGTGACCGCTGCTCTCGCCGACGCCGGGCTCACCCCGGCCGATGTCGACGGTTTGACCACCTTCACGATGGATACCAACCTGCAGGTCGCGGTGGCGCGTGCGGTCGGTATTCCGCAGCTCAAGTTCTTCAGCCATATCGGTTACGGCGGCGGCGCGGCCTGCGCCACCGTGCAGCAGGCCGCCATGGCAGTGGCGACCGGGGTCGCCGATGTGGTCGTGGCGTACCGGGCGTTCAACGAGCGATCGGTCTCCCGGTTCGGTCAGTTCTCGAGTTCGCTGGCCGCCGCTCCCACCTCGTCGGGTATCGACGCCGGCTGGTCCTACCCGCACGGGCTGGGCACGCCCGTCGCGCAGGTGGCGATGGTCGCCCGGCGATACATGCACGTCTACGGCGCGACCTCCGCCGATTTCGGCCGGGTCGCGGTGGCCGACCGCAAACACGCGGCAGTGAACCCGGACGCCTTCTTCTACAACAAGCCGATAACCCTGGAAGATCACCAGAATTCGCGCTGGATCGCCGAGCCGCTGCATCTGCTGGACTGCTGTCAGGAGTCCGACGGCGGCGTGGCGATCGTGGTGACCAGTGCGGAGCGGGCGCGGGACCTTCCGAACCCGGCCGCTGTGATCACCGCCGCGGCCCAGGGCAGCGGCGCCGATCAGTACGTCATGACCAGCTACTACCGCGATGCGCTGACCGGTCTCCCGGAAATGGGTCTGGTCGGCGACCAGTTGTGGTCGCAGAGCGGTTTGCGGCCCGCTGATATTCAGGCGGCGATTCTGTACGACCACTTCACCCCGTTCGTCCTCATGCAGTTGGAGGAGCTCGGATTCTGTCCGCGCGGTGAAGCCAAGGATTTCATCGCCGACGGTGCTATCGAAATCGGCGGGAAACTACCGATCAATACCCACGGCGGGCAGCTGGGCGAGGCCTATATCCACGGTATGAACGGGATCGCCGAAGGCGTCCGCCAGTTGCGCGGAACATCGGTGAACCAGGTTCACGATATAGAGAATGTGCTGGTCACCGCAGGTACCGGGGTGCCGACCTCGGGCTTGGTGCTGAGCGCGGACCGGTCCGCGTAACCGAGCCTGCCGCCGGTTGTGCCGTCAACCGCGATAGACAGCCGCCGTACCGCCTCCGGGAAACCCGGTCGCGGCGCGGCGTCGGTTCGATGCCCGAGCTGAGCGAGTGGAAAAGGATATCCGGAATCGGTCACCGTATCCGCGAAGAGGTTGTGAGTATTCACAGTCGGGAACAAGATATAACTGTCGATCGATCAATGGGCAGTAGGTTTGCCGCCAAGGGGCTGATAAAGGTGGAAAACTCGTTATTTCATATTGCCGATTCGCTAACGAACCGGCCGTCCGGCATGTAACCATGTGGCTGTTCTTGGCAGTGAGCAGGTTCGAGGTATCGGGTTGGCCGGGTCGCGGGCGCTGATCGCGCGCATTGTGGCGGTGTTCGCGCTGTTGTTCTGCGCTGTCATCGCCCTGCGCGGGCATATTCCGGGGATGGCCGAGAGCAGTGATTCGGCGGGTAACGCGCCCTCGCCCCTCGCCGTCGCGCTGATGCCGGTGCTGCTCGCCGTCTCGATCGTGGTGCTGCTGGCCGGGGTGATCGCCAGCCAGCACCGGCTCTCGCTGGCCATGCCGGATCTCGATTCCGACGAGACCGAATGGCATTGGCGGCTGGGCCGATTCGGGCTGGTCGTGCTGTTCCTGCTGGCCGTTGTCGGCGTACTGGCGGCGATCGTCTTCGCGATCTACTTCATCGGAATCCAGCGAGTCGCCGAGCCCGTGCCGACTGCGCCACCCGGGTCTCCCGCCCCTCAGCATCCCGCCGTACCGCCCGGCACCGAGCAGGACCAGCCGGTCCTCACCGGGACCGGGCTGATCCTGGCCACGGCCGCCGCGGGCACACTGGTCGCGGTGGCGGTCACCGGTTTGGTCGTCGTCACCGTCAATACGCAGCGGCGAGAGCGCGCCGAGACGCCCGAGGAGGCGGTGGCCGCCGGCGGCGAACCGCCGGGCACCGATACCGATTCCCTGGTGAAGGCCGCCGAGATGGGGCTGGCCGCGATGAACGCGGCGGGCCAGGACGCGCGGACCGCGATCATCGCCTGTTATCTGGCGATGGAACGCGGCCTGATCTACGCGCGCGGCCTGGCCCCGCTGGCCTCCGATACGCCCATGGAAGTGCTGGCGCGCGCATTCGAGCACGGGGCCCTGCACGAAGCCTCGGCCCGGGAACTGGTCGCGCTGTTCGAGGAGGCGCGGTTCAGCCCGCATTCCATGATGTCGTGGCAGCGGATGCGGGCCGAGCAGTTGCTGCGGGTGGCGCTCTCCGATCTGCAGGGCAGCGCGG
Source organism: Nocardia jinanensis (assembly GCF_014645735.1). Taxonomy (GTDB): domain Bacteria; phylum Actinomycetota; class Actinomycetes; order Mycobacteriales; family Mycobacteriaceae; genus Nocardia; species Nocardia jinanensis. The sequence goes on along the minus strand of NZ_BMMH01000008.1, from coordinate 271,109 downwards.
ACCCGGTTGTATCGGCCGCCCCGGACCCCGGTGGCTATCCGCCCGCCGTTCCGCCCGAGGCCGGAGCGCCGAGCGGGGTGAGGCCGAGATGAGCAGACCCTGGATCGTCGTCGCCGCCGTCATCGCGGTCGCCGGGCTGGAGGTGGCCGCCTTTCTGCGGTTCCGGGAATTCGTGCTGATCGCCGCCGGCATACCGGTCGCGATCGCATTGTGCTGCTTTGTCTGGGTGCTGCTGCGCCCGGAGAGGAGAGAAAAGGAACTCGCCGACGAGATGGAGAACGGGCCCGCCGAAATGCTGCGCCACTGGCATGCCCGTGCCGAAATGCTCGTCGACCGTGCCGACGGCAGCCGCGCCGACTGGGATCGGCATCTGCGGCCGCTGCTGGCCAAGGAGTTCCAACTGTCCGCCGGCCTGCGGGTCAGCAAGAACCGGCGGGCGCTGGAAAGTGCCGGGGTCCATCTCTTCGGTGCCGAACTGTGGCGCTGGGTGGATCCCGCTGATTCGGAGCTGCGTGACCAGAACACGCCCGCACCGGGCCGCGCGGCTCTGGACGAGATCCTGAGCCGCCTTCAGAGAATGTGAAACGGGTCGACCCATTGCGAGAAACAACATGACGATGCCCTTGGACGCGACTGTTCAACGCACCGAAGCCGTGCTCCGGGAGGTCTCCCGGGTAGTGGTCGGCAAACGCGATGAGCTACAGCTCATCATGATCGCGATCCTGGCCGGCGGCCATGTCCTCATCGAAGATCTGCCCGGACTGGGCAAAACATTGATCGCCCGGTCGTTCGCGGCCGCCCTCGGCCTGGACTTCACGCGGGTGCAGTTCACCCCGGACCTGCTGCCGGCCGATCTGCTCGGTTCCACCATCTACGACATGTCCACCGGCCGGTTCACATTCCGCCGGGGCCCGGTGTTCACCCATATGCTGCTCGCCGACGAGGTGAACCGCACCCCGCCGAAAACCCAGGCGGCCCTGCTGGAGGCGATGGCGGAGGGCCAGGTCAGTATCGACGGTGAAACCTTCCCGCTGCCACAGCCGTTCATCGTGCTCGCCACCGACAATCCCATCGAATACGAGGGCACCTATCCGCTGCCCGAGGCCCAGCTGGACCGGTTCGCCATCCAACTGCGGCTCGGCTACCTGTCCGAGCAGGACGAGACCCAGATGATCCGCCGCCGTCTCGAACGCGGTGCCGCGCAACCGCGGGTGAATCAGGTGATCGACGCCAAGGGGCTGCTGGAGATGCGGCACGCGGTGGAGTTCGTCTCGGTGCACCCGGACGTGGTGAGTTACGTGGTGGCACTGGCGAGCGCGACCCGGGCCCACGCACAGGTCGAGGTCGGTGCGAGCCCTCGCTCGGAGCTGGACCTGGTGCAGATGGCCCGCGCCCGCGCACTGCTGAACGGCCGCGATTTCGTGGTCCCCGAAGATGTGAAAGCACTCGCGATTCCGGCCATAGCGCACCGGATCACCCTGCGGCCGGAGATGTGGGTGCGGCGCATCCGCGGCGAGGACGTGATCAGCGAACTGCTGCGCCGCCTGCCGGTCCCGCGCGCCGCCACGCCATGAAACACCGCGACGCCAGTGCCACGGTGGAGGCCCGCCTGCGCTGGCGCCCCGCTCCGCTGACCTATCTGCTGGCCATCGCCTCGGCTGTCGCGCTGCTCGGCGCGGTGGTCGCCGGAAGTTGGCAGCTGGTCGTATTCGCCTCGCCGATGCTCGGTGTGCTGGCCAGCGCGCCCTGGCAGGTGTCGCGCACCCGGATCCAGGTGGACGGTAGCGGTACACAACGTTGTTTCGAGAACGAAGAGGTCACCGTCACCCTCGCCGCCTTCGTCGACCAGGGGCAGGCGCTGCTGCGCTGTAAACCGGTCGTGATCGACGGGATGACGGTGACGGTGGAGGAGTCCTCGGACTCGGGGACGGCTCCGGCCGGTTTGCGGTTGACCGTGTCGGCGACGCGGTGGGGTCGCTATCCGATCAAGGTGCGGGTGAAGGCATTGAGCCCGGCCGGAATGGCATTGGCCACCGCGACCCTGCCCGCCGGGGAGGTCTACGTCTACCCGATCACCGATCCGCAGCGGATGCGGTTGCCGCGTACCGAACTTCCCGAACGACTCGGCGTACACCTCACCCGTCGGCACGGCCCCGGTGTGGAGTACGCCGATATCCGCGCCTACGCCCCCGGCGACCAGTTGCGCACCGTCAACTGGCCGGTGAGCGCCCGCCGGGGGCGCTTGTACGTGACCGAACGCCTCACCAACCGTTCCGCCGATGTGGTCGTGCTGGTGGACACCTCGCAGCAGGCTCCCGGCCCGGCCAGCGACGCGCTGGAGCTCTCGGTGCGCGGGGCCGCGCAGGTGGTGCAGTCCACGCTGCAAGCCGGGGACCGCACCGCGGTCGTCTGCCTGGGACAGTCCCCACGCTGGCTGCGCCCGGATATCGGCCGCCGGCAGTTCTATCGGATCGTCGATACCGTGCTCGACGTCGGCGACGAGTTCATCCCCACGACCGGCACCCTGGCGCCCTACGCCGCGGTCCCGCTGGGCGCGGTCATCGTCGCGTTCACCACCCTGCTGGACACCCAGTTCGCCCTCGCATTGATCGATCTGCGCAAACGCGGACACGTGGTGGTGGCGGTGGATGTGCTGCGCGGCAGCCCTTTCGCCGGCGATCTGGACCCCACCATGGAGAAGATGTGGCAGCTGGAGCGGATCTCGATGTACCGCGATATGAGCACGGTCGGGGTGGATATCGTCCCGTGGGCCGCTGACACCCGGCTCGACCAGACGATGCGCCTGCTACCCCAGCACCGCCGGATGATCCGGGTGCGCCGGTGATCAAATTCCTCGCGCATCTGTCCGGCACGCTGCTGGTGCTGCTGGTCGCCCTGATCCAGCCGTGGGCGGCTCCGGCCGCGATCGTGCTGGTGGTGGTGGGCTGGTGGTGGCGCTGGGCGGCGATCGGCGCAGTACTACTGGTGATCGGTGTGCTTGCGCTCTTCGACACCGGTCTGGTGTCGGCGGCCGCGGCGGGGCTGGTGGCCACGGCGTATCTGCTGAACATCGCGACCGTGACGGCTCCGCGCGGGGTCGTGCCGACCACACTCCCGTCGGTGGTGGGCGCGGTCCTGTGGACGGCGGCGGCGGGGGCGGCGGCGCTGCTCCCGGTGGAACTGGTGTGGGCGCCGGTGGTCGCCCCGGTGCTGGTGATCCTGCTGTCGTCGATCCTCACCTACAGCATCACCACGGCGCGTCGGCGGCCTCCCGTGACATCGCCGCCGCAGGCAGTGGTGGAAGCAGAAGAGAAGCCGGCGACTCGCGCCGAACAGTGAGATACGCGTCTACCGGACCCCCGCCCCTTTCAAGGTATATCCCACCCGGGGGCTTGCGGCAAGACCCCGTTGATACCGCATACTCGCTGGCCTAGCTCACAGACGTGGGACAGAGAGGGTTTACGAGGTGCGAGTGCAGTCGTCAACGGACCGACACCAGGAGCGATCGGTGCGAGAGCCGTCGTCGGTGGATACCGAGGTGATCATCGTGGGCGCCGGGCCGACCGGTCTGATGCTGGCCGCCGAACTCGGTCTGGCGGGGGTCCGGCCGCTGATCCTGGAGAAGTACCCACAGCCCAGGACCACGCAGAAGGCCCAGGGCCTGGGCGGGCAGATCCTGCGACTGCTGCACTACCGCGGGCTGCTGGAGCGGATCGAAGCGGCTGTGACCGCCCCCGAACCGCCGCAGCGGTATCCCTTCGGTGGTGTGCACGTGGATCTCATCGGCATGGTGGACCCCCCGTTGCGCGGGCTGCCGCTTCCGCAGACGCGGTTGGAGGAGTTGCTCGCCGAGCGGGTGGATGAACTCGGCGCGGATATCCGCCGCGGGCACGAGGTGGTCGGGGTGAGTCAGGACGATACGTCGGTGACGGCGGAAGTGTCCGGGCCGGACGGTCCGTACCGGATCACCGCTCGTTACCTCGTCGGCTGTGACGGTGGGCGCAGCCCGATCCGGGAGATGGCCGGTATCGCTTTCACCGGGACCACATACCCCGAGGTGAACCGTCTGTGCCAGGTCACCGTGCCCGATTCGGTGACCCGCCTCGACAACGGCGATATCGAGGTCCCTGGCATCGGCCGGATCAGTACCGGCTTCACCCGTACCGAGCGCGGCGCGTTCGGATTCGGGTCGCCGACTCCCGACATGCTGATGTTCTCGACCACCGAGGACGAATCCACCGATATCGCCGACGACGAGCCGATGACCCCGGCCGAATTCCAGGACAGCGTCCGCCGGGTACTCGGCACGGAGATCCCCCTGGGCGAAACGTTGCGGTTGGCGCGCTTCACCTTCAAGGACCGGCACGCCGAAACCTATCGGGCCGGCCGGATCCTGGTGGCGGGCGACGCCGCCCATCTGCTGCCCGCCACCGGCTCGGGACTCAACACCGGCCTGCTCGACGCGGTGAACCTCGCCTGGAAACTGGCTGCCGACGTGCATGGTTGGGCCCCGGCCGGACTGGTCGACAGCTACCACGAGGAACGGCACTACGCGGGTGACCGCGCCCTCCGGCAGACCCGCGCACAAGTGGCGTTGCGACGCGGACTCGACCCGGCCGCCGACGCACTACGGGAGGTGGTCCAGGAACTGCTGGGCGACGAACAGTCCGCCCGCCGGGTGGCCGGTTTCATCGCGGGCACCGACGTCCGTTACGACCTGCCCAACCCGAACCGGCACCCGTCGACGGGCACGTTCGCCCCCGACCTCGCGCTGCGCACCGGCGACGGCGCGACCACCGTCGCCGATCTCCTGCACACCGCGCGGCCGGTTCTGCTCGATCTAGCCGACCGGCCGGAGCTGCGCGAGGTTGCCCGGGAGTGGGCGGACCGCATCGATATTCACACCGCCACAACCGATGACCGTCCGGCCGACGCCCTCCTGATCCGCCCGGATGCGCATATCGCCTGGGCGGCGACAGTGGGCGAGCCGGCCGACAGCGCGGTGGCCGGATTGCGCGCGGCACTGTCCGGCTGGTTCGGCGCGCCGGACAGGATCCCGGTCCTCGCCGCCGACCAGGGATCCGAAGGGCGTTAGCAGTCGCGAGGTAGCGGTTCACGCACCCACCGGTCACAGCATCGGCGGGTGCGCACCGCGATCGAGGACATGGGCGCCCACCCCACGGGCCCGTGCCGCCGTGGCGGCGGATCCGCCCACCGCCCGACGACACGTAGCACTCGCCTACTGCAACACCGATGGGCCCTACTCGCGGAAGTGGATGATGCGGTAGCAGCGATCAATCGCAAGAATCGAATGGTGCACACGACAGTTGTGGAGGCCGCGATGGTGAGGGGTCGAGCGGGGCAGGACCTCGTATTCGTGGGAATCACTCGCGCTGTGGGAGGCGGGTAGGACAATTCGCCGCTAGGTTGCGTTGTCCGCGGCCCGGACCCGATCGACCCTCGCCCACCAGGCCGGTGCTCCGTGATCGTGGAATCTCGTTTCGATCCGTTCCGGTTCGACCGAGGCGATATTCCATCCCACCGAAGGGCTGAAGGCGTCGTTCAGGTCCTCCGGGCTCACCGGGTGCGGGCCGAGGTCGGCGCCCTCGTCGCTGAAGCACAGCACGTACAGGACCGCGCCGGGTTCGGTCACCGAGGCCAGGCTCGAGACATACGCCATTCGCTCGTCCCGGTCGAAGGTGTGGAACAGCCCGCAATCCAGGACTGTGTCGAAGGTGCGGTCGAGTCCTGCCAGCTCGAATGCGTCGGCGGTGACGAACTCGGCCTCGATGCCCCGGTCCGCCGCTTTCGCGCGTGCGGTTTCCAGGGCCGTCGCGGCGATATCGAACCCCAGAACCCGCTGGCCCTCTGCGGCGATGTGCAGGGCGTTCTCGCCGGTGCCGCAGCCCGCGTCGAGCACCGCGCCGGTGAAACCGCCCTCCGCCGCTGTGCGCACCACGGCGGGCTGGGGACGGCCGGTGTCCCAGGGGGCGGGCCCGTCCTGATAAGAAGCGTCCCAGGGTCGGCCGCTGCTGCGTTCGTGGCTGGTGGGCCGCCTGCTGCCCAGCCGATCGCCGGTGCGGTCCTCGGGTTGTTCGGGCAATGCCGCCACCTCCCTGTTCCCGGGTCTGGTAACCACATCGTGGCATGTCGAGCGGGGAATACCGGGAAGTCACGGGTATCTGTCGGACGTGTGCTGTTCAATGCATGCCGTGGACACTGTGGACTTCGCGCGGGTCGTAGCGGAATACGGGTCCGGCTCAGCGCTGCTCGTCGAACCGGGGAGTTCGGCCGCCGCTCATGTCCCCGCGCAGTGGGCGGAGATCGCGGGCGCCTGCGATGCCCGCGTCCGCAGTGCGGCCGCGGTGGCGCTGTGGAACCTCGACCTGTTCGAGCTGGTGCCGCGGTTCGGTGCCGTGCTCGCCGAATGTCTCGACGATGTCCGCGTCTGTTTGTTACGCGGCGACTGGGTGCTGCTCTACGCGCTCCGCAAACCCTTCCAACCACACGAGTTCCGGGTCGGCTGGGATCCGGCGACCTTCGGGACCGATGTGCCGCCCTGCTGGGATGCGTTGCCGGAGTCGCTGCGGGTTTTTCTCAGCATGGTGCATGCCGGGTTCACCGATCTCGACGGTATCTCCTTCGGCCCCACCCGTCCCCGCGATATGCGGACCTATACCGAGCTCGCCATGGTCGAATCGGTGCGCAACTGGGATACCGACGAGCGTATTCCGGGCGATCGGGCGATGCTGATAGCCAAGGGCCTGGGCGGTACCAACTACTTCGTCTCCGCCGATCTGCCGGACGAGACCGTCGGCTGGGAATTCGGCGGTGATATGGAGCGGCCCATGGACTTCGGCCGCACCTTCGACGATCTGATGGGTCGCGGTTTCGAGTTGGCGCGCGATCGTCCCCCGGAGCCCCCGGCCGCCGAGACACCGCCGACCCCGGAGGAACTCCGGCAACGGATCGCGGCCCGCTCGACGGTGCGCGCGGCGCGGGCGGTCTTCTGGAACCGCGAACTCACCGAGGAGAGCGCCCGCGTGCGCATCGCCGGTCTCGTCGCGGCATTGCTCGAAGCAGTGGAAGGTCAGCTGAGTATCAGCCCCCAGGACGGCCTGAACGGCGAGACCGTACTACCGTTCGACGACGACGCGGGCAATATCTACCGGGTGGATCGGCTCGAGATCCGTTACTTCCTCGACCCACCACCCCCGGACCGCCCGCAGGCATATCTGCCGCTGATCCTGCGGATCTGGGAGCAACTGGGTTGGGAGGTGACCACCTCCACCGGCATAGACGGTATCTCCGCGCGGGCTCGTACGCCGGACTGGTACGAACTCACCCTGTCCCATCGCGACGACGCCAGATTACGACTGGCCGTCGCTTCACCGGGATTCCACCGCCCGCTCTGACGGGGAGCGATCCGCAGCACTTCGGTACGCGGTCGCCGTCAGCGCGGCGATCCGGCCCGCCGGGCACGCAACGGGTCACCGGTGAGCACGTCGCCGTGACCGACGCACACGATATCGGCATCCAGCGCGATCAGCTGCGTGGCGGACACACCGGTGGCGGTCGAATGTGGTCGGGCATACGGGCCGTTCAGTGCCGCACGATGATGTATTCCCCCGGGTTCTCCTGGAATTCGACCGCGGTCGCGATGGCATCGTCGTCGAGATCCGGGCTCTCCGCCGGTACGACGACCAGTTTGTCGTCATCGTCGTACAACCGGTGGACGATCGCGATATACCTGCCTCGGGCGAACGCCAACGGTTAACGCGGACCGAGATAGTAGGCGTCCAACTCCTCGCCGTCGGGCGCGCGCGTGCCGGGAACGAAACCGTAGTTGACCGGGTAGCGGTACCCGCACCGTGGGTGCCGGCTTCCATAGGGGCGGTCGAAGGTGAGATCGACGATCCGGTCGAGGAACGGGCGGGCCAGCGCGAGCGATCCCGATTCGTGGTCTGCGCTGCGGTCGGTCACCGGACGAGATTACCGAGCCGGGTAACGACCACACGGGTCGCTCGCTATTCGACGGTTGGCATCACGGACAGGTGCTCGAGGGTTTCGTCGAGCAATGTGGCGAAATCGGTATCCGGATGCTCCGGCACCGCGAGAACCGCCGCGAAGGCGGCCCCCACGACCGCGCCGACCAGGGCGCGGACCCCGGGGTCGCCGGGCTCCGCGCCGATACGGTCGGCCACCAATCGTGCGATCGCGTGCCCGGTGCCGACCAGCTGGTCCAGCAGCAGGGCCCGCAGCGGTGGCACGGATGTCATCAGCACCACGCGTTCCCGCAGGCGGCGCTGTTCGGTGGGGGAGAGGTCGGTGAAGGTCTCCAGCAGCGTCGCCCGCACGGCGTCGAAGGTGCTGTCGGTGGCGGGTTGCGCGCGGAACCGGACGGCGAACGACAGGTCCAGCCCATCCCAGGTCACCACATCTTCCTTGGTGGGGAAGTACCGGAAGAAAGTCCGCTCGGAGACCTCCGCGGCCGCCGCGATCTGTTTGATCGTCGTGTTCTCGTAGCCGTCGCGGCCGAACAACGCCAGTGCCTGTTCCTGGATCGCCAGCCGGGTGCGCTGCTTCTTGCGCTCGCGTAGCCCGGTCATGTTCCCAGCCCGAGCAGCCGTTCGGCGTTGTGCTGCGCGATCCGTTCCCGGTCGGCGGGGGCGACCGGGAGCCGGTCCAAAAACGCACGGGCTGTCTCCATCGACCCGTAGGGGTGATCGGTGGCGAACAGGATCCGTTCCACACCCACCTGGAGCAGCAGGTTCAGGAAGGTGGGAGTCCAGTTGAAGGCGGCGAAGGTGTAGTGGAGATTGGTGCGGAAGTATTCGCCGACCGGCCGCTGCAGCTGCACCACCCGGGACATGACCTGTTCGAACCTGGGCATCATGAACGACAGTCCCTCTCCCATATGGCCGACCACCAGTTGCAGATCGGGGAAGCGGTCGAACACCCCGCTCAGCACGATACGCAGGACGTGGGTGGCGGTCTCGATATGCCATCCCCACCCGCTGGTCGCGAAGGCCTGCGCCACCTCGGGCGGATAGTTGCCGAGATAGGACGCCTCGATCACCGCAGGTGGGGGCGGTGTGGGATGCAGATAGATCGGGACCCGCAGTTCGGCGGCGCGCGCCAGGATCGGTCGGAAGAAGTCGTCGTCCAGGTAGCGGCGCGACGCAGTGCGGTGGTGCGAACCGGACGACAAATATCTTGTGTCTCCACCCGGGGGAGACAGCAGGCTGGTGCCATGGACGACGCGACGCTCTGCACGATCGGAGCCCTGGCCGAACGGACCGGACTCTCGGTCAAGACGATCCGGTTCTACTCCGATACGGGCATCGTCCCGCCGACCGAGCACAGCCCCGCCGGTTACCGCCTCTACGACACGCACGCGATGGCCCGTCTGGAACTGGTCCGCACGCTGCGCGCGCTCGATATCGACCTCGCGACGGTGCGCGCGATCCTGGCCCGGGAGGTCTCCCTGAGGGAGGTGGCGGCCGCGCACGCCGATGCCTTGGACGTGCAGATCCGCACTCTGCGGCTCCGGCGTGCGGTGCTGCGAGCGGTGGCCGAACGGGAATCGAACCCTGAGGAGATGGAACTGATGAACGAACTGATCAACCTGTCCGAATCCGAACGTCACCGTCTCGTCCACGATTTCGTCGACGAGACCTTCGGCGCGGTCGATGCGAACCCGGCTGTCGTGGAGCTGCTGCGATCGAGCATGCCGGACCTGCCCGCCGACCCCACCACCGAACAGGTGACGGCATGGATGGACCTGGTGGAGTTGGTGCGGGACGAGACCTTCCGCGCCGCGGTTCGCCGGATGGCCGAATATCAGGCGAGGGAAAGGGCCGCCGGCGACGACACCGGACTGCACCACGATCTGACGGAGGCGGTGCGCGACGAGGTGACCCGGGCGCTGGCGGCCGGAATCGACCCGGGCGCTGCGGCGGCTCGCCCGATCCTCGACCGGCTGAGTACGCGATATGCCGAGACTTTCGGCAGGCCGGACGACAGCGCGCTGCGGTCGTGGATCCTGGAGCGGCTGGAGGTGGCCGACGATCCCCGGGTGGCGCGGTACTGGCAGTTGGTCTCCACCGTCAACGACTGGCCCGCGCCGGCGGATCTGGGGCCGGTATTCGGCTGGTTCGCCGTGGCGCTGCGGGAATCTCATCGCGGCGGCGGAAGCGAACCGGCTCACGATGCTCCACTACGACCGTGACTTCGAGACGGTCGCCGCGGCGACCGGTCGGCCGGCTCGGTGGATCGCTTCATCGGGAACGATCCACCGAGTCGCCGGTGGCGGGTGTTCGGGGCGTGTGGGAGGAAAGGTCGCGATGGGCGCCCGCAGGATGGTCTTCGATCACCCGCGGGGTGATCCCGTCGCGCCTACCTGGAGCCGTGTGTTCACCGCGCTAGCATCCTGGCCGTCGGTCGACGCTGTTCGCGGTCCGGGGTGACGGGGCAGCGGTCGCTCAGCCTCCGGAAAGCAGGTCGATGAAAACTGTGCTCGCGGTGCTCGCTCGATTCGCTGTCGTGGTCGTATCGCTGGGCTGCGCCGTGGCGGCGTTGCCGGACGACTTCGCCGGGGCCGACCCCGCACCTCTGAATCCCGTTCTGGTCATCGGTGGTTTCGACGCCGACCGGGGCATTCTGGAGAACCTGCGGTCGGACTTGGCCGATCGCGGGTACAACGCCTACTCCATGGTTCTGCCGGGAGTACCCGCCGGGTCCTCGGGGACTGCGGGAATAGCCGAATCGGCGACGGTGATCGCCGACAAGGTCGCCGATATCCGGCGGACCACCGGAGCCCGGCGAGTGGACCTGGTCGGGCATTCGATGGGTGGGCTTGCGCAGCGGCACTATGTGAAATTCCTCGGCGGCCTCGATTCGGTGGGCACCTATCTCGATCTCGGTACCCCGAACGACGGTCAACCGCTGGGATTTCTCTGCGCGCCCCTCTTCCCCGGATGCCGTGATATCGCACCGGACTCGGATTTCCTGCAGCAGCTGAACACACCACCGGTACTGCCGCCCGGTATCCCGGCGTACCACCTCTACTCGGAGAACGAGGGGCCCGAACGTTCACACCTGCCGGGGGCCGTCAACGCGAGTGTTCAGCGATTCTGTCCGGGTCGCCAGGTCAGCCACCGCGACGAACCGCAGGACGCGGCCTTCCAGGACCTGATCGATTCGGCCCTGCGCGGTGGGCCCCTCGCCACGGACTGCCCGCGGCAGTTCTTCCTCAGCTCGCAGCGGTCTTCGCTCGAGCCGGATATCGAACACCCCGATATCGGTTGAACCGCCGATAGCCGCCACCCGGCGGGCCGGGCGAACCCGGGTCTCCGGACCGGCTCCGCCGCAACCGATCCACGCGGCACCCACACCCGACGAACCGGCGGGTCCACCGAGGAACCCGCCGGTCGTGGATCGTGCCGCCGATATCAGTCGGCGTAGGTGAGCACCACATCGCCCAGCACCGGCGCGCCGTCGCGTTCGACGGCGGTGGCGCTGATGATCAGCCGACCCGGCTCCTGCCAGATCCGCGACCGCAGCGTCTCCCCGGGGAACAGCACGCCCGCGAACCTCGCCTCGAATCCGGTCACGCGGCCGGCCACGGAGTCCAGCACCGTATCGGTGGCGGTTTTGCAGATGATCCCGTAGGTGCACAGCCCGTGCAGGATGGGCGCCGGGAACCCCGCGCCCTTCGCGAACTCCGGGTCGGAGTGCAGCGGGTTGCGGTCACCGCAGAGACGATAGAGCAGGGCCTGCTGCGGCAGGGTCGCGGTGGTCACATCGAAATCCGGGTCCCGTTCGGGGAGTTCGGCTTTGCTGCTCGGGCCGCGCTCACCGCCGAATCCGCCCTCCCCGCGGGCGAAGATGGAGGACCTTTCGGTCCACAGCGCTTCGCCGTCGGAGCCGGTGACGGTGAACTCCTGCACGATCACCGCATTGGAACCCTTGTCCCACAGTTCGCTGATCCGGCCGGTGCGGGTCGCTTTGCCGCAGGCGGGCAGCGGCCGGTGTACCCGCACCTCCTGCGAACCGTGTACGACCTTGGCCAGGTCGATATCGACGCCGGGGAATTTGACCTTCGGTGGGTCGGTATCGCGCAAGGTGTGGGCGACGGTGGCGAAAGTGGGCAGTACCTGCGGTTCCCGATCGTCGAGGTAACGCAGTTCGGCGGGGTCGGTCCAGCGGTGTCCCGCGCCGATACCCAGGTGGTAGAGCTGGACGTCGGAGGAAGTCCAGGAGAATTCCTTGCTCGGGAGTTCGGCTCCCAGCGCGATTTCGGGATCGATGGGCATACGGGGTTCTCCTCGAATCGGCTCAGGCGCCGGCTTTTTTGCGGTCGATGATGTCGTGGACCGCGAGGTAGCCGAAGGCGATCGCCGGTCCGATGGTGGCGCCGGGGCCCGCGTAGGTGTGGCCCATCACCGGGGTCGAGACGTTTCCGGAGGCGTACAGACCCTCGATCGGGGTGCCGTCCTCGCGTAGCACGCGCGCAGCGGTATCAGCGACCAGCCCGCCCTTGGTGCCGAGGTCGCCGGGGACCATCTTGGCCGCGTAGAACGGGCCCTGGACGAGCGACGCGAGGCACGGGTTGGGTTTGACGGTCGGGTCGCCGTAGTAACGGTCGTACTGGCTGTCGCCGCGGTTGTAGTCCTCGTCCTTACCGGTTTCGGCGAACGTGTTGAAGCGTTCCACGGTGGCGGCGAGCTTATCGACGGGGACCCCGATCTTCTCGGCCAGTTCTTGCAGGGTCGCGGCCTTGACGATGAGGTCGTTCTCCATCCAGCGCGACGGGAACTTCAGGCCCGGCTGGAGGCTGGCGAACATGTACCGGTTGCGGTAGCGCTGGTCGAAGACGAGCCAGGTCGGGATGTTCTCGCCCGGACCTTCGCCCTGTCCGTACGCACCGCCGTACATGGTGTGCACGGCCTCGACATACGGTGCGGATTCGTTGCCGAAGCGCTCGCCCTGCGGGTTGATCATGATCGAACCGGGGAGATTGCGTTCGGACAGTGCGAACCAGGGCTTACCGCCCTTGAAGATGGTCGGACCCCACCAGGCGTCCTCCATGAAGCCGATAGCGGCGCCCGCGTCCATACCCGCGACGATGCCATCGCCGGTGTTGGTGGCGGCGCCGGTTGTCCACTCAGTGGTGATCGGTTCGCGCTGGTACTTGGCCCGCATCTCCGCGTTGTGCTCGAATCCGCCGCTGCCGAGTACGACACCGCGGCGGGCGGTGAAGGTGACCGTCTCACCGTTGTGGGTCGCCTCGACGCCGGTGACCTTGCCGTTCTCGACGACCAGTTTGGTCATGGGTGTGTCGAGCAGTAGGGGCACGTTCGCGTCCATCAGGCCCTTGCGCATACCGGCGATCACCGCCTGGCCCATCACCATCAGATGTTTGTTGGTGAACTTGGCCCAGTAGGTGCGTACTCCGACCCGCAGAGCTCGCAACGCGCCCTTCGGGTGCCGGCGGATCAGGTTCAGCCGGACGAAGTCGGCCTGGGTCACCGCCACGTTCAACGGAGCCTTCGAATAGGGTGGATGGATATTGAACCGCTCCTCGCCGAGGATCTTGGCGTTGAACGGCTTCGGTTCACAGGACCGGCCGCCGGCCCGGCCGCCCGGGGCCTCGGGGTAGTAGTCGGAGTAGCCCTTGACCCAGGTCATCTTCAGCGGTGAATGCGCGAGGACGAAATCCATCGCCTCCGCGCCGCGGTCGATATACGTGTCGATCCGTTCGGCGGGGACCACGTCGCCGATGATGCTGTGCAGGTACCGGCGCGCTTCCTCGCGGTCGTCGGGACCGCCCGACTCGCGCAAAGCCTTGTTGCCGGGGATCCAGACCCCGCCGCCCGAGCGCGCGGTAGATCCGCCGTAGTACGGCGCCTTCTCCAGGAGCACCACACTCAGCCCGTTGTGCGCGGCGGTGAGGGCGGCGGTCATCCCGGCGGCGCCGCTGCCGACCACCACCACATCGTATTCCCGATCGTTCATGTAGAACACGTTATAGAATGAGTCCGCTGTTGGTCTATGTTGTCTGGCAGAAGACTTGATCCCCGGCGTAAACAGTAGGGAAACTCGTTTCAGTTTCTGGTGGAGTTGGTAGATGACGCACGAATGGGACCTGACCGCGGACGTGGTGGTCGTCGGATACGGCGCGGCGGGCGCGGCCACCGCACTGCAGGCCACCGAGGAGGGTGCCCAGGTTCTGGTGCTGGACCGCTTCACCGGTGGGGGAGCGACCGCCCTGTCCGGCGGCATCATCTACGCGGGCGGCGGCACCCGGGTGCAGCGTGCGGGCAAGGTCGAGGACACCCCGGAAATGATGCTCGCCTACCTCGAACGCGAGGTCGGTGACGCGGTCTCCCCGGCTACCCTGCGCCGTTTCGTCGACGACAGCCCCGCCATGATCGACTGGCTGACCGGGCACGGGGTGCCGTTCGAGGCGTCGCTGTGCCCGTACAAGACCTCCTACCCGAACAACGACTACTACCTCTACTACTCCGGTAGTGAGATATCCGGTGCGTTCGCCGATATCACCCCTGCTCAGCGCGGTCACCGGGTCAAGGGGTGGGGCACCTCCGGCAAGAAACTGTTCGCGCCGCTGGCCCGTTCGGCGGAAGACAAGGGGGTGCGGGTCGAAACACTCACCACCGCCACTGCCCTGCTCACCGACGACACCGGCGAGGTCATAGGAGTCGAATGCCGGACCCTGCGCGACGCGCCCGCGCGCGTCAAGTCCCGTTACGCCCGGATGGCCGCGATCGCCGCGAAACCCGGTATCTACTACCCGCCGCTGCGCCGCGTTCTGGAGAAGCGACTGGCCCGGCTGGATCGCCGGTACGCGACCACGATCCGGGTCCTCGCCCGGCGCGGCGTGGTCCTGACAGCGGGCGGATTCATCGCCAACCGCGAGATGCTGCACGCTTACGCACTCGCCTATAGGAATGGGCTGGCCCTGGGTAGCTCCGGTGACGACGGCAGCGGGATCGAACTGGGTCGTAGCGTCGGCGCCGCGACCGACCGGATGGGCAATGTCTCGGCCTGGCGTTTCCTGCTGCCCCCGAGCTCGTTCGCCGGGGCGATGCTGGTCGATGGAAAGGGAAAGCGTGTCATCGACGAGACCCGCTACGGCGCGGCGGTCGGCGATGCGCTGATCAACCGGCACGACGGTATCGGCTGGTTACTCGCCGACGATGCGCTCATGTGTACCGCGATCTCCCAGATCGGACCGCAGGCCGCCTGGTTCCAGCGGATGCAGTTCGAGGTGATGCGCCGCAAGGCGAAACGCGGAAGAACTCTCGACGCGGTGGCCGCCGCCGCGGGGGTGGACCCGGCGGAGCTACGGGAGACGGTGGCCGCCCACAACACCGCCTACGCGACCGGCGCACCCGATCCGGTGGGCAAACCGGCCGAGTACGTTCGCCCGGTGGGCGGGGGCCCGTACTGGATGCTCGATGTCTCCATCAAACCGAGCCTGACCAATCCGTGCCCGATGTTCACTGTCGGCGGTCTCATGGTCGACGAGCAGACGGGCGCGGTCCGCGATACCCGTGGCGATGAGATCCCGGGGCTGTACGCGGCGGGCCGGACGGCCGCCGGGATCTGCGTGAACTCCTACGTCAGCGGACTTTCACTGGCGGATTGTATTTTCTCCGGTCGGCGTGCGGGCCGGAGCGCGGCGGGGGAAGTATCCGTCGTGGAGGGCGTGACCGGATCGCGGGCGGCTCGGAAGACGTCTGCGGAAGGGGTCTAGGCCGGTATCCGGCGAGGGCCGGACCCGAGTGGTCGCGGCACCGGGGGTTCAGCCGCGGTCCGGGCGGCTCGGCCGAGAGGGCGGCCGCTGGGCGGCGGATGTGTCCGGCGGCCGCGTTCACGATGTGGGCGGAACCAGCCGGGGCGCTTCGCACGACGACGCGGGTCAGTGGCGGGGAGCGCGGCCCAGATAGCGCAGGAGCTGATCGGTGCTGGAGCCGGACTCACCCGCGGCGATCGGGCCGTAGGCGCCCCAGTCGCGCAGCGGTTCGATCCGGCCCTGCGCGGCCGCGAGGATCGGGGCCGACAGTTCGTCGGTCAGCGGCGACTGCTGACCGGTGGCGACGGCGATATCCCAGGCGTGCACGGCCGCGTCCAGGGCGCACAGCACCGCGGCCACCGGAGTGGACAGCGGGCCGAAGGGCAGTGGCGTGGGGACGTTCTCGGTGTCGTCGGTGACGGTCGCCCAGGCGGTCGCCGTTTCTTCCAGGGCGGCGGTGACCAGCGCGGCGGGTCCGCCGGCGATCGTGCCGGAGGGGGAGAACGGGTCGTAGGCGGGGCCGGTGCCCACCCCGAGTGCCGCGGCGTAGGCCCGCTGATCGCCGGCCGCGTGCTCCGCCACCTGCGCGACATTCCACTCCGCGCACGGGGTCGACAGCTGCCACTGGTCCGAGTCGACCTGTGCGACAACCGCTCGCAGCGCTTCGTGCGCGGCGGTCAGTACATCGCGCCAGACCGGCGCGAGCGCAGCGGTGATCTCGGTTGCGGTGGTGGTGATTTCCATCGTCTTACCTCTCGGTCGTTTTCGGCGTTGAACTCAGACTATGGCCCTATTAGGCTCATTTCCTTCCTGATAGAAACTCCGTGCGAACGAGGATTTTGTGACCTCCACCACTACCCGAGTCCTGCGACTGCTCTCCCTGCTCCAGGACCGCGGATACACCGGTCCGGAGCTCGCACAGCGGCTCGGCGTCACCGATCGCACCCTGCGTCAAGACATCGCCCGGCTTCGCGAACTCGGCTATCCGGTGCACGGCACCCGCGGCCCGATCGGTGGCTACCGCCTCGGTCAGGGCGCCACCATGCCGCCACTACTACTCGACGACGACGAGGCGATCGCGGTCGCGGTCGCGGTCGGCCTCGCCGAGGACGGGTCCACCGGTATCGCCGATATCGACCACAGCGTGAAACGAGCCCTGGCCAAACTGGAGCGGATCCTGCCGAAACGTCTGCAACGCACCGTGCACGCGCTGCGGGAGGCGACCGCGGTGGGCCCGGCCACGATCGGGTCCCGTGAACCGGACGCGCCGGTTCCCGCGGAAACCCTGGCGACCATCGCGGCGGCGATCCGCGCCGCCCGCGTCCTCGAACTCGATCAGCGCCAGGTGGAGCCCTATCGCCTGGTGAGCTGGCAGCGGCGCTGGTATCTGGTGGGCTACGACCTCGACGAGCACAGCTGGCGTGCCTTCCCGGTGGCCCGGGTGCACCGGGTCGCGCCGGACAGCCGCCGCTTCGCCGCCCGGACCCCGCCCGATAGTGATCTGGTCGCCTTCGTCCTCCGGGAAGTCGCGTCGGCGGGTTGGAAGGTGCACGCGCGGGTGACCGTCCTGGCGCCCGCGGAAACCGTTATCGCCCGGATCAATCCCGCGGTCGGCGTGGTGGAACCGGTCGACGAGCACTCGTGTCTGCTGCTCACCGGCGCGGATGCGATGGAGACGATCGCCATCTATCTGAGCATGCTCATGATGGATTTCCGGATCGACGGCCCACCCGAGCTGGTCGATCACATCCGCGCCCTGGGGCGGCGGTACCGGAACGCGGTCGCCCACCTCTGACCGTGCCGAATCCGCGCGGGGGCGGTCCCGGCGGTGCCGCGCGATCGGATAGGTGAAGTCTGCGCGTCGGGTTCGACGTTGCGGAGTGGTCCGGTGGTCAGACGGCGCTTTCCGCGAGTGTGGGGTAGTCGGTGTAGCCCTCGGCCCCACCCACGTACATCAGGTGTGCGTCGCGTATCGCGTTCAGTGGTGCGCCGATACGCAGACGTTCGACCAGATCGGGGTTGGCCAGGAAGGCGCGGCCCAGGGCGATATGGTCGGCTCCGGCGGCGAGCAGCCGCTCGGCTTCGGCTGTGAGGGCACCGGGGTCGCGGGTGTCACCCGCTTTCGCCGGATTGGCGACGAGGCTGCCGGGCCAGATCTCCCGGATCTGCCGCAGCAGTGGATCGTCCGAGCCGATGCGGACAATGTGCAGGTAGGCGAGATCCAGGCCGGCGAGTGCGGTCACGAGCGCCGGGTAGATGGCCGCGGTATCACCTTCGACGATGCCGTTGACCGGATTCGCCGGGGAGATGCGCAGCCCCACCCGCTCCGGTCCGATGGCCGCCGCCACCGCCGCCACGACCTCCACCGTGAAACGGATCCGGTTCTCGATCGGGCCCCCGTAGACGTCGGTACGCCGGTTGGTGTTCTCGGCGAGGAACTGGTGTAGCAGGTAACCGTTGGCGCTGTGCACTTCCACTCCCGCGAACCCGGCCTCGACGGCGTTGCGCGCGGCGGCGACGAAATCTGCGACGGTCGAGTGGATCTCGTCGATCGAGAGCTCCCTCGGCGTCACGGCCGGTTGATGGCCCGATGGGGTGTGCACGGTCTCGGGCAGCGGGATCGGTGAGGGAGCCACCGGTACCAGGCCGCTGTTGTCGGGATGGCCGACCCGGCCGCCGTGCTGGAGTTGCAGGAACATCCGGCCTCCGGCGGCGTGGACGGCGTCGGTGACGCGCCGCCAGCCCGCGATGTGCTCGGCCCGGTGGATGCCGGGGATATTCGCGTAGGTCTGCCCCACCTGGTTCGGGGTGGCGGCCTCGGCGATGATCAAGCCCGCTCCGGCCCGCTGAGCGTAATAGGACGCCATCAGCTCGGAGGGTGTTCCGTCGGCTTCGGCGCGATTGCGGGTCAACGGCGCCATGACCAGGCGATGTGGCAGTTCGATCCCGGCTAGACGGGCGGGAGCGAATAGATCGCGGGCTGCTGTGGTTGTCATGCCTGGACAGTAAGACCTGACATTGATGTGAGATTCAAGTCCTGAGCAATAACCGCGAGGTGAGAATGCGAATCGGGGAACTGGCACAGCGGACCGGGGTCAGCGAACGATCACTGCGCTACTACGAGGAGCAGCGGCTGCTCGCGGCCGAGCGCACCCCGGGTGGACATCGCGACTACGCGGAACAGGCGGTGGATCGGGTCGTGCACATCCAGGAGCTGTTCGCGGCCGGACTGTGCAGCAAGAAGATCGTGCAGATCTTGCCCTGCATGCGCGATACCGATGGCGGCGCCAACGAATACGCGACACCGGAACTCGTCGGTGAACTGGAGGTCGAGCGCGCCCGGATCGACGGGATGATCGCCGATCTGCTCCGCTCCCGCGGGGTGCTCGACGAAGTGATCGAGCGGGCAGGCGCGGGTTTTACGACCACAGTCGTGTGAGAACCGTTGTATAGGA
Source organism: Nocardia jinanensis (assembly GCF_014645735.1). Lineage (GTDB taxonomy): Bacteria > Actinomycetota > Actinomycetes > Mycobacteriales > Mycobacteriaceae > Nocardia > Nocardia jinanensis. Next base: position 251,834 of record NZ_BMMH01000008.1, on the reverse strand, counting down.
GGTCACCCGGGACCGACGACGCGTAACGGGCCTGCGGCCGACCGGTTCCGCGTCGAGTCCGGTCCCGGACCACTCCGGCGGTTCTGCCGACTTCGTGGCTCATCCGGCCTACACTCGGCCCCACTGTCCCCGAGTCAGGTGGTGACTCATGGCGTTCGCGGTATGGGTGCGGTCGATTCCGGTCTTCTCGGCGCTGCTGGTGGCGGCGCTGAGTGGTTGTGCGTCGCCGAGCGGAGGTGACCCCGGCTCGGTGGTTTCCGCGACCGCGCCACCGGGGGTGGTTCGATCGTCCACAGTCGCCGCGACTTCGGAACAGGAGTCGCCGGACCCGCCGCCCACCACGGAGGTCTCGCTGGTCGCGGTCGACGCGTCCGGTCAGCCCGCCGATGGTTTCGTCGTATCCGGTACCGGCCCCGTGGGCGAACTCGACTGCACCTACGGCACGTCCAGTCGCTCCGCTACCAGTCCCGGTATCTATCACTGCGGCGCCTCCGCCGATGCTGCCGATGTGTGCTGGGCCGGAACCGGCCGCCGCGAACTGTTCTGCGCCGACGATCCGTGGAGCCGCGAACTGCGTTGGTACAGGGTCGATACCCGGCTCGAACCGGTAGGGAAGACCGCGAACCCCGAACCGTGGGCGCTCGAACTGGCCGACGGCCGCAAATGCCGTATCCGGGTGGGAGGGGCGTGGGGCGGGCGCGCCGACGGTCTGGTCGGCGCCTACTCGTGTACCGGCGGCGCCGAAGTCGTCCTGCAACCTTCCGATGCCCGCACCGCCATCGACACCTCCGCCCCTACCTGGCATGTCTCGATGGGAGAACTCGGTGCCGGTTCGCCCGACCTGCCGCCGCCGACGATCGTGGACGTGCGAACGGCCTATTTCGCGGCGGCGCCCTGACCGGTGGTGTCGCTGAGCGGATGGATACGGGCGGCGCCGGTGCGCTCGATACGTTCGCGCCCCCACGCGCCGAGCGGTTCCAGCGCGGTGTTCAGCGACCGGCCGAGGGCGGTGAGCCGGTACTCCACCCGGGGTGGCACCTCCGGGTGCGCCGTCCGGTCGACCAGGCCGTCTTCTTCGAGTTCGCGCAGCTGCTGGATCAGCATCTTCTCCGAGACCCCCGGTAGCCCCCGGCGCAGTTCACCGAATCGGCGTACCCCGTAATTCTCCAGCTCCCAGAGGATCAGGCCCTTCCATTTGCCGCTGACCACATCCATTGCGGCATCGATTCCGCAGAAGTACGGCCCGAACCTTTTTGCGCCCATTTCGGCCTCGCTGCCTGTTCACATACGTTGCGGTAATTACCGCACCGAATAGTAGGTACTTGCCGTGACACCCGCGGACGGCGATTCTCGAACACGGCGCGCCGAGCCAGTGTTCACCGAAGCATCCGCAACATATCAGCAAGGGAGTCGGCACACTTATGACCGCAAACGAACAGGCAGCGGTGACGGTACTCGGCCTCGGACCGATGGGCCGTGCCATCGCCGCCGCTTTCGTGAAGAGCGGCAACCACACCACCGTGTGGAACCGCACCTCCGGAAAGGACACCGAACTCGTCGGGCTGGGCGCGGTGCCTGCCGCCGATCCGGCCGCGGCGACCGTCGGCGCCGACCTGGTGATCACGGTACTGAGCGATCACGCATCCGTCCACGCGGTACTGGATCCGATCGCCGAGCGACTGCGCGGCAAGGCGCTGATCGACCTCACCAGCACCACGCCCGAGGAATCACGGGAACTCGGTGAATGGGCCGCCGCGCGGGATATCGCCTTCCTGGACGGTGGCATCATGGCGGTTCCGCCGATGATCGGCGGTCCGGGCGCCTCGATCCTCTACAGCGGGACGGGAGAGGTATTCGACCGATTCCGGCCGGACCTCGAAAAGCTGGGTTCCGCGGATTATTTCGGCGCCGACACGGGTACCGCGGCGCTGTACGATTTCGCGCTGCTCGCCGGGATGTACTCGATGTTCGCCGGGTTCTTCCACGGCACCGCCATGGTGCGCACGGCCGGTGTGACCGCCGCGTCCTTCGCGCGACGTGCGGCCGCTTACATCACCGCCATGGCCGAGCTGCTGCCCGCCTACGCCGCGGTGATCGACAGCGGCGACTATGCCGACGAGATCCAGCCCGCGCGTTTCCACAAACCCGCGTTCGACGCGATCGTGCGCGCCAGTCGCGACGCGGGGGTCGCACTGGACGTGATCGGCCCCGTCAAGAACCTCATCGACCGGCAGATCGCCGACGGCCGGGCCGGAGAGGGATTGGAGAGGATCACCGAGGAACTCGCGGGAAACCGCAGGTAGCTACACTGCGCCGGTGTGCGGCCCGCTTGTTCACGAATTCAGGTGTCCGAGCCCGTTCACCGGCATGGTGGCGATCAGGACCGCGTTCGACGGGTCCTGTCGGTGGTCACCGGCAGGACCCGGCTATGGCGTTCACCAATGGGCTCTGGCGAACCGCCCCGAACTTCTGCACCTTGCCCAGTGCTCCGGGCCGGGATCTACGCGTATCAGCGCCGATCAGTCTGCTGTTCTCAGTCTGCTGTTCCGGCCGGGACTACCCATAGAGTCGGCTGCCCGGTGACCACGGCGATCATGTCGTAGTCGCCGTCGTAGTGCAGCACGGTGGCGCCCTGACGTTCGGCGACAGCCGCAATGATGAGGTCGGCGACGGAAAGTGCGCGCCAATTCCCGCGTTCTGTCAGGAGGCTCTGCACCTCCGCGGCCCGGTCCCAGGTCTCGTCCGGGGTCGGTAACCAGTCGAAACCTCGTAGTTCCTCGCGAATACGCTGGGCGTCGGCCTTCGACCTGGCCGAATGCAGGATCTCCAGCTCCACCGCCCCGCAGACAGCCAGGAGACCCGCGTTGTGGAGCGGATCTATGACGGCACGGACGGCAGGCTTCGGATAACGAGCGAACGCGGACTTGTCGATGAGGTATCGGGCGGGCACCTTCAGGCCGCACCATGATCGGCCGGGGGATCGACGGGGCCGGTTAGGTCGGGAAGGCCGCCCTCGCCGATCCAGTCGAGAAAGGACTGCCGCCGACGGCGCTTGATCGCGTCCTCGAGGGCTGCGTTGACCGTCGCGACCTTGGTCGTCGTGCCGAAGATTTCGGCCGCAGCGGCCAATTTCTCATCGTCGACGTCGATAACGGTTCGTGCCATGGCGCATCACCTCCGGGTAGCCAGAGCCACCCTGATGATATCGCACTTGGCAGATTTTGATATCAACCGCGACGTGCGGCGCTATAGCCAGGTGTCCAGGGTCGTCGTGGTGAGGAAATGGTCCAGGTCGGCGCGCCAGGGGGCCGGGGTGGTCTTGTCCGGCTCGATGGCGGTGTACTGGCCCCGGTAGAACAGCAGCGGGCGGCCGTTCGAGGTCGCGGGGGTTTCCGACATGGCCAGGACACGGCCGATCACGATGAAATGGTCGCCGCCGTCGACCACGCTGTCCACCCGGCATTCGATGGTGGCCAGCGAGTTGTCGAGCCGGGGCAGGCCCAGTTCGGAGGTGTGCCAATCGGTTCCGCCGAACTTGTCCGGTTCGCGGGAGCCGAATTTCGCGCAGACCGGCTGCTGCTCCTCGGCCAGTACATTCACGCAGAAACGGCCGTTGGCCTCGATCGCGGCCCACGAGCGGGAACCTTTGGTCGGACAGAACAGCACCAGGGGCGGTTCCAGGGAGAGCGCGGCGAAGGACTGGCAGGCGAAACCGATGGGCACATCGCCGTCGGTGACCGTGGTGATCACCGTGATACCGGTGCAGAACTGCCCGAGGATATTGCGGAACTGCCGGGGATCGATGGGGGTCTGGTCCGCGGCCGCTTCGCCCGTGCTGTCCGCCGGATCCGCTGGTGCCGTCACGTTCATACCGTCCTCGCCTCGTTCCTGGAGCTGCCGGCGGACGGACCGCCGGATTCAGCCGGGCCCGGTGCGAGTATCGCACCGGGCCCGGCCGGAGATCACTTGAAACCCACCGAGAAATCGTGGCCCCACAGGCTCACCGCGGTGGATTCCCGGGCGGTCCAGCTGTGGTCGTCGACTTCCAGTCCCTCACAGCCGAATTCGATATCGAATCCGCCCGGAGTCTTCATGTAGAACGACAGCATCTTGTCGTTGATGTGCCGGCCCAGCGTGGCCGACATCTTCACCTTCTTGCGCAGGGCGCGATCCAGGCACAGGCCGACATCGTCGGAGTTCTCCACCTCGACCATGAGGTGGACGATGCCGGTCGGGTTGGGAAGCGGTAGGAAGGCCAGCGCGTGGTGGCGCGGGTTGCAGCCGTAGAACCGCAGCCAGGCCGGATCGCCGTCGGCCGGGCGGCCGACTATCTGCGGTGGCAACCGCATGGAGTCGCGCAGCCGGAATCCGAGTACGTCCTGGTAGAACGTCTGCGCCGCGGCATCGTCGTTACAGGTCAGGACGACATGCCCCAGCCCCTGCTCGGCGGTGACGAATTTGTGGCCGTAGGGGCTGACGAACCGGCGACCGAGGTACTGGGCGCCGTAGAACGCCTCGAGGGTGTTGTCGGAGGGATCGGAGAACCGGATCAGTCCCTCGACCCGGCGCTCGGTGAGCTCCTCCTTGGTGCCCTCCTCGAACGCGACGCCGTTCTTGTCCAGCGTCTCCCGGAGGCGTTGTAGCGCGGGGCCGTCGGTGACCTCCCAGCCCGAGACCAGCAACCGGTCCTTCTCTCCGGGCTCGATCACCAGACGGGCGGCGAAATCGTCCATGCGCAGGTAGAGCGCGTCGGGATTCGCTCCGTCACCCTCCATCATCCCGAGCACCTTCAAGCCGTACTCGCGCCAGGCCGCCATATCGGTGGCCTCGATACGCATGTACCCGAGTGCCTTGATACTCATTGTCATTTCTCCTTGACGCCGAGCAGGAAATCGGTGGCCAGCCGGTTGAACTCGGCGAACTTCTCCAGCTGCGCCCAGTGGCCACAGCCGCCGAAGACGTGCAGCTGGGCGCGGGGAATACTCTTGAGTGCCACCAGGGCGCCGTCGAGCGGGTTCACCCGGTCCTCGCGGCCCCAGATCAGCAGTACCGGCTGCCGCAGTCTGTACGCGTCCCGCCAGAGCATGCCCTTCTCGAAATCGGCGCTCGCGAAGGATTTACCCATGGCGCGGGTGGCGGCGAGCGCCTCGGGGGTGCTCGCGGAGGCGAACCGCTCGTCGATCAGTTCCGCGGTGACCAGGGACTGGTCGAACACCATGATCCGCAGGAACGCCTCGAGATTCTCCCGGGTCGGTTCGACATTGAACTTGCCCAGCAGTTTGACGCCCTCGGTGGGGTCGGCGGCGAAGAGGTTGGTGCTCAGCCCGCCCGGACCCATCAGGATCAGTTTTCCGGCGCGATCGGGGTAGTCGAGCGCGAACCGTACCGCCGCGCCGCCGCCGAGCGAGTTGCCCAGCAGGTGGACGCGGTCGGTGATCTCCAGGGTGTCGAGGAGATCTTTCAGCGCCGCGGAACTGTGCACGAAGTACTGCGGATGCTCGGTCGGTTTGTCGGACTGCCCGTACCCGGGCTGGTCGACCGCGATCACATGGAAGTCGCGGGCCAGCACCGGGATATTGCGGGAGAAGTTCGACCACGACGAAGCGCCCGGGCCGCCGCCGTGCAGCAGCACGATGGTGGGAACGTTACCGGCCCCGGCCTCGTGATAGTGCAGTTTCAGATCCGGACGAACCTGCGCGAACCGCGAAGTGGACTCGTAGGTGAGTTCGGCGGTCGAGGTCATCACACCATCCCGTCGGAAACCGGGAGCCCGAACTCGTGCGTGCCGTACATGACGTAGGCCCGCTCGGGATCGTTGGAGGCGTGCACGCGGCCGGCGTGCGCGTCGCGCCAGAACCGCTGTAGCGGGGTGCCGTTGACCAGGGCCGTGGCACCGGAGCTCTCGAAGAGTTTGTCGATCGAGGCGATAGCCCGGCCGGTCGCGCGGACCTGGTCACGCCGGGCGCGCACGCGCAGGTCGAACGGGATCTCCTTACCTTCGAGCAGCAGCGCGTATTCGTCGGCGACATTGCCGGCGAGCTGGCGCCAGGCGGCGTCGATATCGCTGGATGCCTCGGCGATCCGGACCTTGGTGAACGGATCCTCTTTGGCCTTCTCGCCGGCGTAGGCCGCGCGCAACCGTTTGCCCTGGTGCTCGACATGAGCCTCATAGGCGCCGTAGGCCATACCGACGATCGGCGCGGAGATGGTGGTGGGGTGGATGGTTCCCCACGGCATCTTGTAGACCGGATCGGTATTGCGTTCCAGACCGGGCGATTTCAGATCGTTCATGGTCTTGTAGCTGAGGAACCGGTGCGTGGGGACGAAAACGTCCTTCACCACGAGGGTGTTCGAACCGGTTCCGCGCAGGCCCACCACGTTCCAGACGTCATCGATCTCGTACTCCGAGCGCGGGATCAGGAAGCTGCCGAAATCCACCGGCTTGCCGTTCTTGATCACCGGTCCGCCGACGAAGGTCCAGTCGGCGTGGCCGGAACCCGAGGACCACGCCCACGAGCCGCTGACCCGGTAGCCGCCGTCGACCACGGTGCCGGCGCCCATCGGCGCGTAGGACGAAGAAATCCGCACATCGGTGTTCTCGCCCCACACCTCTTCCTGCGCGTCCTGGCCGAACAGTGCCAGATGCCAGTTGTGTACGCCGATGATCCCGGCGACCCAGCCGGTGGAGCCGCAGGCGCTGGCGATCTTGCGGACCGTGTCGTAGAAGACGACCGGGTCCGCTGCGTGCCCACCCCACTGCTTGGGTTGCAGCAGCCGGAAGAAGCCGGCTTCCTGCAGGTCCTTGATGGATTCCTCGGGGATCTGCCGAAGATCTTCCGCCTCTTGCGCGCGGGCGCGCAGTGTGGGCAATAGCGCTTCGACCCGCATCGTCACTTGTCGCGTCATCTCCGGCCCTGCTCCTGCCTGGTCGTTTTGCTAACCGGTAGTCATCTGCTCACCGCAGAAATTACTTCTGAGACTAGAACAGGTTCTTGTTCATGTCGAGAACCGGTGCCTGCGTGGTGCGAATATGCGACATGTGCTGGATGTGGCGCGAATCGCTGGCGTTCGGGACGTCAGTTTTGTAACGTGTTCTAGTACAGCAGGAGGAGGAATTGCGATGGCAGTAACCCCCCCGTCGTCGAGCGATGGGCCCGGAGGCGGCAGCGTGCGTAACCATGGAGGGATCCGCGTGGCGGCCGATTCGGCGCAGCGCGGCGGTTCGAGGGTGCGGGAGCTCGACGTCGGTTCGGCCCCCACCCGCTACGCGCGCGGATGGCATTGCCTGGGACTGGCGCAGAATTTCCGTGACGGCAAACCGCATTCGGTGCAGGCGTTCGGAACCAAACTGGTGGTGTGGGCCGACAGTGCCGACCAGTTGCACGTACTCGACGCGTACTGCCGCCATATGGGCGGCGACCTCAGCATGGGTGAGGTGAAGGGCGACGATATCGCCTGCCCGTTCCACGACTGGCGCTGGGGGGCCAACGGTAAGTGCACCTCGATTCCCTACGCCCGGCGGGTACCGCCGCTGGCTCGGACGCGGCGGTGGACCACCCTCGAACGTAACGGTCAGTTCTTCGTCTGGCACGACCACGAGGGCAACGAACCCCCGCCCGAGGTCACCATCCCGCATATCGAGGGCCCCTACACCGATGCCGACGGCAACCCGGTCGAGGAACTCGACAGCGGCTGGACCCAGTGGACCTGGAACAATTTGCTGATCGAGGGCGCGAACTGCCGCGAGATCATCGACAACGTGGTCGATATGGCCCATTTCTTCTACATCCACTTCGCCTTCCCCACCTACTTCAAGAACGTCTTCGAGGGGCATGTGGCCACTCAGTTCCTGGAGACCAAGGGGCGCCCGGATGTCGGTGCGGGGGCCAAGTACGCCGGTGAGCAGCTGTTGAAATCGGAGGCGTCCTACTTCGGACCCTCCTACATGATCAATCCGCTGATCAACAGCTACGGCGGCTACGAGATCAAGGTCCAGCTGATCAACTGCCACTATCCGGTGTCGCAGGATTCGTTCATGCTGCAGTGGGGTCTGACCGTCGAGAAGCCCAAGGGCCTCGACGACGTGACAGCGCAGAACCTCGCGCGGACCATGGCCGATTTCTTCGGCGACGGGTTCCTGCAGGACGTGGAGATCTGGAAGCACAAGTCCAAGGTCGAGAATCCGCTGCTCTGCGAGGAGGACGGCCCGGTCTACCAGCTGCGGCGCTGGTACGACCAGTTCTACGTCGATATCGCCGACGTCACCGAGAAGATGACCCAGCGGTTCGAATTCGAGGTCGACACCACCAAGGCCAACGAGGCCTGGGAGGCCGAGGTCGAAGAGAACCTGCGGCGCAAACGCGAACAAGAAGCGAACGCCGACCAAGCGGAGGCGGGAGTCTGATATGACCAGCTGGGCGAAAGCACCCGACTTCGCCGACCAGCCCGCCCGGCGGGCCGAGGTGCGGGCCCAGACGGTCGTGGACCAGGAACGATATCTGGAGGACGGCCTGACACCGCTGCGGTGTCAGGCCTGCCATACCGAGGTGCGGGTCCGCAAGAGCAGCTCCCGGCAGACCTCGGTGCAGTGGACCGAGAACCCGGCCACTCACTGCCCGGTTTTCGCCGAACTGAGTGCCAAGGGGTACGGGCCCGGCCGGCCGGAAACCTGCGAACGCTTGCAGAAGACCATCAAATGGGCCGTCGACGAGGGCGTGCTCGAGGTGCCGGAGTAAACCGGCTGTCGAACCCCGGCATCTAGCGGGTCGGCCGTTCACTCTGCGTTCCTGTGGTGGCGTCGGTTACTCGCTCGTGGGAGGTGCGGGGTGGGGGGCGTCTTCCTTGGGTTTGCGGCCGGGGCGGCGATGACGTGCGGCACGGGCACGGATCTCTTCGGTGGCTGCCCGGTAGGCGGGGGCGGCGTGGGTGAAGTAATCGAAGAGGACCTCACGTTGCTCCGGCGTGTAGCGGGCAAGGACCTCGGCGATCCGTCGGCGGGCGGGGCCGACCACGTCCTCGATATCGGGGAAGGTCGCTGCTGAAGCTACGACCATGACCCGTCGGCGGTCGGCCGGGTCCGTGGTGCGGCGGAGGTAGCCCGCCTTTTCGAGGCGGTCGATGAGTCGAGTCGTGGCCCCGGTGGTCAGACCGGCGCGGGCGGCCAGATCGCCCGCGGTGATGCTTCCCACCAGGCTGATCATGCTCACCGCGTACCACTCGGTGGGCTGGAGTCCGGCGGCTTCCGCGCCGGCCATGCCGTGCAGTCCCACCGCGTCGAGGTACTGGCGGAAGATCACGTGCGGGTCCGTGGGCGTCTCGTTTGCCATCGCTGCGGATTCCCCTTAAGCTAATGTCTGCACGAAAGCAGATATCGTTTTGAAGCAGATTGTGCTTCAGTGTAACGAACGGGGAGGACATGACCACCCAGGACGACAAGGCAGCGATCATCGCCGTAATGGCAGAGATGAGCAGCACATGGGCCCGTCACGACGCCGACGCATACGGGGCGCTGTTCACCCAGGACGCCACCTACGTCACTTTCGTCGGGACGTACTACAGCGGCAGGGCAGACATCGTGGAGTGCCACCGCGCGCTCTTCGCGAAGTTCCTGAAGAACACCGAACTCGCCGGTGAGATCACCGATATCCGCTTCTTCGGCCCGGACACCGCGGTGGTCACCGGCCGCGGCGACACCTACAAGGGCGCGACCGCGCCCAGGGTGTCGAAGCTGTCCAAGGTTCAGACGTGCACCTTCGTGCGCGAGGCGGACGGCCGATGGCGGGTCGCCGCCTTCCACAACACCCAACGCAAACCGCTGATGGAGGCCATCTCCTTCAAAACCGCCCCCGGCACGATCCCGGCCGCACAGAAATGACCCGTCCGCTCCTGCGCAACACCCCGCTTTACATACCGAAGGACCGACTCCCACTCGTGACCACCTCCAACCAGATCCCCGCACCCCGGGACGGGGCGAAAGTCCCGGGTCCCGAGCAGTCCCCCGCTCGCCCTCGCCGACGCCGGTGGTGGCGCGTGCTGGGCATCGTGGTACTCGTCCTCGCTGTCGCGGGCGGCGGCGGGTACCTGTGGCTCGAGGCCACCTCCGACGTGCACAACACTGGCCAGGCCGAGTGCACGAGCATCGCCCCGACCGGCTCCACCGGGCAGACCGAGCCAGGCGACCGCGACGCGGTGTGCGGTGTGATGGCCTCGCTGGTCGAGGCCTGGGACCGCAACGACGCCGACGCCTACGGCGCGTGGTTCACCGAGGATGCCACCTACACCACCTTCGCCGGCAGCCACTACGAAAGCCGCGCTGACATCGTCAACTCTCACCGGGCCCTCTTCGGCGGATTCCTGGAGGGCAGCAAACTGGCCGACTCCTTCCTCGGCATACGCTTCCTATCCCCCGACACCGTCGTCGTCACGGGCCGCGGCGATACCTACACCGGTGATGTGCCGGACGAGCTGTCCAAGGTCCAGACCTACACGCTCGTGCGCGAGGCAGACGGCCGATGGCGGGTCGCGGCATTCCATAACACCCAGCGCCGATCGGTGATGGAACGCATCTCGTTCATCCTCTCGCCGGACACCGAGCCGCAGGCCGAGAAGTGACTGTGCCGACAGCCGGGCGCACGGCCCTGGTGACCGGCGCGAGCGAGGGCATCGGCCGCGCGCTGGCCCGTGCGCTCGCCGCAGCCGGGTACACGGTCACCGGGGTCGCGCGCAACGAGGAGCGCCTGCGCACGGTCATCGACAGCCTGGGTCACGGCCATGCGGCTCTCGTCGCGGACCTGGCGAGCGAGGAGGGCCGCGAACGCGTGGTTCAGGCCATCCGGCAGGCCCCGTTCGATGTCCTGATCAACAACGCGGGCACCGCGACCACCGGACCGTTCGCCGAGATCCCGCTCGACAGCGCGACCATCATGATGAACCTCAACTGCCACGCACTGGTAGCCCTCGCCCACGCCTTCCTCGTAGGGGCCCGGCCCGGCGACGCGCTGATCAACGTCTCGTCGACTCTCGCGTTCGCCCCCATGCCGAACCTGAGCGTCTACTGCGCCACCAAGGCCTTCGTCACGTCACTGTCGGAGTCCTTGTGGCACGAGCACAAGTCCCAGGGCGTCTACGTCTTGGGCCTGTGCCCAGGGACGACCGCCACCCGATCGCAGCCGCACAACGACGACCTACCCGCCGGCCTGGTGCAGACCCCCGAACAGGTCGCCGCCACAGCTCTGACGGCCCTGCACCGCCGCAAACAACCCACCGTCATCTCCGGCAAGAAGAACACCTTGTTCGCCACGGCCGCCAGGGCCTTGCCGCGCCGGGCGGTCCTGCGTCTGCTCGCCACCCGCCCCACCAGGCAATACACCCGATGAACCGGCGTCGTTCCATATGATCCGCCGCGGTGTCTCCGAATGATCACCGTCGCCGGGCGGCCGGATCGGTCCGAGCTGCCACCGGATGAGTGCTGGCGGCCAACAGTCGCGGCAGCAGTCGGGCGGTACCGGTCTGCCGGGCGACCACATCCTTTGCCCCGCCCTTGCGTGTGACTGTGCCGCACCGGTTCGCCGTGTCCAGATCGCCGATATCGAGCAGTAGCAGCCCTTCGGTGCGGGCGGCGGGCGCCGACCGTCCGGTGGTGGCCGCTTACGGAGGACCCGGAAGCAGCCACCGCTATCGGTGAAACATTGCGGAGTTGTCCGCGTGGTCAGCGCCGGGAGCCGCGCTCGCGATACATCCGCCGCTGCTCCTTGGCGATACCCCGCCACACCTGGTTGCGCTCGGCCTGAAGCCGTTTGTCGGACCGCGCTTCCATCCAGGCATTCTCCTTACCCAGCTTGCGGTAGCTGCGCACCCGCCGTTCGGGTACCTCCCCGGATTCGACGGCCGCGCGGACCGCGCAACCCGGTTCGGCGTCGTGGGCGCAGTCGGCGAACCGGCAGTCCGCGGCGAGTTTCTCGATATCGCTGAAGGTCCGGCTGATGCCCTCGGCCGCATCCCACAGTCCGACACCCCGCAGCCCGGGGGTGTCGATGAGGGTGCCGCCGGTGGGGAGCGGCCGCAGTTCGCGGTGCACCGTGGTGTGCCGCCCCTTCTTGTCGGTCGCGCGCACGGTGTCGGTGGCGAAGACCTCCGCGGCGAGCAGTGCGTTGGCAAGTGTGGATTTACCCGCGCCGGAGGGCCCGAGCAGTGCCACCGTCCCGTCCAGCATCGCCACCAGCACATCGAGCCCGGACCCGGCGGTCGCGCTGACCGCCAGCACCGATGCGCCCGGCGCCACGGCGCGGACCTCGTCGAGCGGTAGATCCTCGGCGGTATCGGCTTTGGTGAGCACGACCACGGGCTGGGCGCCGCTCTCCCAGACCAGGGCGAGCATCCGTTCGATCCGCCCGAGATCCACGTCGCCGTCGGCGGGCGCGCAGATCAGCACGGTATCGACATTGGCGGCCAGCACCTGGCCCTCCGACCGCCCGGACGCGACGGAACGGGTGATGGCGGTGCGGCGTGGCAACTGGGCGCGGACGTGCGAGCGAGCGTCCAGGCTCACCCAATCGCCGGTGCACAGTCCGCTCACCGGTGAGTCCGCGCGTGGGCAGGTGGCCCGGGCGGGGCCGGTGGGTGTCATCACATCGCATTCGCCGCGATCCATCCGGACGATGCGCGCGGGTACGCAATCGGCGTCGAGGAGGGGCAGATACTGCGCGGCTACGGCTTCAGTCCAGCCGAAAGGGACGAGCGGGTCGAAGTCGACCATGAGGGAAGGAATCCTTCGTCGGGCGCCGAGCCCGACCGGGCTCAGCGAGTGGAGTTCGAGAGGGAGAACGACGGGGCGGTCCGGACCGCAACGGTCCGCCGCACGACAATCCGGGCGACTGTCACGTTCTCCACCTCCTTCACGACTCGCTGTTGTCGGCCACTCTGGCACGGCGTCCCGCCGCCGCGCAATTGTTTTTCGCGGCGGGTGACCGGCGCCCACCCCCGGCCGCCGTGCACGCAGCGGGCGCGATATCGAGTCCTGCGCGTTTCACCAGGGGAACGGGCCGTTCATTTCTGGACCGACGGCCGCCGTGGGGTGCCGAAGAGTTCGGCGTCGCCGTGGGCGCGTTTGAAGTACAGGTGCGCGTCGTGTTCCCAGGTGATGGCGATACCGCCGTGCAGCTGAACGGTTTCCGCGGCGATCACGGAGAACGATTCGGAGCACTGGCGGCGGGCGACCCAAACGTCCTCGGCCGCCGACGCCGAATTCTCGGCCACCGCGAAAGTGGCGGCCAAGGACGCGGATTTCGCCGACTCGGCGAGCACATACATATCGGCCATCCGGTGTTTGAGGGCCTGGAAGCTCCCGATGGCCCGGCCGAACTGTACGCGCGACTTCGTGTACTCGACCGTGGCTTCCAGGCAGTACTCGGCGGCACCGACCTGCTCGGCGGCGATCGTGGCCCACGCGATTCGGTGCAGGCGTTCGATGATCGGACCCGGTTCCGCATCCCCCAGGCGGCGGGCCGGAGTCGCGGTGAAGGAGATCTCGGACAGCGCGCGGGAGGGGTCCATGGCGGCGACCCGGCGCCGCTCGACACCGGCGGCGGCCGGGTCCACCTCGAAGAGCCCGGTTCCGGTCACCACGATCAACGTATCGGCGATAGTGCCGTCGAGGACGTAGTGCGCCGTTCCGTCGAGGGTGTCGCCGTCGGCCCGCACCCCGAAATCGTCCCAGCCCCGGGCCGAGGCCCAGCAGACAGCGAGGGTGCTGCGGCCTTCGGCGACGCCGGGCAGCAGTCGCGCGCAGGCCTCCTCGTCACCGGAGAGCAACACCGCCTGCACACCGAGTACCGCGGATCCGAGCATCGGCACATCAGTAAGGGTCCGGCCCAGTTCGCCGACCACCAGCAGGGATTCGGCCAGCCCCGCACCGAATCCGCCGAACTCCTCCGGAACCGCCAGCGCGGCCACCCCGACCTGTTCGCACAGCTGCGCCCACAGTTGCGGGTCGTAGCCCAGATCGGTGTCCATGGCCTTGCGGACACCGGCGCGGGCGTCCCGTTTGGCCAGCAGCCCTCGGACCGCCGTCACCAGCTCCTGCTGTTCCTCGCTGATCATCTCTTCTCCCGTGTGTTTCGGACGGACACCGGCAGCGCATCCGTCCGCATTCGCCGCTGCCTGCTGGTTCCGGTCAGGTGAGCGCGCCGGAGTGATCCACCGCGGTCCCGGCGCGCAGGGCGTCGGCCACCCGGCCGCGATGCAGATCCGGGGTGCCCCAGGCATTGCGTAGGGCGGTGACCCGGGTCAGCCACAGCGACAGGTCGTATTCGGCGGTGTAGCCGATGGCGCCGTGCACCTGCAGGGCACTTCGCGCCGCCCGGTAGGCGGCGTCGGCGCAGGCCACGGCCGCGGCGGAGGTATCGCGGGCCCGGTTGGGGGTCGCGGTGGTCAGCGCGGCCCGGTACAGCAGAGGCTCGGCCAGGTCGAGGCCGATGAAGACATCCGCGAGTTTCTGCTTGAGGGCCTGGAACTCACCGATCGGGCGACCGAACTGTTTGCGCTGCTGCACATAGTCGGTGGACGCGTCGAGCAGGGCCTTGCCCGCGCCGAGCAATTGCGCGGCGTTGGCCAGGACCCCGGCATCGAAACCGGCCGCCGCGGCCGCGGCCACCTGCGGACCCTCGGCCACGAGTTCATCGGCCTCGACCACGAACAGGCGGCGCGCCGGGTCCACCGAGCGAAGCGGTTCGCCGACCCGGCCGGTGCTCATCCGGTCGCCGTCGACCACCAGCACGAGATCGACCCGGTCCGCGTCGACGGCCACCGCGCGGCCACCACGGCCGGCGAAGGCCGCGGTGGCCGACAGTGTGCCCTCGGAGATTCCCGGCAACCAGCGCCGGGCCGGTTCCGGGTCGGTGGTCGCCGGCGATTGCAGCAGCGCGGGGACGACGGCGGCCGATTCCACCAGCGGTCCGGGTGCCGCGGCCCGGCCGATCTCGACGAAGGCGACGAGCTGATCGAGCGGTTCGGCGTCGAGGCCGCCGAATTCCTCGCTGATGGTCAATCCGAACGTCCCGGCGGCGGCCAGCTGTTCGATCAGTGTGCGGCCGGGCGCCGGATCATCGGCGCTCCACGCCCGCACCGCGGCGGTCGTGGAGCCGGATTCGAAGAGTTTGCGGATACTGGCACCGAAGTCCAGATGTTCCGGGCTGAGCGCGAATTTCACCGGCTGCTTCCCCTCGGTAGGCCGAGGAGCCGCTCGGCGATGATGTTGCGTTGGATCTCGTTGGTGCCGGCGTAGATCGGGCCGGACAGCGAGAACAGGTAGCCGTCGGTCCAGCGACTCTCCTGCTCGGCCTCGGCGCCCAGCAGGTCCAGCGCGGTCTCGTGCATGGCGATATCGAGCTCGGACCAGAACACCTTGGTGATCGATGATTCGGCGCCCAGCTTGCCGCCCTCGTTCAATCGCGTGACGGTACCGAAAGTGTGCAACCGGTAGGCCTCGCTGCCGATCCAGGCATCCACCACCGCGTCGCGGGCGGCGGTGCCGGTATCGCCGCGTTCGGTCCACAATTCGATCAGCCGCTGCGCGGTCGCGCTGAACCGGCCGGGGCTGCGCAGCGAGAGACCGCGCTCGTTGCTCGAAGTACTCATCGCGACCCGCCAGCCCTCGTTGGGCGCGCCGATCACATCGCCGTCGGGGACGAAGACATCGTCGAGGAAGATCTCCGCGAAACCCGGTTCGCCGTCGAGTTGGGGGATCGGGCGCACGGTGACGCCGTCGGCGGTGAGCGGGAACATCAGATAGGTGAGGCCACGGTGCCGCTCGGCGGCGGGGTCGCTGCGGAACAGACCGAAGGCCCAGTCGGCGAACGCGGCCCGCGAACTCCAGGTCTTCTGACCGCTCAGCACCCAGCCGCCGTCGGTGCGCCGGGCGGTGGACCGGATACCGGCCAGGTCGCTGCCGGCCTCCGGCTCCGACCAGGCCTGGGCCCAGATATCGTCGCCGCGCGCCATCCGCGGCATGATCCGTTCCAGCTGTTCCGGCGTGCCGTGTTCGAACAGGGTGGGGGCCAGCAGGAAGATACCGTTCTGGCTCACCCGCCCGGGCGCGCCCGCCGCGTAGTACTCCTGCTCGAACAGCACCCATTCCAGCAGTGAGGCGTCGCGACCGCCGAACTCACGCGGCCACGACACCACCGACAACCGGGCGTCGGCCAGGGTGTTCTCCCAGGCGCGGTGGGCTTCGAATCCGGCTGCGGTATCCATCGACGGCAGCGGTTCCGCGGGAACGCATCCGGCCAGGAATTCGCGGACTTCCCGCTGGAATTCCCGAGTGCCTTCGTCGAGATCGAGGTCCATTCAGTCTTTCCCGTCCGTCTTCTCCGCGTCGGCCGAACTCGCCTGCGCTTTCATCGATTTGGCGTTCATCCCGCCCAGGGAATCGGCTCCGACCTCGGCATTGTGCGCGTGCGCGAAATGGTGGAGTCCGAATACCGAATCCATACCGGCACGCATACCCATGAGGTCCTCGGACTGGTTGACCGCTTTCTTCGTCAACGCCAGCCCGAACTGCGGCATCGCGGAGATCTTCTCGGCCAGCGCCATGGTCTCCGATTCCAGTTCGGCGCGCGGCACGACCCGGTTGACCATTCCCCATTCCTTGGCCTGGGCGGCCCCGAAACGGTCACCTGTGAACAGGAACTCCTTGGCGGCACGGGGACCCATGACCCACGGGTGGGCGAAATATTCGACGCCCGGAATTCCCATACGCACGACGGGATCGGAGAAGAACGCGTCGTCGGAGGCGATGATCATATCGCAGACCCAGGCCAGCATGAGCCCGCCGGCGATACAGGCGCCCTGCACCATGGCGATGGTCGGCTTGGGGATCTCCCGCCAGCGGCGGCACATCCCCAGATACACCTCCATCTCGCGGGAGAACCGCTGGTCACCGCCGGGGCGATCCACATGGTCCCACCACAGCGCGGCCTTGTTCGGGTACTTCACGTGGTGGTCGCGACCGGGGGTGCCCAGATCGTGGCCGGCGCTGAAATGTTTCCCGTTCCCGGCCAGCACGATGACCTTGGCCTCGGGGTCCTCCACCGCCCGCTCGAACGCGGCGTCGATGGCGTAGGTCATCACGGAGTTCTGCGCATTGCGGTAATCCGGCCGGTTCAAGGTGACCACGGCGATCGCGCCGCGGCGTTCGTAGGTCACCACATCCGGCTCGTAGGGGATGCTCCCGGTGGTGCCACCGGCCCCGTTTTCCGTCATTACGAATTCTCCTCACGTAGCTGGCGTTTGAGCACCTTGCCGCTGGCGTTGTAGGGCAATTCGGCGCGGAATTCGACGAATCGCGGCACCTTGAAATTGGCCAGCGCCTTGGTGGCGTAGGAGAACACCTGGTCCTCGGTGAGCGCGGCGCCCGGTTTCCGGACGATGAAGGCCTTGCCCACCTCGCCCATCCGGTTGTCGGGCACGCCGACCACCGCGGATACGGCGACTCCGTCCAGTCGGGCCAGTGCCTGTTCTATCTCGGCGGGATACACATTGAAGCCGCCGCTGACGTACATATCCTTGAGGCGGTCGGTGATCTTCAGATATCCGCGATCATCGACCACACCGATATCGCCGGTGTGCAGCCAGCCGTCCGCGTCCACGGTTCTGGCGGTGCTCTCCGGGTCGTCCAGGTAGCCGAGCATCGTATTGGGGCCGCGCAGCAGCACCTCACCCGCGTCGCTGAGTTTCAGCTCGAACCCGGCCATGGGCCGGCCGCTGGTGGCGGAGATGGTCTCGGCGTCGTCCTCGACTCGGCACATGGTGGCGAAACCGCTGGATTCGGAGAGCCCGTACGCGGTGAGGACAATATCGAAATCCAGTTCCGACCGCATTCGTTCCACCAGGACGACCGGTACCGGCGCGGCCCCGGTGATCGCCACCCGCAGGCTGTCGAGCCGGTACTCGCCGCGGTCCGGGAAGTCCAGGATCGACTGGTAGATGGTGGGCGGGCCGGGCAGGACGGTGATCTTCTCCTGACCGATGAGCCGCATGGTGGTCGGTACGTCGAAGACGATCTGCGGCACCATGGTCGCCCCGGTGAGCAGGCAGGCCACGATCCCGGCCTTGTAACCGAAGCTGTGGAAGAACGGGTTGACGATCAGATAGTTGTCATCACTGTTCAGAGTCGCGCATTCGGTCCAGCCACGGACCGCGGACAGGGTCTGCCGGTGCGCGATCAGCACACCTTTGCTGCGACCGGTGGTGCCCGAGGTGAACAGAATGTCGGACAGGTCCTCGGGGCTGATCGATTCGGCGCGTTCGCGGGCCCGGTCGCGGCTCACTCCGGCGCCGGCCTCGGCCAGCGCCGACCAGTTCAGCGCGCCCTCCACCGGTTCCTCGACGCCTTCGACCGGCAGCACGACGACGGTGTCGATCCGCAGGTCCGGCGCGGTCGCGCGCAACTCGGCGAGCCGGTCGCGTTTCAGGAAAGTGCCGGCGATGAAGAGGGTCTTGGCATCGACCCGCCGCAGGACATCGGCCACCTCGTCGGCGACGTAGCGGGTGTTGAGGGGGACCAGCGTCGCGCCGGCGTAGTGCGCCCCCAGGGCGGCGATCACCCAGTGATGGGTATTGGGCGACCAGATACCCACGCGGTCGCCGGTGCGGATACCGCGGGCGAGCAGCGCGCGTGCCACGTCCTGCACCTGTTCGAGCAGTTGGGTCCAGTCGAGCCGGACGGGGCCGTCGGCCAGCGCGGGCGCCGCGCCGTAGGTCCGGGCGGCGGTGTGCAGGGCCAGTGGTGTGGTCCGGTCCGTCGGTGGTGTGTGCGCGGGGGATGTCACGGGTGTCCTCGATGTCGTGCGGCCGTGGGCGGTGCGCGGTCTGCGAGTTGCGGTCTACAAAGCAAGTGCTTGGTAGGTTATCCTACGAACGTGGGTGCTATCCAGACCTCAGAATCCGGTACCGGTCGCGACGGCGGACGGCTTTCGGCCGAACACGCCGCCGGAGCGCGGCCGACGGCCGAGCGGACCAGCGTGGCCGCCCTGAACGACGGCGAATTCGCCGATCAGGTGCGGAGCTGGCTCGACGAGCAGCTCAGCGGTGAATTCCGGGAACTGCGCGGGCTGGGCGGGCCCGGTCGCGAACACGAGGCCTTCGACGAACGCCTGGAATGGGACCGTGTGCTGGCCGCCGCGGGCTGGACCTGCCTGGGCTGGCCGGTCGAGTACGGCGGTCGCGCGGCCGGTGTCGCGCAGCAGATCATCTTCCATGAGGAGTACGCCAGGGCGAACGCGCCCGCGCGGGTCTCCCATGTGGGCGAGGAACTGCTCGGCCCGACCCTGCTGGCCTTCGGCACCGACGCCCAGCGTGACCGCTTCCTGCCGGGGATCCGGACCGTCACCGAGCTCTGGTGCCAGGGGTACTCCGAACCGGGCGCCGGCTCCGATCTCGCCGCGGTCTCCACTTCGGCACGGCTCGACGGTGACCAGTGGTCGATCAACGGGCAGAAGATCTGGACATCCCTGGCGCATGTGGCCGACTGGTGCTTCGCGGTCTGCCGCACCGAACCGGGCTCGAAACGTCATAAAGGTCTTTCGTATCTGCTGGTGCCGATGGATCAGCCCGGTATCGAGGTCCGGCCGATCGTGCAGCTCACGGGCACCTCCGAATTCAACGAGGTGTTCTTCGACAACGCGCGCACCGACGCCGATCTGGTCGTCGGCGAACCGGGGGACGGGTGGCGCGTCGCGATGGGCACCCTCAACGTCGAACGCGGTATCTCCACGCTCGGCCAGCAGATCCGTTTCGCCCGGGAACTCGCGGCGATCGAGGAGTTGGCCCGCGAATCCGGTGCCCTCGACGATCCGCTGCTCGCGGACAAGATGGATCGCGCCTGGGTGGGGCTGCGGGTACTGCGTGCTCACGCACTGCGCACCATGGCCGAGACCGCGGACGACGGCGGTCAGGCCTCGGTGGGCAAACTGCTGTGGGCAAATTGGCATCGCGGGCTCGGCGAACTCGCCATGGCGGTGCGCGGTGCGGCGGGGCTCGTCGCCGCGGACGGTGATCTCGACGAATGGCAGCGGCTGTATCTGTTCACCCGCGCCGACACGATCTACGGAGGTTCGAACGAAGTGCAGCGCAACATCATCTCCGAGCGGGTGCTCGGTCTGCCCCGTGAGGCCCGGCAGTGAGCGGGCCGCTGTCGGTCGCGCCCCAGCAGACTCCGGCACATGGGCTGCTCACCGGCCGCCGGGCCGTGGTCACCGCGGCCGCCGGTACCGGGATCGGGTCCGCGACGGCTCGCCGGCTGCTCGCCGAGGGCGCCGATGTGGTGGTCTCGGACTGGCACGAACGCCGGTTGGAGGCCACCCGGGCCGAATTGTCCGAGGAATTCGCCGACCGCTCGGTCGCCGCGATCGTCTGCGATGTGACCAGCACCGAGCAGGTCGACGAACTGGTGCGCGGCTCGGCCGCTGCGCTGGGCGGAGTCGATATATTCGTCAACAACGCGGGTCTCGGTGGTGAGACGCCGGTGGTCGAGATGACCGACGAACAGTGGGACCGCGTTCTCGACATCACCCTCAACGGCACCTTCCGCTGCACCCGGGCCGCGCTCAACTACTTCCGGAACGCGAAACACGGCGGCGTGATCGTCAACAACGCGAGTGTGCTGGGCTGGCGGGCCCAGTACGGTCAGGCGCACTATGCCGCCGCCAAGGCCGGGGTGATGGCGCTGACCAGGTGCAGCGCGGTCGAGGCGGCCGAATTCGGGGTCCGGATCAACGCGGTGTCGCCGAGCATCGCCCGGCACGCCTTCCTGGACAAGTCCAGCTCCACCGAACTGCTCGACCGGCTCTCCGAGCGTGAGGCTTTCGGCCGGGCCGCCGAACCGTGGGAGGTCGCGGCCACCATCGCGATGCTCGCCAGCGACTACACCACCTACCTCACCGGTGAGGTGGTATCCATCAGCAGCCAGCGCGCCTGACTGCACCGGCCCGGCCGGTCGTCGACCCGGGTGCGGTGCGAGTGCGAATCACGCAGGGTTCGAGCCGCGGCGAGCGGATCACACGCGGGTCAGGGCGAAGATTCGTAGTTCGCGGTCGGTGCGTTGCCGGTAGGCGGCGTAGGCGCCGGTGATCTCGACGAACCGCTCGAAAATCGATTCCGCGGCCGCGCCTTCGACCCGGGCGGCGGTGACCGGAATCCGCTTGCCCGCAATCGATACGATCGCGTTCGGATCGGCGAGGAGGTTCGCCGTCCAAGCGGGATGGTGGGCGCCACCGAAATTGCTGCCGATGACATAGAGGGTGGCGCCGTCGTGCACGCACAGCAGCGGCTGGGTGCGCTGCTGTCCTGACCTGCGGCCCGTGGTGGTCAACAGGATCACCGGGGCCCCGATCGGTCCGAGCACCGTGTAACGGGCATCGGTGCGCTCCAGCACCCGGCGATCCAGCGGGGTCAGGGCACGGATCACCTTGGAGCCGATCCGCGTACCTGCGAACCTGTTCGCCAGACGGGCCGGCGGGCTCTCCGGAGAACCCCACTGTCGTTGCGGGAACGGCGTCGTCATGGCCGGAATATACCGGCGCGGCCGTGGCGGCCGAGGAATGCGCGGAAATTCTGCCTGTGGCGGAACCGGTGCCGTATCAGTCGCGTCCAAAAGATCGGAAGCAGTGCGGAGTTCGGACTTCTTCCGAGATGTGGGCCCGAGGGGTCCGGCTCCGACAGGAGGGGGGAGCCGGAAACCTCGGGCCTGCTTCGTCTGCCCACCGGGCATGGACCAAGCAAATGCTTGGTTGTATCATGGCGAGGTGACCGCACCCGACCCCTCGAAATCGGCCCGGCGAACCGAACTACTCGACTTGGCGGCCGACCTGTTCGCCGAACGGGGCGTGCGCGCCACCACAGTGCGTGATATCGCTGATGCGGCGGGCATCCTCTCCGGCAGCCTGTACCACCATTTCTCCTCGAAAGAGGGGATGGTGGACGAGATCCTGCGCGGTTTCCTGGACGAACTGTTCGGACGCTACCGCGAGATCGTCGCCGCCGGGCTCAATTCGCGTGCCACGCTGGAGGCTCTGGTGCTGGCCTCCTACGAGGCGTTCGACCGATCCCACGCCGCCGTCGCCATCTACCAGTCCGAGGCCAAACGCCTGCGGGCCGCCGAGCGATTCGCCTACATAGACGACTACAACCGCGAATTCCGGGAGCTCTGGCGCCGCGTGCTGACCAGCGGTGTAGCCGACGGCAGCTTCCGTCCCGAACTCGATATCGATCTGGCCTACCGCTTCCTGCGCGACACCGTCTGGGTGGCCGTGCGCTGGTACCAGCCGGGCGGCGGATCGATCACCGTCGACACGCTCGCCAAGCAGTACCTCACCATCGTGCTCGACGGTCTCACCGTGCCGGGCCACACCGATTAGGAGAAATCCATGGCAACAGCTGCCCGCCGCCCCTATACCCCGCTGAGCGAGGCGTATGTGATCGATGCGGTGCGCACCCCGGTCGGTAAGCGAAACGGTGCACTCGCGGAGGTCCATCCGGCCGATCTCGGTGCGGCCGCGCTACAGGGCCTGCTCGGACGCAATTCGATCGATCCGGCGCGGGTCGACGATGTGATCGTCGGCTGTGTCGACAATGTCGGCCCCCAAGCCGGCAATATCGGCCGCACCATCTGGCTGGCCGCCGGATACCCGGAAGAGGTCCCGGGTGTGACCGTGGACCGGCAGTGCGGGTCCAGCCAGCAGGCCATCAACTTCGGTGCCCAGGCGATCATGAGCGGTACCGCCGAGGTGATCGTGGCCGGCGGTGTGCAGAACATGAGTGCCATCCCGATCTCCGCGGCCATGATCGCGGGCAAAGAGTACGGCTTCGATTCGCCGTTCGTCGGTGCCGAGGGCTGGGACCACCGCTACGGCACCGGTGAGGTGTCGCAGTTCCGCGGTGCGCAGATGATCGCCGAGAAGTGGGGGATCACCCGCGAGGATATGGAGCAGTGGGCGTTGCGCAGCCACGAACGGGCCCGCGCGGCCATCAAGGCCGGTCGATTCGACAAGGAGATCGTGCCGGTGGGCGATTTCTGGATCGATCAGGGGCCGCGCGAGACCAGCCTGGAGAAGATGGCCTCGCTGCCCGCTCTGGAAGAGGGCAGCCCGTTGACCGCGGCGGTCGCCTCGCAGATCTCCGACGGCGCCAGCGCGACCCTGCTCGCCTCGGACTGGGCGGTGCAGGAATACGGTCTGACCCCGCGCGCCCGCATCATCCATGTCAGCGCCCGTGGCGCCGATCCGCTGTACATGCTCACCGCGCCCATCCCGGCCACCAAGTGGGCGCTGGAGAAGGCCGGTCTGACCATCGACGATATCGACGTCGTGGAGATCAACGAGGCCTTCGCCCCCGTGGTGCTGGCCTGGTTGAAGGAAACCGGCGCCGATCCGGAGAAGGTGAACGTGAACGGCGGTGCGATCGCCCTGGGCCATCCGCTCGGCGCGACCGGCGCGAAACTCTTCGCGACGCTGCTCAACGAACTGGAGCGGATCAACGGCCGCTACGGCCTGCTCACCATCTGCGAAGGTGGCGGCACCGCCAACGCCACCATCATCGAGCGCTGTGTTTGATTTGCGCCCCCGCCGGCGCCGCGGAGTCGCGGCTCCCTGAAGTCCGGCCGCCGCGCCCTCGGGTTTCGCGCTTCGTGGGCGCAGCGGCGGGACGGGCCTCAGTCCGGTGCTGGGCTCGTGTTTCGCAGCCGCGCGCTAGTTGCACAACTTTGTTTGCATAAATTACTTTGCAAAGACTATTTTGTAACTATGCCCGAGGAGATACCACCCAGAGAGATCGCCGATCCGGCCGCGCTACGCGCGCTGGCGCACCCCCTACGTCAGCGCATCCTGCGCGCACTCGCCGAGAACGGCCCGGCGACGTCCACCGCGCTCGGCGCGCTGCTGGGCGAGAACACTGGAGCGACCAGCTACCACCTGCGACAGCTCGCCGAACACGGGTTCATCGAGGAGGCGCCGGAGCTGGCGAAGGGGAAGGAGCGGTGGTGGCGTTCGCCGGCCAAGGATCTGCGGTACCGGATGGACCGCGAACAGTCACCGGAGGTGCGCGAACTACTGGAAGGACTGTTCGCGCAGCACCTCGCCGAGGACATCGAGATGTTCCAGCGATTCGAGGCCGAACGCGCCGGGCTGGGTGAGTGGGCGGACATCATGCCCTTCTCGCGTGGCGCGATCTATGCGACGCCGGCGGAAATCGAGGAATTCTTCGAGGACTACCTGACGCTGCTCAAGCGTTTTCAAGCGACCCATCAGCAGGACCGGCCCGGCACCCGTCGCGTGCTGACTCGCTTTCTCGCCTTCCCCGCGCCCGGCGCGACCTCGGCCGAGTAGGACCACAATGCTCTCGACAGTTCGACGTATCGCAGTGTTCGCCATCATGATCGCCGCTGTGTGCTGCGGGATGCCCCGCGCGCACGCGCACGAACACACCACCGTGGATATCACCTTCACTCGTGGTGACGGCACCACGACGACCGGCACTGTCCACGCGCCGGTCGCCGCCACCGGACGACCCGGGGTCGTGCTCGTCCACGGGTCGGGCGACGGCCGGGGCGCTCAATACGACCGGGTCGCCGCTGCCTTCGCCCGCGCGGGCATCGTCGCGCTGCGCTATGACAAGCGCACCGAGGGGTATACCCCGGCGCACCGCGACTATTCGCTGCTGGCCGATGACGCGCTGGCAGGTCTCGCCGCATTGCGGAACCGGCCGGAAGTCGATCCTGCCCGGGTAGGCCTGTGGGGGTTGTCCGAGGGTGGATGGGTCGCACCGCTGGCCGCCTCGCGGTCCACCGACGCCGCTTTCCTGATCACGATCGGCGCGAACTCGGTCGCGCCGGCCGCACAGCAGGCGTGGGCGAACGAGACGAGGTTCGGTGCGGCGGGAGTGCGTGGATCGATGGTCGACGTGCTGGCGCGCAATGGGATTCGGCAGCTGGTCGGGGCCGGGCAGTTCGCACAGGCCGACTACGACCCGATTCCGGTACTGGAACAGATCGCGCAGCCGGTGCTCGCCATCTGGGGCGATCAGGATCGGCTGACCCCGCCGGGTGACAGCCTGCGGGGTTTCCAGGCCGCGTTCGACCGGGCCGGGAAGACGAACTACACGCTGGTCACGCTGCCCGGCGCCCAGCACGGCGGGCAGCCGACCACCGACGGCTTCGACAAGCTGCCCGGCCTGGCGCCGGGCTACGGCGAACTCATGGGTGAGTGGGTGAACGGGCTGCCCGGTTCGGCTGCCGCGCCGCAGGTGGATCGACCCGCGGTGCAGGGGCATCCGGTGCGCGATCTCGAGCCGTTGGCCTGGTGGGAGTCGGCCGCGGCGAACCTGGTGCTGCTGGGTGCGATCGTGCTCGCGTTCAGTGGCTATGCGCTGACCGGCACAGTGCGGGCCTGGCGGCTGCCGGATCGGCGGCCCGCGCGAATACTCGTGTCCGCGGCGGTGATCGGTATCGTCGGCGCTGTCGTCCAACTCGGCTATATCCTCACGACCCGCGCCACATCCTTCGGCCCCTTGCTGTTCGGACGCACCCTGCCGTGGCTGGCGTTGCAGATGGTCGCCGTATGCGCGGTGCTCGCGCTGGGCTTCGTCGTCGTGCGGGGACGCCGCACGCTGGCCGGGGCGCCCAGAGGCGCACGTATCCGATGGGCGGTAATGGCCGGCGGCGGAACAGGCTTCGCGCTCTGGGCGATCTACTGGGGCCTGCTGCTTCCGTGAACCCCTCCGATCGCCACCGCCTTACCGCAAGACCCTGTGCGCTACCTGCCGAGTACAGCAAAGTGCCAATCTGGCCGGCAGCGTCGGGTTACAGGTCCGGGTACGGCCGGAACACCTGGTCGACCCGTAACCAGGTGTCCGAGAAGAACTCGCAGCCGATTTCCCCGCGGGGAACCATCCGCCCCTCAGCCGACCCGGATAGGCACATTGGCCCACCCGGCGACATTGGTGACCGTCGCCCGGCGCAGGCCGGCCCGATCGAGCGCGTATTCGGGCATCACATCCAGTAGCGCGTCCAGCGCGATCCGGCCCTCCAGCCTGGCCAGGGCGGCGCCGAGGCAACTGTGGATGCCGTACCCGAAGCCGAGGTTGTGCCCGGAATGCGGCCGGTCGATATCGAACCGGCCGGCATCGGGGAACGCCTGGTCGTCGCGGGTGGCCGAGGCGAGCAACATCAGCACATAGCTGCCCTGGGGGATGGTCCTGTCGTGTAGCTGTACATCGTGCAGCGTGTAGCGCAGGTCGTATTGGACAGGCCCGTCGTAGCGCAGCACTTCTTCGAACGCCGCGGGGATCTTCGATCGATCGGTGCGCAGTGCACGCCACTGCTCGGGGTGATCGGCGAAGAGTACGGCGGCGATGCCGACGAGTTTGGCGACTGTTTCGGCGCCCGCGCCGCCCAGCGGCGAGATGAATCCGGCGATCTCGATATCGGTCAGCGCAGTTTTCGTCCCGTCATCGCGGTCGACTTCGGCCGCGATGAGGTGGCTGATCATGTCCTCCCGTGGGCGGGCACGTCGTTCCAGGATCAGTTCGAAGTAGTAGCGACCGGCTTCCTGGATCGCCTCCGCCGCTTCGGGACGCATTCCGGTGGCCCCGGGCCGGCGTTCCAGCGGGAGTGCGTGCAACTCGCGTAGCCGAACTCGCCCGCGTCATGCCGATCATGCGTGAACTCATCCGGCCGATGGTCGAGGGTGCCGACGCCGATATCGTCGCCGCGGCGATCGTCCGGCTGGCGGCCTGTCACTACGTCATCCGGGGTGAGGACCGGGGGTCTTTCCTCGCGCAATTGAGGCATGTGGCGGGCATCCCACCGGCGGGCCTGGAAATAGATAGTTAGCCTATGTAATAATATTTCGGTGCAGCCGAACCCGGTAACCGATGTGGACGACACCGTCGTCGATCTGCTGGTCACCGCGGGTCGGCTCACGCGTGCGGCGGGAACGCTCAGTGTCGACGACCTGCCGCGCGCCACCGTGCGCGCACTGGCAGTGCTCGAGGAACACGGTTCGCTGCGGGTCAGCGAATTCGCTCGTATCGATCGCACATCGCAACCCACCGCGACCGCTCTCATCGCCCGGCTGGTGGGGGAGGGATACGCCTCCCGCCACCGTGACCCGGACGATTCGCGCGCGGTCGTCGTACAACTCACGCCGGCCGGGCATGCCCGGCTCGCCGCCACCCGCGCGTCCATGCGCGAGGCGCTGTCCGGCCCACTACCCGGATTCGACGCCGAACGCCTGACCGGACTCGCAGCCGATCTACGGGAGCTACTGGCGGCGATCCGGGAGTCGGCCGGGAACCACACGCAATCGAGGAAACACTGATGAGCATCACGACCAGGACGGACACCGAGC
The DNA here is from genome assembly GCF_014645735.1 of Nocardia jinanensis. Classification (GTDB taxonomy): domain Bacteria; phylum Actinomycetota; class Actinomycetes; order Mycobacteriales; family Mycobacteriaceae; genus Nocardia; species Nocardia jinanensis. The sequence continues at coordinate 224,439 of NZ_BMMH01000008.1, read as the reverse complement.
CGGATCGACACAGCACATCGACCGGGCAGCCGAAGGCGGTCTGGGCCGTCGCCTTCGCCAGCGTTATCGCGTTCATGGGCATCGGCCTGGTCGATCCGATTCTCAAACCCATCGGTGAACAGCTCGATGCCTCGCCTTCGCAGGTATCGCTGCTGTTCACCAGCTATATGCTCGTCACCGGCGTCGCCATGCTGGTCACGGGTGTGGTCTCCAGCCGATTCGGCGCGAAGAAGACGCTGCTCGCCGGCCTGACACTGATCATCATCTTCGCGGCGCTGGCGGGTTGTTCGGGCACGGTCGGGCAGATCGTCGGATTCCGCGCGGGCTGGGGTCTGGGCAACGCGCTGTTCATCGCGACCGCGCTGGCCACCATCGTCGGCGCCGCCAGCGGCGGGGTCGCCCGCGCCATCATCCTCTACGAGGCCGCACTGGGTATCGGTATCGCCACCGGGCCGCTGCTGGGCGGTGTGCTCGGCGGCATCAGCTGGCGCGGCCCGTTCTTCGGCGTGTCCGTGCTGATGGCCGTCGCCTTCGTCGCGATCGTCGTCCTGCTGCCCGAGAGCCCGAAAGCCGCTCGACCGACCTCGCTGGCCGCGCCGTTCAAAGCATTGCGCCACCGCGGTCTGCTGGTCGTGAGCATCACGGCGCTGCTCTACAACTTCGGCTTCTTCACCCTGCTCGCCTACACCCCGTTCCCGCTGGATATGGGTACCTACGCGATCGGCTTCATCTTCTGCGGCTGGGGCATCCTGCTGGCCGTGGCTTCGGTGTTCTTCGCGCCGAAGCTCCAGCGCCGCTTCGGCACGTTGCCGATGATCGCGGTGGCGGTCGGTCTGTTCGCCGCCGACCTGGCGGTGATGGCCCTGTTCGCCGAGCACAAGCCGGTGCTGATCGCCGGTGTGGTCCTGGCGGGCCTGTTCCTCGGTGTGAACAACACGCTGATCACCGAGGCCGTCATGATCTCCGCTCCGGTCGAGCGCTCGACCGCGTCCGCCGCCTACAGCTTCGTCCGATTCGCCGGCGGCGCCGCCGCGCCCTGGCTGGCGGGCAAGCTCGGTGAGACCAGTGTTTCGCTGCCCTTCTGGGTGGGCGCGGTCTGCACCGCCGCGGGCGTCGCGGTGCTGCTGGCCGGCCGCTCCGCTCTCGCCCATATAGACGACCACGACCCGGCCCCGCACAGTGTGGAAGAGGCACAGGCCATCACGGTCGGAGACTGACCTTCACGAGAGGTCGCCCGCGGGTCCCGCCGACAGGCGGGGCCCGCTTTTCGTGACCGCCGGGCGAACCTGCCCGGCGTAGGGTCGGGGGGTATGACCGATGCACAGCGAGACGAGGTCCGGGTCGAGACCATCCAGAAGCGGGTCCGCGTTCATCTCGGCGGCCACCTGGTCGCCGATACCGTGCGGCCGGCATTGGTGTGGGAGAACCCCCATTACCCGGCCTACTACATCCCGGCCGCCGATATCCGCGCGAAACTCGAAGCCGACGGCAGCACCCGTACCTCGGCGAGCCGCGGCGAGGGCACCGGATACGCCGTCGTCGTCGACGGCACCACGGCCCCCGGCGCCGCACTCCAGTACTCGCAATCACCCCGGTTGCGCGATCTGGTGCGGTTGGACTGGGACGCGATGGACGAATGGTTCGAGGAGGACGAGCCGATCTACGTCCACCCGCGCAGCCCCTACACGCGGGTGGACGTTCTGGCGAGTTCCCGGCACGTGCGGGTGGAACTCGACGGTGTGACGGTGGCCGATTCACGGTCGCCGCGGATCCTGTTCGAAACCGGCCTGCCCGCCCGGTTCTACCTGCCGCTCACCGATATCCGGATGGATCTGCTGCGGCCTTCCGAGACCCACACCAGCTGCCCGTACAAGGGCAATGCCGATTACTGGAACATCCGGGTCGGCGAAACCGAATATCCGGACCTGGTGTGGATCTATCGCACCCCTACACCGGAGAGCCAGAAGATCGCGGGGCTGGCCTGCTTCTACAACGAGAAGGTCGATATGTATGTCGACGGAGAGTTGCAGGAGCGGCCGCGGACACCGTTCGGGTGAGGAACCAGGGGCGCCTCGCTCCAGGGTGATCGTCCGCGGCCCACCTCACCGGGCCGGTCACAGGGCCAGCGTGGCGGCGGCGGGGACGAGGTACAGGAGGTACAGGAGGGGCAGGAGTAGTAGGTCCGCCGCACACTCACGTACCACAAAGTACGTTCTTGCGCGGTTACTTCCAAGGTGGTCGACTTCATCCATGATCACCGAGTACATCCGGTACCGCGTCAGCGATCCGGCCGCGTTCGAGGACGCGTACCGGCGGGCCGCCGTATCACTGCAGTCCTCGCCGTACTGCCGGACCTACGACCTGGACCGGTGCGTCGAGGATCCCGGAACCTATATCCTCCGGCTCACCTGGACTTCGGCGAGCGATCATCTGGAGAAGTTCCGCGACAGTCCCCAGTTCCGCGCGTTCTTCGCCGAGATCAAGGACTATGTGACCGGTATCGAGGAGATGCGGCACTACGAGCCGGTTGCCCTGGTCCCGTCGCTGTACGAGTGGGCCGGTGGCGCCCCGGCGTTCGAGAGACTCTTCTCGGCCTTCTACGACCGGGTCCCCGAAGATCCGGTGCTGGCCCCGGTGTTCGAGGGAATGCATCCCGATCACGCGAAGCATGTGGCCGCGTGGCTGGGGGAGGTCTTCGGGGGTCCCACCGTGTATTCCGATCGCCACGGCGGTCATCAGCACATGATCTCCCGGCACCGGGGCCGGGCGCTTACCGAGGAACAGCGTCAGCGCTGGATGAGCCTGTTGATCGACACCGCCGACCAGGTGGGGCTGCCCGCCGACGCCGAGTTCCGGTCGGCCTTCGTGGGATATCTGGAATGGGGCACCCGCATGGCTCTGCTCTTCTCCGGCCCGGATGCCCCGGACTCCGCCGGCGAACCCACCCCCGCCTGGGGCTGGGGTGAGGTGCGTCCGTGGCCCCGGGGCTGACCGCCTACCGGATCTGCTGAGTTCGTCCGGGTTTCGGACTTCTCTCCGCACGGTTCACCAATGCCCACGCCCCGTCCGCCGGGCCATGGCGATACGTCCCGCCAATCGAGCCGGCCGGCAGCGGTTCCAGGCCGCCGACAAGCCCGCCCACGAATTCGCGGGCGGGCCCTTGGTTCGTCAGCCGGCCGAATCGACGGTGTGGGGTATCTCGGCGAGGGTGCCGATCCGGGCCAACGCGTCCGTGACGATCCGGTCGATCAACTCCTGGCAGGTCGGCAGATCTTCCAGGATCCCGCTCACCTGTCCCGCCGCCAGCACCCCGGCCTCGGTGTTGCCTTCGACCAGTCCGGCGCGCAAGAGCATCGGGGTATTGGCCGCCATGATCACCTGAGACCAGGTGAGGTCCTTGGCCTTGCGCATGGCCAGGCCGTCGCGGACCAGCGTGGACCACTTCATCCCGGTCATACTCTTGAATTTGGCCGCATTACCCACGGCGGCGGTCAGGCCGCGGACGCGCCCCAAGTTCTCCAGCTTCTGCACGAGCTCGGTGTTGAGCACCCGGTGCGGCATACCGTCGACCTTGGTGGACACCACGGTTTCGCCCAGTTGGCGGCGCAGGTATTCCTGTTTCACCGAATCCGGGACGCTGCTCTCCTGCGTGAGCAGGAAGCGGGTGCCCATGGCGACACCGGCGGCGCCGTAGGCGAGGGCGGCGGCGAGGCCGCGCCCGTCGAAGAAACCGCCGGCCGCGATCACCGGGATATCGACCGCGTCCAGGACCGACGGCAGCAGCAGGGTGGTCGCGACAGGGCCGGTGTGCCCGCCGCCTTCACCGCCCTGTACGACTACCGCGTCGGCGCCCCAGGCGGCGACCTTCACCGCGTGTTTGGCGGCGCCGATCGACGGGACCACCACGACGCCCGCGTCTTTCAGCTTCGCGATGAGGTCTTTCTTCGGCGCCAGGGCGAAGGAGGCGACCTTCACGTTCTCGCGGATGAGCAGGTCGATCCGCTCGGGTGCGTCCGAGGCGTCGGCGCGGATGTTCACGCCGAAAGGTTTATCGGTCTGCGCCTTGGTTTTGGCGATGGCCGCTTCCAGCTCGTCGTAGGTCATGGTGGCCGAGGCCAGAATGCCCAGTCCGCCGGCATTGGAGGTGGCCGAAACCAGGCCGGGGCCCGCGACCCAGCCCATTCCGGTCTGCACGACGGGATGCTCGATCCCGACCAGCTCGGTCAGCGGGGTCCGCAGCCGGGGAGTCACCGCGGGACCTCCCTGTCGCGGATCTTCTTCGGGTCCAGGACCTCACGGATGATCCGCAGTTCCTCGGCGGTCGGCAGGCGGGTCTCCCCGGCGGTGCCCAGGTCGGCGATCTCGAACGAAGTGTTCTCCGCGACCTCGTCGGCGGTGACCCCGGGATGCAGGCTCAGCGCCCGCATGGTGTGGTCCGGGCCGTTGAAATCGAAAACACCCAGGTTGCTGACCACCCGGTGGAGGTGGTGGAAACGGAAGGCCGGGTTGCCGGGGTCGACCTTGTCGTAGCCGATACCGGCGACGATATCCACCTTCTCGCCGAACACTCGTTTGGTGTGGCGGCCGATCCAGTAGCTGGTCGGATGGTTGATGGTGTTGCCGGGCGCCCCGCGCACACCGAACATCTGCCGGGTCGGCTGCTGTAGCGGGCCGAAAGCCGAGAGGTTCTGGTTGCCGTAGCGGTCGATCTGGTTGGCGCCCATGACCACATGACGGCGGCCCGAGGCCAGCACATCGAAGACCCTGCGGAACGGGATCCAGCCCTCCACCGGCGCCTTACCGCCGATGGGCGGGGTTTCGGCGAGGAAGAACGCCTCGCCGTCGGAGAGCAGCAGATCGGGTTCGAAGGTGAGTTTCGCCAGCCGCGCGCCCAGTTGTGCCATCGGTGACATCGGGCTGGCGAAGATCTCCCCGGCGCCGCGGAAGATCTCGGCGCAGGCGATCGCGCACACCTCGGCCCGGGTGCTGGTTTCGGTGCTGGTCACTGCTCCTCCTCGAATCGCGCGACGGCGGCCTGGTAGTCGTCCTCGGAGCCGCTGAGGTAGGTGGCTACGAAGGTTTTCCAGGTCTCCGGTGAACCCGCTGCCTCGACGTAGTGCCGCTGGAATTTCTCGTCCCGCCCGTAGCTTTCGCCGCCCAGGGTGAAGTGCGCGCCGTTCGGTGCCTCGACCACCGCGTCGACCATCATGCGGTTGAGCAGTAGTGCCTGCTGGGGAACGGTTTTCACCAGTTCCTCGGTCTCCACGACACGTTCGACCGAGAGGTAGCGCTTCTCGGCGGCCAGGCAGAACAGGTCGTCCATGTAGGGGTCCACGCCCTGGTAGGCCGCATTACCGTGTGCGTCGCCGATATTCAGGTGCACCAGTGCCGCGTCGAGATTCAGCGCGGGCATCGCGATCAGGGTTTCCGTCCGCCCGTCCGGACCCGGATAGGGCGAGGCGACTGTCTGTAGTTCGCCGTCCCAGAAGTTGGGTACATCCGACCCCAGGCCTGCCCGGATCGGCAGGAACGGCAGCCGGGCCGCGGCTGCCTCGAGCCCACATTTGAGCATGCCCTCGTCCATTTCCCGCGCGACGATCTGCCCGGAGGTACGGGCCTTCGCGAACCAGGGGTCGTAGAACGGCGCCGAGTCGAGGGAGACGAAGCCGTAGTAGGCCTTGCGGACCTTCCCGGCCGAGAGCAGCAGCCCCAGGTCGGGGCCGCCGTAGGTGACCACCGTGAGGTCGGTGACATCCGATCGCAGCAGCGCGCGCACCAGGGCCATCGGCTTACGCCGCGATCCCCAGCCGCCGATCCCGATGGTCATACCGCTGCGCAGTTCGCCGACGATCTCGTCCAGCGTTTTCCGCTTGTCTCGCATGGTTTTCCGCTCCATGTCAGTTCTTGTCCTTCTGCGCCGCCAGATCGTCGTCGAAACGCTCGCGGATCTCGTCGGAGGCGCCCGAGAGGTTCAGTTCGAAGGTGAACCCCTGTTCGAAGCGATAGCTGCGGTGCACGTCCTGTAGGTCGATACCGTTGAGCGCGCGTTTGGCGGCCCGGATGACCCGGCCGTCCTTGGCCGCGATGTCCTTGGCGACCTCGAGCGCGGCGGCGTCGAGCTCTTCGCGCGGGACCACCTTGAGCACTGAACCGAAATGGTGCAGCTGCTGCGCGGTGGCGGTGCTCGCGGTGAAGAAGAGCGCGCGCATGAGGTGCTGGGGGACCAGCCGGGAGAGGTGGGTGGCGGCGCCCAGGGCGCCGCGGTCGACCTCGGGCAGGCCGAAGGTCGCGTCCTCGGAGGCGATGATGATGTCGGAATTGCCGACCAGGCCGATACCGCCGCCGAGGCAGAAGCCCTGGACCGCGGTGATCACCGGGACCGGGCAGTCGTAGACCGCGCCGAACGCCTCGAAACATCCGTGATTGGCGTCGATGAGCGCCTGATGCCCGGGTTTGCGCTGGATCTCCTTGATATCGACCCCCGCGTTGAAGCCGCGGTTCTCGGCGCGCAGCACCACCACGCGGGTCTGCGGGTCGCGCCCGGCGGCGCGGATCTCGTCGGCGAGGGTGAACCAGCCGTCCGAGGGTATGGCGTTGACCGGCGGATAGTCGACCGTGACCACGGCGATACCGGCGGATTCCGAATGGCGCTTGATCCCCATCGCGTATCCCATCTCGCATCTCGAGCATCTTGGCTAAGCAAGCAATTGCTTGGTAGGTTAACACGGTGGCACTCGAAATCGACCTGTCCGATCGCGTCGTTCTGGTAACCGGCGGCGTCCGCGGCGTCGGCGCCGGGATCAGTCGCGTCCTGCTGGCCGCGGGTGCGACGGTGGTGGCATGTGCCCGCCGCCCCGGCGATATCCCGGTCGAGGTGGACGGGCGTGGTATCGACTTCCTGCCGTGCGATGTGCGCGACGCGGAGGCGGTGGGGGAGATGATCGCCGAGATCGTCCGGCGCCACGGCCGGCTGGACCACGCGGTCAACAACGCCGGGGGAGCGCCCTACGCTCTGGCGCAGGACGCCAGCCCCAAATTCCACACCAAGATCATCGAGCTGAACCTGCTCTCGGCCCTGCACGTCGCGCAGGCGGCGCACGCGGTGATCAGCCGGCAGGAAGAAGGCGGATCGATCGTCAACATCTCCAGCCTCAGCGGCCACCGCCCCTCGCCGGGAACAGCGGCCTATGGTGCGGCGAAGGCCGGGGTCGACTCGCTCACGGTTTCCCTCGCGGCCGAATGGGCGCCGAAGGTCCGCATCAACTCATTGATCGTCGGCGCGGTGGAAACCGAATTGAGCGCGCTGCACTACGGTGACGCCGACGGAGTGGCCGCCGTCGGGCGGACCATCCCGATGGGCCGGCTGGCCCGGCCCGAGGATGTCGGCAACGGGGTGGCCTTCCTGCTCTCCCCCCTGGCCGGATACATCTCCGGAGCGACCCTGCAGATCCACGGCGGCGGCGAACCCCCCGCCTTCCTGTCGGTCGCGACCGCCACTCACCCCGGTGACACGGCGAAGACCTGACCCGGCCCAGCTCGAACAGATATCGACCATCGACGATAGGAACGGATATGGCAACCGAGGGCATCTGCGCCGGACGGATCGTGATCATCACCGGTGCCGGCCGGGGTATCGGCCGGGCACACGCTCTGGCCTTCGCCGCCGAGGGCGCGAAGGTCGTGGTGAACGATCTCGGATCCACCCTCAGCGGTGAATCGACCGCGGAAACTCCCGCCGAACAGGTGGTCTCGGAGATCCGCGCGGCCGGAGGCGAAGCTGTCGCCAACGGCGACGACGTCGCGAGCTGGGAGGGTGCGCAGCGCCTCGTCCAGCAGGCAGTGGACACCTTCGGTGGCTTGGACGTCCTGGTCAACAACGCCGGATTCGTCCGCGACCGTATGCTGGTCAACCTCGCCGAGGAGGAATGGGATTCGGTTGTCCGAGTTCACCTCAAAGGCCATTTCGCCACCATGCGCCATGCCGCCGCGTACTGGCGTGCCGAATCGAAGGCCGGTCGCGCGGTCGACGCCCGGATCATCAACACCAGCTCGGGCGCCGGTCTGCAGGGCAGCGTCGGCCAGGGCAACTACGGCGCCGCCAAGGCGGGTATCGCCGGTCTCACCCTCACCGCCGCAGCCGAATTCGGCCGCTACGGCGTCACAGTGAACGCGATCGCCCCGTCGGCGCGGACCCGGATGACCGAAACCGTCTTCGCCGATATGATGGCCGCGCCGGAGGACGGATTCGACGCTATGGCGCCGGAGAACATCTCGCCGATCGTGGTGTGGCTGGGCAGTACCGAATCGGCGGGTGTCACCGGCCGGATGTTCGAGGTCGAGGGCGGCCGTCTCGCACTGGGCGAGGGCTGGCGGCACGGGGTTCCGGTCGACCGGGGCGCCCGGTGGAATCCCGCCGAACTCGGCACCGTGGTCTCGGAGCTGATCGCGAAGGGCGTGACTCCGGAACCCGTATACGGAGCGTAAGGGCCCGCACAGCCCGACGGGCCCGTCCCGCTGCCGGTCGGCGGCGGGACGGGCTTTTTTCTGTAGCGGCCCCGGGTCCCCAGCTACTGGAGCGGCTGCCGGGTGAATGTGATCTATCCCATGGTTCAGCCGTCGCCGTCCGCGATGTACTGCCGCTCGAACAGCGGATAGACCTTACCGTCCCCTCGAGGTTGTCGCTTCATCATGCACCGGCGAGTTTGCTGGTTTACCATGAGCAACCATCTATTCGTTCGGCCTGGAAGGCGTCATCGCCGGGCGAATCCGCAATATCGATCAAGGGGTTGACTGGCGCATGGCCGTGGGTCGCATCAAGCGATTGCTCGCAGTAGCCGGAGCGGCCGGATGCCTGGGACTACTCGGGGGACCGGCGCTCGCCCAAGCGAACCCGGGACGGGGATCGGTACCCGAACAGGGGCCGACCGGTAGCGGCGGTATCGCCCCACCGGGGCCGGGCGCGGGAGAACCCGCCGACGGCGGTGGAGCGCTCGCCATCCCGTCCCCCGGCGAACCGGCCGGACCGCAACCCACGATCGAAACAGCGCCGCCCACCGGTCTCGGGACGGGCAGTAGTGCTCCGGCACCGGTGGGTGATCCGCCCGCAGGCGACGCCGGTACCGGCAGCCGCGGCCCGGACTCGGGGGAGATCGCGCAGTGGCAGCGGCTGGGGATCCCCGGCCGTGTCGCGGAGACCGAAACAGTCGATACCGGCGAACCTTCGGAGATCGCTGCTCCGCAACCGGATCCGGCGCCGATCGCCGAACCGGTCGGCCTGGGGACGGCTCTCGGCACCATTCTCGCCACCGGTTCGGCCGCGGTGGGCTCCGCCGCCGCACCACTGGGCGCGACCGGATCCGCTGCGCTCGGTGTGGGTTCGGCCGCGCTGGGCACGGGTTCGGCTGCCGTGGGTTCGGCCGGTATCGGGGTGGGCGTGACCGGTTCGGCCGCGCTCGGCACGGGTTCGGCTGCCGTGGGTTCGGCCGGTATCGGGGCGCTCGGTACCGGTTCCGCGGCTACGGGTTCGGCCGGAACCGGAGTGCTGGGCACCGGTTCGGCTGCTCTCGGTTCCGCCGCCGTCGGTTCCGCGGCGACCGGTTCGGCCGCCGCGGGTTCGGCGGCCACTGGTTCGGCCGCGCTCGGTTCCGCCGGAGTGGGCTCGGCGGCACCACTTCTCCTGCTGCTCCTGCCGGTACCTCCGTTGCCGGCCCCTCCGGTCGGACCACCGCTGGCCCTGCCGGCGCCCGGCGTGGGTGGCGGTGCGGGTATGCCGGTGTTCGGTGTCGCCGCCCCGGTACCCGCGGTGGGTATTCCCGGTGCGCCCGCCCCCGGCGGGGCCGCACCGTCGATCGTCGCCGCGCCGCCGAATCACGCGGTGCGCCCGACGAATGCGGAGGGTCTGCTGCCCGAACCCAAGGTGCTGTCGGTGATCGGCGGGCTGATCGCGCTGGCCATCGCCGGGACCGGATCGGCCGTGATGAGTTACCAGAGTGCCGCGCAGGCGCAGGCGCGGGTCGATGCCGCGCGCGCCGAATTCTTCGGAACGGGTGCGTGATCGCGATGACGCAGAGCCGGACACAGAGCGCGCGGGCCTATCGCCGGGTGGCCGCCGCGGTCGACGCGGTATGCGCGGTCGCCGCGGACGCGGACGCCACCACCCTCGCGGAGGTCGTGGAAGCGGTGGCCGCCGAACGCGGCCGCCCGATCGAGATCGCCGATGCCGACCTCGGCCCCGGAGTCTGCGGACAGCGGCGTTACTACCCGAACAAGGACATCATCGTGCTGGCCAGCACGTTGCCGAGCCGCGACCATACGCTGGCCCACGAACTGGGGCATATCGTTTTCGATCACGAAGGCGCACCTGCCCCCGAGGTGACTCTCGAGGTGAGCGACGAACTCATCGCGTACATGCTGAGTCAGCGCGCTCATCAGACCGCGCTCGAGGACGGCGCGGACGATCAGGCCGAATGGGAGGCCGAAACTTTCGCCGCCATGCTGATGACGCGGCTGCGCGTGTTCAACAGCCGGGGCGCGGGCGTCTCGGTCCTTCGATTCGATGAGGCTCTGGGATGACGTTCTGGTTGACCGCCCTGATCGTCTGGATCGCCGCGGGTGCGCGGGTGGGACGGGTGCTCGTCAAACCCGCGACCACCGCGCGGGTGGCGATAGTGGTGGCCGTCTCGGCCGTCGCGCTGGCCTGCACCGCCGCCGTTCCCGATATCGCGCTGGCCCTCGACAACCTGCTGCCCGGTGGGTTGCCGCCGGGCAGGCTCTCCGAGGGATCGGTGGTCTCCGCGTGGCTGCTGTTCGCCGCCGCGACCTCGGTCGTCGCCTCGGCGGCCTGGCCTGTGGTTTCGCGCCGGAATCTGCGCCAGATCGCCGGGGGTATATACGGCACCTGGCTTTTCGCCGTCGCCGCGACGTTGAGTACCTCGTTCACCGCGGGCTGGGTGGTGACCGGGCTGGCCGGGATGTTCGTCGTAGTGACCGGCCTGCGCAATCTGAGCTGGACCGCGCTCGGCCGGGGTATCGCCGTCTATGTGACAGGCACCGTTCTGGTGGTGGTGCTGGCTGCCGGTCAGGTGCAGCGCGATGTCATCGGCGCTACCCGGCCCGGTTCGGGTGAGCCGGGCTGGGCCTGGCCTTTCTGGCAGCTGGCCGCGCTGCTCATCGCCTTCGGCGCGGTGTGGATCGTGGTCGAGATGTGGGTGCGCGCACGATTGCTGCTGCGCCGCGTGCGTACATTGCACAACGTGTTGGTGAAACGTTTCCCGGAGGTCGTCGGAGAGGAAACCGGGACTTCGACCCAACTCAGAGCTTCCGATCGAGTGGCCCAGATCATGGACGCTCTGTATCTGCAGTCCGGTGGTGGTGTCGAGATCGCCGCTGCCGGAGAGCCTCCCGCCGCGGTGGCCGCGCGCGCCGAACGGGTCGCGCAGTGGGCACGCCATCCGCTCGGCCGGGCGGTGGTGGATTCGCGGTGGATCGCCCCGCCCGAGGGCATCAGCCCGCGCGGCTGGGTGCGGGCGATCGCGGCGGCCTTCGAGGCACAGCCGGAAACTGCAGAACGCCCCGGAGCCTCCATTCGTTAGTTGCCCGGGGTGTGCGGTATGTCCGTTACGTCACTGTGATTAAGTCCGGCGAGGGCCGCGAAATCGTGCCGAGCGGTCGGTCTGCATTCTTCCGTACCGCAGATGTTCAGGCACGCTGATACCTACACCGAAGAATTCATGCCGACCGTGGGAACACGGTGTACGGATTTCTACCGCACAGGCGTCGGCGCGGTGCGACCCCACTTGGGGATCGCACCGCGCCGACGATGTCTACTATTCGGTGCCGTCCGGAGGAATTTCGGGCAAGCCCTCGCTTGCGCGCAGTTTCTCCGCCATGGAGGTGAGCAGATTCTGCGACTCCTCCGACAGGTCGAACGCCCGGCTGGACAGCCGGCGCAGACCGTAACCCTGTAGCTGCGATAGGAGTTCCAGATCGTGGTCGATCTTCGCGGCGTAGATGTCGTTGAAGAAGTAGTCGGGCTTCACCTTGAAGAACTTCGCCAGCGCCGCAACCGTTTCATCGGAAGGATTCGTGCGCTGGCCCGACCGTAACTGCGACAGATACGGTTTGGAGATCGGATGACCGGATGCCGTCAGTGCTGCCGCTACCTCTGCATTGGTATGCGGCTTTCGCCCTGGGGGATGCACGGTTTCGAACAGCTTGTTCAGCCGCGCCGCGAAATCAGCCATTGTGAGCCGCCCAATTCCCTTCACTGTACTAACAGATGTTATCTCGGATACCTATCATTGATATTAGCGGCTCAGTAACTGAAAACCTACGCCTGAATCAGGATTTCCTTGAAGCTTCCAGGCACGTATCAGGTGAAGTGGACCGGGGTATCGCGTTTGCGGGTTGCCCGCACGGAACTTGTGGACCTCTGATACGGCCAGGTAGCTGCCCGTCGCGGGGGTCTTCCCGGACGGGTGGCGAGTAGCCTCTGGATAGCTGATATCCCTCCCGTAGCCGTGTCCCGGCCATTGTGTGGCGTACGACACGTCTGCCGAAAGTTGAGATGAACGTTCAACCTACCGGGTCGAATTTGTGATGGACACAGGGCCCGTACGGTGCGGCTGTTGTCCGTACGGGCCCCGATGCACTGTTGCAATAGGGAATTCGGCCGATCTGCTACAGCCGTTCGATGATGGTTCCTGTCGCGAGTGCGCCACCGGCGCACATGAGAACCATTGCGACATTCTGATCGGAACGCTCGAGTTCGTGCAGGGCCGTGGTGATCAGACGGGACCCGGTGGAGCCGACCGGATGGCCGAGGGCGATCGCGCCACCGTTCACATTCACCCGATCGAAATCGGGCTGATGGACCTGTGCCCAGGACAATGCGACGGAAGCGAATGCCTCGTTGATCTCGAAGAGATCGATATCGCCGATGCTCATCCCGGACCGCTCCAGCAGGCGGGTGCACGCCTGGACCGGGCCGTCGAGGTGGAACTCGGGTTCGGAGCCGACCAGGCACTGGGTCACCACCCGGGCCCGCGGCCGCAAACCCTCTCGCTGCGCGGTCTTCTCGTCCATCAGTAGTACGGCCGCCGCGCCGTCGGAGATCTGCGAAGACGTTCCGGCGGTGTGGATTCCGCCTTCCAGGACCGGCTTCAGCTTCGCGAGGCTCTCCGCGCTGGTTTCGCGCAGACCCTGGTCCCGGCTGACCTCCTGCTTCTCACCGGTCGGATTCCCCTCCCTGTCGACCACCGGAGCGGTGAGGGTGAGCACCTCACGGTCGAAGCGGCCCTCGGTCCAGGCCTGCGCGGCCAGCCGCTGGGATCGTACGCCGAGGGCGTCCACGTCCGCGCGGGTGATACCGCGCCGCTTTGCGATTCGCTCGGCGGCCTCGAACTGATTGGGCATATCGATATCCCAGGAATCCGGCCGCCGCGGGCCGGCTTGATCGCCGACATTGGCGCCCAGCGGAACCTGGCTCATGGCCTCGACACCGCAGGCGACACCGATATCGATGGCGTCGGTGGCGATCAGGCCGGCGATGAGATGGTTGGCCTGCTGAGCCGAACCGCATTGGGCGTCGATGGTCGTGGCGCCCACCTGCCACGGCAGACCGGCGGCGAGCCAGGCCGTGCGGGTGATGTTGTTGGACTGTGCGCCCGCTTGGGTGACGCAGCCGCCGATGATCTGTTCGACCTTGGCGGGGTCGAGGTGGGCGCGATCCAACAGCCCACGCTGGGCGAGGCCGAGGATCTCGGCGGCGTGCAGCCCGGACAGCCAGCCGTTGCGTTTGCCGATGGGGGTGCGAGCTGCCTCGACGATAACGGGTGTGCCCATCTTGAACCTTTCGTTTCGGACATAAAACTGTAACGTGTTCCGCGCACGGCACGAGGCGGGTTCGGACCGTTTCTTTCCTCGTTCTCCCGCCTGTGCTTCAATGATTGTAGAACGTGTTTCAGTTTGTCGAAGGAGACATCTGGTGGTGGATACGCGCATGGCCCGGCCGAACCTGCCGGACGGGTTCGACGTCACGGACCCCGACATGTACATGCAGCGGATACCGGTCGAGGAGTTCGCCGAACTCCGGCGTACCGCGCCGATCTGGTGGCAGGAGAAGTCGCCGGAGGTCGGCGGGTTCCACGACGACGGCTTCTGGGTCGTCAGCAAACACGCCGATGTCAAGGAGGTGTCCCGGCGCAGTGATGTGTTCTCGACCTTCGAGAACACGGCGCTGCCGCGCTTCAACGACGATATCGAGCGTGAGCAGATCGAACTGCAGCGTTTCATCCTGCTGAATATGGACCCGCCCGAGCACACTCGGATGCGCAAGATCATCTCGCGCGGGTTCACCCCCCGGGCGATCAACTCGCTGCGGGAAGAGCTGTCGAAACGGACCGAGGCCATCGTCAAGGCGGCGGCCGAGGCGGGGTCCGGCGATTTCGTCACTCAGATCGCCTGCGAACTGCCCCTGCAGGCGATCGCCGAGCTGATCGGAGTCCCGCAGGAAGACCGGATGAAGGTGTTCACCTGGTCCAACGAGATGACCGGATACGACGATCCGGAAATCGATGTGGATCCGGTGCAGGCGTCCACCGAGCTGCTCGGTTACGCCTACATGATGGCCGAGGCCCGCAAGGCGTGCCCGGCCGACGATATCGTCACCACCCTGGTCGAAGCCGATATCGACGGCGAATCCCTCAAGTCCGAGGAGTTCGGTTTCTTCGTGATGCTGCTGGCTGTCGCGGGTAACGAGACCACCCGTAACGCCATCACCCACGGCATGATCGCCTTCCTGGAGAACCCGGACCAGTGGGAGCTCTACAAGAAGGAACGCCCGAAGACCACGGCCGACGAGATCATCCGGTGGGCCAGCCCGATCACCACCTTCCAGCGCACCGCGCTCGAGGACACCGAACTGGGCGGCGTCGAGATCAAGAAGGGCCAGCGGGTCCTGATGCTGTACCGGTCGGCGAACTTCGACGAGGACGTCTTCGAGAATCCGATGAAGTTCGACATCATGCGCGAGGACAATCCGCACGTGGCCTTCGGCGGGACGGGCGCGCACTACTGCATCGGTGCCAACCTGGCCAAACTGGAGATCGACCTGATCTTCAACGCGATCGCCGACCATATGCCCGATATCAGTAAGCTGGGCGACCCCAGGCGGCTGCGCTCGGGCTGGCTCAACGGCATCAAGGAGTTCGAGGTCGACTACAAGACCTGCCCGGTCACCGGCAAAACCGCCGGTTGACGGTGGCCTCACGCCGACAGCTCGACCCCGCACAACGGGGGTCTGTGCACAAGTGACAGGCGGGGTGGG
>NZ_BMMH01000008.1:0-209091 GCF_014645735.1 Nocardia jinanensis | reverse complement strand
CCCCCCCCCCGCCCGTTCGTCACCATCGGCTACGCCTCCGGAATTGTCCCGCGGATCCATTGAACCTGGTGCTGGTCAAAGGGGTGCAGATCGTAAGATTCCAGTTCCGCTGATGGTTCGGCCGTATATCGCGGGGCGGCAGGGTTCAATCGGCAGCCGGGTACCGCCGAGGAAAGAGCCGGGGGCGACACCCATCAAAGAACGGAACTCGGCGGTCAGATGGGATTGGTCGTAATAGCCGGCGCCGACTGCCAGATGCGACCACGGTGATGTTCCGAGACGGGTCAGCACTCGCCGGATCCGGTCTATCCGCGTGTAGTGCTTGGGAGATACGCCGATACCGGAACTGAAGAGATTGCGGAGCTGGCGTTCGCTCACCGCCAGGGTGCCGGCCAGCGCCGGGACAGTGGCCGGCATGGCACGGCCCGATACGGACTCGACGGCGGTACGGAGCAGTTCCCGATGCGATACTTGGGCCGGGCTCTCCCGGATCCGTTGCGGTAGCCGCTGTTCCAGATAGGGAAAGAGCTCGTCGCGCCGCAATTCGACGAGTTCGCCGGCGAATTGTGCCGCCGGACCGGGCAGGTCGGCAAGGCGGACGATCCGGTCGGTCAGCTCACCGGCGGATACCCCCAGCAGTGGTCCGACGGCGCCCGGAGCGAGCCGCAACCGGAGACAGCCCATGGGTTTATCCGCTTCGGCATAGGACGCCCTCGTTCGCGGCCCGAGTACGAGGGCATCACGTGGGCCGCAGTCCTCGGTACGCAGGACGATCATGGTGGCGGCCTGGGGGACATGGGCGAACGGGACGGACGTATCGCGCACCGTCGGTATGAGCCCGAGCTCGGTGAACCAGGGGCGCAGGGATTCCGGTGCGGGCGTCGCGCTCTCGGTGAGGTCGGTTGTCACGGGCGCCTTGCCCTGCGCAATGGTCACCCTTCGACTGTATGCAGATCAGGACGATTGCGCCGTGCCGAAATTTCCTATCGGTCCGGTCCGCGCAACGGCACGGTTGTGCCCATGATCATCATCACCGGTGCCACGGGCACCATCGGCGGCGAGATCGTCCGCCTCCTGTCGGCGCGTGGCGAGCGCGTTCGCGCAATAACCCGGAGACCGGACGCGGCCCGGTTCCCCGCCGGGGTGGAAGTCGTAGGCGGGGACTACTCTGATCTCCCCGGAATGCAACGCGCGCTGGCCGGTGCGGTGGCGGTATTCATCGTCGGCGTACTCGGCCCGGAGTACGCCGAAGCCGACCGCGCACTCGTCCGAGCCGCGCGCGACGCCGGCGCCCGCCGGATCGTGAAACTGTCGGCGATCGGCACCGGCGACCCGGCCCTCGGCCGGGTCGGTACCTGGCATCTGCCCGGAGAGGAGGCGGTTCGTGCCGCCGGCGTCGACTGGACCATATTGCGTCCCAGCTCCTTCGCGTCGAACACGCTCAGCTGGGCGCCGGCTCTCCACAGCGGTCTACCCGTCTCGAACCTGACCGGCTCGGGTGCGCAGGGTGTGGTCGACCCGCGTGATGTCTCCGCGGTCGCGGCGGAGGCATTGTCGTCTTCCGCGCATTCCGGTCGCGTCTATACGCTCACCGGCCCCGAACTGCTCACCACTCACGACCAGGCCGCCGCCTTGGCGGCCGCGCTCGGGCGTCCCGTCGAAGTGGTCGATATCGCCGAGGCCGCCGCCCGTGACCATATGCTCGCCGCGGGAGCCACTCCGGAATTCGTGGACGGTGCGCTGGCGGGTCAGGCCTTCGCGCGCGCGGGCGGCAATGCTGTGCTGACCGACGATGTCGCGGCAGTTCTCGGTCGTGACCCGCGTGCCTATGCGGATTGGGTCGGCGATCATGTTTCGGCGTTCGACCGGCCGCCGGTATCGAGCGACTGGCGGGCGTACTGATCCTCGCCCACGCGGCCGCGGGCGCGAATTTCGTCTCGTGCCGGACAGCTCATCCGCTGGAGGCTCCGGGTTCGGGCGCCGCCCCGCGCCGCTCGTATCCGGGCGCCTCGTGTTGTGTGCCCCGGAAGGGCCGCGACACCGCCGAGTGCTTCGACCATGCCGACCACAACAGGGTCTATGTAAGCGGGCGGGTCTTACAGGAGGTTTCCGTGGGCGGTCCGGATCACGAAAGACCAGTGACCGATCGCCAATCGGGGTTCGCGTCGCAGACTGTGGACTCCCCGGCCGTGGTCACGGTGGTGCGTGGTGTGCTACCGGCGGGCGAGTTCCGCGTGAGTGGTCCAGCTGCCGTGGGGTCCGAGGTCACCTCGCTCCTCGATCGACACCTCCTCGCTGGCGAGAACACAGCCCTCGTCCGGCGGAGCGAGGGAGTCGTCGTGTTCGAGTCCGCACCCGTCACAGAACCATGGTCATATGAACGATGGTGTGACCTGAACCTGAGTCGAAGTCAAGGCCCGGGCGTGATCTGTCACCGGTGGCAGATCACGGAATCGATCGGAGCCGAGCTTTCCGAGCAAGCAGCGTGACCTGTCACGATCGTGTGCGCATATGGTCTGCCCGGCACACCACTGTGGCGTGCCGGGCAGACCGTATGGGGTTCGAAAGCGGCCGCACCGGGAGGGAAACCGGCCGGCCGCCGCTCAGGTGGCCGGTGCGGCCGTCGCCATCGCCCGGTCGATCTCCCAGAAGGCGCGCAGGGCGAGGATTTTGCCCGCATCGTCGACCCTGTAGGTGAACACGCCTTCCGCGTCGATTCGGTGGCCACCGATGACGCTGCGGATAGTGCCGGTGAACGCGACCTCGGCACCGCAGGCGAACGAATCACCGAAAAGGAAATCGATGGAGTCGGTGGCGGCGATCGCTTTGTCCCAGAACGCCGCGATGGCCTCCGGTCCACGATGTCCCTTGCCCTCGGGATCGAAACCGGATGGCCCGATGGGATCCTCCACGATGCCGTCCGCGGCGAACAGGGCGAGCCAGGCGTCCTTGTTCCGGGCGCGGACCGCGGCCTGGGAGGCCAGCCCGGCCGCGCGGGCGGGATGTTCCTCGCTGCTCATAGGGTTCCTCTCGACGGGTTGGTGCGCCGCCGCATCCGAGCGGCGGCGCACGTGGCCGGTCAGTTGATCGGGTTCTGGATGTGTTCTTCGGCGAATCGGCGCAGTGCGTCCTTCTTGGCCTCGAGTTCGCCGTCGAATCCGATCCCGGCGGCGAGCCAGGGCACCACGATCGCATCGGTGACACCGGCGTCGTACTGCTCCTGATAGCCGTCGCGGCCGAACTTGTCGATGCAGACCGCCTGGATCTCGAACGGCACCTCGGCGCGCCCGTACTCGGCGCGGAGCTCACCCAGCCTGGCGATGGTGGTCTGCAAATCGTCGAACTTCATCATGGCCGAGGTCCAGCCGTCGCCGACCTTGGCCGCGCGGCGCAGCGCTACGTCGGTGTGACCGCCGATATAGAACGGAACCGGTTCGCTCGGCGCCGGGCTCATCTGTAGCTCGTCGAAATCGAAGAACTCGCCGTGGTGTTCGACCATGCCGCCGTCGAGGACCTTCTTGATGACCTCGATCATCTCGTCGACCCGGGCGCCGCGGCGTGCATAGGGCACCCCGCACCACTCGAATTCCTCCGGTGCCCAGCCGATACCCACACCGAACCCGAACCGGTTACCGGACAGGTTCGCCACCGACCCCACCTGGCGGGCGAGCAGCAGCGGATTGCGCGAACCGAGTTTGAGCACATTGGTGTACAAGCGCAGCCGGGTGGTGACCGCGGCCATGGCGGTCGCGGCGATCAGCGGATCCACCCACGGAGTCTCCGGACCCCAGAAGCGGCTGCCGTCGGGGGTGTACGGATACTTCGCCGCCTGGGACTTCATATAGAACAGCGAATCCGGCAGGGCGATCGAGGTGAACCCGGCCTCCTCGGCGGTGCGGGCGAGTTCGGGCAGCTGATCCAGGGGGCTCAGCGCGATTCCGAGGCTGAACTTCAGCGTCATCGGCGTTCCGATCCCACGACCCACATGGAGAAGTACTGAGAGCCACCGCCGTAGGCGTGTCCCAGGGCTTTGCGCGCGTTCTCCACCTGGTAGTCCCCGGCGCGCTCCATCACCTGTTTGGCGGCCTCGGCGAAACGGATCATGCCGGAGGCGCCGATCGGGTTCGAGGAGAGCACCCCGCCCGACGGGTTGACCGGCAGGGCACCGCCGATCTCGGTCTCACCCTTGTCGGTGAGCTTCCAGCCGTCACCCGGGGCGGCGAAACCGAGGTTCTCCAGCCACATCGGTTCGAACCACGAGAACGGGACGTAGATCTCGGCGGCGTCGATCTCGGCCAGCGGATCGGTGATCCCGGCCTGCGCCCACAGCGCCTTCGCGGCTTCCTGGCCGGCCTGCGGGTTCACCTGGTCGCGACCGGCGTAGGCCAGCGGTTCGGTGCGCATCGCGGTCGCGTGGATCCAGCCGACTTTCTTACCGGCGGCCTCCACCGCGGCTGCCGATTTCTCGCCGCCGATGACCACGGCACAGGCGCCGTCGGAGGACGGGCAGGTCTCGTCGAACCGGATGGGGTCCCACAGCATCTGGGAGGACAGCACCTCCTCGACGGTTTTATCGCCCTGCTTGAGATGGGCGTGCGGGTTCTTGGCCCCGTTGCGCCGATCCTTGGCAGCCACCATCGCGCCGACGTGCAGGGGCGCGTTGGAACGCCGGATATAAGAGCGCACATGAGGGGCGAAATATCCGCCCGCGCCCGCGCCGACCGGCATCGTGAACGGCACCGGAATCGACAACGCCCACATGGCATTCGATTCCGACTGCTTCTCCCAGGCGATGGCGAGCACCTTCTCGTGCACGCCGCCCTGCACCATGTTGGCGGCCACGCAGGCGGTCGAACCGCCGACCGAGCCCGCCGTGTGCACGCGCAGCAACGGTTTCCCGGGTGCGCCCAGGGCATCGGCCAGGTACAGCTCGGGCATCATCATGCCCTCGAACATGTCCGGGGCCTTGCCGATGACGATCGCGTCGATATCGGCCATGGTCAGGTCGGCGTCTGCCAGTGCCCGGTCGATCGCCTCGCGGCACATCCCGGCCATCGAGACATCGCTGCGTTTGGCTACGTGATGGGTCTGTCCGGTGCCCAGCACCGCGGCGGGGAAACTCATCGGCGGGCCTCCGAATCCAAAACGGTCACAAGGTTCTGCTGCAGGGCCGGGCCGCTGGTGGCATGTGCCAGGGTGCGGCCCGCGGTGCCCGCCATGATGGGCAGCGCGGCGTAGCCGATGCGTTCCAGCCCGGTGGCGAACATGGGATTTCCGGCCAGCGCGCCGCCGGACGGATTGACCTTCGTCTCCGGTTTCAGGCCGAGGGCCTCGGTCAGGATGAGCTGCTGGTGGCTGAACGGCGCGTGCAATTCGGCGACGTCGATACCGCTGGTGTCTCCGGTGGTCACCGCCTGCCCCGCGGCGGCTGCCGAGGGTGAGGTGGTCAGATCGCGGGCGCCGAGCACACTGGAATCGATCCGGTGCGCCATACCGGTGATCCACGCCGGACGTTCGTTCAGTTCGCGGGCGCGGTCCCCGACAGCCAGCACGATGGCCGCGGCGCCGTCGGTGATCGGCGCGCAGTCGTGCGCGCGGAGCGGGTCGGCGATATACGGGGAGTCCAGCAGATCGTCGACCGAGGTGCCGTCGACGGTGTGCGCGGCCGAAACGGCCGCCATATTGCGTTCGGTCCAGCGCCCGGAGTCGAGTCCGGCGCGGGCCTGCAGTCCGGCGATGGCCAGCGAATCCGGCCACAGCGGAGTGACCAGGTAGGGATCGAGCTGGGTGGCGAGCACCTTGCGCAGCATGCTCGCGGAGGATTTACCGAAGCCGTAGACCAGGGCGGTCTTCGCCTGACCGGAGCGCAGTTTCACCCACGCCTCGTACAGGGCCCAGGCCGCGTCCATCTCCACATGGGATTCGTTGATCGGGGGTACGGCGCCGATCGAATCGATCGCGGAGATGAACGAGAAGGACCGTCCGGCCAGATAGTCCGACGATCCCGAGCACCAGAAGTCGATATCGGACTTGGTGATGCCGAGCTGGTCGTAGAGCTGCTGGAAGCAGGGCACCAGCATCTCCACCCCGTTGGTGGTGCCGTAGGTCTCCGACACATGCGGTGCGTGCGCGAAGCCGACGACGGCGATCTCGGTGGCGTTGTCGATGGAACGCTCGGTGATGGTCACGCGGGGAGCCCTCTCACAGGTGATGCTTGTAGGTGTCGTATTCGGCATCCGGCTCGCCGCTCGGCTCGAAGTGGTCGATATTGGCCATGGTGTAACCCCACTCCTCACGCGGCTTCCACACGGCCTTGACCCGCATCCCCATCCGCACCTCGCTGGCGTCGCAGCCGAGCACGAGGTGGAGGAAGGGAATATCCGCACCGTCGATCAGCACGTACGCACCTACATAGGGCGGTTTGATCCGCTGGCCGAGGAACGGCACGTTCACGATGCAGAAGGTGGTGACGGTGCCGGTATCGGCGAGTTCGACCGTATCCCCGGTGGACCGGCCGTCCACCGGGTCCACCCCGCGCGGCGGGAAGTACACCTTGCTGTTCGCGTCGGCCCGCGCGCCGATGAGTTTGCCCTCTTTGAGCCCGCGCAGGAAGGTGCTCTCCTCGGGGGAAGCGGTGTGCTTGTAGTCCATCCCGATCGGCGTGGTGATCACGGTGACCGGTTCGGCATCCGATGCCGGGGCCGGTTCCGCCGTCGGCGTCTCACCCGGTTCGAAGCAGACGATGTCGTGGATGGTGCCGGTGAGTTCGGCCGCCCAGCGGGCGGTCACGCGCAGACCGGTGCTGATCTCCTCCGGGCTCGCCACGTCCACCGCGTGCAACAGCGCGGAATCGGCGCCGTCGAGCTGGATGAGCGCGTACGCGAACGGCCGGTCGAAGGGTTGGCCGGGCAGCGGGTCGCGGACCCAGGTCCAGGACTTGACGGTGCCGGTGGCGGAGACCTCGACGAACTCCGAGAGCGGTTCGGCGGTCACCGGGTCGAACTCGACCGGTGGTACGAGTACCCGGCCGTCCGAACCTCGGTTACCGAAGACGCGTCGCTCGCGCAGGCCGGTAAGGAACTTGCCGATTACGGGTCCCACGGAGCGCGTGTAGTCGAACTCCATCCGCAGGGGCGCACTGAGCACATCGCTCGGTTTCAGTCCCGGCGGGCGTTCCTGCGTAATTACCGTGGGTGCAGTATTCCCCTGAGTCACGATATCGAGTAGAACAGGTTCTTATTCTGCTGGCAAGCAGTAGGCCGGAAAGGGGTCGGATGTGAAGTTCGGATTGCAGCTCGGATATTGGAGCGCGGGACCGCCGGAACATGCCGCCGAAGTGGTCGTGGCGGCCGAGGAAGCGGGGTTCGACGCGGTCTTCGCCGCCGAGTCCTGGGGGTCGGACGCCTTCACGCCGCTGGCCTGGTGGGGTTCGGCGACCGAGCGGGTGCGGCTGGGTACCTCCGTGGTGCAGTTGTCCGCGCGAACCCCCACCGCGACCGCCATGCACGCGCTCACCCTCGACCATCTCAGCGGTGGTCGCGCGATCCTCGGGCTCGGGGTATCCGGTCCGCAGGTGGTGGAGGGCTGGTACGGGCAGCCGTTCGCCAAACCGTTGCAGCGGACCCGCGAGTACGTCGATATCGTGCGCCAGGTGCTGGCCCGGCAGGGACCGGTGGTCAATGACGGCCCGAACTATCCGCTGCCCTACAACGGCGCGGGTGCCACGGGTCTGGGTAAACCGCTCAAGCCGATAACCCATCCGCTACGTGCTGATCTGCCGATCTGGCTGGGTGCGGAGGGGCCGAAGAATGTGGCGTTGACCGCGGAGATCGCCGACGGCTGGCTCGCGATCTACTACACGCCTCGCATGGCGAATGTGTACAACGAATGGCTGGACGAGGGCTTCGCGCGGCCGGGTGCCCGGCGTTCGCGGGAGGACTTCGAGATCGCCGCCACCGCGCAGGTGATCATCACCGACGATCCGGCGGCCGAGATCGAACGGATGCGCTGGATCACCTCGCTCTACATCGGCGGGATGGGGGCGCCGGAACTGAATTTCCACGCGCAGGTCTACCGCCGGATGGGCTACGAGAAGGAAGTCGACGAGATCGGCACCGCCTTCCAGGCGGGTCGAAAGGCCGAAGCCGCGGCCGCCGTACCGGACGAGCTGGTACTGGAGACCGCGATCATCGGCAACGAGACCCAGGTTCGCGAGCAGATCGGAGTCTGGGAGACCGCCGGTGTCACCATGCTGTTGGTCTCGGTCCCGGATGTGGCCCAACTGAAACGGTTGGCGCCACTGCTCACCCCGTAGAACTTGTTGCAGAATTCGCCGGTGGCCGGGCCGTTCTCAGACCGGCTCGCCCGCCGATGACTCGGTCCACTCCGGTGGCAGGCCGAACAGCGGGAACAACCGTTCGGTATCGAGGAAGAAGTTCAGGCCGGTGATCACGCCGTCGCGCGTCTCCAGCACCGTGACCGACCACGGCGCCCACCGCCCCGGCTCCCCGCTCGGCTTGTAGTGGCCGAAGGCGGGATGCCCGTTGGCCCCGCCCAGCGGAACCAACCGCGAATTCCGGCAGGCCGCACCCGTGCCGAGCATGAAGGCGGCCACGTTCTCCGGGCCCGAGATCCAGAGATCGAAGGGCGGCATGGACAGCGCCACATCGCTTTTCAGTAGTGTGGTGAGCGCGTCCATATCGTAGGACTCGAATGCCGCGACAAAGCTCGCGACCAGCTTGCGCTGGTCCTCGTCGTTCTCGTCGTAACTATCGGTTTCGGCCGGTGCGACCTTGCTCATGGTGGCGCGGGCTCGCTGCAGGGCGCTGTTCACAGACGCGGTGCTCATGGTGAGCGCTTCGGCGGTTTCGATGGCCGAGAAGCGCAGTACCTCGCGCATGATCAGGATGGCGCGCTGCGTGGCGGGCAGATGCTGGCAGGCGGCGACGAAGGCCAGGCGCAAGGAATCCTTGGCGGTGGCGTGCTCGGCGGGATCGGCGCCGAAGGCGAGCGAGTTCGGGATGGGTTCCACCCAGACGTAATCCGGTTGCGGGGGTGGCAGCGGCTTGTCCGGGGTGGACGGGCTGGACAGATCCATCGGCCGGGCCCGGCGCTGCGGGCCGTCGAGCATATCGAGGCAGATATTGGTGGTGATCTTGTAGAGCCAGGATCGCAGGCTGGCCCGGCCCTCGAAGGAGTCGTAGGACTTCCAGGCACGGGTGAACGCGTCCTGGACGGCGTCCTCGGCTTCGAAGGACGACCCCAGCATGCGGTAGGCGTAGGCGCACAGTTCCCGTCTGTGCGCCTCGAAAGATCTCAGGACATCGGCATCGACGGTGCCGGTCTGCTCGCTCATGGGTGCCACTGTGGCACAGCGCACCGACACGTGAACAGAGGATGAAACACGTTGTTTTCTCCTCGGTGGCACAGGTTTCACACCAGGCTCAGAAGCCACATTCTCGGACTCTTCTCCGTGCAGGAGTAGACGGGAGCGACTGGGGTGCGGGAGATGCATACCGAAGCGACTGCGCTCCGGGCGGAAGAGAATTCTTGAAGCTGGGGAACCGATCGGCGGGGGCTGCCGTCAAAACCCGTAGCAAGAACAAATTTCGGGCTTGCGAGCGCTCGGTCATGGGGGTTCGTCGAGTCGGCCAAAGGCGGCGATGCAAGTTCTTGCCGGGCAGGGGATGTCGGGGAGCTGCCACTCCCCAACATCCGGGGCTGCGTTTGCAGCTGTTCACAGTTCAGAACACACAGATGGGGAACACGTCATGAACCTTTTCCGCACGGTCGTCGCTGCGAGGGCGATCGTACTCGCACGGACAAAATCCGGTCCGGCCGCGCCGACCGCCGAGCAGGCGACCCCGCTCGGATGGCTCTGACGGATTCCGTCAATGGATCCACGACCGCTCTCGCCAGCGCGGAAAGGAGATCGTGACATCGCCCTTTCCGCCTGAACGCGGCGCTGGCCGGATTCGGGCAGTCACGCCGAAGTCGGCGGGCCGATTCGGTCGAACACTTCTCTTCGCAGTGGTATCGACGATCGTGATGATCACGAGTGTGCAGGCTTCCGGTACCGCACAAGCCGAGTATCAGCCGTGCACCAACCACAGAGTCACGACCAACTGGGGCAGAGTCGAAGTCGACACGCGTCCGGCAGGAACGGACTCCATCGGCAACATCGCATGGGCCATGTTCATCAACGATATCGCCCATATCCCCGGCAGGTACGACTACCAGATATTGGTCAACGGCCAGAGCCTGCTTACGGATACGCTGCACAAGGACAACAACCTGCACATGACGATCCCCCGGCTACAAAAGGGGCGTTACGTATACGAGTCCGGGGACGAAATCCAGGTGATTGCCTCACACGCCGCCGGCAAAGTTCTGTACGTGACCCCCATCAACCGTTGCACCGTTCCCTATTCGCCAGGATAGCTACATGGATCAAGAGACAGCGCGGCGCGGCGCCGACCTGCTGGCGACCGATATCGAGGCGGCCCTGGGCTTCGAAGTGCACATCGACGAAACGATTCCCGAGCGTCTCCTTCGGCAGCCTTCCCCACCGGGATGGTGGGTAGAATTCACCATCCCGGCCTTGAACGTGTTCCTCGGCTGCACCCCCAACGAGCTCACCCCCAGCGGCATGGCCTACGAACTTGTCCGGCGCATCCATGACGATATCCTGACGCGCAGCGGAAGAATCTGGCCCGCCGCTCCAGATGGTGGGGACCAGCCGTTGCTCCCTACCGTCGAAGGATGGTCCGGTCCGGGCGGCTCGATACCGTACGGACAGGTCAAGGTGGCGAAGGACCCCGACCCGAGTCTCGACGGAGTGGTCCGATGGTGGCTCCCACACAGCTACGACGGCCTCATTGCCAGCCACTCCGGCGACGTATGTTTCTCATTCTGGGAATTCCACGGTGACGAACAACTCATCACGCCGGGCATGCCGGTGACATGGCTCATCGGCGAAGGCAGCCACGGAAAGTACGCAAAGGCAAGCGAAGTCCGACCAGCTCAGCCGTAGTCATCGACTCGGCCGCCCAGTGGAGTCCGGACCCACCGATGATTTACGGGCTCGGTCCGCGTCTGAACGTTTGCAGCCGGCGAACGCGGACCACCACTTCGAGAGGACCGAAACCGTGACCAGCAAGATGATTTTTGTGAACCTACCCGTCACCGACCTGGGACGGTCCAAGAATTTCTACGAGGCGCTCGGTTGGAAGGTCAACGACGACTTCACCGACGACAACGCCGCCTGCATCGTGGTCGACGACAACATTTGCCTGATGCTGCTCACCCACGGGCACTTCAGTACCTTCAGCCGGCGGCCGATCGCCGACACCCGGGCCGCCACCGGCGCCGCCTACGCGCTCTCGCTGGGCAGTGCCGAGGAGGTCGATCGGCTGACCGCGGCCGCAGTGGCCTCCGGCGGTACCGAGGAGGTCAACACCGATAAGCAGGCCCAGGAGGCGCAGGTCGGGATGTACGGGCGGACCTTTCTGGATCCCGACGGTCACCAGTGGGAGCCGTTCTACATGGACTACCCGGGCGCGGAGTAGTAGCGCATCCGCGCCAACGCCCGGCCGACAAGTTGTCGGCCGGGCGTTCGGCGTTTTGCTGTGCAGTACCGGCCGAGGGCCGGCCGCTTGGATCGGGCACTGTCTGTGCGGCGGGCAGGCGATCCCGGCTTCGTGGTCTCCAGTCCGTGTACGGCCGAGTCCCGATCGGCTGAGCCGGATCCGGGGTGGCTTTCACGGGTGGGATTACACCGGAGGTTGCGGACGCGAGACGGAGCGCGCCCGGGTGTGCTGTCGCCGGATCCGGTTCCTACTTGCCGCTGAAGTTCGGCTTGCGCTTCTCTTTGAAGGCCTTGGGGCCCTCCTTGGCGTCGGCGGACTGGAAGACCGCCGTGCCGAGTTTGGCGTCGATCTGGAAGGCCTCTTCCTCGGGAATGCATTCGCTGTCGCGGATGGTCTGCAGGATCGCCTGTACCGCGAGCGGGCCGTTGGCCGCGATGAGGTCGGCGAGTTCGAGCGCTTTGTCGAGCGCCTGCCCGTCCGGGACCACATGGCCGATGAGACCGATGTCCTTGGCCTCGGCGGCACTCAGATGCCGGCCGGTCAGCAGGATATCGGCGGCGACCGTGTAGGGGACCTGACGGACGAGCCGGACCGCGGAGCCGCCCAGCGGGAACAGACCCCAGCGCGCCTCGGACACCCCGAACTTCGCGCTAACGCCTGCGACCCGGATATCGGTGCCCTGCAGAATCTCGGTTCCGCCGGCGATGGCCGCGCCCTCGACGGCCGCGATGAGCGGTTTGGTGAGCCGCCGGCCCTTCAGCAACGCCTCGATCTTGGACAGATCCCAGCCCCCGCCCGCGAACGAATCACCAGGGTGCTGCTGGGTCATGCCCTTGAGATCGGCACCCGCGCAGAAGGCCCCACCCGCGCCGGTCAGGATCGCGACCCGGATATCCGGATCACTGTCGACCTGATCCCAGGCGTCGCGCATGATCGCCATCATCTCGGTCGAGAGCGCGTTGCGCGCCTCGGGGCGGTTCATGGTGACGATGAGGACATGGCCGCGCTTCTCGACGAGGCATTGAGGCATCGTTGTTTCTCCTGTTACTCGGACCCTTGCGGGAAACAGTAACACGTTCTATTTTTGACCTTGTGACGTACAACATAGCCGACCTCGTCGAACACACCATCGACCTCGTGCCGGACCGTGTTGCGCTGGCTGACGACCACCGCTCGGTAACCTTCGCCCAGTTGGAGGACCGAGCGAACCGGCTAGCGCACTACCTGCTGGAACACGGTGTCCAGCCGGGCGACAAGGTCGGTATCTACTCGCGCAACACCATCGAGGCAGTGGAATCGATGCTGGCGGTGTTCAAGGCGCGGGCAGTCATCGTCAACGTCAACTTCCGCTACGTCGAGAACGAGTTGCAGTACATCTTCGAGAATTCGGACATGGTGGCGCTCATCCATGAGCGTCGCTACACCGACAAGGTGGTGAATGTCCGGGCCGAGGTTCCGCATCTGAAGGCGGTGCTGATCGTCGACGACGACACCGACGCCGCCACACCCGCGGACGCCGTGGACTATGAAGCGGCACTGGCGGAATCGTCGGGCGAACGCGATTTCGGCGATCGGTCCAACGACGATGTCTTCATGATCTACACCGGCGGCACCACCGGTATGCCCAAGGGCGTGATGTGGCGGCACGAGGACTGGTGGCGGGTGCTCGGCGGCGGTATCAATTTCATGACCGGTGAGTACGTCCAGGACGAATGGCAGCAGGCCAAGAACGGCGCGGCCGGTGGCCAGATGGTGCGCTACCCGGTTCCGCCGCTGATCCACGGTGGTTCGCAGACCGCGGTCTTCCACGGCTTGTTCGACGGTGGTAAAACCATCATGATTCCGGAGTTCGACGCGCACGTCGTCTGGCAGGCCGTGGACGCCCATGGCATCAATATGGTCTTCATCACCGGCGACGCCATGGCCCGTCCGATGCTGGACGCGCTGAAGGTCGGTCATCCGGAAACCGGTGAGTCCTACCAGCACGCGAACCTGTGGGCGATGGCCAGTAGCGCGGCACTGTTCTCGCCCGCCCTCAAGGACGAGTACATCGACCTGCTCCCGAATACGGTGATCACCGATTCGATCGGCTCCTCGGAAACCGGTTTCGGCGGTATCTCCATCGCCGCCAAGGGTGCGACGCATACCGGCGGTCCGCGGGTGAAGATCGACGCCTCCACGGCGGTGCTCGACGAAGAGGGCAACCCGGTCGTCCCCGGCTCCGGCCAGACCGGCGTGATCGCGCGCAAGGGACATATCCCGGTCGGCTACTACAACGACCCGGTGAAGACCGCGGCCACCTTCAAGGAGTTCAACGGTATTCGGTACTCCATCCCCGGCGATTACGCCCGGGTCGAGGAGGACGGCAGTGTCACCATGCTCGGCCGCGGGTCGGTCAGCATCAACAGCGGTGGCGAGAAGATCTACCCGGAGGAGGTCGAGGGCGCGCTGAAATGCCACCCCGAGGTCTTCGACGCGCTGGTGGTCGGGGTCCCGGACGAGCGCTGGGGTCAGCGGGTGGCGGCCGTGGTGCAGTGTCGTGGCGAGAACCGCCCCACGCTGGAAGAACTGCGGCCGGTGCTGACCCGGGAGATTTCCTCCTACAAGCTGCCGCGCAGCCTGTGGTTCGTCGACGAGATCAAGCGGTCCCCGGCGGGTAAGCCCGACTACAAGTGGGCCAAGGCCCAGACCGAGGAGCGCGACGCCGACGAACACGGTTCGGCGGGTAGCGCTTCGTGATACGGCGCACACGTGGGGGCTGCCGCATGGATTGCGGCAGCCCCCACGTGACGTTTGGGCCCTAGTTCCGTGCGAGTACGAGGCTGGGGCGATGGAGGCCCTACTGCTCTGTGCCGGCTCATCGGCACCCTCGTGCCGTGACTGTCTGTGGTCTGCGATTTGAGCACGAGCCCTGGCGGTACCACATGGTACCGTCTGGTATGGCTGGTTTGAATGTCAGATTCACTGATGAGGAGCTGGAGGCTCTGCGACAGCGGGCCGAACGGGAGGGGCGGAGCATGCAGCAGTTTGCGCATGATGCGGTGATAACCGCGATCAACGAGCATTCGCGTTTGTTCAATGAGGCCGCCGATCACGTTCTGGCCGCCAGCAAAGAACTCAACCGGAGGCTCGCCTGATGGAGTACCTCACGCTTGTCGAGCTGATGCATCTAGCGGAGCGTTTGGGAACACCGGAAGTTCGAGATTACGGGCTGTTGGAGTCAGCGCTGGCACGTCCACGGGCCAGCGTCTTCGGGCAGGATGCGTACCCGGATCTGTGGCAGAAAGCGGCTGCGCTGATGGAATCCATCGCGCGCAACCACGCGATGGTCGATGGAAACAAGCGGCTCGCTTGGTACGGGACGTGGGTGTTTCTGCACCTGAACGGGAATCCGCTGGCCGTGGATTTCGACGTGGATGCTGCTGAGGAGTTCGTCTTGGCAGTGGCGCAAGGCCAACTCGATCTGGCAAAGATCGCAGACGAGCTGACAAGATTCGAGGGATAGCCGGTGCTTTCGGCGGCTGTGGGAAATGCCCACAGCCGCCGACTCTGCTTCAGCTATTGACCGAGTCGACGGCCGATGGCCTGCTGGGTGCGCCCGGTAGTGACGCCGCCTATGCCGACTCGGGGACGAACTGAGCCAGGGGGAGCAGGTGGTTGGTGGCCCCGCCCAGGGCGAACTCGTTACGGGTGGCGGCGGTGAAGTAGTTGTGCACGATATGGTCGCGGTCGATCCCGACACCGCCGTGTACGTGGACCAGGGTGTGGGCGACCTGGTGGCCCGCCTCCGCGGCCCAGAATTTCGCCGTGTGCACGGCCCCGGTCGCGTCCAGACCTTCCGCGAGCTGCCAGGCAGCCTGGGTGGTGGTCAGCCGCAGACCCTGGAGGCTGATGTAGCTGTCGGACAGGCGCTGGGCCACGGCCTGGAAGCTGCCGATCGCGCGGCCGAACTGTTCGCGTTCCCGGGCGTAGTCGGCGACGAGTTCCAGGGAGCGCTCCAGGGTGCCCAACTGCTGTGCCGCCAGGCCGAGCCAGGCGCGGTCGAGCAACCAGCCCAGGATCCGGGCGCCGTCGTCGACGGTCCCCAGCAGTTCGGCCGGTGCCTCGTCGAATTCGACGAGCGATTCGGCGCTACGGTCGGTCACCTGCTGGGCGGTCACAGTGACGGATTCGGCCGACGGGTCGACCAGGAAGACCGCCGCGGCTCCGGATACCGACGCGGGCACCAGGATTCGCGCGGCGCGGTCGGCCACCGGAACCGTGATCTTGGTGCCGCTGACGCGCCAGCCCTCGCCGGATTCGGTGGCGATGGTGCTGGGGCGGGCCGGTTCCCAGTTGTGCTCCTCGGCCAGTGCCACGGTCAGGATCGAGGTTCCCGCACCGGCGTCGGTGGCGAGCTGCTGCTGTTCGGCGGAGCCGAACTCGGCCAGCGCGCCCGCGCCCAGCACGACCGACCACAGGTAGGGGACCGACGCGACGGCTTTGCCGAGTTCGCGCAGGATCGCGGTCTGCTCGAGCGAGCCGAAGCCGCTCCCGCCCACTTCCTCGGGCAGGGCGGCCGCGAGAACGCCGGTCTCGGCGAGTGATTTCCACAGCGGTTCGTCGAACTTGGCGGTGCCGCCGTCGAGTTCGCGGAGGCGGTCGGCG
This sequence comes from Nocardia jinanensis, assembly GCF_014645735.1. GTDB lineage: Bacteria > Actinomycetota > Actinomycetes > Mycobacteriales > Mycobacteriaceae > Nocardia > Nocardia jinanensis. Next base: position 192,856 of record NZ_BMMH01000008.1, on the reverse strand, counting down.
GTGACCAGTTTGCCGCAGACTTCGCCGGTGAGCCGGGCCAGGTCCGACTGGGCTTCGGTGGGGGTGAAATCCATGATGAACTCCTGGAGTCGGGCCGAGGTCAGCGGCCGGAGGCGGGCTGCTTCAGTGCGGTCATGGCGATGATGTCGCGCTGCACCTCGTTGGTGCCGCCGCCGAAGGTGAGGATCAGGGCCGCGCGGTGCATCCGCTCGAGCCGGCCGCGCAGGACCGAACCGGGGGAGTCCTGTCGCAGCGAGGCCTGGGGGCCGAGGACCTCCATGAGCAGGCGGTAGGCCTCGGTCGACAGTTCGGTGCCGTACACCTTGCAGGCCGACGCGTCCCACGGGCGCGGGGCCGCGTCGCCCCCGGCATCCGCACGGCTGGCGATCTCCCAGTTCATGAGCTTGAGGTATTCGACCTTGGCGTGGACCCGGGCCAGGTTCAGCTGGACCCATTCGCGGTCGAAGATCCGGGAGCCGTCGGCGGCCTTCGTCTCTTTCGCCCACGCGGTCGTCTGGGCCAGGGCCAGCTGTAGGGCGGCGGCGGAGGTCAGCGCGACGCGCTCGTGGTTGAGCTGGTTGGTGACCAGCGGCCAGCCGCCGTTCTCCGGGCCGACGAGCGAGGTCACCGGGACGCGTACGTCCTGGTAGTAGGTGGCGCTGGTATCGGGACCGGCCATGGTGTGGACGGGGGTCCAGGAGAAGCCCTCGGCGGTGGTGGGCACGATCAGCATGCTGATGCCCCTGTGCTTCTTGGCGGCGGGATCGGTGCGTACGGCCAGCCAGATGTAGTCGGCGTAGGCGATGAGGCTGGTCCACATCTTCTGGCCGTTGATCACATAATCGTCACCGTCGCGCACCGCGGTGGTGCGCAGACCGGCCAGGTCGGTTCCCGCGCCGGGCTCGGAGTAGCCGATCGCGAAGTGCAGCTCACCGGCCGCGATCTTGGGTAGGAAGAACTTCTTCTGCTCCTCGCTGCCGTAGTGCATGATCGTCGGCGCGACCGAGTTGACGGTCAGGAACGGCACCGGGGCGCCCGCGATGGCGGCCTCGTCGGTGAAGATCAGCTGATCCAGCATCGGCCGGTTCTGGCCGCCGAACTCCTCGGGCCAGCCCAGGGCCAGCCAGCCGTCGCGGCCCATCTCCTCGACAACCTCGCGGTACACATTGCCCTGGCCGTACTCGCCGGTCTGCGAGCTCAGCGCCGCCCGCCGTTCGGGGGTGATCAGCCGAGCGAAATATTCACGCAACTCGGCGCGTAGCTGAACATGTTCCGGGGTATACGCGATGCGCATAGCGGTACCTCGAGCCTTCGTTCTACGGGTTTGGAGATGGGGCCGGGACGTGGGATCGCGCCGCGCTCACCCTCTCGGAGCGCGGAATGGATCTCCGATACCTTGCTCCGATCATTGCATATGCACTGAAACATGTTCCAGTATTGAAGGGTAATCAGCCCATGTAGCCCGTCTCGGCGGCCGTCGCTTGTTAGGCTTCGGCCACAGGGCGGGAAAAGGAGTTTCGATGAAGGTCAGCGTTGACTTCGATCAGTGCGAAGCGAACGGAATCTGCGCGGGAATCGCTCCCGACGTCTTTGAACTCGATGACGAGGACATGCTGCACGTCGCCGAGGGCGAGGTCGCGCCGGATCAGGAGTCGCAAGTGGCCGAGGCGGTCGCGCAATGCCCGAAAGCGGCATTGCGTTTGCTGTGAATCGGCTCTTGCCGTGAATAAGAACACGTTCTAGAGTCGGCCCGGTGAGCGATACAGATACCAGCCTTGCCGGGCGAGTTGCGATCGTGACCGGAGCGGGTGCGGGCCTCGGTAAGGCCGAAGCGCTCGCCCTGGCCGCAGCCGGGGCTTCGGTCGTGATCAACGATCTGGCCGAGTCCGACGCCGTGGCCGAGACGCTGGAGCAGGTGCGGGCACTCGGCGCCAAGGCCGAGTTCGTGGCCGGCAGTGTCGCCGAGCGGTCCACCGCCGACTCGTTGATCACCGCCGCCACCGAATCCTTCGGTGGCCTGGACATCGTGGTCAACAACGCGGGTATCACCCGCGACAAGATGCTGTTCAACCTGTCCGATGAGGACTGGGACGCCGTCCTCGCGGTACATCTGCGCGGGCATTTCCTGCTGACTCGCAATGCCGGGGCCTACTGGCGGGCGAAATCCAAGGAAGCCGGTGCGCCGGTCTACGGCCGGATCGTCAATACCTCTTCCGAAGCCGGTCTGCTCGGTCCGGAGGGGCAGGCCAACTACGCGGCGGCCAAGGCGGGTATCACCGCCCTGACTCTTTCCGCCTCGCGCGCGTTGAACCGATTCGGGGTCCGGGCCAATGCCATCTGCCCGCGGGCGCGCACCGCCATGACCGAGCAGGTCTTCAGTGCGGCACCGGAGGGGGAGGTGGATCCGCTCTCGCCCGACCATGTGGCGCGGCTGGTGGCCTACCTGGCCTCACCTGCGGCGGAGTCGGTCAACGGGCAGGTGTTCGTGGTGTACGGCCCGATGGTGGCGTTGATGGCCGCGCCGGTGGTCGAGCAGCGGTTCGACGCGGCGGGCTCGCAATGGTCAGGTGACGATCTGGCTACCACACTGACCGGTTACTTCGCCGGGCGCGAAGAAGGTCGTACCTTCTCTGCAACGGCTCTGCACGAACTGGGTTGAGTGGTCTTGCCGGGGCGGTCGCGGGATTTCGGTTCCGGGACTCGCCCGACCAGAGTTGAACAACCGTCCAGTCATTGGTAAACAGATGGGTCGACTGTGCCCGGCCTCACACAATGATGCTCAAGGCGTATGAATCATGTTTCAATCCCGCTGTCTGGGATTGTGGCAAGTTTCCAGTTCAGAAGCCTCAAAATGGCCCCAATTAGGAAATGAACGTGTTCTACTTAGCGGGGCGTGCGCCGGGGTGTATCCCGAGCTGCCGCCAGCGGGACCAGTAGTCGGGCAAGGAGGATCAGGGTGAACAAGGTCCTTACCGTGCCGTTGGGGGCTGTCGGCGGATTCTTCGAACTCGCCGCATCGGTGGCCCGGGCGAGTTTCCGCCGGCCGTTCCAGATGCGCGAGTTCATCGACCAGTCGTGGTTCGTCGCTCGAGTATCCATCGTGCCGACACTGCTGGTGGCCATACCGTTCACCGTGCTGGTGAGCTTCACGCTGAACATCCTGCTGCGCGAAATCGGCGCCGCGGACCTCAGCGGTGCGGGCGCGGCATTCGGTGCGGTGACCCAGGTGGGGCCGATCGTCACCGTCCTCATTGTGGCCGGGGCCGGAGCCACCGCCATCTGCGCGGATCTCGGGGCCCGGACCATTCGCGAAGAGATCGATGCCATGAAAGTGCTCGGTATCGACCCCATCCACCGATTGGTGGTGCCGCGCGTCCTGGCATCGATGTTCGTCGCGCTGCTGCTGAACAGCCTGGTGTGCACGATCGGCATCGTGGGCGGGTTCCTGTTCTCGGTCTATCTGCAGGATGTGAACCCCGGCGCCTTCGTCAACGGCATCACGCTGCTGACCCATCTCCCCGAACTGCTCATCTCCGCGGTCAAAGCAGGACTTTTCGGTTTGATTGCCGGAATGGTGGCCTGCTATCTGGGTTTGAACGTAAAAGGTGGTCCCAAAAGTGTCGGTGATGCGGTGAACCAGACAGTGGTTTTCGCCTTCATGGCGCTGTTCGTGGTGAATGTCGTCGTCACCGCTGTCGGTCTCAAATTCGCGGTGCGGTGATATGTCGGCCTCGGTGATCATCCAGTCCCGCTTCCCGAAATTCACCCGTCGCGTCCGCCGGGTTTCGACCTCCCTCGACAATCTCGGCAAACAGGCGGTCTTCTACGGCAGAGCACTCGGTTCCATGCCGCGTGCACTTGTGCACTACCGCACCGAGACGATCCGGCTCATCGCCGAGATCAGCATGGGTAGCGGCGCGCTGGCGGTGATCGGCGGCACCGTGGTGATCGTCGGCTTCCTGACGCTGTTCTCCGGCGGCACCATCGCCGTGCAGGGCTACAGCTCGCTGGGAAATATCGGCGTCGAGGCGCTGACCGGCTTCTTCGCCGCGTTCCTCAATGTCCGCATCGCCGCCCCGGTGATCTCCGGAATCGGCCTGGCGGCCACCATCGGGGCCGGTTCCACCGCCCAGTTGGGGGCCATGCGGGTCGCCGAGGAGATCGACGCCCTGGAATCCATGGCGATCCGGCCGGTGCCGTATCTGGTGGGCACCCGGGTGCTCGCCGGAATGATCGCGATCGTGCCGCTCTACGCACTGGCGGTTATCGCGTCGTTCATCGCGAGCCGATTCGCCACCGTGGTCATCTACGGCCAGTCGGCCGGCGTATACGACCACTATTTCTCCACATTCCTTATCCCGAGCGACATTCTGTGGTCGTTCGCCCAAGCCATTTTCATGGCGTTGGCGGTGATGATGATCCATACGTATCACGGCTACAACGCGGCCGGCGGCCCGGTCGGGGTGGGTATCGCGGTAGGTAACGCGGTCCGCAGCTCGCTGGTCGCGGTGGTCACGGTGACCCTGTTGATATCCCTGGCGGTATACGGCACCTCCGGCAACTTCAACCTTTCCGGATAGCCGCGATGACGGAACTGATGCGAGCGAAAAACAAGAGGGCAGCGGCGTCGAACACCACCGCGGGTGGGTCGTCCCGCGGCGGTGAGGACCCGTGGGCCCCCGTCGGAGCGAACCGCTGGACGGCGTTCCGCGAGACCGCCGGGCTCAAGCTGGCCGGGGCGGGCATGGTGCTGGCCGCGGTGGCAGCCGTCGCCGTCTCGCTGACCATGTTCTTCGGCGGCTTCACCCCGAGTGTCGAGGTGACCGTGACCGCGCCGCGCAGCGGCCTCGTCCTGGACCCGGACGCCAAGGTGAAGGTGCGCGGTGTGCAGATCGGCCGGGTCGCCGGAATCGACCGCACCACCGACGGTACGAATCTGCGGCTGGCCCTGAACCCGGACCTGCTGCATCTGGTCCCCGCCAACTCGACCGTCGACATCCGCTCGACCACCGTGTTCGGCGCGAAGTACATCAACTTCGTGATCCCGCCGGAACCGGCCGCGAAAGCGCTGCAACCGGGCGCGCTGCTGGCCGCCGATCAGGTGACCGTCGAGTTCAACACGCTGTTCCAGCACCTCAGCGACGTTCTCGCCGATGTACAGCCCGAAAAGCTGAACGCCACGCTCACCGCACTGGGCACCGCGTTGCAGGGCCGGGGCGAAAGTCTCGGTCAGTTGCTCGCCGACAGTGATTCCTATCTGCGCGAGATCAACCCGATGCTGCCCACTCTGCAACGGGACCTGAACACCACGGCCGCGGTGACCAACCTCTACGCCGATGTGTCCGGCGATCTGCTGCGCACCGTGGACGGTGCGACGGTCAGCAGCCGGACCATCACCGAATCGGAATCCGATGTCGATGCTCTGCTGGCGAATCTGACCGGTCTCGCCGACACCACGGGTGCGGTGCTGCGCGATAACGAGGCGCAGATCGACACGGCCCTCGATCTGCTCCGCCCGACCGGTGAGTTGCTGAACAGCTACCAGGACGCGTTGTTCTGCCTGATCGGCGCTACCGCCAAGGCGGTGCCGCTGGCCGAGGCAGTCTTCGGCGGCGGACAGGAAGGTGTCGCCCTGAACACGGGATTCATGTACGGGTCTCCGCCCTATACCTATCCGAACGATCTGCCGAAAGTGAACGCCACCGGCGGACCACAGTGCGCGGGTCTGCTCGACCGGGTGCCGGGCAGCCATTCCAACTATGTCGTCACCGACACTTCGGAAGGGCATCCCTACACACCGGTGACAAAGCTGGAACTGAACGCGCCCAAGGTCTTCCAGGTACTGTTCGCCGGACTCCCGGGGGTGGGCCAGTGAAGAACACCGCTACCACCGTCAAACTCGCCATCTTCACCCTGGTGATGACCCTGATCTTCGCCGGTCTGGCGGTGGTCTTCTCGCAGATGCGTTTCTCCCGGGAAACCGGATACAACGCGGTCTTCACCAGCGCCTCGGGCATGCTGCCCGGCGATAAGGTCCGGATCGCCGGTGTCCCGGTGGGTTCGATCGCCTCGGTGAAGGTCGACGACGAATACCACGCCCACGTGAAATTCGATGTCGACACCGAATACCGGCTGCTGACCAGCACACGCGCCACCATCCGCTACGAGAACCTGGTCGGTGACCGCTACCTGGAACTGCTCGAGGGACCCGGCGAGGCCACCGGCCTGGACAAGGGCGGCACCATCGGCCTGGACAAGACCGCGCCCGCCCTGGATCTGGATATGCTGCTCGGCGGGTTCAAACCACTACTGCGCGGACTGGACCCGGCACAGGTCAACGATCTGACCAATGCGCTGCTGCAGATCTTCCAAGGACAGGGCGGAACCCTGGTCGAGCTGCTCAACAGCGGCGGGTCGTTCACCAAAACCCTCGCCGACCGGGACGCGCTCATCGGTAGTGTCATCGACAATCTGAACTCGGTGCTGAAAACAATCGACGACCGCGGCGACCAGTTCGCCACCACCATCGACGAACTGCGCCGCCTGGTGAGCGGGCTGGCCGCGGACCGCGACCCCATCGGCGCCGCGCTGCCGCGTATCGCCGACGCCACCGCCGCGACCACCGATCTGCTGGCCCAGGCCCGCCCCGATCTGGCGGCGACCATCGCGCAGACCGGGCGGTTGGCCACCAATCTCGACAACGGTTCGGACACCGTGCAGTGGGTGCTCGACAAACTGCCGGCCACCTACCGCAAGCTGATCCGCATCGGTTCCTACGGTTCGTTCCTGCAGTTGTACGTATGCCGGACGAACTTCCTGATCGACGGTCCGGACGGGAAACCGCTGCTGCTCGAACTACCCGGTGAGCAGACGACCGGAAGGTGCGTGAGCGAGTAGATGAAAGAGCAATCGCGCGCGGTGACCATCGGCATCGTCGGATTGGTACTGGCTGTGGCGGTCGCCCTGTCGGCCCTGCAATTCGAACGACTGCCGTTCATCCGCGGTGGCGCCACGTTCACCGCCAACTTCGCCGACGCCGGTGGTCTGGTGACCGGTGACGATGTGGAGGTGGCGGGGGTGCGTTCGGGCAAGGTCGAGGACGTGAGTCTCGACGGCGCGCAGGTACTGGTGCGCTTCAGCCTCGACGAATCGATCGTGCTCGGCGACAAGACCTCGGCCGCCATCAAGACCAATACCGTGCTGGGTCGTAAATCGCTGGCCGTGAACCCGGCCGGCGACGGAGCGCTGAAGGTCGCCGACACCATCCCGCTGGCCCGCACCACCTCGCCGTACTCGCTGAACGAAGCGCTCAGTGATCTGGCCGGCACCGTGGGCGACCTCGACCTGCAGAAGGTGGATCAGACACTGGACGCGCTGTCGGCGGCCTTCGCCGACACCCCGGCGCCGCTGCGGTCGGCGCTGGACGGCGTAACCGCGCTGTCCAAGACCATCAACGCCCGAGATCAGGCACTGTCGGATCTGCTGGTTCGCGCCCAGGATGTCACCAAGATCCTGGCCGACCGTGCCGATTCCATCAACGCGCTGCTGGTGGACGGTAACCAGCTGCTGGGCGAACTGGATCGGCGGCGCACCGCCATCAGCCAGATGATCGTCTACGTGAACGCGCTGGCCCAGCAGCTGTCCGGGCTGGTCCACGATAACGAGGCCCAGCTGAAACCGGCGCTGGACAAGCTCAACTCGGTACTCGATCTGTTGCAGCGCAACCGGGACAACATCAACGGTGCGCTCGACGGTCTGGGTCCGTTCGCCGCGGCACTCGGTGAACAGGTCGGCAGCGGACCGTACTTCAACGCCTATGTCGTCAACGCCAGCAGTGAGACGCTGCACCCGCTGGTGGACGCGCTGGTGTGGCCGCAGCATCTGCCCGAATCGCTGCGCGCCTATCTGCTCGAACCCGGTCCCAAGATCGGTCCGTCCGCACAGGAGCCGCCGCGATGATGCGATCCCTTCGCCTTCGCTCCGGGCTCCGCGGGCCGAGTGTGTCTCCTTCGGGGGAGGAGGCGTTCCTGCGATCCCTTCGCCTTCGCTCCGGGCTCCGCCGACCGGATGAATCTGCCCCCAGGAGAACCCAATGACCACTCTGAAGGACAAGGTCCGGGCTGTTCCCGGTAAGTGGGTGGCGATCGTCGCGGGTGTCGTGGTGGTGGCGCTGGTCGCCTTCGGGGGGTACACGGCGTTCCAGCGGATCACCAAGAACGAGATCACCGCTTATTTCACCTCCACCAGCGGCCTCTACGCGGGCGACGATGTGCGGGTGCTCGGGGTGCCGATCGGCAATATCGACAGCATCGAACCGGGCAAGGACCAGGTGAAGGTGACGATGTCGCTGGACGGCGGCGTCGATCTGCCCGCCGACGCGCGGGCGGTGATCATCGCACCGTCGCTGGTATCGGCTCGGTTCATCCAGATCGCGCCCGCCTACACCGGCGGCGATAAACTCGCCGACGGCGCCGAGATCCCGATCGAACACACCGCGGTCCCGGTCGAATGGGACGATATCAAGACCGAGCTGAACAAGCTGTCCACCGCCCTCGGCCCGGTCGGCGACGACCCCCAGGGTTCCTTCGGCCGGTTCGTCGACACCGCGGCCGACAACCTGGACGGCAACGGCGACCGGTTCCGCGCCACCCTGCACGAACTCTCGGCCACGCTGACCACGCTCTCCGATGGCCGCACCGATCTGTTCGGCACCATCCGGAATCTGCAGAAATTCGTGGACGTGCTCTCCAAGAGCAACGATCAGATCGTCGAATTCGGGGGCCGATTGTCGTCGGTATCGTCGGTGCTGGCCGGGGTCTCGCAGGATCTGGGCGCCGGTCTGGACAATCTGGACCTCGCGCTCGGCGATGTGCACCGGTTTCTCGACGGCAGCGGTACCGAACTCACCGAGGGTGTGCAGCGGCTCGCCGACGTCACCCAGATCCTGGTCGACAAACGACCGGAACTGGAACAGGCACTGCATTCGGGGCCGACAGCGCTGGTGAACTTCTACCAGATCTACAAGCCCGCCCAGGGCACACTGACCGGTGCCATCTCGCTGAACAACTTCGCCGATCCGGTGAGCTTCCTGTGCGGTTCGGTACGCGCGCTCGAACAGCACGAATCCGATACCAGCGCCGACCTGTGCGCTCAGTATCTCGCCCCGGTGCTCAGCTCGCTGGCGATGAACTACCTGCCCATCATGACCAATCCGGCCACCGGTGTGACCGCCTTCCCGAACCAGTTGCAGTACACGACACCGGATCTGGCGGGGAAGGTGGATCCGCAGAAGGTGGGCCCGCCGGCCGCGCCCGAACCCGCGCCGATCATCGTGCCGGCCGGGGTCGCGGGGCTGGCCATCCCCGGTGTGCAACTTCCCCAGATTCCCGGTCTGCCCGGAGGAGGACGATGATGCGCCTCGAGCTGCGGGCGCCGGGCGCCCGGCGCCGGATCGCGGCAGTGGCCGTCGGGCTGGCACTGGCGCTGCCGGCCACCGGCTGCCAGTACGACGGACTCAACTCGCTGCCGATGCCCGGCACCGAGGGCACCGGCGAGGGCTCCTACAAGGTCCGGATCCAGATGCCGAACGTGACCACTCTGACCCGGAATTCGCCGGTGCGCGTCGACGATGTCGCGGTCGGGACGGTGACCGATATCGAGGTGGAGGACTGGCACGCGCTGGTCACGGTTTCGCTGAACCCGGGCGTGGTGCTGCCGGCCAATGCCACCGCCAAGATCGGCCAGACCAGTTTGCTCGGCAGTAACCACGTCGAATTGGCTCCACCGACCGACGTGCCGCCGGAAGGGCGCCTGGCCGGAGGTGATGTGATCCCGTTGGATCGCGCCGGGGTCTATCCGACCACCGAGCAGGTGCTGTCCTCGCTGTCGGTGGTGCTCAACGGCGGCGGTATCTCGCAGCTGGAGAACATCACCAGCGAACTCAACAAGGCGCTCGTCGGCAACGAGGACGAGGTGCGCGACCTCCTGCCGCAGATGAACGATCTGATCCGCAACCTCGACGGGCAGCGCAACGACATCATCGCCGCGATGGAGGGGCTGGACCGGGTCAGTGGCCAGTTCGTCCAGCAGACCGATGTGGTGGCCGCCGCCATCGAGGAGATCCATCCGGCGCTGACCGTGCTCGCCGATCGGCGACAGAACATCACCACCACCATCACCGAATTGGGTGAGCTCAGCGATGTGGTGAATCGGCTGATCGCCGCCAGCGGTGACGATCTGAAGGCGAACCTGGCCAATCTGGCTCCGGTGCTGCAGACCCTTTCCGATACGGGTGCCGACCTCGTCGAATCGCTCAAGATCATCGCGTCCTTCCCGTTCCCGTTGAAGAACCTGGACAAGGCGATCAAGGGCGACTACCTGAACCTGTTCATGACCGTCGACCTCACCGGCGCCCGGCTGGATTCCAACTTCCTCACCGGCACCGGACTCGGCGGTATGTTCGGCGGCGTCGAGGTCGCGCTCGGTCAGGTGGCCGGGGCCGCGGGCCAGCAGGGCAACCCGCTGACAGCTCCGCTGGCTCCACCGCCCGGCGCGCCCGCCGGTGGTGAACAGCCGCAACCGACGATTCCGGGGCTGCCGCCGATTCCCGGCCTGCCCGCCATACCGGGACTGACCGTGCCGATGCCCGGACAGCAGCCGCAAGGGGGCGAGGGCCGGTGACGCTGTCCCGTTTCGTTCGAATCCAGCTGACGATTTTCGCGATCCTCACCGTGGTCGGTCTCGCCATCATGGGCGGCACCTACGTGGGCGTGCCCGCCATGCTCGGGATCGGCCGCTACGAGGTCACGGTGGAACTGGCCGCCACCGGCGGGCTCTACCAGAACGCCAATGTCGCCTTCCGCGGCACCAATGTCGGTGTGGTCCGCGAAGTACGGCTCACGAACGACGGAGTCGCGGCGAAGTTGTCGGTCGACAGCGGCTACAAGATCCCCGCCGATTCCTCGGCGCTGGTCCGCAGCGTCTCGGCCATCGGCGAACAGTACGTCGATCTGGTGCCCCCGCCGGATCCGGGTGATGCCAACCTCTACGACGGCAGCGTGATCCCGGTGGACCGGACCGAGCTCCCGCAGGATGTGGGCGCGCTGCTGGACCAGGCCGACCGGCTGCTGTCCAGCGTCGCCGACACCCGGCTGCGACAGGTCATCGACGAAGCGTTCCGGGCCTTCAACGGTGCCGGACCGGATCTGCAGCGTTTCCTCGACTCCGCCTCGCTGCTCGTCCAAGAGGCCAACGACAATGTCGGGCCGACCAAACAGCTGATCGAGCAGATCGGGCCGTTGCTGGACACCCAGGTGAACTCCGATGCGGCGATCCGTTCGTGGACCCGGGATCTGGCGACCGTCACCGACACTCTGCGTGCCCACGATCCGGCACTGCGCAGCATCCTCGCCGGCGGGCCGTCGGCGCTGGAGCGGGTGACCCAGCAGTTCGACGATCTGCGGCCGACGCTGCCGTTGCTGGTGAACAATCTGGTGAGCCTGGGGCAGGTGGGCGTCACCTATCACTCCGGTCTGGAACAGATCCTGGTGGTGTATCCGCCGCTGATCGCGGCCCTGCTCACCGCCGTACGCGGGCCGATGGAATACGGCGCGCTGGTCGACTTCATGACCGTGCTCAACGATCCGCCGCCGTGTACCACCGGCTTCCTGCCGCCGGATCAGCGGCGCGAACCGACCGAACTCGATACCCCCGACACGCCGAAGGGTCTGTATTGCAAGGTCCCGCAGGACGACAAGACCGCGGTCCGCGGTATCCGCAATACTCCGTGTATGGACTTTCCCGGCCGCCGGGCGCCGTCGCCCGAATTGTGCCGCACCGGTTACGTTCCGGAGGGAACCAACCCGCCCTTCGGCCCGCCGCAGCCGGTGGCGCCGACCGAACCGCCGGGTCCCGTGGCGCCCGCTTCCGCGCCCGATACGGCGCCGGGGGTTGCGGGAGTACCCGCGGCACCTGCTAGTTTCTCGGGCGCAGGCACCCCCGCCGCCGCACTCTCCTACGATCCGGCCAGCGGGGTCTACACCGGCAGCGATGGAGGCAGCTACCGTCAGGGTGATATCGCCCCCGGCGGTTCGGGCACCGTACCCGCGGATTGGCAGGCAATGTTCGAGGAGCAGCAACGATGAGCGAGACCAAGGACCCCCGCCGTAACCGTAGGCGCGCCAGCCGGACGGCGGGCCCGCCCCCCGCCGAGGACGCGGCGACCGAGAAGCTCGAACCCGGGGCCGTCGCCCCCGGGTCGCCGGAACAGGCCGGCACCGATGAGCAGCCGGCCGCTGCCACCACGGAGACGGCCGCGGCCGCTCTCGCGGCGGAGGCCGCTACCGCGAAGGCTGCGACCGAGGCCACGACGGAGAAGGTCTCGATCGAGACCACCGGGAAAATCGGCACCGAGGCGGTTACCGAGAAGATCACGACCGGAAAAGCCGCCACAGGTGCGGCCGCGGTGTCCTCCGGCGAATCGGCGGGCGCGGCGGAGACCGTACGACTGGTGAAAGCCGGTTCGTCCGGCAGCGCCGCGGAGGAAGCGGCGGCCGACGAGGCCGATCCGGGCGAACCGGAATCCACCGGGGTCCGGTCCGGCCGGTCCTGGAAGCGGATCGTCGGCCTCGCCGCGGCGGCAGTGCTGGTGCTCGGGCTGGTCGGTGCCGCGGTGATCTCGATGCTGGCCGTGCAGTCCACCCAGCAGCGCGACGAGCGCCGCGCCGAATACGTGGCGACCGCGCGGCAGACGGTGCTCAACCTGACCACCATTCGCGCCGATACCGCCAAGGAGGATATCGACCGCATCCTCACCATGGCCTCGGGTGATTTCAAGACCGAGTTCGACGGCCGGATCGACCCGTTCACCGAAATCGTCAAACAGGCAAAGGTCGTCTCGACCGGCGAGGTGATCGAGGCCGCGGTCGAACGCGACGACGAGGAATCGGCGGTGATCCTGGTCGCGGCGAAGCAGACGCTCACCAACGCGGGATCACAGGAACAGCAGCAGCGGTTCTACCGATTCCGGGTGACCGTGCAGCGGGCCGACGACGGCACGCTGACCGCCTCGGACGTGAAGTTCGTAGCGTGACCGGGCAGCGCCCGGAGGAGACAGGGTGCGTAACCACGGAGGGTGGTGCGCGGTCGTGCCGGACCAACGCAGCATGAGGAACCTGCATGCCGAGAGGAACCGAGAATGAGCGTGCGTAACAGAATCCTGCTCGGCCTGACCGCGGTGGTCGTGGTCGCGGCGGCGGTGGTGGCCGGTATCGGGGGCTACCGGTACTGGGATTACCGGCAGTCCGAACAGTCCCGTACCGACGCGGTGGCGGCGGCGACCCGCACGGTGTCGGCCATGTTCAGCTACGAATTCCAGACGGTGGACCAGGAACTGCCCAAGACCGCCGAGGATCTCGCCCCCGATTTCAAGGCCGACTACCTCGAGCTGATCGACAAGGCGATCGTTCCGGGAGCCAAGGAGAAGGAGCTGACGGTCGAGGCGAGCACCCAGGCCGGGGGAGTCGTCTCCGCCGACCGGGCACACGCCGTCGTGCTGCTGTTCCTGAATCAGGTGACCACCAGCAAGGAGAGCCCGCAGGGCACTACCACGGGTAGCCGCGTCCGGGTGGCGCTGGACAAATCCGACGATCGGTGGCTGGTCGCCGCGGTCACCCCGATCTGACCGCCGCCGGCCGGTGCGCGTGCGGCGCCCACCGGATCGATGTTCCGAGAGTTGCGAAGCAGCCCCCACCGGAAGAATGGTGGGGGCTGCTTCGGCGTTGTCCGAGAACTGGACCGCAAAACGGAAACCGCCGGTCCTGCCGCGGACAGCGGCAGGACCGGCGGTTTCGTCCGGAGCCCCCTGTCAGGATTGAACTGACGACCTTTCGCTTACAAGGCGAGTGCTCTACCACTGAGCTAAGGAGGCGAGAAGCGGAGCCATCATAACCGTACGGGACCGCCGCGCGACACCTGATTGCGGTGTCGCACAGCGGTTGTACCGATCGTCCGGCTCCGCGAGCGACCTACTTGCGGGCCGCCTCGTCCGCCGCCATGGCGTCACGCAGGCTCTTGGGCCGCATATCGGTCCAATTCTGCTCCACGTATTCCACACAGGCGGCACGGCTGTCCTCACCGAAGACCACCCGCCAGCCGGCCGGTACCTCGGCGAAGGCGGGCCACAGGGAGTGCTGTTCTTCGTCGTTGACCAGAACGAAGAAGCGGCCGTCCTCGTCGTCGAACGGGTTGGTGCTCATTTCACCTCACTGGGGTGCTCGTGGGTTGTGGGTTCGGATCTGTGTGGGCCCGCCCCGGCGGCTCGGGTCTGGATATCCGGCTGCCGCGTCGCGAACCCAAACGATGTGTCGACACTAGCAAGCTCGGCGTTAGCTTTGGGCCCTCCCCTCACGAGGCGAAGAATTCCAGCAAGATCTTGTTCACCGCGTCCGGCCGCTCCAGATAGCCGTAGTGGCCGGCATCGGGAACCTCCTGGTAGCGACCGCCGGGAACAGCGTCGGCGACCTCTCTGGCCAGGTACGGCGGGATCATCCGGTCGTCGGCGAAACCGACGGCCAGACAGGGCACGGTGATACCGCGGTAGGCGTGCAGTCGATCGAAATCGTGGTCCATCCGGCGCTGGGCCCGGATGCCGGGGGGAACCGGGCCACCGGTGAACTCGAACAGATCCAGCCAGTCCCGGGCCTTGTTCGTATCGGCCATGGTGGCCGGCGAGAGATTCATCACCGCCGTCAGCGCCGCATCGTATTTCGCCGGCAGCTGCACCTCGTTCGTATCCATCTCGTGCTCGCCCAGCGACAGCACCTTCTGGAACTGGTCCAGCCGGCCGTGTCCGGCCAGGAACACCGCTTTGCGCACCAGTTCGGGTCGTGCGAGCGCGAGTTCCTGCGCGACCCGGGCGCCCATCGAGGTGCCGGCTACGAGCGCGGGTCCCTCGTCCAGGAATTCGATCAGGGCCGCCGTATCGGCCACCAATTCGTGGATGGTCATCCCGTCGGCGGCCTCGTAGGTGGGCGCTATACCCCGGTTGTCGAAAGTGCACACCCGGTATCCGGCGGCCAGCAGTGCCGGCACCTGGTGCAGTTCCCACACGCGGCCGGGGCTACCGGTGCCCATGATCAGCACCACCAGCGGGCCGCCGCCTTTGACGTCGGTGCCCTTGGCGCGGTCTCCCTTGACCTGATAGTTGAGCGATATTCCGTTCACCGTGGCCAACGGCATGCTTCGGGCCCCTTCCTCATCGTTTCTGCTGCCAACGGTATAGCCCCAGGGGGCCCGCCACGTTACCCGCGGCGGGAGCGACCACTTCCCCCGGCAGATACCATTGACATTTCACATACAAGCGCACCTGCCGGGAGGATCGAGATGGCCGCGAAGAGCAGCGCCAACGGTATCGCCGACGACGAACTGGAACCCCTCGCCGACGAGACCGCTCGTCAGGCGCAGCGGGTCGTGGCCGCCTATGCCGCCGATGCCGACGAATGTCGGATGCTCCTGTCGATGCTCGGTATCGGCCCGGGAGTCCGCACCGAGTAAACAGCCGCCGGCGCCAACGGCGACGTCGGCGGACACACACACAACTACATGGCGTTCAGCGCCGCGCAAAGGATGCGTGAGTGGACCAGATGACCGATCAGCCGTCCAGCGATTCCACCCCCGAGGATGAATCCGCCGTGTCCGCGGACCGACCCGGAGATCATAACGGCTCCGGGCCGGTAGAGAGTCCGATCGATCCGGCCGAGGCCCTCCCCGAAGCGGTGGACGCCGAACCCCTGCGCGAGCGCGGGGCCGGTTCCGGCTTCGTGGTCGTGGCCAACCGGCTACCGGTCGACCTGGAGAAGCTCCCCGACGGCAGCAGCCGCTGGAAGCGCAGTCCCGGTGGCCTGGTGACCGCTCTCGAACCGGTCCTGCGCAGTAATCGGGGCGCCTGGGTCGGCTGGGCCGGTGTACCGGATGTCGACGTCGACCCCATCGTCGAGGACGGGCTGGAACTGTATCCGGTGCCGCTGTCGGCGCAGGAGGTCGCTCACTATTACGAGGGGTTCTCCAACGCCACTCTGTGGCCGCTGTATCACGACGTCATCGTCCGCCCCGTCTACAACCGGGCTTGGTGGTCGGCCTACGTCCAGGTGAATCGGCGTTTCGCGGAGGAGACCGCGAAAGTCGCCGCCGAGGGCGCGACCGTCTGGGTACAGGACTACCAGCTGCAACTCGTGCCCAAGATGCTGCGGATGCTGCGCCCGGACCTCACCATCGGATTCTTCCTGCACATCCCGTTCCCACCCGTGGAACTGTTCATGCAGATGCCGTGGCGCACCGAGATCGTGGAGGGCCTGCTCGGCGCCGACCTGATCGGTTTCCACCTGCCCGGCGGCGCCCAGAACTTCTTGTACCTGGCCCGGCGCCTCGCCGGTCAGCCCACCTCCCGCGGCACCGTCGGTGTGCGGTCGAAGATGGGCGTCGTCCAGGTCGGATTCCGGGCGGTCCGCGTCGGTGCCTTCCCGATCTCCATCGACTCCGCCGGTCTCGACGAACACTCCCGCCGGCGCTCGGTCCGTGAACGCGCCGCCCGCATCCGCGCCGAACTCGGCAGCCCCAAGAACATCCTGCTCGGTGTCGACCGCCTCGACTACACCAAAGGTATCGACATCCGGCTCAATGCCCTCGAAGAACTCCTGGCCGAGGGCCGTATCGACCCGACGGAAACTGTGATGGTGCAGCTGGCCACCCCCAGCCGGGAACGGGTCGAGAGCTATATCCAGATGCGCGGCGATATCGAACGGCAGGTCGGCCGCATCAACGGCGAGTTCGCCCGGGTCGGCTACCCGGTCGTGCACTACCTGCACCGTCCGATCGCGCGCGAAGAACTCATCTCCTTCTTCGTCGCCTCCGACGTGATGCTGGTGACCCCCCTGCGCGACGGTATGAACCTGGTCGCCAAGGAATACGTGGCCTGCCACTCCGGTCTCAACGGCACGCTGGTGCTCAGCGAGTTCACCGGCGCCGCCGCCGAACTCCGCCAGTCGTACCTGTGCAACCCCCACGACCTGGACAGCGTGAAAGACGCCATAGTCGACGCCCTCACCGACGACCGCGAAACCCGCCGCCGCCGCATGCGTTCCCTGCGCCGGCAGGTACTCGCCCACGATGTGGACCGGTGGGCGCGGGCGTTCCTGGACGCACTCGGCCAGGGGCAGGTCGCGGGGAAGGCGCTGATGGCCGACACCAACCACGATTACGAGGATGCCGGGCCGCACGACGACTAGCTGGCGCGAGTGCATGCTCCGGAAGTGAGCCGGGCGAGTGGGGCGCGGGCAATCCGGTTCGTGGGGTGGGGATGTTGACCTGCTTACGAAGGGGCGGATATCGATCTGCTTGTGAAGGCGGGGTGGGCTTGCACGTGTAGGCGGGGTGTGGGTTTGGTTGTGAAGGCGAGATGCGTGGCGGGGCCCGCCCCGGTTCTGGAGCGACGTAGCGAAGGAGCGCAGCGACTGAGCGAAGGAGTGAAGAACCGGGGTTGATAGGGCCCCGCCCCCGCGGCGCCGCAGGCGCCGCAATCAGACACAGCTTGTTCACAGCGAGTGCGCAGTGAGATGCCAGGGGTGTGGGTCAGGATGGGTGGCATGAGTGGTGCGCAGGGCGGAGCGCCCGAAGCGCGGGTGCTGGTCGTCGACGACGAGGCGATGATCGTCGAATTGCTGACCGTGAGCTTGCGGTTCCAGGGGTTCGAGGTGGCGTCCGCGGCCGATGGTGCGCAGGCGCTGGATGTGGCGCGCGGGTTCCGGCCCGACGCGTTGATCGTCGATGTGATGATGCCGGGGATGGACGGGTTCGGGTTGCTGCGGCGATTGCGGGCCGACGGTATCGATGCGCCCGTGTTGTTCCTGACCGCCCGGGACGATATCCAGGACAAGGTGACCGGTTTGACGCTGGGTGCCGACGACTATGTCACCAAGCCGTTCAGTTTGGAAGAGGTCGTGGCGCGGCTGCGGGTCATCCTGCGCCGGGCCGGGGGGAGCGCGCCGGCCCGGGAGCGGTCGCGGATCCGATTCGCCGATATCGAGTTGGACGACGACACCCACGAGGTGTTCAAGGCCGGGGAGCCGGTGGCGTTATCACCCACCGAGTTCACACTGCTGCGTTATTTCATGGTGAACGCGGGGACCGTGCTGAGTAAGCCGCGGATTCTGGATCATGTCTGGCGTTACGACTTCGGTGGGGAGGTCGGCGTGGTGGAGACCTATGTGTCGTATCTGCGCAAGAAGGTCGATACCGGCCCGCAGCGGCTGATCCATACTTTGCGCGGGGTCGGCTATGTGATGCGCGAATCCGCCGGCCGGTCGTGAATACCGAGGATCTTCCTGTCGCGTCGCCGGCGGTTCCGGCTCGGCGCCGGGGCCCCGCCGGGCGGCTCGCGGCAGTTCCGTTGCGGGTGACACTCGTATTGGCTCTGGTCGCGTTGGCGGCCGCGGGATTGCTGGCTTCAGGGGTGGCGGTGACGTCGGCCCTGCGCGCCGCGTTGATCGATCGGGTGGATCAGCAACTGGAGCAGCAGGCGCAGACCTGGGCACGTCCCGGTAACAGGCCGCCACCGCTGCCGGGCGAGCCGGGTCTGGAGCGACCCTCCGTGCCGTACTACGCGCGGGTCGAAGATGATTTCGGCAGGTTGTATCTCCAGTCCGATATCGGTAACGGAGCGCCCGAGCTGCCGCGAGATATGCGACCGGGAACCTTCACCACGGGGACGGCCGACGGCGGTTCCGGACAGTGGCGGGTTCGGTACACGGAGAATTCCCGGGGCACCAGCGTGGTGGCGCAGCGGCTGGACGAGACCGAGGAGATCGTCGAGCGACTCGTTGTCCTGGAGTTGGTGATCGGGGCATTGGTGCTGGCGGTGCTGGCGGTGGCCGCGTACTTCGTGATCAGGCGTAGTCTGCGCCGTCTGGTCGAGGTGGAGGAGACCGCCGCCGATATCGCGGCCGGGGATCTGCATCGGCGGGTGCCGATGCGCGGGACCAACACCGAGGTCGACCGGTTGGCACAGTCGCTGAATTCGATGCTGGCGCAGATCCAGCGGGGTTTCGCCGCGACCGAGGCTTCGGAGGAGGCGGCGCGGCGGTCCGAGGAGAAGATGCGCCGGTTCGTCGCCGACGCCAGCCACGAACTGCGGACGCCGCTGACCACCATCAAAGGTTTCGCCGAGTTGTACCGGCAGGGCGCCACCGGTGATACGGATATGCTGCTCGACCGCATCGAACGGGAGTCGAAGCGGATGGGACTGCTGGTCGAGGATCTGCTGATGCTGGCCCGGCTCGATGCCGAGCGTCCCGTCGAGCACGCCCCGGTCGATCTGCTGACGTTGACCAGCGACGCCGTACACAGTGCGCGCGCGGTGGCTACGGCGCAGGGCCGCCGCGACCCGGAGCATACGATCCGATTCGAGGTGCGGCCCGGCTCCGGCACCGCGGAGGTACCGGGCGACGCCGCCCGGTTACGGCAGGTGCTGGCGAATCTGCTGAACAACGCGCTCGTGCACACACCGCCCGACGCCACGGTGACCGTTCGGCTGACCCCCGACCGCGACGAGGTCCGGCTCGAGGTGGCCGATACCGGTCCGGGGATGGCGCCGGACCAGGCAGCGCGGGTTTTCGAGCGGTTCTATCGGGCCGACGATTCGCGCAGCCGCGGCAGCGGCGGTACCGGACTGGGCCTGTCGATCGTGCAGGCGCTGGTGACCGCGCACGGCGGCACCGTGGAGGTGCACAGTGAACCCGGGGTGGGCGCCACCTTCACGGTGCGGCTACCGCGCAACCGGCCGGAAACGGCCGCCGCGGCATCGGGCAGCGGGGACGAGGCCTGATTCAGGCCGGAACGTTCGCGCCGTAGCCGAGGTCGCGCAATGCCTGCTTGATCCGCGCCTGCGCGTCGTCGAGGGTTTCCGGCGCCGGGTTCGGATCGGCCCCGGAGATATCGAAATTGCCCATGGTGAACGCCGGGAACACATGTACGTGCAGATGCGGAACCTCGAGCCCGGCGATCAGCAGCCCCGCGCGCGGCGCGTCCCAGGCCGCGCGCACGGCCTGCCCGATCTTCTGCGCGACCCCGTTCAGGCGTGCGAAGACCTCGGGGTCGAGGTCCTGCCACTGATCGATCTCCTTCCGGGGGACCACGAGGGTGTGCCCGGGGGTCACCGGAGCGATGGTGAGGAACCCGACGAATTCGTCGTCCTCCCAGACGAACCGGCCCGGCAGGTCACCCGCGATGATCGCACTGAAAACAGAAGCCATGGACCGAGACTAGTGCTTTCGGCGCCGCCCGCGGCGTCGCGGGGGTTGTGTTCATGGCGCCGTGGCAGCACGGGGCAGGTGGCGTCGACCGCTCCTCTCCCGAGGCTGGTACACGCGGTCCGCGGAGGCCGCAGCGAAAGGCGGAGGTATCGCAGTATCGCAGTGTCGCATCACGCTCCGACGAAGTGGGACAGGATGCCCTGGACCTCGTAGATGTCGACCTGGCGATTGAACTTCTTCTGCAGGGGTGTGTCGGTGCCGGCGATCCACAGCACCAGTTCCGCGTCCAGATCGAAGGTGCCCGCCGTTTCCACCGCGAAATGGGTGATCGAGCGGTAGGGGATGCTGTGGTAGCTCACCTTCCGCCCGGACAGGCCCTGTTTGTCGATGAGGATGAGACGCCGGTTGGTGAACAGCATGGCGTCACGGACCAGGATGTAGGCCGAGTAGACCTGTTCTCCGTTGCCGAGTAGCCGTTGATATTCCTGTTGGGCCCGGGCCGGCTCCACCTGTCCGGCATTCCCCATGATTCCGTCCATCAGACCCATCGCGCACGTCCTCCCGTATGCGCGCGCCGGGGTCGTTGGGGCCCGGCACGCGGGTTACCCACCCGTTCAGGGTGTTTCCACCATCATCCACAGTCGGCCGTCGGCGCGGTGAACTTGCTGGTACCGGGCGGGGTCCGGGGGTGAACCTGCCCCGACGGAGGCCGATACCGCACCTATAAGCTGTCCGGGTGCGAGTACTCGTCATCGGTTCCGGAGCCCGTGAACACGCCCTCGTCCTTGCGCTGCGCCGTGATCCGGCGGTGAGCGCGATCGTCGCCGCGCCCGGTAACGCCGGTATCGCGCAGCACGCGCAAGTGCGGCCGGTGGACCCGAGTTCCGGGGAATCGGTGGCCGCGCTGGCCCGGGAGGCGGCTGCGGATCTGGTGGTGATCGGTCCGGAGGTGCCGCTGGTGCTGGGGGTGGCCGATGCGGTGCGCGCGGCCGGGATCGCCTGTTTCGGTCCATCGGCCGCCGCGGCCCGGATCGAGGGGTCGAAGGCGTTCGCCAAGGATGTGATGGCGGCGGCCGGGGTGCGTACCGCGCACAGCGAGATCGTGGACACCCCTGCCGAATTGGACGCGGCCCTGGACCGTTTCGGCCCGACCTGGGTGGTGAAGGACGACGGGCTGGCCGCCGGTAAGGGTGTGGTGGTGACGCCGGATCGTTCGGACGCCCGCGGGCATGCCGCCGAACTGCTCGAACAGGGGCATCCGGTGCTGCTGGAGTCTTTCCTGGACGGGCCGGAGGTATCACTGTTCTGCCTGGTCGACGGGGAGACGGTGGTGCCGCTGCTGCCCGCGCAGGATCACAAGCGGGTCGGTGACGGCGATACCGGGCCCAACACCGGCGGAATGGGTGCCTACACACCGCTGCCATGGCTGCCCGGCAGCGCGGTCGAGCAGATCGTCGATGAAGTTGTCGCGCCGGTGGCCGCCGAATTGGTCCGGCGCGGAGACTCTTTCAGCGGACTCCTGTACGCCGGGCTGGCGATGGGGGAGGCGGGCCCCGCGGTGGTGGAGTTCAACTGCCGCTTCGGTGATCCGGAGACGCAGGCGGTGCTGTCGTTGCTGGAGAGCCCGCTCGGGGAACTGTTGTACGCCACCGCGACCGGGACGTTGGCCGATGTCCCCGCCCCGCGCTGGCGCGGTGGCTCCGCGGTCACCGTGGTACTGGCCGCGGAATACTATCCGGCCCGGCCCCGCTCCGGCGATGTGATCACCGGAGCCGGGGATGCGGCGACCGACGACGCGGCAACTGTGCTGCACGCCGGTACGGCGCTGCGTGCGGACGGTGCGCTGATATCCGCGGGTGGCCGGGTGCTCAGTATCGTCGGTACCGGTGCCGATCTGGTCGCGGCCCGGGAGGCCGCCTACGACCGGCTGGCCGGGATCAAACTGACCGGTGGTCACTACCGTTCGGATATCGGTCTCGCCGCTGTCGAGGGCCGGATCGGCCTCTGAGCGCCAGTGCGGGCGGCGCGTTCACCCGCACCGCCCGCGTCCGGTCGTTCCGCGGATCAGTACGCCCCGAAGACGTTGTCGATGGAACCGTAGCGATGGGCGGCGTAATTGCAGGCGGCCGCGATATTGGCGACCGGGTCGTAGATATCCCATGAGGTGCCGTCCACGTGGTAGGCGGTGAAGGTGGGATCGATGACCTGCATGAGTCCCTTGGAGGGGATACCCGCCGCGGCGTTGGAGTCCCACGTGTTGATCGCGTGCGGGTCACCGCCGGATTCGCGGAGCGCGTTGCGGTGGATGCCCTCGTAGCTGGCCGGGATACCGCGCTGGCCGAGGACGTGCAGCGCGTTGCGGATCCAGCCGTCCAGGTCGTTGGCGAATACCGGGGGCGGCAGGACGTCGGGTAGCGGCTGCGGCAGCGGCTGGACGAACTGCTGCAGCTGATCCTGCTGCGGCTGCGGCAGCTGCCATTGCAAAGCCTGCTGGATCTGCCGCGCGGGATCCTGCAACTCCGCGGGAATACCCGCGACGGGGACGTCCGCGTGCGCCTGCGCCGGGATGACGACGGCGGCGGCAACGGCGACGAGGGGTAATAGTCTTCGTAAATGCATGGGAGGGCTCCGACAGCGCGGTGGTACCACGCCGCCGTGCGTTATGGCCGTCGGCGCCGTTGTTGCGCTGCTTCTCTTGTGATTCGTGTTGTGGAACGAGGAAATTCAGTTGCCCGCGCTCGGTGGCACAGTGGACCGCGCCGGAGCGGAGCCGCCGCATCGGATCATTCGGATGAAAGTGATCACGGTGCGACATACGCACTTGCGGTTTGTTATCTGGCAAATCACAGAATGGTTGCGGAAGGTTAATGAAAGTTGAACAGAACGATAACTGAAGGTTCTATTCTCCTGAGAGAAATCGATGTACCAGGTGTTACGGCGATATAGGTAGCAGCCGTGAGTGATGGCCGGGCGAATTCGATTCCGGATTCTGCGCATTTGCCACGATATGGTGATCAGTTATAGGACACTCCGTGTAGGGCCAGCCAGCGCTGCGGGTCGACATGCTGACCGTTCACGATGATCTCGAAATGCAGATGCGGGCCGGTGGAATCGCCGCGGTTACCCATGCGGGCGATCTGCATTCCGGCCGGAACGCGTTCGCCGACCGATACGAAGAAGTCGTACATATGGCCGTATACGGAGATCGCGCCGTCGTCGTGCCGGATCCGCACCCACAGACCGAAACCGGAGGCGGGCCCGGCGTCGATCACAGTGCCGTTCGCGACGGTATAGATCGGGGTGCCGATCGGGCCCGCGATATCGATACCTCGATGGAAGGTGCCCCATCGGCTGCCGAAACCAGAGGTGAAGGTGCCCGGCGCGGGCAGGACATAACCGCCGGTTCCGGGCGGTATCGCGCCCGGCGGGATGATCCCGCCCTCCAGGCCACCCGGCGTGGGCGCGCTGTTGATCCATGGCTGCTCCTGCCCGGCGACCGCGGCCGCGGCCTCGGCCTTGGCGCGGTCCAGGGTGGCCCGGGCGGCCGCGGCGACCACCGCCTGTTCACGCAGGCGTTCGCCGTTGTCGATGGCGTCGAGGTAGCGGCGGACCGACGGGATCGGTGCGGACAGTTGCAGCGGATGAGCGACCGGCACGCGATAGGCGATACCGGGCGCCGGTGGCCGATCGGTGACCAGTAGGCCGGCGGAACCGTCGCCCGCGGCCAGGAGCACGGTGAGCAGTAGGACGCCGATGAGTACCCGATGCCGCCGGGCCGCGGTGGTGATCTCCTCGGTGGACGGGCGGCGCGCGATGAGTCCGGCGAGATCGGCCCGGGTGGGCCGCCGGAGCAGAAGGCCCCCGGCTGATCGCCTGATCCACCGATAGGTGCCGCGCAGCCGAAGTCCGGGTGCGCGAGGAGCCGCGGCGGCGCGTTCCCGCCAACCCGGTGCGATGACGAGACCGCCGCCGGTGGCGGCTGCGCGATCCAGGGAAATCCGCTGGTCGCCGGGATTGTCTCCGGTCTCGTCGGCCGCGTCGCCGTCGGGACTCTCGGGCTCACGCTCGACCTCGGACCCCGGGCGGTGGTCCCCGGATTCCCGCTTCGGGCCCGGCCTGGTTGCCGGCCGCCGGCCGGAGTGGGCGACGTTGCCGTGGTCGCCCGAGTCGGCGATCCGCGGCGGCGCCCCTTCCGGTATCGCGGCCGGTCGCCCGCCCTGCCGGACCGCAGCGGACAGATGTATTGCCCAGCGTCGGCGGAGGAACCCGGTCCCGCGTCCGGACGCGGTGGACCCGGGGTCCTGTGTCGGCGGACCGTCGGCCTGCCGGCCGGTCTTGTCGCGCATCAGAGCAGACCATAGCTGTCGAAGCGCCCGATGCGGTGTTCTACCGTCGGTCCTGTGTCCATTGAATCCAGGCGCTCGACCATCCCACCTTTCTACGTGATGGATGTATGGAAAGCCGCCGCCGAACGCGCCAGAACGCACGGCGACGTACTGAGTCTCGCGGCCGGGCAGCCCTCGACACCGGCACCCGCGCCGGTCCTGCGCGCCACCAAGACGGCCATCGATGCCGAATTATTCGGATACACAGAGACTTTCGGCATCCTGGCGCTCCGCCGGGCTATTGCCGGACACCATCACCGGAGCTACGGCTACCCGGTGGATCCCGACGATGTCGTGGTCACCACCGGTTCCTCCGGCGCGTTCACCCTGATCTTCCTGGCGGCCTTCGATCCCGGTGACACCGTGGTGGTCGCCCGGCCGGGCTATCCGGCCTATCGCAATACACTGACCGCGCTCGGCTGCCGGGTCGTCGAATTGGACTGCCGCGCCGAGACCAGATTCCAGCCGACCGTCGCCATGCTCGAAGAGCTGCCGCGACCGCCGAAAGGGCTGATCGTGGCCAGCCCCGCCAACCCCACCGGCACCATGATCGATCCGGACGAACTCGCCGCGGTGGCGGGCTGGTGCGACGCGCACGGCACGCTGCTGATCTCCGACGAGATCTACCACGGCATCACCTACGGTGGTGAGCGGACCGCATCGGCCTGGGAGACCTCCCGCTCGGGCGTGGTGATCGGATCGGTATCGAAGTACTTCTCGATGACCGGCTGGCGACTGGGCTGGATGCTGGCCCCGCCCGAACTGCGTCCGGCGCTACAGCGGCTGGCGTCGAATATGACCGTGTGCCCGCCGGCGATCTCGCAGTACGCGGCGCTGCACGCGTTCGGTGACGAGGCGCGGACCGAACTCGACGCCCATGTGCACCGGTACGCGGTCAACCGGGCCATCCTGCTGGAGGGGCTGGCCGGGCTCGGTATCACCGACCTCGCGCCCGCCGACGGCGCCTTCTACGCGTACGCCGATATCGGTCATCTCACCGCGGACTCCATGGCCTGGTGCGCGGACGTGCTGGCGAACACCGGAGTGGCATTGGCGCCGGGCCTGGATTTCGATATTGTCAACGGGCACCGCACCATTCGGCTCTCCTTCGCGGGAGCGACCGCCGAAATCGAGGCCGCGCTCACCCGCCTCGGCGACTACCTGCGCCGGACCTGAAACGAATACCGTGCACGGCAATAACTTTGCACAGTACGACAACATCACCGCGTGGATGCGGTAGAAACATCGATGGCTATTTCCCCTTTCCCTGATTCCCCACGGATGTACTGATGAAGACTGGCACGATGGCACGGTGATAACCGCGACGACTCCGAAGGGTGAACGGCGTCGCCAGGCGCTGGTGGCTGCCGCGGCCGAGTTACTGCTCGAAGGTGGTTTCGACGCGGTGCGGCATCGCTCGGTCGCGACCCGCGCCGAACTGCCCCTGGCCTCCACGACCTACTACTTCGAGTCCCTCGAGGATCTGATCGCGCGGGCGGTCGAGTTCAGCGGTAACGCCGAACTCGAGGCCATGCGGCGGCGGATCGGTGAGGTGACCCACCGCCGTCGCGGTGCGGAGGCGACCGTCGACCTGGTGCTCGACCTGCTGATCGGACCCGAAGGCGTGGACGAGGGGGCCCGCGGGCGGTTGATCGCCCGCTACGAACGCACCGTCGCCTCGGCCCGGCATCCCGAACTGCGGGAGGTCCAGCTCCGACTACGCGGGCAGCTGGACGAGCTGCTCTCCGATGTGCTGCGCCGATCCGACCGGATCGTGCGGCCCGAACAACTGCGCAGGCTGGTCGCGGTGGTCGACGGCGCGGTGGTCGCCGCGCTCAGCGAATCCGACCCGCAACCCCGGCGGCTGGCCCGCGGCGCCCTGCTGGAGGTCATCGATATCGTCGCTCCCGCGACGCACCAGCCGGTCGACCGCTACCGGTCACTAGACTGACCGGACGTGACCTCAGACCTGATCCCCAACGTCCTCGCCACCCGCTACGCCAGTCCGCAGCTGGTGCATCTGTGGTCTCCCGAGCAGAAGATCGTGCTCGAACGGCGGCTGTGGCTGGAGGTGTTGCGCGCCCAGGCCGAACTCGGTGTCGATGTGCCGGCCGGTGTGGTCGAGGACTATCAGCGGGTCGTCGAACAGGTGAACCTGGCCTCCATCGCCGAACGTGAGCGGGTGACCCGCCACGATGTGAAGGCCCGGATCGAGGAGTTCAACGCCCTCGCCGGGCACGAGCACGTCCACAAGGGGATGACCAGCCGCGATCTCACCGAGAACGTGGAACAGTTGCAGATCCGGCTGTCGCTGGAACATATCCACTCCCACGGCGTCGCGGTGGCCGCCCGGCTGGCCGAACGGGCCGCCGAATACCAGGCGCTGGTGATGGCGGGCCGTTCGCACAATGTCGCCGCGCAGGCCACCACCCTGGGTAAACGTTTCGCCTCGGCCGCCGACGAAATGCTCATCGGGCTGACCAGGCTGCGCGAACTCATCGACCGCTACCCGCTGCGCGGTATCAAGGGTCCGATGGGGACGGCGCAGGACATGCTGGATCTGCTGGGCGGTGACGCCGCGAAACTCACCGCGCTCGAACAGCAGGTGTCCCGGCATCTCGGCTTCGGCAGCGTGCTGACCAGCGTGGGGCAGGTCTATCCGCGTTCCCTGGACCACGATGTACTGTCCGCGCTGGTGCAGATCGGCGCCGCGCAGTCCTCGCTGGCCCACACCATCCGGCTGATGGCGGGCCACGAATTGGTGACCGAGGGTTTCCAGCCGGGCCAGGTCGGCAGTTCGGCCATGCCGCACAAGATGAACACCCGATCCTGTGAACGTGTGAACGGCCTGCAGGTGGTGCTGCGCGGATACGGCTCGATGGCCGCCGAACTCGCGGGCGCGCAGTGGAACGAGGGCGATGTCTTCTGCTCGGTGGTGCGCCGGGTCGCGCTGCCGGACGCCTTCTTCGCGATCGACGGCATGATCGAGACCTTCTTGACAGTGCTCGCCGAATTCGGCGCCTATCCGGCGGTGATCGCGCGTGAACTCGACCGTTATCTGCCGTTCCTGGCCACCACCCGCATCCTCATGGCCGCGGTCCGCGCCGGGGTCGGACGGGAGGCCGCGCACGAGGTGATCAAGGAGCACTCGGTGGCTGTCGCCCTGGCCATGCGGGAGCAGGGGCGCGAACCGGATCTGCTGGACCGGCTGGCCGCCGACACCCGGATGCCGCTGGACCGAGCCGCGCTGGAGGCTGCGCTGGCGGAGAAGTCGGCGTTCATCGGTGCGGCCGATGCGCAGGTTGCCGACGTTGTGGCCCAGGTGGGCAAGCTGGTTGCCGCCTACCCGGAAGCGGCCAGGTATACGCCGTCACCGATTCTCTGACGTGCGGTGTTTTTTGGCGCCGCCTGCGGCGTCGCGGGGTCGAGGCCCCCTCGGTCTCGCCGTTCAGGCCTCGAGACTCGAGCCTTCGGCTCATGCGACGTGCGGTCGGCCGTCCGAGAAACGCGACCTTTGAGCACCTCCGGCCAAGGGCGCGACGGGCCTCACCCCTTCGAGGTGTCTCGTAAGACTCGACGCATGCGGGTTGCGTCGGCATTCGACGACCTGGTCCGCATGCGGACCAGGTCGCGGAGGGGACCGTTATCGGCTTCCTCGACGCATGCGGGTTGCATCAGCGTGAATGTCCGGATCCGGATGTTTTTCTCGTCCTTCTCTCTTCTACGGTTGGTCCACCTCAGTGGCGGGGCCCGCCCCGGTTCTGGAGCGACGTAGCGAAGGAGCGCAGCGACTGAGCGAAGGAGTGAAGAACCGGGGTTAATAGGGCCCCGCCAGCGGCGCCGCAGGCGCCGCCAATAAACACTGCTACTCATGGATCCGTATTCGATTTTCGCCGACATCATCGCGGGGCGGGCGCCGTCCAGCAAGGTCTACGAGGACGACGACGTCCTCGCGTTCTTGGATATCCGGCCGATGACGCCGGGGCATCTGCTGGTGGTGCCGAAGAAACCGGCCCGGGAACTCGCCGAACTCGATCCGGTGCTGGGCGGGAAGCTCTTCCAGGTGGGGCAGCGGTTGGCGGCGGCACTGCGGGACAGTGAGGTCGCCTGCGACGGGGTGAACTTCTTCCTCGCCGACGGGGTGACCGCCGGGCAGGAGGTGTTCCACGTCCACCTGCACGTCATTCCGCGCACTCCGGGTGACGGGTTCGGTTTGCGGGGGCGGCCGCGTACGCCGCCGCGAGCGGATCTGGATTATCTGGCCGGTTCCATCCGAGGCGCGTTGCAGCGCGGCGAGTGATCGGCGGTTTCCCACCCGGGGGGTCGTTTCACGGATCGGGAACAAATGGGCCCGTAAGATCGTCTGTCGATTATAGTCAGTATGTTTGCTGTGAATATGCTGTATGTGCGCTGTCACCGGGTCGGAATGGTGAGCATGGGCATGAGCTAGTTTCCGGGGTGGGCTAGGGAGGTGCGAACGTGCGATATCTTCGGATAGCTGTACTGATGCTGGGGGTGATCGGTTTGGCTGCCGGGCTCCCCGTTCTCCAGCCCGCTCCGGCCGCTGCGGCCGAAGTCGTACGAATCGACGAGCTCAGCCCGACGCGTTCGGCGGTGTTCATCGCCTCCCCCGCCATGAACCAGGTCGTGCAGGTGCAGGTACTGCATCCGGCGGGCGACGGCAGCCGGTCCAGCTACTACCTGCTGGACGGGCTCGATCCGGGCACCGAGCAGAGCACCTGGACCAATGCGACCGACGCCGAACGGTTCTTCCTCGGCAAGAATGTGAACGTGGTCCTCCCGGTCGGCGGTAAGGCCAGCTATTTCACGGACTGGCAGCGTGCCGATCCGGCGCTCGGCCACTATCGCTGGGAAACCTTCCTGACCCGGGAACTGCCGCCGATCATCGACGGTGATTTCGCCGGTAACGGGCAGAACGCGATCGGCGGTCTGTCGATGGGTGGGCACGCCGCGTATATCCTCGCGGCTCGGCACCCCGAGCTGTACACGGCGGTCGCCGGGTACAGCGCCTGCCCCGATACCGGGCTGGCGACCGCGGCGGTGCAGTTCTCGATCATGACCAGGGGCGGCAACCCGGACAATATGTGGGGTCCCGGCGGTAGCCCGGACTGGGCGGCCCACAATCCGGCGCTCATGCTGGACCGGCTGCGTGGAAAGACCCTGTTCCTGTCCACCGGCACCGGCCTGCCCGGGCCGCACGAGCTGGAACTGAAACCGCAGTTGCCGGAGAACATCGTGCTCGGCGGGCCGATCGAATTCGCGGTCGATACCTGCGTGATCTCCTTCGAACGCCGGGCCCGCGCGGCGGGGCTTCCGCTCCGGGTGGATTACAGCCCGGTCGGCACGCATTCCTGGTCGTACTGGAACGATCAGCTGAAGGCATCCTGGCCGATTATCGGCCCCGCGATCGGCGCCTGATCGATCAGTGCGGTTCGCCCCGGCCGCAGCCGTGGACGGTGGTGGCGCCGGACCTGCGGCGTGGGCCGCTACGGTGGTGGCCATGGCTGACAGTGGTAGTTCGGTAACCGACGTGGCCGCCGCGGCGGTCGCGCCCACGGCGAAGACGGTTCCGTTCGAGCGGGTACACCACGGCGATCGGTTCGTCGACGAATACGAATGGCTGCGGGACAAGGAGAACCCGGAGGTGATTGCCCATCTCGAGGCCGAGAACGCCTATACCGAGGCCCGGACGGCGCATCTGGCGCCGCTGCGCGAGAAGATCTTCGACGAGATCAAGAGCCGCACCCAGGAGACCGATCTGTCGGTGCCGACCAGGCTCGGCGACCACTGGTACTACTCGCGCAGCTACGAGGGCAAACAGTACGGCGTGCACTGCCGGTGCCCGATCGACGCGGACGCCGCCGGCATCGACGCCTGGACCCCGCCGCAGCTGGAGGCCGGGACCGAGATCCCCGGCGAACAGGTCCTGCTGGACAGCAATGTGCTCGCCGAGGGGCACGATTTCTTCGCGCTGGGCGCGTTCTCGGTGAGTCATGACGGGAACCTGCTGGCCTTCTCGGTGGATACCGCCGGCGACGAGCGCTACACGCTGCGGTTCATGGATCTGCGCTCCGGTGAACTGCTCGGCGACGAGATCCCGCGGACCGCGCCCGGGGCGACCTGGTCGCTGGACGGCAGCCACGTTTTCTATCAGACCGTCGACGAATCCTGGCGGCCCGACACCGTGTGGCGGCACCGGCTCGGCGATACCTCGGCCGCGGATGTGCAGGTCTTCCACGAGCCGGACGAACGGTACTGGGTGAGTGTCGGTGCCACCAGGTCGGAGAAGTACCTGATGATCTGGGTGGGATCCAAGATCACCACCGAGGGCTGGGTCTTGGAATCCGACGATCCGACCGGTGAGTTCCGGGTGCTGCTGCCGCGCCGCGAAGGGGTGGAGTATTCGGCGGAGCACGCGGTGGTGGCGGGACAGGACCGGTTCCTGGTCCTGCACAACGATGTGGTCGACGGGGTGAAGGCGGAGAATTTCGTACTCGCCGAGGCCCCGGCCGACGATCCGTCCCGGCTGCGCACCCTTATCGGGCACCGCGACGATGTCCGGCTCGAGGATATCGATGCCTTCGCCGGGCAGCTGGTACTCAGCTATCGCCGCGAGGCACTGACGCGGGTCGCGGTGTGGCCGCTGAACGCAGACGGGTACGGCGAACTACGGGAACTCGATTTCGAGCTGGAGCTCTACAGTGCCGGGCTCGGCTCCTGCCCGGAATGGGATCAGCCCACCCTGCGGCTCGGTCTCACCTCGTTCATCACCCCGACCCAGGTCTTCGACTATGTGGTGGAGACGGGTGCGCTGCTGCTGCGCAAGGAGCAGCCGGTGCTCGGTGGATACGACGCGAACGACTATGTGCAGCACCGGGACTGGGCGGTGGCACCGGACGGTACCCGCATCCCCATCTCGATCGTCGCCCGGCGCGACACCGATCGGGTCGAGGGCCCGAAACCGTTGCTGCTCTATGGATACGGCTCGTACGAGGCGAGTATGGATCCGGGCTTCTCGGTATCGCGGCTATCGCTGCTCGACCGCGGCATGGTCTTCGCGATCGCGCATGTGCGCGGCGGCGGTGAGATGGGCCGGCAGTGGTACGAGAACGGCAAAACTCTCACCAAGAAGAACACTTTCACCGATTTCGTCTCCTGCGCAAGGCATCTCGTCGACAGTGGGGTCACGGCGCCGGACCGGATGATCGCGGACGGGGGCAGCGCGGGCGGGCTGCTGGTGGGTGCGGTGGCGAATATCGCGCCGGAACTCTTCGTGGGTGTACTGGCGAATGTGCCGTTCGTCGACCCGCTCACCTCGATCCTCGACCCCTCGCTGCCGCTCACCGTGATCGAATGGGACGAGTGGGGAAATCCCTTGGCGGACAAGGTCGTCTACGAGTACATGAAATCGTATTCGCCCTATGAGAACGTCGAGGCCAAGGATTATCCGGCTATTCTGGCGATCACCAGCATCAACGACACCCGGGTGCTGTACGTGGAACCGGCGAAATGGGTCGCGAAACTGCGCGCCACCAAAACCGGCGACGCGCCGCTGCTGCTCAAAACAGAGATGAGCGCGGGGCACGGCGGGGTCAGCGGACGGTACGAGAAATGGCGTGAGGTCGCCTTCGAGTACGCGTGGGTGCTGGACACGGTCGGTCTCGGGGAGAAGTAGCCGGCCGGGCGGCGCGGCGGATCGTATCCCGATGTTCGCCGCCCGGTCATACGCACTGCACGGTCTGGTCACCGGCCCTGCATGCGCAGGTCATCGGTACTGCACGCCATGGACACCTGCGCCTGTCATTGTCGGTATATGAACGCTGAGCTGCTCGTTTCGGTGTCGGGCGTCCGGGAAACCACTCGGGACGCGGCGATCGGTTTCGCCGAGGAGATGGATCAGCGCGGGGTGCGGTTGTCGCTACTGGTGGCGCCGCGCCTGAAAGGGGGGTACCGGCTGACCGACGATCCCACCACCCGGACCTGGCTGTGCGGCCGCCGCGGTCGCGGTGACGCCGTGGTGCTGCACGGCTACGACCAGGCAGCCACCAAACCGCGCCGGGCCGAATTCGCCGCATTGCCCAAACACGAGGCACTGCTGCGGCTGACCGCCGCCGACCGGATCATGGAGCAGGTCGGGCTGCGTACCCGGTTGTTCGCCGCGCCCCGCTGGGACGTCTCGGCCGGTGCGATCTCCGCACTGCCCGAGCTCGGGTTCCGGCTCTCGCTCGGGTTGACCGGTATCCACGATCTGGAGCGCAACGCGGTGCAGAAGGGGCGGGTGTACGGAATAGGGGAGGGGTTCCGCGCCGAACCCTGGTGGTGTCGCGCACTGGTACTGGGCGCCGCGCGCACCGCGCGCCGCGGCGGGATGCTGCGTCTGGCGGTCTCGGCCGCGCAGCTGGGCCGGCCGGGCCCGCGGCAGGCGATGCTGGACGCTGTGGATCTCGCGCTCTATCACGGTGCGCACAGTGAGGTGTACCGCTGGGAACCGGTGCGCGCCGTACGCGCGGCCTGAGGCTCCGCCGCCCCTTTCCGGCGATAGTGGGGCGGCGGTTTCCTCGTCCCGAGACCCCTGGCCCGCCGGGATGAATCCGGATGAACCACATCGCCGTGTTATGCATGAGTCATGCATGATCGCCGGACCGCGAACCTGCTCGGCACCGCGGCCCTGGCGGTCACCGATCTGATGCTCGAACGGGTGACCGAGGATACGGGTATCGGGGCGAGCGCTGCGGCGGCGCTGGTGGTGCTGGCGGGATCGCCCGGGTTGAGCGGCACCGAACTGGGCCGGCGGGTGGGTTCGAGTCAGCCGGCGGCGGCGCGGATGATCGACACATTGCTGCGGCGCGAGTTCGTCGAACGCCGGACCGGGCGGGGACGCGAAATCGCTGTCCGGCTCACGGA
Organism: Nocardia jinanensis; assembly: GCF_014645735.1. GTDB lineage: Bacteria > Actinomycetota > Actinomycetes > Mycobacteriales > Mycobacteriaceae > Nocardia > Nocardia jinanensis. Next base: position 159,243 of record NZ_BMMH01000008.1, on the reverse strand, counting down.
TCGCGGGCGCCGCGCCGCCGCGGATATCCTGGCCGCCCGCAGCGACTATTTGACCCAGGTGCTCGCCCCGCTCGACACATCCGAACGCGCAATCCTGGCCGCGCTGCTGGACAAGCTGCTGACCGGCCTCCACTCCGATATCGGCAATGCCGACCTGGTGTGCCGTCTCTGTGACCGGAGAGTGTGTACGACCGACGCCCAGTGCCCGGTGCGGGAGGCGGAACGTGCACAGCCGGGATGACCCGCGCCGCATGTCGGCCGAACCGGTGCACGCTCGATGGACGGGACCGGGATACGGTGTCGGCGAACGAGGCCGGCGTCGTCCGCCGAGGCGCTCTTCCTGTCGACCCGCACTCGCTGACCGCCGAGCGGCTCCGCGTTCAGAATTCGGCGTCGCCCTCCGGTCGCAGGATCGTGAATTCGGTATCGGCCTTGCGCATTTCGTCGAGCCGGCCGAAATACACCCCCCAGGCCTGCTCGGCGATGATCCCGTAATGGATCGGGAAGGCCAGCCGTGGTGCCACCGCGCGCAGGTAGTCGACTGCCTCGCTGATCTTCATCCACGGCGCCGCGGCCGGGACGGCGAGGACATCGACCGGCGTGGACGGAACCCACAGCGAATCGCCGGGATGTACGAACCGGGTCGGATTCGCGGCGGTGCCCAGCTGGAATACGGTGTTGTCGACAACCGGCATCTCGGGATGGATCACCGCGTGCCGGCCACCGCCGCCGGTGATGCGCAGACCGTCGAGGTCGACGATATTGCCCGCGTGCAGCGCCTCCCAGGCCCCGCCCCGCAGCTCCGCGGTCTGCGGATCGGAGAACAGACGCGCGCCGGGATTCGCCTCGATCAGCGGATCGATCCGGTCGGGATCGATATGGTCGGCGTGCTGATGGGTGACGGCGATCGCGTCCAGTCCGGTGAGGCCTTCGAAACCGTGGGAGAACGCGCCGGGATCGAAGAGGATCTTCTTCCCGTTCAGTTCGACGAGTACGCAGGAGTGACCGAAATGGGCTACATGCATGCACGCAAGGCTAGTACTGCATATGTTCGGTCACCCGCCGCGACCGTCCGGCCATCGGGCAATTAGGCTGCTCAGGTAACCCATCCGCGTCCCGGCGCCGACGCCGGGCGCAGCTCATCCCCCTTTTTGTGAGGAGCAACCTGTGGCACGTGTCGTGGTCGAGGTGATGCCGAAGGCCGAGATCCTGGATCCGCAGGGGCAGGCCATAGCCGGTGCCCTGCCGCGCCTGGGATTCGAAGGCGTCACCGACGTCCGGCAGGGCAAACGCTTCGAACTCGAGGTCGGTGACGATGTCAGCGACGACGAACTCGCTTCGATCGCTGAATCGCTGCTGGCCAACACGGTGATCGAGGACTGGAAGGTGGTGCGCGTCCCGTGACCGCCCGCATCGGGGTCATCACTTTCCCCGGCACCCTCGACGATGTGGACGCGGCCCGTGCGGTCCGCTTGGCAGGTGGCGAAGCCGTCGACCTGTGGCACGGGGACGCCGACCTCAAGGACGTCGACGCGGTCGTGGTGCCCGGCGGATTCTCTTACGGCGACTATCTGCGCTGCGGTGCCATCGCCCGATTCGCCCCCGTGATGGGCGCGGTCGTGGAAGCCGCCGGTAAAGGTATGCCGGTACTCGGGATCTGCAACGGCTTTCAGGTGCTGTGCGAGGCGGGCCTGCTGCCCGGGGCTCTCACCCGCAACGAAGGCCTGCATTTCATCTGCCGCGACCAGTGGCTGAGTGTCGAAGCGGCCGATACCGCGTGGACCTCCCGCTACGAACCGGGCGCGCAGATCCTGGTCCCGCTGAAATCCGGGGAAGGTCGCTATCAGGCCCCGCAGTCGGTGCTGGACGAACTCGAAGGCGAAGGCCGGGTGGTGTTCCGCTACGCGGGCGACAACCTCAACGGGTCGCAGCGTTCGATCGCGGGTATCGCGTCGGAGAACAAGCGGGTGGTGGGGCTCATGCCGCACCCGGAACACGCGACCGAAGCTCTGACCGGGCCGAGTGATGACGGGCTGGGGTTGTTCCTGTCGGTATTGGACGCGCTGGTCGCTTCCTGACTCGCCGCGGGATCCCGGTGCGCACACAGGTGTGTACCGGGATCCTGTGTGGGGGAGTCGATGCGCACGGGGCGGCATGATTCGGACCGCGCTCGCCGGCGAAGGGGGAGATGTGACCTGCTCGTAGTCTCGGTCGGCATGTGGACCCGCGGGTTCTCGGCGGATCGGCGGCGTAACGCAGGTCCGGGTATCACGCACACCTGCGGGACCGATCTCATCCTTGTCGGCTCCTCAGCAACAGCCGACCAGACCGAGGGCCCCGCACCCGACACAGGCAACCACGCTTAATGTCACATCATGCCGAGTTCTGCTGTCGCGGCTTCGGCCGCCGGGTTGTGTGAGTTCATCGACGCGTCTCCCTCACCGTTCCATGTCTGCCGGACGATCGCCGAGGATCTGGATGCCCACGGGTTCGTCCGTCTCGCGGAGACCCAGCCCTGGCCCAGCGCGGGAGGCCGCTATTACATCGTGCGCGGCGGGTCCCTCGTGGCCTGGGCCGATCCGGCGCAGGCGGGGCCGTTCCGGGTGGTGGGCGCACACAGCGACAGCCCGAACCTGCGGGTCAAACAGCATCCCGATCTGACCGTCGCGGGCTGGCAGCTGGTACGGCTGGAACCGTACGGCGGCGCGTGGCTGAACTCGTGGCTGGATCGGGAACTGGGGATCTCCGGTCGGCTCAGCGTGCGGGAGGGGTCCGGGCTGGCCGAACGGCTGGTGCGGATCGACGAACCGATTCTGCGGGTGCCGCAGCTGGCCATCCATCTGTCCGAGGATCGGCGCGGGGTGACGCTGGACCCGCAGCGGCATGTGAACGCCATCTGGGGTGTGGGCAGCGAACCCGTCTCGTTCCTCGACTATGTGGCCGAATCCGCCGGGGTCGATCCAGGGTCGGTGCTGGGCTGGGAGCTGATGACCCACGATCTGGCTCCGAGCCGGGTGATCGGCGCCGGCCGGGACCTGATCAGCGCGCCGCGCCTGGACAACCAGGGCACCTGCTACGCGGGTCTGCATGCCTTCCGCGCCGCGGTCGAGGACCCGGGTGCCGCCGTCCCGGTGCTCGCTGTTTTCGACCACGAGGAGGTCGGCAGTCAATCCGATCGGGGTGCGCAGTCCGAGCTGCTGCCCACGGTGCTGGAGCGGATCGTGCTGGCCCGCGGTGGCGGCCGCGCCGATTTCCTGGCGGCGGTCGCGGGGTCGGTGTGCGCGTCCGGGGATATGGCGCACGCAACCCATCCGAACTATCCGGAGCGGCACGAACCCTCGCACGGGATCCAGATCAACGGCGGCCCGGTGCTGAAGGTCAACCAGAACCTGCGCTACGCCACCGACGCCGTCGGCGCCGGTGCGTTCGCGCTGGCGTGTGACCGGGCGGGGGTGCCGATGCAGCGTTATGTGCACCGCGCCGATCTGCCGTGCGGTTCCACCATCGGCCCGATGACCGCGGCGCGCACCGGGATGCCGACGGTGGACGTGGGTGCGCCGCAGCTGGCCATGCATTCGGCGCGAGAGCTGATGGGCGCGGCGGATATCAGCGCCTACGCGGCGGCGCTGGCAGCCTTCCTCGCTCCGAAGAACTGAGTCGTGCAGTCAGGTTCCCGGGCGGCTCGCTCCCGATGGGGTCGGCAAACGACCCGGCGCAGGTGAACGTAAGATTCGTGCTGGATCAACCCTGTCGAGGCCCCCGGTCCGACCCCGACCGTTTTCCGATTCCTGCGGCGCCGATGCCGTACACCAGTCGCGACTTGCGGTACGTACCTGAAGGACATGAGCCCGTGCGCCGGCACGCCGAACCCACGAAAGGATCCCAGCATCTCGTGACCGGAAAACCTAGCGCACAGGCCCCCTCGTCGACTGCTGCGGTGGCGGATCAATTCTGTGGCACGCTAGCTTGCTACTGTGTCAAGTGTGGCGGCGAAGGTGGTGAAGCGGGCTTACAAGTACCGCTTCTATCCGACGGGCGAGCAGGCAGAACAGCTGGCCCGAACCTTCGGCTGCGTCCGCTACGTTTACAACCGGGCGTTGGCGGAACGTTCGCGCGCCTGGACTCAGGAGCAGCGCCGCATCTCATACGCGGAGTCCGACAAGCTGCTCACGCAGTGGAAGCGCGAACGCGAGACCGAGTGGTTGACCGAGCCGTCGAAGGGGCCGTTGCAGGCGGCGTTGCGGAATCTGCAGGGCGCGTACGACAAGTTCTGGCGCAAGCAGGCCCGCTATCCGCGGTTCAAGAAGAAGGGCAGGTCGAAGGACTCGGCGACCTACTTCGCGAACTGCTTCACCTTCCGCGACGGTCGCATCAAGCTCGCGAAGCAAGCCGAGGCGTTGGATATCCACTGGTCTCGCCCACTCCCGGCGGGTGCGGAGCCGTCGCAGGTCACGGTGTCCCGGGATTCGGGGGATCGGTATCACATCTCGATCCTGGTAGAGGAAAAGATCACCCCGCATGCCCCGACCGATGGGACGATCGGGCTGGATGCTGGGATAACATCGCTGTACGCCCTATCGACCGGGGAGAAGGTCAGCAACCCCCGGCACGAGAAGAAAGACCGTGCCCGCATGGTGAAAGCTCAGCGGGCGCTGTCGAAGAAACTAAAGGGCTCCAGCAACAGGGCCAAAGCCCGGCTGAGAGTAGCTCGCATCCATGCGCGGATCGCAGACCGCCGCAGGGACCATCTGCACAAGCTGTCGACTCGACTGGTGCGCGAAAGCCAAGTGATCGCCATCGAGGACCTGAGTGTGCGCAACATGGTTCGGAACCGCTCGCTGGCACGTGCGATTTCGGATGCATCATGGTCGGAGTTCCGCACCATGCTGGAGTACAAGGCGGACTGGTACGGGCGCACAGTGGTGGCGATCGATCGGTTCTATCCGTCGAGCAAGACATGCTCGACGTGCGGCCGGATCAACGATTCCTTGCCGTTGCGTGTCCGCGATTGGACGTGCCTTTGCGGTGCCTCCCACGATCGGGATATCAACGCCGCCAAGAACATACGCGCCGCAGGGCTTGCGGTGCTCGCCTGCGGAGATGGTGTGAGACCGTCCCGCAGCTGATGCAGGAAGGCGACCGTCGATGAAACAGGAACCCTCTGTCGTGAGTCAGAGAACCCCCACCGTTCACGGTGAGGAGGATGTCAATGATCAGGTCGATACGGTCGCCACCGCCGCCGCCACCCCGGATACGCCGCAGCCGTACGCCGAGCTCGGCCTCAAGGACGACGAATACGCCCGGATCAGGGATATTCTGGGGCGCCGGCCCACTGATGCCGAGCTCGCCATGTATTCGGTGATGTGGAGCGAACACTGTTCCTACAAGTCCTCGAAGGTGCATCTGCGCTACTTCGGTGAGACGACCACCGAAGAGATGCGTTCGGCCATGCTCGCCGGTATCGGCGAGAACGCCGGTGTGGTCGATATCGGCGACGGCTGGGCGGTCACCTTCAAGGTGGAGAGTCACAACCATCCCTCTTACGTCGAGCCGTATCAGGGCGCGGCCACCGGTGTCGGCGGGATCGTGCGCGACATCATGGCCATGGGTGCACGTCCGATCGCGGTCATGGACCAGTTGCGTTTCGGCGCTGTCGACGCGCCCGATACGCGCCGGGTACTGGACGGCGTGGTGCGCGGGGTCGGTGGTTACGGCAACTCCCTGGGCCTGCCCAATATCGGCGGCGAAACTGTCTTCGACGCGTCGTATCAGGGGAATCCGCTGGTCAACGCACTGTGTGCAGGCGTTATGCGGGTCGAGGACCTGCACTTGGCCTTCGCCTCCGGCGCCGGGAACAAGATCATCCTCTTCGGGGCACGCACCGGGCTCGACGGTATCGGCGGCGTCTCGGTGCTCGCCTCGGACACCTTCTCCGGGGACGATTCCGGGACCGGCCGCAAGAAACTGCCGAGCGTCCAGGTGGGCGATCCGTTCACCGAGAAGGTGCTGATCGAATGCTGTCTGGAGCTGTACCACGCCAGGCTGGTCGTGGGTATCCAGGACCTCGGCGGCGCCGGGCTGTCCTGCGCCACCTCCGAACTGGCCGCCGCCGGTGACGGCGGCATGCGTATCGAACTCGACCGGGTACCGCTGCGTGCGGCCGATATGACCCCCGCGGAGGTCCTGTCGAGTGAATCGCAGGAGCGGATGTGCGCGGTGGTGACTCCGGAGAACGTGGACGCCTTCCTCGCGGTCTGCGCGAAATGGGATGTGCTCGCCACGGTGATCGGTGAGGTGACCGACGGCGAGCGGCTGGAGGTCACCTGGCACGGCGAGACCGTGGTGGACGTACCGCCGCGCACCGTCGCCCACGAAGGCCCCGTGTACGAGCGCCCGGTGCGGCGCCCCGCCGACCAGGACGCGCTCAACGCCGATACCCCGGACAACCTGCCCCGGCCCAAAACCGCCGAGGAACTGCGCGAGACCCTGCTGAAGTTGGTCGCCAGCCCGCAGCTGTGCAGCCGCCGCTGGATCACCGAACAGTACGACCGCTACGTCCGCGGTAACACCGTGCTCGCCGAGCAGGCCGACGCCGGCATGATCCGCATCGACGAGGAGACCGGTCGCGGTATCGCGCTGGCCACCGACGCGTCCGGCCACTACACCAAGCTCGACCCGTACACCGGCGCACGGCTGGCCCTGGCCGAGGCGTACCGGAACGTGGCGGTCACCGGTGCCACTCCGAAAGCGGTCACCAATTGCCTGAACTTCGGGTCGCCGGAGGATCCGGGCGTGATGTGGCAGTTCCAGCAGGCCGTGCGCGGCCTCGCGGACGGCTGTGTGGAACTCGGTATCCCGGTGACCGGCGGCAATGTCAGCTTCTACAACCAGACCGGTGAGAACGCCATCCTCCCGACTCCGGTGGTCGGTGTGCTGGGTGTCATCGACGATGTCCACCGCCGGATCCCCACCGGACTCGGCCTGGAGCCGGGGGAGACGCTGATCCTCTTGGGTGATACCCGCGACGAATTCGGTGGTTCGGTCTGGTCGCAGGTGGCCCACGGCCATCTGGGCGGACTGCCCCCGCGGGTCGACTTCACTCGCGAGAAACTGCTCGCCGATGTACTCACCGCGGGCTCGCGCGACGGCATGATCAGCGCCGCCCACGACCTGTCCGAGGGCGGGCTGGCGCAAACCGTCGTCGAAGCCGCCCTGGCCGGCGAGACCGGCTGCCGCATCCTGCTGCCCGAGGATGCCGACCCGTTCGTCACGCTGTTCTCCGAATCGGCGGGACGCGTACTGGTCGCGGTGCCGCGCTCGGAGGAGACCCGCTTCACCCGGATGTGCACTGCGCGGGAGCTGCCCTGGGTGCGTATCGGTGTCGTCGACCAGGGTTCGGATTCGGTCGAGGTCCAGGGCCAGTTCTCGGTCCCCATGGCCGAGCTGCGCGCCGCGCACGAAGGCACTCTGCCCGCGCTTTTCGGCGGTCACGCCTGACCCCGGACCACGGCTGGCGCGCCGGAGGTGACCCGGGCCACCCTCCGGCGCCGGTCCCGCCCGCCATACTGGACAGGTGCTGGAAACCGCCGATTCCGTGACCAGATTGCGGCGGCGGTGTGTCGCCGTGGTCCGGCGGACCGAGCGGATCATCGATCTGAACTATGTGGGTCTGGTGGTCGCGACGGTTTTCTTCGCACTGTCGGTCTCACCGTCGCTGCTCCCGCGCGACTGGATGTTCCAGGGGCTGATCAGCGGGATCAACGCGGCCATCGGGTACGGCGTGGGCTGCCTGCTGGAATGGCTGTTCCGCCTGTGGGTGCGGCCCCGGCTCGCCCGGATCCCGTCCCCGCCCACCTGGACCCGGTACGCGATGAAGTCCGCTGTGGTGATCACGGCCGCGGTGAGCGCGGGCTTCATGCTGGTGCAGTCGGCGCACTGGCAGCGTGAGATCACCGCGCTGATGGGGATGGAAGGCACCACCACGCCCGCGTATCTGCGTACCGGCGGCCTGAGCGTGACGGTCGGGGTACTGGTGGTCGCCTGCTACCGCACCGTACGTGAACTCATCCTCTACCTGGCCCGCCAGCTGAACCGCTGGGTGAAGATCCCGCGTGAGCTGGCTCCGTCGGCGGGTTTCCTGGTTCTGGTGCTACTGGTGGTGACCCTGTTCAACGGGGTCGCCTCACGCGCCTTCTTCGCCGCTGCCAACTCGGCGTTCAGTGTGCGCAACGACTACACCTCCGAACATGCCGTGCAACCCGGCCTTCCCGAACGCTCGGGCAGCCCGGAGTCCTTGGCGCCTTGGGAGACCCTCGGGTTCGAGGGCCGCTGGTTCGTCTCGCACGGACCGAGCGCCCAGCGCATCTCCTGGGTCACCGGCCGGCCCGCCGAGGAACCGATCCGCGCCTACGTCGGACTGGAATCGGTCGAGGGCACCGAGATGAGCCAAGCCGATCTGGCGGTCGCCGAACTGGAGCGGACCGGTGCCTTCGAAAGGGAAGTGCTGGTGGTGGTCACCACCACCGGGACGGGCTGGGTCAACTCCATGGCCGCCAACGCGATCGAATACATGTACGGGGGAGATTCCGCGCTCGTCGCCACTCAGTACTCGTACCTGCCCAGCGCGCTGTCTTTCCTGGCCGATCGTGACAAAGTCGCCGCGTCGGGCCGGGCGCTGTTCGACGCGGTGTACCGCCATACTCTCACCCGCCCGGCCGAGGACCGGCCGAAGTTGCTGGTATACGGCGAGAGCCTCGGCTCCCAGGGGTCCGAGGGCGCGTTCGACGGGCTGGCCGATCTGCGCGAGAAGGTGGACGGTGCTCTGTGGGTGGGTCCGCCGAACTCCAATCGCCTCTGGCAACAGTTCGTGAGCCGGCGTGATCCGGGGTCGCCGGAGACCGAACCGGTCTACGCGGACGGCCTGGTGATCCGATTCGCCGGTGACCGCGACGATCTGGACCGTCCCGGACCGGAATGGCGGGCGCCGCGGATCGCCTATCTGCAACATGCCTCCGACCCGATCGTCTGGTGGTCACCGGATCTCGTCTTCTCCCGGCCGGATTGGTTGTCGGAACCCCGCGGCCCCGATGTCTCGCCGCGAATGCGCTGGGTACCGCTGGTCACCTTCTGGCAGGTCAGCGCGGATCTCACCAATGCGCAGGGCGTCCGGGACGGTCACGGCCATCGGTACGGCAGCCTGGTACTGGACGGGTGGGCCGCGGTCACCAGTCCGCCGGACTGGAATCCCGGACTGGCGGAGCGGATCAGGCTCGAGATCGAAGCCTACGAAGCGTATGAGCGGGAAGTGAAGTGAAAGCCCGGATACTCGCCGCGGTGACCGCGCCACTGCTCTGGAACAACTGGCTGCTGCCTCGTCTCGCGCTCGATCGGCGTGGCCGCACTGTTGCCAATACGGCGGCTGCCACCGGCTACGCTCTGATGTTCGACGGCCGCCCGAACTGGATTTCCGGGCGGGGCCTCCGCTATGGGATCGGATGCGCCGGGGTCGTCGCCGCGGGATACGCGGCGGCACTGCTCATCCCGCCGGTGCGCCGGACCCTCGGCGGCTCGAATGATCGGGCCGCGGATGTGAGCACCGTGGAATGGGTCGCTGTGCATATTCTCCTCGGCACCGTCTACACCGAGGAACTGATCTTTCGAGGCACGCTGGATCCTCTACTGGACAGCGAATTAGGAAGTAAGGCAGGTTCCGTCGCCGGTGCGGCGGTCTTCGGGCTCTGGCATGTGCACCCGGCCCGCGCCGCGGGCGACAACATCTGGGCGACCGTCGGGTTCACCGGCGTCTCCGGCTTGCTTTTCAGCGCCCTCGACCGGCACACGGGAAGTGCCACCGCGCCCGCGCTGCTGCACTGGTCGGTCAACGCCGGCGGCGCTGTGCTGTCCCGCCTGGCCGCGTCCGCTCCGCCGGAAGTCGGCCGGCCATCGTCGGAGCGCGTCGAATCGCGGACATCTCGGTGATGATCACATCGGGCTTCGTGTCGATCTGTGGACGGGCGGTGTGGCCGCCGCAGTGCAGCCCGGACAGCCCCGCTGTCACGGTGGTCGAGAATTTCGCCGCGCGTGTGTATTTCCCAGGAGCGCCGCCTTATCCGCGCCGACCCCGGGCGCGATCGCCCCGATGATGAAACACTTCGCCGGTGAGATTGATCGACAGCGATGGGTACGGCGTGGAGCTCTCTGTTGCCGGATACCAGTTTCCGGAACATATCGATCCGCGAATCCGGTACAGCTGGCTGGTGATCGCCGGCACCGCCAACTGCCCCGAGGGGAACTGGTCCTTCCGCTGGCAGGCGTTGAGTCTGGACGACACGGTCGAACTGGCGGACTGGCTACGGCGGATCGCCGCCGAGGCCGGAACGAGCGGTAAGCCGGCGCACGGTCCGGCTCGGCTGGCCTTCACCGAACCCAACCTGAGTTTCACGGCCACCCGCGACGGCGGTGAGATCGCGTTGGCGATCGGTCTGGATCTGGAGTTCTCTCCCCCCTGGAATCGGCGCGCCACCGCGGGCTCACCCTTCGTCGTCGACGCCCGGCTCGCGCCCGCCGATATCGCCACCGCCGCCAAAGACCTCGGCGCCGAAGTGGACAGTTATCTGCCGCCCGGCGGGCGCCTGCTCGGCCGCGCCAGATGAGCTGCGCGCGCGGCCTGTACGCGAGGTGCGCTACCGGGTGATATCGCCCACGTTGCGCTGGGTGGCGCGCGGGGCTTATGGCTCGGCGACACCGGGGATCGCCCCGGCGGTCCGGCAGGGTCCCCGCGAAAGCCGGACCACTCACTGTTTCAGCAGGTGAAAGGGGGGTTAACTGGGTATTGCGGTTTGCTGGACCATCTCGCCGCCGGTCCCGGCTCCCGGTGGTGGGGCCCGAGACACCGCTTGCTGCCGGAGTGCTGATCCGGTGACGCGCAAGCGCGACACACCCGTAGAATGACGAGTGCCCCCACACCCGCCCTACCAGGGAGCGCACGGTGACCCACGCCGACCAACCGGCTGTCAGCAATCCCACCGCAACCGACGAGACCGAGAACCCGCCCCGCGAGGAATGCGGAGTCTTCGGAGTCTGGGCTCCTGGGGAGGACGTGGCCAAACTCACCTACTACGGCCTCTATGCCCTGCAACACCGCGGGCAGGAAGCCGCGGGTATCGCGGTCTCCGACGGCTCACAGGTGCTGGTCTTCAAGGATCTCGGCCTGGTCAGTCAGGTATTCGACGAGCAGACCCTGGCCGCCATGCCGGGCCATGTCGCCATCGGCCACTGCCGCTATTCCACCACCGGAGCCACCACCTGGGAGAACGCGCAGCCGATCTTCCGCACCACCGCCGTCGGTTCCGGGCTCGCGCTCGGCCACAACGGCAACCTGGTCAATACCGCCGAACTGGCCGACCGGGCACGTGAGCTGGGCCTGGTCGCCGGCCCCGGCCGCCCCGGAGCGGTCTCGGCGACCTCCGATTCCGATGTGATGACCGCGCTACTGGCGCACGCGTCCGCGGATTCGAGTATCGAACAGGCCGCCATGGAGTTGCTGCCCACGGTGCGTGGCGCCTTCTGCCTGACGTTCATGGATGAGCACACTCTGTACGCCGCCCGCGATCCGCACGGTGTCCGCCCGTTGGTACTGGGCCGCCTGGAACGTGGCTGGGTGGTCGCCAGCGAGACTGCCGCCCTCGATATCGTCGGAGCCTCCTTCGTCCGCGAGATCGAACCGGGTGAATTGCTCGCCATCGACGCCGACGGTGTCCGCTCGTCGCGATTCGCCAATCCCGAACCGAAGGGCTGCGTTTTCGAGTACGTGTACCTGGCCCGCCCCGACAGCGCGATCTCCGGGCGCTCGATCCACGCCACCCGCGTCGATATCGGCCGCCGCCTCGCCGCCGAGCACCCGATCGACGCCGACCTGGTCATCCCCGTCCCCGAATCAGGCACCCCCGCCGCCGTCGGTTACGCGCAGGGATCCGGCCTGCCCTACGGACAGGGCCTGATGAAGAACGCCTACGTCGGCCGGACCTTCATCCAGCCCAGCCAGACCATCCGCCAGCTCGGTATCCGGTTGAAACTCAATCCGCTGCGCGAAGTGATCCGCGGTAAACGCCTCATCGTGGTGGACGATTCGATCGTCCGCGGCAACACCCAGCGTGCGCTCATCCGGATGCTCCGTGAAGCCGGTGCCCTGGAAATCCATGTCCGGATCGCCTCCCCGCCGGTGAAATGGCCGTGCTTCTACGGTATCGATTTCGCCTCTCGCGCCGAACTGGTCGCCAACAACGCCGGCATCGACCCCGCTGGTGCCGGCGGCCCGTCCACCGACCCGGACGCGATGCACGACATGGTGGAGGGTGTCCGCCGCTCCATCGGCGCCGACACCCTCGGCTACATCTCGATCGACGGCATGGTCGCCGCCACCGAACAGCCCCGCACTCGCCTGTGTTGTGCCTGTTTCGACGGCGACTACCCGATCCCGCTGCCCACCGAGGCCGCTATCGGCAAGAACCTGCTGGAATTCGGCGGCCGCTCCCAGTCCCGGGTCCTCACCGAGAACGCCAACGCCAGCGCCCTCAGCCGCCCCTGAAGTAGGTGTCGGATCAATCGGAGTGGGATCCTGTATCAAGGTGAGATCTGGCCCTGGCCGTAAAGGGTGTGGCCCACCACCGACCTCCGACTCGCCTGTCCCTTCACTACCTTCTGATGGTCCACATCCGCGGTCGGGGCCCGCCCCGGTTCTGGAGCGACGAAGCGAAGGAGCGCAGCGACTGAGCGCAGGAGTGAAGAACCGGGGTTAATAGGGCCCCGACCCCGCCCCGCCGAAGGCGGGGCAAATAAACACAGCCCGCCCCCCCGCCGTCCGAGCCGACGCCATAAACTCTGAGCAGGCAATTATCCGCTGATTCGGTTTGGAGCTTTCCCCGACAATGACTGAGCAGAACCCCACCGGTGCCGGTGCGTCCTATGCCGCAGCTGGAGTGGATATCGAGGCCGGTGACCGGGCTGTCGAGTTGTTCGCCCCGCTGGCGCGCAAGGCGAGCCGTCCCGAGGTGCAGGGCGGGATCGGTGGCTTCGCCGGATTGTTCGCGCTGAAGAAGAGCTATCGGGAGCCGCTGCTGGCTTCGTCGACCGACGGGGTCGGTACGAAGATCGCGGTGGCGCAGGCCCTGGACAAGCACGACACCGTGGGGCTGGACCTGGTGGCGATGGTTGTCGACGATCTGGTGGTCTGCGGGGCCGAGCCGTTGTTCCTGCAGGATTACATCGCGGTCGGCAAGGTGGTGCCGGAGCGGGTGGCCGAGCTGGTGGCGGGTATCGCCGAGGGGTGTGTCCGTGCCGGATGCGCGTTGCTGGGTGGTGAGACGGCCGAGCATCCGGGGATGATGGGTGCTCAGGATTACGATCTGTCGGCGACCGGGGTCGGTGTGGTCGAGGCCGATGATCTGCTCGGGCCCGACCGGGTCCGTCCGGGTGACGTGGTCATCGCCATGGGCTCGTCCGGATTGCATTCCAACGGCTACAGTCTGGCGCGCAAGGTGCTGCTGGAGATCGACCGGATGGCGCTGACGGGGCATGTGGAGGAGTTCGGCCGCACTCTCGGTGAGGAGTTGCTGGAGCCGACCCGTATCTATGCCAAGGATTGCCTGGCGTTGATAGCCGAGACCGATGTGCGGACCTTCTCGCATATCACCGGCGGCGGCCTGGCCGCGAACCTTGCCCGGGTGTTGCCCGCGGGGCTGGTGGCCGAACTCGACCGCGGGACCTGGAATCCGGCACCGGTTTTCAAGATGATCGCGCAGCGCGGCCGGGTGGACCGGGTGGAGATGGAGAAGACGTTCAATATGGGCGTCGGAATGGTCGCCGTGGTGGCGCCCGAGGATGTCGATCGCGCGCTGGCGGTGCTGACCGCCCGCCATATCGAATGCTGGACGCTGGGCAGCGTGAAGAAGGCCAAGGATGTGGATGCCCCGCGTGCGGTTCTGCTGGGCGATCATCCGCGCTTCTGATCCCATGGATGCCGCGACGGCCGGTTCGCCTTCTCTACGAAGGCGTTCCGGCCGTTGTGTTTCCGCGGTGTATTCCGGCGTGTGATCGTGTTCTGTCGCCGGTTGTGCACCGGAGGTCGAATACCACCCGGGGCGAACCCGGGCCAGCGAGCCGTAAAACGCCGGTTCGACGAGCAGGCGGCCCGATGGGCCGCCCGTTCGTTCTGCTGCGGTGCCGTGATCAGATGCTGCGTTCCGGACCGGGTCGCCGGTTCACGTCGTCCACCGCCGGGAAAACCAGCAGGAAACGGCGCGAACCGGCGTCAACGGTCAAAGGGGAGGCCCTGCAGCCTCCCCCGAGCGTATACATCTGGTCAGCGGCGCCAGTCGTCGTACTTATCTTCGTCGTCCCACTTGGGCAACGAGTCGTCCGCGTCGTGCTCATCCGAGAGGACACCACCGGGATAGGCGTTGTCGCTACCGGAAAGCTCGCGCTGAAGGCTCGAGAAGTCGGTCGACGGCGAGCTGTACTTCAACTCGCGTGCAACCTTGGTCTGCTTTGCCTTAGCCCGGCCACGGCCCATGGCTGACCCCCTCGCGTCACAGCGGGGCGGCCTGGGGATTGGTGGCGGCCCCGTTCGAATTAATATCTTCCTGACAGACACTTTAGCGCGTGTCCGGCCGTCGCGCTTCCACGAGTCGGCTATCCGCCGGTTCGACGGACCGGTTTGCCGATGTTTCGCCGCTCAGTCGCCAGGCGTAACCGCACCGGGTATGGCGCGGATCACACCCACCCGGGTTCCGCCGCCCAGAACGGGTGGGGCCGCGAGGGCTGCCAGCTCGTCCGACCAGGCGACACCCATACGCTGCAGGACTGCCATGGTCAGCGGGATTCTGGCGCGGTCGGCGCCGTCGTCGATTTTGTAGGCGAAGGCGCGGCCGTCCGGTAGTGCTCCCGCGTGCACACCGTCGGCACCGATCTTGCAGATCAGTTCCGGGACCGCGTTCATCGTCAGCAGATCAGGGCCGTTGGTGCCGGAAATCACCCGCGGGTGCGCGCGCAACGCCGAGGCGATTCTGCGTTCGGGTGTGCCTTCGGGGGCGGTGGCCAGGGTCGCGAAGGCGCGCGCCAGATTCGTCAGCGATACCGGGACGATGGGCAGTCCGCAGCCGTCGATCCCGAGATCGGTCTCCGGCTCCCCGGTGATATCGATGATCTGGGCCAGTATCGCCTGCTGTAGCGGGTGGGTGATTTCGGTGTAGCCGGTGACCGGCCAGTCGTTCAGCGCGCAGGCCGCCAGCATGGCGGCGTGTTTGCCGGAGCAGTTCATATAACGCTTGGCGGGTTTCTCGCCGCGGTAGAGCACCCCGGCCCGGGTCTGCTCGTCACCGGGCAGGTCGGGCGGGCAGGCCAGGTCGTCTTCGCCGAATCCGAAACGATCCAGCAGTCGTTCGACCAGTTCGATATGTTCGGGTTCGCCGGTATGCGAGGCGGTCGCGATGGCCAATTCCGCATCGTCGACGGGGGCGAATCCGAGTTTCAGCAGGGTGAGCGCCTGCAGGGGTTTGTTCGTGGATCGCGGATAGATCGGCACGTGCACCGAGCCGGTTTCGAAGGTCGGTTCGCCGTCGGACCCGATGATCGCCACCGAGCCCCGGTGCACACATTCCCGGAACCCCGAGCGCATCACCTCGACCAGATCGACGCTCATCCGGTCGCCTCCTGTTCCGGGGTCGGCCCGCTCACCGCGGTGGCCGCGCGGCGTCGGGTGTGGCGGGCAATCTGTGCGCGGACCTCGTCGGAGACAGTGGGTTCGGCGGTGAGCAGATACTCGAGCCGTTCGGGATCGGCACCGGTGAACACATCGCGGACGGTGATGCCGTGGTCGGGGACGTGGACGACCTCGACCCGGTCGCCGGCGCCCAGCTCGCCTTCGGTCAGGACCCGGAAATAGCATCCCGTGTCCGCCCGCAGGGCGAAGCGGCGCACCCACTGCCGTTCGCCGGACCAGTGCCCGAAGGTGGCGCACGGCACCCGGGGTGCGCTGACCTCGAACAGCGCGCCGCCGACGAGACAGCGCGCGCCGAGTACCGCATCGCTGAGCGGGAGGCCGGAGATCCGCAGGTTCTCCCCGAACCAGCCGGGAGCGAGAGTGCGTCCGAGTTCGGCCGACCAGGTCCGCGCGTCCTCCTCGGCGTAGCCATAGACCGCTTGGTGGATGCCGCCGTGGTCGCGGGTGTTGCATACGTGGTCGCCGTCGAGGCCCAGCCGTCCGGCTCGCACCCGTCCCGGCACCGGCCGTTTGTCGATGGCGCTGCGCCCGACCCGGCCGGGCACGTCCAGATCGGCGTGCACGACACATGCGGCCAGTACTCGCCCGGTGTCGCCGACCCGCATGACGTTCTCCTCTCGGCTCATCGTCGAGTGCCGGTCAGCGGCCACGGAGCCGTTCGACGGCGCGGCGGCCGGCCTGCGGGGCATCGTCTGTGACCAACGAATCGGGGTCGATGGCCGCGGCCGTGCTGCCCACAGTGAGCTGGGTGTCGGCGGGAACCGACCGTTTGACCAGGGCCAGGGCGATGGGGCCGAGCTCGTAGTGGTCGATCGTCGTACCGAGGACGCCGACCGCGCGGCCACCCGCGGTGATCGGTTCGCCGGGGGCGGGCCGCTCGTCGGCGGAGCCGTCCAGGTGCAGCAGGACCAACCGCCGCGGTGGTTTGCCGAGGTTGTGCACCCGGGCCACGGTTTCCTGGCCGCGGTAGCAGCCCTTGTCCAGGTGGACGGCGCCGTGCTCGTCCGGCCCTCCGATCCAGTTCACCTCATGGGGAATGGTGCGCTCGTCGGTATCGAGTCCGATCCGGGGCCGGACGGCCGCCACCCGCAGCGCCTCGTAGGCCCACGATCCGGCCGGTTCGGCGCCGGCGGCGGTCAGTTCGCTCCACCGGGACATGAGCTGGTCGCGGGGCAGGATCAGATCGAAGGAGTCGGGGGAAGGCCAGGGCATCCGTCGTAGGAAGCCACCGGCGGGTATCGCGAGTGCCTCGTAGGTATCGGGCAACCGGTCGATACCCAGTGCGCCGATCAGCGTATGGGCGCGCGGCCCGATCAGGCTCAGTACCGCGTGATCGGCCGCCGCGCGCGGCTGAGCGTCGGCCCAGAACACCATTTTGGTGAGGAAATCCAGCAGCCCGGGACCCCGGTCGGCTTCGGTATCGATCCACACCGTCGAGTCCAGTTCGGTGAGCACGAAATGGTGCAGGACCCGGCCGTTGAGGTCGAGGTCCAGATTCTCCGCGGAGCGGCCGTCACCCAGTTCGGTGATGTGCTGGCTGGTGATGGTGTGCAACCAGCTGAGCCGTTCGGCGCCGGTCACGCTGAGCACGAAACGGTGGGAGCGATCCACGATCGCCACCCGCTCGGTCGCGGCACGCTGTTCGCCGAGTGGGTCACCGTAATGCCAGGGGACGGATTCGTCCGGAGAACCGGGTGGGGCCGCGACGGCTCCCGGTACTGCGAGGACAGGGCTGGGTGCGGCGAGCGCGGACACAGCGTCCACTCTAGGAGCTCATCGCCCGGTCGCGCATCAGCGGGGGGTTGACCAGGCGATTCGGGCTACGGTCGGTCTTCGCCGGGGCGTATGGGGACCAGCGGCAGCCAGCGGCCGATCTCGGGGGCCCGGCTACCGGAGGCCTCCACTGTGCCCGCGGCGACGGCCGCCGCGAGATCCTGTAGTCCGGTCGCCAGCAGCAGCCAGGTCCGCGGATCGGTTTCCACGACGTTGGGCGGGGTGCCGCGAGTGTGCCGGGGCCCTTCTATGCACTGCACCGCGACGAAGGGCGGGACCCGCACCTCCACCGAATGTCCGGGGGCGGCCGCGGCCAGCGCTCGTGCGGTACCGCGGACCGCCGCCGCCAGATCGGCACGGGACGGCGTCGGACGGGACTCGTCGAGCAGCCAATCCCGGACCGCCGTCACCGCGGCTCGCACCACGCCCGGGTCGATATCCGTTCGTCGCGCCATTGCCCGACCTTAGGCGTACCTCCGCCTCCGCTCCAGCCGTGCGCGTTCTGCGTACCTCCGCCTCCGCTCCAGCCGTGCGCGTTCTGCGTACCGCGGCCTTCGCCTCAGCCGTGCGCGGTCTGTTGATGGGCTCCGCTGGGCCGCGCCCACCGGGCCACACCGGAACCGGTTCGATCGAAATGGTGGACCCGAACGGTCACTTGCGGTAGCGGAGTGCGGCATCGAGGAGACATTGTCCGAGCTGCCCGGCTTTCTGTCCGTCATGGCGGGCGGTGTTGGCCTACGCTCGTGCGCATGGTGGATCGAGTTCTTGTAACACTCGACGGCGAGGTCCGCGACGCGGACCAGCCGTTGTTGTATGCCGACGATATCGGCGTCCTGCGTGGCGACGGGATTTTCGAAACGGTTCTGATCCGCGGTGGCACGGTCTGCGCGCTCGATTTCCATCTTGCCCGGCTGCGCCGCTCCGCCAAGGCACTCGATCTACCCGAACCCGATCTGGCGCGGTGGCGGAACGCGACCGAGACCGCGGCCAAGGAATGGGGCAGCGAAGAAGAAGGGGTCATGCGCCTGGTGCTGACCCGCGGGCGGGAGAGCGCGCTCGGCGGCCCCAAGGCGGGGCTGCGTTCGGGTGAGCTGTCCGAGGCGGTTCCGGTTCCCACGACTTTCGTGATGGTCACGGGTCTGGGGGAGCGGGTGGCCGCGGCCAGATCCGAGGGTGTCGCGGTGGTCACGTTGACCCGGGGTATCTCGATCGACCTCGCCCAGGCGGCACCCTGGCAACTGCTCGGCGCGAAAACCCTGTCCTACGCGACCAATATGGCCGCGCTGCGGTTCGCGGCCCGGATGGGCGCCGACGATGTCATCTTCACCAGTACCGAACATCGCGTGCTGGAGGGCCCACGCTCGACAGTGGTGATCGCCCGGGGCAAGCAGCTGATCACCCCGCCGGCGAAAAACGGTGTGCTGCCGGGGGTCACCCAGCGGGCGTTGTACTCCGAGGCCGAGCGCCGCGGTTACGACTGCCGCTACGAACCGTTGTTCACCGCCGATCTCTTCGACTGCGACAGCATCTGGATGCTCAGCAGTGTGACCCTCGCCGCACGAGTGAATTCGCTTGACGGCGTACGGATGTCGGCGTCGGAGTCTGTTCCCGAGATCATCGCGATGGTCGATCGGGGTATCGAACGGGCCGGGACCATCGCCGATTGGTGACCTCCGGGGCGCCCCTGTGACCGGACCGTGCCGAATGTGACCGGAGCCGTAGCCCGATCGTGTGCGTATCGCTCGGCAAGTCGTGTCCGCCGACACATTGATCGGCCCGGGGTGACGCGTAGTCTGTGTCTACGACACGTCGTAGTAACAGGAGGCTCGGTGTGGACGCTCTGGATGTCTCGCGGTGGCAGTTCGGCATCACGACCGTCTACCACTTCTTGTTCGTACCCCTGACGATCGGTCTGGCGCCGCTCGTCGCGGGGATGCAGACGGCCTGGGTCGTCACCGGCAAGGAGCACTGGTACCGGCTCACGAAATTCTTCGGGAAACTGTTCTTGATCAATTTCGCGCTCGGTGTCGCCACCGGAATCGTGCAGGAATTCCAGTTCGGGATGAACTGGAGCGAATACTCCCGATTCGTCGGTGACGTATTCGGGGCACCTTTGGCGCTGGAAGGCCTGGTCGCCTTCTTCATGGAGTCCACCTTCATCGGGCTCTGGATATTCGGCTGGTCCCGGCTGCCCAAACTCGTCCACCTGGGCACCATCTGGATGGTGGCGATCGGCGTCAACGCCTCCGCGTACTTCATCATCGCGGCCAATTCCTTCATGCAGCATCCGGTCGGTGCCCGGTACAACCCGGAGACCGGGCGGGCCGAACTGACCAGCATCGTCGAACTGCTCACCAACAACACGGCGCTGGCCGCTTTCCCCCATGTGGTCGCGGGGTCGTTCCTCACCGCCGGCACCTTCGTCGCCGGGATCGCCGGCTGGTGGATGGTGCGTCGTGCCCGCAGCGGAGACCCGGACCAGCTGGCCGAGGCCCGCACCATGTGGCGGCCGGCGGCGCGGGTCTCGCTGCTCGTGGTGGTCATCTCCGGAATCGCGCTGGTGTACACCGGCGATGTCCAGGGCAAGCTGATGTTCGAGCAGCAACCCATGAAGATGGCCTCGGCGGAATCGCTGTGCCACACCGCGGTCGACCCGGATTTCTCGATCCTGACCGTCGGCACACACAACAACTGCGACAGTGTGACCCATGTGCTCGAGGTGCCCTTCGTGCTGCCCTGGCTGGCCGAAGGCAGGTTCACCGGGGTGGAACTGGAGGGCGTCGTCGATCTCCAGCAGGCCTTCAACGAGAAGTTCGGGCCCGGCGACTACCGGCCGAACCTCTTCGTCACCTACTGGTCGTTCCGGGCCATGATCGGTCTCGCCGCCGGATCCGCCCTGCTGGTGTTCGCCGGATTCTGGGTGACCCGGCGCGGCCGGGTACCCGACCAGCGCTGGTTCTCCTGGTTGAGCCTGCTCGCCATCCCGACCCCATTTCTGGCCAATGCGGCCGGCTGGGTGTTCACCGAGATGGGCCGTCAGCCCTGGGTGGTGGTACCCAATCCGACCGGGGACCAAGATCTTCGGCTGATGGTGCAGCAGGGTGTATCCGATCATTCCGCCGCGACAGTGTGGATCTCGCTGATCACATTCACCGTGGTCTATGGATTGCTGGCCGTCGTCTGGTTCTACCTGATGCGGCGCTATGTGCTCGAGGGACCGGAACGGCCGCCGGGTGAACCCACCGACGGGTCAGCGGAAAAACCTGTCGCCGAACAGCTTTCGTTCGCCTACTAGGAGCCGGGTATGGGACTGCAGGAATTCTGGTTCGTACTGATCGGAGTGCTCTTCACCGGGTACTTCGTGCTCGAGGGTTTCGATTTCGGAGTCGGCATGCTCATGCCGATCCTGGGCCGGGGCTCCGATGCCCGCCGCCGGGTGGTACTCAACACCATCGGCCCGGTGTGGGACGGCAACGAGGTCTGGCTCATCACCGCCGGTGGCGCACTGTTCGCCGCCTTCCCGGAGTGGTACGCGAGCATGTTCTCCGGCTTCTACTTCGCCCTGTTGCTGCTCCTGGTGGCGTTGATCCTGCGCATCTGCGCGATCGAATACCGCGGCAAGATCGACGATCCGCGCTGGCGGGCACGCTGCGATATCGGTATCGGGATCGGTTCCTGGGTGCCCGCGCTGGCCTGGGGCTGGGTGTTCGCCAATATCGTGCGCGGGGTCCCACTGGACGCGGATAAGCAGTTCACCGGCGCCTTCGGTGAACTGTTCAGCCCGTACGCGCTGCTGGGCGGGCTCACCACCGGGTTGCTCTTCGCCCTGCACGGGGCGGTGTTCCTGGTGCTCAAGACGGCCGGTGAAGTCCGCGACGACGCGCACCGCACCGCCCGGCTGCTGCTGGTGCCGACGGCACTGGCGGTGGGCGGCTTCGGCCTGTGGACCCAGTTCGCCTACGGGACCGGCTGGACCTGGATCTTGGTGGCGCTGGCGGTATTCGGTCTGCTCGGCGGTGCCGGTGCGCTGCTGGCGGGCCGGGACGGCTGGTCCTTCGCCGGTACCGCGCTCACCGTGCTCGCCGCCTCCGGGCTGCTGTTCGGGGCGCTGTTCCCGGATGTACTGCCCTCCACCATCGACCCGGCGTTCAGCCTGACCGTGGACAACGCCTCGTCTACGCCGTACACGTTGAAGGTCATGAGCTGGGCCGCGGTGATCGTGACACCGGTGGTACTGGGTTATCAGGCCTGGACCTACTGGGTGTTCCGCAAACGCATTAGTGTCGAGCACATCCCACCCGGAATCGGACTTCCACCCCGCGTTGTGATCGAGGAGTGACCCAATGGCCCGCCCGCCCGTGGACCCACGCCTGTGGCGGTACGCGCGTTCGGCGCGACGTTATCTCGCGCTGAGCGTTGCCCTTTCGCTGGTGACCACGGTGAGCATCGCCTGCGCGGCGGTGTTGCTGGGGCGAGTGCTGGCCGGGGTGATCACCGATCCCGCCCGTCGTTCACTCGGCTCGTGGACCGCGGAGCTGGTGTTCCTCGCGCTCGCCCTCGGCGGGCGGGTACTGGCGGCGTGGTGGCAGTCGCGGATCGCGCACCGGGCCGGTGCCCGGGTCGTCACCGAACTCGAACAGGCCGTTCTCGCCGCGGGTGCCGAACTTCCGCCCCGGGAACTGGAGTCCCGGCGTACGGAACTCGCGGTGGTGGTGGGCAGCGGACTCAACGGCCTGCGCGCCTACCTCACCGGGTATGTGCCGGCATTGCTGCTCGCGGTGCTCGTCGCGCCGGTCGTGCTGACGGTGATCGCGGTCCACGACCTCACCTCGGCGGTGATCGTATTGATCACGCTGCCGCTGATCCCGCTCTTCATGGTCCTCATCGGCCTGCTCACCGAAGGGCGGGCCCAGGAGACGCTGGAGGCCACCACCCGGCTCTCGGATCAGCTCCTGGACCTGTTCGCCGGTATGCCGACGCTGCGCGCCCTCGGCAGGGAGACCGGAGCGGCGACAGATACCCCCGGCCGCTCGATGAGCGGCCGCGTCCGCGAACTGGGCGATACGCTGCACCGGCGCACCATGAGCGCACTGCGGCTCGCGTTCCTGTCGTCGATGGTGCTCGAACTACTGGCCACTCTCTCGGTCGCGTTGGTCGCGGTGGCGATCGGTATGCGCCTGGTGCACGGTGATATGACCCTCTACGCGGGGATCGTGGCCCTCGTTCTCGCTCCGGAGGTCTACCTGCCGCTGCGTACGGTGGGTGAACGTTTCCACGCCGCCCAGGACGGAATGGCGGCAGCGGACCGGGCTTTCGCGGTCCTGGACCCTGCCGCCGGCGATGATCCGGTGGCGGGCCGGGAGGGGGTGCGCGGAGAAGTCGCCGGGTACCCGCGGATCCCGGCCGTCGACCTGGGTCGGGATGCCGGCGTACCCCCGCAGGCCGATTCGGTGCCGCTGGAGCGGAGCGAGGGCGAGCCGGCCCGGCCCACGACGATCCGTGCGGAACCGAGCTCGGAATCCCGAGCCGGAATCAGCGTCGGCCGACCACGACCCCGCCGCGACAGCTCTTCGGGCGCGGGTGTGATCGAACTTCGTGATCTGACGGTCGATTCCAGGGACGGTGCCGCCCCCGACCGATTGCATGCCGTCTTCCGCCCGGGCGCCGTCACCGCGCTGACCGGACCCAACGGCTGCGGAAAATCGACCGCACTGCAGGCGATCCTGGGATTGATCGAACCCACCCGCGGTGCCGTACTCGCCGACGGTATCGATATCCGGGAGATCCCCGCCGAACAGTGGTGGTCGCGACTGGCCTGGCTACCGCAGCGGCCGGTACTCGTGCCGGGGACGCTGCGGGAGAATCTCGAACTGCTCGGCGCCACCGTGGCCGGCCCGGCGCGCCGGGGCCCGGCCCGGGTGCTCAGCGAGCTGGACGCCGCCTGTGCCGTAACCGGTTTCGACGCCGTGCTCGAGGCATTGCCCGCCGGATGGGATACCGTGGTCGGGTCCGGGGGGATCGGACTGTCCCTCGGCCAACGGCAGCGGCTCGCGCTGACCCGGGTGCTGGCCGCGGACCGCGCGATCCTGCTGCTGGACGAACCGACCGCCCATCTGGATCCCGACAGCGAAGTCATGGTGGCGGCGGCACTCACCACACTGGCGCGTACCGGCGCGACGGTGGTCGTGGTCGCCCACCGTCCGGCCCTACTGTCCGCAGCCGACGAGATCGTCGCGGTACCGACGATCACCCCCCGAATGTCGCGATGAGCTCTCGAACCGAAACCACTCGTCTCCCGCACTTCCGGGCCCTTGCCGGCCGCCGCTGGGCCCGGTTCCGGCTGCTGCTGCGCGATACCCGGCAGATGTGGGAATTGCTGGAGATCCCGCGCCGCCGGCTGGCGATCTCGATCGGCTGGGGTGTGCTGACCCTGGGCAGCGCGCTGGGGCTGGCGGCGCTGGCCGCCTGGCTGATCGCCCGGGCCTGGCAGATGCCGCCGGTACTGGATCTCACCGTCGCAGTGGTGGCGGTGCGGGCGTTGGGTATCTCGCGCGGCGTGTGCCGGTACCTGGAACGGCTCGCCACCCACGATGTCGCCCTGCGTTCGATGACCGCGGCCCGCACCTCGGTCTACCGCGCGCTGGCCCGGGCCCCGCTGTGGCTCACCCGCAGGGCCGATATCCCGGATATCGCGCGGGGAGCCGGTCCGCCCACCGCACCGGGCGGACCCGGGGTGCCGGGCCGGTTGCGGCGCGGCGATGTACTGGTCCGGGTCGGTACCGATATCGACGATCTGGGTGCGGTGGTGGTCCGGACCTTCGTCCCGATCGCGGTCGCACTGGTGCTGGCGGTGGTGGCGGTCGCGCTGCTGGCCTTCATCTCGGTGCCGGCCGCCACAGTGCTGGCCGTGGCACTGGCGTTCGCCGGGATCGTCGCACCCTGGCTCTCGGCCCGGGCCGCGGCTGCCGCCGAGCGGTCGGCGCGGGCGGATCGGGCGGAATTCGCCGCGCACGCGCTCACCGTGCTCGATCACGCCGCCGAACTGCGGGTCGCCGGAAAGCTCGGGTCCGCGATGGATACCGCGGCCGCCGCGAATCAGCGCGCGCTGGTCGCCGAGGACCGAGCCGCCGGCCGGAATGCCTGGGCCGCGGCCGCGATCCCACTCGCGACCGGGGTGACCGTGCTCGCCGCTCTGCTGATCGGGATCATCGTCTACGGTCCCGGCGGTGGCGCGCCGGGCGCGATGACACCGATGGCGCTCGCGGTTCTGGTCCTGCTGCCGCTGTCCGCTTTCGAGGCGACCGGGCCGCTCCCGGCCGCCGCGCAGACTCTCACCGTCGCCCGTGCCGCGTTGCACCGGTTGCGCGCGGTATCTCCCGACCACCGCCCGGAGCCGGCCGATCGAGTCGACAGGATGCCGGCAGGCCCCGCCGAGTTGCCGGTCGTCGCCGAATCCGCGCCGGCGGATACCCGGCGGCGCTTCGGCACCGGCGGATACCCGCATCCGTTCCCCTACGCCGACAGCCGCGCCGACGGAGTCGTGATCGGCTGGGTGGGCGACGGACAGTGGCAGATCCCGGAGCGCCCGCAGGCATCGCGAGTGGTGGTGGTCGGACCCAGCGGCGCCGGTAAAACCACCCTGCTGATGGCCTGGGCCGGTCTTTTCGATCATCCGGACGAGCAGGTCCGGTTCTTCGCCGAGGATGCCCATCTGTTCGGTACCAGCGTCCTGGAGAACCTGCGGGTGGCCCGTGGTGATCTCGACACCGAAACCGCCGAACTCGCGCTGCGAACGGTCGGTCTGGGGGACTGGCTGGACGCGCTGCCGGACGGAGTGCACACCGACCTCCCCGGCGGCGCCGCCGCGGTCTCCGGCGGCCAGCGCCGGCGGATTCTGCTGGCCCGGGCGCTGGTCTCGCCGGCTCGCGCGCTACTACTGGACGAACCCACCGAACACCTCGACGCCGCGGCCGGTGCGGAACTCTTGCGCGCGCTGCTCGATATCGACAGCGGACTGGTCGCCGCCGAACGCGATGTGGTGGTGGTCACACATCAGCTACCGGCCGGGCACCGCGCCGGCCTGGTGATCACCGTCGATGAATCCGGCCAGGTACGGGCCGCTTTCGCCGACGGAGTGGTCACTCGTTACGCCCTCGACGAAATTCCGTTGCCGACTACCGCGGGTGGTGGCTAAGTTCGGAGTTACACAAGGAAGGAGGTGATCCCAAGAATGGAAATTCTCAGGACGCGTGAGGTGGCTACCAGCTGACGCTGTAGCCGGCTGTCCCCTGGATTCCGATCGCTTCAGCGCTCAGCGAATCCACGGTAGCCACCGGGCCCCCGAGCCCCCGATCTGTCCGATCGGGATCGGCCGCGAGACCACCGGTTTTCACACCGGAACTCGCGCCGATACGGCTCGGGGGTCGTTCTCTGTCCGGACCGGGGCACGCCGGGCAACGGGGCGCTCCCGGCGATTACGTGCCCCTCGGCCGGTGACGTGGGCTCGGCTCAGCCGATATAGCGCTGCAATCGTGCGGACAAGCGCGGCTCCAGCGGGCCGTCGGCCACCACGCGCTCCTCCACATAGGCCAGATCGCCACCCTCGACGATCCCGTACAGGCGTTTGGCGCCGCCCACCACCGCGCCGGTCTGACTGCGGATCACCACATCGGTGGCCAGCTCCCAGGACGCCTGGGTCAGGGCCGTGCCGTAGAACAGTTCGACGATTCCGGTGCTGTGGGTCAGCAGCAATTCCAGAACCTCGTCGTTGCCCTCGACGCCGACCCGCCAGAAGCCGCTCTCGCGCAGATCGGGTCCGCCGTAACTGCCGTCTGATTCGACGAACCAGGAACGCGAATCCCAGCTCAGATAGTCGCCGCCGTCATGGGAGACCACGATCTGCTGCCCGAAGCGATAATCCCCGCGCTCGGGGTTGTTGCCCTCGCCCTCGCCGCGCCAGACGCCGACCATCGGCAACAGCGCCAGCATGGCCGGATTCAGATCCGGGCCGAGGCGCAGATTCGCTGTCTCGTCGGGGAGCGGGAGGTCCGGGAGCACCGGAATATTGCGGCCGCCGGTCGCCCTGGCGCGCTCGGCCGCGCCGGCCACCGCACGATCGCCGCTCAGCGACGACGGGGTCGCGTCGGAACGGCCGTGGCCGTTCTGACCGTGACTATCCGCCGGAGGCTTTCCGTTGCTGTTGTCGCTCGCTCGCTCGGCCGGATCGGAACCCTCGCTCGCGAGATCGCTCATGATTCGGTGAACAGCCGGTAGAAGACGTACAGGCCGAACCATCCGATGAGGATCGATACGGCGATCAGCAGAATCTCGAAGAAGAGGACCACGCTGTAATTCTATGCGTCGCCTCCGGCGCGGCGGGGCGGGGGCTGTGTTTTTTGGCGGCGCCTGCGGCGCCGCGGGGCGGGGCCCTATTAACCCCGGTTCTTCACTCCGGCGCTCAGTCGCTGCGCTCCTTCGCTCTGTCGCTCCAGAACCGGGGCGGGCCCCGCCTGCTGAGGTGGACCATCCGGAGTAGACGGGAGGTTGGTGTGGAAGTGCGCCTTGACCAGGCTCGGTGGGTTCCGGGCTCTGTGTGTGCGGAATGGTCGCCGACCTCTTGATGGCCGACTGCGCGCGCTCAACTGCCTCGCTCCTTTGCGGAATCGGGCGGGCCCACCAGTGAACCGGCCGTCCGGGGCTGCGACGGCATGGGTGCGCTCGGACACTTCGGTGGAAATGGCACGGCCCGGGATCGCCCCGCGGGGGAGGCGTATCCCGGGCCGTGCGGTCTCGCGTCTACTTCGAGACGGCGACGTCCAGGTTGTGGATGCCCGGGCTGTCGGGACGGAGCTCGGCTGTGCCGTTGCCCGCGGAGGAGAGCGCGCGCAGCGTCCAGGTGCCCGGCGCCGCGAAGAAACGGAAGTCACCGGTGCCCGACGCGACGACCTCGGCGGTGAAATCCCCATTGCCGTCCAGCAGTCGCACGAATGCGCCCGCCACCGGCTCGCCGTCCGTGGCCAGGACACGGCCGGTGATGACCGTTTCCTTCTCCACATCGACCCCGGCCGGAATGGCCTGGCCCTGGGTAGGTGCTGCACACATTGTGGTTATTCTCCCAACTCGATAGGGGCGCCGACGAGCGAGCCGTATTCGGTCCAGCTGCCATCGTAGTTCTTGACGTTCTGGTGCCCGAGCAGCTCCTGCAGCACGAACCAGGTGTGCGAGGAGCGCTCGCCGATACGGCAGTAGGCGATGGTCTCCTTGTTGCCGTCCAGCCCGGCCTCACCATAGATCTCGGTGAGTTCGGCATCGGAGCGGAAGGTGCCGTCCTCGTTCGCGGCCTTGCTCCACGGCACGCTGATCGCGCCGGGGATGTGGCCGGGACGCTGGCTCTGTTCCTGCGGCAGATGCGCGGGGGCCAGGATCTTGCCCGAGAACTCGTCGGGGGACCGCACGTCGACCAGGTTCTTGGTGCCGATGGCCGCGATGACCTCGTCACGGAAGGCCCGGATGGTGTTGTCCGGCTCGGCCGCCTTGTACTGGGTGGCCGGACGGCTGACGGCATCGGTGGACAGCGGGCGCCCGTCGAGCTCCCACTTCTTGCGGCCGCCGTCGACCAGCTTGACGTCGTTGTGGCCGTACAGCTTGAAGTACCAGTAGGCGTAGGCGGCGAACCAGTTGTTGTTGCCGCCGTACAGGATCACCTGGTCGTCGTTGGCGATACCACGCTCGGAGAGCAGCGCGGAGAACTGCTCCTGGTTCACGAAGTCGCGACGAACCTGATCCTGCAGGTCCTTCTTCCAGTCGAGCCGCACGGCGCCCTCGATGTGGCCGCCTTCGTAGGCGGTGGTGTCCTCGTCGACCTCGACGAAGACGACGCCGGGGGTCTTGAGGTTCTCTTCGGCCCAGTCGACGGAGACCAGGACATCGGAGCGAGCCATGTTTTCCCTTTCAGTGGTGACAGCGATTGCAGTTCAGTTCGATGCGGGGGATTCGGACGGGGGAGTAGTGCGCAGCCGGGTGACCAGCGGATACAGCTTGCAGCCGAGGCAGATGCCGAACGCGGCGTTCAGGAAGGCCGCGAACAGGGCGAACCCGGCGAACAACGCGCCCACGGCGGTGGCGCCGAACAGGAAGCCCAGCAGGCTCACCGCGGCGAATACGAAACCGAGCAGCTGGGCGAATCGTAGCGGCGCGGTCGGTTCGGTCTCGGTGACCGGGCCCACGCGCGGTGCGACGAATTGTGCGTAGATCAGGCCGTACGGGTGGCGGCGCGGGCCGAGCCAGGCGCCCAGCGCGAACACCAGCGTCTGCACGGCGATCAGTACCCCGGCAGCGGCCGGAGCGAATGCGGCGAGCAACAGCACCAGGATCAGGACGCCGGTGGTCACCCAGGCCACGAAACGAGGACCGCGGACATCGACCGGGCTGTCGACTGTGGTGGTAGTGGACATGAAGGAAACTCCTGCGCTCGAACTTTTCGGCGGATTCGGCCGGTTCTCCGGGGGAATGAAATCGCTCGCGCGGAAGAACCGTGGTCGGCGTCAGGAAAACGAGACCCGACCGCTCAGCGGCACAGGCAGCAACAACCACCGAGGCGGCACAGATCGACTGTGCGGCGACGGGTGAGCATCAGCTCGCGGTGGTTTTGCACAGCGGAGAGTCTACCCAATCCCGGCCGATCGCGAGCGGGTAGGGGGTGATCGGCTGGTCAGGGGCCTTACGCGGCGGGTTTCGTAATGGTGGTCCGGCCGCCCGTCCCCGGTCCCGGATCGAGGGACCGTAGCGACCGATACCGCGCAGCGGTTCTCCGTGGATCGGTGCCCGTCGAGCACTTTCCGTGTTGCGAGCGAATCCGAGCCGGGCAGCGTGCACCCTTGCGCGACCTTCGTTCTCCTCCGAATAGTCCACATCCGTGGTCGGGGCCCGCCCCGGTTCTGGAGCGACGAAGCGAAGGAGCGCAGCGACTGAGCGCAGGAGTGAAGAACCGGGGTTAATAGGGCCCCGCCCCGCCCCGCCGAAGGCGGGGCAATAAACACAGCTCAGCCGGCTGCCGATCCCGCCGCGAGCGGGCTCAGCGCACTGCGCAGATCACTGGTCTTGGGAACGCCGGAGATCCGGAACCGCTCCCGGCCCTCGGCGTCGAATACGAAGGTGGTCGGCAGCGACAGCACGTTCAGGGCCCTGGCCAATGCCGGGTCGGCGTCGATATCGACCTCGATATCACGCGGCGGCTGGGGTGAATCGGCCAGGTCACGAGTGGCATCGGCGACAACCCGGCGCACAGCCGAGCACGGGCCGCACCAGTCGGCGGAGAAATGCAGTACCGCCGGCCCGGATCCGGTCACACCGGCGGCGACGAGCAGATCGTCGCGCGTACCGTTATCGCGGTCCAGCGTGACCGGCGCGGACCGCACCGCGCCTTCCCGTCGACGCAGGTACAGGCCGACGGCCAGCCCGGCCAGCAGCATTACCGCCAGAATGGTGATCTCGATCATGGGCGCCGCAATCTGTTCAAATCGATCGTCACATCTCTACCCCGGCCCTCGACCACGATATGGCCGCCCAGGGCGGTGACCTCGGTGGGTCGTATACCGAAAGGAAGCTCTTTCGTATCGATGGTACGGGTGAACATCGCCAGCACCGCTGGGATATCGGCTTCGTCGACCACCGGCTGGGACGGGACCGGCGAGATCTCCTCGGAATACAGACCTGTGGCCACGATCCGCACCTGATCGCCGTCGAGGAGCAGATCGGCCGCGACACTCACCCGTTCCCCGGCGAAACTCGCCCCCTGTTGCCCGCTCGGGGCCGAGGGCAGGGTTCCGGTCAGCACGAGTGCACCCGCTGTGGTCATACCCGATCCGCCCGATCCGCCGGTGCCGTCGGATTTGTCCGCCGGGCGTGAATGGACCTCCAGATCGGGTATACCGAAAAGGCGGCCGAGCTCGGTCGGCGCGACCCGCATCCGGACGTCGACCTGCTCCACCGGCACGCTGCGCACCCGGCCGTCGACCAGATCGCCCAGCGGGAGGTCCATCCCCAGGAGCGTGGCCTCCAGGCCGATCTCACCGGGGATATCGGGCCGGACACTGTCGGCCTTGATCTCGATGTTGTCGTAGCGGCCGTCGAGTGCCTGCCCCACGAACGGGAAACCGTGGAAGGTGACCTCCGGGTCGGCACTGAGCTCGGCGCCCACCTTCAGCGATCGCGATACGCGGTACTCCGAATATGCGGCCGCACCGAAATCGACGACCACTGCCAGTCCCGCCAGGCACAGCAGTCCGATGATCAGCTTCCGCATGGCATGCACCCTAGTGGACGCCGACCAGGGCCCTCCTCGGGTCTGTGCGCAAAACAGTCGGGGTCCGCCCTGGTTCTGGAGCGACGAAGCGCTGCGACCGGTCGTGTGTAGTCGGCCGTCGATTGGTCGGCGGCTGTTGAGCACTTGCAGTGCTGTGGCCCTCCTCGGGTGATCCTGGTGCGCTCCCGTGCGTGCCTTGCGTCTACTCCGGATGGTCGGCCTCAGTGGTCGGGGCCTGCCGCGGTTCTGGAGCGACGAGCGCTGCGACCGGTTGTGTGTAGTCGGCCGTCGATTGGTCGGCGGCTGTTGAGCACTTGCAGTGCTGTGGCCCTCCTCGGGTGATCCTGGTGCGCTCCCGTGCGTGCCTTGCGTCTACTCCGGATGGTCGGCCTCAGTGGTCGGGGCCCGCCCCGGTTCTGGAGCGACGAAGCGAAGGAGCGCAGCGACTGAGCGCAGGAGTGAAGAACCGGGGTTAATAGGGCCCCGACCCCGCCCCGCCGAAGGCGGGGCAAATAAACACAGCTCGACGCGCTAATCTTGCAGCGATTGCATTATGGATGAGCGACGTGGCGACGGCGACGAAGCTGGCTTTCGCGTAGCTACGAGATGGGAGGAGTGCTTGTGGAGCTGCTCCTGCTGACCTCCGACCCCGACCCCGATTCGGTTCTGCCCTCGCTGTCGCTGCTCGCGCACAATGTGCGTCCCGCGCCGACCGAGGTGGCGTCGTTGCTCGAGGCGGGTACCGCTGATATCGCGCTGGTGGACGCTCGCACGGATCTGGCTGCCGCCCGGGGGCTGTGCCGTCTGCTCGGCAGCACGGGGTCCTCGGTCCCCGTGGTGGCCGTACTCACCGAGGGCGGTCTGGTCGCGGTGAACGCCGATTGGGGTCTCGACGATATTCTGCTGCCCAGCACCGGCCCGGCGGAACTGGACGCCCGACTCCGCCTGCTGGTGGGCCGTACCGGCGGGTCGGCCAGCGCGGAGAACGCCGGGAAGATCACTCTCGGCGAGCTGGTGATCGATGAGGGCACCTACACGGCACGGCTGCGCGGCCGCCCGCTCGACCTGACCTATAAGGAATTCGAGCTGCTGAAGTACCTCGCCCAGCACGCGGGCCGGGTCTTCACCCGCGCGCAGTTGCTGCAGGAGGTGTGGGGTTATGACTTCTTCGGCGGTACCCGGACCGTCGATGTGCACGTCCGGCGCCTGCGCGCGAAGCTGGGCAGCGAGTACGAATCGCTGATCGGCACGGTTCGCAATGTCGGTTACAAGGCGGTCCGTCCCGCCCGTTCGTCGAACAAGAACGATCCCGACGCCCGGTCCGCCAACGGTGACAAGGACGAGGCCGGAGAGGATTCGATGGCACCGGTCAACGGCACCGTCCAGTGAGCCCGGCCGATATGGGTGAGTACGAACTCCAGTGGCACGAGTTGCCCTCTTCCGGTCACGCGGACCGGGTGAGCGCCCTGCTCGACGCCGCCACCGCTACCGACGGTGTGGCGCCGGTTTCCGAACAGGCCGTGCTGAGTCTGCGTCGGGAAACCTCGGCCCGCCACCTGCTGGCCGTGGCGGGCGACGAGGTGGCCGGGTATGTGAATCTCACGCCGGCGCACGGCGAGCACCCCGCGATGGCGGAAGCCGTGGTGGCGCCGAAGTGGCGCGGTCGCGGTATCGGCGGTGATCTGGTGGCCGCGGCGCTGGCGGCCGGTGGGCCCGGCACACAGATCTGGGCGCACGGGAAGCTGCCGGCCGCCGGGGCGGTGGCCCGGCGATTGGGATTGGCCGCGGCGCGGGAGCTCTGGCAGATGCGGCGGGCATTGGCAACTCCCGAGCTACCGGAGGTCGAGGTGCCTGCCGGTCTCGTTGTCCGCACCTACAGTGGTCCGGCCGATGACGCCGAGCTCCTGCGGGTCAACAACGCGGCCTTCGATTGGCACCCCGAGCAGGGCGGCTGGTCCGATGCCGAACTCGAGGCGCGCCGCGCGGAGTCGTGGTTCGATCCGGCCGGACTCTTCCTGGCGTTCGATGCGCGGCAGCCGCAACGGTTGCTCGGATTCCACTGGACCAAGGTCCACCACGACGAGGATCCCCCCGCCGGCGAGGTGTACGTGGTCGGTATCGACCCGGACGCCCAGGGGCGCGGGCTCGGCCGGCTGCTCACCCTGATCGGTTTGCGCCATCTGCGGGAGGCGGGCCTGGGGGAAGTCCTGCTGTACACCGAGGCGGACAATACGGCGGCGGTCCGCACCTATCGCGGGCTGGGTTTCGCTCCGGCGCATATCGATATCGCCTACTCGCTACCGGCCTGAGATGGAAGGGCGTCCGGCGGTTACCGTCCGGTGCACAGCGCCTGCTCCCCGGTGTGGGAATGCCGCATCGCGGTATGTGTGGAGTAACGGCGCGGCAAACATCACACATAACGGACGTGTTAGCGCCGCCCTGTTCACCTTCCGTTCACTTGCCCTGGTCCAGCTGTCCACCGACGCGCCCTAGGTTGATTCTGGGCGGCAGTAGATCGCCTGGTGTGCAAGTTCCCCCGCGAACGGCCGCACCACCACACGCGCCCGGGCCGGTGAGGGACCGGGCGAGTAGGACGTCCGGAGGACTGGAGTGAAGTTCAAGCGCAGCAGCGCCCTCGTCGGTGTGATCGCGGCCGTGACCCTGCCGCTGGCCGCCTGCGGCAGCGACGACAATGCGTCCGCCACCGGTGTCGAGGCCAATGCCGACGTCACCTGCGGTGGCAAGGAGGCGCTCAAAGCGAGCGGTTCGTCGGCGCAGAAGAACGCCGTGGAGCGTTTCACCGCCGCCTTCGAGACCAACTGCGACGGCCAGACCCTCAACTACACCTCGAGCGGTTCCGGCGCGGGTGTCAAGGAATTCCTCGGCGGCCAGACCGATTTCGCCGGTAGCGACTCCCCGCTCAGCGAGAAGAAGGGCGAGCCCGCCGCGGCCGCCGAGCGCTGTGCGTCCCCCGCGTGGAACCTGCCGACCGTGTTCGGCCCGATCGCCATCACCTACAACATCGACGGCGTCACCGACCTCGCACTCGACGGCCCGACCCTGGCCAAGATCTTCAACGGTGCCGTCAAGACCTGGGACGCTCCCGAGATCAAGGCGCTCAACGAGGGCAAGCAGCTGCCCGCCGAGCCGATCAAGGTCGTCTACCGGTCCGACGAGTCCGGCACCACCGACAACTTCCAGCTGTACCTGGACGCCGCTTCCGAAGGCGCGTGGGGCAAGGGTGCGGGCAAGGTCTTCAACGGTGGCGTCGGTGAGGGCACCCAGGGCAACGAGGGCACCTCGGCCGCGGTGAAGAACACGAAGAACTCCATCTCCTACAACGAGTGGTCGTTCGCCAAATCGCAGAACCTGTCGGTGACCCGGGTCGTCACCTCCGCCGGACCCGAACCGGTCGAGTTGAACTCCGAGACCGCCGCCAAGGCGATCAACGGTGTGAAGATCAAGGGCGAGGGCAACGACCTGGTGCTCGACACCTCGTCGTTCTACAAGCCGACCGAGAGCGGCGCCTACCCGATCATCCTGCCGACCTATGAGATCGTGTGCTCGAAGTACGCCGACGGGGCGACCGCGACCGCTGTCAAGGCATTCCTGACCTCCGCCGTCACCAACGGCCAGGACGGTTTGGCGGACAACGGTTACGTGCCGATCCCGGAGGAGTTCAAGACCAAGCTGACCACGGCGATCAACGCCATCTCCTGATAGCGCGAATATGACAGTCAACCCAGAGGTAGCGGCCGCGGACTCGTCAGCAGTGACGGGTCCGCGGAAGGCCGGAGACACTGCATCCATGTCGAGCGACCCCAAGAGAACGCCGTCGCGCAACAGTGGCGGCAACAGCCCGCGAGCCGAACTGATCTTCAAATCGCTGGCGACCGCCGCGGCCGCGATCATCGTGGCATCGATCGCGCTGATCGCGCTGTTCCTGCTGATCCGTGCGATGCCTTCGCTCCGGGCTGACGAGGTGAACTTCTTCACCAGTGCGGAGTTCAACACCGGCGATGCGGACAATCTCCGCTTCGGTATTCGTGACCTGTTCATGGTGACGGTGTTGAGCTCCGCTTTCGCGCTGGTCATCGCGGTGCCGATCGGTGTCGGCATCGCGTTGTTCCTCACCCGCTACGCACCGAAGCGGCTGGCCCGCCCGTTCTCCATGCTGACCGATCTGCTGGCCGCGGTGCCCTCGATCGTGTACGGCCTGTGGGGTCTGCTGGTGCTGGCGGAGTATCTGAAACCGCTGCAGGAGTTCCTCAACGGGAATCTCGGCTGGTTCTTCCTGTTCTCCGACGGCAATGTCTCGATCGGCGGCGGTGGCACGATCTTCACCGCCGGTGTGGTGCTGGCGGTGATGATCCTGCCGATCATCACCTCGGTATCGCGTGAGGTTTTCGCACTGACCCCGCTGGCGCATATCGAAGCCGCCCAGGCGCTCGGCGCGACCAAATGGGAAGTCGTGCGGATGACCGTCCTGCCCTACGGCCGCAGCGGTGTGATCGCCGGTTCGATGCTGGGTCTCGGCCGCGCACTCGGTGAGACAATCGCGGTCCTGCTCATCCTGAAGATCTCGTCGACCCCCGGAACCTGGTCGCTGTTCGACGGCGGGTTCACCTTCGCGTCCAAGATCGCCTCGGCCGCCGCCGAATTCAGCGCACCGCTGCCGACCGGCGCATATATCGCGGCGGGCTTCGTGCTCTTCGCGCTGACCTTCGTCGTCAACGCGCTGGCCCGGCTCGCGGCAGGCGGAAAGGTGAACGGCTGATGACCACCACGACCAGCCTCGACAAGCCGATCAAGGCGCCCACCTTCCGGGACGTGAGCACGGCTCGCAAGATCAAGAACAACCTCGCCACCGTGGTGTTCGCACTGTGCTTCCTCATTGCGCTCATCCCACTGGGCTGGGTGCTGTGGATGGTCGTCAGCAACGGTATCGGTGTCGTCCTGTCGCTCGACTGGTGGCAGAACTCGCAGAAGGGCGTGCTGCCCGACCAGTCCGGCGGCGGTGTGTACCACGCGATCTACGGCACCATCGTGCAGTCGGCGGTGGCCGCGGTCATCGCCGTACCGCTCGGCATCATGGCCGCGGTGTACCTGATCGAGTACGGCACCGGCCGGTTCGCCAAGGTGACCACCTTCATGGTCGATATCCTGGCCGGCGTTCCCTCGATCGTCGCGGCCCTGTTCATCTTCGCGCTGTGGATCGCGACCCTGGGATTCCCGCAGAGTTCGTTCGCCGTGGCGCTGGCCCTGGTGCTGCTGATGCTTCCGGTGGTCGTGCGCAATACCGAGGAGATGCTCAAGCTCGTCCCGGACGAATTGCGTGAGGCCTCCTACGCGCTCGGCATCCCGAAGTGGAAGACGATCGTGAAGATCGTCATCCCGACTGCCCTGCCCGGCATGATCTCCGGGATCCTGCTCGCGCTGGCGCGCGTGATGGGCGAGACGGCCCCGGTGCTGGTGCTGGTCGGCTACAGCAAGGCGATCAACATGAACATCTTCGACGGCAATATGGCCTCGTTGCCGCTGCTGATCTTCCAGGAACTCAAGAGCGCCGAGGACGCGGGCCGGCAGCGGGTGTGGGGTGCCGCGCTGACCTTGATCCTCATGATCGCGGTGCTCTACCTGGCGGCCGCGGCTGTCAACAAGCTCCTCACGCGGAACCGATAAGGGCGGAAACGGAATAACTGATGGCCAAGCGGATCGACATCAAAGACCTGAACATCTTCTACGGCAAGTTCCACGCCGTGGCCGATGTCTCGCTCAACGTCTTGCCGCGCAGTGTGACCGCCTTCATCGGCCCGTCCGGTTGCGGTAAATCCACTGTGCTGCGGTCGCTGAACCGGATGCACGAGGTGACCCCGAGCGCCAGCGTCTCCGGCGCCGTCATGCTCGACGGCGAGGACATCTACGCCTCGCAGGTGGATCCGGTCGGCGTACGCCGCACCATCGGCATGGTGTTCCAGCGGCCGAACCCGTTCCCCACCATGTCCATTCGCGACAATGTGGTGGCCGGTCTCAAACTGCAGGGTGTGCGCAACAAGGGCGAACTCGACGAGGTCGCCGAACGCTCGCTGCGCGGCGCGAACCTGTGGAACGAGGTGAAGGATCGCCTGGACAAGCCCGGTGGCGGCCTTTCCGGCGGTCAGCAGCAGCGTCTGTGCATCGCGCGCGCCATCGCGGTCTCCCCGGATGTGCTGCTGATGGACGAGCCCTGTTCGGCGCTCGACCCGATCTCCACCCTGGCGATCGAGGATCTGATCACCGAATTGAAGAAGGAATACACCATCGTCATCGTCACCCACAATATGCAGCAGGCGGCGCGGGTGAGCGATAAGACCGGTTTCTTCAACCTCGAGGCCCAGGGCAAACCGGGCCGGCTCGTCGAAATCGACGATACCGAGAAGATCTTCTCCAACCCGGGAGAAAAGGCCACCGAGGATTACATCTCCGGCCGTTTCGGCTGACAGTACGGTAAACAAAAGGCCCGCCCCTGTCGGTGCGGGCCTTTTTCATCGGATCCGGAATGCTCTACTGGTTCCAGACGCTGTTCTCGAATTTCCAGTCCGAGCAGCCTTGACCGTCCACGCACAGTTTCAGGCCGACCTGCAAGATACGCGCCGGTCCCGCGGCGAAGATCTGGTCGTGCGCGGGCTTGTCGCTACCGAAATTGATCGTCCGGTTCCCGCCATCCTTCATGCCGAATGTCGCCTGGGCTTCGAAACTGCAGTGGGCATCGGTATTGTCGTTCCGGCCCGTCTTCACGTACCACTGGATGCCGTACCCGTCCATGGGCACACCGCCCAAGTGCACCACATCCGCTGACCAGACACAGCTGCCGAGCTGCTGGGTGACGACCGGGGTGGCCGCCGCGGTGCCGGCGGTTCCCATGACCAGCGCGGTAGCGGAGGCGGCGACGGCGAGGCCGGACAGCACTGATTTACGTGATTTGCGCATTGCTTTTCCTTCTGGGGTTCGTCTGTTCGAATGTGCAGACTCCGTTGCCGCGGAGTCCGGCAGTCGAGCTCTGCCTGCGAACAGGCAGAGCTGATCGAGCCACCGAGGCTCGATTCCTCGTGGTTGTGGTTTCCGGTATTTGAACGACTACGGCATTCCCGCCACAGACGGCGTGCTCATCGGTGCGATTCCCGTTTCCGGAAAGCTACGGTCGACAGTTTTCCTTCCTCGAACGGCTGCACTCCGATTTCTCGGACCGCCCCCGCAGGCCATACGAAGCCGTCCTTGTCGAAATTTTCGCTGACATAGTATTCGACGGTCCGTCAGGTACTCCGGTTCCACGAATTTCTGTGAATTTCGCCGATCCCGCTCACCGGACACAAAAATGCGGGACCGGTCGGACCGGTCCCGCTGTTCGTCGTATTCCGAATTATCCGATCAGGACTCGGTGTCCTCGTCGGCGGGCAGTACGCCGGTCACCAGGAAGATCACCCGGCGGCCGATCTCGACCGCGTGATCGGCGAAACGCTCGTAGTAGCGGCCCAGCAGCGTCACATCGACGGCCGCGGCCACGCCGTACTTCCACTCCCGGTCCATCAGCAGTGTGAACAGATGGCGATGCAGATCGTCCATCGCCTCGTCGTCCTGGTTCAGCTGGGCCGCCCGCTCGGGATCACGGGTGTCGAGCACCTCCTGCGCACCGTTGCCCATGCTGACCGCGATCCGGCCCATCTCGGCGAAATAGCCGTTCACCGCCTCGGGCAGGGCGTGGTTGGGATGCCGGCGCCGCGCCACCTTGGCCACGTGCAGCGCCAGGGTGCCCATCCGGTTCACATCGTTGACGATCTGGATCGCGCTGACCACCTGCCGCAGGTCACCCGCGACGGGGGCCTGCAGGGCCAGCAGCGCGAACGACTTCTCCTCGGCATCGGCGATCATCTCGGCGATGCGATCGCCCTCACCGATCACCTGCTCGGCGAGGGGAAGGTCGGCCTGGAGCAGAGCTTGCGTGGCACGATCCATGGCCGAACCGGCGATACCGGCCATCTCGCCCAACAGGTGGGCGAGATCGGCCATTTGCTCGTTGTAGATGACACGCATGAAACAGACAGTAGTTGGCAGCGCTGACCAAGTCACCAAACAAGCGGTGAATGGGTGGTGCCGAACGCTCGAGTCACTGTCCTCACGCTTGATGTGCCGAGTACTTGCAGGTCACGGGGAAGCGCGGTGCTCGAGTCTACGAGCTCAGGCCACGACGAAAACTCCCGTGTGGCCTGCAGGCAGGGGCACACGGGAGTCGATCAACGAATCGGGCCGGTCAGCCGACTCCGATCAGTAGATCCAGAAGAGCCAGGTGTCGTTGCCGTGCATATCGCCCTTGGGGCGGAACTCGCACGCGGGGCTCACATTGGAACCGTTCGCCTGCATCTCCGATCGTTCTTGCTCGCAGTCTGCAGGCGAACGGTGCATGTGCCACCTCGGTGCTGCATGGGCCGGTCCCGCGAACAGAGCCAAGGCGGCCACCACAGCAGAAGCTCCGAAGACAAATTTGCGCACCACTGAAATCCCCTCCCATGATGTCGATCGACCGATATCGACCGACTGAATCGACGCTAACACTCCGAGGGGAGTGGTTCAACGGAAATTATTGTGCCGGAGTACGACTCGGCGTCGGGCTCATGGGACCGGGCGGTGCAGTTGCGTACCGGAGCCACCCTGCGACCTGCGTGCCGCAGCGAACCCGACAGGTCGGCGACCGGGTACCGACTCACGAACACCCGGTAGCTGCTGGGTCAGGATGCACAGGGGTCGTCTGCGGCGTTGACGTGTTCGAGGTCGCTGGGCAATTCGACCGGGGCGGTGCTCGCGGCCGGTACGTCCGTGATGGGGCTGCCGACCGGGGTGGGCTCGTTCACCGTCTGCTGGAAGTTCTCACCCAGGACCAGCTCGACGATGCTGTCCAGTGACTCGTCGAGCTCCATGGTTGCCCCCGGAACGGCACTGGCCACCGTGGCCGCTTCGGCCTCGTGGCCGGGCGAGTATCGGACCTTGGTCTCGGCGGAGTTGCCCTCGGTGTAGTTGTCGGTGTTGTAGATACCGAAGCCGACATTGGCCAGTTGACTGGCGGTCTGATTGGCCAGACCGGTGATACCGGAACCGTTGTAGACCAACAGCGACAGTGTGCTGGGATCGACCGCTGTCAGCGTGGGCGGGATCGGCGCCTCCAAAGTCGGCGGCGGTGCGGGCGCGGTCTTCTCCCCGGGCAGCGGCTGATCGTCGCGAATGGCCCGGAAGATCGCCTGGATGTCGGCGGTGCGGGGGATCTCGTTGCCATAGGAGTTGGTACCCGCAGTGGGGACGGTCAGGAAGGTGACCGCTCCGGATTCCAGATCCTGCAGCGAACGGCCCAGCATGAGCAGATCGTTGGCTTCTACCTTGTGGACGAACGTCGCCTTCCTGAACGCGTCGATGAATCCGTTCAACCTGCCCGGATCCAGCAGCATCCTGCCCGCAAGGGCTCCGCGCAGCAGCGACGCGAGGAACTTCTGCTGCCGGTTGATCCGGTCGTAGTCGCTGCGCTCTTCGCCGTAGACATGGCGTGCGCGCACATAGTTCAGTGCGGTCTTGCCGTCGATGCGATGGCGGCCGGCCTCCGGGATGATCGTGCCGAGCACGCTGTCCTCGAGCGGTTGGGAGACACACACCTCGACGCCGTCGAGCTTGTCCACCATCTGCTCGAAACCGGCGAAATCGATTCCGATGAAATGGTTGATCGTACTACCGGTCAGCCGCTGGATAGTGGACACCAGGCAGCGGGGGCCACCCAGGTTGTATACGGCGTTGAGTTTGTCGCCCATCGCCGAGTCGTAGACCTCGTCTGTGTAGCCCGGCTTCTCGTTGTCCCAGCCGTTGCATTCGGGCCGGGTCACATCCAGGTCCCGTGGGAAGGACATCACGACCACCCGCGACCGGTCCTTCGGGATGTGCACCAGCATCGTGGTGTCGGCGCGAGCACCTTCGGCGTCTTCCACGGTGCCCGCGCCCACATCGCCGTTGGCTCCGGCTCGAGTGTCGGTGCCGACGATCAGATAGTTCTCGTCGCCGAGCTGGGCGTCGGCATCGATCACATTGTCGTCGTTCTCGGCGAGCGCCGAGACCTGGGTGAACCCATTGCTCGTCGCGCGTAAGTAGCTCCAGCCACCACCGGTGATCAGTAGCGCCATCACGGAGAAGAAGGCCACGGCGGTGCGGCCCGCGATGCGCAGACGCCTGTTGCGCCGGCTTTCGGGGGTCTGCCGCCGTTTCGGCTTGCCGACGGTTTCCGGGGCGGCCGGCCCGGAGGTCGGCCAACCGGCGGTATCAGTCCGGCCGCTGATCCGGGCACCGTTCTCGTCGAGGGGATCGAGAACATCGGTGACCGATTCCGGGGGCTCGGCGGCCATTGCCGCGGCCGCTTTCGCGGTTTTACCACGCCGGAGTGTGCCAGGTGGTTGCCGGGAGCGTTTGGGTGCCGCTTCGCTAACCGGTCGCGGGCCGTTTCGGGCCGGGTCGGATTGCTGTGGAACGACTGTGGTCGGGTCACCCGATTCGCCGGGTGACGCGGCGGGGCGTTGCCCGGTCGGCGGACGCTTCGACGGGTCGGGTGCGGACTTCGGTGGCGGTGGTACCGCGGCCCGGTTGCCGGTCGGTGGACGGGAGGTGTTCGGGCCGGGTGGCATCTCGCCTGGCCGCCCGGGCGGGCGAACTGGTCCTGACTGATCCGGGCCGGGACGCTGTGGGGGAGCGGGCGGCTGATTGCGGGCAGCGGGTTGCTGCGGCCGATCGGGGCGCCGTGGGGCCGGCCCCACGGGCCGGCCGCCGGCCGGCCCGGGCGGCGCTGCCGGCGTCGAGCCGGTGGGCGGGCGGCCCGGCGCGGGTGCGACCGGACGTTGCGGCGGGGCGGGCGGGCGGTTGGGCCGTGCGGCGGGTGGCCCCTCGGGACCCAGCTGTTCCGGCCGGGGGCGCTGCTCGGCACGGGGCCGCGGTCCGGGACCCGGCGGCCGCGGTGCGCGTTCTGGAGGCGGGCCGTCCGGTGCGCCGTGGCGGGGCGCGTCACCCTCGCGACGCCGGACCGTCCGTTCGCTGTCCACCCGGTCGACCAGATCCTGAACCGTCAGCGGCCCGGGATTGGCGGGCGGCTCCGGCTGTCGCGGCCGACGGGACTCTCTCGCGCCGTCCATTTCGGGGGACTCTCCCGTGGGATATCGCTCCCACGGTGCGCGACCTCCGGGCCGTGGTGATCGCCCGTGCCGATCGTCACCCACTAATGAACCTCGCTTTTCCGCAACTCACTGCCGACACAGCCGTGCTCGAAAGGCTGCGCGGGATTCCGCAATGATAACGATTTCGCCACTGAGAGCCACTCGGACATTACGAGAGGGCAGCAAAAGCGGTAAATGCTGGAAAGTTGCCCGCAGTTATGTTTGCACGTGCATACGACGATTTACCGGCGTGGCTTCCCGGCGTGTCGAATTTATCGACCGCCGCTGAGTGCAGTCAGCCGCCACTGTGCATCACATCGGCCGCCGCTGGAACGGTGCCGTCCTCGGGGTCGTCCAGCCAGCCGTGTGGGAGAGCGACCTTGCCCGGTGAACCCTGCCGGCCGCGCGGACCCTCGGCGTCCTGCGGGAACGCGACGGTGGGATCGAGCTGGTCGATGAGTGTGCCGAGTTCTACCAGCGAGGACACTGTCGCGAAACTACGCCGCAAGTCCGCGCCCAGCGGGAACCCCATGAAATACCAGGCCATATGTTTGCGCAGGTCGCGCATGCCCTTCTCTTCACCGTGGTGTTCGGCGAGCAGTCCGGCATGGCGTGCCAGGATCGCGCCGACCTCACCGAGGGTGGGCGGTACCGGCGCGGGCTCGCCCTGCAGCGCAGCGCTCAGTTCGCCGAACAGCCAGGGCCGGCCCAGGCAACCGCGCCCTACCACGACCCCGTCGCATCCGGTCTGCGCCATCATCGCGACGGCGTCGGCGGCACTGAAGATATCGCCGTTGCCGAGCACCGGAATGGTGGTGACCGCTTCTTTCAGGCGCGCGATGGCCGACCAGTCGGCCGTTCCGGAGTAGCGCTGCGCCGCGGTCCGCGCGTGCAGGGCGACCGCGGCCGCGCCCTCGCTCTCGGCGATGCGGCCGGTATCGAGATGGGTCTGATGGTCGTCGTCGATGCCGATACGGAACTTCATGGTCACCGGGACACCCGCGGGTTCGGCAGCCCGGACCATCTCCCGGACGATCCGGGCGAACAGGTTCCGTTTGTAGGGGAGTGCGGCCCCGCCGCCGAGCCGGGTGACCTTGGGCACCGGGCAGCCGAGGTTCATATCGATATGGTCGGCCCAGCCTTCGCCGACGATGATCCGCACAGCCTCACCCAGAGTGGCCGGATCCACACCGTAGAGCTGCATCGACCGCGGGGATTCGCCCTCGTCGAACGACATCATGTGCAGCGTTTTCTCGTTGCGTTCCACCACCGCGCGGGCAGTGATCATCTCGCATACATAGATCGCGGTCGGGCTACCGAACTCCCGGCAGAGTTTGCGGAAGGCGAGATTGGTGATTCCGGCCATCGGGGCGAGGACGACCGGCGGATCGACCGGGTAGGGGCCGATCCGTAAACCTGTCTCCTGCTCCAGCTGTGTTTGCACAGTGTTCTATTTTCCCTCGAGCGCCCCGGCTCGGTCACTGTCGGGTGCCTCACCGCCACAGATCCCGCCCTGCCGCGACCCTCCTGCCTGCGATACCGGTCGTCGGGGCGGAGCTGCGCGGCCCACGGGGTAGTGCCGGATCGGTCCGGACCGGGCGCTAGCCTCGTGAACGCCGGAACCGCCGGACGCCCGATTTCCGCTGGATACACCGCCGGGCATCGCCCCGGATCGGGAGCAATCGAAAGAGGACGACATCACCATGGCCGAGAACACCGACGACGCCGTCCGCGAGCCGGAGAAGTCTGCTGCCGAAGCCGGCGGCCCGGTCGCCGGCCCCGCGCAAACGGCGCCGGCCCCATCCCGCCCGGGCACCGTCTCGATCCGGGTGTCCAGCCTCGTCCGGGGCGCGGTCGTGGCGGTGCTCGCGGTGGCGGCGATCGTATTCGCCGTACTGTATTTCACGGCGCGCGGTGAGCTGACCGATCGTGACGAGCGCGCGGCCGCGGACAATCGAGCCGAACAACTGGCCACCGACTACGCCGTCGGTGCGGCCACGGTGAACTTCAAGGATCTCGACGTCTGGATCGCGGCGCTGAAGGAGAACACCAGCCCGCAACTGTCCGGCAAGTTCGACGGCACCGCGCCGAAACTGGAGCAGATCCTGGTGCCGCTGCAGTGGACTTCTAC
Organism: Nocardia jinanensis; assembly: GCF_014645735.1. Lineage (GTDB taxonomy): Bacteria > Actinomycetota > Actinomycetes > Mycobacteriales > Mycobacteriaceae > Nocardia > Nocardia jinanensis. Next base: position 115,048 of record NZ_BMMH01000008.1, on the reverse strand, counting down.
GGCGACCCCCATCACGGCGAAGGTCATGTCCGAACAGGACGGGGTCTACAAGGTGAACGTTTTCGTGAACGTGACTTCGACCAACGCCCAGAATCCGGATGGGGCGCAGACCACGGTCACCTACACGGTGACGCTCGACGAGAACTCCGGCTGGCAGATCACGGATGTGGGTGGTGTGGACGGCGCCCTGCCGATGAAGTGAGCTGTATCTATTTGCCCCGCCTTCGGCGGGGCGGGCGGGGCCCTGTTAACCCCGGTTCTTCACTCCTTCGCTCAGTCGCTGCGCTCCTTCGCTTCGTCGCTCCAGAACCGGGGCGGGCCCCGCCTACTGAGGTGGACCATCCGGAGTAGACGGAAGGTGAGTACTGCGGTGCGTCTCGGCCGGGCTGGGTGGGTCATGGCACTGTCAGTGTCCGGTGGTTGCCGATCCAGGGATGGTCGGCTGCACGCGAGGTTGCTGCGCTCGGTCGCTCTGTCGCGTCGGAATCGGGACCAGACCGGCCTACGAATACCCATCCGGACAGGACGAGACCGCCGGTGATGCCGGCGGTCTCATCGTGTTCTCAACAGTCGGGAAGGCTCAGCCGTTGACCGTGGCGAATGCCTTCTCGCGTTTGGCGGCTTCGCGGGCGAGCATCCGGTCGCGCTGCTCCTCGAACTTCACGACGTCCTTGGACAGTTTCTCCAGGAAATTGCCGAGGCGTTCCCGGGTGGCCTCGCCGCGCGGGGTGAAGTCGTTACGGCCGAACACATCCCACTTCTTCAGGACCGGCTGAACGACCTCTTCGAGATGCTGACGTAGATCGTAGATGCCGTGTTTGGCCATCAGCACACCGTTGCGCCGGAAATTCGGCATACCGGCGCCGGGCATCTGGAAATTCTCCACAATGAGGGTGATGGCATCCAGCGCCTGGTCCGGGCAGAGGTCCAGGGCCGCTCCGCACATATTGCGATAGAAGATCATGTGCAGGTTCTCGTCGGCCGCGATGCGCTGCAGCATCCGGTCGGCGATGGCGTCGTCGCACACCTTGCCGGTATTACGGTGCGAGACCCGGGTGGCAAGTTCCTGGAACGTCACATAGGCGACCGAATGCAGAAAGCCGGCGTCGGCTTCGGTGGGCGAGGCGAAACCATTGGTCATATGAATCATGCGTGCCTGCTCCAGCGCGACGGGATCTACGCCGCGGGTCACCACGAGGTAATCACGGATCGCGATGCCGTGGCGGTTCTCCTCGGCGGTCCAGCGACCGACCCAGGTTCCCCAGGCACCGTCCTGAGAGAAGTTCTCGGCGATTTCGCGATGGTAGGAGGGCAGATTGTCCTCCGTCAGCAGGTTGGTGACCATAGCCGCCTTGGCGACCTCGTTGAGCTTGGATTGGTCGGGGTCCCAGTCCTGTCCGCCGAGTGCGGCGAAGTTGCGACCTTCGTCCCACGGGACGTAGTCGTGCGGATGCCACTCTTTTGCCATGGAGAGGTGCCGGTCGACGTTTTGCTCGGCAACCGTCTCCAACTCCGTGAGCAGCTCGAGTTGAGTCAGATCCCTTGCCATGTAATCAAGCCCTTCATATGTTGCGTTCGTGCGGGTCACCTGATGTAAACCGTTGCCGATGCGGCCCTACCTTACGGCACCGTAGGTGTGATGCGAAACGCATCAGACCGAGAAAGGCGCACGTTGGCGCAGGTGTCCCAGGCACGGGCGGTCACACCCGAGTGTATGGCCGGATCCGCTGTCATGGGCCTATCGCAGGGTGTCCCGATAGCGTTAGCGGCCGTGGGAAATGGCACATCGGTCGTGGGTGGAGTGCACCCGGCCGGGGGTTTCCGCGCTGATCAACCCGCTCTGTCGGCCTCCCATGGGTGGGAAGGTCGATCCAGGGCGTTCTCGGTCGAGATCGCACGGGTCGGTCCGGTTCACAGTGTGGCCGGGTCGAGGCTGGTCGAACTCACATGAGGAAAGGAACGGCCGGGAGCCGTCGACCGGAGATGGGCGCCCGGTCGGTGACCGGGCGGCCCGAAGTGCCCCCACCAGGGCTCGAACCTGGGACCTGCGGATTAAAAGTCCGTAGCTCTACCAACTGAGCTATAGGGGCGCGGGCGCAAGTGTAATGGGAGAGTCCGGATTTCTCGTAATCGGGTGGCTATGCTGGTGCTTTCCGTCACCCGGCGGGGCTCTCCGTCCGCTTCCGGGTCGGGGCTCGCCGGTGCGGCCGTGTGGGTAGGGGGAGGTCGGCCCGTCGGGGCGGCTCCCACGGGCCGGAAACCATACCCATGGGTCCTGTATCACGGTACCTGTGGCATTGTTGATACAACGGGTAGCACGATACGATCCAAATATGTTGGATACCAATGCCTTTGGATCGGTAAAGGCAGATTTCTCGCAGCTGTGGGGTCCGGGAGCTCGTCTCCGGGGGTGTTGCGGGCCCCTCGGCACGCATGAGCGAGACGGTATGCACCGAGAGGTCGGAGTGGCCGGCTGAGTACTGGTCCAGGGCCCGGCCGGGCGATGGAAGATCCTGCGTTACCGGAGGATTCGCTCGGCCATTCGGTTTCCGCCGATCGTGTCGCGTTCACGAAATCCGCGTGCCGAAATGGTAGCCCGCTGCATCGGTTTACCGCATGCCGGTACGAGATTCCGAGTACCGTTACGAATCAGCGAATTCGGAGTGTCACTCGGTTCGACGCTGCGGGAGGCGGATGGGGGACCAGGAACAGCGCGACGGAATGCCCGGATGCGCACCCCCTGCGGCGCACCCGGGCTATCGAATTATACCAGCCGGTGTGTTTCCACGACGGGCTGGGTTTCGTACCAAAGGTTCGGTACAGGTCAATAAACCGACCGAAGGTCGGCATTCAACAGGATAAGTTCGCGACGCCGGCCCGCTTGTCAAAGGCGGATGAACGGTCGCGAGCATTCCGCGGGTGGAAACCCCGGGGATTGCACAAAGCTTCGGAGGCGTTTCGAGCATGGCACGGCAGCAAGAGCGGGCCCGTCGGACACGGGCGGCAATTATCCGGTCCGCCGCCGTTGAGTTCGGGAAGAGCGGCTATGCCGCGGCTTCGCTCAACCGTATTTTGGAGGGATCGCGGGCGACCAAGGGTGCCATGTACTTCCATTTCGATTCGAAGGAAGATCTGGCACGGGCCGTACTCGATTCGGCGATCGAGCGGTACCGCATCACAATCGATCGCTGGCTCGTTCGTACGGACCTCGGGTCGCTCGACATTCTGCACGGTGTCTTGGACGAGCTGGCGCTGCGGCTCGAACACGACATCATCGTGCAGGCCGAATTCCGGCTCGTCATCGATCCCGGCTTCCATCGGCAGGGCCACGGTGGCTGCCCGATGCTCTCCGTGGCCATCCGTGACCTGACAGTCGGGGCGATCGAGCGGGGGCAGTTGCGTCCGGATACCGACCCCGGCCGTTTCACCCGTACGCTCACCGGCGCGCTGATCGGTCAGCGCTATATGGTCGAAGCCCACGGCGGTGAGCCCGATCTGCGGACCCGGTTCCGGGAGTCGCTGGAGGTGCTGGTGCAGGCCACCTGTACCCCGGCGTGGAACGAGGAGTTCGGCCGGTCGGGATGGCGGGCGAGCGCACGGCTCGAAGAGCTGGGTTCGCCCGCTTGACCAGCAGATTTGGGAATTGTGTTCACCCTGTCATAAGCTATGCGAGCTCCCAACGGACAGCCGTTGAAAGCCGGTCCGGAGAAATCCGGGACGAGCCCCCTTCGTCTAGCGGCCTAGGACGCCGCCCTTTCAAGGCGGTAGCGCGGGTTCGAATCCCGTAGGGGGTACCACTTACGTGAGTAGGTGGCACACAGCAAGGCCCTGTGGCGCAGTTGGTTAGCGCGCCGCCCTGTCACGGCGGAGGTCGCGGGTTCGAGTCCCGTCAGGGTCGCCAATGGATGCCGGAGCAATCCGGCTTCCATCGGATGGCATTCGTTCCGGGTGCCTGCGGCCAGGTAGCTCAGTTGGTACGAGCGTTCGCCTGAAAAGCGAAAGGTCGCCGGTTCGATCCCGGCCCTGGCCACAATCATCAACCCCCTGATCGTCACGGTCGGGGGGTTTCTGCTGTTTCGGACGCCGGTCCGGTGGAATGCTGAGAGTATGGCCGAACGGTGGTACTACTGCTTGAAGCATCAGCGCGCCGAGCGTGGGCGTCAGTGCTGGTTCCGGGACCGTATGGGCCCCTACCCGGATCAGGCCACGGCCGAACGAGCGATCGAGATCGCGCACCAGCGCAACGCCACGCAGGACGCGGCGGACCGGACGTGGCGCGAGGGCGACTGAACCCCCGCCGGAGTCTACCGACGCCCGCGCTCAGCGAGGCTATGACCGGTGCGCTGCATGCCCGGGCGGGCGGTTGGGCTACCGTTCACGGGTAATTCGTAGCGACGCCCGCGGCCTGATGTACCGGCTGCCGGGCGAGACCAGGTGAGCAGGGAGGGCGACCCTTGAGGGTTACCGTTGTTGTGCCGACCTACAACGAGCGGGACAATCTGCCGGTTGCGGTGGAGAGGCTGACCGCGCTACCCGTGCCGGACCTGCACGTACTGGTAGTCGACGATAACTCCCCGGATGGCACCGGTGAGGCCGCGGAGAAGCTGGCCGCCGAGTTTCCGGACGCGGTCTCGGTGCTGCACCGCACCGAGAAGGACGGGCTGGGCCGGGCCTACATCGCCGGGATCACTCGCGCGCTCGAGGAGGGCGCGGATGTGGTGATCCAGATGGACGCCGACCTGTCCCATCCCGCCGAGGTGATCCCAGCCATGCTGGAGGAGCTGAAGCGGCCGGGTACGGGAGTGGTGCTCGGGTCCCGCTATGTGCCCGGTGGTTCGACCGCGGCGGAATGGAAGTGGTACCGCAAGGCGCTGTCCGCGTGGGCCAACTTCTATGTCAACGCCATCCTGCGGCTCGGGATCAAGGACGCCACCGCCGGTTTCAAGGCCTGGCAGGCCGATACGCTGCGCGCCATCGATATCGGCTCCATCCGCAGCAACGGCTATTCGTTCCAAGTCGAGATGAACTACCGGGCCAAGAAACAGGGCGTCGAGATCGCCGAGGTCCCCATTCGCTTCGAGGAGCGGACTCTCGGAGACTCCAAGATGAGTTTCAAGGTGCAGCTGGAATCGGCGCTCATGCCGTGGAAGCTGCTGCTGGGCCGCGCGCTCTGACACTGGTCGTGCCGGCCGATCGCGGCGGTTACCGCGGCCAGTCGCGCAGGGTGTCCAGATAGCGTTGCCGGACCTCGGCGACCTTCTCGTCCAGCTCGCCCGCGCCGATTTCGATCGGCGGCAGGATCGCCACATCGACCACGCCCGGTCGCGCGATCATCGAATCCCGTCTGCCGATATCGGCGGCATTGCGGATCACCACGGGGATCACCGGCACGCCCGCCTGCTCGGCCATATGGAAGGCGCCTTTCTTGAATCTTCCCGGCTGCGCTGTGTAGGAGCGGGTGCCCTCCGGGGCGATCGCGACGGAGAGCCCGCCGCGCAGGGTGTCCACCACGGGGGCCAGGGAGGCTTTGGCGAGGTCGGTGTTCGAACGGTCGATGAAGGTGACGCCGACGAACCTCATCAGCGGCCCGAAGATCGGATGCCGGATGAGTTCCTTCTTACCGATTCCGGTGACGTTGCCGCCGAGTACGGCGGGAACGATGAGCACGTCGAACTGGCTCTGATGGTTGAACAGGAACACCGCCGGGCGCGGCCCCCGGGCGTTCTCCGTACCCGTGACCCGGAGCCGGATCCCACAGAGCCACAGCGGCCAGGCCGTGCCGTACTTCATGAGGGCATCGGCCATGGCCCGGCGGTCGCGGGTGTAGGACTTGCGCAACACTCCGTACAGCGCCCCGCCGAGCAGCGCCAGAAGCCCCAGGAGCGTCCGGAGATAGTCGGCCGGGCGCGGTGCGGTCCGCGGGGCGACGGCGGGTGCGGCCCAGCCGTACTCGGCGGCGGTCGCCGCGAGGACAGGGTCGGGTGCGATCGGCACCTGTGTCCCGGCACGGGACAACAGCGGAAGGTCGCCCGCGCTACCGCTGTAGACGTAGGAGAGCGCGAGGTCGATCCCGTGGGTCGCCGCGAATTCCGAGACCGCCTCGGCCTTCTCGGGGCCGTAGAACACCTCGCCCTCGATCAGACCGGTCAGCTCGTCGGCGGCCACCGCCGGCCGGGTGCCGAGCACATAGGGGATACCCAGGGCGGCAGCCGCGGGGCGTAACTGGAATTCGCCCGAATCCCCGGTCAGCACCACTGTGTGCCCGGCGGCGATATGTTCCTGGACCAGTCGCAGCAACTCGGGGCGCAGCCGGTCGTACCAGCCACGTTCGAACAGGCGCTCGCCGACCGCGGTCAGGTCTTCCGGGGTCCGGCCGGCAGCGTTGCGCACGGCGCGCTCGAGGATATCGGCCGCCGAACTCTCACCGCTGTGGCGCAACTGGTCAAACAGGGTGCCGGTCAGGTCGCGATCGGGGCCGCGCCACCGTGCTGCCGGCGCCGATTTCAGCTCCGCGAGGGCCGTCAGGTCGAATACCGCTCCGATCTCGCCGCCGTGGGGCCCGGAGCGGATGGCCGCGACCAGCGTGTCGATCGTCGTTGCCGAGGCGGCCGGGGCAGGGCCGCCGCCGGTTCCGGTTTCCGGTGCGCTCATCGGATCCGTCCCGCCGGGAGATTGGAGGGGTCCAGGGCGGCGGCGCGTGAGATACGGATACCGATCGTGCGCAGCCGTTCGGCGAACTCGCGGCGGCGCTCGGCGAGTCCGGTCACCGATTCCGCCGATTCCGGGTCGGCGGGTTCGAGCAGCCCCTGGTTGGCGGCGAGTTTCAGGGCGCTGGCGAACAGTTCGGTGGATACCGACTCCGTACTGTGCAGCCGCTGCTGTAGCAGCATCTGCCGGCCGACCGAGACGCATTCGTCGATGAACTCCTTGCGGTCGATCTGCGCGGTCGATTCCCGGGCGGCCAGCCGTTCGGCCACCACCAGCTGTGCGTCGAAGAACGAGCGCAGCACCCGGTGGGCCATCATGAAACCCGTACCGGTGAGCGCGCCCAGGATCTCGCTGCCGAGGGTGTCCCGGGAGCGGGACCGCCAGCCGGGGTCCACCAGCAGCATCTCCGCGGTGATCCGCTCGGCGAATTCGGCCCGGTCCGGGAAGAAGAACTCGAATTTCAGCAGATCCCGCAATCGGTAGGCCTCTTCCCAGCCGAAGTCCAGGGCGTCGGCGTCCGGTCCGACGGCGCCGCCGGCCGGATCCTCGGGCGCGGCTTCCACCGCGGCCAGGATCGCCAGCTCCACAATGGCGCGGTCGACGAACCAGTGCACCGCGCTGTTGCGGTAGAACGCGGCTTCCAGGTGGGCACCCGCCTCGATCGAGTACACCGGTTCCACCCCGCTGCGATAGACCGTGACCACATTCGCGAGCGATAACTGCTCCAGGACCACGGCCAGGCTCTGCTCGTCCCGCAGTTTCGCGATCTCGCCGCGTGGCAGATCGCGTTGTTCGATGTAGTCCAGTACGGGTGCGAGGACCTCACAGACCTCGGCTCGGGTCAGCGCCCGCTGGTGTACGCCCAGCAGGGCCAGGGCGACCAGGGCGTTGACCGTGATCGGGGTGACCGAGTTGATGCCCACCGCCACGTCGAACGCGAGCCGCTGTACCGCCAGGCGTTCGCTTTCCCCGACCGAGTCGTGCGGGTCGACCGGTTGTGCGACGTTGCGATCGGCCGGGTCGGTCCGGTGCAGGGGGATGATGACCGGTCGCGAAACGAGCGGATCGCCGTGCGCGGCGAGACGTTCCCGCGTCGAGAGCGGATCGCCGAACCGGACGTAGACGTGTCCGGCCGAATGCTGCTGGTTGCGGACGTAGCGGGCCAGCCAGGCCAGACCCTCGGATTTCTTGCGGCCGCCCATTTGTTCGTCGGCGATGGCGCCGAGTTCGTTGAGTCGTTCGTAGGTGATCGACACGGGTACCAGGAGCGCGTCGCTGATCCGTTCCTGCCGGACCGCCGCGGCCAGGTAGTTGAGCAGTCCGTAGCGGGGTGGGCGGAGTTTGCCGGTGCGGGTGCGGCCGCCCTCGAAGTACCACTCCAAGTTGAACCGCCGCGCCATCAGATAGCCGAAGTACTCCTCGACCACCGCCTGGTACACCGTATCCCCGCCGAAACTGCGCCGGATGAAGATCGTTCCGGTGCGCCGGGCGATCGGACCCATCGGCCAGAACCGCAGATTCGCGCCACCGACCACATGGTTGGGCGGGAAATCGTTGCGGGCCAGCACATCGCCCAGTACGAACGCGTCCACATAGGACCGATGCGAGGGCAGGAAGACCAGCGGATAGCGCCGGTTGAGCGCACGTAGCGCGGCCAGCCCGGATTCGTCGCAATCGACCTTCCAGGTCGACGCGTGGACCGGCCGCATCGCCTGGGTGAAAAGATCCGAGACCGTGCGGCTCTGCGCGGCGACGAGTTCGTTGAGTGCTTTTTCGGCGCGCCGGTGCACGTCCTGTGGATCGGACCCGGACTCGTCGGCGATCACCTCGAGCCGCCGCAGGAACTCCGGCGAGTCCAAAATCTCCTCGGCGACCAGACGGGGCACCTTGTACCGGTCGCCGATCACGCCGCGTTCGGCGCGTTCGAGGGCGACCACCGCGGCCCGCACCACCGCGCGGGCGAATGGTTCGGCGGTGCCGGTTCGGTGCAGGGCCGCCGCCTCGGGATTGTTGGCTCGCAGTTCGCCGAGCCGGGCCGGGCTGCCGGTGAGCACCAGGTGCCGGTCCGGGGAATGCTCGACCAGGCGCCGCTGGGCGAGCCGGTTCGGGCGGCGGGGATTGGTGAGCAGCGCGAGGTCACCGAAGGTCACCCGCCGGACGCCGTCGCGTTCGGGCGGGAGCCACAGCACCCGGACCGGGACCACCAGTGGATCGTCCGCGCGGCCGGTGAGCCGGTCGGCGATGGCACCGGCGTCCAGGTCGAGCTGGGTCACCGGGGCATCCACCCCCAACTCGGCCGCGAGCCCGCCCTCGGCGATCCACCGCCCGATCAGTTCGCGTTCGGTCGCCGAGGTCGAATCCACCAGCGCGACCACCGATTCAAGGGGCAGCTCGGAGGTGGCCGGGGCTCCACCGCGGTGCTCGATCATGGTGTGGATCCTCTGCTCGGATGGGGCGACAGGCCCCGCGTCTGGGCGAACTCCGCGCGACTCCTACGGCAGAGCCCGATCGTTGTCGGCGGTTGAAACTACTCGTTGCCAACCACTATGGACGGCTCTCGCGCCATTGGGGTTGTTTGGCACGTTTCCGGTGTTTCCACACCACCCGATAAAGAGAGGTAATGCTAACCTTACTTTCTGGTTTGGCCGGTTAGCCTTGGAGGATCGTTGTCGACTACGGACGAACGTTTACGCGCCGAGTATGTGACCGACCCGGCGGCAGCGATGTCCCGCCTGGCCGCCGAGGACCACTTCGGCGACTACGTGGTCTACGAGCGCGGTGGTGAATGGGTCTTCGCCGCGGACCCGATCGGCACGGTCGAACTCGACGCCGACGAACTACGGATCACCTGGGCGGCCGAGACCACCGCCAGGCCCTGGGCCGGGAGCCCGGCCGGGGTGATGAACAGTGTCCTCGCCGCACTACCGATGACCGGGCGAAACGCATACGGCTGGATCGGATTCGAATTCTGCGCGTGGTCGCTGGGGGCCACTGGGTATCTGCGCCCCGGCACCCCACTGGTCCATCTCGTGATTCCACGTGTGGAGGTGCGCATCGATACCTCCGGCGCGGTATGGATCACCGGTGCCGGCCCCGAGGAGGCTGCCACTCTGGCCGACATTATCGCCCGTGCACAGGACAGCGCGCTGCCACAGCCCTATCCGGTGGATGTGCGGATCGACAACTCCGGGTACCGGGAGCGCGTCGCCGAGGTCGTCGAGGAGATCAATTCCGGGCGGTACCAGAAGGTCATCCTGTCGCGGAAGGTCGAACTGCCGTTCAGAGTGGATATCCCCGCCACCTATCGGCTCGGCCGGGCGCACAACACGCCCGCTCGATCGTTCCTGCTGAAGCTGGGCGGTCTGGAGGCGGCCGGGTTCAGCCCGGAGCTGGTGTTGTCGGTGGACGACGAACGAATGGTCAGTACCGAACCGCTCGCGGGCACCCGCGCTTTCGGCCTCGGCGCCGAGATGGACAGCGCGGCCCGGGCGGAACTGGTCACCGATCCGAAGGAGATCGTCGAACACGCCCTCTCCGTGCAGACCTGCTTCGCCGAGATGAATACGGTCGCCGAACCGGGCACCACCTCGGTATCGGATTTCATGGCGGTGCGCGAACGCGGCAGTGTGCAGCATCTCGCCTCGACGGTGCGGGGGCGCCTCGCGGCCGGACGCACGGCGTGGGACGCGCTGGACGCTATCTTCCCGTCGGTGACCGCCTCCGGTATTCCCAAGAGACCCGGAGTGGATTCGGTGTTCCGCCACGACCGTCCGCGTGGCCTGTACTCCGGCGCGGTGCTGATGGTCTCACCGACCGGCGCGCTGGAGGCCGCTTTGGTCCTGCGCGCCGTGTACCAGACCGGGGAGGGCGCGTGGTTGCGCGCGGGCGCCGGAGTCGTCGCGCAGTCCCGGCCCGATCGCGAATTCGAGGAGACCTGCGAAAAGCTGGGCAGCGTGGCGCCCTACGTGGTGAAGGCGTAGGGCGCCACGCTGCCCCGGGGGAGACGGTCGGGTCCGGCGACCCGATCTATCCCTGGGTGCGCAGGGCTTTCTTGTCGATCTTGCCCACAGCGGTCAGCGGCAGGGTGTCCGCTCGGCGCAATACATCCGGGAGTTTGTAGGTGGCCAGGCCGCGACCGGTGAGGAACTCCTTGATCTCGGCCAGGGTCGGTGTATCGCCGGTGACGACCAGTACCGCGCAGACCTTTTCGCCGAGAGCGGGGTCGGGCAGGCCGACAGCGGCCGCGTGCCGGACGGCCGGGTGAGCGAGCAGATGCTCCTCGAGTTCGTCGCAGGAGATGTTCTCCCCGCCCCGGTTGATCACATCCTTGATCCGTCCCGACACCACCAGGTGGCCGCTGGGCAGCTGCCGCACCAGATCGCCGCTGCGGTAATAACCTTCGGGGGTGAAGGCGCGCGCATTGTGCTCGGGCGCGCGATAGTAGCCGCGCAGGGTGTACGGGCCGCGGGTGAGCAGTTCGCCCTCCACGCCCGGCGCGATATCGGCGCCGTCCTCGTCGACCACTCTGATCTCGTCGGCCGGGCACAGCGGCCGGCCCTGGGTGGTGCAGATGATATCGGGGTCGTCGTCGAGCCTGGTGAAGTTCAGTAGTCCCTCGGCCATGCCGAACACCTGCTGCAGGGTCACGTTCAGCGCGGGCGCTACTTCGCGCGCGTTGACCTCGGCCAGTTTCGCGCCGCCGACCTGCAACAGCCGCAGGGAGGAGATATCGGCGTCCTCCCATTCGACGGCGGCCGACCACAGTTGTGCCAGCGGCGGCACCACCGCGGTGACGGTCACGCGAAAGCGTTCGATCACCGCGAAAGCGCTCTCCGGGCTGGGATCGGTGGTGAAGGCCACCGCGCCCCCGGTCGCCACGGTGCCGAGAATGCCCGGGCAGGCCAGCGGGAAATTATGCGCTGCGGGCAGCGTGGCCAGGTAGATGTCCCGGTCGCCGAGTTCGCATACGGCCGCGCTGGCGGTGGCGTTGTAGACGTAGTCGTCGTGGGTGCGGGCGATGAGTTTCGGGAGCCCGGTGGTACCGCCGGATACCAGCATGAGGGCGATATCGGCAGGATCGATCGTGGGCAGCGATCCGCTGTCGCGAGCGATGGACATCAGCTCGGTGAATTCGCCGGGCTCGCCCGAGACCAGGACATGGCGCAACGATCCGACGGCAGACAGGAGGCCGGCGGCCAGTTCCCGGTAGTCGAAATCGCCCTGGCGGTCCGCGACCAGGTACGCGACCGCACCGGAGAGGCCGGCCAGGTGCTCGATCTCGGCCCGGCGGTGCGCGGGCAAGGTGAGTACCGGAATGATGCCGGCGCGCAGCAACCCGAACAGCGTGATCGCGAACTCGGGAGTATTGAGCAGCTGCACGATCACCCGATCGCCCGGGGCGATACCGAGGGCCAGGAATCCGTAGGCCATCCGGTCTGCCTCGGTGTCCAGTTCGGCATAGGTCAGCGGCCGGTCGCCGAGCAGTGCCGGACGCTCCGGGCCGCGGCGGGCGGTATCGCGGAGCAGATCGTCCACGGTTCTGCCGGTCCAGTAGCCGGCGGCACGGTAGGTATCGGCCAGATCCGCGGGAAAGGGAACATAGCCGTCACGGTGGGTGCCGGCGGCGGTGGAAGTCACGATATGCCTCATAGGGAAACAGGGACTCGAAAGCGTGTGCGGCGCGTTTCCGGTCCGGTAATAGGTTAGGCAAACCTATCTCATTTGGGAAGGTCGGATCGCTTTCACGCAGGTCCCGGCGCTGACCGGGCGATGCGGATCCCTGTGCGATACCCGGTCCGTCATGCCCGGTACACGTCGCCGGCGCGCATTAGACTCGCCACATGAGTGGTTGGGGCGTCGGGGACATCCCCGATCAGCAGGGTCGAACCGTCATCATCACCGGTGCCAACAGCGGGCTGGGCGCGGTTGCCGCGCGCGCCCTCGCCGGTGCCGGGGCGCAGGTGATCCTGGCCTGCCGGAATGTGAGCAAGGGGCAGGCCGTCGCCGACGAGATCGGGGAGCGGGCGCAGGTCCGGCACCTGGATCTGGCCGATCTGTCCTCGGTCCGCGAATTCGCCGCCGGGGTGGCGAGCGCGGATGTGCTGATCAACAATGCCGGCGTGATGGCGGTACCGCTGCGGCGCACCGCCGACGGCTTCGAGATGCAGATCGGTACCAATCATCTCGGCCATTTCGCGCTGACCGGGTTGCTGGTGGGCAAGATCGGCGAGCGGATCGTCACCCTGTCCAGCGGCGCCCACGCCGCGGGAGCCATTGATCTCGACGATCTCAACTGGGAGCGGCGGCCATATAAGCGCTGGTCTGCCTATGGGCAGTCGAAGCTGGCGAATCTACTCTTCGCCTTCGAGTTGCAGCGCCGGCTCACCGCGGCCGGATCGGCGAAACTATCGCTGGCGGCCCATCCGGGTTATGCGGCAACCGGCCTCCAGTCGCATACCGAGACCGTATTCGACTCAGTGATGAACATCGGCAACAAGGTGTTCGCGCAGAGCGCGGAGATGGGGGCGCTGCCCGAACTCTTCGCCGCGACCGCCCCCGTGGAGCCGGGTGCGTACTACGGGCCCACCGGCCTGGGCGGAATGCGTGGCCACCCGGGCCCCTCCGGTTGTTCGAAACGGGCGAAAGACCAGCTCACCGCCCGTTCGCTATGGGAGCTCTCGGAGCGGTCGACCGATGTGAAGTTCGATTTCTCGGCCTGATCCGTACCGGCCCGCGCACGGTGATTCCGGCGGGATGTCACACCTGCGTTCGGTATCTCGTCTTTCTCTGTGACAAGGCAGGAACGAAAGGAATCCGACATGGAACCCCGCGTGAATCTCTTCGAGAACAAGGTCACCGCGAGCTACGTCAAGCGATTGACCACCGCCGGCAAGGTCGCCGAGGGCTCGGGCCTGCCCGCCGCCACCTATGAGCTGGTGAAGATCCGCGCCAGCCAGATCAACGGCTGCGCGATGTGCCTGGATATGCACACCAAGGACGCCCTGCACGCCGGGGAGACCTCGCTGCGGATCAACCTGATCGCCGCGTGGCGGGAGGCGACGGTGTTCACCGAGGCCGAACGCGCCGCGCTCGAACTCACCGAGGCGGGCACCCGGCTGGCCGACGGCGGCGGGGTGAGCGAGGACACCTGGCAGCGCGTCCGCAAACACTACGACGAAGACCAGATCGGCGGTTTGCTCGTCGCCATCGCCACGATCAACGCGTGGAACCGGCTCAACGCCATCGCCCACACCCCGGCCGGGAACTACGAGCCCGGTATGTTCTGAAACGATAGCGGGGCGGAATTGTGTTGAGTATCACTTTCTTTCGGGCTATTCCGCCCCGGATCGACATCTGCGGTCAACCGCCTGGTACCGTGACCAATCGTGCAGCGCGTGTATTTCTGGTTTAGCAAGCCGGCCCGGGGCGGGTCGGTCTGCCGCTACCCCGCGCGCTGACCAGTTTCACCCCCGAGCCGGATAAGACCGGCTCGACGGGCAAACGTTTCCGTGGGTCGGCCCGAACGAGAAGGACACCACCCACGATGACAACCGCAGTCGATATCGACGCCCACCATTCCGATCTGGACGATCAGCGCACCCTCAGCGTGAGCCCGTTACGCTCGCCTGCCGAGGTACGCCGGGTCCACGCGATCACCGACGATCACGCCGCCATCGTCCGGGCCGGACGCAAATCCACCGTCGAGGTCCTCAACGGACTCGACGACCGCCTCATGGTGGTGGTCGGTCCCTGCTCGGTACACGACCCCGCCGCCGCCCTCGACTACGCCCGGCGTCTGGCCGCCGCGTCGGCGGACCTGTCCGACCGGCTGCATCTGGTGATGCGGGTCTACTTCGAGAAGCCGCGCACCACGCTGGGGTGGAAGGGTCTGATCAACGATCCGCATCTCAACGGCAGCTTCGACGTCAACACCGGTCTGGGTATCGGCCGTCAGCTGCTGCTCGACATCACCGCGCTGGGTCTGCCGGTGGCCTGTGAGTTCCTCGACCCCATCACCCCGCAGTACATCTCGGATCTGGTCTCCTACGGCGCGATCGGCGCCCGTACCGCGGCCAGCCAGGTGCACCGGCAGCTGAGCAGCGCGCTGTCCATGCCGGTCGGGATCAAGAACGGGACCGACGGTGATGTGCAGGTCGCCGTGGACGGGGTCCGGGCGGCCGCGGCCAGCCATGTGTTCCCGGGTACCGATCTCGACGGCCGTTCCGCGCTCATCCGCACCGCGGGCAACGAGGACTGCCATGTGATCCTGCGCGGCGGGTCCAACGGCACCAATTACGACGCCGCCTCGGTGGCCGACGCGTGCGCGCGGCTGGAGAAGTCGAAACTGCCGCAGCGCATCGTCGTCGACGCCAGCCACGGCAACAGCAACAAGGACCACCGGCGCCAGCCCGTTGTCGTCGCCGATATCGCCGAACGGCTGGCCGCCGGGGAACCCGGTGTGGTCGGTGTGATGCTGGAGAGCTTCCTGGTCGAGGGCCGCCAGGACCTCACTCTGGGACGGTCGGCCGACCTCACCTACGGCCAGTCCATCACCGACGCCTGCATGGACTGGGACACCACCGCCGCCCAGCTGGACCGGCTGGCCGACGCCGTCGCCCAGCGCCGCCGGCGCTGACGATCCGGTCGCTGCGCCGTACGGATCACGGGTCCGCGGCGCGGCCGGCCGGACGGTGACAATCGTGCAGTCCGGCGGCGATATCGCCCGATACGACGAATTCCGCGGATCAGACCCCGGCCGGCCAGCCGTCCGCCGGACCGGGCGGATCGGTGCGCAGGCGGGCGGCCATCCAATGGTCGCGGCGACTTCCGCGCAGCACACTGCCGAGCCGGGAGAGGCCCTCGTACCGGAATCCGTGTTTGCGGACCGCGGCGGCAGAGGGGTGGTTGCCGACGAGGGCGCGCCACTGGATGCGGGTCAAGCCCATACCCTGCGGGTCGAAACCGAAATCACACGCCAGTGCGATGGCTCGGGACATCAGTCCCTGCCGCCGGTGCCCGGCGGCGACCCAGTAACCGATTTCGGCGGAGCCCTCGTCCTGCGGGCGGACCCCCAGGCCCACGGTGCCGACGAGCCGGCCGTGCTCACCGAGCCGGATAGCCCAGGTGGGGCTGCTGCCGGCCCAGCCCTCGGCCGATCTGGTGCGGACGAAGTATTCGGCGTCGGCGCGGCCGTAGGGAACCGGGATCGTCACCCATCGAGCGATCGCCGGATCCTGACAGCATTCGATGATCGCCTCGATATCGGAATCCGCCGGGCGGCTCAGCCAGATGGTCCCATCGGACAATATGCACTCCTCCATCCCATGATGGTGGCAGTCCGACATGCTTTCCGGCACCCGAATTCCGGTGCCCCCGCACCGGGGCGCCGCCGGGCCGGACAGCGAGGCTCCGTAGAATTCCGGCGGTGGTAGCCGCCCTTCTCGCCGACCTTTTCGAGTCCCATCGCGGGCATCTGCTGGCGGTGGCCTACCGGCTGACCGGCAGTGTGGCCGATGCCGAGGACGCTGTCCAGGAGAGCTGGCTGCGACTGGCCGGAACCTCGCAATCGGAGATCGAGGATCTGCGCGCCTGGTTGACCACCGTGGTCTCCCGGCTCTGCCTGGATCGGTTGCGCAGCGCCGCGGTGCGCCGGGAAAGCTATGTGGGCCAGTGGCTTCCGGAACCGGTGGTGACGCCACTGTCCGGTGCCCCGGGTTCGGACCCGCTCGCCTCGGTGGTGCTGCGCCAAGAGTTCCGGATGGCCGCGCTGGTGGTCTTGGACCAGCTCACCCCACCGCAACGTGTGGCCTTCGTACTGCACGAGGGCCTGGCGGTTCCCTACGGTGAGATCGCCGGGATTCTCGATATCACTCCGGAGGCCGCCCGGCAGCTGGCCGCCCGCGCACGCAAGGTCGTCCGCGAACAGACCCCGCCGGTCGCCGCCGACGACGAACACGAGGCAGCAGTACAGAAACTACTCGTCGCGCTGGGCGCCGGTGATGCGCAGGCGGTGGCGGCGGTACTGCACCCCGACGCGGTGATGATCGGCGATTCCGGCGGTACCACGCAGACCGCGCGCAATATGATCTTCGGCCCGGACAAGGTCGCCCGGCTGTTCCTCGGTCTCCTCCGCCGCTACGGCCTGGATCGGCCCGGTGTCGATTTCGTCGCCGAGGATATCGAGTTCGTACGTGTCAACGGGCAGCTGGGCGTACTCATCCACGCCCGCCCGGCCGATGGTGACTACCCTGGATTCCCCGCGCGGGTCATGGGGTTCACCGTGGTGGACGGCGTGATCCAGGGTGCCTACGACCATGCCAATCCGGCCAAATTGCGCGGGGTCCGGTTGAGCTGACCGGACCGCTCAGGCGGGAGCCGGACGGGTTCGATCGGTGAGTAGCAGTGCTGCCATCGTCCCCAGCACCGAGCCCATCAGCAGCCGCTGCACGCGCAACCAGAGCCGCCGCCCGCTCAGGAACCCGGCGACGGTTCCCGCCGTGCACACGATCAGGGCGTTGACCACCAGCGCGACAGTGATCTGGACCGCCCCGAGGCATAGGCTCTGCGCCCACACCGGGCCCGCGCCGGGCGCGACGAACTGCGGGATCAGCGCCAGATACATCACGGCGATCTTCGGGTTCAGCAGATTGGTCACCAGCCCCATGGCGAACAGTCGCCGGGCCGGGTCGCTGGGGAGTGGCTCCGGGGTGAACACCGAGACCGCACCCGGCCTGATCGCCTGCCAGGCCAGCCAGAGCAGATAGGTGGCGCCGGCTACCTTCAGCGCCGTGTACAGCGCCGGAACCAGGGTGAACACGGCTGTGATCCCGGTCGCGGCGGCGGTCAGGTACACGCCGAAACCCGCGGCCACACCGGTCAGCGAGATCATTCCGGCGCGCCTGCCCTGCGAGATCGTGCGGGAAACCAGATACATCATGTTGGGGCCGGGGGTGAGGACCAGCCCGAGAGCGGCCACCGCCACCCCGGCTGCCGCCGCGATTTCGATCATGATTCCCATACTGGCCATGCCGGGCGGGTACTGTCGCGAGCCAGTTCGCATCTACTGGACGGGCTGTATTTATCGGTACGTCGGTCGCGCTGCGAACGGCGGTAGGTTTCTCTGTCGCCTCGGCGGGGCGTCCGGATCGCGGACACCCGGCCGACCGGGTTCACGACACGGTCGTGATCACCGCCCGATGCGCTGTCGGTGGCTTCGGGGACAATGGTCGGCAGCCGAGGTGAGGAGGTGCCCCGTGGCGGACGGGCCACTGATCGTGCAGAGTGATAAAACAGTCCTGTTGGAGGTCGATCACGAACTCGCGGGTGTGGCGCGCCAGGCGATCGCCCCGTTCGCGGAGCTGGAGCGGGCACCCGAACATGTGCACACCTACCGGGTGACGCCGCTGGCCCTGTGGAATGCCCGGGCCGCGGGCCACGACGCGGAGCAGGTCGTGGACGCGCTGGTCGGGCACTCCCGCTTCCCGGTCCCGCAGCCGCTGCTCGTCGATATCGTCGAGACGATGGCCCGCTACGGGCGGCTGCAGCTGGTCAAACATCCGGCCCACGGACTGACCCTGGTCAGCCTGGACCGCGCGGTGCTCGCCGAGGTGCTGCGGCACAAGAAGATCGCGCCCATGCTCGGCGAACATATCGACGACGACACGGTGGTGGTGCACGCGTCCGAGCGGGGGCACATCAAACAGCAGCTGCTCAAGATCGGCTGGCCCGCGGAGGACCTGGCCGGGTATGTCGACGGCGAAGCCCACCCGATCGACCTGGACTTCCAGGGCGCGAGCTGGCAGCTGCGCGACTACCAGGAGATGGCCGCCGACTCGTTCTGGGCGGGCGGGTCCGGGGTGGTGGTGCTCCCGTGCGGTGCGGGGAAGACGATGGTGGGTGCGGCCGCGATGGCCCGCGCCAAGGCCACCACCCTCATCCTGGTGACCAACACGGTCGCGGGCCGGCAGTGGCGCCGTGAACTGATCGCCCGCACCTCGCTCACCGATGAGGAGATCGGCGAGTATTCCGGCGAGCGCAAGGAGATCCGCCCGGTCACCATCGCCACCTACCAGGTCATCACTCGCAAATCGAAGGGTGAGTACAAGCATCTGGAACTCTTCGACAGCCGGGACTGGGGCCTGGTGATCTATGACGAGGTGCATCTGCTGCCTGCCCCGGTGTTCCGGATGACGGCCGATCTGCAGTCGCGGCGCCGGCTCGGTCTCACCGCGACCCTGGTTCGCGAGGACGGCCGCGAGGGGGATGTGTTCTCGCTGATCGGCCCCAAGCGCTACGACGCGCCGTGGAAGGATATCGAGGCCCAGGGCTGGATCGCCCCGGCCGAATGTATCGAGGTCCGGGTCACGCTGACCGATGCCGAGCGGATGGCCTACGCGACCGCCGAACCCGAGGAACGCTACAAACTCTGTTCCACCGCGCACACCAAGATCGCGGTGGTGAAATCCATCCTGGACCGCCACCGCGGGGCGCCCACCCTGGTCATCGGCGCCTATCTGGATCAGCTGGAGGAATTGGGCACTGCCCTGGACGCCCCGGTGATCCAGGGGTCGACGAAGAACAAGGAACGCGAGGCCCTTTTCGACGCTTTCCGCCGCGGCGAGATCCCGGTGCTGGTGGTCAGCAAGGTCGCGAATTTCTCCATCGACCTGCCCGAGGCGTCGGTGGCGGTGCAGGTTTCCGGTACCTTTGGTTCGCGTCAGGAGGAAGCTCAACGGCTGGGCCGGTTACTGCGTCCGAAACAGGACGGCGGTCAGGCGCATTTCTATTCCGTGGTGGCACGCGACACTCTGGACGCGGATTATGCGGCGCATCGGCAACGTTTCCTCGCCGAACAGGGTTATGCCTATCGGATAACGGATGCCGACGATCTGCTGGGCCCCGCCATCGGGCCCGGTGAACAATAAGGGCGTTCCCAACTCGACGAATTGTGTTAGGAATGGCGACGTGCGACGCTTCGATTTCGCGGTGGACCGCAGGCACGCCCACGCGGTCAACGAAGTAGTCGCCGGACGCCGCCGGGTGCGTCTGGCCGCGGTACCCGCCGCCGTCGGCGCCGCTGTCGCCACCGCCTATCTGGTGTGGCTGGGGCATCCTTGGTCCTACCCGTTGGCGCTGGCCTGTGCGCTGGGCGCGGCGACGGCGCTGTGGGTGGCGCTATGGGCGCCGCGCCGGGCCGGTATCGATCAGCTCTACGCCGAAGGCGAGCTGGTGCCGGCGGTGGTCTCGCCGATCCGGTCGCGTGGCGCGGTGCTGCTCGCCCTGGTGAACGTCGACCGTCGCGATACCGGGGAATCGCGATACGCGCTGGTCACCAGGAGAGTGCGGCGGTTGCC
The DNA here is from genome assembly GCF_014645735.1 of Nocardia jinanensis. Taxonomy (GTDB): domain Bacteria; phylum Actinomycetota; class Actinomycetes; order Mycobacteriales; family Mycobacteriaceae; genus Nocardia; species Nocardia jinanensis. The sequence goes on along the minus strand of NZ_BMMH01000008.1, from coordinate 94,988 downwards.
CGGACATCGGGTGACCGAAGGGGAGCGGGTGCCCGCGATCACGGTCCGCGGTGACCGGACCACCCGTTCGATCGGGGAGCGCTGGCTGCCGGTCGAGGCGATGCCGATCGCCTGGGGGACCACCGATACGGCCGTGATCGAGCGGGCCCGCGCGGCCATCGCCGAGATCGAATGGCGTTTGCTCGCGGACAATCTCGCCCTCGCCGAACAAATCCACCGCAGCGCGGCCAAACGGCTGCTGCTCGATCCGGGCCAGCTGCCGGAGGGGCTCGGCGCCTGAGTCGCGGCACGCAGTGCCGCATACCGTGGGTCTCAGCGCTCCGGGAAGCGCTCGCGCGCCGCGTTTTCCGGGGTACCGGAATCCCGAGGTGATTGCGGCTAACCTCGTCGAGCGGGGCTACCGGCAGAACACGCGTCGAGCACGGAAGGTGGAATCCCATGAGGCTCACCCGCTGGCTAGTAGCCGCGGTAGTCGTGCTGTCGGGCCCGGCCCTGGTTCCGGCCGCCGCGCAAGCGCCGTCCGCGTCGCTGGCGGGTTCGCCGGGACTGGGCGATTCCTACTTCCCGAAGGACGGCAACGGCGGATACGACGTCGCGCACTACGACGTAACCCTCGGCTATGATCCGGCCGATCACCAGCTCACCGGGTCCACCCGGATCGATGCCGCCGCCACCCAGCCGCTGACGGCTTTCAATCTCGATTACAGCGGGCCCCCGGTGCGAACGGTGCGGGTGAACAATACGCCCGCCGGTTTCGAATGGCAGAAACCGCACGAACTGGTCGTGCACCCGGCGCTACCGCTGCTGCCCGGCCTGCCGTTCACCGTCACCGTCGACTACGCGGGTACTGCCCCCGATACCCGCGGCGAGGGCTGGACCTACGCCCCGACCGGCGGGGCATTCGCTACGGGACAACCGCATTCGGCGTCCACCTGGTATCCGCTCAATGATTCCCCGCGGGACAAGGCCACCTTCACCCTCCACGCGACCGTTCCGCAGGAATGGCAGGTGATGTCGGGTGGTACCCGGGTGCGTGACGATGTGCGCGACGGTTTCCGGACGGTGAGCTGGGAGCAGCGCCATCCGGTGATCGGCTATCTCACCACTGTCGCCATCGACCGCTTCGAATACCTGGAACAGCGCCGCGCGAACGGCACCCCGCTGCTGAGTGCCTTCGCGCCGGGTGCCGAGAAATTGCGTCAGTACGAGGAAAAGCTTCCGCAGGTCCTCGATTTCACCGAAGGCCTCTACGGCCCGTATCCGTTCGAGTCCGGTGGTGGAATATTCCTGTCCGCCGAGATCCCGTTCTCCCTGGAAACCCAGACCCGGCCCATCTACGCGTCCTGGGCCGATCTGAACACCGTGGTGCACGAGACGGCCCACCAGTGGTGGGGTGATTCGGTCTCGGTGCAGAACTGGTCCGATATCTGCCTCAACGAATGTGTCGCCAGCTATACCGCCGACTATCTCTGGCCGGAGCGGACCGGAGGTGTCGATGTGGATGCCGAATATCGCGACACGATCAGGGAAATGCTCGCGAAGCCGAAATTCTGGGAAGTGCCGCTGCAGGATCCCGGACGGGAGAAGATGTTCACCTCGGTCTACTACCGGGGTCCGCTGTTCATGCACGCATTGCGTAAACAGCTGGGGGACAGCGTGTTCTTCGACGCGCTGCGGGAATTCGCCACGATCCATGCCTACGGTAATGCCTCGATGCCGGAGTTCCGCGCATTCATCCAGTCCAAATCGCCGACCGATCTCACCGGTTTCCTCGACGCCTGGTTGCGCGGTACCACCCCGCCGCCGGACCGGTACCTCTATCCGGGTTCACTGCGCGGCTGAGTGATCCGGCGAGGGTGGGATGGCTATTCGAGCAGCGCGACCGACGAGATCCGGTGCAGGGTGAACTGCCGGACCGTTCCGGTGACCGGGTCCAGCGCGTCGAGTTGTCCGTTGCCGACGCGCACCGGCTCGACGACCCGCTGGATCGCGGTGCCCTTCGCGTCGACATAGCCGATGTGCACCTGCCGCCGTACTCGGGCCGCCAGTTGGAGCAGCGCGAGGGCGGCGGCCGTGCTGGTGCGGGTGCCATCACTGCGCACCGTCTGCCCGGAGGTGGCGGTGGCTGCCCGCTCTCCCGCACGTAGTTCGGTGACCAGCAGTTCCAGTTGATCGGTCGTCGGTGGGGACGGCCGGTACGGTTGCCGGGCCAGGGGCCGCACGCTGATCCGTGCACCGCGCTGCCGCAGGTCCACGATCGCACCGGAGGCATCCTCACCGGCGGGCGCGAAACCCGCCGCGCGCAACTGTTCGAACAGCTCGCCCAGCGGCGCCTGCGATATCGCCACTGTCGGTGCGATACCCCGCAGGGCCAGGGTATCGGCCACCGGGGAGGCCAGCACTTGGGCCAGCAGTGCGGGATCCTCACTGCGCACGAACGATTGCGCCATCCCGGCCCGCAACCGGCCGTGCCGCCGCGCCACATCGTCGATCAGATAGGTGAGTGTCTGCGGGACGGGCGTTCGGGAGTGCCGGTCGAACAGGCTGTGCAGTTCCGCCGCGGTGAGGCCGGCGTCGAGCGCGCGGCGCAGCGTGGGCTCCCCGATCCGGTAGACGGTGGCCGCCCCGGCCGATTCCACATCGGCGACCAGCTCGATGCGGCGCTGTAGGTCGGCGGTGAGCGGCCCCGGCGCCACCACGGTCAGGTCGGCCTGGACCAGTACATGGTCGACGGGGTCGGGGAGAGAAGCCTCCAGTGCGGCCTCGGCGGCCGCGAGGGTACCGGTAAGCAGCGCCCGGGCGGCGGTGGTGAGCGCGCCGCGGCCCACCAGACCGAGCCCGGCGGCCTCGTACAGAGTGTTGTCGACCACTTGGCGGCGGAAGTGCCGGCGGCGCCGGGGGGTGCGCCACGCCAGCAGACGGGACAGCTCGGTGGGATCGAGTTCGGTGCCGGAAGGTTGCTCGGCCAGTGTCTCGAGCACGATTCGCCGGTCTCGCACGGCGTAGGGCACCCGTAATTCGTGGGCGAGCGCCGCCAGCGGTTTGTCCGCGGCGTCGCGGAAGCCGATCATCCACGGATTCCGGTCCAGTTCCAGCCAGGCATGTGCGAGCGGGATCCAGCGGCGTGCCGCCGGCGCTTCCAGCCAGGAGTCCGCGGCGGGGGTCGGCGCCCAGAAATCATCGGCGTCGGCCTCGGGTGCCGGATCGGGAAAACCTTTCTCGATCAACTTCGCCGCCGCCAGCAGTTCCACCAGCAGGCCCGCCCGGGTTTCATCGATCCCGGCGGTCTTGGCCAACCGGCGCAGTTCCCGAACCCCCAGTCCGCCCGCCCGCAGTGCCGGAGCGGGCAGCTGGCCCAGCACCTCGAGGATTGCGGCGCAGTGCCGGAGCAGTTCGCCGACCTCGCCCGCTCCGACACCGTCGACCTCGGCCATCTGGTGCGGAGTCGCTCGCGGTTCGGGCTCTACCAGCCGGTAAGGGTCGGTGACCGGTTCGCCGCGCAGCAGCTGACTCACGGCGGGCGGCAGCTCCACTGTTTCGTCGTCGATCCGGCGCAGCAGCCGCGCGGCCAGCAGCCGTGGTACCGGACGGTCTTCCGGCGCGTCCGGTGCGGCATCACGGGTGCGCCCGCGCGGGCCGGTCTCGGCGAGTTTGTCCAGCAGCGCGCGTTCGGCGAGAACGAGGCCGGCGAGCGCCGCGGTGATCTCCGATTCGGACAGCGCCCCGGCGGAGTCCGCTCCGCTACCCAGGGGCCACGGCAACGCCTCCGCTGTGGCCGGTACCAACCGGATCCGGTCGCCCTCGAACCAGAGCAGCGCTCGATCGGCCAGTTCGGTGACGGCCGCGTCCACTGTCGGCGCCTTGGCTCGGGGACGCAGTGCGCGTTTGAGTTCGGTCCGGGTCAGCGGCTCACCGCCGGCCGCGGTGTGCAGGGCCAGGACTTCCACGATCGCGAAGGGGACGGTGCCCAGATCGTCGGCCGCGCGCAGTACCGAGGCACGTTGTTCGGCGCGGGCGGCGAGCACTGCCATGGAGGCCGGCAGAGGTACCGCGAGATCGGGCCGACGTTCCAGCAGAGCCACCAGCTGTGCGTCGGAGCGGGTACCGAGCCAGGCGGTGAACGAGTCTTGGCCGGTCATCAGGTCCAGACTAGCCGGGGGCCGCGGGTTCGGTGCGGGTGGCGGGCCGGTGACCGTCGTCGAACGACCCGCTGTGCCGGTCCGGGCATGTGCTGTGCGTCCCGAGGCGGTTGACGTGCGGGCCCGCGGCGTGGCCGTGCCAGAATGAGGATGTGGTGAACAAATCGAAGAAACCCTACGTCGACAACGGCTGGCCCGAGGTGCCCGATGGTGATCACGCTGTCACCGAGTTGTCGTCGTCCCGCTCCGGTAATCTCTCGCCCTTCGGCGAGGACACCGAGTTCCCGGTGGCTGCCGACAAGCTGCCGTATCTGCACCCGCAAACAGTGATCAACCGCTGAGCGGACGAACGAGAGAACCCCGCATCACCTGTTGGTGAGGCGGGGTTCTTTCGTAGCCGGGGTGCCCGTTCAGGAAGGCAGCAGGCCCTTGTTGGCTTCGAAGACATTGAGCAGGCCGGAATCGAGCTGGGGATTGCCGGCTTTGACGGCCTCGAACAGATCCAGCGCGGACTGCGGAACCTGGACGCCCTGTGCCTGGACGGCGGCGAGCGCGCGATCCACGGCGGTGTAGACCTCTTGGGTCTGCGTAGGGGTCTGGGCCGGAGCCTGGGTCTGGGTGCCGGGCGCGGCCTGGGTACCCGGGGTTTCGGTCTCGGTCTGCACGGCCGGAGTATCGGCCGGGGTTTCGCGCGGGGTCGAGCCGCTGCTCAGGCCCAGCGAGGACGAGCAGGAAGGCCAGGCGCCCCAGCCCTGCGAGGCGAGTACGTTTTCGGCGACAGTGATCTGCTGTTCGCGGCTGGCCTGGTTCGCGGTCGGCGCGTAATCTCCGCCGCCGTTGGCCTGCCAGGTGCTCTGCGAGAACTGCAGGCCGCCGTGATAGCCGTTGCCGGTGTTGATGGCCCAGTTGCCGCCGGCTTCACACTGCGCGAGTCGATCCCAGTCGGAGTCGGGGGCCGCGCTGGCGGTACCGGCGAGGGCTACACCTGCACCGCTGATCATGGCGCCGGTGACGGCGACCTTGGCCACAGTGCGACCGGTATTCGTGGGCTTGCGATGGCGTCCACTCATTCGGGTTCGTCTTCCTCTCGTACGCACCTGCGAGGTATTCGCTCGGGTCCAGGCTGAGAGGGTGCCCGTCCCGCCCTCACCCCTCTTGGTTTCCGTCGGGTTCCGGTACCCGCGGGGCGAGGTTCGGTGCGGCGGGCCGGTGGGCCGGAGTGCCCGGCTGGGGTAGACGGTACGACGTTCCCGCCGAAAAATCACTATTTGGTAACCGGCGTGTGCGGATGGGTTGCGGAGCGGTCACGGTGGCCGCTTTCGGACTCTGCGCAGCTAGTAGGGCCGCGTCGGGGATCGGCGGTAGGACACGCTGCGCCGTTATCGGGCCGTTATGTGATTATCATCACATAACGCTTCGGTCGCGACGCGGCCGGGTATTAGACAGTTGTCATTTGGATCGGCGACCCGAGCGCAGCGCGAAGATCAGCGCCGCGACGAAGCCGACCGGAGCCAGCATCGCGCCCAGGTACAACCAGAGTCCCGGCTCACCGTCGGTGAGTATCGGCGTCAGGAAGATCGCCACGACGGATAACAGTCCCAGGGCGAAGAGCCCGAGCGCGAGTTGCAGTAACCAATTGCCGGGGGTGCGCCCGGACGGCGGGCCGGAGGGCCGCGGATCGGCGGAATTCGTCACCGTTCGACCGTAAAACTGATGTGCTGGTGCTGTACCCACCGGGGTAGACTCGGAGCGATCTCGCGTCCTGCATGCTTGTGGGGCGCGTTTTTCGAGTAGAGGCAAGGCCTGCCATCAGCGGGTTTCAGCGGACGAGTGTGACCGGGCCCGGTGGGCCGGGCGCCGAACAGACGAACGGGTGAGCGCAGTGCCGACCGGCAAGGTGAAGTGGTACGACGTGGAAAAGGGCTTCGGCTTCCTTTCCCAGGACGAGGGTGAGGACGTCTATGTCCGCTCGTCCGCGCTGCCCCAGGGTGTCGAGACGCTCAAACCCGGTCAGCGGGTCGAGTTCGGGATGGCGGCCGGGCGGCGCGGGCCGCAGGCGCTGAGCCTGAAACTGGTGGAGGCGCCTCCGTCGGTGCGGCAGAACCAGGAGCGCAGCATCCGCAAGGAGCCGGTGGCGCGTAAGCACAGCCCCGATGAGCTCCACGGCATGGTCGAGGACATGATCACACTGCTGGAGGCGAAGGTGCAGCCGGATCTGCGCAAGGGTCGTTACCCGGATCGCAAGACCGCCCAGCGCATCTCGGAGGTCGTGCGCGCGGTGGCGCGGGAACTCGACAGCTGATCCGATACGCGAGAACGTTCGCGGGCCGGCCGGATGATCCGGTCGGCCCGCTGTCGTTTCAGGCCGTCTTGATCGACCACACCGCGTGCGGGATGGGGAACTCGTTACCGGCCTCGTCGATCGCGATGATCATCACCTGCAACTCCACCCCGACCAGTTCCAGACCCGGTTCGGGCTGCGACGGGACGGTCAGCGCGCGGGTGTCCGCCGGATGGTCCCGGTAGGAGCTCGGCCGCTCGACGAGTTCGCCGTTCTCGCGGACATAGAGCGGCAACAGTTCCCACGGGCTGTCCACGAGCGCGTCGGGCAATGAGATCTGCAGGGGATTACCGGTCGGTACCTCCAGGAAAACGGTTTCGCCCTGCCGGCAGTCCTGCATCCGCACCGTGCAGTAGCGGAACGGCGGCACTGTGACACTGGTGCCGTGCGCGTACGCGGTGAGTTCCGGGTCCCCGGGTTCGGCGTCTCGCGCCAGCAGCCAGACCACACCGGCGGTGGCGGTCACCAGCACCAGGATCCCGGCCAGGGCCAGCGCGAGAGTCGTGCGGACTTTGTTCGTACTCACCGGGCGGCTTCTCCTCGTGGGGGGTCGTAGTGCGGAACTTCCTGTTCGGCGTGCAGCGGGCGGCGACCGCCGAGACCGGGCAGCAGGCTGAACCCGCGATAGCTCAGCACAGTCTGGACGAGTCCCCCGACCAGCACCGCACTGACCACCGCGAACCCCTTCCAGTAGTCGGTCGGGAGCAGAACTCCGCCCGCGCCCCCGATCACCCAGCTGAGCTGCAGCACGGTTTCGGAGCGACCGAACCCGGAGGCGATCGACTCGGGTGGAAGGTCGTCCTGGATCGCGGCATCGAGGGAGACCTTGGCCAGCGCACTCGCCCCCGAGGCGACCAGCGCGGCCACCGCCGCACCGAACAAGTTGTCCGTCACCACCGCCAGTACGGCCACGGCTGTGCATCCGATCGTGCAGTTCACCACGATCAGCGAAGGCCGGCCGAGCTGCAGCCGCGCCCCGGTGGCGTTGCCCGCGAAATTACCGATAGCGGCCGCCGCGCCGACCAGACCCAGCATTGCCGCCTGCTGTACCGGGCGGTGTTCGGTCGCCTTGGCCACGAACGCGATATAGAAGGTCAGGAACCCGGTGAGCACCCGGATACTGCCGTTGCCCCAGAGTCCGGTGACCACCGCGCGGCCGAGCGGCTGGCGACGTTTGCGCGGTGGTACCGCGGATTCGGTGGCGGGGTCGAATACCTCGGTTTCCGCGTCGCGGGCGTGGTAGCCGAGTGTGGTCGGAACCTCACCCTCGGTGATCTCCACCCAGCGCGGAATCTTCCAGCTCAGATACGCGCCTCCGACGGCGATCCCGGTGGCCAGGATCAACGCGCCGGTCGAGCCGGTGAGCGCGGCGGTTGCCGCCGCGATCCCGCCCGCGCCGAGCGTGCCGCCGACCAGTCCGAAAACGGTGAGCCGTGAGTTCGTGCGGACGAGGTCGATATCGGGGGGCAGGACTCTGGGCGTCACCGCGCTCTTGAGCACTGCGAACGATTTGCTGAGCACCATCATGCACAGCGCCAGCGGGTACAGCACCCAGCTGTCGAAACTGAAGATCAGCACCACCGCCAGTACCGCGCGTACGGCGAACGAACTGGCCAGAGCCAACCGGCGGCCGCGTTGCAACCGGTCCAGAGCCGGGCCGATGAGCGGCGCGATGAGCGCGAACGGGGCGATGGTGATCAGTAGATACAGCGCGACCTTCGTTTTGCTCTCCGCGGTCGCGCTGGCGAAGAAGAGCGTATTGGCCAGTGCGACCGCGATGGCGGCGTCCAGCGCGAAGTTCGCCATGGTGGCGTAGGTGAGCGCCGTCAAACCGGATTTGTGCGCGCCGTCGGCTTCGGCCGCCCGCCGGAAGGTGGCGATACCTTTCTCGGTGATCTCCCGCCCGCGCATCGCCGCGACCCGTGTGACGGTGAGCTTGCGAGGGACACGGTGGCCCTCGGCGTCGTATTCCGAACCGGCTTCGGCGCCCGGGTACTCCTTGGTCGCCGCTGGTTCTTCGTATGCGGCGCCGTTCGTATCCGCTTGTCGTGTCCCGGCGCTGTCCGGTTCGGTGCGATCCCGCGAATCGGCGGCCGGCGCCGGGTGGCCCCAGGACTCACGCCCGGCCTCGGTGGGGCGACGATCTCCCGCACCGAATCCGCCCGGTTCGCGCCGCGCTTTGGGGCCGGGGGAGAGAACCGGGCTGCCGGGGGCAGGGTGACCCGCGGGTGGTCCCGGCCGGTACCGGGGGGCGGGTCCCCCGCCCCCCGGGGTGGAACCACTGGCCCGTGGGAGGGAGCCACCAGCCGCCTGGTCGGAACTACCGGACCTCGGGACGGAGCCGCTCGAGACCGACCCACCCGCCGCGGAACTACCCGGCGTGGGCCGTCCGCGCTCGGTGCCGGACCACGGCCGTCTCTCCCCGGGGGAGTACGAAGTGCCGTTCGGTTCGCCGCTCCGGCGGTCGGAGCGCGGGAGCTCGGTTCCCCGCGCGGCCGGCGGGTCGACCGGGTCCGCCGATTCACGCGACCCGCTCAGGGACCCCAGTATGCGAGCGAAGCGGCCCTCCCGCCCCGCGGGGCGGCCCCGGTTCTCCACCACCGGCGGGACCCGACGATCGCCGGGACCCGGCCGCGACGAGGGACCGCCCGGCCGCGCGGTACCGGATTCGGCGGTGGGCAGCGGACGGGTCGGCGGTGGGGCGGGTCGAGGGTTCGGGGCGGGTTCGTGATCGCGGTGTGGCACGTTCGGCGGGGGGTAGCGGTCGAAACCTGGATGCCGCTGTGGTGGCGGAGACTCGCCGGCGGGCCACTGACCGCGATCGGAACCGGAGGGCTCGCGGGAAGTGGGCACATCATCAATTCTGGCCCACGGCGGCGACCCGCAAACGCCGCCCTGCTCACGAGGGCCGGAAAGTGAGATGTGTCGCTCTGCCGCCACGTGGGTCAGGCCGGGACGAAACGGACCTCGAACACCGTCGGCCAGTACTTTCCGGTGACCAGGAAGCGGTCGGTGCCCGGGATCTGGGCGATACCGTTGAGCACGTCGGTCTGCGCGCGTTCGGTGGCCGGAAGCAGCCCGGCGGCATCGACGACGGCCAGGACACGCCCGGTCTCGGGATCGATCCGGAGAATCTCGTCGGTCGGCCAGGAGTTGGCGTAGACCGAACCGTCCTGCGCGCATTCGAGCTCGTTCAGGCGCGCGCCGGTATGGCTGGTCAGCGCCACCGACCCGGTGGGCGCGAAGGTCACCGGGTCACGGAAGGTGAGACGGGCCGACCCGTCGCTCATGACCAGTTGCCCGTCGCGGGTGCACAGGCCCCAGCCCTCACCCGGGTAGCTCACCCGGTGTCTCTCGGCCAGCGTCCGCGGATCGCGTGCGAAGGCGACCCCTTCTTTCCAGGTGATCTGCCACAGTGTGTCGCCGGCCAGGGTGATGCCCTCACCGAAGAAGGGTGGCGGGAGGGCGCTGCGGGCGAGTTCCCGGCCGGTGCCGCGGTCGGTGGTGCGGATACCGGAGAACCCCACCATCCCGGTGCTCTCGTACAGCACTTCACCGTCGATTTCCAGGCCCTGGGTGAACGCGCCCAGATCGTGTCGATGGGTCGCCAGCACCTCGATATCCAGGCGCGGCACCGTGTCGGGGGTGTTCCGGCAGGCGGCCGCGGCGAGCAGGCAGACCAGCGTGGCGCCGACCCAGGTACACCGAGCGTGCTTCATACGGCAAAATGTAGTCCGTGAGCGCAGTATCTGTTTCGGACACCGAGGTGCGGACGATCCTGGCAGGGGCCGTCGACCTGGCTCGTCGTGCGCTCGTGGACCTGGAGCCCACCGGGGTCGGAGTGCATCTGGGAGTCCGCGCCGAGGACGAATGTTCGGCCACGCACCGATTCGAGGCCACTCTGCCCGGCTACCACGGGTGGCAGTGGGCGGTGGTGGTGGCCGCCGCACCGGACACCGACCGGGTGACCGTGAGCGAGTCGGCGCTGCTGCCCGGCCCCGACGCGCTGATCGCACCGGATTTCGTACCGTGGGACCAGCGCATCCGTCCCGGCGATCTGGCGCCCGGCGATCTGCTGGCCCCGCCCGCCGACGACCCGCGCCTGGTACCCGGCTATTCCGCTACCGGCGATCCCGAGGTCGACGAAGTGGCCGGCCAGGTGGGTCTGGGCCGTAAGCAGGTGCTCAGCCGAGAGGGCCGCGAGGACGCTGCCGAACGCTGGTACTCCGACTACGGCCCCGATAACGAGATGGCCAAGGCCGCTCCCGGGTCCTGCGAGAGCTGCGGTTTCTATCTGCCGCTGGCCGGCGCGCTGCGCGCCTGCTTCGGGGTCTGCGCGAATGTCATGGGCGCCGACGGCCATGTTGTGCATATGGGGTACGGCTGCGGGGCCCATTCGGACACCCAGTTGCCGACCGGCGCCGGATCACCGATCTATCAGGCCTATGACGATGCCGCGATCGAGGTGGTCGCGGTAGCGCCGAAGCCGCCGGCCGCCGAGGCCGCGAGCGTGACCGCGGAATCCACCGGCGCCCCGGAAACCGCTGCGCTGGAGCCGGGCGGAAATACCGTCCCGCGGGTGGAGGAGCCGGGTTCCGGCCGGGCTCATCCGGAAACGGCAACCGGCGACCCGGTGGCCGAACCGCCCGCGGCAACCGTTGCCGAGCCGGTCGCCGTCGAATCCACCGACGAATCTGTCGATGCGGCGGCCGGGAACGCCGGTCGCGCCGATACTCCTCGGCCGGATCCGGCCACCGCGGAAGCGGCCGACTCCGACCCTGCCACCGGGCCGGAAACCCACCGGTAGCCGGCGGAGCGCTCCTCGCCGCCGACACCCGATCCGAATCGTGGATCGCCGCGCCGGACCGGCAAGGCGAACCTGCCTCCGGAACCTCCGAACCGTCATCGCCCTGCGGACCGATCCGAGGTCGGCGTCCCGTGTCCCGTCCGGCCGGAACGGCCCGGGTCGCCGAGCCGAACTCGACTCCGCCCGCGGTCGTGTGACTTCGTGGGCCGGCGCACGGTTGGTCTCGTGATCGGCCGCACCGCGGTCGCGCCGGGAGCGTCCGCCGGGCCGCCGCAGTGATTCCGGGCGGCCGTGGCCCGTCCGGCGCGACCGTGCCGTGCGGCGCGCTCGGCGGAACAGGGCACGTACGCTGACTCGGGTGAGCGAGACCGGTGCGGTGGGCGATACGTTCGGGCCAGTGGAAACGGACGCCGGCAGCGCGGATCCCTTCGGCACCGCGAGCCTGCGCGCCGCGGTGCTGGCCGCCTGGCGTGATTCGCCGACCCGGTTGCGTGAGGACGCGACCACCGAGGCCGATCTGGTTCATGCCGGTTACCGCGATCGCCTGCTGACCGAATTGGCGCAGAACGCGGCGGACGCGGCTGTGAAAGCGGGGGTACCGGGCCGGATCACTGTGCAGTGCACAGGACGGACGTTGTCGGTCGCCAATACCGGCGCACCGCTGGATATATCCGGGGTACACGCACTGACCGCCCTGCGGGCGTCGGGGAAATCCGGGAGCGGTGGGGAGACCGGGCGATTCGGTGTCGGATTCACCGCCGTGCTGACGGCGAGTGAGGAACTCGAATTCCGCTCCACCAGTGGATCGCTGCGCTTTTCCCGGGAACTCACCCGCGCCGCGCTGAGCGACTCCGGAGTGGCCGTGCCGGAGGCCGGAAACGGGTTCGTGCCGCCGGTGCTACGACTGGCCTGGCCCGTGGCTGCCGCTCCCCGCCCGGGTTCCGAGACCGAGATCGTGCTGTCGCTGCGCGAGGGTGTCGATCCTGTCGCACTGCTGGAATCCATGCGGGCCGAGGCCGTAGACCTGCTGCTGGAGTTGCCGGCCCTGCGGGAGATCAGGATCGGTGACGATGTCGTGCGCGCCGAAACGGGAGATTCGGGGTTCGCGGGAGTGAGCGAGCTGCGGATCAGCGGACCCGGGACCGAGCAGGGGTGGTGGCAGTTCCGGACCGCTCGGGCGCGCTGGCTGCTGCCGTTGCGTGACGGCGTTCCGGTACCCGCCGGTCCCGATGTGCTGCGGGCACCGACCCGTTCGGACGAGGAACTGTCCCTTCCGGCGGTGCTCATCGCCGATATTCCGATGCAACCGGACCGCCGCCGGGTGCTGCCCGGCAACCGTCTCGCCGAACTGGCCGCCGGTTACGCCGATTTCGCGCGCGCACTGCCCCGGCGGTCGCGGCTGGTGCTGGTGCCGGCTCCGGCCTTCGCGCGCAGTGAGACCGACGGACTGCTGCGCGAGGCGATCCTGCGTGAGCTGCGGACCGGTGTATGGCTCCCGGTGGTCGCCGCGCCGTCGGATGCCGAAGGCGATGAGGTGCCCCGGGACGGGGACGCCGACGGGGACGGTGACCGGGTAGCGGTGCCCGCGCGGGCGAGCGTGTACCCCGACCTCACTCCCGAACTGGCCGGACTGCTGGGCGGGGTGCTCGATCCGCTGGTGGACCCGGATCTGTCCGGCGCACGGTATGCCGAAGCACTCGCGGCGCTGGAGGTGCACCGGCTCGGTCCGGCCCGGCTGGCGGAACTCTGCGCCGGACTGGAACGGTCTGCCTCCTGGTGGTTCGCTCTCTACTCCGCGTTGGAACCGTTCGTCACCGATCCGCTGACAGTGGAGGAACTCGGCGCGTTGCCGGTGCCGCTCGCCGACGGCCGGCTGGTGACGGGTCCGCGGACGGTGGTGCTGGACGACGAGCTCGCCGCACTACCCGCCGCGGTGCCGGTGCACTGGGCTCGCCTGGTGCATCCGGAAGCGGCGCACCCGTTGCTGGCGCGGCTCGGCGCTCAGCAGGCCGGGATAGCGGATCTGCTGTCCGATCCCGCATTACAGGCGGAACTGACCGAGCACCCCGCTGATCCGGACACGATCGAAGCGGTGTTGCGACTGGCCGCGGCCGCGGGTACGACCGAACTGCCGGACTGGCTCGGCATGCTCGAACTGTCCGACAGCTCCGGCGGTGCGCGGCCGGCCGACGAACTGCTGCTACCGGATGCCCCATTGATCGAACTACTGGTCCCGGATTCACCGTTCACAGTCGTCGCCGGGGAGGTGGTCGCCGAGTACGGTGCCGAGGCACTGCGGGCGATCGGGGTCGGATGGGATTTCGGCGTGGTAGCCGAAACCGACCCCACCGGTCCCGACCATCATCTCGATGACGAGGAAACCTGGTGGGCCGGGCTTTCCGAAGATCCCGCGGAGCTGGTCGCCGTACGGGATCTGGATCTGGTGGACGATGCGGCCTGGCCGGAGGCGCTCTGGCGGTTGCTGACCACCGAACGTACCCGGCCGCTGCTCGGCGATCCGGACGGATATACCGCGTGGTGGTTGCGCCATTACGCGCGGATCGACGGAATCGCGCTGGGCGGCTACCGCCACCCGGCGGATATCGAATTCGCCGGGCTGCTGCCGGAACTCCCGATCACCGGCTTGTCCGCTGTCGATCTGGACGCGCTGCGCGGCTGTCTCGCTGATCCCGGCGCCCTGGATCTCGCGCTGGTCGAGACGCTGCTGGAGGCGTTGTCCGATAACGAGAAGTCACCGGCGGCGGAAGTGGTGTCGCTGGTGCATGCCCGGCTGGGCGCGGCTGTGCCGCGGCTGGATCTCACCGCGCTCGATCCGCCCGACCGGGTGCGGGCCCTGTCCGGCGCGGTGATCGATGCCGGTGACGCGCTGGTGCTGGACCGGCCCTGGTTCGGTCTCGCGGTGCCCGCGGACCGGCTGGTCGTCGCGGATCCGGCGACCGCCGCCGACCTCGCCGTCCTGCTGGATCTCCCGGTGGTTTCCGAACAGGTCGAGGCCGAAGTGCTCGGTGCGGGCCACGAGACCAATTGGACGGAGGAGCCGCTGGGCGTGGTGCTCCGCGGGCTTTTCGCACTGCCGCCACAGCAGGGTCCCTTGATCCTGCACGACGAGCTGCGTATCCGGCTGACGGGTGCGGTGGACCGGACGGTGACCGTCCCGTGGTGGCGCGACGGCACCGCTACCCATGTGCTGCGGCCGGGCCGACCCGGCTGATCGACGGGCGGTTGTACTAGTCCGCGTGCCCGGCCAGTGCCTGGGCGAGCAGATCCAGTTGCGTGCGAACGCTTTCGCTGTCGTTGTCGACCAGCCAGCGCAGCACGATGCCGTCGATCACGCTGAGGGTGAACCGCGAGAGCTGGGACACCGGAACTCTCCAGGTGCTGCCGGTGGCATCGCGGGCGTGGTCGAGGATATCGGCGACCGTCGAATCGTTGAAGTTGTACTGTTCGCGGGCGATCGCCAGCTTGGCGGGAGTCTGCTCGCCCTCGCGCAGCGCGTAGGTGGTGGTTTCGTAGGTGAGCAGCTGACGTTGGGGTGTGGCTTCGATATTGAGCCACATGAGTTCCAGTCCGGCGCGCAGCAGATCCCGCAATGCGGTGTTGCCGCTGCCCGCTTCCTGCCAGACCGATTCGTTGGCGTCGACCGAATCGCGCAGCTCCATCGACAGCGCCTTGACCAATTCGGTCATCAGCGCGTCCTTGTTCTCGAAGCAGTAGTGCACCACGCCTAGTGAGACGCCTGCGGCCTGAGCGACATCGCGGGTGGTCACCCCCGCGACTCCCTTTTTCTCGGCAAGGCCGATCGCGGCCTCGATAAGGTGGGCCCGTCGTTCTTCGACGCTCAATCGGGAGGACACCTGAGCGAGTCTGACCCGCTCGACCCGTTCAGTCAATTCCCCGGACACCGGCTTCCGGTACCGGCCCCCGTGGCGGTCTTTCGGCCGTTCTGCCTCGAACGATGCGCTGTAACGCCGGAGCGGGTGGCGCCGATGATCAAAGCCCGGTCTGGGCGCCTTTGTCGCCGCGCCGCGCGCCGCGCCGCTGGATCACGAAGATGACGTAGCCGAGAACCCCGACCGCCAACCCCATCAGGCACACCGGGCGAGCGGATTCCCAGCGTTGCCCGCCGATCCAGACCACCACGGTGGCGACGGCGAACAGAGCGCAGCCGAGGGCGAGGACCGGCCGGGGGTCGGTCAGCCACGAGGGGAACTGCGGGAGCTGCGGGGCCATTCGATCAGCGTAACCGCTGTACGCACGCCGATCCGACGTGTGTCACGTATGGTTCACTTTGTGACTACCCACTCGGATGTGCGGGCGCTGGCCAGCGACCTCTCGCTGGCGGTGGTGCGTTTGACGCGGCATCTGCGAGGGCGGCGTGCGGAATCGCAGATATCGCTGACCCAGCTTTCGGTTCTGGCCACCCTCGGTAACGAAGGCGCGATGACGCCCGGTTCGCTGGCGGGCAAGGAGCGGGTCCAGCCCCCGTCGATGACCCGGGTGATCGCCTCGCTCACCGATCTGGGTCTGGTGGAGCGCAATCCGCACCCGACCGACGGCCGGCAGATCATCGTTTCGCTGTCCCCGGCCGGGCACGCACTGCTCGCCGATGAGCGCAGTGCCCGCGAAGCCTGGATGAGCGCGCAGCTCGGGGGCCTGGACCCGGGCCAGCTCCAGGATCTGGAACGTGCGGTGGCGATCATGAATCAGATCGTCGCCGACTCGGAATGAGCCGGCAGCGGCACCGGATGGAACTCAGCGCGCCCCGAAGGGCTGGTCGCTGTCCACGATTTCGCGGCCCAGCGGGAACAGCGCGAGTGGGATCAATTTGAGGTTCGCCCAGGCGAACGGAATACCGATGATCGTGCAGGCCAGCACGATACTGGTGCCGAGGTGGCCCAGCGCCAGCCACCAGCCCGCGACCACGAACCAGATGATGTTGCCCAGTAGCGCGCCCGCGCCGGCGCCCGGTTTCTCGACGGTGGTGCGGCCGAACGGCCACAGCATATAGACGCCGTTGCGCAGTGCGGCAACCCCGAACGGGATCGTGATGATGAGGACGAAGCAGATCAGGGCGGCCACGAAATAACCCAGCGCCATCCAGAATCCCGCGAAGATGAGCCACAGGATATTGAGCAGGAGTTGGATCGGCTTCATATCACGAGCATGCCCTAAAGCGGCAGCGCGCGCACCCACCCCGAACAGGCGCCCGTGCTGTTGGCAGGATGGGAGCCGTGGCCGTGGTTCTCGAGGTGGACAGTGTCGACGATCCGCGGATCGATGATTTCCGCGATCTGAAAGCCGCCGACCGCCGGCCTGATCGGCCCGGCGGAAAGGGTCTGGTCATCGCGGAGGGGACTGTGGTCGTCCGGCGGATGCTGGATTCCCCGTTCCGGCCGCACGCGCTGCTCGGTGTGGACAAGCGGTGGCAGGATCTCGCGCCCGAACTCGCGGCGGTGGAGGTGCCGTTCTACCGTGCCTCGGCCGAAGTGATGGCCGAAGTGGTCGGTTTCCATCTCAACCGGGGTGTACTGGCCGTGGCGCACCGCCCGCCGGAACGCGATTTCGACGAGGTCGTCGCGGATGCCACCACGGTGGCGGTACTCGAAGGCGTGAACGACCACGAGAACCTCGGGTCGATGTTCCGCAACGCCGCCGGTCTGGGTGTGGACGCGATCCTGTTCGGCGACCGCTGCGCCGATCCGCTGTACCGTCGATCCGTGCGGGTTTCGATGGGACATGCGCTACGGGTGCCGTTCGCCCGGGTGCCGGACTGGCCGGGCGGACTCGGCCTGCTGCGTCGCCGTGGTTTCCAGGTGGTGGCACTGACCCCGGATCCGATGGCCCCTACGCTGGCCACCGCGCTCACCGGTGATCGAGTGGCACTGCTGCTGGGTGCCGAGGGTCCGGGCCTGACCGAGGAGGCCATGACAGCGGCGGACGTGGGGGCGCGGATACCGATGTCGGCGGGTACCGATTCGCTGAACGTCGCGACCGCCGCGGCCATGGCCTTCTACGAGCGGGTGCGTGCGTCGTGACCTCGGCACTCGGCGCCCACGACTACGCCCGCAGGCCCGGCCCACCCACCGAACCCACGCCGTGGGCGGCGGGCATCACGGTCGCCGCGCTGGTCGCCGCACTGACCGCGGTCGGGGTATACGCCTTCGGGGCGGCGCTGGCCCAGGTGCATCCGCTGCTGTCACTGGCGGTCAATCTGGTCGCGGTCGGCGGTATCGCGCCCACTGTATGGCGCTGGCGGACCCGTCCGGTGACCCGCTGGGTACTGGCCGGGGCGAGTGTGGGCGTGGCGCTGGCGTGGATCGGGTTGCTGTTCTCCACCTGAGTCACGGCGGCGACGCCACGTTACTGTTCGGCGCTCACTGCGGCTTCGTGTCCGCGCAGCCAGGACAACAGACCTTTTCGTTCGTGCGCGATCCGGTTGTGCAGCGGCTGCGGTGGTTCCGGTGCGTCGGCGCCGTCCTCCCGGGGGCGCAACCGGAAACCGCAGACCCGGATGCCCTCGGGGTCGACCGGCCGGGTGTGGTCCCTGGTCCCGGCCGCATCGCCGCCTTCCGCGGGGGCGAGCGGGAAATACCGGAATCCCAGCCATTCGTGGTTGGCGGAATCGGCGAAACCGGGTGGGTCGAACGGCAGCACCAGCGGGTCGGGTAGGTCACCGGGATTCCACAGGATCGGGTGCTCGCCGGCCCAGTGCGGCCGCTCCCAGATATGCGGCAGGCCGTGGTCCTGCAGAATGTTGAGCCGGGTCGAACTGAACGCCCGGCGCAGTTCGCCGCGTTCCCAGTGCGCGAACGAACCCCAGCCGTACTCCAGATCGAACGACACCAGGTAGGTGTGCTCCTCGGCGAGTGGTCGGACCAGCAGTTCGGGGATGGCGGTCGGCTGGACCCGGGCGGCGTAGGAACTGCAGAGCAGGGTGATTCCGGGATAGCTGCCGATATAGACCGCGCCGGCATCGGAACCGTCGGTCTCGCCGAGGGTGACCACCGCGGTCGGCTCGACCTCGAGATCGGGATGTAGTTGCCTGGCCAGCGCGTAGGCCGCGGCCGGATCGGGGTCGGGATCGGTGCGGAGCACCGCCGGCGGGTCGGGGGTATCGACGTACCACACCGAAGAAACCTTGGACAGCATCGGTCCACCTCCGATAGCGCACGAAACCAGGTCGCGAACTTCCCGGCGTAACTGCTGTCGTCGTCCGGGCCGACCCCGGAATCATCGGACGGCGTCGCCGTATACGCCGAACTTACCCGCGCAAGCGGGTGGTTCGGGCGGTTGTGCGGGGTAACACGCCGGTCCGCGCCGGGTCAGTGGCCCGAACTGCGGACTCCGAGCAATACGTCCTCCCAGGACGGCATGGGCGCCTTGCCGCGCTTGGTCCGAGCTGCCGATTTCGCCGCTTTGGTGGGAGTCTTCTTGACCACCGGTTTCGCCGTGGCGGGCTCGGGTTCGGGCGAATCGGCGACCGGCTGGGAAGCGGGTTCCTCGGCCGGTGCACTCGGCTCGGTCGGCTCGGTCGGCGCTTCGGTCTGCACCGGCGCCGGGGGACCGGCGGCTTCGGCGGATGCCGGCATGGCGGATTCGGCCGTGACTTCCGCGCCGTCCGAGGCGAGGGCAGCGTCGGCCCGAACCGACGTGGCCGGCACGGTCTCCGCAGGCGCAGGCGCGACCGGGGCAGGCGCGACCGGGACAGGCGCGACCGGGACAGGCGCGACCGGGACAGGCGCGATCGGGACAGTGGCGATGGGAGCCGGTTCGGGCGCGGTGGCTACGGGTTCGGCCGGAACAGGTTCGGACGCTGTTTCGGCGGGAACAGGCTCGATCGGAACAGGCTCGGGTGCGGGTACGGCCGGGGTAGGCGGCAATTCGGCAGCCGGGGCGGGGGCCGGAGGCGGCATATACGTGGCCGCGGGCGTGGGACGAGCGGGTTCCGTGGGAACCGGATGGGTCTCGGCCGGCGGCCGATAGCTTTCCGTGGGGGGCCGGTAGGTGTCGGCGGGTGCGCTCGCCGCGGGAGCTCCTGCGGGCACACCGGTTCCACCCGGCCGGGTGGAACCGGGGGAGAGCGGAGTCGCCGTCGTGGGCAGCGGTGTCGTACCACCGGCGGCGACCGCTCGCTGCTCGTAGTAGCCGTCCACCGCGGCGGGCCGGGCGGGTTCACGCCGCGGCTCGGCCACCGGTTCGGGCGCGGCGGCAGGCTCGGGTTCGACCGGCAGGATAGAGGCGAGACCACGCAGCGCGCGGCCGAAATCGGGATCGATGAGATCGGTGGCCGGATCGTCGAGCGGGGAAACACTGCCGCCGTGCGCGTCCGGCTGATAGCGCCAGTGCGCGGCGATCTCCGAACGGCCGTTCTGCCACTGCAACTGGGCGACCCAGAAGCCCTTCTCGTCCTTCCAGGCATCCCATTCGGCGTTGTCGAGCGTATGGCCGCGCGCGGTGAAAGCGGCGGTCACCACGTCGATCAGGATCTCCACGGCCGGGCCGTCGGGGCGGATCGGATGGGCCTTCTGCGCGAGTTCAGCCGCGCGGGCCCTTTCCAGCAGCACGGGATAGGCGAAACGCTCCACCCGGCTCATCGGCATGCCGGATTCCTGCATCACCTGTTCCACGGACGCACCGGCCCGGATTCGAGCCTGGATATCGCGAGGACGCATAGTAGCTTCCATTTCGATCTCGATCTGGCCGAATCGGGCAAGGTCGCCGCGGGCGGCGGCACGCAGTTTGTCGTCGGCGGGAAGCCGGAATTTCTGACCACTTTCGGTGTCGACGCACACAATATGGGCGGAGTCGGGCGTCACCCCGATCACTCGAAGTTCACGCACCGTAACCTCCTTATCGCGTCGCTCGCGATACCGCCCACGTTCTGGAACAGTAGTGCACTTCTGGGATTCGTGTGGCAAGACACGCGGCACCGAAATGTACCCTGCGGGCGCAATCTACCGCTAATCTGCTCTATTCCCTTGTGTATCAAGTCGATTCCCCGAGACAGCGGCGGGCCCGTCGCGCGACACGCGCGACGGGCCCGAACTCGCAGGTGATCTCGCCTCAGCCGAGGTTCGCGACCACCCAGTCGATGCTGCGGGTCAGCTGGGATACATCCTCGGGGTCGATCGCGGGGAACATCCCGACGCGCAACTGGTTGCGGCCCAGTTTGCGGTAGGGCTCGGTGTCGACGATGCCGTTGGCCCGCAGCGTCTTGGCCACCGCGGCGGCATCCACCGAATCCGCGAAATCGATGGTGCCGACCACCTGGGACCGGTGCGCCGGGTCGGTGACGAACGGAGTGGCGAATTCGCTGGCCTCGGCCCACGAGTACAACCGCGACGAGGAATCGAGGGTCCGCTTCACCGCCCAATCCAAGCCCCCGTTGCGGTTGAGCCAATCGATCTGATCGGCGAACAACAACAGGGTCGCCAGGGCCGGGGTGTTGTAGGTCTGGTCTTTGACGCTGTTCTCGACGGCGATCGGCAGCGACAGGAAGTCCGGGGTCCAGCGCCCGGATTCCTTGATCTCCTCCACCCGGGCCAGCGCGGCCGGGCTCATCAGCGCGATCCACAGGCCACCGTCGGCGGCGAAACATTTCTGCGGAGCGAAGTAGTAGACGTCCGCGTCGACGATGTTCACCGGCAGCCCGCCCGCACCGGAGGTGGCGTCGATGGCGATGAGCGCGTTCTCCGAACCCGCGGGCCGCTGCACCGGAACGGAAACACCGGTCGAGGTCTCGTTGTGGGCCCAACCGATCAGGTCGGCGGCCGGGTCGGCGGTGGGCTCGGGCGCGCTGCCCGGATCGGCGGCGACGACGATCGGATCGCCGATGAATGGATTCTTCTTGGCGACACTGGCGAACTTGGCACTGAACTCGCCGTAGGTGAGGTGCTGGGAACGCTCGCGGACCAGGCCGAACGCGGCGGCGTCCCAGAACGCCGTGGTGCCGCCGTTGCCGAGGACGACCTCGTAGCCCTCGGGGAGGGCGAACAGGTCCCGTAACCCGGACCGCACCCGGGCCACTACATCCTTGACCGGTTTCTGCCGGTGGCTGGTGCCGAATACCGAGGCACCCACCTCCACCAGGGACTGCAGCTGCTCCGGGCGAACCTTGGACGGACCGCAGCCGAAACGACCGTCGGCGGGCTTGAGGTCTTCAGGGATGGTCGGAAACGCACTGGTCATGGCGAACAGCGTAACCGCGCCGTTGCTGTGCCGCGTACCACACTCCGGCTAACGTGAACGGGTATGAGCATGCGGTCGTCAAGGGGCGCTGCCGGGGGTCGATCCGGTGACAGCCGTGCGCGGGGCCGGAGCGAACTGCCGGGTTCGCCCGGTTCGCTCTCCCGATTGCGAGATCTGCTCCCACGCCGTTTCCGCCGGCGCGGTGAGGCGCCCACGGGCCCCGATCGCCGGGATCTGCTGGCGACCGGAGCCGCCGGTTCGGCGACCGTCCTGGCGGCCCGGACCCGCCGGACCGAACCCGGCTATACCTTCCGGGTCCGCGTCCGCCTGCCCGGGCTGCCGCCGTACGAAGCCCAGGTCCGGCAGCGGGTGTCCGGCGCCGAACTGGACCGGATGCGGCCGGGCGATCTGGTGTGCTGCCGGGTCGACCCGGCAGACCGCGACCGGATGGT
This sequence comes from Nocardia jinanensis, assembly GCF_014645735.1. Lineage (GTDB taxonomy): Bacteria > Actinomycetota > Actinomycetes > Mycobacteriales > Mycobacteriaceae > Nocardia > Nocardia jinanensis. Next base: position 73,040 of record NZ_BMMH01000008.1, on the reverse strand, counting down.
GCTGTATCTCCCCGGCGATACCGACCCCGGCCGCGTCGGTTTGGCCAAGATCCTCACCGAGGGCCGTCGCGCCGAGGCCACCGTCCTCGCGGTGACCCCGGTGGACGCCGACTACTGCGGCTGCGACGACCCGGTTCTGCGCATGGACCTGGAACTACGCGCCTGGGACGAACCCGACGCCTGGCGAGTGCGAGTGGTCCAGTCGGTCCCCTTGGCCGCCATCGGCCTGTTGGACCTGGGCGCCAAGCTGAAGGCAGCGTTCTTCACCGTGGACACCGGAGAATCGGTCGCCATCGACTGGGAAGCCGAACCCGAACGCACCTGACGCCCGAAAGTGAACCCGCGGTCCTGTGGCCGGGCCTTCGACTACGGATGTCCGGCTGGTTATGCCGAGTGGACCGCGTCCCAGCCCACGACATCCTGCGGGTTCCGCGGCCCCGGGCCCGTATAGATCGCGGCCGGGCGGACCAGTTTGCCCAGTTTCTTCTGTTCCATGATGTGCGCGCACCAACCGGCCGTCCGGCCGCAGGTGAACATGGCCGGCATCATATGGGCCGGTACCTCGGCGAAATCGAGGATGACCGCCGCCCAGAATTCGACATTTGTCTCGATGGCGCGGTCGGGCCGGCGTTCGCGGAGTTCGGCCAGAGCCGCCTGTTCGAGGGCGGCGGCCACCTCGTAGCGGGGTGCGGCGAGGCGGGCGGCGGTATCGCGCAGGACCTGGGCGCGTGGGTCCTGCGCCCGGTACACCCGGTGGCCGAAGCCCATCAGCTTTTCCTTGCGGTCCAGGATGCCCTTGACCAGAGCGCGCGCGTCGCCGGTGCGTTCCACTTCTTCGATCATGGGCAGGACCCGGGCGGGAGCGCCGCCGTGCAGGGGTCCGGACATGGCGCCGATGGCCCCGGAGAGCGAGGCGGCGACGTCGGCGCCCGTCGAGGCGATGACGCGGGCGGTGAAGGTGGAGGCGTTCATACCGTGTTCGGCCGCCGATACCCAGTAGGCGTCGATGGCCTCGGTGTGCCGTGGGTCGGGATCGCCCTTCCAACGGGTCATGAACCGGTCGGTGACCGTGGCGCATTCGTCGATGCGGCGTTGCGGTATCGCGGGCTGGTAGATGCCGCGGGCGGATTGCGCCACGTAGGACAGGGCCATCACCGAGGCGCGGGCCAGGTTTTCCCGCGCGGTCGCGTCGTCGATATCCAGCAGCGGCTGGTAACCCCAGATGGGGGCGAGCATCGCCAGGCCGGCCTGCACGTCGACGCGGACGTCGCCGGTGTGCACCGGGAGCGGGAAGGGTTCGGCCGGGGGGAGGCCGTGGCCGAATTCGCCGTCGACCAGGAGGGCCCAGACATCGCCGAAGGTGACCCGGTTGCCGACCAGATCCTCGATGTCCACGCCGCGATAGCGCAGCGCGCCGCCGTCCTTGTCGGGTTCGGCGATCTCGGTGGTGAACGCGACCACCCCCTCGAGGCCGCTGACGAAGTCGTCCGGCACCTCGCCGGACCCCGATACCGCGGAATTGGTGGTCATACGCGACTCTCCTCTCAACAGAATGCTAGCGCCGAGCTACTCGGGAGTAACGTCTGGCCCATGTCCGATGTGGAGGAGACCGGTGCCGATCTCGGCGCGCTGCGCGCCGAATACGGTGTGGTGCATCCGGGTTCGCGTGACGCCGGTCCGCTGCTGGGTGTGCACGACACGGAACTCGACGAAGTGTCGGTGGCCGGGGGCTGGGAGCCGCTGCTGCGGCTGTGGATAGAACAGGCGACCGTCGCCGAGATCGCCGAACCCAACGCCATGGTGCTCGGGACCCTTACCGGCGCCGGGGCGACCGCCCGGCCGGTGACCCGCACAGTGCTCTGCAAGGGCCTGTCGCCGGAGGGCGTCATCTTCTACACGAACTACGAATCCGCCAAGGGTGCCCAACTGGCGGCGACGCCGTACGCTTCGGCGACTTTCCTGTGGCCGCAACTGGCCCGGCAGGCGCACGTGCGCGGACGAGTGGAGCGGGTATCCGCCGAGGTGACCGAACGGTACTGGCGGTCGCGGCCCCGGGAATCCCAGCTCGGCGCATGGGCCTCACGGCAGTCCGAGCCGATCGGTTCCCGCACGGAGCTCGACCGGCAGCTGGAACGTACCGCGCGACGTTTCGCCACGGTCGCCGAAATCCCGGTACCGCCGCACTGGGGTGGTTATCTGCTGCGACCCGACGAGGTGGAGTTCTGGCAGGGGCAGCGGGGGAGACTGCACAACCGGATCGTGGTCCGGATCGGCGACGCCGGTATGACGGTGCAGCGGCTCCAGCCGTGAGCGCGTTACCCGCTCGTGGCCGCGGTCGCGCAGCGCGTCCAGGCCCGTTACATACTGGTCGGTGATGTTCGGCACGGTTTCGTGGCGGGGGTTGTGGGTACGTTCTGCAAGCGGTGGTGATCGACTGTTCCCGTACGATTCGCACGGACATCACCGACAACCGGCCGGGTCCGTTTCTCGCGGGCAAATCCGCCGGTCACAGCGCTACCGGCCGGTAGGTGAACCGCCGAATCTCACGCCCGCGCGGGCCGATTGTGAGATCGATGCGCGGGTACCCTCCCCACCGGTCCCGCCGGAGCAAGGACTAGCGTCTACCGGTAACGCACCGTGTGTCGTCCGCACGCGATGCCGACGGTCATAAGCCTGAGAGGGAACCTTCCGTGCCCGAGAATCACATCAATGACGCCAAACCGGTTCTCACCTATCCCGGTGGCGAATACCCAATGACGATCGCCGAGGCCGCCGAAGGAAACGACGGTATCGAACTCGGCAAGCTGCTGGCGAGCACGGGATATACGACCTATGACCCGGGTTTCGTCAACACCGCGTCGACCAAATCGGCCATCACCTATATCGACGGTGAAGAAGGTATTCTGCGCTACCGGGGTTACCCGATCGAGCAGCTCGCGGACAACTCGACTTTTATCGAGGTCAGCTATCTGCTCATCTACGGCGAACTACCCACTCAGGATCAGCTCGAGGATTTCACCGACAAGATCCGTCGGCACACGCTGCTGCACGAGGACCTGAAGCGCTTCTTCGACGGCTTCCCCCGTAACGCCCATCCGATGCCCGTGCTCTCCTCGGCCGTCAACGCGCTGTCGGCCTACTACCAGGATTCGCTGGACCCCCGCGACCCCGAACAGGTCGAACTGTCCACCATCCGGCTACTGGCCAAACTGCCCACCATCGCCGCGTACTCGTACAAGAAGTCGGTGGGCCAGCCGTTCCTCTACCCGGACAACTCGCTGTCGCTGGTGGAGAACTTCCTGCGGATGACCTTCGGTTTCCCGGCCGAGCCCTACCGGGTCGATCCCGAGATCGCTTCCGCCCTGGACATGCTGCTGATCCTGCACGCCGACCACGAGCAGAACTGCTCCACCTCCACGGTCCGGCTGGTCGGCTCCTCGGACGCCAACCTGTTCACTTCGGTATCCGGCGGTATCAACGCGCTGTGGGGTCCGCTGCACGGTGGCGCCAACCAGGCGGTGCTGGAGATGTTGGACGGCATCCTCGCCGCCGGCGGCGACGTCAAAGAATTCATTCGTAAGGTCAAGGCCAAAGAAGACGGCGTGAAGCTCATGGGCTTCGGGCACCGGGTCTACCGCAACTACGACCCGCGCGCCGCCATCGCCAAGAAGCACGCCGACACCATTCTGAGCAAGCTGGGTAGCGACCCGCTGTTCGATATCGCTCAGGCGCTGGAAGAAGCGGCGCTCACCGACGAATACTTCGTCGAACGCAAGCTGTACCCGAACGTCGACTTCTACACCGGCGTGATCTACAAGGCCATGGGCTTCCCGACGCGAATGTTCACGGTACTGTTCGCCATGGGCCGGCTGCCGGGCTGGATCGCGCACTGGCGGGAAATGCACAGCGAAGCGATCAAGATCGGCCGACCGCGGCAGATCTACACCGGCTATGGTGCCCGTGACTACAACGAAATCGCCAATCGCTGAAACCGATTGAATCGAAGGGGATTCAAGGCATGAGCAAACCGGAGATCGAATTCCAGGCGGGCCCCCCGCCCACCGAACTGGCTATCAAGGACATCACTGTCGGCGAAGGCGCGGAAGCTGTGCCCGGCGGTACGGTCGAAGTGCACTACGTCGGTGTGGAATTCGATACCGGCGAGGAATTCGACTCGTCGTGGAACCGCGGTGAATCGATCACCTTCCCGTTGCGCGGCCTCATCCAGGGCTGGCAGGACGGTATCCCGGGGATGAAGGTCGGCGGCCGTCGTCAGCTGACGATCCCGCCGGAACTGGCCTACGGCCCGGCGGGCGGCGGACACCATCTGTCGGGTAAGACTCTGGTATTCGTCATCGATCTGTTGGACGCCAAGTAATTCCCCAGGTGGGATAACCCCTCGGTATCGTCTCGGCCCCCGAAGCCCCGGCTTCGGGGGCCGAGCTGTCGTCGGCGCCGGGCAGCCGGGGCGATCACTCACGTCTGCGCTGCTCTGTGCGCGCGGGATCCACGCCCTCGGCGCGAAGGTTTCAAAGCCCCTGTGTCGAGACCTGCGGGCCGGCGCGGCCGATGGAGCGGTGGGGGAGAACCAGCACCAAACGGACCCCACCGAGGGTGCCGTCGTCGAAATAGGCCCGCCCTCCATGGAGCTGAGCCTGCTGGGCGACAAGAGCGAGCCCGAGGCCGGAGCCACCCTTGTCGGCCCGGCTGCCACGAGCGAAGCGGGCGAAGACGGTTTCGCGTTCCTCGGGCGGCAGTCCCCGGCCGTTGTCGTCGACCGAGACGACGATGGTGTCGTCGGGGGCGCGATGGGCCGACAGCAGCGCCTCGGTCGCCCCGCCGTGTTTGACGGAATTCTTCAGGGCGTTGTCCACCGCCAGCCGCAGCCCCGCGGGCAGGCCGCGGGTCACCAGTTCGAAATCGGTGTCGATGCGGACGGTCAGGCCCGGATAGTGGCGCTTGGCATCGTGGGCGGCCTGATCGCACAGCTCCGCGATATCGGTATCGATATGGTCGTGTTCGGAGGTCAGATCCCCCGAAGCGAGTCGTTCCAGCGCGGCCAGCGTCGTTTCCACGCGGCCCTGGCTGCGTTGCAGATCGGCCAGGATCTCGGTGCGCTGCGATTCGTCGAGATCGAGGGTCGCCAGCACCTCCAGATCGGTGCGCATCGCGGTGAGCGGAGTGCGTAGTTCGTGCGCGGACACCGCGGCGAAATCCCGGGCGGTCTCCAGCGCGGCCGCTGTATCGGTCTGCGCTCGAGCGACCCGGCCCAACATGGTGTTCACCGCGTCCGCCAACTGTTCGGCCTCCAGGACACCGGAGCTGTCGACCGGTTCCGGCGTACCGTCGCCGTAACCGGTGCGGGCACCGACCTGACGGGTGAGCACCACGATGGGCCGGACCGCGCGCCCGCCGAACAACCAGCCGAGACCGGCCGCGGCCGCGATGGCGAGTAGACCGCCGAACAGCACCCAGCGCTGTTGTTCGGCGGTCATCTCGGCCGCCTCCGCCGCGGGGATGCCCAGCGAGACCGAGCGGCCCGCAGGCTGGTTCTCGGTCGTGGTGAGCACCCGGTAGGGGGTTTCGTCGACGGTAACGGTCTTCTCACCCGGCTCGAGCTCCGGCAACTCCACGGAACTGGAAGCGAGGACCTGGTCGTCGTTCCGGACTGTCAGCGCCATATCGCGGTCGGGCCCGAGCAGGTTCACCACACCGACCGCGACGACCGGCTCGATCAGTACGAGCCGCGAAGCGATCCGCAACTGCTGATCGGTCTGCTGCAGATTGTTGTGCTCGATGGCGGGAATCGCGATCGCGCTCACCACGGCCACGATCAATACCGCCCCGGCCGCCGCCGCCCCGGCGACCCGGGCGCGCAGCGAATACGAGCGCCGGCGCCGTCTTCGCCCGGGACGGCCGATGTTCACTTCGTTGCCCGCAGCACGAACCCGACGCCGCGAATGGTGTGCAGCAGCCTCGGGGTGCAGTCGGTCTCCAGTTTGCGGCGCAGATAGCCGACGAAGACATCCACCACATTGGTATCGGCCGCGAAATCGTAGCCCCAGACCAATTCCAGCAGCCGCTCCCGGCTCAGCACCACTCCCGCGTTACGAGCCAGGGTGGACAGCAGTTCGAACTCCCGTTTGGTCAGTTCTATCTCCCGGCCGTTCAGCAATGCCCGATAACCGGCCGTATCCACCTGCAACGGCCCCACCGAGATGACATCCGGGCCCCCGTTGGCGGTAGCCGTATCGGTGCGCCGTCGCAGCAGCGCCTTGATCCGCGCCACCAACTCGGCCAGGACGAACGGTTTCACCAGATAGTCGTCGGCGCCGGATTCCAGACCGGCGATCCGATCCCCGACGGAACTACGCGCGCTCAGTACGCAGATCGGCACCTCGTTGCCCATCGCCCGCAGAGCCGTCACCACCCCGGCCCCGTCCAGCACGGGCATGTTCATATCGAGCACGATCGCATCCGGGGCCTCCTCGGACACCGAGCGCAGCGCGGCCGCCCCGTCCCGGGCGATACTCACCCGGAACCCGGACAACCGCAGCCCCCGCTCCACCGATGCGAGGACATCCTCGTCGTCGTCGACCACGAGTACCGCCGGGTTGCTGGTCCGCTCCGTCACATCTCTATTATCTATTTGCCCCGCCTGCGGCGGGGCAGGGCGGGGCCCTATCAACCCCGGTTCTTCACTCCGGCGCTCAGTCGCTTCGCTCCTTCGCTCTGTCGCTCCAGAACCGGGGCGGGCCCCGCCATGGATGGCGACATCCGGAGGTGTGAAGGGACGAGCAAGTCGGGGGCTGGTGCCGGCCCCACACCTGTAGGTCGGCATGCCGACCAGGCCGTCGAATGCCGACGCAGTCCGCATGAGTCGAGTTTTACGAGACAGCTCAATGGGTTGAGGCTCGTCTCGCCCTTGGCCGGAGGCGCTCAACGGTCGCATTCCTCGGGTGGCCGACCGCATGTCGCATGCGCCGAAGGCGCGAGTCTCGAGGCCCGAACGGCGAGACCGAGGGGGCCTCGAGCCCGCGACGCCGCAGGCGGCGCCGAAAACACAGCTCAGTAGTTCTGGCAGGTGTCCGCTACGCCTTGGAGGGTCGCCCGGAGTTGCTGTGTGCGCGGGTCGTTCTCGGCCTGCTGTGCCTGTTCGGGGTTCTGGTCGATGTACTGCTGCAGTTCGGCACGGCGCTGTTCGACCGGCTGGTCGAACTTGCTCTGCAGCTGCGCCTTCATCTCCGGGTTGTTGTCCAGCATCGCCGCCAGTTCGGGGGCCTGGTCGTGGAGTGCGGCGTCGACCTGAGCGAAGGAGCAGTCACTGGTGATCAGTGGTTCGGCGAAATCCGCCGGTGCCGCGGAGGCGACCGCGGGGCTCAGGAACGCGGTGACCGCTGCTGCCGCGCCCAGGGCGAGGGTGGTCGCGCCGAGCTTGCCGCGGAACCGTGTCGTGGAGTGTGCCATGGGGTTTACTGCCTCCTACCGTGTCGTGTCGAGCCGGGGCTCGTGGACTGCTTCAGACCGTATTGCTCGGTTATGGCCGGCCTCTGAGGTTTTTCTAAGAGAAGTTTGAGTTTTGCGGGGGCCGCACGATTCGGGCGAGTTCGTCCAGGACCGTGGGATCCTCGATGGTGGAAGGTATTTCGTAGCTCTCGCCCGCTGACATCAGGCGCAGTGTCTTGCGCAGGATCTTGCCGGAGCGGGTTTTGGGCAGGGCCGGTACCACGACGGCATCGTAGAGCCCGGCGACCGGCCCGATCTGTTTCCGGACACGTTCGCTCAATTCGTCGCGCAGGCTTTCCGGGTCTACGACGGCGTCGGCTTTGAGAACCACATAAGCAATGGGGCGTTGCCCTTTGAGTTCATCGGGCAGCCCGATGACCGCGCATTCCGCGACGGCTTCGTGTCCCGCGACGGCGGCTTCGATACTTCCCGCGGAAAGCCGGTGCCCGGCCATATTGATCACATCGTCGCTGCGGCCGAGGACGAACAGGTAACCGTCCTCGTCGAAATAGCCCGAGTCGCCGGTGAGGAAATGTCCGGGATAGGCCGACAGGTAGGACCGCCGGTAACGCTCTTCGTCGCGCCACAGGCTGATGAGCGCGCCGGGCGGCAGCGGCAGGCCGATGACGATATTGCCCTCGGCGCCGGCGGCCACGGGGTTGCCGGAGGAATCCAGTACCCGCAACCGATAGCCGGGTACAGGTACCGACGCCGAGCCCGGTTTGATCGGCAGCTGTTGTAGACCGAGCGGATTGGCGCAGATGGGCCAGCCGGTTTCGGTCTGCCACCAGTGATCGACCACCGGGCAGTCTTCGCAATCCTTCAGCAGGGTGTCCGCGGCCCATCGGTAGGTGGCCGGATCGAGCCGTTCACCTGCGCAGAACAGCGAACGCAGCGAGCTGAGGTCGTATTCGCGGGCGAATGCGGCGGCAGGGTCGGCGCGGCGGATGGCGCGTAATGCGGTGGGGGCCGTGAACAGCGTATGCACCCGGTGTTCGGCCACCACACGCCAGAATGCGCCGGCATCCGGTGTGCCCACCGGTTTGCCCTCGTAGAGCAGCGTGGTGGCTCCGGCCAGCAGGGGCGCGTAGACGATGTAGGAGTGGCCGACGACCCAGCCCACGTCGGAGGCGGCCCAGATGACCTGTCCCGGGCCGACGTCGTAGATATTGCGCATCGACCAGGTCAGGGCGACGGCATGCCCGCCGTTGTCACGGACCACGCCCTTCGGCTTACCGGTCGTACCCGAGGTGTACAGCACGTACAGCGGATCGGTAGCCGCGACGGATACGGGTTCGGCCGGTTCGGCGTCGCGGACCGCGGCGTCCCAGTCCCGCCACCGCACAGCTCCGTCAGCGGTGGGGTTCCCGTCGTGGCCGGGGAAGTCCGCGCGCCGTTTCACCAGGACGGTTCGCGGGGCGGTGGTTCCGGCCAGTTCGAGCGCTTCGGCCACGATGGGCGGATAGGCGATGGCGCGGTTCGGTTCCAGCCCCCCTGACGCTGTCACGATGAGGACGGGCTCGGCATCGTCGAAACGGGCGGCGAGCTCGGGAGCGGCGAATCCGCCGAAAACCACCGAATGCACTGCTCCGATGCGGGCACAGGCCAGCATCGCGATCACTGCCTCGGGAATCATCGGCAGGTAGATAACGACCCGGTCACCGGCGGTTACGCCCAGGTCGCGCATGGCTCCGGCGAAAAGGGCGACCTCGTCGCGGAGTTCGCCGTAGCTGAAGACCCGTTTCGCACCGGTCATCGCCGAGTCGTAGATCAGTGCCGCCTGCTCGGCGCGGCCGGCGGCGATATGCCGGTCGAGGGCGTTGTAGCAGGTGTTGAGACGGGCGCCCGGGAACCATCGCGAGGTTCGTCTGTCGGTGTCGAGAGCCTGTTCAGGGGGCAGATCCCAATCGACAGCCGAGGCTGCGCGGGTCCAGAACTCGGCCGGATCGACCAAGCTGGTCTGATAGACCGGTCGATACTCGTTCCTCGCGTTCACCCGTGCTCCCTAGCCTCGCAGCGATCCTCGCCTCGATAGATCAGCACGATTGTGGCAGACTTCACGCGACCCCCCGTCGGGTGTCGCGACCATGGCTTATGCCTGTAACCGGCTGGTCAATGTGCGTGAACCCGGGCTGAGTACACCAAGAAGTTATTGATCCGTTAGAATCTGATGACACAAATTCGGTCCGTCGTAGACGCAATTTCTCGGCCAGCCGCGACCCACGGGCAGCTCCACCCGTCGAGCCACTATTGCGAGTGTGGAGTTCCGCTGATGGTGCATGGCTGGGGCCAGGTTGGAAAGTGAGTGGGAATGCGTGACGCCGCTAGGTCCGGCACGAAGCGCTGGGCGCTGAGTAACTGGGACCTTCGCTGGAAGGTTACGGCCGTGCTGGCTGTGCCATTGGCGGTCGCGGTCGGGCTCGGCGTGTCCAGGATCTCGGCGGAATGGAGCAACGCGAACCGGCTGGGTTCCGCTTCGGAGAACGTCAGCATCGTTCCTTCCGTCCTCGATCTCAGTACGGCCACGTCCGCGACGGCGGGCTCTCAGGTGATCGCCATCGCGCCGGGCCGCTCGATGGTCACCGAGGAAAACCTGACCACCCTGGACGAAGCGATCGCCGCGGCCGAATCCGCGCTCGGCGAACTCGACGATCTACCGGTGGCCCGGCAGGCGCTCACCGAGATGATCGATCAGGCCAAGGGAGTTCGTGCCGCCGGCATGGCGCCGTCGAATCTGCCCCCGGCTCAGGCCGTGCAGGTTCTCGACAAAGCGCGTAACGCCGGTGTCCGGGCCGTGGAGGCCATCCTCGGAGAGGTCGGTGACGCATCGATCGACCCGGCGAAACTCCGGCTCGTCGACGCGCTGAACCTGCGTTCCACCATGGTCGGTGAGATCACCGCCGCGGCCGAACTGCTGCGCAACCAGGAATCCGGTGAGCAGGCCTACCGCACCGCGACCAATACCGAACGCGCACTGCTGAACATTCTGAGCCAGCGCTACAACGCCGAGGATCCCGATATCGCGATCCTGCGCCAGGGCATCGACAATCGTGCCGGAATGCTCGAGACCCCCGAGGCGCAGGCCGGTCGGCTGCCGCTGGGCGAGGCCCGGCAGTCCCTGCTGGACAGCACCGGGACCACCGACAAACTGATCGCCGAAGCCACCTCCTCGATCGACGACGGTGTGCGGACGATGGCCGACAAGGCCCTCTCCGACGCGGTCGTCTACTCGATCGTCGTGCTGCTGACGATTCTGGCGGCGCTGCTGCTCGCGGTGTTCGTGGCCCGGTCGATGATCGTGCCGCTGCACCGGCTGCGCCTGGCCGCCCTGCGAGTGGCCGAGAGCGATCTGCCCGACGAGGTCGCCCAGCTCCGTACCGGTGCCTCGCCGGAAGAAGTGCCGCTCGAACCGATGCCCATCCGGTCCGAGGAGGAGATCGGCCAGCTCGCGCGCGCGATCGACGATATCCACGGGCAGGCGCTGCGCCTGGCCAGTGATCAGGCGCAGATGCGTTCCCAGGTCAACGATATGTTCGAGACCCTGGCCCGGCGCAGTAAGTCCCTCGTCGACCATCAGCTCAGCCTCATCGAGGCGATGGAGTACGACGAGAAGGACCCGCGCCTGCTGGAGAACCTCTTCCGGCTGGACCATCTCGCCGCGCGTATGCGCCGTAACGGCGACAACCTGCTGATTCTCGCCGGTACCAAACAGCGTCGCGCCAAGTCCGCGCCCGTCGAGATCGCCGACGTCCTGCGCGCCGCGATCTCCGAGGTCGAGGATTACGAGCGCGTCAAACTCGGTGCCACCCCGCGCGGTGCGCTGATCGAACCGGCCGCCTCCGATATGGCGCACCTGTTCGCCGAACTCTTGGACAACGCTCTGCGCGCTTCGCCGCCGGAGACGGATGTGAAGTTCACCTTCGCCCAGGCACACGATCAGGGTCTGCTCATCGAGGTCGCCGACCGCGGTATCGGTATGCCGCCGAGCGAGATGGCCGAGATCAACCGCCGACTGGAGAACACCGCCGAACCCGGTCCGGATACCGCGCGGCACATGGGTCTGTTCGTCGTGGGCCGGCTCGCGGAACGGCACGGTCTCAACGTGCGGCTGCGCCCGACCTTCGATACGGCCCGCGATCCGGGTGTGACCGTCACCGTGCACGTGCCGATGAGCCTGATCGTCGCCGGGGAGACCCAGATCCTCCCGCTGGCGACCGGCTCCGGGCCGCAGCCCCTCGTCGCGAACGACACCGGGAAGAAGAAGCCCGAGGAATCCCCGGACGAGGCTGCCGCGGCCGCGCTGCGCGGCGGGCCGGGCGGACCCTCCATGCAGACCCGCGGCATCAGCCGCACGGCGGCCGGCAACATGATGGTCACCGTCGATCCCGGTATGAGCGGTCCGCTGCCGGCCGTCGAACGGCCCAAGCCGCCGGAGCGTCCGGCCACCCCGGCGCCGCTGGGCGCCGGTGGGCTGCCGCAGCGGCAGCCGGGCAACGCCATGGCCGGTGGCCTGCGCGAGGGTGAGCAGGGGACCACCAGCCTCCGGGAGGCCAGCGCGGGCAGTACCGCGCAGCGCGGCAAACTGGCCGCGGCCAGTTTGCCCAAACGCAATCTGGGTTCGGGTGGCGGCGGTGCCACGCCGACCCTGCCGCCGCGTGGGACCGGCGAAGGTGCCACGCCCACCTTGCCGCCGCGTACTCCGGGCGGATCGGCCGCGGGTGGCCCGCCGCCACGGGAGACCAAGATCGGTCCGGGTGGGCTGCCGCAGCGGCAGCCGGGTACCGCCGGCTCACCGCAGCCGGGTACGGGCGGATTGCCGCAGCCGGGTACGGGCGGATTGCCGCAGCCGGGTACGGGCGGATTGCCGCAGCCGGGTACGGGCGGATTGCCGCAGCCGGGTACGGGCGGATTGCCGCAGCCGGGTACGGGCGGATTGCCGCAGCGTCAGCCCGGCGTCAACGGGGCCCCGGGAAGTCGCCGAGAGGCCGCCCCGGCTCGCCCGGAAGAAACTTCGACCGAAGCCGCGTCCGAGACCGCCGCGCCGCCGCGCGGCCTCGGATCGCTGCCTACTCGTCAGCAGCGGTCGGGCGGTCTGCCGCAACGGGATCCGGGTGCCAACGGGGCTCCGACTCGCGACGGCGGAGCCTCCGGTTTGCCGCAGCGCGGTCCGGCCGCGGGTGGTCCGGTCCGGCGTGAACAGGAACCGCGTCCCGCCACCGAATCGGCGTCCGGTGGGCTGCCCACCCGGCGGGAGCCGGGTTCCACGGGTCTACCGCAGCGCGATACCTCCGGCGAACTGCCCAGCCAGCGGGGTCCGGCGACCGGCGGAGGATTGCCGCAGCGGGACACCTCCGGCGAACTGCCCAGCCAGCGGGGTCCGGCGACCGGCGGAGGATTGCCACAGCGCGACACCTCCGGCGAACTGCCCAGCCAGCGCCCGGCCGCACCCGGCGGGCTGCCGTCGCGGCGGGAAGCGCCGGGTAGCGGTCTGCCGCAGCGTCCGGCGTCCGGTAATGGTCTGCCGCAGCGTTCTGGTACCGGTCTGCCGCAGCGTCCGGCCTCCGGCGGCGGTCTGCCGCAGCGTGGTGCCCCGACCGAGAACGGCCGCCCGGGACGGGAGAGTTCGAACCCCCTGCCGCAGCGGGGCGCCGCGGCGCCGAACCGACACCCGCAGACCGGTGAGCCCGGTGCACTGCCGCGGCGGGAACCCGGCGGCTACACCGCCGAACGGTTCGACAACCCGCCCGGTGTCGCGCTGCCGCGGGAACCCGAACCCGCCGAAGGCTCCGCGGCCGCACGAGAACCCGGTCGGCACAGCTACAAATCCAACCCGGCCAAAACAGCGTCGTTCTTCCAGACCCGGTTGCAGCCGGCCGAGGAGACCGACAGCGTGCTGGGCGGGACGCCCATCTTCGCGGAGATGATGTCGGCGTGGCTGTCGGATTCCGATACCGATCGCTCCCAGGCCGTCGCGTCCTTCGAATCACCGGGCGACGAGGGCTGGACAGCGGCCCGGCGGGCCAGTGAAGTCGAGCCCGAGACCCGTACCGCGGCCGGTCTGCCGCAGCGTAATCCGGGTAACCGGTTGGTACCCGGCGCCGTCAACGGGGCCCAGGAGCGTACGCCGAGTCGCAATCCCGACACGATCCGGTCTAGTTTGAGTCGGCACCAGCAAGGTGTTCGGGATGGCCGTGCAATGAGAGCAATGAACCTAACCGGAGACAAAGGAGACCGATGAACCCCGAACTAGGTGGTACGAACCGTCAGTTGGATTGGCTGGTTTCGAACTTCGCAGGCGAGGTTCCTGGCGTAGCCCATGCTGTTCTGGTCTCGGCCGACGGCCTGCTGATGGCGGCGAGTGCTCAACTACCGGTCGATCGGGCCGAGCAGCTCTCGGCGGTCACGGCCGGACTGGCGAGTCTCTCGGTGGGTGTGTCCAATCTGTTCGAAGGCGGCACAGTACTGCAGTCCGTCGTCGAAATGGAGCACGGCTACCTGCTGCTGATGGCGGTGGGCGACGGGTCATATCTCGCGGTTCTGACCAATACGTCCTGTGATATCGGACAGGTCGGCTACGAGATGGCTTTGTTGGTCGAACGCGTGGGCCAGACAGTTCAGGCCACTCCACGCGTCACGATGGGTTCCTGATGGTGGGATGGACATAGAGGATCACCGCGTGGGAGGCTCCGAGCCCAGTCTCGTGCGCCCGTACTCGCTGACCGCCGGTCGTACCCGACCGAAGGTGGAGTTGGCGCTCGAGGCTCTCGTCGCGTCCCATCCCATCTCGCTCGAACGCCAGTACGAACTGAGCAATATCGAAAACTCGATAGTCGAATTGTGCAGGGAGTCGCAATCGGTCGCCGAACTAGCGGCTCGACTGGGTATACCGATCGGGGTGGCGCGTGTACTTGTAGCGGACCTGATCGAAGCCGGGCATGTCCGCGTTTCGGCGACATTGAAAGACGATTCCAGCGACGATGAACGTCGCGAGCTGATCGAAAGGGTTCTCAGTGGACTCCGGCGTATATGATTCGACGGCACAGGTCGATACCCGCCAGACCAAGCCGACTTCGGCGAAGATCGTGGTCGCAGGTGGGTTCGGCGTGGGCAAAACGACGCTGGTGGGGGCAGTTTCGGAAATCGTCCCGTTGAGAACCGAGGCTCTGGTGACCAACGCCAGTGCCGGGATCGACAGTCTCGCGGGTATCGAGAGCAAATCCACCACCACAGTGGCCATGGACTTCGGCCGGATCAGCCTGGCCGAGGATCTGGTGCTGTATCTGTTCGGCACCCCCGGCCAGTACCGCTTCTGGTTCATGTGGGACGACCTCATCCGCGGCGCGATCGGCGCGGTCGTGCTGATCGACACCCGGCGGCTCGAGGACAGTTTCGCGGCGGTCGACTACTTCGAGGCGCGCAACCTACCGTTCCTCGTAGCGCTCAACCAGTTCGACGACGCCCCGATGTACCCGATCGAGGACATCCGCCAGGCGCTGGCCGTTCCCGCCGATGTGCCGATCATGCCGATCGACGCGCGACGCCGGGAACCGGCCAAGGAAGCGCTGGTGCGGCTGACCGAGTACGCGCTGCAGAAGGTCACCCGGGGCTACTGATCCGGCTGCCCGTCATACTGGTCGGCGTGCCGGTGTGGACAGACGCGGTGCCGGGTGCCCCGGGGCGGCTCCGATGACGCCGCCGCGGATCGGCTCCCGGCAACTGCTCGAGACGCTACTGGATCCGGGCTCCTTCGTGAGCTGGGATTCCCCACCCCTGGATGTGGCGCGGACCGGTATCTATCGGTCCGCGCTCACCCGCGCGAGCGCGGCGGCGGGAACCGACGAATCGGTGCTCACCGGTGAAGGTCTGTTGCGCGGACGGCGGATCGCGGTCATCGCGTG
The DNA here is from genome assembly GCF_014645735.1 of Nocardia jinanensis. GTDB lineage: Bacteria > Actinomycetota > Actinomycetes > Mycobacteriales > Mycobacteriaceae > Nocardia > Nocardia jinanensis. The sequence continues at coordinate 57,636 of NZ_BMMH01000008.1, read as the reverse complement.
CGAGTTCGGCTTCCTGGCCGGGTCGGTGGGGGTGGCCGCGGCCGAGCGGATCGTCACCGCGGTGGAGCGGGCCACCGAACTGGGGCTGCCGCTGGTCGCCTCACCCACCTCGGGCGGCACCAGAATGCAGGAGGGCACTCTCGCCTTCGTGCAGATGGTGAAGATCGCCGGGGCGGTGACGGCGCACAAATCGGCCGGCCACCCCTATGTGGTGTATCTGCGCAATCCGACCATGGGTGGCGTCTTCGCTTCGTGGGGGTCGCTCGGGCACATCACCTTCGCCGAGCCGGGCGCGCTCATCGGGTTTCTCGGGCCACGGGTGTACGAGGCGCTCTACGGTCATCCGTTCCCGGAGGGAGTGCAGACCGCGGAGAACCTCTACCGCAGCGGGGTGATCGACGGGGTCGTCGAGGTCGCGGTGTTCCGGCGGATCGCGCATCGCGCGCTCAGTGTTCTCAGCGGGGTCGTACGGCTGCCCGATGAAGCGAAAACCACTGCTGCCCAGGATGTCCGGCCCGTCGGTCCCGCCGCCGAAGCCTGGGAGTCGGTGCTGGCTTCCCGGCGGCCGGACCGGCCGGGGCTGCGCGAACTGTTGCGCCGGACCACGCAGCGGGTGCCGCTCAGCGGTACCGGCCAGGGTGAGACGGATCGGACCGTGGTGCTGGCCCTCGCGCGCTTCCACGGCCGGCCGTGCGTGGTCTTCGGGCACGATCGCGCCCACCAGGATCCCGAGCACACCATGGGTCCGGCCGCGCTCCGCGAAGCGCGCCGCAGTATGCAACTCGCTGCCGAACTGGAGTTACCGCTGGTGCTGGTGATCGATACGATCGGCGCCGCACTGTCCAAGGAAGCCGAGGAGCGCGGCCTGGCTCCCGAGATCGCCCGGTGCCTGGCCGATCTGGTGACATTGCGGACCCCCACGATTTCGGTTCTGCTCGGCCAGGGGACCGGGGGCGGTGCGCTCGCACTGCTGCCTGCCGACCGGGTGCTGGCGGCGACGCACGGCTGGCTCGCGCCGCTACCGCCGGAGGGTGCCAGCGCCATAGTCCATCGCGATACCGAGCACGCATCGGAACTGGCTGCGGCGCAACGTATCCGGTCGGCGGATCTGCTGGCCGACGGGATCGTGGACCGTATCGTGCCCGAGTGCCCCGATGCCGCGGACGAACCGGTCGACTTCACCCGCCGGATGGTCGAGGCGATCGCCGGCGAACTCGCCGTGCTGAGCGCGCAGCCGCCGGCTGGGCTGCGGGCGACCAGGCAGCGCCGTTATCGCCGGTTGGGGGTCCCGACCCGGAACGCCGGACCCGACGGGTATCCGGAGACCGGTCTCGAGTGAGGTCTCGGGGCTTGTCCTGAGTGGGATCTCGGGAGTGCCGGTGAGAACTCGGAGTCGGTTGCTGCCGAGGCCCGCCGACTCCGCGTGAGGTTGCCGGGCTCCGGCCCGTAGCTGTGGGTTGGTTCAGTTCTCCGGCTCGGGATCGGACCGCGTCCAGGCCAGGATCATCGCGGGCGCGCAGCCACCGGCCAGCAGGGTCGCCAGGATCATCACCCCGCCCGCGTAGGCGGTGCGGAAGGCATCGGTCTCCGGGAACAGCGCGCCACTCCACACCAGGTACATCATGGGGAATACCGACAGGACCTGGGTGATGGTCAGCCCGAGTGAACGGGCGGTCTCGCGCCGGGCGAGTTCCAGTTCGTCCAAGGTCTCGGCCGGCGCGTTGTCCTGGGAGTCGGCGACGATACGCACCATGACCCAGGAGGGCAGGAAGATCAGTGCGCCGGCCCCGCCCAGCAGCGCTGCCCATTCGAGCCCGAAAGCGCACAGTACGCCGGCCACGAAGATCAGGGTCAGTGCCGCGACCACCGTGATCACGAGGGCCCGTCGGCGTCGCGTCGTGCGCCACCCCGGCAGCATCCCGGCGATCTGCTTCTCCCGGACGAGCCAGCGCCGGATGCGATAGGCCTCGTAGCGCTCGAGCAGGTTTTTCGGTCCGATGGCAGTGGTCATGACTGCTGTCCTTTCTCACGGGAGTACACCTCGGCCGACAGTGGGGTGAACTCGGTTCTGGCGAACACCGCCTCCACCGGCAGCTGGAACACCTCGCAGATCCGCAGAGCCAGATCCAGGCTCGGATAGTGATTGCCGCGTTCGAGCGCGCCGATGGTCTGGGGGTTGACGTTCACCGCATCGGCCAGGGCGACCCGGGACATCCGGTGTTCGGCCCGCAGTACGGCGATCCGGTTGAATATCGGTAGAGTTTCCCCGCGTCTTACTGGGCTCATGCAATCAAGTGTTGTAAAAACACAATGATCTGTCAAGTATTTACATGCATCTTTATCAGCTGGACACGAACCCTGCGTTCGTTGACCTGCCGCCGAAGCGCTTCTACCGTCGAGGCCGTGACCACTAGACGTGAGACCGGTGTAGTGCCTCCGATCGTGTTGAACGACGGAAGCCTCATCCCGCAACTGGGCTTCGGGGTGTTCCAGGTGCCGGAGGGCCAGGTGTTCGACACTGTCACCGCCGCGCTGAACGCGGGCTACCGCAGCATCGACACTGCGGCGATCTATGGAAACGAAGAGGGCACCGGACGCGCCATCCGGCAATTCGGGCTACCTCGTGACGAGATCTTCGTCACGACGAAATTGTGGAACTCCGACCAGGGCTACGACTCCACCCTGCGCGCATTCGACGCGAGCCTGCAGCGGCTGGGCCTGGACTACCTGGACCTCTATCTCATCCACTGGCCGGTGCCGTCCGCCGATCGTTTCGTGGACACCTTCCGTGCGTTCCAGCGGTTGAAGGTAGACGGCCGGGTCCGTTCCATCGGCGTCTCGAACTTCCGGAGCACCGACCTGGATCGGCTCATCAGCGAAACCGGGGAAACTCCCTCGGTCAACCAGATCGAGTTGCATCCCCGGCTGGCCCAGCGCGAACTGCGCGATTACCACGCCGAACACGCCATCGCCACGGAGGCCTGGAGCCCGCTGGGACAGGGGACGCTGCTCGGCGATCCGGTGATCACCCGGATCGCCGCCGAGGTGGACCGCAGCCCGGCGCAGGTGATCATCCGCTGGCATCTGCAACTCGGCAACGTGGTGATCCCGAAATCCGTGACACCCGCGCGGATCGTGGAGAACTTCGACGTCCTCGGGTTCGAGCTGTCGGCCGAGCAGATGCAGGCGATCTCGGGCCTGGACGACGGAACCCGCACCGGTGCCGATCCGGACACCTTCGCCGTGGGCCTGGAGTAGCTGTGTTTATTTGCCCCGCCTTCGGCGGGGCGGGCGGGGCCCTATTAACCCCGGTTCTTCACTCCTTCGCTCAGTCGCTGCGCTCCTTCGCTACGTCGCTCCAGAACCGGGGCGGGCCCCGCCTGCTGAGGTGGACCATCCGGATAGGTGGAAGGTGTCCGTAAAGGTGTGCCTCGGTCGGGTAATGGTGGTGGGGGCACGGCTTGTCGGTCGCTGATCTTCGACGGCCTGTTTACGGGTTCGATCGTTGGGCTGCTTCGGTACGACGCTCCAGAACCGGGGCGCGCCGCTGACCGGGAAGGACCTCGACAGCCTTCCCGGGCAGGTCGCGCTTCTGTGGCAGAGTGGGGTAACGCATCGTTATCGGCGGTTGTATCGGTATTCGTTCAGCGGGGAAGGACAGACATGCTCGGGGTCAGCCGTGACGGCGATGTCGTCACCATCGAATTGCAGCGCGAAGAGCGGCGTAACGCGCTGAACCTGGAGCTGGTCGCCCAGCTCCGCGAGGCGCTGTCCAATGCCCGCCGTGATTCCCGGGTCATCGTGATCACCGGTCGCGGTCCGGTGTTCAGTGCCGGCGCGGACCTGGACGGGGTGTACTCCACCGAATTCCTCGACGCCCTGCTCGATATGCTGCACGAGGTCGAGGCCATGCCGGTTCCGGTGATCGCCGCATTGAACGGTCCCGCGCTCGGCGCGGGTGTGCAGTTGGCGATGGCGGCGGATCTGCGGGTCATGGCCCAGGACTCCTACCTCGCCATACCGGCCGCGAAACTCGGTATCTCCGTGGACCGTTGGACCACCCGGCGTCTGGTCTCGCTGATCGGCGGCGGCCCGGCGCGTACCGTTCTGCTCGGCGCCGAGCCGATCTCGGCGTCCGACGCCTACACCTTCGGATTCGCCAACCGGCTCGGCACCCTGGCCGACGCCCAGGGCTGGGCGAAGTCCATCGGCGAACTGGCGCCGCTGTCGCTGCGCCATCTGAAACTGGAACTCAACGACGACGGCACTCGGGAACCGGCCAACAACGAACAGCAGGCCGCATTGGAGGCAGCATGGTCCAGCGCGGACGCCGAAGAGGGCAGGCAGGCCCGGCAGGAGAAGCGTCCCGCCAAGTTCGTGGGCAAATGATGAGGCCACGCGCTGTCGCCGCGGCCGCGGCCGGTCTGGCCGGGATGACCGTATTCGGCTGGGTGGCGCGGGCCCTGGACGGGTTACCGGCCGCACTCGGCGCCTCGGTCTCCGCGATCGCACCCACCGCCACCGGCGCTCGCAGCTACCGCGACCGTCAGTTCCACAACACCGAGCCCGCCTCGCCGATCGTCGTGCGCGAGAACCCGACCGGCCTGCTGGCGTTGGTGGCCGGAATGCGGGCGGGCCGCCCGAAGGGCGCGGTGCCGCTCGCCGAACCCGAACAGCCGAATGCGGCCGCGGACCTCGCGGTCACCTGGTACGGGCATGCCAGCGCGCTGATCGAGGTCGACGGGTACCGGGTGCTCACCGACCCGGTGTGGAGCGAGCGGGTCTCGCCGTCCCGGCTGGTCGGCCCGTCCCGGATCCACCCCGTTCCGGTCGCCCTGGACGATCTGCCGCGGGTGGACGCCGTGGTCATCTCCCACGACCACTACGACCATCTCGACGCCGACACCATCGCCATCCTGGCGCGCACCCAGCAGGCGGTTTTCGTGGTGCCCATCGGAGTCGGCGCGCATCTGCGACACTGGGGCGTGCCGGAGGCTCGGATCGTCGAACTGGACTGGGGCTGCTCGTATTCACTGTCAACACCCGGTGACGACCGTCCCGAACTCACGATCATCTGCGCCGAGGCCCGGCACTTCTCGGGGCGCGGTCTGGTCCGCAACACCACGCTCTGGGCGGGCTGGGCTCTCGTGGGCCCGAAGCACCGGGCATATTTCGGTGGTGACACCGGATTCACCAAGGCGTTCGCGGCGACCGGCGCGCAATGGGGTCCGTTCGATCTGACCCTGCTGCCGATCGGCGCCTACGACTCGCACTGGGCCGATATCCACATGAACCCGGAAGAGGCGGTGCGCGCGCACGCCGACCTCTGCCTCGGCGAACCGGAGCACGGCGTTCTGGTCCCCATCCACTGGGCGACGTTCAACCTCGCACCCCATCCCTGGGCCGAACCGGTCCACCGGCTGGTGGATGCGGCCGCGGCGGCGGATACCGAGATCGCGGTACCGCTGCCCGGTCAGCGGCTCGATATTCGTGACCTCCCGCCCGGGCGCCCCTGGTGGGAAGATATGCAGTGAACACTTCCGCACGGCGACAGGGAAGGAATCGGCTATGAGCTTGATGGACAACCTGAAGAATCTGGTCGGCAAGGGCCAGGAAACGGCCGCGAAGAATTCGGACAAGATCAACCAAGCGGTCGACAAGGCCGGGGATTTCCTCGACCAGAAGACCAAGGGCAAGTACTCGGACAAGATTCAGAAGGGTAAGGAGGCCGCCCGCAAAGTGGTCCCGCCGGAGCAGCCGGGCGGTCCCGGACAGGCCGGCGGGCCGGGCCCGGATCCGCGTCCGTGATCCGCGGCGGGCCGCCGAACGGGGTTGTCCGCCCGCGGATGTGATCCGGGGTGCGCCGGAGTTTCGAAGGTGAGCCCGGCCGGCCGGATATCGAAGTCCGGCTGAGCAACCCGGACAAGGTGCTGTATCCGGAGACCGGTACCACCAAGGGCGCGGTGATCGAGTACTACGCCGAGATCGCTCCGGCCATGCTGCCGCATCTGGCGGGTCGGCCGGTCACCCGTAAACGCTGGCCGGACGGTGTCGGCGCGTCCTCGTTCTTCGAGAAGAACCTTCCCGCCGGCACCCCGTCCTGGGTGCCGCGCCGCACCCAGCGGCATTCCGACCGCGATGTGACCTACCCCGTCATCTCGTCCCAGGCCGGACTGGTCTGGCTGGGTCAGCAGGCGGCGCTGGAGATCCATGTGCCGCAGTGGCGGTTCGACGGCGACGAGCGCGGTCCGGCGACCCGGCTGGTGTTCGACCTCGATCCCGGTCCGGGTGCCGGGTTGGCCGAATGCGCGCGGGTGGCGCTCGGGATCCGGGATATGGTCGGCGAGATCGGGATGCGCGCGTACCCGCTGACCAGCGGCAGCAAAGGTATCCACCTCTACGTTCCGCTGGATCGGGCGCTGAGTCCGGGCGGGGCGTCGACGGTGGCCAAACAGGTGGCCGAGAATCTGGAGAAACTACTGCCCGATCTGGTGACGGCCACCATGGCGAAGAAGGTCCGCACCGGCAAGGTGTTCCTGGACTGGAGTCAGAACAATCCGTCGAAAACCACGATCGCTCCGTACTCGCTGCGTGGTCGCGCCGAACCGAATGCGGCGGCGCCGCGCAGCTGGGACGAGATCGAGGACGGCGCGAATCTGCGGCAGCTGCGGTTCGGCGAAGTATTGCGCCGGTACCGGTCGGACGGTGACCTGCTCACGGGTCTGGACCCGCCGCTCGACGACGCCCTGACGAAGTACCGGTCCATGCGGGATCCGGCGCGGACCCCCGAACCGGTGCCCGCCGCGTCGCCGCTGCCCGGTACCGGAGACCGGTTCGTGGTGCACGAACACCACGCGCGCCGTCTGCACTGGGATGTCCGGCTGGAACGCGAAGGCGTCCTGGTCTCGTGGGCGGTGCCCAAGGGACCACCGGACAGTCCCCGTCAGAACCGGCTCGCTGTGCACACCGAGGACCATCCACTGGAATACCTGGATTTCCACGGCACCATCCCGGCGGGTGAGTACGGCGGCGGCGAGATGTCGATTTGGGATACCGGCAGATACCGCGCCGAGAAATGGCGGGACGACGAAGTGATCGTGGTGCTGCGCGGCAACCGGCTGAACGGGCGGTACGCGCTGATCCGCACCGAGGGCGACCAGTGGCTCATGCATCTGATGAAGGAGCAGCCCGCGCCCGCGGGCGAGCTGCCGCGCGGACTGACGCCTATGCTGGCGACCAGTGGTGAGGTGGCCGGACTCCCGGAATCGAACTGGGTTTTCGAGCGCAAATGGGATGGCTTCCGGCTCATCGTGGAGATCGACTTCGGTGCGGTGCGGTTGCGCAGCCGTGCGGGCAACGATGTCACCGCCCGCTACCCCCAGCTCGCCGGACTGGCCGCCGACCTGGGCGCCCATCAGGTGGTGCTGGACGGGGAGATCATCGTCCGCGGCCCGGACGGTGCGGTGAATATCGCGCTGCTGAAGGCGAACCCGCGCCGCGCGGAATTCGTGGCGTTCGATCTGCTCTACCTCGACGGCACCTCCCTGCTGCGCAAACGCTACAGCGACCGCCGCCGGGTACTGGAGGCGCTCGCCGCCACCGCGCCCGCGCTGCGGGTGCCACCGCCGTACGAGGGCAGCGGTGCGGACGCGGTGCGGCAGAGCGAGAAGGGCGGGGTGGAGGGGGTCGTCGCCAAACGGCTGGATTCGGTGTATCTGCCCGGGACCCGTGGTCACGCCTGGGTGAAACAGCGCAACTGGCGGACTCAGCGGGTGGTGGTCGGTGGGATGCGGCGCAGCCGCGCCCGCCCGTTCGCATCCCTGCTGGTGGGGATCCCGGCCGAAGAAGGTCTGGTGTACGCGGGCCGGGTGGGTACGGGGTTCGGCGACGCGGGTATGCGTGAGCTGGCCGCGCGGCTGCACCGGCTGGAACGCAGGACCAGTCCGTTCGTCGACGAGATGTCGGCCGACGAACGCCGCGACGCGATCTGGGTGACGCCGAAGGTCGAGGGCACTGTGCGGTACATGGATTGGACCGAGACCGGCCGGCTCTGGCATCCCGCTTGGCTGGGTGAACTGTGAGCGCCGTCCTGTCTTCGCTGCGCCCGTGTCCCGAATTCGCTGGGTACTGTGATGTCCGAGCGAGTTCGAGCAAGGAGCAGACGATGGATTTCAAGGGCTTGGCGAACAAGGCACTGGGTTTGGCGCGCAAGAACGCCGACAAGGTGGACCCGCTGATCGAAAAGGTCGGCGACGCGGTCGACAAGAAGACCGGCGGTAAGTACGCGGGGCAGGTGGACAAAGCACAGGAGGCGGCACGGAAAGCTGTGCGCGACCAGAAGAAGTGAGCGAGCACGGATCGGATCGATCCGGTCGACCGCTTCGGTAGTACGGGAGAGTCGATCTCGGCACGCCGCGACGGCACATCGTCGCGGCGATGCGCGAGACCATCTCGAACCGATCCGGCGCCCGGTGAATTCACCAGTGGCGCCGATTCCTCACAACAGTATTTCCAGCGTCAGAGCGGCGGCGCATACCGCCACGACCACTGCCAGGGCGAGGGCGTCGTTGCGGCCCGGGGTGGCCGGGCGTGCGGTGAGTTGACCCGTCCCGCCCCGCGCGGTGATCGCCTCGCCCAGTTCCCCGGCTCGCCGGGTGGAGACGGCCATGGCGGCGGTGAGGATATCGATCACCGGGTCGGTGGTGCGGTGCAGCAGATCGGGTTTGGGGCGTAGCCGGCGGGCGGCACGCAGAATACGGATCTCCTCCAGCAGTAACGGTAGACCGCGCAGGGTGAGGGCGACTACCACCGCCAGTTCGTCCACCGGGACACGCAGTGCGCGCAGCGGACGGCCGAGAGTCGCCAGTGCCGGTGCGATCTCGCTCATGGGGGTGGTCCAGGCGATGAGCATGGACGCCGCCACCAGGATCAGTCCGAACACCACCACCTGCGCGTAGCGCAGGACGGCGGCGCCGCCGACGGGCACATTGATCAATGCGCCCAATCCGATCAACAGCCAGAAAAGGAACGGCAGCCGGGGCACCACCCCGAGCGGCAGCCGCGCCACGAGGCCGATCGCGATCAGGAACACGATCATGATGCCGAGGATCGGCCAGCTCGGCAGGACCATCAGCAGCAGACTGATCAGGAACGCGGCGATCATTTTGGTTCCGGCCCACAGGTTGTGGACCGGGCTGGTCACCGGGACCCGGCGCAGCAGTACGGTGCTCATCGCGCACCTCCTCGATCGATACCGTGGGCGTCGCCACCGCGCAACCGCCAGGCGGGGCCCGGGGCCGGGTGGCGCGCCGGGCCGGGTGGGTCGGGCGGGGCGGGCGCGGTATCGGCTTCCGTTCCGGGAACGGGGACCTGTGCGGCCTCGGTTTCCGGGATCCGGCCCGCGCGCAGGTGGACTATGCGGTCGCAGATGGTGGCCACATCCTCGACATCGTGTGAGATGACGATCAGCGTGAGGCCCGAATCACGCAGGCGTGCCAGCAGTTCGACGATATCGGCCCGGCCCTCCGGGTCCAGCCCGGCGAGCGGTTCGTCCAAGACCACCACCTGCGGGTGAGCGGCGACGATGGCCGCCAGCACCACCCGCTTCGCCTGACCGCCGCTGAGTTCTTCGATGGACCGGGTGGTCAGTGCGCGGTCCAGGCCGACGGCGTCGAGAGCTTTGCCCACGGTGCCCGATCCGGTGCCGTCACCACCCCAGTCGGCGACCTCCTCACCGACGGTGTGCCGCTGCAACTGCAGCCGCGAATGCTGGAAGGCCAGTTCCACCCGGCCGATCTGTTTGCTGACCGGTTTTCCCGCCAGATCGCAGCGCCCGGTGCTGGGCGCGATGAGCCCGGCCATGATCCAGGCCAGCGTCGATTTTCCGGACCCGTTCCCGCCGACGACCAGCAACGCCTCGCCGCGTCGCACCGACAGATCGACCCCGTGCAGCGCGGGCGCCTCCCAGGGCGTGCCGCGGTTGTAGGTGTGCCGGACTCCGCGTAGTTCGAGCAGTGTGTCGCCCATGGGACGGCGGCGTTGCGCACGGGCCGGTTTCGGCCAGGCCGGGAGATGGTCGACCATCCGGCCCGCGGCCAGGTGCACCACGCGGTCGGCGGCGTCGGCGTCGGCTTCGTGATGGGTTACCAGCACCACCGCCATGGCATGCCGTTTCGGCAGCGCGGCCAGCAGCGTCACCAGTTCGCGGCGACCGTCCGGGTCGATCATCGAGGTGGCTTCGTCGGCGATGAGCAGGGCCGGCCGGCGGGCGAGGGCCGCCGCGACCGCCAGCCGCTGCTGCTGACCGCCGGACAGGGTCGCGGTTTCCCGGTCGCCCATCCCGTCCAGGCCGACCTCGTGCAGGAGGGCGTCGATATCCACCTCGGCCGCCGGCGCGGCCGGCAGACCCCAGACGACATCGTCGGCGACCAGTACACCGAGTGTCTGGCTCTCCGGTCGCTGGAGGACCAGCGCGGTTCCGCCGCGGTGGCCCAGTCCCGCGGAACCGGGACGGTCGACTGTGCCGCTGCTGGGCGGCAGTCCGGCCAGCAGCCGGGTGAGGGTCGATTTGCCCGAACCGTTGTGCCCGACCACCGCGACGAACTCGCCGACTTCGACCCGCAGATGGATACCGGTCAGCGCGTCCGCGGGGGCACCGGGGTACCGGTATGCGGCGGCGCGCAGGGCGACCGGTAGCGGTGCGATCGGGCGGTGGTCGGCGGGCGCGTCGAGCCGGTCGGTGCCGGGCAGCCAGGCGAGCCGGTCCAGGACGGAACCGAGTACGAACCACGAGACCAGGGCGGTGACCACGGTCCCGGCCATGACTGTGCCGCCGATATAGACCCACCACCACTGCAGGATCGTTTCGGTGAGACGCAGTACGCCGCGGCCCAGGGGTTCCAGGTGCTGCTGGCGGGAAGTGAGCTCGTTCAGGCCGGTCGCGGTATTGCGGAGGGTGTCGAAGAGCAGGTTGCGGGTCGCGGAGAAGGTCAGCAAGAACCCGATCGAGAACGCTCCCCAGGCGACGCCCGCGAGAAGCGACAGCCCGGTGACCGCGACGAGGCCACCGTGGCGGCGTTTGACCGTGCCGACGATGCCACCGATGGTGGCGGTGGCGACCATCGCCATGGCGGCGGTGAGCCCGGCCGCCACGAAGGTGACCAGGGCGGCCGATACCGAGGCGGTGAATACGGCCCGGAAGCGGTAGCGGTGCGCGAGCAGGCCCATGGGCACCGCCGCGACGAGTTGGAGCGCGGCCGCGAAGGGTACGACGGTGCCGATGGTCACCAGCCCGACGGTGACTCCGCCCAGTACGGCCCCGGTGGCGAGCTCGATCGGGCGCAGGGCGGTACCGCGCTCGAGTCCGCTCTGCTCGGTCCCGTCCGGTGTGGCGTCGGGCCCGCGCGAGCCGAGCGCGGTGGCGCCGGGGCCTCGGTCCGGTTCGCCGGGGCGGGTGGCTGCGGACTGGTCACTCACGAAGTCAAGTCTGCCAGCCGGGGCGGTGGGCGCGAATCGAAGGTGTTGCAAGCATGCGCATTGACGCATATGTTTGTCGGGTGGGACATGATCATACGCATCACGTATCACCGGAGAGCGCCTCCGGGAAGTATGTCGGCCGTCTGGCTCTGGCACTGGCCATCGGCATGGGATTCATGCTGATCGAGTTGGTGTTCGCAGTGGTCACCGGTTCGCTGGCACTGCTCTCGGATGCCGCCCATATGCTCACCGACGTGGTGGGTATCGCCATGGCGCTGTCGGCGATCATGCTGGCCCGCAACACCCGTCCGAGCTATACACGCACCTTCGGTTACTACCGTGCCGAGGTGATCGCCGCGCTCGCCAACGCCGTACTGCTGTTCGCGGTCGCCGGATACGTACTGATCGAGGCCGCGCGCCGGTTCGGGGAGCCGCCGGAGGTGCCCGGTGGTCCGGTGCTCGCCGCGGGTGCGATCGGTCTGGTGGCCAATATCGCGGCCTTCCTGCTGTTGCGTCGCGGGGCCGAGGAGAGCCTCAATGTGCGCGGGGCCTATCTCGAGGTACTGGCCGATATGATCGGTTCGTTCGGTGTCCTGGTATCCGCCGCGATCACGCTGACCACCGGCTGGCTCTACGCCGATATGGTCGTCGGCGTCGCGATCGGCCTCTGGGTACTGCCCCGGACCTATCTGCTGGCCCGGCGGTCGCTGCGCATCCTGTTCCAGCACAGCCCCGAAGAACTCGACGTCGAGAAGGTGGCGGACGAACTGGCCGCCGTCCCCGGGGTCTGTGATGTCCACGATCTCCACGTCTGGACGCTGACCTCGGGAATGGAGGTCGCCTCGGCTCATATCACCACCACGGGCTCCGATTCCGGTGACGAGATCCTGCGCGCGGCCCAGCGGCTGCTGGCCGACCGGTTCCATATCCAGCACGCGACCCTCCAGGTCGAGACCACCGATAGCGCCCGCCGCTGTGCCGAGCTGTCCTGGTGACCCCGTAACGATCAATCGAGATATTCGGCCATAATGTCGGGATGGTGCAGCGTCCGTCGATCCGGGACTGGGACTTTCCCCGTGGAGTCGCCAGCGTCGCGCTCATGGCCGCGTACGGGGCCGAGCACGGGGTCCCCACGGTGGCGCTGCTACGCGGGACCGATCTCACCGAAGCCCGGCTACACGACCCGGACGCCCAGATCGACGCGCATACCGAACTCGCGGTGGTGCGCAACCTGGTCCGCGAACTGGACCGCCCCGGAATGGGGATCGAGGTGGGCCGGCGCTACCGCATCACCACCTTCGGGATCTTCGGATTCGCCTGTGTCAGCAGTCCGACGCTGGCCGAGGCCATCGATTTCGCCCTGCGCTATCTCGAGCTGAGCTTCACCTTCTGCCTGCCGGTCACCCAGTGGGAGCACGGGGAATTCATCGGCCGCATCCACGACGAATCGGTACCCGCCGATGTACGCCGGTTCCTGGTGGAACGCGATGTGACGGCCATGCATCAGGTGATGAGCGATCTGCTGGGCCGGCATCTGGCCCTGCTGCGCGCGGAATTCCGGTTCCCCGAACCGCCCTACGCCGACCTGATCGCCGAGGTGACCGTGGCCCGGCCGCGGTTCGGGCAGCCGCACAACCTGGTGGCCATCGATCCGGCGATCCTGGATCAGCCGCTGCCGCAGGCCAACGAGCACACCCTGGCCATCTGCCTGGCCCAGTGCCGGGACCTGGTGCACCGGCGGCGGGCACGGACCGGGATCGCCGCGGAGGTGCGGGCCCGGCTGGTGCCGCGCGGCGGGCTGGACCGTCTTGCCGCGCCCCCCGGTATCGATACCGTCGCCACCGATCTGAACATGAGTACCCGCACCCTGCGCCGCCATCTCGACGCGGCCGGTACGAGCTATCGCGCGCTACTCGACGAGGTCCGCCAAGCTCTGGCGGAGGAGATGCTGACCACGACACCTCTGTCGGTGAGCGATGTGGCGATCCGGCTCGGCTACGCGGAGGCATCGACTTTCATCTACGCCTTCCGGCGCTGGACGGGCGGTACTCCCGCCGCCTATCGCCGCGCCCACGCCCGCCGGTACTGACCCGATCAGAACGGAGTACCGATCCAGCCCCCCATCGGGACGGTGCGGAAATGCGTGATCAGCCGGTGTTGATCGTCGACCACGTGCAATGCGATCGCTGGATCCGGTGCGTAATCCATCACCCGCTCGGGCGGCGCCAGCTCCCATTCACCGCCCAGCACCGACGCCGTACTCGGACCCATGAGCAGCGGACGCCCCGCGAATGTGGCGACCGCGGCCGTATGCGCGTGCCCGGCCAGGGTCCCGATGATCCGTTCGTCCCCGGCGATCACGGCGGCCAGGCGCTCCGGGCCGGCCAGGGCGATGGAGTCCACGATCGGGCTGTGCAGGAAAACCGGCGGATGGTGCAGCGCCAGCAGAACGGCGTCGTCGGCGGGGGTTTCGGCGAGGGTGGCGTGCAACCAGTCGTAGGTCTCTTCGGTCAGCCTTCCACCGGACTGACCGGGGACACTGGAATCCAGCAGGATCAATGTCAGGCTGCCGACCCGGTGGGCGTGATTGACGGGGTCGGTGAGCGGGGGAGCGCCCAGCAGCACCTCGCGGAATGCGGCGCGTTCGTCGTGATTACCCGGAATCGCGAGAACCGGGAGATCGGCCTGTAGCGCCGACCGGGCTTCGGCGTACTGCTCGGGTTTCCCGGAATCGGTGATATCGCCGGTCACCACGATCACATCGGGCCGCCGCCGCAGGTCCGCGAGATAGGCCATGACCCGTTGCGCGCGTTCGACGTTACGGGTACCGAGATCGAAATGTGTATCGCTGACCTGGGCCACCAGGATCATCGGGCCTCCTGTGTTCAATTGCGCGCCTCCGGCGCGCGGGGCCGAGGCCCCGAAGTCCCACCGTTGCGCCCGCGAGACTCGCGCCTGCGGCGCATGCGCTTCGCGGGCGCAACGGTGGGACGGCCTCGCCCCTTTCAGGGTCTCGTAAGACTCGACACCGCGTGGGGTCCCTGTCCGGCGTTGGGTCCATCAGCCAGCTTAGGGGAGGTGACCGGCATGAACAGCGTGGGTATGAGGGAGGACACCGCCGTCGCGAGGTGTGCGAGATGTGGACTCGGTCGCGAGGCTTCCCGGCGCGGGATCCGGCCGGGGCTCACCCGAGGCTGCCGCGCCCGCGCGGAGTCGCCGGCTTCGGCAGCTGCCCGCGTCGTTTCCCGGAATCCGGGAAGTCACCGGGGTCCGGGTAGGACCGGCGGTGGGCCCGGCAGCGGCGACCAGAAGTCGTCACCGGGTGGCGCTTCCAGGGACAGCAGGCCGTTGGGGCGCCAGTCGGCGGCCAGGGTCAGGCGCCAGGAGTGCAGATGGGCGCGCGCCGTGGCGCCGGAGCGGTCGAAGAGTGGGTCGCCCAGGATCGGGTGGCCGATCCAGGCCAGGTGTACGCGCAGCTGGTGTCGGCGGCCGGTGATCGGGCGCAACGCTACGACGGTGTGGTCGGGGTGGCGGGTCAGGACGGTGAACTCGGTGGTCGAGGGATAGTTCTTGGTGTTCAGCAGGTCCGATTCGGCGACGGACCAGCGATCGCCGTCGCGCCGGATGGTTTCGCGGGGGGCGGCGACCCGGACGCGGTTCTTGCGGCCCACGCTGAGCGGGAGTTCGATGGTGCCGGACTCCGGGAGTCCGTGCGAGCCGGAGGCGACGAGCGCCAGATACACCTTCTCGGCTGTCTGCTTGTTGAACTGGCGGGTCAGCGGGCCGTGCGCGGACAGGTCCCGGGCGAACAGGATCAGGCCCGAGGTCACCTTGTCGATCCGGTGGACCGGATACAGCTTCTCGCCGTGCTCCTCGGCGGCGGCCACGATATCGCTGTCGTGGCGCTCCCCGGTGACCGAGATCCCGGCCGGTTTGTTCAGCGCCAGAATCGCCTCGTCCTCGGTGAGCAGGCTGCGGGCGCGCAGCTCGGGCCAGTCGATATCCACCGGACGAGCCTAGGCCCACAACAGACCGCTGCCTGTCTGGACTGTCGAGATGCGACTGTCGACATGTGTGCCGGTACCGGTGATATCACGAAACTCCCGGGATCCCGGGAGGGCCGCGAGTCGGGGCCGGTAGAGGCACAATGGCGGACAGTAGGCCGTGAGTCAGTGATATCGCAGACGGCGGTTCGGGAGGGCTTCGCCTTTCCGGCCGCGTTCGATGATCGAATCGCCCGTCGAGCGGGTTCGTCGTGGACCAGTGTCCATCGGGCGCGAGAGCTAGCCGGACCGATCTCCCCAGGAGTGATGGTGGCCTCTTCGACTCCGCGCAATTTCGGCCGGTCCACGGCCGGTGACCGGGTCGTGACCGGTGGGCGGACCCTGATGCTGATCCTGGCCACGGTGGGGTTCGCGCTCAACTTCTGGGCGTGGGCCCTGCTCAGTCCGCTGGCGCCGCGATTCCGCGACGAGCTCGGGCTGAACTCCGTCCAGGAGTCGCTGGTGGTCGCTGTTCCGGTGATCGTGGGTTCGCTGGGGCGGATCCCGATCGGCGCGCTGGCCGACCGCTACGGCGGCCGACTGATGTTCCCGGTGGTCTCGCTGATCACCGTGGTCCCCGTGCTGTTCCTGGGGCTCGTCGGGCATTCCGCGCTGGCGGCGCTGCTGATCGGTGGGTTCTTCCTCGGTGTCGCCGGCACGGTGTTCGCGGTCGGGGTGCCGTTCGTGAGCGCGTGGTTTCCGCCGGAGAAACAGGGGCTGGCGATCGGTGTGTACGGCATGGGTATGGGTGGTACCGCGATCAGCGCCCTGACCACGGTGCGACTGGTGGACGCGGTCGATACCGCCACACCCTTTCTGTTGTGCGCGGCCGCGCTGGTGATCTACGCGATCGTCGCCTGGTACCTGCTGCGTGACGCGCCCGGTCGCACACCGTCGGCCGAGTCGATCACCGCCCGGTTGAACGAGACGGTGCGATTACCGGTGACCTGGGCGGCTTCGGCCCTGTACGCCGTCTCGTTCGGTGGTTTCGTGGCGTTCTCCGTATATCTGCCCTCCTATCTACGCACCGCCTACGACCTGTCGCAGACCGACGCGGCCAACCGTATGGCCGGGTTCGTCCTGCTCGCGGTGATCATGCGACCGGTCGGCGGCTGGCTGGCGGATCGGTTCGACGCTCCGACCGTCCTCGCGACCACGCTGTGTGTCGTCGTGATCGCCGCCTCCGTCCAAGCCGCGACTCCCGATCTCGCGCCCATCGGCACCATCGCCTTCCTCGCACTGGCCGCCGCCCTCGGGGCCGGTAGCGGCGCCACCTTCGCGCTGGTCGCCCTGATCGCGCCACCGGGCAAGGTCGGGGCGGTCACCGGGTTCGTGGGGGCGGCCGGTGGGCTGGGCGGATTCGTGCCGCCGCTGGTGATGGGCACCATCTACGAGGCCACCGAGGATTACGGGCCGGGTCTGCTGGCGCTCGCGGTCGTGGCACTCGTCGCGCTGCTGTTCACGGTGATCGTGGTACGGCGGCAGGTCGATCAGAACCAGACCTGATGCTGCGATACTGCGATACCTCCGCCTTCGCTGCGGCCTCCGCGGCTCGCATCACACTGCTCGGGAGGAGGCTTCATTTGCGATACCTCCGCCTTCGCTGCGGCCTCCGCGGACCGCATGAAACTGCTTCGAAGGAGGTGCGATACCTCCGCCTTCGCTACGGCCTCCGCGGACCGCATGTACACCTTTCGAAGGAGACTCTATGATCCACAACCGCCGTGGCTCGGGGCACGCGGGGCTCGACGACGGGCTGACCGACGCGCTGGTGGGCACCCGGCGGTTCTTCACCCGCGCGAAAGTGTCCGCGGACCGGCGTTCGATGTTCGAGGTCGGTGGCCGGCAGGCGGACGAGTTCTACCGGGACCGCTGGAGTCACGACAAGGTGGTGCGGTCCACGCACGGGGTGAACTGCACCGGATCGTGTTCTTGGAAGATCTATGTCAAAGACGGGATCATCACCTGGGAGACCCAGCAGACCGACTATCCGTCGGTGGGCCCGGACAAACCCGAGTACGAGCCGCGCGGGTGTCCGCGTGGCGCGGCGTTCTCCTGGTACACCTATTCGCCCACCCGGGTGCGTTATCCGTATATCCGCGGCGTGCTGCTGGAGATGTACCGGGCCGCGAAGGCGGCGACCGGCGATCCGGTGACCGCGTGGGAGACCATCGTCGAAGACCCGGAATCGGCGCGACGCTACAAATCCGCGCGCGGTAAGGGCGGTTTGGTGCGGGCCACCTGGGACGAGGCGACCGAGATGATCGCGGCCGCCCATATCTACACCATCGCCCGGTACGGGCCGGACCGGATCGCGGGATTCTCGCCGATTCCGGCGATGTCGATGGTGTCGCACGCGTCGGGTGCCCGGTTCGTTTCGCTGGTGGGCGGGACGATGCTGTCCTTCTACGACTGGTACGCGGATCTGCCGGTGGCCTCACCGCAGGTGTTCGGCGACCAGACCGACGTCCCGGAATCGGGGGACTGGTGGGACGCCGGTTATCTGATCATGTGGGGATCGAATCTGCCGGTGACCCGCACTCCGGACGCGCACTGGATGACCGAGGCTCGCTATCGCGGGCAGAAGGTCGTCGCGGTCTCCCCGGATTACGCCGACAATGTGAAGTTCGCCGATGAATGGCTGGCCCCGCATCCCGGAACCGACGGCGCGCTGGCCATGGCCATGGGGCATGTGGTGCTGCGCGAGTTCTTCGTCGAACGTGAGGTGCCGTATTTCACCAGCTACGTCCGTCAGTTCACCGATCTGCCGTTCCTGGTGCGGGTGGAGGAGACCGCGGACGGCTACGTCGCGGGCAAGTTCCTGACAGCGGCGGATCTCGACGAACACGCCGGGGTGGAGAATGCCGCGTTCAAAACCGTGGTGCTCGACGCCGACGGTCGTCCGGTCGTCCCGAACGGTTCGGTCGGCCATCGCTACGGCGAAGCCGGGGTGGGGAACTGGAATCTCGATCTCCGAGGCGTGGTGCCGCGGCTGACACTGTTCGGCGATACCGCGGTCCCGGTGCGGCTGCCCCGGTTCGACACGGTGGGCGGTGACGACACCACGACGCTGCGCGGTGTGCCGGTGCGCCGGGTGAACGGTCACCTCGTCACCACCGTGTTCGATCTGATGCTGGCGCAGTTCGGTGTGCACCGGAAGGGCCTGCCGGGGTCGTGGCCGATCGACTACGACGATCCCTCCCAGCCCTACACGCCTGCCTGGCAGGAATCGATCACCGGTGTTCCGGCCTCGGCGGTACTGCGGATCGCGCGCGAGTTCGCGGGCAACGCCGAGGAGAGCCACGGCCGCTCGATGATCATCATGGGCGCCGGCACCAACCACTGGTTCCACTCCGACACGATCTACCGTGCGTTTCTCGCCCTGACCACGCTCACCGGATGCCAGGGCGTGAACGGCGGTGGCTGGGCGCATTACGTGGGGCAGGAGAAATGCCGTCCGGTCACCGGATGGGCACAGCTGGCGTCGGGGCTGGACTGGTCGCGGCCGCCGCGCCAGATGATCCAGACCGCGTTCTGGTACCTGCATTCCGACCAGTTCCGCTACGACTGGTTCGGCGCGGACAAGCTCTCGGCCACGCCCGGCGCCGGCCGGCTGGGGGGGATGAGTACCGCCGATGTGATCGCGCAATCCGCGCGGCTGGGCTGGATGCCGTCCTATCCCACCTTCGACCGCAACCCGCTGGATTTGGTCGAAGCCGCCGAAGCTCAGGGCGGGTCGCTGGCCGGGTATGTGGTGTCCGAACTGCGTTCCGGCCGTATGCGCTTCGCCTGCGAGGACCCGGACGCACCCGAGAACTTCCCCCGGGTGCTGAGTGTGTGGCGGGCCAATCTGCTGGGTTCCTCGGCCAAGGGCAACGAATACTTCCTCGAACATCTACTGGGCACCGAATCCTCGCTGCGCGCCAAACAGACTCCGGCGGGGGCCCGCCCGCGTGATGTGGTGTGGCGGCCCGACGCTCCGCGCGGCAAGCTGGACCTACTGCTGACCCTGGATTTCCGGATGACCGGCACCACGCTGTTCTCCGATGTCGTGCTGCCCGCCGCGACCTGGTACGAGAAGCACGATCTGAACACCACCGATATGCACCCCTTCGTGCATTCGTTCAACCCGGCCATCGCACCGCCGTGGCAGACCCGCACCGATTGGGACGCCTTCCGGGCGATCGCGGAGAAATTCAGCGAACTAGCCGGTCCCCGGCTCGGGGTCCGCAAGGATGTGGTGGCGGTGCCGCTGTTGCACGACACTCCCGACGAGCTCGCCACACCGCACGGCCGGGTCGCGGACTGGAAGACCGGGGATGTCGAACCGGTCCCAGGGGTCACCATGCCGAAATTGGTGGTGGTGGAGCGCGATTACGGCGCGATCGCGGCGAAGATGAGCGCGCTGGGCCCGCTGGCGGAAAAGCTCGGCGGCACCACGAAGGGCGTCACCTTCGATTTCGGTCCCGAGGTCGAATATCTACGGCACAAGAACGGAGTGATCCGCGGTGGCCCGGCCGACGGGCGGCCGTCGTTGCAGCGCGGTATCCAGGCCTGCGAGGCGATCCTGGCCTTGTCCGGCACCACCAACGGCCGTCTGGCCACCGAGGGTTTCCGGACACTCGAGCAGCGCACGGGGGTCCGGCTGGCCGATCTGGCCGCCGAGCACGAGGGCAAACAGATCACTTTCGCCGATACTCAGGCCGCGCCGGTCCCGGTGATCACCTCACCGGAATGGTCGGGGTCGGAAACAGGTGGCCGCCGGTATTCGCCGTTCACGATCAACGTCGAACGCCGCAAACCCTGGCATACCCTCACCGGCCGCCAGCATTTCTATCTCGACCACGATTGGATGACCGAACTCGGCGAGGGACTGCCGGTGTATCGGCCGCCGCTGAACATGGCGGCGCTGTTCGGGGAACCGGTACTGGGATCGACGGGGGAACTGGGTGTCACCGTCCGCTATCTCACCCCACACAGCAAATGGTCCATCCACTCCGAATACCAGGACAATCTGTTCATGCTGAGTCTGTCGCGCGGCGGACCCAACATCTGGATATCGCCACGGGACGCGGCGACGATCGGTGTCGCCGACAACGAATGGGTGGAGGCGGTCAACCGCAACGGTGTGGTGGTGGCCCGGGCGGTGGTCTCGCACCGGATGCCGGCCGGAACCGTGTACATGTACCACGCGCAGGACCGGCTCATCGATGTGCCGATCAGCGAGACCTCCGGGCAGCGCGGCGGTATCCACAATTCGCTGACCCGGCTGCTGGTCAAACCCAGCCATCTCATCGGCGGCTACGCCCAGCTCAGTTTCGCGTTCAACTATCTCGGACCCACCGGTAATCAACGCGACGAGGTGACCGTGATCCGCCGTCGCAGCCAGGAGGTGAGCTACTGATGCGGGTGATGGCGCAGATGGCGATGGTGATGAATCTCGACAAATGTATCGGCTGCCACACCTGTTCGGTCACCTGCAAACAGGCGTGGACGAACCGGTCGGGCGTGGAATACGTGTGGTTCAACAATGTGGAGACCCGGCCCGGACAGGGATATCCGCGCACCTACGAGGATCAGGACCGGTGGCGCGGCGGCTGGGATCTGAACCGCCGGGGCCGGCTGCAACTCAAGGGCGGCGGCCGGTTGCGCAAATTGTTCACGATCTTCAGCAATCCGATCCTGCCCGAGTTGAGCGACTACTACGAACCCTGGACCTACGACTACGAGAACCTCACCACCGCACCCGCCCAGCGGCATACCCCGGTGGCCCGCCCGAAATCGCTCATCACCGGCGAGGACACGAAAATCGAATGGTCGGCGAACTGGGACGACGATCTCGGTGGCGCGCCCGAATTCGGTGATCGCGACCCCTTGTTACGCAAACTCACCGAGAGGGTGCGCTTCGAATTCGAGCAGACCTTCATGTTCTATCTACCGCGGATCTGCGAACACTGCCTGAATCCGTCCTGCGCGGCATCGTGCCCCTCGGGAGCGATCTACAAACGCAGTGAGGACGGAATCGTCCTGGTGGACCAGGACCGGTGCCGGGGCTGGCGGATGTGTGTCTCCGGCTGCCCTTACAAGAAGGTCTATTTCAACCACCGCACCGGGAAAGCCGAGAAATGCACGTTCTGTTTCCCGCGGGTGGAGGTCGGGTTGCCGACGGTCTGCGCCGAAACCTGTGTGGGCCGGTTGCGCTATATCGGCTTGGTTCTCTACGACGCCGACAGGGTACTCGAAGCGGCGGCCACACCCGACGAACAGGGACTCTACGAAGCGCAGCGCGAGGTCTTCCTCGATCCCGCCGATCCCGAGGTGCGGCGCGCGGCCGAACGCGCCGGTATCCCGTGGGACTGGGTGGAGGCCGCCGACCGCTCGCCGATCTATGCGCTGATCAACACCTATAAGGTCGCACTGCCGCTGCATCCGGAATACCGCACCATGCCGATGGTCTGGTACATCCCGCCGCTGTCGCCGGTGGTCGATATCGTCCGCGATACCGGTCACGATGCCGAGGACTACGGCAATCTCTTCGCCGCGATCGAGGCCCTGCGTATTCCGGTGGAATATCTCGCGCAGCTGTTCACCGCCGGGGACCCCGAACCGGTGACCGCGGTACTTCGCCGATTGGCCGCCATGCGCAGCTATATGCGCGATATAAATCTCGGCCGCGAACCGCAGGAACGTATCGCGGAGGCGGTCGGTATGACCGGCGAGCAGATCTACGATATGTTCCGGCTGCTCGCCCTGGCCAAATACGACGAGCGCTACGTGATTCCGCCCGCGCATACCGAATCGGCGCATGGGTTGGAAGAACTCGCCACCGAATGCAGCCTGGACTATGAAGGCGGTCCGGGCATGACCGATTCCGGCCCGTTCGGGGAGGGTTCGGGCGGGGTATCGCCCATCGCGGTGGAGAACTTCCGCATGCTGCGCAACCGGCAGACCGCCGAAACCGCCACCAGCGTCGGCGGACGTGGCCGGGTGAACCTGCTCAACTGGGATGGAAAGGTCCCCGACGGGCTCTTCCCGCCCGAGGGCAGTCCGGCATCCGTCGACGCGGACGACGAGCGATGAAGGCGGCCCGAGGTCTGGACCCGGCCGCCCGCGCCGCCGCCTGGCAGGTGCAGTCGTTGCTGCTCGGCTACCCGGACGAATCACTGCGCCGCACCATGGATCTACTGGGCACGGTGGCGGCGACACTGCCCTCGCCGGTGGGTGCTCCGCTCACCCGGTTCCTGAGTCATGTGCGCACCCGGTCGGTGTTCGAACTCGCCGCCGACTATGTGGCGACCTTCGATCACCGCAAACGGTTCAGCCCCTACCTCACTTATTTCGCCTACGGCGACACCCGCAAACGCGGCGTCGCGCTGTTGCGTTTCAAACAGGCGTACCGCGAAGCCGGGCTGAAACTCTCCGACGAGGAACTACCCGACCACCTGTCCGTGGTACTCGAATTCGCCGCGTCCGGTAACGCCGAAACCGGGTTACGCCTGCTCATCGAGCATCGAGCCGGCCTGGAAGTGATGCGCCGGGGTCTGCGCGACTCCGGCTCGCCCTGGGCGGACATTCTCGAATCGGTCACCGCGACCCTGCCCGCACTGGCCGGTTCCGAAGAAGACGCCGTCGCCCGGCTCATCGCCGAAGGCCCACCCGAGGAAGCCGTCGGCCTCGCCCCGTTCACCCCACCGCAGTACCTCCCCGATCCGGTCGTGGCCCGCCCCGGAACCGGCCGCGCCGGTCCGGACACCTCCTCCGTCTACTCCGGATCACCCGCCCCGCCGGAGGCCGGGCAGATGAACACGGAGGCGCGTCGATGAACATCACCATGCTCGCCGCCCCGGGCGAAAACCTCACCGCCGGCGATACTCTGCTGTGGGTCGCACTGCCCTACGCGTCCATCGCGATTTTCCTGGTGGGCCACTACTGGCGCTACCGCTACGACAAGTTCGGCTGGACCACCCGTTCCTCCCAGCTCTACGAGAACCGGCTGCTCCGGCTGGGTAGCCCGCTGTTCCACTACGGGATCCTGCTGGTGATCCTCGGCCATATCGTCGGCCTGTTGATACCCGAGGGCTGGACCGAGGGCATCGGTATCGGTGAGGGGGTGTACCACGCCGCGTCGACCATCCTCGGGATACTGGCCGGAGTAGCCACCCTCGCGGGAGCCGCGATCCTCATCTACCGCCGCCGCACCATCGGCCCGGTGTTCTCCGCGACCACCACCAACGACAAGATCATGTATGTGCTGCTCATCGGCACACTGCTCCTGGGGTTCGGCACCACCGTGGTCAACAACGCCGACAATCATCCCCACGACTATCGGCAGACGGTCTCCCCGTGGTTCCGCTCGATCCTGTCCTTCCGCCCGGACACCGATCTGATCCTCGCCGCCCCCATCGGATTCCAGCTCCATGCGCTCGCCGCCTGGCTGCTGTTCGCGTTCTGGCCGTTCACCCGGCTGGTCCATGTGTTCTCGATGCCGCTCGGATACCTGACCAGGCCCTATATCGTCTACCGCAGCCGCGACCGGGAACTGGGTTCCCGGCCGGAGCGGCGGGGGTGGGAGCGGATTCGGTAATCCGACTTCCTAGCTGTGGTCTTCGGGCGGTAAGCCGGTGATGTACCGGTTCAGTCCGCCCCGGTGATACCAACCGTATGGTCGCCCAACCAGAAGTGAACAACGCGTCAACACGTGACGTGCGCGGAAATCGATGTGGTCCAGGGACGGAACGATGATTCCGCTGGGGCCCGATCTCAGGACTTCGTCCAAGGTCCACGGGACCGGGTCGCTCGGATCGTGGACCGCGACGCGTTGAATATGGAACCCGTGCGCAGCGGCGAGCAACCCGCATTCGGTTTCGAGCAACACTCGGCCGACGCCACAGAGCGAACGCTTCAGAAACACGATGGCATGCGGCATCAGCGGTTCGCCCTATTCGTCCATGCGGAACAGTGGCGTCCTGAAAATGATTCTGGACGGGCAGGGTATTGCCTGATGGAGACCAACCGGATCACTCCTGTCGAAAGCAGCGAACAACTACTGCCCGAGCGTCTCCGGAAGGGCGGTCTCGTCTCGTCGCTCTCTGTGTCCCCGCTTCATCGCGGTGATATCTTCTGCGTCTCTTCTGTTCTCGGCTGCCCGCGTTGACCACACCCCTGGAGATGGGACATGGCGACCTTCCTGAAAGTGCTCTTGCAACAACGCCACTTGCAAACGGTCGCGGCGTTCAACAGGGAGTACGACCGGCATGCGCTGAAGATCGATCCAGCGATCGTGGGTTGCGGCCCGAAGAAAGCGCAGTTCTACCGATGGTTGTCCGGGGATATCAGCGGCCTGCCCTATCCGCACCATCGCCGCATCCTGCAGGACATGTTTCCGGGCTGGTCGATGGAGGAGCTGTTCCAGCATCACGCGGGAGCCGATCCGGACCCGGTGCTTCCGAGAATCGTGGTCGCTCCGGAGCCGACTCCGGGGGTCGAGTCTCCCACTGCCGATGTCGAATCGGTCTTCCCGAGCCGCGCCGCCTTCACGCAACGAATGCCGCCCCAACAGTTGTTCGAGCGCGCGCGCACCATAGATATGGTCGGTATCTCGCTGAACCTCATGTGCCAGCAATATCCCGAACACGAGATCTATCGGTTGCTGGAGTCCGGTGCTGAGATCAGGTGCCTGTTTCTCGATCCTGCGGGCGTGCAGATCAAGCAGCGTGAATCGGAGGAAGGGCAGGAAGCCGGTTCGCTCTCCGGTCTCACTGCGCTGAATATGCGGGCCTTGCAGCGGATCGGTAGCTCTTCCCCGACGCCACACGGCTTCCTGCGCCTTCGAACCTATGACGAGATCGCTCGATTCAACATCGTCATCGTCAACTCCGTACGCTGTGTTGTGCAGCCCTATCTCCCACTCGCACGCGGCCTGGATTCGCCCACTTTCGTCGCACGTCGGTCGGGGACATCGGGAATCTTCGATACATTTGCCGCAGTGTTCGAGGGGATGTGGGTGCGCGGAAAGGAGCTTCGGCAGTGACCGATTCCGTCACTCTGCTGGCCATCGCGCGGAGAGCTGTTGCCCAGGGTGCCGATCTGTTGTCCAGCATCAGCCCCGGCGCAGTTCATACGAAGGGCGACCGCGACTTCGTGACCGAATTGGATCTGGAGATCCAGCGCACGGTGCGCCTTCATCTCCAGTCGGCGACGCCGTGGGCGGGGTTTCTCGGTGAAGAGACCGAAGGTCAGGCGACCTCGGAGTCGGACACAGAGTATGTGTGGACGCTCGATCCCATCGACGGGACCTCCAATTTCATACACGGCCTGCCGCTGTGTGCCGTCTCGCTGGCTCTGCTGCACGATGGAAAGCCGAAGATCGGGGTCATCGGAGCGCCATTTCTCGGGCTCGAGTATTACGCAGGTGAAGGCATGGGAGCTTTCGTCAACGATGAACTCATCACCACCGGCACGGCGCAGCGGCTGGGAGATGCCATTGTCTCGATCGGTGATTATGCCGTCGGAGACCGTGCCGACGCCGCGAATCGGGAGCGGTTCGCTCTTACTCGCGCCCTCGCCGAATCCGTCGAGCGTGTCCGAATGTTCGGGTCTGCTGCTGTTGATCTGGCGTGGGTTGCCGAGGGACGCACCGACGGTTGCATCATCTTGTCCAACAAGCCATGGGACATGGCGGCCGGAGTGGTGATTGCTCGGGAGAGCGGTGCTGTGGTGACCGATTCCGACGGAAGAGAACACAGTGCGGTCTCTCGGCATACCGTCGCCGCGAACCCGATGATCTCCTCGGAACTCCTGCGTCTCATAAGCCGAGCTCTCGGATGAGGCCCGGCATCGATGGGCCGGTTGCCAGCGACTTTCTGCGGGAAGACGGTCGCTGGCGCCCGGCCCTTACGGATAATGGCGCTGGATCATGGAACCGGAACTGCCTCGCTGGGGGTCGGCCGGATCGGCTGGTGCTCCCCGGGAGTTTCGGGTGCAGCCGGGGTGTGCCGGTCGGCGAGCAATGTCGCGCCCGCGCTCGCGCCGACCACCGCGGCGATACCCAACCACTGCACCGGCCGCAATGTCTCGCCGAGCAGGAGGAGCCCGGCCAGGGCGGCCACCGCGGGCCCCATGCTCATCATGACGCCGAAGGTCGAGACCTCCATGCGGCGTAGCGCGTTGAGTTCGATGGCGTGTGGGACCAGTGAGGTGAGGACGGCGACGGCGACTGCTCCGATGAGGAACCACGGGTCGAGGGGGAGGTCCTCGGCGCGGGTCAGCAATACCGGGACCGTGACCAGGGTGCCGAGTCCCAGGGCGAGGGCGAGGGCGTCGTTGGTCGCGGTGTGGCGGGCGACCGCTTTGCCGAAGACGATGTAGCCGGCCCAGCCGAGTCCGGACAGCAGCGCGAAGCCGATCCCGGTCCACGAGGCGGTTCCGGCGGAATCGGTCAGGAGGAGTACACCGACGCCCGCGGTCGCGGCCAGGATCAGGTTGCTCGGGCGCCAGGAGGTGAGCAGGGCGACGCAGAGCGGGCCGAGGAATTCGATGGTGACCGCCATACCGAGCGGGATGTGCTCGATGGCGGCGTAGAAGCAGAGGTTCATTCCCGCGATGGCGGCGCCGAGCGCGACGATGCCGGGAACGGCGCGGGGGTCGATTCGCAGCGACGGTCGCCAGATGAGCATCGCGAGGAGTCCGGCGAGGGCGATACGCAGGCAGACCGTTGTCTGGGCGCCCGCGATTTCGATCAAATTCTTGGCCGTGGCCGAGCCGAGATGAATGCATATCATCGCGGCGATGACGAGCGCGTGGACCGGAAGGCCCGGGGCTCGATATCCACGTCCTGACCTGCTCGGTAGGACGGGGTCGACTGTGGGGGAGAGTGACACGGCGTCACAGTAATGGTCGAAACTACCAATAGGCATCCGTAGTTTTTCCCGCAGGCGGGGAATGCGCGGCTTTCCGGTGTTTCCGAACGTACGGTTCACGAAATATTGACAATTCCGCGCAATTCCTTAACCCGCCGGCCCCCGTGTGGATCGGCCCCAGCGCATGCTTCGGCAAAGGAACCATCGGAGAAAATGATGGTGGGCTCGATGCCCCCGTTCGACACCGGAGCCGGTCAGAAGTCCCAGACGGCCGGAACGCAACGAAAGGTGTTGCCGGCGGTCGCGACGTGGCAGACGGACGGGAACGGCAAATGGGTGGCCACCAGCGCCTCACGGTTCGCCGCCAGCTCCTGCAAGAGACGGACGCGGACGCGGGCAGCCTCCTCGGGATCGTGTTCGAAGCCGTTGAACCAGTCGGGGCGGTCGAACGCGACCTGGAACACGGCGTCTCCGGCGAACGTCAGACGGTCGCCGCCGGACGCCAGGCGGACCACGCTGTGCCCGGGGGTGTGCCCGCCGGTGCGCGTGGCGACCACCCCCGGCGCCACCTCGTGCTCGGTCTCGAACGGTCGCAGCCGCCCGCGGTATTCCTCCAGGAAACGCGTGGCGGCCGACCGGAGCGCGTCCGGCACTCCCGCCGGCATGGAGGTGCGGGAGAAATCGGGCGACTCCCAGAACTCGGCCTCGGCGGCGGCCACGTGGACCCGCAGGTCCGGACGCAGCCCGCGCCCCAACCCGTCACCGAGCAGCCCACCGATGTGATCCATGTGCAGGTGGGTCAGCACCACGTCGGTCACGGACGCGGTGTCGATACCGGCGGCCTCCAGTCGCACGGCCAACCGCCCGGCCTGCTGGAAGTCCGGGAACTCCGATCCCAGCCCGGCGTCGATGAGCACGGTCTGCTCGCCGCTGCGCACCACGACGACGTTCAGCGGCCAGTCGAGTACATCCGGTGGCAGGAACATATCGTCCAGCCAGGCCGCCAGGTCTGCCGAGTCGGCGTTGTAGGCGAGCGTCTCGGCTCCGATCGGTAGCACCCCATCGCTGATCACCAGCACTTCGATATCGCCGACCTGCACCGCGTAGCGCGACGGGACCAACTCGTCGAGCCCCGGCCTGCCGGAATGTGAGGGGTTGTCCGAGCTCATGATCGTCTCCCTGGGGTCGGATGTATCCGGGGTCCATGCTCTGGATGCTCGGGGCGTGGGGTGTAGCTGATCACTGTTTGCAGTTGTTGTGGTCCGGCCTGCGCCGACGAGCACTTCGGTGATCGCGCGGACGCGGCCCGTGCCGGCGCCGCTGACTGCGGTCGGTGCCGCGACGGGCGAAATGATGTTGTCCCCGGGGGGATCAGGGACCGACGTCGCCGGGCCGCCCCGACGTGAGTCGCTCGGCAGCGTGCGTCGTCGAAGAGGTCGCGCCGATTGTTCCAGCTACTGATCAGCATCCGCGACCCGTGAATGATCGCGGCCGGTGTCGGTGCTGGCACGGGCGCCTCCTCGGATGCCCTCCCCGGGGCATGATCTTACATATGACCAGGGTTCGCGCAGAGTAAGCCGGAAGGCCGGTCGGATGGTGGCGATGTTCAGATCGCTGTCGCTACGGCGTCGCGGCGGATTTCGAGGGATGGGGCGACTGTGTGGTTACCTTCAATGGGCGAGTCCGCCGGCGCCGGAGTCGTCCTGCTCGTCATCGTGGGTGGCCTTCGGCGGAGGGCGGGCCCGCCCGCTGCGAATCCGTGTTAACTTAGCTATGAACGGTCATTAACTCGACCGGCCGGAACGAGCATTTCAGGAGGGACTATGCAGTCCGCAGTCATCGTCGATGTGGTTCGCACGCCGTCCGGGAAGGGTAAGGCCGGTGGTGGGCTGTCCGGGGTGCATCCGGCGACCCTGCTGGCCGGGGTGCTGACCGAACTGTTGCAGCGCAACGAGCTGGATCCGGCACTGGTCGACGATGTGATCGGCGGCTGCGTCACCCAGAGCGGGGAGCAGGCCTTCAATATCTCCCGGACCGCCGTGCTGGCCGCCGGGTTCCCCGAATCGGTACCGGCCACCACCGTGGACCGGCAGTGCGGTTCCTCCCAGCAGGCCGCGCATTTCGCCGCTCAGGGCGTGATCGCGGGCGCCTACGATATCGCCATCGCCTGTGGTGTGGAGTCGATGAGCCGGGTGCCCATGTTCTCCAACGCGCAGGGTCAGGACGCCAACCGCGGGCCCATCGCGCACCGGTACCCGGAAGGTCTGGTGCAGCAGGGTGTAGCCGCCGAGATCCTGGCCGCTCGCTGGAAGCTCGACCGGGCCACGCTGGACGAGTTCGCGGCGCGATCGCATCGGCTGGCGGCGGAGACGGCCGCGGCCGGTGGGTTCGATCGAGAGCTGGTCACCGCCGGTGAGCTGACCGCGGACGAGACCATCCGGGCCGGGTCCACCCCCGAGAAGCTCGCGGGCCTGAAGCCGGCGTTCGCCGACGAGCAGTACACGCGGCGGTTCCCGGAGATCAACTGGTCCATCACGCCGGGCAACTCCTCGCCGCTCACCGACGGAGCCTCGGCGGCGTTGATCATGAGCGAGCAGGCGGCCGCGAAGCTCGGCCTGCGGCCGCGCGCGCGTTTCCACTCCTTCGCGGTGGTGGGCGACGATCCGCTGCTCATGCTGACCGCGCCGGTGCCGGCGTCGAAGAAGGTGCTGGAGCGGGCCGGGCTGACGATCGACGATATCGATGCCTACGAGGTCAACGAGGCGTTCGCGCCGGTGCCGCTCGTCTGGCAGCACGAACTGAACGCCGACCCCGCGAAACTGAACCCGCGCGGCGGGGCCATCGCGCTGGGGCATCCGCTGGGTGCCTCCGGGGTGCGGATCCTGGCGACCATGGTCAACCACCTCGAGCAGACCGGTGGCCGGTACGCGTTGCAGACGATGTGTGAGGCGGGTGGCCTGGCCAACGCCACGATCATCGAACGTCTCTGATCCGCCGGTACGGCCCCGGGACGGAAATCCGTCCCGGGGCCGTGCTGTACGGGTGCGTCGTGGGCCCGAGGCTGTGGTCCGGGCTTGCTGCCGTTCGGCCGGGACCACGACGCGGCCAGAGTCAGAAGCGGCGCGCTCCGACCACGGGCGAATACGCCATCGGGGATATCTCCACGGTGTCGGTCGCGGCGTGGATCACCTGGCCGTCACCGAGGTACAGGGCGGAATGACCGCCGCCGCTGTAGGAGATCACGTCGCCGACGTGTAGCTGATCCAGTGCGACCGGGGTACCGGCGGACAGCTGAGACCAGCTGGTGCGTGGTACCTGCACCCCGGCCTGCTGATATGCCCACTGCACCAGACCCGAACAGTCGAAAACGTTCGGTCCGGTGCCGCCGGAGACGTAGGGCGCCCCGAGCTTGCTGCGCGCCGCCGCGACCGCGACATCACCGACGGGCGGGGCGGGCGATATCTGTGGGGCAGGTATGCCGATGCCGGGGATCCCGGCAGGCAAAGGGATCTGATCGGGAATTTCGAAGGTGCCGATACCGGGAACGGTTATCGGCTGAGCTTGGGCGGGTGCCGTTGTTCCGAGGATGGCGCCGGCCGCGGCGGTCAGGAGAACCAGTGCGGCGCAGCGCTGACGTATCGGTACAGAATCCATAATTGCGGTCCTCCGTGCTCAGGTCGAGAGCCGGTGGATCGCAACGACTTTCACCGCAAAGTACGCGGTGAGGACATCACCGACTGCTCGAACAGCGTTGGAAATACACCACAGCTATATGTCGGTCCTGCAAACCCGGGGAGTCATATTTCGCCTAATCGCGCGCTGATTCGGAAACGACACGGGCGCCGCGCATCACGAAACGGTAACCAAATGCATTCCCGCAGCGTACGGGCTGGTCGATATCACTCGGGCCGATATCTGGCCTTGATGTGGAACCGCTCGCCCTGCGGACCGTAGATGCTCAGATACTCGACGGGATGCTCGTCGGCATTGCCGAACCAGTGCGGCAGGTGAGTATCGAATTCGGCGACCTCGCCGGGGGTGAGAATCATGTCCTGATCGCCCAGGATCAGCCGCAATTTGCCGTTGAGCACGTAGAGCCAGTGGTAGCCCTCGTGTGTGCGCGGATCGGGCTCGGCGGTATCGCGACCGGACAGGATCTGCTTGTAGGCCTGTAGCCCGCCGGGTCTGCGGGTCAGCGGGATGAAGGTCTGACCGTGCCGGGTGACCGGCCGGGAATGCACCCGGGGATCACCGGTCTCCGGTGCGTCGACCAGTTCGTCGAGCGGCACCTGATGGGCCTTGGCCAGGGGTAGCAACAGTTCGAGGCTGGGTTTGCGCTGGCCGGATTCCAGGCGCGACAGTGTGCTCACCGGTATTCCGGTGACCTCGGACAATGCCGTCAGCGTGGTGCCGTTGCGGCGGCGTAACTCGCGCAGTCGCGGGCCGATCGCATCGATGACCTCGCCGAACTCCTGATCCATACTTCTATTGCAGATATAGCAAATAAATTTGTCAAGCCGAGGGTTTGCCCGGATGCTGGGTGACGCACCTCGACGACATCAGGAGAAAACGCATGGACCAGCAGTTCTGGGACGATATGTACAGCGGCAGCGCACAGCGTTTCAGCGGGTTGCCCAACGATGCCCTGGTCACCGAAGTGACCGGTATGACACCCGGGCAGGCCCTCGACCTCGGTTGCGGGGAGGGCGCGGACGCGTACTGGCTGGCCGAACACGGCTGGCGGGTGACCGCGGTGGACATCTCGCAGGTGGCGCTGGACCGGGCGGCGGCCGGGCATCCGGAGATCGCGTGGCAGCGGGCCGATATCACCGTCACGCCGCTGCCGGCGCGCTCGTTCGATCTGGTGTCGGCGCACTACTTCCCGATCGCGCACGAATCCGACCACGCCACGCTGCGTGGACTCCTCGAGACCGTGGCCCCGGGCGGAACCCTGCTGTTCGTCACGCACGATCCCACCGAATTCCCGCCCCGGGAGGAGAATTCGCACGACTTCGATCCCTACGACTTCTATCAGCCGTCCGAGATCGTGGCACTCTTGGGCGACGAATGGACCGTCGAGGTCGAGGACCGTCGCGATCGCAACCGGCCCGCCGCCGGACATCAGATCAAAGATCTCGTGCTGCGGGCCCGCCGCGCGGGCTGACGCCCAGCACGCGCCTCACCTGCGCGGACACCCTCCACCTCGAATTCCGGTAATCGACCGGGACCGCGCGTCGGAACCCGATCCGGTCAGAGCTGATTGCTATTGTCGGCCCCACCTGTGTGCGGAAACTTTGTCGGCGCTACCTGTGCGCGGAAACTTTTGCCGGCGCTACCTGTGCGCGGAAACTTTTGCCGGCGCTACCTGTGCGCGGAAACCGGAACCACGAGGTGGAGGGTTTGTTCATGCGGCTGTACCGGGTTCACGGGCTCGCGGCTGCTTCGGCCGTCACCGTTGTCGTCCTAGTGACCGTGATCCTGGTGGTGGCAGCACAATCCGCACGCCACCCGGTACATCGCGATACCGCGCCCGCCGTATCGCCGGCCGAACTCGCCCAGCAGTGGACCGCCCTGCACGACGGCCCCCAGCCGTATCCCGAAACACATATCGACAAAGACGTACTCATCACCATGAGTGACGGTGTCGTGCTCAAAGCCGATGTGTACCGGCCCGCGGCGGCCGGCGGGGCGACCGAGAACCGGCCGCTGCCCACGATCGTCACCATGACGCCGTACTCGAAGATGATGTCGAGCCTCATCGATTCGGCACTGGGTGATCCCGGAGTGCGGCAGTGGACGATGGACCTGGTGCGCCGGATCAATCTGACCGGCACCCCGATCAGCGGATTCGAGGATCTGCTGCACGCCCTGGACGGCGGCACGGTGGCGACCGTGCTCGGGCTCGACAGTCAGCTCGTCCGTGCCGGATACACGGTGGTCTCGGTCGATGTGCGCGGTACCGGGCAGTCACAGGGGTTGTGGGACACCCTCGGCGAACGGGAACAACTCGATACCCGCGAAGTGATCGAATGGTCGGCGCGGCAGCCGTGGTCCAACGGGCGGGTCGCTATGAGCGGCGGTTCCTACGCCGGAATCAATCAGTTGCGCGCCGCGGAGAACGCGCCGAAACCGTTGCAGGCCATCTTCCCCGTCGAACCGGGCAGCGATCTCATGCGCGATGTCGTAGCGCCGGGCGGCGGCGTGGGCGTCACCTTCCTGCCGCTGTGGCTGAACCAGGTGAACCAGGCGAAACTCATGCCGGATGTGAAGGCCATGCTCAACGGCACCTTCGACTGGCAGTGGCTCAGCGACCGGATGGCCGATCCCGCGACGAACTACGATCTGCTGGCCCAGGCGCTTCTCACACCGTCGCTGCGCAATATGCCGCCGGCGCTGGCCGACGCGCTGGACGAGAACAGTGCCTTCCGCCGAGGCATCATGGGCCATCCCGAGAAGATCACTGTGCCGACCTTCGTCTACGGCGGCTGGCACGATATCTTCGCCAACAGCGCGACCACCCTCTACAACGACATCCCGCTGCCGCCGGGGCGTAAGCAGCTCATCGTCGGCGATACCTACCACGCCAATCCCGGTTCCGGAACGGGCCGGGCGGGGTCCCCGCCGCGACTGGATGTGTTGCAGCGCGCGTGGTTCGACCACTGGCTCAAAGATATCGACAACGGGATCGCCGGTTACGGCCCGGTGATCGTGTGGGAGCAGGGTGGCAGCTGGGTGGTGCTGGACCAGTTCCCGCAGCCGGGGATGACACACCGGCGGGTCTATCTGTCGGGCGCTCCCAGCGGAACCACCGAGGACAGCGTGCACGACGGTTCACTCGTCGGGCAGCCGGGTGCGGCCCACCGGCTCACGGTGGCGCCCGGGATGACGAACCTGTGTTCGCGGGATATGGCGCAGGGTTCCGCGGGTATCGGCGCGGTACTGGATATGTGCGCCAAGGATTCCCGGATAGCCGAACGCAACGCGCTCACCTTCACCACCGAGCCGATCGCCGAACGCACGATCGTGTCCGGTCCGATCAATGTGCACCTCAACACGGTCCACGACGCCGAGGACGGCTACTGGAACGTGACGGTCAACGATGTGGCGCCGGACGGTACCTCGACCGTGCTGAGCACCGGCCAGCTCACCGCGTCGCTGCGGGCGATCGATGAGGCCCGCAGTACCCGATCACCCAGCGGTGATCTCACCGCGCCGCACAACCCGCTCACCCTGGACAGTGTGCAGAAGGTGGTGCCCGATGAGCCGGTCACGCTCGATATCGCGGTGATTCCGATCCAGGCGGTGCTGGCACCGGGGCACCGGCTGCGGCTCGATGTATTCGCCGGTAACTCACCCAAGGCGCTGGCCTTCCGGCCCATGCTGAACAACAGCGAGCTCAAACCGCAGCATCTGGCGCTGGATCCGGCAGCGCCCAGTTTCATCAATCTCCCGACCGACCGGCCGCTGTTCGTCTCGCCGGGCGAACCCGGCCGGGCGGCCCCACGCTCGGCACCGGTTCCGGCGCCGCGACCGGCGCAGACTCCCGATCCGCCCACGGTCCCCACCACCCCGCAGACGGTCCCTCCCCCGGAACCGCCCGCCGTCCCCGAGCCGCAGCCGGTGACGACCGCGCCGGCTCCGGCCGCGCCCCCGGCTCCCGTGACTCCGCCTGCCGAGGCGCCCGCTCCCGTCGAGCCGCCTGCCCCCGTCGAGCCGCCTGCCCCCGTCGAGCCGCCCGCTCCAGTCGATGCGCCGGCTCCTCCCGCCGAGGTGCCCGCGCCTGTTCCCGCGGAGCGACCCGCGGACGCGGCGCCGCACGCCGTCCCGGCCGCGGGCCCGTAGTCTGCGCGGTCGGCGACACCCTGCTCTTCGCCGTCCCTGCGGCCGCCGCGACCACAGTCCCGTGCGGACCGGCCGATACTCGCAACTCGCTCCGGCGGTCCGGATCCTGGTAGCCGTTCGCTCGGCAGCCGTCCGGGATTCCGGCACCATGACACAGATCACCGAGCGATTCGCCCGGTCCGGTCGCGGGGCCGCCGCGGCGTCGTAAGGTTTCGCCCATGGTGTCGCACGAGAGAGCCGAATCGGTGCGGTCGGCGGCCGAGGCGAGCCTGCTGGCCGGCCGTCGGCGCTACAACCGCAACGAGGTAGCCGAAAAGGCCGAGGTATCGCCGGAACTGGCCCGGCGGCTGTGGGTATCCCTGGGTTTCCCGGCCAGCGCGGACGACAGCGCGTGCGATTACACCGACGCCGATATCGTGGCCATCCAGCGATTCCGCGAGGTCGGCATCCTCGCCGGGGCCGATGCCCGCCAGCAGGCTGCCACGGCCCGCACCATCGGGCAGACCATGGCGCGCCTGGCGGAATGGCAGGTCGACCTGGTGCTCGACGAGATCGATCGACGCGTCGCCGCGGCCGGAGCGGACGGGGACCGCGATCAGATCACCCGCACCGCGACCGCCGAAACGGTGGCACTGCTGGAGAGCCTGCTGTCCTACGCTTGGCGGCGTCATCTCGACGCGGCGCTCTCGCGGAACCTGGAAGAGTCGGGACCGGCCGCGGATTCGACCCGCGTGCTGGCCGTCGGCTTCGCGGATATGGTCGGCTACACCCGGCTCACCCGGCACCTGCATCCCGACGAACTGTCCACGCTGCTGGAGGCCTTCGAATCCACCACCAACGACGCCATCGCCGAGAACGGCGGCTGGGTCATCAAGAATGTCGGTGACGAGGTGATGTTCGCGGCCGAATCGCCGCTGGCCGCAGCCCGGATCGCGCTGGCGCTTCAGGAATCCACCATGACCGTGGGCACCACGCCGGAACTACGGGTGGCTCTCGCCTACGGACCGGTGTTGCAGCGTTTCGGAGACCTGTACGGCTCGGTGGTGAACATCGCCGCCCGGCTCACCGGTGTCGCCCGGCCGGGCACGATCCTGGTGGACGACGGCGCCGCGGCGGAACTGGACGGTGAGAAGGAGTTGAACATCCGGCACCTGCGCAGTGTGCGGGTGCGGGGGTTCAACCGGCTGCGGCCGCATCTGCTCCGGCGCAACGGTAAAGCCGAATCCTGACCGCCCACGGATCATAATTCTTGGTTTCAGCATATGAGATTTCTGACAACGTAAATGATCATTTGGGTAGGGTCGTCGAGGAGCCGGTTGCGGTTCATGCGTGAAAAGGAGATCCGGTATGGCCAAGGGTTATGTCATCGTGACCGAGCTGATCAAGGACCCGGCGGGGATGGCCGAATACGGCAAAGCGGCCGGTAAGGCGATGGCCGCCGGGGTGAAGGTCCTGGCAATCGATACCGAGTTCGAGGTCCTCGAAGGCGAATGGCCCGCCACCCAGACGGTGGTACTGGAATTCGAGTCTCCCGAAGCTGCCCGCGCCTGGTACGAGTCCGAGGAATACCAGGCGGCGATCCCGCTGCGGCAGGCGGCCGCGGACTGCAACGCGGTGATCGTCAACGGGCTGTAGGGGCCGCTCCGCGCGGGCGACTCGGTGGCCGCGTTGCGAATTGTGGTCGCATCGGGAACCTAGGCTGGCGAGGTGACCCTCTCCGACCGCACCCCGACCGGCCGTTCGATCGTTCTGGAGACCCCTGTTGCCCGCGCCGAGATCGGCACGGTGGCCGCTGTACTGCGTGGTCTGACTGTCGACGGTGTCGCCGTCACCGAACCGGTTCCGGTGGATACCGCACCGCCGATGGGCGCCGGTATCGTCCTGGCACCCTGGCCCAACCGGGTCCGCGACGGTATCTGGATTCTCGACGGGTTGCCGCAGCAACTCGATATCACGGAGGTGGCGCGTTCGAACGCGATCCACGGTCTGCTGCGCAACACCGAATACGAGGTGCGGCAGCAGTCCGCCGGTGCGGTGACACTGGGTGCGCTGATACCGCCCCAGCACGGTTGGCCGTTCCTGCTCGACACCTGGGTGCGCTACGAATTGCACTCCGACGGGCTCACCGTGACCCACGGAGTGGTCAACCACAGCGCACGGTCCGCGCCGTATGCGGTGGGTGCGCACCCGTACTTCCGGATCGGCGCGAACCCGATCGAGGATCTGGTGCTCACGGTGGCCGCGAGCACCTATTACGAGATCGACGCCCGGATGAATCCGGTGGCCGAACATCCGGTCGAGGGCACTCGTTACGACCTGCGTGCCGGAGTGCCGCTCGCGGATCTGGACCTGGACACGCCGTTCGGTGGGGTGACGCCCGCGGCGGCGGCCCGGCTGACCGCACCCGACGGCGCGACGGTCGAACTCGTCCAGGACGCCGGATGGGAATACCTGCAGGTCTTCACGCCCCGGGAGTTCCCGCGCCCGGACGGCCGAGGTCTCGCGGTCGCACTGGAGCCGATGACCGCCCCGCCGAACGCTCTGAACTCCGGTCGCGGATTGCGGCACCTGGCACCCGGGGAACGCTGGGAGGGCCGATGGCGGATCCGCTATACGTCCGGGTCCTCGTCCGGCCGATGAGGAGGCTCGGCGCGGTGCGAAGCGCCTGATCGCCGGCCGGTCCACCTTCGTTCGCCGGTGGTAGCGAGTCGCGGAACGGCTCGGCTCCGGCTGCCATCGGGTGAGTTGATCGTGCCCACACAGGCGCTGCCGGGTCCGGCGTATCTCCTGCGCGACGATATCGAACGCGGGGCTGCGGTGGCGGTGCGGGTGGGTCACGAGGCGGATATCGCAGTCGGGCAGTACGGGCCGTCGAGCACGTTCAGTTCGCCGGTCCGATCTCGGTTTCAACGGCCACGGGCGCTCCGGCGACCCGGTGCCGGAGAGGGGTGACGCGATGACCACACCGACCGGTCCGGCCGATGCCGCGAGAGGTTTACCCGGGGAAGCCTCGGACACCGGTGATCCGCCCGTCCGGACCACGGGGCCGGGCGCCTTCGCGGTGCTGCTGGCGGTGACGTTCCTCGCCTTCGTCGACTACGCCGCACTGTTGTCGGTCGTCCCGCTGTGGTCCGCCGCGGGCGGTGCGAACGGTGTCGCGGTGGGGGCGACGACCGGCGTCATGATGGCGGCGACCGTGGCGGCCCAGCTGGCCGCGCCGTGGCTCTTCCGGATGCTCGCGTTGCGGACCATGATCGTGGGCGGCGCGGTCCTGCTCGGGGCGCCGACACCGCTGTACCTGCTGTCCGCCGATATCGGCCCGGTTCTGGTGATCACCGTGGTCCGGGGGATCGGGCTGGCCCTGGTGGTGATCGCGGGCGCCACCCTCGTCGCCGATCTGTCCACGCCGCGCCAATTGTCCTCCCGGGCTTCCCTGTTCGGCGTCGCGGCCGCGCTGCCGAACCTCGGTGCTCTCGCCGGTGGGGTCTGGATTGCCCGGACCTGGGGCTTTCCGATAGTTTTCTGGGGCTCGACGCTCGCTTGCCTGACCGGCGCGGCGCTGGCGGTGCTGCTACCGCGGGGACACCGTGCGACCTTCCGCTTCGCCACTACGGCCGAGGCCGGAAATATCGCGGCACCGATCGCGCTCTTCGCCTTGACCGCCGGTTCGTTCGGCGCGGTCACCACCTTCCTCCCGGTCGCCCTACCGGATGCCGGTGCCGCCTCGTGGGCGCTGCTCTCCGCATCGATCGCGCTGGTCGCGGCTCGGCTGGGGGCCGGGCCGGCGGGCGGTCGGCTCGGTGCCGGGCACCTGCTCCTGGTATCGGTGCTGTGCTGCGCGGCCGGGTCGGTGCTGACCGCCGTTGCGCTGGCAACCGGTCACCATGTCCTGCTGTTCGGCGGGACCACCCTGCTGGGGGCCGGATTCGGGGCCTGCCAGAACGATTCGTTCGTACTCACTGTGCAGCGCCTCGGACCGGCCCGCAGTGCTACCGCGAGCACGCTCTGGAATATCGCCTACGACGGTGGGCTCGGGCTCGGGGCCACAACTCTCGGCTGGTTCGTCGGCACGACCGGGTATTCCGGCGCCTTCCTCGGCATGGGCATCGTGATCGGCGTGGTTTCGGCAACCGTCGCGGTGATCGGACGCTTCCGCGGGCGCGGTCCCGGCCGGGGTGAGAGTGCACCGGCAGGGAAGCGTCCGGAGCAGATCCACACCGTTACCGGGTAGCAGGATCCGAATGCCGCGGAATCGGTCAGCGGGATGCGGGCGATCCCGACCGGCCCGGAGCGGCGGAACCGCCACGCGGCCGTAGCAATTCGTCCGGCGCGTCGATGCCGGGCCGGCGGGAGGTTCATCTGTCGGCGAGCACCAGCGCGAATCGGTGTTCGGGATCTGTCCACGCGTGGCGCAGCCGGAAACCGGCCGCGGCGAGTTCGGTACGGAAAGCGGGCAGCCGGAACTTCGCCGAGATCTCGGTACGCATCTGCTCACCGGCGGCGAAATCGACTACGAGATCCAGGTCCGGAATCGTGACGCGCATCGGTTTGGTTGCGGCCAGCCGCATTTCGATCCATTCGAGATCGGGATCCCATACCGCCATATGGGCGAATTCGATGGGATCGAAATCGGCGCCGAGACGGTCGTTCACCACGTGCAGCACATTGCGGTTGAACTCCGCGGTGACCCCCGCGGCGTCGTCGTAGGCGGGGATCATGACAGCGGGATCGGTGACCAGCCCGACGCCGACCAGCAACTGTTCGCCTGGCCTGAGGGCCTGGTGTAGTTCACCGAGGAACGCGGTGCGTTCGAAGGGTGGCAGATTGCCCAGGGCGCCGCCGAGCAACGCGACCAGACGGCGGCCGCCGTGCGGCAGGGCCGGGTGCACGGTGGTGAAATCGCCGACGATCCCGTGTACGGACAGATGCGGGAATTCGCGGCTGGTCCAATCGGCCGCGGCGCGCAACCCGTTTTCCGAGGTGTCCTGGGGTATGTAGGAGCACAGCGACCCGTGGGTGGTGAGCGCGTTCAGCAGCAGTCGCGTCTTCACCGAGGAGCGTGAACCCAGTTCGACCAATTCGGTCGCACTCGAGGCACGGCGCGCGATCTCATCGACGGAGACGCGCAGAAGTGCCCGTTCGGTGCGGGTCGGGTAGTACTCCGGCAGTCCGGCCATGAGGTCGAACAGTTTGCTACCGCGGGCGTCGTAGAACCATTTGGGTGGTAACCATTTCCGGCGACCGGACAATCCCCAGAGCACATCGGTGCGCAACTGCTCGCGGAAATCGGCCTCCGTGAGCTGAATATCGAATGTAGGTGCGATAGCCATTGGATCCCTCTCTTTCCGCGGCTGTCGCCGGAAAACGTATGGCAACCGCGACGGCGGGACATCCGCCATCTCGAGCGGAATATCCGCACTTTCCGCATTTCGGGATGTAGAAGGCCCGGGTCCGGGACCGCAGGGTCGGCGCCGGCCGCCCGCCGGGACAGGTGGAATACCGATGTTCCGGAGGGTCGATACCGCCGTGCGTCCAGGCCACTGTCTGTGATAAGGGTCACTCGGCATGACGCTTGGTCGGAATCTATTCCGTCACCACCCGAAAAAGCTCTCCCGCATCCCTTGAGCAAATTCGATGCGCCGCCCTTGCTGCGAGCTGCGATAGGGGTGATTCACTTCTATATGACCACTAAAGAATGATGTCCGGTCGAGCTGTAGCCGTTCTGCAACCTGGCCGCTGCTTGACACCCGAAAGCGATGGCGGGATATTGGCTATTTGTCGGCAACATTCGATATGGCGACGCCGACTGCCACCACCGTTCCTGGACAGGAGAGACGGATGCCGCTTTTCTCGCCGGGATTCTCCGGGCGCCGCTGTGATGCCGCCGTCGATAAGCGCTTGCCCCGCGCCACTGGGACCGGTCGACCCCGTGCGCGATACGGATCAGCGCTACTACCGCGATGAACTGGACCCTTTCGGCGGCTCGGAGGCCCGGGTGGACTTCGGGTGCACCCGGCGCGCGCCCGCCGACTGCCCGCGACCGGCGGGTCGGCTCACGGTTGCCGACCCGCCGGTCCACGACGTTGCCCCCGTGTCCGGAGTGTCCGGTTACCGGCTCCTCGCCTGCGTAATGCCCGGTTAGCCCGGGTACGTGGCGGCGAGTGGGTTCGACAGCGATTCCGAGGCCGAATGGGAATTCGGCCGCCCGGCGAGTGCCGGGCGGGGCGCGCCGCGATGATCGGCTTCCGGCACCGTGGCGACAACGGGTTGAACCTGCGGGTCGCCGATATCCCGGCGGTCACCGTCGTGATCGAGTTCGGGGGTAGTGGGCTGACCGTCGACGGCTCGGACAGCCGGCGCGGTCTCACTCCGAGCGCCGCCACCGGGCGTGGGGAACATTCTTGCTGGATCGGGCGAGACCGGCCGTCCGATAATGGGATCCCTCCGGCGGGTGCTCCCGGCACGGAGGTCACCGCTGCGCCGGAAGGAACGGTTATGACGGTCGGTGCGGCATGTCACGCCGACTCACGGTTGCACGCCTGCTCGATGATGGATGCCGCGATGACCCGGGATGTGGTCCGCGACGGTCTGCGGTAGCCGAGTATGTGGCTGACCCGCGATGCCGGTTCCATCCTGCTCGAACGCGATCGCAGCGGTGACCGCGCGCCGCTGCTCGACGGGCCGCCCCCGTGGAACGAGGTCCGCGTCGAACGGCGATGAGAAACCCGCTTCCCAGCCCGAGGAAGAGGCTTCTCGGCCGGTTGTGCCGAATTCGTCGGCACAACCGTCGCCGATTCGTAGAATGCCCAGTGTGCGAGGGGTTTCGGAGCACACAAGGGATTCGGCGATGCAGACCGGTGGTTGACGGCCTAGACTCGTACCCAGAACTTCTCGTGGTTAAACCAGCCTTCCGGCTGGACCGGGCCCGCGGGCAGGTAGGAGAGCGTCAGTGGACCTCGAAGAAGCACGCCGTTTTGCGGCGGGGGTGTGGGGCAGGGCGGATCTGACACGTACAGAACGCTTGGCAGCCGTCAAGGCGGACGCACACGCCCGCGGTAAGGAGCCGTTCGATCTGAGCCGGCTCGAAGCGCTGTGCGATACGAGTGATGCCGGCCGATTGGATCCGGCATCTTGGCGGCACAGCCGGTTCGAGCTGATCTATTACAGCCATCCGGAGATGATGAACATCGAGGAACTCGCCGAGCACGTCATGATGACCCGGGGCTGTCGGCCGTCGATCCGCCCGGCCGACTAGGCCCCTACCGCCGGATTGATCCCCCACGCCCGGTGCGGCGGAAACAATCCAGAAGTCGGCGTAGCACCCCCCGCGCCGCGACAGTTCCTCGACCACCCTCCTCCACGGTTCTCCTCCTGACCAGCAGACGATTCGATCGGCCCGCCCGACCGCCCGCCGCCGAGGCGCAGCGTTCGATCAGACGGCGGCGGTGTGCCGGATGACGATGTCGCCGCACGAATTACGTGCCCGCACGCGCACCGTTTCCCCGTTGTACAACGACTTGTCGCCCGGCTGCATCTCGTTGCGCACGGTGCCGTCCAGGGCGTTCAATTCCAGCTGTGCCGCGCTGCCCGCGCTGATCCCCACCTCCAATTCGCCCGTCGACGTCTCCAGTCGCAGCTCGCCGCGTGCTGCTTCACGGACGCGGATATCGCCCTGGGCGACTTTCGCGATCACCGAATCACGCGGGTCTTCCACGATGATGTCGCCCGCGGCCACTTCCAGCTCGCACCGGCCCAGTCCACCGGTGCCGAGCAACCGGCCCACCGCGGCGGTGCCCTTCAACCGGGAACCGGTGGGTACCTCGATGGTCACCTCGATCGACGGATTGCCGCCGAAGGGCGTGTAGGTCCGCCAGTCCTTCGGCGTCGTCACGGTCAGGGCGCCGGCGGCGAAAGCGACCCGGGTCTGCTGGGCGGCCCGCGTATCGCCCTTCTTGGACGCGTCGGAGGGCCGGACCGTGACGACGGTATCGGTGCGTTCGGAGGCGATGACGACGACTTCGCCGGAGAGTACGTCGACGGTGACGGCGATCGGGTCCGGTGTCTGGTAGGTGGGCATGGCTGTCTCCATCGGGTGTGAAACGGGGTTCGGTTGTGGGGGTTGGATTCACGCGGCCGGGCGGTTCGCGCGGCCGCGGAC
Organism: Nocardia jinanensis; assembly: GCF_014645735.1. Classification (GTDB taxonomy): domain Bacteria; phylum Actinomycetota; class Actinomycetes; order Mycobacteriales; family Mycobacteriaceae; genus Nocardia; species Nocardia jinanensis. The sequence goes on along the minus strand of NZ_BMMH01000008.1, from coordinate 14,260 downwards.
GGTCTAACGGGCCGATTCGGTCCAGGTGACCGGGAGTGCGTGGACGCCGTAGATGTTCATATCGGTCCGGAGTGGCACATCGCCGGGGGCGACGGCGAGCCGCAGGGTCGGGAAGCGGCGCACCAGTCCCGCGAAACCGGCACGCATCTCGACTCGGGCCAGTTGCTGACCGAGGCACTGGTGCACACCGTGACCGAAGGACAGGTGACCGCGGGCCTTGCGGTGGATATCGAGGGCGTCCGGGTTGTCGAAGCGCAGCGGGTCATGGTTGGCGGCCAGCAGCGAGACGACGACGGTGGATCCCTCGGGGATCGTTTCGCCGCCGAGTTCGATGTCCTCGGTGGCGTAGCGGTAGAAGATATCGGCGACCGACAGATAGCGCATGAGTTCTTCGACCGCGTCCGGCATCAGTTCCGGGTTCGCGCGCAGTTCGGCCAGCTGACCGGGGTTCTCCAGGAGTGCGAAAGTGCCCAGCGCCAGTACATTGGCGGTGGTCTCGTGGCCGGCGAGCAGCAGCAGGAACGAGATACCGGTGAGTTCCTCGATGCCGAGGTCCTCGTCGCGGGCGAGGTCGGACAGGATGTCGTCGCCGGGCTCGGCGCGTTTGGCCGTGGCCAGCTCGGCCAGATAGCCCATCATCGCGCCGTAGGCGCCCATTTTCTCTTCCAGCGGCTGGTCCCTGAGCAGGAACTTGGCGGAGTTGGTCTGGAAGGTGTCCCGGTCGGCGTAGGGGACGCCGAGCAGTTCACAGATCACCAGCGACGGCACCGGCAGCGCGAACGCCTGCACCAGGTCCACCGGGGGTGCCATCCGCTCCATGTCGTCGAGTCGCCGTTCGACGATCTCGGCGATGTGCTCTTCGAGCTCCTTCATGCGCCGAACGGTGAAAGCCCCGATGAGTTTGCGCCGCAGCCGGGTGTGGTCCGGCGGATCCATGGCGATGAACAGACCCGGGATCTGCGGGGACGGCTCGGTTTGGACGGGCATACCGGGACTCGCGTCCAGCGCGTGGAGGACGCCGATGTCCTGACGGGAGCTGAAGCGGGTATCGGCCAGAAGAGCACGGGCCGCCTCGTAGCCGGTGACGAGCCAGCCCTCATGGCCGTCGGGGAAGATCAGCGGACTGACCGGGCGGACCTCACGCAGCCGGGTGATCTCGCGGGGCGGGTCGAAGGGGCCGGCGTCACGGTCGGTGGGAAGGCCGCGGGGGACGGAGGCGGTGTCGCTCATCGTATTTCCTGTTCGTGGTGGTCGGTCGGTGTCCGGGCTGCGGAACACCGGGGTTATCGGTCGAGAAGGCTGATCGCCGCCGCCGGGCAGCTGTGGGCGGCTTCGCGGGCTGTCGAGTGCTGGGGGGCCGGTGGTGCGGGGTCGAGCAGCCGTACCCGGCCGTCCGAGTCGTCCTGGTCGAACACCTCTGGCGCGATCAGCGCGCACATACCGGCGCCGATGCAGCGCTCCCGGTCGACCCTGAGTTCCAACGGCTTCCCTTCCGATCGGGCGGGCGGTCCGGCCGGGCCGGGCCTCGCGAGTGCTGAGCTGTGCATACGAGAACTTTCGCCGGGTGGCCTGATACCGGCCTGATACCGCGCTGACATATCCGCTGACACCGTGTTCGTCCTGTTCAACGGCATGACCGCCGCTCGCGGAGAGGTGACCCGGCGGTCCGGCGACCGACTGCGGCAGAATGGTCCGGTGCGAATCGCGTTGCTTGGACCGCTCGACATCCGAGCAGACGACGGGGGACCTGTCGAGGTACCGGGTATCCGGTTACGGGCACTGCTGATCGCCCTGGCACTCGAACCAGGGCGCACGGTCCCGAAGTCGGCGTTGGTCGACTGGATCTGGGGTGAGCAGCCACCCGCCGACGCGGCGAACGCCTTGCAGGCGCTGGTCTCGCGGCTGCGCCGGCTGCTGCCGGAGGGGTCGCTCGAGGGACAGGCGGGTGGATACCGACTCACAATGGAACCCCACGCGGTCGACGCGGTGCGCTTCGAACAGCTCCTCGACCGAGCCCGCGGCGGTGACGACGCGCACCGGGTCCGGCTGCTGCGCGAAGCCCTCGGCCTGTGGCGGGGTGCGCCCGCGCAGGACGTGGATATGCGCGACAGCGAGGCCGTCGATGCCGTGGTCACCCGATTCGAGGGGCTTCGCCTGGCCGCGGCCGAAGACCTGTACGAGTCGGAGCTCCACCTCGGCCGGGGTGCGCAGCAGGTGGGCGAACTGACCGATCTGGTGGCCCGGTACCCGGTGCGGGAGCGACTCGTCGTCGCGCTGATGCGTGCGCTCGCCGCCGCGGGCCGCGGTTCCGAGGCGCTGATGGTGTACCAGAACGCACGGGAGGCGCTCGCCGAGACGCTGGGTGTGGATCCCTCACCGGAATTGTCCGCGCTGCATGTCGCGCTGTTGCGCGGTGAAGTGGGAGCGGAGAACGCCGAGCGCAGAACCAACCTGCGGGCCGAGCTGACCGGATATATCGGCAGATACGCCGATATCGCCGCTGTGCGCGACCTCATCGCGAACCATCGACTCACCACGCTGACCGGGCCCGGCGGCTCGGGAAAGACCAGGCTGGCCCTGGAAACCGCGCAGACCCTGCTCGACGACCTGCCGGACGGGGCCTGGCTGGTCGAGCTGGCGTCGGTCGGTGCGAACGGTGATGTAGCGCAATCAGCGATCGCCGCGCTCGGCTTCCGGGACGCGCTGCTCGGTGGGGCCCCGAACGCGGAACCCATGGATCGGCTCGTCGCGGCGCTCCGCGATCGCGAAACACTGCTGATCCTGGACAACTGCGAGCATGTGATCGAATCCGTGGCGACATTCGCCCACCGGGTACTCGGGGAGTGCCCGCGGCTGCGGATCCTCGCTACGAGCCGGGAGTCGCTCGGTATCACCGGTGAGGCGTTGTGGCAGGTCGAGCCGCTGGCGCTGCCCGCCGAGAACGCGGAACCCGCCGAAATCGAGGCCTCCCCGGCCGTGCGATTGCTGCGCGACCGTGCCGGTGCGGTGCGTAAGGATCTCGCCGCCGATGACCGCGCACCGGCGACCATGGCTCGCGTTTGCCGGGCGCTCGACGGGATACCACTGGCGATCGAACTGGCGGCGGCCAGGCTGCGGACCATGTCCCTCGATCAGCTCGCCGACCGCCTCGACGATAGGTTCCGCCTGCTGACCGGCGGCAGCCGCACCGCGATTCCGCAGCACCGGACCTTGCGCGCGGTGGTCGACTGGAGCTGGGAGTTGCTCAGCGACGCCGAACGGATGGTCCTTCGCAGGCTGGCGGTGTTCTCCGGTGGCGCGAGTCTCGAGGCGGCCGAGCAGGTCTGCGCGGATCCTGGCCCCGAAGGACAGGGTGGCGGGAAGACTCCGGCGGTCGAGCAGTGGGAGGTGCTCGAGTTGCTGACCACGCTGACCGAGAAATCGCTGCTGGTCACCGTGGGGGAGAGCGGGCCGCGGTATCGGATGCTCGGCACGATTCGGCAGTACGCCGAGGAGCGGCTCGCGGAATCCGGGGAGTCGGATCCGGCGCGCGGGGCGCATCTCGCGTATTTCACCGGCCTCGCCGCAACCGCCGAACCGCATCTGCGTCGCGCCGAACAATTGGAGTGGCTCGCCGTTCTCGGGGCCGAGCACGAGAACATCGCCGGCGCGATGCGCGGCGCGCTCGCGGTCGGCGACGCCACCGGAGCGTTGCGGCTCGCCGCGGCCTGCGGCTGGTACTGGTGGCTCGGCGGGTACAAGGCCGAGGGGCTGGAATTCGTCACCGCGGTCGCCGACCTACCCGCCGATGTGGACGACGACACCCGGGCTCTGGTGTACGCGCTGGTCGTGCATTTCCTGAGTTCCGGGCGCAATGACGCGAACCAGCTGGAGGAGTGGATCCGCAAGGCGTACCGGTTCAGCCGGGGTGACGGGGCCGGCCATCCGGCGTTGGCGTTCGTGCCCGCGCTGGAAAGCCTGTTGCACGGGCCGGAAGCGATGCCGACCGCCTTCGAACCGCTGCTCACCGATGACGACCCCTGGGTGCGTGCCCTGGCCCGGCTCCAGATGGGCAAGATGCGGATCGTGCTGGGGCGCGACGGCCCGGAGGTGGACACGTATCTCGTGGGCGCGCTGGCCGAGTTCCGGGCCCTCGGCGAGCGGTGGGGAATATCGTTCGCGCTGACCGAACGGGCCAACCGGCTCGCCAGCTGCGGTGAATTCGCCGCCGCCTGCGAACTCTTCCGGCAGGCGATCGCCGTGGTCACCGAGATCGGTGCGGCGGAAGATATCGTCGGATTGCTTTCGCGGCAGGCCCAGTTGTACTGGCTGGCAGGCGATACCGAGGCGAGTGCGGCCGCCGTGGCCGAGGCACAACGGTACGCGGGCCGGGTCGCCTGGCCGGTCGCACTGGCCGAACTGGCCTTGGCGCAAGCGGAACTGGCTCGGTGGCGCGGTGATACCGCGCAGGCCTACGAGCAGATCGGTGTAGCGACAAACCTGTTGGGCAGCGAAGCCGAGATGCCGCAACTCGCCGCGGCGATCCACACGCTGCTCGGTTACCTCGCCACCGATCTCCGGGAGGCCCGGGAACACCATGCCGCGGCTTTCCGTGCGGCGACCGAGGCGGGGCACGCGATCCTGGTCGCCCAGGTGATCGTCGGGATCGCGGATCTGGCGCTGCGCGGCGACCACAACGCCGAAGCCGCGCGGCTGCTCGCGGTGAGTGCCGCCGTCCACGGGTTGGCCGACCGTTCCCAGCCGGACGCGGCCCGGGTGGAGCGGACAGCACGAGATCGCCTCGGTGAAGCGGACTTCACCGAGGCGATGCGGGAGGGTGCGCAGGCGGACTGGCAGGAACTGGCCGCGACTACGCTCGCTTACTGAACGTGGCACGCGACCACAGGTACCCCACCAGGGCGAATCCGGCACACCAGGCCAGTGCCGCGGCCGTGTAGCCGCCCGACGGGTTACCGGTGAGAAAGCCGCGCAGCGATTCGATGATCGGCGTGAACGGCTGATACTGCGCGAACTGCCGGACACCCTGACCCATTTTCTCGGCCGGCACGATCGCGGTACTGAGGAAGGGCAGCATGATCAGCGGCACCACGCCCATACCCGCGGATTCCGGCGTTTTCGCGGCCATACCCAGCGCGACCGTGAGCCAGGACGCCGCGAACGATGTCGCCGCCAGGACGCCGATCGCGCCGAGCCAGTCGACCGCGGTCGCCGGCGGCCGGAACCCGAGCGCGAAGGCCACGCCGACGATGGCCACCACGGCCACCGCATTGGTCAGGATGGTCGCCACGACATGGCCGGTCAGCACCGCGCTGCGCGAGACGTCCATGACCTTGAACCGGTTGATGATGCCCTTCGACAGATCCGAGCTCACCGCCACCGCGGTGCCCGACAACCCGTAACTGATGGCCAGCAGCAGCATTCCCGGTGTCGCGTAGTCGATGTAGTTGCCGCCGACAGCGAACGCGCTGCCGAACACGTACACGAAGGTCAACATCATCATGACCGGCATGAAGGCCGCGTTGAACACGGTGACCGGATTTCGGGCGATGTGTTTGAAGTTGCGGCGCAGCATGATCGACGAATCGGCCAGCGGTGCGGTGATGGTGCTCATGGTGCGGTGACCTCCGTGGTCGCATGGCCGGTGAGAGAAAGGAAGACATCATCGAGATCGGGGGTGTGGACCGAGACGGCGGCGGCCTCGAGCGAATGCTCATCCAACCGATCCAGCAGGTGGCGAAGCGATTTCGAGCCACCATCGCCGGGTACCCGCAAGGTCAGCGCTTCGTCGTCGCGGGCGGAGCCGGGTAGGATCCGCGCCGCTGTATCCAGTTCCGCGACCTGGGCGAACCGCAGCTGGATATAGCTGCCCGGTACCCGGCGCTTGAGTTCGTCGGGAGTGCCCTCCGCGACGATCCGGCCCTGGTCGAGCACTGCGATCCGGTCGGCCAGCTGATCGGCTTCCTCCAGGTACTGGGTGGTGAGGAAGATGGTTACACCCGAATCCGTCAGATCTCGCACGATCTCCCACATGGTGCGCCGGCTCCGCGGATCCAGCCCCGTGGTCGGCTCGTCCAGGAAAACGATCTCCGGCCGGGTCACCAGCGTCATCGCCAGATCCAGTTTCCGGCGCATACCGCCGGAATAGGTCGCCGCCCGCTTCCGCGCCGAATCCGTGAGATCGAACCGCTCCAGCAGTTCCCCGATCACCCGCTTACGCTCGGCGCCCTTCAACCGGTGGATATCCGCCATCAGCTCCAGGTTCTCTGCACCCGTCAGTAGATCGTCCACTGCCGCGAACTGCCCGGTGACCCCGATCGACGCCCGCACCGCCTCGGTCTCGGTGCTGATGTCGTGCCCGGCGACCTGCGCCGTTCCGCCATCGGCCTGCAACAGGGTGGTCAGCACGTTCACCGTGGTCGTCTTGCCCGCGCCGTTGGGGCCGAGCAGGGAGAAGATCGTGCCGGCACCGATACTCAGATCGATTCCGTCGAGGACGGTCCTGTCCCCGTACGCTTTCCGCAGCCCCGAGGCCGCGATGGCTGTATTGCTCATGGAAGTACTGTCGGCCGGGCGGCTGATACGGGCCTGACGCCGAGCTGACACGGCTACTGACACAGCATTCGGCCGGTCCGGCGTGACCGCGCCTACTCGTGACGGTTGCTCAGCGCGCGGCGTCGATGACGGCGGCGAGACCGTTCGGGCTCATGAGAGTGTCGGCGTCGGTGATCTGCTCGCCGTCTACGGTGACGGTCGGGGTCGAGTTCACGCCGCTGTTCAACACCTCATCGGTCTTCGTGCGCAGGTAGGTGTCGTACCGACGGTCGGTGATGCACTGGGCCACAGCGGAATCGGTGTAGCCCGCGGATTCGGCGATATCGATCAACGCGCTGTCGGGCAGGCCGTCGCCGCCCTCTTCGGGCTGTTCGGCGAACATATCCGAGAGCCAGGCCTGGTAGTCGTCCACGCCGGAGTTCGCGACGCAGAACGCTGCGTTGCCGGCTCGGGAGGAGTACTCGGTGGTACTGGCGCGGTCGAGGAAGGTGATGACGCTGTATTCGACTGCGGCGGTACCGTCGCGGACCGCGTTCTCCAGCACCTTGCCGTTGGCCGTTTCAAAGGCTTTGCAGGCGGGGCACTGCAGGTCCATGACCACCCGGACGGTCACCATTTACCGGAGACCTCGCTCGCATCGGGCCATCGACACACCAACGCAGGCAATTCTTCTCACCACATGAGTTGGGGATCGCCGCACAGCGGCGATCCCCAACCATCTATCACTTTGAGACGCTGCCTAGAGGACGGTGACGTCGACCTCGGGCACCACCTGAAGTGCTCCCTTCGCGAGCCGCGAGTCGAAAGTGATCAGCGGTGCATCGTGCAGGGCGGCGACCGCGAGATACGCGGCATCATAAATGGACACATTGTGGCGCAGCTTCCATACGGTGTGCAGCAGAAGCGAATCTGTCTCGACATAGGTGATCTGCATAGCAGCCATTGCGCGGAAGGCGGCCTCGGCGTCGGCGGTGGCGAGCTGGTTGGTCAGCGCGGCCTTGTGGAGGGTGCGCACGACCTCCAGGGGCATATGGGCGGGCGCGGCCCACTCGTCGTCCGCGAACAGCGCCGATCGCGCCGCCTCCCCGCGGTCGGAGGGTCCGGCAAGCGCCATCACCATGACGTTGGCATCGACGACGATCATTCGTCGTCCTCACGGCCGGCGCGGACCTCCGCGACAACGGCGTCGGCATCCATGGCCAGTGAACGTCGTCCTACCAGGCTCTCGATCAGCTGCCTGTTGCGTTCGGCGCGAAATTCCCGTTCCAGCAGGGCACGGAGGTAGGTCTGGGTGGACTGTCCCCGGGCGGCGGCTCGTCGGGCAATGGCATCACGGACCTCCTCGGGGACGTCCTTGATCTGGATAGCTACGCTCATGGCCTCAGCTTACATGCGCATGTCATGCGCATGTTCATGCTTCGATACCCGAACGCGGGCCGACGAGGGGGACCGTGGGTGAACGCCCGATAGGCGCAGAAGCCGGTAGCGTCGTCGGAGGATGTGTCGATGAGCCACCCGTCGGAGGGCGGCACCGGGTCGCGGAGTTCGTGCGGCGACATCCGGATCATCGCCGGCCGGATAAGCTCAGGTTCTTCGAAGTTCGGGATCGGCTGTTCGGGAAGGCTGTCCGGTTCCCGGTCGTGCGAGGCGAACTCGTTCCTCACGACGGAGGTACTGATGACGAAACGGATACTGGTCACCGGCGGCACCGGCCGGCTCGGAGGCGTACTGGTGCCCCGGTTGCTCGACGCGGGACACGACGTGCGGGTATTGACACGTTCCGAACGTGCGCCGCAGGCCCACCGCTGGGCGGTCGGGGACCTGAGCACCGGAAACGGGCTGGGCGAGGCGGTCGCCGGTAACGATGTGATCGTCCATCTGGCCACGACCAACGGTCGCGGTGATGTGACCGCGACGCGTGCCCTGATCCAGGCCGCACAGGCGTCCGGGCGACCGCACCTGGTGTATCTGTCGATCGTCGGAATCGACGACCATGCGCTCGGCTACTACCGCGTGAAAGCGGAGTGCGAAGACCTGATCCAGCGATCAGAACTACCGTGGACGATCCTGCGGGCCACGCAATTCCACGATCTGATCGCCCAGATATGCGACGCCCAGCGGTTGTTGCCGTTCCTCGCGATGCCGTCCGAGGTGTCGTTCCAGCCGGTCGATGTGACCGAGGTTGCCCCCCGCCTCGTCATGCTCGCGGAGGGCCCCGCGAGCCAACGGGTACCGGACCTGGGTGGCCCGCAGATCCGCGCCGCCACCGACCTGGGCCGCGCGTATCTGCGGGCTGTCGGGCGCCGCCGACCCATCTTGTCTGTTCCCCTGCCGGGCAGAGCGATGCGCGATTTCCGTGCCGGACTTCATCTCACACCCGACCATGCGGACGGGCGGATCACCTTCGAGGAATTCCTCGCCGATCGGGAACACGGCCGGTGACGATCGGATGGCTCCGCGCGGGCCTGGGGTTCCTCACCGCGGCCCAGCTCGTGGTCGGTGTGTGGGCGCTGTTCTTCCCGGTGAGTTTCTTCGCCCTCGAGGTCGTCGGTATGGGTATGGCCTACAACGAGCACCTGATGCGTGACTACGGCGCCATGACTCTGGCCAGTGCCGTGGTCCTGGGCGCGGCCACGATCCGCACGATTCCCTGGCTCGCTCGCACCGCGCTGATCATGTATTCGGTCTGGGCCGTCCCGCACTTCCTCGTGCATGTCGCCATGGTCGGCCACCTGGCGCCTCGGACCGCCGCGTTACTGCTCACGTTCCTCGGTCTCGCGGTGGTCCTGCCGGCAGGACTGCTCGTGCTCGCCCTGCGGACGACGCCGGGACCGCCGGACTGATCGAGAGTCGGTGTGCCCAAGGGGGTCGTGTCGGTTTCGTACAAGACAGCGCCGGAAGCGGTTCCTAGGCTGACCACAGGCATGATCCGGTGCCCGACACCCAGGAGGAACTGATGACACGCGAACTCGTCTACACGGGCTTCGTATCGCTGGACGGCGTCGTGGACTCGCCGGGCGGACAGGCCGAGGGACACCGCAGCGGTGGCTGGGTGATGGACACCGAGTTCGTGCCCGAGGCGTTCTCGCTCAAAGGAGAGGAACTCGCCGATACGACCGCGTTGATGTTCGGCCGCCGCAGCTACGAAGTGTTCGCCCCGATATGGCGCGATTCCGACGATCACGCCGCATACAAGGACCTGCCCAAGTACGTCGTTTCTTCGAGCCTGACCGACGACGCTCTGATCGACGGGTGGGGTCCGATCACGATCCTGCGCTCGGAAGAGGATGTCGCGACACTGAAGCAGACCGAGGGCGGCGCGATCTACATCCACGGCAGTGCCGAGCTGGCCCGCCGCCTGGCGGACGCCGACCTGATCGACCGGTACAACCTGCTCGTGTTCCCGGTGTTGCTGGGCGCGGGCAAGAGCCTGTTCAGCCGCGCGGATCGTGATAAGCAGACGCTGCGGGTGCGTGATTCGGCGACCTACTCCAACGGCGTGACCAAACTCGTCTACGACGTCGTGCGCTGACCGGGATCGAGCGCGATCGCGCCACCGTCCCGGGTGCGCAACTGCTGGGCCGTCCGCCCGACGTATCGGCGCAGCGCACGGGCGAGATGGGGCTCGTCGTAGTACCCGAGCTTGTCGACGACCTCGCCGGGTGTCTCACCGGAGGTCAGCAGAATCGCGGCGGTGCGGGCGCGCCCGATCTGCCGGACAGCACCCCGCGTAAGCCCTGTCGCCGCCCGGAAACGGCGCTCGAGTGTCCGCTCGGTCACCTCTGACGGCACCCCTCGCAGCGTCGTCGCGACCAGCGGATCGCGGATCACGACTACCTCACGGACGAGCCGCTCGACGAGCGCCTCGGCATCGTCGGGCCGCGGTGTCTCCCGCTGGGCACCATCGAGCCAGAAACTTCGGCCGGTCACATCGGGTAGCACGATCCCGCCGTCCACCAGAGCCGCCATCGCCGTCGCACGCAGCGATGTCCCGACCGCGAACTGGATACCGACGAAACCGGCACCCTCGGGCACCGGCGCGCTGCCGGTGCGGCTCTCCGGACCGGTGATCGCCGCGTATGGTCGCCCCTCCTGCTCCCAGAACACCAGCCCCCAGGTCTCGGACGCGACCGAAGTCATCTCCGAGACGTGCTCGCTGCGGCACGTCCACACGGATTCGACCCACGGTGAATCGGATCCGCGCGTCTCGAACAGCAGTCCCACCATTCGGATACTAGGCCGCGCTGGGACCCGGCAATCCGCATATTCGTGCCTGCGGTGGCCGCAGGAGGACGGAATAAACGCACCGGCCTGCACCGATCCGGGATTGCCACCCGCGGCGCCGCCGGAGGACACTGGGGGAATGGTTGACAGGGAGCAGCGCACACCCTTCTACGGGGTGGTGATGATTCTCGCCGCGCTCGGTGCATCGCTGGCGGTCAGCTACGTCGGGCCGATGTGGTTCCGTGTCACGGTCTACATCCTCACAGTGGTGGCCGTCCTGGTCGGCGGCGTCATGACGTTCCGGGACTACCCGTACTGACGTCGCGAATGCGGCCGCGCGTCTCCCCGGCTCATCGGGGGCGACGCGAAAGCACGCGCCGGTCGCAGCGGTCGAATTGTGACCGGATCCGTGGTCAGGTGCGGCGCCCGGCAATGATCGTTTCGACTTCGGTCACCCCTTGTTCCAGCCGTGCCGAACCCGGGTCGGCGGCTGCGTCTTGCACCTGATAGCCCGCTGACCTCGTGGAAAGACTGAGGTCGGCAAGGACAGCCCGGCTCGGTTCACCTGAGTATTTCAACCTGCTGGACTGACCACGGGCAAACCGACGCCGAGCCGACTCATATCGAACCTGTCACGAGCAGAGGTCACGGTGCTCACTCTGTTCGCATAAGCGTTCGTGTTTCTCCACCTGCCGATGATGTGCCGGCGTCGATGAACGGTACGTCGGCGTACAGAGGCCGGAGCATAGCCGCGCAGTGTCCGCGCCCTCTTGCCAATAGCAGGAAGGGTTTGGGATGCACTGGTGCGCAACCTCGCGCACACTGATCGGAATTGGCTGCTGCGCGGAAAGGGCGAGCGGGTGACTCGGCCACTGTGGCTCGATTCTGGCGAGATGAACGCCTTCGCGGAGGAACTGGACCGGATTGCCGACGAAGACGAAGTTGCGCGGACGGCGGCGGAGCTGAGAGCGCCGTTCCTCCACGAGGCCGAACGCCGGAGAGAGCAACGCCTTCCCGATGCCGAGATCTGCCCAGCGCGGGTAGGTATCGATTCGTTCGAGGTCTCGAAGTCCGGGTCGCTTACCGGAACGGGGTTGACGGGCAGGGGTGAAGTTTGTCACTGCAGTTGCCGCCGTGGCTACCGCCTTCCGTACTAGAGGTTGTCGCCGGGCACTTCCCCGAAGCCCGAGAAGATGCCATGCGTCGCGAGGCGGATCATCTGTCGGATACGGCCGAGCGGTGCCGTGTGTTGGCGGAGTACTTCGACGCCAAGGCCGACCGCCGGCATTCTGCGATCAGGGGTGAGTCCGGCGATCGGCTGGAGGGACAGTATCGGGGGCTGGCGGAGAAGTTCCGTGCCCAGGCCGATCATTTCGATAGTCAAGCCGAGCAGCTCTATGACGGTGCGAATGCCTTCGAGGTGCAGAAGTGGACCGTGATCGGGTTCGCGGTGATCTTGGCGTGGACGCTGCTGCATGCCGCGATCATGTTCGGGGCAGGTGGCGCGATCGAGGCCTATGTCGCCACGATGCGGACCCGGACGGCATTGGGGATCGCCTCACGCAAGTTGTTGGAGTACTTCGCCGGTATGAGCGCGCGGGCGGCCGCGCAGCGTGGAACCTTCGTCCTGGCCGGTAAGGCGGCGGCTATCGGTGCCGTGCAGGGCGGTGGCATCAACCTGGCCGTGCAGTGGAAGCAGGTCACCCATGATCAGCGCGATGAGGTGAACTGGAAGGAAGCCCGGATCGCGGCGATCGCGGGCGGCGCCGGTGGTGCGGCGGGTGCGGTGGCGGGTAAATGGGTGGGTGACCGCTGGGTGACCCCGGCCACTCTCGCGCGTGCGGAACTCGCCACCACTACGGGACAGCGGGTGATGATCCAGCTCGGTGGCGCGTTGCTCACCGGTGGGGCCGGTGGTCTGGTCGGCGGGCTTTTCGGGACCGGAGTGGCGATAGGGCTGTCGGGGGAGAAATTCACGGTCGAGGGTTTCACCGAATCTCTGCTGCCCGCGGTGGCCGGCGGGTTTCTCGGGGCGGCGGGTCACAGTGTGGCGAGTCTGCGCGCGGCGGCCCCACCTGCGGTGTCTCATGGTTCCGTCCCCGAGTCCGGTGACATTCATGGTGGGGTGACACCGAGCCGTCCGGAATCCGGTGACCCGGCAGGCAGTGTCGGCCGGCCCCTCAGTGAGGCGCTCGACGCATATGGTCCGCTCCCGGCTGTGGATGCGAACACCCAACCCAAGAGCCAACAGCAGAAGCTCAACGAACTGCTGTCGGCGCTGCTGCGGGATCCCACAACCCGGCAGAACAACTCCGTCGACTGGCAGCCGAAGAATATCGTGCCGCCCGACAACGTCAGTGCCGCGAAATCGGACGCACTGGCGCCGTACGCCGGATCCGTGCCGGTATCGAATGGTCGCTCGGTGGACGCCGGGGCTCGACTGGCGCAGGCGATGGAGCCGAGCGCTGGTTCCGAACCTGCTCGGGTGGTCGGCGACCTCGGCCCGCAGCCGGTCGGGGAATTGCATGCTCGTCTGCTTCAGCGGCTGGGCGAGGGCGAATCGCTCGATCAGCCGATGGCCGGCAAGCCGGACAGGTCCGCGGCCGCGGTCGGTGCGAATGCCGACGAGCTGTCCGGTGTGCGCGCGCATTTCGCCGAAGGTCCTGGACCGAAGCCGGACAAGCCGATCGGCTCGATGGCTGCCGAGACGAACACGACCGGTGGACGTGACGTGGGCGGGACAGTGCTGTCACCGGATGGCGGGTCTGCGCGCATGTCCACCGGAGGAGAGGAGGCGCTGGTCGCGGTCGGCAAGCCCGCGGAAACGCCGGAGAACTCGGCTGCACCCAAACCCGAGATCGCCACCGCGCGCCTGCCGGCCGACGGGGAGGATGCGCCGGTCGCGGCGGGTAAGTCCGCGGAGTCGTCGGAAGGTGCGGTCGCACCTCGGCGATCCGAGTTCGACGGTGCCGTGATCCCGGAGCGCGCCGGTGCGGCGGTGAAGACGTCCGCGGCGGGGGCCGAACCGGCGGTGTCGGCGCGAAATGTTGCGGAAACGATGCCTGCCAAAGCGCCGGAGGACACGAAGCCGCCGCCGAACAGGGCGGAGCCGGTCGGAAAGCCGTCGGCGTATCCGGATAAGCCGGTCTCGGCCGATGTGTCCGGAGCACCGCCGGTGCGGAGACCGGAGCCGTCGAGCGGCGATATCGAGACCGGTGTGGCCGCGAAGGTGGCCGAGGATTCGGTGGCGAAACCGCCCGCGGCCGTCGACGAGTCCGGGAGGCCGGCGGCCGAGGAAGGCGGTACTCCGAAAACCGATACTGATACCGCTGATGATCCTGCCGCTGGTTCACGGGTGCCGCCGGAGTCCGAATCGGCCGGTGCGCGGCATGAGTCGGATTCCGGAGCCTCCGCGCCTGGGCAGGATCCGGGGCCGGACGCGGCTGAGTTGGCGGCGCGGTATCGGGCGGAGGCCGCGGTGATC
>NZ_BMMH01000007.1 GCF_014645735.1 Nocardia jinanensis | reverse complement strand
GCGCTTCGACATGATGGAGACCATCTTCCTCAAAGAAGGAAGCGGCCCCAAACCCGTGACGATTCAAGAGGCCATGATCTTGGCGACGGTCTTCTCGGTGACCTTCTCACCGGCCTCACGTAGATCGGCGGTGATTCGTGGGGCACCGTAGGTGCCGTCGGATTCACGGTGATGGGCCACGATCTTGACTGCCAGGTCCGCCCGGCGCTGCGCCGCGGGTGTCAACACCCTCGACCGGCAGCGTTTCCGGTACTCGTAGTATCCGGACCTCGACACATTCAACAATCGCGCCATCCGCGCGACGTCCTCACCAGCAGCGCCGGTGAACGCATCAGCAGCGGCGCACTCTGCCATCAGCTCGAACCGGGCCGGTTCTGCTGCATCGCGGCAAAGTACGCCGAAGCTTTTTCAGGAACGCGATGTCTTTGTCCTGCTCGGCGACCTGCTTGCGCAACCGCAGCAACTCCGCCCGCTCCGCACCGGACAACGGCTGTTCACGATGCACCGCAGCAGCTTCCATGCGACGGCGTTCATCGGCGACCCATCGGCCCAGCAGGCTCTCGTGCACGCCGAGTTCTCTCGAGACCTCGGCGACCGTGCGACCGGAATCGATCACCCGATGAGCAGCCTCGACCTTGTACTCGGTCGTGAACGACCGACGTTTCCGAGACACAGGGACATCCTTCCGCAGGACAAACGATCCTGCTAACTCGGTGTCCACTACCCGGGGGGAGCCTCAAGCCAACAAATCGTGATTACCGCTCATCGATTGTTCCGTCGCAGCCGCGCGGCATCCATGGCGGTTGGCCAGCTACCGAAAGCGACAGCCCAACTACGGTGGACATAGGAGATAACACGACCGCGTAGGCAGCACAGGCAAACAGGATCTAGGACCAAAGCGGGGGGTAAACGGGGGGGCCAGACACAATAAATAGGTCAGGCCCGGTCTTCGACCGGGCCTGACCTCTATCAAGGCCGTATCGAGGCTCGCCGTCTCGGTATAGCCGTTCTCGGCGGCGATGGTGCACGCCAGGGCCATCGGTACTCCTGCGTTTCGCCATCGTTGCACGACGGCCCGCTCGACGGTGAGGGCATCAGTTCGGGACATCAGCCATAGGCACGGTCTGCCGTTCAGTTCGACCATCTCCCACCCGCGTCGGTAATGGGTTTTCAGTCGTGTCGACATCGCTCCAGCTACACCAACTTTGAGTGCATTGCGACGCTTGGACCGGATAAGGTATAGCGTGGTTGGGTCGCTGGCTCGCCGTTGCCGAGCGCAGTCGGGGCATCGTGTCTCGGTTTCGTCGTCCAGGTCGTAGTCGGTCGGCAAGAGCCAGCGCTCGGCGTGCGCGATGGAGCGTAGGGCTGCGACAGCAGCGCTGACTGCTGCTTTGTCCTTGCCATTGTGCATGCGGATCTTCACCTCTGCCTCACGGAACTCACGGCCACAAGCACCGCAACCCGCTAACCAAGCGATCAAATACCTTGCCATGTGTAACTCCCCCGCTTCCTTGGGCCTGACGTTCCCCGCTTCCACAAACCTCCTCTAGTAGTCCCGGGAGTCGGTCAGGTGCGGTCGGGATGGTCTTGCAGGGCTTGCCTGGCGAGGTGCAGGGGGATGGGGCGTGAGGTTCTTCCGTCCCAGACGAGGGGGTGCCCACACAGTCGGGCGCTGAGTGCACCGAGTTGGTCGGCTGTCCATTGTCCGTGGTCGAGGATGGTGAATTCGGTACAGGTCAATGCTGGCCATGGGGTGGCCAGGACGCGGGGATCCTCCTCGACCTCGAAGCGGGTTTTGCTGCCGCCCGCACGCACATTCGTGTTGAATGCTTGGTCGCTGCGGGATTGATTGACGAGGTAGTAGACGTCGCGGCGGGTGCTGGGCAGTTTGTGGAGTTTGGTGCTGACGCCGACGGACGGCCTCTCGGACGGGGTGCCGGTTGAGGGGCGCACGGGTTGGAACAGCTCGCCGTCGTCGTTGGTGATGACGCGGACCACGCCGATCGAACGGTCGTCGGCGTTGGCGAGCCCGAAGTGTGGGAGTCCGTCTGGGTTGTCGATGCCGAGGGTTCGGTTCGCCAGTCCCTGCCACAGGCTGCGGCATCCCACGCCGTTGAGGTAGAGGACCACTGGCAGATCGGGAAACTTCAGCAGCGCCTGGTCGAGTGCTCTGCGCACGTATGCCGCTGCATGCCGGTCGCGACTTGCCGATGTGGTCGAGGGGGCGAAGGGGCTGATTGTGGTGGCGTGGTGTTTGGTGGTGGTGAGCTGGTAGGGCTTCCATCCGCCTGCGTCGGGGTGGTATCCGAAGACTGTCCAGGGTTGGTCGTCGCCGTTGGTGACAGTGGCAGCGACGCTTATCATTCGGGTGGCGGGCTTCGTTTGGATTGCCGAGTAGACGCCGATCACCAGAACTGGGCCCCGGTTCAGCGGCTTGGTGAAGATAGCGCCTGGCAGGGTGCCGGTGAGCCCAGTGGCGCGGAGCAGATCCAGGACCGCAGCATCGCCCGGGTAGTCGTGCTTCCCGGGCTGGGGTGCGGTCCGGCGGTCCAGGAACTGGCTGCTGACGCCCATTACTGCAAACCCCCGGCGCAGTTGTCGCTTCGGGTCCTGACCGACCGGTTTCGCAGCAGCTCGCTGTTCGTCGCTCTGGGCAAGGACCGCACCTGTCCAGCCGGCAGGAACCTCCGTAGCGATTGCCTGGGCAAGCAGTGTACGGGTGGTGTTGTCTCCTGGTTCGAGTAGAACCTCGGGGGGCGCGGGGTGAAAGCGGACACGCAGCAGTCCTGGCAATATTTCGACCGGGTCTTCGGTACCTCGGAGCTGGTTTGCGTCGATATCGAGTGCATCGGCGAAAGCAGTAGCCGCACGGGCCTCCGCAGCATCGTCGGAAGCAAGAACTATCAAGTCCAGGCCCTTGTTGGACCGGCGAACAGTTTCGGTGAGACTGATCCGGTCCTTTGGGGTGTCGGGGTTCTTGCGTGCTTTATCGCTGCGATCTGGGGTCCGGATCTTGCTGTCCACCAGCGTCAGCGGCTCGGAGCCCGTAGGCAACGACGCGAGGGCGTGGTCCAGGACGGCATTGAGGAATTTCCGGCCCGGGCCCGGGCCGACCACATGGGTATCCGGGGTCTTCTCGAACTTGCCGCGGACCCGCTCCCAATCGCGAGTCAAGGTCTGGTCGTCGAGTTCCGGGATCCCGCGCACGCTGAAGGAGTCGACTAGATCGGCGACCCAGCCCTTGAGCTGATACCGCTTGGATTTTGCATTCCACTGCTTCCCACAGGTCAGTACCGCACGATTCGGATCGGTAGCAAGCCAGAGATTGCGGGTGAGGTGCATTCTGGTGGAGAGTCGGCTGACATGCGCGTCGATGCTCAGCAACGGGCCGGCCCAGCCTGGAGTGGTCGTGGCCTTCAGGCTCAGGTAATGCATAGCGGTGGGTTTTCCCTGCGCTGCATGGTTTCCGGGCAGCAGATCCTCCCAGGCGAGGAGGTTGCCCGCAGTGTCTGGCCGCAACCTCAGTGTACGACCTGACGGTAGATGGAGTGGTTGTGCTGCAATCGTCTCGGCTGCTTGCCAGGTGACGACGTCGTAGACCCAGCCTGGAAGGTCGGTTTCCCCGGTCGGTCCGACCGTCTCGAGGTAGTTACCGACCTGGATGGTCTCGGGATTCATGTCGGCCAGCAAGGGGGCGAGAGTGTTCTCGAATGGGAGCTTGTCACGGTCAGCGAGTTGACGCTCGAAGTGAGCGAACAGGCGGGAGGTCACTCCGTCGGGTATCTCTCGGCGGGTGAGGATCATCGTGCCGTCTGGACCACGCTGAATCGCAGCGAAGTCTCCGAGTACGAATCGCAGCGCTTGGGTCAGGTTCGTGTACGGGAGCCTCTTCGACGCCTCACCGCCGTTGTGGCGCCGCGACAGTTGTTCCCATGCGTCCGCCAGCTCCGGAGAGGTGTTGTAGCACAGCACCTTCCCGGCGATCTCCTCGGTGATGGGGAAGGCGAGGGTCTGCATCAGCGGTTCCTTGTCGTGGGCAAAGCGAAGCGAACGAAGGCGTCGAGGGTGGTGCCGTAGATCTGACG
The DNA here is from genome assembly GCF_014645735.1 of Nocardia jinanensis. GTDB lineage: Bacteria > Actinomycetota > Actinomycetes > Mycobacteriales > Mycobacteriaceae > Nocardia > Nocardia jinanensis. The sequence continues at coordinate 410,608 of NZ_BMMH01000007.1, read as the reverse complement.
TACGGTGTCGATCTCTCCGAGTCTCTCCCAGCTGTGGTAGAGGTGTGTGAACAGGGCGTGGAAGCTGCTGCCGGGTGCGCTCCCGTCCGGGTTGAATGCGTTGTCCACCAGGTACAAGGTGGTATCGGTGCCGCCTCGGCGGGCGCGGCCGATCAGCTGGTTGAGGTCTCCGAACACGTCGGCGAACACCGCGACGCGCACGATTCTGGGTAGCCTGCTGAATGCGGGGTTGGCCCGGTTGATCAGCTCCAGGTGGGAGGCGGACAGTTCGTGTCGCTCGGCTAATTCCGCGGCTGGCTGGTCGGATGCGTCACGGCCGAGGAGAGCTTTGGCGCCTGTGTGAGCGACGAGTGCTGCGGGGCGATCGATGAGTTTGATCGGCCGGACGCATACCCAGATGGAGTCCAGTGCGGATTTGTTTTCGACCACGATGTTGAGGCCGCGGGCTACGCGAGCGAATGGCGAGATGAGCACGTCGGCGCCGGTGTTCGGGAAGTCCTTGAGCCGGTTGGCCGGCAGAACGTGCACGTCGCTGGGCAGCTCGAGCTGGTCGCGTCGTCCCTCCGAGGCTGCTGGGACTGCCAGGCAGACGCGCGAGCGGGCGGCTCCGGCGCGGATCAGTCCACGGGCCAGCTGTACTCCTTGGTTGTAGGAGTTGACGACCAGCAGGACGCGGGCCCTGGAGCGGCGTTGTGTGTCGGCATGGTTGTGCAGCCTGTCGAGGTGGTCTTCCAGTGTCTGCTGCCACAGGAAGAAGCCGAGTTGGTTCATCAGCTCGGGCTTGCGATGTTTGGGTGCGCCGGAGAAGACGATGCCTGTGCCGCCGAGCCCGGTGACGGCGCTGCTGCGGATTGTCACCTTGCCGGTGCCGTGGTCGGTGTGGTCCGGGTAGTACCACCGCACGGGGGCATGGACGTGCAAGGTCGGCGATTCCGGCAGGTAGGCCGTGGCCGACAGTGCCAGCACGATGCGTGGTGCTCCGGTCAGCGCGGCGGCGGTGGTGCGGCCGAGTTCGGCGGTGTAGACGTGGGGGTCGCCGGAGATTATCTCCGTGGTCAGTGTGCGGTCGTCGGTGCGGTCCGGATCACCGGTGGTCGCGAATCCGAAGACGGTCCGGCCGATCGGCCCTTCGGGAGTGGCCTGCCATGACGATCCGCGGTCCAGCGTCGCCTCGACCTCATCGGCAAGTCGCATGCCGGCGTCACGCATGAGTGGGAGTCGTTGTTCGAGCGAGGCGAGGTCGCGATGGATTTCGCCGAGGAACACCCGCCGGAGCATCAGCTCCGCGGTCTGCTCGACTTCTTGTACCTCCAGTTGCACAAGATGATTCCGGATCGCGTCGCGCCGATCCGCCAGCTGGTCACCTGATGGTTGCATCGAGACCGCGGCACGCAGTTCCTCACGCAGCACACCCCAACCTTCGGGAAGCGGCATCTTGGGTTCACGCTGATGAAACAGCGATTCGAAGCTGTCCAGTTGCGCGTCGGTCGGACGCTCGGTCCGTTCGTCGAGACCGCACAGTCGGCATGCCAGCAGGTTGTCCCATCGGCGCGGAATGTGCAGCCGTGGCCGGTGGCGGCTCCGGATGGGGTCGGCAGGGTCGATGAACTTGTGCACCACTGCGGCCAGGTAGCGTTCGGGGATGTAGTCCAGTCTCTTCATGATTCGCTGGAAGTCCAGCTCCAGCTCGGCGGGTACCGTGCCGGCGAAGACTTGTTCGCGCCGTTGACGATCCAACTTGCCCAGTAACAGGTCCTCGCTGTCACGCCGTGCGAGCACCAGTGTCCGTCCGGAGTTCTCCACAGCCTGGGCCTGGAACGCGTCGATCTCGTCGATCATCACGACATCAGCGCGCTGCAGCAGAAACTCTTGGACCGTTATCCGCGGCCGGGGACGCCCGTTCAGAGTCACCGGGACAGGAACAGATCCGCTCTGGAAGTAGGCGTGATTGGTGACGATCACCTTCGCCGACTCAGCAGCTCGGCGCCATGGTCGCCACTTTTCGCAGACACTGATCAGCGGGCACCGATAGCGTTGCTCCTCGTCAGGCACGCGCAGATTGGTGCACGGTTCCTGCCCGGGTTCCCACGGTGGCCCATCGATTACTGGTAGCAGACACGAATAGCCGAGGCGATCCCACGTCCGGCGAGGATCACCGGAAACCTCAGTCGCGTCGTTGGCGCGCTGTTCAGCGACCTCGATCAACCGACGAGGTGACATCAGCGCAACAACCTCGGCCTCGGATCCGACCGCGCGCAGGTCTCCTTCGATCTGCTCGGCCAACGCCAGGGTGTCCTCGACCCCTGGAGTCACCAGAAGCACCGAGTTCCCTTCACGCGCCAGAGACGAAGCTGCGACCCGCATAAAGATGCTCTTCCCGGAACCTGTCGGTGCCACGAGCAAGTTCAGCGGCCCGGCACGCAGATCGAGAGAACTCGCCGCCGAGTGGCTGGATGTCCGCAGCCCGGCAGCGAAGCCGTCGAGGACGTCGTACAGCGAGAATCCATGCGTTCCCGCGGCATCGATCTCCTTCGCGGCAATACGGAGAGTATCGAAGTCCAAAGTCAGCGCCGAGCGCTCCGGCGAGGGTGACAGGTGGATCGGCTCAATCCCCACCGGCACGTCGGGGACCAGGAAGGTGCCGGTCCGGAACTCCTGGCGACCGGAAGACGCACCCAGATAGACCGACGAGATATAGGTTTTGGGTCCGGGGGCAACAGGTGGCAGCCATTGCCGCTGCTGTGCCGCCTGTTCCAGCTCCTCCAGCGCTTCGGCGAGCACCTGGTCGGCAGGTATACCGCTCATCACCCGCAACAGGCTGTCGTTGTCTGTCCTTTCGTAGCGGATCAGTCTGCCGTGACGTAACGCCGAGTCGACCGAGATCCGGAACCCACTTTCGGTCGCCAACCGCCGTGGCCGAAACCGCAACAGAGTGTCAATAGCGGTTGCCTCGCTCGCGGGCAACCCATTCCGCCATTTCGACCACACCTCCAGATGCCCTGATAGGAAAAAGTAGGCGTCACGCGGATCTACATGGCGTTGGCCCTCCACGTCGCGCGGGAAGTGGATTTCGGCCAGCGCGAAGGTGGCGCGCAGCGCTGGCGGTGTGAGTTCCGCGAGGTCACGGCGTGATCGCGTGGAGGGTGAGAAGGTCATCGGGCACCGTCCGTCCCTTTGGCGGCCGATCGTCGGATCATGCCGAGAAACTGCCGGCTAGTCATTGCGTACGTCCGGCGCGCTGTCCCAAACGCCTCATTCAACCGCTCGTTCAGTAGCGGCACCTGGCGTGACCGGTAGTCGGGCACCACGATCCGGAACGTCGGGTCGCGTAGGACTGCTTTGTTCGACAAGACCGATGCCAGGCGTCCGGGATCTGTGTAGTCCTTGACATCGACCCGCCAGGTCTTACCGTTCGGCTGCGCCACCGAAAGATCGTATGAGTCGAGGTCAGGCCATAGAGCGGCATGGACCCCCGGAATCTGGTTGCACTCCTCGCAAAGATGGCATTCCTCCAGGCCTGGGATGGTCGAATATCGCCACACCGCTGGCACCAGACAAAGGTGGTCCTCGACAGGATGCGCGGCGCAGTCGCGGTCACGGACGACTTGAATGCCTGGCAACTTCTTCCGATTGAATGGGCCGAGCTGTGGCGTCCCGGACTTCTGCCACACGACCGCGATCCAGCCCAGCATATCCGCGTGTGGGCGATACTGGCAGGTCATCCGATCCAGCTGTACCCGCATCGGCCACCCACATATCGGGCACCCGAACCAATACTTCTGGCCGTCTTTCGCCGTCCACGCCCACGCCGGAATCGACTCGTACAAGCCGTCTCGCGGTAATCCAGCTCGCTTGATCGCGTCATTGATGCCGACCAGGGGCCCTGCGGAATTGCGGATCACGGTGGACCGGGCCTCGACATAGCCGCTCTGTGATCCGGTGACCAGCAACTGGCGGAACAGCCAGCCTTGGACCTTCTCTGCGCTCAGCGACTTCCAGCTCCAACCGGCCATATCGGCCGCTGTCACCGACGGTGACATGTTCTCCAGGAGCAGGTCAGCCGCAGCGCTGCTGAGCCCACCGTCCTCCAGGAGATCTACAGCATCGCAGTCCTCACGCATTGACGGCGGCAGCAGTGACGACAAGCTGCCACCGAGCGCGTCGACGAACTCCACCAGTGGGAATACCCGACCGGTCGACACCAAGTGGGCCAGAGCAACCCGGCCGTGCAACTCCGCCACCCGCCGCCATTTCGTCCCCACTGGAACGCCATCACTCCACCACACATTCGCCGCCTGAACACAGGCAGTCACCACCGCCTCGCGTCCCATCGGCATCGCCAGCGACCCTGTCACCACGCCTCCTTCGCGGTCAGATATGCACGGCACCCTAACGACGAGCACCGACAAGAACCGTCCGACGAGCGCGCTGAACCGGCCTGCCGCACGAATCCGGCGCCCCAACCCTCACGATGGCTCGCCGTGTCGAGGCCTCAACGCGCGCCGCGTCCACGCGTCAGGAGGCCTGATCGTGTTCCGGTGAATGAGTTCTAGTGACGCGCGCCGCGTTCCCTCGGCGTGCGGCATCCACGTTCGCCCTGGTCCTATCCCTTCTCGACGACCCGTACGTTGAATTGTTCGACGACCCGCCGCGCCTTCCTCGCCGAAATCCTGGCCGAGATTCCGCGGATTGGAGGTGAGATCTTGCTCTCCTCTACCGTTCTCGTCAGCGCGTTGATCGACGTGGCGCCCGTCCCAACCGATCGTCACGGCCACCGGCGATAACCCTGTACTTGCTCCATGTTGCCCAGTCAGTCAGATTTTCGACCCGAGTCACTCTGCAGCGTCAGGTCATGGACTACCCAGTTGCTGGAGTCGAAGAAATTCAGATATGACGATGCTCGCTCTCGGTGGACTGCGAATGCGAGTAGCTGGGTTGGTCGTGTTGCTCCGACGAATACCAGTTGGGCGAGGTTCCGTACGGTGGCTGTTGCTCTTTCAAGGTCCCCGCCTGCTGAGAGTAACCTCAGCACCTCGTGCACATCGTGGTTCTTCCCGCGCCGGTCCAAGCACTCCAGAACAAGGGTCGCGGTATGAGTTTCACCCTTGGCACTCTGAATTGAGCCCAGCTCACTCCGCACTTTCTCCACCACAGCTCCGTCCCGTGGGATCACAGCCGCCTCGGAGATGCGCGCGGCCGGCGCGACGTAGTGCGCAGGCTCACCTAGCGTGATCCGAACTGGGCCGGCTTGACTCAACAACTCCGACAACAGGCCGTTCATGCTATTCATCAGGTGATTCCAGCTGGTTTCGTCGTCGTTCGAGTCGGTGAGGATGTCGAGGAGCAGGGCCCTCATTTGGGCGCCTGGGGTATCGGTGTCTCTGCTCAGGGAACGCAGTGCTGGGAGGACTTCATCCGTGGCGGACTTGGTCGCTGATCTGACCGCCTCCCACAGAAGGTCGACGGCGGCACGGCTTGCTCCAGATTGCCACTGTGCCCGTGCCTCGCGTGCGTTGATGAGCAGTGAGGCTGATCGACCGCTCGGCGTAGTCGCTGCGGATTCCGGTACGTAGCAGGCGAGGGACTGCGGGAATGCCTTCGATGTACCAGTTTGCAGGCGTGAAGCAAGGACCCGCGGCGCCCGCTGCTCGAGAAGCGGACGCGGAATGACCTCTGCTGCGATCCGCTCGAAAACCGGCACAACCTGGGTCACGCAGGTTTCGTCGTAGAGCAGGACCGCGATCGTTCCAGTAGGGCCCCTACCATGGATTGTTTGAGGGAGGTGGACCGTGAGTGAACTGGCAAGCTCGGCAATGCTGCTGCCAAATCGTCGGCTGACGGGTAATTCCAGAGAATCCCGGCGCGGGAAAGACGAGGGGGCCGTGGACCCATCAGTGAAGATCCGCTGGTTGACGTCACCGACACGTTGAACAACTGTCGAAGCGTCGCCGAAGACCTGGTCCAGAAGCTTCTGCTGTAGCGAGCTCGTGTCTTGCATTTCATCGACCAGGACGAAGGGGAAGCGGTGTGCGACCGCGCGACCCAGGCCTGAACGACGGGAGAGGTGCAGTTCGGCCAGGGCGAACATGTCCGCATAGCGAAAGATGCCTTGGCTGGCCAAATGATGCTTCAAACTGATGAACTGCTGTCCGCTTGCGCTGGTGGGGCCGAAGGGTAGTTCCCGGGAGGACACGATGGTGAGTTGGCCTTCTTCGAAGCGGAACTCAGCGTGAGCGACCAAGTCCGCGCCGTCGCGATGCCGGTTGAGGAAGGCTTTCAACGTTCTGAAGCTTTGTCCCTCTGCGAGGGTGCGTTTGGCGTGATATGTGTACTCGTCGTTATCGACAATCTGGACCTGCTTGCGCATCCCCCGGAGGTGTGGCATTGCGAGGAACGTGCTGGTAAACGATTGGATCGTTCCGATGAAATGCGGGTAGCGCTGTAACCGAGCACCACTGGGAGAGTCTCTGATCCGGGCGATGATTTCGTCCTTGGCAGTGTTGGTGTGTGAGAGCACGCAGATGCCGCGGGTCGTACTCGTCCAGTGGGTGGCGAGTATCAGGAGTTTCAGACTGATCAGGCTCGTCTTTCCTGAGCCCGGTGCGGCCTGTAAGTCCAGCGCGTCGACACGCTGGAGGAAGTCCCATTGCTCCTGGTCGGAGAGCTGCAATTCCAGTTCGGAAGCACACGCTTCAATACGATCGCGAGTGAAGGCATCCGCACGGTAAAGGGTCGTCATCGTGGCGCCGCCGAACGCAGGTGAGAGAAGGCCTGGACCAGGTATTTGGGTAGCTGTTCCTCGGTGATGGGAGTGGTCTGGAGAAGACGTGCGGCGTGTTGCGCGGTGATGGGCTTACTCGCCTTTTTCATGCGCAACGGCTCGTAGATCTTGATGGCTTTGGCCTCCAACGATTCTCCGTCGTCGCGCCATTGTGTGACCTGCTTCGCCGCTGACGTGTCGGACTCGGCGAGGGTGACCGCGTCGGGCCAGGCTGACTTCGACAGGACCGCTGCTTGCGCCGCCTGATGCATCAGTGTCGCCATTTCCCAGGACGCGGCGGCGAGGTCGTATTCGAGAGTCCAATGGTCGGAGACGAAAGTTCGGACGTTGCCGCTGTCGCCGGATGTCAGCTTGTCGAGGTGGTGGGTGATCTCGTCCGGTTCCATCTCTTGTGCGCATTTCAATTCACCCCGCATGTCATCGGGTGTTCCGGCCGGGACGAGGTCGCGGTCACGGATGCAGGCGATGGCCACGGGGATCTGCTCGCCGTCACGCTGGAAGATACGGCTGTAGCGGAATAAGCCCACGGTGCCAACGTTCACGACGGTAACGCCGCTCGCGTTGAAAGGACTCCCGGTCGCTGCGGCCAGTGCGGGGAGGAGGATGGCCTCAGCGTCGCCCTCCACGATCGCGACCGCACGGGCGAAGAACAGACCCGCCTTGGTGACATCGAGGAACCGGGTCAAGAACTCGTAATCGCCGCTACCCAGATAGGTCGAGCCTGGGGCGAGCCGGAAGGTACCTCCCCTGGCTACGAGGGTCAAGTGCTCTACTGGGATCGCAGACGCCAGGTTCGGGCTGTGGGTAGTCAAGAGAACCTGAACTGGAGCGGTGGAGCGCACACTGTCCTGACCGATCTGGGCGCGCTCTTGGAGCAGATCCATGATCCGGGCCTGCATCTGTGGGTGCAAGTGCGCTTCAGGCTCTTCGATCAGGAGCAGGGGCGCGATGTCGCTATTGCCGAGCAGAAGCAGCTCCGCAGCCATGAACAGAGCATTGTTGTACCCGAGCCCTCGCCGAGTCCACTCGCCTGTCTCTGGGGTCAAGGCCAGCTCGAGCCGCTCCAACGCCCGGGCCAGCGTAGCGTCCCCGGACACTGTGATCTGGCCCCGCAGTTTATCGGTACCGATCGCGAATCTACTGAGGTAGTCGCCATTGATGTCCTCGAGTGCTAACAGTACTGCGTTGTTCTTGGCCAGATGGTGCTCGGCACGACGGAGAATTCCGACCAGAGTGCTTGCGGAGTCGGCCTCTTCATCGAAATCGTCCACCTGTTCGGCGGTCATGGCCGGGTAGCCGGCCAGGATCTGCGACAGCCGCGATCCGCGACCAGAACGCATTTCGGCTTCCGCGTCGCGCAACGGACGCAGGTAGGTCGCCTTCAGTAGCTCGCGCGCCGCACCGTCCAGCGCAGGACCACTGCCGTCCGGTCCGGTTCGAGTACTGATCGAGATACGCTTCGGACGTACCGGGTCCATCATTTCGGCATGTACGGTGACGAACAGGCTGGCAACGCCCCCGCGGTCGGTCGTGACGAGTTCGAGGAAGGTCGCCTGTTCCTCCACGGTGAGCTCGGTGAAACCGCACGTGATGGTGAAGGATGTTGCTCTGCCCGCAGGGCCGACGTGAAAGTCGTCTCGGGTGACCCGGGAGTAGTCCGCCGCGGTGGTGAGCAGACAGATACGGATCGCGTCGATAATCGCGGACTTTCCGCTGTCATTCTCACCGACCAGCACGTTCGTACCCCGGTCGAGCTCCAGCTCTAGACGACCATCTTCATCACTGTGCTCGCCTGGGGCCGATCCGAAAATCCGGAAGTTCTCAGCACGCACGCACGACAAGTACATCGTCGCTCCCCTGTTACCAGACCTGCGCTCCTGCGCGCAGGTATCCCCGACCGCTCCGCCTGCATGCGGTTTCGAAAGATATTACGAGACGCCGGGTATCACCCTGCAGTGGGATCAACCCGTCACAAACCACCGGGCCAGGCATCCCATCGGCCGCGTCGGCGGCGTCAACGAGAGCTGTGGTCGGGCGAGCGCAGGGCCGGTCTTGCAGTCGCGACGTTGTCCGCTACCCCGCACTCGACCCACAGCTTTGGGGCCCACAGGCGAACCCCTTGAATGCGTCCAGGAAGAACGGTACTGGTTCCGTGACCACCACTTCGACGTCCGATCCGGCCTGGGTCATTCACCACGGCGATCGCCTGGCGCGTGGTGGCCTGGCTGACGAGCATCCGCGAAGGTCCGCGGCGGCAGTCCGAGAGACACCGGAAGTTCCTGATGCCCGTTGACCACGATGCTGGGCAGCCGTTTCAGCTGGCCTGCACCAGTGGTCAGCTGCATGTCCCGAAACCGGGTGAACAGGGCAGGCAGTGCGATCGTGGCTTCGAGTCGAGCCAGAGGCGCACCCAAGCAGAAATGAGCGCCGTGTCCGAAGGCGAGATGGTCTTTCACCCGGCGTCGCGGATCGAATCGGTCCGGGTCGTGATGGATCCGCGGATCGCGTCCGACGGCGGCCAGCGAGGCGAGCAGGACGTCGCCTTTCGCGATCCGGAGGGAGCCGGTGTCGAGGTCGATATCGATATCCTCGACCGCGAACCGGAACGGCATGTGCACGATCGGCGGCTGGACCCGCAGGCACCCGGGCCAGCGGACCTCGAGCGCGGAGCATTGCCAGCTCGGCGGCCAGGTCGGCGCCGGTCAACACGATCGGTTCCTGGTTCACGGTGTATGCCGTCATCGGTTCATCTCCCGGGCAGAAGTTGATAGCTGGAGTTGTGGTGGCATCGCGAGCCGCAGCGGCGGACAGGCAGCAAAGACGACGTGGAGTTCGGCCACGGCACGGTGGAATGCCCCGGGTCGCCATCGCACTCCGTGGTGAGGGTCGGCGAGCGCGATATCGGGGGCGACGTCGAGAAGCTGGCCGATGGCGCGGTGGATCATGATTTCTGCCAGCGACTGCGCCGGACATTCGTGCGGTCCCCCACCCCACGACAGATGAGCCCGGTTGCCGGAACGGTCGCCGCCGACGGGCAGGATCGCAGGATCGTTGTTAGCGGCAGCCATAGAGATGACCACGGGCTGGTGCGCGGGCAGCCATACGCCCTCGATCAATTGCGCCTGCCGCGGGTAGCTCATACAGAAATTCATGAGCGGGGTGTCCGAGTAGAGGACCTCGTCGATGGCGTCACGAATCGAGAGCGAACCGTCGAGCATCCCACCGGCGAACCGGGGATCGGTCATCATCAACAGGACCGTGTTGGTGATGACGTTGGCGGCCGGCTCTGTGCCCGGCCCCAGAAGCAAGGCCAACTGCTCAACGACCTCCCGGTCGTCGAGGTCGGCCGGGTGTGTGATCAACCGTGTGATGACGTTGTTGCGCATGGCGGTTCCGCTGGTTTTCAGAGCAGCGCGTGTGGCCGTGACGACCTGGTACAGGCCTGCGGCGAACCGCGGTCCCGCCTCGGCGACGCCGTCCAGGATCGCGGCCATGTCCGCCCATGCCTGCTCCGCCTCGACGGGGGGAAGCCCGAGCAATTGGCTCATCACCTGGAACGTCAACGGCGCCGCGTATTGACCGCGTAGCTCTGCGATCCCCGATTCACAGAAGGCATTGATCAGTTGCTCGGCAACCTGGTCGACTGCCGCCTCCACGGCATACAAATCGAGTGGGGCCAGCGCGTCGACGATCGCCCGGCGGTACCGGGCGTGCTCTGCACCGGCGGTACGGACCGCGTTGCGGCGACACCTCAGCATGGCTTTGGCCGGGCATTCGTCGGGGATGTCACGCTCCCAGATCTGCGGGTCGGCGGGGAAGCGGTCAGGGTCGTTGAGGATCTGCAGAGCGGTCCGGTAGCCGACCACCAACGTCGCCGGGACCTCCGGTTCCAGCCATACTGGCACCAATGGTCCGTAGATCTTTCGCATGTCCCGGTAGGCGGCGTGGGGATCGTCTGCGAACTCCTGCGAGTACAACGCCACCCGGCCTCGCACCACCACCATCCCGCTTCCAACCGCAGGACTGACTCCAGGCTGCGGGGCCGGCACCGCTATCATCGGCCGGATCCCTTGGCCCCGGTGTTCTTCGTGCTTTCCGCCGACTTCATTCGGAGGCTCAACCCTTTCGTTCTCGAACTCTGGTTCGGCTGTTGGTCCCCGTGCCGAACGGGCGACAGGGACAAGTGGCTTCTACTGGCCTTCCTCATGGCCTTTCCTTATGGCATTCGGCAGGTCAGCAGCCTGATACCCAAGATCCCCACGCGGGAGTGCGCGAGCGGAGGCAGACGGCAGATACCCGTGGCGACCTCGTCGATGAGGTCGCTGTACTCGCCACCCAGCCAGCGCAACTGAGCGAGCGCATCGTCGACTTCGCATGCCCCGACCCGTGACCGGGGCGCACGGAAGGCGATCGCGCAGCAGCTCGCGATCTGGTCCACCAGAGCACCGAACGATTCAGTGTTCGTCCGCGCGCCCAACCGAGGGTCCGGTGCCGCGGCGGCGGCCAGCATGTCGATGTCGCGCATCAGGCGCAATCGCTGAGCATCGAGAACTCCGGGACCGGCTTCGAGGTACAGAGCTGCATGAAAGTCGCCCAGTTCGGACGCAGCCTCGACGACCGGACTCGAGCTGAGGATTGGCAGGCCCCGGCAAGCAAGCTCGAGCACGACCTCATCAGCGAGAAGTTCTCTCACAAGGGACATGACGAGCCTGTCATTCCCGCTCGACCGGCGTCTTGACAGCCCGGGCCGCCGCAGTTGCATTCACCGACTCGTCTGATGGCGGCGCGGGTCAGCGGGCTACCTGTGCGGGCGCGGACACAGGTCACCAAGTGCTGCGGATGCATCTTCTCTGCCCTTTCGGGATTGCCGGTACAGGTTCGATTCGCTCGGCTCAGAGGCGTTGCGAACCGGGCTGATTCAGGCTGGCATCGGAGACAGATCATGAACACGGGTCGCTGTCCTAGACTTGCCCTACTCTCGCATTCCGATGGCTGCCGATCGGCGGTCTCCGTGCGATTCGACAAGGGGGATGAGCCGGGCTGATGGCATCAGTAGTGGCCAGATGGACGGGATACGAGGCGCGCGCACTGCGTGAGGCCACGAGGATGAGCGTCCGTGAATTCGCCGCTCATCTGGGAGTCAACGATGCGGCGGTCTCCAACTGGGAACGACGTGGGGCCGAAGCGAAGCTGCGCTACGAGACGCAACAGATTCTTGATACGGAACTGGCTCGATCCCAGCCGGATGTAGTGACCAGATTCGAATTCATCCTGCAGTCCGCAACGCGAGGCGACTCATCTGAGGACAGGACAGGGCCCGCACGGTCGGCGCCGGTCGAGCATCAGCTCGGCGATCGCTCCGGACCGCGGACCGTGTTCCTTATGGAAACGGCCGGAGCAGCTCTCCTCGAAGGGCCGTACCGCGTAGAGCGAGCGGCCGTATCGCGATTTCGGCAATTCCTGGAATCCACAGCAAGGGTATTCGTCATTGCCGGCGGTCTGGGCAGCGGCAAGACTTGCCTCTCCCAGTATCTGATGCGCGACGGCGCAGACCATGTGAATTTTCAGCTCCACGTGTGCTCGACGTGGGCCTTACCGACCACGGATCTGGCGACCGAGATCTTGCGGTATGGATCCCTGCCGGGAGGCGATGATGCGCTACTCGCCCTGGAACGTGCGGCCGACGCGTTGGCAGGTCCGCTCATGGTCGTCGTGGACGGTATCGCGTCGGAGGAGCAACTCTCCTTTGTAGGTCGACAGGTCGATGCCATCCTGCGTCAAACCAGCTCACACGACCTTCGGTTTGTACTGGTAGTCCGGACACCGCCAGAGCTGGATCTCTCCTCGTTCCCGATCTTGGCGGCGTCGACGTTCGGCCGCGTGGGCGCGTCTCCGACGGCTTCGTACACCGTGATGCCGTGGTCCATCGCCGAAACACGCGAATGGTGGGATGCCACCCGTCGCGAGAACGAGACCCCTTTCGCGCATCTACCGCCACCGCTGCAATCGCTGGCGACGATCCCTCTGTATTCCCAGATGCTCCATGGCGCCGGACAAGCCGTCCAAGGCGGGACAAACGATCGTGTGGCGAATGGATTCCACCTTGTCGACCACTGCGTACGAACACTTCTCGGTCAGCACCCGCAACCCGTCGCTTCGACCACCGACCACCTGGCTCAGATCGCATGCGAATTGACACCCGATGCGATACCCAGCGGTCTGGTCGATTCGTCCCGAACACTCCTCGCTTCCAATGAATCCCGGCGTCCGGTTTCCCCGTTCCTGGAGCAGGGCCCTGACCAGTATCTTCGATTCACCCACGGCGTCTTCTCGGCTTACTTTCTTGCGATTTGGATCGCTGATCAGATGGCCGACCTCGGGAGATCCTCGACCACCGTCGCCGCGTTCAACGAGCTCGCCGCCGGAGCCTCACAATCGGCTGCCGCGCGCACTGTCTTCGATTTCCTGGTCTGCGCTCTCGACGCCCGCGCACGCCACCTCATCGGGGTCATCGCCTCGGCACCAGCGGTCAATGTCGATATTGCGTTGCCGATGTTGCTCGACACCATGGTCTCCGCCGGAGTGCTGGTAGACGAGGTCGTACGCTCAGCTGCCCACCGCTGTTCTCATGCGCGGGCACAGGCGCTGACCATCGCGGTGTTGGCAACACCAGCTCTTCCCGAAGTACTCGGCGACCGGCACGCCCAGTGGTTGGTCGAGCAACTGCGTACCCATGGATCGGACATCTGGCCCCACATGGCACGCCATGTCGAAGATGTACTCGACGTGGAGATAAGCGCCCGCATCTCCACACAGATCGATCTCGACTCGGCGCCGGAAGCCGCGTTCCTCGCCCGCTATTTCGATCTCTTCACCGGCCCGGGTCATGATCCCCGTGGAGTCCTGCACCGGCTCGTGCACCACCTCGACTGGCGTGTACGCGCTGCGCTCGCCGAATCGCTGCCCAGACGCCACAGCCTCGGCCCGCCACAGGCGGAGGCTGTCATCGAGCAGCTCGCCACTGATCACGACTACAAAGTGCGAGCCGGCCTCGCCCGGATCGTCAGCGCCCTCGATACTCCCAACGCCTACCGTGTCTTTCGCCGACTCCTCGCTGACGGAAACTGGCATGTGCGCGAGCAAGCCCTCCGGGGAGTCGTTGCTGCAAGGCGAGAACCCGCGTCCGACCGAGCGGTTGCCGACGATATCCTCTCCATTGTCGCGACCGACAAAACCTGGCTCCGGCCGCCCACGCAGGTCGCGAAGCTCGTGACCCGAATACAGCTGCTGAGCGGCGTCGCCACCCCCGATTCGCTTCCGGCTGGAAGCATCGGCCTCATAGGCCTGCTCAAGGAGGTGCGATCAGGGTGGATCCCGCTCCCATACCAAATCGAGGAGTCTCTCGTCTCCTGCGGCGAACGCTCCACACACTGGCTCACGGCTCGGGAGGCCAGTGCGGTCCGGCGGCGACATGAGCGGGGAACCACGAGTATCCACGAATGGTATCGACGCCGCCGCGGCAAACGCTCCCTCCAGATCGCGCTCGACGTACATACGCTCGACCGCGCCATCGAGATAGCCCATGTAGCGCTGAAAGCCGGGGCGGACTTCATCGAGATCGGCGACCCCCTGATCAAGAGGGCAGGTATCGCCGCGATCGAGAACATCAAGCGTTGCACACCGGACACAGCCGTCGTCGCTGAAATGATGTCCTCCGATTGGGGACGCGACCAGGTCGAGCTCGCCGCCGAAGCGGGCGCTGATGTCGTCCTCTTGATCGGCCCCGCGTCGACAGCCAGCGTTTCCACCGCCGTCGCCGCGGCGCAGCGGCTCGGCGTCGCGCTCACCCTCGACGTTGCGCCCCAGCACGTCACACCGGCTTGGATACGCGATATGGAGCGCACCGGAATCGACGGATTCGTCGTCACCACCAACATCGACCTCGGTGTCCGCGGCGACCACCACCCACTCGACACAGCCGCGGAAATACGCAGGTACAGCCAGCTGCCCGTTGCGGTCTCCGGTGGCTTCGACCCCGACGACGACGCGCTGAACAATGACAACTGGGACATCGCCATCATCGGCCGAAGCGTCGCAGACGCTGTCACCCCGGCCGATACGATTTCCCAGCTCGCCAGGCTCGAGCGCAAGTTCCGCACCAAGGAGAACCTTTGATCATCACCCCCCTCCAGCTCGAACACATCGAAGACGTCCGCGAGCTGATGCGGCTCGGCGAGCCCTACATCAGCGCACGCACCCTGTCCGACTACTGGCTGTACGCAACGCTGTTCTCCACCACCTGCCCCGTGGCGATCAGCCCGGACAACACGATTGCCGGCGCGGTGATGGCGTTCCGAAGCCAGGATGACCCCGCAGATGTGTACATCCAGGACGTCATGGTCCACCCGCAGTACCGGCGCCGCCGTATCGCCCACTCACTTTTGGGCTCCGTGCGATCCCGAGCCGAGGTCTGGGGTTGCCGCCGCCTATATCTGACCTCCGAACCCGACAACCGGGCAGCACACGCGAGTTGGACTTCGCTCGGATTCGACAACGTAGTCGGTGACCATGAGGTCGACGGAATCTCCGTGACCGCCGACTTCAAAGGCCCCGGTCGGGACCGGGCCGTCTACGCCCTTTCCCTGGAATGAATCTCGGCTGCTCGCGAATTACGCCTCCATGCCCAGCTTCGCTCAACCCGCCCCGGCGACGACGCCCCGGACAACGTTTCAACTTGATACCTGGCTTCGTAGGCCACGTATGCCGAGACACCGCGAAGGGTGCACCGATTAGTCGGTAAATGCACGCTGGCACAGTCCACGCGAGTCTGCTGATCAGCCACGCACAGCGCTCTCGCAGCGAGCCAGTGGCCAGTTGGTTCTGGTCGCGAATCTCGGCACCACCTTGGTTGCGAATCCCAACACCGCTCGATTTGGTGTTCGTGAATCTCGACAGCACCTCAGTCGGATGATCAGTATCGAACCGCAGCGCCGACGTCCGCTGTTCACCACCCGTCAGGGGACGGCCTCACAGCGAGGCGTCGGACACCGACTGCCGTATTTCGTTGCGTGAACATGTTCCAAATCTGCAATGCGATACCGGCGTCCGGTGACCCGCCGAACGCCCTGTAATGCCGATGAGCGGCTACCTGTCAACTCGGGATTTGCGGCAGTTCAGCCCTACGCCGAGCGGATCGTGTCACGCGCGGCGCGATTCGCCTGAGGCAGTCGACAACAGCTGACGATAAGTCGGAGTCTCTATCCGCTCAGTCCGAAAACGGGCTGGAAATCAGCCACCACAGATTGGTATCGACAGTCCGCGTGAGCGGGTGCTTGGACCCCAGCACCCGGTCACAGTCGGTGAGGACCGCCTCGTACAGGGTGATCGCCTCGTCCACCCGCCCCGCCGCCTGGTAGCCGTAAGCGAGATTGTTGCGGCTGGTCAACGTGTCTGGGTGCTCGGAGCCCAGCACCCGCTCACGATCGGTGAGAACCGCCGCGAGCAGGGTGATCGCGTCGTCCGCCCGCCCCATGGTCGCGTAGGCGCTAGCGAGGTTGTTGCGGCTGGCCATGGTGGCGGGGTGCTCGGAGCTCAGCACCCGCTCATAGTCGGTGAGGACCGCCTCGTGCAGGGTGATTGCCTCGTCCACCCGCCCCGCCTTCCGGTAGGCGTCAGCGAGATTGCTACGGCTGGCCATGGTGTCCGGGTGCTCGGAGCCCAGCACCCGCTCACGATCGGTGAGAACCGCCTCGTGCAGGGTGATTGCCTCGTCCACCCGCCCCGCCTTCCGGTAGGCGTCAGCGAGATTGCTACGGCTGGTCAAGGTGGCGGGGTGCTCGGAGCCCAGCACCCGCTCATAGTCGGTGAGAACCGCCTCGTACAGGGCGATCGCCTCGCCCACCCGCCCCGCCTTCCGGTAGGCGTCAGCGAGATTGTTGCGGCTGGCCAAGGTGGCGGGGTGCTCGGAGCCCAGCACCCGCTCATAGTCGGTGAGAACCGCCTCGTACAGGGCGATCGCCTCGCCCACCCGCCCCGCCTCCCGGTAGGCTCTAGCGAGGTTATTGCGGCTGGTCAAGGTGGCGGGGTGCTCGGAGCCCAGCACCCGCTCATAGTCGGTAAGGACCGCCTCGTACAGGGCGATCGCCTCGCCCACCCGCCCCGCCTCCCGGTAGGCGTCAGCGAGATTGCTACGGCTGGTCAAAGTGGCGCGGTGCTCGGAGCCCAGGAGCGTGGACGATCTCGCGGCGATGTGTTCTCCGCGTTCGATGGTCGCGGACAGGCTTGTACCCGACCGTGCGGAATGCCACACCGTAGCGGACAGTGATCGAAGGAGCGCAGCGGCTGTCTCAGTGGTTATCGCGCGGTCTTCTACTACTGACCATGCGTGGTCCAGATGCGCAGAGGTTTCGGCGACCACGACAGCATCGTGGACCGTGAGCGAGTCGTAACTCACATCCGGCCGCAATATTGCCACGGCCGATCGAGCTGTGGCGTCGAGGGTTTCGTCGTCGGTGAGGCGGTACTCGCGCAGGGCGCGGGCGGTGAGGCGGTGCATGACGACCCGACCGCCGGTGCCGGTGAGGATCGACAGGTTCCGGCAGGCGTCGATGGCATCAGCGACAAGCCCGCGATCCTCGGGTATGAGCCGGTGCAGGGTGTCGACCAGGACACCTTCGGGGGCCAGTATCGCGATGACCCGCAACAACATATCGATGATGGGTCCGCAGGTGTGGTCCACGGCTGCGTCGACAGCTTCTCGTAGCGCCGTGTCCATGGGGAGCGGGTAGTCACTGCCCGGGTGTCGTGGCAGAGTCTCGGCGAGGGTTCGTGTGCGCAGGAACGTGCTGTAGTCGCCGAAGGTGGGGAACCGGGTGGAGCGCTGGGTGATCGTTGCTGCCGCGACCGCCAATCCGAGGGCGTGGTCGCCCAGGAGTTCAGCGAGTTCGCCGGCACCGGCGGGGTCGGTGCGGGCGGTGCGGGTGATCAGATAACCCACCGATTCGTCACGGGTGTAAGTGCTGACGTGCACCTGTGTACCGATCACCGCGAATCGGTGGTCGGTACTGGTGATCAGGGTTCGTGTGGACCGGGTGGGCCGGTACTCGGCGATCAGGTCGGGGTCTACCGCGTTGTCGAAGATCAGCAGATGCCGACCGGACCGGTCGTTCAACGCCCGCACCACAGCCCGAGCCGAGGCTCGGGCATCACCGTCGGGGTCGGCGACACCGAGGATCAGGGCCAGACGGTGGAGTTCGGCTTCCAGCTTTTCACGGGATTCGGCGTTGAACCAGGCCACAACACCCGCAACGGGCTCTGCCAGCCGCTGACGCGCGTAGGCGGCAGCGAGCTGGGTTTTGCCGATGCCCCGCAGACCGGTCAGCGAACACAACGACACCTGGGTACTGGTCCGGAACCCGTCAGCGATCTCCTCCAGCGTGGCTCGCTCCACGAACCGAATTGGCACGTCAGGGAAGTCGCCGACCCGAAGCAACTGCTCGGTCAGGTCGTGTCGTACTGCCCGGTTCACGATCTGTATGGCGACGTTCCCGCCGATCGGGGAACCGGATATTTGAACCGTGACCGGCCCGGCCCGGCCCGCGCTGGCACTGCCGGTGGGCTGTAAGTGTGTGTCGGGACCGGCGGTCCCCGGCACACTCACCGAGGGTGGGGCGGCTCCCCGGCGGTGATGTCGGTGGCGTTAAAGTCCTGTGCGATCTTAGCGCCGGTCACCCGTACCCCGACATCGGAGGCGTGGATTCGGTGCGCGTTGAACGATCCACCGACCTCAATATCGGCCAAATCCAGGCCGATCCGTTCGAAGGCTTCCGGGCTGTGCTCACCGATCGTGTCGATGACCT
Organism: Nocardia jinanensis; assembly: GCF_014645735.1. Classification (GTDB taxonomy): domain Bacteria; phylum Actinomycetota; class Actinomycetes; order Mycobacteriales; family Mycobacteriaceae; genus Nocardia; species Nocardia jinanensis. Next base: position 391,969 of record NZ_BMMH01000007.1, on the reverse strand, counting down.
GCTGCGCGGCCGCGAGCAGATCCTCATCGGTCTCCGCGCCCGCCTCTGTCAGGTCTTCCTCGAGTGATACTCGTTTGGCCTCGGAGTCGGGACGCCGTTCCACTCCCGACACGTCCACACTCGGATACCGGCTGCGAAGAATCTGTTTCAGGCCCGCGTAAGCATCGGTGACCGCGAGTTTGGCTGCCTCGGTCAACCCCGCACCCGCGCCCGCAGCAACCAATGCCACCGCAGCAGTGACGACCGTCAAATCCATACATGCCCTCCCATGATCCGCCCCCGACCTTGACTGTTGCCCCCGATGCTATTCGAGATCGCCCGCCGACACGGACTAAATTCAGCAGCTACGCCTCGAACCAGTACCCACTGCATTACTGGCTGCCAGCCGGGACCGGGTGCGTGGCCTGTTCCAACGCCCCTGCCAGTGCTCCAACGTGACACATTTCGGCACCGACTGCGACGCATCGCCGCATAGGCGATGGCCTCGCCCGAGGAACACGCACTGATCACCACCGACCCCAGCGAACTCGCCGACACCGACAATGCGGGGGAAGCCGGGCTCGACCTCGCCGACGCCGTGATCGCTCCTGCCGGTCGCAGCACGGAGGAAATCGACTTCGACGACGAGCACGGGGATGACCGGGGCGATGGGGATACATACGTCGATGTCCAGGCGGCATAGGCTATGCCGGGCCTTCGGTACTCGGCCGCTCAGACCGGGCTGAGTGGGATATTGCTCGACCCTGCCACAGCGCTGCGAGACCTCCTCGACACTGCCGCACGGGTCGTCACCAGCCCGGCCTCCGTGACCGGCGTCCTGCTGGTAGTGGCGGTGCTCGCACTCACGCGGATTCTTGCCGGCGTGCGCCAGCGCCGGCTGGGTGTCGACGCCCGCCAGATCACAGTCCTCACGCCGCCCGAGGTCGATCCGAAAGGTGCGGCAGCGTTGTGGGCGCATTTGACCGGGCAACTGCGCCCGGCATGGCGGCGCGCAGTGTTCGGGCAACCACACCTCGGATTCGAATACACCGTGACCCCAGAAACCGGTGTCGCTATTCGGATCTGGGTTCCCGGTCGAGTTCCACCGGGGTTGGTGGAGCGGGCGGTGGCCTCGGCATGGCCGGGTGCACACACCCGGACCAGCCACACCGCCACAGGCCCTCTCCCACTTCCCGGGGCCAAGGCACGGCAGGTACTCTCCGGCGGTGCGCTGCGACTGGGACGCCGCGAAGCACTGCCTATCCGCACCGATTACCACGGTGGGGATCTGGTCCGTGACTTGATCTCCGCCGCCGACGATCTCGCGCCCGGCCAAGCCGCCTGCGTGCAGGTGCTGGCACGGCCGGTCACCGGCCGTCGCGTCCGCCGCGGCACTCGCACCCACGCCACCACCGTATGGCCGGTTGCGCTGCTACGAGAAGTCCTCGACTTGCTCACTCCTGGCCCGGTTCGCCGTTCCGGCCGAACCCGCGTTGCAGCCGCGACTCGGACGAAGGACCGGCAGGTGGCGATGCAGGACACCACGGAGCACCGTGCTGCCGCCGATAAAGCCCGGGGCGGGCACTGGGAGAGCGTCGTCCGCTACGCCGTCGCCGTGCCCGACACGGGCAACCGATCCGCGGCAAGAGCCGTGGCGCGGGGGCGGGCGGGTGCGCTGGCGGTGGTGTTCGGGTCGTGTACCGATCACAACTACTACCGGCACCGCCGCCACCGACGATTGGGCTCGGCGCTCGCGCACAGACGGCTCGGCCGTGGCGACCTGCTGTCCGTAGCCGAACTAGCAGCGATCGCGCACCTTCCGCACGATCCGGCCATCCCCGGAGTGCAGCGCGCCGGTGCCCGCGCCATTGCACCCACACCCGAGATCCCGGTCGCGGCAACCTACGCGAAAGCCCTCGGTGCCTCCGATACCCCGGGTGGGCGTTCGGTGGCGGTGCGGGTCGCCGATGCCCGCCATCACCTGCACGTGCTCGGGCCGACCGGGGTCGGGAAATCCACGCTGCTCGCGCGGTTGATTCTCGATGAGGCCGACCAGGACCGCGGGGTGGTCGTCGTCGATCCCAAGGGGGACCTGATCACCGATATCCTCGCCCGCCTCCCCCGCCGGTGCGCCGACCGCGTCGTGTTGTTCGATGCCGATTCCCGCAGCCGGCCACCGTGTTTGAATCCGCTCGACACACCCGCCGATCGTGCAGGTACCGACCGAGCGGTGGACAACCTGGCCACGATCTTTCACCGCACCTTCGCTCAATGGTGGGGCCCGCGTACCGACGATGTCCTGCGGGCGAGTCTGCTCACGCTGTGCCGCCAGCCCGGGGTCGCGACATTGACCGACCTCCCCCGCCTGTTGACCGAACCCGCGTTCCGTGCCCGGGTCACCCGAACAACCAGCGACCCGATCCTGCGGGGGTTCTGGTCCTCGTATGAGGAATTGACCGATTCGGCCCGTAACCAAGTCATCGGGCCCCTGTTGAACAAGCTGCGGCACTTCTTGTTCCGGCAATTCGTGCGCGATTCCCTTGCTGCAGGACCCTCGACCGTGGACCTGGGCGAGGTCCTCGACCAGGGTGGGATCTGTCTGGCCCGGATCCCGAAGGGCTCCCTCGGCGAGGACACCAGCCGGCTCATGGGTTCGCTGCTGGTCGCCCGCACCTGGCAAGCCACCACCGCGCGCGTAGCTACCCACCCCGACCAGCGCGCCGACGCGTCTCTTGTCTTGGACGAAGCCCACAACTTCCTCAACCTCGCCACCCCGGTGGAGGACATGCTCGCCGAAGCCCGCGGTCTGCGCCTGTCCCTGGTCCTCGCACACCAGAACCTCGGCCAACTGCCCTCGGATATGCGTGCCGCAGTCTCGGCCAACGCCCGCAACAAGGTCATCTTCACCGCCTCTCCCGAAGACGCCCGCGAGCTGGCCCGCCACACCAACCCTTGGCTGTCCGAACACGACCTGACCCACCTCGACGCCTACCACGCCGCCGCCCGGATCCTGGTCCGCGGCCAGCAAGCTCCGCCGTTCACCCTCACCACGAAACCTCTGCCGCCAGCTGTTCCGGGCCGTGCTCGCGAGATCCGCACGGCGGCGCGTGCACGCCTCGCCACACCACCGCAGGCGCCGACCGAACCGGTGACCGAACGAGATCCGGATCTCAGCAAGCCAACCACCCGGCTAACGGTTGCCCGCGATCCCCGCCTCTCTTGACCGTCGTCGCCGCAGCTGCCGTAAGTCGCCCGACCGACAGGTAATTCGATTCTCGGAGGTTGGTTCACATGATCAGTCGCCCGCTCCGCCAATCCGACCTGCGCGCTCCCCGGCGCGCCCGGGTGACGGCCACCGACCACGCCGAGCTGGTGGTGCGGCTCACCGCCCGGGACCGGTGGATCCTGCGGATGCTGCACGAACACCGAGTCCTGACCACCCGCCAACTCGCCGACTTGGCATTCCCCACCTACACCAAGGCACGGCGCCGCCTCCTACCGCTGTACCGCTGTACCGCTACGGCGTCCTCGACCGGTTCCGGCCCCTACGCACCCGAGGCAGCGCCCCGATGCACTGGGTCCTCGCCCCAGCGGGCGCCGCCGTGGTGGCCGCCGAAGCCGGGATCGCAGTCCGCGACCTGCACTACCGCCACGAACACGCCATGGGCATCGCACACAGCCTGCTTCTGGCCCACACCGTCGGCATCAACGAGTGGTTCACCGCCCTCACCACCACACCAGGGTCAGGGCAGGTGCTGACGTGGTGGTCGGAAACCCGCTGCCGCCAACTCTGGGGCGATCTGGCACGCCCGGATGCCTACGGCCGCTATACCCACACCGGCACAGTGTTGGATTTCTTCCTCGAATACGACCTGGGCTCGATCACCCTGTCCACTGTCGCGAACAAGCTCGCCGGCTACGCCGAGCTCGCCCGTTCCACCGGCATTATCACGCCTGTCTTGCTCTGGGTACCCACCAGCCGCCGCGAAATCAGCGCCCGCCAAGCCCTGCTCGACATCTGGCGCACACTGCCCGACCCGACCGCGGTGCCGGTTGCAACCGCCGCCGCCGACCGCCTCGACCCTGCCTTCGCGCATCCGAGCCCCGCCGATCGCGTGTGGCTGCCCCTCGACGAACCCAGTACCGGCCGGGTGGCGCTACACCAACTTACCGCCGCGTGGCCGCATCTCGCCCCTCCACCAGTGCCCACCGACGAGCCGGTCCCACCCGCAGCCAGCGGGCCTGCGGCCCTACCTGCCCCTGCACCCCAACCGCCCAACGGCGAGGGAGAGCCGTCATGATGACCAAAGCACTCTGTGCCGGTGCTGCGGCGGTGGTGTTCTGCTCGATCGTCATCGCCGCGGTTGTCGCCACCGTCGCTGTCTACGACTACACCCCGGTCCCTGCCCCGGGAGCTGCTACAGGGCCGAGTACCGAAGCCCTCACCGATATACCGCCCGAGATGCTGGTGCGCTACCAGCAAGGCGCTGAGTCCTGTCCCGGCCCGGACTGGTCGATCCTCGCCGCCATCGGCAAGGTCGAAACAGACCATGGCCGCTCCCCGCTACCCGGCGTGGCCACTGGGGAGAACTTCGCCGGAGCCGCCGGCCCGATGCAGTTCCTCGCCCCGACCTTCGACTCCGTCGTCGCCCGCCACCGGCTACCACCGGGCGGGGCGAGCCCTCCATCGCGGTACAACCCCCACGACGCCATCCACACAGCCGCCCACTATCTCTGCGATTCCGGCGCCCCCGGCGACCTGTATGCCGCAATCTTCGCCTACAACCACGCCGACTGGTACGTCCGCGACGTCCTCGCCCAAGCCCACCGCTACTCCACCCACGCCACCACCCCACCTCCCGGCAGCGGAGACTGCGCCGATATCCGGGCAGCAAGCGCCACAGCGGCGACCGTGATCTCGTTCGCCTGTCAACAACTCGGGCTGCCGTATGTGTGGGGCGGCAACGGACCCGAGCAATCCGGCGGGTGGGACTGCTCCGGCCTCACCCGAGCCGCCTACGCCGAAGCCGACATCACCATCCCTCGCACCACCTACGACCAAGTCCACACCGGCCCCCGCATCCCCGAAGACCAACTCCAACCCGGCGATCTGCTCTTCTACGGCACCACCGCCGACGTCCACCACGTCAGCCTCTACCTCGGCGCCGGAAAAATGCTCCACGCCCCGACCTTCGGCGAGCCTGTCCAGATCTCGGATCACCGATGGACCGGCGACGACTACTACGCCGCCACTCGCCCCGCCGAACCCGCTCCGGAACCGGCGCCCCAGCAGTAACGGACCCGCGACGGGTGGGCCGAGCCATTCGTTCCGGACAGGAGACCGATCCCTATGACTGCACCGAACACCGTCAGCGCACTGGTGGACTTCGCCCACATCCCTCCCGGCGGCACCGAACTCGTCCACCACCTCGACGAAGTCGAAATCCCTCTCGTCACCGACCCGGACGACTGCGACCACCAGGACAGCATCTGCCCCGACTGCGCACACCTGTGGAAACCGGAGCACCTGTTCGCCGAACCCCTCCCTTGGGATCACGACCACCCCGACAACACTGGACCTTGACAACAAACGAGAGCCTGGAGTGCCGCTTCCAGCACCCACGAACCACACAGCCCCGGCAGCGCTCCAAAAGTCCAAAGAGCAGACCATGCCGAAACGCGACCACGGCGGCAGGGTCGGTGCCGGATGGGCTGCGACACGCGTAACCCGCGGCCTCGCACTTGGCGAGTCCGCGGGTTACGGGATCCTGGGTGCTAGTCGGCGGAGTGAACGCGGGCAGCGTTGGCGGCGGCCGACGGATTGGCGAAAACCCGGCCATCAGGCAACATCAATCCACCGCACGCGGTGATCAACACCGTCACATCACTGTCCGGACTCGCCACTGTATCTCCCACGCGTATTTTTCCGGCGTCGATCAGATCGCAGACGGTCACCCGGCGAACACGTTCGAAAGGGAACGGTTCGTCGAATTCATAGTCCAGCTGCCACGACGGCGCACACTCCGTGCAAATTCGGCCGTCCCCGTGGTCGCAGTCATCGACAGAAACCACCTTAAAAAGGACTTTCCGCATTCGGCGGACATATTCGCCCGTACCGATGATCGCGTAGGACTCGTCCAGGCGGGCAGTGAGAACGATGTTATCCATGAGAGGTCTCCATGTCGTCGATAGATCGATCTGGTGGTGCGGCCGGTTCCGCACCCTGTGGCCCGACCGGGGCAGATGGCGGGCGGCAGAGCCAGACCGAGCTCGCTCACCTACACCGGCCTTGACCACGGCTGTTCCCAGACAGAACAGCCGAGTCGTTGTCGAAATTCTCAGTATCAGTGGACACGACTTATCTCCGGATATCGATAGGGGAATGAGTGTCATGTCCCGGCTGTGACGGTCAACGAACTCCGGTGGGAATACCGGATTCCAGGGTTTCCGGATCTATGAACGCTCGATACGCGGCGAGTTGTCAAGCCACATTCGAAGCGGAAACAATTGCGGTACTGGCAATCACCGATTCATGACGTGCGTCAGCCCTATGCGACGATTCTCTTCGCGTTCCGCTTGACAATTCGCGCATACGGAGCGTCCATGGAGACCGGAACCCTATGAATCCGAATTCTCGGGGTTCCGTCCCGGCCGGGACATGACGAAACACACCACCCACCAAAGCTTCCCAGGAGGAAGGTCATGTCCACACTCACCACAGATCCTGCCCGCACAACCGCCGAAGATGCCCTGTGGGCCGTCATCAACACCGAACCCACGACCGCCGCCGACCTGGCCACCGCCGCCGACATCAGCCAGTCGAAGGCCCGCAAAATCCTCAACCAGTGGGCCAGCGACGGCAGCGTCACCCGCCATACCGACAACACCAACACGCGCGCCGCCGCCCGCTGGAGCATTGCCACCACCGAGCCCGGTGAAAGCACCGAAACTGTCTCTCACGCAGTGGACACCGGCGACTCCCCCACCCACCACGACATCAACCCGCTACCGGATACCGGCGACACCAGCGATTCCGAATTCGCAATCTCGCTCGAACAGGCCACCGAAACTGAACCCGCTACCGGTCCGGCGCCTGCCGGGCAGAACAGCGAGGAGTCGCCGAACCCGGACAAGCTCGCCTCCGGTGCGTTACGGGGATTGGTCGAGGACCACCTGCGCGACAACCCCGGGGAGGAATTCACCCCGCATCAGATCGCCAATGCACTCGGCGGGCGCTCGTCCGGCGCCGTCCACAACGCGCTGGTCAAACTCGCCAAAACCGGTATCGCGGAACAGACCTGCGACCGCCCCAAGAAATTCGCCCTCACCCCCGACCCACAGTAGACGTCCCACCCGTCCCTGTTCGCGCTTGGACCGACGGTCTGCGAATCGATTCAGAAGGATCCACACGACATGAACATCACGACACCCGCCCACCGGCTGCGGACCGAACCACTACCGCTGTGCCGACTTGTGCACCGCGTGTTCGCCGAATACGAGGACGGCACCAGCATCTGCCTCGGCGCGCTGCACACCGACGGCCACCAGTGGCAGTGGGTAGACAAACACACCGGACTACCCGCCAGCACCGACCGCACCTACGACACCGCCCAACAGGCCGCGGCCGCCATGATGGCCCGCGCCTACCCGGCGTGGCAGCCACCGCGCACACAGCCCGCCCACACCGCCGCCGGACGCGGACCAGCGCGCACCTGAACGACGCGCATCACGGACGTGGCGCCCATCGCCGACGCGATGGGCGGCACGTCCTTCTCGATCAGTGGGCTTTCTGAACGGCCGTGTCCAAAAGAAGGCCGAAAAGGCGGAGTTCCCGATGCGGCGAGACAACCCTCCCCGCCCGGCCGAACTCGACGCCTTCAGGGAGCCCCACATGCTCAACCACCACCGATTCACCTCGCGGCAGACCCGTACATGCCGTACGCACCGCGACCACACCTCGCCACCACAGCGCGCCGCACGTGCTATAGCGGCAGCCGCCGCTGTAGCCATCGCAGCGAGCACCGTCACGGCCGTCGCTACCGGGGCAGCCAGCGCGGAACCCGCCAATAGTGTGAACTGTCCACGGTGGACGGCGGTACTGGTGCCCGGTACCGGGGAAACCACCCCCGGGGCGGATCCGGCCGCTGCCGTGGGGACACTGGCACCGATCGGTGACCACCTTCGCACCCGCTACGGTGCCGATATTGATGTGCGGTCGCTGCCATATACCGCCGCGCCCGCCCCGTACCAGCAGTCGGAATCCGATGGCGTGCAAGCACTGTTCGGGGCCCTGGCAGGGTTGTGCCCGAGCACGCGGGTCGTGTTGGCCGGGTATTCACAGGGCGCGGACGTCGTGGGCGACGTACTCGCCGGGATCGGGCAGAAACGGGGACCGATCCCGGAGGCGCAGGTCATCGCCGCCGGGTTGTTATCCGATCCGAACCGCGACCCGAGCACACCGCAACTCGGGGCACCGGTCGCCGGGCAGGGTATCGCGGGCCCGCGTGAAGACTTCGGTAGCCTCACCGACCGAGTCCGCACCGTCTGCGCGGCCGGCGACCTGTACTGCGCCACATCCCCCGAAACATCGCCCGCGCTCACTACGCTCGGCCGCGCGTTCACCGGAAACCCCTCTCTTCTCGACGATCCCACAGCTGCGAGTTCGACGGGGATGCTGGATCCGTCCTCGGTGACCCGGCAGGTCGTCCTCGTGCTCGGCGGGTTGGCCGAGTTTGCGGCGAATCTTCCCGCGATCGGCGACAACATCGTGCGACTCCCGCAGGCCGTGCTGGCCGGTGATATCCCCAGCGCGCACCGAATCAGCGGCGAGCTGAACAACTTGTTCAACCCGTTGGTGCAGGTCGCGGATGAGGTCGATCTGCGCCTGGTCGCGCGCGCTCTGTCGCTGGCCGCCGCAGCCGACCCGAGCGGCTGGACCGCGGTCGCTGCGCAGGTGGTCGATCTCGTGGCCCGGGTCGATATCGGCCGGATCGCCATCAACATCGGCCTCGCGCAGGACATCGCCTGGCGCGCAGCGGACAAACTCGCCGTCGGCGATCCCGTCGGCGCCGGCCTCGAGCTGACCGGCCTCGCCCCGGTGGCCACCGACCTCACGGCCACCGCGGCCGCCGCACTCGTCGGGGACGGCGCCGGCCAGCTCACCGGTCTCGCCGCCGACCTGACCGCACACACCGATCCCGCCACGAGTTCTGCGTTGTCGGATATGGCCGACCTCGTCCGTCAGGGCGGCGACGCCGCCGAGTTCTACACCTCGGGTGTACACCAAACCGGCTACGACCTGGGCGTCCGCAATGTCGCAGACTGGCTCGCCAGCCGCATCGACCACAGCAAATGAAGGATGACGAACTCGGCAATGTCGGTGCTGTACGGCAGGATTGCACGTCGTGGCAATCTCGGAAGGCGATATCTACGCGTTATGCGAGGCGGGGCGATCCTGGAAGTGCCCTCGCTGCGGATGCGCGACAAGGCAGTATCCCGCGCTGTCCCGTGTTCGCGACACCAGCAGCCGCAACTATCCGTCAATCTGCTCCGATTGCGGCGATGATGAGGCTTTTCAGCACGTGCTCGAGGGAACTGCCCCGACTCCGGTCAACGATTGGCCGGTTCGGCGTGGGTTGCGATCACTAGAGCACGACTTCGGGCACAGGCCTCGGATACACCGGAACGAAGCCCAGGATGCCGCTACAAGAGGTATCCAGTTCGGTATCTACTGGGACGGGCGGCTCGAGGAGTGGCTCATTGCAGCGACGGCGACGGAAGACCCGGATCCAGAGCTACCAAATGTTCAAGTGCAGGCGTGGTCGTTCCCCACACGTCGGCTACTCGACGAGTATCTGGCATCGGTCACCAAACGGCCCGAGCATCAGGTTCGTGCACTGTTGCGAGTCCTGCTGTTCGAGGCTCGCACGTTCGGATTCGACGCCGAAACGTTCGATTCGGCGCTCGATAGCGGAAGGATCTTGGAGCTGGAAGAAACCTCCGAGTACTTCCGCAGGCTACCGCGGGCGGCGTTCTCGAACGCAGATGCACATCCTGGAGTGCGTTGGGTGATCGATCTGCTACCCGATGCACCCGGACGCGCCGCCCTGGTGGTGGACTCCTACCTCCGGACTCACCAGGACACGCTTCCCCAAGGACGAAAAGATGGGCTCGCCGACGCGATCGACATCATCAAGGCGTACTACATCAGCAACAGCACGGCCCCATGGCGTGAGGCGTTGAACAGTATCGAACCGCGTGAGTTCGAGTATCTGGTTGCCCATTTGTACAGCGCGATGGGTTTCGACGTCACCGTGACACCACCGCGTAGCGACGGCGGTCGTGACCTCATCGCACGCACGACCCACCGTGGTGGAAAGCAGAAACTCCTCATCGAATGCAAGCGATACCGAAGGCCAGTCGTTGGTGTCAAAGAAGCACGAGCTCTCCTCGGCGCGGTCTCGCACGAACGCGCGAACGGCGGCGTACTAGTCACCACCGGCCGATGTACTCGAGGCGTTCATGCCCTCGCCGAAGACAACGACCGGGTCGACTACATTGACGGTGAAAGGCTCGTCCACCTTTTGAATGAGCATTTGGGCCCAGGTGGTTACAGCGGCTAGAGCAGCTCACACGACCGTTGCAGTCACACCTCAGCACACCCGCCTGACAGAAAGTGCCCCGCCCGAAATATTGCGTGGTACCGGTCTGCCACAACCACAGCAACTGGCCAGAACGTCAACTTCAGTGGCTGGTCAGGAACTCGGCGACCTCACGGCGCCGAAGCCGACTGTCGGCTACTACATCATCGACGGGGTACAGGGGGACCGCGCACTCGACCCGGTCCTGAGGATGTAGCGGACGACAACCCGGGCGATCCAGAATCAGTCGGCAACAGACCGGCCAGACCCAGGAACGGGCCGCCAGCACCCACTGGCGGCCCGTTCCTGGAGTCTTCGGACTTATCGACTACGTAGGCAATTGGTTGCGTAGTGCGCCGGTGGTGTGGTTGGCCCGCACGACGGTCGCGTGCCCGGCCTGACCGTGGCGCATTAGATCGACAGCGTCGGTCGTGTGGGCAACGAGGTCTTCGGGATGTATCAACTGGATTCGTGGGGCGGCGATCACAGTGCCGGTGCCGGTTACGTGGGCGACGAGGTAACTGCCTTCGCTGTGGCCGGAAGCGCGACCGTAGACGATGAGTTGGTCGCCAGTGACCGAGTTCTTCACTTCATAGATGGGGGCGAGCGCGATGGGGCGGGCTGTGTTCGTGGGCCCGGTGGCGAGTGGCATGTCGAGGCGAAACAGCCCGGGCGGTTGGAGTGTCCGAGTCAGGGCCGGGTTGTCGGCAGCGCGGATGTCGCTGGCGTAGTGGGTGATATCGAGGTCGAGTTCGTGGTCGTGGACGGCGTTGCCGTCGTGGCTGCGGAATCCGGCGACACCGAGTCCACCGTAGGGGGCCCAGTCGAACAGCACTGTGGTGATCGCGGGGTTGCGGCGGCGGATTTCGAGGGTGATGAGCGCGAGCACGGCGTCGGTGATGCGCTTTTCGCGCACCGGTCCGAGCGGGAAGTCGAACGCGACGGCCAGCCGGGTGCGCGCCTCCTCGACCGTATCGGGTTCGCGGCGGATCGGGACGACAGCGGCGGTGCGCGCTCTGGTGCTGGTCTGGTTCTTGCGGTTCATGTCCTGGTCTCCTCGGGTGGTGTCGGCGGGCGGTGTGCCCGGTTCGGTCCGGGGCCCGTTGCGGTGTGCGGTCGGTGGTGGCGTTACCGGGGTGCGGTGTTCCAGGCGGTGGGCAGGGGGGCGCCGGTGCAGAGTTGGTTGTCGAGGGTGGCCATGGTGTCGGCGGCCTCGGCGTAGAGCGCTTCGAGCCGGTCATGGTGATCGGCGCAACTACCCGGGTCCTCGGTGCCGTCCGCGCGCGCGGCGTATGTGTCGATCTCGTCGCGGATACGGTGTTGCAGGTTCCGGAACCAGGTGAGCAATTTATCGGGACCCGGTGCCGTGGTGTCCGATTGGGGAGGCGAGCCGAGGGCGTGGAGCCCGGCGACGGTGGCCCGGTAGTGGAGTTGGATCAGTTCCTCCACCTCGGTCACCTCGTCCCCGACCCCGATCTGGCACTCATCGAACTGTCCGGCTGGGCTGCCGCAGCGTTCTGCCGGGTTGTCGGGTTCGGGCTGGGTGGGTGTGGTGTCGCTGGTCATCGTCTGGCTCCTGTCTTGCCGTCGGTGCGGTGTCGGGTGGGTTCCGTTCCACCCCTTCGGATTTCGGTCGGCTTGTCCCGCTCCCACCCGCCCCGGGCGCGGTGGGTGCGCGTCCCGGGGTGGGTGATAGGTCAGGCGGTCCGGACTGCGGTGGTGGCGGCTCGACCGATGGCGTGGGCGGTGGCGGCGGGATCGGTGACCGGGTGGACGGTGCAGCCGGTCAGGGGGTCGGGTGGGTCGTTGGTGTCCGGCGCCAGCCACAACACGGCACATCCGGCGGCACGCAGCCGATCGAGGAGTTTCTGGGCGCGGTCGCGTCGGGGTCCGTCGTAATAGCCGTCGGAGATGATCACCAGCAGGCGTGTGTTTTCCGGCCGGGACAGGTCGAGGGCACCGGTGAGGGCTTCGATCGCGTCGTCGATGGCGTGGAGGTAGTCGGGGCAGGAGAATCGGGTGACCCGGGCCGGGGTGGTGCCGGGGTAGGTGATCGGTTTCACCGAGGCGCCGAAGGTGACCGTGGCGGTCGCGGCGGGCATCGTGGCCAGCTCGGCAGCGCGGGCGATCATCCACGCGGCCGAGGCCACCGGGGCCGCGAATTTGTCCATGGACCCGGACACGTCGCAGGCCAACCCAATCCGCAACGGTGGCACCGGCACGGTTTTGCGGGTGGTGCGGGTGAACGGTTCGGCTGTCGGGATCGCCCCGGCCGCGCGTTGGGCTTCCCGTGCCAGCGCGCCGCGCATCCGCAACCGCCCCGGGGGCAGCGCGGAGGTGGTGGTGACGGTGGCGCGTTCACGCCGCGACGCATTGTTCAGTGCCCGCGCCAGCACCCGGGCAGCGGCGTGTTCGTCAGGGCGGGGTGCGCGGGTGGTTCGAGTGCTGGCCGAGGCGCAGGACCCGGTGCCATTGCCGAACACCTTGCGCGCCTGCGCCGCCGCGCGCCGGGCGGCGAGTTCCGCTTTTTCCTCTGCGATGGCGGCGGCCTCGGCGGGATCGACCGGAACCGGCTGCGCGCTCACAGCATTGGCCACGTTGGCGACCGTGGCGCCGATCGCGGCCGACAGCGGCGAGTCCGGGTCCGGTTCGGCATGGGGGTCGGGTCCGATGAGGTCGAGCCACCGCTGCCCGAGCGCGAGCATGGTGGTGCCGTCGTGGTCGTCGACCGTGTGCGCGTGCTGCCAGATCGCCCGCAGTTTCTCGAGGGTGTCGGTGCCGAGAATGGTTTCGATGACCGTGGCGGCGGGCGCGCATTCCGGGGGTTCGAGGATGCCACCGTCCACCCTGCCCAGCAGCAGGGCCGCAGTGTGGGCGGCGGCGTAGGGGGTCGGTGGAATCTGTGCGGCAGCATCGCTACCGCCGTTATCGCCGATCACGATCTCGGTCGCGCTGGCGCGCAACCAGTGCCGGTCGTCGGGGCGGCGCCGTATCTGTGCGGCCTCGATCCGGGATTCCTCCAACAGCATGGCCGCCTCGACCACGGCCGGGTTCGCCACCGCCGGGGGCTCCCACCGTGAATGCTGGGCGTGGGCGCATTCGTGCACGAACGCACCCCACGTGGCGGCATAGCGGGTGCGGTCACTGTTGCGGTCCGGGCGGGCGGTGGCGGGGTCTATACCGAGGCCGGTGCCATCGAGTTCGATTGCCGCGCGGTGGGGCATGAACACCGCCGGATGCCCGTGCGCCGCGCCGGGCGCGATCGTGACGACGAGGTCGTCACGATCGGCGATCGGCGGGGCCTCCTCGGTCAGGGCGGCCGACAGGGCATCCCACCCGTCGGCCGTCGGTGGTGGGGTGGGTGTGGTGGTGGGGTCGGAGATCAGGTGTCCGGTCATCGCGGGCGGTTCCTTCCGGTGCGGTTTCGGTGGGTGCGGGCAGGGTCAGATGCGGGTACCGAGGGCCAGCGGTTCGAGGCGGGCGCCGAATACGGCGCGCACCACGTCGGCGACGATGGGGCGGTCGTCTTCGGGGGCGGCGCCGATCAGGTTCGCCGCAGCGGTGGGTATGTCAGTGGCGGCCGCGATCTTCTGGAACGCCAGCAGTTCACGCAGTTGCGGCGCCCACCCGATCTCGCCCTTTCCGTGTCGGGAAGCCAGGTTGCGGGCGACCCGCACCGCTTTCGAATCGACCCCCAACTGACCGGCGAGGTCGTAGTCCGAACCCACCTGCACCTGGAACGCGAACCGGCTCGCCAGCGCATCGGACAGGATCGCCCCGTGTACCCCGGGGTTGTGCCCGGCCACCACAAAGAACCCCGGCGCGGCGGTCACGATTTCGCCGCTGTGGGCTTTGATCACGATCTCGCGGCGCCCGTCCATGGCCGGGTACGCACACGCCAGCACCGTGGGTGGGATCAGGGTGGCGTCGTCGATGAACAGCACCCGACCCTCGCGCATCGCCCGGACCAGCGGCCCGTGTACGAACGCGAAGGTGCCATCGGGGTTCTGGGTGTACTCGCCCACGAAGTCCGCGACCGTGGTGTCACTGTCCCCCTGCACGGTCAATAAATCGCCGTAGGCGGCCTCGATCAGCGACGTTTTGCCGGTGCCGGGCGGCCCGTACAACAGGACCGGGACCTCGTGGTCCCGCATCGTGCGCAACACGTCCACATCCGCGCGCCCGGCCAGGGTCCGCAGGTGGTACTGCTGCCCGTTCGGGCGCGTGACCACCGTCCCGGACCGTGCGGGCGCCGTGCTGTGGGCCGGTGCGGTCGGCGTCTTCCGTGCCCGGCGGGTGGCGGGTTTCGCAGCGGGCGCGGCCGGGGTGCTGGCGGTCGGTGTCGGGGCGGTGGCGGGTGCCCCGGCCGCTGCCGCGCCGGTGTGGGTGTTGGCGCGGTATCGCAGGGGTTTGCTGTTGGTCTGTTCGGCCTGTCCGGTGGCGGTCAGGGTTTTCATCGCGTTACCGATCGCGCCGGATGAATGGCCGGTGAGTTTCGCGATTTCGCGGGGCGTGTATTCGGCGCCGGGATTGTCAACCAGGGCTTTCGCGACCATGCGACGAAGTTCTCCGTTACCGAGCCGGTGGGTGGGTCCGGTGGGGATTGTCATCTCTTTTTCTCCTTGCCCTGCGATTGCGTGGTGCGCCGCCTACGGCGGATCCTGACACAGCGGTGGCGCGGTGGCGATTTCGGATCGAATGATTTTTCGGTTTCCCCGGGGTGCCGGTCGGCACTATCTCGACTCGTCTCGGAAATTCAATACCATTCCACACTATTTTCGACGAAATTCCGCCGGTCAGGGCAACAATTGCAGAGCAAGGCAAGAATGAAATGATCCCGGCCCGCTCGTCAGGTAACTGCACAGGAGGAAGCCGGCCGGACCAAGCCTATTCAAAGGCCATTTCAATTCGAGCGATAATCACCCGACCACACACGAAAGAAGGGAGCAGGCATCGGTAAAGCAGCCGGATTCCGCCGACGGAGTTCCGCAGCGCGACCCGCGCCAATGTGTTCTCACCGCCCCTACGGGGGTAATCCGGTGGAGCCGAAAGCCAAGAAAATTGACCCCTACCTGGCACTTTGCCACGCCAGAGAGGGTCAGCTTGATCAACCCCCCGACTGACCCACGGATTGACCCCCCGATTGACCCACCTAATGCCGCCGTACCGCACGAGACCTGGCCACCGGCTCACCACCGCCGCGACGCAGCGACGCGCAATAGAATTACCTGCCCACCGATCCAGCTCGCACAATTTCAAAGCGGATATACCACGAATCCACATTTCCACGGCACGTATATCTACACAGCCGCAACGATCGCCATCTATTCAATTAGATAGACATTCACGCTGGAATACCAGAAATTGTACGCATATATCGAAGAGCCTTCCAGTGTCGGAATTTCTGGTCCACTCACCGGCGCCGGACCATAGCAACCTCTTTCGCACTCGCCTCAGGGCAATGCTTTCTCGACTCACAGGCGTGGCTCGGGTACAAATCTACTCGGACGAATAGAAGGAATACCTCTCGACCGACGCGTCGAGAGGTATTCTGGATGCGGTACACATTGATGTGGTGGCATATGCCAAACGGGTTCAATGTGGATATTTTCGCCGGAGAGTTTCGGCGAGTTCCCGGGTTTGCGGCGTGGGTTGTTCTCCGATATCGGAGAGTTTTTGCGTCAGGAGGCTCATGGTGCGTTCGATGGCTGTGTGCTCGCCGAGGCGAGCGTGCAGGCGCAGGATGTCGCGCCACAGCAGTTCGTTGAGCGGGTCGTGATCGAGAGCTGTTTCGAGTAGGTCCAGAGCGCGGCGTGGATCGTGCTCGACGGCAGCGGCGGCCAATGCTCCGACTGCGGTGATCGTGTCGCGGCGGGCCGCTTCCCGAATGGGTGCCGCCCATGCCGCGGGCAGATCTGTTGCGAGGACTCCCGGGCAGCGGTGTCGACGATGTGATGGCAGGCGGCGTAGCGGTCGGTGTCGGTGCGGGCGTGACGGCGTTGCAGTACACCGGCCGCGAAGCGTTGGAAGTCGGTAGTGAAGACCTCCGGATCGAGCAGATAGCGCAGTGGGTCGCCGGTCACGATCCGGGACACTGCGTGATCGGTGGCGGCACCGAGCGCGGCGGTGAGTCTGGCGAGGGCGGTGTTGACGACGTTGGCCGGTCGGCGCGGAGACTGCTCGCCCCACAGGTCGGCGACCAGGGCCTCGCGAGTCATCCCCTCCGGGCGCAAGACCAGCAAGGCCAGTAGCTCGCGCCCACGGGGTGTCAGGCGTGCGGTGATATCGACCGTGCCGGTGCCGCTGTGCCAGCGCACCCGCATAGGCCCGAACACCTCGACCGACACCGGCGGCCCACCCTGGCCGGCGTCGGTCGTCGACAGGGCAACAGCAGTGTCCCTCTGCACCGTGGTCGCGGGCTTGACAGTCGAGCGATCGGTGGCGGTGACCTCCAGACTGTCGCATTCGAGACCCGACGCGGGGTCGGGTGGCTCTTCGACGGGGTTTCGATAGCCCGGGGGCGGGTGCAGTCGATACACGCGAGGACCGCCCGACCCGGAGGCGGCTCCGGGAGAGCGGCGCCGGAATCGAGCCGGGAACCGCGAGGGCGTGAAGGCTGGGGCGGGTTTCGACGCCGACGGTGGAGGGGGGCGCAGTTGTGTGTGTAGCGCCGAGGCGACCCCGCGGGCGGCGGAGGTGAAGTTGTCGCGGCCGCGGTGGCCGGACGGCTCTCCGCTCAGCAGCGCTGCCGCGCCGTGGTGGTTCATCGGGAGCCAACCGAGTACCGCGGGACTCCCAGGCGCTCGGTCAACTCGCTGGCGTCGGGTGAGCCGACCATCAGGACCGCGCACCGTCGACAGCCCACGGTGAGCTCGCGGACTTGCCGGCCGATGGAGGCGGGGTCGGTGAGGTCGCCTCGGACGATCACCAGAGCGACGTCGGCGCCGACGATAATCGGTGCTGCGGGTGATACCGGGTCAAGGACACCACAGTCGGCGATCACCGCCAGGTCGGCCAGCCTGGGTCCCGATGAATGAGGCGTGGCGGTGACTGGAGCCGACAGCGTCGCCGATACTGCCGCGGGGTGTTCGGGTGCGGCGAGGAACGGCACCCGCCCCACCACCTGCACGTGGTCCCAGATATGTCCGCCGACTCGGGAGCCCGGTGATGCGGTGGTGGCCGCGGAGAGGCTGGCCAGGCCGCGGTGTGGATCGGCACCGGTGAGGTGGGCGAGGCTGCCGCCGGCAGGGTCGGCCTCCACTACTAGTGCGGGTTGTGGGCCCGGCCACGAGTCGGCGAGGGCGACCGCAGTGGTGGTCACCCCGGTGCGAGAAGTCAGTCCGGTGAGTGCGATCAGCACGGTCGCCACCCCTTCACTGGAGCGGATCGGGAACCATCACGAGTAATGGTTCGGATGGGTGATACGTGAGCGTTCGGGCTACTCGGAGGTGATCGCGGTGATCACCGAGTTCCCGTCGAGGCGGGTGGTGGAGATCCGTTGCCGCCACACGGTCGGCGGCGTGTCCGGCCGGGTTTCGGTGATCTCGACTGCGTACAGGCCCGGTGTCAACGGACGGATCCGTACGCAATAGCCCGTGACCGGCGGCGCCGAATCAATGCCGGCTTGGATGGTGGTGGCATCAGAGACTGCGGCCTCGGTCGCGACGACGTCGCGGGCCATAACGGCGTCACGAGCGTGGTAGTAGGCGGCCTCGAACACCGCGATCGCCCACGCGCCGCTCATGGCTCTCAGCGGGCGCGCGCCGGCCAGCGTGGTCTCGGCTTCTACAGTGCCGGGCCCGCAGTCGGTGCTGCTTCCGGTAACTATCGGTGATCGGTCGCGGCCGTCGGCCGGCCACGATGGGGGTGCATCGGTAATGCGGATCGGCGGATCGATCGGGGTCTCGGCGTGGTCGGTCCCGGCGACGACCGTGGTCACTACCATCGCGCTGGCAGTGAACGCTGCCACCACCGCGCCGCCGAGAACGGCGCGTAAGTGACCGGGTGTACAGGCACGGCGCGGCGGGGTCAGCCACCGCCCATCGTCAGCCGAGTTCGGCGTGCTGGCCGAGACGAGCCAATCAACCATGCCTGTGGAAGTCGGCTCGTCGAGAACGATCTGTCGGTCTTCGTCCGATTCTTTTCTCATCGTCGATGCACCCCTCCGGTCAGCCGAGCACAGGCGGCCAGTGAACAAGGACCTCGTTGACCACCTGCGCCGCCGCGGGTTCAACCACTGCGGCCAGCTCGGCGACCGGCGCGCCGCCCACCGCCTCGACTTCGTGGACGATCGGCTCGGGGATCACCGCCACCACCGGTTCCAGGGCCTCGGGCAACGGCACCAGCTCGGTATCGACTCCGAGCACCGCGTCCGCGACCGGGTCGGGAACTCCCGCCTGTGCAAAGGCATCCGAGGCTTCGAGGACTACGACGGTGTTCCAGTCCCGCTCCCACTGCGCAGCTTCCGAGGTCATCCATTCCGGCTGCGGCACGCTCACCCCACCGAAACGCAACCGATCCTCACCCACCGCGGCCTCGCCCGCCGACGTCGGCAACGGTGCGTCGCCTGCACCCTGGCCACCGTCGTAGACCACTGACTGCGGGGCGACCTCGACAGATTCGGATTCTGCCGCGATCACCGGAGCCGCCGCCTGATCCGCCTGCGGCGCCGAATCCACCTGAGGTTCGCTCACCGTGTCGGGCTGCGTCAGCACCTGCGGCTCCGGCACGATCTCTGGGTCGACCTGAGTTTCGGGCGCACGGTGATGCTCAGGAGCCAGCTGCGGCGCAGATTGCGACTCGGAAATCGGCTGCGGGGCAGGCAAGATCGGTTCCGGAGTCTGCTCCGGCGCCGGCACAACCATGTCCTCAACACGATCGGCGTAACCGGGGCTACCTGTGTCGGTTGGGCCCGGTGTTTCCGGTGCCGTGGGGGTTGTAATGCCTGCCTGCCCCGGCCCGGGTTCGGAGATGACACCAGGCTGACCTGTAGGAGCAGCGTGTGCAGCCGGGGCAGCGAGTACGACGGCAGCCAGCGGTGCGAGCGCAACGGAGACCAGCCTCGGGTGGGCACAGGTTCCGAAACCGGGCAGCCACCGATGCCGCCGAACCGGCGCCAACACCGATGATCCTGGATCGACAATGCCACCGACTGCAGGCCCGGACAGCGCGGTCCACAACGCCCCCTGGTGCAGGGTGCACGCGTGCGCTGCACCAACCTCGAGCCCTTGTCCCTCCAGGTAGTCCACAATCACCCGGGCTCGGCCGATGACAGGATCGGACAACCGCGACGGCGCCACAGCAATAACCACCACCGTGTCCACCCCACTCGGACGATTCGCCGGGACCGCATAGTCGAGTCGGGGCACCGACTCGCATCTCACCACCCGTGGCCCCCGCATCCAGACAACCCAGATCCCCACGGCCGCACACCGGCCACCCCCGGCAGCCCGCGACGCTGCCGCTACCGCGGCACCGACCACTCCGGCATCAGAACTCTTGTCCACAGAACTGGTCATGGCACTCTTCCCTCGCTTCCGGCTTCGGATACGACCAGGGCGGCCACTACTCCCACCTACCTAGTCGCGTGAGATACACCACCCACGCTAAGAACTTTCTCTTTACTTTTCAAGAATAAATCTTGAATAAATCTCCCCAACGGGCCAATTACGGCAAATTTTGCGTACTTTCCGAGTACAGTTCTGTGGCATGGGAGCGCACGATGAGTTCTTCGCCCAGGTGGTGCGTGAGAGGCGTAAGCAACTGGGCAACCTCACGATGTCCGAGGTCCACGACCGCGGCGGCCCCGCCATACCGGCTCAGGGACGCGCCGAGCGTGGCGAGCTGTCGGCCCGCGTGCGGCCCAGCACGTTCCAGAAGTTCGATACCGGGCTCGGCTGGGCCCCCGGCTCGGCACGCGCTGCCTACTACCAACGCCGCCCACCCGTGCCGGCCGACACCAAACCTCAGACCCTCGAGCCCGGAGCACCGAGCGTCGACCTGAGTCTCGAGCAACTCCTCCCGCTACTGGACGCACAGCGGTCGCTACACACCGCACCGATCTCGGAGCTGCCGAACGCGATCGGACAACTCGACGAAGCGATCAGTGCGATCATCGGCCCGTTCGTCACCAGCATCCTCGAAGCCAACCGTGGCTCGGCAGTACATCCACTCATCGAGATCGCCTTCGGGGAGATACTCGCTGCACCGGTCTCCCCCGACGACCCCGACGCCACCGAGAAGCTCTACCGACGCTGGCTCATAGACCGCGCCGAAAACCTCGACGAGGCTATACAGCACACATTCGAACAGCGCTACCGGGCACGAAACCACGAGAAGCACTGACGAATCGCGCACGGAGCCCGGCCAATACCGACATCTCTGCACTCGGGTTACCGCGCGCAAGCCGATCTCGATCAGGCCTGCGGCGACGGAGTGTCACAGGGCATAGACGTCAGGGCCGAGATCCCGAACCGACGCCATCAGGTGCAGGGCATGCTCGATGATCCGATCGTGCGACCTCGAGTGGCAAGTAAATTGCGTTACCGGTAGGCAGAAGTGTTCGAACAACGCAGCAAGGACTTCCGGATCGGCGGCCTGCCCAGGTCGAGTCGTACGCAGGGCTGCTATATCGCGGTCCAGGACCGGCCGACCTAGTATGCGGCTGACAGCTGCCGCAGCCGCGGCATTGCTTTCCTCGTCGCAGCCTCGCATATGGAACGCGGCGAACAGCCGGTTGATCTCCACACTGACGGGCACGCGGGCCCCAGAGTGTCCACGTACTCCGGTCGGCGTGTCGTTCATCGGTACCTCCCCGATCGCCTGGATGAGAACGCGCTCGAACACACAGATTCGAGCGGTCATCCGGCGTCCGTCAGAGACTGGTACCGGGAACAAGAATGCGCCAATAGTAGCAAAACGCCATTGGCACGGGTAGGTGCTCGTCAAGGACCGTCAGGCCGGGAGGGGATCCGGGTAGTCGGGGTCATCGAGCCCCGGGTGACCGTCATCGGTGGGTTCGACCGGGTCCGGTTCGTCGGAATAGCCCACCACGCGTAGTTGCAGCACTGCGAGGGCAGGACCACCGCTCGGAGTCGTGACGATAGCGCCGGTGCCATCGACCACCACCCACCCGCCGCCCCGGCGCCGTAGCCGAACACCCTGCACCGCAGCAGAGTCGGACTTACCGGTGAATACATCGGCAGCCGCGGTGAACACCCGCCTCACATCCGCGGGGTGCGGGGTGTCACGCTGATCGACCTGCCCTTTCCACTGCACCTCGGGTAGTGGGTCGGTGATCCACCGGATCAACCGCATCTTGGCGATATCGACCAACACCATGTGCACCTGCGACACACGCGGTATCGCAGCCAGCGCCGCAGCCTCCAGACTCATTTCGGCCGGGGTCGCCGAAGTTTGGAACAGCAGCCCCCGCCACACCTGTGGTGGCGTGGCGGCAATCATGACCAGATGCCCCGGCCGTATGTGCTCACCAACCGTCACGGTCACCGCGCCGGCCCAGCTTTGCCCAGGCTGCGACGACAACAACGCCCGGATCAGAGAGAGCCCGTCCACCGGATCCATGAACCGGAAGACCTCCGGCGCTGTCAGGCGTGACCGCGATGTCTCGACAGACAACGAGGCAGGAATCTCCGCAAGCCGTTGACGCGAGTCCCACGTAAATGCGAAGGCCGGCACCGGCGGATACACCGGCGTCACATCCTCGGAGCCCAGCCACAGATACACACCGTGCAGGGAGTCGTCGGGAGCGAGTACCGGCACTGCCCGGACCCCCACCACGTGGCCGTTGCGGAGAACGCGCTGCGCAATAACCGTTTCCCGGCGCCGACGCATGTCGGCGATCAAGTTCTCCAGCCAGTGGGTAGCTTCTCGTGCCGGGGCTTTCCCGGCACCGATATGGTCCTGCACGGCTCGTTCGAACGAGGTCCGATCCCGGGCATGATGGTCGCGCGCGACCACGCTGAGCCGGTCCGGCTCCAGGGTTTCGACCAGCGTCCATCCGTGCTTCGGCATCACGTCAGTCCCCGAGGTAGTAGCTATCCCGTGGTCCAGCCTTCCCTAACGATCTCAGAGTACCTGGAATGGTGTCCAGCTTCTGCTGATCAACCGGCTCGTAGCGGGAGTTCGGCGAAGGCGTACGTCAGCCACGATGGCCGCAACCGGTACTGTTCCCGCAGCTTGACCGGCTCCAGCCGCGGATACTTCTCCAGCACAGCGCGCGCAACATGGACAGCCTGCATCTCGGCCAACGCCGCACCGATACAGAAGTGCCGGCCATGCCCGAACACCAGGTCCCTGCCCTCACGGCGAGCGGGATCGAGATGCGCCGACCGCAACGACAGAAACACTGTGTGACCCCGCGGAATGCACACTTTGTTGACCTCGACATCGGCCAGCGGGAACCGCCGCAACGCATAATTCACCGGCGCCACCACCCCCATCACCTCTCGCACCAAACCCGCGAACTCCGGCGGCACACCCAGCAGTCGCCGGGCCCGCTCACCGTGGTTGCGGACCAGCTCATCCAGAACCGCTGAGGTCAACGATGTGACGTTCTCGAACCCACCGATTATCACCGCGAATGCAAGACTCATCAGCTCCTCCTCACTGAGCCGATCCTGACCGTCCCGGGCCGTGAGCCAGTCGGAGATCAGGTCATCACCCGGCTCCCGCCGCTTGTCCTCTATCACCCCCGCCACCAACATCAGCATCGCCGACATCGCGCCCTGAACAGCCTCGCCTCCGCTGGAGGTGTCGATCAGAAACATCGGCCGAGCCGCAGAACGGAACTCGCCCAACTGTTCGTCAGGCAGACCCAGCAGTGTGCCGATCACCCGCGGGGGCAACGGCTCGCACAACCCACCCATCGCATCAATCTCCCCCACCGCCGGCAGCGCATCAACTAACTCCGCGACAGCGCCCACCACGACCTGCTCGTGCCGGGCGTGATGAGCGGGCGCGAAGGCCTCCGCCGCCAGCTTCCGCACCCGCCGATGCTGCTCACCATCGATATTGAGCAGATTCTGATCCAACGCTGCAGGAAGATTTTGTCCCGTGAACCCCGTGGTCGAATCCGACTTCGACGCGGACATCCGCGGATCGGCCAATAGACTAGTTACCGCCTGCCACCCGGTGACCACCCACACCGGCGAACCGTCGGGTAGCTCCGCCTGATGCACCCCCGATCCGCGAGTCCTGAGATCCTCATGAAGAGCATCGACCGCATGAATCCCCGCCGTGAACGGGCACCGCCCCAAGTCCATACCCCTAGTGTGCCAACCACCGGAAGGACCCGCCGTGCCGATCACCACCCGTGTCGCCACCACCACCGACATCCCAGAAGCCGCCGCTGTTCTCGCCGAAGCCTTCGACAGCGACCCGCTGATGGCTACCATCTGGCCCGACCAGAAGCAGCGCCGCCGTGCGCTACCCGTGTACTTCGCCGCGTCGCTACGGTACTTCCACGTTCCTCACGGCGGAGTCGATGTTGCCAGCGACGGCGACGGGAAGATCGCGGCCGTTGCCGTCTGGGATCCACCTGGACAGTGGGACCACAGCACCATGACCACAGTCCGCGCCCTTCCCGACCTACTACCCGCCCTACGAACCCGCGCCCTGACCGCAATCAGAGTCCGCCGCACCCTCGACGAGCATCACCCCCGCGCCCCTGGGCACTGGTACCTGGCGAATATCGGATCCACTCAGAGCGTCCGAGGACAAGGCTACGCGGCACGCCTGATCACCGACCGCGTGACGTCTCCTTCCCCTCCCCCGGCGTATCTGGTCTGCACGCGGGAAAGAAACATCCCGTATTACGCTCGGTTCGGATTCGAAGTCGCCGAGTCTTTCGCATTGCCGGCAGGCGAAAGACCTCCGATGTGGGCGATGAGGGTCAATATGTAACCTGCGCAGGTTGATTTGACCAACAGGAACGATAGCGCGGTGGCTGCGGACCCGGGATCCGACGAAGTATTGAAGCGAACGGCACGTCCATCGAAGATCGCAACACTTGTTCTCAGCTTCGGAACGCTGAATGGGAAGCGGTTGAACGAAGCCCCGGCCCGGCGCACAGGGTCGATGCGAGGGGTGATGAGCAGACTCCAGGAACAGCCCGGGTTCGGACATGTCACCTACGGCGGACCGTCAACCGCCGAACTACTCACCTGCAGCTCAGCCTCTTTCCAGGGCGTTGACCATATCGTTGATGCCGAAAGACCCCAGGCGGATCAGCTCGTCGATGGCATCGAGCAAAGCCGAACGGTGGTCGGGGTTATCGGTCTGCGTGAGACCTCGAATGATCAACCGGCCCACATGCTGTGATTCGGCCGCTGCGTGGGTGGAGATGTCACCAACATCGGTGCCTGCAGTCGTGATGAACTGGCGGACGCTGCGTAGAACGAGGTCGTCGATCTTGTCGGGCGCATTTTCCAGGGTGATGAGTAACTGGCTGATTCCTTCGACGAAGGCGGGTGAGGAAATAAATTCTCGCAGTACTGGCGTGAACGGTAATAGTGCCTGACCGCGGAGCACAGCTGCCACATCGGCGGCCGACTGTCTCACCATAGGCGCGGGGTCATGGAAAAGCCTATTCAAAATAGCTACCGCAGCAGCGGTTTCGCTCGTGGTCGTCAACCGGTGCGCTGCAACTTGTGCGATTCCCTGCCGAACCTCTGCGCCCAGGGCCTGTGCCACTGCGAGCGCCTCGGTTCGCCGCCATTCGAGTGCGGCAAAGGTAGCAAGTCGACCTCCCTCCTCTCGGACACTTGGGTGCGTAGAGGCCAGCATCCGCTCTACCACCGGCATCGCGGTTGCTGGGTCATCGTTGCCGAGGTAGATCAGGAGTTGTCGGACCGGTGGGGTGGCGAGTAGTCGGTCGTCGGTGTCGATCAGCCGAGTGAATGCGGCTCGGGCGGCCGCAGGAGCGTGGCGCATCGATGCACCTACGAGAAGAGCCGCAGTGGCGCGCACTGACACCGAAGGGTCCTCGGCCATCCTGTTCAGCACGGGGACAACGAGAGTGGTCCGCTCACCATCTGCATCTGGCGCCAGCAGCCCGGCCAACGTCCGCGCCAGACTGCCACGTGCTGTGTTGATCCCCGAGGTCAGGATGTCGGCATGCTGGCCACCGACCTCTTCCCGCTGCCATGCCTGAATTCCGTCGTTTCCCGGATCGGTGGCATTCACCATCCGGTCTCTCAGGGTTTCGACGATGTCGAGGGGTACGGCCGCAGCATAAGGGTGCAGCGCGAACCCGAAGAAGAGGTCGTTGTCTGCATTGTTCATTGACGCAATGTGACGCACTACCTCGAACACCGTGTCGGGCCAATCGACTATCGATGCAGCACCCAATCCGAGCAGGATCGCGTTGGAATAATCGGCGGCGACCGTCGGTGTTAGTCGCAAGGCCAACTGCGCGAAACGGCGTGGCTCATCCTTCGTCAACTCTTCAAGCACACGCGCTTGTTCTCGTGCACCACCGGTCTGGCTCGCAGTTTCGCGCTCGCCGTCATGAACATCCATCGCCTGTAGCCAGTTGTCGTCGCTCATACGACGAGCGCGCTCGGCAGGAATCGGTGCCTTTACGCTAAAGACGACGATCCCTTCCGGCTCTGGTGGTTGATTGATCTGGAACCTTCGGCGGAACTCGCCCAGCCGTCGTCGGCCAGTCTCGGTCAGCCGCTCCTCGCACATGCCGGAAAGCAGATTGAATGCGTACCAGCCGGGGCCGCGGTTCTCCCACTCGAATCGAAGGTCGCGGATGACGGTTTCGAGACGTTGATGCTGTTCGTGCGTGAGGTGCGGGCAAATCGATTGAAGGACTTCGCGTGCTACCCACACGCTATTGGAGACATAGCCGCACATGAACCGCCACGCACCCTGCATCATCACTGCAAAGGCCCAGTCGGCGAAAACAACGCCATCGCCGAGAAACCCTTGATATAGCAACCACTGTGCAGCGTCGTGCCGATCTTCCGCGAGCAGTTCCATGATGGGCCGCAGCGTTGCTAACTCATTGGCAGCCATGGCTCGAATTGCCGTACCCATAGCAGCAAACAGCACCTCAGCGGCGTCGTCGCGATGCTCCGCCCCGGGGATTCGGCATGAGAAATGTGCGTCGTCGAGGGGCCGATCGCCCTGGTCGCGATACTCGGTGGCGGCCATCACCTGCAGAAGGTACGGCAGAAGCGATGTGCAAAATGAGGCAGGCGCTGTAGTCGCCACCGTGGTAACCACCTGCTCTAGGAAGGTGTATCGCTGCGTCAGGATGGCGATTTTCCCCGATTCGCCAGGCTCAAGAGCAGGCGGCCGGAGGAAGTACGCGGCGAGGACTTCGACCACCCAGTCCGGCCGAGTCACGGCTACGTCTAGCATTCGGAACCAGAGTTGGTCTGCGTCGGGGTCGTAGCCGCCGGCGCGAACGCAATCGACGAGTACCTCGATCGACTTATGGCTCGACTGGAAAGTCAAGCATCGCGCAAGGTGCCGTACCCACCCTGGGAAGTCCGGGTCGTCCCGGCGACCCATCAACAAGTCCGTCATTCGGTTCTCTTGCGCGGGCCCCACACCCGTCATGACCGAAATAGCTCGCCGACGTTGCTCTTCGCTGCCTTCCAGCCAGCACGATAACAGACCATCGGCATCGAACCGATCGAACCACGACGGGGTTCGCAGCCGAGACCATATGCTCGAATCGAGCTCAGGCACCGCATCCAGGACATCGAAAAGTAGTTGCAGCTCAGCGCTGCTGGGATCATCGATGCCACCCAGTACAACGAGTGCAACGTCCTTGATGTGAAACCGCACCTCAGTGCTCGTCAGCATCGCCCGGACTTCGGAGACAAAACGTACAGGATCACTAGTGCGAAGGTGGGTCATGATCTGGCGAACCTGTCCGCGGCGGAAGAGTTCCTGCTCACTCGCGGCGAGGAAGCTGACCAGGCTGTCCTCACGCCGTACCCACTGCCGCGCAAACGCATAGTCGAAGAGTGCCTCGTGGAAGAAGCAAATATGTGCTCCGTCCCGTACCAGCAGTTGTTCTGAGATAAGCAGATCCGTTGTCGAACTGTCGATATCAAGCATCGCGATAGGAACAGTCAATTGCTGCCGGTTGCTGATTGCGCGCGCCAACTGGCCAGTAGCAGCATCGACACCTTCTTGGACGCCGCCGCGACTGCGTATCGCCCGGCGCTTGTAGTCCCAGTAGGCATCGAACAGGGATTGGCTGTTGGTGAAGTCCAGCGCCCTGGGTTCGTGTGCGATGGTGGCCAGCAACGACAGATGCAGAGGCAGACGAAGGATATCGCGCTGATAAGTAGTGAGAGCTACCGCCGCCATTCCCATGGCGGCGATCGCTGTATCGACCTGGTGGTCGGTCAATGGCTCGACCGAAACCACCGATGCGTCATGGCGGCTCATCAGTGTTCGGATTCGGTGGTCGTTGTCGACATCGAACTGACGGCAGCCCAACACGACGCGCAGATCTGGGAAAGCACGCGCCTCGACGATCAGGTCAGCGACGACATTGAAGTTCTCAGGCAACCGGCCCGACACCATGCTCACAGCATCCAACTGATCGACCACCAGAACTGCCGGTCGCCGAGCAGCGGCGAGGGCAGTAACCGGGGACGTCTCGAAGCCCAGATGACGCCCCAATTCGCGAGTCGATCCGAGTGAGCCGTATCGATCCAGCGAGATCACAAGGGTCACAAGACCGTCGGCGGCAAATAGTTCCACAGTCTGATGCAGAACTGCGGTCTTGCCTGCACCGGCCGCACCAACCAGGAAGGTCACCGGCGTCGGCCAGAGCGTTTCCCTGATTCGCTGCGCTGCGACGCGAGCAATGACTGGCTGCAGTTGCTGCTGCTCTACCCTTTGCAACCACGTCAATGTCTCTGCCTGTACCTGCTCGATCAGGCTCAACAGATTCGTCAGCAACCGTCGGCGAAGCCCGTAATCAGCGAGGAACTCGATCAGATCAGACGCGTGCACTGTGCGACCGAGACAACGCTCGATGAGCTCGACTAACGACGCCCGTGCGGGTAGGTCTGGCGCACCTTCGAGCAACAGAGCCGCAAGGGCAGCGTTGTTGTGGCGCAACTCCCTGTCGTCGATGACACGCACATAGAGCCCGCGTAGTACGCAATAGGCGTCGTTAGCTCCCTGGTAGCGGTGTGTAAGCTCGCTGAACAGTTCCTCTAGGGGATTCGGGAGTCCTTCGGTAAGGAATGAAGCGAGATCATCAGAGCTACGTGTCCGGTCTGCAAGCTCCTGCAGCTTCCGGAACGGCACCGTGGATACGAAGTGAAACTGCCGGTGTGCGCGCGAGTGCTGCAGCGCCGCATCCCAAATACGTAGCTGGTCGAATGCTCCGGAGTTCCATGCATTCGCATTTCCGAATTGACGTTTCACCTGGTGCGCTTCGTCGACGCCGTCGTTGCGGCGGATAACGAACTCAGCACCATCGCGGAGATCCCCCAGTGGCTCGATTTTTATCCAGCTCGCGTGCCCCTGAAGCACATCAAGCATTCGCGCCACGATCCAAGCGGCCTCGTAGCTATTGCCTATCTTGTCTGCTTCACCACCGGACCTCGGGCTCACCGCTCTCCTAACTCCGATCGAACTCTGGTGCGGACCAGCTGACCCGGCTCCGCCGACTGAGTTTCGTGATTGACCAAGTCATACGGATACAGCAGCTCACTGCCAGTCATAGCCACCGCCCCTCGCCCTCGACTGCAATCTGGCTGACGCCGACGCTATCCGAAGCTGCCCACCGTCACCGCGCATCGTCTACATCGCAACCGCCAGCGATGCCGTTTCGCGTCCACGCCGGTGGTCGGACTTGAGTCACGATCAATGCGGGGCCAGGGCACTTGTATCGAGGGACTCGGCAACGCCAAGTTGAGCACGAGGCGTTGGTCGCGACCGGCAAGCGTAAGCGAGTCGCAGTCGACAGTGATCTCCCTGCAACCGAGGCGCCAGCGTGGTCATCGTCAACCCTCGATCATCGGCAGAGCGATCACCCCGCGTAGACCACTCGGGCCAATCCGATGACGCTGATTGCATCAGTCACAGAACCGGCTGGTTTCGAACCACGCACAGCGCTGTCACTGCACCTCAAATGGCTCAGTTATCGCTCAAAGGGACTCAGCGCCAGGTGAAAAGTCGCGCTGAACTGTGATTCTCTAGGTGGGGCCAGCTGGGGTCAAGCCACCGACCTTCCGCGTTGAGGCGGGCACCCCGATGTTGCAACGACTTCACGGCTATGCAGCACCGCAGGCAAAACGGATTGTTGGATCCACAGCGTTCCATCTGCGGCGACGAGAGACAGGTTCGTTGAACCGCCAAATCGGGATCACAGGTTCTTTGCTGACGGTCGTTGTCCAAACTTTCGGATGAATCGCGGAGTAATAGGTGCAAGACGCCGAGATGACACGAGGAGGTCATTCCGGTGAATCGGGCCCCATTGCCAGAACGACACCGAACCTGTCGAGTTGCCGGCCGTCGACAACCCTGGACCAGAGAACACATTTTAAATCCTTGACATCTCGATGCGTCCAGAGGGTTGATTGACCAGCATTTCTGGTGGGACTGCGAAGCTGCCAGTGCCTACGCGCGCCTGCGTGGCTCTCGCGCGCGGCGACACGTCCGCGCACTCCGCACCTTTCGATGTAGCCCTTGCGCGCTGTCACCACGAGGAGAAGTGGAGCACTTCATGAAGAGCAAACACAACGCGTCGGTCCACGCAAACGACCCGATCAGTGTCGAGCTCCCTGACGCTCCACCGATCATCACCCCGCCTGTAGGTAGGGCGCTACTGCGGCTATTACTGAACGTGCATCATTCACGACTCGCCGTCCACAATGAGACGGACGAGAACAGAAAGGCTGCCTAGCAGTGCGATTCGCGTTCTACGGCCGGGTTTCCACAGAAGACCAGCAGGACCCGGAAGCATCCCGCAACTGGCAGAAGGCCCGCGCCCAAACCCTGATCGAGGGAGATATCGTCACCGAGCATTTCGATATCGGACAGTCTCGGTCGATCCCCTGGAAGCGCCGCCCCGAAGCGAACCACCTGCTGAACGCGCTGAAGGACCCCGATCGAGGATTCGACGCGGTCGTGATCGGAGAACCGCAACGCGCGTTCTACGGCAATCAGTACGGGCTCACCTTCCCGGTCTTCGTCCACTACGGCGTCCAGCTCTGGGTCCCCGAAGTCGGCGGACAGGTAGACCCGGAATCAGAAGCGCACGACCTGGTCATGTCGGTCTTCGGCGGCATGTCCAAAGGCGAACGCAACCGGATCAAGATCCGCGTCCGCTCCGCCATGGCCGCACAAGCCAAAGTCGAAGGACGCTTCCTCGGCGGACGACCACCCTACGGATACCGAATCGTCGACGCCGGGCCACATCCGAACCCCGCCAAGGCCGCAGATGGGAAACGGCTCCACAAACTCGAACCCCACCCTGAAACCGCACCCATCGTGCAACGCATCTTCACCGAATACCTCGACGGCCGCGGCCTGTTCGCCATCGCCGAAGCACTGACCAACGACCGGATCAAATCACCATCAGCACACGACCGCGCCCGAAACCAGCACCGCAGCGGCATCGCCTGGTCCAAAGGCGCCGTACGCACCATCCTGGCGAATCCCCGCTACACCGGCCGCCAGGTCTGGAACAAACAACGCAAAGACGAGGTACTGCTCGACGTCGAAGATGTCGCACTCGGACACGCAACCAAGATGCGATGGAACGACCCCGGCAGCTGGGTCTGGTCCGCATCGGTCGTCCAAGAACCCCTGATCGACACCGATACCTTCGAACGCGCCCGAACGACACTCGCCGGCGGCGGCCGGACCCGCAAGACCCGGGAGAGGAACCGGGTCCGCCGAACCTATGTCCTGCGCAGCCTGATGTACTGCGGCGTCTGCGCCCGCCGCATGCAGGGACACTGGAACCACGACGCCCCCTACTACCGGTGCCGATTCCCCTACGAATACGCCCTGGCCAACAAAGTCGACCACCCGCGCAACGTCTACCTGGCCGAACACGAGGTGCTACCGGTCGTGGACCACTGGCTCACGACCCTGTTCACACCCGGCCGGCTCGACACAACCGTCCGGGCGCTCTACAAATCCCAGACCGACAGCACCCCCAACCCCTCGACCACCGAAGCCACACGAGTCGTCGCCGAATGCGACACCAAGCTGGCCCGCTACCGGGCAGCTCTCGAGGCAGGCGCCGACCCGAAAATGATCGCCACCTGGACCAGCCAGATCCAAACGCAGAAGGCAGAAGCACTCGCCAGGGTTCCCGCGATACCCAGCCAGCCCCAGCGAATGGCAGAAGAGGAGATCCGGGAGTTCCTCGGCACGCTCGGCGACATCCACACTGCACTAGACGAAGCTGTCGCCGACGATAAATCTGCCGTCTACCAGCGGCTGGGCCTGAAACTCACCTACCAGCCGGACACACGCATCGTGCAGGCCGCAGTCAACATCGACACCCGCCCCCACAGCCACGGGCCGCGCGCGAGAAGTGGGCATAAAAATAACCCCACAGAAATCCCGTGGGGTTATGGTACGTGTCCGGAGGGGGACTTGAACCCCCACGCCCGATAAAGGGCACTAGCACCTCAAGCTAGCGCGTCTGCCATTCCGCCACCCGGACCGGTGTGCTCAGCAAGAGTATCGGATCGTGTCACCGGGGCAAAATCGCGGGTGCCACCTGGGGATATCCACACAATTGTCAGCCACTGACGAATTCCGGTCCGGTCGCTCCGGGTCGTCGGTAGATTGTGGTGCGCAACGGTGCAGTCGCGGTGAGGAGCGCCAAGTGGGTCAGGATGTCGCGGTCGTTATCGGAGTCGGCGGGATGGGGCGGGCCATCGCGCGCCGGATCGGGGGTGGACGGCGGCTGCTGATCGCGGATTTCGACGAGAGCAATCTGGACTCGGTGGCGCGGCTTCTGGCCGGCGAGGGGCATGAGGTGGTCGGACGGCAGGTCGATGTGTCCGATGCCGGGTCGGTGGCGGCGCTGGCCGAGGCCGCGGGCGAGCTGGGGCGGGTTACCCATATTGCTCATACCGCGGGAGTTTCGCCTACACAGGCCGTGACGAAGGCGGTGCTGGAGGTGGATCTGCTGGGGACTGCGCTGGTGCTGGATGCTTTCGAAGGGGTGGTCGCCGAGGGCGGGGCGGGTGTGGTGATCGCGAGTATGTCGGCGTATCTGGCGCCGCTGCCGGACGATCAGGTCGCGGCGCTGGCGCATACTCCGGCCGGAGAGCTGCTGGCGTTGCCGTTCCTCGACCACGACACGCATCCGGGTATCGCCTACGCGGTGGCCAAAAGGGGCAATGTGGCGCGGGTGCAGGCCGCGGCCGTCGCGTGGGGGCGGCGGGGTGCGCGGCTCAATTCGATCAGTCCGGGGGTGATCTCGACGCCGATGGGCCGGCAGGAGTTGGACGGCGAATCCGGGGCGGCGATGCGGGCGATGGTCGATGCCTCGACCACCGGACGGCTGGGGACGCCGGACGATATCGCGCACGCGGCGGCTTTCCTGTTGGACCCGGCGGCGAGTTTTATCGCGGGAATCGATCTGCTGGTCGACGGCGGGACGGTGGCGGGCGTGCGGACGCTGGCCACCGGGTGAGTGCACGGTATTTGTGTTCGCACGTGGGCCGGTTCTCGTCCAGCGTCTCGGTACGGGTGAGGGCAATTGTTGACGACGCCCGGACTCGCGGATGATGATGCGGCCACCAGCCCCGACGTCTCGGAAGTGAACTGTGCCGCCCACCAGAGTTCCCGCAATTCATCTAGGTCCGGACCACGACCTGGCCCTGGGCCGGGGAATCGAGGCGGGCGGTGGCCGGTTGGTGCCACTGGACGAAGCCGAGGCGGTGGTGTGGAAAGGCGGGCCGGATACGTTCCCCGATCGGCTGCCGGACGCGGTGCGGTGGGTGCAGTTGCCGAGCGCGGGGATCGAGCGGTGGTTCGCCGCGGGAATCCTCGACGGCGGGCGGATCTGGACCTCGGCGGCGGGGGCCTACGCGCCGAGAGTGGCCGAGCATGCGGTGCTGCTGCTGCTGGCCGGGGTGCGAGGACTGGGTGAGCAGGCGCGCGCGACGTCGTGGCGTAAGGCGGAGTTCGAGACGCGGGTCGCGACGTTGCACGGCGCGACGGTCGCGATCATCGGCTGCGGGGGTATCGGGCGGGCCATGATCCCGCTGTTCACCGCGTTCGGTGCGGAGGTGCTGGCATCCACCAGGTCCGGGACGCCTGTACCGGGCGCCGCCGAAACGGTGGACGCGAGCCGTAACGCCGAGCTCTGGGCGCGCGCGGATCATTTCGTGATCGCGGCACCGGCGACGGCCGAAACCGCGCAGCTCGTCGATGCGGACGCCCTGGCGCAGATGAAACCGACGGCCTGGATCGTGAACATCGCGCGGGGATCGCTGATCGACACCGATGCGCTGGTGCGCGCGTTGCGCGCGGAAACCATCGGGGGCGCGGCACTGGATGTCACGGATCCGGAGCCGCTTCCGGAGGGGCACCCACTGTGGTCGCTGCCCAACGCGGTGATCACCCCGCATCTGGCGAACCCCTCGAACGGCCTGCCCAGCCTGCTCGCCGAGCACGTGCGGGCCAATGTCGAACGGTTCGCCGCCGGGGAAACGCTACTGTCACCGGTCGATATCGAACGCGGCTACTGAGCCGGACCGCCACGGTTATCGGGGCGCGGCGCCGTCAGACCTCGAGGACTTCGCCGATCGGACGCCGCGGAGTATCGGCGAGTGGCGCTGCGGTGCGGGAGCTCCAGCCGACCCGGACCATGGACTGCGGGTACGCGCAGTCGTGGAGCAGACCGGTCCGGATCTCCTGTCGGGTATCCAGCACACCGAGGGGTTCGGTCTGCACGCTGGTGGCCAAACCCAGACCGGTCGCGGTGAGCAGGAGCGCACTGGTGGCCTCCCCCGCCCGCAACTGTGCCCGCCGGTCGTCGCGGGTGGTGCCGACGACGAGCCACTGGGCGGCGTCGGGCTGGTCCACCGGATCGAGCAGGGTCGGGTCCGCGAAGGCGCGCACCGGGATCTCGCCCGCCGGGCGTGCCGCGGGAGCGTTCCGCGACGGCACACCGTCGCTGATCCGGTGATGTCCGCTCCAGCGGGCGATCTCCTCCTGGTATCGCTGGTCGGCGGCGTGCGCGGCGACCACGTGCCGCATGGGTGCGGCCAGGCGTGGCAGCAACGTTTCCGGGACCTGCCGGACGGCGGCGCCGCAGGCCGATACCTGCGCGGCCAGCGACCGGAGATGGCGGGCCGGGACCGGTCTGGGCAGGTAGTGACGCCGGTCGGTGCGGCGCAGCAGGATGGCGGCGGCCAGATCGATCTGCGCGTCGCCGGGCGGCCGGCGGGTGGTGTGAATGGTGGCGAGGTGGTCCGGGTCGCGCGGGTCGGGGCAGTAGTCCACGACGGAGGCCCAGCCGAGCGCGCCCAGCGCGGCGCGCATATGGTGCAGCGCGGCGCCACAGCTGACGACGAGCGAGCGCTGGTAGGGGTCGGTGACCGTCAGCTGACGGCCGGTATCGGCGAGGAGTTGGATACCGGTGGCGGTGGGCCGCCACCGCCAGGGCTGGGTGTTGTGGACGGACGGCGCTCGAACTGCCAGGCCGAGGGCAGTATCGGTGATCTCACGATCCGGGGTCGCGCAGGGCATTGTATTGCGTCCTTCCGGTTACGGGCGACGTGCAGATTTCACTGCTACGCGATCGCCGGGCGGCCACGCGGGCACGCCTATTACCCCACCGCGGCTCTGGCAGCGACGATGCCGCATGCCCGCGGTGGTGGATCTACCGCGACCCGAGGATAGACATTTCGCGGCTCTCGCGGCACCCGCGGCAGCCGGATTTGCCGGAAGGTATCCGAGTAGTGATCGCCCGCGCGGACCGAATCCTGCACTGAGCGCGGCGATCCGGATCCTGCCAGTCGAGAGAGATTCACACGGCGAATTTTTGTGATGTTCCACACATTATCGGACCGTTACCAGATGTTCGCCGTGCCCTGCTACCCGGGCTCGAGCGGACACGAACGGTCCGGTGCTGTTTCCCGCGCCGGATGCCGGGTAGATCGGCAGTACTCTGGCCTACTAGCCCTGGTGACCAGCTGTGACAGATGCGATACACCGAGGAAAGGGATGCACACCATGCTGCTACGCCGGCTTGCCCGCCCCCTACTGGCGAGTGCGTTCGTCGTCAACGGAGTCGAAACACTGATGCATCCGGAATCCCGGGTGAAGGAAGCATCGACTCTGGTCCACAAGGGGAAGGAGACGCTGCCCTCCGATATCGCGGGCAATCTGCCCGAAGATCCCAGCACGCTGGTGCGGGTCACCGCGGCGGTGCAGATCGCCGGGGGTGCGCTGCTGGCGCTGGGCAAGGCGCCGCGGCCCGCGGCGCTGGCGCTGGCCGCGACGGTGGTTCCGGCGACGGTCACCGAGCAGAATTTCTGGGCTGAGAACGACCCGGAGCGCCGGGCGGCCAAGCGGACGGCGTTCCTCAAGGATGTAAGCCTGCTGGGCGGCCTGATGATCGCCGCCTCCGATACCGCCGGCAAGCCCTCCCTGGGGTGGCGTGGACGCCGGGCCGCCCGCCGCGCCGCCGATACGGTCGGCGGTGCGCTCCCGGTCGGTTCGTCCGGCCGCGGTGGTACCGGTGAGGCCGTGCGACACCAGTTGCACCAGGCCGGCGAGAGGGGCCGGGGTCTGGCGAGTACCGCGGCGAGCCGGGGTGCGGAGCTGGCCGAAACAGCCCAGCAGCGCGGCCCGGTGTGGGCGGAAGCCGCGAAACAGCGGAGTGCCGATTGGGCCGATATCGCCAAGCACCGGGGTGCGGAATTGGCCGAGACCGCGCAGCACCGCGGTCCGGAATGGGCCGAAGCGGCCAAGATCCGCGCCGCGGAACTCGCCGACTACACCAAACACCGCAGCAACGAACTCGCCGGAACCGCGCAGCACCGCGGCCCCGAATGGGCCGAAGCGGCCAAGATCCGCGCCGCGGAACTCGCCGACTACACCAAACACCGCAGCAACGAACTCGCCGAGACCGCGCAGCACCGCGGCCCCGAATGGGCGGAGGCGGCCAAGCATCGCGCGGCCGGGCTCGCCGATTACACCAAACATCGCGGTGTCGAGCTCTCCGCCTCCGCGAAGGCGCAGCGTGCCGAGCTGGCGAAGACCAAGGCAAAAGCCAAGGCCAAGCGAGCCAAGGCCAAGAGTAGGAAATCCATCTTCCGCTGAGCACACCGCGAATCCGACGCTGCCCGGGCGCACCGCCCGGGCAGCGTCGCATCACATACCGGGGAATTCGAGGATCGGCGCCGGATAGTCGACCTGTAGCCGCCACGGCCGGTGGATCGCCCGGCCTTCGATCTCGGCGAGTTCGGGTACCCAGCGGCGCACATAGTCGCCGTGCGGGTCGTAGCGTTCGGCCTGACGCAGCGGATTGAGCACGCGGTTCGGGCGGGTGTCGTTCCCGGTTCCCGCGACCCACTGCCAGTTCAGCTGGTTGTTCGCGATATCCGCGTCGACCAGCCAGTACCGGAAGTGCCGGGCGCCGATTCGCCAGTCCACGCGCAGCGATTTGGCGAGGAAACTCGCGGTGATCAGGCGGGCCCGATTGTGCATCCAGCCCTGTGCGCGCAACTGCCGCATTCCGGCGTCGACGATCGGCAGACCTGTCCGTCCCGCGCGCCAGGCTTCGACCGCCTGCTCGTCTTCCCGCCAGCGGATTCCACGGTCACGGTAGTCCGCCCAGGCGGCGTCGGGCCGGGCGGCCAGGACCTGGTGGTGGAAATCCCGCCACGCCAGCTGCCGGACGAACGCCGCCGCGCCCTCGGTGGAATCGCCGGCCCGGCGAACCACCTCGGCGGGCGACAGACAGCCGAAATGCAGATACGGCGAGAGCCTGGAGGTGCTGTCCGCGGCCAGGTCGTCGCCGCCGTGCGCGTAATCGGCCATATTGTGGGAAATCCAGTCCCGCAGTATCTTCCGCCCCGTCGTCTCCCCACCGACGGACAGCTCCGGTGACGGTTCCCCGGCACCGATATCGCCCGGCTCCGGAAGCGATCCGGCCGGAATCCGCGGCAGTTCGAGGTGACGTGGCGCGCGCAGCGGGGTCCGGCGCCGGGCGTCGGTCCACTGCCGCAGATAGGGCGTGAAGACCGCGAAGTGGTCGCGACCGGCCGGGAGCAGATCGCCCGGTTCGACGACGGTGAGCGAGGCGCTGTGCACCCGCAGCTCGCGGCCGTCGCGGGCCAGACGGTCGCGCACTCGCTGCTCACGCTCGCGGCTGTAGGCGCTGAAGTCCGCGGCGATATGGACGACGGCCGCATCAGCGGCCGCCGCCACCCGCGCCACCTCCTCGGCGACATCCCCGGCGCGGACGATGAGCCGGCCACCGAGTTCGCGGAGTTCGTCGTCGAGTTCACCCAGGGCGGCCGCCAGGAAATGCGCGCGGTTGGGTGGGCACGCGCCGCCGGACAGGATGGCCTCGTCGAGAACGAAGAGCGGGGCCACCGTATCGGCTTCCCGATGCGCCGCGCTGAGCACCGGATTGTCCCGTACCCGCAGGTCGCGGGTGAACAGAGCGACCGCCGCCGTGGTCACGCGAACCAGACCAGGCAGAAGGTGTGTCCCACCGGATCGGTGTACACCCGGAATGC
This sequence comes from Nocardia jinanensis, assembly GCF_014645735.1. Taxonomy (GTDB): domain Bacteria; phylum Actinomycetota; class Actinomycetes; order Mycobacteriales; family Mycobacteriaceae; genus Nocardia; species Nocardia jinanensis. The sequence continues at coordinate 353,616 of NZ_BMMH01000007.1, read as the reverse complement.
CTCATGCGCTTGCACGAACGTGGCGCCCAGCGCCAGGACGGCCGGTTCGGCGACCTCCACGTCACGGACCAGCACATCCAGGTGGAGCTGCTGCGAACCGGCCGGGTCCGGGAACCGCGGTGGTTCGTACTCCGGCGACAACTGGAACGCGAGGCGGCGACCCTGTGGGTCGACCATGGCCACCCAGGTGTCGTCGCTCTCCTCCTGTACTACCTCCCCGCCGAGCAATCCCAGATAGAACTCGGACAGTTTCCACGGATCCGGGCAGTCCAGCACCACTGTCCGCAATCCCTCTACGCCGTCGGCCACCATGGATCGGCCCTCCTTCCGAACGTGACAACGGTGTACGCGTACCCGGACGCACACCGGGAAAACCCGGGTGCCGTGCGCGCCGAGTGTAGGGCGGTGGCCCGAGCCCGGAGGGTAGGCGCGTCAGCGCGTCGGAGGGGGCACCGCCTCGTAGACCTCGCCGACGGCGCCCGCGAGCAGCCGGTCGGTCATCTCCTGCTTCAGCACGGTCAACCGGGCGTTCTCGGCCGGGTCACGATCGCGTCGCGCGCCGAGCTCGATGAACTCGGTGGTGACGAAGCCCGCGTCGCGCAGTTGTAGCGCGATGGTGCGCTCGCCATGGGTGAATTCCCATACGTAGCGGGCGAGCACGGGGCCGCGCTGGGCGGCCGCGAGGCCGGGATCCACGGTGAACCGGTCACCGGTGACCGCGCGCAACACCATCTCCACCGCGTCCCGCCCGCCCGGACCGGGGAACGCGGTGCGGACCGTGACCTCCCGCCGCTCGACCGCGCCGAGTAGCGACACAGCGTGGCGCATCGCGCAGTAAGCATGCGCGACCCCGCCCGGGAATTCGGGGCCGTGATACTTCATCAGGTCGGCGAACGAGAAATCGATCGGAGTACCGGCTTCGAGAACGGTCAGCATGTCTTCTTCTCTCTGTTCCTGGTGGCCCAGTGCAGCGCCGAATAGAGCAGTTGGGTGGCACCGGGCATGAATCCGGATCCGTGGTGGTACACCGGATCCATCGTGGTCACGAGCAGCTTTCCCGCGGTGGAGGTTTCGTCCAGGTAGAGGATCGAGCCGTCGCGGGTGCCTGCTTCGGTGTGCAGGTCGACCAGGCTCACCGCGCCCGCCGGCGGTTCCAGCACACCGTGGTAGTGCCAGATCACCGACCGGTCGGAGAAGAACTCCCACGCGGGATGATCGAGGGCGAGTTTCCGCAGCCGGTGATCCTCGCCGGTTCGCCACCACCAGAAAACGGTGGGCCGGACCTGTTCCCGGACTCCGGGCAGCCACTGCCCGGAGTCGTTCTCGCCGCATACGAGGACTGTCGCACCGCGTTCCAGACCGGCCAGGACAGTGCCCGTCCAGCGGCGCAGCAGGTCGGGCCGCAATCGGTCGGAAACCACGATCACCGCGGCCTCGGTGAGTTCGTCCAGAGCTCCGGTCCGCACGTGTACCGGGCGGATCCGGTAGGGCGCCAGCGCGGGATCGGCGAGGGTGGCCAGCTGGGCGTGGCTGCCGCCGTGCAGGAAAGCGATCCCGGTGGCCGGGGTGGGGTCATTCATCATCGGCCTCCAGCCAGCGCACGAGCTGGGTGTGCAGCCGGGCGGTACCGCGGTCGGCGGTGGCGAACTGCAACAGGTCGTTACCACCGTGTACCAGCACCCGGCCCGTGCCCAGCGGATAGTCGTAGTCGATCGGGGCGCGGGTGCGGCCGATAGTGTGCACGATCCGGGCGCTCTCCGGCAGGTCCGGGTAGCAGCCGCGACCGTAGAACCCGGCGACTCCGATCCGTTCCAGTTCCGCGAACGGGACCGGACCGCGGGTGCCGGTGTTGTAGAGGAACGAACGGGGATCGGTCCCGGCCCAGACCGGGTGTTCGGTCACCCGCGTCAACGCGAGGTCGCCCGGGTCGCGGTATTCGAGTTTGCGCCATTTCGTCAGACCTTCGAGGAAGAGCCGCTGCACATGGCCGTTCACCACGACCCGCCCGCCGCGTGCGACGAACGCGTCGAGCAGTGGTCGCTGTTCGGTCAGGTATTCCTGGTCCACGTCACCGGTCAGGTAGAGACCGGTGACCCCGGCGGTGCACTCCCCCGGCAGGTCGTACACGTCGATCTCGCGGAAACCACCGGCGACCTCTCCATTTCGCGGCGCCATCACCGCTTTCAGGACCGTCATCCGATCCCCCGCCCGAAATCGGGGACGGTCAGCCGCCGTATCGCACTGGGTGTCTCGATATCGGCGGTCACGATCGGTACGCCGTACATCTCCGACAGCAGTGCGCCGGTGAGCAGTTCACGAGTCGGGCCGATGCGCTGATCGTCCGGGGCCACCATCAGCATGGACCGTTCCGCTACGTGCAGCGCGTGATCGGGGTGATGGGTGGTCATGACGACCGCCATCCCCTCGTCGGCCAGTCCGCGGAGCACGGTCAGCACCTGTGCCTGGTTGCGCAGGTCCAGGGCGGCCGCGGGTTCGTCCAGGACGATGGTGGCGCATTCGGAGACCAGCGCGCGGGCGATGAGTACGAGCTGACGCTCGCCGCCGCTGAGCCCGGTGTAGTCGCGATCGGCCAGATATGACACACCCACCCGGCGCAGCGCTTCCCGGGACGCCGCGCGATCGACGGCCGTCGGAGTGCTGTAGATCTTCACCGTGCGGGCCCGGCCCATGAGCACGATATCGAGGACCGAGAACGAGAACACCACCGAATGGCTCTGCGGGACATAGCCCACCCCGCCGGAAACCTCGACCGATCCGGAGACCGGCCGCGTGAGACCCGACAGGCATTTGAGCATGGTGGTCTTACCGCGCGCGTTCGGTCCGAGCACGGCGAGCACTTCGCCCGCGCGGGCGCGCACCGATACATCGCGGAAGATCCACGGCCCTTTGGCGGAATAGCGGAAACACAGTGACCTAGCCTCGAGCATCGGCACCCCACAGGCGGGAACGATTGCGGATCAACAGCACCACGAAGAAGGGGGCGCCGATGATGGCGGTGAGGATGCCGATCGGGATCTCGGCCGTACTCAGGGTGCGTGAAAGCGTATCGATCACGGTGAGATAGGTGGCGCCGAGTAGTGCGCTGACGGGCAGCACTATCCGGTTGTCCGTACCGACCAGCATGCGCACCAGATGCGGTACGACCAGCCCTACCCAGCCGATCACCCCCGCCACCGATACCGAGCCCGCGGTGATCAGCGCGACGCAGAGCAGCAGGAAATTGCGCAGACGTGCGGGTTTCAGTCCCAGCGCGGTGGCATCCTCGTCGCCCATGGCGAGGATGTTGAGCCGCCAGCGCAGCGCGAGTACCACCACGCCCGCCGTGACGATCGGGATCGCCGCGGTCAGCACCTTGGTGTAGCTCGCGGTCGCCAGCGAGCCCATGAGCCAGAAGACGATCGAGGGCAGTTCGCTGTAGGGATCGGCGATATAGGTGATGAACGAGACCATCGCCTGGAACATCGCACCCACCACCGTGCCGCCGAGAATGATCATCAGCAGCGGCGCCCCGGGCACCGCCCGGGCGATCGTGACCACCAGCACCAGTGCCAGGACCCCGCCGAGGAAGGCTCCGCCGACCAGTGCCGCACCGCCGAAGCCGGCGAGCAGGATCAGCACGCCGCCGAAAGACGCGCCCGAGGACACTCCCAGTACCTGGGCGCTGGCCAGTGGATTGCGGAACACGGCCTGCATCACCGCGCCGGTGAGCGCGAGCCCGGCGCCGAGCAGGACCGCCAGCAGGACCCGCGGCAGCCGCACATCGAGTACCACGGTGCTCTCCTGCGGATACCACGTCTGTTCGAGCGGGAAGATCTGCCCCAGCAGAATTCGCACGATCTCGTTCGGCGGAACGGTGTAGCGCCCCACCGCCAGCGCGGCGATCGAAACGACCAGCAGCAGGAGGAAGAATCCCGGAATCGCCAGCAGCCGGCGATCGAAGCGCGCGCGGCGCGGCGCCGGAACTTCCGGCGCCGCGACCGCGACCGTGTCAGCGGCGGAACTGGTCATAACCCGCGGCGTCCTGGTTCAGGTCGAAACGCAGCACCTGATCGATCTCCTCGTCGGAGATGCGGTAGGCGAACAGATCGTCGAACGCGGCCCGGATCTCGTCGCGGAACTTCCCGTCGCGCGCACCCGGGTACAGGATCTGGTGCATCCACTGCCACATCAGCGGCGATTCGGCGCTGGGTACCTGCCAGCGGTAGCCGCCGAGCGGGGTTTTGTAGACCCGCTTGTTCTGCACCGCGCTGACGCTGGCCAGACGCGGATCGGCGTAGATATCGGCGGGGGTGCTCTCATCGAATCCGCTGAGCATGATGACCTCGGGATTCCAGGCCAGGATCTGCTCGGGGCTCACCTGCCCGGCATCGGAGACGAAACCCTTGGTCACCAGATCCGCGCCGACGAGGTCGAACTGGAAGCCGTCATAACCCTTCGGGCTGGTGGTGCTGTAGGTGTCACCGGCCCGGGACAGGATCATCGCTTTCGGCCGCGGCACCTGCTGCGCCGCCACCTGTGCGCGCATCTCGGACTGCTCGGTGTGCTGCCAGTCGACCAGTTCCTGTCCGCGCTCGGGTTTGCCCGCGATCTGTGCGAACAGGGTGATCCACTGTTCGAGATCGTCCTGGGTGCCGTACTTCAGGCCCACGACCGGGAAGCCCGCCGCCTCGATCGGCGCGGTGACATCGGGTCCGCGGTCGCCCCACTGCACCACGACATCCGGGTCGAGTTGTAGCAGGGTCTCCACATTGGGTACGAAGTCGTTACCCGCGACCACGGCCGATTCGGCCGATTCGGGGAACATGGTCGCGAACATCCCGCCCTTGTTGGCCGCCAGCGTGGACTGGTTGATGCCGACGATGCGGTCGTAGCCGCGGTCGACGGCGGCGAAGATCGACGGCGCCGGCATCACGGTGAACGCCACCTTGGCCGCCGGCCCGTCCAGTGCGACGGTTTCGCCGCGCTGATCCACGATGGACAGCGCGCCGGTAGTGGCCGCGTCCTCGGTCCGCGCTTCCCGGGTCGAGCACCCGGCGGTCAGCGCGAGGGCCCCGATCATGCCGGCGACCATCCATCGCCGTGGCGGCAAGCTCCGCTTCCATCGCCGTGCACGCTGCATATTCGATGCCATGCGCTCTACCGTCCTGCCTCTGAATCGTACAAACCGGATTCAGGTTAGCCTTACCTTTTAAACTGGTGTGAATCGGGGGCACCTCACTTATCAGCGCGTTCGCGCAGGATTCGGGCGGTCGCCTCGTCGGCGGGAAGGAAAGCTTCCAGATGCAGTTCGGCGAGAGTTACGTCGACGGCGGTGGCGAACGCGGAGATCATGGTGATCAGGCGTAACTCGCCCGCGGCGTTGCGAAGTCGCAGCGGTACCGCGAACCCGAGATGATCGGGGCCGAGATCCGGTGGCGGTAGATAACTTTCGAGTTCGGCGATCAGATCCTCCGCCACCGGGTCCGGCCTGCGATCCACCCTGTTCCGCAGACCCTCGGTGATATGCCGCCCCCACTCCGCGAGATTGACCACTCGCGGAGCCAGCCCCTCCGGATGCAGCGCCAACCGCAGGACGTTGAGCGGTGGCCGCAGCAACCAGGGCGCCGCGCCCTCGGTGAGCAGTCCGAAAGCGTCGTTCGCGGCGACCAGGACGCCGTACGGCTGCACGACCACCGCCGGATAGGGCATATGTCCGGCGAGAATGCCACGCAACGCCGAGCGGGCCGGGGCCAGCTCCGCCGCATCGAGCGGGGATTCGGGGAACACCGGCGCGTATCCGGCGGCCAGCAGCAGCCCGTTGCGCTCGCGCAGTGGCAGGTCCAGCGATTCGGCCAGCCGCACCACCATGACCCGTCCCGGCAGGGATCGTCCCTGCTCGAGAAAGCTCAGATACCGCTGGGTAGTCCCGGCCCGGATCGCCAGATCGAGCTGACTGACCCGGCACCGCAGCCGCCACTGCTTCAACTGCGCGGCGAAATCGGTCCGCGTCCCTGCCCTCGTCATCGGTGCAGTATCGGATGTGTACTCCGCCGCTGCCATTCCCTCCAGGGAATCGCGTACCGCCGCGCCGCGACACAGACTCGGTGCCATGAGCAACCTCTCCGACGAGCACGAACTGACCCGATTCGCCGACAGCTACATCGCCCTGTGGAACGAAGCCGACCCGCAATCCCGGCGTGAACTCCTGCGTGAGCTGTGGACCGACGACGGTGTACAGGTGCTGGTGAACCCGCCCCAGGGCATGCGGGAGGCGCTGGCCACCCTCGCCGTACCACTACCGTCGGTCGAGATCCGGGGCCGCGCCGCCATGGAAGGGCGGGTGCGCGCCGCGTACGAGATGTTCGTCGCGCCCGGCGAGAACGCGTTCGCGGTGGGTGGGCCCGCCGTCCGGCTCACGGGGAATCTGATCGGGCTCTCCTGGCTCATGGTCGCCACGAAAGACGGTGCGGTGGCGGGCGGCGGATACGACGTTCTCCTCGTCGACGGTGACGGCCGTATCCGCTGGGACCACCAGTACGTGGGTGTCTCCTAACCCCTACCTCCAGGCGGCCACGGTCGGCCCGGTGGTCCAGGAGGCCCACCGGGTTACTGTCGCTGCTCCGCCAGTTCGGCCGGCGGCGCGGGAGCGCTACCGGTGAGACCACCGGGCCACCACACCTTCGGGCCGACGAGGGCGAACAGCGCGGGAATCACCACGGTACGAACCAGGAACGTGTCGAGCACGATCCCGATTCCGACGATGATGCCGAGCTGGGTGAGCGTGATCAGCGGCAATACACCCAGAACGCAGAACACGGCGGCGAGTACGATTCCGGCGCTGGTGATCACCGCACCGGTCGCGGAGACCGCGCGCACCATACCGTCGACGGTGCCGTGGCCCGGCGTCTCCTCGCGCGCCCGGGTCACCAGGAAAATGGTGTAGTCGATACCCAGCGCCACCAGGAACAGGAAGGCGAACAGCGGCACGGTCGTATCCAGCGCGGGAAAACCGAAGAGGTGGGCGCTCACCAGACTGCCCAGACCCAGGGCCGCCAGCGCGCTCAATACGGTGACCCCTATCAACAGCACCGCAGCGGGCAGCGCACGCAGCAGCACCAGCAGCACTGCGAACACCACCACCAGGATGAGCGGTATCACCAGCAGTTGATCGTGCCGGGCCGCGTCGCGGGTGTCGAGTGCTTTCGCGTCGCTACCACCCACCATGGCCTCGGCGCCGGGAATTCCGGACAGCGTCGTACGCAACTGTTCGATCGTGGTGTAGGCCCCCTCGGATTCGGGGGCTGCCGCGAGGGTGACCATCCACCGGTCCACCCCGTTGTGACTACCGGCGGGCATTACACCGGAGACACCCGGCGTGGTCTCCAGCGCGGGCCGGACCGCCGCTGCAGCGCTGTGCTCGGTGAGAACGACGGTCGGATCGGAAGCGCCGGAGGGGAAATGGGTGGCCAGGGTGTCGAGCCCGTCGACCGATTCGGCCCGTACCCGGAACTGCTCGGTCTGCGACAGCCCGATATCCGCGCCGGTCAGTCCCGCCGCGAAGACGAGCAGCAGCGCGATCGCCCCGCCGGCGACCACGGCTGGGCGGGCCACCACCCGGGTCGCGATCCGATGCCACACCCCATGGGCCGCGGTACCGTCGGCACTCGCGCGGGGCACGAAGGGCCAGAAGATCTTCCGGCCGCACAGAGCCAGGGCCGGCGGTAGCGCCAGCAGGACGAAGACCACCGCGACCAGCAGTCCGGCGGCCGCCATGAGTCCGAGTGAACGGGTGTTGGGCAGTGTCGCGAGCAGCAGCGTGCAGAGCGCGAGCACCACGGTCACATTGCTGGCGAGAATCGCCGGACCGGCGCGGCGGACGGCCTCGCGCAGCGCGTCGCGGTGATCACTGTGACCGTGCAACTCGTCGCGATAGCGCGAGACGAGCAGCAGTGCGTAGTTGGTCCCCGCACCGAAGACCAGCACGCTGGTGATACCCGAGGTGGACCCGTCGAAGGAGAGGTCGGTGATTCGGGCGAGCGCCGTGCCGATACCGGTCGCGGTCCGGTCGGCCAGGCCGATGACCAGCAGCGGCACCAACCAGAGCACCGGGGAGCGATAGGTGATGATCAGCAGCAGCGCGACCACCAGCGCGGTGACGGCCAGCAGGGTCACATCCGCGCCGGCGAAGGAGTCGGCGATATCGGCGCCGAACGCCGGACCACCGGTGATCTGCACCGTGAGCCCGGGTGGCGCGTATTGCGCGGCCGATTCGCGCAGCCGATCGATCTCGGTGGTGAGGTCCTCGCCGCTCAGTTCCGATGAGACCGTCGCGCGACCGAGCGCCGCCTTGCCGTCCGGCGCGACCATGAGCGCGTCCCCACCCGCACCGGAGACCTCCTGGACGGTTTTCGCGGCGGCGGTGCGGTCGGATTCGGTCAGGTCGGCGCCATCGGTCCGGGTGATCACCAGGATCGCGGGCGCGTCGCGGCCGCCCGGGAATTCCGCCACCGCGGCCGCCACCTGCGCGGCCTCGGAGTTCTGCGGTAGCGAGGTCGGTGCCTGCCCGGCGTCGTCGTTCGCGCCGACGCCGACGATCACCGCGCAGGCGGCGGCGAGAACGGCGAGGAGCAGTACCCATGAGCGGCGGCCGGTGACCACGGCGGCGAAGCGTTCCCAGGCATTCACACGGGAAACTATTTCAGAAACTGAAATAGTTGGCAATTCCCGCATCCCCGGCACCTACACTCTTGCGAGCGGGATCAGGGAAAGGACGTCGCAGGTGACACACGAACCATCGGAGGGCACGGGCACCGGGAGCCGGGAGCACGCCGAAACCGAGATCGCCACCGATATCCGCGCGCTCACCGCCGTCTCCGAACAGATCGGGCATCTCTTCGCCCATTCGCACTCGCTGCGAAGCAACGATTTCCGCGCGCTCATGCATATCGCCACCGCCGAAGCCGAGGGCCGGCCCCTCACCGCCGGGCAGTTGCGCGAACTCATGGGGCTGTCCCCGGCGGCGATCACGTACCTGGTGGAACGGATGATCGTCTCCGGCCATATCCACCGCGAAACCGATCCCGGGGACCGCCGACGAGTACTGCTGCACTACTCCGACCACGGCATGTCGGTGGCCGGCGAATTCTTCCATCCGCTGGGCCTGCGCACGCGCTCGGCACTGGCGGAGTTGCCCACGGCCGATCTCGCCGCCACCCATCGGGTGCTCTCCGCTGTCGTCTCCGCGATGCGCGACCACCATCTCGCGCTCACCCAGCAGTCGGCCGGTGGGTAGCCGATCCGGCGAGCTGCGAAACTTCTGGCGCATAGTGCCGCATGCGCGGGGTACGACGCCCAGCGACCCGCGGTCGACCAGCATCTGATTGCCCCGGCTCCGCGCGGGTATACGCCCGGGCAGACAGGAGGTGTGTCATGCCGAAGGAATGGACCGACAAACAGGAACGGCAGTACGAGCACATCAAGGACTCGGCGAAGGATCGAGGAGTCGGCACCGAGCGGGCAAAGGAAATCGGTGCACGGACCGTCAACAAGAACCGCGCCCAGTCCGGCCAGTCCAAGACCGCCAGCCGCTCCTCGACCCGCGATATCTCGCCGCAGCGCCGTGGCGGGCTCCGCTCGGGCACCGACAAGCCCAAGGGCCGCACCCGCGACCAGCTGTACAACGAAGCGAAGAGCCGCAATATCAAGGGCCGCTCGAAGATGACGAAGAACCAGCTGGCCGAGGCGCTGGGCCGGTCATAGGCCGCGCGCAGCGGCGCGCTTGTCGTCGCCGGGCACCGGAACCGATCGGCGCCGCCGGGTGAGTCCCCGGCGGCGCCGATCTCGCCGCGTACGCGAGGCCGCGGCCGACTGCCGCCCAGTACCACCACCAAGCGGCGGGGCAGCCCGAGCCGACCGGCCAGCGCGGTCGCCGCGACCGGATCGGGTGGAGCGACGATCGCCCCGAGGACGACGGCCGCGGCCACCGGCAGACCCGGGAACCATGCGTGGAACACGGCGGCGACCGCCGCCGTGGTCGCCAGGACCAGTCCGACGGCCCGCAGCACGATGGGTTCCCAGCTCTCCGCGAACTGCCGCCACGAGGTGCGCCGGGCCGCCGCGTACAGCAGCGGGGCCAGGACGAGCGGCAGGATCAGATGCGGCGGCACCGCGATCTGCGGAACGAACGGGACCAGTGCCAGAGCGCAACCGAACAGCGCAATCAGGACCGCGGACGCGACACCGATCCGCCGCCCGATCGCCTCGGCGAGTACCGCGGCGAACAGGATCACGAATGTCAGCACCAACTGGTCCATGACCGTCCAGTCTGCTGCCATCGCGCCGTCCAGGGAACGCAGAATGCCGGGACGCGCCGTACCGGCCGGGGCCGGTGCCGCTGCGACCGAGAGCCCCACCGGGCTTTCGGCTACCGGATATCGGATGAGCGCGGATGTTGCCCGCAATACTCCGTTATCGGCAATCCCGGCCGAGAGCTCCACCGGATGCGGCGAGCGCGCACGGTCGGGCGGCTGGTACCGCGTGGGCGCGGCGAGGTGATCACGCGGCGATTCCGGGAGGCGACCCGATGCGACCGGCGAGCGGCCGGAACCCCGGAGGACGCGCCCACCTTCGCTTGGGGCTCGAACGACCTGTCCCCCAGGCTATCTCGCGGCAATTCCGAAACCACACGAATTGTTGTCCCGGCGAACGAGTTCGAGGCACACTTTAGGAGACGACGTTCGACGCGCCGATCGAACGCGGGGGCGAGGACACCGGATATGAGAATCAAGCCGCGGCAACAGCTGCTGGACCTGTGGCGGGCCGTGCTGGCCTGTTCCTACCGGGACGACACATGGAGCTGGGGCGGCCGGGACGGCACCAATTCGATCAGCGACGCCGAACAGTTGCTGTGCCTGCTGTATCCGGCGACCGAACTCGACGCCTTCGCGCTGGATCAACCCGACGATATGGCGACCGATGCCCGGCGGGCACTCGACCCGTTCGGTGAGGAAACCCGTATCGGCGGCGCACTGGTGGGGCTGCTCGAGGATTATCTGCGGCGCTACACCGGACCCGACGGTCAACCGGACTTCGCGGCCGGCTCCTATCTCCGCGCGGCCGGCGATCGCCGGCCGACCGACGCCCAGCTCGCCCTGGAGATCGTCGACTCCTATTCCATGTCGCTGAGCCTGTGTATCGCCGCACTGCGCTTCCTGCGTGGCTTCCAGCGGTTCGTGGGCGGTGAGGTCCGGCGTGAAGCGCGGCAGTTGAGCGAACGTATCCCGCTGGTCATCGACGCGGTCGGTATGCGCCTCACGGGGGCGATGGCGGGTCTGGTGCGCAGTTTCGTCATCCACACCCCCGAGCCGAAATCCGAGGCCGGGCAGGCGATCCTGCATATGATCAACCAGAACCACGCCCCCACCGACGAGGTGATCCGCCGGTTGTCGGCACGGCTGGAGCGGTTGCGGGTGCAGGCGGCGAACGAGGTCCGTCTCAGCCAGGCCACCGAGGTCGATGTCGCCGACGACGAGCGACTGTTCGAATGCGGCTGGGGCTGGGGCATCGTGCGCACCGCCGAACCCATCGAATTCGTACCCGGCGGCGCCGGGCAGGCAGCCGGACATGCCGAGCCCCGCCCCTACCTGTACTTCACCGCCGTCGCCCTGGACGGCATCATCGACCTCTCCTCGCAACGTATCCGGGAACTGGACCTGCTGACCGACGAACAGCGCAAACTCGCCGACGCCCTGCAGCTGCGGTTCGAGCTCGCCCGCAACTACTGGTCGACGGTGGCCCGTTTCGGCGGCGGCCGCTGGCCACTGGAAGATATTCCGTGGCGCACGTCCGACGGCGAGGAATCGGACTATTTCAGTCTGACCGTCACCGCCATCCTCATCCAGGACCTGGTCTACCGGGACAGCACCGAGGATCTGGCCCGGACAGTGGCCGTATTCGATCAGCTGGCGCGCCGCGCCCGGATCACCAGCCGCCTCACCGCCGGGGACGCGGCCGCGGTGCTGCACTACCCGGGTGTCCGGCTGGGTCTGGCCGGTAGCGAGGACATCGGCGGTGGCCCCACCCTGGAATGGTATGTCCCGGATTTCGTGACGATGATGCTCAAACGGTGCTTGCAGGCGGCGCGCCTGCGCACCGATGTCGACACCCGCGACCAGTTGATGGCCCTCGCCGAAGCCGCCATGGATCATCTCGACCGGCGAATCCAGCGTGACGGCCCGGCGGCCGGACTCTGGGACGACCCGGCGGCCCTGCTCGGGCCGGCGCTCCCGGTTCCCGGCGGCCCGTCCTGGTTCGTCACCGAACGGGTGATGGAATGCCTGGTGATCGCCTACGACACCTTCCGCGAACCACCGCTGGCCCCCGCGACCATGGTCGCTCGCGCGGTCGATCTGCTGAGCGAGGCCGAACATCTGCTCAACCAGGAGGAGCTCGAGGTCGGCGGGGATTATCTGACTCCGAAACAGGCTGCCGTCAACCGTATCCGGCAGTCGCTGGACCGGGCGCGCGGTGTACTGCACGAACGTCCCGGCACCGCCTACAGTCTGGCCACGCAGGCGCTGATCCAGCTCGACGAACTGGCGTACGCGCGCCAGGACGCGACGCGGTGAGGGTGGCGTAGGTGCTGGTTTTCTCCACTTCCGACAAGGGCGGTACCGGTCGTTCGGTGACCAGCTGCAATCTCGCGTACCGGTTGTGCATGTCGGGTCGCAATGTCGCCTATGTGGACTTCGATTTCGGATCGCCCACCGCAGGGGCGCTGTTCGAGATCAGCACGGTCGAACGCGGTATCACCGACGGCGGTGTGCACTCGTATCTGCTCGGTCAGACCGGTACGGCGGCCCGGGTCGATATCGGCACGGCCACCGACCGTGCGGAACTCAAACGGGTGGCGCCCCGCTCCGGCCGGCTGGTCCTGTTCCCGGGCGACGAGGGTGGTGCCGAATTCCTCACCGCCGACGACGCGGTGGTGACGCGATGCGCGGAACTGCTGGTGGCTCTGGAACAGGAGTTCCGGGTCGTGTTCGTCGATCTGAGTGCGGGCCGGTCGGTCGCCTTGGAGATCGCCCTGCAGGCGACCGCGCTCCCGCAGCTGCGCCGCCGGACCGCGCGCTGGCTGATCTTCCATCGCTGGACGCGCCAGCACATCCTGGCCGCCGCCGGTCTGGTCTACGGACCGCACGGTCTCCTGCAGACCGGTGCCGCCTGCGGCCACGACCCCGACGAACTGCTCGGCTCGACCCGCTATATCCGTACCGCCGTCCCGGCCGCGAATTCGCATCTCACCGCGCAGCGCGCGGCCCAGGCGGCATGGTTGCAGGAGCAGGATGTCGCGCTGCGACGGCTGGCCACCGCCAACCGACTCGGCGCGACCGCCGTACTGGGCGCCACACCGATGGAGCCGGTGCTGCAGTGGCGCGAACAGTTGATCCTCGACAGCGATGTCAACGCCCACATCGCCAACCACGAAACCGCGCAGGCCTACACCGAACTCGCGCGCCGCCTCGTGGATGTCGCCAGCTGGGAGAGGCTCTAGATGCGGGAAAGGCAGGTCTACACCGAGGCCACCGAACAGCCCTGGGTCGCCCCGGTTCCCTTGTCCCATCTGTCGATCGAGGTCGGACACTTCTATCTCAACGATCTACTCGGCGATCTCGAGCGGGTGAAGGAGGAGTTCCGCCGGATCGTGCCGCTGGTCGCGGCGTTCACCGAATCGGCCCGGGTCCGGTTCGGTCCGCAGGTCCGGGTCAGCACCTGTTATCTGATCGACGACTATTTCCAGCCCGATACCGATCCGGCGGAAGTGCTGGGCAAATTGCTCACCGCCGCCACCGAATCCGGACTCACCATCGATTATCTCGCGCGCGAATCGGGCTGCTGGCAGACCTCGCAATTCGTGGACGGGGTCCCGCTGGGCGAGCCGATACCGATGGCCGAGATGGTGGCCGCGCGGATCGTCGCCGAACCGGCGCCGCCCGATACCGGACGCCGGCCACCGACTGCCCAATCGGGCTGGCTGTGCAACGGCCGCCGGTCCTCCGAACACGAACCGGCCCAGGCCATGCGCGGCCGCAACTACGAACCACCCGAAGAGTTCGGGCGCCGTGAACACTCGATCTTCCTCGATGTGCAGTTGTGGAGCACCCAGGTCGCCGACGGCGTCACGGTGACCCGCTGGTCGTGCCCGTTCCTGGCCGCGGTCTGGCATCTGCTGCGGTTGGGAATGCTGCGGTATCACGGTGCCGCCGTGGTGGATCCGCAACAGTGGAACGGTGAACCGTGGCCACGCCGCTGGCACGAGGTACCGCCGGTGGTGCAGCTGAACCCGGAGGCGGCGCCGTTCGCGGCCTACCAGACCCTGTCGATGCTGCCCAAACGCTATCTCGGTATCGAACACGCGGTGCGGCTGGTGCTCGATCATCTCGACCTGGACGAGGACGTGCTCGCGCAGACCATCACGGCCGGGGCCGCCGAAGAGGTGGTCGTACCGCGCAAGATCAGCGAGCGTTTGTCCCACCTGCTGCTCGACGGGTCCTGATATGGCCGCGACCGCGCCCCTGGTCGTCCTCGGTGAGGTACGCACCTGCCTACTACCGTCGGCCACGGCGCTCACCCGCGCCGAGGCCGGTGACCTCCTCGCGCTGCTGCCCGGCTGCGGGGTGCGCTGGCGGGAACGACCCGGCACGCTGGGCCTGTCCCCGACCACCGCGGTCGGCGTCGATTGTGATCTGCGGCTGGGTGAGCAGAACGCCCGGATCGTCGGTACCGTCGCGACCAGTCTCGCGCTGGCCGGCGGCCGGGTGCTGCAGTCCTCGGCCCGCACCCGCGTCGTGCGGGGCGCCGAGCGCCGCCGCCAGACCTGGTCGCACTACATCAGCCAGAAGGGGGTCACCGAGGTCGTCACCCGGATTCCCGAACGGATGGCCGCCGGAACCGGTCTGGCCGACGGCTATCTCGCCGCCGCGCCGCTCCCCGGGTCGGCCCCGCTGGACCTGGCATCCATCAGTGAACGCCTGCTGGCCCGGGTACGCGCCGATTCCCGGCTGGACCAGAGCCCGCCGGTGCAGGCGGGCACCACCAGGTTGCGCTGGACAGCCCGGGTCGGCGGCAGCAGCGGTCCGGCGGCCACCCTGCACATGGACGACGACACCGTCCGCTCGGTGCGATTGATCGTGCGCGACGAAGTGGATCTGGTAGCAGCGCAACGGTTCTGCGAGGATCTGGCCGCCCATGACTGGTTGCTGACCGTCCTGGCGGATGTGCTCGACGAAGCCGACCGATTCGCCCCGCACAGCCGCGAGCGGATCGATATCCTGGCGCCCGCCCTCGAACATCTCGCCGGACTGTGGATGCCGGGTGCGCACACACCGCCGGTGCTGCGCGCGCTGTGGAAGGATCTGCAGAACGATCCGGGTTTCTCCCGGCAGTGGAACACGCTCGTCGGCCGGTTACGCGACAATATCGCGGTCGCCACCCTTTCCGCGTTGCGGCACAAGATCTTCGACGCGGAGTGGTGAGATAGCCCGGCTACATCCGGAACCATTTGCGGACCAGCAGCGCGAAGAACACCGACATCGATACCGCACCGGTCCAGGCCTCGATCACGAACAGCACCCGCACGGCACCGTGTAGGTCCCGGGTATCACCGGGGCCCGGCGGATTCAGGAACCCGGTCACACCCATGTAGATCGTATCGGCGGGCGGTTGACCGCTGTCCAGCAACAGTGCCACCCCGGTGAAGAGCAGCATCTGCAACACCACCCAGCCCAGCAGCCACGACGGCCTGAATCCGTGACCGCACAGGAGGTAGGACCCCTGCCCGGCCCACCGCCGGACCCCGCGTGGCAGCGCGCGCGTATTCGAGCGGGCGAGCTGCAGGCCGCAGCGATCTTCTGCTTCGTCGTCCTCGTTCACCCGGTACAGCGCCATGGCGCGACGGAAGGCCAGAGCCGCGTGGGTGGCCAGGCCCACCACCGAGAGCTGCGCGCCGATCGTTTCGTATTCCTCGGCCAGCAGGGTGTTCTGGCGGGCGCTGAGCCGCAGCGGACCGCGGAATTCCACTTCCGCCGCCATGAGCGCGGCGAGCACGGCGCTGGGCACCCGCCAGCCCTCTTCGTCCGTATTCGGATCGCGGGCCGCGCCGTAGAGATGCGGGAACACCAGGGTGTCGGAGTGACGGCGCCGCGCACTGGGCGGGTCGTAATCGTCGAGGACCGCCTCGACGTGCACAGCGAAGGAGTCCAGTGACATCCGCTCGGGGTGCTCGCCGGCATCCAGTTCGGCGGTGTAAGCCGCTGCGTGCCGGGCGATCCGGGTGGAGACCGACGCCACGAACGGCGAGATCTCGCCCATACGGGCCAGTCTAGCGGTCAGGGATGGAGCCGGTACTCGTAGAGATCGCGGGGCTCGCCCGGCCCGAAGTAGCGATCGTCGTGTTCCGCGAACTCGAAACCGGCCTGTTTGAACAGGTTTCCGGCCGGATGGTTGTCGGGCCGGACGGTGAGGTACACGGTGTCGGCCCCCAGATCCCGGCATACGCGCAGTGTCTGGTTCAGCAGCGCACGACCGAAACCCGCGCCCTGATACCGCTTGGCCACCGCGAAGGTGAACAGCAGCGCACGACCGGACTTCTCCAGGGTGAGGGCGTAGCCGATAACGGTGCCGGCGACCTCGGCGACCAGCCATTCGGACCCGTGCAGATCGAAGAGCTGGCGCAGCATCAGGTACAGGTACGGCTCGCCGAACACCTCGGACTCGATGGCCGCGATGTCCTCGAGGTCGGCAAAGCGGGCCTGCCGGTACACCGGCTGTGGCGCCTCCGCGATATCCATGTGCTCCCTAATGCCAGGGCATAAGCCGTCCGCTACCAGCCTAGAACGTCTACTCGCCAACCGCGTCAGTGTAGAGCTCGCGCAACCGTTCCGTGATGCGCCACGTTCTATCGTCGGCATACCCGCTGACCGGTCGCCGTCACAGCAGCACCCCGAAGACTCTTGACCTCAACAATAGTTGAGGAATCAGAGTGGGTGCCGGAGCGGCGCACCGCCGCCCGGCACACCCTCTGGAGGAAACGTGGACAGCACCATCACCGCAGCATCCGGCACCGCACCCCTGCGCGTCGCGGTCATCATCGGCAGCAGCCGCGACGGCCGCTTCGCACCGGCGGTCGGCGACTGGTTCCTCGCCCGGGCCGCGCGCCGGGCGGACGTTGCACCGGTCACCGTCGATATCGCGGCCACCGAACTGCCACACGCCTTCGGCGCTCCCGCCGACGCCCTCACCGGAACCCGGGAGACATTGGGCGACGCGGACGCTTTCGTGGTCGTCACGCCGGAGTACAACCACAGCTATCCGGGCACGCTGAAGAACTTCATCGATCTGCACAATGCCGAATGGCAGGCCAAACCGGTGGGTTTCGTGAGCTACGGCGGGATCTCCGGCGGCCTGCGGGCGACCGAACACCTGCGCACGGTGTTCGCCGAACTACACGCGGTCACCGTCCGTGACACCGTCAGCTTCCACAACCCTTGGGGCCAGCGCGACGAAGCGGGCGCTCTGATCGCCGGCGCCGGCGCCGATACCGCGGCCACCACTCTGCTCGACCAGCTCGTCTGGTGGGGCGAGGCACTGCGCACCGCCCGCACGGCCCGGCCCTACGGCGGTCGATGAGCACGCCCCGGCGCATCCGGCACCGGTGACCGATACCGCGGAAGCTGTCGTCGCGCCTGGTCATACGATGCTCCGGTGACCGAATACGACCACCTCGACACCTCGACACTGCCGCAGCGCCAGCGCCGGATCCTCGCGGCGATACAGGAATGGGTGGTGCGTCACGGTTATCCGCCGAACACCCGGCAGCTCGGCGACGCGGTGGGGCTGCGGTCGTCGTCCTCGGTGTCGAGACATCTGCAGAGCCTCGAGGAGAAAGGATTCCTGCGCCGCGGGGACGGGGTCTCGCGGCCGATGGATATCCGGTTGTTCCTGAAGGCCGGGGCGGAGACGGAACCGGCCCGGGACGCGGTCGCCGTGCCGGTCGTCGGCGATATCGCCGCGGGCACACCGATACTCGCCGACGAGCACACCGATGACGTCCTCACCCTGCCCCGCGAACTCGTCGGCCGCGGCACCGTTTTCGGGCTGCGGGTACGCGGGGATTCGATGGTGGACGCCGCTATCTGCGACGGGGATATCGTCGTGGTGCGCCGCCAGCCCGACGCACAGACCGGGGAGATCGTCGCCGCGATGCTCGACGGTGAGGCGACGGTCAAGGTGTTCCGCCGCCGCGCCGGCCATGTGTACCTGGAACCGCGCAACCCGGCATATCAGGTGATCGACGGCGATCACGCGGTGGTGCTGGGCAAGGTGGTCTCGGTGATGCGGCGGATGTGAACGTGGCGGCCGCCGCCCGGTGGCACCGTGCCGATGGTGCATGATCGAACGTATGGGCGCAGACCGGGGACCGCGGGTCCCGCACAATCTCGACGATTTCCGCACCCTGGCCCGGGCCCGGCTCTCGGTGTTCCCCCGGATCGCGGTACCCGATACCGAGGGACTGCGCCGGGCCGCCGTGGTGTTGTGCGTGGTCGATACCGGTGAGTCGCTCGCGGTGCTGGTCATCAAACGTGCCTACCGGGGCCGCAACGCGGGGCAGTGGGCACTGCCCGGGGGCCGGGTCGAACCCGAGGAGACCACCGAGCAGGCCGCCCTGCGCGAACTGCACGAAGAGCTCGGGCTGACGATGGGGCCCAGCGATGTGCTCGGAACACTCGACGACTTCCCGGCCGCCTCGGGGTTCGCCATTACTCCCCTCGTCGCGACGTTGTCCGATATCACCCGGCTGCACCCGAGTCCGGACGAGGTCCATTCGGTGCACCGGGCCGGTTTCGACCGCCTCGCCGCCGACGACGCGCCGCACTGGGTGCTGCGGGACTCCGCCCGTATGGACACCACGACCCCGGCGATCGACGCGGCGCCCGGGGAGCCCGGCCTGCTGCAGATGCGCCTGGGCCCGGATATGACGATCCACGCACCCACCGGCGCCATGCTGTGGCAGTTCCGCGAAGTGGTCCTGCTGGGCAGCGACCCGAAGGCAGCCCGGGTCGCCGATTTCGCCCAGCCCGACTGGACACACCACTGATCGGTCACCACCGTGACATACCGGCACCGCGGTGGCCGGTTTCCCCGGCCGCGTCGTCACCGGGGTGGGTTCACCTCGACCCGCCCGGTCTCCCGGTCCTCGACGCCACGGCCGCGGCGGCTGCCGTCGTAGGCGGATTCCCGGAGCCGCTGTACCTGCCGGGGTAGCAGCGCCACTTCGGCGGGATGGTTCAACACCGGGTCGTAGAAATCGGTCCGGTGCTCGCCCGGATCCGCCGCACGCAGCAGCAGATGCCCGACCTTGCGACGCCCGGACCCCAGCCCGGCGACGGATACCGTGAACCCGACCTGGTGCTCGTGCACATACCGCGCCAAGGATGTCAGTGAGGTGCTCGTGGGTTGCCCGGGATCCGGCTCCGCGAGCACCCAGAGCGGACCGGAATCGCCCCACCGGTAGGGCAGCAGACTGCCGAATCTCGCACTGTCCCACCCGCGCGCGAGGGTCAGGGTCAACCGGACGGCTGCGCTCTGTCCGGTAGTGGCGAGCGCGAAATCCCACGGCTTCTCGTCGCGGTCGAGTACGCGGAAGGCGAGGCCGAGAACATCCGGAACGCCACCGGGGGTACCTACGCCTTTCGACAACCGCGCGAGCGTCGCGCGTTCACCCGCGCCGAACAACGGCTCGAATTCGGGTTCGGCGTGGAACCGGCCGGACAGCCGGACCCCGCGTGGATGGAAGAAACGGGCGTGCCGCAGCCGGGCACCGGTGTCGAACGCGCCGCGCACCAGCGCCGGAAGCGGATTCACCGAAATCCGATCAGTCATCGTCGGCCTTTCTCTTCGCAGGTTCACGCCGGCCTTCGTCTTCGACGAGCCGGCTGGACCGGGGTCCCGTCAGCAGCATGCCGCCGGCCACGGCCATAGGGCGCGGCTACCCGTGTGGGCGGCGATCACACAGGTCTTCGCCGATGGGATCACCACGGCCCACTCACCAGGGCGGCCGATGAAGACACGCCGATCTCCGGTGGTCGTATCCTCAGCCGGCGAGTATCTGGGGTGAGAGCACCTTCAACATGGCGTTGGTCCAGCGCAACTGCCGCAGGGTGCCGGGGTGACAGTGCGCGGCCAGGTCCAGCAACTCCGGTTCACGCGCCGCTTGCGCGCCCTGGGCGAGCAGTTCCCAGTCCACCGAGACACCTGCCGCGAGCTGATGCAGCCGGCGCAGGTCGCGGAGCAGTCGCAAGCCCGGGTCCGGTAGCCGGCCGACCACTCCCCGCACTCGGCGGCCCCGGGGCAGCCGGGCCCACCGATCACGACGACCGCGCCCCGCGGCCACCCCGAAACGAGGTGCGAGCGCGTCCAGTTCGCGAAGATGGTCCTGTGACCAGACCGCCAGGTCCTGAGCCGTTCGGTGGATTTCGTGCTCGGCGCGGTGCCGGATCGCGACAGCGGACAGCTCCCCGGCGAGTTCGCGTTCGGAGAACTGCAGTTCCTCGATGACGATATGCAGCCTCACCGGGCGCCTCCCGGGCCGTACGCGGTGCGCACGTCCCAAAGCTCGGCGAATCGGTCTCGAGTTTCCATACCCCGCAGTTACCCAGCGCGCCGCGGTTCATCGCGGCGGTCCCGTTCAGAGGATTCAGGCGCCCGGGCGTGCCCCCGGGGCGCTCGGGGCCGCATGCCCCGGAAGCACACAGACCGCGTCGAGCCCGAGCACATGGTTGAGGCGGCCGAAGGCGAGCCAGGACCCCAGGCACATACTCAGTTCCACGATCTCGGCCTGGCTGTAGTGCGCGGTCATCCGGGACCAGAAGTCCTCGTCGAGGTTGTGGTGGTCCAAGGCGTAGCGTTCGGCGTATTCGGCGGCCAGCCGCGCCCGGCCGTCCAGGACACTGGTATCACGCCAGTCGGCGACGGCGGCATCGAAGCCCTCTTCCACCTTCACACCGTCGCGTTCGGTGCGCCAGTCCAGGCAGAACACGCACCCGTTGATCTGGGCGATCCGCAGCCGCGCCGCCTCGAACTCACGCAGTCCGAGCGTGGTGTGCGCGTACACCGCCAACGAGAAGTTCGACGCGGCGATACCGATCCCGGGCACCATCTCGCCCCAGACGTAGCCGATCGGATCCTTACCTTCGGGGATATCAACTCTCATGACCGTTCCTTCCCAGCTTTCCCGCCGCCGGACGCAGCGGCACATCGAGCGCGTCGTAGAGGCCGGGCTCGGCCGCGACGAGCCAGTCGATCGCACCGACCAGCCGGCCCACGGCCGTGGCGTTACCGCCGGCCGCGTAGTTACCGCCCTCGTCGGTGGCTTCGACGGTGACCTCGATTCGCGGGCGCCCTTCGATGATCACCCGGTGCGTGCCCTCGCCGTTGGGCGGGGCGGGCCATTCGGGCGCGCAGGAAGGATGGATCCGGGTGATGTGCTCCACCACGATCCGGGGCTCCCCGGCCACGATCCCCTGTACCTCGAAGCGCATCGCCCCCTGGGTGCCGGCCTCGAACTTGCCCATGGTCGCGGTCTCGACGGTGGTCTCCAGGGCGAGCCGTTCCACGCTCTCCCGGACCTCGTCCAGTTCGACTCCGAGCGCCCGGGCCATGAGCCGAACCTGACCGCCCCACACCATGGTCGGGACAGTGGGCATCACCATAGGTGGCACCTGATCCATGGGCTGGCCCATCCCCACCAGGTAGCGCACGGAATCGGGCTGGTCATAGGTGGAGTAGTCGAAGATCTCCTGGCAGCGCACCACCTCGATGACGCTGCCCAGCCCGCTGACCAGCAGGGGCAGCACATCGTTGCCCCAGCCCGGGTCTATTCCGGAGACGAACAGCGAGCCGCCACCAGATCCGATCGCGGCCAGCACCGGCTCACGCATCTCGGGTGGGGCGTTGCGCTGGTCGTAGAGGGCGTAGAGCGCCGGTGTCACCACCACCGCGCCGGCGCCGATCGCGCGGACGATATCGGCGAGAGCGTCGTCGGGCCGGATTTCGCCGGAGGCGGCGTACACCACCGCGCCCGGACCGCCTGCCAGCACCACGTCGATATCGGTGGTGGCGGCGACGCCGAGTGCCCGGTCCAGTCCGGCCAGTTCGCCCGCGTCCCGGCCGGCTTTGCCGGGATCGTGGACGAGGACAGCACACAGTTCGAGTTCGGGGTGGGCGTCGACCGCCCGGATGGCGGCGCGGCCCACATTGCCGGTCCCCCAGACGACCGTCGAGATCATCGCCGGATTCTAACAAGCGCTTGGTTGTGAAAGGGGTGAATCCGGCAGCTTCGGCGGCGATGCCTCATCGGTCGCCGGGTGGCCGATATCTCCGCCGGCGGGAAGGCCACACCGGCGTGACCCCGGTATCGTTGACCTGGTGACGGAATCCCTCACGGAGACAACGGAATCCGATTTACCTTCGGTTACCCGGATGTTACTGCGCGCTGACGGATCGATGACGAGACTGCTGGAGGCCCTGGTCGGCCGCCCGCTGGCACTCGACCTCACCGATCAGCACATCGCCCTCGGCCGAGACCTCGACCCCACCGTACGCGCGGCCCTGGGCTGCGCGGATGCCGATCCCGTGGTCGTCCGCCGCTCGACCCTCATCACGAGCGACGGCGCGGCGGTCTCGTGGAACTGTGTGGCCGTGGTGGCCACCGACGACGAACTGACCGCCCTGCTCACCGACGAGCAGCTGCCCATCGGCCACAGCCTGGCCGCCGCCCGGCGCTATCTCGCGCGCACAGTGCTGGGCGCGGGCGTCACCCGGTGGCCCGTGTCCGGGGATCAGGAAGACCTGCCCTGCGCGTACAAGGAAAGCGTGCTCTGCGACCACCGGTCCACCGTCGTGGCCCATCTGCACGAGCGCTTCAACCCCGCCTACGTTCCATTGGATGTAGCCCGGTGAGAGTTCTGATCGTCGGCGCCGGGATCGGCGGACTGACGACGGCGCTGAGCCTGCACGCGGCCGGGATCGAGGCCCAGGTGATCGACCGGGTGCAGACGCTGCGCCCGCTGGGGGTCGGCATCAATCTGCTGCCCCACGCCACCGGCGCCCTGGCCGAGCTCGGACTGCACGACGCACTCGCCGCACAGGCAGTCGCCACCTCCGAACTGGTGCATTACGACAAATTCGGCAACGAGATCTGGCGGGAGCCGCGCGGAGTCGCGGCCGGGCATCCGTGGCCCCAGTATTCGGTACACCGGGGCCGGCTCCAGGCGTTACTGCTGGACGCGGTGCTCGGACGACTCGGCCCCGGCGCGGTGCGCACCGGATATTACTTCGCCACCGCAGTCCAGGAGGACCGGCGGGTACGCGTGACTGTCGAGGAGCGCGATACCGGTACCGCCGTCGAATTGACCGCGGATGCGGTGATCGGCGCCGACGGCTTGCACTCCGGCGTGCGAGCGCATCTGTATCCGGACGAAGGTCCGCCGCGATGGAACGGAATCCGGATGTGGCGCGGCGTGGCCACCGCGCCGCGATTCCTCAGCGGCACGTCGATGCTGATGGCCGGTGGCAACCACGCCGCCAAACTCGTCGCCTACCCGATCGGCACCGCCGCGCCCGGTGACGACGATGTGCTCGTCAACTGGGTCGCCGAGGTGCGGATGCCGCAGGACACACAGGGTGAGGCCGAGTGGACGCGCGCCGGGCGGCTCGACGACGTGCTGCCGCACTACCGCGGGTGGCGGATCGCGGGCCTGGACGCGGCCGCGCTACTGGCCGCCAGCGAGCCCCTGCTGGAGTATCCGATGGTGGACCGGGATCCGCTGCCGCGCTGGAGCTTCGGCCGGATCACCCTGCTCGGCGACGCCGCGCACCCGATGTATCCGGTCGGCTCCAACGGCGGCTCGCAGGCGATCCTCGACGCCCGGGCGGTCGCCGCCGGATTGGCGGGCACCGGCGATCCGGTCGCCGGGCTGGCGGCCTACGAAACGGCGCGTCGCGAACAGGCCAATGCCGTCGTGCTCGCCAACCGGGATATTCCGATGGACCGTATCCTGCGCGTCGTCGCGGAGCGGGCACCGGCGGGCTTCGATCGCATCCAGGACGTGCTGACCGATGCGGAACTGGGCGCGATCACCGAGGGATACCGCCGGACGAGCGCGATCCGGTAGCCGGGGCCGTGACGGGACCGGCTACCGCTGTCCGCACCGCTACGCGGACTCGGGGAGCTGATCCCCCTGCACCACCTGGATATCCAGATCGATCTTGACAGTGGTCCCGATCGCCGCCACTCCGGCGCGCACCACCGCGTTGTAGTCGATGGCGAAATCGTCACGGCGCAGAGTCGCTTCGGCGTGGAACGCGGCCCGTACCCCACCCCATGGATCCGGGCCGAACCCGCCGTAGGTCAACGCGAGGTCGACCGCCCGGCGCTGCCCGTGCAGGGAAAGCTCACCCGACATCACCCAGGTATCGCCGCCCGTACGGCTGAGCCCGTTGCTGATGAAGGAGATCAGCGGATAGTTCTCCACATCGAGGAAATCGCTGGACCGCAGGTGCGTATCGCGCATATCGATACCGGTATCGATGGTGGCGGCCTTGATCTCGGCATAACCGGAGGTCTGCTCGAACCGTTCGGCGATATCGAGCCGGCCGCTGACTTCGGCGAACCGCGCTTTGATACTGGAGATACCCAGATGACGCGCGGTGGCGATCACCGAGGAGTGCACCGGATCGATGGTCCACGGACCGGCCGGGGGGAGGGCGACGGCATCGACCACCGGCACGAGCGCGATCTCGCCCAGCATGCCCGATCCCGAGGACGAGATCTGCACCGCCCGCGCCGCGGGCTGATACCCGGCGGCCGTGATCACGGCCGTGTGCACACCCGGACGTACCGGCTCGGTGGACACCGCACCGTTTTCGTCGGCTACCGCGCGGCAGATCTGCCGACCGCGCATATCCGTCACGGTCAGCACCGCTTCGGGAACGGGCCAGCCGTCGGCGCCGTGGATGCGGCCGGTCACACCGGACATGAGCATCACCTTTTCACCATTCAGAGTTGATTAGCACAAGCAACTAGTTTCCGATGCCGAATATACCCACGCCACCGCACCGCCGACAGAGGTGGTGGCCTCACCGCTCGATGATGGCGAGCTCACCGCCGATCCCGACGAAGGATGTGGGCGTGAGCCCGAACATCGTCCGGAAGGTATCGCTGAAATGCGACGGCGAGGCGAAACCCGCGTCCGCGGCCGCCCGGGTCATATCGTGGCCCGCCGCATGGGAACGCGCGATACGCACCATCCGTGCCCACTGGACGTAGCGGCGGAAACTCGTCCCGGTCTGCGCGGCGAAGGTGCGCAGGAAATACGAGGTGGACAGCCCCACTCCGCGCGCACAGTCCGTGGCCCGGTAGGGAGGAGCGGGGTCGGCCCGGATCGTCGCCGCCACCGCGGCGATACGGTCGTCACGTATCGCCGGCAACGGCACGCTGGCCAGTTCGAGGATCCGTTCGATATCCGGTTCCGGATCGCGGCACAGTGCGACGAGTTCGTCCTCGTGCCGGTGGGCGTAGGGGTAGCCACCTGTCGCGGCGGTCATTCCGCCCAGGCACCGGGTCAGTCGTGCGCTGGTCGGATCGAAGAAACAGAACAGCATCCGCCCGTGGGTCTCCACCAGATGGTGGACGACCCGTGCGCGGAAAAGGAAGCTGCGTGCCGTGAGGTCCACCGATTCCCCGGCACGCACCCGGAACGGCGCGTCCACGCCGAGACCCAGCGACGGGACCGCGGTGGCATGCGGGGTCAGCCCCAGCCCGGGACCGAGATAGACGGCATGTCCCAGCCGCACCCACAGGCGCGCCGTCGTCGCGGGCGCAGCGCACGTTTCCGGAAGTGCCGACCGGGTCATACGCGCGACGATACCGGCGTGTGATCGACCAGCGGTCCGGATTCGTCACCCCACCGCGGACACTCTCAGGTAGGGCAGCGATGACCACCGATCGGATCGCGCCCACCGCGGACCGGTCTCCGGCGTTGTACGAGACCACAGTGGACAGCGCGCGGCTGTCTTACGCCGCGGCGGGCGCCGCGGACCCGTTGGTCCTGTTGCACGGGTGGCCCCAATCGCATAGGGCCTGGCGACACCAGATCGGGCCGCTCTCCGACAGCCGGCGGGTGATCGCGCCGGACTGGCTCGGCTGGGGTGATTCAGCACGCGATACCGCCCTGTCCTGCGACTACGACAGCGAGGTCGACCGGATCGCCCGAATGCTGGACGCGCTGGATCTCGACCGGGTCGGCCCTGCCGTGCGCTCGCCGAATATCCGGACAGGTATGAGTGCGCATGTCCCGGGTAGCCGCCACGTATGGAGCAGACAGGCGACCGGACCGCGGATCGAGGTAGGCGAGTTCGCCGACCGCGCGACGATGTGGGCGACGGCACGACCACGCCCGAAGGACCGGCGGACCGGCGATGACACTGCATATCGGCACCTCGGGGTGGCAGTACCGGGACTGGCGCGGCGTCCTCTATCCGGACGGCTGCCCGCAACGGCTGTGGCTGGAACACTATGCCGCGAATTTCGCGACCGTCGAGAACAACAACGCCTTCTACCGGCTACCGGCGCGCGAGACCTTCGCGGCCTGGCGCGACCGCACCCCCGCTGATTTCGTCATCGCAGTCAAGGCCAGTCGTTTCCTGACACATATGAAACGCCTGCGCGATCCCGGCGAACCAGTGGCGCGGCTGCTGCGCCACGCCGAGGGACTCGGGCCGCGGCTGGGCCCGGTTCTACTGCAACTCCCCGGGACGTTGCGGGCCGATCCGGGTCTGCTCGACACCTGCCTGCGTTGTTTCCCCGCCGATATCCGGGTGGCGGTGGAACCCCGGCACGACTCGTGGTGGTCCCCGCGTATCCGCGGGGTGCTCGAGGACAACCGGGCCGCGCTCTGCTGGGCGGATGCCGGATCACGCCCGGTGACACCGCGGTGGCGGACCACCGGCTGGGGTTATCTGCGCCTACACCGCGGGCGCGCGCGACCCCCACCTCGGTATGGTGCGCGTGCCCTGCGGACCTGGGCCGGACGGCTGACCGGGACCTGGAGCGAGGACGACGACGTATTCGTCTTCTTCAACAACGATCCCGGCGGTGCGGCCGTCCGCGACGCTGTCGCGTTCGCCGCGATCGCGACCGATATCGGTGCCACCGTGACACGCACACCCGCCACCACCGGCTCGGCACCGTCTACCCGGCCCCGGGCAGAAACCTCATGACGCCAGGGATGTTTCCGTTTCTCGCGGAGTTGTCCGGGTACAGCGCATTCGTCCGGCGCCGCGTCATTCGCGAGCCCGAACTCGCGGTGCCCATCGACGACCACAGCGTTCGGAGGAAACCATGGAGATCGGCTACAAGCTCGCCGCCGAAGGGTTCGGCCCCACCGAACTGGTCCGACAGGCCGTCCGCGCCGAGGCCGCGGGGTTCGATTTCGTCGAGATCAGCGACCATTTCCACCCGTGGCTCGATAACCAGGGCCACTCCCCCTTCGCCTGGGCCGTACTCGGTGCCATCGCGTCGGAGACCGAGCGGATCGGGCTCGCCACCGGCGTCACCTGCCCGACCGTGCGATACCACCCGGCTGTCATCGCGCAGGCGGCCGCCACGCTCGCGCTGCTCTCCGGAGGCCGCTTCACCCTGGGCGTAGGCTCCGGTGAGCGCCTCAATGAGCACATCGTCGGTGCAGGTTTCCCGGTCGATGTCGCCGGTCGCCATCAGCTGCTGCGGGAGGCGGTGGAGATCATCCGGCTGCTGTGGCGCGGCGGCTACCGGTCCTATGACGGCCGGTATCTGAAACTGTCCGACGCCCGCGTCTTCGATCTTCCCGACGAGCCGCCGCTCATCGCGGTGGCCGCGGGCGGGCGCGATGCCGCCGAACTGGCGGCGGAAGTGGGCGACGGGCTCTTCGCCACCGAACCGAAACCGGATCTGGTGGCCGGCTACGAGTCGGCCGGGGGCGGCGGCCCGCGCTACGCCGAAGTCCCCATGGCATGGGCGCCCGACGCGCATACCGCCGCCCGGGCCGCCCTGGACACCAGCCGCTGGGCGCTCACCGGTTGGAAGGTGATGAGCGAGCTGCCGAATCCGGTGAATTTCGAGGCGGCCGCCACGACGGTGCGCGAGGAGGACATTCTGGAGAAGTTCGCCTGCGGACCGGACCCGCGGCGCTACCTCGATATCGCACAGCCCTTCGTGGACGCCGGGTTCGATCATCTGGTGATGCAGAACGCCGGACCGGATCCGGACGGGTTTCTCGATTTCTACCGCGCGGAACTCGACGAACCGCTGCGCAAACTGACACCGCAAGCGGCCTGACCGGCCGGAGTCCGTGGCCCGTCACGGCCGCATCACCCACCGCGGACCGCGATTTCGCCGGATCGGTGATTCGATCGGCTGTGTCCGGGTATCGCGCCTGCCGTGAATGGCATGAGTATCAGAGAAATAGCGCAACGACCGGGACCGTTCGCCTCGCTGTACATCGACGCCGAACACGACACCGAGGACGCCGGACGGCAGCGCACCCTGCGCTGGCGGGCGCTCGCCGAGCGACTCGCCGCCGAGGGCGCTTCGGAACAGATGATCGCGCTGCTCGGCGAGGCGGTCACGGGTGATCCACCCGAACCGGGACGTACCGGCCGGGTCCTCATCGCCGACGCCGAGTCGGTACTCGTCGACAGACGGCTACCCACGCCGCCACAGCCGGAGATCGTCCGCGTATCGGCATTGCCGTACCTGCTGCCGCTCATCGAACAGGGAGCCGGCGAAGTACCGCACGCCGTGGCCGTGGTCGATCGGGTCGGCTCGGATATGTACGGAGTCGACGAGCAAGGTGAGGTGGTCGACGAATCGATCGAGGGCACCGGGCATCCCGTCCACAAGGTGCGCCACGGCGGCGGCTGGTCGCATCGTTCGATGCAGCGGCGGGTGGAGGAAACAGTGCGGCGCAACGCCGACGAGGTCGCCGGAGAACTCACCCGCGTCGCCCGGCGGGTCCATGCGGAGGTGGTGGTCGTGGCGGGTGAAGTTGCCACCCGGTCAGCGGTTCGCCGGGCACTGGGCGCCACCGGGGCGCGGGTCGTGGAAGTCGAAGCCGGGAGTCGCGCAGCGGGCTCCGACGACGCTGAACTCGACGGCGCGGTTCGCGAACTCGTCGCCGAACAGGCCGAACAGCGACGCGCGGAAGTCGTGGCACGTTTCGACAAGGCGCACGGCCGCGACGAGGGGCTGGCCGTCACCGGATTGTCCGGGACGGTCTCCGCGCTCTTGGCGTCCAACGCGGAGAATCTGCTGATCAATTCCGCCGCGCTGGGCGATCGCACCGTCCGCCTGCCCGCCGAACCGCTGCGGGACCCGGCCGCGCTCGGTGCGCTCCGGAGTGCCACCGGCGCGACCTGCCGAGCCGACGAGGCGCTGCCGGTGGCCGCGCTGGTCCGCGGCGGCACGGTCACCCCGGTCGGCGAGCAGGCCGCACCGCCGGAAGGAGTGGGCGCCCTGCTGCGCTACGCCTGACCACATACCGCTCGAATCGAGACAGGAGCAATGTCATGGAACGAGGTAGCAGCAAACACGGCCCGGCCCGCGACGACCAGCTGGCGCACGAATTGCAGGGCACCCTGCGCGGCAACAGGTCCAGCCGGGTGGAGGAATGGCGTGACCCGGAATCGCCCGCCGACGACGATCTCCTGGTGCACGAACGGGTGGACCGGACCGAGCGCCACGACAGGCCCTAGTCCGCCCGCCGGGATAGTCCGCGAACAGCGGCGGCGAACCCCTCGGGACAGGCCGGGCATTCCGTCGCGGCGACCACCGACCGGCACGCCACTGTCCGGTTCGGTGAGTTGCGCGACAAGCACTGTCGCGCGATATCCGGCCGAAAACCGTCTCCGAACGACAGAACCGGCCGCCCGTATCGGGCGGCCGGTTCGCGGTGTGACGGGACGCTTTCCCGCGAACTCGTCCCGGCTGCCTTCTGGAGTCCGGCCCGGTCACCCGGCGGGCGGCGGCTCCGGTCAGGACGGCATCTCGGTGGCCTGCGCGGTATCGATCACGCCGAAGGTCTCGCCCTGCGGGGCGGTGAGCACACCCATCCTGCCGAACGGGCTGTCATCGGGACCCATCAGCAGCGTCGCGCCCAGACCGGTCGCCGAGGCGAGGATCGCGTCGGTGTCCTCCACCTGGAACCAGGCCAGCCAGTACGACGGTCCGGCACCGGGATTCTTGGTGGAGTCGTTGAGACCGCCGACCGGTTCACCGTCCGGGGTGAGAGCGAAGGTCGCGTAGTCGACGTTCACCCCGTCACCGATCTCGGTGAACGTCCAGCCGAAAACCTGCGAGTAGAACTCCTGCGCCCGCTGGTAACCGTCGGTGTGCAGCTCATTCCAGCAGTAGGCCCCGGGTTCGTTGTAGATCCCGGCGCCTGCATGCCGTTTCGCCTGCCATACACCGAATGCCGCGCCGGTGGGGTCGGTGGCGACGAGCATCCGTCCGACGTCCAGCACATCGAAGGGGGCGGCCAGGACGGTGCCGCCGGCGGCCACGATCGCGGCCGAGGTGTCGTCGGCGTTCTCGGTGGCGATGTAGGTCGTCCACACCGACGGCATGGTGGGCCCGGGTGGTTTGGGGCCGATCCCCGCCGCCGGGTGGCCGTTGCGCAACGCCATCAGGTAGCCACCGGCCTCCGGCGCGCTCTCGGCGATCTCCCAGCCGAACAGCGCGCGGTAGAACTCACGGGCCCGGTTCGTATCGTCGACCTGGCAGTCGGCCCAGCACGGGGTGCCGGCCGGCCAAGGGGTTTCACGTATCGGCATTGCGTGTCCTCCGTGTTCCGTTTCGGGTTCGCACGAGCGATTACGGGGCGTTGCGGCGGATGGGACAGAGCCGGATGAGAAAGACGCAATACGGCCGCGGGATCGTTGGCCACTCCACGGCCGTGGTGAGCCAACGGTATCCACCGGAGGATAGGCGGGCAACCACCTGGCAATGTATTCGCCCGGCGCCGATATCCGGAGCCCCGATTGCCTATATCGTGAGCCTATGCTCATAATGTGAATCCACTGTGTCCTGCGTCACGGGTTCCGTGCCGCCAGCACGAGCGCAACGCCGGGCCGGTGCGACTCGATGGGATATGCACATGTCAGACCAAGCAACGATGATCAATACGGGCGCCGCGGTACTCGCGGTAGTCGTGCTGATCATCCGATTCAAGATCAACCCGGCGGTATCGCTGGTCATCGGCTCGGCCTATCTGGGACTCTCCGCGGGCCTGGGCACCGAGAAGACGGTCGAAACGATCGCCACCGGTTTCGGCGACATCATGGCCGAGGTCGGGCTGCTGATCGCTTTCGGCGTCCTGACCGGCGCGATGCTGCAGGAAACCGGGGCCATCGAACGCCTCGTACAGACCCTTGTCCGGGTTTTCGGCGTCAACCGGATGCCGTACGCGCTCTCGCTCACCGTCGCCACCGCACTCCAGTCGATCTACCTGGACGTACTGCTGGTCATCTCGGCGCCGCTCGCACGATCCACCGCCGCCAAGATGAACAGGAAGGGCACTGCCCGGATGGCCACGGCACTGGCGATCGGTGGCGAATGCGGCATCGTGCTCACGGTGCCCGGCGTCGGCGCGCTGGCCCTGGCCGGCCTCCTCGGCGTACCGCTGGGCAAGATGCTGCTGTTCGGCCTCGTCCTGGTGATCCCCACGGTCACCATCGCGGTCGCCGTGATGTGCTTTCTGTTCGACCGCGGCTGGTGGAACGAGGAACGCGACGAACAGCCCTACCCCGGCGAGGAACAGTCCGACTCCGTGGGCGTACAGCCGGTTCCGGGCACCGGAGAATCAGAATCCGGATCCGCACCCGGCACCGGCGGAGTAGCCGTCGTCGCGCCCGCGCAGACCGCGGTCCGCACCCCGCTGCCACTACTGCTGGCGCCGCTGCTCACCGCGCTGCTGCTCATCGCCGCCGGCGCCGTCCTGGAGGTCGCCGAGATCCACCATCCGATGATCGCGTTCCTCTCGACCCCGGTCATCGCTCTGCTGATCGGGCTGGTCGGCACGAGCGTCGTGGGCCGCCGCAGTATCGGCATCGACCGGATCCAGCGCAGTATCGCGACCGGGTTCCAGGAGAGCGGGCAGATCCTCATCCTGACCGGCGTCGGCGGATCACTGGCCGCCACCGTCGCGGCAACCGGTCTCGGCGATATCCTCGGCGACTACTTCACCGCGAGTACCGCGGCGCCCCTGCTGATGGTCTGGGCGATCGCGGCCGTACTGCATATCGCGGTCGGCTCGGTGACGATCTCGGCGATCACCGCGGCGGGCATCCTGGCCCCGGTGGCACCGGCGCTCGGTATCGACCCGGTGCTGATCGCCCTGGCCGCGGGCGCTGGATCCCTGTTCGCCGTGCACGTCACGAGCAACACCTTCTGGCTGCTGCAATCACTGATGGGGCAGACGACGCGCGGCACGCTGAAAACGTGCTCGGTGGGGGTCTCGATCGCCTCGGTGGTGGCGATCCTGCTCATCATGCCGCTGAGCCTGGTCCTGTGAACCTCGGAAACGATAGGGAAGATATGCGCAACGAGCCCGTTCGACCGCTCGCCGGGATCCGGGTCCTGGAACTCGGCAACTACATCGCAGCCCCGACCGCCGGCCGGATGCTGGCCGACTTCGGTGCCGAAGTGATCAAGGTCGAGCGTCCGGTGACCGGTGACGAGTTGCGCCGCTGGCGTCTGTACGACGGCGAGACCTCCATGCTCTACCGCACCGTCAACCGCAACAAGAAATCCATCGTCGTGGACCTGCGCACGGAGGCGGGCCGGGCCCTGATACTCGACCTCGTCCGCGAATGCGATGTACTGCTGGAGAATTTCCGGCCCGGGACACTGGAGCGATGGGGGCTGGGCCCCGAGGCACTGCAGGAAGCCAATCCGGACGTGGTGATCACCCGCATCTCCGCGTACGGGCAGACCGGACCGCGGGCCGCCCGGCCCGGTTTCGCGGCGGTGGCCGAAGCGGTCGGCGGGCTGCGCGAACTCATCGGTGATCCGGACCGGCCGCCGGTACGCACCGGTATCTCCATCGGCGATTCGATCGCCGGTATCTACGCCGCGTTCGGCACCGTGATGGCGCTGTTCCAGCGGGCCCGCAGCGATGCTCCGGTGCCCTTGGCGGAACGCATCATCGATGTGGCACTCAACGAGTCGATCCTGTCGGTCATGGAATCGCTGGTGCCCGACTATCTCGCCTACGGGGTGAAACGCGAACGCGTGGGTGGCCGGATGGAGGGTATCGCGCCCAGTAACGCCTATCCGTGCGGCGACGGCGCCAGCATCATCATCGCGGGCAACGGAGATGCCATCTTCCAGCGCTATATGGAGACGATCGGCCGACCGGATCTGGGCGCCGACCCGGATCTGCGCGACAATGCCGGCCGCTGGGCCCGCCGCGACGAACTGGATGCCGCGATCGCCGGCTGGACGATCCGGCACACCCGGGACGAGGCACTGGAGATCCTCGACGCGGCCGGGGTACCGTCGGGCCCGATCTATACCGCGGCCGATATCTGCGCCGACGAGCAGTACGCCGCGCGGAACATGATCCAGCGGTTCGAGGTGGACACCGGCGCGGCGGAACCGGCCACGGTGGGATTCCCCGGCATCGTCCCGGTGATCGGCGAGGCCTCGTTACCGATCCGTACAATCGGCCCCGACCTGGGTGCGCACACGCGCGAAGTACTCGCCACGGTACTGCGCCTCACCGATGACGAAATCGACGCCGTCACAGGCACTTCGGAGACAGAGGTTACGGTATGACCTTCACCTACACACCCACGGCGCAACTACGCGACGTGACACTGCGCGACGGGCTGCAGCTCACCGGCAAACCGCTGGACACCGAACGCAAGGTGGCGCTGGCCCGCGACCTGCTCGCGCTCGGTGTGCCGGAGCTCGAGATCGGTTCCATGGCGCGCCCGGACCTGGTCCCGCCGCTGGCCGATACGCTCGAGGTCATCGCGGCACTGACACCGGAGGAACTCGCGAAATGCTGGGTGTGGGTGGCCACACCGCGTCATGTGGAGAAGGCGGCCGCGGCGGGGGCGCGTAATTTCCAGTACTGCCTGTCGGCGTCGGATTCGCACAACCAGGCCAATATCGGCCGCAGCACCGAGGACAGCGTCGCCGCCATGCCGGCGGCGATCGAACTCGCCCGCGACAGTGGTGGCACCATCCAGCTGTGTATCGCGACCGCGTTCACCTGCCCGTTCGAAGGCGTTGTCGATCCCGCGCGGGTACTCGGTATCGCCGCGGATCCACGCACCGACGGTGCCGCCGATATCGTCGTCGCCGATACCCTCGGCCAGGCGGTACCGGCACAGGTACGCCAGCTGATCCAGGCGGTTCGCACGAGCACGCCGCCGCGCCGGATCGTCTATCACGGCCACGACACGTGGGGTCTGGGTGTGGCGAATACGCTGACGGCCATCGATGCGGGCGCGACGCTGGTGGACGGTTCGCTGGGCGGACTGGGTGGCTGCCCGTTCGCGCCCGGCGCGAGCGGTAACACCGCCACCGAAGACCTGCTGTTCGCCACCCGGCCGGACTGGCTCACCCCCGCTGTGCTGGCGACCGTGGTCGAAACCGGGGCGGCGCTGCTCGCCGATCTGGGCGAGCCCAACCGTTCCAAGACCGCCCAGGGCGCGCACTCGGAGGCCCGTGCCTTCGACTGGGTGATCGGCGCGCAGTCGTGACGGCCGCGGATTTCCTCGTCACCACTCCGCTGCCCGATCCGGGTATGCGGTTACTGGAGGCCGCGGGATCGGTGACCGTGGCCGCGAGCCGGATGACGCGGGCGGAATTGGCGGATGCCTGCGAATCCGGTGACTACCGGGTGGTCGTGGCTCAGCTACAGGACGAATTCGACGCCGCACTGCTGGACCGGGCGAAAATCGCCGGTATCAGCAATTTCGCGGTGGGTTACAACAACATCGATATCGCCGCGGCCACGGCGAACTCCATCATTGTGGGCAATACCCCCGGGGTGCTCACCGACGCCACGGCCGATCTCGCGCTGCTGCTGATCCTGGCGGTCGCGCGGCGTTGCGTCGAGGCCGACACGTTCGTCCGGTCCGGGAAGTTCAGCGGCTGGGAACCGGAACTGCTGCTGGGCCACGATGTCAGCGGCCGGACCCTCGGGCTCGCCGGATTCGGCCGGATCGCCCGGGCCACGGCCCGCCGCGCGCTCGCCTTCGGAATGACGGTGAACTTCTCCCCGCGCCCACCCGGCGAACGCGTGGTGAGCACGGAGGAACTCGGTGAATTCGCCGGGCGGGTACACCAACTGGCGTGGCCCGAACTGGTCGCCACCAGCGACTATCTCTCGGTGCACGTCCCCCTCACCGACGAAACCCGCCACCTCGTGGACGAATCCGTGTTCCGGTCGATGAAATCGTCGGCGATTCTGATCAATACCGCACGCGGCCCGATCGTCGACGAGACGGCGCTGGTCGCGGCGCTGCGCGACGGGACGATCGCCGGCGCGGGGCTCGATGTGTACGAGGACGAACCGCGTCTGGCGGCGGGACTGGCCGCACTACCCAACACCGTGCTGCTGCCGCATATCGGGAGCGCGACGGTCCCGGTGCGCGCCGAGATGGCGCGCCGCTGCGCCGAGAACGCCGTGGCCATCGCCCGCGGCGAACTCCCGCCGTATCCGGTCAATCCGGAAGCGCGGGCACGCTGACCACGGGAGATCCCGTATCCCCGGCGGGGATGCGCCCGCCGAGGGTACGGGTCACCTGTTCGGCATAGCCGACGAGCAGGTCCACCCAGGCCTCGCACTGCGCCAGCGGCATCCGCAGGGTGGGGCCACTGATCGTCAGCGCCGCGATCACGTTTCCGGCCGCGTCGAATATCGGCGCGGACAGTCCGGACGCCGAATCCTCCCGTTCCCCGGCGCTGATCGCGTAGCCGTCCGCCTTCGCCCGGGCGATGAGGGAACGTAGTTCGGGCGGACTGGTGACAGTGCCCTCGGTCAAGGGTTCCAGCGGTGCCGAGAGCACGCGTTCGGTGAGTTCGGGGTCCCAGGCCAGCAGAATACGGCCCGCGGACCCGGCGTAGAGCGGAATGATCTTGCCCACGTACATGTCCCGGCGCAGCGCGTGCCGGGTCTCGGCGATCGCCACGCACACCCGGAAACCGTGCTCGGCACGGAACACGCAGGCGGTCTCGCCGGTAACGTCGCGGATCTCGCGCAGCGCCGGATCGACGATCGACAGCAGATCCAGTCCCTTCACCGCCGTGGCCGCCCAATAGCTCATCCGCAACCCGACCCGGATCCGGTCACCGGATCGATCCAGCAGACCCCGGTCCGCCATATTGGTGACCAGGCGCTGCACCGTGGAGGTCGGTAGGCCGGTGGCCTGCTGGATCTCCCCTAGCGTCAGCGACGGGCGGGCCAGGGAGAAGGCATCGAGGATCTCGGTGATCTTCCCCAGTACCAGCAGCGGTTGGTGGTTCGCGGCCGGACCGCCGTCTTGCCTCGACATATCGCCGAATCTACGCCGCGCGTGACCCGTCCCGGCGCCGGACACCGCCGGTGGTCACAGGCACAGCCCACCGAGCGGCAGCCCGGGCCGTGCGGTGACCTCGATACCGGCCGAGACCGGCAGGATATCGGGCAGCCCGTCGGCGTAACCCGCGCTGAGACCGTTGGCCCCGTTCGCGGACGGAGTCCATTGGACACTGGCCCGGCCATAGGCCACCGCGACCTTGCCCAGTGGTACATCGCCGTTACCGGGCAGGCGGTTGAAGAACTGCACAGTGCCGTACTCGACCGGGTCGCCGTCGGGCAGTGTCACGGTCGCCTCCACGGTGACCGTGCATCCGGTGGGCACGGTGTTCGCCGACGCCGTGGTCGGTCCACCGGTGACCGCGAGCCGGATCACCGGCGCCACCGCGGCATGGGCGGCCGGTGCGGATATCAGTGGAGCCACCACCAGCGCAGCCGTACCGAATGCCGCCGCCACCGCACGTGCCGGTCCCCGGAACCTGTTCACCCGCATCGCTTCCTGCCTCTCTATCGTCGGTCGTGCTGTGCCCCATCCTCGCACCACCCCCGCATGGTCCAGGGCTACACCGTGTTCCCGGCGTCTTCACATGGGTGGTGCCGGTGATGTACTTCGCGGCATCGGAGACCAGGAACAGCACCGTCTTCGTGATGTCCTCCGGCTCCAGGGCGGTCACCGGCAAGCCGGTTCATCTTCGCGGCGACCGCCTCGAAATCGGCGCGGCCGGGATCTCTGCCGGAATCGGGGGTCAGACCTCCACGAGTTCGGGATCGGGCTTCTCGGTGCCGTCTGTCTCGACGTGCGCGCTGGACCTGTTCGGCAGCAGGACCGCCGTCACGATCACGATGACGGCCAGTGCCGCCGACACCACGAAGGCCAGTCGCATGCCGTCGAGCTGCGCGGTCAGCGCGTCGGTGCCCGCGGCCTGGAGCGCGGTGGTACGACTGGCCATCACCGTCACCACCAGGGCCGTGCCCAGTGCGGCGGCGACTTGCTGGAGGGTGCCCAGCATGGAACTGCCGTGCGAGTAGAGGTCCTCGGGCAGGGCGCCCAGCGCCAGGGTGAACACCGGGGTGAATGTCGCCGCCAGCGACACCATGAGCAGGATGTGCAGCGCCAGCAGCTGCCAGTACGGCGTAGCGGCGGAGATCTGGGTGAATCCGGCCAGCGCGGCGGTGATACCGATCGAGCCCGGGATCACCAGCACTCGTCCGCCGAACCGGTCGAACAGGCGCCCGATCACCGGTCCGAGCACGCCCATGGCCAGACCGCCGGGCATGACGAGCAGACCGGTCGCCAGCGGCGACAGGCCGCGCAGATTCTGCAGATACAGCGGCAGCAGCATCATCGAGCCGAGCATCGCCAGGAACGCCACCGCCATCAGGATCAGGCCTTTGGTGTAGGTGCCCGAGCGCAGGATCCGCAGATCCAGCAGCGGGGTGCCGTGCTGCTGCAGCCACAGCTGCCGCGCCACGAACAGACCGATCAGGGCGGCCCCGGCGAGGGTGATCAGCGCCGGAGTGGCCACCGTACCGGCTTCGAAACGGCTCAGCCCGTACACCAGGCTGCCGAAACCGAGCGCGGCGAAGACCACACTGGACCAGTCGATCGAACCGGTCTCCGGTTCCCCGATGTTCTCCAGACGCCGCAACCCGAACCAGGTGACCACACCCGCGATCGGCAACACCAGCACGAACAACCAGCGCCACGACGCGATCTGGAGCACGAGCCCGGAGATGACCGGACCCATGGCCGGTGCCACCGAGATGGCCAGGGTGACATTGCCCATGACCCGCCCACGGTCGCGTTCGGGCACCACGGTCATCAGGGTCGTCATCAGCAGTGGCATCATCACCGCGGTACCGCCGGCCTGGATGATCCGGCCGGCGAGCAGTACCGCGAACGAAGGCGCCACCGCGGACAGCGCGGTACCCGCGAGGAATATCCCCATGGCCAGCGCATAGGCGCGGCGGGTCGTGACCCGCTGCAGGAACCAGCCGGTCACCGGGATGACGGCGGCCATGGTGAGCATGAAGGCGGTGGAGACCCACTGCGCCGCCCGCTCGGTGACCTCCAGGTCGTGCATCAGGCGCGGGATCGCGTTGATCATGATGGTCTCGTTGAGGATCACCACGAAGGTCGCGATGACCAGCAACCGCACGACGGCCGGAGTACCTCCTCCGGTCCGGCGAACGGATAACAGGGCGGGCATCGGCTACCTCCGGAGGTCGTGAGCGAACTGGCGTGGCCCGAGCGCGGTCGTCGACGATCGTTGCTCGGCGCATATGTGAGAACAGACGAGTGAGCTGTGCTCCGCTCATCGGTGACGCGCCAGTGTTTCTTACGGCTACGCGCCGGATCAATCGCTTTTCGGGCGGCCGTATTCCCGGTCACAGCCGGGAACCGACAGCTCCCGCCGGGTCGGCACCGACCGGTCCCCCGGGGCCGATGTGAGTGAGGTCATGTCCGCCGACCGGGCGGTCTGCCGTGGCCGGGGCCCCACCGCTGCTCCCGCGGACGCACGCGTCCGCGGGATACCACCTACGGGCGCCGGCCGGGTGTCAGAACAGTCCCAGTTCCCGGGCGGCGATATCGAGGTCCTTGTCGCCGCGACCGGACAGACACAGCAGGACGACCGAACCGGCGGCCAGTTCACCGCGCTCGGCGAGGTCCAGCAGACAACCCACCGCGTGCGCGGATTCGAGAGCGGGAATGATCCCCTCGCTGTGCCCGAGCTCCCGCATACCGCGTAAGGCGAGGTCGTCGGTGATGGGGACCGAACTCAGGCGGCCACTGTCCTCGAGATAGCTGAGTTCCGGGCCGACCCCCGGATAGTCCAGTCCCGCTGCGACGCTGTGCGTCGTGGCGATCTGGCCGTCGTCGTCCTGCAGCAGATAGCTGAAACTGCCGTCGATCTCCCCGGGGCTGCCGGCGCTCAGCGATGCCGCGTGCGCACCGGTATGCAGCCCCCGTCCGGCGGCCTCCGCGCCGAGCAGCCGGACCCCGGCATCGGCCACGAACGGCCGGAAGGCACCGAGGGC
Source organism: Nocardia jinanensis (assembly GCF_014645735.1). Lineage (GTDB taxonomy): Bacteria > Actinomycetota > Actinomycetes > Mycobacteriales > Mycobacteriaceae > Nocardia > Nocardia jinanensis. The sequence goes on along the minus strand of NZ_BMMH01000007.1, from coordinate 313,894 downwards.
ATTGCTGCCTCCGCCGATGCAGGCGATCACGTAGTCGGGCAGCCGGCCCTCGGCGGTCAGGATCTGGGACCGGGCCTCGGCACCGATCGGGTACTGGAAATCCCGCACGATCCGCGGGTAGGGGGCGGGTCCGGCCGCGCTGCCCAGCAGGTAATGGGTGGTGTCCACCTGCGAGACCCAGTCCCGGACGGATTCGGTGATCGCCTCTTTGATCCGGCGGCTCCCGGTTTCCACCACCCGGACCTCGGCACCGAGCAGCCGCATCCGGATCACATTCGGCCGCTGCCGTTCCGCATCGACTGCGCCCATATATACGGTGCAGCTCAAACCGAGCATCGCCGCCACCGTCGCGACCGCGACCCCGTGTTGTCCCGCACCGGTTTCGGCGACGAGGCGGCGCTTACCCATCCGCCGGGCCAGCAATCCCTGCCCGAGCGCATTGTTGATCTTGTGCGAGCCGGTGTGGGCCATATCCTCCCGTTTGAGGTAGACCGTCGGCGGCGCCGCTCCCAGCCGCGCCGCGAATCGCGGCACCTGGTGCAGCAGTGTGGGTCTGCCGATCCGGGTCCGCAGCAATCCGGTCAGCTCACGGGTGAAGGCCGGGTCCGCGCGGGCCAGATCATAGGCGTGCTCCAGCTCGAGCAATGCGGCCATGAGTCCCTCGGGAACGTATCTGCCCCCGAATTTTCCGAATCGGCCGTGTTCATCCGGAAAATCCCCGGGACGAAAGGTATTTCGCTCGACCCCGTGACCGACGACCATCCAGCACTCACAATCTCTGTTCCCGAATCCGCTGCGAAAAGTCTGTACGCCCGGCGCGAGCTTCGAGTCACCTCTCGGCAACGGATTAGTTAACAGTACTGAAGGTGTGGAATTTCGTCGCGGCGTGGCACTGCCCGGTGGTAGGAAGCCCGCCGACCGACTCCACCCCCAAAACGCGACCCTATTGTAGGATTGTCGACAATATGGCCAGGCATGACCGGCCGCCGACAGGGAGGAGCATCCACCGTGCTCACGGAAGCCATACTCACCACCGCCGAACGGGAAGCCGTCGAGTCGGTACCGACCGGTCTCTTCATCGACGGCCGCACCCGCGAGACCGCGAGAACTCTGCCCGTCCTCGACCCGGCCACCGGAGCGCGGCTGTGCGAGGTCGCCGACGCCGGACCCGAGGATGGACTGGCCGCACTCGACGCCGCCGCGGCCGCACAGGCCGACTGGGCACGTACTGCCCCACGCGCGCGTAGCGAAATCCTCATGCGCGCCCATCGGCTGCTGCTCGACGACACCGACCGGCTCGCTCTGATCGCCACCCTCGAAATGGGCAAACCCTTGGCGGAAGCGCGCGGCGAGATCACCTACGCCGCGGAATTCTTCCGCTGGTTCGCCGAGGAGGCCGTCCGACTCGACGGGGGCTATATGCCCGCCCCGGGCGGTGGTGCCCGGTTCCTGGTGACCAGGCAGCCGGTCGGGCCCAGTCTGCTCATCACCCCCTGGAACTTTCCGATGGCCATGGGCGCCCGCAAGATCGGGCCCGCGCTCGCCGCCGGATGCACCAGCGTGATCAAACCCGCCGAGCAGACGCCGCTGTGCACCCTGGCCCTCGCCCAGATCCTGCACCAAGCCGGTGTTCCCGCCGGGGTCGTCAATGTGGTGACCACCTCGGACCCGGGGGCGGTGATGACACCGCTGATCCATGATCCGCGCTCGCGCAAACTATCGTTCACCGGATCGACCGCGGTGGGCAAGAAACTGCTGGAACAGTGCGCCCGGACCGTGATGCGCACCTCGATGGAACTGGGCGGCAACGCCCCGTTCCTCGTCTTCGACGACGCCGACCTCGACGCGGCCGTGGAAGGAGCGCTGGCGGCGAAGATGCGCAATATCGGACAGGCGTGCACCGCGGCCAACCGATTCTTCGTACAGCGCGGTGTCCTCGACGAATTCGCCGAACGACTGGCCGCACGCATGGGCGAACTGCCACTGGGACGTGGCACCGAACCCGGGGTGGTCGTCGGCCCGCTGATCGATTCCGACGCGGTGGCCAAGGTGACCGAACTCGTCGCCGACGCCCGGGCCCGCGGCGCCCGCGTACTACTGGGCGGTGACCCGCTGGACGGCCCCGGACACTTCTATCCGGCCACCGTTCTGGTGGATGTGCCCGACGAAGCGCAGATCTGCCATACCGAGGTCTTCGGCCCGGTCGCGAGCATCGCGTCCTTCGATACCGAGGAGGAGGCGGTCGAACGCGCCAACGACACTCCCTACGGCCTGGTCAGCTATGTGTACACGGAAGGCCTGCGCCGCGGTCTGCGGATCTGCGAAGCGCTGGACACCGGCATGGTCGGATTGAACCAGGGCGTCGTATCCAACCCCGCGGCCCCGTTCGGCGGGGTGAAAGAATCCGGTCTCGGCCGCGAAGGCGGTCTGGTCGGCATCGACGAATTCCTCGAGATCAAATACATCGGAGTGCCACTGTGAATTCTTATCGGATCGCGACGATTCCGGGAGACGGTATCGGCGTCGACGTCACCGCCGAGGCGGTAAAAGTTCTCGACCGGGTACTGCCCGGTATCGAATGGACCGAATTCGACTGGTCCTGCGAGAACTATCTGCGCACCGGAGCGATGATGCCCGCCGACGGACCCGAGCAGCTCGCCCGGTTCGATGCGATCCTGCTCGGCGCCGTCGGGTTTCCGGGAGTGCCCGACCACATCTCGCTGTGGGGGCTGCTGATCCCACTGCGCCGGGCCTTCGGCCAATACGTGAACCTGCGCCCGGTGCGGCTGCTGCCCGGTACCACCTCGGCTCTGCGCGATCGCACCGCCGCGGATCTGGACCTGCTCATCGTGCGCGAGAACTCCGAGGGTGAGTACTCCGAGATCGGTGGCCGGCACAACCCCGGCCGGCCGGACGAATTCGTGCTGCAGGAATCCGTTTTCACCCGGGTCGGCTGCGAACGGATCATCCGCTACGCCTTCGACCGGGCCACCGAACGCGCGGGAAAGGTCTGCTCGGCCACGAAATCGAACGGCCTCATCCATTCCATGCCCTATTGGGACGAGGTCTTCGAGCGGATCGCCGCACAGTACCCGGCAGTGGAGACCCGGCAGATGCACGTCGACGCACTGGCCGCCGAGATCGTGCTGCATCCCGACCGGCTCGACGTGATCGTCGGCTCCAACCTGTTCGGTGACATCCTCTCCGATCTCGCCGCCGCCGTTACCGGTGGTCTCGGGCTCGCGCCCTCCGGCAATATCAACCCCGGCCGGGACGCGCCGTCGATGTTCGAGGCCGTCCACGGCAGCGCACCCGATATCGCGGGCCAGGGCATCGCCAACCCGGTGGCACAGATCCTCGCGGGCGCCATGCTGCTGGAACACCTCGGTGCACACGAGGCCGCCGCGGCGGTCGACCGGGCGGTCACCGATGTCCTCGGCAGCGGCGGTCCGCGCACCCCGGATCTCGGCGGCACCGCCACCACCACCGAGGTCGGTACCGAGATCGCCGACCGCGCATCGGCACTGCTGCACGCCTGACCACAGGTCCGGGTCCGACGCCGTCTCCCGTCGGTCCCGGACACTTCGGGCGCCGGTGGCGTCGGCACGGTCGGCACCGGTGGGTCTCGTTCGAACGCTCCCGCCGCCACCGCGGCACCCACGCCCGTGATGTGGCCGAGGGGAAACCGAGCGCTGAGGGCAAAGCCCCCGTAATGCTGCTCTATACCCGGTGAGCTGCATATTCACCCGAATCGAGAGCCGTATTCCTTTCCTTCCTGATTGCCCGGTGACATTCTGGGAAGAGCTAGTGTGTGGACGGTCCCGGGTCAGGAACTCCTTCCTCGCGCTCGATCCGGCCACGCGATCAGGCCACCGGTTCCGCAGCCCCGGAGCCGGTCCATCGCTCGGAAGGAGACGCCGAGAGCATGACCAGCGAGCAGCCCGAAATCCTGACGACAGATGCCGGTATCCCGGTCGAAAGCGACGAGCATTCACTGACCGTCGGCCCGGACGGGCCGATCCTGCTACAGGACCACTACCTCATCGAGCAGATGGCGCAGTTCAACCGGGAACGGATCCCCGAGCGTCAGCCGCACGCGAAAGGTAGTGGCGCCTTCGGTCGCTTCCGGGTCACCGGTGATGTCAGCGCGTACACGAAGGCGGCCGTATTCCAGCCGGGCACCGAGACCGAGATGGTCGCCCGGTTCTCCACGGTCGCGGGGGAACGCGGTAGCCCCGACACCTGGCGCGACCCGCGCGGATTCGCCCTGCGCTTCTACACCAGCGAGGGCAACTACGACATGGTCGGCAACAACACCCCGGTGTTCTTCATGCGCGACCCGATGAAGTTCCAGAACTTCATCCGCTCCCAGAAGCGCCGTGCCGACAACAACCTGCGCGACCACGATATGCAGTGGGATTTCTGGACCCTGTCGCCGGAGTCCGCGCACCAGGTCACCTGGCTGATGGGCGATCGCGGTATTCCCAAGACCTGGCGGCATATGAACGGCTACTCCAGCCACACATATATGTGGGTCAATGCCGCCGGCGAGAAGTTCTGGGTCAAATACCACTTCAAGACCGATCAGGGCATCGATTTCCTCACCCAGGAGGAAGCCGACCGCCTCGCCGGCGCCGACAGCGACTACCACATGCGCGATCTCTACGAGTCCATCGACCGGGGTGAATACCCGAGTTGGACGCTGCACATGCAGATCATGCCGTTCGGCGAGGCACAGAACTACCGGTTCAATCCGTTCGACCTCACCAAGGTGTGGCCGCACAGCGACTATCCGCTGATCGAGGTCGGCCGGATGACGCTGGACCGCAACGCCACCGACAACCACACCGAGATCGAACAGGCGGCCTTCCAGCCGAACAATCTGGTGCCCGGTATCGGCCCGAGCCCGGACAAAATGCTGCTGGCCCGAATCTTCTCCTACGCCGACGCGCACCGGGCCCGGCTGGGCGCGAACTATCAGCAGATCCCGGTGAACGCACCGCACGTCCCGGTGCACAGCTACAGCAAGGACGGCGCGATGCGCATCCAACCGGTATCGGATCCGGTGTACACACCGAACTCCAAGGGTGGACCGCGCCCCGATACCGACCGCTACGGTGAGCCGGCGGGCTGGCATACCGACGGCGATCTGGTGCGCGGTGCCTACACACTGCACGCCGAGGACGACGACTGGGGTCAGGCGGGAACCATGGTGCGCAATGTCCTCGACGACGCGGCCAGGGAGAGGCTGGTGAACAATATCGTCGGCCATCTGCTGGACGGGGTGAGCCGCCCGGTGCTCGAGCGCGCCTTCGAGTACTGGCGCAATGTCGACAAGGAACTCGGCGACCGCATCGAGAACGGCGTCGCCGCGAAATCCTGATCGCCGGACCGACGGCCGCGGGCAGCTCCGGCTCCCGCGGTCGTCGCCGTATCGAGGATATCGGGGCAGATCACCGGGTGAGCGCAAACCCGGGGACCGGCGCGCCCGATAGAGTCGGGAGCCATGAGCGTGCGAACGACGGGTCCCGCCCGGGGATCGCGGACCCGACCCGGCGACGATAGCCCTCGGTTCCTCCTCTCCCTCTCCGAACGCGTTCCCCTCGCTCAGCGAGATGCCGGTGTGCGGCGGGTATGCGCGATCAATGGGCGCACCGCGTGACCGTTCTCGTCTGTCCCGACAGTTTCAAGGGCACCTTCACGGCCGCCGAAGTCGCCGACGCCATCGCCGGGGGCGCCGAGGAATCCGGCGCGACAGCGGTTCGTCTCCCGGTCGCCGATGGTGGCGAGGGCACCCTCGCCGCGCTCACCCGGCCGCTCGGACTCCGGCACGTGACCGTCGAGGCACGAAACCCCTGGGGCGCCCCGCATACGGCCACCTTCGGCCTGTCCGCCAACGGCACCGCGGTGATCGAGATCGCCGCGGCCGGCGGTGTCACCACCCCGCACGACGGTCCGCGCGATCCGGTCGCCGCCGATACCTACGGCACGGGGATGCTCATCGCGGCGGCGGTGCGGCGCGGGGCCCGGCGGATCGTGGTCACCGCGGGTGGTTCGGCCACCACCGACGGCGGTATCGGAGCGATCGCGGCCATCGAGGAATCGGGTGGCCTCGGCGGGGCGTCCCTCACCGTGCTCACCGATGTCACCACCCGGTATGTGGACGCGTCGCGCGTCTTCGGGCCACAGAAAGGGGCCGATCCGGCCACCGTCGAATTTCTCACCCGGCGACTCGCCGATACCGCACGCACCCTGCCCCGCGATCCCTCCGGCGTCGACGGCACCGGCGCGGCCGGCGGGTTCTCGGGTGGAATGTGGGCACAGTACGGGGCCGAATTACGCTCGGGGGCAGAGTACGTGCTCGACAGCACGGGGTTCGATGCCCTCGTCGAGCGGGCCGGCGCGATCGTCGTCGGTGAGGGCCGGCTCGACGGGCAGACCCGCGCGGGCAAGATCATCTCGGCGATCCTCGGGCGGGCCGGTGCCGCTCCGGTCTACGCGGTGGTGGGCTCCGTGGGTGACGACCTGGGCGACTACCGATCGCGTTTCGCCGAGATCATCGTGGCCTCCGATATCGACGCCATGCGCGCGGCGGGACGACGGATCGGCGCCATCGCACCCTGACCGGCGAACGCACCGGCCGGACGATCAGCCGGCGGTCTCGGTATCGGGCGGGAAGCCGCCCGTGGCGATCGGACCCCATCGCTGGATCTCGATCCGGACGAGCGATTTGTTCTGCCGCGCCATCGCGGCCCGATAGTCGTCCCAATCCGGGTGTTCGCCCGCGATACCGCGGTAGTAGTCGACGAGCCCGTCGAGCGCCTCGGGCATATCGAGTACTTCGGCGCGGCCGTCGACCTGCACATACGCGTCGTCGAACTCGTCGGAGAGGACACAGATCGAGACCTGCGGTTCGCGGCGGATATTGCGGGTTTTCGCGCGGCCGGGATAGGTGGAGACGACGATTCGGCCCTCCGGATCCAGCCCACAGGTCACCGGCGACAGCTGCGGACGACCGTCGGCTCGGGTGGTGACGAGTACGCCGTGATGCCGGGAGCCCAGGAACTCCAGCAGGTCGGCCCGGTCGACGATGGTGGTGGTCGCGATACGCGGCATGGAGACCTTTCGGGAACTGATCGGCACTCGGGCGGTCCATCCGCAGCATAGTCACCGTCGCCGCGGGCGGCCCACCTCCGAACAGGATGAGTTGACCCGCGTACGGGGAGAATTCCGCGGGGAACGCCGGGCGGCAGTGCACTCGAATCCGGGTTCGCTGCCGCCGTCGGATGATTCGCCCGGGTCGCATCGGGTATCGCGGGCACAGGTCAGCAGCCGAACACCGGATTCCGCGGCAGCCCCGGACCCAGCCGACAGGAGCAATCGCCATGCGTGCCACCGACCCGCAGCGCCCGTTCCCCGAACCACATCCGGCGCCCGATCCAGCACCCACACCGCCGCTACCGTCTCCCCCGCCGGAGCCCCGGCCACCGGAGCCGCAACCGCCGGTCCCCGGCCCCTCACCCGAACCACAACCGCCGATCCCGGAGCCCGCACCGCGACCGCCGGGACCGCCGCCGGAGCCGGGCCCGGCACCTGATCGCCCGCCGATCCCGGATCCCGGACACCCCGTTCCGCCGCGGCCCGTCCCGGACGCGCGGATCCGCCGCCCCCGGTGATTCAACTGCCACCGAGCGGGTATTCGCACCGAAGTCCCTGGTCGCAGGCTCGACAGGAAGGACATGAGCATGGTCGCCGGACAGAACGATCCCAACCAGAGCAATACCCCGAGTGAGCATCGTTTCCCCGACGACGCACGGACCACCCGTTCGCACGCCGGCGAATCGATCGAGGACCGGCGCAATTGGCCGGGCATCATCCTGGCCGCCGTCGGCATCGTGCTGGTGGCCTTGACCCTTACGGCGGCCGGTTACGGATTCGCCGGGTGGGCGGTCATAGCCGGAATCATCGGTGTGATCTGCCTGATCGCGGGTGCATTGATCGTGGTAGCCGAGCATCGGCGCATCAAGATGCAAGAGGGCGCGACACTGACGGAGCCACGCGGGCACTGATCGACCCCGTGGACCACTCCGGCGATCCCCCGGGCTCGACGGTCGGTTGCCGCCTGGTGGCCTCCTGACGGTCCGGGCGGATCGCGGCCGGACCACCCGATTCGGCCCGGACACCCCGGGTACGCCGCCGCCGACAGGCATACCGACGTCCGGAGGAGAGGAACTATGCAGCAGGTCGGCGATTACGTCGTGCAGCGACTCCGCGAATGGGGTGTCGCGCAGGTCTTCGGGTATCCCGGCGACGGAATCAACGGGCTGGTCGCTGCCTTCGGGCGGGCCGAGGACGACCCGGCGTTCATCCAGACCAGACACGAGGAGATGGCCGCCTTCGCCGCGACCGGGTACGCCAAGTTCAGCGGCCGGGTCGGTGTCTGCACGGCCACCTCGGGGCCGGGCGCGATCCACCTGCTCAACGGTCTCTACGACGCGAAACTCGATCACGTCCCGGTGGTGGCGATCGTCGGCCAGACCGCGCGCAGCGCGATGGGCGGGAGCTACCAGCAGGAAGTGGATCTACAGAGCCTGTTCAAGGATGTCGCCGCCGACTATCTGGTCGAGGTCAATGTCTCCAGTCAGCTACCCAACGCCCTGGACCGCGCGTTCCGCACGGCCCTGGCGCGGCGCGCCCCGACCGCGGTGATCATCCCCTCGGATCTGCAGGAGGAGAAGTACACACCGCCGGAGCACGCGTTCAAACAGGTGCCGTCGAGTACCCCGGCGGTCACGATGCCGACCGCGGTGCCACCGCACGTCGATATCGAGCGGGCCGCCGCCGTACTGGAGGCGGGTACCCGGGTCGCGATCCTGATCGGGCAGGGCGCCCGGCACGCCGCTGCCGAAGTCCTGGACACCGCGGAACTCACCGGCGCGGGTGTGGCAAAGGCGCTGCTCGGGAAGGATGTACTGCCCGACGATCTGCCGTTCGTCACCGGACCGATCGGCCTGCTGGGCAGCCGGCCCAGCTACGAGCTCATGCGCGACTGCGACACCCTGCTCATCGTCGGATCGAACTTCCCGTACTCGCAGTACCTGCCCGAGTTCGATCAGGCCCGTGCCGTGCAGATAGACCTGGACGGCACGCTCATCGGGATGCGTTATCCGACCGAGGTCAACCTGGTCGGCGATGCGAAAGCGACACTGGCACAGCTGAACACCATGCTGCACCGGAAAGCGGACCGGTCCTGGCGCGAGACCGTCGAGAAGAATGTCGCGCGGTGGTGGGAGACCGTCGAACGGCAGTGCATGCTGAACGCCGACCCGGTGAATCCGATGCGGGTGGTTCGGGAGCTGGATCGCCGGATACCGGAGGACGCGATCGTCACCGCCGATTCCGGTTCCTCGACCAACTGGTACGCGCGGTGCCTACGGTTCCGGGGCCGGATGCGCGGTTCCCTGTCGGGCACCCTGGCGACCATGGGGCCGGGTGTGCCGTATGCGATCGGCGCGAAGTTCGCTCATCCGGATCGGCCCGCGATCGCCTTGGTCGGCGACGGCGCGATGCAGATGAACGGCCTCGCCGAACTGATGACCGTCGCGCGGTATTACCGGCGCTGGCAGGATCCGCGCCTGGTGGTGTGCGTTTTCCACAACAACGACCTCAACCAGGTCACCTGGGAGCTGCGGTCGATGGGCGGGGCCCCCAAATTCGAGGAATCCCAGACGCTGCCGGACGTGTCCTATGCCGATATCGCCCGCAGTATGGGGTTGGACTCGATCACGATCGACTCGCCGGATCGGCTCGGTGCGGCCTGGGACAGTGCGCTACAGGCGGACCGACCGGTGCTGCTCGATGTGCACTGCGATCCCGACGTTCCCCCGATCCCGCCGCACGCCACCTGGGACCAATTGAAGGACACCGCCGAGGCTGTCCTGCGCGGCGATCCCGGCGCATGGCATCTGGTGGCGCAGGGCGCCAAGACCAAGGCACAGGAGTTCGTACCCTCACGATCACGCTGACCTGCGTCGATGCGCTGATTGAATCGCCCGGGCACGGGTAAGCGCACAGTATGGAATTACTTGTCATCCTCGCGATCGCGATCCTGGTCGCCGTGGTGGTCGGATACCGGTGGCGGAAAGGTCCGCGCCCGGGCGCCCTCGATTCCCCGGACAACGACGGTAATCCGCACCGCGACAACCCGTAGCTCGCCCGGACTCCGCGTCCCACCAGGGCGCAGCGCCGGAGACGGTGTTGCGCGCGTAGCGCGGGACAACGGCGGTGCGCACACGGTGTCGGCTCGCCCTCCGGAACCGGTACATCGGGCCCACTGTGTTTCGATCACACCGGCCGGGGGCATTCCCTGTGCGGACGCGGCGGGCAGCTCGGCTCGTCCGGCGCACACTCTCGACGGTCGCACGTGGTCCGGGAAAAACCGGTCCGGGCGTGGCGAGGTCGCGATAGCCTCGCTGCAGGCCCGGAAGGGGAGGTCGGATCCTGGATACGTGGTGGAGCTTCGTCGTAGAACGACGGCATCAGCTCTTCGTGGACTCCTACCTGCACGTATCGGCGGTCGTGCAGTCACTGCTCATCGCGACGGTGGTGGCGGTTCTGGTCGGGGTGGCGGTATACCGCAGTCCGTTCGGGTCGGCGGCCGCGACCGCCGCGGCCGGGACGATACTCACGGTCCCGTCGTTCGCCCTGCTCGGTCTGCTCATCCCCCTGATGGGCCTCGGTGTCGCGCCGACAGTGACCGCCCTGGTGCTCTACGCACTGCTGCCGATACTGCGTAATACGCTCATCGGTCTCTCCTCGGTCGACACCGCGGTGGTGGATGCCGCACGCGGGGTCGGGATGAACCGGCTACGGGTGCTCGCCGCGATCGAACTGCCACTGGCCTGGCCGTCGATCCTGACCGGTATGCGGGTGAGTACCCAGTTGATCATGGGCATTCTCGCGCTCGCCGCCTACGCGAAAGGCCCCGGGCTGGGCAATCTGATCTTCTCCGGGCTGGCCCGGCTCGGCAGCCCCAACGCGGTACCGCAAGCGCTCACCGGCACGGTGCTGATCGTCGCGCTGGCCCTGGTTCTCGACGGGCTCTTCGTCCTCGTCGGACGTTTCACCATTTCGAGGGGAATTCGTGACTGATTCCGAGACACGCACCGCCCCAGCGGTATCCGGTGTCGAGATCGTGCTCGACGCCGTAACCAAACGGTATCCGGGGCAACATGACCCGGCCGTCGACGCGGTATCGATGACGATTCCGGCCGGTGAGATCGTGGTACTGGTCGGCCCCTCGGGCTGCGGTAAGACCACCACTATGCGGATGATCAACCGCCTGATCGAGCCCACGTCCGGCACGGTCACCATCGACGGTCGCGACGCCGCCGGAATCGACGCCGACCAGTTGCGCCGCGGGATCGGGTACTCGATCCAGCAGGCCGGCCTGTTCCCGCATATGACCGTGGCGAAGAACATCGCGACCGTGCCCGGGTTGATCGGATGGGATCGCGCTCGGATCGCCGCCCGTACCGACGAGATGCTGGAACTGGTGGGTCTGGATCCCGGCATCTACCGGCGCCGGTATCCGCGCCAGCTCTCCGGCGGTCAGCAGCAGCGGGTGGGGGTCGCGCGGGCGCTGGCCGCCGATCCACCGATCCTGCTGATGGACGAACCGTTCGGCGCGGTGGACCCGATCACCCGCGGCCTGCTCCAGGACGAACTGTTGCGGTTGCAGGCCGAACTGGGCAAGACCATCGTCTTCGTCACCCACGATTTCAACGAGGCCGTGAAACTCGGCGACCGGATCGCCGTTCTGGGCGATCACTCCCGGATCCTGCAGTACGACCGGCCCGCCGCGATCCTGGCCGATCCGGCCGACGACACCGTGGCCGGGTTCGCGGGCTCGGACGCCGCGCTCAAACAATTGACACTGACCCGTATCCGCGAGGTGCCGCTGGGTGAATGCGCCACCGTCAGCGCGGACGCTTCGGTCGAAGTGGCACGTACGGTGGCTGCCGAGTGGTCCCGGGTCCTGGTGCTCGATACCGGGGGCCGGCCGCTGCGCTGGATCGCCGGCGCGGATCTCGCCCATGCCGACTCCCTGCACGAGGCCCGATCCGCACCGGTGGAAACCCTGTCCGCGGAATCGACTCTGCAGGAGGCGCTGGCTGCGCTGCTCGGCGACCGGAACGCGACCGCGGTGGTCACCGGATCGCACGGCGAGTACACCGGGCTGGTCACGATCGACACTCTGGTCGGTCATCTGGCCGCCCTGCGCACGGCGAACGGCAGCGGCGAGGGCACGGCCGCGGATGTGCCGGCATGACCGCCGCCGTGACAGCGGGAGTGCCGGGAAAGCGGTCCGCGCAGTGGCGGGCCGAGCGGCTGCGGCTACTGGTACAGCCGGTCCTCGTCCTGTTGCTCACCGCGGGTGTTCTGGTCTGGGCGTTCCGGCGTGATCTCACAGTCACCCAGCAGGCGAGCCTCAACGCGGGCAATATCGCGACTGTCACGTGGCAGCATGTCCTGATCACCGTCACGGTGGTACTGCTCGTCGTCGTGGTCGCGGTACCGCTGGGCATATTGCTCACCCGGCCCGGATACCGCCGCCTCGCCCCGTTCTTCGTCGGTATCGCCAATATCGGTGCCGCCGCACCGGCGATCGGGTTGATCGTGCTCTTCTACCTCGTCACCCGGACCACGGGGTTCTGGATCGGGGTCGCGCCGATCGCGTTCTATTCGCTGCTACCGGTACTGCGCAACACCATCCTGGGCTTCCAGGAGGTGGATCCACTGCTGGTGGACGCCGGGCGCGGACAAGGTATGTCGGCGGCGACGGTCCTGCGCCGGATCGAGTTCCCGCTCGCGGTCCCCTACATCCTGGCCGGGTTGCGCACCTCATTGGTACTGGCCGTCGGCACCGCCACGCTGTCGTTCCTGGTCAGCGCGGGCGGACTGGGGATCCTCATCGATACCGGGTACAAGCTGCGCGACAATGTCACGCTAGTGGTGGGCGCGGTCCTGGCGGTCGCGCTGGCGCTGCTGGTGGACTGGCTGGGCGCGGTCGCCGAACAGGTCCTCGGCCCGCGGGGGTTGAAATGAGAGCCGGCCGATCGCCACGACTGCTGCTCCTGGCAGCCGTACTGCTGCTGGCCGGATGCGGTCTGCAAGCCGGTGGCGCGGTGCCGCTCCGGGTGGGTCCGGGCAGTATCCGCCCGGTGCCCGAACTCGCGGGTGTGCCGATCACGGTGGGGTCCAAGGATTTCAGCGAACAGAACATCCTCGGCTACATCATCGAATTCGCGCTGGTCGCGGCCGGCGCCGAAGTCCGGGACCTGACCGATATACAGGGCTCCAACAGTCTGCGCGACGCCCAGGTCGACGGCCAGATCGATATCGCCTACGACTACACGGGTACGGGCTGGGTCAACTATCTCGGCAACGAGAAACCGGTCCCGGACGAACAGGGCCAGTTCGAGGCCGTCCGCGACGCCGACTCGGCCGCACACGGCATGGTGTGGACAGCGATGGCCCCGATGAACAACACCTACGCCCTGGCGACCGCGCGGCGCACCGCCGAACGCACCGGAACCTGGACCCTCTCGGATTACGCGGACCTCGTCGCCACCGACCCCGCCGCGGCGAGCATCTGCGTGGGCACCGAGTTCAACGTGCGTCAGGACGGGTTCCCCGGGGTGACCCGCGCCTACGGGATCGACAGCGGCCGGGTGCCCAAACGTATTGTCCAGGACGCGGTGGTCTACCAGGCGACCGCCGACGCGACCCAGTGCGGATTCGGCTCGGTCGCGGCCACCGACGGCCGCATCCCGGGCCTGGACCTGGTGCTGCTGCGTGACGACCGCGCCTTCTTCCCCAAGTACAATGCTGCCCTGGTGATGCGCGCGGATTTCGCCCGGGCACACCCGCGGGTCGCCGAGATCATGGCACCCATCTCGCGGTTGCTGACCAACGAATCGATCACCGAACTGAACCGGCAGGTCGATGTGGAAGGCCGCGAGCCCGCGGAAGTGGCTCGCGACTGGATGATCACGCAGGGGTTCGTCACCGAGGAGTAAACGGCCGGGCAAGGAGATGGCAGATGGTAGCGCCGGACGGTCCGCAGCTTCCCTCACCCGCTCCGGCCCGATCGGTGCTGTTCGGTCTGCCGCCCGCCGGCCGGCGGCTGCCCGGAGCGGCACGCGCCGCCCTGGCCTTCGGTGCGCCCGCACTTGTCGCGGTGGCCCTGGGATACGAACAACAGGGGCTGATGGCGGCGACCGGCGCACTGGCGGTGATCTTCGGTGAAGGCCAGGTCTATCGCCGCCGCCTGCGGGTCATCGGTGCGGCCGCGCTGGCCCTCACGATCTCGGGATTCGCCGGTGGCCTGACCGGGGAACTGATTCACCAGCGGATCGACGCGGGCGGATCGCACTGGTGGCAGCTGCTGCTGGTGCTGTTGATGTCGGCCGTCGCGGTGACCGGCACCTTCGTGAACTCGGCACTGCGCCTGGGTCCCCCGGGCGGGTTCTTCTTCGTCCTGGCCGCCGGTGTCGGCGCGCTGATCGTCGGGCACGGGGTCCCACCCGGCCAGGTAGCACTGTGGACCGCCATCGGCGGGGTCAGTGCGCTGCTGGTCGGGATGTCGGCGGCGCTGACCAGAGCGCACACGCCGGAAGAGACAGCGGTGACCGCCGCGATCGCGGCGGTACGCGACTACGCCGCCCTCGACCCGGTGGCGGCGGACCAGGTGGACGCGCGCTACGCCACCGCGATGAAGGTGCAGACGGCATGGGCGCTGCTCCACGACGCCCGGCGCACCGTCGACGACCGGCTCGCCGCCACGCTGGCCGATACCCAGCGCGCCTTCGCCGAAGCTCTGCACCGCAACGGGTCCGGCAACGACGAATCCGATCTGCTGTTCGAGACCGGCCGTCCCGCGCCGACACCGCGACCGTCGTTGCGCTACCGGATACAGCGATCGCTGTCGCCGGACAGTCATGCCGTGGTGTCGGCGAACCGGATCGGTATCGCCGCGGTACTCGCCGGTTGTTCGACGGTCGCATTGGACCTCGGCCGGCCGGACTGGGCGGTGCTCACCGTCACCGTGCTGCTGCACCAGGGGCCGGATCGGGTACGCGGCACCTACCGCGGGGTACACCGGATCGGCGGTACCGCGCTGGGGCTGGTGCTGTTCGCCGCGCTGTACGCCCTGGAGCCGCGGGGCTGGGCCCTGGTGCTGATCTTGATGACACTGCAGTTCGCGATCGAAATGTTCGTGGCCCGCAACTACGGGCTCGCGGTCGTCTTCATCACGCCGTTGGCGCTGCTGATGGGCGGCGGCGGGAAGTACGGCGATGTGGTCCCGGTACTGCGCGACCGCCTGCTGGAGAGCGTGATCGGTGTGGTGATCGGATTGACCGCGCTGTGGGCGGCCGACCGGCGTGCCCATCGGCGGGTGCTGCTGCGCAACGATCAGCGGGTGCTGGAGGTCCTCGATCACCTCCTGCGCCGGATATCACCGAACCGGGCCCAGCGAGATATCCCACCGCACCCCCCGCGCGCGGCACCCTCGCACCCACGGCCCGCGGCGGAATCGGATCGGCGGCACGAGACAGGCCCGTGTCGAGGTCCAGAACACGACACACATCAGGGCCCACACCACGACACAGGCCCGGGCCCACAACACGACACACCGCCGGATACTCGGCACGACGCACTCCCGGGTGATCCGCAGCGCGACTCGCTACCCGATCCGTGGCACGCGGCGCCCGGGATACCGGGCTTGCGGCGGGAGCTGGAATTCGAACTGATGGGTTCCACCCTCAGCGCGATCGACGCCGCCCACAACGAACCCGAATGGGCGCGTGCGCACTGGACCCGGCATCAGCGCATCCGCCGGCTCGGTCACGAGGTACTCGCCGCCACATGGCAGGTGCCGGGGAACATGCACGGTGATACCGCGCAGCTGGGTCGCTGGTCCCGCAGCCTCGCCGAACTGGCATAGCACGCCGCGCCCGCGCTACCCGGCCGACTCCGGAGTCACGGCTCGACAACCACCTGAACGAAGTCATCTCCGCGTCCGGCCACACCTAGAAAATCTGCACTGGCAACTGTAGACATTCGCGCACGGGTGCTATATCTTCGTCTCATCAGCAGATGAAGAGAGTCCTATCGGCCGGGTAGAGGATGAACTTCCCGGGAAGTACTCGAAGTACCGAAGACTCCCTCCGGGCGCGGCAAGATCGGCGCCCGGAGGGTGAACGAAAGAAATGACGGATAGCGGGCGGTATCCGGAATCGACGCGAGTTCTCGGCGTCGGGGTACCGCATCTGATTCACAGGAGGTGATCGACAGTCACGCTGAGGACATTCTCGCACCCTGTTCTTCCTGGGGTGCGAAAGCATGAAGCCGGTCACCACGCACGGCTCGTGAAGTAAATCCCCTCGAGCCCCCGGCGCACACAGCGCCGGGGGCCGATTCTCGTTTCCCGGACAGGTGTACATGGACGAAGCTCGGACCGGATCGACCGATAACCCCGGCGGCCACGCCGGCAACCTCGACGATGAAAACTACCCTTCCTACAGCATGGGCAGCGCCGCGGCAGCCCTCGGCGTCACCCAGGCTTTCCTGCGCGCTCTCGACACAGCCGAGTTGCTGATCCCACAACGCTCCGAAGGTGGACACCGGCGCTACTCGCGCTACCAACTACGCATCGCGGCCCGGGTCAGAGAACTCGTCGATCAGGGCACCGCACTGGACGCGGCGTGTCGCATCATCATCCTCGAAGACCAACTCGCCGAAGCCCAGCAGATCAACGCCCGACTGCAACAAGCCCACGACCCGCGGCCCACGGGCTCCGACCGTGACCCCACGGAATGACCCATCGCGCAGGACAGCCGCCCGGACGTATATCCGGGGTACGCCCCAGATGGACAGAAGGCAGCTGCCTCATGGCGGCCGGCGCCGATCGAGCCTCTTGTGCCCCGACCGCGGCGCGTTCGTATCCATGAAATGATCTGGCGCACGATCGGGTCGGCTCCGGGGCCACGGCACGATCAGGTGCGCTCCTTTGTCATGGCACGATCGGCCGGCGCAGGATCGCGTCGATTTCGTCCCGGTCACCGGAGAGGGTCACCCCCGCTTCTTCCGCGCTCGCCCGGCCCCACAACAGCAGAGCCAGCCCTTCGGCGGTCCCCGATACCGCGCCGGCCGTGGATGCCGAGTCCCCGAGCATCCACTCGCGGGGCTCGCCGAGATCGGTGGCCGTGAGCCGGAGCGCCACCTCGAGCGGCTCCATTCGACCGATGCCCACTTGGCGCGGGTAGAACAGCGTGACCACCTCGTCCACCGTATCCGCCCATACGCCCGGCACCGCCCGAACCAGGCCCAGGGCGGCCTTCCCTGCGATCGCCGCGCGCAGATCGTGGGCGTGGATCAGCGTTTCGTACACCTGGCGACGAGGCCAGAACGAAACCGGTCCCGGGACCATGGGTTTCGGATACGCCAGGATCCGGGCGGTGGCCTGCGGATCCAGATTCGCCAGCGTCTCGCGGAGTTCGGTCGCGCGGGCGGCATAGTGCGCGGCGAGATCGGACGGCCCGTCCTCCAGTGCCTCGGCTTTCTCCGCGCGGGCGCTCGCCGCGGCCCAGTGGTGGACGAACGCGAGATGCTCCACGAGTTCGCGCACCGTCCAGTCACCGCAACCGGGAATTCGCGCGGCAGGATCGGCATCGGGTATCGACGCGAGGAACTCGCCCTGGAAATCGGCGAGCAAGAGCGGATAGTCCAGACTCGATATCGCGTCCATGGCGCCAAGCTACCGCGCCCCGGCGACTCCGGCGCGCCGGAAAGGGACGCGGTGGCGCACCTCATCCCACCGACGCGGGGCCGCCCACCGCGAGACCGGGATCCAACAGGAACGGGAGCAGGAAATCGCGCAACAGGGCGCGCTCCTCGTCCTCGCTCGCCGGTGGCAGGGTCAGTAGCGAGATGATCACCCGCACCGCCCACCGGCCCAGCCGATCCGCCGCCGCGGCCGACAGGTCCGGACGCAGTCGCGCCACGAAGACCGCGACCAGTTCGTCGATCACCTCCGACGAATCCGACAACCGCGCCACGATTCCCACATTCGCCGGTTCGAACCAGACGGCCAGATGCGGGGTCTTGCGCGCCTCGGCCAGGGTCGCGGTCATCCCGTCGAGCAGCAGTTCGGCCCGGTCCGGGCCGTCGAGCGGGCGGTCGCGCCAGACCCGCGCGATGAGCTGACCGGCCTCCCGGCCGGCGAAGGCCACGTACAACGCCTGCCGGTTCGCGAAGTAGCGGTAGAGCGTCGCCCGGGAACAGCCCGCCGCCTCGGCGACCTCGGCCATTCCGACGGTCCCGGCGCCTTTGTCGATCACCAGCGTCCGGACCGCGTCGAGGATCCGCTCACCGGCCAATTCGATACGGCCGCCGGCCAGCCAATCACCGGTCATCGCGAATCCCCGGTACCGGAGGCGGCGCGGGGCCGATCGGTCACGGCGCGCATCGGAAGGGAACACCGGTCGGCCGCCGGACATAAGGTCCGGGGGCATAGGTGGCGGCGTCGATATCGACGCGGTAGTCCGGGAACCGGTCCAGCAGTTCCTCCAGCGCGACCCGCGCCTGCATCCGGGCCGCGGCCGCGCCCAGACAGTGGTGCGGGCCGTGACCGAAAGTCATGATGCGTTGCGGGTTCCGTTCGATATCGAGTTCGGCGGCATCGGCGCCGAAGACCCGTTCGTCGCGATTCGCCGAGCCGTACACGAGCAGCACTTTACGGCCCGCGGGAATCGTCACGCCGTCCAGTTCCACGGGACGTGTACTGGTCCGGGCCAGGCCCTGCACGGGAGAGGTGAGACGGGCGAACTCTTCGATCGCGATCCGGATTCCCGCCGGATCGGCGGCCAGCTCCGCACGCTGCTCGGGGTAGCGCTGCAACAGCTGCACCGCGCCGCCCAGCAGGCCTGTCGTGGTGTCGTTACCCCCGG
The DNA here is from genome assembly GCF_014645735.1 of Nocardia jinanensis. Classification (GTDB taxonomy): domain Bacteria; phylum Actinomycetota; class Actinomycetes; order Mycobacteriales; family Mycobacteriaceae; genus Nocardia; species Nocardia jinanensis. The sequence goes on along the minus strand of NZ_BMMH01000007.1, from coordinate 294,881 downwards.
CGACCATTGTCCAGGTGTAGGCCAAGATCTGCACCAGACCGTCGATATCGGTGTCGTCGGCGCCGATACCGGCCTGGACCAGCAGCGACACCGTATCGTCGCCCGGATCGGTGCGCCGGCGTTTGATGAGTTCGGCGAAATAGCCCAGCATCTCCATCGAAGCGGTCTGGGCGTCGGCCGTGCGCTGAGTGCCGGCCGCGACCACCGCGTCGGTCCAGCCGTCGAAGCGGGAACGGTCCGCCTCCGGGACCCCTAGGTAGTAGGCGACCACCATGGTGGGCAGCGGTTTGAACAGATCGGTCACGATATCGCCACCGCCCTGGTCGGCCAGCCGGTCCAGCCGTTCCCGGACGTATCGGCGCACCACCGGTTCCACCTCGGCGACCTGACGCGGGGTGAAGCCGCGGGCAACGAGTTTGCGGAAATCGGTGTGCTCCGGCGGATCCTGCATCACCATCGGCGGATTCCCGGTGAGCCCGATCTGTTCCAGTTCGCCGTATTCCACCGTCAGACCCTGCCCCGAGGAGAACGTATCGGTGTCCCGGGCGGCGGCGTACACGTGTTCGTGCCGGGTGAGCACCCAGTAGTCGTGCTCCGGACGGTCGGCGGGTACGACGCGATGCACCGGATCGTGATTCCGCAACGCGGCGTACATCGACCACGGTTCGCGCCATGTCTCGCCGGAGCGCAATTCGAAGCGTGCCCGGTCCTGATACGTTTCTGCCACCATGTTTCGACCATAAGACAGTTTGGCTCATATGTCTTACGTTTTGCCGAGATGGGTCCACGGTGGGCCGACCGCACGCGGCGGCGATACGCGGCCCACGTCGTCTGGCCGGAGTCGCGCTCATCATGTACGCACCGCGCGGTGCCGCGGCCGGGTGAGCCGACCCGCCGAAATCGGCGGGAAAGCGTCTCGCGGCACCGAACGCCACGGCATGATTGGAATCGGCGCGAGCGCAACTGTGGCCGTTTCCGCTCGGCCACCCCTAGCGTGAACGAGCCGCAGCGGCGCATCCGGCCGCGGCAGGCCGGAAAGCGTGCAGCGCGAGGCAAATTCGCTGTATCCGGCGCGATCGTCCCGTTCCTCACCCTTAGGAGAAATCCGAGATGACCGAATCCACCCCGCCGGCCGACCCGTCCGCCGGTTGGAGCTTCGAGACCAAGCAGATCCATGTCGGCCAGGACCCCGACGCGAGCACCAACGCCCGGGCCCTCCCCATCTACCAGACCACCTCCTACACCTTCCGCGATACCGCGCACGCGGCGGCGTTGTTCGGGCTGGCGGAGCCGGGCAATATCTACACCCGGATCATGAATCCGACCCAGGACGCGGTGGAGCAGCGGATCGCGGCACTCGAAGGCGGGGTGGCCGCGCTGCTGCTGTCCTCGGGGCAGGCCGCGGAAACGCTGGCCATCCTGAATATCGCCGGCGCCGGCGATCACATCGTGTCCAGTCCCCGGCTCTACGGCGGCACCTACAACCTCTTCCACTACACACTGCCCAAGCTCGGCATCGAGGTCTCCTTCGTCGAGGATCCCGACAACCTCGACCAGTGGCGTGCCGCCGTCCGGCCGAACACCAAAGCCTTCTACGGCGAGACGGTGTCCAACCCGCAGAACCATATCTTCGATATCGCGGGTATCGCCGAGGTCGCGCACGCCGAGGGCCTGCCGCTGATCGTGGACAACACGGTCGCGACCCCATATCTGATCCAGCCGCTGGCGCACGGCGCCGATATCGTCGTGCACTCGGCGACGAAGTATCTCGGCGGCCACGGCGCGGCCATCGCCGGTGTGATCGTCGACGGCGGCACCTTCGACTGGACGGTCCGCGGCGCGGACGGGCCCCGCTTCCCGGGCTTCACCGAACCCGATCCCAGCTACCACGGTGCGGTGTTCGCCGATCTCGGCGCCCCGGCCTACGCGCTCAAGGCACGGGTACAGCTGCTGCGCGACCTCGGCACCGCGATCGCGCCGTTCAACGCCTTCCTGATCAGCCAGGGCCTGGAGACACTGAGCCTGCGGGTCGAACGGCATGTGCAGAACGCGCAGGCGGTCGCCGAATTCCTCACCGACCAGCCGACGGTCACCTCCGTGTCGTATGCGGGCCTGCCGTCCTCGCCCTGGTACGAGCGGGGTAAGCAGCTCGCCCCCAAGGGCACCGGCGCGGTGGTCGGTTTCGAACTGGCCGGTGGCGTCGACGCCGGTAAGAAGTTCGTGGACGCGCTGACCCTGCACAGCCACGTCGCCAATATCGGCGATGTGCGTTCACTGGTCATCCACCCCGCTTCGACCACGCATTCCCAGCTGACACCGGACGAGCAGCTGAGCTCCGGGGTCACCCCGGGCCTGGTGCGCTTGGCGGTGGGCATCGAGGGTATCGACGATATCCTCGCCGATCTGCGCGCCGGCTTCGCCGCCGTGGAGGGATAGCCTCCGATACGGGCTGCGCACGCACGGGAGCCGGATTCGCCACTGGGCGGGTCCGGCTCCTTTGTCGTTCCGTACCCGCACCCGCCACCGGCCTGATCGATTCCCGCGTAACGAGTGCTGATAGCAGAACGATCTCGAAGTGATCTACAGCACGTAACAACGAGTCGAAGGGATCCTCATGAAGAGAACCGGCGTATGCGCGATCATCCTTTCCACCGCGGTGCTCGGCGGTTGCGGCCTACCACGGTCGGAGGCGGAGTCGCGGACCCCGGTTCCGGTGCCGGTTCAGATCACCAGCGTTCACCTACCGGAACCGGCCGTGGCGCCGCAGCCGGTCGCGACCGAGACCGCGCCACCCGCCGCGAACACCTCGGCCCGGGTACCGATGCCCGCGGTCGTCTGCATGAATCTGCAGGCGGCACAGGATCTGATCCAGACGGCGGGCGTGTTCTACTCGCGCAGTGCGGATGCCACCGGACAGGGCCGCAGACAGGTGGTGGACCGCAACTGGGTCGTGGTGGCGCAGACACCGGCGCCCGGCGCGCTCATCGGCGAAGGTGACGCGGTGCTGTCCGTGGTGAAGGTCGGTGAACCGACCGACTGCTACTGACAGCTCGCGGCGGACGTATCCGGCCGTCCTCTGCTCCGGACGGCCGGATACGCCCGCACGATGATCAGGGTCTCGTCAGATCGGGACGCAGGGGGTGCCCGACGAATACACATGCAGTACACAGCGCACCGCCAGGATCACGGCCTGGATGAGTTCGATCGGGTGATAGGCGAACGGGTGCATCGACAGTCCTCCGTTGTGCGGGCCGAAGCGGATCCGATCAGGGGCCATTCCGTACGCGGTGCGTTCTCTGTACAGCGTGCCCTCTCGGCGCCGTGTCGCGCGCCGGTTCGAGCGGATGCGCCCACCTAAAATTCTCGGCGACCGCCGCACCGATCTCCGGCGACGGCGGAGCTCACCCCTCGGCGCGGATCGACCGGCCGCGAACCACGCCGGCGGCCCCCTGGGGTACGCACATCAGCAACACAGTGGTTCCGCGGAGCAGCCACCCGACCAGCGGCGACGGACGTCACATCGGCCGGGCGACAGACGCAGGAAAGGCGTCAATGCGGGGAAGCGGCGCGTAAAGGACCCGTCAACGTCCGCAGCCATCGGGGCGTCCAGCTCGTAATTTCGATCCGGCTCGGCAGCAGCAGCCGGCCGGTTGCGCGGTGCTGCCCCATGGTTGCAGGAATGGAGGCGAGAGTGTCGATCCTGGCCTATCTCTTGGTCACGGTCGCGGTATTCGGTGTGCTCGGGTTTGTGCAGCGGATGGTGGAGCGATTGTGAACGTCGTCAATGCCGTGGGACTCGTCCTGGCCGTTCTGGTGACCGCGTTCCTGGTGGCCGCCCTGCTGTTCCCCGAGAGGTTCTGAGTGAATACCGCCACCGCGGGGATCTTGTTCCTCGCCGCACTGGTGATCGCGCTGGCGCTGGTGCACGTTCCGCTCGGCGACTACATGTACCGTGTCTACACCCGCACCGGGCATGCCCGTATCGAACGCGGTATCTATCGCCTGATCGGCGCCGATCCCGAGCGGGAACAGACCTGGGGCGGTTACGCCCGCAGCGCCCTGGCCTTCTCGGCGATCAGCGTGATCTTCCTGTACCTGCTGCTGCTCGTACAGGACAAGCTGCCGCTGGTCCCGGACGACCCCGGCACTCCGATGACGGCCGGGCTGGCCTGGAACACCGCTGTCAGTTTCGTCACCAACACCAACTGGCAGAACTATGCCGGGGAGTCCACACTCGGGCATATCGCACAGGCCGCCGGACTGTCTGTGCAGAATTTCGTCTCCGCCGCGGTCGGTATGGCCGTCGCCATGGCGTTCGTCCGGGGCTTCGTGCGGTCACGTACCGGCACGCTGGGTAATTTCTGGGTCGATCTGGTGCGCGGCACCCTGCGTATCCTGCTGCCGATCGCCGCGATCTCGGCGGTCGCGCTCATCGCGGGCGGCGTGATCCAGAATCTGCACCTGCACGATCAGGTGGTCACAACGCTCGGCGGAGCCGAGCAGACCCTGCCCGGCGGGCCGGTCGCCAGTCAGGAAGCCATCAAGAACCTGGGCACCAACGGCGGCGGTTTCTTCAACGCCAATGCCGCCCACCCGTTCGAGAACCCGGCCGCGTGGACCAACTGGCTGGAGATCTTCCTGCTGATGGTCATCGCCTTCTCGCTGCCGCGCACCTTCGGACGGCTGGTCGGCAGCCCTAAGCAGGGATACGCCGTCACCGCGGTCATGGCCGTGCTGGCACTGCTCAGCATCGGACTGGTGAACCTCTTCCAGCTCCAGCACCACGGCACCGTGCCGGCCGCGGTCGGAGCGGCGTCCGAAGGGGTGGAACAGCGCTTCGGCGTGGCGAATTCGGCGACCTTCGCGGCGGCCACCACGCTGACCTCCACCGGTGCCGTCGATTCGGCGCACGATTCCTACACCAGCCTCGGCGGCATGATGCTCATGTTCAATATGCAGCTGGGCGAGGTCGCGCCGGGCGGCGTGGGGTCCGGGCTGTACGGATTGCTCATCCTGGCGGTGATCACCGTGTTCGTAGCGGGCCTGATGGTCGGGCGCACACCGGAATACCTCGGTAAGAAGATCACCCCGCGCGAGATCAAGCTCGCCGCCGGTTATTTCCTGGTCACACCGGTGATCGTGCTCACCGGTACCGCCCTCGCCGTGGCCATGCCCGGACAACGCGCGTCCATGCTGAACTCCGGCCCGCACGGTCTCTCCGAGGTGCTCTACGCGTTCACCTCGGCCGCCAACAACAACGGATCGGCATTCGGCGGTCTGACCGGCAATACGGAGTGGTTCAACACCGCGCTCGGTCTGGCCATGCTCCTGGGCCGTTTCCTGCCGCTGATCCTGGTATTGGCCCTGGCCGGTTCCTTCGCCCGGCAGGGCACCACTCCCGCGTCCGAGGGCACACTGCCCACCCATCGACCGCAGTTCGTCGGCCTCGTCGTCGGCGTCACGCTGATCCTGGTCGCTCTCACCTTCCTGCCCGCGCTGGCGCTCGGGCCGCTCGCCGAAGGAATCCACTGATGTCCGCTCCCACTGTCGAATCCCCCGGCGCGCCTACCGGGCCCACCGAAGGGAAGAAGCACGTCCGCGGCGGTCTGCTCGATCCCCGGATGCTACTCATCTCGCTTCCCCAGGCGCTGCGCAAACTCGATCCCCGGACCCTGTGGCGCAATCCGGTGATGTTCATCGTCGAGATCGGCGCCGTCTGGTCCACGGTGCTCGCGATCGCGGAGCCGAGTTTCTTCGCCTGGGCCATCGTGGTGTGGCTGTGGCTGACCGTCGTGTTCGCCAATCTGGCCGAGGCGGTCGCCGAGGGACGCGGTAAGGCACAGGCCGACACCCTGCGCAAAGCCAAGGCCGATACCGTCGCCCGGCGGCTGCGCGACTGGTCACCGGGCGAGACCGGCGTCGAAGAGGCGGTTCCGGCACCGGACCTGCGCCGCGGCGATCACGTCGTGGTCGAGGCAGGACAGGTGATTCCGGGCGACGGCGATGTGGTCGAGGGCATCGCCTCGGTGGACGAATCCGCCATCACCGGCGAATCCGCGCCGGTGATCCGGGAATCCGGGGGCGATCGGTCCGCCGTGACCGGCGGTACCACGGTGCTGTCCGACCGGATCGTCGTACGGGTCACCCAGGAACCGGGCCAGAGCTTCATCGACAAGATGATCGCCTTGGTAGAAGGCGCATCCCGGCAGAAGACACCCAACGAGATCGCGCTCGAGATCCTGCTCGCGGCGCTGACCATCATTTTCGTGGTCGCGGTGGTTACCCTGCAGCCGCTGGCGATCTTCGCCAAGTCCAACAATCCCGGTGTGCCCGACGGCCTCGCGCTGGACAGCCACGGGGTGACCGGGATCGTGCTGGTCTCCCTGCTGGTATGCCTGATCCCGACCACGATCGGGGCGCTGCTGTCGGCGATCGGTATCGCGGGCATGGACCGGCTGGTACAGCGCAATGTGCTGGCCATGTCGGGTCGCGCGGTCGAAGCGTCCGGGGATGTGAACACCCTGCTGCTGGACAAGACCGGAACCATCACACTCGGCAACCGGCAGGCCGCGGCGTTCCTCCCGCTCTCGGATGTGGACGCCGCACAACTGGCCGACGCGGCGCAGCTGTCCAGCCTCGCCGACGAGACCCCGGAGGGGCGCTCGATCGTGGTGTACGCCAAGACGGCACACGGACTACGGGAACGCACCCCGGGCGAGCTCACTCACGCACAGTGGGTGCCGTTCACCGCGGCCACCCGGATGTCCGGCGTGGATGTGGACGGGCACCAGTTACGCAAGGGCGCGGCCAACTCGGTCGCCGAATGGATTCGCGGCCAGGGCGGGACGGTACCCACCGAACTGGGCACCCTCGTCGACGGTATCTCGGCGGCGGGCGGGACACCGCTGGTGGTCGGTGAGATCGGGGACGGCAATGCTCGCGTACTGGGCGTCATCCATCTCAAGGATGTGGTGAAGCAGGGTATGCGGGAGCGGTTCGCGGAAATGCGCCGCATGGGTATCCGCACCGTCATGATCACCGGCGACAACCCGCTCACCGCGAAGGCGATCGCCGACGAGGCCGGGGTCGACGATTTCCTCGCCGAGGCCACCCCGGAGGACAAATTGGCGCTGATCCGGCGGGAACAGGCGGGCGGCCGGCTGGTCGCGATGACCGGCGACGGCACCAATGACGCTCCGGCGCTGGCCCAGGCCGATGTCGGGGTGGCGATGAACACCGGAACCTCGGCGGCGAAAGAGGCCGGGAACATGGTGGATCTGGACTCCGATCCGACCAAACTGATCGAAATCGTCGAGATCGGCAAACAGTTGCTCATCACGCGCGGGGCGCTGACCACCTTCTCGATCGCCAACGATATCGCCAAGTACTTCGCGATCATCCCGGCGCTGTTCGTCGGCCTGTTCCCGGGGCTGGACCTGCTGAACGTCATGCGGCTGGCCAGTCCGCAGTCCGCGATCCTGTCCGCGGTGATCTTCAACGCCCTGGTCATCGTCGCGCTCATCCCACTGGCACTGCGCGGTGTGCAGTACACGCCGAGCAGCGCGTCGAACCTGCTGCGTCGCAACCTGTCGGTCTACGGTCTGGGCGGGATCATCGCGCCTTTCCTCGGGATCAAACTCATCGATCTCTTCGTCCAATACCTGCCCGGGATGTCCTGATATGTCTCTGAGTGATCTGATCCGACAGCATCTCGCGGCGCTGCGTGCGCTGCTCGTACTCACTGTGGTGACCGGCCTGCTCTATCCGGCCGGTATCTGGGCGGTGGGTCAACTGCCCGGACTGCACGACAAAGCGAACGGTTCGATCATCGAAGCCGACGGCCGTCCGGTCGGCAGTTCGCTGATCGGCCAGTCGTTCACCGATGCCGACGGGGCGCCGATCGCCTGGTATTTCCAGGGCCGGCCATCCTCCGCCGGGGACGGCTACGACGGGCTCGCCTCCAGCCCGAGCAACCTCGGCCCGGAGGATATCGTCGATACCGCCGCCGATCCCGCTCTACTGGCCACCGGCTCGGACCCGGAAGCGGCCGGTTTCGCACCGAGCCTGCTCACCCAGGTCTGCACCCGCAGCCGGGAAATCGGTGCCCGGGAAGGTGTGGACGGCGCCCGGCCGTTCTGCACTCCCGGCGGTGTCGGCGCGGTGCTCTCGGTGATGGGGACCTTCCACCACGACGGGACGGTGACGCCGTCGCGAGTGGTGAGTGTGAACGAACCCTGCCCGACCGGACGCGACACTCCGACGTCGGCGTTCCTGGCCGAATACCAGGGCGTGCGGGTCGAATGCGCTCGATACGGCGAGGACTACTCGGTCGGCCGGATCGTGCCGATCCCCGGCGGCGCACCCACCGACCCGGCGGTTCCGGCCGACGCGGTCACCGGCAGCGGTAGCGGTCTGGACCCGGACATCTCCACCGCCTACGCCGCGATCCAGGTGAACCGAGTCGCCGCGGCCCGGGGGATCGACCCGGCACTGGTGCGTGACGCCGTCGCGGCCCACACCACCGGCCGCGAGCTCGGATTCCTCGGCGAGCCGCGGGTGAACGTCCTCGAACTCAATCTGGATCTGGACCGCCGCTACCCGGCGCGGGCCACAGCCGGCGGCGAGTGAACCGTGCGCGGTGACATGATGCGGACGTGAGCACCACACACGACCGCACCCCGGGTGAGCTGCGCATCTATCTGGGCGCGGCACCCGGGGTCGGGAAAACGTACGCGATGCTCGGCGAGGCGCATCGCCGGCTCGGCCGCGGCCAGGACGTGGTGGCCGCGATCGTCGAAACGCACGGGCGCTCGCAGACCGCGGAACTGCTCGAGGGCATCGAACAATTGCCCCGGATCGCGATCACCTATCGCGGGACGGTGCAGTACGAGCTGGATGTGGACGCGGTACTGCGGCGGCGGCCGGAACTGGTGCTCGTGGACGAACTCGCGCACACCAACACCCCGGGCAGCCGTAACCAGAAGCGCTACCAGGATGTGCAGGAACTGATCGCGGCCGGGATCAATGTGGTGTCCACGGTCAATATCCAGCATCTCGAGGGCCTCAATGATGTGGTCGAGCAGATCACCGGCGTCCTCCAGCGCGAGACCGTGCCGGACGCGGTGGTCCGGGCCGCCGACCAGATCGAACTCGTCGATATCACCCCGGAAGCACTGCAACGGCGTATCAGCCTCGGCAATGTGTACGCGGCGGACAAGGCCGATGCCGCGCTCGCCCACTACTTCCGGCGCGGCAACCTCACCGCACTGCGTGAACTGGCGCTGCTCTGGCTGGCCGACCAGGTGGACGCCGCGCTGGCGAAATACCGCGCCGACCATCGGATCACCGCCACCTGGGAGGCCCGTGAGCGGGTGGTCGTGGCGGTCACCGGCGGCCGGGAGTCGGAGACGCTGGTCCGGCGGGCGGGGCGGATCGCGGCCAAATCCAGTGCCGAACTGCTCGTCGTGCACGTGGTTCGCGGCGATGGGCTGACCGGTGTGGCAGCGCCGCAGATGGCAGCGGTCCGGGAGCTGACCGCCCACCTCGGGGCCGAACTGCATACGGTGGTCGGCGACGATGTGCCCATCGCCCTGCTCGATTTCGCACGGACGGTCAACGCCACCCAACTCGTGCTCGGCACCTCCCGGCGCTCCCGCTGGGCGCGGATGTTCGACGAGGGCATCGGCGCGGAGGTGGTGCAGCGGTCCGGCACGATCGATGTGCACATGGTGACCCACGAGGCGGCGGGACGACGGCGCCGCCGGCGACGGCCGCGGCCCCGGACACGCCGCACAGCGGCCTGGGTCGCCGCTTTCGTGGTGCCCTCGGCCATCTCGGCGCTGCTGGCGTCCTGGCTGGACCGTTACCTCGATCTGGTGAGCGAGAGCGCTCTGTACTTCGTCGCGGTACTGGCGGTCGCCCTGTTCGGCGGGGTGCTGCCGGCCATCGCCGCCGCGCTGCTCGCCGGGCTGCTGCTCAATGTCCTGTTCACCGATCCCCGCTACAGCATCACCATCCAGGAGCCGAACAATTTCCTGCCCGCGGTGCTGCTGCTGGTCGTCGCGGTCGCGGTGGCGGTCCTCGTCGATACCGCCGCCCGGCGGGCCGAACAGGCCGGGCAGGCCTCCCGGGAGGCCGAACTGCTCACCCTGTTCGCGGGTTCGGTGCTACGCGGCACCGATCTGACCGCACTGCTGGACCGGTTGCGCCAGACCTACGGCCAGCGGGCCGTGACCTTGCGCCACCACACCGACGGTGTGATCGCGGCGGTGGGAGACGACCCGCCGGAGCGCGCCGATACCGCCGATACCGCGGTGGAGGTGCGCGACGGCGACTACTGGCTGCTGCTGGGCGGACCGACGCTGCGGGCCCGGGACCGGCGAGTGCTGGAGGCGGTCGCCAACCAGGCCGTGGGACTCGTTCTGCGACAGCAGCTCGCCGAGGAGGCCAACCAGGCGGCGGCGCTCGCCGAGGCCGACCGGTTGCGGCGTGACCTGCTCTCCGCGGTCAGCCACGATCTGCGTACCCCGCTGGCCGGAGTCAAAGCCGCCATCTCGAGTCTGCGCTCCGACGATGTGGAGTTCTCTCCCGAGGACCGCGCCGAACTACTGGCCACCGTGGAGGAGTCGGCGGATCAGCTCACCTCGCTGGTCGGCAACCTCCTCGACTCGTCGCGACTGGCCGCGGGGGTGGTGCGACCGCGGCTGCGGCCGGTCTATCTGGACGAGGTCGTGCACCGGGCGCTGGTCAGCGTCGGGGTCAGCCCGCGCGGCGCCCGGCGCGGCGCCCTGGACCGGGTCACGGTGCAGGTGGGGCCGATCGCGGTCCAGGCCGACCCCGACCTACTCGAACGCGTTCTGGCCAACCTGGTCGACAATGCCCTGCGCTACGGTGCCGAATCCCCCGTGAAGGTGGATGCCGCGACGGCGGACGGTCGTGTGGTCGTCCGGGTCGTCGATCACGGACCCGGGCTGCCGGGTACCGACCCCGAACGGGTCTTCGACCAGTTCCAGCAGCTCGGCGACCGCGACAACACCAGCGGGCTCGGGCTCGGGCTGTCGGTGGTCCGCGGATTCGCGGTGGCCATGGGCGGTTCGGTGAGCGCCGAGCCCACTCCCGGTGGTGGGCTCACCGTGACCGTCGAGCTGGCGGATACGACCGGTAACGTCGGCGAGGACCCACTGCCTACGGAGGTGTTGTGATGAAGTCCGCGCCGGAGTCCGGGCAGGAGCAGGGACCGCATCCGACCGTTCTGGTGGTCGACGACGAACCGCAGATCCTGCGCGCCATGCGGATCAATCTGTCGGTGCGCGGATACGAGGTGGTGACCGCGTCCACCGGCGCGGGCGCGTTACGCGCGGCCACCGAACGCCGGCCCGACGCGGTGGTCCTGGATCTGGGGCTGCCCGATATCGACGGTATCGAAGTGCTGGCGGGATTGCGCGGCTGGACCCGGGTACCGGTGATCGTGCTCTCGGCACGGACCGATGCGGCCGACAAGGTGGACGCGCTCGACGCGGGCGCCGACGACTACATCACCAAACCGTTCGGCATGGACGAGTTCCTGGCCAGGTTGCGCGCGGCGCTGCGGCGCGCGGCGGCCTCGGCGGAAACGGACGAACCGGTGGTGGTGACCGATTCGTTCACCGTCGACCTGTCCACGAAGAAGGTCGTCAAGAACGGTGCCGAAGTGCATCTGACCCCCACCGAATGGGGTGTCCTGGAGATGCTCGTGCGCAACCGCGGCAAGCTGGTGGGCCGCACCGAACTGCTACGCGAGGTCTGGGGTCCGGCCTATCAGACCGAGACCCACTATCTACGAGTCTATATGGCCCAGCTGCGCCGCAAGCTCGAGGACGACCCGTCCCATCCCCGGCATCTGCTGACCGAACCCGGTATGGGCCACCGGTTCCGGCAGTGAGGCCGGGCGCGGGCTACCTCTCGCCGGGATACGGCCGGTACCCGGTTCTGCGGCTCATGGTGTGACGATGGGGAACTGCGGGTCGGGGGCGTCCAGCAGCCCGATGAAGGTTTCGAGCAGGCTCTGGTCGCCGGTGATCGTCACACCGTCGAACCCGCTACCGCTCACCGCTTTCAACAGTTGTGCCTTGGTGAGGGTGAGGGTGAGGTCCGCGGGTCCGGTGGCGGGAGCTTCCGGTGTCGGGGCGCGATGGGTCAGCGCACCGTGGGACAGGGTGATGCGATGGACGGTGTTCTCGTCGGTCAGTTCCCAGTCCATGGTGAAATCGACCGCCGCGGCGCGCAGACCGTCGACCCGGACCGCGAGCGAGTCGATGATCATCTCCAGCGTCAGCGCGGTCATCATCTCGGGGCTCGCCGATTGGATCGGGGTGGGGGTCGGACCCTTGCGCAATTCCTGGGCACCGGTCAGGTAGAAGTTGCGCCAGGTTCCGTTCTCGGCACCGTGCCCGAGCCGCTCGTAGACCTGTGCCAGCGCCTCTTTCGCGCTGTCGTCGCCGGGCTCGGCGAATACGGCGTGGTTGAGCAGCGTCGCGGCGAACCGGAGGTCACCGGCGTCGGCGTATTCGCGGCCTTTCGCGACGAGCGCCTCGATCCCGCCGTAGTCGGCGACGTACCGCCGGGCGAGCTCGACCGGCGGATGCTCCCACAGATGCGCGGGATTACCGTCGTACCAGCCCATGTACCGCTGATAGATCGCTTTGACGTTGTGGCTCGTGGAGCCGTAGTAGCCGCGGTTGGCCCAGATCTTGTCGAGCGCGGGCGGAAATTCGAATCGTTCGGCGATCTCCGGCCCGGTGTATCCCTCGTTGGTCAGGCGCAGCGTCTGATCGTGCAGGTAGGCGTACATATCGCGCTGGTCCGCCAGCCACGCGATCCAGTTCTCCCGGCCCCAGGTGGGCCAGTGATGCGAGGCGAACGCCACCTCGGCCTTGTCACCGAACCGGGCGATGGCCTCGTCGAGATACCGGGCCCAGACCCGGGAGTCACGGACCACCGCGCCGCGCAGGGTCAGCACATTGTGCATATTGTGGGTCGCGTTCTCCGCCATGCAGAGGGCACGGTGATCGGGGAACAGGAAGTTCATCTCGGCCGGGGCCTCGGTGCCGGGGGTGAGCTGGAAGATCATCCGCACCCCGTCGATCTCCTCTTCCTGACCTGTATGCGTGATATCGACGGTGGGCGGGATCAGCGTGATGGTTCCGGTGGAGGTCGTCATACCCAGTCCGGCACCGATCTGGCCGTCGGGCGCCTTCGGGAGCACGGCCCCGTACATGAAGACGGCCCGGCGGTTCATGGCATTACCGGCGTAGACGTTCTCGCTCACCGCGTGTTCCAGGAATCCGGCGGGAGCCAGGATGGGCACCGGCGGATGGCCGACCGGTACCGCCGCCCGCGCCCCCGCGAAATGGTCGGCGTGCGAATGGGTGTAGATCATGCCGGTGACCGGCCGGTCACCGCGCTGCGCACGGTACAGGGCCAGGCCCGCGGTCGCGGTCTCCACCGACAGCAAGGGGTCGATCACGATGACACCTTCGCGCCCTTCGACCAGCGTCATATTCGACAGGTCCAGATTTCGTATCTGGTAGATGCCCTCGGTGACCTCGAACAGTCCCTGCTTGGTGCAGAGCTGGCCCTGTCGCCACAGGCTGGGGCTCGCGGTGGCCGGGCAGTCGCCGTCGAGGAACTCGTAGGCACCGATGTCGTAGACCACCCGGCCGTCGGCGGCCGTCACCACCGGCGGGTCGAGTTCGGCCATGAAACCGCGCGCCGCGTTGCCGAAGTCGGCGGTGTCGTCGAAGTCCAGCTGCTGCATGGTCATCGTTACCTCGCGATCTGTCGGCCCGGCTCTCGGTTTCCGGTGGGGGCGATTGTTCACCACCGCCGGTCGGCCGGTTACGCGCTGCACCGGCTGCCGTGTCGGCACACCGGCGTGGTCCACGCTAGGCACGGGCGCCCCACGCTGTATCACCTGCGGCGGGTGAACCCCCTGCCTGCCGCACTGCCCGCCGATCTCCGACCCGCGATCGCGCGGCTCATCCCCAGCGGGTGATGTCGGGAACGTGACCGCGCAGGAGACTGCACAGTATTCCGACCACTGCGACCTCCCGGAGGACCGCGATGACCGAACGAGCACCCAAGCCGTCACTGCTGTCCCGCGTCACCGTGAACCAGTGGCTGGCCCTCGCCCTGACCGTCGTCGCCGTGATCTTCATCGTCGAGAACCGCGACCATGTGGAGATCCGGTTCCTCCCGGTCACGGTGAGTTCGCCGATGTGGCTGATCCTGCTGATCATGTTCCTGATCGGTCTGGTGGCCGGTTTGCTCATCCGGCGGCGCAGCCGGCACTGACCGTCGCGGCGGACCGCGTGTTCCGGTCGGCGTAGAGCCGGGCGATCCGCCCGGTCACCGCTCGTCCTCTGATGGGTGATCGCGCCCCGGGTGTTCCGACCCCTCCCCCGCTGCCGCCGCGACGGTGGGATACACCGGGATACGCTGGGTGCCGGGTTGCGCTGCCTCGAGTTCGTCGCCGAACTGCCCGATGGAACGCGCGATCCGGAAGCCCACGCCGCGCCGTGCGAGGGTATCGCGCAGATCGACCAGCATGGTCGCGGCGGTCACATCGATAACGGGTGAGGTTTCGGCATCCAGCACGACCAGCCGGGTGTGTTCGGTGCACAGCTGCTGGATCCGGCGGCGGACGGTATCGGCGTTGACGAAGTACAGTCCCGATTCCACTCGCACCACCAGCAGGTCCGGGCGCGGGGTGAGATCGGGATGCCGCGCCACATCCAGCCACAGCGGACCCCGCGGGGCGAGTGCCGCGATATGCGGCTGTGAGGTCCGGTAGACCAGCAGGACCATGGCGATACCGATGCCGACGAGCAGACCGGGCAGGGTGCCGAAGAACAGTACGCCCAGCAGCGCGGCCACCGCCGCGATGAAATCGGCTCGCGCGGCGGTCCCGTAGATTCCGCCCAGCCATTCGGTCCACACCCGGTACAGCCGGCGCAGCGCCGCGATATCGACCAGTTCGACCACCGCCGCGATCACCACGGCGGCCAGGGTCGCCTCGGGCAGTTGTTCGAACAGACCGGTGAGGAACAGCAACGTGAGCACCGTGAGAACAGCCACCACCAACCCGCTCACCTGACTCTTCGCCCCGGCCGAACCGTTCACCGCGGTTTTCGACAGGCTGCCGTTGACCACCATGCCAGAAGCGAAACCCGACCCCAGGTTGGCGGCGCCCAGCCCGAACAGCTCCCGGTTGGGGTCCACCGTGTAACCGGCCTTCGCGGCGTAGGTCTTGGCGGCACCCAGCCCTTCGGCGAAGCCGATCAGCAGTACACCGACGGCAGGCCCGAGCAGGTCGAGGTAGTCGCGCAGCGCCACACCCGCGGGCAGACCGGGCACCGGCAGACCGGATTCGACAGGACCCACGATCGCGACGCCTTTGTCGTCGAGATCGAACAGGGCCACCACCAGGATTCCGGCCAGCACCGCGAGCAGCGAACCGGGGACCAGCGGCAGCCGGCGCTTCACACCGAGCACCAGCAGCAGGCTCAGCATCCCGATCAGCACTGGGCGCCATTCGGTCTCGCCCAGGTGGGTCAGTACACCCCAGGTCTGCTCGAAGAAGTCGCCTTCGTGTTTGCCGATACCGAGCAGCTTCGGGACCTGACCGATGATGATGACCAGGGCCAGCCCGACGATGAACCCCTTCAGCACCGGCTCGGAGATGAACGACGCGACGAACCCGAGCCGCAGCAGCCCGGCCAGCAGACCTGCCACCCCGGTGGCGACGGCCAGCGCGGTGGTGAGCGCGAGGTACCGGCCGCCGTCCGCACCGGCCAGCGGGGTGATCAACGCGGCGGACAGCGCCGCCGTCGCCGACATGGGTCCGACGACCAGCTGACGGGAACTTCCTGCCAGGGCGTACAAGACCAGTGCGGGCACCGCGGCATAGAGTCCGACCACGGGCGGCACACCGGCAATGGTCGCGTAGGCCAGCGCCTCCGGCACCAGAACCGCCCAGACGGTGATACCGGCGATCACATCCGGCCGGACCCATTTCCGCCGATAGCCGTGGAGAAACGGGAACAACGCGCCCAGCAGTGCCCGGGTCGTACCGGGCCACCCGGTTTCCGGTATCACCGCGCCCCGGCCGGTCACAGCCCACCGATCCCCTTGCCGAGGACCACGGCACCCATCAGCGACAGCACGATGGCCATCACCACGTGATTGTTGGCCTCCAGCCAGGCCCGGGCCCGATCGAGCGTGCCGCGCAATCGATCGGCCGCGACGGCGTAACCGACGACCACGCCCAGCACACTGGCCGCGGCGAGCACCGTGAAGACGACCACCGCCACCGTCTGTGCGCCGACCCCCAGCCCGCTCGCGCCCACCGCCACTCCCGCCGATGCGCACAGCAGCAGATTCTTCGGGTTCACGGCCGCGAGAGTCGCTCCCAGTAGTACAGCCTTACCCGCGGTGATCCGATCGATCCCCCGCATCCACCCGGGTTCCGCGGTATCGGCACGATGCCCCCACTGGGCGACCGCGACCGCCAGCAGAAGCAGACCCAGCCCGATCTTCATCCACGCCGCCGCGCCGCCCGGTTCGGAGTCCCCGGACAGACCGATCACACCGGCGAGCACGGCGAACACTACAGTCGCGAGCACGATGCCCGCGGTCCAGCCGCTGGCGAAACCACCCGCCGCCGCGGATGCGTTCTTCGACAGGATCATCAGAATGGCCGCCACGAGCGGGATCGGTGAGATCGAGACCCCGACCGCCAAGGGAAGCAGATCACCGATCACTGTGCCCATTCCGCCAGGTTAAGCCGCGAGCCGAGCGGACTTCGTCATACGCACCGGGTGAAACATATCCGCCGCGACGGCCTCCGGCCCGCGAAGGTGCTGAGCCCGCGAACGCGACTTCGTCCGGCGGCCCGGCGCGACGGCACCGGGCTCATACGATCGAGTACCCCGGTGGCAGCGTCACCGGGGTACTTCCGAGCGTCCGCCTCAGCTCTGCGGCCGCCAGGTGGCGATCGCCCAGATCACCACGATATTGAGGGCGATGATCAGAATCGACCACCACGGGTAATAGGGCAGCCACAGGAAATTCGCCAGGATGGACAGCGCGGCGATACCGATCGCCAGGCCGCGTCCCCACGAGGTGCCCGTCATCAGCCCGAAGGCACTGATGATCAGTACCGCGCCGAGCACGATATGGATCCAGCCCCAGGTGGTGACATCGAATGCGTAGACGTAGTCGACACCGACGACGAACAGTTCGTCCTCGGCCACCGCGGCGATACCTTCCAGTACCGACAGCACGCCGACGGTCAGCAACAGGATCGCGGCGGCGATGGAGGTGCCGGCAGCGACCCCCTGCCGACGCGGGGTGTGGCCGGACGTACCCGCCATCGGTTCCCGTGCGGTTGTCATCTCCACTCCTTCCGAGCGCAGGTGTGCGTCGACTCTCGCGTGTGGCACAAGGGGTACGCCTCACCCGTTCCGGGTGAACCCGGACAGCCGCGCCGGGGTCACGAGGCGGGCTCGGCGGTATCGGCCTCGTCGTCCGGTTCGGTGGGGGGCGCCCGGTCACTGATGAGCACATCCATCCAGCGAGTCGACGGGTCGATATCGAACAGCAGCGCCTTGGCGAGGAGGGTGAGCGGGATGGCCAGCAGCGCCCCGAGTGCCCCCAGCACCCAGGACCAGAAGACCAGGGACAGGAAGGTGACCGTGACACTGAGCCCGACCGCGTCGCCCACGAACTTCGGCTGGATCACCGACTGCACCACCACGTTGAACACGCAGTACAGCACGATCACCCACACCATCTTCGTCCACCCGCCGTCGAGGAGGGCCAGCAGCGCGGGCGGGATCAACCCGATCACGAATCCGATATTCGGGATGTAGTTGGTGATGAACGACAGCAGACCCCACAGGATCGGGAACGGTACCGCCATCACCCACAGTGCCGCACCGTCGAGCACTGCCACGATGAGCCCGAAAACCGTCGAGACGATCAGGTATTTGCGGGTGCCGGCGGCGAAGGTGCTCAGCGCGTGCGAGATATCGGGACGTATCCCCGCCACCACGTTCATCCGGCGTCCGATGGTCATCCCGTCGAATGCCATGAACAGCAGCAGGGCCAGCACGAACAGCAGATTCGAGAAAACACCGGCGAGTTCGCGCAACGCGGACTCGAGCACCTCGACCAGATTGCCGAAATCGAACCCGCTCAGCGCCTGCTCTATCCGATCCTGGTCCACGTGCAGTTGCTCGAGCAGGGAGCGGACCTGATCGAACAGCGAGGAGAACTGATCGGAATAGTCCGGCAGCGCGGTCGCCAACTGGGCGGCCGACAGCGCCATCGCGGCCACCAGGCCCAGCAGCACCAGGTACACCACCGCCAGCGCCGCGATCATGCCCACCCAGGCGGGACGGCCGCGGCGCTGGATCCGGGTCTGGATGGGCTGCGCGGCGATCGCGAACATCAGCGCCAGGAACACCGGACCGAGGACGCCGGAGAACGCCTTCGCTCCGGTGATGGCCACAACCGTGGCCGCCGCCACGAGCAGCACGATCAACCCGCGGGGGATCGCCCAGTGCATCGCCTCGGTCCGCTCTGGTTCCGGCCCGGCGTGCTCCGGCCCGGCGTGCTCCGGCCCGGGGCCGCCCGCACCGGAGGGCGGTCCGGTCACGACAAAGCCTTGGCCTTGAGCCGCTCGAATTCACTTTCGGTGATGGTGCCCTCGGCGAGCAGCCGCTTCGCGTCGGCGATCTGGGCCGCTGGATTGGTACCGGCCGTGTGCTGGATGTACTGCTTCTGCGCCGCTTCGGCCTGTTCGGCCTCGACAGCGGTGCGCTCGGTCATCCCCCGGCCGCGCACGATCAGGTACACCAGCGAGGCGAGCAGCGGCAGCACGATCAGCAACACCACCCAGATCGCCTTGATCCAGCCCGAGGTCTGCTTGTCCCGGAACAGGTCACCGATGATGTAGAAGAGCAACAGCAGATACGCGACGAACGCGAAACTGACGACAACCAGCCAGAGCGCTTCCCAGAAGGACATGGCCCACCTCGCTTGCCTCGGATACAGGGGTCCCCGGTGCCGGCGACCCAGCCCACGCTATGGCGCGCCCGAGGGTGACCGGTTCACCCGATCCGGATGATTTCGCCCGGATACGCCCTGGTAACAGGTTGGTTCACGACCCGCTGAGAGCCCTCGCGGCTCCGGTAGGCTGCGGCCGAGTGCGTGCTAGTGCTGTTTCGGACGACGTCTTCGGAGGCACCGTGACCACTTCGCCAACACTGGATCTGACAGGTCGCTCCGTTCCGCGATCCCGGGCCCGATCATCCATCCCGGTGTTTCCCTTCGCGCCCGTGTCCCGGCCCCGATTGCATTCGATGCTGGATGCGGTGGCCGACGGTGGTCACGGTGGTGTCCTGCTGATCTGCGGCGCGGTGGGGATCGGCAAAACCGTGGCCGTCGCGGAGTGGGCCGCACAGCAGTTGCCGCATACACATCACGACACCCGGGTCGCCTGGGTCACGATCCGCGAACAGACCTCACTGTGGCCGGAGCTGCGGTCGTGTCTGGGCAGTTCCGGGCCGGGCACCGGGCAGCCGGCCGCCGGCGTCGGGGAGGCCGAGGCGGTGATCGCCGCGCTCGCCGACGATTCCACGCCTACGGTGCTCGTCCTCGACGACGCCCATCTGATCACCGACCCGCTCGCCCTGGCCGGGCTCGAATACTTCCTGCAATACGCCCCGCCGACGGTGACCACCGTGTTGTGCGCGCGGTTCGATCCGCCGATCCGGTGGCATCTGCTGGAACTGAATTCCCGGCTCACTCGATGGACCGCCCCGGACCTCGCGTTATCGGCGGAGGAGGCCGCCGATCTCTGCGCGGAGCACGGCTGCGACCTCGACCCGCAATCGCTGCGGACCCTGATGTCGCTCACCGAGGGCTGGGCCGCGCTGATCCGGATCGCCGCCATCTACCTCGCCGCCCACGACGGTGACCACCGCGACGCCCTCACCGCACTCGCCCGGCCGCCGCACGCCTTCACCGATCTGCTGGTGGGCGAACTCATCGATACCCTCCCACCGGCGTTGCGCCAGTTCCTGACCTGCACGAGTATCCCGGAGGAGTTCACCGAGGAACTCGCCGACGCCATGGTCGGCGGCGGTTCGGCGCATCGGCTCTACGAACTCGACCGGATCAACTTCCCGATGACCTCGCAGACGCGGGGCGGCAGGGTCTGGCACACCTATCATCCGATGCTGCGCGCGTACTTCCTCGCCGAAGCGAACCGGCTCGGCGCGGACCTGTGCTCGGATCTGCGGCTGCGGGCCGCGCGGCAGCTGATGTCGGCCGGAGAGTTGCGGGCCGCGCTACCGCATCTGCTCACCGTCGCCGACCACCGGCCGCTGGCGGGTTTCCTGGCCGAGCACGCGCTGGCCCTGGTGTTCGCCGGCGACGGAGAGTCGCTGTTCGATTCGCTGGCCGAGACGGCGCCGGATGTACTGGCCGACCCGTATCTGCGGTTACTGCAGGTCACCGACGCGCTGCTACACGGGGACAGCGGTTCGGCGCAGGCCTACCGCGACAGTGCCCGGCTGCTCGCCGACGACGATCCGCTCTCGCTGGCGGGTCCGCACCGGCTCGAGGCGCTCACCACAGCTGTGGACGCGGAACTGGCGGTGGCCACGGGCAACGCCGTGGAGACCGGGGTGTTCCCGGACCGGATGCCGCCCGCCGACCGTCCGGACCTCGACGGCTATCTCGCGGTGACCACCGGCACGGCGCTGGCGTTGCGCGGTGAACTCGCGCGCGGCGAGGAACGATTACGGATCGCACTGACCCGCACCCGGTCCCGGTGCCATCCCCGGCTGCGGCTGATCGCGGTGACCCGTCTCGCGGTCACCGCCGGGCTGGCCGGATCGATCACGACCATGCGCCAGCGCGCCGAACGAGCCTGCGCCATCGCACGCGATCACGATCTGCTGGACCTACCGGAAACCGTGCACGCCACCGCGTTGGAGGCCTACGGAGCGTATCTCCAGGGCACCGAACCGCAGCCGGGGCACATCCGGATCCTGTGCGCCGAGCACATCCGCCGTGACGGAACGCCGGGCCCGGTGGCGGGCTGGCTCCCGCATGTGGTGGGCAGCCTGCTGGATTGTCACCATTCGGCCGACCGCGGCGCCGCCGCGGACCGGCTGCGGCGCAGTATCGGCCGGCTCCTCGACGCCGATCCGCCACCGGCGCTCAGCGGCGGCCTGCTCAGCGCCGCGGTGTGGGCGCTGCTGGGGGCGGGCGAAACCGTCACCGCGCAGCAGTTGGCCGAGCGCGCTCGTATCGTCCTGGGCCGCACCCCCGATACGGTGCTGTCCGGCGCGGCGCTCACCGCGGTCGCCGGTAACCACCACGGGGTGGTTCTACAGGTCGAACCGCTGCTGACCCCGACCCCCGGACTGCATCCGGTCACCCAGCTGACCAGCTGGCTGCTCTACGCCCGCGCCCACCACCAGCTGGGTAACGACTCCAAGACCCGCGAAGCAGTCGACAACGGTCTGTGCATCGCCGCCACACACCGGATCACCCGGCCGTTCTTCGACGTTCCGGGCACCATCGAACTGCTCGACTACTACGCGGGATGCTTCGGCCATCGCAGCGCGTTCGCCGATACGGTGCGCGCCGGGCACCATTCCCGCAGGCGGATCGACCATCCGGCGCTCACCGCGACCGAGCTGACGATCCTGCGCCAGCTGCCCTCCGGCCGCACCACTCAGCACATCGCCGACGATCTCGGGGTCTCCATCAATACCGTGAAGACCCATATGCGCGGGATCTACGCCAAACTCGGCACCAGCTCCCGGATGGAGACCCTGCAGGAGGCACGCCGCACCGGCCTGCTCTGAGGCGGGCCACTCACCCGGCGCGGACGATGCGCCGCGCCGCGCTACCGGCGCAGACTCGAATGATCCGCGACGGCCCCGCCGTCGGACGATCCGGACGAGGCAGGAGACGGCGATGCGATACCAGTTCACCATCGACGGCGAACTCTCCGAACGCGCACTGGCCGCCTTCCCGGAACTCAGCGGCGACCGTGGTCAGGGCACCACGGTGCTGTCCGGTCCGCTCACCGACCCCACCGGAGTCCGCGCGGTCCTGGCCCGGATCGACAATCTGGGGCTCACCGTGCTCGAGATGCGGCGGCTCCCGGACTGAGATCGCGAGGAGGACGCTGCCGTCCAGATCGCGCGCCGCAGTATCTGCCGCCGGCCGCGCCGCCGCAGTACATCGGCGACCTGGGTTGGAGGATTCCCGGGTCGTCGTGGCGCACACTGCCGGTTCCCTGGTAACCGGCCGGGCCGGGAAATCCGGATGCCGGGCCGGGCGGATCAGTATTGGGCCGCCCTGCCCACCCAGCGCGGATGGAGCTCACCGGCCGAATCGCGCGGGAAGGAGATCCGGTCCGGATCTCCGTCGGAGGTGAACCGCGTGCCGGGATTCACCGCGAGTTCGTCGAGCCAGTACGCGGAATCGAAGGGAACCCGCCCGAGGCCGGACCGGATCCGCGGCACCGCGCCCGGATCCACCGCACCGAACGGTGAGGGCGCGGGGTTCGCGCCGACCAGCATCACCGCCGCGAACCGGTAGGCGGTACCGCCCCAGGTGCCCGCGACGGCCAGCCCCGGATCCGCCGGTGAAGAGCCCAGGGGCAGTGCCATGGTGGTTACCGCGGTATCCGGCGCGGCGGCCCCGATCGCCTGAACGTTCTGAGCCAGCTCACGCTGCACTCCCCCGGCGTCCAGCGTTCCGAGGTCCTGATGGGTCGCGGTATGCGCGCCGATCTCGTAGCCGTGCCGGGCCAGCCACGGCAGTGCCCGCGGGTCGCCGCCGAACGGGTCGTCGGTGACATAGAAGGTCGCGCGGGCCGGGAAATCCGGATGCCGGGCCGCGAATTCCTCGAGGATGGCCACCGCGCAGTCCGGGGCGGGTGTGCCGTCGGCGGTGAAACGCAACTGGCTGGTGGTGGAGTCGTCGAAGGTGAGCACGACCGGATGAGTTCCCGCCGGGATATCCACGGCTCCGGCGGCGTACTGCGCGGCCGTGATCGGGCGATATCCCTCGCGATGGAGACGATCGAGTTCCGCACGGAACTCGGCGGGCGTCTGGTCGTACTCACCGCCCGGCTGCGCCGCGAGCTGGTGGTACATCAGGATCGGAACGCTACCGAGTTCATCGGCGCCGACGGCCGCGGGATCGGGCAGCGGCGGTGTGGTCGCCGGCGGCGGTGTGGGTGCGGCCGGTGGTGGCTGCGGTGGCGCCGCGTCGGGTGCTCCACCGCAGGCAGTGGCCGCGACGAGCACCAGCGCCGACACGACCGCCCGTACGAATACTTCCGGGAACCGCACCATCGCCCGAATGTTACGTGCCGACAACGATTTACGTTTCGACTCCGGGAAAGAGGTTGAGAACCGCGCGAACTGTCCATATTGACGGGACAGTGTTCGTGGGAGTTGATGCGTTGTGCTCATGCGGTTCCGGGCCGCCGATCGTAAACGGTTGGCAGCCTTGGCCTTTGGTGTCCTGTTGGCAATACTGCTGGTTTCGGCCGGGATCGGAGCCGGACGATCTCCGGCCCCCGCACTCCCCCTGACCGGTCTACCACCGGGCCCGGTGGGCGCCGCCGCTCTGCGGGATCTGGCCCTGCGAGTGGACGCCACCGGTCACGATCCGCACGCGGTGGAGCTCACCGTGGACGGTTCGGCGGTCACCGGCCGGGTGGACGGCGATACGGCGGTCTATCACCCCGAGGGGCTGCCGGACGGCGAGCACACCTTCACTGCGGAGATCCCGGCCGACGGGCCCCTGGGATGGTTGCGCGACGGACCCGCCGCCACGGCGACGTTCACCGTCGACACCACCGCACCGCGACTGGAGGTCACTCCACCGGAGGCCGCGTCCTCCTACCGCGACCCGGTCACGGTCCGGGGTCGAGCACCCGGCGCCGCGCATGTCTCGATCGGCGCGACGACGGTGACACCCGCGGCGGACGGCAGTTTCGAGACCGAACTGCCGCACCATCCGTCCGGCTCCGAGGTGGTCGCGGTCGACTCGGCGGGCAATGCGACCAGCCGGGCACTGGCCGCGGGCATCGATCTACCGCGGATGCGCGCGGTACACGTCACCGCGTACGCCTGGTCGGACGACGGTATGCGGGAATCTGTCCTGAACATGGCCAGGCAGGGCCGGATCGATACCGTCCAGCTCGATATCAAGGACGAGGACGGGGTCGTCGGCTACGACTCACAAGTCCCGCTGGCCCGCAGCACCGGCGCCGCCACGCCCATCTACCGGGCGCGCGACGCG
The DNA here is from genome assembly GCF_014645735.1 of Nocardia jinanensis. Classification (GTDB taxonomy): domain Bacteria; phylum Actinomycetota; class Actinomycetes; order Mycobacteriales; family Mycobacteriaceae; genus Nocardia; species Nocardia jinanensis. Next base: position 270,500 of record NZ_BMMH01000007.1, on the reverse strand, counting down.
CTGCGGCAGTTGCACGAGATGGGTGTGCAGGTGGTGGGCCGTATCGTGGCATTCCGCGACCCCACACTGGCGGGCTGGGCCTGGCACAACGGCCGGCCCGACTGGGTGGTCCAGAGCCCGGCCGGGCAGCCGTACTCCAGTCACTACGGCGCGATCGCGTTCACCAATTTCGCCCATCCCGAGGTGCGCGCCTACAACATCGCGCTCGCCGTCGAGGCCGGTGAGCTCGGCTTCGACGGAATCATGTACGACTATGTCCGCCGTCCCGACGGCAGCCTGTCGAGTATGAGATTCCCCGGCCTCACCGGACCGGCGACCGAGGCCGTCGCCGGGTTCCTGGGCCAGGCCCGGGAACCGGTGCGCGCGGCCGGTGCCCATCTCAGCGCGGCGGTATACGGTATCGCCGCCTCCCGGCCCGACCAGATCGCCCAGGACATTCCGCTCATCGCGCGACAGGTGGATTTCGTGGCGCCGATGATCTACCCCTCGCACTGGAACACCGGGGAGTACGGCGTCGCCGATCCGAACAACCAGCCCTACGACATCGTGGCGGCCGCACTGCGAGATTTCCGGACCGCGACCTTGGGCACGAACGCGAAGGTGATCCCCTGGCTCCAGGACTTCAGCCTCGGCGCGGCCTACGGAGATGCCCAGGTCAGAGCTCAGATCGACGCCACCTACCGAACCGGTATCGACAGTTTCTTCCTGTGGAACCCGGCGGTGAGCTACCACGAGGGGGCACTCGACCCGAAGTGATGCGATACCCCCGCCGTCGCTGCGGCCTCCGCGACCGCATATTGCGCACACCGTAACGTCGCGCACCCGCCGAGCGAACTCTTCGTTGACGCAATGGCCCGTCGGGGGGCCTGTCCGTCCATTTATCAGTAGTGGAATGGAGCTCGGGACATGGCTTTCCGAAGTGATTACCTGGTGCGCTGCCGCACCTACCTCGTGCAGCACCGGCTCGCCACGGCGATCGCCGCTCCGGCGACCCTCGGTGTGGTGGCGGCGGTGGCGGCAGCGTATTCGGTCACCTCACCGGCGCAGCAGGCCGATACCCAGCTCAGGGCATCGGTCACCGAATGCCACGATATGGTGACCATCTCGGTCGCGGGACGGGGCGACACACCGGCCCAGGGCACCACGAAACTGCTGGTCGACGCCAACGGCAATCCCCTGCCCGCGGCGCTGTCCGGGGACCACAGCAGCGAATGGGTCGACCCGGTGGTCAACGCACCCACCGACGATGTGGACCCCGGCTCGTACGCCGCGGTCTACATCGCCTATCCGGCCGATATGGCCACCTACGAGGACGCCGTCACCACCGGTGTGGCCAACACCCAGCAGGTGATGCGCGAGATCGCCCAGGCCTGCCCGGATACGCAGTTCGCGATCGTCGGGTACAGCGAGGGCGCCGATGTGGTCCGCCGGGTCGCCATGGAGATCGGCCACCAGGAACAACAGGACGGCGGCTACGCCATCGTCGACCCCGGCAAGGTCACCGGTGTGGTCATCCTCGCCGACTCCGGTCGCTCGGCGGGTGACGGGCCGTTCCCTGGCGCCCAGAATCCCAACGGCAACCCGGACAACTTCGACCAGCTCTACCAGAACGGCGGAACCCCGGTGCCCGGGCAGGGCGCGGTCGCCGGGACCAGCGGCGATTTCGGTGCGCTGAACGGCAAGATCGCCTCCTTCTGCTCCGACGGCGACCTCACCTGCGCGGCGCCGGAGAATATCGCCCTGCTGCAACTGGTGGTCAATGTGGCGCGGCAGATGAATGTCGACGCGCTCGAACGCGAGGGACTCAACCCCACCACCGGGCAGGATGTCGCGGTGGTTCTCAGCCGGGTCGCTCTGCTGGCGCTCGCCGATATCCAGTCGCAGCCGAACTGGATGGCCAGTGACGAAACCTTCCTCGAAGTGCTGTTGCGGGTATCGGACCCGGCCTACGAGCCCGGTAAGGCCACGACACCGGCCCCCACCACGGGCGATTCCATCTCGACCGATCAGATGTCACCGCTGGCCTATCTGCCGCAGAAGGTCCTCAACGAGATCGTCGGGTTGATCGTCACCAACCAGAACACGATCCCGGTGATCCTGTCCGACCCCTACAACCTCACGCTCGGCCCGAACGCCAGCGGTCACCACTTCGACTACTGGCGCGACGCGGACCCGGGTACCGGCAGAACACTGACCTCGGCCGAATACGCGGCGGCCTGGCTCACCCATCTGGCGAAGCAGGCACAGGCCGGCGAACCGGTGGACACGAAGGCGACCCCCACGCCGGAAGACCTCGACGACGCTTATCGCGCGGCGGCCGAGACCACGACCGAACCGACGAGCACACCGGCCACCCGTACGACCGCGGCTCCGACGACGAGCGGGCCTGCCCCGGTCACCACGGAACCCTCGACCGGTTCGCCGACCACGGTGCCGTCGACGACCGATACGACCACGACATCACCGGCCCCGGGGACCACCACGGAGCAGGCGACCACCCCAGAGCAGGCGGAGACCGGCACCGCCCCGGCCACCCCTGAGGCGACCACGGCGCCGGTGACCACGACCACCCGTCCCGTGCCCACTCAGGTCGCGGTGAACAGCACCTCGGAGGCACCTCATCCGAGCACCACCCCCGTGGAGACCACCACCCCCGCGGCACCGGCACGCTGATCCACGAACCGTATCCGCCGGCCGCCCGCGCGACCGGCGGATACGGCTCTTCGGGTGGTGTCACCCGGCGACGCGCCGGAGGTACGGACCGGTATCGGCGAGGATGGGCCCATGACGATTTCCTCGCACGATGTGGATCATCTGCGCCGCTGTGTCGAACTCGCGCGTGCGGCACTGACGGCCGGCGACCAGCCGTTCGGCTCGCTACTGGTCTCCGCGACCGGAGCGGTGCTGTTCGAAGACCGCAACCGGGTGGCCGGCGGTGATACCACCCGGCACCCGGAATTCGAGATCTGCCGCTGGGCGGTCGCCCACCTCAGCCCGGCCGACCGCGCCGCGGCGACGGTGTACACCTCGGGGGAACACTGCCCGATGTGTTCGGCGGCCCACGGCTGGGTCGGGCTCGGCCGCATCGTGTTCGCCACCTCGACCGGTCAGCTCACCGGATGGCTGCGCGAATGGGGCGCGCCGCCCGGGCCGGTGGCGGCCCTGCCGATCGAACAGGTCGTCCCCGGTGTGGTCGCCGAGGGCCCGGTTCGCGAGTTCGAACCGGAGATGCGCGCTCTCTATCAACGGTGTTTCGCTCCGGACGGGCACGCTCCCGCCTGAACTCCGGGCGGGGCTCACCGGCGCACGTCACTGCGTAACCAGGCGAGATGACGCCCCGAGATATCCGCGGTGGTGAGCAGATCGAATCCGGTCTCACCCGCCAGCCCGGCCGCGTGATCGATACCCGCCTCCGCCCAGGGAAACCAGTCCCCGGCCTCGGTGCGGGTTTCGAGCCGGATCTGCCGGACACAGATACCCGTTCCGGGGCAGGAGAATTCGACGACGGCCAGGCCACCCGGGCGGAGCAGTCCGCAGACGCGGCGCAGGATGCGATGCGGATCGCCCCCGATACCGATATTCCCGTCGGCGAGTAGTGCGTAGTGCCAGCGGCCGTCGCCGGGTAGCGGGCCGAAGATATCGCGGGCCACGGCCGGTGCGCCGCGATGGCGGGTGACCGCGATCGCGGTGGGTGAGATGTCGACACCGAGCGCGATGACACCTCGGCGGCACAATGCCTCCACCAGCCGTCCCGGCCCGCATCCCAGATCGACCGTCGGGCCGTCGCAGCAACCGACCAGGGCCGAGTCCACATGCCGGTCCGCGGCGGTGATCCGGGCACCGCCGAGCCAGCGGCGGGTCGGTAACCGGGTGCGGTCGCCGTCGGCGGACCGGATCCAGCAGTCGCGGCCGGTCAGGGCCGGATCGAACCGGCCGATCACCGCGCGACCCGCGGCGCGCCCAGAGCCGCTACTTCCGCGGCGAACCGCCCGGAGCAGTCGGCGGCGACCCGCAGGGCGTCGGCATAGTGGTCGACATCGGTGAAGGCCGGTAGGGCCGCGACCCGATATCCGTACGCGCGTAGGACTGCCCGGGTCCGATCGCCGGTGCGCGCGGTGGACATCGGCACCTCCGTGAGGAGGCGGGCGGCCCGCGGATCGGGCAGACCCAGCGCCCACCAGCCGCCGTCGGTGGCCGGCCCGAGCACCGCGTCGGCCCCCGCGGCCAGCGCCCGGGCCGCCTCGGTGAGCACCTGGGTACTCACCTGCGGGGTGTCCATCCCGATCTGCAACACGGGCAGACCCGCACGCGCGGTATCGGCGTGCGCGTTCGCCAGCCGTACCGCGAAACCCGGGCCGCGCTGCGCGATCACCTCGAATTCCGCCAGTTTCCCCGCTATCTCACTGCCGCGCTCGGCAGCGTCCAGGTCGCCGGTGAACGCGACCGCACGGTGGGCGACGGGACATGCGCCTGCCGCGTCGAGTGTGTCCAGCAGTGCGGCGGCCGCCAGCCGGGCCGCCTGCACCGGCGTCAGCGGCGGGGTCAGCCTGGTCTTGGCATACCCGGCGACCGGTGCCTTGGCAACCACCAGTAGCGCCACCGGCACCCGCTCGGCATCCGCTGGATCCGTGGTGTCCCCGCCATCGGCGGGCGAATCCCGGACTCGGCTCATCGCAGGACCGCCAGGAAATCGCGGGTGGCCCGCAGCGACCCCCGTGCCGACCCGGATACCTTCGATCGTCCACCGGCCCGCGCCCGATAACTGATATCGACCTCCCGGACGTCCCATCCCGCGGCGGCGGCGCGGACGAGCAACTCCAGGGGGTAGCCGAAACGATCGTGTAACCGGCCCAGCGATTCCAGCCGCCGCCGCGGCGCGACCCGCATCGCGCCGATATCGTGCACCGGTAGCCCGTAGCGGTGGCGCAGCCGGCGCGCGACGACACGATTGCCGAGCCGGGTGTGCCACGGCCAGATTCCGCCGCTCACCGGACGGCGACGGCCCACCGCGAGATCGGCGCCGGCGCGGATCTCGGCCACCAGCCGGGGCAGCTCCCCCGGATCCATCGATCCGTCGCCGTCCAGGACGGCGACGAGTTCGGTACGGGCCGCGGCGATACCGGCCTGCACCGCGGCCCCGTATCCGGGTCGCGGTTCGGTGACCACGCGGGCGCCGTATCCGGTCGCGACGGCGGCGGTATCGTCGGTCGACCCGTTGTCGACCACGATCGGCTGATATCCGGCCGGTAGCGCGGCCAGGACCGCCGGCAACGCTTCGGCTTCGTTCCGGCACGGGATCACCACGGTGACACCGGCCGGTTCACGGTGCTCTGTCGGCATGGGTGCAACGCTAAGCCCGAACCGTCGGAAAACCTGTGACAAAACCATGACGTCGTGTCCGAGTTACCTGGTGAATACGCTTTTGTCGGTACGGATCGGCCTAGGGTGGCCTCTGTGCCGGAGTCGATCGAGATCACCGCCCCCCGCAGCCGGGTCCGGGGCGAACTGCTCGGCGCCGCGGCCGCCGCACTTCTGGTGGCAGTGGCGTTCGCCGTTCCGCAACTGGCGAGCGAATCGTGGCGACGCAGTCTGTTCGCCGCCGCCGCCCCCGTTTTCGGCCACTGGTCGCCGCATATCGGCTGGGGCACCCTCCCCGCCCTTGCCCTCGCCGCGGCCGTGATCGTGCGGGGCCCGGCGCTCGCCGACCGGCTGCCCTGGCGCCGGCTGCTCACCGTCGGTTATCTCACCGCGGTGGCGTGGACTCTCACGCTGGCGTTGGTGGACGGGTGGCGGCGGGGGTTCACCGCGCGGCTCGCGGATGGTCACGAGTATCTCGCCGAAGTGCCCGGTGTCACCGATATCCCGGTGATGCTGCGCTCGTTCGCCGACCGGATCGTCGACGGGCAACCGGATTCCTGGACCACACATGTCTCGGGCCACCCGCCCGGCGCCCTGCTGTTCTTCGTCCTGCTCGACCGGATCGGCCTCGGGGGGCCCACCTGGGCGGGAATCGTCTGTGTGCTGGCCGGATGCAGTGCGCCGATCGCGGTCGCGGTCGCGTTGCGCGCCCTCGGCGCCGAGGAGCACGCGCGGACCGCACTGCCCTTCCTCGTGCTCGCCCCCGCGGCGATCTGGATCGCGGTCTCCGCCGACGCCTTCTTCGCCGGTGTCACCGCATGGGCGGTGGCGCTGCTCGCCCTTTCCGCACGCGCCGAGTCCGCTCGCGTCACCGGGAGCACACCGGGACCCGCGGTCGACCGGCCGCCGGTTCCGGGATCCGGGCCCGTCGCCACCCGGCAGGCCGCGGTGCCGGTCGCGTTCGCGGCAGGGATGCTGTTCGGCTTCGGGATCTACCTGAACTACGGCCTGATCCTGATGGGTGTTCTCGCCGTCGCCGTGCTGATCGGCGCCCGGACCGTACGCCCGCTGCTCCCCGCTGCACTGGGCGCGATGCTCGTGGTGGCCGGATTCGCCGCCGCCGGTTTCTGGTGGTTCGACGGCTATCACCTGGTGGTCGAGCGCTACTACCAGGGGATCGCCGCTACTCGCCCCGACGGGTACTGGTGGTGGGGCAATCTCGCCGCCACGATCTGCGCGGTCGGACTCGCGACCGCGGCGGCCCTGTCCCGGGCGCTGGCGCCGTCCCGGTTGCGTGCGCTCGACCCGGCCGCGCTGCTGGTCGCCGCCGCCGTATGCGCCGTCGCCGCCGCCGACCTCAGCGGGTTGAGCAAGGCGGAGACCGAACGGATCTGGTTGCCGTTCGATATGTGGCTGCTCGCGGCGACCGCATTCCTGCCGCGTGCACATATTCGCCCCTGGCTCACGATCCAGGCCGCCGGGGCCCTGCTCCTGGTCCATCTGCTGATGACGAATTGGTGAGGTATCCATGTGCATACTCGTGGCAGACGATCCCGTGGTCCGGGACGCGGTGCACCACGCCCGGCACCGCATCGAAACCGTCCGGGGGCGCGGCGACGCCTGGGGGCCGTCCGTGATCACCGCGGAGCGCGCCGATGCCCGATGACCTGCTGGAGATCATCGGCTACACCCTGGCCTGTTCACTGCCGGTAGTGGTGGTGGGCGCCTCGGTCCTGTGGGCGCTGCGCAACCGTTCGCTCGCCGTGAGCGCGGCGGTACTGGTCCTCGTTCCGATCCTGGCGACCCTGGCCGGGATCACCGGGGTGAGCGGATGGATGCTCACCACCGAGTTCCGGCGTACATCCGTCGTCCTGCTGCTGGTCACCGCCGTTACGGTGCCGGCCGCCGCCCTCTTGGGCCGGGAGCGGTCCCGTAAGACGTTGCGGGAGAGATGGGTTCGCGAGCAGGAACGCGCCGCCGACCGGTCCCGCCGGGAACTCGTGGCCTGGGTGAGTCACGATCTGCGCACCCCGCTCGCCGGGATCCGGGCGATGACCGAGGCACTCGGCGCCGGCGTGGTGGCCGACCCGGCCGATCTCGCCCGGTACGCCGAGCGGATCGGCCGGGAGACCGGGCGGCTGTCCCGGATGGTCGACGACCTCTTCGAGATGTCCGAGATCTCGGCGGGCGCGCGGCCCGGTTTCGAATCGCCCGACCTGCGCGAACTCATCGACGAGAGCTACGCCGGCCCTCACGCCGAGATCGGATCCACCGCACGCCGGTCCGCCGCGCCGCTGCCCCTCACCGCCCGATGATCAGGCGTTGAGCCGGGTCCTGGCCAATCTGGTGTCCAATGCCATCGCGCATACGCCACCGGGTGGCGAGGTGGTGATCACCGCCGGGCAGAGTGGCCAACAGGTCCGGACGCGGGTCGACGACTCCGGACCCCGGACGACGGCCACCTATCTGTCCCATCTCCTCGAAGCGACCTACCGGAGCACGGCCGCCCGCCCACCAGTGGCGGACAACAGTGTCCTGACCGGGAGAGGTATGGGCCCGGCCATCGCCGCCGGTCTGATGCAGGCACACCGGGGGGCGATCACGGCGACCGACCGGGGGGCCGGCTGCCGCTTCGAGATCCGGCTACCGGCCGATTCCGGATAGCGACCGTGGGCTCATCCGATCGTGGCGCCGGCCGCTGTCGGGCGCAGGGGCGCGGACGCGAATTCCACGAGGCCGTCGGCGGGTGCGATCCGCGCGGTGAACCCGAGCACCTGCCGGGCCCGCGCCGGGTCGGCGACGATATGGCGCACATCCCCGGCTCGCACGGCACCGGTGATCACCGGGTCCGGACCGCCGTGCGCGGCGGCCAGAGTCCGGGCGACCGCACCGATGGTGACCGGATGTCCCGAACAGATGTTCAACGGCACGAATCCGGGCAACGCGGCCTCGATCGCGGCGATGTTCGCCGCGGCGATATCGGTGACATGCACGAAATCCCGGGCCTGACGACCGTCTTCGTAGACCTGCGGCGGCCGGCCCGCCGCCAGGGCCGACCGGAAAATAGCCGCCACCCCGGAATACGGCGTATCCCTGGGCATTCCGGGGCCGTAGACATTGTGGTAGCGCAGCGCGGTGACCGCGCCGCCGGTCGCGGCGGCCCAGGCGGTGGCGTAGTTCTCCTGCGCCACCTTGCTCGCCGCGTACAGGCTCCGCGGCCGGGACGGCGTGTCCTCGGGGACCGGCGCCCAGGCGAGATCCGCATCGTTGTACCGGTGTTCGAACCGGCCGGCGGCCAGATCCTCGCCGCGGCGGCCCGTGATCGCGACGATCCCGTCCGGGCCCCGGTAGAGCCCTTCGCCGTACACCACCATCGACGACGCCAGGACCAGGCGGGCGCATCCGGCCCGCTCCATCGCGGCCAGCAGTACCGCGGTGCCGTAATCGTTGTGCCCGGCGTAGGCGGGGGCGTCCTGGGTGTCGACGCCGGCACCCACCACGGCGGCCTGATGACACACCACGTCGACACCGCGTAGCAGCGGGTCGAGCCCGCCGGCCGCGCGAATATCCACCTGCCGTACCCCCTCCGGTGGTTCCGCGCCGGGGCCGTGCGCCGCGGGCAGCATCAGATCGACCGCCACCACCTCGTGACCGCCCGCCCGCAGCCCGGCGCGGATATGGGAACCGATGAACCCGGCTGCGCCGGTCAGCAGTACTCGCATACCCCTGATCCTGCCCGCCGGAAGGCGCCGCGCCGGGCAGCCGGACGCCGATGTCACGATTTCGTCGTTTCCGGCCGGCACGACACTCCCGGGACCGAAGCCGCAGTTCGACGAGCCGCACTTGACCTGAACCTATGTGAAGGTTTCAGACTGATCGAGGTCACCGCTTGTCGAAACCCGAGGAGATTCATCGTGCAGGCTGTAGAGGTCAAGGAATTCGGCGGACCGGACGTTCTGGAGCCCCGTGAAGTACCGGTCCCGGAACCGGAGGCCGGACAGGTTCTGGTGCAGGTCGCCGCGGCGGATGTGATGTTCCTCGATACCCGGCTGCGGTCGGGATGGGGCACCGACTTCTTCGCCGTACAACCGCCGTACGTAGCCGGCGGCGCGATCGGCGGGATCGTCGCGGCCGTGGGACCGGGTGTCGATCCCGCACTTCTGGGCATTCGGGTCACAGCGCGGACCGTGGCCAGCGGCGTCGGCCGCGGGCTGCCCATCGGCGGATATGCCGAACAGGCCCTCGCCGATGCGGATCAGTTGAACCGGATACCGGACGGGGTCACGGTCGAACAGGCGACCGCCGTGGTGCACGACGGCCACACCGCATTCGCCGCGTTCGAACGCGCCGGGATCCGTCCCGGGCAACAGGTTCTGATCACTGCCGCCGCCGGCGGACTCGGAACCCTGCTCACCCAATTGGCCCACCGAGCCGGGGCCCAAGTGATCGCGGCCGCCCGCGGCGACGCGAAACTCGCCCTCACCCGGCGGCTGGGCGCCCGGGTTGCCGTGGACTACTCCGAAACCGGCTGGACCGAACAGGTACTGGCCGCGACAGAGGGCCGGGGACCCGATGTGGTCTTCGACGGCGCCGGCGGCGAACCGGGCGACGCCGCCCTGCGGATCACGCCCGCAGATGCGCTCTTCATCGGATACGGCGCGGCCGCGGGCGAATTCGCCGGCGCGGCCGCCGACGAAGCGCGAGAACGCGGTGTGCGGGTACTCGGCCTCTATGACCTGAGCATAGGAAACGACAGCCGCGCCCGCTATGCCGCGCAGATCCTCGAACTGCTCGCCACCGAGGAACTCGAGGTGGTCATCGGGCAGACCTTCCCGCTGGCCGACGCCGCCGCCGCCCACGCGGCCATCGAGGACCGCACCGCGCTCGGCCGGACCCTGCTGCGGGTCTGATACCCGTCGCCGGATACGGGCGAGCTGACAGGTGGACGCGGCGGTGCCGGATCGCCGAACCCGAAATGTCCACCGCCGAGAACGTCACCGCGCCACCTGGACACGTTTGTCCTGTCACTCACTCCTCGGGTGTGGTCGGGCCGTTCCTCGGCGGCCGCCGAACGGCCCGGCTCACCCAGGCCGAGAATTCGTCCACCTGTACCCAAGGCAGGGCCACGGCTTCCGAACGCGGCCTTTCGAAACTGCGCAGTGCCGCGGCCACGATCGGCTCGAACCGTTCCTCGGCAGCCGCGATCGCCCGTCCGGCTTCCCGTTTGGTCACCCATCGACCGGTCCGGCAGAACAATACGGCCCGACAGCCGTTGAGCACCCTGTTGTCCGTGAGATGTCCCGCCCCGGCAGCATGCTCGTCGACCGACGCCGCGACCGCCGTGAGCAGATCGGGCCGTCGCGGTGCGGCAAGGACATCCCGCACCGGGCGTCCGAACAGCGGCAACCCGCTCTGACGGGCGACCGCGCGATCGATCACATACCAGAACGCCGGGGCCCCGGCAGAGTCGAAATCCGCGACCGCGGGCAGCAGCGGGCCGGTGTTCAGGTTCAGCAGATACCCCGGCTCCGGGGTTGCCGAGGCGGCGAATTCCGCGTCGTAGACCACCAATTCCAACCCGGCGGCGGGACACGGAAAAGCCGGATGAGCCAGTGCTGCGGCGAGGTCGTGCAGCGCCTTCTCCGGTGTGTCCGGGGCGACGATCACCGTCACATCGATATCGCTACGCCCGGGCCGGTAGTCACCGAGCGCCAGCGACCCCACCGCGAACACACTGAGCAGCTGGTTTCCGTGGACGGTTCGGGCTCGCCGGACCAGCTCCGCCAGATAGGGCCGAACCGCGGCCGGTATCACGGGCGCGGACACCTCCGGCTCACCGCCTGTCACCGAGGGAGGTGTCCGGCGCTCCGGAACAGCCGCCGGCCGTTGAGATGATCGGTCATGCCGCACAGGCTAAACCCATTGTCCGCTGTGGTTTCCCCGCACCACCCGAGCGGGGATATCCGATTGACGCAGTCGCTCTAATGGACAGGTGACAGATCTGGTATCGGCCGTTTCCGAGGAAGACGCGGCCCGGGTACGCGAACTCCTGGCCGCCGGGGCGGATCCCGACGAGCCGGACGACTACGGAACCACTCCCCTTTACCGGGCCGCAGTACACGGTTCCACCGAAATAGTGCGTCTGCTGCTCGCCTACGACGCCGACCCGCAACTCCCCGGCGAGGCGGACGACGAAGGGCTGCCACTGTGCGCGGCGGCGTGCTGGAACCATATCGGCGTCGTCGAGGCACTACTGGCCGCCGGAGCCGACCCCGACCTCCCCGAGCCGCCGCATCCGGAACAGCTCGGCCCCGGCACGCCACCCCTGCTGTGGGCGGTCCGCAACGGCCACCGGGAAACAGTCGAGCTGCTGCTGGCGGCCGGAGCCGACCCGGATATTCCCGGAACCCCGCTGACGATCGCCGCCTGGGGCGGCCGCTACGGGATCGTACGGTCGCTCCTGGCGTACGGCGCCGACCCGGCCCATACGGACGAACTGGGTCGTACTGCCCTGACCGTCGCGACCGAACTCGCGTCCGCCGACCCGGTCGCACTTCTCGTCGAGCAGTGGGGTGAGCCCGGTCGCGAGTTCACGGTTCATCGCCGCCCGGCCGGCGACGGTACCGAGGTGATCACCCTGCGCTACGGGAGCGGGGAGACATCGATGCAGAACGGGCACGCGGTCATCGCCGACCTACTCGGCGATATCGCCCATCGGCCCGGACCGGTCGAACCGGGCCGGCGATGACGGTCCCGGGCGCGTCCTCCCCGACCGAGGCGGCCCGGCGCGACCGGGGCGCCTCGGCCGGGGAGGATGCGAGAGGCTCCGGATTCCCTCGGCGTAGAGCGGAATCCGGAGCACTTCCCGGGCGGGGTCTCGAGAATCGGCGCACAGCCACTACCTCTTTCTCATCGGGCGGTATCGTCCGCGACGATCAGCCGCGAATCCTGGCCAGGAACGCGGTCACGTTCTCCTGGATCTGCACGATGCGGGTCTCGGGATCGAAATCGTCGCGATAGGCGCGGCCCATCGCGGGCGTCTTCTTCCGGCGGGCGTACAGCGAACAGGCCAGATCGTCACAGATATAGGTCCCGGTCGAATTCCCGCGCCGTCCGGCTTCACCCGCCTTACGGGCGGTCATCAGCACTACCCCACCGTTGGTGTGGGTGGTCGAACAGATCGTGCACATCTGCGACCGACGCGGTCCGGAGGTTTCGTAGCGCAGCGCGACACCCGCCGGACCCTGCTCCTCGGGCACCACGAGATAGGCACGCCCGGGCGCTCCGGGATCGGACCAGCCCAGGAAGTCCAGATCGTCCCAGGGGCGGTCGGCCAGGTCGGTGGGTAACGAGAGACGTTTGGCGTCGCCTTTCGAGCAATTGACGAACGACGCTCTGATCTCGCGTTCGGTCAGGGGTTCCATGGTCGTATCTCCTTCGATCATCGGGATGGACAAACCGCGACAACTTATCGGCCTGGCCGTACCCGGGCAAGCGGTTTTCCGGTGCCACCGAGCCGGGCCGTACCGAGTTCCGCGGCCACCGCGGCCGCTCCGCGCCGCCGCGATCGGGTCGGCGACAGGCCCGCGGCGTTTGGCCGAAAGTGCCGATCCCGACCTCGGTCACCGCCTTAGAGTGAGGGAGGCCACATTGGCGACAGGAGTGTGTATGAGCGCGCGACGCCCGGTGTCGATCCTGATCATCGGCGCCGGATTCGGTGGTATCGGTATGGCGATCGAACTACACCGGCACGGTTTCGACCGCATCACCATCCTGGAGAAAGCCCAAGACCTCGGTGGTGTGTGGCGGGAGAACACCTATCCCGGCGCGGCCTGTGATGTGCCGTCACCGCTGTACTCCTACTCCTTCGAACAGAAACCCGATTGGCCGCAGCGCTACTCCGGCCAGGCGGCCATCCACGACTATCTGCGCGGGGTGACCGACCGGCACGGTCTGCTCGACCGTATCGAGTTCGGCGTCGAGGTCACCGAAGCGGTGTTCGACGAACAGGCGGGCACCTGGACGGTACACACCGCCGAGGGCGGCCAGCGGACCGCGGACGTGGTGATATCCGCGGTCGGGCAGCTGTCGCGGCCCCAACTGCCCGCCATCCCGGGGGTCGGCAGTTTCACCGGCCCCGCGTTCCATTCGGCACAGTGGGAGCACGATATCGATCTCACCGGAAAACGGGTCGCCTGTATCGGCACCGGGGCGAGCGCCATCCAATACGTTCCGCAGATCCAGCCGGAGGTCGAGCAGCTGACGCTGTTCCAGCGGACCGCCGCCTGGGTGCTGCCCAAATTCGATACCGACTACTCCCCCATCCAGCACAAGCTGTTCGCCCGGATTCCCGGAATGTTGCTGGTGGAGCGGCTCGGCTGGTGGCTGACCGCCGAGATCTCCTCGCTGGGTCTGGTGGAACTGCCGATCATCAGCCGTCTCGTCTCCCGGATCGCGGCCCGCAACCTGCGCGAGAACGTCGACGATCCCGCGCTGCGGGCCGCACTCACCCCGGACTATCCGATCGCCTGCAAACGCACCCTGTTCTCCAGCGACTACTATCCGGCGCTCACTCAGCCCAATGTCGAAGTGACCACATCGGGAATCACCGAGATCACCCCGCACGGCGTGCGGACCGCCGACGGCATCCTGCACGCAGCCGATGTGATCATCTACGGCACCGGCTTCAAGGGCACGGAGTTCCTCTGGCCGATGCGTATCACCGGCAAGGGCGGACGCGAGCTCGCCGAGGTGTGGTCCGAGGGCGCGCATGCCTACTACGGAATGACCGTCCCCGATTTCCCGAATCTGTTCCTGGTCTACGGACCCAATACGAACCTGGGGGTCGGGTCGATCATCTACATGATCGAATCGCAGTCCCGCTATATCCGGCAGGCGGTGCAACTGCTCGGCGACAGACCCGGCCATGTCCTCGAGGTGCGCGCCGATACCGAACGTGCCTTCAACGACGCGCTGCAGAAACGCCTCGAACGCACCCCGTGGAATTTCTGTTCCAGCTGGTATCGCAACGCGGCCGGCAAGATCACCAACAATTGGCCGGGGACGGTCACCCGGTATCGCCGCCGGGTCCGCAAACTCGATCCGCGGGATTACACCCTGACACCCGCCGCGTAACCGCGCGCGGAAGTCCTCGCCGGGCCCCGCCGCGCGATCATCCTCACATGTGCTCCTGATCTCTGGGCCGGGCGGCCTCGCCCTGCCAGGCTGACCTCCGGGACCGAGGAGGTGGCGAAGGTGATCGCGACACAACACGGTTGGGCGCCGGAGGTGTTCGAGACGGCCGCCCGGACGGCGGGGTTCGATCTCGACCCGTCCCAGCGGGATGCCGCCGCCCGCCTGCTACAGCTGGGCAGCGAAATATCTGGCCGCCGAATATCTTTCGTACGGAACACCCCCCGCGGGGTGTACGTGTGGGGCCCGGTGGGCCGCGGTAAGAGCTGGCTGGTCGACACCTTCTACGACGCCGTACCCGCCACCCGGAAACGGCGGCTGCACTTCCACGAGTTCTTCCGGGAATTCTACACCCGCTACGCCGCCCACCGCAGCGAGAAACGAGCATGCGACCGTGCCGTCCGGGAACTGCTCGGCGACTACCGGCTGGTGTGCTTCGACGAGTTCCATGTGCACGACCCTGGAGATGCCACGATCATGGCCAAGGTCATGGACTCACTCTTCGCCCAGCGGATCACTCTCGTCGCCACCTCCAACTATCCGCCCGCCGGCCTGCTGCCCAACCCGCTGTTCCATCATCTGATCGAACCGCTGGCCACCACGCTGGAGAACACGCTGGATATCGTCGAAGTCGCCGGTCCCCACGACTACCGGCAGACCCGGCGGCCCGGCACACCCGCCGCGGAGTTCGAACGCGGCGGCTTCCTCTGGCCCGGTACCGGCGCTCAGCTGGCGGAAGCCGGTCTGGTGGCGCCCACCCCGGCCGAACGCCGCTCGGTCCCCCTCGGTGATCGCGCGGTAACCGCCCGGGCGGTACGTGGTGACGCCGTCTGGTTCGATTTCGCCGATCTCTGCGACGGCCCGTACTCGACCATCGACTATCTGCGCCTGGCCGACCGGTTCCGGCACTGGACGCTGTCCGGTCTACCCCCGCTGTCCACCACCGACCGCGAGGCCGCGCAACGTTTCGCCAACCTCGTGGACGTCCTGTGCGACCGCGACCGCCGCCTGCACCTGGTCGCCGCCGCGCCGCTGGCCGAATGCCTCACCGGTGACCGCCTGCCACCCGATATCCACCGCACCGCCAGCCGCCTCGCGCTACTACCGGGCGCCGCCGCACCGGTCCCCGCGGGCGATCAGTAATCCGGAAACAACCAGAGTTCCTGCGCCGCGGTCGCCCGGAGGAACGCGACCAGCGACCGCACCCTCGACAGCGCATACCCGTCGTCGCTGTCGTGCCCGAACAGCGGCACCGTAACCTCCCCGTTCCCCGCCCGCTCGAGCCAGTCGTCGAGCCTTCGCAGCAGTCCCCGCACATCCTCCGGGTCGAACAGTTCGTACAGGCTGAGTCCGAATTCATCAGAGACCCACTCGTCGTAGACCTGCCCCCGGATTCCCGTCGGGTCACCGTCGGACGGCCAGAACACCCCGCCCGTCGCGAACTCGCGCGGCAACTCGTGGAACGGCTCCAGTTCGGCCGGGTGCAGCCATCCGAACTCGCCGCGTTCCGCCGGTGACATCTCCTGCAATCGGCGGAAGGCCCCACTATCGGTCACCCGGCTCTGGCTGGGCCGGACGGCGTACACATCGAGTCCCATAGTTCGAGCCTAAGGTGCGCGCCCCAGCCGCGCAGACCACGTATTCCCTCGTTCCCCCTCCGCTACGGCCGGTGAACGAGGCTTGCCACAAGGCATCGGGCGACCGGGCATACATGGACCGGCGACCCGGCGCCGTTCCGGGCCGATCTCCGAGGACTTCGATCCGGAGCCGCACGCCGGACGGCCTGTCACGAGGTGCCGCGCCGACCACCACGCGGAACGTCGCGGAACGCGACTTCGTGATCGGACCGCGCCTCGCGGGGCATACCGAGGACCCGTTCACTGAACTCCTGTTCAGGGGTTGTGTCGAACAGCATCTGGTCCTCCGGGCGGCCTCGGTTCCGCTGCGGCGCGGTACGAACGCGGCGCGGGTGCGCGGCCGACGAATCGGCACCGCCGCCGTCGGCGCTCCATGAAGTCGAATACCGTACGGTATGCCGCTCTCGCAAGAGCCGAGGCCGATAGTGCTGGTAGGAGGCGTGGCCGCGAGCAGCCAACGGGGATGAACACCGTCTGTACCAAAGGGTTTCGCGCCGGGGCGGCCGGCTACCGATATCGTGTCCACATCACCGGCGACAGGGAGGGGTGATCGGGATGCTCGTCATCGCCGATAAGCTCAGATCGGGCGCGGAGAAACGGGTCGTCGGCTGGCTCCGGAAATGGGAGGGGGACTACCGGGTACCCGGAGTCGCGATCACCAACTGCTTCATCTCCGGGCAGGAGGTGGACCTGGTGATAATCACCCCGTACACGACCGTGGTCGGCGAGGTCAAAGGCGTCGATCCCGAGGTCACCGGCAGTGTCCTGCAGTGCACCACCAACAGCCGATGGAAGGTTCCCGGATCCGAGGGCGACCCGGTCAGTGTGCGGGAGAACGACACCACCCCCTACGACCAGGTCCGCGACGGGGTGTTCAAGCTGAAGGCCGCCGCCGGACAGGCGGGCGGCAGCGCGTTCGTCACCGGTCTCGTGGTCGTGGTCCCGCCGCGCGGTTCGACCATGCGGCTCGAGAAGAAATCGGCACCGCCACCGGGCTGCGATGTCCTGCTGTGCAATACCCAGAATCCGCTGCGCGCCTGGTTCCACCGCGCCCATCACCGCAGTGCCGTGGTCTGGACCGCGGAGCAGGCCTACGCGGTGATCGAAGCGCTCGAATACGGTGACCGGACCACGATCGCCGAACTGGCCGAGGAGGGTTTCCCGCTCGATTCGAGCCTTCCCGCGGTCGAACCGCTGCCGGTCCCGGCCGCGCTGCCCGCACCGGATCCGGCGGCGAGATCCGTTGCGGCGCTGCCACCGGCCGCCGCACCCCATGCACCCGCCCTGCCGCCGGTTCCGAAGGACGCTCCGAGTAGTCTCCCCGGCCCGGCAGCGTACGAACCTACGGCGCAACCACCGCCGCGACCGGTATCCGATCCACCGCCACGACCGACACCGCCGGCATCCGATCCACCTTCGGCACCGGCATCGGAACCAGCGGCGGACATGGACCCGACACCCACTTCCGATCGGCGCCGCACTCACCTGCAGACCGCGGCGGCGTTCGCCGCGATCGCCGTCATCGGGGGCGGATTGTGGCTGCTGGCCCGAGGCGGTGGCGGGGAGCCCGAGCCCCGCGAAACGGTCGACCAGCACCAGATCAGCTCGATCACGCAAGCACCGCCCCCGCCGCCCGGGGCCGGGGTACCGCCCCCGCCGCCCGCGCCCCCGGCCACCACAGTGTGCTATCCGTTCCAATCGAACTGCTGACCGGCGATCCGGGCATGGGCGGTGTCCGCTGCCGGCCGCGCTCCGCGCGAGCAGCGCCGCCGCACCAACGCGGCGCGGGCAGCCCGCGCGGTTCGGCAATGCCGGTCGCGTGGAATCGGGCTTCCACGGACGACGCCCGACCTCGGAGTGGCCGCTCACCCCGCTCCGGCGTCCCCCGAACATCCCGCCGACGCGTACGGACCGGTCGAGGTCTGTTCGGAGACGATCCGGTCGCCGACCAGGATCCGGCAGGTGACCTCGCCGCCGTCCGCATCGTTGATCGCGGTCAGCGAGACCATCGTGCCGAACCCGTCGATGGTCACCTCCCGGCGCCACGGCAGTGCGGCGGCCGTCTCCCCGGCCATCCCGAGGTCGTTATCGAGGTAGGTGATCGAGACATCGTCACCGGTGCCCTCGACCCGGTAGGTCACGGTGACCGCGGGCCCGGATCTGTCGCCGACCTCGTCCGATACCCCCGCGACGACCGCGAGACAACCTCCGACGAGGCAGAGGACCAGCAGTGTGACCCCACCGACCGCCCACGACCATCTCGCCCCTCGCGACGAGGGACGGTAGTGCGCGGACGACGATCCGGCGAGCGGGTCCGGCCCGCCCGCGTACTCTCCGGGTCGCCCGGGACGGTACCGCTGCTCGCCGGGAGGATCGGCCAATGTGAACTCCTCTGATCGGGGGCACGCCCCGCGCGCCACTAGGAGGTGGATCACATTCGATGGGATCAATGTTACATCGCTATATTTCCTGTTCACAGCCCTTTCTCCGGTCGCGTATCCGGCGATCGGCGTCCCTGTGCCGTCCGGCCGAGTCTCCTGCTCGAGCGGAGGTGACCGGATGGGGACACGAGACCGTGGACCGCGGGCCGCGCCGGTGGGAAGCTCGTAGATGACCGCGTGCCGATTGCCGAGGACGGTGAGCCATGGTTGTCAGAGCGAACGGGGAGACGAGGCCGGGGAACATCCGCAACGTGGTGCTCGTCGGAAGTAGCGGGTCGGGTAAGACCACCCTGGTGGAGGCGCTGGCACTGGCCGCCGGTGCGGTGAACCGGGCCGGCCGGGTCGAGGACGGCACCTCGTTGTCGGACTACGACGAGATCGAACAGCGCCGGCACCGGTCGGTGCAATTGTCTGTGGTCCCGGTGCACTGGGCCGGGGTGAAGGTCAATCTCGTCGACACCCCTGGATACGCCGATTTCGTCGGTGAGCTGCGGGCCGGGTTACGCGCGGCGGACGCGGCACTCTTCGTGGTGTCGGCGGCCGACGGCGTGGAAGGCGTCGGCGGAGCGACCCGGGCGCTCTGGGAGGAATGCACGAGCGTGGGAATGCCGCGGGCGATCGTGCTCACCCATCTGGACACCGCACGCGCGGACTTCGAGGAGATGCGGCAGACCTGTCAGGCGCTGCTCGGCGGCGGATCGACCGAGAATGTGCTGGCGCTGCATCTACCGGTGTACGGGCCCGCGAGCGCCGACGGGCACCGGCCGGCCACCGGCCTGATGGAACTACTCGAACAGCGGGTCGCCGACTACTCCGGCGGCGAGCGGACCTGGGCAGAACCGGCGGACGCGGATCGGGCGCTCGCCGCGCGGGCGCGGGAGCGTCTCATCGAGGGGATCATCGCCGAGAGCGAAGACGAAACGCTGATGGATCGCTATCTGGGCGGCGAACCGATCGAACTCGCGGCCCTGGTGGCGGATCTGGAGCGAGCGGTGGCGCGCGGCCGTTTCCACCCGGTTCTGTTCGCGGCACCCGCCACCGGCGAAGGACGACAGGGGCTGGGCACGATCGAATTGCTGGATCTGGTGACCGCGGGATTCCCGGCACCCGCCGAGCATGCGGTCTCGGCGCGGCGGCTGACCGACGGTGCCGAGCCGGTGGCCCTGCACTGCGATCCGGCGGCAGACCTGGCCGCCGAGGTCGTCCGCACCTCGTCGGACCCTTATGTGGGCCGCGTGTCACTGGTCCGGGTGTTCGCCGGCACGCTGCACGCCGATGACACCGTCCGCGTTCGCGGGCACGGACCGGGGTCCGACCACGACGACGAGGAACGTATCGGCGGGGTCACCGCGCCCTTCGGCAAAGAACAGCGGCCGATGAGCGAGGCGGTGGCCGGCGATATCGCCTATGTGACCAAACTCGGCCACGCCCGCACCGGCGATACGCTCTCCGCCGCCGGTTCACCGCTGCTCATCGAGCCCTGGCCGATGCCGGAACCACTACTGCCCACCGCTATCCGCGCCCACGGCAAGAGCGACGAGGACAAACTCCCACAGGGACTGGCCCGGTTGGTCGCGGAGGATCCCGCGCTGCGGGTGGAGAACAACGAACGGACCCATCAACTGGTGCTGTGGTCGCTGGGGGAAGCGCAACGTGATGTCGCACTGGAACGGTTGCGCAACCGGTTCGGTGTCGAAGTCGATGTGGAGGAGACCCGTGTCCCGCTGCGCGAGACCTTCGCGGAAAAGGCCGGTGGGCACGGACGTCATGTGAAGCAGTCCGGCGGGCACGGTCAGTACGCGGTCTGCGAGATCGAGGTGGAACCACTCGCGGAGGGTTCGGGAATCGAATTCGTGGACAAGGTGATCGGCGGGGCGGTACCCCGGCAGTTCATCGCCTCGGTGGAGAAGGGGGTGCGGGCGCAGGCCGAACGTGGGGTGACCAGTGACAATCCGCTCGTGGACGTACGCGTCACCTTGCTCGACGGCAAGGCCCATTCGGTCGACTCCTCCGATGCCGCGTTCCAGACCGCCGGAGCACTGGCGCTGCGTGACGCGGCGGGCAGCAGCCGGATGGCACTGCTCGAACCCATTGCGCTGGTAGAGGTCCGGGTTCCCGACGATCATCTGGGCGCGGCGCTGACCGATCTCTCGGTACGCCGGGCCCGGATACTGGGCACCGAACCCGCCGATCCGGGCCGCACGCTGATCCGCGCCCAGGTACCGGAATCCGAACTCGTGCGCTACGCCACGGAGCTACGGTCGCTCACGCACGGCGTCGCCCAGTTCACCCGCGAGTATCTGCGGCACGACCCGATGCCGGCCCAGTTGGCGGAGAAGGTCCGCGACCGGCCGGCCGGGGCGCGCTCCTGAATCGTCCCGCCGGACCGAACTCGGCCCCTTACCGAGAGCAGCACTGCCCTGGTCACCGCGCGCCGCGGAACCGGATTCCGACAGGGCCGGTGCCCTGGTGACGGTCCGCGCCCCCGCGATGGCCGGCCGGTCACCGTCACCGCGGTTCCGGGGCATCGCGTAGTTCCTCGATCCGCTCCCGCAGCCGATCGAGGAACTGCTGCGGATCGTCGAATTCCGCCGGGTCGAGCGGGTTTCCGAAGCGGACCGTCACCCGGCGGCGCCGATCGAAGGCCCGGCGTCCGCCCCGCAGCCGCCGCATCGGCATGACCTCGTCGGTGCCGGTGGTACCCACCGGCACCACCGGGACACCGGTTGCGAGAGCTAGTTTCGCCACCCCGGGCTTGTACGGTTCACGCTCGCCCGGCGCGACCAGCCGTCCCTCCGGGTAGATGATGAGGACTCCCCCGTGCCGCAGGATCTGCTCGCCCGCGGCCAGCGCGGATTGCCCGGACGCGCTGTCGCGGCGCACCACCGGGATCTGTCCCAGTCGCCGTACCAGCCACCCCACGACCGGCCAGGCCCAGAGTTCGGCCATGGCGATGGCCACCGCCCGCCGCCGCAGCGCGCCCCACAGGAACACCGCGTCCAGCATGGAGATATGGTTGCCCGCTACGATCACGGGCCCGGTCCGCGGGACCAGTTCACGTCCGATCACGGTGACACGCACGAACTTCGACCACGCCAGCGCCCGCAGTACCCGCCGCACCAATTCGGTGGTCAACCCGGCACGTTTGCCGAGACCTCTGGGCCGCACGGCCTTCTCGTTCATCTCCACCCCGTAACTCGCCGCCGGTGAGCATCCGCACCGGTCGGTACCCATCATCGTCGCCGGATCCGGCCGCGGGATCCGGGAAACTACTCATCCGCCGTTCACGACGTGGACACGAGCCTCCTCTGGAATCCAGTGACCGACGCCCTCCAGGACCACCAGCCGATACGGACCGGTCATACGATCCGCGGTGGACGACCGCTCGCCGTACGCCGTGGTCACCTCGCAGTACCGGGGCCGAGCAGTTCGATCTTGCGCTCGAGTACCGACCGCTCGCGTTCATTGCCGCAGCGGACGATCGCGCGTTCCAGTTCGGCGCGCGCCTCGGCGGTACGCCCCAACCGGATCAGCAGTTCACCGCGCACACTGGGCAGCAGATGCGAATTCGCCAGTTCCCCCGCGGCCTCCAGATCGTCGACGATCGGCAGTGCCGCCGCCGGGCCTCGCGCCATCGCGACCGCCACCGCCCGGTTCACCTCGACGATCGGCGACGGGGCGAGCCGGCCCAGTGCCTCGTAGAGCAACACGATCCGATCCCAATCGGTATCGGCCACCGACGGCGCGGTCGCGTGGCATTCGGCGATCGCGGCCTGCAACCCGTAGATCCCCAGGCCGCGCCGAACCCGTTCGGCGCGGGCCAGGGCCGCCCGGCCGCGGCCGATCGCCGAACGGTCCCAGCGGCGGCGGTCCTGGTCCTCCAACAGGACCGGTGCACCGTCGGGGCCGGTGCGGGCCGGAAACCGGGCGGCGGTGAGCTCCAGTAACGCCAGTAGGCTGTGTACCTCGGGTTCGTCCGGGACGAGCCGAGTCAGCACGCGCGCCAGACGCTGGGCTTCAGCGGCCAGATCGAACCGGATGAGGTCGGTTCCGGAACTGGCCGACGAACCCTCGGTGAATATCACGTAGATCACGCGCAGCACCGATACGAGCCGATCCGGACGTTCCGCCGCCGGTGGGATCTCGAACGGCACCCGGGCCGCGGTCAGCGTTTTCTTCGCCCGGGTGATCCGCGCCTGGACGGTGGCCGTCGGTATCAGGAAGGCCCGGGCGATCTCGTCGCTGGTGAGACCGCCGATCACCCGGAGAGTGAGGGCCACCCGCGCCTCCGGGGACAACACCGGATGACAGGAGACGAACATCAGGGCGAGGACATCGTCGTCGATCCGGTCCGGATCCCACAGCACCTGCTCGGCGGCCCGCACCGGATCCACCGGGTCGCTGCCCGCAGCTACGCCGCCCTCGCCCAGATCGCGGGCGAGGGCGGCGTAGCGATCGTCGAGGGCGGCGCGGCGCCGGAATCCGTCCACGGCGCGGCGCCGCCCGACGGTGAGCAGCCAGCCCGCCGGGTTGTGGGGCACCCCGTCGCGCGGCCAGGTCACCAGGGCTTCGGCCAGGGCTTCCTGGGCGAGATCCTCGGCGAGGCCGAACTCACCGGTGTAGCGGGCGAGCGCACCGACGATCCGCGCCGATTCGATCCGCCACACCGCGGCCACGGCCGCACGGCCCTCGTGCCGATCCACGGTCCGGCCGGTCAGAGCTGTCCGGTGGCTTCGCGCCAGGCGCGTTCCTTCTGGATCCAGATATTGTCCTGCGGGAATTCGTCGATACTGCTGACCCGGCGGATCTCGGTTTTGAAGCCGGCCCCGGTCATCGGCATCCGCTTGGCCCATTCGACGGCCTCTTCCTTCGAGGCGACGTTGAGGATGTAGTAGCCGTTGAACAGTTCTTTGGTCTCCCCGTACGGTCCATCGGTCACCACCGGGTCCTGCGACGAGTAGTCGACGACGACTCCCTCGGCGGCGTCGTCGAGGCCTTCGGCGGCGAGCAGCACCCCGGCCCGGATCAGTTCGTCGTTGAACTTGCCCACCGTCTCGAGCATTTCGGTGAAGTCGATATCGCCCATCGCGGCGAAGGCTTCGTCGGTGGCACGCATGATCAGCATGTATTTCATGGTCTGGTCTCCTTGTCCTCAGGGTCCCTTCCGGACCCTTTCACCCATAGGTCGAATGGGTGGCCGGCGGATCGACAACCCGCCGGAGATTTTTCCCGAAAGTCGCGACTCGGTTCCGTTTCCTCGGCGAATCGGCCGGAACGTGCTGGCCAGTGGCATACTTTCCGATCAGGACAAAGGAATCGAAGTGTGGCGTATGAGGGCGTCACCGGCGATCAGTTCTCGAGGTCCGGTGTGGCCCCTCCCATCCGAAGGGAGTTGTTATGACCACCGACCCCACAGCACCGGCCGCCGGTAGAACCGCGGCCACCGGGGCCCATGCGACCGGCACCGGCGAACGGCCGGTGAAACAGGCCGTCGCCGGCGGTACCTCCATGGCGGCAGCGGCCCTGCTACTGGTCTCCGGATTCATCACCCTGTTCCAGGGGATCTCCGCGGCCGCCAACGACGACGTATTCGTCGCCGGTCCGAACTATGTCTACGAACTGGACCTCACCAGCTGGGGCTGGATCCATATCGTCTTCGGTATCCTGCTGATCCTCACCGGCCTGGCGCTCTTCACCGGAGCACTGTGGGCACGAATCACCGCGATCGGGCTGGTCTCCCTGTCGATCGTGGCCAACTTCCTGTGGATCCCCTGGTATCCGCTGTGGTCGATCCTGATCATCGCGATCGATATCGTGATCATCTGGGCCATCGCCACCTGGGATACCGATCGGGTCTGAGCTGATCCCGGCAGGGACGGCACCGTAGCGCGCCGGCCCGGGAACCACACCGCCGGCGACCACGCCGGCGACCGGTTCGCGGGCCGGCCGGTGCGACCGCGATCGGATGGCGATCGCGGCGGCCCCGG
This sequence comes from Nocardia jinanensis, assembly GCF_014645735.1. Lineage (GTDB taxonomy): Bacteria > Actinomycetota > Actinomycetes > Mycobacteriales > Mycobacteriaceae > Nocardia > Nocardia jinanensis. The sequence goes on along the minus strand of NZ_BMMH01000007.1, from coordinate 245,885 downwards.
TGGGCCAGGAGCCGTCGGCGATCGTTTCGCTGTTCCGGATCGCGGCCGCCGCACCCCGGTGAGGTGCTCAGGCGACGGCGCGTGCGCCGAATCCGGACCTCGGTGCCCGCCTGATGCGGCGCATCGGCACATTTCCGGTCATCGGGGCCGGCTCGACTGTGCCCAGGATGCTTGTCCCATGGGTGCGGACGGGCGGAACGACCGTGGTCGCGCGGGAAACTCGGTCAGCCCGTGGTCGTGGATGATCGGTATGCCGTAGCGGTGTTCGAAGGCGCCCTGCAATTCGAGGCCGGTTTGCACAGTGCCGCAGACAGCGACCCGCACCGACGAGGTATTCGGCTGTGTGTCGGCGGGCAGATCGGACAGTTGCGTGTACACGGACGGTGCCGCGGAGATATAGGTGGCGTGGGTGCGTTCGATCCGGTCCAGGAACACGGCGGGACCGGCGGGCTCGGCGACGGTGGCGCGGCCACCGGAGAGCAGTGGTGACAGGATGCCCAGTGCGATGCCGTCGATCCGGAACAGCGGCAGAATCGACAGGCTGTGGTCGGTATCGGCGAGTGCGAATATCTCGATCGCCAATCGGCACAGGGCGTTGAGGTTCAGATGATCGAGCGTGACGATCTTCGAATGGTCGGCAGTGCCCTCGGTATGCACGAGTAGTGCCGGTGTGTCGTCGCAGGCCCGCGCCGGCTCACTCGTGTCGAGGACCGCCCCGGTGAGCCGGTCGGCGGAGACAACGCATCGGACCGGATAAACGCACGCGAGTTCGCGCGCAGCGATCAGGACTCCGGCGCCCGCGCGGGCCATTCGGTCACCGGCGTCTCCGGCGGGCAGCGCCGGGTCGATGAGGGTGACCGCGGCGCCGGCACGCCAGGCGGCGAAAAGGGATACGACGAGGTCGGCTGTGTTGGGCAGCATGACAGCGACCACGGCGCCCGGCGCGACACCCGCGGCACGCAGGGATGTCGTCGCCCGCCGCACGGCGTCCAGAAACCCGATGTTGGTCAGGTCGGTGTGCTCGTCGGCGACTGCCGCGGCGTGTGGCGCGGCATCGGCACGGCAGTCCGGAAGGGTCGCAAGATTCATGGAGCTCCTGGAGAGGTGTCGGGGATCCGGGGCCGCGCACCCGCATCGGCCCGGGAGTCCGGGGAAGTCATCATCGATCCTCGACGCAGCGGTGCGGTTGTCCTGCTCTTACGGTAGGAATCCTCGGCCGCCGGGTCGTCGTCGCGCGGTGATGAAGTGCCCGGCGAACTTTGTCGCCGGAGAACAAGCCGACCGGGTGTTCCCCCGAACGTTGGGCGCGGGGGTACGGTTGGCAGCGTGACGATCGCGCGTCACGACCATGAGAACGCAGACCGCGTCATCGCGGCGATCGCCGCCCGGTTCAACGAACGGGTGAGCGAGATCAGCGCGGCGATCCGCGCCTATATCGAAGGCGATATCGCCGATCTGCGGCGTGATCAGCACACCGGCGATCTACTGGGTGCCAGCGTCGAAGCCAACGTCGCCACCATCCTGCACGCCCTGCGTTACGACCTCTCCGTCGCCGATATCCAGGCCGCGCCCGCCGTCGTGGACTACGCCAGACGTCTGGCTCAGCAGGGGGTACCGGCCAACGCTTTGGCCCGGGCCTACCGACTCGGCCAGCGACGCCTGACCGAGCTGGTGTTCGCCGAGTTGCACACGATGGCGATACCCGCGACCGACCGGATCGGTGTGGTCGAACGCATCACCCCCATGCTGTTCGAATACATCGACCACATCACCGAGCAGGTACTGGTCATCTACAACGACGAGCGTGAGCAATGGCTGGAAGGCCAGAACAATATCCGCGCGGTGCGGGCACGCGAAGTACTGGGGGGTCGCATGACCATCGACGTCGACGCGGCGACCGAGGCGATTCGGTATCCGCTGCGCTGGCACCACCTCGCGCTCGTCCTGTGGTATCGCGAAAGCGAGATCGACAGCGATGTGATACCGGGCCTACAGCGGTTCGTCCGCGATCTGGCCGATTTCCTGGGTGCCGCGTCGAGCCCACTCGTCGTCGCGGCGGATCGGGGAAGCGTCTGGGCCTGGCTGCCCTACCGGTCCGCGCAAACGGGGCTGGGGGCCGGCATCCGGAAATTCGTATCCGCCCGCCGCGACGCCCCGGATATCGCGATCGGCACCCTCGCCGAGGGCATCGAGGGCTTCCGCTACTCCCACCGCAGTGCACAACGCGCCTACTCCGTCGCCCTGGCACACGAACTGTCCACGCCGAGCGTCGTCGCCGCCGAGGATCCCGGACTGACGACCGCGGCGCTCCTGGGCGGCATCATCGACGAGGCGCGCTACTGGGTGGGCGAGGTACTCGGTGACCTGGCCGGCGACAACGACAACGACAAACGCCTACGCGACACCCTGCGGGTCTTCCTCCGTACCGGATCCAGTTACAAAGCCGCAGCCAACGAGCTGAACCTACATTTCAACTCGGTCAAATATCGGGTCGGGCGGGCCATCGCGCGACGCGGGCGAGCCATCGACACCGACCGGCTCGACGTCGAACTCGCCCTGCTGGTGTGCCACTGGTACGGTCGGCCGGTCCTGCGCCCGGACCCGAAACAGTAGGTACCGACCAGCCGAGGACACCTGCTCATCGGGTGCCGGGTAGCGCCGATGATTTCGTACGGCGTTCCGACACCACAGCTGGCAGGATCATGCACCGTGAGAGTGTCGGAACTCGGGATCTATGTACCGCAGATCGTCTCGGAATTCGCTCCCCTGCTCGATATCGCCCGGACCGCCGAGCGCACCGGATTCGATCAGCTCTGGCTTTTCGACCATCTCTGGTCACCCGGGCTGCCCGATCACCCGTCCCTCGAGGCATGGACCACCGCGACCGCGCTACTGACCGCCACCACCACGCTGCGGGTGGGCGCGCTGGTGCTCTGCAACAATTTCCGGCATCCGGTGGTACTGGGCCGGATGGCCACCACGCTGGATGTCATCTCCGGGGGCCGGGTCGAGTTCGGGCTGGGCAGCGGGTCGATTCGCGACGAGCACACACGCACCGGCCTCGCCTGGGGCTCGGCCGCCGAGCGTGCCGGACGGCTGGGCGAGGCGCTGGAGATCATCACCTCGATGTTCGCCCGCGAGCGCACCACGTTCGCGGGCGCACACTATCGCGTCGACGAGGTTGCCAATGTGCCCGGCCCGGTGCAGCGGCCCCGGCCGCCGATCCATATCGGCGGCGCCGGGCCGAAGTACACGCTGCCGCTGGTCGCCCGCTACGCCGATGTCTGGAACATCCCCACTTACGGCCTACCGGATCAGCGGCGGCTGTCCGGTCTGCTGGACGCCGAATGCGAACGGATCGGCCGCGACCCGGCCGATATCCGCCGCTCCCACCAGGCCGTCCTCGCCCTCGCCGCCGACGAGCGCGAGCTACCCGAGGTCGAGGCCCGGGCCCGGCGTCACTTCGGCGCGGATGCGTTCGCACTCGACGAGGGATACGTGGGCACCCCGTCCATGGTGGCCGACCAGCTCGCGGAGCGCGCCGAGCAGGGTCTCGACGCGGTGATCTTCATGGTCGGTGCGAAACAGGCGGCGGCGACCATGGAGCTGTTCGCCGCCGAGGTCGCCCCGCGACTTCCGCGCTGACCCTCCCGTGCTGTCCGGACGGCGGGCGCCAGGACCCGGTCGGTCACCGCTCGCTGCCGGCTCGATCTGCGGTCAGGAATTCGGCCATGGCCGACGCGACAGCCGCGGGCCGGTCCAGCATGGACAGCACATAGGCGTCGGGGATCTCGACCAGCCGGGCGCCGGGGATCAGTTCCGCGAGCCGGCGGCCGTGATCGCGGGGCATCACCTTGCCCGCCGACGACCAGAGGATCAGGGCGTCGCCGGTGAACCGGCTCAGCGCTTCGGTGTCGGCGACCAGATCCCGGGCACGGAAACCCGATCGGGTGTAGGCGAGCAGATCCCGGCGGATGCGGGGGTCCCGTAGTCCGGGTTCGGTCCAGCCGCGCACCAGTTCGTCCGGGAGCGGTTCGCGGGCCATCCAGCCGAAGAGCAGCGGTAGGGCGCGCAGCCGGGCGATCCGCATTTGCCGCAACGCCAGGACCACTCCCCCCGGCAGGTAGCTCGCCACCGTCGCCGTCTTCCCGGGCAGGCCGGGCGGGAAGTTGTCGAACGCCTCGCAGGGCAGCACGATCATCCGACCGACCCGTTCGTCGAGTCCGTAGGCGGTGAGAAACAGCGAACCGCCCCAGTCGCTGTGGACCAGCACCACATCGTCGAGATCCAGCGCGGCGAGGAAATCGGCCAGGAGTCCGTTCAGTCCGCGCATGCTCAGATCGGTACCCGGTTCCAGTGGGATCGGATGTGCGCCCAGCGGTAGGTCGGGCCGGATATAGCGGAACCCGGGCGGCAGCAGCCCGATCGTCGTGTCCCAGACCGTGTGATTCATCAGTAGCCCGTGCAGCAGCACCACAGGCGGGCCCTCACCTTGCTCTACATAGTGCACCTGACCTGAGGGAAGGTGAACCGTCGGCATCCGCTTACCCCTTTCGAGCGATCGCTCTAGAGCGTTTGCTCTATTCTGGAGCGGTGACCGAGAAGATGTCAACCAGCACCCGCGACCGGCTGATCACCGCGACCGTCGAACTGCTGCGCTCCCGCGGCTACAGCGGAACCGGCGTCAAACAGATCACCGTGGCAGCGGGCGTACCGATGGGGTCGCTGTATCACCACTTCCCGGGCGGTAAGCCCGAACTCGCCGCGGCCGCGCTACGGGCGGCGGGTACCGCCTACGGCGAATTGATCCCGCTGCTGCTCACCCCCTACCCGGACCTGCGCGAGGCGCTACCCGCGGCGTTCGCCGCCGCGGCCGAACAGATCGAGCAGACCGGATGGATCAATATGTGCCCGGTGGGGACTGTCGCCGGTGAGGTCGCCGACGCCGAACCCGCGCTGCGGGAGGTCCTCGCCGAGATCATCGACGAATGGATCACCGGCGGCACAACGTATTTCGTATCGCGCGACCTGCCGCCGGATACCGCACGAGAACTGATCCTGGGTATCGTCACCGCCCTCGAGGGCGCATTCGTCCTGAGCCGCACCCTGCGGTCCACCGAACCGCTGCTGGCCGCCGGGCGCGCGATGAGCGCACGTCTCGGCGAACTGCTCACCACCCCGGAACGCACCGGGCCCGGATCCGCCGATCCCTGAGAATCGGTCCGCAGCCGAGTCCTCGACACCGACGCACCGCCGCCGCCGCCATCGCAGCCGTCCTCGTCGACAACGCCATCCCCACGACAGCGGCACCGGCCGGCGCAAGCGCTGCCGAGCAGCACGGCCACGATGACGATGACGCCATGCCCACCCCCACAGCGGCCGAACGCACGCTCATGCCGATAGCGGATGGCTGATTGTCGGTGTCCGTACCGAATTTGTTGTCGTGCGGGCGTGGCCGATGTGCGGTCCGCTCTTGACGTCGGCCGATCGGGCGCTTCTCATGTCACCTTGATGACGACCTGCCCGGACCAATGCGATCGCTCGGGTCGGCGCACTATGTGCGGCAGTTCGAGAGCCGAACAGCCGCCGAGGCTCCCCATCGCGCGATCCGCTCGCGAAACTATATGCGGTAGCACCCGGCCACGGTCACTGAGAGCCCGGCTTCCCGCACGGATGGTCGCTACCGGTACCGAACGACCCGATGCTGCCGACTCAGTTCGTGCGCGGGTGGTCCTTATGCGGGTGCCGGATGGAGTCGCCACCCTTTGTCTCGTGCAGCCGGCCGAACCGGCTGGCGAGCAGATGTGCCATGCTCTCGGCCGCACCCCGACAGGCGTCGTCGATCGTCGCGGCGTTGTGGGTCACCGCGACCGGCTGCTGACCGGTTGGACGAGCCTGCAACACGCATCGCTTGTCGCCTGATCCACCTTTGCCCGCGTTCTGATCACTGAGGTGGGCTTCGATGCTGACGACCTGGTCGCTGAAGCGCTCGAGCGTCGAAGCGATCTCCTCCTCGACGTGCCGGATCAGCTTGTCACCGCTGTCGATGTTGCTATCGGTGTTGATCTGAATCTGCATGTGCGATCCATTCCGGTAGGTGGTCAACTGTTACTCGGACAGAGGCGGATGGTGTTCCTTGTCGACTCCGCCGCCTGCTTCGCCTATACCCCGGTACTCACCGTAATCCCCGATGATTATCGGACCGAGAGATCACTATCTGCGGTAACTCCCGGCGCGACTTCTTCGAGGTTCTGGTCGCGAGTCGAGACGCGCGCGTACCCGATCAGGGCTCTTCCCCCGCCGATCGGGTCCAGGGCATCGCCATCGAGGGAAAGCGCTTCGAGCGCATCGGTATCCGTCACCCGAGATTGAACATCAGTTGTTGAACAGACAGACTTTACGACGCGTTTTTCGAACAGTCGCCGATTTCTATCGACCTGGGCTGTGACTCGCAGCCCGGAGCGGGTTTGCGCATTGTCAGATGGCGTCGCGATCCCACATCCGGTCACACACGCCCTGCAGGTCGGGAACCGGCGTCCACACTGGGCAGCCGGCCGGGAGCGTCGGCCACTGCCACGGCTCCATGTGGGGTAGTCAGTAGTCGAATCACCCGCCGTATGCGAGAGGGCCACCACGGTTCGGCTGGCGGCCCTTCTGGTCAGGTCGACTGCTCAGGTGTGCTGTGTGGTTCCTGCGTAGCTGCCCCATTGGACTTCGGCGATGTCGTTGTCTTCATCGTTGTAGGTCGTGTCGATCCGATATGCCCGGAAACTCACCTTGTGCAGGACATCGGTGGTGCCGTAGCGCATGGGTGCGCGGCGCAGCCGCCGACCACACCCCTTGGAATCAATCATCTAAGGCTTTGCGGTTCCGACGCCCTTCACCACGGCGCGGTCCATGAACCCGAACAGGTAGCCCGCCACCCGGCGCATCTGGATCTCCTCCGCACCCTCGGTGATGCGGTAGCGGCGGTGATGGCGGTAGATGTGCTCGAACGGGGTGTAGCGCGAATAGCCGAGGCCGCCGTGCACCTGCATGGCGCGATCGGCCGCCTCACAGCACAGCCTGTTGGCCCAGTAGTTGCACATCGAGACCTGTTCCGAGACCGCGAAAGTGCCGTAGGTGTCCATGGACCAGGCGGTCTTGTGGACCAGCGCGCGCAGCATCTCGCACTGGGTGTGCAGTTCGACCAGCTGGAACTGGATCGCCTGATTCGACGACAGCGGTTTGCCGAACGGTTTGCGTTCGTTGGCATAGGCCACGGCGCGATCCACACAGTACTGGGCGGCACCGAGACTGGACGCGGCCTGCCGGATGCGGTTCTCGTTGAAGAAATGCTGGACCACGCCCAGACCACGGCCCTCCTGGCCGAAGATCGCCGAATCCGGGACACGTACCTCGGTGAGCGAGACCCGGGCATGGTCGGTGGGCATGTTGAAGGTCCACAGATATTCCTCGACCCGGAATCCGGCCGTATCGGTGGGCACCAGGAACGCCGTGATGCCACGGCCCGCGCCCGCGGCGCCCGAGGTGCGGGCGAAGATGAGGTCGGCGTCGGCGATGTGCACGCCGGTGTTCCAGGTCTTGGTGCCGTTGATAACCCATTCGTCGCCGTCGCGGACGGCGGTCGTCTCCATATGGGTGGCATCGGAGCCGTGTTCGGGTTCGGTGATACCGAAGGCGAAGAAGCGGGTCCCGGCGGCGAGACCGTCCACCCACTGCGCCTTCTGCTCCGCGGTCCCGTATCGCAGCATCAGCAGCAGGCCGACATTGTTCGCCACGATGGCGTGCTCGTTCTGCAGATCGCAGTGCAGGCCGAGTCCGCGGCGGGCCAGATGTTCCCGGATCACCGCCATCCCGAGATTGGTGCCGTCCCGGCCGCCGAACTCCCGGGGGAAGGCATAGCGATAGTGACCCGCGGCGTCGGCCCGGCGCCGGGATTCGGCCAGCAATGCCTCCCAGTCCTCGGTGGGCAGGCCGTCGCGGTCCCAATCGGTGCGGGCGTCCTCGCGGCGATGGTCGAAGAACCGGATGTTGTCGTCGGCCTGTTCGAGCGGCCGGATCTCGCGTTCGATGAACTCGTCGAGTTCGGTGAGATAGGCCGACAGGTCGGCGGGCAACTCGAAATCCACGGTCTCTCCTATGCTTTCGCGTGGGGGCGGATCTGCATGAGCAGATCCCATTCGATTTCCGATACCCGGCGCCCGCTGGCGGCCATGACGATATCGCGGACGGTGCCGTCGAGATGGGCGGCCGCCTGCTGGGCCAGCCCGACCCCCCAGTACAGCGTGCCCATCACCTTCCACCAGCGGTAACGATCCAGATCGAAGGTCCCACCCGCCTCCTCGTAGCCGCCGACGAAGGTCGCGCGGTCGGCGAAACCGCCGAATTCTCGCGCATCCTCACGGAAACGCCACATCCGCAGCGCGGGCCAGGCGACATCACGCATGGGATCACCGAACCGCTGGGTCCCCTCCCAGTCCAGTACCGCGCGCAAACCGTCGGCGCCGATGATCAGGTTGCCGTTGCGCATATCGGTGTGCACCAGCGCGGGAGCCGGCGGTGGGCCGGGCAGCCGCTGCTCCAGCCAGCGCAGCGCGAGGGCGAAGACGGGCCGGTCGGACAGCAGCGCGCGGGCACCGGCCGCGACCTCGGCCAGATGTCCGGCGGCCGGATCGGCGGCTGCCGCCGGAACCGATTCCGGTGCGGTCGCGGGGTCGATACTGTGCAGCCGCGCCATGGCCGCACCCCACTGGCGCGCGGTCTCCGTCGCGTTTCCGGAGGCCGCGAGGGCCCGTAACACCTTGCGCGGCACCGTCTCTCCGTCGATATGCTCGGAGACGACGAACGGTTCACCTACATAGGAGGTATCGGTGCAGACCGCGACCACGGCCGGCACCGGTACCCCGTGTGCCCGGGCGAGTTCGCGGACCCCCGCCTCGGCGTCGACCGGCATCAATTCGACGGCGGGCGGCACGAGGGTCGCCACCAGGCGGCGCGGCGTATCCGCCACCGTGGCGGTGAAGGCGATATTGCGCCGCCGCGCGCCCGCGGAGAGGAACTGTAGATCGCTGATCGTGACTGGCTCACCGAACGCGCCGGTCAGATAGTCGGTCAGGCCCCGGACCGGATCCACGGTCATTCGCCCTCCCAGCTGTCATAACCCGGCTTCGCGATGGCGAGGTCGGCGCGGACCACTTCGGCGAGGGCCTGCCACAGCGCCTCGTCGTCGCCGACCGGGATCGCCGCGAGCAGTTCTCGCTCCCGGACCGCCGCCGCGGGCCCCAACTCGACTTCGCGCCCCAGGATGCGGGCCAGGTTCGCGCCGACCCGGGCTCTGTGCTGCAGATCGGGCGGTAACGCCGGCAGCAGCGTGCCCTCCAGCAGTTCGGCAAGTGATTCCAGCAGCTCGGCTGCCGTCGGGCGGTTCTGCACTACGGCTCCCCTCGATCGGTTCCGGCTCGGCGGGACAGGGCCGGCGATGCCGCGGGCAACTGGCGAGCGACCACCATCCGACCTCCTTGTCGTCGCTACGGGCACGCGGTGAGACAAACAGTAGAGGATGTTCTCATCGTCGCACCAGAGTTCCTGGGTCCGGCCGGAGCGGTCTCGGGGCCGGACGGGTGGCCGTGCCGAAGAAATACCCGGCGGTACGTAACGCGGGTCCGGGGACCTTCAGGCAGCCGTGGCCAGAACGGCCCCCGGGTCCCCCTGTTCCACGACTCGTCCGCCGCGCAACAGCAGGCAGTGATCGGCTTCCCGCGCTTCGACCGGGTCGTGGGTGGCGTGTACGACGGTGACTCCGGCGGCGGCGGCCTCCCGGATCGCCGCGCCGATGGCGGCCCGCGCGGCCGCGTCCAATCCCGTGCCGGGCTCGTCGAGCAGCAGCAGATCGGACTGCTGTGCGAGGGCGCGGGCGAGCAGCACGCGCTGCCGTTGCCCCCCGGAGAGGGTGTCGAGGCGGCGGTCGGCGAGATCGGTGATATCCATGCGCGCCAGGCAGTCCGCGACGATCGCCCGATCCGCCCGGGTGATGCGGCGCCACAGCCCCCGGTACGCCCAGCGGCCCATGACAACCGTTTCGCCGACCGTGATCGGCAGGGTGGCCGGTATCGCCTGCTGCTGAACGACCAGCGCCGGACGGGACCCGCCGAGGCCGGTGACCGATCCGGCCAGCGGCGTGACGATACCGCCGAGCACGGCCAGCAGGGTCGATTTCCCGGATCCGTTGGGCCCCAGCAGCGCGGTGACCCGCCCACCCGGCATTACCCCGGTGACCTCGTGCAATACCCGATTTCCCCGATAGCCGGCGGCTAAGCCGACGATCTCGATACCCGTCGTACGCATTCTGTGACTCCCGCCAAAAACTTGTAATGACAATCGTTATCAGTTTACTGTCTGTGTTCATGGATTGGCTGATCGCCCCGTTCGAAGTCACCTTCGTACAACGAGCTCTCTGGGGCGGACTGCTGGTCTCCTGCCTGTGCGCGCTCGCCGGAACCTGGGTCGTGGTGCGCGGCATGGCTTTTCTCGGTGAGGCCATGGCACACGGCATGCTGCCCGGGGTCGCGGTCGCGGCCCTGCTCGGCGGCAACCTCCTGCTGGGCGCGGTGGTGAGCGCCTCCGCCATGGCCGCCGGCGTCTCGGTCCTCAGCCGGAACCGGCGGCTGTCCACCGATACCGGTATCGGGTTGCTGTTCGTGGGCATGCTCGCGGTCGGGGTCATCCTGATCTCGCGATCCCAGTCCTTCGCGGTGGACCTGACCGGCTTCCTTTTCGGTGATGTCCTCGCGACGCGGCCGCGCGATCTGCTCTTCCTGCTGGCCGCGCTCGGTACCGCCCTGGTGATCACAGTGCTGGGCCACCGGGCCTTTCTCGCCCTCGCCTTCGATCCGCGGACCGCGCAGACACTCGGATTGCGGCCCCACCGCGCACAGGTCGCGCTGCTGGCCCTGCTGACGCTGGCGATCGCCGCGTCGTTCCATGTCGTAGGGACCCTGCTGGTCTTCGGATTACTGGTCGCACCGCCCGCCGCCGCGACCTATTGCACGCACCGGATCCCGCGGATCATGCTGCTGGCAGCCGGTTTCGGCGCCCTGGCCACCGTCGCGGGCCTGCTCATCTCCTGGCACGCCGGTACCGCGGCGGGGGCGACCATCGCCGCGGCGGCGGTGGCGATCTTCTTCCTCGTCGCGACCGGCGCCCGCCTCCGCGCGACGCTGCGCGGTAGGTCACGCGGTGGGCCGGGGACCGGTCCGGACCCCGGGCGCCCGCGCTCCGGAAAGAACCGGGCCGGCCGGACGGCCGGGGCGATCACGACGGCACTGCTACTCGTTCCGGTAGCCGCGTGCGGGACCGAAGCGGACGAGGCCACCACGGAATCGGTGCCCCACGGTTATGTCGCGGGCGCCGAGGAGAGCGCCAGCGCCCAATCGCGACTGGTGATCGCCGAGCGGTCCTCGGGCACGGTGCGCATCCTCGACCTGGTGACCGAGGAGGTCATCACCGCGGATCCGGTACCGGGCGTCGCCCATATCGCGGACGACGGCCGTTACGCCTACCTCGCGGCCGGCGCCGAGACCACGATCGTCGACAGCGGGAGCTGGATCGTCGACCACGGCGACCATGTGCACTACTACCGGGCCCAGCCCCGCCGAGTCGGCCTGCTGCCGGGATCCGTGCGAATCGCGCACAGCGATACCGCGCTCGCCGCACCTGTCCTCGACAACGGTTCGACGGCGCTGGCGGACCGGGCGGCACTCGACGAGGGCGAAGTCGCAGCGGGCCCGGTGCTGGAAGGGGCCGCGCTCCCCTACGGCGGTCACCTGCTGATACCGGATACCGGCACCGGGCGGATCCAGGTCCGCGACCGGGCGAACGCGCCGGTTCTGACCCTGGACCCACCGTGCGCGCACCCGGGCGGGCAGGCACCAACCCGCCGCGGCGCCGTATTCTCCTGTGCGGACGGCGCGCTGGTGGTGACCGAACGCGACCACCGTTTCACCGCCGAGAAGCTGCCGTACCCGGCGGGGATCACCGGCAGCACGGCCCGGTTCTTCCACCGTCGCGGCAGCGATGTGCTGGTGGCCGTCCGGGATTCGCGGGTGCTGGTGCTCGATATCGGACACCGGAGCTGGCGGCCGATCGAGACCGGGCCGGTCACCGCGGCGACCACCGCGGGCGCCGGAACCGATGTCCTCACGCTGGATCCCGGCGGCGTCCTGCACTCCTACGACCCGGAGACCGGCGCCGAGACCGCACAGCGTCCGGTGCTGTCCGGGCCCGTGGATCCCGCGACACCACCCGTCCTCCTGGTGGACGCGGAGCGTGCCTACGTCAACGATCCGGCCGGACGCCGGATCCACGAAATCGACTATGCCGACGGCCTGCGCGTCGCCCGCACCTTCGACCTCGAGATCACACCCGACCTGATGGTGGAGACCGGACGATGAACACCGCCCTCCGATTCTGCGCGGCACTGCTCGTCGCGATCGCCCCCCTCGCCGGATGTGGCGTCACGAACTCCGGCGGCGCCGGCGTCGTGGTCACCACCGATATTCTCGGCGATATCACCCGGGCCGTGGTCGGCGACGCGGCGCCGGTCACGGTGCTGATGCCGCCGGACTCCGATCCGCATTCCTTCGCGCTCTCGGCACAGCAGGCCGCCGTACTCGGCGATGCCGACCTCATCGTCGAGAACGGTCTCGGGCTCGAGGAGGGGCTGGCGCGTCATGTGGCGGCCGCGGCGGACACCGGGGTCGCGACACTGCCGGTGGGCGCCGAGATCGATCCGCTCCCCTACCGGGCCGGTGACGCCGCCGGACAGCCCGATCCGCATTTCTGGACCGACCCGCAGCGGGTGCACCGCGCGGTGGAAGTGATCCGCGACCGCGTGATCGATACGGTGCCCGATATCGAGGCCGATACCGTACGCGCCAACGCCGAGCGCTATCTCACCGAACTCGACCGGTTGGGGCGATGGATGTCCGATCAGTTCGGCGGTATCGCGCCCGAGCGCCGCAAACTGGTCACCAACCATCACGTCTTCGGTTATCTCGCAGCACGTTTCGACTTGGAGGTGGTGGGCGCCGTCATTCCCGGCGGTACCACCCTGGCCTCGCCGAGCGCCGCCGACCTCGCGGATCTGGCCGCTGCCGTACGGACCACCGGGGTACCGGCGATCTTCGTCGATTCCGCCCGCCCGGACCGGCTGGCCCGGGCGCTCGCCGAACAAGCGGGTGTGCAGGTGCGCATCATCGGCCTGCACTCGGAATCACTGACCGCGCCCGGTGCGGGCGCGGCCACCTACCTGGAAATGATGCGCGCCAACACCATCGCGATGGTCGAGGGTCTGGCTTCCGCGTAACCCCCGGGACAGCTGCGATATCTCGCTGCCGCAGCCAGCACAACAGAATGAGGGAGCGTCATGCATATTCGGATCGGCCCGAAACGGGCCGCGGCCCTGTCCGGCCTGCTCACCGCGGTCGTCGCGCTGAGCGGCTGTGGAAGCGACACCGCGGAAGAGACGGCGATCGCCGAACCACTGGCAGTGACCTACGACGGCGGTATCCACCTCCTGGACGGCAACACCCTGGTGCGGGGCGGCGGAATCGAACTCGCGGGATTCAACCGGGTCAACGCGGCCGGCGACGATCGGCACATCATCGTGTCGACCTCCGACGGATTCCGGGTGTTCGACGCCGTCGGCGGGCAGTTCACCGATATCGAGTTCCCCGGCCCGAAGCCGGGGCATGTGGTGCGGCACGCCGGACGTACCGTGCTGTTCTCCGACGGCGCCGGCACCGTGACCTCGTTCGATCCCGCCGAGCTGGCCGCGGGCGCACCGCAGACCTCCGAGTACCGGGCCGCGGCACCGCATCACGGGGTGGCGGTGGAACTGGAGAGCGGTGAAATGGCCGTCACTCTCGGCACCGCGGAGGAGCGGGTCGGGCTGGCGATCCTGGACGCCGATCGTCAGGAGATCACCCGCAGCGAGCAGTGCCCCGGGGTCCACGGCGAGGCCACCGCGGCCGGCGACACCCTGGTCGTCGGCTGCCGGAACGGTGCCCTGATCTACCGCGACGGAAAACTGACCAAGGTCACCAGTCCGACCCCGTACGGCCGGATCGGTAATCAGGCCGGCAGTGAGAAGTCGCCGATCGTGCTCGGTGACTACAAGAAGGACGAGCACGCGGAACTGGAACGCCCCGAGCAGATCTCACTGATCGATACCGAATCCGGCACCATCCGCCTGGTCGATATCGGCACCAGCTACACCTTCCGTTCGCTGGCCCGCGGCCCCGAAGGCGAGGCCCTCGTCCTCGGCACCGACGGCGGGCTGCGCGTGATCGATCCGGTGACCGGCAAGACCGTGCGGACGATCGATGTGCTCGATCCGTGGCAGGAACCGATCGAGTGGCAGCAGCCCCGCCCGGCACTGTTCGTCCGCGACGGGATCGCCTATGTCAGCGATACGGCGACCAAACAGATCCACCGGATCGATCTGGCCTCCGGCGCGGTGACCGCGTCGGTGACCCTCGCAGAGGTTCCGAACGAGATCAGCGGCGTCGACTCCTGAGCGGAGTACCGGCGGCTCGCCCGGCACGGCGTGAGGGGCCGGGCGAGCACCACCCTGCGGCAGGCGGCCCGAACAATCGGGGCCGCCTGCCGCAGCGGCCGAAACCCGGCGCGGCCATGAGTGACGGGCGCGCGCCGATACGGGGCCGAGGCCGGTCAAGATTGCCACGGATCCAATCCTTCCGCGGGCCCGATGTGATCCAGGTTCGCCACCCGCATCGCCGAGCGCAGGAGCCGGTCGCGGTTGGACTTCGTCGGGTTGTCGTAATGCTCCTGCGCTGTGGCGAGATGCGCCGCCGACAGCCGGCTACCGATCGACCAGCGGGTATCGCGACCCACCGAGTTCCACTCGCCGGGTGTGATCGCGGCGCGCAGCGCGCGCCCGGAATCCCAGTTCTGCTCGACCCGCCGGATGAAATCCTGGTCCAGAACGGCGTTCGCGGCGGGCTCGTTGCTGTGCCGCGCGAAACCCTCCGCCGCGACCACGGCCTGCGCCGCGAATGCCCGCGCACCGGGTTCACCGGCCCAATGGTTCGCCGCGAAGGCCGCCGCCACCGTCTTCTGCAGGGGCAGAAATCCGTACGGCCCCTGCGATCTGGTCGCCTCCTGTACGGCGAATGCCTCCAGCGCGCCGGCGACCAGGTGATCGGGCGCGCCGATCGCGCGCAGCACCGGTGCCAGCTGGGAATCCGGGATCCGGTTGTCGCGCATCATCTTGAGTGTCCGGGCGACCCCCATCTCGCTGCGGACGCCGCCGAACCGTTCTGCTTCCCGGAGGGCGACCAGTCGCCAGTTGTGGCGTGCCAGATGGCCCCAGCGGAAGGACTCCGCCATGCTCGCGCTGGAGGCGATGAGCCCGAGTTGCACCTTCCGCTGTCCCCGGGCGAGCGGGTCGAACGGGCGCACGGTCCCGGCCGCCACCCAGGCCACCAGCGGTGAATTGTCGAGCGTGTTCAGCGCGCCGAGTGCTCCGAGGACACCGGGTTCGGACCGGCCCGCGGATAGGCCACCACCCCCTCCGCCCCCGGACCCCGGCGTCGAGCGGCCGCGCAGCGCCGCGCCGATCCACTCGGTCACCTGCCCCGAGCCCCGGGCCAGACCACGACGGAGCCGGAATATCTGCGAGATCGCGACGATCTCGACGAGTGCGGTGATCACGATCACGGCGACCACCTGCCCCGGCGCCTGGTGGAACAGATTCCCCAGAAACAGCAGGTAGATGCCGAGGAACACCGTGAAAGCGCACATCCGGACCGCCGCGAAAACACAGGTGACGATATTGCGGACCAGGAAGGTCTGGGTCGGCCCGTAGATGTAGCCACCGGCGGCGAACCCGAAGATCGCCAGTATCCCGTGGTAGATCGAGTCCAGTGCGCACCGGACCACGAGACCGGCCAGGACGACGGCGAAGACCAGCAGGACAGCGCCGCACAACAGCAGGAGCACACCGATACCGAGCTGACCTGTCGTGGGGTGGGCGATCCGCTCGGCGGCGGCAGTGTCACCACAGCCCGCGATATCCGCGCGCAGGCCGTCGACCTCACCACCGGCGACACCTTCGTTCCACACCGCGCCGCACCGGTCGTCGAGGACATGCCCGAAATTCCATACCTGTACGGGATTGCGGGCGAAATCGTCGGACATGTTCGCCGAGAGCGTCTCGACGAGTCGATCCGGGTCGGGGTCCGAACCGTTCAGCCCCGCCGCGACCGCGATACCTACGTTACGTCCCTGAGCCAGCCACCCGTCGGCGGACAGTGGATTCGGCACCGGACCGAACAGCAGAAGTCCGCCGAACACCGCCACTGCGGCCATGGTCACAATTTGCCGCGCCGCGCGTGCCGGGCTGCCGCGAATTATGAACCACGCCACTACAAATGCGCCGAGCGTCGCCGCGGTGATCGATATCACCGGATCGGCGAGCTGTCGGGAAATCGCTTCCGCCACACCGCGAAAGGCGGCCGAGAAGAATTCCATCCACTCGAAACCCAAGGCATATCCGATGAACCATATAGCCGTGGTCACGATAACCATGTAACCGACGAATTCCAGGCCGAGCAGCGTCCACAGGACAGTGCCGCCGGGGTCCGACAGCCCACCCCGATCGACCAGGAACGAGTAGTCGGCCAGCGGGACGCCACCCGAGTCGACCACCCCTGTCCAGGACAAACCGTCCACCCGGGAGATCGAGCGCTCCGTCTGCCCCGGTTCCGCGGCCACCGCCACCGCGCCGATCCCCCCGGGAAATACGAGAATTCCGTATAACGCTGCCACGCAATACTTCCCGCGCCGCAACCACATACTCGCAGAAGAGAGTCGCCCGCGAAACGACGAGGCTTCCGGTCCCACCCCGGTCAACGTCCGAGAAGAAATGACACCATATGAATACTCTTTTCCACTATCTGCACCGGATTCGACGTACCGATGGATTATCCATTTCGGATTCGCGACGGCAAGGAATGAATTCTCCGTGGTGGAAAAGGTTGTCCGGTCAACCGGACACGGAACGGGTAATGGAGACATGCGCCGGCGCCGGCCGGTCCTCACCGGCCCGACCCGGCTCCAGGAGGGACAGCCGGCCCTAGGCTGGACGGGACAACCGAGTCGAGCGCGCCGGAGTGCAGATGTCCCGAGTGATCAGTAAAGGCGGCAACGTCAGCGTTACGGGTGGGCGGTTGCGAGTCTCCGCTACCCCCGCCGCCATCGACCTGACCGTCCTGTGTCTGCGGACGAACGGCAAGGTCGGCGGTGATGAGGATTTCGTTTTCTACAACCAGCCCGTCTCGCCCGACGGCGCCGTCCGGCTGATCGACGGTGTGGTCGAGATCGATCTGCCGGGAGTCGCGCCGGATACCGACAAGTTCGTGGTCTCCGCCTCCGTGGACTCGGGGACCTTCGGCGGCCTCGCGCTGAACGTACGGATCGACGAACAGCCCGGCGAGGGCTACGACCTGCCCATCACCGGCCTCGGCACCGAGACCACCGTCGTTCTGGCGGAGGTGTACCGCCGGAGCGGCGCATGGAAGATCCGGAATGTGGGGCAGGGCTACGCGACCGGCCTGGCGGGGCTGGCCACCGATTTCGGCATCACCGTGGACGACGCACCGGACGCACCATCGGTGCCGAACGCCTCATCGGCGGCGCCGGGGTCCCCCCGCTCCGCGCCGCCGCCCATCCCGTTCGTTCCGGCGCCACCTCAGCAGTGGGCCCCGCCCGCCGCGCCGACGCCGCCTCCGGCCGCTCCCGGATCGCACGCCGCGCCGCCTCTCCGCGCCGTCCCGGAGGCCCACGCTCGGCCTTCGACACCAGGGGTGAATTTCACCAAGGGCGCTGTGACCCTCACGAAGGGCGCGCCGCCGGTGCTGCTCGAGAAGGCCCCGCTGGTCCGGCTGCGTGTGGCGTGGGCCAGCGGTGCCGACTACGAGGCCTACGCCCTCGTCGTCCTGTCGGACGGCAATGTCGTACACGTCGCGACCTTCCCGGCCGCCGGCATTCCGGCGAACCCCCGGCACAGCGATCTGGTGCGCCATCTGGGCGACCGGGGCCGCGGTGATGTGCAGCGCGGCGGCGGCCAGACCGAGGAGGTCATCGAGGTACGGCTCGCACCGGAGATCCTCGCGGTGATCCCGGTGGCGTATTCGGCGATCAACAACGGCACGGGTTCGTTCCACAAGTACCGGGTGACACTGTCGATCGAGAACGGTGCCGACAGTGTGTCGATCCCCGCCGACCAGGCGAAGAAGTCCAGCTGGATCTTCACCTGCGTACCGGGCATCGTCTACAACCGTCCCGAGGGCGTGCTCATCGAGCGACTGGAGCTCTACAGCCGGCGGTTCTCCGAGCATCGGCCCGCCGCGATCCTGCACCCCGACGGACGGGTCGAGGTATGGATGGACAAGGGGCCGGTGAATCAGTTCAAGCGGGACGACACCTGAACACCTCACGGCGTATGACGCCCCGGTTATCTATCTTTACAACCTTTATAATCTTTTAAGAACTAACATGTTCACTGATAAACTCCCCGCTATGGTGCATCTTTGCGATCGGGAGCGGCCCTCGTGACGGCCCCGCGGCGGGGTCGGGTCACCCAGCATCGGGTGGCCCAGACCGTGGCGTCCGAATTGCGGACCCGGATCCTCAACAGCACCGACGATTACCGGCTGCCGACCCAGGATCAACTGGTCCAGGAGTTCGGCGTCTCCTACCCCTCGATCCGGGAAGCCATCCGGATCCTGGAAACCGAGGGTCTGGTCACCGTGCGGCGCGGGAACGTCGGCGGCGCGGAGGTACACCGGCCCGATGAGACGTCGGCCGCCTATCATCTCGGCCTCGCGTTGCAAGGGGGCCAGGTGACACTGCGGGATCTGGCCACCGGACTACAGATGCTCGAGCCGATGTGTGCCGCGGAATGCGCGCGCCGCGAGGACCGGCTCGAGGCCGTCGTCCCGGCGCTCAGCGCGAACGTCGAGAAATCCATGGACCTGATCGACGACGGTGTGGCGTTCACCCAGACCGCCCGCGAGTTCCACGATCTGGTGGTGTCGTTCACACCGAACGCGACAGTCCGGTATGTGGTGAGCAGCCTGGTCACCCTGTGGTCGGCCCAGGAGGAGGCGTGGGCCGAAGTCCTGACCGGACGCGGCGAGTACCCGTCGCCGGAGCAGGCCCGGGCCGCGGTCCGCACCCACCAGAAGATCGTGGACGATATTGCGTCGGGTCAGGCCTCGGCGGCCGAGCACATGGCGTGCGCCCATCTCGCCGCCACCCAGTCACTGCTGCTGGACCGGTTCGACGACGGTATCGTCAACGCGTCGTCGACCCTGGCCCAGCAGGCGATCCGCTCCGGCCAGGGCCGCCGCTGATCACAGCCGGGCCGCGCTCGGTATCTCCTCGACCGGCCCGCTGTCGAACGCACGGATCATGGCGTCTTGCGTGAACGACGCGATCAGCGAGCCGGCGGCGGTGCTGATCTGACCGCGGATATGCGCACTCCCCGCACCGACGAAGGTCGCCTCGTGGTGATAACGCAACCACCCGTCCCATTTCACCGGGTCGTGGAAGGTGACACCGATACCCATGGGCGCGGTCGACAGGGTGTGGTGGGCCTGCGCAGTACCGAGACCCGCGTGCGGCCGCAGTGCGGTGGAGATCCCGAGATGGCCGGTGAAATGGGCGAGTACGGCGCGCCGGAGCTCATCGGCGGCGGGGACCTCGTCGTAGCGCAGCCATGCGTCGACCACCGGCGGTCCCACCTCGTCCGGGTCGTTGATATCGGCACAGTCGATGATCCGGACCTCACGCCCGGGCAGTGCCAGGCTCGCTTCCGGCCCAGCGGTTCCGGGCCCGGCGACCGGCAGCCCGGCGGGCGCGTCCCGGCGCACCAGATCCGGTTGCGGGGAATCCAGCAGCACCGTGCAACTCGTCCGGATCTTCAGCTCCTGCCGGACGGTGACCGTGGCACTGGCGAAACTGCGGCCGGCCCTGATCGGTGTGACGGTGAAGTCGAGCGGGATATCGGGATCGGCGGCGGAGACGAACAACGCGTGCGCGGTGCGGACCGCCCGGCCGGGCAGGGCCCGGGCCGCGGCGACGATGCTCTGTCCGAGGATCTGGCTACCGTCCACCACTCTTCGGGTCCCGCCGTCGCTCTCACCGAGGAAGTGCGCGGGTACGGCGGGATCGGCTCGCATATCGAAGATCGCGACCATCCGCGCCATCGAGGACTCGGGGATTTCGGCGGGTTCCGGGGTGGCCCGGTCGCTCATGATCGGACCCCCGTGTAGCGGCCGGCGCCGATCGTCACGGCGACAACGCTCTGGTCGAACGCGATGTAGCCCGCGAGCCGCGCGACCGGCGGGTGCGGGTGCGGGTAGGTCCAGGCGATCCAGGGCCGATCGCCGCCGGGCACGGTCCAATAGGACGCCTCACCCTTGAACGGGCACACGGTGTGCAGGTCGACGGCCTCGAGCTGGGTCAGGTCCACCGAATCGCGCGGGAAGTACACGACCAGACCGTGATCCTGTTCGTCCACCACCAGACAGGCGTCGCTGGAAGCCAACCGCCGCGACTCGAGAGTCGCGGTCATCACGTTGGTGCGGGCGAGCAGGTCCACCCGGTAGTCGGGACGCTGCTGGTAGCCGGACGGGACGGGTGCTTCGCTCATCACTGCTCCGAATCTTCGCTGCTGCGGTGCACGACCGGGTCCACGCCGCGAGATACCGAACTCCGGTGCGCCGGACTCATCGGGGCACCGGAAGATGCGGGGTCAGGCCGGGTTCGGGACGAACCCCGAAAGAGCGCAGAGCCATGGCCAGCATCGCGTAGGTGCCCACGGTGAAGACTATGTCCATCAGTTGTTGTTCGTCGGACGTCTCGGCGAGCGCCTGCCAGGTGCTGTCACCGACCGCTCCGGTGCCGCGCAGGTCGTCGGCGGCCCGCAGCAGCGCGGCCTCCGCCGGTGTCCAGCCGTCGGCGTCGGGACCGGCCGCGATACGGGCGATCTCGTCGTCGGTGAGTCCCGCGTTACCGCCGAGCACCACGTGCTGGGCCCATTCGTATTCGCTGTCCCAGAGATTCGCGACCCGCAGAACGAGTAGTTCCCGTTGCCGGTCGGTGAGTTTCGTGCCGTAGAGGAAATGCCCGTTGAAGGGTAGAAAGGCCATCGTGAGCGCCGGATAACGGGCCAGCGTACCCAGCAGGTTGATCCCGGACTGCGTATTCGCCGGTGCGGGGCCGCCGTGGTGCACCCGGGACCGGAAGTCGGCGAAAAAAGCCCGGAGTTCCGCCGGCCATTCTCGGGGGTTCAGCGGGGATATCCGCTCCATTTCCATCTCCTTCTCGATGTCACGGCCGTGTTCGGATATTCACGGCACCGTCCCGGCTCATTGCCCGCGACCCGATTTCTCACCTGCGTATCCGATCCCGGCGCGGTACGGCGGGGCAGGGCGGTACTCGGTGGGGCCCGGACAGCCGATTCAGCTCGGGATGTTGCGTGGCCGCAGATTGCGCAGCGGGCGCGTGTAGGACGGGTCGTCACCACTGCGCGCGGGCGTGCCGTTGGCGAACAGGTCTGCTACCCCGGCGAACGGAAGAGGCATGGTCGGGATCGTTCCGGACCATTCGACGACATTGGTGCGCAACGCGATCCGCCACGCTCTGTCCTGCCGCTCCAGCCGGTCGAGGTACCGGCCGCCGGCCACCAGTTGGTCTCGTCCCGGTTGCGGGCGGCGAACAGGTAGTACGTTTCGGTGTGCGCGGTATCGCCGTCGATATCGCAGGTGTGGTTGAGCAGGTTGTGCTGGGTGGCCGACTGTCCCTGTTCGTGCATCGCCGCCGCCCACTCGTAGAGTTCGCCGGGCCCGCCGACGAAGGCTCCGGCGGCGATGACCGCGTCCGGCTGGAACGCCGACAGGAACAGCGCGCGATCGAATCTGTCCATCCCCCTATGCCTCGGCCACGTCGGGTGCGTACCCGAGGATGCCCTTGAGCTCCAGGTACTCCTCGAAACCGGCCTCACCCCATTCGCGCCCGTTCCCGCTCTTCTTGTAACCGCCGAACGGGGCGGAGAAATCGAAGCCGCCGTTGATCGCGATCGATCCGGCCCGCAGCCGCCGGGCGACTTCCCGGGCCCGATCCAGATCGCGACCCGCGACGAATCCGGCCAGGCCGTATTCGGTGTCGTTGGCGATACCGACAGCGTCATCGACGCTGTCGTAGCCGATGATCACCAGCACCGGGCCGAAGATCTCCTCGCGCGCGATGGTCATATCGTTGGTGACATCCGCGAACACCGTGGGTTTGACATAGAAACCCTTGTCGAGACCGTCGGGCCGGCCGGGCCCGCCGGCGACAACGGTGGCGCCCTCGTCTATGCCCTTCTGGATGAGTGCCTGGACACGGTCGAACTGTGACCCCGCGACCACCGGCCCGATGGCGACATCACCGGTGGGGTCGCCGACGGTGATGCCCTCGGTGGCCGCCCGCGCGGCGGCCACAGCTTCTTCCATCCGGGCGGCGGGGACCAGCATCCGCGACGGCGCGCTACAGGTCTGGCCGGAGTTGCCCATCATATCGGCCACGCCCTGACCGACATTGGTGGCGAGATCCTCGTCGTCGAGGATGATGTTGGGTCCCTTGCCGCCGAGTTCCTGGGCCACCCGTTTCACGGTGGGGGCCGCGTTGCGGGCGATATCGATACCGGCCCGGGTGGAGCCGGTGAACGAGATCATATCCACGCCGGGGTGCCCGGACAGCGGTACACCGACGCTGGGGCCGTCGCCCTGCACCAGGTTGAACACCCCGGCGGGCAGACCGGCCGCGTCGAGGACCTCGGTGAAGATCTGACCGGTGAACGGGGACCGTTCGGACGGTTTGAGCACCATGGTGCAGCCGGTGGCCAGGGCGGGGAACACCTTGACCGCGATGAGCGCCATCGGCCAGTTCCACGGCGTGATGAGACCGCACACCCCGATGGGTTCTTTCACCAGTAGAGTCGCGCCGCGCTGTTCCTCGAAGCGGAAGTTACGCAGCACCTCGGCGGCCTTCTGGAGGTGCCCGATCACGAGATCCACCTGGAATCCGCCGGCCAGGCCACTCGGGGCGCCCATCTCCTCGGTGAGCGCGGCGGCCAGATCCCCGGTGCGCTTCTGGTATTCCGCACCGATGGCGCCGAACAGGTCGAGCCGTTCGGCGACCGAAGTCGCGGCCCAGCCCGGGAACGCCTCCCGGGCAGCGGCCACGGCGGCGTCCACATCCGCGGCCGACCCGGCGGCAATCCGGCCGCACACCTCTTCGGTCGCGGGATTGATCACCTCGAAGGTCCGGTCCGCCGCGGGGTCGACCCACCGGCCGTCGATATAGAACTTCAGGTATTCGCGCATCACTGCATCCCTTCCGCGTACCAGGTGCGGAACTCGTCGTAGCTGGGCATTTCCTCGGAGTTCGCCTTCGGATCCACCGCGACATGGATCACGCCCGGCTTCCCGCTGGCAAAGGCGCGTTTGATGGCGGGCGCGATCTCGGCGTCGGTTTCGACGTATTCGCCGTAGCAGCCGAAACCCTCGGCGACCTTGTCCAGCCGGGTGTCCTTGCTCCAGTGCACCGCGGTCTCGCGGGAGCCCTGGCCGAAGGTGCGCTTGTAGACGCCGACCTCGAGTCCCCACGCGTAGTCGACAGCGACCACGCAGACCAGCGGAAGGCTCAGTCGCGCAGCGGTTTCCAGCTCGGCGATCTGAAACTGGAAGGAGGAGTCACCGGTGATCATCAGAACCGGCCGTTTCCCGCCGTCGGCGACCGAGGCGCCCACGGCGTAGGGCAGGCCGGTCCCGAGGTGGCCGAAGTTCTGGTTCCAGATCACATCATGTGGTTTGCACTGGGTGTAGGTCCAGCCGAAGATCGTGGTCGCCCCGCCGTCGCGGACCAGGATCCCGTCGGCCGGGAAATCCTTGGTGGCCTCCACGACCAAGCGGGCGGGATGCACCGGCGTACTACCCGACGGCGCGTTCTCGGCGAGTTCGGCGAGGCGGGAGGCGTCCTGTTCGATCCACTGCGCGAGTTCGGGGGTCGCGGTGCGCGGGGTGTTCTTCAGAGCCTCGGCGAGCTGCGGAACGATCGCGCGCAGATCGCCGACCAGCGGTACATCGATCGGCCGGTTGACACCGATCGCGGTGGGGTCCTGTTCGACCAGGATCCATTTCCGCTCGTCCTCCCCGGCCACCCAGTGCCGGCCGCGCCCGTAGTGCACGGGTTCGCCGAGTTCGGTACCGATAGCCAGGCACAGATCCGATTTCACGACGGCGTCCACCGCCGAGGGTGAGAAGCCGTAGGGGAAGGTGCGGTCCTCGAGTCCTTCGATGAACGAGGTGCCGCCGGAGGTCTGGATGACGGGGCAGGCCATGAGATCGGCCAGGGCCTTCACCGAGGCACCGGCCCGCGCGGTGTGCACACCGTGTCCGACCAGCAGAATCGGCTGCTTCGCCTGCCGGACGAGGTCGGCGGCCGCGTCCACTCTGTCCTGGCCGGCAGTCTGCCCGACCAGCCGATAACGCTCCGGCGGAAGCGGCGCGGGGACGTCGAGTTCCTCCTGGATCACATGGGAGGGGTATTCGATGTACACCGGGCCGGGGGTTCCGTTCAGCGCTTTGCGCAGACCCTCGCGGATGATTTCGTCGGTCTGGTCGGCGTATTCGATACTGGCCGCGTACTTCACCGAGGGCTCGAACAGGCCGGACTGTTTCACGAACTGGATCCGGCCGCGGCGCACCCGCTGCTCGGTGATCCGGGCACGCTGCCCGCCGAGGAAGATCACCGGAGAATTCTCGACCTTGGCGCACATCATGGCGCCCGCGAGATTGGCCACACCGGGTCCGAGAGTGCCGATGCACAGCGCGGCTTTTCCGGTCATCCGGGAGACGGCCTCGGCCATGAACCCCGCCGATTCCTCATGGTGCGGGGACACCACATTCCAGCCGCGTTCGTCGGCGAGGTGGAACAGGTGCACGAAATTCGGGTCCGGGATACCGAAGAGAGTATTGATACCTTCGGCTTCGAAGAGATCCAGAATCCGTTCGTAGACTTTGACCGCCATACTCACTTACCTCCCATGGCCATTGCGAAACTCCGGCCGATATGGTCGCTGTGGGCCGACGGAACGACCGGCAGCAACCATGAATCCTTGATGTCACGTATTTCGTCGATTCGGGCCCCGACGTCCTCGATCGACCACTCCGGCTGATACACCCCGGGGGTCTCCGCGATATAGGCCCGCGCCACCCGGCCCGCCAGCGCCACGAGCATTTCGCCGCTGACCGAACAGGATTCGTGTGCCAGCCAGCCGACCGCCGGCGCCACGAGTTCCGGTTCCATCGGCGGATATTTCGAGGTGTCGAGTCCGTCGGCCAGCCGGGTCACCGCCGCGGGCACGATCACATTCGATTTCACCCCGAATTCGGCACCCTCGAGCGCCACCACATTCGACAGCCCGATCACCCCCGCCTTGGCGACGGCGTAGTTGGCGACGTTCTGGTTGCCGTACAGACCGCCGATGGAGGAGGTCAGCACGACCCGGCCGTATCCGGCCTCCCGCATCACCGGAAAGGCGGCGCGGACGACATGGAACGCACCGCGCAGGTGCACATCGAGGACGGAATCGAAATCCTCGTAACTCATTTCGGTGAGCGGGGCATAGCGCACATTGCCCGCATTGTGGACGAGGGCGTCGATACGGCCGTAGGTGTCGAGCGCGGTATCCACGATCGCCCGGCCGCCGCCCGGGGTGGCCACCGAATGGGCATCGGCGACCGCCTGCCCACCGGCGGCCACGATCTCCGCGGCCACCGCCCCGGCGACCCCGATATCGCTGTCCCCGCCCGGGATACCGCCGCCCACATCGTTCACCACCACCCGGGCGCCCCGGGCGGCCAGCAGCAGGGCATACGCCCGGCCCAGGCCGCGACCGGCCCCGGTGACCACCGCGACCTCGCCGTCGAACCGCTTCTCGGACAACGCTTCTCCTGACCCTTCGCCGCGGCCTGTCATTCGCCGAGTGCCAGACCCTCCAGGTCACCGGTCGCACGCCAGCTCTGCAGGATGTCCTCGAGTGCGTAGAAACCCGGCCAGTACGGTTCGCCGAGATGCGAGCGGATGTTCTGCTCGCCCTCGTTGTTGTAGTAACCGGGAGTGCATTCACGCTGGAAATTGCTGTTGTCGACCGCGGTTTCCCGGATGGTGGCGCACCAGCTGTCCACCGCCTCGGTGGTCGGTTCCACTGTGCGCGCGCCCCGGTCCAGTGCCTCGCCGATGATGTAGGCGGCGTGGGTGGCCTGCTGATCGAACATATCGGTGGTGCTGGCGGTGATACCGCCCTGGAGGAACCCGGTGAAGAACAGATTCGGGAATCCGTTGCTGGTGAGTCCGTGCAGGGTGCGGTAGCCGTTCGCCCAGTGCTCGTAGAGCGAGAGCCCGCCGCGGCCGGCGAACGGGTGGATACCGTAGCGGCGGTCCAGCTCCGTGGTGATCTCGAATCCGCTGGCGAAGATGATGCAGTCGACCTCGTGTTCGACCCCGGCGGCGATGATCCCCTTCGCGGTGATCCGTTCGACGCCCTTGGTCGCCGAGACATCGACCAGGGTCACATTGTCCCGGTTGTAGGTCGGCAGGTATTCGTCGTTGAAACAGGGCCGTTTGCACAGGAACCGGTAATACGGTTTGAGCGCCGCGGCGGTTTCCGGGTCCGTGACGATCTCGTCCACCCGCTGCCGGACCCGTTCCATCGCCCGGTAATCCTGGTTCTCCCGGATCTCGACGAACTTCTCCGGCGTGACCTCCGCCCAGAGATTGTTCTCGTCGAGATAGGACTGGACATTGCGGCTGACCTCGGTCCAGCCGTCGCACACCAGATCCGGCTGGCCGGGGGCGAACGCCTCGAACGCGGCGGTGTGGAAATTACGGCGGCGCTGCAACTGCCAGCCCGGCTGGAGCGATGTCACCCATTCCGGGTCGGTGGGGACGTTACCGCGCTCGTTGATATAGGACGGGGTGCGCTGGAAGACATAGAGATGTTCGGCGGACCGCGCGATATGCGGGATCACCTGGATACCACTGGCGCCGGTGCCGATCACCGCGACCTTCTTGTCCTCCAGTCCGGTGAGCCCGCCCCGCATATCGCCGCCGGTGTAGGCGTAGTCCCAGCGGGCGGAATGAAACGTATGGCCGGTGAAATCGTTCAGCCCCGGGATACCCGGCAGTTTCGGTTTGTTGAACGGTCCCTGCGCCATCATCACGAACCGGGCGCGGATATCGTCGTCCCGATTGGTGCCGATCCGCCACCGTTCGATGGCTTCGTCCCATTCCAGGGATTTCACCATCGTGGAGAAGATCGCCTTCTCGTACAGTCCGAAGTGCTTACCGATCCGCTGCGCGTGCTCGAAACACTCGTCGCCGTAGGCGTATTTCTGGGTCGGGATGTACCCGGTCTCCTCCAGCAGCGGCAGGTAACAGTAAGCGTCGGAATCACATTGGATACCCGGGTACCGGTTCCAGTACCAGGCACCACCGAAATCGCCGGCGAGTTCGATGACCCGGAAATCCTCGACCCCGGCCTGGACCAGCCGCGCGCCCGCGGTGAGCCCGGCCCAGCCGCCGCCGAGGACCGCGACATCGATCTCCTCCGACAGCGGCTCCCGGGGCGTCACCGGCGTGTAGGGATCGCCTTCGAAGAAGTCGGTGAACCCGTCCTCGGACGCCACATACTGCTGCTGCCCCTCCGGCCGCAGCCGCTTATCGCGTTCGGCCAGGTACTTGGCCCGTAGCGCGGCATGGTCGATCTCGGGGGTCTGCGTGGGTGCGCAGTTGTTCATTCGGATTCCTCGGTGGGGTGGATCGGGCCGGCGGCGCCGGAGTCAGGTGAGGTCACGCGGTGCGCCGGTGCCCATGTACTTCGCGAGGTTGTGGTGCAGGTTCACGACACTGCGCTCGCGATAAGGATTCG
Source organism: Nocardia jinanensis (assembly GCF_014645735.1). GTDB lineage: Bacteria > Actinomycetota > Actinomycetes > Mycobacteriales > Mycobacteriaceae > Nocardia > Nocardia jinanensis. The sequence continues at coordinate 217,822 of NZ_BMMH01000007.1, read as the reverse complement.
GTTTCGGACCGGAGAAGCCCAGGGTCTTCATGCCCTGCTGCACCGCGGCCATATTGTCGAAGTCCTGCGGCAGGACCGTCCGCCAGGCCGGATCGCCCTCCGGAGTATGGATCCACTCCGTTTCCGGCGCCTCGCCCTCGGGGAACAGCTCGTAGACCGCCGCCTCGAAAATGCATTTATCCGGGTCGTAGCCGTAGGGACGCGCGCTGTAGCAGAGCATATTGTTCACCGCGTGCCCGATCTGGAAGTTCGGGAAGATCTGCCAGGCCGTACCGGCCGCCGCGACATCGGCCGGGGTGACGGTCGGCCAGACGACCCCGCGCTTCTCGTCGTCGGCCCGCGCCGACGCCAGCCAGTGCGCCATCACCTCCGGCCCCGGAGTGCCCTCGGGCAGTTCGTCGACGAGCCGACGCGCCGCCTCCACCATGGTCCAGGTGGTGTTGGTGTTGGCGTTCTCCCAGGTGAAGTTCTGTAGTTCGATGGTGGATTTCCGGGCGTCGGGGCCGTGGCCGAGGCGGATCTTGCCCTGGCTCTCCTCCTGGCCCTTCGGCGCGTCGTAGCCGATATTGCTGTGTTTACCCTGGGCCCGCGCCCAGCCCAGGAACATGCCGAAGTTCATGAACTCCGGATGGGTGTAGGGGACGTGGTAGGTCTCCATGAAGGCCTCGAGCGCGACCTTCCAGTTGCAGTCGAACACCAGCCACCGCCGCCACCGGTAGCGCATGTTCTCCAGCTGGAACGGATTGAGCAATGTGGCCGCGGGTTCCAGGTATTCGCGCAGGGTTTCGGCCGGATTCGGGTCCAGGTGGACGAAGATCCAGCCGCCCCAGGTGTCGACGTGCACATCGACGAGTCCGTCCCGGCCCTCGGTGAGACCGCACGGCCAGTCCGCGCGTTCGGGCACGAAGGTGTTGCGGCCCTCGAGGTCGTAGCGCCAGCCGTGGAATCCACAGACGAACTGTTTCTTCTGCCCCTTGGCGTTGCGCTCACCCGGTGGAGTGTCGACCAACCGGCGGCCGCGGTGGGCGCACACATTGTGGTAGGCCCGGATCTTGTCCGGAGCTGTGCGCACGATGATCAGTGAATCGTCGAGGATCTCGTAGGTGAGGTAGTCGCCCACCCGGGGGACCTCCTCGACCCGCCCGACCTGCTGCCAGACCTTGCGCCACAGTTTGTCGCGTTCGGCCTTCACATAGTCGGGACTGAGATAGGCCTCCACTCCGATCGTCATCGGCGCGGACAGCGGTTCGGTGTTCGTGGCGATATCGTCGACGGTCTCGGCTGTGTCCATTGATCGCTCGCTACGCTCGCTCATGCCTCCGCTTCGCTCCGGCACGAGCGAGGGCTCGGCTGTGTCCATTGATCGCTCGCTACGCTCGCTCATGGCGTTCTCCCACCCCGGGTGCGGGGACAGTCGGTGTCTGTGCGGTTCATTTCGGTCAGCTGGTGATGGCGGCGCGGAAACCCTCGTCCTTCAGGAACAGCGAGGTGTTGTCGGCGCCCAGATGGGTCCATTTCAGATTCAGCCCGCCGTCGACCAGGAGCGTCTGCCCGGTGATATAGGACGACAGCTGGGAGAGCAGGAACAGCACCGCGCCGGCCTGCTCGTCGGGACGACCGCGCCGGCCCATGGCGATGGCGGTTCGGTCGCGTTCGGGATCGGTGTCCACATAGGTACCCGAGGCGGGGGTCTCGGTGACGCCGGGCGCAATGGCGTTCACCCGAATATCGCTGAGCGCCAGCTCGACCGCGAGTGTGCGGGTCGCCGCCACCAGCGCCGCTTTCGCGGTGCCGTAGGCGATATGGAACGGCGCGGTGTTCATCCCGCTGATGGACGACAGCGAGACGATGGATCCCGTCGTCCGGCCCTCCCCCTTGATCTCGGCGGCCACGGCCTGGCTCATGAAGAACATGGATTCCAGGTTCTGGTGGAACAGGGCCCGCCAGTCGGCGCGCGTCACCCGGGTGGCGGGCATCCAGGTGGCGGGCGCGGCGCCCCCGGCGATGTTCACCAGGCCGTAGAGATCGCCCTCGGCCTGCCGGGCCGCTTCCAGGACAGTCGCGACTCCCTCGTCGGTGGCGGCGTCGGCCTGCACCGGAATCACCTTCAGGCCCTCCCCCGCAAGGGGTTCCACATGCTTCGCGAGATTCTCGGCGCCCCGGCTCACCCCGAGCACGGTGGCTCCGGCGCGGGCGACCAGCCTGGTCACCGCGGTGCCGATCCCGCCGCCACCCGCGCCGGACACGATCACCACGCGTCCGTCCAGCCCGAAGAAGTCGTTCGTCATGGATTCCTCACCCGTCCTTCCGGAACGCGAGCACACTGCCCTCGGCGTCGGCGGCCAGGTAGACCGTGCCGTCGGCGCTCGCGGTGATACCCGCGAACGGCCCCTGCGGGCCCGAGAACGGCGGCATACCCAGCAGCGGTTTCGGTGTGACTCCCGGCGGTGCGCCGACCGGCAGGTTCCAGGCCAGGACCTCGCGCGCCTTCGTCTCCAGGTCGATGGAGACCAGATTCTTGGCGCCGGAATCGACTACCAGCAGCTGCGAGCCGCGCACCAGGATGCCCTGCGGAATCTCGAGTCCGTCGACAACCGTGTCCACCCCGGCCGGGGTGACCGAGACGACCCGGCCCGCACCGGATTCGGCCACCAGCAGGGTGCCGCCGCCGGTGAACGCCACGCCGAGCGGTTTGCGCAGCCCCGAGGCGAGCACATCGACGCTGCCCCCGCTGTGCACCCCCAGTACGCGTCCGGTGCCGAACTCGGTGGTCACGATCAGCCCGCCGGGGCCGACCTCGACGCCGTAGAGCTGATCGAACGGGGTTTGCGCACCGGCCAGAAACTCGCATTCCCCGGTGGCCGGCCGCCAGCGGGCGATCTGCCCACCCGCGGTGGCGACGACGAATTCGCCCGGCCCGGTAGCGGTCACGCCGCGGGTGAATCCCGGGTAGCCCGGACTGAAGAGCATGCCCTGGGTTTCCAGCCCGTCCGCGCCCACGGCATAGAAATAGGTGCCGTCGGCGACGAAGAGAGTGCCGTCGGGGCCGACGGTCAGATCCAGCGGCCAGTTCAGCCCGCCGGGCAAGGTGGTGCGCGTTTCGCCACCCGCGAGGATCTCGGTGATCTCACCGGTGAAGTTGGAGACGAACAGACGCCCGTCCACCAGCGTGCAGTTGTCCAGGCCGGGGTTCAGCTGGGCCAGCAGGGTCTTCTCCCCGCTGCGCGGGTTGATCCGCAGCACCTGACCCGACGCCACCTGGGTGGAGACGATGAAACCGTCCGAGTCGAACTTCACCGAGTCGGGTACTCCGAGATCGCCCGCCACGCGTTCGGGTTCGCCACCGTCGGGATGGATACGCCAGATCTCGTTGGTACCCATCACCGGGTAGTAGAGGAGTCCGTCCGGCCCGACCTCCATGGCATTGGGCTGTTCGATACTCTCCACCAGGATGCGGGGGGCACCGCCGTCGAGCGGGAGTTCCATGAGCCGCCCACCCGGCCGGCACTCGTTCACGAACAACCGGCCCTGATACACCGTGATGCCGTTGGCGCTGGGCAGATCCGCGCGCAGCAACCGGGTGGTGCCGTCGAGGTGCCGGGCGCTGACCCGGCCGTCCATCACCTCGGTGGCGTAGAGGGTGCCGTCCGGATGGAAGGCGCAATCGTCGGGCGCGACGATATCGCCGCCCTTGGCGCTGACGGTTTCGATTGCACCGGTATCGATATCGAGTGCGCTGATCTGGCTACCGGTCACCTGGGCGATATAGATCCGGCCGTCGGGTCCGGTCCGCAACCCGTTGGCGCCGAAGAGCCTGCTGGGCGCGGTGACCCGGCGCTGACTCCAGCCCGCCGCGAGCCCGATCGCTCGGCCGCCCTGAAAGCGGGCCCCTTGCTGCAACATTCCGACTGACTCCCAACCGACCCGGCCGATAGCGCTGATCCGCCTCGATGTCGAGGACTTGTAAGGAATCTAACGCCCCATCCAGTCAAGCGCAATAAGTATTGCAATCTTTGTAAGGATAGCTGCGAGCATGCGGTATCCGCATGATCATGAACGCTTTCGACATCCAGGCGAGCCCCTCGGGAGCCACCGGAGACACACAAAAGAGAATAACATTCTCCAATAAAGAAAGGCGCAGTTCGGCCGGATCCGCCACCGTGCCGTAGACAGTCGGCAGAGCGCCCTCGAGCCCGGGTCCGGCATCCTGCGCAACGGCGGCACCGACCGTTGACCAGCGCCGGCACTCGCGCTCATCGCAGCGACACTCAGCAGAAGCCCCGGCCGGCCGCATCCACGACGGAGACATGGACAGCAGACCAGGTGGAGTTGCCGCCATTCGGCCGCCGAGCAATCCTTGACGCCGCCGGAAGTCGGCCGGGTTGTTCGCGCGGCAGTCCGCCGGTGGTCTGATGGCTCATGTGCGCGCAGTCTGCGAATCCACCTCGCTGGCCGTCGTGCTGTACAGCCGGGCGAATGCGAAATACACACCGGAAACGCTGGTCATCCTGACCGACACCTGCCCGAACCTGATCGGGTTCGAAGACGGCGTCGGCGACCTCGAATCGATCAGCACGGCGAGGCCGGCTCGGCTCCGCGACGCGGTTCCGAAAAGGAATCGCGCTGATTTCATGCCGTGAACACTGGCGCGCACCGGGATACCTTGCGTGGTCGGAGGGTTCGTTGCCGGACGGAAAGTGTGCGACTGAAGTGCGAAGAAAAAAGCGCAGTGCGATCATGGCGATCGGTATCGCCGCCCTGGTACTCCTCACCGGCTGCTCGGGCGGGAACGACAACGGCCTACCGGTCGATGGCGGCGAGTTCATCACCGGCCTGTACCTCGAACCGCGCGGGCTGGACCCGCACCGGCAGGTGTACTGGGAGACCTACCGCGTCTCACGCCATATCTTCGAGCCCCTCGTCGGCGAAGATCTGACCACGAACTCGGGCGTGCCGGGACTGCAACCCGTACTCGCCACGAAGTGGGACCACAGTGACGACGGCCGCGTCTGGACCTTCCAGCTACGCGAGGGGGTCACCTTCCACGACGGCTCGCCGTTCGACGCGGCCGCGTTGCACAAGAACGTCCGCCGGGTGTGGGACCGCTCCTACGAATTCTTCGACGAGGAGAGCGCCGGCCGGGTGAAAGTGTGGTTCGGCAATCTCGAAGACGCCCGGCCCACCGGCGACCACGCGTACACCTTCGTCTTCGACAAACCGTTCCTCGGTTTCCCGCGAATCCTCGCCCAGTCGATGTACACCGTGCCCGTCGGAAATCCGGCGGTCTGGGAGAAGTACGGCAACGACGAATTCGCCCAGCATCCCGAGGGCACCGGGCCGTACCGCTTCGACTCCCGCGCGATCGGTGACCGGATCGTATTGCAGCGCAACCCGAACTACTGGGGGCCACGGCCCCGGCTGGACACGCTGACCTTCCGCGTCATCCCCAACAATCAGACCCGCGTGGCCTCGCTGCTCAACGGCGAAGTGGACCTGATCAGCTACGTTCCGCCCGACGATGTGGAATCACTGGAGAACGCCGGATTCGACGTACCCCCGGGCACCGCGGCCGAACTGGTGTATTTCTCCTTCAATCGCCGCAATCCCGTCTTCGAAGACGACCGGGTACGCAAAGCGCTCATCCACGGCCTCGACCGCGAAGCGCTGGCGAAAGAGGTCTACAACGGCTACGCGTCACCGCAGTACTCGTTCCTGCCGCCCGGTAACGAGGCCTACGATCCGGCGGTCCGCGATTTCGGCTACGACCCGGAGCGCGCCGGGCAACTGCTCACCGAAGCCGGTTACGGCCCGGGACAGCTGCGCTTCAACCTCGTCGTCGACGTGGCCAACGAGAATCTCGGGCAGTGGCTGCAGGCCCACCTGAAGGGCATCGGGGTCGAGGTCGACATCGTGAGCCTGGACCGGGTCAACTATTCGGCGCGGGTCTACAACCCGCAACCCGGTGACGGCCTGAGCATCGACGAGTTCGGTGAGACGAATGCCGAATGGCTGTACAACGGGTACAACGGCCTGAAGAACCGCGGACTCGATCCGGCGAAATATCCCGAGGTGACGGGTGCCATCGAGACCGCGCTGCGCAATTCCGATCCGGATACGCGGATCCGGCTGTGGCAGCAGGCCGAGGAGAAACTGCGCACGAACGCGCTGGTGATCCCGGCGGTCAACCTGAACCGCTACTACGCGACCGGTCCGAACGTGGAAGGTTTCGTCTACGCGTCCACGAACTGGTACGACCTGGCACCGGTCTGGCTGTCCGGTTCCCGATGAAGCAGTTGCGCCATATCGGGTTCCGCGTACTCAACGTGACGCCGATTCTGTTCCTGGTGTCGATTCTCGCGTTCCTGCTCGGGGTACTGACCCCGGGTGATCCGGTGGAGGCCCAGTTCGCGTCGCGGTTCACCCCCGAACAGCTCGACGAACTGCGCGCGACCTACGGTCTCGACCGGCCCCTGTGGGAGCAGTACTTCGTCTGGCTGAAGAACCTCGTCGCCGACGGCGGCGGCCTGTCGCTGACGCTGGGCACGCCGGTCTTCGACATGCTGGTGCCGCCTTTCCTCAACACGCTGATACTCACCGTGGCGGGGGCATTCGTCTGTGTGGTGTTCGGCACCCTCATCGGGGCGGTGGCCGGAATCTTTCACGGCACCTGGATCGACCGTGCGGTGATGCTGCTCGCCCAGATCGGCAGCAATCTCTCGGTGTACTGGTTCGGGCTCGTACTGATCAGCGTGTTCTCCCTCCAGCTGGGCTGGCTCCCGGTCGGTGGTATGCAATCGCGGGGCGGCGGCGGATTCGGGGATCTGCTCGAGCATCTGGTCCTGCCCGCGGTCTCGGCCGCGCTGATCTCCATGCTGGTACTGGCTCGTTTCGTGCGGATCGGAGTTATCCGCGAGGCGGCCACCGACTACGTCCGCACATTCCGGTCACAGGGTGTACCGCTGCGTACGGTCTACCGCCGCAATATCTTTCGCAATATCGCACCGAGCATCGTCAATGTCACCGGGCTCGAGATCGGCACCCTGATCACCGGCGTGTTCTTCGTCGAGATCGTGTTCAACTGGCCCGGTATCGGCACCCAGCTCGTCAATGCCGTCAACGGCAAGGACTATCCGGTGATCCAGGGCGGAATCGTGCTGGTCGCGCTGTGTTATCTGCTGGTAAATCTGATCACCGACGTGATCGTCGACGCCCTCGATCCACGTTTGCGGGGGGCGTGATGGTTCTCGCACTGCCCCGTGCTTCCATCTCCGGGCCCACCCGCCGCAGGCACAGTGCCCAACTCGTGGCCGCCGGTGTCCTCATCGGCGTCGTGGTGCTCGTATCACTGTTCGCACCCCTGCTCGCCCCCTACGATCCGCTGGCGACCGATCCGTCTGCCAAATTCCTCCCCCCGGGTAGCTCCGGGCATCTGCTGGGCACCGACGATCTGGGCCGGGATCTGCTGAGCAGGCTGCTGTGGGGTGGCCGCACCTCACTGCTACTGGCCGTCCTCTCGGTGGCAGGTGCCACGGTCGCCGGGTCCGTCGCGGCGCTGCTCGCCGGTTTCGCGGGGCCCCGGATCAGCGGCGTGGTCATGCGACTGGTGGACATGCTGTTCGCCTTCCCGGTGATCCTCGTCGCGGTCGCACTGGCCGCGGTGCTGAGTCCCGGTGCGCCCGTTGTGGTGGTGGCGATTGTGTTCTATGTCGTCCCCTACGTGACCCGGGTGGTGTTCACCGAGGTCAAACAGCATACGAGACGTGAGTACGTCGAAGCCGCGACCGCACTGGGCGCGACCCGCTGGGCACTGATGGTGCGCGAAGTGCTGCCCAATGTGACGGGTCAGATCGTCGTCTACGCCACCGGTCTGGTCGCGACCATGGTGGTGTTCTCCGCGAGCCTGAGCGCGGTGGGTATCGGTGTCCAACCACCGACCCCGGACTGGGGGCAGATGATCGCTTCCGGCGCCAAAGTCGTGCTCTCCGGGCATATGTACGTGGCGCTGATCCCGGGCCTGACCGTCGTGCTCGTCGCCCTGGCCTTCAACTGGCTCGGGGACGGCCTGCACGATCTGGCGAGCCCGCGAAACCGAGGAGACGGCCGATGACCGCGGTTTCCGCGCGCAGTGCCCGCGCAGCACAGTCCGAGGCCGCGGCCGCGGTGGTCCTGGAGGTCGCGGATCTGAGCATCGCGTTCCCCGGGGACGAAACCGGCAGCCCGACGGTCTCCGGAATCTCCTTCGCCCTCACCGCCGGCGAGGTACTCGCCCTGGTCGGTGAATCCGGCTCGGGCAAGAGTCTCACCGCCGCCGCGATCATCGGCCTGCTACCCCGTACGGCCCGTATCACCGGCGGAGCGGTGCGATTCCGGCACGGGACGCGGTCGCCGGTCGACCTGACCGCGCTACCGGAACGCCGGCTCGCCGCCTATCGCGGCTCGGGTATCGGCATGGTGTTCCAGAACCCGCTCGGCGCACTCGATCCCGCGCACCGGATCTCCGCCCAGCTCGACGAGGTGCTGACCCGGCACCGGCCCGGCAGCCCGCGCGCCGCGCGCCGGGAACTGGCAACAGAGTGGCTCACGAAGGTCGGATTCGACGCACCGGAGCGGGTGCTGGGCGCCTACCCGCACGAACTCAGCGGCGGTATGCGTCAGCGGGTCGCGCTGGCGCTGGCCGCACTGTCCGAACCGGCCGTCCTCATCGCCGACGAGCCCACCACCGCGCTCGATACCGTGGTCCAGCGCCAGATCCTGGATCTGTTGCGCGATGTCACCCGGGCCACCGGGTCGTCGCTGCTGCTGATCACCCACGATTTCGATGTGGTCGCGCATATGGCCGATACCGTGGCGGTGCTCGCGCAGGGCCGGGTCGTCGAACAGGGACCCCGCGATACCGTGCTCACCGCTCCCGCGCACCCGTACACCCGGCGCCTGCTCGCCGCGGTACCGCGGCTGGGCAAACGGGCCACACTGTCGTCCTGGCACGGAACGCGGCGGCTGTCGTCCACCGAACCCGCACCGCGACGATCCGCGCCGCCCGCACCGGACAGCGCCGTCGAACCGCTGCTGCGGCTGGAGACGGTCACCAAGAAATTCACCGTCGGCGGTTTCGGCACCGGGCTCGCCAGACGTGAACTCCTGGCGGTGGACGATATCTCGCTCGCAGTACAGCCCGGTGAGATCTACGGCCTGATCGGACCGTCGGGCTCCGGTAAGTCCACCCTCGGCCGGGTGATCGGCGGATTACTGCCCGCCACCTCCGGTTCGGTCGTATTCGACGGGAGCTCGCTCGTCGGTGTCCGGCCGTCGGCATTGCGAGCGCTGCGGTCCCGGTTGCAGTACGTCTTCCAGGACCCGGTGGGCTCGCTCAATCCCGGTATCCGCGTCGGCGAACAGATCGCCCGGCCGCTGCGCCGGTTCGGCAGGGCGCCGAACCGGAAAGCCGCGGCCGACGCGGTGGCCCGGGCTCTCGAACTCGTCGGCCTGCCCAGCGGATTCGCCGATCGCTATCCGCACGCCCTCTCCGGCGGCCAGGCGCAGCGGGTCGGGATGGCGCGCGCACTCGCCCTCGAACCCGATCTGCTCATCCTCGACGAACCGACCTCCTCACTGGATGTCTCCACCCAGGCCGAGATCATCGACCTACTGCTCGACCTACGGGAGCGATTGAACCTGACCTGTGTGTTCATCGGTCACGATCTCGGTCTCGTGGAATGGGTGAGCGATCGGATCGGGGTGATGTCGGACGGCCGGCTGGTCGACGAATTCCCCACCGAACATCTCAACGACAGCACCCGATCCCCCGCGACCCGGGCCCTGCTCCAGGCCGACCTCGGTACCAGGAAAGCACAGCTCCCATGACCTCTCCGCATTCGGATGCGCACACTCCCACCATCGCCACGGCGCTGACCACCGCCGAAGCCACCGCGGTCCTCGGCGATCCGGGACTGCGGGCGGCATGGTCACGCCATCGGGCCGCGTTCACGGTGATCGGGATCGATCGGCTGGTGGGCGCCGCCGCCGGACTCACCCCGGCGGCCGGCGATCTCGATCCCAGCGTCCTGGCCACCGCGCTGGCGACACACGGTGGTCCCGCGGTGGTCTTCGCCGCGGCCGCCCATATCGATCTCCCCTACAACCTCGCCCGGCGCGCGCTGTCGCTGGACCATCTCACCGGCGGTAGGTCCGGGGTGCTGCTCGGCAGTCGCGATTCCCGGGGGCGCACCGAGAACGCCTGGAGCGGTGCCGGTCTGGGAGCGGACGCCGAGCTGGGGGCCGAGACCACGGCGGATACCGCCCGCGCGGTCGTCGAGCTGTGGCAGAGTTGGCCGCTCGACAGCATCGTCGGCGACAAGGACTCCGGGATCCTGGTGCGTTCCGACCGCATCCGGCGGGTCGACCATCGTGGCGCCACCAGAACGGCCGGGCCGCTGAGCATTCCCACCTCGCTCCAGGGCACACCGGTACTGGGCCGGTACGGAACCGATCCGCGGGCCCGATTCCGCGGTCCCGGCGATTTCGCCGTACTGGGCGGACTGCCGGATCGGGCCGCGGTCGCCACTGCCACCGAGATCCCGGGCCGGGCGCTGGCCGAGGCATCGATCCAGAACCTCGATGAGGCGGCCGGACTACTCACCGCCGGCGCCCACGGGCTCCTGCTGCGTACCACGGCCGGCGGCACACCCGCCGAGACCGCGGCATCCCTGTTGCACACCGATCTCGCGGTCCGGTTTCCCGAAGCGGTTCCGCCCGGCCGCACGACCTTGCGGGACTCACTCGCCCTGTCGCCACCCGCCGACCTGCTGTCCGCCGCCCCGGCGGCGTTCACCACCCCCTCCGCCAACGTTTACCGCTGACCACCGCGCCCCCGATCCCACCTACCGAAGGGACACTCCATGGCAGCCCCCACATCGGCCGATCTGAGGTCGCTGCTGGCCCACCCCGACGCCGATTACGACTCCCTCGCCGCGACCTATCGTCCGGTCTTCGACCGGATCGCGGCGGGCAACCCGGCGCGGGAACGGGCCCGGGAGTTCCCGTACGAGCAGGTCCGCCTGCTCGTGGACGCGGGGTTCTCCCGGCTGCGGATCCCGCGGGCGCACGGCGGTGACGGCGCGACCCTGCAGCAGGTCTTCCTGCTGCTCGCCGACCTCGGCGCGGCCGACCCCAATGTCGCCCATATCTTCCGCAACCACCTCGCCTTCGTCGAGGATCGGCTGAACTCCCCGGATCATCCGGCCACCGAGGTCTGGCTGGATCGCTTCCGGCGTGGTGAATTCGTGGGCGGCGGCTGGACCGAGGCCAACAACGCGAAGTTCGGCGATATCGGCACCCGGATCAGCACTGCCGAGGGCATCACCCGGCTCACCGGCGAAAAATACTATGCGACCGGCAGTCTCTACGCGGACTGGCTCGATGTGATCGGCCGCGACGAGAACGACCGGCTGATCACCGCGCTCGTGGCCCGTGACCAGCCCGGTGTCACGCTGATCGACGACTGGGAGGGTTTCGGACAGCAGACCACCGCCAGCGGATCCGCCCGGTACCGGGACGCGGTGGTGGACGAGCACGGACTGTTCCCCGCCGAAGAGCGTTTCGCCTACCAGGGGCTCTTCTATCAGACGGCGCTGCTCGCGGTGCTGGTCGGAATCGCCCGGGCGGCCTTCGGCGACGGCGCCCGCGCCTTGCACCGGCGGCCCCGCAACTATCCGCTGGGCACCGACGAGATCCCGGCCCGGGACGCTCTGCTCCAGCAACGCATCGGCTTGCTCGCCACCCGCGTATTCCAGGCCGAGGCCGCCCTGGAGAAGCAGTCCGCGACCCTGGACGTGGTCGCCCGGGCCCACCTCCGGGGCGATGATCAGGCCGAGGAGCAGGCGCTCGTCACGGCGACCGTGCGTACCCACGAGGCGCAATCGGTGATCATCGAGGCCGCGCTCGAGGTCACCACCACTGTGTTCGACGCGCTCGGCGCCTCGGCGACCGCCGTCTCGGCGGGGCTGGACCGGCACTGGCGCAATGCCCGCACCCTCGCGTCGCACAATCCCCGGGTGTTCAAGGAACGGGTACTCGGCGACTACTACGTCAACGGCACACCGCCGCCCGGTGGATCCAACTCCTTCCTGCGCCCGCAGGGCCAGGGGGCCTGACGCCGTGCCCGAACCACGTCCCGGTCACGTACTACTCGGCGTCAATGTGCTGGTCTACGGCTATATCCCGGCGGCCTGGCGTACCCCGTTGTTCGGGACCCGCGATTTCCTCACCCCGGGTTACTGGGAGCAGATCGGCCGGCTGGCCGAACGGGCCCGGCTCGACGCGGTATTCCTCGCCGACTCGCTCGGTCTCGGCGACCCCGCCTACGATGCCAATCCCATCCGGCTCGACCCGTTCGTCGTCTGGGCCCAGGTCGCCGGGGCGACCGAGCGCGTCGGTCTCATCGCCACCGCCTCCACCACGTTCAACGATCCGGTGGATCTCGCCGCGCGCATCCTGACGCTGGACCAGGTCTCGAACGGCCGCGCGGGCTGGAACCTGGTGACCACCCGCGATGATCGGTCGGCGGCGAACTTCGGTCTCGAACGGGTGGTACCGCGTAGCCAACGCTACGATCGCGGCGCCGAATTCGCCGAACTGGCCCGCGCACTGTGGTCGGCCGCCGGAACCGGAAGACGCGTCACCCACCACGGAACACATTTCCACTACGACGACGAATTCCGCGCGCCCGCCTCGCCACAGGGCTCGCCCGTGCTCTTCCAGGCAGGCGGATCACCGGGCGGGCGGGATATCGCGTCGCGCTACGCCGACGGCGTGTTCACCGCCGAGATCACCCTGGAAACAGCCCGCGAGCACTATCGGACGGTGAAGGACGGTGCAGTACGCGCCGGGCGCCGCCCCGGCGACGTCGCCATCATGCCCGGTCTGCTGCTGACCCTCGGTTCCACCGAGGAGGAGGCGCGCCGGCGGGTCGACGAACTGTACGAGTCGAGCCCCAGCGTGTATTCGGCCGCCTGGTTGTCGCATGCCATCGGGGTCGATGTCGGCGCTCTGAACTTGGACGAGCCGTTCCCGGACGATGTGCTGCGCGGCCCGGCCGACCCGGACATATTCACCGGCAGCATCGGTTTCCGCGAATCCATTCTCGAGCAGATCCGCCAGACGCGGCCGACCGTGCGGGAGTACCTGCGCCAGACCCGCTACTCCGGTTCCGGGCACGGCGGTTTCGTCGGCACCCCGGAACAGCTGGCCGACCGTATCGAGCACTGGTACCGCGAATACGCCTGCGACGGATTCAATCTGCAGCCGGATGTGCTGCTCGACAGCCTGGAGGTGATCGCCGACGAGGTGATCCCGCTGCTGCGCGCCCGCGGCCTGTATCGCGACGACTACGAATCGAGCACACTGCGAGGTCATTTCGCGGCGGCGAATCCCGCTCTCGCACCGCCGGTCCCCGTGATACGACCGTGAGTGGGGGACGCGACGCCGGGCAGGTGTAGCGTTTCGGCGGAAGTCCACCGAGTTGTCGATTGCGATCTCGTGAGGGTGCCATGCCGCGGGAACTGACCGACCTGCCGTTCGCGAACCTGCTGGAACCGGCCGGTGCGATAGCCGCCGAAGGCGAGTACGACTGCCTGCGGTTCGACGATACGGTCCTGTCCGATCCGGACGCTCGCCACACCGTGTTCGATCAGTGCGCCTTCCGATCGGTGCAGCTGGACGGAGGTTCGGCGCGCGCCGCGCGATTCAGCGAGGTCTGGTTGCACGGGGTCCGGATCAGCGGAACCGATATGGCGGACGCGGTCTGGATGGACGCCGAGATCATCGAGGGCGCGTGGTCGGGCGTCGAAGCCAGCGGTGCCGAGTTGCGCCGGGTGGAGTTCCACAACTGCAAACTCGATTCGGTCAACTTCCGGGGAGCGAACCTGATGAAGGTCCGGTTCGTCGACTGCGTGCTCCGGCACGTCGATTTCGGGGGAGCGAAACTGAACGAGGTCGATTTCCCCGGCTCGGAGATCTCGGCACTCGCGGTCCGGAATGCGCGACTGACGAAAGTGGATTTCCGCGGGGCGCGGGCACTGCGCGTCGACGAGGGTATCGATGCCCTGCGCGGCGCGATCGTGACCCCGGACCAATTGCTCGATCTCGCCCCGGCCTTCGCCGCTTCCGTGGGTCTGCTCGTCCGGCCCGAGTAGACCGGCGGCCGTCAGCGCCGGTCGCGGGTGATCGCCCGGGCCACCGTCGCGGCGGGTAGCGGTATCACGCCGATCGCGTCGATCGTGGCCACGGTTCTCGAAGCCGAACCGCGGAGCACCGTCACCCTGCACTACGGCAGTCGCGATCACGCGCACATCATGCTCGCCGCAGCGATCCGGGAGCTGGCCGACCGCTACCCGGGGCGGCTGGCCGTCACCCACCATCTGTCCCGGCAGCGCACCGGACCGCGCGCCGGCCCACTGGGCCCGGCCTACCGGTTCGACCGGATCGATCCGGCCGATATCGTCTGCCACGAGGCCGACGAATGGTTCCTGTGCGGTCCGAGCCGCGTAACCGGACGATCCTGGACGCGGCCCTCACCCGGCGCGAGGACCTCCCCTACTCCTGCCTCGGCGGCTCCTGCGGAACCTGCGTCGCCACACTCGAAGACGGCCGCGTCGAGATGGACGACGATCCACTGCTCGCGATCACGGCCCGGGATCGCGAATCGGGCCGCGTACTCCCGTGCCGGGCTCGGCCGGTCACCGCGAACGTGACCCTGCGTTTCGGAGAATGATCGGCGCGGCCGGGCAATGGTCGCCCGAACCCGGATACCCGGGATTCCGATGGCACGGCGTGCGCCCGGGTCTCACTGCGACATGGTTCCCAGGACGGCGGCCGTGGCGTCGGCGACAGCCGCGTCGGCGCCCGCGGCCATCGGATAGCCGGTGGTGGAGCGGCTGAGGATCACCAGCACCAGCGATGAACCGGTGGGACTCCACACCACCCCGGCGTCATTGGCGGTGCCGTACGCACCGCTACCGGATTTATCCGCCGCCACCCATCCCACCGGCAGACCTTTGCGCAGCCGTTCACGCGAGGTCACACTCGAGCGCAACCAGCTCGTGAGCATACGCCGATACTCGGTGCTCAGACCGTCGCCGAGGATCAGCTTCCGGTAGCCGGCCGCGAGCGCGGCCGGGGTACTGGTATCCCGCGGATCACCGGTCTGCGCCTCGTTGAGTTCCGGTTCCCAGCGGTCCAACCGGGTCTGCACATCACCGATCGACCGCGCGAATTCGGTAACGGCCGCGGGACCACCGAGCCGGCGCAACAGCAGATTCGCCGCGGTGTTGTCGCTGCGTACCAGGGTTGCCCGGCACAGCTCGTAGTAGCTCATGAGCTCGCCGACGTGATAGCTGGTGTCCGGTGAGTTCAGCACGATATCGGACCGCGTGATCGGCACTTTGTCGTTGAGATCCAGCTCTTCGCGTTCGGCGAGCCGCAGGATCGCGGCCACCGCGTACACCGTGAAGGTCGCGGTCATCGCGAACCGGTCGTCGGTGTTCCAACCGAAGGCCCGCCCGCCCCGGGGGTCGACGGCGGCGATCCCGAACAGCACGTTGTATTTCGCCTGGAGCATCATCAGAGTGTTGGCCAGGTCGGCGGTCTCCTGCGTGCTGACCGAGGGGGAACCGGCCGGTGTCCCGGTGTCGGCACCCCCGCACGCGGCCGCGGAGAGCGCGACCGCCGTCAGGACGAGCGCCAGTGATCGCCGACTCGACGGGATGCGGTGAGCGGATCGGTTCGGTTTCACCCTCGCAGCAGACACCGCCCGAACACCGGCCGCCAATATCCGACACTCCCGCACACCAGTCGCATTTGATATAAGACCAGTTAATAGCATGTTTTATCATTCGAAACGGCTCGTAAATCCGCTGTTCGGCGGCGGTGTCCGACGTCGCTGGTTCAATATCGCTATGGACCTGATCCGCCACCTCGGCTATTTCGTCGCGATCGCCGATGAAGGTCATTTCGGCCGGGCCGCCACCGTACTGGATATGACCCAGCCCCCGCTGTCACAGGGGTTGCGGCGGTTGGAGACCCGGCTGGGCGTCGAACTGGTCCACCGCACCAGGCAGGGAGCGGTGCTCACCGCGGCGGGCCGGCAACTGCTGCCCCGGGCCCGGTTGCTGGTCGACGACGCGGAACGTCTGCTCGCCGAAGCCCAGCGGATCGCCCGCACCCGCGGCACAGTGCACTGGGGCGCCACCTCCGCTCTGCCCGACCGGATCGTCACCTCCTGCGTCACCGTGCTGCGGACCGGGACCACCTCCGGCGAAGCGGTGTCCACCGATATGGGTACGACGGTGGATCTCGTCGCGGCCGTCCGGTCCGGGCTGTGCGATCTGGCGGTGATCGAACATCCGGCGCTGGTCGACGGCGTGGAGGCCCGGTCCGTGGTGAAGCTGCCCCGCTGGATCGTCGTACCGGCGGGCCATCGCAGTGCCGCCGGCGAGCGCCCCGCGTTTCCGATGCTGGCCGACCTCACCTACGCCGCGTATCCGCGTGCCGCGAATCCCCCGGCTTCGGATACGGTCCGGGATCTGCTGCGCGAACGCGGTCTCGACGTACAGACGGTCACCGTCCACGACGATCGCGCGGTACTCGCGGCGGTCGCCGCCGGGACGAGCTTCGGCCTGACCACTACCGCACCCTCTGATATCCCGGGTGTCTCCTGGTTGCGGATGGCCCCGCAGGCGGTGGCGCTGCGCTGCCGGGTGATCCACCGGGCCGGTGCCGCGGAACAGGCCGACGCGCTGGACCGGGTCCTCTACCGGGAACGCCTGCGGTGACCACGGCCGATCGTATTCGCGCGGTCTTCGCCGACGCGGGTTGCACCGGGCGGCTGCACGCTCGCCGGTGCGACGGCGGTGACGGGCAGGTCTCGATCGGCGGAACCGAACGGGTGGTGACCGCCTCGGTGTACAAACTGCCACTGCTGCTCGCGTACTGCCGCGCGGTGGACTCCGGCCGCCTCGATCCGCTGTCGCGGCTCACGCTCACCCCGTCGGAGTGCACGCCCGGCCCCACCGGGATATCGGCCCTGCACGACCCGGTCACCATGAGCCGGCGGGATCTGGCGACCTCCATGATGACGGTCTCCGATAACGCGGCCGCGGATCTGCTGCTCGGCGAGGTCGGAGTGGGCACGGTCCACGAACTACTGGAATCGCTGGGACTCGACCACACCCGGCTGGTCGGCGGCACCGCCGATATCCAGCGCAGCCTGGTGCGCGACACCGATACCCACGGCACCGCCGAGGCGTTCGCCGCGCTGGCCGACAACGACGAGGCCTGGACCGTATCCGCCTACGACCCCGCCTACACGAGCGCGACCACGCCGGAGGAGATGACCCGGCTGCTGTCCGCGCTGTGGCGCGGACAGGTGGTGTCCCAGGAGCAAACGGATTTCGCCTGTTCGATCATGCGCCGCCAGGTCTGGCCGCATCGGATCGCGGCCGGATTCCCCCACCGCGGTGTGGCGGTGGCGGGAAAGACGGGAACCATCGGCATCATCCGCAACGAGGTCGCCGTGGTGGAGTTTCCGGGCGAGTATCCGGTCGCGGTGGCCGTTTTCACCCGGGCCGCCCGCGCCGATCCCACCCTGCCCGCGGTGGACGCGGCGATCGCCGAGGCCGCGCGGATCGCGGTCACCGAAATGCGCCGGGCACTGCCCAGCGAATGACCGGACCCGGTTGCCTGTGGATCGCGTGCGCGGCCACCGCCGGAAATGGATATCGCCTGAGCACTGTCGTGGATCAGGCCCTGGTGACCAGCAGATCCGCTCGATAGTCACCGGCCGGGACCGCGCCGTCCGCCGGTGGCGACGGGCGCAGCGAAACGAGGTCGATCCGGTAGCCACCGACGGTCACACCGGTGGCGAACCGGCTGTTGGTGTGGAGTTCCGAACGGGACCGCTGTCCCCCGGCGGTCACCTCGGTCACCACCGTCGCATCGCCTTCCCATACACAGTCCGCGCCGGCCGGGCAGCGGCTGTCGGCCGGCACGTCACCGAACGACACCACCAGCCGGTCTCCGTCCAAGCGAACCGTTTCTCCCGGCGCCAGAGTGAATTCGGTACCGAGCTCCGGGGAGACCGGAGCCGGATCGGCGGTCGCGGCGCATCCCGCTGCGGCCGCGAGTACCCCTGTCATTACTACCCATCGGCCGATTCGCATGGCATCCATGGCGGCCGATCATGACACATCGGCGGGCCGGCGGCCCGCGTATCGGGAGCACCCGGTCCGTACTCCGGACATCACGGGGTGACCTCCGGTCCCTGTCCGCCGCGCGCTCCACGCAGTCGGAGCCAGAGCGAATTGCCGCTGAACCCGAGTCCGAAGCGAGCGCCCAGCCGGTTGAGCGCATCCGGATCGCCGAAGACAGCTTCCGCGCTGTAGTTGTCGTCCACGGGCTCCACCGCACCGAAGCACCCGAGGCGGGTTCCGCCCAGACCGTGCACGTAGGTGGCGAAGGTGAGGGCGGCTTCCAGCTCCTCGTCGTCACCGGGAGAGATCGGCCAGGATTCGGGCACCCCGTTCCACTCGAACCGCAGCTCCCATTCCTCGTCGTCGCCCTCGACGATCCGCGCATCGGTGACCGTCACGGTCCCCCGAGTGCAGGCCGCGATGGGACTCCAACTCCTCCTGATACCACTCGAGGGCGGCCCTGCCCCGATCGGTCCCCGTGCCCAGATCTGGGAGGTCGGCCCCTGGACCGATCGCGGCGAGCGGCGGCAGGTGATCCGGCGCTGCCTCGCCTCCGGGTGACGAACGACCGCGTGGCCCGGACAGTGTCACCGTCCGGGCCACCCGAGCACGAGAACGCCTCGACTACTTGAGCATCGATCCACAATCCACCGGCAGGGTGACACCGGTGAGATAGCGGGCTTCGTCCGAGGACAGGTACAGCACCGCGTTGCTGATATCGATCGGATCGACCCACGGCACCGGCAGCGTGTGGAAAAGCTGGCAGATCGGGGCCATATCCTCGGCCGTCGGGTTCTCCAGATCGGGGCGGAACATGGCGAAGGTCTTCTCGTTCATGATCATCGCGGTGCTCACATGTGTGGGGTGCACCGAATTGACCCGGATCGAGTGCTGGCCGAGTTCCACCGCGAAGGCGCGCATCAGGCCGACCACACCGTGCTTGGCCGAGACGTAGTGGCCGGTCTGCGGATAGGCCTTCAGGCCACCGACCGAGCTGGTGAGCACGATCGAACCGCCGCGCCCGCCCTCCAGGATGTGCGGGACACCGGCCTTCACCGATTTCCACACACCGCTGAGGTTCACATCGATCATGTCCTGCCAGACCTCTTCGTCGGTCTCGGCCAGGGTATCGCCGCCGCTGGCGATCCCGGCATTGGCGACGATGATGTCGAGCCGGCCCAGCTTCCCGACCGCCTCGGCCAGCGCGGCCTTCAGGGCGGCCGAATCCCGGACGTCGACCTCGGCGGTGACGATCTTTCGACCGGTGGCCTTGACCAGTTCTTCGGTCTCGACGAGATCGTCGGGGGTGGCCAGCGGGATCTCGACCGTATCGATCGGTTTGCAGATATCGATGGCGATGATGTCGGCGCCCTCTTCGGCCAACCGCACCGCGTGGCTGCGGCCTTGGCCGCGGGCCGCACCGGTAATGAAGGCGACCTTGCCTTCGACCCGTCCGGTCATAACTACCTCTTCTCCTCGCTCCAGCGGCGGCGGCCGCCTGAATTATGTTGCTGTGACGGTGATTTCAGTATTTCGGCGTATAGGTGATGTGCAGGTCGGTCAGACCTCGCAGGATGAAGGTCGGCTCGAAATCGAACGTCGGGTCCGTGAGGGAGCCGTGCTTGTCCGGATCGATCCGGATATCGAGCATCCGGTCCAGAATCCGTTCCAGCGATACCCGGCCCTCGACCCGCGCCAGCGGGCTGCCGGGGCAGGTGTGGACACCGCGGCCGAAAGCCATGTGCTCCCGGAAGTTCGCGCGGTCCAGATCGAAGACATGCGGATTCTCGAAACGGCGCGGGTCGCGATTGGCCGCACCGGGGCAGACCATCACCAGCGACCCCGCCTCCAACGGGACATCACCGATCTCCACCGGTTTCTTCGCCAGCCGGAACCCGCTCTTCACCGGCGCCTGCATCCGCAGGGTCTCCTCGATGAAGACGGGGATACGGCTGCGGTCGGCGCGCAGCGCATCCTGCAGGTCGGGGCGGATGACCATGAACTGCATGGCACTGCCGAGCAGTTTCGCGGTGGTCTCCTGACCGGCACCGAAGAGGAAGGTGGCGGTACGCACCACATCGATGACCTCGGGGGTGGAACCGTCGGGGTACTTCGCCTGGGCCAGCGAGGTCAGCACATCGTCGCGCGGGTTGGACCGCCGGTCGGAGATGAGTTCGCTGAACAGGTTGTCCAGCCATTCCAGAGGATTGACGGGCACGATCTCCTTGTCGATCGAGCCCACCGTGGGCCCACCGGCCAAGTTGACGCGCAGTTCCTCGTGGTACTCCTCCGGCACACCCAGCAGATCGGCGATCACCAGCAGCGTGAACACCTTGGCGTAGGCGGACAGGAATTCGCATTTTCCGTCGTCGAGGAACTCGTCGAGCTGTTTGTCGGCGAGTTTCCACATGAACTCTTCGTTCTCCTTCAGGCGCGAAGGGACGAGGAGCTTGTTGAGCAGCGACCGCGCGGCGGTGTGGTCCGGCGGATCCATGGTGACCATATGCTCGTGCATCGGCAGTTGCTCACGGTGCGCGGCGATCTGGCCGGTGATGTCGTCGCCCTCGGGGGTGAACGGCAGCGGCGGAAACGGGCCGCCGACGGCGATGCACGAGGAGAAGGTATCGCTGTCGCGCAGGACATCGATGGCTTCCTCGTAGCCGGTGACAGCCCAGACTCCATAGTTGGGTTCCTGTGTCACAGGGCATTTGGCGCGCAGATGGTCGTAGTACGGATGCGGATCGGGTACCAGCGCGGGGTCGGTGAAGTAGTCGACCGTATCGAAATCGGTCACGTGTTCCTCCTGATATCAACAGAATCTTGTCGCCGACCGTGGATCACGGGTTGATACGGCTCGTTTGCTGCGCGACCCTCCAGGACTGTCGCCGCTGGAAGCCGTCCTCGGCGCGCGCTGCTGCTCCGGATCGCCCACAGCCGCCTCCTCGCGCCGCCACACACTCCATCCGAGGCCACAGCCGTCCCCCGGTACCGATTCCGGACGACCCTTGCTGAGCGATCGCTCAGATGTGATGCTGAGCACATGCTTAGCATGGGTGGAGGTAGCGCGTCAACAGTCCGCACCCACGGGATACGATCCCCGGTGATCCCTTGACCGGCGTGGTAATACGGAAAGCCCAGAGGAGGCCGAAACATGTCATCACCCCGCCGGCTCGGCGCACCCGAGGCCAAGAACCGCGGCGTCCTGATGGACGCGGCCGAACGGCTGATGCTGGAACAGGGCTGGGCCGCGGTGACCTCGCGCCGGGTCGCCGAATACGCCGGCCTCAAACCGCAGTTGGTGCACTACTACTTCCGGTCGATGGACGACCTCTTTCTGGACCTGTTCCGCCGCCGCGCCGAACAGGGCCTGGAAACTCTGGCGCAGGTACTGAAATCCGACCGGCCGCTGCACGCACTGTGGGAATTCAGCACTGACACCACCGCGGCCCGGTTCACCATGGAGTTCGTCGGACTCGCCAACCACAGACCGGCGATCCGGGCCGAAGTCGTGCGCTACTCCGAGCAGTTCCGCGCCGCGCAGACCGAGGCGCTGGGCCGGTTGCTCAACGGGTACGGGGTCGATACCGGCCGGTTTCCCGCCGATGTCCTCTCGGTGCTGATGACCAGCGCGGCCCGGATGGTCGTACTGGAACAGGCGCTCGGGATGACGGCGGGGCATGCCGAGACCTTCACGTTCGCCGAACGCGAGATCGGCTTCCTCGAGAACGGGGCTTGACCGGCAGCTCATCCCGGCCTCATCTGCCGCGGTTCATCACCCGGTCGGCCGCCGCCCAGTGCGCGTCGGCCACCCAGAGTTCAGCGAAAGCCGCCACGGCCTCCGACGGGCTCGCACCGTCGACCGCCCGCTTGATCGCACCCGCGGAGGGGTTGGCCAGGGCCCGGGCCAGCCGTCGCCAGCCGTCACCGAATTCAGCACGCGGCAGGACCCGGTCCACCAGGCCGAGACGCTCGGCATCCGCGGCGGACAGGATCTCGGCGGATCCCGCCAGTAGCAGCGCCCGACCGCGCCCGACCAGCCGGGACAGTCGTTCCGCACCACCCCAGGCGGGCATGATCGCCAGCGCGACCTGATTGAAGCCGATCTCGATATCGTCCGCGGCGATTCGGATATCCGCCGCCACCGCGACCTCGGCACCGCCGCCCAGCGCGTGACCGTTCAACGCGGCGATCACCGGGCCGGGAAAGCGCTCGAGCTTATCGCAGACCTCCCGCATCCGGTTCGCCATAGCGGTGGCCTGCTCCACCGTGCGCAACGCGGCCAGTTCTTTGAGGTCCCCGCCGGAGACGAAGGCCCGGTCCCCCGCGCCGGTGATCACCAGGGCACGGGCACCGGCCGCCCCGTCGATCGCCTTGTCCAGTTCGTCCATCGTGTCCAGGGCGATGGCGTTGCGAGCTTGCGGGCGGTTGATGGTGACGACGGCCAGACCGTCCGCCAGTTCGAGCTCGATCATAACTTGTTCTCCTCGGCGGAAATATGATTCTCTTACATAGAGAACCATATACTTTCCGCTGGACTCCGGCGGTCGGATCGGGAGTTCGATATGGCGCATTCATGGCGCACGAAGGAGGACCCTGCGGAGTCACCTTCCGCTACCCCCTTCGGGCCCGGCTCGCCCATGCGCGAAGTTCCCCCTGCGCTGGCCGTTCGTTATCGCGAGGCGGGCTGGTGGACCGACGAGACACTGGGCGAACTCTTGGCCCGGAGCCTGGCCGGCGCCCCCGGCGCGACCTTCCGGGTACATTCGCGGATCCGGCCCTGGTCGGGAACCTTCGCCGAGGTCGAACGGATCGCGCGGCGCCTGGCCGCCGGCCTGCGCCGACGCGGGGTGGGACCGGGCGATATCGTCGCGTTCCAGTTGCCGAACTGGATGGAGGCGGCGGCCACCTACTGGGCCGCGGCACTACTGGGCACCACAGTGGTACCGATCGCACATTTCTACGGCCGCAAGGAGCTCGGCTACATCCTGGGAGCGGTCACCCCGAAGGCGTTCATCACCTGCGAACGCTTCGGCCACAACGAATTCGACCCGCAGTTGTGCGCCGCGGTGCCGGTGGTGGGCGTGGTCGGCCGGGATTTCGAGGACCTGTTCGAACCGGAACCGATGGACGGTGTCCTGCGCACCGATCCGGACCACCCGGCGTGTATCGCGTTCACCTCGGGCACCACCCGGGCGCCGAAAGGTGTGGTGCACAGCCACAACACGCTGGGTTACGAAGTGCGCCAGCTGGCCGGGATGTACCCGCCCGACCGCGGCGACCAGCTCACTTCGGCGCCGGTCGGTCATTTCATCGGCATGCTCAACGCCCTGTTGATCCCGGTTCTCGACGGCGCGCCGATCCATCTGCTCGACCTCTGGGACCCCGGCCGGGTGCTCGAACTGATGGAGACCGAGAACATCTGCGTAGGCGGCGGCGTGAGCTATTTCGTCACCAGCCTGCTCGACCATCCCGGCTACAAGCCCTCACACCTGACCCAGCTGCGCTACGCCGGGCTCGGCGGGGCGGCGGTACCGGCGGCGGTGAGCACGCGCCTCGAACGGCTCGGTATCACGGTGTTCCGCTCCTACGGCAGTACCGAGCACCCGTCGATCACCGGTTCACCGTCTACCGCACCGGCGGCCAAGCGCCTGTTCACCGACGGTAACGCGCTGCCGGGCGTGGAAGTCCGGCTGAGCGAGGACGGGGAGATCATCAGCCGCGGCCCCGATCTGTGCCTCGGCTACACCGACCCGGAACTCACCGCTCGCGCCTTCGACGCCGACGGCTGGTACCACACCGGCGATATCGGCATCCTCGACGCCGACGGCTATCTCACCATCACCGACCGCTTATCCGACATCATCATCCGGGGCGGCGAGAACGTGAGCGCGCTCGAGGTGGAGGAGGTGCTGCTCACCCTGCCCGGCGTGGCCGAGGGGGTGGCGGTGGCGGTACCCGATCCACGGCTCGGCGAGCGCACCGCCGCGGTGGTGCGCTGTCTGCCCGATCGGCCGGAACCCGATATCGAGGCGCTGCGCGCGCATTTCGCGCAGGCAGGTCTGGCCAAACAGAAATGGCCCGAGGAACTGCATATCGTCGCCGACTTCCCGCGCACCCCCAGCGGAAAGATCCAGAAGTTCGCCATCCGGGCTGATCTGACCGCAGCGCGCGACGAGGCCGTTGCGACCGAACACTGATGAGAATACGATTCTCGTAAATAGCCAAGGAGGATTCCATGAGCAAAGTCGAGCTGCCGTACCAGCTCTTCGACGCGGACAACCATCTCTACGAGACCAAGGAAGCGCTCACCCGGCACCTGCCCGAGCAGTACGAGGGCGCCATCCAGTACGTCGAGATCAACGGCCGCACCAAGATCGCGGTACTCGGCCAGATCAGCGAGTACATCCCCAACCCCACCTTCGAGGTGGTGGCCCGCCCCGGCGCCATGGAGCAGTACTTCAAGCACGGCAATCCCGAGGGCAAGAGCCGGCGCGAGATCTTCGGCAAGTCGATGAAGGCGATCGACGCCTTCCGCAATCCCGAGGCGCGGCTGAAGGTCATGGACGACCTCCAGTTGCAGCGCGCGCTGATGTTCCCGACCCTGGCCAGCCTGGTCGAGGAGCGGATGCGCCATCATCCCGAGCTGATCCACGCGGTGATCGAATCGCTGAACCGCTGGATGCTCGAGGACTGGGGCCAGGACGGCAACTTCGTCCATTCCGGCCGTATCTTCACCGTCCCGGTGATCACCCTGCCGATCGTCGAACGGGCGATCGCCGAACTGAACTGGGCCGTCGTCGAACACGGCGCCAAGGCCATCCTGGTGCGTCCGGCCCCGGTACCCGGTTTCAAGGGCATGCGCTCGTTCGCGCTGCCGGAATTCGATCCGTTCTGGAAGCGGGTCGTCGAGCTCGACGTGCTGGTCACCATGCACTCCTCGGACAGCGGCTACTCGCGCTTCGATGCCGAGTGGGAGGGCAGCGGCCTGGAGATGCTGCCGTTCCAGACCAACACCTTCGCGATGACCAACCAGTGGCGGCCGGTCACCGACGCGGTCGCCTCCTGGGTGTGCCACGGCGCACTGAACCGGTTCCCCGATCTGAAGATAGCCGTTATCGAGAACGGTTCGGCCTGGCTCGAGCCGCTGTTGCAGCAGCTGTCCGATGTGTACAAGAAGGCGCCGGAGGGTTTCGGCTTCCGGAACCCGGTCGAGGCCATCAAGCAGAGCCTCTACGTCAGCCCCTTCTGGGAAGAAGATCTGGAACGCCTGTCGGAGGTCATGGGCGCCGATCACGTGCTGTTCGGTTCCGACTGGCCGCATCCGGAGGGCCTGGCCGAACCGGCGCGCTACATCCACGAGATCAAAGACATGCCGCTGGATAACCAAGCCAAGATCATGGGCGGCAACCTGGCGCGGCTGCTCGGGGTATGACCTGGGAAACCATCCCGCAGCTCGCCCTGTCCACCGCGGACCGCTTCGGTGATGCCGAAGCGGTGGTGGACGGCGAGCTGCGGTGGAGCTACCGCGAGCTCGTGGACCGCATCCGCCGGGCGGCGGGATCCTTCGCCGCATCCGGGATCGGCAAAGGCGACCGGGTGGCCGTCTGGGCACCCAATTCGGCGGAATGGATCGTCGCCGCCCTCGGCCTGATGACCGCGGGCGGCGTGCTGGTGCCGGTCAACACCCGGTTCAAAGCCGAGGAGGCCGCCGATGTCATCCTTCGCAGCGGGGCGAAGGCGCTGCTGGTGCAGAAGGGTTTCCTCGGCGCGGACTACCCGGCGCCGCCCGGCGTGCCGGTCTACGACCTGAAATCCGATTTCCTCGCCGGCGGTGAACCTTTCGGAAGAGAAGTCGCGGGCACCGATATCGCCGACATCATCTACACCTCGGGTACCACCGGGCGTCCCAAGGGCGTGATGATGAACCACCTGCAGACTCTGCGGTTGTACTCGGAGTGGTGCGATCTCGCCGATCTACGCCACGGCGATCGCTACCTGATGGTCAACCCGTACTTCCACACCTTCGGATTGAAGGCGGGAATCGTGGCCGCACTGGTCCGCGGCGCGACCATGCTGCCGGTACCGGTGTTCGACGTGGACACAGTGATCCAACTCGTGGCGACCGAGCGGATCACCATGCTGCCGGGACCGCCGACGTTGTACCACTCACTGTTGGAATACCGCGGCGCGCACGATATCTCGTCGTTGCGCGCCGCGGTGACCGGCGCGGCCGATATCCCGGTCGACCTGATCCGCCGGATCCGGGAGGAACTGCCGTTCCGGTCGATCATGACCGGCTACGGCCTCACCGAAGCGGGTACGGCCACCGCGTCGCGACCCGGTGACACCTTCGAGCAGATCGCCACGACCGCGGGCAGCGCCTGCGACGGTATCGAACTGCGAATCGCCGAGGACGGGGAGGTGCTCATCCGCGGTTACAGCGTGATGCAGGGCTACCTCGACGATCCCGGAGCCACCGCGGCGGCCGTCGACGCCGACGGCTGGTTGCACACGGGAGATCTGGGAAGCCTCGACGAAGGCGGCCGGCTGAAGGTGATCGGGCGTAAGAAGGATATGTATATCGTCGGGGGGTTCAATGCCTATCCCGCCGAGATCGAAGGGTTCCTCCTGGAGCATCCGGCGGTCGCCTCGGCCGCGGTGATCGGAGTACCCGACGAGCGAATGGGCCAGGTGGGCAAGGCATTCGTCGTGTCCCGCAGCCAGATCGGCGAAGCCGAGCTCATCGCCTGGGCCAAGGAACGGATGGCCGGGTACAAGGTGCCGCGGTCGGTGGTGTTCCTCGACGAACTACCGCTCAACGCCACCGGAAAGGTGATGAAGGATCAGCTGCGCTGAGCGCCGGTGGTGAACAGATCCACCGGCGCCACCATGCCACGGAAATCGTGATCGCGACACCCGCTCCGCCACCGCTCATCTCGCGGTGGCGGATTTCGGCGTGCCGGTCGAACCGTGCGGAACCTCCCCTGCGGCAGGGGATCCGTGGGGTAACCATCTCGACCCGGGCACCGGCCGGGTGTATCGTCGAACACAACCGAGAGTGAGATTCTCATCTGAAGAGATTTTCGATCTCCTGGTCCGGGCCACGCCCGGCGTCGACCATGTACAGCGAGGAGTCCGGTGAATATCGACGACATGATTCTGGTGAGCATCGACGACCACGTGGTCGAACCGCGCAATATGTTCGACAACCACGCGCCGAAGAAGTACGCCGAATACGTACCCAAGGTCGTCGTCGACGACACCGGCATCGATCGCTGGATATATCGTGACCGGCCCACCGGTGTCACCGGCCTCAACGCGGTCGTCTCCTGGCCGCCCGAGGAGTGGGGCTACGATCCCGCCGGATACGCCGAGATGCGGCCCGCGGTCTACGACATCCACGACCGGGTCCGCGATATGGACGCCAACGGCGTCCTCGGCTCTATGTGCTTCCCCACCTTCACCGGATTCAGCGCCGGGCATCTGAGCCGCGGTGGAATGGACGAGATCACCGTCGCGATGATCTCCGCCTACAACGACTGGCATATCGACGAATGGGCCGGCGCCTACCCGGACCGATTCATCCCGATCGCGATCCTGCCACTGTGGGAGCCGCAACTGGCCATCGACGAGATCAACCGCGTCGCCGCCAAGGGCTGTCATTCGGTCACCATGCCCGAGCTGCCGCATATCGACGGTCTGCCCAGCTATCACGATATCGGCTACTGGGGCCCGGTATTCCAGGCGCTCTGCGATAACAACACCGTGATGAACCTGCACATCGGACAGGGTTTCGGCGTCCTCCAACTGGCCCCCGACGCACCGATCGACAACCTCATGGTCCTGGCACCCAGTATCTCGTTGATCGCCACCCAGGATCTGCTGTGGGGCCCGGCCTTCCGCAGCTATCCGGGGCTGAAGGTCGCCCTGTCCGAGGGCGGTGTCGGCTGGATACCGTTCTTCCTGGACCGCTCGGACCGGCACTACACCAACCAGCGCTGGCTGCGCCGTGATTTCGGCGGCAAGATGCCCAGCGAGGTGTTCCGGGAGCATGTGCTGGCCTGCTACGTCACCGACCCCACCTCGTTGAAGTTGCGGCACGAGATCGGTATCGAGAACATCGCGTGGGAATGCGATTACCCGCATTCGGATTCGCTGTGGCCGGGCGCCCCGGAGTTCGTCCTCAACGAGCTCGAGGGCGCGGGCGCCGACGATTCCGATATCGACAAGATCACCTGGCAGAACGCCTGCCGCTTCCTGGACTGGGATCCGTTCGCACACCGGCCCCGAGACGAGTCGACGGTAGGCGCGCTGCGTGCGAAGGCCATCGACGTGGACCTGTCGACCACGACCCGCGCGCAATACTCGGAACGGTACGCGGCCAAACACGCGAGCCGAGGGGCGATCCCGACGCCGTAAAGGGCAGCCAGAAGGCACTCGCCCGTCGAGGGGCCGATTTCGGTCACTCGGGATGAACGACCCGAGCGCTGCGAACTCGCGGTGCTGTTCTGTCCCTGCCGAGCCGGTAACTGCGCCTGCACGGCCTCCGGAGTCAGGCCGAGGCCCGGGCCCGGAGCCCGGGTTCCGCCGGGCGGTGTGTCACTCGTGGCTCAGTTCCCCTCCCACAAAACGGCAGCCCGCCCCTGCCCGTTATCCACGACCGCCTACCCTTTCTCACATCCTGCCCACTGGATCGGACGCCCCGAAACCCCCACCGGTTCCGGCGGATCCGCGGTAACCGGCGCCGTCGTGAATGTGCAGGATCGCGTCCGCGGCGTCGATGGTCGCCCGGTCGAGCGGGAAAAAGCCCTGCGCCGGCACGTGGTCGGCGCGGGTTCGGGCAGCAGGGATGTCGCCGGGTGCGACCAGTCCCTGAGTGGCGACCCGGGTCTGCAAGAACCCTTCATAGGTGTCCGGCGCGGGTTCACCCAGGCCGATGCTCTCGTCACGACCCAGGCTCCCGAGGACGAGCCGGTACCGCGCACCCACCAGCGCGGCCACGATGGCGCCGGCACCGGACCATTCGATATCCATATCCCCCATACGCATACTGCTCGCGCACCTCTGGAGATGGGCGTTGTGGGCGAACACCAGCGTCGCGCCCCGCCCGGCCTCTTCGCGCCGGATAGCGAGCAGGTTCTGCGCCATCAGCGCGTCCCGGGTGGCACACATGCGGGTCCACCGGACTTCCTGTTCGAGCTGCTGCGCCGCCTGCTTGTGATAACGCAGCAGTCCGAGGCCGGAGGTGAGGTGTGTCTCGGCCCGGAACCATTCGGCGCGTGAGGTTTCCGCGATGAGTTCGGGGGCGCGGGTGTAGAGCTCGGTGAGCATATCGTCGGCGAGTACGCGCACCCTGTCCGCCTCGACCGTCGCGCCGGGCGATTCGGCCGGATCCATGACAGCCTCCGTGCGGTGCCATCGTTCGTCCGGGCCGAGCAGGCTCGCCGGGTCGAGGTCGATGCGCAGATAATCACGGGCGAACTCGAGAGCGCGGCGCGGACTGGGCGCACTCATCGTCTCCGTCGCGGCGTCGAAGCCGTGGAACGCCAGCTTCTCCGCCGGGGGCCGGTTCTCGTTGTACTCGCGCATCCAGGAGACCAGCCCCCTGTTCGCCGCCGGCTCGCCGAAACCGTGTGAGAACCCTTTCGCCATGGCCTCGTCGAGCGTGCCCACGCCGTGCTGAACGTAATCGTTCACCACCAGGGCGGCGACCCGATCGGTCTCGAGGGCGATCGACCGGTATCCGCGGCCGGCCAGCTCCGCGAAGAGATCGTTACGAGTCCAGGCGAAGGCGGGTTCCAGATGGGTCGGTTCACCGAATCCCAGCAAATCGGCGGGGGTGGTGAGCAGAGTACCGATGTCGTAGTTCATTTCTTCGATCATATCTTTGAAAGATCGGTTGAAACTTTACGCCGATATCTCAGGAATCCAGGTGTAAAGTCTCAAACCGGTGATCAGAATGCGACCGACCGACCTCGCGCGCGAACACGGACTCTCGACCCAAGCCGTCCGGAACTATGAGCGGGACGGGTTCCTGCCGCCCGCCGAACGCACCGCCAGCGGCTACCGGGTCTACACCGAGATACACGCGGCCGCGTTACGGGCCTTCCTCGGTCTCGTCGCGGCGTACGGGCACGCGCTCGCCGGCCGGATCATGACCGAGATCCACGGCGGCGAACTCGACAACGCACTGAAACTCATCGACCTCGGCCACCACCAACTGCTCCGCGACCGCGAAACCCTGGACTCGGTACGGAAGGCGATAGACCACCTCACCGACGAGACCGGCGCCATGGCGGACCGCTCCCCCGCCGGCGCCGACCGCTCCGTCGGTGAACTCGCGAACCACCTCCGCGTCACCCCCGCCACCCTGCGCGCATGGGAGACCGTCGGCATCCTCATCCCGGCTCGCGACCCGGCCACCGGATATCGCGTCTACCGGGCACCCGATATTCGTGACGCCGAGCTGGCCCACCTCCTGCGACGCGGGGGCTACGGCCTGCCCCAGATCGCCACCGTGGTCACCCAGATCCGGACGGCCGGCGGCACCGGCGCTCTGGCCGCCGCTCTCGACGAGTGGCGGCGCAAACTCACCGCGCGAGGAGTCGCCATGCTCGAAGCCGCCGGCCGGCTCGGACAGTATTTGGGCGAGATCCCCGACGGCAGCGGGTCACCGTAACATCGGCCGGAATCGGACCGCTCTCGCGTATTCCCTGGTACAGGTTGATTTTCGTAGTCGCGATGCGGGTGCGTGTGGTCGATGGCCTACTCGGGCCGCCGCTTCTCACCGAGCGAGGCGGAAAGCCGACTCGGGGGATTACCTGCGCAACACCGCCGCAGCGGTCGCGGCAAGGTCACGCCGCGCTGCGACACTCCGAAGAGAATGCGGTGACCGGCGGTATTTATCGCCTGCCCACACCGCGGCGGCCCGAGGAGAATACTGCGAACACGTACACGACCGTCCCTTTCCCCGAATCGAGAGGAACAGCGAGTGCGACACATCATCGATACCGTGGGCACCCTCGCCGCCGGAGCGGTGATCACGCTGGCAGTCCCGCCCAGCGCCCACGCGGCTTCCGGCGACTTCGTCTACGTCGGCCAGAACGGAGGCCACGCCGTATTGAGCGATCCCGTAACCGATCGCTGCCACAACACGCCGGGAGCCGCCGGTGTCGTCGCGAACGAGACGAAGCTACAGGTCGCCGCTTTTCCCGGGCCGAACTGCGAGGGGGCGCCGACGGCCCCGAAGAGTGGGTCGGCATTCGAGAGCGTGGTGTTCAGTTCGTAGCCGGACTCGATGAGCGAGATCGCGATGATCCGGGCGTTCGCCAGGGAAACCACCCATGAGCCTCCAGCCGGGGTTCGTCCGCGCTATCCGGCCGACTACCGGCTGATGGGCAAATCGACGCCCGGCGATACCGAGGGGCCGAGATCGATTATCCGTTCACGATCCGGATTCCGTGGTCCGACCTGGAATTCTGAGGGTCAGAACCCGCGCAGACGGTCGGGCACCACCCGGATGGGCACCGAGTACTCGGCGCGGAATCGATCTCCGGTCATGGACAGACCTGCCAGCCCGGCCTCGTATTTATCGAGGTATGCCGCCTCCTCCTCCGGGTCGACGGCGGTTTCGACCCGGGCGACGCCCCCGAAGACCACCACTTCTCCCCCGCTCTCGGTGCTGTTGAAGTGCAGCGCCACCCGTGGGTTGCGGGCGATATTGCGGAGCTTGGGCCGGTCGGGCTGGCTGAAGACGAGGAAGGCCTCCCCATCCCAGCGAAACCACACCGGGTTGGGCTGCGGGGTGCCGGTAGGACCGACAGTGGTGAGCCATACGATCTGCTCGCGCTCCAGGCGCTCAGCCACTCGGGCACCGAAATCCGTGGCAGGGTCGATCAATTCGCTGGCACTGGGTGTCGTCATGAGCGGCCTCCGGGATGCGCGGGCGGGATGCGCCCGGAACAACACCGGGGCCACCGAGACGATTCCCGGCCGAGAGCGCGGTTGCCCGGCATTCCGGTAAGCATCCGATAACTCTTTTTGGAGGTCACTTTTCCATTGAAACAGGGCAGCCTCGGTCCGGGCCGTGCGAAACTTCAGCGATTCGTTCTTCTCGCTGAAAGAAGCCTTGATGAAAACGCTGTCCATCCTGGGCGCCGCCACCCTCGCTGTCGCGTCGTACGGCCTGGTCGCGACCGCGGCCCCGGCCGCCGCCGCCCCCGCGGGATGTCACCCCTCCTACGACCCCTGCGTCCCCATCACCAGCGATGTCGACTGTGACGGGGGCAGCGGTAACGGACCCGCCTATACCGGACGGGTGCGGGTGATCGGTCCCGACGAGTACGACCTGGACCGCGACGGTAACGGAATCGGCTGCGAGAGCA
The DNA here is from genome assembly GCF_014645735.1 of Nocardia jinanensis. GTDB lineage: Bacteria > Actinomycetota > Actinomycetes > Mycobacteriales > Mycobacteriaceae > Nocardia > Nocardia jinanensis. Next base: position 185,196 of record NZ_BMMH01000007.1, on the reverse strand, counting down.
GCTGAACCAGCTGACGACCGTTGGGTAGCTCACTCCACCAGCCGTGCGCAGACGACAACGGACACCAAGGACCTTTCTGGGGTATACATACGACGTTGCTGATCCATACCACCACTCGATGCAGGGTTGATGGCGTATGCCACCCTGATATGACGCCAAACCGTGCCGATGTGCGACCCTGGAGCAACTAGCAGCCTCGACCTCCGCGATGCTCCGAGATCGAGATCGAGAACGGTGCCGGGAAGCGGAATAGTTTCCGGCACCGCTCTCGCTGAAAAACCCCTCAGGCCACCGCCCCGCTGGTCTTCAGTTCGATGATGCGATCCCAATCCCAGCCGAGTTCGAGCAGCACCTCCTCGGTCTGTGCGGCGAACTCCGGCCCCGGCCGTAATTGCGGAGCCGTGACATCGAACTGGACGGGACTGGATACCAGCTCCAATTCACCTGCGGTGAGCAGATATTCGTTGGACCTGATCTGATCGTCCTGACCCACCTGGAACGAGTCCTGGACGGGAGCCCAGGGGCCTTTGAGAGTCGCGAACCTCTTCGTCCATTCGGCGAGGGTCCGCTGGGCGATCGCCTCGCGCAGGATCTCGACCCCGGCATCGGTATTTGCCGCGATCTGCGCCGCGTCGGCGAAGCGGGGGTCCTCGGCCAGTTCGGGACGGTCGATGTGACGGCAGACATCGGCCCAGAACTTGCCGGGTTGCAGCATGACGAAGGAGAGATAGCGGTCGTCGGCGGTACGGTAGAGGCCCGACAGCGGGTTCGACATGGCACCGTGTGTGCCGGGTGGCGGCGCCAGCATGGGCTCGCCCTGATACGCCGACAGCGCGACCGTATGGCCCAGCGACCACAGGCCACTGCCCAGCAAGGAGACATCGACGACGGACGGCTCCCCGGTCCGCTCCCGTTTCAGCAGTGCGGCGGCGATCCCCCCGGCCAGATTGGTCCCGGAGATGGTGTCGCCGAAGGCCGGGCCGGGCGGCTGGATCATGCCGTTCGTACCCTCCGGGGTGATGGTGGCGGCCACCCCGCCACGGCACCAGAAAGCGGTCATATCGTAGCCACCGCGATCGGATTCCCGGCCCCGCGGGCCGAGCGCGCTACCCCGGGCGTAGACGATCTTCGGGTTGACCGCGCGAATATCGTCGACGTCGATCCCGAACTTGGTGCGGGCCGAGGGCAGGAAACTGGTGAGGAACACATCGGCCCGGCGGGCCAGTTCGTAGATGACCTCGCGACCGCCCTCGGCCGACATATCCACGCCGATACTGCGTTTGCCGCGGTTGGCGTGTTCGATATTCGGGTTCGGATCGCCCTCCACCTTGAACTTGCCGATCTGCCGCAACCCGCGCTGCGGATCGCCGGTGACCGCGTGCTCGACCTTGATCACGTTCGCACCCCAGTCGGCCAGCACCGCACCGGCCGAGGGTACGAACCCGTACATGGCGACCTCGAGGACGGTGATCCCCTCCAGCGGCTTACTCACGAGACGTCTCCTTCCGGCCCGATCGAGACCGGCCGACCGGTCCACACACTGACGCGGAGGCCGAAGCGCAGGCGAAGGTATCGCACTACCGCCTCCGGGCCTGACTCGCTCATGCTGTGTCCATTCGGCACGAGCGAGGGCCCTCCGTGGTCACGCTCCGCTACCGCCTCCGGGCCTGACTCGCTCATGCTGTGTCCATTCGGCACGAGCGAGGGCCCTCCGTGGTCACGCTCCGCTACCGCCTCCGGGCCTGACTCGCTCATGCCGAGACCACCTCCGCGATGGTCTTGCGCTCCATGAACTCCTCCATACCCACCACGCCCATCTCACGTCCGACGCCGGACTGTTTGTAGCCGCCGAAAGGCGCGTCCGGGTGGAAGTAGTTGCCGCCGTTGATGCTGAAGGTGCCGGTGCGGATCCGGCGGGCCACCGCCCGGGCGCGCTCCGCGTCGGCACCGAACACACCGCCGGACAGACCGTAAATGGAGTTGTTCGCGATTCGCACGGCGTCGTCGATATCGTCGTACGGAATCAGCGCCAGGACCGGGCCGAACACCTCCTCCTGGGCGATCTCGCTGTCGGGGTCGACATTCGCCAGCAGGGTCGGCTTGTAGAAGTACCCCGGATCGACTTTCTCCCCGCCGGCCACCAGCGTGGCGCCCGCGGCGACCGCCCGCTCCACCAGGCCGTGCACCTTGTCGCGCTGGCGTTCGCTGATCAGCGGGCCCATGTAGTTCTTCGGGTCGGCCGGGTCGCCGTAGGTGATGTTGGCGAGATTGGCGGCGACGAGTTCGGCGACCTTGTCGTGATCGGCGCGGGGCACCAGCAGGCGGGTGGTGATCGCGCAGCCCTGTCCGGCGTGCGAGCAGATACTGAAGGCGGCGAACATGGCGCCCAGGTTGTAATCGGCGTCGTCGAGCAGGATGGCCGCGGATTTGCCGCCGAGCTCGAGAAACACTTTTTTCAGGGTGGCGCTGGCGGCGGCCATGATCTTGCGGCCGACCGGCGTGGAGCCGGTGAACGATACGACGTCGACGTCGGGGTGCGTGGTCATCCGCTCGCCCACGGCCACTTCGGAGCTCGTCAGGATATTCACCACCCCGGCCGGGATATCGGTGTGATTCGCGATGAGCTCACCCAGCGCCAGCGTGATGAGCGGGGTATCGGGGGCGCCCTTGAGGACCACCGTGCACCCCGCGGCCAGCGCCGGCGCGAGTTTGGCGAAGGCCAGCTGGTACGGGTAGTTGTAGGCGGCGATGGCCGCGACGACGCCGGCGCCCTCCTTCTCCACCCAGCGCTGATGCTGGGCGCCGCGGATCTCGACCGGGCCGAGATCCTCGGTCCAGGTGTAGCCCTTCAGCACACCGGAGTAGTACTTGACGATCTCGAACGGGGTTTCGAGCTGGTTGCCCTTGGTGAGGATGTAGCTCGCGCCGACCTCGGCGATCATCAGGGCGCGCAGTTCCTCCACATTGTCCTGCAGCGCCTGGTAGAGCTGATCCAGGCAGCGCGCGCGGAATTCGTGGTTCGTCGGCCAATCGGTGGTGTCGAACGCGCGGCGGGCGGCGGCCACGGCGGCGTCGACCTCGGCGACACCGGCTTCGGGCGCGTGGCCGACCACTTCCCCGTTCGCGGGATTGAGTGAGGCCAGGCTCGCCCCGGTCTCGACCAGCTGCCCGTCGATGAGCAACCGCTGCGTGGCAGTCACCGCCTCTTCCTGCGTTGACATCCCGCCTCCTCGAAAGTTGTGAAAATTACATTCTCGTTTGAGGAGAATAGTACATTTGGCAAGGGAGCTCACGCTGCCGATTCGGCGAGCAGGAGTAACCCGAGTACACCCAGCAGCCGGCCGACCTCGGACGGATCGTGCAGATCTTGCGGACCGGATCTGCCCGAGAGTACGGTTCTCCCTATTCGGAATGCATGTTCTTGCGCTGTGGGCGCGAGAGAGGAGAGGCAAGCGTGAAAACCGCAGTTGTCACCGGCGGCGCCTCGGGCATCGGACTGGCCATCGCGCAGCGGTTGCGCAGCGACGGATTCCACGTGGCCGCCCTGGACCGAAATCCCGCCGCGGACGACGATTCGGCCTACCGGGCCGACGTCACCGACCCGGACAGCATCGCCGAAGCACTGGGCGCCGTCCGCGAGAAGCTGGGTCCGGTGACGGTTCTGGTGAACGCGGCCGGAGTCGACGGATTCAAACGGTTCCAGAACATCGACTTCGCGGAATGGCAGCGGGTCATCGAGGTCAACCTGCACGGTGTCTTCCACACCATCCAGGCCGTGCTGCCGGATATGATCGAGGCCGGTTGGGGCCGGATCGTCAATATCTCCTCGTCGAGCGCGCAGTCGGGTCAGCCGTTCATGTCCCATTACGTCTCCTCGAAATCCGCGGTCAACGGACTCACCAAATCCCTCGCGCTGGAACTGGGTCCGTCGGGCATCACGGTCAACGCGGTCCCCCCGGGCTTCATCGACACCCCCATGCTGCGCCGCTCCGAGGCGCGCCGGCTGCTCGGCGGCACCGTCGAGGACCATATTCAGCGCACTCCCGTGCGGCGGGTCGGCAAACCCGAGGACATCGCCGCCACCTGCGCTTTCCTGATCTCCGACGAGGCCGGCTACATCACCGGCCAGATCATCGGCGTCAACGGCGGACGCAACACCTGACAGCCCCGGGTATCCGCCCACCGCATCCGAAGGGAAGTGACAACCGTGAAGGTCCATGTCGATCAGGAACGCTGCCAGGGACACACCCTGTGCTCGATGATCGCGCCGAAAGCGTTCGAACTCAGTGAAATCGACGGACATTCGTCGCCGGTCGACGAAAATGTAGCCCACGACCAAGAGGACCAGGTGCGCGAAGCGGTGCACTCGTGCCCCGAGCGCGCCATCTCGCTCACCGAATAGCACGAGGGGGGACCTATGTCCGCCGCCGAACCCACCGACCGCCTGCATCCCCGGCTCGATTTCGACCGTTACGAACCCGGTTACCGGGAATCGTTCCAGACGATCACCGAGCATATGCACCAGCACTGCCCGATCGCCTGGACCGACCACCACGACGGCTACTGGGTGGCCGCGGGAAACCGGGAGGTCTTCGAACTCGCCCGGTGCCCCTATGTTTCCAGCGATCGCGATATCGAAGGTGTGCGGCGCGGATATCAGGGCATCACCATCCCCTCCACCAACCAGGCCGCTATCCGCAACGGCATTCTGGAGATGGACGATCCCGAGCACCGCGAACTGCGCGCGGTGCTCAACCCATATCTCTCGCCCGCCGCGGTCCAGCGGTGGATACCGTTCGTCGACGAACTCGTCCGTGCCGCCCTCGACGAGAAGATCGCCGAAGGACGGATAGATTTCGTCGACGACCTGGCCAATATCGTGCCCGCGGTGCTGACCCTGGCCATGCTGGGCGTACCACTGCGCAACTGGGCGGTCTACAGCGAACCCGCGCATGCCACGGTGTACACCCCGCCCGACTCCCCGGAATTCGAGCGGGTGCACCAGTTACACCAGGAAATGGGCTTGGATCTCTACACCAATCTCGCCGAGATCCGGGCGAATCCCCGGCCCGGGCTCATCCACGCGCTCGCCACCGAGGCCACACTCGGCGGTGCGCCGCTCTCCGATATCGAGATCCTCGGCATGCTCGGCCTGCTCATCGGCGGCGGTTTCGATACCACCACCGCGCTGACCGCCCATTCCCTGGAGTGGCTGTCCGAACATCCGGAGGAACGGGAGACCCTCGGTCGCGAGCGGGATCAGCTGCTGGATTCGGCGACGGAGGAGTTTCTGCGTTACTTCACTCCGGCACCCGGTGACGGCCGCACCGTGAACTCCGATGTCGAACTGGCCGGCGCCCGGTTCGCCGAAGGAGAACGACTGTGGCTGTCCTGGGCCATGGCCAACCGTGACCCGGCGGTGTTCGAGGAGCCCGACACGGTGGTGCTGGATCGTAAAGGAAACCGGCACTTCAGTTTCGGTTTGGGCATCCATCGGTGTATCGGATCGAACGTGGCCCGCGCGGTGTACAAGAGGATGCTGGTCGCCGTCCTGGACCGGATACCGGATTTCCGGTGTATCCCGGAGGAAGCCGTGCACTACGAGACCATCGCGGTCATCCAGGGAATGCGACATCTACCGGCCACCTTCACCCCGGGTGAACCGCTCGGCCCGGGGCTCACCGAAACACTCGAGAAACTGCAAACCGTCTGCGACGAACAGCGACTCGCCGAACCGGTTACGGTCCGTAAGGACTCGGCACAGATCTGACGCGGCAGCCCATCGACAGCACGACGGAATTTCGACCCGCGGCGGGTGGCCGACCAGCCTCTCGTCGCGGGTGTGGAGCATTGGACGAGGTCGCCACGTCGGCATCGAACCCTGCTACCGACGCCATGAGGAGGCGATATGTCATCGACGACCGGCGACGATCCGGCACCCCGTTCGGGGCGACCGCTACCGCTGCTGTCCCTGGACACCGAGTTCTTCTGGACTTCGGGCGCCGACGGCAACCTCCGAATCCAGGAGTGCCGGGCGTGTTCGGCCCTCATCCATCCGCCGCAGCCGATCTGCCGCTACTGCCGAGGGCGTGACCTGTCGCCCCGGATCGTCTCGGGTACCGCGATACTCGCGTCGTTCACCGTCAACCACCGCTTCGGACTACCCGGCCTCCCGCCGCCGTACGTAGTGGCGACGGTGGCGTTGGAAGACGATCCGAGGGTCCGGCTGACCACCAATATCGTCGACTGCGATCCCGATGAACTCACCCTGGGAATGCCGCTGGAGGTGGTGTTCCAGCACGACGACGATGTGTGGCTGCCGCTGTTCCGGCCCGCCGCGCAACGATCGGGCCCGGCGCCGCTACCGGTGGACGAGATACCCGCGGATCAGTTCGCCCAGCACGTGACCCCGAGGCGGCGCGGCGACAAATTCGAGGACAGTGTCGCGCTCACCGGAATCGGTATGTCGCAGATCGGGCGGCGGCTCATGCGGCCACCGCTGGAGCTCACCGTCGACGCCTGCCAGCAGGCGATCGCCGACGCGGGCCTGGGCCTCGACGATATCGACGGCTTGTCCTCGTATCCGGGTGGCGGGAATCTCGGCGGATTCGGGGAGGGCGGGGTCACCGCGCTGGAATCCGCGCTCGGTATCCGGCCCACCTGGCACAACGGTGGGATCGAAACTTTCGGGCCCGGCGGTTCGGTGATCGCGGCCATGCTCGCGGTGCACGCCGGGCTCGCCACCCATGTGCTGTGTTTCCGCACGGTCTGGGAGGCCACCTTCAACGAGCTGATGAAACGGGGCACGATCCCCGCGTCCGGCGGGGGTCGCACGGCGAGCTGGATGCATCCCTTCGGTTCCACCTCCGCGGCGCATACGCTGGCGCAGAAGGCGCAGCGGCATTTCCACGACTACGGAACCACGCGCGAGACCCTGGGCTGGATCGCACTGAACCAGCGCGCGAACGCCGCGCTCGACCCGAGTGCGGTATACCGCGATCCCATGACGATGGACGACTATTTGAACGCCCGCCCGATCACCACGCCGTTCGGTCTCTACGACTGTGATGTCCCGTGCGACGGCGCCGTCGCGGTGATCGTTTCGGCCCGCGAGGCCGCCGCCGATCTGCCGGTACCGGCCGTCCGGGTGGAAGCTGTGGGCACCCAGATCGTCGAACGGATCGAATGGGATCAGAGCACACTCACCCACGAACCGCAGGTCCTCGGCCCGGCCGCACACCTGTGGACCCGCACCGATCTGCGACCCGATGATGTGGATGTCGCCGAACTGTACGACGGGTTCACCATCAACTGTTTGTCCTGGATCGAGGCGCTCGGCTTCTGCAAGATCGGCGAGGCCAAGGATTTCCTGGACGGCGGCAAGAACATCGCCCGGGACGGCCTCCTGCCGCTGAACACCCACGGCGGGCAGCTCTCGCACGGCCGCACCCACGGCATGGGACTGATGCACGAGGCGATCGTCCAACTGCGCGGGACCGCCGGGGACCGTCAGGTGGCCGGCGCCGAGGTGGCGGTGGTGTCCAGCGGTGGTCTCACACCCGGTGGCGCTGTGCTGCTGCGGAGCGAATCGTGACGGCCCGGGGTGCGTGGTGACCCTGACCGAATCCGAGCCGGTACCGGCCGATTCCATCGGCCCACTGCCGGTGGTCGCCGCAGTCCCCGAGGTCGACGGTATCCCGGTCTCCGGTCTGCTGTCCGAGGTGCCCGATCCGCGGGCGGTCGTGGTCGCCCTGCACGGCGGGGCCGTCGATTCCCGGTATTTCGACTGCCCCGGGCATCCCGAGTACTCCCTGCTGCGAACGGGACAGCGACTCGGATACACCGTGCTGGCACTGGACCGGCCCGGATTCCGGAGTTCGGCCCCCTACGCCGATCTGCTGGAACGGCCCGAGCGCCGGGTGGAACTGATCTACGGCGCCGTCGACGCACTGCTGGACGGGCTGCCCCGCGGTGCGGGTGTTTTCCTGCTCGCGCATTCGGCGGGTTGTGAGCTCGCGGTTCGCATGGCGGCGGCCACACGCGGCGCCGAACTGCTCGGACTCGAACTGGCCGGGACCGGGCGCGAACACCAGCAGGAAGCCCACAACCTCCTCTGGGGTGCCGACCGGGTGGCAGGCCGGCGACCGCGTGGGGTGGGGCGGCTGATCTGGGAGCCCGCCCGGCTCTATCCCGAGAACATCCTCGGTGGCGGTAGCGTCTCCGCATCGGGCTCGCACCTGGAGTCGAGGTCGCTGCACGATTGGGCCCGCGCGGAGTTCCTCGGGCTCGCGCCCGATATCCCGGTACCGGTGCGGTACAGCCTCGGTGAATACGAGCGGGTGTGGCGCAACGATCCGGCCGAAATGGGCGCGGTCGGCTCCCTGTTCACCGGCTCCCCGCGGGTCGTGGTGAACCGGATACCCGATACCGGCCACAATGTCAGCCTCGGCCGCACGGCACCGGCCTACCACCTGGATGTGCTGGCCTTCACCGAGGAATGCATCATCGCCCGCAGGCCCGGAGAATTCTCCGGGCCCACCCTGCGATTCGACGGCGGCGCGACGGCGCGGCCGGAAAGGTAACCGAATGGACATCACCGATATCGCACTACTGCTGCTTCGGCTGGTCGTCGGCGCCACCATGATCGCGCACGGGGTCAATCACTGGATCGGCGGCGGCAAGATCGCCGGCACCGCGGGCTGGTTCAGCGGCCTGGGACTGCGCAACGGCGTACTTCAGGCCTGGTTCAGCGTGATCACCGAGATCGGCGCGGGTGCACTGCTGATCCTCGGGTTGCTCACTCCGCTGGCGGCCGCCGCGGTCATCTCGGTGATGTCGGTCGCCGCGTTGCTGGCGCACCGGAAGAACGGTTTCTTCGTATTCAAGGACGGCTATGAGTACGTCCTGGTCCTCGCGGTGGTCTCGCTGGCGATCGGCATCCTCGGGCCCGGGTGGCTGTCCGTGGACCACGCCGCCGGTATCGAGATCACCGGCTGGGGCGGCGGCGCGATCGCGCTCGGGGTCGGTGTGCTGGCCACCGCGGGCCTGCTGGCGACCTTCTGGCGGCCGCAGGCCCCGAAATCGGAGTCGGCGGACGCCGATTCCTGAGCTGTGTGTAGAGAGGAACATCTGATGCGCGTCGGATTCATCGGATTGGGAAGTCAGGGCGGTCCCATGGCCCGCCGCATCGTCGAGGCCGGATACCCGACCACGCTGTGGGCGCGCCGGACCGCCACCACCGACTCGTACGGGGACACCGCGGCGAAGGTCGCCGACAGTCCGGCAGCACTGGCCGCCGAGAGCGATCTGGTATGCCTGTGTGTGGTCGGCGACGCCGATGTGCGGGAAGTTCTCGAGCGCGAAGACGGCGTGCTGGCCGGATTCGCCGGATCCGCGGCCGGACGCGACACGCCGCCGGTGATCGCGATCCACAGCACGGTGCATCCCGATACCTGCCGCGAACTGGCCGAAATCGCGGCCAATCAGGGTGTTTCACTCATCGACGCCCCGGTCAGCGGTGGAGCTCCCGCGGTGGCGGCCGGACGGCTGCTGGTGATGGCCGGTGGTGGCGAGGACACCCTGGCGCGATGCCTTCCGGTGTTCGAAACCTATGCGAATCCGGTGGTGCACCTGGGTGGGGTCGGCGCCGGGCAGACCACCAAACTTCTGAACAATCTCCTGTTCACCGCGCATATGTCCACTGCGGTCAGCACTCTGGAACTCGGTGCCCGGCTCGGGGTGAGCCCCGAACGACTCGGCGAAGTGATCGGCAACGGAAGCGGTAACAGTTTCGCGCTCGGACGGATCCTCGCGGGCGGCGGCACACTGGACCAGATCGCTACCCACGCCGGCGATCTGCTGCGCAAAGACGTCCGGCTGATCAGCGAACTGGCGGCCGCCGCCGATATCACCCCCGGGGTTGTACTCGACACCGCCGACGCCACTCTCGGCCTGATGGGCCGTCCCCGCTGAACCAGCGTCCCACGCCGCGTCATCCGCAGCGTTGCGGGCACCGGCTGCATTCCCGAAGATCGAAGGAGAACCGCGTGCGTATCGGATTCATCGGCGCCGGCCGGATGGGGATCCCCATGATCCGGCGGCTGACGGCCGCCGGGCACAGCGTCCGCGCTCTCGGGCGCGGCCCCGAGACCCGCGCCGCGATCACCGCGACGGGTGCGACCGCCCTCGGCTCCGTGGCCGAGGCCGGGCGGCACGCCGACGCGGTGGTGATCTGCGTTTTCACCGACCAGCAGGTCCGTGAGGTATGCCTGGACAGCGGACTGCTCGAGACCATGCCGGCCGGTTCGATCCTGATTCTGCACACCACCGGTAGTCCCGATACCGCCGCGGCGATCGCCGCCGCACCGGCCGCCGCGGGACGCCATGTGGTCGATGCGCCGGTGAGCGGAGGTCCGCACAATATCGCCGATGGTTCGCTCACTGTCTTCCTGGGTGGATCCACCGAGGCGGCAGCGCTGGCACGTCCCGTCCTGGCCGCCTATGCCGACCCTGTCCTCGCGGTGGGCGAACTGGGTAACGGCCAGCGGGTGAAACTCGTGAACAATTCCTTGTTCGCAGCCCAGATCGGCCTGGTCACCGAGGCCGTGCGGCTGGCCGGGCAGCTCGGGCTCACCGAGACCGAAGTCCTCTCCGCCCTTCCACATGCCAGCAGTTCGGGTCGTGCGGTACTGAGTGTGGCGGCGAAGGGCTCGGTTTCCGCGTTCTCGGAGGCGGTGGGTGAATTCCTGCGCAAAGATGTGGCGGTCGCACGCGAGCTGGCCGACCAATTGGGCAGCGATCTCGGTCTTCTCGATCCCGCTATCCGTGCGGCGGTCGGGTCGGTATGAGTTCGGTGCGCAGGCGGCAGCTCTGGACCGAAGGCCGCGGGCCCGGTAGATAGTATGTGATCCAGATCACTGTTGAAGTTGACCTCGGGTCAGGGTGGATGCTCGTCGCAGCGGCACGACGCCGACCGGCCAGCACCGATGCGAGGAACGAATCACTATGTCCATCACCCTTTCCGAACAGGACAAAGCCACCCTGCGGACCGCCGCCTACGGCGCCGTATCGCTGATGGCCGCCGCCACCGGCTCGCCCCGGAAAACTGTTACGAAAGCCGCCGTCGCCCTGACGTCGGCGACCGGTCCGGTCGGGCATGTGCTCGCCGCGAACCCCGAAGGCCTGGAGCTGCCCGGGAGAACCGTGGCCGAACTGGCCGACCGAGTACTGCCCGCCCTGACCGCGGCCGTGCACCTGCTCGGCGAACAATCCCCGGCAGAAGCCCACAACTTCCGCAGCACCGTCCTGCTCGCGCTCGACGCCGCCCAGGTCCACCAGGACGAGCCCGGCCCCACCGCGGCCGAGATGGCCCGCAAGATCACCGCCGCCCTCGACGTGGCCCGGACGGAAGCTGTGGACGACAGGGCGATACGGGCGTTCACTGCCGAACAGGATCGCCCGGAGCTCCGGAAGGTGATCGAGGAGATCGTCGAGTCCGGTTTCACCGGGATCACCGTGCGGGTGCACGACGAGCGTGGTGAATGGGTGGCCAGCGCCGGTGTAGCCGAGCTGGGCGGTTTCGCGAAGCCGCCGGTCGACGGGCATGTCCGGATCGGCAGCAACACCAAAACCTTCACCGCGACCCTGGTACTGCAGTTGGTGGCCGAAGGCAGGATCGTGCTGGACACCCCCGCTGTGGAGTACCTACCCGAGTTCGGGATCGACGAGCGGATCACGGTACGTATGCTGTTGCAGCACACCAGCGGGCTGTTCAACTTCACCGGCGAGGTCGACGCCGACGGGACAGTCACGACGGGAATCCCGATCCCCTACGGCAGCACGGGCAAACTGTGGATGGACAAGCGGTTCGAGACCTATCGGCCGGAAGACCTGATACGACTGGCATTGTCCCGGCCGGCGCGATTCGAACCGGGTACCGACTGGAGCTACTCCAACACCAACTACGTACTGGCCAGGTTGCTGATCGAGAAGGTCACCGGCCGCTCGGTCGCCGAGGAGATGCACCGGCTGATCCTCGGACCACTCGGACTGTCGGGCACCGTACTGCCGGACGCCTCGCCGGATATTCCGGAACCGCACGCCCACGCCTACTACCGGTACGACGACGCGGGCGTCGAGAAGACCGTCGACATCACCCGGCAGAACCCGTCCTGGACCTCGAGCGGTGGTGACATGATCTCGACGACCCGGGACCTGCATATTTTCCTTTCCGCCCTGAACAGCGGCAAGCTACTGCCTGCCCCATTGCTGGCCGAGATGCGCACCCCGCGCCCCACGCCCATCCCGGACATGGGCTACGGCCTGGGAATTTTCGTGGTGAACACCGACGGCGGCACCCTCATCTCCCACAACGGCGCCGCCGTGGGCCACGCGGCGCTCATGTACAGCACACCCGACGGCAGCAAAACCCTGACCGCCGCGCTGAACTGCGTGGACGACGCCGACCTGTCCATCGCGGCAGCCTTCGGAGCAGCCCAGCGCAGGCTCGTCGAAAAAGTGTTCGGCGGCGGACCGGCCGATGCGGCTCGGCCGGCGGAAGGAAGACTGAGCAGGTGAGAGACGGAGTCACGATCGGGCGAGCGGCCGCATTCGTCGGCGTCACCGTCAAGACGGTGCGGCATTACCACAAGCTCGGCCTGGTCGCGGAGCCGCAACGGGACAGCTCCGGTTTCCGCCGCTACGGATCCACCGAGCTGTCTCGGCTTGTGCAGGTCAGGACGCTGGCCGCCGCCGGAGTGCCGCTGGCCGAGATCGGCCCGCTGCTCGACGGCGACCCCGAACTGTTCGCCACCGGACTGGCCGATGCCGAGCGGCAGCTCACCGAACGGATCGAGGAGTTGATCGCACGCCGTGACACGCTGCGCCGGCTCGCCGACGGCGACCGGGCGCTGCTGGGCGACCGCGCTGTCACACTGCTGGAACGGATGAACGGCCTCGGCTTTCCCGCCGACGAGGTGGCGACCGCCCGGGAAGGCTGGGTGCTGGCCAAAGCCCTTGTCCCCGAGGGGTTCGACGACTACCTCACCCATCTCGAGCACGCACTCGAGGACCCCAGGTACGTCGCCTTGATCAAACGCGCCGCCGCCGCGGCGGCCTGGGCACCGGACGACCCCCGGGTGGCCGACCTCGCCACCGCCGTGGCCGACCATTACCTCGCCAATCCCGCACACCTGAAAATCGTGACGGCACTACAAGCACGCACCGACACCGCGACCCGGTACACACTGATCGCCCACCACGGCGAAGAACAGACGCCGACCACGGTGCGGCTGGCTGCGCTGTTCGAGAGCAAGCTCCGCGCCGCCGGAATACATATCCCCCGGCCGGACCCGCGCTGACCGGTGGGGATTCCCGTTACGGACCGCAGTAGCGTACGACGATCGAAGCTCTCACCTCGAAAGGATCGAACGGGTATGACCACTGTCGATCGGGACAGCACTGTCACCACGATCACCGGTGGTGTCTGCTCGTCCAGCGCGAGGTATACCCCCCAGCGGAACCCCGCAGGTCCACCCCCAGCGCCGCGTCCAGGGTAGGTGATCCGATAACGCTGCCGCGCGGGAGCGGGGTTTGTGACCGATCTTGTGAGCCATCACCACATTTCAGAGGCACACCCGCGCTGTTCTGCCAGCAGCGAACACCGGCCCGGCCGGGCTCGACGATCACTACAGTCCAGTCTCATGACGACGGTGACAACACGCACGGTCGAGTACCCGGCCGACGGCCTGACGATGATCGGGCACCTCGCGCTCCCGGCCGGTGTCGACCGCCGGCCCGCGGTCCTGGTCGGACCAGAGGGCATGGGGCTCAGCGACGTCGAGCGCCGCCGGGCCGATACCCTCGCCGCGCTGGGATACGTAGCGCTGGCCTTCGACGTCCACGGCGGGCGCTATTTGGGCGACCCCGAGGAGATGCTGGCCCGCTGCATGCCGCTACTCTCCGACCCCGACCGGATGCGGGGCATCGGCCACGCGGCGCTCGAGGTGTTGCGTGCCGAACCGCGGACCGACCCCGACCGGATCGCCGCCATCGGCTACGGCACCGGGGGCGCAATCGTGCTGGAACTCGGGCGCGACGGCGTCGACCTGCGCGCGATCGGGACAATCAACGCACTGACCACGGGCCGACCGGGCGAGGCGGCGCGCATTCGCTGCCCGGTGTGGGCCGGGGTGGGGTCGGAAGACCCGATCATGCCGCCCGCGCAACGGGACGCGTTCACCGCCGAGATGCAGGCCGCGGGCGTCGACTGGCGCCTCGTGGTCTACGGCGGCGCCTTGCACGCCTTCCACCACCCGCCGGTCGACCACCCCGCGGTCCCCGGCGTCGGCTACCACCCACAGCACGCGCAGCGAGCCTGGCGCGACGTCGTCGACCTGCTCGCCGAGTGCCTGCCCGTAACGGAGTGACCTGGTCGGCAACCGCGATTCCGGCGGTGATCGGCTCCACGATCGCGAACCGGCACGTTTTGCTGGGGCAGCGGTACACGTACTGGCCGTGGCGCTGCCCGTAGCGGCCCATGTCGATCCCGGCCTTCTTCCAGGTCTGCACCGCGTCCACGACGGTGTCGCACTCTGGGCACCAGGCTTTCGGGCGCAGCCATTTGTCCCAGTCCGGGCGACGCCCGAGGCTCTTGAGCCAGTAAGCGACGTAGAGCCGGTCCCGTGACTGCGGGGCGGTCAGGGCGGCGCGGGGGACCGCATGCGCGGAGTTCAGCGCGATCACCCGGGTCTCGTAGCCGATCTCCTCGATTTCGCTGATCCAGCGGTTCCACTCTTGTCGAAATACCGTTTCTTGCCCTTGGCGTCGGTCCAGGCCGGGCACGCCGGCGAGGCCCAGAACAGTTCGCTGTAGGGCAGTTTCGCCAGGTCGATCTCCTCCACATCACCCGACGGGAGGTGGTCGGCGGTCGGGAAGTCCAGCGCGTGGATATCGACGCATTCGGGGTTGTGGTCGGCCGCGAGCGCGAGTTCGATACCCGGAGCCTCTTCCCACCCAGCGAGTCGCCGCCGAATCCGGCGAAATACACCGTCGATCGCAGGCTCATGACGCAAAGACCCCAAGGGGGTGTGAGGCTCCCGGTCGGCCCGTTTCACGGATCTCGCCGCGTCAACGCGCCAGCGGGGCACCACTGCCTGGTCTCGACCTAGCCCTTCCGGTCCCCCGTGGGGATCGCCAGGTGTACGAAAGCGATCCAGGCGCCCGTGGTCGACCGGGCCCACGCGTTCAGGAGCCCGGGGACGGTGGCGTGGGTGTCCAGGCCGGCGTTCTTGGTGCGCATCGACACGGCGTCTCGGCGGAAGCCCGGTTCCGGGGTGATCACGGCGCTCAGATCCACCAGCACCGGCCTCGGTGGATCGAAGACACGCCGCAAAGGGGCGGAGAACTCGTCACACCAGGAATCGAACACACTTTCCCCTGGGTTCTGGTTGTAGCTGGTGGACACGAGCAGGGGTGTTGCGTCGTGGACAGTGTCTTCCAAGCAGTGGTCCTATCGCAGAGCTGTGGCGTCACTGATCGACGGATATCGGCGCCGGTGCGGATCGAGCGGTATGCCTATGGACGAGTTCCGACGCCGTGATCGTGCTCGCGATCCATTGGTCGGTTGTATTCGTCCAGATCCTGGCGCTGGTGAGTGGCTGTGCCTTGTCAGTCGAGTGGTTTCGCGGTGTAGATCCAGTCGAAGCCGTCATAACCCGGTCCATCGAGGTGTTCCGCGTGAGACAGGCCCGCCCGGATCGCCAAGCGTTGGGAGGCGATGTTGTCCGGTCGGATTCTGGCGATCAGCGGCAGGTGTGGAACATTGTCAGATGCCCAGCCGACAACGGCGGCTGTTGCCTCGCTCGCATAGCCCTTGCCCCATCCTGCGGGAGCGAAGCGGCAGAAGAGATTGAGCACCTCATGTCCATGCAATTCCATTGGTTTGATGCCACAGAACCCGAAGGGTTGTGCCTCACCGAGGCGGACCACAGCCCAATATCCGTATCCGCAGCGTTCCCACTGGGCGTTCCAGCGGTCGAATAGTTGATGCGCCTCGTCGGGCTCGGTCAGCGCGTCGGAGGGGTTGTGGACGCAGGTTTCCGGGTGGTTGTGGATCGCGAAGATCGCATCGACATCATCGATCGTGGGACAGCGCAACGACAGTCGGGCCGTATCTAATTGTCCTGCTGTCGGCCGACGTTCACCCATGAAAATATCGTAGAGCGTGAGGTTGCTCGGAATGCCGCACCAGCAGAGCCGCAATCGGTTAGTGCTGTCGATTCCGCCGTTCACCCAAGGTAGCGGTGTTATCGGCTCGCCGTTGGCCGTGTGCGAGTGCGAGTTGGGTCCGGAGCGATCGGATCTCCTCGTTCAGTTCCTTGATCCGGGTATGCGCGAGTTCGAGACGGCGGTGCCAGGATTCTTCGCTGGCACGTCGTTCCGGTGTAACGGTGCCCGGGCGCATGGTCCGGTTCTGGGTGCGGAGGCGGCGGATCTTCTCGGTGAGGTCGGGCTGGTTGTAGAGCCAGGACCGTGAAACGCCCGCGTGGTTGGCTACTGATCCGAAGGTGATCCGGCCTCTGAGCACCAAACCCGGGGAGATTCACTCCGGCCCACCCTCCACAGCCAGCACCCGCTGAACCCGCACCCCGCCTCCTCCGCCACCCGACCACTGGAACGTATGGCGAGCGAGGCTACGACCGTCGGTGCGATCTCCCTAATCGGAACCGGCGCGTCGTGGACACCCCAGATAAGCGTGTCGCCACCACCGATGACCAGCACAAACCAGTCACGTCGACTACGTCGAGGACGCCTTTACTGAAACCCTGGGGAACACGCATTCGATTATGCTCGGGAGTGTGATCGGGGGTCCGGGAACATCCGCGAGAAAAGTCACGCTGAGCCGGTTACCTCGAATAGTGGCGCACTATGTGCGGTAACTCAGTCTCCGAACTGGCGCAACTGCCCCTCGCCTCCACGGTCGACTCACGAAACTATGTGCGGCAGCGCCCGTCCGGGGCGGGCTCCCGGCCTCTTGTAAGGCTGTCTTCGGTGTCTCGCGCTGATGTTCCTCAACCCCCTGGTAGGGGCCCGGTGTCCCGGGATGTCAGGGGATATCGTCGATACGCAGTCCGTCGGATTCGTCGAATGTGTCCTCGACCGTTTTGCCGCCGGTCTGCACCCCCTCGGAGTCGGCCGTTCCGGTCTTGGTGGCGCTGATCTCGTACCAATCGCTGAGACTGTTCTTCTCTTCGGGCGCCAGCATGTCGTCTCGGGACACGGTGTAATCGATGTCGCCGAACCCGGCCGCCTGGAGCGCGCGAATGTTTGCGTGCCGTTCCGTTGCGGGCGCAATGTTGCCCATTCCGGTACTTATGACCAGTTCACCACCGCTTCTCATCACCCGGCTCAGCTCGGAGGCGCCATTTTCCTGTAGCTGGTTCCACAGGGGCACTCGTTCCAGATATACCCGGTCGAAGACGGCATCGGGGAATACCGACAGGTCACGGAAGTCGGCGACAACGTCCGGCCGGGACTCCGGATTCACATTGACGAACACTTCTCCCGGTTCTGCGGGTCGAAATTTGTGACCGCCTCCTATCACCAATCGGGCTCCGCCCTCAGCAGTGCGGGCCTGGTCCAACAAGGCGTCGAGATCCTCTGCTGGCCCCGCGCGCAGCTGCGACGCCTCGAACTCCGGAAGTTCGGTTCCATGCGGCCGCTGCCCCAATCCGTAGCGACGCTGGTTCATGTCGTCGGTTTGGCGCATCTCCAGAGCTCGCGATTCCCGAATATCGGTGTACCGATATTCGGGAGCCAACCCCGCCCGTGTTCTGATCTCCCGCACCAAGGCAGTGGTGTTCGCCGATACCACCTGGTCCACACCATCGCGCGCGGTATCGGCGAAACCGTGTATGGGATGCGCCAACCCCTCGTCGCTGACCGAGTGAAGATCTCGAGCAAGTAGGTCTCGCACTCTTCGAAAGAGATTGGAGATCGGGTTTGCCAGTCTCGTTCACCGCCTTATTACGAGAGTGACGCACAGTATGCCCCCCCTCTGCGGCAACTCCTAGCGTGACTTTTCTCGCCGATGTTCCCCAACCCCCGGACCGCGAGATGAACAAACCCGATCCACCCGCCGGTGACCGATCGGGCCCAGGCATAGAGCAGGCCGGGCACAGCCGCGGTGGTGTCCGGGCCGGCGGTCTGAATGTGTCAGACATCCCAGGAGCTTGGATGTCAAGCGGCGAGGTGTTGATAGCGGTGTGCCCAGCCGGCGGTTTGGCTGTAAGGGGATTGGGTTTTGAGGCAGCCGTGCAGGATTCCGACGAGCCGGTTGCCGAGCTGTCGTAGCGCGGCGTTGTGGCCGATCTCGCGGGCTCGTAGTTCGTCGTAGTAGGCGCGTGCCGCGGCGTCGTGCAGCATCGCGGCGTGGGCTTGCATGTGCAGGGCGTCGACGAGGCGATCGTTGTGGACGAATCGGGCGTGGACAGTCTTGGTCTTGCCGGACTGGCGGGTGATCGGGGCGGTGCCAGCGTAGTTCTTGCGGGATTTGGCGTCGGCATAACGGTTCTCGGCGTCGCCGAATTCTGCGAGCACCCGGGCGCCGGTGATCACGCCCATACCGGGTTGGCTGAGGTAGATCTCAGCGTCCGGGTGCCGGCCAAAACACACATCGACCTCACCCTCGAGGATCTTGATCTGCTCGTTGAGCGTGCGCAGGACCGCGACCGTCGTGCGGACCGACACGGCATAGGCGCCAGCCACGATATCGGCCTGGCCCAGCTGCTCGGCACGTAGCGCCGCCTGGATCGCGGCGGCCTTCGCGGGCACGTCGCGACGTCTTGCCCGCTTGAGCGCGGCGGTGATCTGGCCAATCGTCAGCCGGGCCGCGGCGCCCGGATCGGCTGCCTTGGTCAACAGCTCGAGGGTGTCAGCGCCCGAGAGCCCGAGCGGCTTGAACGCCTCGAGCGCGGCCGGGAAGTACTCACGCAGTGCGGTGCGTAGCCGCAACATGTGCCGGGTGCGTTCCCAGATCATCGTCTGATGGGCGCGGGCTGCGACCTTGACCGCCTCGGCCTCCTCGGAGTCGGCAGCAACCTGACGCAGCTGGTGGCGGCGGGTTCGCAGCATGTCGGCCAAGGTGCGGGCATCTGCCTTGTCGTCCTTGGCGCCCGACAGCGACAGCAGTTCCCGGTGTCGCGCTGCCTGTTTCGGGTTCACCCCGTAAACCTGGTAGCCGGCCGCGACCAACGCTCGCACCCACGGGCCGCGATCGGTCTCGATGCACACCAGCACCTGGCCGGGATCAGAATCCTCTGGCAGGAACCGGGCGATCAGCTCATGTAAACGCGCCATGCCCTCGATGCCCTCAGGCACTCTGGCCGCCTTCAACGTGCGGCCTTGCTCGTCTTGGACCTCCACATCGTGGTGGTCCTCCGCCCAATCGTCTCCGACGAACAGCACTCAACGCTCCTGAAATTTGCCGTGTCCGGTTATTCGCAGCCCGCGGGAGACCCAGCGCCCTAATGGACCAGTGCTCACACCAATCATGTTGGCGGGCACGACATCCCAAAAGTTGTCCGCTCCCGGCCGCCGACAGGGGCACGATCTGACACCAGAACTCGACGGTTCAGGCTGTGGAAGTGCTCACCTATCGGGGCTGCAGGCACCGAGTCTGCCTTACTGGCTGACCCGGTAGCTCCCATTAGGGCTGAGGGTCCATCGGCCCAGCGGCCACGAAGCCAACGGGAGTCGACGAGGCTGCGCGCGCGTTGTCGGTGTCGGCGATGGTCGTCTTGAACTGGGGGCATTCGACCAATGGTTCGTGGGTGCAGGTCGCTGCGTGGTGCAGGCTGTCGCGCATGCGGGTCAGCCGGGCGATGTCGTGGTCGAGTTGGTTCGCCCGTCGCGCGAGGTGTGGGCGTAATTCGGTGCGACCTGCGGGGCTGTCATCTCACCCACCGGGTGCTCGAATGGATCCGGGCCACACCGAGTTCGGAGTGGCCCGGATCCAGATTCTGTTCGATGGACGACCGGTGGGGGTCGCACCTGGAAGTAGCGAGGTCGGAGGTGGTCAGTTCGTCGGCCGCGCCGGATCGGCCTGCCCGCCGCCGAACACCTCCTCGACGAGCCGCTGTGTCGCCTGCTGGAAAGCCACCGACAGCGACAGCGCGGCGTCGTCCACATAGTTCAGCGACGCCGTGAGGGTCTTGCTGCCGTCGGGCGTGCTGTACATGAGCGCCCCGTGACCCGCCGCACCACCGTTATGCGTGATAACGGTGCCGCCGTGGGCCGTGTCCTGCACGAACACTCCGAGGCCGTAATCCATCCCGGGGATGCCAGTCGGGTGCGGTGTCCGCATTTCGGCCAGCAGTCCGGCCGGCAGGAGCTTGCCGCTGTTCAGGGCGGAGAGGAAAATGTGCAGGTCCCGGGTCGTCGAGATCATGTCACCACCGCTCGAGATCCAGGACGGGTTGTGGCGGGTGACGTCGACCGTCTTCTCAACGCCCGCGTCGTCGTACCGGTAGTAGGCGTGGGCGTGCGGTTCCGGGATATCCGTGCGGGTGCTCGGCGAGACAGTGCCGGACAGTCCGAGCGGTCCGAGGATCAGCCGCTGCATCTCCTCGGCGACCGAGTGGCCGGTGACCTTCTCGATCAGCAACCTGGCCAGTACGTAGTTGGTGTTGGAGTAGCTCCAGTCGGTACCCGGTTCGAACCGCGCCGGCCGGGACAACGCCAGTCGTATCAAGTCTTCCGGCCGATAGGTGTCGAACCGCTTGTCCACCCATTCCTTGCCCGAAATGGTGCTGGGGATCCCCGCCACGATCGTCCCGTCGGGATAGTACTCGCCGGTGAAGTTGAACAGCCCGCTGGTGTGCTGCAACAGCATACGTACCGTGATCCGCTCGTCGATCCCGAACTCGGGCAGGTACTCCACAGCGGGGGTGTCCAGCACGATCCTGCCCTCGGCCACCAACTGCAGCACCAGGGTCGCGGTAAAGGTTTTGGTGTTGCTGCCGATCCGGACATGCCCATCGACCGGCGGCTTCGCGAAACCGCCCAGCTCGGCCACACCGGCGCTGCCCACCCATTCACCACGCTCGTCGTGCACCCGCACGGTGATCCCGGTGAAACCGGACTCGACGATCTCCTCGATCGCTTTCCGGAGCTCCGGGCGATCCTGTTCGGCAGTGAACGCCCGTATCGCCCTGTCGTCCACAGTTTCCGGCCGGGCCGCGTCGAGGGCGGCGGTGATCTTGCGGGCCATCTCGGCCGCGGTGGGGCCGGGCTCACCGTTGCGCGGCCGGCCGGCCGCGTCGACCGCGACCAGGACGGTGCGGCGGAAGTTGTCGGCCTCTGCCGGATCCTGCTCCCCGAGCACGCTCATGGTGGCGGTCAGGGCCGGCAGCACCTGGTCGGCCAGTTCTGCGACGGTCTTGCCTGCCAGGTGAATATCCCTGGACTTCGCGGCGAGCACGTGCCCGACCGGACCGGTCGCCGACATCAGAGCGATGGATCCGTTCGTGGCGGCCGAGTGGGGCGCGCCGGTCGCCGCCATCAGCGACAGGGCACCGTAGGCGGCGGTCCGCAGGGTGGCTTTGTCCTGCTCGGTCAGGGTGATGGACATGATGGTGTTCTCCTTCGAATACCTTGGGGCCGCTGTGCTGCTCATACGAGTACTGTCGCGAGCCCGGCTGATATCGGGCTGACACAGTCCTGACGCACCCACTGACACGGGGTCGAACCGAACCCGGTACCTCCAGCCACCACATCCTCGAAGTACTTCACGCCACCGCCGAACACAACCGCCGACAGCTCGCGGACGAGCAACACCGGCTCGCAGTGCTCACGGCGCCGCGAAACGTTCACTCGATGCCCGCGACGACGCAGCCGCCGGCCTCAGGGCTGCGCAATCGGCTGCAACCGGCGGGATGTCACACCCAGCGGGTTTGCTCCGTCGACTCTGCAGCAGACGAAACGGGAGCCACACCCGTCGAGACCTACGGAGTTCCCGATGACCGCTTCCGCGCACGGTTCGGTGCGGAATCTGCTGGGCGAGAAGATCGTCCGCCTCGACCGGGGCGATTTCCTGACCGTACCGCCCACCTTGGCCCACGCGTTCGCTCTGCTCGAGCGAGTTCATCGCGGTGCGGCCGGTGTCGAGGAGATCCGCGCGAGTTCCGAGCTGTACGACAACCACTACGTCGACAGCCCGGTCCGGCGGGACGAACTCGCCGGCATGTGAACACCATGAGCCGGCCGCGGTCGACCGCGGCCGGATGGACCGGATCACGATCCCACGACGCGGAATCCGTCCGGCTGATCGTTCTTCGGCCAGGCGGGCGCGCGACCGAGCAGCCGGAGTATCCGGTCCAGGGGAGCGCCCGGGTCACGGTCCGGCAGGGCACGGGCGAAGGGGGCACCCGGCTGCTCGCGTTCCGGGCCGTCGGGTACCGCTTCGGCGATACGCAGCACTGGTTCGGCGGCCTCTTCGTCCAGTTCGTAGCCGACACCGAGCGCGCGCGCGAGATCCCAACCGTGGACCACGTAGTCGACGAGGTGGAAGCCGAGGGCCTGCTGCCCCGGCACTGTCACATCCGGGCCGAATTCGGGGAGCGCGAAGACGCGTTCCGGTACGCCGGGCTCGGCGAAGGCGCACAGTACCTCTGCCGCGGAATCGGCGTATTCGGCCGGGGTGTGCGGTCCGGGCGGTCGTTCCCGCCACCGCTCGAGATCGGCGCCCTCGCCACGCGCACTCGCGGCGAACCCGCGGTGTTGTGCCGCCATATGTGCCAGCAGATGGCCCACCGTCCATCCCGCGCACGGGGTGGGCAGGGTGAGGCGGTCGGAAGTCACGAGTTCGGCGGTGGTCACCGTGGCGAGCACCGCCCGGCGGTCGAGCTCTACGAGATCTGTCGTCATATCGAAATGGTACTCATATGCCTACTATAGGTCAATGCTTATCATTCTCCAGTAGGTAGGTTCTACTCCATGGGAACCACGGATCGTCCGGATCTGGCGGCTATGCTCGCGCCGCTGACCCGCACCCTCATCGCCCTGGAACGCCCGATTCTCGAAGCCCACGGCCTGACCATGTGGGCCTATACGGTCCTGATCGCGTTGAGCCGGGGCACAGCCCGCGGTCAGGGCGTTCTCGCCCAGGAGATCGGTGCGGACAAGACCCGGATTATCGCGGTCCTCGACGATCTCCAGGACCGCGGCCTCATCGAACGCACACCCGACCCCGCCGACCGCCGGGCCCGGCTGCTGGGGCTGACAGCGGAGGGCCATCGAATCGCGGCCGCGGTGCAAACCGAGATCCAGGCACGCGAGAGAGAAAAGATCCTGGAACAGCTGCCCGCCGCCGATCGCCGCGGGTTCCTCAACGCCCTGCGCATCCTGACCGCACTCCCCCGCGACCCGGACACCGCCGGGAACGACTGACCGGATCCGCCGGCTCTCGCAGCCGACTCCGTCACCGTCGCGATCCGGCCCCACGCCATAGCCGGGATCGCCGCGGCGCAGCGGCGCGGCACCTGCCGTGCGATCGGTGGGGTGACGGGAGAGGTTTCAGCGAAACGCTCGCGGTGAGCGACGTGGCCCGGATTACTCCGTACCGTCGCCCGCCCGGAGTACCCGCAGCGGCGCGTGATTGGCCCAGCCCTCTTCCGGCCAGTTGAACCAGCCCGCCGACGCGCGGGTGCCGCCGTCGGGATGCAGCGTGGTGCCGGTGAGATAGGACGAGAGACCGGAAGCCAGGAACACCGCGCAGTTCGAGATATCGGTGAGATTACCGGCGCGGCCCATGGGTATCGCCACCTTCACGCCCTCCGGGTCGGTCATCGCGTTATCGCCGGTCCCGATCCGCTCCAGATTCGGAGTGGGTACGAAATCGGGGGCGATATTGTTGACGCGGATGCCGTCCGGGGCCACCTCGACAGCAAGGGTTCGCGCGAACTGCTCCACCGCCGCTTTCGCCGCCGAGTACACCGCAAAACCCGGTGCGGCGCGGTGTGCCTCGATGGTCGTGATATTGATGATGCTGCCACCGCGACCGCCCGCACGCATCCTCGGCACAGCCAGATGACAGGCGTGCAGCACATGGGTCAGATTGGTGCGCAACAGGGCGTCCCAGCCCTTCGGGCGGGTGTCGGTGAACGGCGCCCGGAAGGTGCCCCCGACCACGTTCACCAGGATGTCGAGCCGTCCCCAGCGTGCGTCGGCGGCGTCGAACAGTGCCGCGAGCACCTCCGGGTCCCGGGCATCACCGTGGTGCACGACGGCATCGAGGTCCCGTTCCGCCGAAAATTTCCGAAGCTCCGCGACGGCGACCGGATCGAGATCCAGTACCGCCGGGCGTACTCTGTTGGCCGCCAGATCCGTGACGATCGCCCGGCCCAGGCCCCCCGCTCCCCCGGTCACCACCGCCACGCCGCCGGCAAGGCCGCCGCGTTCCTCGAACCAGCCCATTCGGTTCGCCTTTCTCAGTCGATGTAGTGCGCGCCGAAGGACTTCAGGAAGTCGAAGGTGGCGGCCGGGTCGAGAGTGTCGTGCACGCCGGCGCGGGTGGAGACCGTGATCCAGTCGACCCCGGCCCGCGCCAGTTCGGCGAAGGCTTCCCGATGCGGGCCGGGATCGGCACCGGTGAGGCCGGTGTGGCTGTAGGAATACACCAGGTCGATATGGTCGGTGCGGCCGTTGTCCGCGGCCGCCGATCGCACATCGGCGATCTTGCGGGCCAGATCCCCGATCGTGCCGAGTTCCGGGGTGCGGGCGGTGGTGCTGAGTTCGGCGCCGCCGGACATCGGTATCCAGCCGTGCGCGGCCCGGGCCACCCGGCGCCGGCTCAACGCGGAATTGCCGCCGATCCAGATGGGAATGGGTTGCTGGACCGGGGTCGGGCGGGCCTGCACATCGCGGGCACTGAAATGTTTTCCGGTGTAGCTGAACGGCTCACCTTTCCAGTGCAGCGGCAGCACATCCAAGGCCTCGTCGAACAGTGTGTTGCGCTCTTCGAAATCGACCCCGACCGCGTGGAATTCGCCCTTCAGATAGCCGGTGCCGATACCGAGGACCGCCCGGCCTCCGGACAACTTGTCCAGGGTGGCCGCCGCCTTGGCCAGCAGCATCGGGTTCCGGTAGGGCGCCACCGAGAGATAGGTGATCAACCGGATCCGCTCCGTCAGCGCCGCCGCGTACCCCAGCGAGACGAACGGATCCAGCGTCTGATGCCCGCCCGCGCCCAGCCAGCGCGCGCCCGGTGCCGGATGCTCGCTGAGCGAGAAACCGGCGAAGCCGGTCTGCTCGGCTCTCCGCGCGACCTCCCCCAGCGGCCCGGGATCCAGTACATCGCCGTCTACGCCACCGGCTTCGGGGTAATGGAAGATGAACCGCATTGCTACCTCCGCGTATCTGCTGCGACCCGGCCCGCTACCGGCCCCGTTTGACCTCGTTGAACGGCACGTCCCGGTCGGCGGCGTGCTCCCGCGGCATGCCCAGCACCCGTTCGCTGATCACAGTGCGCGCTATTTCGGTGCTGCCGCCCGCGAGGCTCCAGGCGGCGCGGAACAGGAAATCGGTGCCGATCCGCGCGGTATCGACGGGATCGCCGGGAGCGTGTGTGGCGGCGGCCGCACCGGCGACCTTCACCGCCAGATCGGTTTGCAGCCAGGAGTTCTCGGCGCTGAACAACCGGGTGATCGAGCCGGCGGCAGGGGGCAGCTCCCCGGCGAGCACACTGCGGGTGATGTGGTCGATGAGCTGATCGCGGACCACCTGCATGGCTCGCGCCTCGCCGATATCCTCCCGGACCCGGATATCGTCGAGCTGCCCACTGTCGCGGGCGATATCCAGGATCGGCGATTCCTCACCGCCGATATGCGGGCGGGCACCGCTGATATAGGGCGAGGTGCCACCGATCGCCGAACGCTCGTGGTAGAGCAACCGGGACGCGGCCTCCCAGCCGTTGTCGACCTGCCCGATCACGGCCTCGTCCGCGAGAACCACATCGTCGAAGAATTCCTGACAGAACTCGGTGGACCCCGTTACCTGTTTGATCCGCTGCACGGTCACGCCCGCGGCTCCGATCGGCACCAGGAACATGGTGAGCCCGCGATGTTTGGGCACCTCCCAATTGGTGCGGGCCAGGCACAACCCGTAGTCCGCCGCGTAGGCTCCCGAACTCCAGATCTTCGAGCCGTTGAGAATCCAGCGGTCACCGTCGCGTTCGGCCCGGGTGGTGAGCCCGGCCAGATCCGATCCGCCGCGCGGTTCGGACAGCAACTGCACGAGCACGATATCTCCGCGCAGCACCGCGGGCAGATACTCGCGCTTCTGTTCCTCGGTGCCGAGATCCACCAGCGTGGCGGCGCAGATGGACAGCGTCGGGACATTCAGGATGACCGGCATCTCGTAGGCGTAGGACTCCTTGGTGAACGCCTGCTGATGAGCGGGAGTGAGACCCAGCCCGCCGTATTCCTCCGGGAAACAGATACCCGCGAACCCACCGTCGTGGAGCATTCGCTGCAATTCTCGCGCGCGGTCCCATTCCTCTTTGCTGTCGGGTGGGCCCTGATCCGGTGGTGCGGGTGGGAGGTTGTCGCGCAACCAGACCCGGGCACGTGCGCGGAACTCGGCTACGGGTTCCAGTTCGGTGGTCATAGCGGTAGTGCCTTCCGAAGAGTTCCGGCGATCCGCCGCGCTACGCGGCGACGAGGAGGTCGGTGATCCGGCGGCGATGCTCCTCGGGGGTGCCGTAGAGCGCGCGACCCAGTCCGATCCGCCGCAGATACAGGTGCAGATCGTGTTCCCAGGTGACCCCGATCCCGCCGTGCAGCTGCACACAGTCCTGGCCGATCACCGGGGCTTTCGCCCCCACATAGGATTTCGCGACGCTGACCGCCTCCGCCGCGCCGGCCGGGTCGTCGTCGCACGCGGCCGCGGCCGCCCCGGTGGTCGCACGGCACGCTTCGAGCCAGGTCTTGTTATCTGCCATCCGGTGTTTGAGCGCCTGATAGGACGCCAGCGGACGACCGAAGGTGAACCGGTCGGTGAGCCAGCCCAGGGTCATATCCATAGCTTCGGCGGTGGCCCCTACCGTCTCCGCCGCCGTCAGCACGGCGGCGGTATGCAGCTGGGCGCGCACGGCGGCCGCCGCCGCGGGCCCGGTGTGCACCACGGCATCCGCGGGCACCGCCACATCGGCGAAGTCGATCCGGGCGGTCCGCCGGACGAGGTCCAGGGTCCAGGTCGGGGTGACGGTGACACCGGGCGCGTCGGTGGGCACCAGCAACTGCACCGGCCCGTCCGCGCTCTGCGCGGTCACCAGGAGAATATCGGCGCGATCGCCGGATTCGACGCGATCCTTCACGCCGGTCAGCCGGTACCCGCTTCCGTCCCGTACCGCGCGCGTCCATTCCCCATCGCTGGGAGCCGCACCGTCGACGAGGGCGTTGACGATATCGAGACCGCGCCCCGGCTCGTATACCGCCCACGAGGCGATCGAAGTACCTGCCGCGATCCCCGCGATCGTCTCGCCCTGACCCGCACCCGCGGTCCCCAGCCCCGCCAGGACCGCGTTGGTGGTGACGAACGGACCCGGCGCGCAGGACCGGCCGAGTTCGGTTGCCACCAGCGCCAATTCGGTCATCGGACGGCCGGATATGGTGCCGCCGCCGTGGCTCTCCGCGACCAGCATGGCGGTCCAGCCCAGTTCGGCGGCCGAACGCCACCACTGATCGTCGAATCCGGTTCCTGCCTCGCCGAGCGCGCGTACTGTCGCCACCGGGACGGTCCCCGCCAGGAATTCCCGGGCGGTCTGCTGGAAGAGCCGCTGGTCAGCGGTGAGATCAAGGGTCATGTTCGCCGGTCCTCCGGTTGACGCACGGCATACCGTGTGGAAATCTCATACTCACAGATGAGAGTTAGATTCTCAAATGCGGAAGTCAACCGGCGGTGCTGCTCGTGGCGGTGGGTGCCGGGCCGAGCGAAGGGAACCGTCACGTGAAAAACTTCCAGGATCTGGACTTCTTCCTCGGACAGGAGCTGGTCGCCGACCCCTACCCGTACTTCGACGCCCTGCGCGAACAGTGCCCGGTGACCCGGGAGAAGCACCACAACGTCATGATGGTGACCGGCTACGACGAGGCACTGGAAGTCCTCAACGATGCCGAGCGGTTCTCCTCGTGCATCTCGGTGAC
The DNA here is from genome assembly GCF_014645735.1 of Nocardia jinanensis. GTDB lineage: Bacteria > Actinomycetota > Actinomycetes > Mycobacteriales > Mycobacteriaceae > Nocardia > Nocardia jinanensis. The sequence continues at coordinate 156,997 of NZ_BMMH01000007.1, read as the reverse complement.
CGGGCCCTTCCCCGGTTTCCCCGTCCCCCTCGACGAGAACTCCGACGCCGATGCCCTCATCGCCGAGCATCGTGATTCGCTGCCGTTCAGCGACCAGCTCCCGGCCCTCGATCCGCCGACCCATACCGCACACCGCGGTCTGCTCATGCGCCTGATCACGCCGAAACGCCTCAAGGAGAACGAAGAGGCGATGTGGGACCTGGCCGACAAGATGCTCGACGAGTACCTGGCGCCCGGAAAGGGTGAAGTCATCCGCGATTTCGCGGGGCCCTTCACGCTCTACGTGATCGCGGACCTGCTCGGCGTGCCGCCGGAGGATCAGGAAGAGTTCCTCAACGCGCTGCAGCGCGATCCGCACCGCACCGGAACGGTCGGCAGCACCAGCTCCGACCACGCCATGGAGCACAACCCGATCGAATTCCTCTACGAGAAGTTCTCCGCCTATATCGCGGACCGGCGCGAGAACCCACGCGGCGATGTCTTGACCAGCCTCGCGGAGGCCACCTTCCCCGACGGCAGCCAACCGGAGGTCATCGATGTGGTCCGGGTGGCCGCGAACCTCTTCTCGGCCGGTCAGGAAACCACCGTACGGTTGCTGTCCTCCGGGCTGAAGCTGATCGCCGAGGACCCGGAGTTGCAAGCGTGGCTGCGCGGCGACCCCGAGCGCATCAACAATTTCATCGAAGAGATGCTGCGGATGGAGAGCCCGGTGAAAGGTGACTTCCGGCTCGCGAAGACCACCAGCACGGTCGGCGGCGTCGAGGTCCCGGCCGGAACGGTCCTGATGCTGGCGAACGGCGGCGCCAACCGCGATCCGCGGCGTTTCGAGAACCCGACCGTCTTCGATGCGAAGCGGTCGAATGCCCGCTCCCATATCGCTTTCGGTCGCGGTATCCATACCTGCCCGGGCGCCCCGCTGGCCCGCACGGAGGCGAAGGTGGCGTTCAAACGACTGCTGGAGCGCACCACCGATATCCGGATCGACGAGAGCGCCCACGGCCCGGCGGACGCGCGCAGATACCAGTATCTGCCGACCTTCATCCTCCGTGGGATCACCGCGCTGCACCTGGAATTCGACCGGACGGAAGGGTAGACCAGATGAAGGTCATCGTCGACGAGGACTCCTGCAAGGGCCACGGTATCTGCACCACGCTGTGCTCGGAGGTATTCGCGCTCAACGATTACGGCTATGCCGAGGCCGTCTCCGAGGACATCCCCGACGATCTGCACGAGGCTGTGCTGACCGCCAAGGACGCCTGCCCCGAGTGGGCGATCAAGATCGTCGACGAGTCGGAGAGCTGACCACGGGGTTCAGATTCCCGATGCCGCCCGCTCGTACTCGGCGGCGGTGACCGGTGCGGCCCAGTCGACGTCATCGCCCTCCCAGAGGGCCAGATGGGTCATGAAATGCTCGGGTCCGGCCCCGTGCCAATGCTGTTCGCCGGGTGGGCACCACACGGTGTCACCCGGGCGCAGCACGGCTACGGCGCCGGCGCGGGTGACGACCAGCGCAGTGCCCTCGGTGACATGCAATACCTGACCGAGGCCGTGCGTGTGCCAGTTCGTGCGGGCGCCGGGGGCGAAGTGCACGGCATTGAGCCTGGCCCGGGACGGGTCCGCACCACGGTAGACGGTGTCGAACCAGACCGGACCGGTGAAGATATCCGCAGGTGCGGTGGTGGTCGGCGGCTTGCCCAATATCTCCATCGAGTGTCCCTTCGGAGTCGTATCGTTCGTGACCGCTGCGCCCGGCCGTACCCGCAACGGCCGGTGCGGAGGTCAGACCGTCAGCAGGACCTTGGTGGCGCGGCGCTCGTCCATCGCGCGGTAACCCTGGGCGGCCTGTTCCAGCGGCAGGGTGAGGTCGAAGACCTCGCCGGGGTCGATCTCGCCGCGGACGATAAGATCGATCAGTCCGGGCAGGAAGCGGCGCACCGGGGCGGGACCACCGTGCAGGTGGACGCTGGAGAAGAACAGCCCCATACCGTCGAGTTCGACATCATGGGCCACACCGACGTAGCCGACATGGCCGCCGGCGCGGGTGGCGCGGATGGCCTGCATCATCGACTCCTGGGTGCCGACTGCTTCGACGACCGAATGCGCGCCGAGCCCGCCGGTGAGTTCCTTGATCCTGGCCACACCGGCCTTACCGCGTTCCTCGACGATATCGGTGGCGCCGAATTTGCGGGCCAGAGCCTGACGGTCGGCGTGGCGGCTCATGGCGATGATGCGGTCGGCGCCGAGTTGTTTCGCGGCCAGGACGGCGAGGAGCCCCACCGCTCCGTCACCGACGACCACGACCGTTTTCCCGGGGCCCGCCTCGGCGGCGACGGCCGCGAACCAGCCGGTGCCGAGCACATCGGAAGCCGCGAGCAGACCCGGGTACTGCTCCGGGCCCGGGGTGCCCGGGACGGTGACGAGAGTGCCGTCCGCGAGCGGGACCCGGGCCCGTTCGGCCTGGGTACCGATCGAGCCCATCGGAACGTTGTGCACGCAGCGGCTCTGGTATCCGGCTCGGCAGATCTCGCAGGTGTTGTCGGAGGCGAAGAAAGATCCCACCACGAAATCGCCGACGGCGATATCCGCCACGTCGGGGCCGATCTCCTCGACGATGCCGATGTACTCGTGTCCCATCGGGGTGGGGCCCTCGACCGGCTCCACACCGCGGTAGGGCCACAGGTCCGACCCGCAGATACAGGTGGCGGTGATGCGGATGACCGCGTCGGTGGGCTCGATGATCTCCGGGTCGGCGCGGTCCTCGACCCGCACGTCGCCCGGGGCGTACATGATGACTCCACGCATGTTCAGCGTCTCCTTCGGTTCACGGATGTTCGCCACAGATCGTCCTGCCGCGTCACCTGCTACTCCCGGCGCCACGCTGGCCCCGGCTACCACGGACCGCTCGGGACACACCTCGCGAGGGGACTGTCCGCCGAACCGTGACGAATACGACGTGCCCGGAGGCGGCCGATCTGCGACGGTGTCCAGTCAACCCCGGTGCCGGCGGGGCAGGGAGTCTCCCTCGAGGGGTGTACCAGCAGGGCACCCCAGCTGCGGCGGCGTGGACCTACGATTTCGGCATGGGCAATCGGGACGAAGTGCGCGAATTCCTGATGTCGCGGCGCGCCAAGATCACCCCCGCCCGCGCCGGGATTCTCGCGGCACCCAACCGCCGCGTCCCCGGGCTGCGCCGCTCGGAAGTGGCAGCTCTGGCAGGGGTCAGTGTCGAGTACTACGCCAAACTGGAACGCGGCGCCATCGCCGGTGCCTCGGCCTCGGTGCTGGACGCGATCGCCGGGGCCCTGCAACTCGACGACACCGAACGCGCCCATCTACTCGATCTGGCCCGGGCGGCCGACGGGATCCCGGCCTCCGGACGCCGGCGCCGCCGGGCCACCAGGACGGCCGTCAATCGTCCGAGCCTGCAGTGGGCGGTGAACAGTATCCGCGACGCGATCGCCTTCGTCCGCAACCCCCAGCAGGATCTCCTGGCGACCAACGAGCTCGGCCGCGCCTTCTACTCGCCGCTGCTCGGCGACGGCGGGCGCACACCCAATCTGGCGCGTTTCCAGTTCCTCGACCCCGCCGCCCGCGACTTCTATCCCGACTGGGATCTGTTCGCCGAGATGTGCGTGGCGATCATGCGCACGGAGGCGGGGCGCGACCCGCACGATCGCGGTCTGCAGGACCTGGTCGGCGAGCTGTCGACCCGCAGCGAAACCTTCCGGCGGCTCTGGGGCGCCCACGATGTCCGCACACACGGGTCGGGCACCAAACGCTTCCACCACCCGGTGGCCGGCGAACTCGTCCTGGCCTACGAAGAGCTCGCTGTCACCGCCGAACCGGGGCTCATCCTCATGATCTACACCCCCGAACCCGGATCGCCCTCGGCACAGCGTCTACGAATCCTGGCGTCCTGGGCGCAGACCACCCGCACACCGGACCACACCCGCTGACCGGCACATACCCGGATCGCCCGCCCCGACGGGGAGGATCGTGCCGGTGGCGCCTCCGTCGTCGGCTGCTCGGCACTGCGCTGCGGTTCGGGGGCCGAGCCGGATCGTCCCGCGGAACACCGCGGGCGACGATTTACGGATTCCCTACGGCACATCGAGGTTCCGGGCCACCGATTCCGGGTCCGGGGCCACTCTCGTAGCTGCTTTCCCGTTCTCGGAGCGGGTCTTTCCGGAGAGCGGGAACGAGATATCTACAGAGTCGATGAAATACGGCCGAGCGATAATTCCGGGTTATGAGAGGACCTCGAGAACCTTTTCGGCGAGAGGCCCGGCGGAAGCCGGGTTCTGGCCCGTGAACAAATTTCGGTCGACAACGGTGTAGGGCTCCCACATCTCCCCTCGAGTGAAGTCGACACCGAGCTTGACCAGTTCGTCCTCGGCGGTCCAGAACGCCTTATCGCGCAATCCGACGGCGTCCTCCTCATCGTTGGTATAAGCCGTCAGGCGGTACCCGGCGAAAGGTGATATACCGTTGCGTCTGGTCGCCAGCAAGGCCACCGGTGCGTGGCAGACGATGGCCAGCGGCTTACCCGAAACAAGAGCCGCGGTCAGCAACCTGCCCGAGTCGGCGTCCCTCCACAGGTCCTCCATGGGACCGTGACCACCGGGGTAGTACACGGCGTCGTAATCCGCCGAGCGGGCGTCGGACAATTCGATCGGTCTGCGCAACTCCTCGGCGGAGCGCAAGGTTTCTTCCAGATCTCGAGCGATCTGTTCACCGCCGGCCATCGATGGTCGCAGACTCATCAGGTCGACATGTGGCACCACTCCGCCGGGGGTCGCCACCACGATTCGATGACCGGCCCCGCTCAGCGCACTGTAGGGGGCGGCGAATTCTTCGGCCCAATACCCGGTCGGGTGTCGGGTGCCGTCCTTCAGTGTCCAATAACTGGCACCGGTCACCACGAAAAGAATTTCGGCCATAACAGCTTACTCCCTCATGGTTGTAAGGCTGTGAGCGAATGGGTCGGTACTCGCTCAGCCCGAAGCCGCATCCACTATAAGTCCGACCTGCGGCGACAGCAACAGCCGGAATTCTTCTGCACACGCAGATACGCCGCCACAACAATCCGATAACCGGCACGGGCGTATACGATTTTGTACGATTTTGTACGATTTTGTACGAAGGAACTATCCCGGCTCGCTCCACCCCGGGGTTTTCGGCGCGACGGGATGCGACCGCTGTGGCACACCGGCCCACGCCGAACCGGGAGCCGTCTCACTTCCCCGTCCACCGCGGCGACCGCTCGGCCGCGAACGCCGCCGGGCCCTCTCGGGCGTCCGCGCTGTGATAGGCCCGCGCCGACGCGTGCCGGGCCGCCCGCAGTGCGGCCGACCGCCCCATCTCCGTTGCCAGCATCACGGTTTCGCGGGCAGCTCGCACCGATAGCGGAGCACCTGCCAGCACCGAGGCGGCCAGTTCCAGTGCGGTATCGAGCAATTCGCCCGGTTCGGACAATCGGTTCACCAGGCCGATCTCATAGGCTCGGGCCGCGCTGATCGGGTTACCGGTGAGCAGGATCTCCATCATGACGCGCTGCGGGATCATATGGATCAGCGGTGCGGCCCACGGCGAACTGCGCCCCACCTTCACCTCGCTCACCGCGAAGGTCGCGGTGGTACTGGCCACGCACAGATCACAGGCCTGGGCGATCATCCAGCCACCGGCGAAAGCGGCACCGTTGACCGCGGCGATCGTGGGCTTGGACAGCTCGATGGTGTCGTAGGGGACGGGGAACATGTCCCGGGGCGGTTCGGCCATCCCGGTATCCACCATCTCGCGCAGATCACCGCCCGCGCAGAACGCCTTCGGTCCGGCTGCGGTGAGAATCGCGATCCGCAGCGCCGGGTCGTTTTCGAAACGGTCCCAGGCCGCGAACAATCCGGCCCGGACCTCCGCGGACAGACAGTTGCGGGTATGCGGGCGGTTGAGGGTGATCACCGCGATGCCGTCGTCGCGGGCATCGAAGAGTACGGCGTCCTCCATCTAGAAACCTCGCTTCGCGATGAGATGCGCGGTGCGGGCCAGATCGTCGCGGAAGTCCGGGTGTGCGATACCGATCAGGCGGCGGGCGCGGTCGGCCAGCGACCGCCCCGCCAGTTCGGCGGCACCGTACTCGGTGACCACGATGTCCACTTCGCTCCGGGCGGTGGTGACCGGCCCGGACAGCACCGCGGCGATCCGGCTGACGGTGCCGTTTCGGGCGGTGGCGGGCAGCGCGATAATCGACCGGCCGCCGGGCGAGCGCAGCCCGGCCCGCACGAAATCCACCTGGCCGCCGGTACCGCCGAGATAGCTCTCGCCGGATTGTTCCGCGTTCACCTGTCCGGTCAGATCCACCTCCAGGGCGGAATTGAGCGTGACGAGGTTCTCGACCTGGGCGAGTACGGCAGCATCGTGGGTGTAGGACGTCGCGCACATGCGCACCGCCGGGTTGCGGTGCGCGAAATCGTAGAGACGCCGGGTGCCGATGAGCGCGCCGGTGACCGAGACACCCCGGTCGATCCTTTTGCGTGCGTTGGTGATCACCCCGGCCTCGACGAGATCCACCAGACCGTCACCCAGCATCCCCGAGTGGACGCCGAGGTCGCGGCGATCGCGCAGCGACCGCACCACCGCGTCGGGGACGGCGCCGATCCCGACCTGCAGTACCGCGCCGTCGCCGATGTAGTCGGTGATGTGGCGCGCGATCGCCTCGTCCACGGCCGCGATCGCGGCGGGTGGCACCTCGACCGGCGGGCTCGATACGGCTACCGCGCAATCGATCTCGGTGGCGGCCAATGATTCGCCGAAGGTGTAGGGCACCTGCTCGTTCACCTCCGCGATCACCACCCGGGCCCGGGAAACCGCCGCACGGACGTAATCGCTGATCAGCCCGAAACTGTGCCTACCGTCGGCATCCGCGGGGCTGACCTGGACGAAGGCCACATCGCAGCCGAGTTCGCCGGATTCGATCATGGCGGCCACCCGGCCGACGTGACAGGGCACGATATCGAGTTCGTGAGTTCTGGTCAGACTGCGCAACGCACCGATGGCTCCCATACTCGACAGCGCGAACGACCGGCTGGTACCGGGTGCGAACAAGCCGGAGAAACTGGTGGCGGTGAACGCGGACAGGTTTCCGATCCGGGGCCCTTGATCGATGAGGGCATCGATCAAGGTGGTCGGCTCACCGCAGGCCTGCCCGATGACGACCCGGTCGCCCGGCCGCAGCCACTCCCCCAGATCGATGGCGATATCGCTCATGCCCGGGTTCCCCTGCCGTTACCGACCGGGCCGGTGGGGTCCGGATCGCGCGTGGCGACCCGTACCGCGTCCAGCACTTCGCGGGTGTGGGCGCCCAGCCGGGGCGCCGGACCGGCCACCCGACCGGGGGTACGGGAGAACCAGGTCGGCGGGCCGGGGAAGCGCAGCGGGCCGTCGGGGCTGTGCACGGTTTCGAAGAAACCCGCCGCGTTCAGGTGCGGGTTGTCAAAGAGATCATCCAGGGTGCGTACCGGCGCGGCCGGAATGTCCAGGGAGTTCAGCAGTTCGAGCCATTCCGCGGTGGTGCGGGTGGCGAAGGTCGCGCGCAGATGGGCGTAGACGGTATCGATGCACCGGGCGCGCTGGGCCAGCGTCGTGAACTCCGGGCCGTTCCAGGCCGGGCGGACCGCGTTCACGAAGGCCGTCCACTGTTTGTCGTTGTAGACGAGCGCGGACAGATAACCGTCGGAAGTGCGGTACGGGGTACGTTCGGGAGTCACCGCACGGGGATAGGCGGCGGTACCCAGCGCCGGTTCGAAAAGGGCACCGTTGGCGTGTTCGACCAGCATGAAGGCGGCCATGGTCTCGAACATCGCGACCTCCACCTCCTGCCCCTCCCCGGTCCGCTCGCGGTGGAACAGCGCCATCGTGGTGGCGTAGACGGCGGTCAGGCCGGCGATCTTGTCGGCCATGATGGTGCCCACGTAACCCGGTGTGCCGGTGAGAAGTTCCTGTACATAAGGCAGACCGCATTCGGCCTGGATCGTATCGTCGTAGGCGGTGCGATCGGCATCGGGTCCGCGCCGGCCGTACCCATAGCAGTTCGTGTAGACGATCGCCGGATTCACCGCCGCGACCTGCTCATAGCCGAATCCGAGCGCGGCGACAGCTCTGCCGCGCATGGAGTGGATGAACACATCGGCGCCCGCGACCAGTTCGCGCAGCGCGGATTTGCCCGCCGGTTCCCGGAGGTCCAGGACGACACTGCGTTTCCCGCGATTGACGTTGACGAATACGCCCGCCATTCCCGGCGCCGGGCCCACCGAGATATGGCGGGTGTTATCACCGGCCGGGGGTTCCACCTTGATCACATCGGCGCCCATATCGGCCATGATCTGGGTGCAGTAGGGACCCATCACCATCGCGGTCAGATCGATCACCCGCACCCCGGCCAGCGGCCCTGTGTGCTGCATACGCTCTACCTCCACCGGGCCGCCCGAACAAATCGACGGCTATCTGATGAATCTTTGTAAGGATAGTGATATCAAGTATGGGTGCCCAGTTTCAATGGCGAGTACACCGGACCCGGCGGCGGCGAGAACGCCGCACTCCGCGGCGGCTCCGGCGCGGGTGCCCGGTTACCGGCCTCCATCGGCGAGGTGCTGGAACCGGCGCTCGCCGCGAATCCGAATGCCACCGCAGTCGTCGCCGCGTCGGGCTCCTGGACCTACCGCGAACTCGACGAACAGGCCGATGCGGCCGCGGCCGCACTGTGGTCGTTCGGGGTGCGCCCCGGCGACCGGGTCGCGGCCTGCCTGCCCAACGATCTCGAGATCGTGGCCGCCTTCCACGGGGCCCAGCGCATCGGCGCGGTCTGGGCGGGAATCGGCGAGGCATTGGCCGCGACCGAACAGCAGTACCTGCACGATCTGATCGAACCGCGCGTCGTACTGGCCGGGCCCCGCTGTCTGGTCGCCTCGCCCGCCTGCGTCGACAAGGAACGGTGGGCCGCCGCGCAGCGCGAACGAGCGGCACCCGGCAGCGCCCCGGACCCGGACGCCCCCGCCGGGATCGCCTTCACCAGCGGAACATCGGGGCGGCCGAAAGCGGTGGTACACAGTCAGCGCAATCTCCTGCTACCCGGCGCCGCGCTGGTCGCCACCCGCGGCTGGGGGCCGGAACTGCGCAAGGGCGACAGTTTCCCGCTGACCATCCTGAATTTGATGGTGCTGTCCACTCTCCTCACCGCGCAGGCCGGCGGGTGCGCGGTGATCATGGACCGCCGCGATGTCGCGGGGGTCGCGGAATGGATCGCCACCCACGGGGTGACCGTATGGAACGGCGCCCCGGCCCAGCTCTACGATCTGGCCGCCCGCCCGGAACTCGACCTGAGTTCGCTGCGGGAGGTGTGGAGCGGCGGCAGCGATACCCCGGACGCGGTCCGCACGGCGTTCGCGGACGCTCACGGTCCGGTACCGCGGGTCACCTACGGCCTCACCGAGGCGCCGACCGTGGTCGCCATCGACCCGCCCGGCGACCGGTGGCAGCAACGGGCCAGCGGCCGGGTACTGCCCCAGTACGATGTCGCGGCCTACGACGACGACGGAAATCGGCTTCCCACAGGCGAACTGGGCGAATTACGACTGACCGGGCGCACGGACGGGCCGTGGGCCGGACTCTGGCGACCGATGCTCGGGCACTGGTCCGGCGGGCGGGTGGTTCCGCCGCCGGACGGGCCGATCGCCACCGGCGATATCGGCACCGTCGACGCGGACGGCTGGCTCACGATCATGGACCGCAAGAAGATGGTCATCATTCGTGGCAGCGCGAATGTCTATCCGCTCGAGGTGGAGCGGGTGCTGGCGGGCCATCCGGCCGTCGGCAAGGCGGCAGTGTGCGGAGTGCCGCACGAGCGGCTGGGCCAGCAGGTGGCGGCGGTGATCGAAACCAGCGGGCAGACAGTCGATTTCACGGAGTTGGCGCGACACTGCCGAGCCGAGCTCGCCGGTTACAAGGTTCCCGAGGTGTGGGCGGTGGTCGACGCGCTGCCGATCAATGCCATGGGCAAGGTGGTGCGAACCGACCTCCCGGACCTGATCGCGGGCGGGAGCCGGGAATGAACGGTGACCGCGCGGCAGCTGTGCGCCCCTTCGAGCTCGACGGCCGGGTGGCCGTCGTGACCGGTGGATCGTCCGGGCTGGGGGCGGCGGTGAGCCGGGCCCTGGCCGGGCTGGGTGCCCGGGTCGCGGTGGTGGCACGGCGCCGGGACCGGCTGGAATCCCTGGCCGGCGAAATCGGCGGCCTGGCGGTGGGCTGCGATCTCGCCGACCCCGGCCGGATCGCCGAGATCGTCCCCGCGGTGACCGAAGCCCTCGGCCCACCGGAGATCCTGATCAACGCGGCCGGTAACCGCTTCGGCACCGAGAACGCGGAGGCGGAGTCGCTGACCGATATCCGGCGCACCCTCGATCTCAATCTGCTGTCCCCGTTACTGCTCGCCCAACAGGTGTTCCCGGCCATGCGCGATTGCGGCCGGGGGTCGATCGTGAACGTTTCGTCCATCAGCGGCCGGGTCGGGATCCCGGGAATCCCGCAGGCCTCCTATGCCGCGAGCAAGGCCGGATTGTCCGGGCTCACCAGCGAACTCGCGGTGCAGTGGGCGCGGCATTCGATCCGGGTCAACACCGTGGCGCCGGGGTTCTTCCGCAGCGAGATCACCGACAGCCTCTACGACAGCGAACGCGGCGGGGCCTATCTGCGCCGCAATATCCCACTGCCCACCGAGGGCACCGCCGCGGATATCGTCGGCGCCATCGTCTGGCTGGCCGGTGATTCGGGCCGCTATGTGACCGGGCAGACCATCGTCGTCGACGGCGGATGGACCGCGCGCTGAGCCCGCGGGTGTTGACACCGGTCATCACTACTGGAAATATAATTCTTGTTTCAGAGAATATAATTCTCTGTATTTTCACGGATCGGCGCCCTGTCCCTCGGCACCGCCGTTCGAGACGCTGGAACGGCAGCCGAACGAATCGAGAAAGGAATACATCACCGATGTTCTCCGCAGTTCTCATCGACAAGGGTGAGTCGGGCTCGCGGGCAGAGCTCACCACCGTGGACGAAGCCCGCCTGCCCGAGGGCGATGTCGAGATCGACGTGGCCTGGTCCACGCTCAACTACAAGGACGCCCTCGCGATCACCGGGGCCTCCCCCGTCGTGCGCAAGTTCCCGATGGTCCCGGGTATCGATCTCGCGGGCACCGTCACCGCCAGCAGCCACTCCCGCTGGTCGGCCGGCGACAAGGTGGTCCTCAACGGCTGGGGTGTCGGCGAAACCCACTGGGGCGGCCTGGCGCAACGGGCCCGGCTGAACGGTGAGTGGCTGATCCCGCTGCCCGCCGAGTTCACCGAACGCCAGGCTATGTCCATCGGCACGGCGGGCTATACCGCCGCGCTCTGTGTCGACGCCCTGCTGCGCCACGGCCTCGCCCCCGACAGCGGTGAGATCCTGGTGACCGGTGCGACCGGTGGCGTGGGCAGCGTCGCCATCGCCCTACTCACCAAGGCCGGTTTCGCGGTGGCCGCGGCGACCGGTAAGGCCGACGAACACGCCTATCTGAAACAGCTGGGCGCCACCACTGTCCTCGACCGCGCCGAGTTGGCCGACAAGGGCAAACCACTGCAAAAGGAACGCTGGGCCGGCGTCGTGGACACCGCCGGCAGTCACACACTGGCAAATGCCTGCGCGCAGACCCGCTACGGCGGCGCGGTGGCTGCCTGCGGCCTGGCCCAGGGCATGGATTTCCCGGCGTCGGTGGCCCCGTTCATCCTGCGCGGCGTCGCACTGCTGGGTGTCGACAGCGTAATGGCGCCGCAGCAGAAACGGCTCGATGCCTGGGCACGGCTCGCCCGCGATCTGGATCCGGCCGTACTCGATTCGATCGCCCGCGAAATCGCGCTGGGCGAGGCCGTCGAGGCCGCGAACGGGTTCATCGCGGGCACCGTCCGCGGCCGGATCGTCGTCGATGTGAACCGCTGAGCAGGAGTTCTCGTGAGCAAGAAGCAGGACGAAACCACCGTCGAACTGGACCTGAGCGATGTCGACCACCGGGTCGGCAAACCGATCGGCGGCGGTCAACTGTGGGATCCGTGCAGCACCTCCGATATCCGCCGCTGGGTGATGGCGATGGACTACCCGAACCCACTGCACTGGGATCAGGAGTTCGCGCGCGAATCCCGGTACGGCGGGCTGATCGCACCGCAGTCGATCGCGGTCGCCCTGGACTACGGGCACGGCGCGGCACCGGCCTGCGTGGGGCATATCCCGAACAGCCACCTGATCTTCGGTGGCGAGGAATGGTGGTTCTACGGCTGCCCGGTACGACCGGGCGACCAGCTGTTCCAGGAGCGGCGTTTCCACGACTACAAGGTGGCCCAGACGAATTTCGCCGGGCCCACCATGTTCTCCCGGGGCGATACCGTCCACCGCAACCAGCACGGCACGCTCGTCGCCAAGGAACGGTCGACGGCCATCCGCTATCTCGTCGAAGAGGCCACCAAGCGGGGTATGTACGAGAGCCAGCTCGGTGAGATCAAGAAATGGACGGCCGCCGAACTCGCCGAGGTGGACGCACTGCGCACCGAATGGTTGATATCCAATCGGCTCGGGGTCTCACCGCATTTCGACGAGGTGAAGGTCGGCGACAAATTGCCGCGCCGGGTGATCGGCCCGCACAGTATCGCCAGCTTCACCACCGAATACCGGGCGTTCCTCTTCAATATCTGGGGCACCTTCCGGTGGACCGCGCCCTCGGGTATCGACGATCCCTGGGTCTATCAGGACCCGGGCTGGACCGAGGGATTCGGATTCGACGAAGAAGGCACCAAGATCGACCCGCGCCTGCGCGACGGTCTCTACGTCGGCCCGTCACGCGGTCATATCGACGCGGAGAAAGCCGGTGATGTCGGGATGGCCCGCGCCTACGGGTACGGGGCCACGATGGGCGGCTGGTGCACCGACTACCTGGCTTACTGGGCAGGTAACGACGGAATGGTGCGGCACACCAAAGCCGATTTCCGGCTACCGGCGTTCGAAGGCGATGTCACCTATTTCGACGCCGAGATCGTGGACAAGAACCCGGAATCCACCTGGGGCGTCCCCCTGGTGCAGGTGAAACTCACGCTCACCGATCAGGACGGCGGCAAGCTGGTCAGCTGCACCGCCGAGGTCGAACTCCCGCTGTAGCGGCGGAACCCCGCGCTCGACGCGGGATCACTGTCAGAGAGGACAACCGGCGATGAGCACCGGGCCACAGCACACCCCCGACCGGACGGCGGCGATCGTCGCGGGACCGCCGTTGAGCGAGGAACCGGGGCTCGGGACGCTCACGCTTCCGGGATTCCTGCGCGAGGTCACCGCACAGTACGCGTCGCGTACCGCGCTGATCTCCCCCGCCGACGGGACCGCGTGGACCTATGCCGACCTGTGGGACCGGGCACAGGCGGTGGCCCGGGCGCTGCACGCCTGCGGGGTCGGCAAGGACAGCCGGGTCGGTGTGCTCATGACCAACCGCGCCGAATGGCTCGCGGCCGTTTTCGGGACCTCGCTGGCCGGCGGGGTGGCGGTCGCGCTCAGTACCTTCTCGACCGCGCCCGAGCTGGACCATCTGCTGCGAGTCTCGGGCGTGTCGGTACTGCTGTTCGAAAGGACCGTGGCGAAAACGGATTTCGGCGCTGTCCTCACCGAACTCGAACCCCGGCTCGCTTCCGCCGCCCCTGGCGCGGCGGCCGCCCCGGCGTATCCCTTCCTGCGGCATCTCGCCGTGGTGGGCGACCCGCTACCCGGGGGCGCGGTGGAGAACTGGGATGCCTTCCTCGCGCGCGGCACCGGGACCGACCCGGCCCTGATCGAGGCCACCGCCGCGACGGTGCAGCCCAGCGATACCGCGGTCCTGTTCTTCTCCTCCGGCACCACCAGCAAGCCGAAAGGTATCCGCAGCGCGCATCGCGGTGTCACGCTGCAGATGTGGCGTTTCCGGCGCATGTTCGGTTTCGGCACCGGCGACGAGGTGCGCTGCTGGACCGCCAACGGTTTCTTCTGGTCCGGGAATTTCGCGCAGGCGCTGGGTGCGACCCTCGCCGCGGGCGGCACCCTGATCCTGCAATCGCTGTTCGACGCCGCCGCGGCGCTCGAGCTCATCCAGTCGCAGCGGGTGAACTTCCCGGTGGCCTGGCCGCATCAGCACGCCCAGCTCCAGGGCGCGCCCAACTGGGAGACAGCGGATCTGAGCAGCCTGCGGTTCGTGGACCGGGATCTGCCGCTGGCCACCCACCCGACCATCGACACCGACTGGACCGAACCCGGCCACGCCTACGGCAATACCGAAACCTTCACCATCACCACCTGTTTCCCCGCATGCACGCCAGAGGAGACCATCGCCGGTAGCAGCGGGGTACCACTGCCCGGGTCGACGGTGAAGATCGCCGACCCGCTGACCGGCGCGGCACTGCTCCGGGGCGAACACGGGGAGATCTGTGTCAAGGGCCCGACTCTGATGCTCGGCTACCTCGGGATCCCACTCGACGAAACCCTGGACGACGACGGTTATTTCCACACCGGCGACGGCGGCTACCTCGACGACCAGGGGCGGCTGTACTGGGAGGGCCGGCTCACCGACATCATCAAAACCGGCGGCGCGAATGTCTCACCGCTCGAAGTGGACGAGGTTCTCGGTCACTATCCGGGCGTGAAGATCGGCCGGACGGTGGGCGTACCGCACGAGACGCTCGGCGAGATGGTGGTCGCGTGCGTAGTCCCGCATACCGGTCGGGCCCTCGACGCCGGGGAGATCCGGGATCATCTGCGCGCACAGCTCGCCAGCTACAAGGTGCCGCGCGAGATCTTGTTCTTCACCGAGGACGATCTCGCGCTGACCGGCAGCGCCAAGATCAAATCGAGCGATCTGCGGCGGCTGGCGGCCGAGCGGCTCACCCCCGCGGAGTCCCGGTAACTCCATCGACCCGCTCGCCCGGCCGTCGTCCGGCAGCGATCGGTTCGGCCACGGGTTGCGTTGTTCGTCTGCCGGTCGGCGCTGCGACGGGCAGCGAGCGCTACACGCGGCCGGCCTGATCGACCAGTTCCACGCGATCGCCCGCGGCGAAGGGCAGCATATGCGCCTGCTGGAGCCGGACGGCACCCTGCTGCTCCAGGAGGACACGCCCGACGACGCCCCGCTCGAGCGTCCCGAGGTCGACCGGGCCGATCTGCGCGACCTGCTGCTGGATTCCCTCCCCGATGGCGTGGTGCGCTGGGGGCACGCGTACAAATCCGCCGGTGACGGCCTGCTGCACTTCGCCGATCGCGCCGCGGGCCCGGAATCTGCCGGCGCCCGGATAGAGGAGCGCAAGTAGGCGCACAGCAGCTCGACACACACCTGCACTTCCTGCCAGTGCTGCGCACGGCCTCTCGCTGCGCCTTTCGAGCGCTTGCGCGTCGAAATCGAGCCAGGAGAGTGCGATTCTGTGTCCCGATTCGGGCGAACCAGTCGTCGCCGAGGGCACCCAGTCCGTGCACGCCTGCCGTGCGGACCGCCGGATCATCGTGGGCGAGCTGCTCGGCGCAGGTGGTGTAGCGCTCACGCAGCGCCTTGATCTGATCCAGCTCGTGCGTGGCGGCGAAGTGCCGCCCGGTCTGGCGGCGGGTCGCCATCACACCGATGAACGCGAGCAGCGCGGCCCCCAACGCCAGGACGCCGGCCGCGAGGACCGCGTCGGGCTGGCTCAGCCCAGTCAGAACCGAGGTGGGGATCCTTTCCGTGGTGCCAGGTGCGATGGACGGCGTACTCGTAGCCGTCAGCGCCGGACTGGGCGCGGCCGGCGGCCCAAACTCCGGAGTCGGGCATTCCGGTGCAGTGACAGCCGATCTCACGAGCGGTTGACCCTCGCGTAGCGCGGTTCAGCCGGGCCGGGCAGTTTGCCCTGGCCGAACTGATCTGCTTGCAGCCCACTACCTCAGTGCCGGCCGATGATGGGCTTGGGTGTAGATCGGGTCGGTCAGCTTTTCGCGGTCAGCTCTGGAACGTACTTGTACAGCGTCGTCCGGGACACCCCCAGTAGTCGGGCGATCGAGGACACCGACTCGTCGGGCCGGGTGAGCAGTGCGCGGGCCTGCCGGACCTGCTCCTCGCTCATGGCCGGTGGCCGGCCGAGGCGCTGCCCGCGGGCCCGAGCCGCGGCCAGGCCCTCGTGGGTGCCATCAACGATGAGCTCGCGGATGAATTCGGCCAACGCGGCGAACACATGGAACACCAGCCGACCGCCCGGGGTGGTGGTATCGAGCGCTTCATGCAGGGACCGGAACCCGATACCTCGGCGGCGCAGGTCGGCCACGATCGAGATCAGGTCCTGCAAGCTCCGCCCGAGCCGATCCAGCGATGCCACCACAAGGGTGTCGCCGGCGCGCATGTAGTCCAGGCACGCCGACAGCTGCTCGCGCTCGACGTCTTTCCCGGACTTCTTGTCGGCGAACACCTTCTTGCAGCCGGCCGCCTTTAACGCGCGGGTCTGCCGATCCAGACTCTGGTCCCGGGTCGAGACGCGGGCGTACCCGATCAGGGCTCCTCTCCCGCCGATCGGGTCGAGAGCATCACCATCGAGGGAAAGCGGTTCGAGCGCATCGGTATCCGTCACCCGGAAATCGTACATAAAAGGGTGCTTCGCAGTTATTGAACGGACAGACTTTGCGACACGTTTTTTGAACAGTCATCGATTTCGATCGACCTGGGCGTGTGACTCGCAGCGATATGTGGCGGTGCTTTCGCGGTGTCAGGTGGCGCCGATGACGGGAGGCTGCGTTCGCTGTGGTCCGCGCCAAGTCCGCGAAGGATCCAGCGGGAGTATCGCTACAATATCTACTACGCATCGTAGTATTAACGTGTCCACGTTAATACGATGAATCTGTTGTACCGCAGTATTGAGAATCCACTGTTATGGGAAGGCAGAGATGTTTGCTGGTCGCCGGGATTTCCTGTTGGGCGCTACTGCGGCTTTGGCGGGGATGCCATGGCTGAGTAGGCACACCGAATCGCCGGGCGATACCGCGACACACACCCAGTTGGCCGATGAACCTCTGCTCGACGGAAACGAGCAGATCGCCATGCTGCTCTACCCTCAGTGCACAGCACTGGACTTCGTCGGCCCCCAATATGCATTCGCATGCCTGTCCGGAGCCACCGTGCATCAGGTCGCGGCCACCACGGATCCGATAGTCACCGACACCGGAGTGATCCTGACACCGACGGCAACCTTCGATCAATGCCCTCCTGACGTCGATGTGCTGTTCATACCCGGCGGAACGAACGGAACGCTGGCCGCCATGCGCGACGACAGCGTGGTTCAGTTCGTTGCGGATCTCGGCGCAAGAGCGAGATGGGTCACCAGTGTCTGCACCGGTTCGCTGCTGCTGAGCGCGGCGGGTCTGTTGCGCGGTTACCGGGCCACATCACACTGGGCCGCACGAGATCTACTCGCCGAAGCGGGCGCGATACCCACCGATTCGCGGGTCGTCGTCGACCGTAATCGAGTCACCGGCGCCGGTGTGAGCGCTGGAATGGACCTCGGTTACATCATCCTCTCGCTACTGCGCGACCAACGCTACGCGGAAACGGTGCAACTGATGGCCGAATACGCACCGCAGCCACCGTTCGACGCAGGCTCTCCCCACACTGCTCCGCAGGCGACGAGAACCATGGTGGAGGGCATGTTCACAGAATTCCGCACAGGGGTGAAGGAAGCATTGAACGCCACCCGTTGAGGCCAGCGACTACGGCGACTCACCAGCAACCAGCTCCGGCCACGCCATACCCATCGGTTTCAGTCGCGGTCACCATGGGAGAGATCAAATGATTCCCCCGTAGTTCCGTTAGTACCGACACTTTTCGCTGCGTGGCCCACGATGGCCCCTTCGGCCGATTCGGCAGACAGCTCTGTAGCACCGCTCAGCTA
The DNA here is from genome assembly GCF_014645735.1 of Nocardia jinanensis. Taxonomy (GTDB): domain Bacteria; phylum Actinomycetota; class Actinomycetes; order Mycobacteriales; family Mycobacteriaceae; genus Nocardia; species Nocardia jinanensis. The sequence goes on along the minus strand of NZ_BMMH01000007.1, from coordinate 139,013 downwards.
GTGGTACAGCGGCATCGGATGGGGCGATCGCTCGAACGAACCGTTCGGTTGTGGCGATGGCGTGACCAGGTCGTCTGCGCCTCGGGAGGCAGGTTACTCGCCGGTATTGCTGGGTAAGCCCGCCAGAGGTGCAGCGTTGCGCCCATCCGATGCTGTCAACGCCGAAGGGACGAGGTTTTCGATGAACACACCCGATACCTCTACATTGCTGGCGCAGTTGCGCGCCATCCTCGCTCTGACCAACACCGAGATCCAGGTCGCCGAGACTCGTACCGCTCAGGCCCGCACCGACGCGGTGCGGCGGGAGTTGTCCGAGAACGCCGACAACGCCCGCGCCCGCGTTGAAGCCATCGAGGCCGCCATGCGCGATCTGGGCGAAGTTCCGGACGTAGTCGGCCCGTTCCTCGGCCGCGCCTCGGCCGCGATCAAGGCGATGGTCGAACAGGCTCAACCGTTCGACGAGGCCCTGCTCGGCGACCTCGCCCTCGAACATCAACTTTTCGACCGCGCCCGTTACCTCAAAGCGCTGGCGACTACCGCCCAACTAACCGATGTGGTGACGTTGGCGGATCGTTTGATCACCGCGCATTCCGCGACCGTGGATTGGCTGACCATAGTCCTGGCCGAGGATGCCCTCGGCGGGCCTGCCGCGCTTCGCCGCACTCCCTTGCAGGCGGCCGCCGGGACCGCGGTGAAGATGGTCAACCTCCCGCTCTCCTGGTCCGCGCGTAGCCTGGACAGGGCCCTGGACACCGTCCGCGCCACCTCGCCCGCGCTCGGCGGACTGTTCGCCCAGGGCGCGCGGGCCGGCGATGTCGCCGTAAAGACCCTGACGGCCTCCCGTGACGCCGCCCTCGAAACCGCCGAGCAGGTCACCCGCAGCGAAGGCGCCGACACCGCCGCCGACGCGTTTCGTTCGATCCGCACCACCACCGGTGTCCTCGAATCCGATGAGTTGCCCATCGACGACTACGACGAACTGAACGTCAGCCAAGCCGTCGCCGAGGTCAAAGAACTCACCGACCCCGCCGATATCCGAGCAATCCTCGCCCACGAGGAAGCCCACAAGAACCGTCACAGTGTCGTCTCGGCTGCCCAGACCCGCCTCGCCGCAATCGCCCAGGAAATCGCCGGACTCAGCTGAGCTACCCCACCCAGCCACGCCCGAGTTGTCAGGTTGCGAACCTGTATCGAGTACCACCCCAGGGCGGGTTCGGCTGCGAAGCCACTGGTAGCCAACGGTCACGACGACGTGGAACACGACATCGTCGGTCCCTCCGCCGTTGGCGACCAGGAATGGACCGAACAGCCACAACGCCAGCACGGCGCCGAAACTGGCCTCCAGCTGATGCCATAGAGGCGTCTGCCTCGCGGGTTGGCGCGAAACCGAGCTTGGCCGCACCCCGCGGCACGGAAGCGTGGCCCCGCGCCGCCGCGCTCATGAAAGGCGGCCGTTGCCCGGTATCGAGAGGGTAGTGGCCGCCCCGGTCCTCCTTGAAGGTTCATTATTTTCTGAATACAGAATCTGATGTACCTTTCCGGGTATGGAGACCGCTGTCCACACCGACGCCCTCGCTCGTTTCGGGCACGCCCTGTCCGATCCGACTCGCACCCGGATCCTGCTGAGCCTGCGGCAGACCCCGGGATATCCCTCGGAGCTGGCCGAGCAGATCGGGGTGACCCGACAGATTCTGTCCAACCACCTCGCCTGCCTGCGTGGCTGTGGGCTGGTGGTGGCGGTGCCCGAGGGCCGGCGCAGCCGGTACGAACTGGCCGATGCCCGGATCGCTGCGGCGTTGGGTGATCTGCTGGGGTTGGTGCTGGCGGTGGATCCGGCGTGCTGCCCGGACGCCGAGACCGAGGGCTGCTGCTGATGGCTTCGCTCGGTATGCGCTCGCTTCCTTCCGCGGGCGCCGTCGGGCCGGATCCGGATCGGAAGGCGTTGCTGGCGCGGCGGATCCGCTGGTTCGTCGCCGCGACGATCACCTACAACGTGATCGAGGCGATCATCGCGCTGACCGAAGGTGCCCGGGTGTCCTCGACCGCGTTGATCGGGTTCGGCTTGGACTCGGTGATCGAAGTGTCCTCGGCGGCCGCGGTGGCGTGGCAGTTCGCCGGCCGCGAGCCTGAGGCGCGGGAAAAGGTCGCGTTGCGGATCATCGCGTTCTCCTTCTTCGCTCTCGCCCTCTACGTCACCGTCGACTCGATCCACGCACTATTCGGGCTCGGCGAAGCCCAGCACTCGGCGATCGGCATCGGGCTGGCCGCCGCGAGCCTGATCATCATGCCGACGCTGTCGGCCGCGCAGCGCCGCGCCGGGCGCGAACTCGGATCCGCTTCCGCGGTCGCCGATTCCGAGCAGACCCTGCTGTGCACCTATCTCTCAGCGGTTCTGCTCGTCGGACTGTTGCTCAACAGCCTGTTCGGGTGGTCGTGGGCCGATCCGATCGCCGCGCTGCTCATCGCCGCGATCGCGGTGAAAGAAGGACGCAACGCCTGGAAAGGCGATACCTGCTGCCCCACCCCGACCGCGCTCACCGTCGGTGCCGCCGACGAAGACGACTGCGACTGCTGCGACCATCCCACCGGAAAGGACCTCTGATGCCGCGCCTGCCCGAACCCGCCCGCGCCCGCTACCACCAGGAAATGGCTGCCGCGAAGTCCGCGGCCGTCGACGAGGGCCGATGGATGCCTCTGGAGCGTGCACACATCCTGTCTCAACCCGATCCATGGCTGCACACTCGAAACCACGCCGCCATGCTCGGCCTCGCGGTGCGCCAGCGCGACCGTCGCGAGGCCCTCGGCCAGGTGGTGCGGATCATCGTGGCCGCGCCCGGCTCCCTGGCCGGTCGCTACCCCGAGGGCAATACCGGCCGGGCCCGTGTCGGGCTGCGTCAGCCGATGCCGACCCCACCGGATCTCGCCGCGCTGCTCCGGCCGAGTACCGCCTGAGCAGCGATGACTACACCTGTCGGTGTCCAGCCGCGATCGGCTTTCGGGGTTGCATCCTGTACCGGGCGATACATGACGAATTCACCCGCTCAGGGCGACTGGGTGCCGGATTCGTGCACCCTGCCCACCGTGGAACAGCCGATCCGGGTCGCCGAGTTCGACCGGCTCTTCGCCGACGCGGTCCGCAGCATCCGCCGGCCGGGCCCGCAGCGTCTGGAACTCGTGCTCACCGGTGATACCGAACAGGCTGCCCGGGACCTTGCGGGGCGGGAGTCGAGCTGCTGCTCGTTCTTCACCTTCGACTTCGCCACCACGACCGAGGGTCCGGTGATGGTCGTCGGGGTTCCCGCCGCCTACATCGAGGTCCTCGACGCTTTCGCCGCCCGGGTGCAGGCCGGGATCGGGGACGGGCGATGACCAGGTTGCGTACCAGCGAGCTCGCGGCCGCCGCCGGGGTGAACACCCAGACCCTGCGCTACTACGAACGCCGCGGATTGCTGGCCGAACCGGACCGCAGCCTGGGTGGGCACCGTCAGTACCCGGAGCAGGCAGGCTGCCGTCGCCGAAATCGGTGGCGCCTGGCTGGTCCGGCAAGGCGTGCGCGAACACCGCGGCTGGGCCTGGATCGGCGCCGGCGTCATCCCCCTCGGTATCTACGGATTCCTCGCCACCGGCCAACCCGAACGGCGCAGTGGTGCCTGGTCCGGAATCCGCGGGCGCAGGTCTGCTGTCAGCGAAACGGGAGGGCTCGACCAACACCGAGCTGGCAGGGTGGAGGCCATGGAGAAGGACTTGCGAGAAGCTGAACGGCGACTTCAGGCCGCGCAGCTGGCTGGGGATGTCCAGGTGCTGGATGAGTTACTCGATGATCGGTTGATCTTCACGCTCGGCGCCGACACGGTAACCAAGGCCGATGATCTCGAGCTGCACCGCACCAAAGCTCAGATCGTGAACAAGCTCGAGGAAGAACAGCTGACTGTACTGGTGGAAGGGACAACCGGGGTCACGTGGTTCCTCGGCCTCGTCGAGGGAAGCGTTCACGGGTCACCATTCGCGGCCAGGATGCGCTATACCCGCACCTGGGCGCACGACGACTCCCATGGCTGGCGGGTCGTTGCCGCTCACGCCTCGGCGGCCGAGTAATCCACCGTCGCCGTGGTGTTCGAACCGTCACGGACTTGTGGGCGCTTCTCATTTCGAGCAAGCCAGAAACCGTGCTCGGCAGTGATCCGGTGTACCCCACCTGCCCCCTCATACACAGGTAGACAACGGTTTCCGTCCTCCCCCTGCCGGTCCGTTATCCGGCATGTGTGACCACATCGTGTGCACACTTATCCGCCATACGGGCCGGAGGACAAGATGCTGTATATCGGCGGGGTGGATCCAGGGTCATCCTCGCTTACCCGAGGCCAATGAACATCCCGCATCATTCCCCCCAGAAACTCCGTGGTCACTGTCCATCGCTCGTTCTTGGCGATCTCACGAAACGCGTGGCACAACCGCGTTGCTCCCGAGAGGGAACGCAAGAAACTGTCATCGAGGTGGATGGTCTTCGATTTCCAGGGCGCAGTCGCCGCTCGATCGAGTTGGGCGAGTAGATCCTTGGCTGTGATCACCCAAGCCCAGTGGCAGAACCAAGGCTGCAACCGTAGTGGCAGCGGAGACGACTGGACATGCGGAGCGAGTGAACCCAATGTCCGGGTGTCACGGCAACATGCTTGACACGTTCCGTCTGCGCACGACCCGATCGAGCACGGACGGTACTCCGGGGAGTGAGGCGCGACCGGCCGTGCAAGGAATAGATATATGACTGGGTACGGCAGGTCGGCGTAGTCGCTCAGCTGCGTCCGCTTTATCTCGATCTTCCACGGAGCCACCGGATCTAGTGATCCGTTACTGCTCACGGCTTTACATTCAAATACTCCGAAGCGGGCGCGTTCGCCGTACAGAACGTGATCTGCCGCGTCATCGAACTGCGAAGGCGACCAGATCAGTGCGTACGGGTCGTGCCGGACGAGCTCCGCCGCGAGCAACGAGTCGATCGTTCGCTCCGGTATGAGCCTCTCGTGTGATCCCATCTGCCTCTGTTCCTCGGTTCGCGTCGAGAGCCCGACTCGGGGTTCCGCACCTTCAGGTGTCAGGACATGGCGCGGTCCGTCGATAGACAAGACCGCCACACTGGATACCTCGATCCAGATTCGGAAGGAGTAGCCCCCGGTGCCGATCGTCGCAGACGCCACCGACACTTGCGGCTGACCACACCCTGCACCTACCTAACCTGAGGTGCAGCAGGCCGGCCTGATTCTCATGTGGGATTTGATGATCCAGCTGGGCAGCCGGCTCTACCGAGCGATCCGCAAGAGGAGATCAATCCTCGCGATAGCGGCGGGCGAACTCGCGGCGGTGGTCGGCCGGGGAACCGAACAGCGCGCGGTTCAGTGTGGCCCGTTTGAGGTAGCGGTGGATACCGCTCTCCCAGGTGTAGCCGATACCGCCGTGCAGCTGAACGGCTTTTCCGGCGATCCGCACACCGGCTTCACCGGTGTAGGCCTTGGCCGCCGAAACCGCCCGGACGGAATCCGGGGAGCCGTCCACCGGGACAGACAAGGCGTCCGATACCAGGCGGCGGGCGATCGTGAGGTCCACGAGCATATCGGCGCATGCGTGTTTGACCGCCTGGAAGGAGCCGACAGGCCGACCGAACTGCTCACGCAGCCTTACATATTCGACCGTCACGTCCAGCATGGCTGCACAGATTCCGGCACTGTCGCAGGCCACCGCCAGTGCGGCACGGTCGTAGAGAGCCCGGAGCCCACGGCCGCCATCGGCCGGTAAGGGTCGGACGGCCTCCGCGGCCAGGACGACTCCCCGCGCCGATACCTGCCCCACCGATCTGGTCTCGTCCACCACGGGCCGGTCGTCGATCCGCAGCCCGGACGCCCCGGATGCGACGAGGGCGATACGCACGGTTCCGTCCACAGCGTGCGCCGGAATCAGGAGCGTGGTCGCCGCTGGCGAGTCGAGAACGAAATCGGCTGTTCCGGATAATTCGAATCCCTCGGTGGTTTGGGTCAGCCGGAATGTGGGTACTATGCCTCCGGTGCCGGCACAAGCCGTTTCGCCGCCGGCCGCCGGCACCATATTTCCTCCCAGTACCGCGATCGGGATCGCGGTACCCGTGACGGTTTCGCGCAGCACCGCGTCCCGGTGGGCGTTCGGCTCGAGCAGCGACAGCGCGCCGATACCCACCGAAGCCACACTCGGATACGCGGTGCGCGCGGCCGCCCGGCCCACCTCCTCCAGCAGAATGCCGACCTCGGAATAGCCGGCCGCGGCCCCACCGTAGCCGTCCGCCACCTCGAGACCCGTCCAACCGGCTCGGACCAGTGCCGGCCAGTCGATCCCGTCCGCTGCGCCGCATTTACCGAGCAGTTCCCGGGCCACGGTGCGCAGTTCGTCGTGGAATTCGGTGAACTCGCCGCTCATCATGCTTCCGCCGGTTCCCTGGGCAGCCCCAGACCGCGCTCCCCGATGATGGTGCGCTGGATCTCGCTGCTGCCGCCCGGAACCGTCCACTCCCAGGAGCCGACGAAATCCAGTACCCAGGCACCGGACTCCCAGCCGCCCGACATCGGTTTACGCAGCACGGTCTGGCCCGGCAGGCCGCAGACTTCGGCCCCGAAATCGGTCATCCGCTGCAAGAGCTCGCTGTAGTAGAGCTTGACCACGGACGCATCGGCCGGGGCGACGGTGCCCGCGTCGTGCCGTTCGACGAGGTCACGGCACAGACCGCGCAGCCCGGTGAGTTCGATCTCGAGCCGGGCCAGCCGATCGGCGATATATCCGTCGTCGACCGGGCGCCGCCCGCAGGCATCCGGTTTCCGGCATTCCTGCACCAGCCACCGGAACCCGGCATTGCCGAGCCGCTCCGCGAGTTCCAGCATGGTCAGCCCGCGTTCGGCGCCCAGTGTCCGCTGCGCCAGCTGCCAGCCCTGATTCTCGGCACCGATCAGATTCGCGGCCGGTATCCGCACCTCGTCGAGGAACATCTCACAGAAATGCGCCTCACCGGTGGCCTGGCGGATGGGCCGCACCGCGATCCCGGGACTGCGCATATCCATCAGGAAGTACGAGATGCCCTTGCGTTTGGGTGCTTCGGGATCGGTACGCGCCAGCAGCAGACACCAATCGGCGTACTGTGCTCCGCTGGCCCACACCTTCTGCCCGGTGACCACATAGTCGTCTCCGTCGCGCCGGGCCGCGGTGCGCAGCGCGGCCAGATCCGATCCCGCGCCCGGTTCCGAGAACCCCTGCACCCACAGTTCCCCGTCGAGGATCGCGGACAGGTGCCGCTGCCGCTGTTCGTCCGTGCCCGCCGCGAGCAACGTGGCCGCGGCATGGTGGAGCGCGACGAACGCCAGTACCAGCCGCGGCGCGTCGTGCGCGGCGAGTTCCTGGTAGAGGATGATCTGCTCCGGGATCGGCATCCCGCCGCCGTATTCACGGGGCCAGTGCGGCACCGCGTAGCCGGCCGTCCGCAACCGCTGGAACCAGTCGCGCTGGAACGCCACGAAGTCCGCATCGGTGGCACCGGTCTGGGCGTTCCGCCAGTCCGTGGGGATATTGGCGCGGCACCATTGCCGTACGGTGTCCCGGAATGCCGCGAGATCCCTGTCGCTCATGGGCACCTCCGCGCCGTCACCGTGCCCGCTCCCGTAGGGCCTGCAACCGTTCCCGGTGCTCAGCCGACTGCATGGTCACTACCTCGGCGGCGAAACCGGCCTGGAGCGGACCCGCCAGCGCCTGCGAAAGATACATGTTCACTACACGTTTGGTGCTGTTCAGCGCCTGCGCCGGGAGCGCGGCCAGCCGATCGGCCAAGGCCCGCGCCGCCGTCGGTAGGTCGTCGGGGGGCACCGTCCGGCTGGCCAGCCCGAGTTCCACGGCGGTCACCGCATCGATCCGATCGCCGGTGTAGAGATACTCACGCGAACGCAGGATCGGGGTGAGCAGCGGCCAGAACGCCGCGCCGCCGTCGCCGGCCACCAGCCCCACCGCGATATGCGGGTCGGCCAGATGGGCGCGTTCGGAGATCAGGACGATATCGCACAGAATCGCGATACTCGCGCCCAATCCCACCGCCGGACCGTTAACCGCGGCGATCACGGGCAGCGGGAAACGCAGCAACTCCTCGATGATCTCCGCACCCTCCCGGATGCTCTCGTCGCGCGCTATCGGATCGTCGAGGAAGGAGGTGATCCAGTCCAGGTCGCCGCCGGCGCTGAACGCCCGCCCGGCCCCGGTGAGGATCACCACCCGCGCGTCGGGATCGGCTGCCAGCTGCCGCCAGACCTGCGCCAGCGCCCAGTGCAGGTCGGCGTTCACCGCGTTCAGTTCCGCGGGGCGATTGATAGTGACAGTGCGCACCGGGCCCGCACCGGTGACGGTAAGGACCTCGGGCAGGTCGTATCGCACAGTGCCTCACACTCCCGCCGGGTCGGAGAACAGACCGGTCAGCCCGCGCCGCCCGATCCGCTCGGTCAGTAGTTCCTCGGTGGTCACCGCGCCGAATGGGAATCGGCGCAGCGCCAGGCTGTACCGGGACAGCCAGGACAGGGTGGTCTCGTCGCAGAAACCGACGGCACCGTGCACCTGGTGCGCGACGCGGAACACGATATCGGCGGCCTCGAGCGCCGCCAGCCGCAGCGCGAGCGCGTCGTCGATCGCTTCCGGGCGACCGGTCTGGATACTCCAGAGCGCGTACCGGGCCAGCAGGTCGACTCCCCGGCGCTCCACCTCCGCATCGGTGAGCTGGAACTGCACCCCCTGGAACTGGGAAAGCGGCCGCCCGAACTGTTCGCGGATCGCGACATGGGCGCGAGCGAGTTCCAGCGCCCGGTCCAGCATCCCCAGCAGAGTCCAGCACGGAAGTGTGAGGGCCAGGGCGAGATCCGCGTGGCCGTCGCCGTCGACCGGCCGGATCTCGAGCGGAGTGAGGAACGCCGATTCCCGGGCCGGGAGTTCGGCGGGTAGCGCCCGCGCGGCCCCGCGTACACCGTCCGGCGTGACGGTCGCCCAGCGCAGTTCGAGTCCGGCGACCGGACCCGAAGGTCGTGCCCCGGCCACCACGAGCAGGCCGTCGTAGTCCGGATCCGCCGACCGTGCCAGCCGTTCCGCCACCGGGTAGGGCGCCGCCCAGTACCCGGCGCCGCGGCACAGCGCGGCCGCCGCCTCCAGTTCCACGGGGTCGCGCCGGGGAGCCAGTTCCCAGGCCCCGAGACCGGCGAGAACCGGTTCGATCAGCCGCTGTCTGCCGCTCGGGTCCTGTTCGGCCCGCTGCACCAGATCGTCGCCACCCGCCGCACCGATAGCACGCACCACTTCGCGACCGAACTCCAGTGCCTCGGCGGCCAGTTCGATCCGTACCTCGTGGGTGCCGCCGGATCGTCCCTCGGGCGTACTCATCCTGTCCTCCTCCGCCGACCGCGATAACCTCCGCGGTTGTGCGCCGCCGCGGCTGCCCGCTCCCCGTTCGTGATTCGGACCCCGCCGCCCGCAGACGTCGCCACGGTCGCACCGATTCTGGATGCCGCGGAACCGGGTCCGCTCACGACCCGACCTGCCCGGGTCGCAGATTCCGGGTCCCCCACTTCTCCGCTCGCGCGGATCCCGCCGTCTCCCGCACCGGCCGGGGGGCGGCCAGGAGTTCGCGCGCGAGCAGAATGCGCTGCACCTCGATACTCCCGGACGCGACGGTCGCGGCGTTCGCGTATCGCCAATGATCGTGGACGGCTCGCCGGAACCGGCGGCGCGTAGCCGAATCGCCGGGCACCACCGCCGCGAGTTCCACCAAAACCTCGGCACTCTCCTGGTCCAGGCGGGTCACCGCGATGCGGTAGGCGGCGGCATCGCCCGGTGCGACCGTGCCCGAATTCTGCAGCGACAGCACCTGATACGCGAGCAGCCGGGCGCGGCGGCACCGGGTGAGCATGCGCGCCCAGCGTCCTCGCAGGGTCGCGGGGATCTCGTCCCAGATCTCGCCGAGCACCTCGGGTGCCGCGTGCAGCAGCCGGTCGCAGCGGGCGTAGCGGGCGATCCCGACACGCTCGAAGGCCAGCACCTCCTGCACCACCGACCAGCCGTGGTCCACTTCGCCCAGTACATCGGCCTCGGTCGCGCGGACATTGTCGAAGAAGACTTCGTTGAGATGGTGCGGTCCCAGCATGGAGGGGATCGGCCGGACCGTGATTCCCGGATCCGACATGGGGAGCAGGAAAACGGTGAGGCCCTGCTGTTTGCGCCCGGCGTTGGAGGTGCGCGCGAGCAGGAAACACCACTGCGCCATCGACGCGTAGGAAGTCCAGATCTTCTGCCCCGAAACAGACCAGCCGTCGCCGTCGCGCCGGGCCGTGGTACGCAGCGAGGCGAGGTCGGAACCGGCCTCGGGTTCACTGAACCCCTGACACCAGACGACTTCGCCACGCGCGATCGGGGGCAGATGTTTGCGCTGCTGTTCCGGGGTGCCGTGCCGCATGATGGTCGGCCCCACCCAGTTGACACCCATGTACTGGGCACCGCGCGGTTCGTGTCGCGCCCACATCTCCTCACGGACCACGGTCTGCTCCCAGATCGAGGCGCCGCGGCCGCCGAATTCCTCGGGCCAGGCCAGGCAGAGCAGACCGCGTTCGGCGAGGGTCGCGCAGAAACGCTGCGCGACGGCCAGATCCGCGGGATCGTCGGTGAAGGCGCCGAGATAATCGGCGGGGACCTCGTCGGTGATCAATCGGCGTAGCTCGCCGCGGAGCTTCGCGGCGGTCGCACCCATCGTGAAGTCCATGGGCGCACCCTACTTCAATCCTAATAAGGATTGCAATGTTTACTGGTTTGGCGCGCACCCGTTCCATTCGCACCATTCCGCCGCATCTCATCCGGACCGATCCGGCGTCGCGGCCGCCGCCGCGCCGAGACAGAAGTCGCCCAGCCGCGTCACCTCCGCGGCATCGGGCTCGGTATCCGACCACAGGTATTCCGACAGCTTCCCCACCGTCGCGTAGGCGAGAAGGCCGGCGGTGAACTCCGGATCCGACACTCCCAGTTCGGCGAACGGCGCATGCAGCAGCACCGCCAACCGCTGCGGAGCCGACCCGAACCGACCGGTCACCAGATCCGCGCCCAGCGCACCGGTATGACACAGCACGGCCCTGGTGTCGGCGGCGAGAGCCGGTTCGGCCTGGGCCAGGATCGCGGCCACCCAGCTGCGGACCCGCGCCTGCGGTTGCGCCTCCTTCGACATCCGGTGCGCGACATACCGCGTCAAGCGCTCCGCACCGTCGGCGAGCACCGCCGCCATCAGCGCGTCCTTCGACCGGAAATGCCGATAGAACGCATCGTTGGACAACCCGGCGGCGACGACGATATCGGCCACCCGAGGACGCGTGCTCGTGCCGCATCGCCGCACCTGCTCCAGCGCGGCGTCCAGCAGCCGGCGGATCTCACCGGCATATTCGGCCTCCCGCTCGGCCACCGCCTGCCGGGCGATCCGGCCGACCAGCTCCGACTCCGGAAGAATTGCATTCTTGTTCACAAGAAGTATATTCTCATCACGAGAGAGGAGGCGCAAATGGCATGGGATTTCGATACCGAACCCGAGTTCCAGGCAAAGCTGGACTGGGCCGACGCGTTCGTACGCGAGGAGGTCGAACCACTCGATCTCGTCTGGCCGCACGAACAATTCGCGCCGTTGGAGGGCGCCCGGCGGGCAGTCGTCGACCCACTCAAACAGCGGGTACGCGAACAAGGCCTGTGGGCGACCCACCTGGGCCCGGACCTCGGCGGACAGGGCTACGGGCAGCTGAAATTGGCGCTGCTCAACGAGATTCTGGGCCGCAGTTCCTGGGCGCCCGTCGTCTTCGGCTGCCAGGCCCCCGATACCGGCAATGCCGAGATCATCGCGCACTACGGCACCGCGGCCCAGCAGGAGAAATACCTGCGGCCACTACTGAACGGTGAACTCTTCTCCTGCTATTCGATGACCGAACCGCAGGCCGGCGCCGATCCCACCCTGTTCCGCACCCGTGCCGTACGCGACGGCGGCGACTGGGTGATCAGCGGCTGGAAGTTCTTCTCCTCCAATGCCCGCACCGCCGCGTTCCTCATCGTGATGGCGGTGACGGACCCGGATGTGAGCCCCTACCAGGGCATGTCGATGTTCCTGGTCCCGGCCGACACCCCCGGGATCCGCATCGAACGCAATATCGGCCTGGCCGGGGAACCGCTGAACGACGGCTCACACGCGCTCATCCACTACGACGATGTCCGGGTACCCGCCGAAGCCCTGCTCGGCGACGCCGGCCAGGCGTTCGTCATCGCGCAGACCCGGCTCGGCGGCGGCCGGATCCATCACGCCATGCGCACCATCGGGCTCGCGCAGAAGGCCCTCGACATGATGTGCGAACGCGCGCTCAGCCGGGAGACCGCCGGCAGCCGCCTCTCCGACAAACAGTTCGTCCAGGGTTATATCGCCGACTCCTACGCCCAGCTGAAACAGTTCCGGTTGCTGGTGCTGTACACGGCCTGGGAGATCGACAAGTACAACGACTACAAGAAGGTCCGCAAGGATATCGCCGCCGTGAAGGTCGTGATGCCGACCGTGCTGCACGATATCGCCTGGCGCGCCATGCAGGTGCACGGTGCGCTCGGCACCACCAACGAACTGCCGTTCTTCACCATGATCCACGGCGCCGGGGTGATGGGCCTGGCCGACGGACCCACCGAGGTGCACAAGATGACCGTCGCCAAACAGGTACTGCGCGACCACCGCCCCAGTGACGATCTGTGGCCCACGGAATGGATACCGCGCAAACTCGAGGCGGCGCGCGCCAAATACGCCGGCTACCTGGAGAACGAAGTGGGGAACCTGTGATCGACTTCGCGCCGCTGGCGCACTGGATGGACGAAGCCGGGTTACCCGGCAAGGGCGAACCGCTGCAGACCCGGTTCCTCTCGGGCGGCACGCAGAACGAGATCTACGAGATCACCCGAGGGGAGCATCGCAGTGTGCTGCGGATACCACCGGCCGGGGCGCCGGCGGATCGGGACAGCGGCATCCTGCGGGAGTGGCGGATCATCGAGGCGCTGGACGGCACCGATGTTCCGCACACCGACGCGGTGGCCGTCTGTACCGACACCTCGGTGCTCGGCCGCACCTTCTACCTGATGGGGTTCGTGGACGGCTGGTCCCCGATGGATCACCGCCGGGTCTGGCCGGCACCGTTCGATACCGACCTCACCGCCCGTGCCGGTCTGGCCTATCAGCTCGCCGAGGGAATAGCACTGCTGTCCAAGGTGGATTGGCGGGCCCGGGGCCTGCAGGATCTGGGGCGGCCGGACGGTTTCCACGAACGGCAGGTCGCCCGATGGACCGGCTTCTTCGAACGGATCAAGGGCCGCGAGCTCGACGGTATGGACACCGCCACCCGCTGGCTGCGCGAGCACCGCCCGCTGGACTACCGCCCCGGGCTCATGCACGGCGACTACCAGTTCGCCAATGTCATGTACCGCGCCGGCGATCCCGCCCGGCTGGCCGCCATCGTCGACTGGGAGATGGGTACCGTCGGCGATCCGAAACTGGATCTGGCGTGGATGGTGCAGAGCTGGCCGGCGGACACCTCCGCCCCCGAGGCCGCCGAATCCGGATACGTGGATATGCGCGGTATGCCCTCCCGCGACCAGATCGTCGCGCACTACGCGCAGGTCTCCGGACGGCAGGTCGACGATCTCGACTACTACCTCGTCCTCGCCAAATGGAAACTCGCGATCGTGCTGGAACAGGGTTTCCAGCGCGCGGGCGACGATGTGAAGCTGCAATCCTTCGGCCCGATCGTGCCCGAACTCATGCGCGCGGCCGCCGAACTCACCGAGACGACGGAGTACCGCTCATGAGTGATGAAGAATTCCTGGTGGACCGCCACGGTCCGGTCACCGTGCTGACGCTGAACCGCCCGCAGGCGCGCAACGCGCTCAACGGCAGCCTGATAGCCGGTATCGGCGCCACCGTCCTGGAAGCCGAACAGGATTCCGGCACCCGGGCCCTGGTACTCACCGCCGCCGGGGATCGCGCCTTCTGCGCCGGGATGGATCTGCGGGCGTTCTCCGGCGGCGAGGACGTCGGATTCAGCGATACGCCGGAGAACCGGGCCTTTCAGCGCCTCACCCGGGGAGCGGTCGAGGTCCCGGTGGTCGGCGCCGCCAACGGCACCGCGGTCGGTGGCGGTTTGGAACTGCTACTGGGCTGCGATCTGATCGTCGCCGCCGATACCGCGAAATTCGGGCTTCCGGAGGTTCAGCGCGGGCTCTTCCCGGGAGGAGGGGGCACCTATATCGCCGAACGCGTCCCCCTCGGTATCGCCCTGCAACTGACGCTGACCGGTGAATTCTTCTCCGCCGCGCGCGGTTACGAGATCGGTTTGATCAACGCGGTGGTCCCGGCGGGTCAGGTACTCGACACCGCGCTCGCCTTCGCGGAACGGATCGCCGCCAACGGACCACTCGGAGTCGCCGCCTGCAAGGAGCTGGTGCGCCTCTCGGTGACCGACCCGGAGAGGGCCGCCGAACGGCTGCGGCACTGGCAGGGTGTGGTCTTCGCCAGCGCGGACGCCAAGGAGGGCGCGCTGGCGTTCATGGAGAAGCGCGATCCGGTGTGGCAAGGGAAATGACCACCGTGCGGGCGGTGGTCTGCCCCGAATACGGGACGCCGGAGGTACTGCGGATCGAACACCGGCCGCTCCCCCGGCCCGGTGACGGGCAGGTCCGGGTCCGGGTGCGGGCGGCCGCGGCCAACTTCCCGGATGTCCTGTTGATCGCCGGGCGATACCAGATCACCGTCCCGCCGCCGTTCGTACCGGGCAGCGAATTCGCCGGCCACATCACCGAACTGGGGGCCGACTGCGTGGGATTCGCGATCGGGGACCGGGTTTCCGGTACCGGCCTGTTCGGCGCGTTCGCGGACGAGATCGTCGTTCCGGCCGCGAACCTGACACCGATCCCGGAACAGGTGGACGACCGCACCGCGGCCGCCTTCGGTGTCGCCTACCGTACCGCGTACCACGCGCTTCGCTCGGTGGCCCGGGTCGGGAGCGGCGATACGGTGATCGTGCTCGGCGCGGGCGGCGGAGTCGGGCTGGCGGCAGTGCAGCTGGGTGCGGTCCTCGGCGCCGAGGTGATCGCGGTCGCGTCCACCTCCGTGAAACTGGCCGCCGCGGCCGCCCTTGGTGCGAGCCGGCTGATCGACTATCGCGGAACGGAGCTCCGCGCGGCACTGCGCGAGGCGGTACCCGATGGCGCGGCGGCCGTCCTGGATCCCGTCGGCGGCGACCTGTCCGAACCGGCCCTGCGCGCGCTGGGGCGCGGCGGCCGTTTCGTGACCATCGGCTACGCCTCCGGGCTCGTGCCCCGTATCCCGCTCAATCTGGTCCTGGTCAAGGGAGTTCGGATCCTGGGATTCCAGTTCCGCGATATCGAGCCGGGCGAATTCGAACGCAACGAGAAAGAACTGACCGGGTTGCTCGCCGAGGGCCGCGTAGCGCCGCATATCGGCGCTGTCTTCCCACTCGAGGATGCCGCCCGAGCCCTCGAGATGCTCGCCGCGGGTGCGGCCGTCGGCAAAGTGCTCATCGACCTGAACACCTGATCGGTTCGGACCGTGCTCATGCCCGGGCGGGCTCGGTGAGGTCGGTGCTGGACCACTGCGTTTCCGGTGCCCGACACCCCCGTGCCGGTATCCGGCACCTTCCGGCTGCCGGACAACCCACCCACACTGCGGCACTCTCGGGAATTCCGCCGACCCGGCGCGAGTTCCCTTCGCCGAGGCCGCCTGCACGGCAACCGTCGCGGCACGAACCGATGAGGTGCCCGGCATGCCGTCGCCACCAGAGGAGCACGATGAAGTTCGCAGTCAGCTACAGCACCGCCCATTTCGAGTTCGACCCGGATCGCCTCGCCGCCTACGCCCGGCACGCGGAGGCCTGCGGATTCGAAGGGCTTTATCTGCCCGAGCATCTGGTGCTGTATCCGGGAGCGACGCTGCACAACTTCGAGGTGCCGCCCGATCTCCCCTTCGCCGACCCGCTCGAAACACTGGCCTTCGTCGCCGCGGTCACCGACCGCCTCCTGCTGGGCACCGGGGTCCTCCTACTGCCCTACCGGCATCCGGTCGTGCTGGCCAAACAGCTGGCGACGATCGACAACCTGTCCAAGGGCCGGATGCGGCTGCTGTCGGTGGGCCTGGGCACACTTGCGGCCGAGGCCGCCGCGACCGGGGTGGATTTCCGCACCCGGGGACGCCGGACCGACGAGGCCATCGATGTGCTGCGGCTGCTCTGGGCGGGTGGCGCAGACGGGGTGAGCTATCACGGCGAGTTCTTCGAATTCGACGATCTGGTCCAGTTCCCCAAGCCCTTCGGGGCCACCACACTGCCCATCCATATCGGTGGTTCGAGCGCGGCCGCCGCCCGCCGGGCCGGACTCCGGGGCGACGGTTACTTCGCGGGCGGGGCACTGCTCCCGGACGAACGCGCGGCCCAATGGGAACTGGTCCGGTCGACCGCCGCCGAAGCCGGGCGCGATCCCGATCGCCTCGAATACACCCGCTGGAGCGGACTGGATATGACCGAAGAACGCCTGGCGGCTTTCGCGGCGCAGGGGGTGACCCGGGTGGTGGTCAGCGCCACGGCCACCGATCCGGCCGAACAGCAGGACGAACTGTCGGAGTTCGCCCAGCGCTTCCTCAGCGGAGGTTCCTGACAGGCATCGCACGGGTGTCGGCACACTCATATCGCACCGGCTCCGCAGTTTCGCACGGCGTTCTTTCGTCATCGCGCGAGGCTACGGCGGGTCGACGGACCCGGCCTATCGATTTGTCGAGCGGGCCGATCGCCGTGCCGTGGTCAGACCGCGCGGACCAGGGCCTGCCGACCGCGCAGGTCCGCCAGCAGCACCTCACCGCTGTGGAAGACCTCGATATCCGCACGCGCCTGCTCCGGCACCCCGGCCGCACCGAGGGCGCATCGTTTGAACGCCTGGGCGGCCGAGCTCAGCCGATGATGCGCCGACCAGACCCGGCAGGCGAGTTCGGCGGGCAGATCGTCGCCCCAGACGGCGAGTTCGGCGAGGCCGTTGTCGAGACAGTCGATGGCACCCTTGCGGACCCATTCGTTGGAGACGAACACGTCCGGTGCCAGCAGCACACTCTCCGGCCAGGTGTCGTGCACCGGGGAGGCCATGGCGGTGGTGAGGTCGAGAACGGTCGCACCGAGGATCTCGAGCGGGCGCACATCGTCGTGTTCGGTGAGTACGGCGACCACTTCCCAGCCGGCCGTCATGCGGTCGAAGATGAAACCGCCCGCGTACCGCACCGCGTCCACGGTATTCGGCGCGACGATCGCCAGCCGGTGCCGGAGCGGATGCCGCCGGGCATGGGCGCGCATGATGTCGACCGGACGTAGACCCGGGCCGACCACGGTTTCGCCGTCCGCAAAACAATCAGCCGGACTGTGTTCATCCCGTGAACCGATCACCGGGTACTCCGTTCGATAAACCAACTGCTGAAACAGTAGGGTCGAACAGCGCTCTGTGACCTACATCTCATCGAATTATCAACTATGCCGTACATCACAAACCGAGATCCTTGGCAATAATAACTTTCATGACCTCACTGGTCCCCGCGTAGATACGCGCCACCCGGGCATCGGTGTAGAGCCGGGCGATCGGATACTCCATCATGTAGCCGTAGCCGCCGAACAATTGGAGGCATCGATCCACGACCCGGGCCTGGGTCTCGGTGGCGAACAGTTTGACCCGGGCGGCATCGGCACCGGAGAGTTCGCCGTCGACCAGATCTCGGACGGCCCGGTCCACCATGGTCTGCGCAGCCTCGACCTCGGCGGAGATCGCGGCGAGTTCGAATTTGGTGTTCTGGAACGAGGCCACCGGCGTACCGAAGGCTTTGCGTTCCTTCACGTAGTCGATCGTGGCGTGCAGCGCCGCGCGGGCCTGGGCCACCGACCCCACCGCGACGGTCATCCGCTCCTGGGGCAGGTTGTGGCCGAGATAGCCGAAGGCGGCGCCCTCCTCGCCCAGGCGGTTGGCGACCGGTACCCGCACATCGGTGAACGACAGTTCCACCGTGTCCTGCACCTTGCACCCCATCTTGTCCAGGACGCGTCCGCGCTCGAAGCCCGGCATACCGTCCTCCACCACCAGGAGCGTCAGCCCGGCCCGCCGATTGTCCGGATCGGTGGCGGTCCGGGCCACCACGACCACGAGATCGGCGAGCAGGCCACCGGTGATGAAGGTTTTCGCGCCGTTGAGCACATAGTCCTCACCGTCGCGGACGGCGGTGGTACGGATCCCGGCGAGATCGGAGCCGGTGCCCGGCTCGGTCATGGCGACGGCGGTGAGCAGCGTTCCGTCGGCGAGACCGGGGAACCAGCGTTGCCGCTGCGCGGCATCGGCGTACTCGAGGAAGTACGGCAGGATCACGTCCAACTGGGTGCGGACGGTACTGAGTGTCACCAGGGCCCGCTGCGCCTCCTCCTGCAACACCACGTTGTACCGATAGTCGCGCACCCCCATCCCGCCGTACTCTTCCGGAATCGCGGTGCCGAGCAGGCCCAGTTCACCGAGCCGCCGGAACACCTCGCGTGGCATCTGCCCCTGTTTCTCCCAGTCGGGATACTGGCGCACCACTTCCTTGTCGATGAACTCGCGCGCCAGATCGCGGAACGCTTCGTGGTCGGGAGTGAACAGATCGCGACGCATATTCTTCCTAGGAGACGAGTTCGACGACGGTGGCATTCGCGGTGCCGCCGCCCTCGCACATGGTTTGCAGACCGAAGCGGATCCCGTTGTCCCGCATGTGGTGGATCATCCTGGTCATGAGCACCGCACCCGAACCACCCAGCGGATGCCCGAGCGCGATGGCACCGCCGAGCGGGTTGAGCGAATCCGGGTCGGCGCCGGTTTCGGCGAGCCAGGCGAGCGGGACCGGCGCGAATGCCTCGTTCACCTCGAACACCCCGATATCGGCCACCGTGAGCCCCGCCTTGCGCAGCACCTTCCCGGTGGCCGGGATCGGCCCGGTGAGCATGAGGACGGGATCGGCTCCCGCCACCGCGCCCGCGCGATAACGTACAAGCGGGGTCAGGCCGAGTTCGGCGGCCTTCTCGGGTGTGGTGACCAGGAGAGCCGCGGCGCCGTCGGAGATCTGCGAGGAATTACCGGCGTGGATGACACCGTCGTCCTGGAACGCCGGTGTCAGCTTCGCCAGCTTCTCGGCGGTGGTACCGCGCCGGATACCTTCGTCCGCGGTGACCTTGCCACCGTCGGTGGTATCGCCGGCGGGCGCGTCGACCGCGACGATCTGAGCGTCGAACGCGCCCCGGTCCTGAGCGACCGCCGCCAGCTCATGCGATCGCGCGGAGTACTCGTCGAGCGCAGTGCGGGTGAAACCCCATTTCCGGGCGATGAGTTCGGCCGAGATTCCCTGGTTGAAAGAGAAATCGTCGTACCGTGCCAGCACCGCGGGACCGTACGGCTGCCCGGTCGCGCGGGCCGCGCCCAGCGGGACCCGGCTCATCACCTCCACGCCGCCGGCCACTACCAGATCCTGTTGACCCGACAGCACCGCCTGCGCCGCGAAATCCAGTGCCTGCTGACTCGAGCCGCAGGCCCGGTTCACTGTTGTCCCGGGGATGGATTCGGGCCAGCCGGCGGCGAGCACCGCGTAGCGCCCGATATTGCTCGACTGGTCCCCCACCTGCGAGACACAGCCCCACACCACATCGTCGACCAGCGCCGGGTCCACGCCGGTGCGTTCGGCGAGCGCCCGCAGCACCACCGCGGACAGATCCGCGGCGTGCACACTCGACAGCCCGCCCTTACGTTTACCGACCGGTGTGCGTACTGCTCCGGCGATCACTGCTTCCCGCATCTACCCGTTCCCTTTCTCGCCGCCGGCCGGAGGCAGTGACCAGGCGCCGGTGAACCGCGGCGTGCGCTTCCCGGCGAAGGCCGCGTACGCCTCCGGCGCGTCGGCGGTGGCGAAATTGACTCCCTGCGCCCGGGCCTCACCGGCCAGGGCTTCTCGTAATGTCAGATCGGCGCCCTCGTTCAGCAACGCTTTCGTCTGTGCCAGCGCCACCGGCGGCCCGGCCGCGAGCCGCGCCGCGAGATCCTCGGTGAACGCGTCTATCTCATCGGAGGCGATCACCCAGGTGACCAATCCGAGCGCTTCGGCACGTTCGGCATCGATGGTTTCGGCCAGCAGCGCCAGGCGTTTGGCCTGTTGCAGCCCGACCAGTTTCGGCAACAACCACGACCCGCCGAGATCCACCGACAGACCGCGGCGCGCGAAGATCTGCGCGAAGGTCGCCGCCGGGGTGGCCACCACGAGATCGCAACCCAGCGCGAGATTCCAGCCCGCACCGACAGCCACTCCGGTCACCTTGGCGACGGTGGGTACCGGCAGGTCGTGCAACTGGAGAGCGAGGTCGGTGAAGATACGCAGCTTGTCCATCGGATGCCGGGCATCGGGTACCGAGATATCGGCGCCCGAACAGAACGCCCCGCCGGCGCCGGTCAGCACCAGCGCGCGGAGGGACCGGTCGTCGCCGGTTTCACGCAGGATATCCGCCAGTTCCCGCCACATCGCCCACGTCATCGCGTTCCGGCGGTGCGGGCGATTCAGGGTCACGGTCCGCACCCCGGCCCGGTCGGCGACGAGCAGTTCGGGTCCGGCGGCCACCGGCTCGCCGTTCGTATCCCCGGTACTCACCGGCGCTCCCCGGACACCGCAGCGTGGTATTCGGGCCCGATCACCGAACCGGCGCGCAAGTCGGCGATCTCCGCGGTCGACCGGCCCAGTTCCCGCAGTACAGCATCGGTGTGCTCGCCCAGCCCCGGAACCGCCCCCATGGGCGGATCGAAACCGCTGACCACGGCAGGCGGTAACAGGGCGGGTATCGGTCCGCCGGGGCTGTCCACCTCGCGCCAGCGGTCCCGGGCCGCCAGCTGTGGATGATCGATCAGCTCCGCGGCGGTGTTGTACCGCGAGTTGCCGATTCCGGCGTCGTCGGCGACCTTCTGCACCTCGGCGAGCGTATGCCGGGCGCACCAGCCGCCGATGGCCTCGTCCAGCAACTCGCGGTTGCGCACCCGGTCGGAATTGGTCCGGAATCGATCGTCCGCGGCCAGGTCCGATCGGCCCAGGATCTCCCGGGCCAGCCGCTGCCATTCCCGGTCGTTGGTGGTGCCGAGCACCACGGTCTGCCCGTCCCCGGTGGCATAGGCGCCGTACGGTGCCACCGCGGGCGAGCTCATCCCGAGCGGCTGCTGCTCGACACCCGAATGACGGGTGTAGTTCAAGTGATAACCCATCATCTCGGCCATGGTGTCGAACAAGCTGATGCTGATCGCACCACCGTCGGTTCCCGTATCGCGGTAGCGGCCGCACAATTTCGCCAGAATCGACAATGCCGCGTACAGCCCCGTGGTCACATCCGCCACCGCCGGACCCGGTTTGGCCGGCTCCCCCGGCCGCCCGGTCACCGAGCAGACCCCGGACTCCGCCTGGACGAGCAGGTCGTAGGCACGTTTGTGCGATAGCGGGCCACCCGCGCCGAACCCGTCTATCTCCAGGGCGATCAACCGTGGATGACGCTCGGCCAGGTCGGCGGGAGCCAGGCCGAGTCGCGCCGTCGCCCCGGGCGCCAGATTCGATACCAGCACATCGGCGCGGCCCAGCAGCTCGTGCAGAACGGCCAGGCCCGCCTCGGATTTCAGGTCCAGTGTCAGCGATTCCTTACCGCGGTTGACCCAGACGAAATGGGCCGCCTGCCCCGCCACCACATCGTCGTAGTGGCGCGCGAAATCACCACCGGCCGGGTTCTCCACCTTGATCACCCGGGCACCGAAATCGGCGAGGGTGCGGGTGCACATGGGCGCCGACACCGCCTGTTCCAAGGCCACCACGAGCACTCCGGCCAGTGGACCCGACGCGGTCATCACATCACCATGCCGCCGTCGACCGGCAGCACCTGTCCCGTCACGAAGGACGCGGCGTCGGAGGCCAGGAAGACGAACGCCCCGGCCACCTCGTCGGGTTCGGCCCAGCGGCGCAACGGAATACGGTTGAGCATCTGTTCGGCGAATTTCTCATCGGTGCGGATGGTTTCGGTCATCGAGGTCGCCGCCAGCGGCGCCAGCGCATTCACCAGGATGTTCTTGCGGGCCAGTTCCCGGGCCAGCGATTTGGTGATGCCGATGATTCCCGCCTTCGCGGCGGAGTAGTTCACCTGGCCGAGAGTACCGGTCAACCCGGCCGACGAGGTCACATTGATGATGCGCCCGGTGCCGTCGGTGGCCAGATACGGCAGCGCGGCCTGACTGCAGTTGAAGGTACCCAGCACATGCACATCGAAGATTTTGCGCATGGACTCCGGAGTGGTTTTCGCGAACATCGCCGGGGCGGTGATCCCGGCATTGTTCACCACGATATTGACTGTCCCGCCGCCCAATTCGGCCGCCTGCCGCGCGGCGGCCACCGCAGATTCCGGATCAGCGACATTCAGCGCGCTCGCCTGTGCGGTCCCGCCGTCCGCGGTGATCTTCTCGGCGACCGCCGTAGCGGCGCCGCCGTCGAGGTCGGTGACCAGCACCGCCGCCCCCTGCGCCGCGAGTGCGCGGGCCACCGCCGAACCGATACCGCCGGCCGCACCGGTGACCAGGGCGGTCCGCCCGGTCAGATCGAACAAACCGTTCTTCGCTGCCATCAGTAACTCCTCGGCATTCCCAATACGTGCGACCCCAGATAGTTGAGGATCATTTCCTGACTGATCGGCGCGATCCGCATCACTCGTGACTCCCGGAAATACCGCGAAATGTGGTACTCCTCCGAATAGCCCATCCCGCCGTGCGTCTGCATCGCCCGGTCCGCGGCCTCGAAACCTGCTTCCGCACACAGATACTTGGCGGTGTTGGCCTCGCGGCCACTGGGTTTGCCCTGGTCGTACAACCAGGTCGCTTTGCGCAGCACGAGTTCGGCCGCGTCCAGCCGGGCCAGTGAATCGGCCAGCGGGAACTGGATGCCCTGGTTCTTGCCGATCGGCCGCCCGAACACCTCGCGTTCACAGGCGTAGCGGACCGCACGATCCAGCGCGACCCGCCCCAGTCCGAGCGCTTCGGCCGCGATGAGCATCCGCTCGGGGTTCAGCCCGTCGAGCAGGTACTCGAATCCGCGGCCCTCCTCCCCCACCCGATCCTCCACCGGGATCCGCAGATCGTCGATGAAGAGTTCATTGGAGGAGACGGCGTTGCGGCCCATCTTCGGAATGGGCCGGATATCGACGTGATCGCGATCGAGATCGGTCAGGAACAGCGTCATACCACTGGTCTTCTTCTCGACCTCGTCGTATTTGCTGGTGCGGGTGAGCAGCAGGATCTTCTCCGACTCCAGCGCTTTGGAGATCCACACCTTACGACCGTTGACCACATAGTGGTCGCCGTCGCGGCGGGCGAAGGTGGTGATCCGGCTGGTGTCCAGGCCCGCGCCCGGTTCGGTGACACCGAAGCACACGTGCAGATCACCCTGGGCGACCCGCGGCAGGGTGCGTTGTTTGAGTTCGGCCGAACCGTGCACGATCACCGGTTGCATACCGAAGATGGACATATGGATCGAGGTGGCGGCGTTCATCCCGCCGCCCGACCGAGACACCTGCTCGGCCAGGATCGAGGCCTCGGTGATCCCCATACCGTGCCCGCCGTACTCCTCGGGAATGCAGATGCCCAGCCAGCCGCCGTCGGCGACGGCGCGATAGAACTCAGTGGGGAATTCGTGGTCCCGGTCTTTCTCCATCCAGTATTGATCGTCGAATTTGCGGGTCAGTTCGGCCACCGAATCCCGGATCAGCCGCTGATCCTCGGTCAGCTCGAAACTCATACCGTCGGACACATCAACTCCCTCTCGTCGTCGCCGCGACCGGCCGGATCACGCGGCCACGGCACCACCTGCCGGGCCGGGCGGCGCGTCGACACCGGCTTCACCGCTGTGGAACACCCACCTCCCCGTACTCTCGCGGCGCACCGCCGGACAGGCGATCGGCCAGCTGGGCCAGGTCGTAGGACTGCCGGGCCATCCAGTAGCGCAGCACGCCGGTCAGCGAATAGCGCAGGAACAGTGCCGCGCCCACGATGCTCAGCGCGACCCCGCCCAATGCGATGATCAGCGCGTCACGCTGCACCAATGCGTCGGAGGTGTTGTGCGACATCAGATAGGCCAGCAGCGCCATCACCGGACCGAGCACCAGTAGCACGACCCCTGTGCGCAGCCACAGCGCGCCGTGGCCGGCCGCGGGATCGGGGATCTTCAGCTCCGCGAGTTCGGCGGTGAAACGGTCCGCGCGTGTTGATTCGGTCATGTTGGACTTCCTAGATAGAGAGTGGCCAATTCGTTGCGGAGCCCGGAATCGGGTGGGCCCTGATGTTCGACCCGGCCGCGTACCAGCACCGCGGCGGAGTCGGCGATATCCAGTACCGCGGCGGCGAACTGTTCGACGATCAGCACCGCGACCCCCTGCCGGGCGATCTCGGCCACCTGCTCGTAGAGCCGGCCCACCACCAGCGGCGCCAATCCCATGGACAATTCGTCCAGCATGAGCACGGCCGGATCGGTGGCCAGTCCCCGTGCCAGCGCCAGCATCTGCTGCTCACCGCCGGAGAGGGTGCCCGCCGTCTGATCGGCCCGCTGGGCCAGGATCGGGAACCGGGAGAACGCGATCTCCTCGATCTGCGCCCGGGGCCTGCCGGTGAAGGTCATCATGAGCAGGTTGTCGCGCACGGTGAGGTTGGGGAAGATACCCCGGCCCTCTGGGATCAGGCAGACCCCCGCCCG
The DNA here is from genome assembly GCF_014645735.1 of Nocardia jinanensis. GTDB lineage: Bacteria > Actinomycetota > Actinomycetes > Mycobacteriales > Mycobacteriaceae > Nocardia > Nocardia jinanensis. The sequence goes on along the minus strand of NZ_BMMH01000007.1, from coordinate 114,118 downwards.
CGCGAGGTCGCGGGGGTCGACACCGTTGACCGTCCGGTTGCCCAGCCGTAGTTCACCGTCCGCCACCGGATGAACCCCGGCGGCGACCGACAGTGTGGTGGTCTTACCGGCGCCGTTCGGTCCGAGCAGCGCCACCACTTCGCCCGCCCGCACACTCAGTTCGACACCGTGCAGTACGGTGATCGCCCCGTAGGCGGCCCGGATCCCGCGCAGTTCCAGCAGGGTGCTCATGCGGCCCCCAGGTATGCGGCGAGCACCTGTTCGTCGGCGCGGATCACCTCGGGTGGGCCGTCGGCGATCACCTTTCCGAGGTCGAGCACGTACATGTGATCACAGACGCTCATCACCAGGCCCATATCGTGTTCCACCAGCACCACGGCGGTACCGTCGGCGGCGACCGAGCGGAGCAGATCGGCGAACCGATCGGTTTCGGTACTGTCCTGGCCTGCAGCGGGTTCGTCGAGCAGCAGCAGGGTGGGCCGGACGGCGAGCGCCCGGCCCACTTCCACCAGCCGGGCCAGACCGGTGGGCAGTGCGTCGGCGAGATCGCCGGCGCGGTCACCCAGTTCGAGCCGGTCGATGATCTCGTCGGCGATCTTCTTCGCTTTCCGACGGTACGGACCCAGTTCGGCCGCGACCAGCAGGTTGTCGCGGACCGACAGCCTGCCGAACAATTCGAGCCGCTGAAAGGTCCGGGCCATGCCGTGCCGGGCCCGGCGCGCCGGGGCCATCCGGGTGATATCGCGCTCGCCCAACCGGACCCGGCCCGCGGCGGGTCGCCGCAGACCGCAGATCACGTCGAACAGCGTGCTCTTCCCGGCCCCGTTGGGCCCGATCAGACCGGTGACCCGGCCCGCTTCGGCAGTGAGCCCGGCGCCGTCGAGGGCCCGGCGGCCGCCGAAGGTGACCGTGATATCGCTAACCCGCAGCAGCGATGGCATGTTCCAGCTCCTCCTTGTCCGAAGACCGCCAGGGCCGTTTCACACCCCACCACTCGACCGGGATATCCGGTTCACCCGCGACGGCCCGCCGTGCGCGGTTGTCCGCCCAGATCCGGACCGCGAAGACACCGATCACCGAGCCCCAGAACAGGATCCAGCCGTCGATCGCACCGGCCAGCCGCAGCACCCACAGCACCACCGGGACACCGACCATGGCCGCCAGCGCCACCCGGTTGCGAATTGCCGCCTCGAAACCCTCCCGCATCCGTGCCACGGCACCGTGACTGACCACGCCGCCGCCGAAGGCGATACCGGCCAGCGCGGGGATCACGTGGATCAGGTTCTCGGTCGACGGGAAGAGCACCGGAACAGCCAGCAGCGGCCCGTACAGCGCGACACCGACGAACAGGCCGTTGCCCAGCGCGCCGAGTCCGGCGAACACCGCCACCAGGAAGATCGGCATACCGGCGACGAAATTGAACTGTTCGGGTGTCACCGAACCCATCTGCATCCCGAAGAGGGCGCCGCCGAGCCCGGCCGTACCCGCGCTGAGCGCGAACACCGCGACCTTCGCGAACAGCAGATTCCCACCGAGAGTCGCGTAGGCGGCCTCGCTGTCGCGCAGGGCGATCAGCCGCCGCCCGAACCGGCCGCGGCGCAGGGCCGCGACACCGAGGGTGGCCACCGCCAGGCATATCGCCGCGAAAACGGTGATCTGTTCGGCCTCTTCGAGTTTCAGCCCGAAAAAGCTCAGCCCGGCCACTTCGACCGATCCCTGGTCGAAGAACGAGATCCGCACACCCGCCACCTCGAAGGCGGGCAGGGTGAAGATCCACCGGTCCAGGATCACCGCGAAAGCCGCTGTACCCAAGGCGAGGTACACACCCGACAGCCGCAGCGCCGGTACCGCGACCAGTGCCCCCGCGATCGCCGCGATGACCACCGCCCCGACCAGACCCCACCATTGCCCGTCCGGGGCAAGATGCGCGTAGGCCACCGCCCCGATCCCGGCCATACTCAACTGGGCCAGCGATATCTGCCCCGCGTAACCGGACAACGGTACGAACGACAGCGCGATGACACCGAAGGCGAACATCGGGCCGTAGGCGATGAGATCGCTTTCCCCGAGCGTGGTGGCGACCATCAGACCGAGCACCACGATCACCACGGCGAAGAACACCGCACCACTGCGCGACGGCGTCGGTACCGGACTGAGTTTGCGGTCGCGACCGCGCAGCCGGCCGTGCGGGAACAGCAGCAGCGCGGCCAGTAGCAGCAGCGCCGGCGCGGCCAGCCGGAGCCCCGGCAGGTATTCGTTCTGCGGCAGGTATCCGGTCAGATAGCTCTCCATCAGGCCGACCACGACCGCCCCGAGGAAGGTCATCGGCAGGCTCCGCAGCCGGCCGAAGATCGCCGCCGTGTAGGCGCTGACGATCAGCAGCGACAGCGTCGCGGCGTCCAGCGAAACAGTCGGGGCGATGAGAATGCCGCCCACCGCCGCCAACTCGATACCCAGGATCCAGGCGACCCGGTTGGCCCGGACCGGGTCCGCGCCGGTGAGCCCGGCCAGTGCCCGGTCGTCGACGGTGGCGCGCATTTCCGCGCCGGTGCGAGTGTTGAACAGCAGCACCCGCAGTGCCACGGCCACCGCGACGGCCACCAGCATGGTGAGCGCCTGATGCCAGGTGACCGTCGCCGCACCGAGCCGGATGGGTTCGGCGTCGGGGAAGAAGGTCGGCAGCGTCCGGGCCTGCATGGGGTTCCAGATCCAGCGGGCGAGGGCGATGAGCCCGCTCAGCAGGGCGACCGTCATCACCAGTTTCTCGGCGTCGCCGAGTCCCTGCACCGCCCGTAGCGCCCGCTCCACGAGTAGGCCGGAGAGTGGGGCGAGCACGATCAGCACGATCGCCAGCGCGATCGGTACCGGTACACCCCACCCGGCGGTGAGCTGCCAGTAGGAGAAGGCAGCCATCATGCCGGCGGCGCCGTGCGCGAAGTTGAAGATCCCGGTGGTCGTATGGGTGAGCACCAGGCCGCTGCCGATCACGGCATAGACGGCCGCGGTGCTCAGCCCGACGATCCCGAAGGCGAGGAATTGATCCATGACCGTTTACTCGACGTCGGCCATGGTCTTGCCGACATCGGCGAGCGTCAGCGGCTCGCCGTAGTTGCCGGTATAGCGGTAGGGCGGGGTGTTACACCGGAACAGGCCGTTGTCGGCGGCGAAATCCGGAGCCTTCCAGCCCTCCGGCGTGGCCTGCATGACATTGAAGCAGGTCGGCGGAGCATCCCGGTTCGACAGATCGTTCGGGCTGTGCAGCCCACCACCGGCCCACTCGGTTTCCTTCTGGGCGGCTGTCACCAGGCAGGTCCGGGTCAGTTCGGCACCGCAGCTGCTCGCGGCCTTCGCGAACAGCAGCCAGGCGGAGAAGGCGCGCACCGCCGGGAGGGTGATCACCGCGTCCGGCGCGTACTCCTCGTACAGATCCTGCAGTTGCTGCATCGCCGGGGACTGATCGGCCAGCTGCGGCGGCACCACCCCGCCCAGGTCGACCAGATTGTTCTGGAAACTCGCCGAGCGACCGAGCAGGTCGACATAGTCGGGTTTGAAGGCGTTGTTGTTCGGATCGATCCAGTCGAGCTTGTAGTCCATCGAGGTCAGCTTCTCCTCGAGCTTGGTCAGCGGCCCGTCCTCGCCGTACCAGACCAACCCGCGGACTCCGCTGTTCTTGATGGCCTGCGCGTAGGGCGTCCAGTCGGTCACCCCGCCCACCGGGTACAGCTCGTTGTAGATGACCTCGGCGCCCATCGCGTTCAGCGATTCGACGGCCTTGTCACCGAGGACCTTGGTGACCGGGGAGTCGCCGTTGATGATGCCGACCGCACCGGCCGATTGCGGATAGGCCTCTTTGGTCAGCCACTGCCGGAACGCGTTGTAGGGGTCGTAGTGGGCGTAGGTGCTGGGTGAGGGGATCACCTGCAGATCGGTGCCCAGGTTGGGCTGCTGCGAGACCTGCGCCGGGATATCGGGCAGGGTGCATTCGAGGCGTTCCTTCGTGCCGAGGCCGTCCAGCCCGGCACCACCGCCGACCAGCGCGAAATCGGTCCGGCAGGCCTCCACCATCTTCTGGCGGACCGCCATCACCTTGGAATCGTGGGTCTGCGTGGTGAGGGTGCGGCCGTTGATCCCGCCCGCGGCGTTGCACCACGAGGTGAACACCTTCGCGGCATCGATGAATTCGGGATTCTTCGAGTAGCCGACATCGGAGAAGACACCGATGGTGATCTCGGTGTCGGTGACGCCCTGGGTCGGTGAACCCGAGGCGTCCCCGTCCTGGCATACACCGGTGAGGTCACCGAAATCGGCGACCACCGAATCGGCTTCGGAGGCATTCTCCGTTTCGGTTCCGGTACGGCCCCCACAGCCGACGGTGGCGAGCAATGCCACGGCGATCAGGCCTGCGGCTATTCGCTTCGGTCTCACGACGGTCCTTTCTGCGCCGGCCCCATCGGCCGGCCGATCGTGATCGGGCGGTACGGATCCGCCCGCGCACCGAGCTCGCGGCGAAACTTCCCGGTCCGGCCGGGCCGTATCCGTAGCTCTCGGTGAATGAAAACTAGCTTCTCACTTATCGAGAATCAATATCCTGTTTTTCGGGCACCCCGGCCGCCACGACTCTTCGTCCAGGACAGACAAGCCACAACGTCCTCGCCCGCCCCACAGCACCCGCGACCTGTCCATAGACCTTCGCGTTGACTAACAGGCCGCCGCATGGAAACCTGTTATCCGAAAGCGAGAATACCATTCTCATCGAGAGGAGGCGCGATGCGTGTACCGCCGCTGCCCGCCGACGAGTGGGACGACGAAGTCGACGCCGCGCTCCGGGTGATGCTGCCGCGCCGGATGCGTAATCCGGAATCGGCGAGCAACGCCCTGTCGACACTGGTCCGGCATCCGGCGCTCACCGAGGCGTTCCTGACCCTGAACGTCCACCTGCTGTTCCGGTCGTCGCTGCCGGCCCGACTGCGTGAACTCGCGATCCTGCGGGTCGCGCACCGCCGTGACTGCGTCTACGAGTGGAACCACCACCGGGAAGCCGCCCTCGCCGAGGGGATCACCGAGTCCGAGATCGAGGCGGTCCGCCGGGGCGAGGCCACCGACGCGCTCGACGCGCTGATCCTGCGGGCGGTCGACGAACTCGACGAGAAATCGAATCTGTCCGATGCCACCTGGGACGCGCTGTGCGGGCAGCTCGACGAACACCAGCGGATGGACCTGATCTTCACCATCGGCACCTACAACACGCTCGCCGCAGCCTTCAACACCTTCGGCGTCCGATCCGAGTACGAGAGGTAATCCCTTGGCACACTTCAACAAACCGGCAGCGGGTAGCTGGACCGAGCATTACCCGGACCTGGGCACCGAACCGGTCGACTACAGCGATTCGATCGATCCCCAGTTCTACGAGGACGAGCGCAACGCCATCTTCAAGCGCACCTGGCTCAATGTCGGCCGGGTGGAGCGGCTGCCCCGCAAGGGCAGCTACTTCACCAAGGAACTTCCCTCCGCGGGTACCTCGCTGATCATCGTCCGCGGTAACGACGACCAGATCCACGCCTATCACAACGTCTGCCGCCACCGCGGCAACAAGCTGGTCTGGGACGATTTCCCCAACGAGGAGACCTCGGGCTTCTGCAAACAGTTCACCTGCAAGTACCACGCCTGGCGCTACAGCCTCGAGGGCGAGCTGACCTTCGTCCAGCAGGAGAAGGAATTCTTCGGCCTCGACCGCGCCGACTACGGCCTCAAGGATGTGCGTTGCGAGGTGTGGGAGGGCTTCGTCTTCGTCAACCTCGATCAGGACGCCGAGCCGCTGACCACCTTCCTCGGCCCGATGATCAAGGGCCTGGAGGGCTATCCCTTCCACGAGATGACCGAGGTCTTCAGTTACAAGGCCGAGGTCGGTAGCAACTGGAAGTTGTTCATCGACGCCTTCGCCGAGTTCTATCACGCGCCGATCCTGCATATGAAGCAGGCGGTCAAGGACGAAGCGGACAAGCTCGCCGGCTACGGATACGAGGCGCTGCACTACGACCTCCAGCCGCCTCATTCGATGATCTCGTCGTGGGGTGGAATGGCGCCGCCCAAGGATCTGAACATGGTCAAGCCGATCGAGCGCATCCTGCGCAGCGGTCTGTTCGGCCCGTGGGACCGGCCCGATATCGAGGGTCTGGACCCGTTGCCCGTGGGCATCAACCCCAGCGGCCACAAAGCCTGGGGCGTGGACGAATTCGAGATCTGGCCCAACTTCTCACTGCTGTTCTGGGCACCGGGCTGGTATCTCACCTACCACTACTGGCCGACCGCGGTGAACAAGCACATCTTCGAAGCCGATCTGTACTTCGTGCCCGCGAAAAATGCCCGGGAACGCCTGGCCCAGGAACTGGCCGGGGTGACCTTCAAGGAATACGCGTTGCAGGACGCCAACACCCTCGAAGCCACCCAGACGATGATCGCGACCCGCACCGTCACCGATTTCCCGCTCAACGACCAGGAGATCCTGCTGCGCCACCTGCACAAGACCGCCCAGAAGAAAGTCGAGGAGTACCGCAATGGCAACTGAGTCGAAACTGCCTGCCGAATTCGCCGATCTGGCCCGGTTCGAGGACTGGATCCTGCCCACCGAACCCGAGCGCTACGCCAAACGGCTTGCCTCCACGATGCCGGAGATGCAGGATTTCTACGACGCGGGTATGGCGCGGCTCGAGGATGCCATCGCCTACTGCGACCGGTTCGACCTCGACGATCTGCCCGACGATGCCCGCAATCTGTTCCATCTGATGCAGTCGCTGGTGATGGCCTCGTTCCCGGTCGAGGTCTGGAAGCAGCCACGGGTACCCGACAGCGGCGCGGCCTACCTCGATATCGTGCGGGAGCCGGTGGTGTGACCGTGCTGACGCTGCGAGCCGCCGGGCTGCTCGACATGGACACCGGCGAGATCATCCGGCCCGGCATCCTGCGCGTCGAGGGTGATCGGATCGTCGGGGTCGGGGGCGTAGGCGCCGGGGCGGTGATGGGTGAACCCGAGGGCGAGATCGTCGATCTGGGCGATCTCGTCCTGCTGCCGGGGTTGATGGATATGGAGGTCAACCTCCTGATGGGCGGTAGGGGCGAGACCGGCCTCGCCTCCTCGGTCCAGGACGATCCGCCACTGCGCATGTTGCGCGCGGTGGGCAATGCCCGGCGCACCCTGCGCGCCGGGTTCACCACGGTGCGCAACCTCGGTCTCTTCGTCAAGACCGGCGGTTACCTCCTGGACGTGGCGCTCGGCAAGGCCATCGACGCGGGCTGGATCGACGGCCCGCGCATCGTGCCCGCCGGGCATGCCATCACCCCGACCGGCGGGCATCTGGATCCCACGATGTTCTCCGCCTTCGCACCCGATGTGCTGAAGCTGACCCTGGAGGAGGGTATCGCCAACGGTGTCGACGAAGTGCGCAAAGCGGTCCGATACCAGATCAAGCACGGCGCTCAGCTGATCAAGGTCTGCGTTTCCGGCGGGGTGATGTCGCTGACCGGTGCCCCCGGCGCACAACACTATTCGACCGAGGAACTGCGGGCGATCGTGGACGAGGCGCACCGGCGCGGCCTGCGCGTGGCCGCCCACACCCACGGGGCGGAGGCGGTGAAGGAGGCGGTCGGAGCCGGTATCGACTGTATCGAGCACGGGTTCCTGGTCGACGACGAGGCGATCGACCTCATGGTTCGGTCCGGCACCTATCTGGTGCCGACCACCCGGTTGGCCGATGCCATGGATGTCTCCAAGGCTGCGCCCGAGTTACAGGCCAAGGCCGCCGAGATGTTTCCCAAGGCCCGTACTTCGGTGAAGGCAGCCTTCGACGCCGGGGTGAAGATCGCGGTCGGCACCGACGCGCCGGCCATACCGCACGGACGCAATGCCGATGAGTTGGTGGCGCTGGTCGAACGTGGTCTGGATCCGTTGTCGGTGCTGCGCGCGGCCACGGTTGTCGCGGCCGAGCTGATCCAGGTGAGCGATCGCGGCCGCCTGGCCGAGGGACTGCTGGCGGATGTGATCGGCGTGCCCGGCGATCCGCTGGCCGATATCACCGTCACCCAGCAGGTGCGGTTCGTGATGAAAGGCGGGAAGGTCTATGGCGGCAACAGATGACCTGATCGAGATCCAGCAACTGCTCGCGCGATACGCGGTGACCATCACCAAGGGCGATATCGACGGTCTCATCGGTGTGTTCACACCCGACGGCACCTACAGCGCGTTCGGCGACACCTACACCCTCGACGTGTTCCCCGAACTCGTGGGCGCCGCACCCAAGGGGCTGTTCCTCACCGGGACCCCGCTCATCGAACTGGACGGCGATACCGGGACCGGCACCCAGCCCCTGTGCTTCGTGGAGCATTCCAGCCACGATATGCGGATCGGCTACTACAGCGATACCTATCTGCGCACCGAGCAGGGCTGGCGGCTGCGGACCCGCGCGATGACCTTCATCCGGCGCAGCGGCATCCACGATTCCGGTATCCCGCACGCCTTCGACCGGCCGGCGGTATGAGCGAGTCAGGCCCGGAGGCGGAAGCGAAGCCTCACCACGCAGGGCCCTCGCCCATACCCATCGGACACAGCATGAGCGAGTCGGGCCCGGAGGCGGAAGCGAAGCCTCACCACGCAGGGCCCTCGCTCACACCCCATGGACACGGTATGAAGGTCGAGGAATTCCGTTCGGCGCTGCGTGCCTGGCTGGACGAGCACGACCTCACCCCCGGACCCGAGCCCGGTTTCGACGCGCAGGTCGCGCAGTTGGCCCGGGTCCGGCGGGCGCTCTACGACGGTGGCTGGATGCGCTACGGCTGGCCCGAGACCGTCGGCGGTCTCGGTGACGAACCGCTGCTGCGAGCGGTGCTCGGTGAAGAGGTCGCCACCCGCGGCCTCGCCGAACCCGGGATCTATTCCATGGTCGAGGTGCTCGCGCCCACCATGATCTCCTATGCCCGGCCGGTACTGGCAGCGCAGATGGTGCCCCGGCTGCTCGACGGCAGTGAGCAGTGGTGCCAGGGTTTCTCCGAACCGGGCTCCGGCTCGGATCTGGCCTCGCTGCGCACCCGCGCCGAACAGCGTGGATCGGACTGGGTGGTCGACGGCCAGAAGGTGTGGACCAGCCTGGCGCAGTTCGCCGCCCGCTGTGTCCTGCTCACCCGCACCGGCCCCGGCCACGACGGGATCACCGCGTTCTTCGTCGATATGGACACACCCGGGATCACAGTGCGACCGTTGCGCACCATGCACGGTGTCGACGAGTTCGCCGAGGTGTACTTCGACAATGTCGTGATCGGCGCCGATCGGATGCTCGGCCGCCCCGGCGACGGCTGGCGGGTCGCGATGGATCTGCTGCCCTATGAGCGGTCCACCTGCTTCTGGCACCGGATCGCCCATCTCTTCACCCGGCTGGACCGGGTGCTGGACCAGACCGCGGCCGGTGACGACGCCGATCTGGGCGCCGCCTATCTGGCGCTGCACACCGTGCGCTGCCGGTCCCGCGCCACCCAGCGGCGGCTGGCCGGCGGCGCCACACTCGGCCCGGACACCTCCATCGACAAGGTCCTGCTGGCGGGTGCCGAACAGCTACTGTTCGATACCGCCCGCGATCTGCTGCCCGGTGTCGTCGAGCTCGACGACACCGAATGGCGTTCGGAATTCCTGTACTCGCGGGCGGCCACCATCTACGGCGGCACGGCCGAGATCCAGCGCAATATCATCGCCCGCCGCCTGCTCGACCTGGGGAAGGAGTGAGCAGTGGATACCGACGAACAGATCCTGCTCACCGATACGCTCCGCAAGACGATGACCACGACCACCGGCGCCGCCCTGTATACGGCGCTGCGCGACCTCGGCTGGCACGACCTGCTCACCGGCCCCGCCGATACCGCAGAGGTCGCCGTACCCCTGGTGTTCCGGCTGCTCGGCGAAACCGGTGCGCACGCCCCGCTGCTCAACGACGTGATCGCACACGCCGCGGGCCGTCCCTTCGGCGAAGCCGTACCACTACCTTTCACCGGTGGCACCTGGGTGCGCTGGGACAGCGACGGCCCACCGGGAACGCCGGAACCGCTCGATGCGGACCTACCCCTACGACGCCTCGGCGACACCACCGAATTGCCCGTGGCCGCAGCGGAACTACCGATCGGCGCGGCACGCCGCGCACTCGGCTGGTGGCTGGTGGGGTCGGCGCGGGCCATGCTCGGCCTGGCTCGGACCCATGCCCTCGAACGGCATCAGTTCGGAAAGCCGGTGGCCGGGTTCCAGGCGATCCGGCACCGGCTGGCCGAATCACTGGTGGCCGTCGAAGGCGCGGAGGCCACACTCGCGGTCTCGCCCGGCGATGCCCATCACCCGGCTCATCCGGATCTGCACAGCCCGCGGCCCGAAGAGTCCGAGTCCCTCGGGGCGCTACTGGCCAAAGCCGCCGCGGGTCGCGCGGCACTGGTGACGGCCCGGAACTGTCAGCAGGTGCTGGGCGGAATCGGGTTCACGGCCGAACACGAATTCCACCGCCACTACAGGCGGGTACTGGTGCTCGACGGGTTGCTCGGCAGTGCCCGGGAACTCACCCGGGAGGCCGGCGCCACGCTCCGCGATCTGGGGTACGCACCGCGGCTCGCACATCTGTGAGACGCAAGCCGTCTCGCCCTGGTCGGCGCGCCAGGGCGGTGGCTCGGGGATCCGGCTCAACGACGCCCCCGACGAGGCGTTCCGGCAGCCGGGACAGAATCGGCTCAGGCGCAGGCCTGCGATACTCCCCCGGATATCGCGACCAGCCCGCACATGGTGGAGGCGGCTATCTTCCAACCGTCCGCCTCCCGGACCGCATGGCCGACTTGCCCGTTCACCACCGGATTTCCGGATATGTTGAGCGTGAAGCGCAATTCGGCCTTTCCGGGTTGGGCCAGCACTACCTCGGTGACATCCACTGTCGTGAGCGCGGTCCGGATATGATTCGCCATTCCCGCGATCTCGGTCTCGAATTCCGAACCGCGTTCTACCAGAGAAACACGGTCCGCGGTCGAGGTGGCGGGGGCGAAAAACGCCTCGTAGACGCCCATGATCGCGGCATTCGCGGCGGCCGGGGAATCCGCGACCGCGACGCCGGGGGCGGCTCCCGCTGCGGTAGCGGACTTTTCGGCCGAATTCTCCGCGGTGGGTAGAACATAACAGTTGTCGGGGCCGAAAAAATTACCGCAGCCGGTGGCCGCGGTCAGCGCGAGCGCGACCCCGCCCGCGGCAGCGATACGCGCTACCCGGTGTCTTCGTGACATCGATTCGTCTTTCTGCAGAGTGATGAAGCGCAGCTCCGGAAACAGGGTTACCGCAGATGCCGCGGCGAGCTTAGCCCGGGAAACCCTGAGGTAAGGGCGAATTCGGAGCATTTGAACGGAAAGAAATCCGGTAAACATCCCGCGCGCCGGCTCCTTACCGGCGCGACCGGGATCGCTACGCCATCCGGGCGGCAGCCGGACACCCCACAACACCTTCTCGGCTTCCCCACGACCCCCTCGACCGCTCTTCGATACACCCACATTCCGCCGGGGCCGTCGCGGGCCCGGGCGGCGTACCGATACTGCGCGATCGATACGCGACACCCGGGCCGGTGGAGCGCTCACCGCGCGGTATCACCGCGCGGGAACGGATGTTCCGGCGAAGGGAACAGTGTCCTCCGACAGGCGGTGATCAGCTACACGCCGGGTTAGGCTCACCACTGCCCTGGACCGCCAGCAGTGCGCAGAACGTCATCGCCGCGACCTTCCACTTGTCGCCCTCCTTCAGCGCCTGCCCCGACTGGTCCGGCAGCACCGGGTTCCCGCCGAGCAGCAGTGTGTAGGTGACATCCGCGGTCTTGTCGTCGACGAGTTCGACCGCGGAGACGGTCACACTGGTTCCGGAAGCCCGCGGGTCCGCGGCCATTCCCTCGAGCATCGGCGCGAAGGCATCCCCCTTCTCGACGAGACCGGCCCGTGTCGCCGCCGGCGCGGTGCCGTTGAAGAAGGTGACGAAGGCGTCGGTGATCTCCTTCTCGGTCTCCGGGGAGGCGGCGGCGGGCGCGGCCGAACTGGCGGCGGCCGGGGCCGAGGTGGCAGCGGCGGCATCGTCTTCGGAATCACCGCAGCCGATGACGGCCGTGGCGGTCAGAGCGATCAGGCCGAAAATTGCGGCGCTACGCCGGGTTCTGCTGGAACGCATGGCGGAAACCTTTCCGATGAACACTCGAATCGTTGTCCATCAGGGAAATTCGGAAACAGGGTTCCGGGTCGGCGTAATTCGGTTACGCTACCCGTGTCGAAGAATCCCTGATCGCCCGGTTCCATATCGGTGATCGCTATTCCGATATCGGGGGATCGATACCGCGGCGAACGGATCGATCCCCCGATCGGTAGATCTACTTGATGTTCGTTTTCATTTGTTCGAGGTCGACCAGAATCGGATATCCGCTCACACTCAGCGCGTTTCCGTGCCCGGTGGAATGAACATCGAAAACCGATTGCACCGCCGCGTAGAAGCCCTGCACGTCCAGTGTCTGGTTCACGGCCCGCTTCGCCTGACGCAACCCGAACGGCGGCATCTTCGCGATCCGGCCCGCCACCTCCGCGGTCTTCGCGGGCAACTCGTCCAGCGGCACCACCATGTTCACCATGCCGGTCTGTTCGGCTTCCTGCGCGGTGACCGCACGGCCGGTGAACAGGATCTCCTTGGCCTTACGCGGCCCGAGTTCCCACGTGTGCCCGTGATACTCGACGCCGCCGATCCCCATCATCACGACCGGATCGGAGAACAGCGCGTTATCCGCGGCGATGATGAGATCGCACGGCCAGCACAGCATCAGGCCACCCGCGATACACCGGCCCTGAACCGCCGCGATGGACGGTTTGGGGACATTGCGCCACCGCAATGTGTATTCCAGGTACCGTCGGCTCTCGGTCTGGTAGATCCAGTCGAGTGTGATCTTCTCCGGCTCGGGCCAGCTGTCGTCCTTCAGATCGTGGCCGGCCGAGAAATGCTTACCGGCGGCGTTCAGGACGATGACCACGACCTCGTCATCGGTGGCCGCCCGGGTCCAGGCAGCGTCGAGTTCGTCCAGCAGTGCCGAATTCTGCGCATTGGCGGCCTCGGGCCGGTTCAGCGTTATCGTCGCGATCTTGTCGGCGACCTCGTAGTCGATATACGACAAAACAGTGCTCCTCGGTTCCGGGGTACACCGGGTACGAACCCGGCACTCGATTTCCGTTTGCTGCGCCGCCCGCGGCACCGGTTCTCCCGGCCACCGCGGGGACGCGATCCCATGGTGTCGCCGATCACCGCGCGGTGGCGAGGTATTCCGCGGCGACCACCGCGCGATGCCGCGCCGCGCCGCCGAACAGCAGTTCACCGGCCTTGGCCCGTTTGATCGCGAATTGCAGATCGTTCTCCCAGGTGAACCCCATGGCCCCGAACAACTGCACCCCGTGACGGAACACGGTCGACTGGCATTCACCCGCCGCGGCTTTCGCCATCGCGGCCGCCAGTTTTCGCCGCGGATCATCCTCGGCCAAGCACAGTGCCGCGAAATATCCCAGTGCCCGGGCCCGTTCGATGGCCAGATGCATATCGGTCGCCTTGTGCTGCACCGCCTGGAAGGCGCCGATCGGGGAATCGAATTGGCGCCGGGTCCGCACATGCTCGAGCACCAGATCGAGGACCCGCTGGCAGGCGCCCACCGTCGTCAGCGCCAGACCGGTCAGCGCCAGCTGGCGGGCGCGTTCGGGATCCGCGGCCGTACGGTCACCGTCGGTGACCCGCACCGCGCCGAAGGTGACCTCGGCCAGGTGCAGCACCGGATCGAAGGCGTCGGTCCGCCGGGCGGTGACCGCGTGCGCGGGGACCACGAACACACCGGCTTCGGTGACCACGGCCAGGCGATCGCACCGGTCCCCGTCGAGCACCGGCACGGCGCTGCCGTTCAGCAGCCACCCGTCCCCGTCGCGGGTCGCGGTGACTCCCTCGAACACCGCGGCCCCGGTTCCGTCGGCGGTCACCGAATCCCCGGCGAGCGGCGCGAACTGGGTCATGGTGGCAAGATAGGGTGTCGGGTCGGTCGCCCGGCCCAAGCCTTCGAGGACGATACCGAGTTCCACGGTCGCGTCCGGTTCGACGAGTTCGGTCCAGCCGAGTTCGATATAGGTCTTCCAGAGCCGGCCCGGATCCGCACCGGCGTCGACGATCTCCCGGATCACCGCGGGCGGGCACTCCTTGACGGTGACTTCCCGGACCGTATCGCGCAACAGCCGTTGATCGGCATCGAACTCGAAGAGCATCCGGACTGCCTCCTGTGGCGGGGTTGCGTTACGTTCAGGAGAATAGCATTCTCTTGAGATGAAATTAATAGTCTCCCCAATGGAGCGAACATGGGACGTGCCTGCCCAGACATGGGACGTTCTCCGGTACAGTGCACTCATGTTCTCCACAGATGGGATCGATGGGATCGGACGGGCCGCCCGGTGACCAGCCCGAGCGAAGAACCGGCCTGGAAGCAGCGCGCCGTCGAGCGCTCGATCCGCACCGCGAAACTACGCGCCGAACAGCGGGTCCAGCGCTTCCTCGATGCCGCCCAGGCGATCATCACCGAGAAGGGCACCACCGATTTCACGGTCCAGGAGGTCGTGGACCGGTCGAAACAGTCGCTGCGCAGCTTCTACCTGCAGTTCGACGGTAAGCACGAACTACTGCTGGCCCTGTTCGAGGATGCCCTGAGCCGCACCTCCGAACAGATCCGCGCGGCCGCGGCAGGTAAGGACGACGCCCTGGAACGGCTGCAGCTGGCCGTGGAACTCCTCTACGAGCTGTGCCGCCCGGATCCGACCGCGCAGCGCCCGCTGTTCACCGATTTCGCACCGCAGCTGCTGGTCAGCCATCCGGCGCAGGTGAAGGTCGCGCACACTCCGCTGCTGGCATTGTTCACCGAACTGATGGTCGATGCCGACAAAGCCGGACTGCTGCGCACCGAGGTCAATCCGCGGCGGATGGCCGCCATGGTGATGCAGACGGTCATGTTCACCGCGCAGTCCAACGGCGGGATCGACGACGAGACCGCGTATCCGATCTCGGCCGAGGAGATCTGGGAATTCTGCGCTCGGGGTTTCGCGCACGCCGATTAGGCGAGAATAACGTTCTCCAAATCCGAGAAACAGGATTACACTCACTGTATGCCCGATCTCTGGACCGACCTTCTCGCGTGCATGGACCTCCGCCTGCGGCCCACCGCACCGCAGACCGGTGACGACGACGCGCCCGCCCCCGATCCGCAGGCCACGCTGTCGGTATTCGAAGGCCCCAATCAGCAGCTGGAGTACCACCGGCTCTTCGGCGGCCAGTTGCTGGCGCAGTTCCTGCGCGCCGCCGTTTTCGCCTGCCCGGACAAGACGGTCAAATCCGTGCACGTGATCTTCGCACGCGAAGGTAAGAGCGATGCCCCGGTGTACTACGTGGTGCAACCACAACACCGCGGCCGCTCCTTCGCGACCCTCACCGTCGTCGCGCGGCAGAAGGGCGATGTGATCGCCACGGCGCTGGTTTCCATGACCGCGATGGAAGAGGGCCGGGAGAGCCAAGAGGTCGCGGCGCCGGGCCCGCTGCCCGGACCCGAACACCGGATCGAGATCGGCCTCATCCCGTGGGAGACCCGGTCGCTCACCGATCTGAGCGATCAATCGGTGGGACCGGCCGAATACGACCTGTGGATGCGGACTCCGGAGGTCGGCACCGAACTCGCGCCGGGCCTGCTGGCCTACGCGACCGATCTGAACGTGATCGGCACGGTGCTGCGCCAGATCGACGGGTTCGAGCACAGCGGCAACGGCACCGAATTCACCTCGGCCACCACCTCGCACACGCTCTGGTTCCACCGTCCGTTCCGCAGCGACGACTGGCTGCTGCTGCGGCACCACGGCACGGTACTGGCCCACGGGCGCGCCTACGGGCGCGGTGACGTCCTCACCACCGACGGCACCCTGGTGGCCTCTTTCGCTCAGGAAGCCCTGCTGCGTTTCCGCCCCTGACGTCCGGCCGTTACCGCACACCACGGACGGAGAGCCCGATGGAACCCAGTACCCCGACCTCCCCCGCCCACCGCGACTCCGGCGGTCCGTACCGAGTGGCCCAATGGGCCACCGGCACCATCGGCCGGCGGGCCCTGCGCGCGATCGTCGCACATCCGGAACTCGAACTGGCCGCACTGTATTCGCATTCGCCGGAAAAACACGGACTCGACGCCGCCGCACTCTGCGGACTGGACGCTCCGACCCGGGTCGAGGCGACCGGCGATATCGAACAGATCCTCACCCGACGGCCGGACTGCGTGCTCTACATGCCGCAGAACTGCGATATCGACGAGGTCTGCGCGATACTGGCCGGGGGCACGAATATCGTCACCACCTGCGGACTCTTCCACCACCCGCCCAGTATGGATCCCGATATCCGGATCCGGGTGGAGGCGGCCTGCGCGGTGGGCGCCACCTCGATCCACAGCACCGGCAGCAGTCCGGGATTCATCACCGAGGCGGTGCCGCTGGTGCTCACATCGATTCAGCGGCGACTGGATTCGCTGGCCATCGAGGAGTACGCCGATCTCTCTCAGCGGAATTCACCGGGGATCCTGTTCGATGTGATGGGGTTCGGCAGTCCTCCGGCCGATTTCGCGGGTGCGCGCCTCGACCATCTGCGCGACAGTTTCGGTCCGTCGCTGCGCCTGCTCGCCGACGGAATCGGCCTGCCCCTCGACGACGTCACCGCGGCCGGTGAGGTCGCGACCGCGGAGCACACCTTCGAAATCGCCGCCGGCACAATCGAAAAGGACACAGTGGCCGCCCAGCGCATCACGATCTCCGGTCTGCGCGACGGGCATACCGTCGTGTCCTTCCGGGCCGTCTGGCACTGTGGCACCGGCGCCGGAACCGGCTGGGAGATCCGCCCGACCGGCTGGCATCTGTCGGTGCGCGGGGACGCGCCGCTCGAGATCGATATGGTGTTCCCCTTCCCGCTCGAGGAAATGGCCGAACGCTCCCCGTCCTATACCGCCAACCGCGCTGTCAACGCCGTCGCCCATGTCTGTGCGGCGCCGCCTGGGATCCGCACGGTACTGGACCTGCCGGCGATCAACGCGAATCTGGGACGACCATGAACGACCACGAAGCGCTCCGTGCGCTCAAAGCCCGCTATTTCCGTTTGATGGACACCAAGGACTGGGCCGGATTCCGCGTACTGTTCTGCGACGACGTCGTGATCGACCTGTCCGAGTCGGGCGGCGAGGTGATCACCGGAGCGGATACGTTCCTCACTTTTCTCACCGCCCGGATCGGCGACGCGCTGACGATCCATCACGGGCACTCCCCCGAGATCGAGGTGCTGAGCGAGACCACGGCACAGGGTATCTGGGCCTTGGAGGACCGGCTGACCTGGCCGGACGGTACACGCGTGCACGGGTTCGGGCACTACCACGAAACCTATGCCAAGATCGACGGCGACTGGCGTATCCGGACCCAGCGGCTGACCCGCCTACACACGGACTACCGGCCGGCGAGCGCCTGATCCGAGGTAACGGGCCGAAGCTCTCGTCTAGCGTCGAGGTGCCGCCGCGCCGCTGGTCGGGTTTCCGCTGCGCGGGTCGCCGGGGCGAAGACCGGCCACCGCGCGCCGCAACCAGATCTCGGCTTCGTCCGCTTTCCCGCTCGCTTTCAGAAGGCGCGCAATGCTGTACATCGCCTGGTGGTTACCGCCGCTGACAGCACGCCGTAACCAAGTTTCGGCTTCTTCCGCCCTGCCCCCGCGCTCCAGCAGTTCCGCGAGCCGGAATACGGCCCCGGCATGGCCGGCTTCGGCAGCCCGCCGCAACCAGGTTGCGGCTTCTTCGGCTGCCCGGCGCCTCCGTTCCAGAGCTCCAGCGAGCCGGTATATCTCGCCGGTGTCCTTCCGTTCCAGAAGGCGGGCGAGCAGATACATACTTTCGGCGTCCCCGGCGACGGCGGCCCGCCGATACCATTCCTCCGCTGCGTCGGCCTCACCCCGTGCGGTCATTATCTCCGCGAGGTTGAACATCGCGTCGGTTTCCCCAGCGACAGCAGCCCGCCGATACCATTCCTCGGCTCCGACGATGTCACACCGTCGATCGAGCACGACCGCGAGCGCGAACATCGCCCCCGGGTGACCGAAGGCAGCAGCCCGGCGGAACCAGACCTCCGCCCCGCCGGCCTCATTTCGTCCTTCCAGCATGAGCGCGAGATTGAACATCGCCCCGAGGTAACCGCTGTCGGCGGCCCTTCGGTACCACGTCTCGGCCGCACCGGCCTCACCCCTTGTCTCCAGCAGGACGGCGAGGTTGTTCATCGCCCTCGGGTGACCGGCGGCGGCAGCGCGGCGGTACCAGGCTTCGGCCGCACCGGTCTCGTTTCTTTCCTCCAGCAGGACCGCGAGGTTGTTCATCGCCGGGCGGTAGCCGCCGGCGGCAGCCCGGCGGTACCAGAACTCGGCCTCGGTGATCTCACCTCTGTTCTCCAGCAGTATCGCGAGGTAGTTCATCCCCGCGACGGCGCCGGCCTCGGCGGCGCGGCGGGCCGAGGTTTCGGCGTCGACCGCCCGGCCCTGGTCGCCCAACAGCATCGCGAGGTCTACCATCGCGGCCCGGTCGCCCGCGTCGGCTGCCCGACGGTGGCGTTCTTCTGCGGTCACGGCATCGAACGAAGGGGAATCGTCGGCGATGTCGGCCGCTGCCGGCAACGGCGGACTCGACGAGCCCCACAGCGAATCATCGCGAGAGATCGCGTCGGGCCGAGCGATATCGTCTCGCGGTTCGCCGGTTGTGCGAATCGTCAACTGTCTGTTCGACTCGGACATAGGTCCATGCTGCCGGAGCACTACGACAGACAACATCGGGCGTCGGCCAAAAGAACCGGTATCGGCGCTCCCGTCGCGGGACTCGGGCACAGCTTCAAACCGCATCGAACGAGCAGAGCAGAAGAATCAGCGGGTCTCGGGTTCGACGAGCCGGTCACTCGGCGGCGAAGCCGGATACGCCGATCCCGGATCATTCGGGCGCATCAGATGGTCGACGGCGGTATAGGGGTCGCACTCTCCCGCCCCCACCGCGTCGGCGAGAGCACCGAGGCCGGGATGGATGCGCAGCCTGCTGTAGGCCAATGACAGGATCTGCGCCCTCGCCCTCGCGGCACGGCGCTGCGCGGTATCGGCGCGATGGTGGGCGTCGACGGCGGCGACCAGTTCGCGGATACCGGTGCCGTTCGCCGCGACAGCCGTGAGAATCGGGACATCGGATTCGGCGCGCAGTTCGCGAACCGTCTGCTCGGCCCCGTCCCGGTCGGCCTTGTTCACAACCAGTATGTCGGCCACCTCGAGCAGTCCCGCCTTCGCGGCCTGAACAGCGTCCCCGGCGCCCGGGGTGAGAACCACGACGGTGGGGTCCGCCACGGCAGCGATCTCGATCTCGGACTGACCCACCCCTACCGATTCGATGACGACAAGGTCGTAGGACAGGAAGGCAAGGAGCCGGATCGCCGCGGGTACTGCGGCCGACAGGCCGCCCAGATGCCCGCGGGTGGCCATCGACCGAATGAGCACCTGCGGGTCGTCGATATGGGCGGCCATCCGGATGCGGTCGCCGAGCAGCGCGCCACCGCTGTAGGGCGAGGACGGGTCCACCGCCAGAACCGCGACCCGCAGACCCTGTGCGCGATAGGTACTCACCACCGCCGCGATGGTGGTGGACTTACCCGCTCCCGGTGGCCCGGTGAAACCGACGACCCGGATAGCGGCGGGTTCCAGCAGCCGCAGCACCGCGTCGCGCCCCGGTCCCTCGATCAGGGTGAGCAACCGGCCCGCCGCGCGCACCGAACCGGTGCGCGCGGCGGCGATCAGTTCCGCCGGGGACCTGCCCCCGGCGGCACCGTTGTCGTTCACGGCGCGGCGACCTCGAGTACCGTCGCCGAACCCATACCCCCGCCCGCGCACATGGCCACGATCGCCAGACCACCGCCGCGACGGCGCAATTCGTGGATCGTGGTCACGATCATGCGCGCCCCGGTGGCCGCTACCGGATGCCCCAGCGAGCAGCCGCTACCGTTCACGTTCACCAGATCCGGGTCCAGGTCCAGGGCCCGCACGGCCGCGATCGGCACCGAGGCGAACGCCTCGTTGATCTCGAACAGTTTCACCTCACCGAGCGAGATTCCCGCTTTGCGGGCGGCCTTGGTGATGGCCTCGATAGGCGCGAGTCCGGTGTCGGCGGGATCGACACCCACCGAGGCCCAGGACCGGATCGTGGCCAGCGCGGGCAGCCCCAGTTCATCGCTGGCGACGGTGAGCAGGGCGGCACCGTCGTTGGCGCCGGCTGCATTGCCCGCGGTGATCGAGAACCCGTCGATCTCGGGGTGCAGGACCTTCAGCGAGGCGAGTTTCTCCAGGGTGGTAGTCCGACGCGGATGCTCGTCGACCGCGAACTGCCCGAACGGTGTATCGATCGGGACCACCTCGTCGCCGAAGCGGCCCTCGTCGATCGCGGAGATCGCGTTGCGATGCGAGCGCAGCGCCCAGGCGTCGAGCTCCTCGCGGGAGATCCCGGATTTCACCGCCGCGTTCCAGCCCACGGTGATCGACATGTCCAGGTTCGGCGCATCCGGCCGATCCGGATGCGAGGGCGAGGTCCAGGGGTCGGCCCATTCTTCGGGTCCCACCCGGAACCGGGATTTGGGCGCGGTGGAGTCGGCATTGACCCCGCCGGCGAGCACCAACCGGTCCATACCGGCCCGGATACCGGCCGCGGCGGTCTGCACCGCCGCCATACCGGCCGCGCAGTGACGGTTGTGCGCCAGGCCGGGCACCCCGGTCAGGCCCGCGGTGACCGCCGCATGCCGGGCGATCACACCACCGCCGTAGCGGCCTTCACCGAGGACCAGATCGTCGATGGGCGCGTCGGTCTCGAGCTGTTTGGTCGTCGCCTCGACCACGTGATGGGCCAGGTCGAAGGCGGTGGTTTCGCGCAGCGTGCCCTTGACGGCGGTTCCGATCGGGGTGCGCAGCGCGGATACGATCACGGCTTCAGGCATCAGTTCTCTCCAGTTTCCCCCACGTCGACGATCTTGCCGATATACATGAGAATAGTATTCTCTCAATCTGAGAGCGATAATCGCAAGAGAGGTGAGCGCCATGCAGATCGAGGGAAGTTCGGCGATTGTCGTCGGCGGTACGGGCGGACTGGGCGAGGCGACGGTCCGGCGGCTGCACGCCGCCGGAGCCAAAGTGGTGGTGGCCGACGTCGCCGACGACAAGGGCAAGGAGTTGTCCGACGAACTCGGTATCCGCTACGTGCATACCGACGCCACCAGCGAGGAATCGGTACAGGCCGCCGTCGAGGAGGCGAAATCCTTGGGCCCGCTGCGTATCTCGGTCGACACGCACGGTGGCCCCGCGGCCGGCGGCCGGCTGGTGGGCAAGGACGGCAGCCCGCTCGCACTGGACGGATTCCGCACCACCATCGAGTTCTATCTGATCGCCGTATTCAACGTGATGCGGCTGTCCGCGGCGGCCATCGCCGAATCCGCGCCGACCGAGGAGGGGTCGCGCGGCGTGATCGTCAACACCGCGTCGGTCGCCGGATACGAGGGCCAGATCGGCCAGCTTCCCTATTCGGCGGCCAAGGGCGGCGTGATCGGGATGACCCTGGTGGCCGCCCGTGACCTGTCCCCCCTCGGTATCCGCGTGGTCACCATCGCACCGGGTACCTTCAACACCCCCGCCTACGGCAAGGCCGCCGACCAGCTCGAACAGTACTGGTCCCCGCAGATCCCGTTCCCGAAGCGGATGGGCCGCTCGCCGGAGTACGGGCAACTGGTCCAGTCGATCGTGGAGAACGACTACCTCAACGGCGAGGTCATCCGCCTCGACGGCGCCCTGCGATTCCCGCCGAAGTGAACGAACCCGCGGGCCCGGCCCAGGATGCCGGCGGCCGGTCCGAGACGGTCGAACCAGGGGCACCGTCCCCGGCGGGCCCCGCCCGCGCAACCGCGGGATCGCTCGCGGGGAGGGTCGTCTTCGTCGCCGGGGCCAGCCGGGGTATCGGTGCCGCCATCGCGGTGAACCTGGCCGAGCAGGGCGCGGCGGTCGCGGTAGCGGCACGTTCCGAGGACACCGGCCGGGTTCCGGGGACCATCCACGAAGTGGCCGCGCGGATACACGCCGCGGGCGGCCGGGCGCTGGCGGTGCCCTGCGATGTCACCGACGAGAAATCGGTCCGCGCCGCGATCGCTGCCACGGTCGCCGAATTCGGCGGAATCGACATCCTGGTCGCGAATGCGGGCGTGTTGTGGCTGGGACCGGTCGAAACCACCCCGCTCAAACGCTGGCAACTGTGCCTGGACGTGAACCTCACCGGGGTGTTCCTGGTGACCCGGGAAGTAATCCCGCACATCCGCGCCCGCGGCGGCGGTTCACTCGTCGCGATCACCACCACCGGGGTGGAGATGACCGACCGCGGATCCAACGCCTACTGGGTCTCCAAGGCCGCGGTCGAACGGCTCTACACCGGATTGGCGACCGATCTGCGGCCGGACAATATCGCGGTGAACTGCCTGAGCCCGTCACGGGTGGTACTCACCGAGGGCTGGCAGGCCGCGGGCGGCGGCGATATCCCGGCCGAGATGGTGGAACCACCGGAAACAATGGGCCGGGCCGCGGCTCTGCTCGCGTCGCAGGACGGCACCGGAATCACGGGGACCGTCCAACGCTCGGAAGCCCTTCTCGCCACAACATGATTCGGGTCCGCCGGAGGCGATGACGAAGAACAGGCCGAGCAGGATCTGCAGGGTCCACAGGACGCGGTTGCGGATTCTGCCGGGACGGTTGGTGGCATCGGCGGAGAAGTCGGCGGTGGTGTCGGCGATTCGCGGTATCCGCTCACCGTGCCGGAGCAGCAAGTAGCGGTCCGATGATCGATTCGGGCTCGAAACCCGCAGGCAAGTCGGATACTTGTCCGTCACCGACTTCTACTACCCGCCAGACACCATCCTCGCGCAACGCGAGATCGGTCGTGACAAAACGGGCGCCCAATTGCGCAACGCATGCGGCGACACGGTTCAACACCGGCAACGGATAGTCCTCGGGTGTATCGGGATGCGCTCCGACCAGCACCGGCTCACCGTCCAGCCACCACACCCTTGCTTCTGCGGCTCGCCGATCACCAGCGCCGAAGGATTCGAAAGTCCGTAACACGATGCCACCCGCGAGATAGTCTTCCTGCTCGGCGACGAACGCGGCCAAGGTTGCTGTGTCAGGCACCCGGCCGGGCGGTCCGGCCAGCCACCGACTGGCCGGCGTCACCGGCGCGAAAATTGCGTACCACCCGGGTAATTCGTGTGCTGCCCGATAGGCCGTAGCATCGGTCATCAGTAGTGTGCCGCGAGCCGTGAGAGTTTCGGCCAACGCCGAGTATGCAGGCGTAGGGATCATCCAGCCGCGATACCAGGCCGGGCCGCTGTCGCGGGGGACATTCCGAACCGCCGCCGCGACGTCGCCGGCCAACAGCAAGTCGTGGTCGATCAACCCGACGTCGGCACCGAGTTCGCGAGCGGTCGCAGTCTCGGCGGCGAAGTGGGGATCGGTGCGCCGTGGATGGAGCGGATCAGCGCACGAGAGAATGCTGGGCATCGCTACATGATCGTATGGCCCGCGGGTGCGGGAAACCGAAATCTACTCCGACCGGATCGGAGGTGAACGACTCCGGCTCTGCTGACCGACACGCCGATGTCCAGGACGAGCGGGTCCCGCAGGAACTCATGTGTCCGGCAGGTGCTCCCCTGGATGACGGGAAGACACACGAAGCGTTCCGCTCCGGATCGAGGCCTATTTGCCACCGGTGAGCTTGGCGATCGTCGCGTGGAAATCGTCGGTCTGAAAGGACTGGTATTCCGCGGTGGTGGCGTAGTCCAGGGTGGCCGCCACCGATTTCTCCAGCTGGATGTTCAGTACGCGCTTGGTCGCTTCCACAGCTTGGCGGGGCATCTCGGCGATCCGTTTCGCACAGGCCAGCGCCTCCGCCAGCGGGTCGGCCACCACGTGGTTGACCAGGCCCATCTCCCGGGCTCGTTCGGCGGGGATGCGGGCGCCGGTGAGCGCGTATTCCTTGGCCAGCAGCAGACTCGTGTGCAGCGGCCAGGTCAGCGGGCCGCCGTCGGCCGCCACCAATCCGACCTGGACGTGCGGGTCGGCGAGGTAGGCGGTTTCGGCGATATAGACGATATCGCTCAGCGAGACCAGGCTGCAGCCGAGACCGACGGCGGGACCGTTGACCGCGGCGACCACCGGAACCCGGCAGCGCGCCATCCCCAGCACGATATCGCGGCCGTGCGCGATGGTTTTCTCGCGTAGCACCGTATCGCGGCCCAATTCCGCCAGGTAGGTGAAATCGCCGCCGGCGGA
Source organism: Nocardia jinanensis (assembly GCF_014645735.1). Taxonomy (GTDB): domain Bacteria; phylum Actinomycetota; class Actinomycetes; order Mycobacteriales; family Mycobacteriaceae; genus Nocardia; species Nocardia jinanensis. Next base: position 89,637 of record NZ_BMMH01000007.1, on the reverse strand, counting down.
GAACGCCTTACCGGCACCGGTGAGTACCGCGGCGCGGGCGTCGTGGTCCTCGGCGAGCCGGGGCCACAGCCGGGCCAGGCCGGTGTGCAGCGCGTCGTCCACGGCGTTGAGCGCATCCGGGCGGTTGAGAGTGATGATCCGCAGCGGACCATCGGCCCGGACATCGATCTCCGGTGGCATATCGTACATTTCAGGCTCCCAATCCGAGGATGCGCGCGGCGATGATGTTCTTCTGGATCTGCGATGTCCCGCCCATCACGCTTTGTGCGCGGCTGTAGAGGTAGGAGCCGAACATCTCCTGGTCACCGGTACCGGCCACGGCGAGCGCGGCATGCCCGACCGATTGATCGACCCAGGTCATGAGCAGTTTGTCGAGCGACCCCTGCGGACCGTGGGTCACGCCGTCCAATTGTTCGGACAGCCGCCGCCGCACGTGCAGTCGTAGCATCTCCGCCTGGACGGCCGCCCACGCGAGTTCGTCGGGCGCCCGCCCCTCGGCACGAGATGCCAGCTGGCGCACCAGCTTCCCGTAGCGTGCGGCGTATCCCAGTGTGGAGGGTTCGCGTTCGTGGCCGACCACGGTCATGGCGAGCTTCCAGCCTTCACCCGGCGCGCCCACCATCTGGTCCGCGGGTACCCGGGCACCGTCGAACAGCACCTGCCCGAATTCGGTGGTCACACCACTCATCATCTCCAGCGGGCGTTGTTCCACTCCAGGTTGCTTCATCGACAGCACGAAGGCCGAGATCCCCTTGTGCCGGGGCGCGACGGGGTCGGTACGCGCCAGCAGCAGGCACCAGTCGGCCACATCGGAGTAGCTCGTCCAGATCTTGTGCCCGCGTATGACGTATTCGTCGCCCTCACGGGTGGCCGTGGTGGTGAGCGAGGCCAGATCCGATCCGGCGCCCGGTTCACTGAAACCCTGGCACCAGCGCTGGCTTCCGTCGATCATGCCCGGCAGGAACCGGCGGCACAGTTCTGGACTCGCGTGGTGGCCCAGGCCTTGGATCAGGTACCCGAGACTCGGTCGCGGCGGGGCACCCGCGATCGCCAGCTCCTCGTCCAGGAGCACGTCGTAGACCGGTGGCAGTTCCTGACCGCCGTACGCCTTGGGCCAGGACAGTCCGAAGAATCCGGCCCGGTACAGCTCGGCATGCCATTCGCCCTGCCGGGCCCAGTACTCGTCGCCGGAGGTCGGGTATTTGCCCGCCACACCGGCGAGCCAGTCGCGCAGGCGCTCCCGGAACGCCGCTTCTTCCGGGGAATCACGAAAGTCCAAGACCGGCCTCCTCCAGGCGTACGGGGAACAGTTCGGTGGATACCAGTGCCCGCCGCAGATACACATGGGCCAGGCATTCCCAGGTGTTGCCGATTCCGCCGTGCACCTGGATCGCGGTTTCACAGACGGTGCGCGCGGCACGCGCGGCGTAGATCTTGGCGATCCGCGCCGCCCGCAGCGCTTCGGCGGGTTCGAGTTCGTCGACGGCCCAGGCGGCATGCCACAGCACACTGATCGAACCCTCGATCAGCGCTTCGCTCTCCGCCAGCAGGTGTCCGATCGACTGATAGGAGCCGATCGCCTGCCCGTACTGCGCACGAACTTTCGCGTACTCCACCGCGAGCCGCTGGGCGCCGCGCGCGGCACCGACCAGATCGGCGCAGGTGGCAGTGAATGCCAGCGCCAGCCAGCGATCCCGGTGCTCCGCGGAAATATCGCCGCAGTGCTCCCACGGGCCCGCGGCCGCGCCCGCGGCCCGGGTGAGATCCGCACCGGCGACCTCGTCGCCGACCGGCCCGGCGAACACACCGCTCCCCTCCAGCTTCAGCACCCGGTCGCAACCGGACGCGTCGATCGCCACGCCCGTATGCGCGACCGTCCACCGCGCGGTGTCTCCGTCGAGCCGGTCCCGCAGATCGTCGGCGAGGACCGGCCCCAGGAACGGGACGTCCACCAATCCGCGCGCGAACTCCTCCGCCACGAGGGCCACCTCCACGCCGGAGGCCCCGTCGGAGCGCAGTTCACGGAATCCGGTGCCCGATACCGCTTCCTCCAACCGGGTGCGACGCCGGGGGTCGGCCAGATCCAGCACCGAACCCGGGCCGAGTTCGTCGGCCAGTTTCGCGGCCGCGTCCCGCAGTTGCCGCTGTTCATTCGTCAGCCGGACGTCCATACTGCTCCTTCAGCACTCGCCGCAGCACCTTGCCGGACGGCAGGCGGGGTATCTCGTCCACGAACAGCACCCGGCGCAACCGCTTGTAGCCGGCCAGCCGCTCCTGAACCGTCGTCATCAGTTCCTCGGCCGTAACCGGCGCCGAGGTGGCGACGGCGGCCACGATCGCCTCACCGTTCGCGCCGTCGGGCACTCCGAATACCGCGCAGTCGGCGACCGCGTCGTGGCCGTGCAGCACCGTTTCGATCTCCGCCGGCGCCACCTGGAATCCGCGTACCTTGATCATTTCCTTGGACCGGTCGGTCAGGCGCAGCCAGCCGTCCGCATCCAGGTTCCCGACATCACCGGTGCGGTACCAGCCGTCGTCGAACGCGCCCGCGGTCGCCGAATCGGGCAGGTACCCGGCCATCACCGACTCGGCACGCAACTGGACCTCACCGTCCGCCCCCGGCGCCACCGGTTTCCCGTCGTCCAGCGACACCACCCGTACCTGCACACCGGGCACGGCCTTTCCCACCGAGTCCAGTCGCGGGGATTCGATCGGATTGCAAGCGATCACCGGGAGTTCGCTCGCTCCGTAGGCGGGCAACCACGTCGCGCCGGTCCGCCGGGTCACGGTTTCGGCCACGCTCGCAGTTACCGGGGTCGCGCCCCACATGATGTACCGCAACGACGACAGATCGAAGGACTCGAGACCGGGGTACTGCGCCATCGCCAGCGCGATCGGCGCGACCGCCATCTCGATGGTGATCTTGTCGGATTCGATGGTGCGCAGCACCCGTTCCAGATCGAACCGCTGATGCAGCCGGACCCGGGCCCCGCATTCCAGCGCGGTGACGATATTGAGGATGCCGAGGATATGTGAGGGTGGCGTCGCCACCTGGATCCGGTCGCCCGGCCCCAGCCGCAGCGCGTCGCGCCAGTGCCGCACCGCGACCGCGAACGAGGCGTGGGTGTGGCGCACCGCTTTCGGCATCCCGGTGGTGCCGGAGCTGAATACGAGTACCGCGTCGGCGCCGGGATCCGGCTCGGTGAAGGTCCGGGCGGCCGCTGGTATCGGGTCGTCCAGCGAGATCATGTCCATGAGCTCGGCCAGCACCGGATGATCGCCGAGCGCGTGCCGCGCGCCGGTGATTTCGAGCGCGTGCGCGACCTCGGCACGTTTCCAGGCCGGACTGAGCAGCACGACCGCCGCACCCAACCGCCAGACGGCCAGCACCGCGGTCACGAATTCCGGCCGGTTGGACGACATCAGCGCCACCCGCTGCCCGGACTCGACCCCGCGGCGCGCGAGTACCTCGGCCAGGCCGTCCGCCGCCGTGTCCAGCTCGGCGCGGGTGTACTCGCGGTCTCCGAAGGCGAGCACTGTGGGACCTGTCATCTGCGTCCCCCGATCCGGTAGCACTTCATGCCGTTTCCTATCCGAATTTGAGAATATCATTCTCGCTTGGATAGAATCTTAATACCAGAGGGAGGCGATCATGGCGAGACCACCGTTGTTCCGGCGCGCGAAGGTGACGCGCATCGTGAAGGAGACACCGGACACCCGCACCTTCGTGCTCGAACCGCACGATGGGCCGTTCTCCTACCAGGCCGGGCAGTTCTGCACGTTCAAGTTCGTGGTCGACGGCAAGCCGTGCTTCCGGTCGTACTCGATGTCGAGTTGCCCGGTGACCGACACCGAGTTCATGACCACGGTCAAACGGGTACCCGGCGGCACGGTGTCGAACTGGATGCACGACAACCTCAGCGAAGGCGACGAGGTCGAGCTGACGGTGCCGACCGGGCGCTTCTGTCTGCGTGAAGGCACAGCTCCGGTACTGGGATTCTCCGGCGGCAGTGGAATCACCCCGATCATCTCGCTGGCCAAGAGCACCCTGGCGACCACCGATCGCGAGGTCCGGCTGCTGTGCGCCGACCGCGACCGCACCTCCGCCATCTTCGAAGCTGCGCTGGACGAGCTGGCCGCCCGCTACCCCGGCCGACTGACGGTCGTACGGCACCGCGACGACGAACACGGTTATGTGGACACCGCGAAGGTCCTCGAATTCGTCGGACCCCACACCGCCGGCGACGCCTATATCTGCGGCCCGGAACCTTTCATGGAACTCGTCGAGAACGCACTGCCCGGCCCGGGCCAGATCTTCTCCGAGCGGTTCGGCGGCGCCCCGGCCGAACCTGCCCCACCCGCGGCCGACGCCCCGAAACCAGCTCCGACACTGGTCGCCGACGCCCCGAATCCGCCTGCCGCACGGTCCGGTTCGACCGTAGCCGCGACTCCCGCCGCAACCGTGTCCAGCCCTCCCGCGACCCCGGCGGTCGGCACCGGTCCCGTCGCGCAGGCGGCGAGCACCGCCACATCGGCGGCCGCCCCCGTGGGATCCGCCGCCACCGAGGAGGGCACGGTGACGATCTTCCTCAATCGCAAGAAGAAATCCGTCCCGCGCCGCGACGGCGAAACCCTGCTGGAGAGCGCCCGCCGCGCCGGGCTGACGCCCCCGTTCTCCTGCGAATCCGGCAACTGCGCCACCTGCATGGCCAAACTCACCGAGGGCAAGGCGACCATGCGGGTCAACGATGCCCTCACCGACGACGACCTCGAGGAGGGCTACATCCTCACGTGCCAGGCCGTCCCGGACACCCCGTCGGTGACCGTCCACTACGAGTAGCGCTGCTGCCTTCACCGTTGACCTCGTTCATCGGCCGGGCCGGGAACGCGCCGCACTGCGCGCGCAGAACAGTGTGGGTCCAGCCCCGCGCGCTGGTGGCCGCCATACGTGGGCGCTGCCGAGCGGTCGCGGCCGGAGTGCCCATCTTCCGACCGCGTCGTCGACCGGCGACACCGCGCTTCGCGTGGAGAGGCCGTACCGGCTCACTCCTGATCGTTCAGGACCTCGCGCAGCCTGCGCGCGAACTCCTCGGGCTGCCCCGCGTACCCGAATTCTCCGTCGAGGAAGCCGCCGTGATGACTCGGGAACACACTCACACGCTGACCCAGCACTTCGGCGGTCGCCACCGCGGTGCGGCCGGTGAACGTATCCCCTGTTTCCACTCCCACCGCGATGACGATGCGGGTCGGCGCGACCGCCGCGGCGGTGGCATCGATCCGATAGCTGCTGACGGCCCAGGACCGATCCGACAGCAGCGGATCGTCCCGGCAACCATCGTCCTCGGTCGGCATCCCGAACAGGCCGGGGTCGGCGGCCGGTTGCGCGAAGTACTCGTCGGTGAACTCACCCGGCCAGGAAGTCATCGCGACGAAGGCCGCCATCCCGGCACCGAAGCCCTTGGCCTCGTATGCGTCACGCACGGCCGCGCGGGCACGTTCGGCGGCCGCGGCATCGGGCAACACCGGGATCAGCGGCGGTTCGTGCGCCACCAGTGTGACCACGTCGCCGGGGTGGGCCGCTACGAGCGCGAGCGCGGTCACCGCGCCGCCGCTGCTCGCGAACATCTCGACCGGACCGGCACCGAGCACCTCGACAACGGCATGCACGTCCTGCGCCTGGATCGCCGGCACATGGTCTACGCGACCGTCCTTGCGCACGCTGCGGCCGATACCCCGCGGGTCGTAGGTGACCACGGTACGGTCGGGAAATTGCGCCGCGAGCGCACGGAAACCGGCCGCCTCCATGGGTTGCCCGATCATGAACAGCGGCGGCCGTCCCCCAGCGGTGGGCAGCGGGCCGTGCACGTCGTAGACGATATCGGCACCGACGGTTTCGAGAGTATGCGTAGACATACCGGTGCAGACGCCTACCGGGCCGATAATTCATCGCGCCACCCGGCCGAGAATTTCCGGATCGGCCGTATCCATACGCGAGTACCACCTGGGGTCACCGCGGGACCCTCAGATGAAGCCGCGGAACACACCGTCCGGTCCGGCGGCGTCGGCGAATTCCGCGAAGTCCATATTGGCGATGGACAGGTTGTTCTCGATAGCCGCCATCTCCGACGGGAGGACTCGGACCGTCCGGCCGCGTTCGTGACCGGTCTCCTCCGGGCCGGTGTCGACGGCGAGGATCGGATGCTCGGGTTCGGTGAGGGTGACGGTGTCGGCGAGGAAGGCATAGTAGGTCGGCCGGTCGCCGATCTTGTCGAGCAATGCGTCGATCGACAAACCGTCGTTCTCCGGATTATCGATGCAGGTCAGCGTGGCAACGAATTCGGCATCCTCGCCCACGCCGGGGGCCATCGACAACGCGGCCACGACCCGCCACGCATCGTCGTCACCGAAGTCGGTCCGGATGAGCAGCGACGCATCCTCTTCCAGGTAGTCGTCCAGACTGCGCCCCGTGCCGAGTGCTTCCGTGAGTTCGGCACTCGCCCGAACAGCCGCATCGGCTGTGCTGTTATCGCTGTCCTCACCGGACCCCTCCGGTGAAACGATAAAGGCGATGATCCGTCCACAGTCGATCGGCGACAGTGGGATATCGCTGCGGATCTCGAATGTCCAAGGCCCGTGTGGTTCTCGGTGCACGACCGGTGTATGCCTCACCGAAGGCTCCGGCTCGGGTTCGCCGGTATCGGTATGCCATTGGCGCAGGGTGAACGACATCCGGCGATGGTAAAGGACGGTACCGACACCCGGCCTCTACTCCTGCAATACCAGTGTTCTGCCCGTCGCACGGTCGCCGATGACGCGAATCGGTCGGCGCACGCATGGGGATCGCGCGGAATACGGTGACCGGGCCGAACATGGTCCCCGGACCTTGCCGCCGTGGTGTCGACGATCATCGCGCCGCGCTGAAGAACAGCCCACAACCACATGCGTCCCGACCGGAAACGAAGAATCCGGTGCCAGTGGTCCGCGTCTCGGTGCCCGCTTCCTCGACGAGTATCCGAGCCCGGCCGATATCGTCGACGACAACGGTCAGCGCCGCCATGTACGACGGCGCCGGCGCGGTCTCACCGGGCAGCACCTCCGGCGCGACCGGTAGCCACCACCCTCCCGGTGACCGAGGATCCTATCCGCACCCACGGTGGCAGTCTCCCGGCCTTCTTCGCGGGGCTACTGCCCGAAGGACATCGGTTGTCGGTATTGCGACGCGCGGTCAAAACCGGACTCGACGACGAGTTCACGCTACTGTTGGCAGTCGGCGCGGATGCACCCGGAGATGTCCAAGTGGTACCGCATGGTGAACCGCTCACCGAGGTTGCTGCCCTCGTCGACGGAGATCGCCCGGAGGACCTGGACTTCACAGCACTTGTGGACAAAATCGATCCCCACGCACTACCCGGTGTACAGCAAAAGGCGAGCGCGTCCATGATCAGCACTCCGCTCGCAGCCGGCTTCGGGCGTTTCATTCTGAAGCTTTCACAGGCCGGATTCCCCTATCTGATCGAAAACGAAGCAATCCACCTCACGGCCGCGCGATCGCTCAACATCCCGGTAGCGATCGCACAAATGATCGCCGACCGCACGGGAACATCAGGATTGCTGGTGCAGCGATTCGATCGGTTCGAAACCGGTGGTGTGTGGAAACGTTCGCCGTTCGAGGACGCCACTCAGGTCATGGGGATACCGCCCTCCGAAAAATATCGGGCAGACGCGATCGAGGTGGTCGAAGCACTCGCCTCCGTGGCACATGCCCCACGCGTGGCCATCAGGAACCTGTACCTCCAGTTCCTGTTCGCCTGGCTGGGCCGAATCCATCGAGTTCGATCGACTGCCGTTCACCGGATCTCCGCTCCGGCGGATGGAACGCGAACTGGCCTTCCGACGGCATGAACTGCAGCGCTCCTAAGGTACGGCGTTGCCGCCGCGTGACGAGGCCTGCCCAGGCGCACGAACATCTGGCGCGGGCGCGACCCTACCGTTTGTCGAGCGACTGAGGCGTGTCCTTCGCCGAAGCCGCTTCATCACGCGCTGTCACAGGTGACTGCTCGCCCCGAGACGCGCGGGCCGCGCCGAACCAGCGCGGCAGGTGCTCGAGCAAGTCGCGCTGCTCGTCGCCGACCCATGCGACATGACCGTCGGGGCGAAGCAGGACGGCGGGTACGTCGAGTTCCTCGCTGCTGTCGACAACGTGGTCGATCCGATCCGTCCACCCGGCGACCGAGAGCCGGCCGGTCCGGTCGAGGAGCAGGCCGCGGCCGGCGTGCATCAGCTCGTAGAGGCGTCCGCGCTCCAATCGCACGTCGCGCAGGCGCCGGCCGAGCAGATCATGCCCGTCGCCGAAGTCGTAGCGGATACCGATCGCGACGATCTTCTCGATCAGGTAGCGGTTCACCTCCTCGAAGTCCATCAATTCCGACAGCAGCCGGCGCACCGCCTGCGCACCCGGTTCGGTGGACATCAATTCCGCCTGCGCGCGAGTGTTGTCGAGCACCTCGGCGGCCACGGGCCGCCGTTCGCTCTCATAGCTGTCCAGCAACCCCTCCGGCGCCCAGCCGCCGATCTCGGCCGCCAGTTTCCAGCCGAGGTTGAACGCGTCCTGGATGCCGAGGTTGAGCCCCTGGCCGCCCATCGGCGGGTGCACATGCGCCGCATCGCCGGCCAGCAGCACCCGCCCGACTCGATACCGCTCGGCCAGCCTGGTGGCGTCGCCGAAACGGGACAGCCACCGCGGCGAATGCACACCGAAGTCGGTGCCGGCGAACACCCGCAGCTGCTGCGCGAATTCCTCGAGTGTCGGTGTGACCGAACGGTCGTCGACCACCTCGGCTGCGGGAACGACGACGCGGTACACCCCGTCGTCGAGCGGCCCCAAGCCGAATCGCAGCTGCGTCTTACGGATCTCGGCGACGGTGGCGGCGATCGTGGCCGGATCCTCGGTTGCCGCCATTTCGCCCAGCAGCGTGTCGTTCCGGGACGGGTCGCCGGGGAAATCGACACCGAGCAATTTGCGCACCGTACTGCGGCCACCGTCGCAGCCCACGAGATAACGCGCGCGCAACCGCGTACCGTCGGCCAGTTCGATGTCCACCCCTTGCTCGTCCTGGCTCAGTCCGGTCACCTCGCTACCGCGCCGGATCTCCGCGCCGAGCTCGGCGGCATGCTCGGCCAACAGGGGCTCGGTGACGGTTTGCGGAATGCCGAGCACGTAAGCGTGCGCGCTGTCCAGCCGCTCGGGTGAGCGCTTGGTGATACCGGCAAAGAAGCTCCCGAGCGGGTGCTTCCGGCCGCGCGCGAGGAACCGCTCCAGCAGACCACGCTGATCCATCACCTCGATGCTGCGAACATGCAGCCCCAGCGAGCGGACATACTCGGGCGGCTCAGCCTCTTTTTCCAGTACGAGCACGCGCACACCGTGCAGGCGCAGCTCCCCGGCCAGCATCAAACCGGTCGGGCCACCGCCGGCAATGATCACATCGAACACGGGCCACCTATCCACTGAGAGTTCGGAGTTCGCCAGACGCTCGCATGGCCCGCGCACACCGCGCGAACCCCGCATTTTCGCAGGTCCTGGCCTTCGGCCGAATATTCTGCGCCATGCCCCCGGCCTTGCCGCAAGTCCCCCTGTGCGATATATCTTGAAGGGGAAGGGAACCTCCATTACCCGTCCGGTTCCGGACCGGACGCCGATGTGGTCTTCGCTTCACGAAGCCCGACCGGAACCGGCCTTCGGACCAGTGCCGGTCAGCCAGCGGCCTGGGCCCGCCCCCACAACACCAGCGCCCAGCCCAGGCAGGCGAAGGCCGCCGTGCTCGTCACCGTACGCACGATGTTCCAGGCCACCCATCGCGCCTCAGCGAACGCTTCCCGTACCGCCGCCGGATCGGCCAGCTCAGCGGGCGCGCCCGCGGCCTTCAACGCGTCGTTCAGCGGCAGGTGGACCGCGAAAGTTATCACCACCGCACTCAGGTAGAGCAGGGCCGCGGCCGCCACCCAGAGCAACACCGACCGACCGGCGCCGCCGAGATTCAGCAGCGCTGCCGCGATCGACAGGATCAGTGCGCCCAGGAAGGTGGCCAGGAACAGCGGATTGACGATCGCGCGATCGATCGCCTGGTAGGCGCCGATGAACGTGCGGTCGTCGGTGGTCCGCAGGCCGGGCATGATCGCTACCGCGTAGATGCCGAAGACCCCTGCCATCAGCCCGGTGGCCAGCGTGGCCGCGATCAGTACGACGGTCCGGAGTCCATCCATCTTTCTCACCTCGTTGGAGTAGTCCCGATTCCCCGTTCGAGGCGCGCGTGAACGGCCCGGAACAGGCCAACGGTACCGGCGACCACCCGCACCCGCCAATGCTGGAAATGGGAGCGTTCCACTTGCGCCGATCGCCCGGCCGGGCCGATCACAGCCGGTCCGTAGTCCCCGGAGCTCAGCACATCACGTCCTCACCCGAGGTCCGGTTACGGCCGGTCTGTCCTGAACTCTCGCTGGAAGGGTGGCTGCGCCGATGGGTTACGCTGTGCGGCGATGACTACCGGGACGGCATTGCGCCACACACGGATCGGTGACCCGGTGCTCTTCTGAGCGCCGTCCGGGCCGCTGTGGGCCCGCTGTCCGATCGGGAATCCTGCGCTGCTGAGCGGGCTCCGCCTCCGTCGTATCGATCATGAGCCGATATCGATGACGACAGGACAATTCATGCCCAGCAAGACACTGCACATTCCCACCGCCGACGGCCGGGCCGACGCTTTCGCCACCTTCCCCGACCACGGCGAACGGCACCCCGGGGTGCTGATGTACGCGGATGCTTTCGGTATCCGGCCCACGCTACGGGAGATGGCCCGTGAACTGGCCGGGCACGGGTACTACGTGCTCGTGCCCAACTTCTTCTACCGGCACGGCCCGGCACCGGTGATCGAACTACCCGAATACATCGGAGAGGAGAGCCGGCACGCGATCACCGCCCAGCTGATGCCCTTGATCGAGGCCCACATCTCCGGCGACAGTGTGCTCCGCGATGCCGGCGCCTATCTCGATTTCCTGACATCTCAGCCCGAGGTCGGCGCCGGGCCGGTCGCGGTGACCGGCTACTGCATCGGCGGGCTCCTGGCGACCCGCACCGCGGCAGCCCATCCCGGCCGGGTAGCCGCTCTCGCCGGATTCCACGCTCCCGTGGGCGCCGACGGACCCTCCAGCTTGCGCCACCTCACCGCGCAGATCCACTTCGGCCACGCCGAAACCGATATCACGCCCGAAGCCCTCGGCGAACTCAACCAGGCTGTGGACGACACGGGGGTCGACTACACCTCCGAGATCTACCCCGGCACCGTCCACGGCTTCACCATGTCCGATACCGCTGCTTTCGACCCCCCGGGACTACAACGCCATTGGGACCGTCTCCTCCCCCTCCTGAGTCGCACCCTGGGCAACGGCTGAAACTCCGGTTCGGAAACGGCCGGCGGCGGGTCCGCCCGTCACGCTCTCGGGCAGCAACCGCGGTATTTCCATGCCGCGGTTACTGTTCAGCGTTCGCCGTGGCTACTCGAATCCGCCGATGCGCACCTCAGCGTGAAGGCATCCCACTTCCTGACCGAAAACCAGGGGCAAGCCCTGAAACGGGAGCGCCCTGCGCCTATGGGCACAGATGCCGATGGCGTCTGTCGTACAGCGCCCTTCCGGACGCAAACTGTTGCGTGATGCAGCCGGTGCGATATAAGTTGACACGCTGGACGCTGGGAACCGTCTGGGAGGGACCGAGGGACAGATGTTCTCGGGGGTGGGCGCGGGACGGGACTCTGCCACTACCGCAATTCTCCGGTATGAGGAGACTCCGTTCAGTTCGTCGTTGCCCGCGACAACCACTGCCCCAGAGCAGATTCGAAAGGGTGACCGGTTTGGCTTCAAAATACTCGCTGTACGGAGATGACGACGAGAGTTACGACCCGTGGAAACCCCGAGAAAGACCACCTTGGGAAGGCTGGGGCGAAGCGCACACGAGCCCCGAGCCGGTCACCCGCCAGTCCACACTCATCGAAGTCGAATGCGGGCTCGACCGCTTGCCCACCGCAGTCACGTTGAAGCGTGCATGGAAGGACAGTTTCGCACCGAGCCAATACGGACAGTCGATTATGGACGCCTACCACTACGCAGTTCAGGAGCTGGCTGCTCGCCTGATCGAGTCCGGAACGATTCCACCCGCGACTATCCCTATCCTCCGCGAGGTAACTCCACTCCTTCTGCGGACCCGTACCTATGAGGAATACCTCAAGCTGTACGACGAGCTGTTCACGCAGAAGCCACATACAGTGCACGGGCCGGGATACAACCAGTACGACGAACCGGGAATCACAGTGGTGGCCACGCGCTCGAGGTTGATCTCGGTCGCCGTGGATCCGGACTGGGCCGCCCGCACCGACCAGAAATACATTTCGCAAGACATCGTCGTTTGCTGCGCGCAGATCAGGGCCAGGAAGCCGGAAAAAGTGAAAGACATCTTCCTCGACCAGGAGTCCGACCGGGAACTCGCCGCCCGCATCGTACGGCACGAGAAATATCTACAGGAGAACGAAATCTGATGCCTCGTGAACTGAAAGCAGATCTGAATCTTCTCGAATCGGCATCCAAGGGATGGCTGAACGAGGCTGCCCCCGAACTGAGGAAAGCAGCCGGAGCGGTCGAAGACCTCAAGTTCAGCGCAGTGGAATTCGGTCCCCTGTTCGTCGGAGCCTGGAACGCATACAGCCAAGCCGCTGCCTTCATCCAGGATCGGCTGAACGAGGGCGCTGTCTCGGCCGAGCAGGTCGGAAACGCACTGCACGCCACAGTAGTGAGCTTCGGTATGCAGGAGCAGGCGAACGAGCAGGCGCTGAACCAGGTCGCCGGCGATATGGGCTTTCAGATCTGATGAGTGATGACCTGACCCAGGAGAAACTGGCCGAACTCCGCGACCTTTTCACCGAGAAGGTGGACGAGGTGAAGACGCTGCCGGACCGCATCAACGATGAGTTCGACAAGCTCAAAGTGCTCAGCTTCGCATCCTACCTATTGCTCACCGGTACGCGTGACGATATGCAGGAGAAGCTGGCGGAGCTCTTCGACAAGCTGGACCAGGCGGTCGCAGGCATGTTCGCCCCCTGGCTGTTCGTAGACTACGCGGCGCAGTGGCAGGCTCTCGGCGCCCAGGTCGGCGGTGTGTCCGGCCGTCTGACCCGAGTCGAATTCAATATGGATGGTAACTGGGACGGCAGCGCGTACAAGGCCTACACCGCGTCGAGAACAGCCCAGCTGGCGGCGGTCGACGCCCTCAAGGGGCTGTGCAACAGTATTCACGACGAACTCGTTGCCATCGCGGAGGACGGCCGGGCCCTCTACACCGCGATCGTCAACAAACTGGGAACGATTGTGGCCGAAGTGGGTGTGGCTCTGGGCGAATCGGCCGCCACCGGTGGCGGCGCACTGCTCTGGGTCGTGAACAATATGAACGCGGCGATCGTGGCGGGTGTCGAACTGATAGTCGAGGCGATCACCGGATTCGTCGAGAATGAAACGAAGGTTTATCTCGCGACCAAGCACCTCGAGAACATGATCAAGAATCCTGCGGGTTTGCCGACGAACTCCGATGGCAAGAGTGCCTGGCCTACCACCGAGTCTCACGAGTACGACAACCAGGACGACGGTTGGAAGCAGGATGGAGTCGAGGGATGAAGCACTGGCGGCGGACGCAGGATCGTGTCCGAGGGCTCCGATCGTCGACGGTGAGTGCGTTGTTGGTTCTCGGGGCTGTGACGGGATGCGGTGTCGAGGAGGCCGGACAGGCCGGAGCGGAGCCGATGTTCGGCGGGCTGACGGATTCCTGCGCTCAGGTGGCCGCGCCGGCGATGAGTGCCATCCGCGCCTACACCGGCGCACTGTTCAGCGACGCGGTGGAGTTCGAAGATGAGAGCTCGGGCCTGTCCAGCCCGGAAAAGCCTGTCAAAGTGTGCACCGCCGAATATCAGAGGGTCGAACCCTGGTCGGCCGGGGAACCCCTTCACCGGACCATCACCCTGTCGTTCTCATTGAGGCTGGGCGATGATGCGGTCGAGGCCACGGAGCGGCATTTCGATCGCGCTCTCGACGATACAAAGGGCAGTGCGGCAACTGGTCTCGGGGATGAATCCTTCGTATCCTGGGGTGCTCCGGACGACACCGCCTTGAACGCCTTCCGGAAGAGCAATGTTTTCGTCAGCGCGGCCGTTTTCGGTTCGAACATGTCCGACCGGGAAGGTATCAGCGGCCCTCGGGCAGGACGTTCGGAGGTAGAGCCGGGAGCTCGTGCCATTGCGGAGGCGTTGGCCGCTGACCTTGGTGCCGTGCTCGCCTCGAATTGAATCCAGTCCCTTCGGGGCGAACCAGCCGACATGATCCAGAACCGACCACACTCCAGCCGAGCGCCGGGAGTGTGGTCGGTACGTCCGGATATCCCTGAGCACTCAGTCCGCCGGCCTGGGTCCGCCCGCGCACAGACCGGCGGTGAAGGCGTCCCACTCCCCCGGACCGAAAACCAGGGCCGGGCCGGTGGGGTTCTTGGAATCTCGCACACCCACCAGCCCACTGCGCAGGTGGGCCACCTCGACGCACTCCCTGCCGCTGGCACTACGGGTGCTTTTGAACCAGGCTGCGCCAGTTAGGTCAATGCTCATGCCCGATACTCCCTCGCCGTCGCCTCGATAAGGCGCTGTGTGTCTCGCTCGTCCAATGCTACTTGCAGAATGGAACGACGAGCTGCCTGATACTGAGCGACCTCACTCTGCTTGTCCAGGTACAACGCCCCGCTGAAACCTTCGACGTAGACCACCGGCGGCTCCGTCAGTACCGGATTCAGATGGTCGGGGAACGCCAAGTAGATGAAGTCCTTCGCTGTCAAGCCGAGGTGGTCCGGGGTAAGAAAAGGCACTACTCGCAGCGAAATGTTCGGCAGTGCGGACATTTCGACAAGATGATCCAACTGGTGCGCCATGGTCTCCACACCACCTGTGGGGTGCCGAAGCACAGACTCGCTCAGAGCGACGCCCAATGTGAAACCGGACATGTCCTGCAGCCGCTCTTGACGTCGTTGCAGCAGGCTGACCTCGCGGTCGAGATCGACCGGCTTCCCGAGAGACTTCGCAACTTCCCACAGCGCACGGCGGTAATCTGAACTTTGGAGAAGCCCCGGCAAAGTTGCTGTCTGCCAGGAGAAAACCTCACACGCCGCTTGTTCGAGCCCAAAGTACATTTCGACTTCCGGCACCATCGCATCAGCGTACGACTGCCACCACCCGTCCTTGCGAGATTCCTCAACCAGCCACAGCAGTTCGCGGCGGTCCTCAACGCTCGCTCCGTACGTATCGCACAGCGCGTTGACCACCATCTTCTTGGTCTCGCTGTTGCGCCCGGACTCCAAGCGCCACAACGTTTGCGCACCCATCTCGCACCGGCGGGCCGCGTTCGCGCGGCTCATCCCCGCCACTTCACGCAGTTCGCGCAGACGGCGGCCCAGTACCCGACGAGGCAAAGTCGGTGGGGTTGCGGCATTCGATTCGGTCGACACAGAGACCTCCCCTTCGTTGGTGTTACTAGCGGTTATTCCATCTCGAATGGAACGGTCGAACAGTCTGGAATTACCGATCCAACCGGAGCAATTCCATTGTGCGACTGAATCTTACGTATCGATTCCCAACCGGGAAAGAGGATGATTGACTGAATACGCCGACGAAGACATGGAAAATTCCGTGGCGGAATATTCCACATCATCCGAACCGGCTCGGCGAAACCGATACCACCGCGCAGCGCCCACCGGGCCGGCGCGGGCCAGACCGTCCCCGACGTTGCGAGGTGACCATGCTGTTCGGACTACCGGTGACCGATCACCGGCCTGTACCAGTGATGACCGTCCAGCACGCCCATCAGGTGATGCAGACTCATATCGAGTGCCCCACGGTGGCGTGCCCGATCAAAAGACAAGCCAGGGCGCGCCTGGTCGAGGAACGAAGAATGATTCCCGGCGATCGGGAATTCTCAGGCTACTGATTCGCCCGGATGAAGGGTATTCGCTCATGAAAGAGAATTTGCCACATCGCATTCCCGGTGCGAATCCCATTCCCGGGAGGAGAAATTGGCTACCCACTGCCGATATCGCCACCCTCGTCCGGGTGTCGAACGCGCTGCGCCGGTGGCCGCCGCAGGAAACCGGGAAGACACGATGAACGGACCTCCGGAACGCAACGATCACCTCGCACCGTTCGATATGCTCGCCGCTCACGCCGGAACCCGCGGTTACCGGCTCGTCCGCGAACTGGGCACAGCGGCCGGATGGTTGCTGCTGGACGCCGTGGACGGCGAACCGCTGTACGAGGCGCCCTCCCTCACCGATATCGCACGGTATCTCGATGAATAGCGGCAACCCGACGGCACCGGATCCTGCCGCCCGCACAGGTTCACCGACGCTGCCGCGAGCACCGGGCCACCACGGACCGTGCTACCAGGTATCCGGTTCGTCCTCGCGCAGTCGGCGCTGTGCGCGGTCGATCCAGTCGGCGAACCCACCCGCGAGGTCAGCGGCGCTGCCCGGCCGGACCGTGACATGCTCGCGCGTCCGTTTCTCCAGGTAGCGTCCATCGCCGGTGATGTCGTACCACTGGGTTCGGTACCAGGCTTCGGGGCGATCCAGAATCGACCCGACCCGCAGGCCCGCGACACCACCGCCGTCCGCCGGCCGCTGCGCGAGACGGCGGTACTGTTCCCCGGGACCGCGCCGGAAGGATTGCTGCTTTTCCCGGCTGGGCGCAAGATCGTCGATATGGAACGTACCCGCCGCTTCCCGGCCGGGATCGCACCGCGGCACCAGGCCGGCAAGACGTTTCGGCAGTTGTTCGGCGGCGAACAGCTGAGCGTGGATCGAACCGTCGACACCGTCGATTACCGACTGCGCCAGTACCGCCCCGTAGTGAGCGGTGCGCGCGCCGACTACCCGGTACTCACGCATCCGGCCTCTGGTGGTCGCGGTTGAGGCACCCAGAATCTCGATCCGCAAATCACCGTCGGACACGGTGTGCAGGGCTCGCCGGATCAGTTCGCGCTCGTCCCGGCCGTACTGCGCGCGGACGGCCGCCGCATGGGCCTCGAACGGGTTCCGGGTCTTGTAGCGGCTCAGATAGCGCAGCGGGCGGGGGAACCGGTCGATCCCGTCGCGATACCAGAGCGCGGCGAAATCGTCCGGCTCCCAGATCCAGGTGCTCATTGTCGGTGGTTGTTCCTCGCTTATGTGACGGCCGCCGGCGCCTCGGCCGGTAGCCGTCAGCCGGTGCCCGGGGCGGGCAGACGATCGATCAGTCGCGTTCCGATGGCTGCGCGGCCGGTATATCGGCGCCCAGCACTCCACCGGGAATCGTCGGCGGCAACTCGCCGAGCAGTTCGTCGGTGTTCTCGGCATTGATCAGATAGTCCGGGATCTCGTGCTTGTCGTCGTCCACCCCCTGCTGACCGCGGCCGCCCGCTCCCGGCGACATCATCCCCGGCATACCGCTACGCGCCGCACCGGACGTGGTGGCGCCAGGGGCCGCCGCCACGGGAGTTCCGGTGGTGTTCGGTGTGCCGGGCACAGTACGGCCGGGGTCACCGGAGGTCACCGGACTACCGCTCGGAGAACCTGGAGTGCCCGGCCCGGGAGTGGTCGAGGTGGTGCTCGGTACGGTGGTGGTACTGGGGGTCGTGGATATCGGACCCTCGGTAGTAGCTGGTTCCGTCTCCGCGGGCGTCGCCCCGGGCTGCTCGGTGCCCGGATCCTGCGGCTGTTCGGTGCCCGGATCATCGCCCGGCTGTTCCGCATCGGGTTCCTCGCCGGTGGGGTTCTCGCCCTGCGGTCCGCCGGTATCAGTGCCGTTGGGGTTGCCGCCCTGCTCGGTGGAGATACCACCCGGTCCGGGCTGATCGCCGGTGGGCAGATCGGGATGCAGGGGCTGTGCCGGATTCACCGGAACGGGCAGGACCGGGATCTTCGTATCGGCCTGGACGAAGCCGGTCACGTAGTAGTCCCGCATGACCTGCCGGGCCGCTTCCTCGTTGTCGGTCCGCTCGTTGTCGAATCCGAGGACGGTCCACTCCCTCGGATCCAAGCCCCAACGCTTCTCGATCACCTCGGGCAGATTGTTCTGGGTACGCATGATCGACGTCACGGACTCGTAGACCTGAACAGCCAGCGCGTTCAGGGCTGGAACCAGGTCCTCGGCCCGGGTGGCGTAGTTGCCGATCGCCTGCCGCGACTGTTCCGCCGCCGGCCCCTCCCAGGCAGCCGCGCTGGACCGGCGGATCCGCGCCGCGAACACCTGCACCCCACTCTCCCACTGCGCGGCGATCTGTCCGTACTGGTCCGACGCGGCCATCCCGTGATCACCCGGCGCCAACGGTTCGAACGCCCCGTTGATCTGAGAGTGAGAGAACCCGTTGGGTTCCTCCGGATCACCGATTTTCGGATTCTCGTTCTGAAAGGTCATCGTGCCCCCTGTTCCGAACCGACTGACGCACTGCGCGGCCGCACCACGAATCTTCTACTGCCCCGGGTTCACCGGGAACGCCGGCGGCATCGCCAACGGCACGACCGGCGGCGCCCCGGCCATCAACTCGTTGTACCGACCGGCGAACGTCTCATCGGTCTCCATGTACCGCTGCGCGATCACCCGGTGCAACTCCTGAATATCCTCGACGATCCGGTAGTGCTGCTCCAGGATCGCAAATACATCATTGGAATCTTCAGATTCTTTGGCCTTGGAACGGAAACGTCCGACCATGGTCGCCGCCGAAGGAAGATCCGGATTATCCTCTCCGAGATCCCATTTATCCCGATCGGCGATATCCTCCGCCATTCGTTGCAATTCCCGGATGAGAAGCTTGAATCCTTCGCAGTCACGCACTATATACACGAACTCTTCGGCGTTTACTCGGATTACATCCGATGATCCAGCGCCAAGGTTCACCGACAGCCGACCTTCCCGCGCCTCTGTAAGCAGATCTTCCAGTGGCCGCGGTGGACTATTCTCACTCACATTCGCGTTCCTTCGCTTCGAACGATTCGGCCTCCGATTTCACAGCTCATGCATCCGGGATGAGCGGAACGACCTTCTCCGCCAGACCGAGTGCAAGCTCGCAGGTATCCAGATGCCCGGTCTTGTCATTCGACGACGGATTGCTCATCGACAGTTCGAGGCTTCCGCCCTCCATCGCCACGTAGAACAGGCAGCGCCTGCGTGGCTCGGGGTGGTCAACGCTGTTCGCTGCCAGCGCGGTCCGCCCATCGACGGTGTACTCGCCTTGGATGGTGTAGTCCGCATTGGCCCGAACCACGTCCACAGTCAGGTTCGTCGTGGTGATCCCTACCGCATAACTATCAGGAGCCACGTAACTACACCCCCGCCACTTGATCCCGCGCGAACCGTCGACATTTGCGTCCGTCACTCCCCGCCTCAGATCCTCCGACGCCAGCACTTCCTGCGGGATATCGGTACACGGATCGAACGACGACGGAGCCTCCGCCGCAATCGGCAACCCGGTCGTCGTGGTCACCGGAGACGCCGTCCCCTCGGTTTCGGAACCACACCCGGCGACCAGCAGCACAACCCCCACTCCACACAGAATCCCCCGGACCGACCCATAAGCGGCCATCACGAACCTCCCGACACCGGCATTCCATATCGAAATTCCATATCGAACCGGGAACCGGCCGGCCCCCCGCGTCCCCGCTGACCCTACCCACCCCTCAACCCTCACTCAACCCGCCGACCAGCAACGCGGCTCGCCGAACGATCAGGCGGTGACCACTGCAAGCGCGGCGGCATCCCGTCATTCGGGCAGGTAGGAGCTCAGCACCTCGGCGACCCGCTCCCCCTCCGCACAGATATCGCCGACCGCCGCACCCCCGCCGGGCCCGACCGGCAGACGCGACCAGATGAGTGCCATCCCCTGCGGAAGTTCCACACCGAAGTAGCAGCGCTCCTTCCGATCCGGGTCGAGTGCGTCACCGAATTCAAGTGCCGTCCGGTCGCCGGCCATGGCGGGCCCCGCGACCCGGTAATCCTGGTAACGCGGGTCCTGCTGAAACTCGTCCAGCGAACTCGGACCGAAGTACACGGCCGCGTCGTACCACCCAGCAGTGGACTTCCAGATACAGCCGTCCCACCCCGAGAATTCGGTCCCGAATGGCTCGGTCATCAAGGGCTGCAGCGCGATCTCGGCTTCGGTGAGAGCCGTAGCGGGGATATCGCAGGGATGTGCGACGGGCGGTGTGTCCGCTGTGTCACCCGCGCCGCTGCAGGAGATACTCGTCGCCGCGACTACTCCGGCGAGCAGTGCCGTCACCAGTGTTCTTCTCATTGCAGCCAAGTCCTCTGTGTCGGGTAATCGTCGAAATCGTCTGGCCAATCGCTCGGCCCGGCAACGTTGTCATTCCGGCGCGAGGCGGGCGGGGGCACGGGTTTTTCCGGTGCGGAAGCCGGTGTATCCCAAGCCCATACATAGGAGGGCGAAACTCTCGAGTTCCGCGACCTCCGGCGGCACCGGCCGCGCGATCTGCTCTATATCCGGCCAGCGGCATTCGCCTGCATCGACGCGCGCGGTAGTGCCGCAACTCCGGCGAGGCGTTCGGCATCGCCGCCACCGACGCCATGAGCTCCTCTGTCACCGGAACCGGTTCGCTCCACAGATCCTCCAGCACGGTGCGCTCTACTCGTAGGCTCGCCGTCTCCAGACGTTCCGCCGCGGCAAGTACCCGACGGGCCATGGATTCCACGCCGGGATCCAGGTTCGGATCATCGAACACGGATACCGCCTGATTCAGTCACCGAACTCCACCGGAAGGTCATACGGCGTCCTCCCACGGCGCACGCCCGGAGCCCACCTCATAGGCTTCCTTCGGCCGGTTTATCGTGTCCTCGGCCTGGGCGACCTTCCCGATATCGTTCACCAGGGCGACAGCGGCGCTGCCACTGACGATCGCTCAGCGCGAAGCCAGGGCGCGTCGCCGCCGTGTTCGCCGAGGTGGAGCGCTGGGCGGTACTTACTGAGCAGCACGGCGGCGGAGACGCCGAGCGGCCATAGCCGCGCCTCCGTAGCGACAATGCATCGGGTGAAAGAGATAGGAGTTCCGCTGTTCGCTTGCCCGATTTCCCTCGGAAAAGGTCCGCTGTGCAGGACCTCGCGCCGGAGGGTAGCGCTCACCCACCCCCTTCGCCATAGCATGGGAGCATGTCCTCGCCCCGGATCGAGAAGCCCGACCTCCCCGAGTACATGACCTGGGAGGAGCTGGAGCGGCTACCCGATGAGGTGGCCGGCCAGATCGAGCTCTGGGCCGGGCGCGTGGTGTGGCTGCGGCGCGGGCCCGCGGAGCATCAGCGCTTCACACGCCGCCTGACCAACGCCCTCGAACTGTGTGCACGCAAAAGTATGGCGGAAAGACCGGAAACCTGCTGGCAGGTGGATTTCGAGAACAATGTTTTCCTCGGCGAGCAGGGCAAATCGGACTTCCTCACGCCCGATTTCCTCGTGTATCGATGCCTGGAGTCGCCGTACCAGGACATCCGGGCCGCGGACACCCTTCTGGTAGGCGAGGTGCTCTCCCCGTCGAACACAAAATCCGACGTCGAAGCCAAGAAGAGCCGCTACGCGGGCGCTGGGATTCCCTGGTACTGGGAGATAGCGCTGGCGGCCGACGTCAGCACGATCGCCACGATCCGCGCCTACGCACTCCAAACCGGCGCAGCTCATCTGCCCGACGGGGTTCATCCTTTGCACCCCACCAACTACCTACTGACCGGGGAATGGACGTCCGCCGACCAGGACGGCGTTCTGATCGACTTTCCGTTCCCTATCCGCATCGGCTGGCCGGAATTGGCCTTCTGACCTGCCCAGCAGCGGACAGTCGCGGGCCCGCTGGTCACCCACCTGCCGAATCGAGCTACGCCGCCGTACCGTTTCCGGTGGCAGCGTCGTGTTCGCCGAGGCGGGGTGGCGGGCGGTAGTCCGGGGTCCAGCCCGCCACGTGTATCGACGTGGCGACGAGCCGGTGTTCCCCGGCCCGCACGACCATGTCCGGCGTCGCCTCCAGCGCCTCCGGCAGCGTGCGGACCGCGGCGGCAGGCACACCCAGCGGTCGCAGCCGGGCCTCCCAGGAGGCCGCGGTATCGGTGGCCAGTACCGCGGTCACCATGCCGAGGACGGATTCCCGACTGCTCGCCCGCTCCGCCATGGTTTCGAACCCGGCCAGCCCGGCCTCTCCCGCGAAGAGTTTCCAGAAGCCGTCGTGGGTGATGAACAGGGCCAGGTGCCCCTGAGCGGTCGGGAACAGCTGGGCCGGAACGTAATACGAGTGGGCGCCGTTGGGGCGGCGCTCGGGTTCGACACCGTCGTCGAGGTAGGCGGCCGCGTGATAGTTCAGCTGGGACAGCATCACATCGCGTAGCGAGACGTCGATCTGTCCACCGCGTCCCGAGACGATCTGGGCGAGCAGGCCGAGGGCGGCGGTCAGGCCGGTGGAATTGTCGGCGGAGGAGTAGCCGGGCAGCATCGGTGGCCCGGCCGGATCGCCGGTGAGGGCGGCGACGCCGGTGGCCGCCTGCACGACGTAGTCGAAGGCGGGGTCGTCACCGTTGTCCAGGCCGAAACCGGTGAGCGCGACGCAGACGATGCGCTCGTTGTGGCGGCGCAGCGCCTCGTAGGTGAGCCCGAGTTTGCGGATGGCCGAGGGTTTCAGGTTCACCAGCAGCGCATGCGAATCGGCGGCGAGTTCACCCAGCCTGCGCTGGCCGGCCTCGGAGGTCAGGTCCAGGCAGATACTGCGTTTCCCGCGGTTGAGACTGGCGAAATAAGAATCGCCGACCTTACGCGAGATATCACCGCCCGGCGGTTCGAGTTTCACCACGTCGGCGCCCAGATCGGCGAGCATCATGGTGGCGTAGGGACCGGCCAACATCGTGCCGACCTCCAGCACTCGAATGCCGGCCAACGGCCCGGTAATCATAGAAGCTCTTTCGGAGCGGATTCATACGATCCGCGGAGGCCGAAGCGAAGGCGAAGATATCGCATCATAGAAGCTCCTTCCGAACGGATTCATGCGGTCCGCGGAGGCCGTAGCGAAGGCGGAGGTATCGCATCACCGCAGGTCCTTCGCGATTTCCGCGATCATCTCCCGGGTGCGCCGTTTGGAGGCGACCAGTTCGTCGCGGTTGTCACCGATCGGCAGCAGGCGTACCGACAGATCGGTGGCACCGGCGTCGGCGTACCGGCGCAATCCGGCGGCGATGGCTTCCTCGTCACCGGCGATACAGATATCGCCGATATCGCGGGCATCGCCCTGTTCCAGCAGCCGCTGATAGTTCGGTGACACCTCGGCCTCGCCGAGAATCCGGTTGGCGCGTTCACGCGCGGTGTCGATATCTGCGTTCGCGCACAGGCAGATGGGCAGCCCGGCAACGATTCTCGGGATGCCGCGCCCGGCGTCGGCGGCGGCTTTGTTGATCCGGGGGGCGATATGGTCGGCGATGGCGCGTTCGTCGGCCATCCACAGGATGGTGCCGTCGGCGTGTTCGCCGGCGATCCGCAGCATGACCGGGCCCAGCGCCGCCACCAGAACGGGCAGCGGAGCCACCGGCCCGAGGTCGAGCGGATTGTGCACGGTGAAGGTTCCGTTCGAAACCTCGATCGTGCCGGGTCCGTTCAGTGCCGGATTCAGCACCTCGAGGTAGTCCCGGGTGTAGGCGGCGGGCTTCTCGTAGGGCAGTCCGAGCATGTCCTGCACGATCCAGTGATGCGACGGGCCGACTCCGAGCGCGAGCCGGCCGCCGGCCACCGCGTGCGCGGACAGCGCCTGGCGGGCCAGGGCGATCGGATGCTGCGCTTGGAGAGGGACCACCGCGGTACCGAGTTCGATCCGTTCGGTTACCGATCCCAGCAGGGCCACGGTGACCAGCGCGTCGAAATCCGTGGGGATCTGCGGAATCCAGGCGGTGTCCATACCGGCCGCTTCGGCCCACTTGATGTCGTCGATCATCCGGGCGGCCTTGCGCGCGGTATCGCCGCGCTCGGGTCCGATCATCACGCCGATCCGCACGATTCCTCCACTCTCATGATTCGGGTGGAGCCGCCGCCCACCGTCATGGCGGCGGCTCCGGGCCGGACGACGCGGCGTCCAGAGGTCAGGTCGAGGCCGGTGCCGAAGTGCCGGTGAGCGCCCGCATCTCGGTGACCAGGACATCCAGTGGGGTACCGGTCGGGAAGACCGCGGCGGCGCCGGCGGCCCGCAATTTCTCGATATCGCCCTGCGGAATCGTGCCGCCGACCACGACCGCGATATCGGCGGCGTCGGCTCCGCGCAATGCGTCGACCACCCGCTGAGTGAGGGCGACGTGCGCGCCGGACAGGATGCTCAGTCCCACCACCGCGACGTCCTCCTGGACGGCGATGGACACGATGTCCTCTATCCGCTGCCGGATCCCGGTGTACACCACTTCGAACCCGGCATCGCGCAACGTTCTGGCGACGATCTTGGCGCCACGATCGTGGCCGTCCAGACCGGGTTTGGCGACAAGTACCCGCGCGGTCATCAGAACACCACCGGCTGCTGGAATTCGCCCCAGACCGTTTTGAGCGCGGCGGTCATCTCGCCCACCGTGCAGTAGGCGTTGGCGCATTCGACCAGACGATGCATCAGATTCTCGTCTCCTTCGGCGGCTCGGGACAGCGCGGCCAGCGTGTCGCGCACCGCGGTGGAATCCCGTTCGGCTTTGACCTTGGCCAGCCGTTTCAGCTGCTTCTCGCGGCCCTCGGCATCGAGCTCGTAGGTGGAGATCTCGGGTGCGGGCTCATCGGAGACGAATTTGTTCACTCCGACTACGGGTTTGACGCCGGATTCGATCTCCTGGTGCAGTTTGTAGGCTTCGTCGGCGATCAGGCCCTGCAGATAACCGTCCTCGATGGCGCGGACCATCCCGCCGCGGTTCTCCAGGTCGGCCATGATCTCCTGGATGGCCGCTTCGGTCTTGTCGGTGAGCGCTTCCACGAAATACGAACCGCCGAGCGGGTCGGCCACCCGGGTCACCCCGGTCTCGTAGGCGAGGATCTGCTGGGTGCGCAGCGCCATGGTCGCCGATTCCTCGCTGGGCAGCGCGAAGGGTTCGTCCCAGGCCGCGGTGAACATCGACTGCACCCCGCCGAGCACCGCCGCCATCGCCTCGTAGGCGATCCGGACGAGATTGTTCTGCGCTTGCGGGGCGTAGAGCGAGGCACCGCCGGCCACACAGCCGAAACGGAACATCGAGGCTTTGTCCGAGGTCGCGCCGTAGCGTTCGCGCACGATGGTCGCCCAGCGGCGCCGCCCGGCTCGGTATTTGGCGATCTCCTCGAAGAAATCACCGTGGGTGTAGAAGAAGAACGAGATCTGCGGGGCGAACCTCTCGATACTCATCCGGCCGCGTTCGACGACGGTATCGCAGTAGGTGACACCGTCGGCGAGGGTGAACGCCATCTCCTGCACCGCGGTCGCGCCGGCGTCGCGGAAATGCGCGCCCGCCACCGAGATCGCGTTGAACCGCGGCACCTCGGCGGCACAGAATTCGATGGTGTCGGCGATGAGCCGCAGCGAGGGCTGCGGGGGCCAGATCCAGGTGCCGCGTGAGGCGTATTCCTTCAGGATGTCGTTCTGGATGGTGCCCGTGAGCTTCTCCCGGGGCACACCTTTCTTCTCCGCCGCGGCGACGTAGAACGCGAGCAGGATCGCGGCCGTGCCGTTGATGGTGAAGCTGGTGCTGATCTTGTCCAGGGGGATGCCGTCGAAGAGGATCTCGGCGTCGGCGAGGGTGTCGACCGCGACCCCGACCCGGCCGACCTCCTCCCCCACTTCGGGATCGTCGGAGTCGTAACCGCACTGGGTGGGCAGGTCGAGCGCGACCGATAGGCCGGTGCCGCCCTGGTCCATCAGGTAGCGATAGCGCCGGTTGGACTCTTCGGCCGTGCCGAATCCCGAGTACTGCCGGAAGGTCCACAGTCGTCCCCGGTATCCGGTGGCGTAGTTGCCCCGGGTGAACGGAAACGCGCCGGGCGCGGGTGGTTCGGTACGCCGGTCGTCCGGCCCGTAGACCGGATCGAGCGGGATACCCGAGGAGGTATGGACTGCGTCGTTCATCGTTGAATACGATACTTGCAGAAAATGAGAATGCCAATACCGCTTCGCGCAAACGCGCAATCGACCAGGAGTGATATGCCGACCGAACAGCAGATCTGCACCGACCGGACCCTGGTGGTATCCGGAGCCAGCCGCGGTATCGGGCTCGCCGTCGCCCTGTCGGCCGCCCGCCGGGGCGCGAACGTGGTCTTGTTGGCCAAGACGGCCGAGCCCCATCCGAGGCTCCCGGGGACCGTGCACACCGCGGTCGCCGAGATCGAGGCGGCGGGCGGGAAAGCGGCCGCGGTGGTCGGTGATGTGCGGGTGGAGGAGGATATCCGGCGGGTCGTCGACACCGCGCTCGAGCGATTCGGCCGGATCGACTACTGCGTGAACAACGCGAGCGCCATCGCCACCGACCCCACCGAACGACTCTCGGCCAAGAAATTCGACCTGATGCAGCAGATCAACCTGCGCGGTACCTTCCTGCTGACCCGGGCCTGCCTACCGCACCTCCGGCAGGCCCCGAACCCGCATATCCTGACCATCGCGCCGCCACTCAACACCAGCCCGCGCTGGCTCGGCGCCCACCCCTCCTACACCCTTTCGAAATACGGCATGACCCTGCTGACCCTCGGCTGGGCGGCGGAGTACGCCGATGCCGGGATCGCGGCGAACTGCCTGTGGCCGCAGACCTATATCGCGACCTCGGCAGTGGCGAATCTGCCCGACGGTTCGGACCTGCTGGAACGGTCGCGGGATCCGCGGATCATGGGCGACGCCGCCGCGGATATCTTGTCCCGCGAGGCGCGGTACAACACCGGCAACTGCTATATCGACGCCACCGCCCTCATCGAGTCCGGCCGCACCGACCTGTCGGAATACGGCGGCGGCACGAATCCGATCCCGGATATGTTCCTCGACTGAGCCGGCCGGGGTAACGGCCGACCAGAATGCGTCCGAACGGCGTCGCACCGGCGAACGAGGCCGGCGCCTCCGCTCAGGCTTCGACCGCGGTGCCGCAGATGCCGCACACTTCGAGCGAGCGGCGCTGCCAGCGCGCGACCGGAACGAAGAACACGGTGAACTGCTTGAACTCCCGCACACGCGTCCACTGCGTCGTGTTGTGGCAGCGTGGGCAGCTCCGGGTTCCGCCGGGGCCGAGGTTGCGCCGCTTGGTGCCGAAACCGAAGATGAAGAACATCAGCCCAGCGTAGAGGGCAGCTGATTCTCGATATGGTCCCCGACCGGACGGTCGCGCGTGTCCTTGCCCGGTGCGGCACCCGATCCCCCACTGCTCGGCGAACCGGACGAGCTTGCCGGGCGGCACTTTCAGTCCGGTCGCGTGGCCACGACGGCGAAGTTCAGCGGAATCCGCGGCGCTTCCGGCGGCAGCGTCCACCCCTGTCGGCACGGCACCAGGTCGGGGAACGCCGGCCAATCCATGGTGGGCAATTCCTCGACCGCAGCGATCCGCAGCCCCGCCCGCAGTAGCGCGCCGATGACCTCACCCAGGTCGTGCCGCCACTCGTGCACGGTGTCGTGCGCGATCTGCCCGGCCGAATCCTCGGTATAGCTGCCCGATTCGATGTAGGTGTGGTGACCGCCGCCGCCCAGATAGTCGTCGGTGATCTGCCAGGGCTCGAATTCCATGGACCCGAGAATCGGATGATCGTCTCGGGTCGGTACGGCACTACTTCGCCTACCACGAATCACTGATCGTCGCCGTCGCGACCGAGGTCGGCGACCGGATGGGGCAACGCCTCACCCGTCACCCCGCGCCCGGGGACGGAGACCGGCGGGCAGCCCGCCGGTACCTGCTCGCCGTACTCGCGGAGTTGGTGCCCCTGGACGAGGAACGCCATCGTGAGGCGATCGTCCTACTGGAGGTCATCGCCGCCTCCCGGCTCGAGGCCGCGTTCGAACCTGTGGTCCGCCAGATGGCCGCGGATCTGCGGCAAGTGCTCACCGACGCGACAGCCGCGACCGGTACCGCCGACCCGGCTCGCGCCGCCGCGCATCTGGCCGCACTGGTCTCCGGCCTGTCGCTGGACGCGGTCACGCCACACAGTCCCGTCGATCGCGCGACGATTCTCACCGTGCTGGAGCACCAGGTGGCGACCCTCTGAAATGCCCGGTGACGACGCGAAACACAACGACCTTGCGTGTGCTCGTACGCTGGGTGGCCGTAGCCCTCCCCCGTCAGGAGAAGTCGTCGTGAGCAACTCGATTCGCCTTGCCGCTGCCGGGGACGGCGCCGTCGTTCTCAGGGAAACGACCCGGCATTACCTCCGAACAGTGGCCCGGTCCCGTGGCGAGGAGTACGACGTGGAGTGGGCCTGGAACTCCTTCGGCCTGTGGACGCCTCCCGAGGACGCATCCGCAGGGTCCGACGAGATGCAATGGATCTTCGCGGACTGCACCCCCGACGACCCCGTGACCGTCGAGATTCTCTGGAAGAGCCGGCACGATTCCACACCGGCCTGGTACCGCATGTACATCATGGAGACGCTGCCCGACCCGACTCGGCCGGCACTGCGCGGCTTCTGGGCGAACCCGGCGACCGGCTCGGTGGAACTCGATGACGTGGTCGCGGTGCGACTCTCGATCGAAGGCCTGCCGCTGAGCTGTACAGACGTAGACAGTCCGCAGTTCAGACCCTCATCGATGCGCGCGAGAACCGATCCGAAGGATCTGCTGCCCGAGCTCACCATCACACAGCCGGAAGCACAGGTGATGGTCGACCGCTACCTCCATCTCGAGAGCCATCGTGTCGGGCCACTGTGGACCACCATCGACGCACAGGCAGTCGCGACCCGCGCCCGGCTCCTCGATATCGTCAGCACCGCGGCCGCGGCCGGCGTACGGACCGACATCAACATCGCGGTCGCCGTTCGCGACGCCTCGGTGCCACAGTGCACCCACCACGTCTTCGATCCACCGCCGGCCTACACAGAGGTCGACGAGATACGGACAGTGGGCCTGCACGAAGTCGCACACGCCCACACCGACGGAACCGTGACCCTGGAAAATCACGGGCACGAGCATCTGCGCGCGGTCCTGAGCTGCCTGGCCTTGTACGGGGGAACCATTCACCTGGCCACTGTCCCCCGCGAAGACGCCGCGGTGCCGGTGGCCACCGAACTCCTCTACCGAGTCCATTACGACTGGCGATGCGAGCTCGTCGAGGACGCCGAGCGGCGGGAGCGCATGCCCGGTCGGTCTCGGGCGCGGGACGTGGGAAGCGGTGCCACACACGGATTTCGGTCATGAACCGCGACTACTGACGCTAATCGGCACTGTATCCCGAAGCGGGCATCATCTTTCGCCGAAACGGAGGGTGGGTGGCACCGCAGCGCAGTACCGCCCACTTCACTTCGAACAGGCCCTGATCCGATCGGCCGACCTGCACCAGGCTCTGCCCACTGTCTCCCAGCGCGAGCGGGTGGACCACGGGAACCCTCCCGGTGGCCGCAACTACCCAACCGCTGGTCCGGAAGCGATGTGCGCTCGAAGTAACACCGTGCCCGGCCGTCTCAGCCGGTGAACGCCGGCATGCTCTCCCAGCCTCGCACCGTGGAGGTCGGCGAGAGCTCGGCGTTCGAGGTGTCGGCCTCCCATTCGGGGAAGCGTTTCAGGATCTCCTCCAGCGCGATCCGGCCCTCCAACCGCGCCAGCGCCGAACCCATGCAGAAATGGGTCCCCACGCTGAAGGCCAGATGCGGTTTGCTCTCCCGGTGGATGTCGAAGACATCCCCGTCCGGCGCGAACTGCCGATCGTCACGGTTGGCGGCGCCGATCAGCATCATCATCGCGCTGCCTTCGGGAACTGTCTGCCCGTGGTACTCGACATCGCGGGTGACGTAGCGGGCGACATGCGGCGCCGGTGGCTCGTACCGCAGCAGTTCCTCGATGGCCGCCGGAATGAGCGCCGGATTCCGGACGAGTTCGCGGCGCTGGTCCGGGTATTCGGAGAGCACTTTGCCGGCCCAACCGATCAGCCGGGTGGTGGTCTCGTTACCCGCCCCGGATACGACATTGATGTAGGTGAGCAGTTCGGCCCGGGAGAGGTGGCGGACAGTGCCGGTCTCGTCCTCGAACTCGACACCGAGCAGTTCGGAGATGATGTCGTCGGAGGGATGCTCGACCCGCCAGTCGACGTACTTCTCGAAGATCTCACCGCTGGCCATGCCGTCTTCGGCGGCCTTCATCGGCTTACCCTCTTCGGTGCGCATCTGCTCATTGGCGAAATCGCGGATGGCCTCCTGATCCTCTTCGGGAATGCCGAGCAACATGCCGATGGTCCGCATCGGCATCTGCGCGCCCAGATCGGCGATGAAATCGATCCGGCCGGTACCGACGAGCGGGTCGAGACTGCGCCGGCAGAACTCGCGGATCTTCTCCTCCAGTGCGGCGATCTTGCGTGGGGTGAACATCCGGGCCAGCAGTTTGCGATGCATCGTGTGGATCGGCGGATCCTCGAAGATCAGCACCCCCGGTGGGATCTCGATATTCGCCTTGATCAGCTCGATGATCGCGCCGCGCGCCGAACTGAAGGTGTCCTTGTCGATCAGCGCGGCATTGACATCGGCGAAGCGGCTGAGCGCGAAGAAATCGTGGGTTTCGTTGTAGTAGAGCGGTCTCTCGTCGCGGAGCCGCTTGAACATGGGATACGGGTCGGCGTTCAGCTCGACATCGTAGGGGTCGTAGTAGACGTCACTGGGCGCGCTGGTCGTCACAGTTCGTCTCCTCTCGGGAGTTGTACGGCGTGTTCACCACGTCACGGGTAGCCGGTACACGCCGTAGGCCAGCTTGTCGTGTTTGAATTCGACGTCTGCCACCGGAATCGCCAGGCGCATGCCCGGAATCCGCTGCAGCAGGGTTCTGAAGACGATCTGCAGTTCCACCCGGGCCAGCTGCTGGCCGACGCACTGATGCGGTCCGAAACCGAAGCCGACGTGCAGCCGGGCCGGGCGGGTGAGATCGAGTTTGTCCGGTTCGGGGAACTGGTTCGGATCCCAGTTGGCCGGGGCGAGGTCGATGATCACGCCCTCACCGGCCTTGATCGTGTGCCCGCCGATCTCGATATCGTCGAGCGCGACGCGGCGCTGACCGTTCTGGATGATGCTCAGATAGCGCAGCAGTTCCTCGACCGCGTTCGCGACGACCTTGGGATCATCGGTATCGCGCAGCAGCGCCAGCTGGTCGGGATTCTCGAGCAGGGCCAGGGTGCCCAGCGAGATCATGTTCGCACTGGTCTCGTGACCCGCGATGAGCACCCCGGTGCCGATCTGGGCGGCTTCCTTCATGGAGATCTCACCGGCGGTGACCCGTTCGGCGAGTTCGGTGACCATATCCTCGGCCGGGTTCTCCATCTTGGACTTGATCAGATCGATCAGGTACCGAGCCAGCCCGACCCGCCCGTTCGCCGCTTCCTCTTTGGTGGCGTAGCGCGAGACTCCGGTCGTCGCGTGCTGCTGGAAGAATTCGTGGTCGGCGTAGGGCACACCCAGCATTTCGCTGATCACCAGCGACGGCACCGGAAGCGCCAGCGCCTCGACCAGATCGGCGGGCCGCGGACCGGCCAGAATGGCGTCGATATGGTCGTCGGTGATCTGCTGGATCGCCGGACGCAGGGCGTCGACGCGTTTCACCGTGAAGGGTTTGGTCATCATCCGGCGAAACCGGCTGTGCTCCTCCCCGTCGGTGTTGAACACCGATTTGGCACGGTGATTCACCAGGTCGAGCATGCCCTCGTTCCAGTGCGGGAAGCCGGGATGATGGTCCTCGACACTGATCCGTGGATCGGACATGAGCGATTTCAGCTCGGTGTACCCGGTGACCAGCCATGGCGTGCTGCCATCCCAGATGCGTACACGGCTCAGCGGGGCGTCGGCCACCAATCCCAGAACCTCCGGCGGCGGCGCGAACGGGCACCCGGGAGCCCGGTCCAGCGGATAGTGCAGAACGGTCCCGGCGTGGATCTCGGACCCGGAATTCGATACCGAAGAATTCGACACTGCTACTCCTCGTGGACGTGAATGGCCATGGCGGGGCAGACGGCGGCGGCCTCGCGCACCTCATCGGCGAGTTCGTCCGGCGGGTTCTCGTCCAGCAGAACGACGATGCCGTCGTCCTCACGCTGATCGAATACCGCGTCCGCCGCCATCACGCAATGCCCGGCGGCAATGCATTTCCCTTGTTCGACAGCCACTTTCATGACATTGCTCTTTCCGGTGTGGGGTTCTCGGGACTCGGCCGGCTCATAACGCCCCCGCCGGAGCTCCGGCGGAACCGTTCGAGGCCGTATCGGTTCGCCGGGCGCGCAGCGGTTTACCGGCGGTGGTACCGCCGTCGACGGTCAGCACCGTCCCGGTGAGATAGCGGGACCGGTCGCCCGCGAAGTAGACGGCTGCTTCGGCGACATCCTCGGGTGTGCCCTCCCGCGGTAACGGCCGGTCCTGGTTCATCATCTCCCGCATGGCCCGCGTCATCCGCTCCGCCTTCTCCGGCGACATGGTCGTGGACGCCTTGGCCAGTAGATCGGTGGGGATATTGCCGGGGGCGAGGCAGTTGACGCGAATCTCGTACTGCGCCAATTCGATTGCCGCCGACCTCGTGAAATGGATGACCGCGGCCTTCGAGGCACGATAGGTCATCACTCCACCACCGGCCTGTACCCCGCCCACCGAGGACAGGTTGATGATCGAACCGCCACCGTTCTGCGACATATGCCGCGCGGCCACTCCGGTTCCGGCCATCACACCGAGCACATTGACCGACATCACCCGGTGGAAGTCGGCGAAATCGTCGAACAGGATGCTCTTGTGCATCGTCCCGGAGATACCGGCGTTGTTGCACATGATGTGCAGGCCGCCGAAACGCTCCACCGCGAGATCGACGAGTGCGGTGATCTGGTCCGGCTCCCCCACATCGGTACGCAGGAAGAGGGCACCACTGCGTTGCGCCACCGCGGCTCCGCGCTCGGCGTCGATATCCCCGACCACCACCCGGGCGCCCTCGGCGACGAATCGCTCGACCATGGCGCTGCCCAGTCCGGTCGCGCCACCGGTCACCACCGCGACCTTGCCCGCCAACTCGTTGCCCATGCGCTGAATCTCCTTTCGTCACAACATTCCGTAGCCCGCAGTCCCATCCCGCGCTCTCGCCGCGAGACCCGGCGACTCATCCGCTGCGCACGTAGTCCGGGGCGGGCGCGGGACGGGACTGCCCGTCCAGGAAGTCCAGGAGCAGGGCGTTGACCGCCTCGGGGCGTTCCAGTTGCGGGCAGTGCCCGGCCTCGTCGACGACTGCCGAACGAGCGTCCGGGATGCGGGCCGCTATCTCGGCGGCCCATCCCGGCTGCAGGAGTTTGTCGGCGCCGCCCTCGATCACCAAGGTCGGGACCTGGATCCGCTCGAAAGGCCGGTCACCCGGTCCGGGCGGGGGTGCAGCACCGGGCCGCCGGAACCGGGCCGCCGCGATCGCCTCCCAGGCGCCGGGGGCGGTTGCCGATTCGAACCGCCGGCGTACACAGTCCTCGTCGGCCGGATACGCGGGTGAGGCGAAGAGCGCGGTGACGATCCTGCGCATGGCGGGCAGGGTGGCGTCGAAATCGTAGAGGGCCTGCATATGCTCGCCGGCCCGGATCTGCCCGCCACCACAGATGGTCACCATCGCACGCACCGGCAGTACCGGATTCTCGGCGGTGGTATCGGCCAGCAGATTCACCGCGCCCATGGAATTGCCGATGAAATAAGCGGATTCGATACCGAGCAGTGCGCACAGGCGCGCGATATGCCGGATACGCATCCCCCGGCCGTCGGCGAAATCGATGACCTTCGCCGATTCACCGAAGCCGAGCATATCCGGCGCGATCAGGTGATAACGCTGTGCGAGCGCATCGATGGTGTGTTCCCAGCCGATTTCGGCACTCGCACCGAATTCCCCGCCGTGCAGCAGCACGACGGGTTCACCGGCACCCGCCTCCAGGAAATGCGTGTGCAGCCCGTCGACCACGAGCGTGCGGTGCGCGAAACCACTCATGCTGTACCGATCGCCTTGGCGCTGGTGAGTACCTGGGTGGCGAGCAGTTCGAGCTGGCCGCGAACCCCGGGGTCGGATACCGCGCCGGTGTCGTCCCAGATCTTGTCCGCCGAATTGATCGCGACACCGATGGGCGTGGGCCAGGCGCGCAGCGCGTGGCCGATTCCGCGCAGCTGGCCGAGGGTGCCGACCGCGGCCTGCCAGCCGTAGGCGCAGGTGATACAGCCCCACGGCTTGTTGTCCAGATAGACGATGGGATCGGTGCGCATATCCTCCACGTAGTCCAGCGCGTTCTTCACCAGACCGGAGATCGCGCCGTGGTAGCCGGGCGATCCGACGATCACGGCGTCGGCGGCGCGCAGGGCCTGCACCAGCGCGATCGCCTGCGGGGTGCGGGCGGGATCGTGCGGGTTGTACATCGGCAGATCGATATCCTGGCCGCTGAACAGAGCGGTACGCCCGCCCCGTTTCTCGACCTCGTCCAGGCAGTGGCGTAACGCCCGTTCGGTCGAGGAGTTCGCCCGCAGCGTCCCGCCGAGGCCGACGACGAACGGCTGGGTATCCGCGCCGGATTCGGTGCGCTCCACCATTGTGCTTCCCAAGGTCATGACCGGTCTCCTATTTGATGGCGATCGGGTTGATCGGTGATCCCACCGCACCCACCACCCGCAGCGGCGGTGCGATCAGCTGGAATTCGTAGATTCCGTCGGCGGCGCAATCGGCGGCCAGGGCGGTGAAATCCCAATACTCGCCGAGCATCAGGCCCATATCGCGGAGACAGAGCATATGCATCGGCAGGACCGTGCCGTCCACGCCGGAGACCGGGTTCTCCACCATCAGGTTGTCCGCGGCCACCGCGGCGATTTCGTGGTCGTGCAGCCATTTCGCACACGTCCAGTCCAGACCGGCATAGGGCTCGGAGCCGTCGCCCGCCTCGAGGAAACGGTTCCACCATCCGGTGCGGACCAGCACGATATCGCCGGATTCGATGGTTACGCCCTGCCGTTTCGCGCACTCGTCGAGTTCGTCACCGGTGATCGGCTCACCGACTTCGAGGAATACGTCCGCGCCCCGGTATTTCACCAGGTCCAGCAGAACGCCGCGGCTGGTGATGCCTTTGCAGTCGACTTTTTCGATACCGCAGTGGAACGCGCCCATACTGGTCACCGAATTCGCCGGGAACCCGTTGTAGAGCTTGTCGTCGTAGTAGACGTGCGAGAAGGCGTCCCACTGGGTAGCGGCTTGCAGCGGCATGATCAGCATATCGTCGTTGAAACGGAAGGGGTTGTCGGCGAAGAATCCGGCCAGCTCACCGGCCACTGAATTCTGGAGCCATTTCGGGCCGTATTCGACCAGTGTTTCGGCGTCGCCGCCGTCCACGGTCATCACATGCGTGGGGTTGGCCCGGAACTTGAACGCACCCTGGGGGCCGTTGGAGCTGAAGTCGATTCCCAGCGGGAACACCTTGCCGTGGCGTACCAGCCCGGCCGCGGCCGCGACCTTGGCCGGAGTGATGAAATTCAGCGTGCCGAGTTCGTCGTCGGCGCCCCAGCGGCCCCAATTGCGAACGCTGTCGCCGAGTTTCCGGAAATCGGTCAGAGTAGCCACGCTGCTCCTCCTTCTGCTCGTATTCGATAGCCGCCGGTCGTCATTCCGTCTCCACAGGTACGGATCCGGCCAATTCGTTCGCCAGGCGTACGGCGAGATTTCCGCCGTCGACCCACAGCACCTGGCCGGTGATATAGCCGGCGGCCCGGCTGTTGAGGAACAGCAGTGCTGCCGCCTGCTCCACGGGATCGGCCGAGCGGCCCAGCGGTTTCGGGATCCCGTCGAGATAGTCTTGGCCGTACGCGCCGCGCAACTGGTCCAGGATCGGGGTTTCGGTGACACCGGGGCCGGTGCAGTTCATCCGGATACCGCGGGCGGCCAGTTCCACCGACCGCCGCACTGTGTAGAGGATGATCGCTTCCTTGGACAGGCGGTAGCCGCCGTCGGCCAGGGCGTCCGGATTGTTCTCGCACCAGGCGATGCCCTCGGCCATCGACCCGGTGTCCAGGAGTCCCTTCACCGCCCACCGGTTGTCCAGATAACCGGCGGCGGCGAGCGAGGAAACGCTGACCACCGCCGAGCCGGGCGCCATCTGCGGCACCACGGCTTCGGTGAAATGCCGCAGACCCAGGAAATTGATGGTGGCCACCCGTAGCGGGTCACCGATACCGGAGGAGACGCCGGCGATATTGAACAGCGCGTCGACCCCCGGGCCGATCCTGCGCGCGGCCCGGTCGATGGATTCGGGGTCGGCCTGGTCCATTTCGTGGAACTCGTCGAGTTCGGTACCGGGGCGGAGCAGGTCCAGCCCGACGATCTCGGCGCCCAGATGCCGCAGCTGATGCACCACACAGGCCCCGATACCGGAGGCACAGCCGGTCACCACCACACGTTTCCCGTCGAAACGCCACCGTTGGTCGATCGTCTCCACCTCCGGTACCTCGCTCTCTTGTCCCTACGACCGGGTTCGGCCGCTCAGCCCTGCTGTTCTTCTTTGAGCCGCTGGGCGGCCTGCACCCGGCCCTCGTTGATCTCGGCCATCGCCTCGGGGATCTCACTGGCGGTGAACTTGCCGCCGCGACCGGTGGGCAGGCCACCGAACGAGTACTCCTCATCGAATTCCGGCGAGGCCAGCGGGCGCCGCCGCTGCTCTACCTTCTCGATCACGGGTTCGAGTCGTTTGGCCTTCGCGGCCACCGCTTTCTCGTCCCGTTCGATGAATTCGGGCAGGATCTCCTTGCCCATGATCTCGATGGATTCCATCGTTCCTTCGTGGCTGCGCGGGTTGAGCAGCAGGATGATCTCGTCGACCCCGCTCTCCTCGTAGCCGCGCAGGAACTCGCGCACGGTGTCCGGGCCGCCGATCGCACCGCGGCCGGGACCGTAGGCGAGGGTCTCGTCCTCTTTCACCGCGTCCAGGTAGCGCTCCCACACTCCGGTGCGGCCGGGGACGTGCATCCCGGTCATGTAGTAGTGCATGATCCCGAACGAGAAGAACCCACCACCGACGCCGAGCCGCTTCACGGCCTCGTCGTCGGTGCGCGCCACCATCATCGACAGATCACCGCCGATGGCGAGGATGTTCGGATTGATCTGCGGCACGGTGGGCGCCGCCTTCTCCTCGAACTCCTCGTAGTAGCCACGCACCCGGTCACCGAGCGGACCGGGGCCGGTATAGGCGAAGCTGAGCGCGCCGATCCCCTTCTGCGCCGCCATCTGCACCGAGGACGGGCGGGTACACGCGACCCACAGCGGCGGATGCGGGGTCTGGCGCGGCTTCGGGATGATGTTGCGGGGCGGCATC
The DNA here is from genome assembly GCF_014645735.1 of Nocardia jinanensis. Taxonomy (GTDB): domain Bacteria; phylum Actinomycetota; class Actinomycetes; order Mycobacteriales; family Mycobacteriaceae; genus Nocardia; species Nocardia jinanensis. The sequence goes on along the minus strand of NZ_BMMH01000007.1, from coordinate 52,066 downwards.
TCGATGTGCTGACCCTTGAACCCGGTGAACGGGGTCTCGGTCATACACCGCAGGGTGACGTCGAGTGCTTCTTCCCACTGGCCACGCTTGTCGGCGGGGTCGATATCGAATCCGCCGAGCTCACCCACCGACGACGACTCACCGGTGCCGAACTCGACCCGGCCACCCGAAAGATGGTCGAGGGTCGCGACCCGTTCGGCGACGCGGGCGGGATGGTTGATTCCGGGCGGCAGATGCATGACGCCGAAGCCGAGGCGGATGTTCTCGGTCCGCTGGCTGGCGGCGGCGAGGAACATCTCCGGCGCGGTGGAGTGGCAGTACTCCTCGAGGAAATGGTGTTCGGTGAGCCAGACGGTGGAGAAACCGGCCTTATCCGCAGCTTCTACTTCGGTCAGCCCGTCTCGGAACATCTCGAATTCGTCGTCGTCGCTCCAGGGCCGCGGCAGTGCGAACTCGTAGAAGAGGGATATTTTCATCGATTACCTCCAGTGGTTTCGATCGTCACGTCATCTCCTTCGACCGGCCCGGCCGCCCCTTCGCCGCTATCCCCCGCTGCTCCGGACCCTGTTCGCCCGGCGCAGTGCTCGGCGGCGATGTATCCGAAGGTCATGGCCGGGCCGATGGTGGCGCCGGCGCCCGCGTAACTGCGGCCCATGACGGCGGCCGAGGCGTTGCCGACCGCGTACAGTCCGTCGATCACCGACCCGTCGGCGCGCAACACCCGGGCGTTCTCGTCGGTACTCAGGCCGCCCGAAGTCCCGAGATCGCCGAGGACGATCCGGAAGGCGTAATAGGGCGCTTTGCCGATCGGGAACAGATTCGGATTGGGCAGCGTGGGGTCGCCGTAGTAGTTGTCGTACACGCTGTCGCCGCGCTGGAAATCGTCGTCGTGACCGCCGCGGGCGAGTTCGTTGAACCGGGCGGCGGTGGCCTCGAGTTCGGCGGCGGGCACTTCGATCTTCTCGGCGAGTTCGGCGAAGCTCCCGGCGGCTTTCACCACCCCCGACTCCAACCAGGCCCGCACCATCTTGTACCCGGTCGGTACCGGCGCGAACGGTACTGTCGGAATCGGCAGATGCCCGCCGATCACGTACTTGTGCCAGGAGCGGTGATCGGTGATCAGCCAGCACGGGATATGGGTCACCCCGGTGCGCTGGCCCTCGATCATGGCGTGCCCGAAGTCCATATAGGGGGCGGCCTCGTTGATGAACCGCTCACCCGCCCCGTTCACGATGAACTGTGCGGGCATCATGCGTTCGTTGAGCATGAACTGCATCCGGCCGTCGGGCCACTGGATGGCCGGGAACCACCAGGCCTCGTCCATCAGCTCGGTGGCCGCGCCGACGTGCTGCCCGGCCCGGATCCCGTCGCCCAAGGCCACCGGGTTACCGAAACTCCAGTCCTGGTCGACCTCCGGCAGTTCCGCTTTGCGCCAGGTCATATCGTGGTCGAAACCGCCGGTCGCCAGGATCACGCCGCGGCGGGCCCGGATCCGCACCGGTTCACCGTCGCGGGTCACCACCGCGCCGGTCACCTGTCCGTCGGCAGCGGTGATCAGCGAGGTCATCGGCGAATTCAGCCACAGCGGGATGTCGCGTTCTTTCATGGCCAACCGCAGCCGGGCGATCAAGGACTGGCCGATGGCGGCGATCCGGTCGCCGAACACATGGGCGCGGAACATCCGCCAGATCAGTTTCAGCATCACCGCCTTACCGCGCCAGTTCTGCCGGACCTGATAGAACATCTGCAGATCCTTGGGCCCCAGCCAGATCCCCTTCGGCGCGAGGGCGAGCGGTTTGAGCAGCTTCTCCTCCTCGTCGCCGAGTGCGCGCAGATCGATCGGCGGGACATTGATCGTGCTGCCCTGCGGCGAGCCGCCCGTGACTTCGGGGTAGTAGTCGGCGTAGCCGGGTTTCCAGACGAATTCCAGCCACTGACTGCGTTCCTCGAGGAAGGCCATCATGTCCGGCGATCTCTCGACATAGGCCCGCAACCGTTCGTCGGTCACCAGCCCGCCGGTGATGGTGCGCAGATAGCCGACCACCGCGTCGGGATCGAGCGCGAAACCGTCCCGCTGCTGCGCGGGTGCGTTCGGCACCCAGATACCGCCACCGGAGAGCGCGGTGGATCCGCCGTAGTAGCCGGCCTTCTCCACCACCAGCGTGTTCAGCCCCAGCGCTTCGGCACGTAGTGCGGCACTCATCCCGCCGCCGCCGGAACCGATCACCAGTAGATCGACGGTTTCGTCGAAACCCGTCTCGTCGATGCTCACTCATCGCCTCCTGTCCTCGATCGGCTCATCGGCGGGCCGGGCCGTACGAACGGCGAAGCCGGCGATGAGTTCTGGTGCGGGCCGGTAATAGCGGACGCCGGTGCGATAGGACCCCTGCGCGGCGAGCGCCGCGAAAGCCGCTACCCAGGTGCGGATCTCGTGCGCCGAATTGCCCGCGACCCGGGTGATATCGCTGTTGTCCCAGTCGTCCACGGCGGCCAGGCCGCCGGTGTCCACGAGCTCGAGGAACGCCCGGTCCCATTCGGGGTTGAGTGCCTGTAGCGGACTGTCGCCGGCGGCGAAGTCACGGGCGGCGGCGATCACCGCGGTCTGGCGGGCGGCCCGCTGTTCGGTGGTCATCGGGCGGCCGTGCACGATCCGCTCCAGCACCGGCTCGGGTGCGGTGGCGCGCTGCGGTACCGGCGGGTCGTGGGACAGACCGCCCGATCCGACGACCAGCACTCGCTTGCCCGAGGTGGCCAGATGACGGCCCACCGCGGTACCCAGCGCGCGTACCCGGCGCAGCGGACCCAGCGGCGTCGCCACGGAGTTCACGAAGACGGGGATGACCGGTCGCGCGGTGGCGTCCCCGAACAGCCGTTGCAGTGGCTGCACGGTGCCGTGGTCCACCGACATCTGCGCCGACGTCGCGATATCGATACCGGCGTCGAGCAGTGCTTCGGCCAGCGCCAGTGCCCGATCCGCCGGAACGTTCAGCGGCCCGGCATAAGTCCCGTAGTCCCCCACCGCGGTCGCCGCGGTGCCCAGGCAGAAGGGCGGCATGAGCTTGTAGAAGAACCCGTTGTAATGGTCCGGGGCGAACAGCACCACCAGCTCCGGGTCGAAGTTCCGTACGAAATCGCGCGCCCGGTCGAGCGCTTCGCCCACCTCCGCGCGCAGTTCGGGACCCGGTCCCGGCAGCTCAAGGAGTGGGCTGTGCGAGACGCAGCACACGGCCAGCGGCATCGGTACCTCCCGGGGCGAGTTCGAGGGTTCTGCGCAGCGCGGCGCCGAGTTCGGGCGCGTGCTGGGCGATACAGGCGCCGGCGATGCACCGGTCCGGACGCAGGAACAGCACCGAATCGAGCTGGCCGTCGAACCATTTCTTCAGGGCGCCGGTGTGGTCACCGATCACCGCCACATCGGGGTCGTCGTGCCCGGTCCAGTGCAGCTGGGTCGCGGGCCGCGCTTCCACGAAACGGGCGCCGAGTTCCTTCCACCGGGCGAACTCGGCCTCCCCCAGCGATTTCCGGGGCTGGTTGTTCCAGCACAGCACCGCGAGCCAGGGGCCCAGCGTCTCGTCCAGCAACACGTCCGGCTGCGCGCGGGTCGCGACCCGCGGCTGGATGAACAGAGTGCCGACCGCCGAGTTCGGCGACCGCGACCAGCCGTGCACCACCGCACCGCGGTCATAGCGCGGCATGGGTTTGAACCGCATACCGAGCACGTACCGTTTCAAGGGCGGTACCAGCGCCAGTCCGCGTACCGCTACGTCGCGTACCGCCGCGACCCGATGGTTCGTCGGCGAGATGACCCGCCCGACCATGGTGGACAGGTCGATCATGGCCCGCGCGTGTTTGCGGCGCTCCTGGTCGTAGGTATCGAGCAGACCGTCACCGGCGACCCCGGACACCACCGCCGCCAGCTTCCAGCCGAGGTTCGCCGCGTCCCGGATTCCGCTGTTGTAGCCCTGGCCCTGCCAGACCGGCATGAGATGCGCGGCATCCCCGGCCAGCAACAACCGGCCCTTCCGGAATTCCCCCGCGATCCGGGAATGATGGGTGTAGACCCGGCGCCGGATCACATCGAGACGCTCCGGATGTGGTACGAAAGGGGCGAGCAGCCGGGCCAGGAACTCCGCGGTCTCGGCATCGGAATCGGATTCGTCGTCGTGCAACAGGAACTCGAACCGGCGGATCCCGTGGGCCAGCGAGATCGAGACGTTCGGCCGCGCCGGGTCCGCCCCGACTTCCACATTCGGATGGCCGAGCGGGTCGCCGTCGATATCCACCACCAGCCAGCGGGTCGGGGAAGTGGTGCCCTCGAAACTCACCCCCATCGTGTGCCGCGTCGTGCTGCGACCACCGTCGCAACCCACCACGTACCGGGTCCGCACCTGCTGCGCCCCGTCCGCGGTATCGAGCCCCACCACGACCTCGTCGCCGGTGTCGTCGCATTCGCTCAGCGCGGTGGCCCACCGGATCTCCACGCAGTCGAAGCGGTCCAGCCCGGCCAGCAACTCGGCGTCCACCAGCGGCTGGATGAACCCGCTGCGCTTTGGCCAGCCGAACTGCTGCTCGGTGGGCGCGATCTCGGCCAGCAGCCGGCGCTGTCCGTCGACGAACCGCATGATCTGGTTCGGGTTCGTATGCGGCAGGATTCGTTCCACCAGTCCGGTGGCCTGCATCGTGCGCAGTGATTCGTCGTCGATCCCGACGCCGCGCGGATAGTCGATGAGGCTGGGTCGTTCCTCCACCAGCAGGGTGTGCACACCGTAGCGACCCAGGCTGTTCGCGATGGTCAGCCCGACCGGCCCCGCGCCGACGATCACTACGTCGAAACGCTCCGGCCCGCTGCCGTTTCCGGTACTCATATCAACCACCCAGCAGGAATTCGAGATGAAGCGCGTCGAACGCCGCGGGCGACTCGTATTGCGGCCAGTGCCCGCAGCCGGGGAGGACCTCGAACCGGGCACCCGGGATCATCGAGGCGATCCGTTTGCCCTCGGCCACGTCGGCGGTGGGATCGTCGCTGGTCCACACCACGAGGGTCGGCGCGGTGATACCGCCGTACTCCTCGGGTCCGAGCAGATTGCGGGCACGGATCTCCGGATCCTGCAACGCCATGATGTCGCGCATGGCGTCGGCGAAACCGGGCTGCCGGTAGACACGCTGCCGGCTGGCCACGATATCGGCGTAATCCTTGGATTTGTCCGCCATCAGCCAGGTGATGCGCGCCTGCACCGTTTCCCAGGTGGGGTCGGTGGCGGCCGCCATGGACAGCGTGACGATCCGCCGCATGACCTCGGGATCGGCCTGCGAACCGCCCGCGGTGTTGAGCACCAGTCTGTCGACCCGGCCCGGGTGGGCGTAGGCGGCCCGGGCGGCGACCCAGCCGCCCAGTGACTCTCCGCTGATATGGGCACGGGCGGCGCCGATGGTATCGAGGAACGAGATCAGATGCCGCACATAGTGTTCGATTTCCAGCGGATGGCCGGGCTTATCGGTGTATCCGTGGCCGAGCATATCGATCGACCAGGTGGAGAAGTGCTCGGCATGCGCCGCCAGATTCCGGACGTAGGCCTCGGCATGTCCACCCGACCCGTGCAGCAACACCAGCGCGGGTCTGTTCCGGTCGCCGGCATGCAGGTAGCGCGTGCGGACCCCCGCTACATCCAGGTATCCCTGGCTGAACGCGACACCTTGCAGGTCGCACCACACACTCTCGTATTCCGACACCGCTACCTTCCGCTCTGTCCACCGGCCCGGCGCCGGTCCGCCGGGCGTACGCGCCGCCCGATTGCCCGCGCTCGCTCAGTACTTCACCGATTCGCCGGTGGCCGCGTGATGTCCCGCGCGCAGCCCCCAGACCATCCCGAGGCCGATGGTTCCGCCGGCGCCGCCGTAGGCGCGCCCGGTCACCCCGGCCATCGCGTTACCGGCCGCGTACAGCCCGGGGATCGCCGCGCCGCTGATATGCCGGACCCGTGCGTCGCGATCGGTGCGCGGGCCACCCTTGGTACCCATCGCGCCCACGGTCACCGGGACCGCGTAGTAGGGACCGGTATCGACCGGGCCCAGGGTGCGTCCGGCGACCGTGTCGGCGTCCGGGTCACCCCAGTAGCCGTCGTATTCACTGGCGCCGCGACCGAAATCGGGATCGGCACCGGCGGCGACCGCGCGGTTCCAGTCGGCCACGGTGCGCTGTAGGCCCGCGGGGTCTATTCCGGTCCGGGCGCCGAGTTCGTCGAGATCCGTGGATTCGCAGAACCACTCGGGCGCGGCGCCGCCGGGTTCGATACCCAGGAATCCGTAGCGGCGCAGATGTTCGGCGTCGAACACCATCCAGCCGGGATTGTTCACATAGCCACCGCGCGGGTCCAGGTAATGGAAGGCGCCTGCCATGGAGTTGTATTCGGCGGCCTCGTTGACGAACCGCTTACCGGCCCGGTTCACGATGATGCTGCGCGGGCGGGTACGTTCCAGCCGGACACTGCGGCTGCGTTGTTCGCCCTCGATAGTGTCGCCGGGCAGTTGCACCACGGGAACCCACCAGGCTTCACCCATGTTCCCGAGATCGGCGCCGTGCGCCATGGCCATCCGCAGGCCGTCGCCGGTGTTGTTCGGTGGGGAGACCGGTCCGGTCATCGGCCCGCGCAGAAACGCCTTGACCAAGCGCGGATCCCACTCGAATCCACCCGTGGCCAGCACCACGCCGCGCCGGGCCCGGACAGCGAGCCGGCTGCCGTCGACTTCGACCCGGACTCCGGTCACGGCACCGCCTTCGGCGATCAGCTCCACACCCCGGGCTCCGGTGCGCGGGGTGATCCCGGCGGCGAGTACACCTTCGAGCAACCCCGCGACCAGCGCCTGACCGGCCACGCAGATATCGGCGGTCGCGTCGCCGAGCACGGCCCGCAGCCGGGCCCGGGTCTCGGCGTCGAAGCCGACATTGCTCCAGTCGAGCGGGAAGGTGGTGATCCGGTCTCGCCATTCACCCAGGCGCGCCAGGTCGTAGGCCGCGGGACCCAGCGACCGGCCGCCGGCGGGCTGACCGCCGGGAAGTTCCGGTTTGTAGTCCGGGAACCCGTCGGCCACTTCGAATTTCACCGCACTGTGCTCTTCGACGAAATCGAGCATCCGCGCGCCGGTGCGCACGAACACCTCGACCAGTTCGTCGTCCATCGAATCCAGGGATTGCGCGTTCAGATAGGCCAGCGCGTCGGCCACGGTGAGTTCCCGAGCCGCCCGGGTGTGGGCGGGGATCCAGGCCAGTCCACCGGAGACCGCGCTGGTTCCGCCGACGGTGGCCGCTTTCTCGAACAGCGTCACCGCCGCGCCCTCGACAGCGGCGGCGAGCGCGGCGGTGAGCCCGGCGGCTCCGGAACCGAGAACGACGACATCGGTCTCGGAGTCCCAGCTGTTCGACGGATCGGGTTCGGCAGCCGATGGCTGAAGCGATGGCACTGCGCTGTCCTTTCGGCGAGCAGGCGGAGTTCGAGCCGCCGGGTCCGGCGGGCTGCCGTGCTGGAGCACGGGCCGGATCCGGCGCGAGTAAAACGATAATCTCCCTTTTTGAGAATACTATTCTCGCAGGATGGATGCCGCAATACCCTGCCGGATCAAATGTTTCCGGATCTTGCCGCTGGGGGTGCGCGGGAACTCCGCGGCCTCGAACAACCGCTCCGGGAACTTCTGCCGCGCCACTCCGGCCCGCTCGAAGAAGGCCCGCACCGCCGCCCGGGAGGGGAGCTCACAGCCGGGCCGCATACGCAGCACCGCGCCCACCACCTCCCCGAAGCGCTCGTCGGGCAGGGCCCGGGTCACCGGACCCCACCTCGAACAGGTCGGTCGGACATATCGGTCCACCCCTTCCGCGCCGGCGCGGTGCTCGGCACCCGTATCGGGCACCTACGCGAGCGCGTCGGAGTCCGTACCGCCGACTGGTGAAAATTGAATTCTCTGACAACGCGAACGATTAATTCGCTCCGACACTCGACCGCCTGGATACCGATATCGGTCGCCAACTGCCGATATGCCGTACGAGCCCGTGTTGATCAATTGACCAGGCTTCTTCCGAAACCTTGCCGCCGAGCCCACGGGTAGAGTACCGTTCTCGTATGCGAAAACGAAGTTCTTTCGCATACGAGAACAGCCGTATGTCCGGAGCCGGTACCCGGCGGTGCCGGGTCGACACCGAAACGGGTCCGCGGCCGGATCGACGCGCGGCATTCGCCGCGTACCTGTCCCGTGCCGCGCACCGCCACCGGCGGACCGGCACACCGGGCAGGTGACTCCCGGAAACAGATCGAAAGGGAATGCTGTGGGACGTGTTGAGGGCAAAGTCGCATTCATCACGGGCGCCGCGCGCGGTCAGGGCCGTAGCCATGCCGTCCGACTGGCGGAGGAAGGCGCGGACATCATCGCTGTCGACCTCTGCCAGAACATGTCGACCATCGGATACCCGCTGGCCACGCCCGAAGACCTCGAGGAAACCGTGCGCCTGGTCGAGAAGACCGGCCGCCGTATCGTCGCGACCCAGACCGACGTCCGTGACGCCGTCGCCCTGAAAGCGGCGCTGGACGCGGGCGTCGCGGAGTTCGGCAAACTCGATATCGTCATCGCCCAGGCGGGCGTCGCGGGTATGAAGGGCCAGCCGGATATCCAGGCGTGGACCGATGTCATCAATACGAACCTGGTGGGCACCATCAACGCCATCCAGGCCGCACTCCCGCATCTCGGCGAAGGCGCGTCCATCGTGGCCACCGGCTCGACCGCGGCGATGGTCGACACCAGCAAGGTCGACAATCCCGGCTCGGATCTCGGCGGTATGGCCTATGTGCATTCCAAGCGAGCGCTGTCCTACTACGTCTTCGATATCGCCCGGCACCTCTCGCCGCGAGGTATCCGCGCCAACGTGGTGCACCCCACCAACTGCAATACCGATATGTTGCAGAGCGAGCCGATGTACCGGTCGTTCCGGCCGGATCTGGAGAACCCGACCCGCGCCGACGCGGAACCGGCCTTCTACGTCCAGCAGGCCATGAAGACCCCGTGGATCGAGCCGGTCGATATCTCCAACGCCATCCTGTTCCTCGTCTCCGACGAAGCTCGCTTCGTCACCGGTATGCAGCTGCGGGTCGACGCCGGCGGCTACCTGAAGTGGTACGACCACAAACTCTGACCCCGCCCGGCCACGCCGGTGCGGGCGGCGCGCGAACGCAGGCGATCGATGCGCACGCCGCCGCACCGGTGGCGGATCGGCACCCGACTCCCGGAGCGGCGCAGAGTTCCGGGCCCCCGGCGAAGGTTCGCCGCACCCAGTGAGCAGCAGAGGGACTACAGATCGTGACTTCGACGGATAACGACCAGCGCAAGCAGAACCGCTACCACTTCGATCGGCACACCCCCGAATACCGGGAGAAGTTCGCCGAGATCACCCACGAGATGCATACGAAGTGCCCGGTGGCGTGGTCGGATACCTACAACGGGCACTGGGTCGCCGCCGGCGGCAACGCGGTCTTCGAACTCGCCCGCTGCCCCGAGGTGTCGGTCGACCACGACGTACACAACGAACGCCGTGGGTACCAGGGCATCTCGATTCCGAAGGCACAACGCGCCGCGATGGTCCGCGGCGGCATGCTGGAAATGGACGAGCCCGAACACCGCACCTACCGCTCGGTTCTCAATCCGTATCTGTCACCCGCCGCGGTGAAACGCTGGCAGCCGTTCATCGATGAGATCGTCCGGGCCGGCCTGGACGAGAAGATCGAAACGGGCCGGATCGATTTCGTGGACGATCTGGCCAATATCGTCCCCGCGGTCCTGACCCTGGCCATGCTGGGGATCCCGCTGAAGAAATGGTCGGTGTACAGCGATCCGGTACACGCCTCGGTGTACACCCCGGAGAACTCCCCCGACGCCCCCCGGGTCGCCGAAATGCACCGGACCATGGGTATCGATATCCTGACGAGCCTCCATGAGGCAAAGACCGAGCCGCGTCCCGGTCTGATCAAAGCGCTCACCGAACTGCGGATCGACGGCGAGCCGGCACCCGATATGGAACTGCTCGGGATGATCGGTCTCCTCATCGGCGGTGGCTTCGACACCACCACCGCGCTCACCGCGCACTCCCTGGAGTGGCTTTCGGACAACCCGGACCAGCGCGACGAGCTCAGCCGCGACCGCGACGATCTGCTCGATCCCGCCACCGAGGAGTTCTTGCGTTTCTTCACACCCGCCCCAGGTGACGGACGCACCATCGCCGACGACTGCACCTACCAGAGCACCGAATTCAAAGAGGGCGAACGGCTGTGGTTGTCCTGGGCCATGGCCAATCGCGATCAGAGTATCTTCCCCGATGCCGACGAGATCATCATGGACCGTAAGGGCAACCGGCACTTCAGCTTCGGGCTGGGCGTCCACCGGTGCATCGGCTCGAATGTGGCGCGCACGGTGTTCAAATCCATGCTGCTCGCGGTCCTGGATCGGATGCCCGACTACAAATGTGATCCGGCGGGCACGGTGCACTACGACACGATCGGTGTCATCCAGGGGATGCGCAATCTGCCGGCCACCTTCACCCCCGGTAAACGGCTGGGCCCCAGTCTGGACGAGACCCTGGAACATCTGCAGCGGATCTGCGACGAGCAGGGCCTTGCGGCGCCGGTGACCGAGCGGCCCGACGCCGCAGTGATCGACTTCGAGTACTGACCGAGAAGGGCCGGCCGATACCGCGGGGTTCGGCCGGCCCTTCCCTCTCCGACGAGGAACCGCGATGAAGGACCTGCCCGACGGCACTCGCACTCCGGTGATCGACACCAGCGTGCACATCTTCTTCCGCTCCAACGACGATATGCGCTCCCACCTGAACGAACCGTTCAAGAGCCGTGGTATCCCGGACGCGGAAATGGACTGGTACGGCGCGCCCGGCGGCGAATACGTGAAGGGCGCCCGGGGACCGCACCGCGGCTATCCGGGTTCGGATCCGGAGTTCGTGGGGCAGCAACTCTTCGAGGAGCGCGGCGTGGACGTGGCCGTCCTGCATCCGATGACCCGCGGAATCCTGCCGGATCGCCATCTCACCACCGCGGTCCTCTCGGCCCACAACGATATGATGGTGTCGCGCTGGCTGGACAGTGGCACCTACCACGATCGCTTCCGCGGCACCCTGCGGGTCAATCCCGAGGATCTGAGCGGTGCGCTGCGCGAGATCGGCCGGCTCGGTGACCATCCGCGCATCGTGCAACTCGGGATCCCGCTGCAATCGCGCGAACTGTACGGCAAACCGCAGTTCTGGCCGCTGTGGGAAGCAGCCGAGGCGGCGAATCTACCGGTCGCCGCGCATATCGAGACCGGGGAGAGTATCGGTCTGCCGCCGACCCCGTCCGGGCATCCCCGCACCTATGAGCAGTACTACGGGTTCATGGGGCTGAACTACATCTACCACCTGATGAATATGATCGCTGAGGGCGTCTTCGAGCGGTATCCGGGCCTGAAATTCGTCTGGGCCGACGGCGGCGCCGATCTGCTGACCCCGTTCACCTGGCGGATGGACACCTTCGGCCGGCCACATCTCGAACAGACCCCGTGGGCGCCCCGGATGCCGAGCGACTACCTGCCGGGACATGTGTACTTCGTGCACGCGACGATCGACGGGCCCGGCGATGCGCCCTACGCCGCCGAATGGCTGGACTTCACCGGCAAGGACGACATGGTGATGTTCGGATCCAGTTATCCGCACTGGCACAGCGGCGATACCGGCACGCTGCCCGCCGCACTCACCGCGCAGCAGCGCGAAAAACTCTATTGGCGTAACGCCGCAAGCTTGTACAGCATCGATATCGACGCGGTCACCGCGGTCGGCTGATGCAGCGGGTGCGGGCGGCCGATGCCGCGACAGTGCTACTCGAGGAGGCGTGATGATGCGATACCTCCGCCTTCGCTACGGCCTCCGCCGATCAGATGCAGCCCCTACGAAGGAGGCATGTTGACCACAGCACAGGTACGGGCGCGAGTACCGGCTACGGAACTGGTTCCGGTACGGGTCGTCGATTCCGATGTCCATCCGGTCCCCCGCCGGGGTGATCTGGTGGACCATATCCCGGAACCGTGGCGTACTTCGTTCTTCCTCGGTCACCGCGTCGGCGACACCATCATCTACGACGCGCCGGACTACGCCCATTCCAAGGCGATGCGGGTGGACACCTTCCCCGCGAACGGCGAATTCCCCGGTAGCGACCCGGATATGGCCTTCCGGCAACTCATCATGGAGGCCGGCTCGGATATCGTCATCCTCGAGCCCACAGTGAAGGCGACCCGGCTACCCGAGGCGACCGCCGCGATGGCGACAGCCGTGAACCGGTGGCTCGACGCGCAATGGCTGGACGCGCACAACAACTGGCATCAGCGCTGGCGCGGTTCGATCTGTGTGGCCATCGACGATCCGCAGGCCGCGGTCGCCGAGATCGAACACTGGGCCGGGCACACCTATATGTCGCAGATCCTCATCAAGGCCGAACCCCGGCCCTGCTGGGGTGACCCTCGCTACGACCCGATCTGGGCCGCCGCGGTGAAACACGGTCTGCCGGTGAGCTGTCATCTGAGCCGGGGCGCCTACGAGACCATGCCCATGCCGCCGGTCGGCTTCCCCAGCTACAACCACGATTTCATGGTCACCTACTCCCTGCTCGCGGCGAACCAGATCATGAGCCTGATCTTCGACGGGGTCTTCGATCGGTTCCCGGCGTTGCGCATCGTCTTCGTGGAACACGCGTTCACCTGGATCCTGCCGCTCATGTGGCGGATGGACGCGATATACGCGGCACGCGGATCGTTCATGTCGATTACGCGCAAACCGTCGGAGTACGTCAAAGAGCACATCAAGTTCACCACCCAGCCGCTCGACTACCCGGAGGACAAGACCGAGCTCACCCGGGCATTCGAATGGATGGAAGCGGACAAGATCCTGCTCTACTCCTCGGATTACCCGCACTGGACCTTCGACGACCCCCGCTGGTTGGTGAAACATCTCCCGCCCACGGCCCGGGAGAAGGTTATGTTCCGCAACGGTATCGAGACCTACCACCTGCCGGAAACCGTGCCGGCCCTGCCCGGGCAGATACGGGTCCACTGATGGCGGAGGGAATCGAGACACCCGACGCCGGGCCCGCACCCGAGGCTCCGGCGGCGAGCGTGCCACGGCCGGTCGGCGGGGACGTTCCGCGCCTCGCGCAAGGCCGCGAACACGTGGTGGCCACCGTGGACGAGATCCCGCCGGGCTCGTCGAAGGTGGTGCCGATCGGCCGCCACGGGGTCGGTGTGTACAACGTGAACGGCACCTTCTACGCCATCGCGAACTACTGTCCGCACGAGGGCGGCCCGCTGTGCGCGGGCCGTGCCCGCGGCCGCACCGTCGTCGACGAATCGGTGCCGGGCGATTCGGTGATGGTGCGCGACAACGAGTTCATCTACTGCCCGTGGCACCAGTGGGGTTTCGAACTGGCCACCGGCACCACCGCGGTGAAACCCGAATGGAGTATCCGTACCTATCCGGTGCGCGTGGTAGGCGACGACGTACTGGTCACCGCCTGATCCGGCACATCCGGAAAGCAAGACGACCCGGCCGGTCCGAGACGCCGGCCGCGGGAGTGCCCGCCCGGTCCTCTCCCCGAATCCCCCTCCAGGAGTGTGTAATGCCCGCGGTAACGGTGAACGGCGGCCGAGTCGTCTACGAGATACTCGGCGATACCGGTGATCTCATCGTGCTCACCCCCGGCGGCCGCTACAGCAAAGATATTCCCGGGCTCCGGCCCCTGGCCGAGGCACTGGTCGCCGGCGGCCACCGGGTGCTGCTGTGGGATCGGCCCAACTGCGGTGCCTCCGACGTCCAGTTCTTCGGGCAGACCGAATCGCATATGCGCGCCGAGACCTTGTCCGGGCTGCTGGCCGAGCTCGATACCGGTCCGGTGATCCTGGCCGGCGGCTCCGGCGGCGCCCGGGATTCGATGCTCACCACCATGCTGTATCCGGAGCTGGTCACCGATCTCGTGCTGTGGAATATCGTCGGCGGGGTCTACGGCACCTTCAATCTGGGCGCCTACTACGTTCTGCCCAGCCTGCAGACCGTGCGGGCGCTGGGGGTCGAGGGGCTGCTCCGGATGAAAGAGTGGCGGGAACGCATCGCGGAGAACCCGGACAACGAGCAGCGGCTGCGGGATCTGGACTCGGCGGATTTCGTGAAACTGTCGCTGCGCTGGCTCAACGCCTATGTACCGAAACCGGGGCAGACGATTCCCGGCGTCGACGACGACATGTTCGAACGTATCCAGGTGCCCACGCTGATCATTCGCGGCGGCGCCAAGGATATGGACCATCCCAAACGCACTTCGCTCGAGGTGAGCTGCCTGATCGAGGGGTCGACGCTGATCGATCCGCCGTGGCCGGAGGACGCCTGGGAACGCGCGATGCAGGATCGCGCCCAGGGCCGGGTGCAGCAGTACAACATGTTCGATACCTGGGTGCTGGCCGCGCCGGAGATCCTGAAGTTCCTGGGCGAGCGATGACCGGGCCGCCCGCGCCCTCAGACCGCCGAGATCCGGACCTCGCAGTTGGTCGACGCTTCCAGCGCGGTGTGTATCCGGCTCTCCGGTACCCGCTCCAGATCGGCTTCGCGCAAGCGAACCTGCAGAATGTCGTAGCCCTCGGTGCCCGGCACCCGGATGATTTCCCCGGTGAGCCCGAATCCCGCGAGGACCCCGTGGGCGTCGGCATCGGTGCCACGGCTCACATAGGTGATCACCCCCGGGGTGGGCGCTGTGCCGAACGCACGCCCGCACGACGCGAGCACCCGCTCGGTATCGGCCCCAGCGTCGGCGGTGTTCAGCAGTACCTGGACCTCTCGCCGGGCGCGCGGTGCGGCGGCGAGGTCACGGTCCGATACTTGCGCACCCGACGCGGCCAGGATCCGGATCAACTCGGCCATCCCCTGGGCCAGCGATTCGGCGGAGAGTTCTCCGGCCGGGTCCACATTCACCCGCAGCACCGCAGTTCGCATGCGGATCAGCCTAACGGGCGCAGTGGGGCGAGGCCTACCCGAAGTCCACGCACGGCCCCGGCGACGGCGGAGGTCGCACCCGATACGAGCGGCCGGATGCCGCGTCCACTCAGGAGGGACGATGCAGCACATCTTCTCGTCGGCCGGGGGCCTCACGGTGGTCCCGTACCCCGGTAGCGATCCACGCCTACTCCTCACCGGCGGTGGGGTGGAAACGGCCTACGAGTACCGCGACCGCGGCGGCTATCGCCCGGTCGGATCGGTGGCCGGGCTGGCGGACGAGGTCGAGCGCAGCGGGTTGCGCGGCCGGGGCGGGGCCGGGTTCCCGTTCGCCGTGAAGGTGAGCGGTGTCCGCGGTGGTAGCCGGGTGGGCGCCGGCGCGCCGGCGGGGTGGACCGATACGGTGATCGTGGCCAACGGCGAGGAGGGCGAGCCCGCTTCGTTCAAGGACCGCTGGCTGCTGCGCCACCGCCCACATCTGGTGCTCGACGGTCTTCGGCTGGCGGCCGCGCTGGTGCGTTCGCGGCGGGCCTACGTCTACGTATCGGATCCGGAATCCGCCCGGTGTGTCGATTCCGCGTTGGAGGAACTCGGCGGCGGGCTGCCCGACGGACCGGAGATCACCGTGGTGCGGGTCGAACCCGGGTATGTCGCCGGCGAGGAGACCGCGGCCGTGCAGGCCATCAACGGTGGCCCGGCCAAACCCACCGATAAACCGCCGCGTCCTTTCGAAGCCGGTGTCGCGGGGCTGCCGACCCTGGTCAGCAATGTGGAGACATTGGCCAATCTGCCGTTCCTGGACCGCTGGGGTGCCGATACATACCGGGCCGCCGGTACCGCGCTCTCCCCCGGAACGTTCCTGGCCACGGTCACCGCCGCGGGGCGCGCGCCCGCACTCTACGAACTGCCGCACGGACTTCCGTTCGCCGATCTCCTCGCGCTGCACGGTATCGCGGCGAGCGGCCTGCGCGGCGCCCTGATCGGCGGCTACTTCACGGGCCTGCTCGACCGGACGGTTCTGGATCTCACGCTGGACCACGAGACACTGCGCCGGGCAGGAGCGGGCCTGGGGTGCGGGGCGATCGCCCTCATCACCGAGGAATGCCCGGTGGCGGTGGCCGCCGGGGTCCTGAACTATTTCGACCGGGAGAACGCCGGTCAGTGCGGGTCCTGTTTCAACGGAACCGCGGCCATGGCGGCGGCGGCCGGGGCACTTGCCGACGGCCGGGCCGGCGGGGACGACCTGCGACGGTTGCGCCGCTGGTCGACGGTGCTGCGCGGGCGCGGGGCCTGCGGCACCCTGGATGCCGCCTGCAATACCGCGGCGAGTCTGCTGGACCGCTTCCCGCGGGAGGTCACCGCACATCTCGGCAGCCGGTGCCCGGACTGCGCGGCGGGGCCCGCTACCGACCATGCCCCCTACCGGGTGGCGACGGAGGTGTTGCGGTGAAGATCAAACTGGACCGCACACTCTGCGACGGGTTCGGCATCTGTGCCAAGCACGCGCCCGAGCATTTCCCCCTCGACGACTGGGGTTACGCCTCGCTGGCCGGCGGTCCGGCCATCGCATCCACCGACGAGGGCGCGGTGACCCGCGCGCTGCTCGACTGCCCGGTACACGCCATCACCGTGCTGCCCGACTCGAACCGGATGAACGGCGAGCCCGCCGCGACGGCGGACGAGGCGCGTCCCCAATCCCTGTAACCGCGAAAGGCGCTGGTACTCCGAGGAGTACCAGCGCCTTCCGGTCGGGTCGTATCGCTAGCCCACCCGATGCCAGCCGCAGGGCATACCGCAGGTGACATGCGTTTCGCTGGTGGTACCGCCGTCGGCGTAGGTTCGCACGGTGGCGGAGGCCTCGGCGGGATATCCACAGCGCGGGCAAGTGGAGAAATAGTCCAGGACGGGATAGACCGTGACGAGCACGGGTTCGTCCGCGCGCATACCGGGCGGCAGCGGGATCGCCTCCCCGGCAGTGTTGCTCAGACGGGATCGAACGACGAGATCAGCCATGAGTCCTCTACCTTCGACAGGGTCACGCGGACGCTGCTCGCCGCCAGCGCGGGATCCGGTTTTTCGGCACTGGTGGTCGTCTGGTTGATGAACAGCAGCGCGACCGCCGAATCGGAATGAACTTCGGACACCGCCGACCGCACGATCGTCGCCGTCGTCTTCACCGACTTCTCCTTGGCGGCGGGTGCGATGACCTTTTCGGTGAACTGGTTGTAGTACGTGCGGAAGTCACCGGTCATCCGGGATTTCGCGGCCGCGAAATCGTTGTCCAGCGACTCCGGTGAATACGAGAGCAGCGCGACGGTGCCCTCGGTCGCCGCCGAGAGGACCTCGTTCTTCACCGCATCGCCCTGATCGTCCGGGCGGTGCTGGAAGGCCAGCAGCGAGGCGGCGACGGCCACCGCGACCGCGGCCACCAGGGTGAGCAGCAGCGATTCCGGGGAGCGCCGGACGGTACGGCGGAAGCTGGGGATTCTCACGGCACGAACTCCACTTTCGACATCTTGAGATCCGGACCGTCCCGGGTGACGGTGACACTCAACCGCCACACCCGCGGCTCCTGCTGCGCTCCGGCCGAATTGGTGATCCGGGAGACGGCCGAAACGAGTACCACCGCCGATTCGTCGGTCATGGATTCGACGGCGGACGCGGTGATCTCACCCTGGGTAGCGACCTGGGACTGTTCGACGACCTTGGTGAAATCTTCGGCCCGGGTCTGGAAATCGGTGCGGAAGGCACCGGTGGATCGATCGAGCACCCGCTGCACATCGTCGGCGGCGCGCCCGGAATCCATACTGGTCAGCGCCAGGACACCCTGCCGCGCGGCGCCGAGATACTCGTCCGAGCGGGCTTGCTGTACGCCGATCTGATGGTGGTTCCAGATCGAGAATCCGCTGACCGCCATGGCGGCGACCACGACCACCGCTGCCGCGACCCGGCCCAGGCTGCGACCACGCGGGCGACGCACCGCTCGCGGCGGCAATCGGCGGACCATCCGTAGGAAGCGGACCTGTTTCGGGTCGCCGGGCTTCTCCGGCGAGATGCCGGGGCCGACTCCCGCATCGGCCGAATCCGTCGCGGCGGTATCGGACCCCGCACGCTCCGAATCGGTGCCGGTCCCGGCCCGCTCCGAATCGGTTTCGGCCGCTTTCGGCGGCTCGGAGTTCTCGTCCGGTTCGGCGGCGGGTGCAGTATCGTCCGCGATCTTCGACGAGGTTTCGGCTGCCGGCGCCGCGGCGTCCGGTTTCTCCGCCGCGGTGGCGCCGGAGCCGGGCGGTTCGCCCGACGTCCCGGCCTCCCGGCGTAACCGCGCCGCCCGGGCACGGGCGCGGGCGGCCGTCGCGGACGCCCGCGCGGCGACCGCTTCGGCCTCCGCGGCCGCCGCTTCGGCGTCGGCTTCCTCCGCCGCCAAGATCAGCGGGTCGGTGGTGGCCTGGATCATCTGTCCCACCTCGATCACTCGTCTGAATGGCACTGTCTCGCAGTCGCCCACAGCCCGCGCACGGCCGCAGCAAAGGCGGGGCGAGATGCCTAGTCGCTTGCGGGCAGCGGCTTTGCTTCCTTGATGGCCAGCGGTGTGGTGCCGACGCTGAGCGTGCCCGCACCGGCCTTGGTCACGAGAACTTCGGCGCCCTCGTCGTCGACATAGCGTTTACCGATGAGGTTGCCTGCCGCGAAACCCTCCTGCGGGCTGCTATCGGAAGCCGTCGCGCCGCCGTCGATGGGCACCATCGGCACCCCGCCCGCCCGGAGATCATCGAGGCTGTCGGCGGCCCGGACGATGATGACCTCGGTACTGCACACCTGGCTCCGTAGCCGGGTACCGGTTTTGACCATGAGCGTTTGTTCCTTTCAGGGCGGGCGCGGCTACGCGCCGGCGGTCTCGCGGGTCAGATCGGCGACGAGTTCGCGGCGCAGGATCTTCCCGGTGGGGGTCGCGGGGAGTTCGGGGCGGAACACCACACGATCCGGTGTCCGGGAGCCGCGCAATCCGGATCGCACGTAGGCGCGCAATTCCTCCGGATCGGGGATGCTGCCGGCATCCGCGGCTACCACCACCGCGACGATGATCTGTCCCCATTCGGCATCCTCGACACCCACCACCGCGACCTCGTGCACGGCCGGATGTTCGACCAGGACGTCCTCGATCTCGGCCGGGGCGATGTTCTCCCCGCCGCGGATGATGGTGTCGTCGCTGCGGCCGTGGATGAACAGGTATCCGCCGTCGTCCAGGACCGCCAGATCCTTGGTGGGGAACCAACCCTCGGCATCCAGCACCGAACCGATCCCGGTGTAGCGGCCCGAGACCTGAGGGCCGCGGACGAACAGTTCACCGGGCATCCCGGCGGGGAGGACGGTGCCGGCCTCGTCGCGTATCTGTACCTCGATCCCCGGTACCGGCTGTCCGACCGAGCCGAGCCGTTCGGCGACCGTGTCGTCGTCGGCGATCAGCGCGGCCCGGTGATCATCGGGCCCGAGCACCGCGATGGTGGAACTGGTCTCGGTGAGCCCGTAGGCGTTGACGAATCCGACCTCGGGCAGCAATTCGAGTGCGGTGCGCACCAGCGGCAGCCCCACCTTCGAGCCGCCGTAGGCCAGGGTGCGCAGGGTCGGTAGCCGCGATCCGCTCTGTTTCAGCCCGGTGACAATCCGGTCCAGCATGGTCGGTACCACCGTCGCCGTGGTGACCCGCTCGGTCTCCACCAGCCGGATCCATTCCTGCGGTTCGAAATTGCGCAGGTACACCATCTTCCGGCCCGCGTACAGGTTCGACAGCGCCGCGCCGACCCCGGCCACATGGTAGGGCGGTACGCAGATCAGGGAGACGTCCTCGGGGGCGGCGGAGGCGAATTCCACTGTGCCGGTGATGTAGCTGACCAGGTTGTTGTGGGAGAGCTCCACCGCTTTCGGCTGCGAGGTCGTCCCGGAGGTGAACAGCACCACCGCCGCGGCGTCGGGATCCGGTTCGGCACCGGCCGGTTCCGAAGTCCGGGCCCGATCCAGGAATTCCGCCGCGGTCCACAGCAGGTCTGCGGTACCGGCGACCGCGTGCGCGTAGGCGTCGTCGTGGACCACCAGTGGCGCGTCGATACGCCGCACCAGTTCGGCGAGTTTGTCGCCGCTCAGGCGATAGTTCAAGGGGGTGAACGGCACACCGGCCCGGGCCGAGGCGAAGATCAGCAGCGGCAGCAGCGCGCCCCCTGTACCCACATACGCGACACTGCGGGCGCCGGAGGCCGCGATCGCGCCCGCACCGCCGTGCGCCAGCGCATCCAGCTCCGCGCCGGTCCAGCGGGATTCACCGGATACGACGGCCACCCGGTCCGGGTCGGTCGACGCCGCCATATCCAGCAGTAGCGAAATACTCATGCGACTACTTCCTGAACGCCGAGCGCCACGTTCCCACGCTCAGCCAGTGGTGATATCGATATTCTCGAAAACCGAGAATATCATATCCGCAGCACCGCGACCCCGACTCGCCGACCGCGCGGTCTGCTCGGGCCGCTCGTCAGCGGGTTCCCGCAGACCCTTCCGCGTTCCCGAGCACACCGAAGGCGCAGAGGTTCCATACTTCGGCGGCGGTGATCGCATGCGACCCGTCGTCGGTGCGGGCGCCCTGAGCGACGAACATCACGGTCTGCAAGGTCATGGCGGCCATCCGGCGCGGCCGGGTATGCGTCCGGAGATGACCCGCGGCGGCCGCGTCATACATGAGATCGGCCAGCAATTCGAACAGCGAGGCATGCGCGACCTGGATCTCGATGGGATCCGACATCAGCAGTTGCGGCGCGTACTCGGTGAACAACGGACGGTGCGCGCCCGGATCCGGTCGGCAGAACTCGAACAGCAGCTCCACCGCGAGCCGCAGCCTGTCCAGCGGATCGTCGTCGTTACCGGTGGCTTCCCGGATCTGGCCCGCCACCTTGGCGATCGCCTCTTCGTAGAGAGCGAGCAGCAGTTCGTGTTTGCCGTCGAAGAGCAGATAGAAGCTGCGCAGCGACTGACCCGCGTAGTCGACCACCTCGTGCATGGTGAAATCGGTACTACCCCGCTCGGTGATCAACACCCGGGCGGCATCCAGGAAGCGCTGCACCTGGACGCTGCCGAACAGTTTCGTGGTGCGGACCGAACGTGCGTCGATCCGCTGCTGCAGGGTCAGCCCACTACCGGCACTCCGCATGGCGTACCTCCCATCACCACGGCGGCAACCACCGAGTGAACTTCGGCCCGGCTGGTCGCGCCACCTACGGAAACTAGAATATCCCGCTGAGAGAATGATATTCTCATATCTGGCTAAAGGGAGGTACATCGTGCAGCTGACTTTCGACGAGGACGTGGAACGGTTCCGCGCCGAGTTCATCGCATTCCTCGACGAGTATCTGCCGCCCGAGGCAACCGCGGTCGAACGGCCCCGCTCGAGCTCACATGTGCCGCAATGGGCCCGCGAATGGCAGTCGGTGCAGTTCGACCACGGCTGGCTGGTACCGGGCTATCCACCCGAATTCGGCGGCCGCAACGCCACGGTTCTGCAGCAGTACGTGCACCGCGAGGAACTGGGCAGGCGCCGGATCTACGAAAGCTGCAACCCGCAGGGTCAGGGCATCATCGCCGCATCCCTCATCACCTTCGGCACCCCCGAACAGCAGAAGAAGTGGGCGGTGCCGATCCTGCGCGGCGAGATGCCCGCGGCCCTCGGGATGAGCGAGCCCGGCGCCGGCTCGGATCTGGCCGGGTTGCGCACCCGCGCGGTCCGCGACGGCGGCCATTTCGTGGTCACCGGCCAGAAGGTGTGGACCTCGGGCGCGCACGACTCCGATGTCGTCCTGACCTTCGTTCGCACCGACCCCGCGGCTCCCAAGCACCGGGGTATCTCCGTCCTGCTGATTCCCACCGGCACCCCGGGGGTGCGGCGCCGCCCGTTCGCCTCGGCCTGCGCCGCCGACGATCTCGATTTCAACGAGGTGTTCTTCGAAGAAGCCCGGGTTCCGGCGGAGAACCTGGTCGGTGAACTGAACAAGGGCTGGACCGTGGCGAACGGCTCGCTCGGCCACGAACGCACGCTGCTGTGGATGAGTTTCGCCCAGCGGCTGCGCATGCTGGTCAAGGATTTCACCCCCCACACCGAATTGGACACCGATCGCTTCGCGACCACGGTGATGGATCTGCAGGCGCTGGAACTCCTGGGTTCGGCGGCGCTTGCGCGCGAACAGCGCGGCGAAACCGATGTGGCGGCGTTGTCGGTACTGAAACTGCTGGGTTCCGAGGCGGTACAGCAGGGTCTCGAAGCCGCCCTCGACGCCGCGGGCACCGACGGCCTGACCCATCCATCGGTCACCTCTCGGCACAACCTGCTCAACCTCGAGGATCACGCGCCGAGCTGGTTCGAACGGTATCTGCGCAGCTTCTCCGGCACGATCGCCGGCGGCACCTCCGAGATCCAGCGCAATATCATCGCCCAGCGAGTCCTCGGCCTACCCCGGAGCTCTGTTTAATGGCGGCGCCTTCGGCGCCGCGGGGGCGGGGCCCTATTAACCCCGGTTCTTCACTCCTTCGCTCAGTCGCTGCGCTCCTTCGCTACGTCGCTCCAGAACCGGGGCGGGCCCCGCCCACTGAGGTGGACCATCCGGAGAAGACAGAAGGACGGGAAAGCATCCGGATCCGGACATCCACGCTGGACGCAACCCGAATGAGTCGAGTTTTGCGAGACACCTCAAAGGGTTGAGGCCCGTCCCGCCGTTCAGGCCTCGAAAGCGCATGCGCGAAGCGCGAGTCTCGAGGCCTGAACGGCGGGACTGAGGGGGCCTCAACCCCGCGCGCGCCAGCGCGCCGAAAACACAGCACCTTCACGAGCAAGTGCGCATCCACTTTCGCGAGCAAGCCCACCCTCCCCTTCCCGAGCAAGCTCCCATCACCATCTTCACAAGCGCACCCGACCTGCGAAGGTGTCGGGGCAGGCCCGTCCGCGAAGGTGCTGTGTTTATTTGCGCCGCCTCCGGCGGCGCGTGGGCGGGGCCCTATCAACCCCGGTTCTTCACTCCTTCGCTCAGTCGCTGCGCTCCTTCGCTACGTCGCTCCAGAACCCGGGGCGGGCCCCGCCCACGGAAGTGCTCATCCGGGGGCATCGGTTCCGGCCCCGGTCAGCGAGGATGCGGGGTCAGCGGGGCAGCATTTCCTCCCAGCTGCTGTGGCTGTCGGCCACGAGGTCGGTCTGCCGATACAGCTGACCGTCGGGACCCATGTACTCACCGGTGTTCGGGTCGTACTGGGCGAAGGCGACCGCCGGCGCAGTGCCCCCCGGCGCGGTCGTATCCGCGGCGGGAGCATTGCCCGGCGGCGGGGCGAAGCGTGAATCCGGCGGAATACCCTGCTCCTCCAGCTCCGGGTCACGGGGATAGGGGCCCACCACCGGCTGTTCCGGAGCCACCGGCACGTAGTCCTGGTCGCTGTTGCAAATCTCCGCGGTCGGCGCGCGTTTGCCCGGGTGGCCCGCGCAGGGGATATTGCGCGCGCCACGTACGGCGACCGAATGATCCTGCGGCAGTTTGCAGTACAGATTGTCGGGGGTGTCGATGGTGGTGACATCCTGCGGCGACCGCCACTCCGAGGGCGGCAGGAAGCCGACCGTACAGGCCGGTGGGTCGGAGACGCCGCTGACCCGGAAGTCGCCGATACCCAGACCTGACGCGTTCTTGGTGGGCTGCACCGCCTGGACCAGTGACACCGCCGGAGGCAGTAGCACCAGCAGCTGCTCCAGACCCGCGTTGTAGGTGACCGCGAGCTGGCCCACCGAGGTGAGGTTGGACAACAACACCGGCAGGGTGAGCTGGAGGGAGTCCAGCAGCTGGGACACTTCGCCGGCGAAGCCCGGTCCCGAGTGCAGCAGGGTGCGCAGCTGCGGATCGTCGGCCACCAGTTGCCCGGTGACATTCGCGGTGGCGCGGGTCCAGATCCGGATCGCGTCCGCCGACTGCACCTGTGAATCCAGCAGCGGCACGGCATCTTCTACCAGGGTGCGGGTGCTGTCGCCCACGCCGTTCATCGTCGCGGTCAGTTTCTCGGCGGAGCTCAGTAGCGAGTCGAGATCGTCGCTCGCGCCGTGCACACCCGCGAACATCTCGTCGAGCAGCCGGCGCAGATCGTCCTTCGGAATCGTGCCGACCAGTGCGCTGAGCCGGTCCAGCATGGGGCCCACGGGCTGCGGAATCTCGGTATCGCGGCGCTCGATGGTGGCGCCGTCGTACAGATACGGCGGGGAATCGGTGCGCGGGAGCAGATCCACGTACTGCTCACCCACCGCCGATACGCTGCGGACCTCGGCGGTCAGATCGGCCGGTATCCGATGCGAACCGTCGATCGCGAGGACGGCCCGCACCCCGTCCTCGGTCAGATCGACGCGAGTCACCTTTCCCACTTGGATACCCCGGTAGGTCACATTGCCGAACCGATAGAGTCCACCGGCCTCGGGCAGTTCCACCGCCACATCCATGGTGCCGACTCCGGCCAGGGTCGGCAGCTTCATATAGATCACCGACATCACGACCAGGCCGATCACCGAGAGAATGCTGAAGATGACGAGCTGGGCACGGACGAAACGGGACAGCAGCATCAGCGGCCTCCGATCCCGGGTGGCAGGGGTATCTGGGGTAGCGGTAACTGCGGCAGTGGGAACGGCAGACCGGGGGCGGGCGCGGGGGGCGGCGCCGGAGCAGGTTCGGGAGCCGGAGCGGGTACCGGAGTCGGAGCGGCGGGCGGCGCCGCGACCGGCGGCGCAGTGATACCGAATCCGAGTGGATTCTTGGTCTGCTCCGCATAACCCGGGTCACCCACCGCGGCCTGGATGACCGCGGTCGGATCACCCCACGGCGTACCCAGTAGCAGTTCACGACGCAGCCGCGGGATGGTGAGGTCGACCGTGGCGAAAAGATTGATGAAATCGCCGCGCACGCCGTTGTCGACCAGATACTGCCCGTAGGGGAACACGGTCGCGAACGCGATGGCCTTGTTGATATCCGGGCCGACCGCGGCCAGCGCCCGCAGCGTCGGTTCCAGATTGCGCAGGTTGGTCAGCAGATCGTCGTGCACGGTGGTCAGGACACTGTTGGCGGTATCGCTGAAGGTGCGCAGATGGTCCATGGCCGAGACCAGATCCGGCCGCTCCCGGATCAGTACATCCAGCGCGGGCGGAATCCTGTGCAGCGCCTCAGTCAGCACATCGCGCTGCGCGGCGAACGTAGCGCCGAGCCGGTTCAGGCCGTCGATGGTGGCGACGATATCGGCGCGCTGCGCGTCGAGGGTGCCGAGGAAGACATCCAGACGATCCAGCAGGGCGCGGACATTCGTCTCGCGGCCCTCGAACGCCGCGCCGAGGCTGCCGACGATATCGCCGACCTGACCCAGGCCGCCGCCGTTGACCACCACCGACAGCGAGGCCAGGGTCTGCTCGGTCGAGGGATAGGTCGCGGTGTCGTCGAGTCCGATACGCGCGCCGGACTCCAGCCGGCCCTGCGGCGCCACGCCGGGCGGCGGATCCAGTGCCAGGTGCATCGAACCCAGCAGGCTGGTCTGTCCGACCCGGGCTTGCGCGTTCGCCGGAATCACCTCGCCCGGTTCAACGGAAACCTCGACCAGCGCATGCCAGTTCTCGACGTGGATATCGCCGATACTGCCGACCACGACATCGTCGATCAGTACCGGTGAGTTCGGGGTCAGCGTGCCGACATCGGCCATCTCGACATAGAGCGTCGTGGCGCCCGCCTCCCGGCCTGTCGCTCCCGGCAGGGGAAGCGAGTTCACCCCGTCCCACGCACATCCCGACGCGGTCATCACCACACACGCGCAGCCCAGCGCGGCTCGGCGCAGTTTTCGCGGACGTCCCGGTATCGCCATACGATCACCGCCCGCCGGGGAAGAGGATCTCGGCCAAGGTGGGCGCCGGTGGCGGGGGCGGCGCGGCCGGGCTCACCGCCTGAGCGGCCGGCGGAACCAGACCCGGTTCGCTGTAGATGATGTTGTCCGGCGATGCCGAGGGGCCGAGTCCCGGGTTCACCGGCACCGGAAGATAGTTGAAATTCATCAGCCCGAGCACCGGCCCCAGATAGTCGCGGCATTTGCGCGCGGCTTCCTCGGCGCCGATGTTCTCCACGCTGGCGATACCGCCGCAGACGAACTCGATGGGGTTGGAGAAGTTGTTCAGCACGAAAACCCCTGCCTCGGTGCCGGTATCGGGGTTGTAGATGTTGTAGAAGTTGGCCAGGCTGGTCGGGAAGATATGTAGCAACTCCTCGAGTTCGCCGCGATTGTCGACGAGGTTCTGGGTGACATCGGCCAGCCGGCCCACCTGTTCGCCGGCCTTGTCCCGGTTCGCCGCGACGAACCGCTGTACCTCGCCGACGGCGACGGCGAGATTGTTCAGTGCCGCGTCGAGATCGGAGCGGCTGCTGTCGAGCACGCTGGTGAGGGTCGCCAGCCGGTTCTGGAACTGCACGATCTGTACATTGCTGTCGCGCAGGGCTGTCACGAAGACCTGAAGATTCTCGAGCGTGTCCGCGATATCGCCGCTACCGGATGCCAGGATCCGGCCGACCCCGGAGAGCTGTGTCAGCACCTGCCGCAGCTTGTCGCCGTTGCCCGCTAGGGCGTTGGCCGCGCTGTCGATGAACCGGCCCGCCGGACCGGAGGACTGATCGCCGTCGGGTCCCAATTCGGTGGCCAGCCGGGTGAGCTGTGTTTTGATCTCGTCCCACTCCACCGGGACCGCGGTGCGCTCCAGCGGGATGACAGCCCCGTCGGGCATGGTGTCACCGTCGCCGCGGTATGCGGGGGTGAGCTGGACATACCGCGAATCGATCAGGCTCTGCGCCACGATCACCGCGCCGGCGTTCGCCGGGATATCCACGCCCCGGTCGATGTGCAGTTCCATCTCCACGGTGGTGCCGCGCGGTTCGAGTCCCGCGATCGTCCCCACCTTCACTCCGGAGACGCGCACATCGTCACCGGGATAGATGGCGGTGGCGGTGGTGAAAATCGCGCGAACCGTGGTCGGCGCGAGCACTGTACGGTTCACCAGCGCGAACGCGGCCGCCACCACCACGACAGCCAGGACGCCGGCGGCCACTCGCAGGATCGGCGTCCGATTCATCGCGGTGCCCCCGGTTGCGGTGCGGGTGGTTGCGGGACCGACCCGCCGAACGCGGCGTCGACGAACGGCCGGATCCACTGGGCGGGTATCAGATTGGCGACATAGGCGTTGTAGAACGGTCCGCCCGATACCGCCTCGCCCTGGGTCAGCGACGCCTTGGCCAGGCCCGGAATCGCCTTGGCGATGTTGTCACGGTTCTGCTGCAACACCTCGGTCACGGAGTTGAGCCGGTCCAGTGCGGGCCCCAGTTCGGCCTCGTTGTCGGCGACGAGTTCGGTCAGCTGATCGGCGACAACGGCGGTATTGGCCAGCAGGGTCGCGATCGCCTGCCGACGGTCGTCGAGAACACCGATCAGCGTATTGGCGTTGAGCAGCATGGTGTTCACCTGCTGGCCGCGGTCTGCCAGGATGCCGGTGACATCCCGGGAGGCGGCGAGCAGATCCCGCAGCGCGGTATTGCGGCTGTTGATGGTTTTCGACAATTCGGACAGACCGTCGAACGCCGGCCCCAGCTGCGGGGCGATCGTATCGAGTGTCGACGAGAGCATGTTCAGCGAATTGTTCAGCGAATCGGTGTCCATCGCCCCGGCGCTGGTGGTCAGCTCGCCGAGCGCGTCGGTCAGCGAATACGGCGACGAGGTGCGCTCGACCGGGATCGTGGCCAGCGGCCGCAGGTGCTCGTCACCGTGCGAGACCAGGGTCATGATCCGCTTGCCCAGTAACGAACCCGTCTTGATCTGCACCGTGCTCTCGGCACCCACCGGCACCGAACCGCGCACGGTGAACACCACTCGCGCGTCCCCGTTGTCCAACTGGACATCGGTCACCGAACCGACCCGCACACCCGACACGATCACCTCGTCCCCGGCTTCCAGGCCCCCGGCCTCCTGGAAGAGGGCCTGGTAGCGGACCGTCGTCCCCCAGGCGATCACCTGCTGGGACTGCAGCCCCAGCGAGATGACACAGACGATGAGCACGATCCCGACCAGGCCGTGCCGCAGCAGATGTCTTCCGCGGTATCGAAACATGTCAGGGAGCGCACCTTCCGTCGGTCTGTACGGCTGCCGGGATCTCCACGACCTGACCGGACAGATCGTTGACCCGCAGGGTCAAATCGCACAGGTAGTACTGGATGAAGTTGCCATAGGCGCCGGTGCGCACCAGTTTCCGGAAATTCTCCGGAGCCTTCCGCAGAGCGGTGTCGAGGGTCTGCTTGTCGCCGTCGATATTGGCGGCCAGCTGGTTGACCTGGTCGATGGCGCCGGCCAGCGGCGGGCGGCCCTGGGTGAGCAGATCGGCGACCGTGGCGGTGCCGCTCTCCAGGGAGTCGATCGCCGCGGCGATCGGATCACGATCGTTGCTGAGCTGGGTGATCAGCTGTTCGAGTCGATCCACCAGATTCGAGAACTGGCCGCCCTCCGATTGCAGTGTCGTCATCACCGTCTTCAGGTTGTCGATCAGCTGCGCGATGATCTGGTTGTTATCGGCCAGCGCCGCGGAGAACGAGGCGGTACGCCCGAGGATGGAGTTCACTGTGCCCTCCTTGCCCTGCACGATCTCCAGCAGCGACCAGGTCAGCGCGTTCACATCACGGGCGTTCAGGCCCTGGATCACCGGTTTCAGACCACCGAGCAACAGATCCAGATCCAGTGCGCCGACCGTGTTCTCGATCGGTAGCTCCCCGCCCGCCGGCAGCTCGTTGCCGGGTTTGTCGACGAGTTCGAGATAGCGATCACCGACGAGGTTGAGATACCGCACCGCGACCTGGGTGCCCGTGGTCAGTGGCAATGCCCGGTCGGCGTCGAATTCCACCCGTACCCGGTGGTCCTGCTCGAGCTCGACGCCGCGCACGGAACCGACCACAACGCCCGAAACCCGGACCGTATCCCCTTCGCGCAGCGCCGAGGAGTCGGCGAACACCGCCGAGTATTCGTTGGTGGACCCGCTGCGGTACTCCCCGAACACGATGATCAGGCAGGCCGAGAGCACCACCATCACCGCGGCGAAGATCCCGAATTTCAGCAGGGGCGTATCGCGGTTGCTCATCGCGGCGCTTCCTTCCCGGCGGCGGCCGGGCCGAACAGCGCTCTGGCCAATGATTCGGTGTTCAGGGTGAGCCCGGGCCGGAACGGGCCGGCATTCGGGTCGGCGCCGACATCGGTGACTACGAACGGCGGGAAGTCCTCGTAACCGACCGGCAGCATCGAGCACTGCGGTCCGCCCTTGGCCGCGACTTTCGGGAGATGATCCGGATACCGGTACGGTTCCACACCCCAGAGGAAGTTCGCCGACAACCCGATTCCCGGTACCTGCACCGGTTTCACCGAGGCGAGATAGCCGAGACCGTCCAGCGCGCAGGTCAGCGCCGTGCGGTAGCGGTTGGTGAGATCGGTGGTGGGGACGAGCGCGTCGAGTGAACTCGCCAGCGCCGCGCCGTTGTCGCCGATCACCCGATTGCCGGTATCGGCCAGGCCGATCAGGCTCATGAGCAGAACGTCGAGCTGCTGTTGTTCCTCCACCACCGTGTTGCTCAATTTCGTGGCGTTGGCGACGGTGTCCACCAGTGGCTGCGCCGAATCCGCGTAGGTCCCCGCGACCTGCGGCGCCATGGCGAGATCGGCGCGCAACGCGGGCAATCCCGGTTCCAGTTTCGCCAGGAAAGCCTCGAGGTCGACCAGCATCTGGCCCACCCGGTCACCGCGTCCGCGCATCGCGTTGGCCAGGGCGCCGAGGGTCTCGTTCAGCTTCTCCGGCTGGATCTCGCCCAGCACCTGGGTGAGTTGCTGGAAGACCGTATTGATCTCGACCGTCACGCTCTCGGCGGCGAACACCTGTCCGGCCTCCAGACGGCGGTCCGAGGGCCGGTCGGGCGGCACCAGCTGGATGTATTTGGCACCGAACACGGTGGTGGAGGCGATATCCACGGTGACGTCGCCGGGTATGCGGTCGAGCTGCCCGCGATCGATCGCCAGTTCGATCTCGGCGGTTCCGTCGGAGCGTTCCGCGATGGAGTGCACCGCACCCACCGTGACCCCGCGCAGTTTCACCTCGGCGTCGGGGTACATCACCAGCCCGGCCCGCGGCGAATGCACGGTGACCGCCACGGTATCGGCGAATCCACCCTGGAAGAGGGTGACGGCGAGGACCACGATCGCGATACCGGCGGACAGCGCCACCAACCCCGCGGCGGGCCGTCCCGCCGCGGACAACGACCGCAGCCGGTCCCGCCGGCGGCGGCCCGCCGGCGGGCCGGGCGGCTGCGAGCCCGACAGTGGGCGGTACGCCCACGACTGCGTTTCGTTTGCCACCAGCGCCATCCCCTACCCCGACAGCTCGAAGTTGCCGTTGGACCCGTACACGGCGAGCGAGACCAGCAGCGTCACCGATACGACCGCGATGAGCGAGGTCCGCACCGCGTTGCCCACCGCTGTCCCGACACCCGAGGGCCCGCCCGCGGCGAAGAACCCGAAGTAGGTGTGGATCAGCAGGATCGTGATCGCCATGAGGATCGCCTGTAGGAACGACCAGATCAGGTCGATCGGGTTCAGGAAGGTGGCGAAGTAGTGGTCGTAGAGTCCGGAGGACTGGCCCAGGATCACCACGGTGGTGAACCGGCTGGCCAGGAACGAGGCGATCACCGCGATCGCGTACAGCGGGGTGATGGCGATCATCCCGGCCACGATACGAGTGCCGACGAGATACGAGATCGGCTCTATCGCGATGGATTCCAGCGCATCGATCTCTTCGTTGATCCGCATGGCGCCCAATTGCGCCGTGACGCCGGCACCGAAGGTGGCCGCCAGTCCGATACCGGCCACGACCGGGGCCGAGATCCGCACGTTGATGAACGCGGACAGGAAGCCGGTGAGTGCCTCGATCCCGATATCACCGAGCGAGCTGTAACCCTGTACCGCCAGGGTGCCGCCGGTGGCCAGGGTCAGAAAGCTGACGATCACCACCGTGCCGCCGAATGCCGCCAATGTGCCCGCGCCCATACTGATCTCGGCGATCAGCCGGATCGTCTCCCGCTTGTACCGCCACGCCGCCATCGGCGCGAATGCCAGCGCCTTCGTATAGAAGATGGCGTGGTCACCGAGCCGGCCCAGTACATCCACCGGTTTACGCAGCCGGCGGATGATCATCGGATACCGAGCCGCCAGAACCGCGGAGGCTGTCATCGGATACCTCCTCTCATCCGGTCGTCAACTGGATGCCGATCGCCGTGACCATCACATTGATGACGAACAGCGACATGAACGCATAGACCACGGTCTCGTTGACCGCGTTACCCACCGCTTTCGCGCCACCGGTGACGATCAGCCCGCGATAGCAGGCGACGATCCCGGCGACCAGCCCGAACAGCAGTGCCTTCACCGACGAGATGATCACCTCGTTGATGCCGGTGAGCAGGGTGATCCCGGCGACGAACGCACCCGGATTCACGTCCTGCACGTACACCGAGAAGACGTATCCGCCGAGCACGCCGATGATGCAGACCAGGTTGTTCAGCAGTAACGCGACCAGCCCGGAGGCCAGCATGCGCGGGGTGACCAGGCGCTGGACCGGATCGATCCCGAGCACCTCCATGGCCGCGATCTCCTCCCGGATGGTCCGGGACCCCAGATCGGCGCACATCGCGGTGGCTCCGGAACCGGCCACGATCAGCACGGTGACCATCGGGCCCACCTGGGTCACCGCCCCGAAGGCCGCGCCCGCCCCGGACAGGTCGGCGGCGCCCAACTCGCGCAACAGGATGTTGAGGGTGAAGCTGACCAGCACGGTGAACGGGATCGCCACCAGCAGCGTGGGAACCAGCGAGACCCGCACGATGAACCACGCCTGTTCGAAGAATTCCCGGGTCTGGAACGGCCGCCGGAACGCGAATTTCACCGCGTCCGCGGTCATGGCGAACAGGCCGCCCACTGTCTGGAGAGGTCCCGCGATCCGGTCCTTGGCCCGGATCCAGACCGGGGTGCGGGTGGTCATCGGGACCTCATCGCGTCGGAAACGGTTGCCGCCGTGCCGTTCGGGCGGTCCCCCGGGAGGCCGGGGACGCACCCGGGCAACGAGGAATTCGGCATCGAAGTGCTCCTGTCGAACGATCGACGGCTCGGCGGATGCGCCGGGTGGCGCGGTCCCACCGAGACGGGGCGGCTCCGGACGAGCCGCGGCGCGACGAACGGTTCCCGGGTGAACGGCTACGGATCACGATCCGAAGGCTGATGCCGTCTCAGCCGGTCTGCTGTCACATCTCTCGGTACGGAAATGTCATTCTCAATTTCCAATAGGATGACATCCGAATACGGAGAATTCAATACTTGGCAACAAGTTTCCCGGAACGCCCAGGCAGATCGGGCAAACGGCGACCGCGCCGCCACAAAAACCCCTCGAACAGGCATGATCCCCCCACCCGCGGACCAGCGAAACGCCCACGACAACCCCCGAGCGACCCACGAAATTGTGAAATTCGATGTTTCAAATCCCCCCGATACTTCGACCCCCGTGTTGAATTCGCACAAATGCGTACGAAACGCATTTTCGAACTTCCGATCCGGTCGCCGAATCCTCGCGACGGGTCCGGAAAATCAGCGGCGACGCCCCACTTCCGGCGTCCCGCTTCCGGAGCCCGCCGCTACCACCGGAACACTGTCCGGGTCGGCGTGATCCAGGCCGACCCGGCCGGCCGCACACCGGGGCCCACCCACACGGGACCGCTCGGCCACCCGGCGGCATGCGGACCCGCGATCAGACCGCGGGCACCAGATCCGCGCAGAACGGCGCGTACTCCATGGCCCCGCTACGAAAGATCTCGCTCGGCGTCACCGCGGCGGGCGAGAGCCCGGCCGCGACCATCGCCTGCGCCTTGAACGCTCGCGCGGCACAGCTCAGCCGGTGCAGCACCGGATCCACGCCGTGATCCTGACCGGCCGGCCAGCCGTCACCCCAGACGACGACCTCGATCCCCCGGTCTTCGAGGGCCCGCAGTACACCCTTGCGGGCGCGGCCGTCCCTGCTACAGACATCGGCGTTGACGGCCAGCGCCTGCGGCAGCCTGCCGGGCACCTCGGTGGCCAGTACCGCGTCGAGCTCGCGGACCTCGGCGCCGAGGATCTTCAACGGCCGGATATCGGACGGCTGCGCGAGCAGCACCGTCACGTCCCAGCCGGCCACCGATCGATCGAACAACCACCCGCCGGCGAACTGGACCGCGTCGGCCACGGTTGCCGCCACCACATCGAGCCGGTACCTCATCACATCTCCTTCGCCGCCAAGTCGCGGGCCAGCGACTCGGTGTAACCGTTGAATACGTCGGCCAGCGGGATCGAACGATCGAGCAGCCATGAGATCTCCATTCCGTTCAAGAAGGCGACGATTTCCACCGCACGGACCCGGGGGTCGATATCGCGCCGGTACCGACCGTCCTCCTGGCCGCGGAGGATGGCCTGGACGACCAGTTCGACCGCCATATGCCACCGATCGAGCATGCGATCGTGCAGCGGCGCTTCGGGCATCAGGTTCTCGACCAGGAGGACGACGAAGGTGCCGACCAATTCCGGATGCCGTTCCATCCGGGTGACCACCTTGCGGATCTCGACGATCAGATCGCCGTTGATATTGGCGTCCTCCAGGTCCTCGGCGTCGCGCGCGTCCAGAACGGCATGCAGCAACTGCTCTTTGGAGGAGAAGTGATGCAGCAACCCCGCGGAGGTCACTCCGGCCTCTCCGGCGATCTGGGCGAGCGTGGTGCTGCGCCAGCCGTTCCGGGTGAGCAGACGTTGGGCGACGGCGAGGATGCGCTGCCTGCGGTCTTCCCCTTTGGCGAGGAGTGCGGCATAAGGACGAGGAGCTGTCATGGTCCGAACCCCGATCTGACAAACCTAGTGAACACACAGTAGGTTGGTTTCGATCCTGTGACAAGGGTTACAGGGAAGTTGCCCCGGCAACGGGTCTTCACGCGCGGATCGCGGCCATCACAGACCCGAAATCCGCCCCCGCGCAATACTCGCGGCACCCGGCGTGAACCTCTGATGAAAATATCATTCTCGCAGCCCTAGCCGCAGAAGAACGCATAAATCGCCACTATCTCATAGAACGTCACTCTCGCTTTGTGACAATGTCGTTTTCAGCTTGGCGGGCCACCACCCGATATCCGGCCGCACGCACCGCCGATCCGTTTGCGCAGCAATTCATACGGAATCGGCATAACACGGTGACGGCAGCGGCCGCCCGGGGCCACGACCGCC
Source organism: Nocardia jinanensis (assembly GCF_014645735.1). Taxonomy (GTDB): domain Bacteria; phylum Actinomycetota; class Actinomycetes; order Mycobacteriales; family Mycobacteriaceae; genus Nocardia; species Nocardia jinanensis. Next base: position 17,625 of record NZ_BMMH01000007.1, on the reverse strand, counting down.
GACGGCAAATTCGCGAATCAAACGATCCATTGGAGGGTCACGATGCCGACTTCGCCCAGCAGTGCCCAGCTCTACCCGCCACAGGGTTTCGGTCCGCCGAAGGATCGCCGGGGCCACGCCGAGGGCACACTCGGACTCCCCACCGGCACCGAGGTCTTCTCCGCCGACAACCACATCTCCCTCGCCGACGATATCTTCTACGAACGCTTCCCCGAGGAGCTCCGGGACAAGGCACCCCGAGTGTGGTACGAGGACGGGGCCTACCAGATCGGGCGCAAGGGCAAATCGTTCCTGCCCGGCGATTTCAGCCGGGTACTGATGCAGTACGACCCGCTCGACGGTTCGGGTAGCACGAACCTCGAGGCCCGGGTGGCGGATCTGCGCGCCGACGGTATCGACAGGGAACTGGCGTTCCCCAATTCGCTGCTGGCCCTGCTCTTCTACCCGGACAAGGCGGTCCGCGAGCGCTGTTTCCGCATCTACAACGAGTACATCGCCGAGGTGCAGGAACGTTCCGGCGGGAAGTTGTACGGTGTCGGATTGATCAACTGGTGGGACGCCGACGGGGCGCGCCGGACCCTGACCGAGCTGAAGGCACTGGGCCTCAGAACATTCCTGCTGCCACTATCGGCCGGCAAGGACGACGACGGCAATGTCATCGACTACGGCAGCACCGAGATGATCGGCGTCTGGGACGCCATCGAGGAATCCGGCGTACCGGTCTCGCACCATATCGGCGAATCGCCGCTGTCGGCGCCGTGCGAGGTGAACAGCGTCGTCGTCGGCATGATGCACAATGTGGCCCCGTTCCGGGAGCTGTTCTCCAAGTATCTGTTCAGCGGCATCATCGACCGGCATCCGGGCCTGCAGATCGGCTGGTTCGAGGGCGGGATCAACTGGGTCGCCTCGGCGCTGCAGGACGCCGAGCATATGAACGCCTCCTACCGGCACATGTACAACCGCCCGGTCGAACACGAGGTGCGCCATTACTGGCAGAACCATATGCGCGCCTCGTTCATGGTCGACCCGCTCGGCCTGGCCATCATCGACCAGATCGGGGTGGACCGGGTGATGTGGTCCTCGGACTATCCGCACAACGAGAGCACATTCGGCTACTCGGAGCAGTCGCTGGCCGCGGTCGTGGCGGCCGTCGGCCCGGAGGATGCCGCCCGCATCGTGAGCGGAAACATCAAGGACTTCCTGGGTGTACAGGCCGGGCTGTAGCGCCGAGGGCGAGAAGGATCTGTTGCGATGACCGCACTCTCCGCCGCGACCACCGCGGCGATCGATATACCCGATCTTCCCGACCGGGCCCGGATGCGCCGGGAGACCGGGGCCCGTCTGCGTTCGGCGATGGCCGAGCGCGGTGTGGACGCGGCGATTCTGCTGCTGAACAACAATGTCGTCTACGCGACCGGTGCCAACTGGCCGCTCGGCGACGCCGGCCTGGCCCATGTCGAACGGCCGGTCGCGGTGGTCACCGCGGACGACGAATGGCCGCATCTGTTCCTGCCCTTCCGGGCCGGCGCGGCGGCGGAATCCGAGCTGCCCGACGACCATCTGCATTCGCCGGTGTACCTCGAATTCGACGAGGGTGTCGCGGATTTCGCGCGCATCCTGGCCGATCTGGTGCCGGCCGGATCGACTTTCGCGGTCGACGAGTACACCGGTGCGATGCTGCGGGCCCGCGACCGGCTCTTCCCGGGCGGGAAACCGGTGGACGCGGCCGCGGTCATCGGACCGGCCAAACTGATCAAGACACCCGACGAACTCTCCTGTATCCGCAAGGCCTGCCGGATCACCGAGGAGGCGATCGTCGATATCCACACCTCGCTGGCGCCCGGACAGCGTCAGATCGACCTGTCCGCACGATTCGTCCGGCGCGCGTTCGAACTCGGCGCGACCGCCACCATGCTGGACGCCATCTGGCAGGTCATGCCGGCGACCAAAGCCGACGGAGTGTGGACCAAGCACGGCGATCTCGCGCTGCCGCTGCTCACCACCGAACGGGAGCTCGCGGCCGGTGATGTGCTGTGGACCGATGTCTCGATCACCTACAACGGCTACTGCTCGGATTTCGGCCGTACCTGGATAGTCGGCCAGGACCCGGCACCGCGCCAGCAGGCGCAGTACCGCGAATGGCGGGAGATCCTGGACGCGGTCCTCGCGCAGATCCGCCCCGGCGCCACCGCGGCCCAGCTCGGCGCCGCGGCCACCGCGGCGGCCGGCGGGCAGCGTCCCTGGCTCCCGCATTTCTACATCTCGCACGGTATCGGCGTGAGCGCCGCGGAGGTGCCGATGATCGGTACCGACCTCGGCGCCGAATTCGACGAGAACTTCGTGCTCCGACCCGGCATGGTGCTGGTCCTCGAACCCGTGGTGTGGGAGGACGGCACCGGCGGCTACCGCAGTGAGGAGATCGTGGTGGTTACCGAAGGAGGCTTCAAGCCTCTCACCGACTACACCTATGCCCCCTATGGCGACTGAGATCCTGCCGGACGATCGCGCGCTGCGGGTGGGACGCCGCGAGCGCGTGCTGGCACAGATGCGAGCCCACGACCTCGATGTACTGATCGCCGGACGGCAGGCCAACGCCCGCTATCTGTCCGGCGCGCCCCAACTGTGGGTGGCGGGGACCCGGCCGTTCGGCCCGGTGGCCCTGATCGTGCGGAGGACCGGAGCGGTCCACCTGCACAGCACCTGGGACGAGGGCATCCCCGAGGACATCCCGCACGACAATCTGTACGAGACCATGTGGGATCCCCGCAATCTCGTCGCGGTGCTGCGCGAGATAGCAGGTGCGGCCGATGCCCGGCGGGTGGGCACCGACGCGCTCTCGCCCGGTTTCGCCGAGCTGCTGCCCACCGCGTTCCCGAATGCCGAGATCGTCGACGGCGAACTCGCCTTCCGGGCGGCCCGGCGGGTCAAGACCGCGGACGAGATCGCGACCATGCGCGCCGGCCTGCGGGTCGCCGAACAGGGTCTCGCCGCCGGCCTGGCCGAACTCGCACCCGGGGTCTCCGAACAGGGGCTGGCCGGTGTGCTGCTGGAAGCCTGCGCCGCGGGCGGTGTGAGCACCCCCGCGACCCAGGATGCGGCCTGGGTGACCGCTCGCGATCATCCGTGGCGGCGGGCGACCGCGGACCGGCGGGTCCAGGAGGGCGATCTGGTCGCCTTCTCCTCCGGAGTCCTGGCCGACGGATACATCGGTGAGGTCGGGCGCACCTGGCCGGTCGGCGCGGTGACACCGGCGACCGGAAAACTCTACGGCCGCTGGAACCGACTGTGGGACAGTCTCCTCCAGGCATGTCGGCCGGGTGCGCCCGCGGCCGGTCTGCTCGACGCCTATCTCGCCGCAGGTGAGCCGCTACCGGTCATGCCGGTCGCGCGCGGCCTCGGCATGGGTTTCGACCCGCCGGTGGTCGCGCCGGCGCTGCGGCGTACCGCGGAAGCCGAGATCCTCGAGCCCGGCATGGTGCTCGCGCTGACCGGTTACGTCTGGGCCGAAGGGGTGGGTGCCGTCTTCGGACGCGATGCCGTACTCATCGGCGAGGACGGCCCGCAGATCCTGACCTCGAGCCCGCACTGGGAGCCGCGATGACCACCCCCGCGAACGGCGCACGGACCGACGACGAAGGAGCCGCGGGGAGCGCGGCGCAGCCGAGCGCCGAGGAGATCATCCGGTATTCGAAGGACCCCGCGACCCGGATCGCGACCATCACCTTCGACCGCCCCGATCAGCTCAACGCGCCCACCATGGCCGCGCGCGTGCGCTACGGCGATCTCATCCACCGGGCGAGTATCGATGATGACGTCAAGGTGCTGGTGATCCGCGGCGCGGGCGACGATTTCGGGTCCGGCGCGGATCTCGGTGAGTTCATGGCCGTGCAGAACGACCCCGACCAGGGACCACGCCTGAGCGAATACAAGATCGGTCCCGACGAGGATGTCCGGTATCCGCCGAAGGAATCGTTCCGGCACGGCGCGAGCATCAGCCAGTGGTACGCCAACGCCCAGGCGGGCTGCCGGAGCCTGCAGGAGTTCAAGAAGATCAGCATCGTCGAGGTCAAAGGCTACTGCTACGGCTGGCACTTCTACCAGGCCGCCGACGCGGACCTGGTGATCTCCTCCGACGACGCGCTGTTCGGGCATCCGTCGTTCCGCTACTACGGCTGGGGTCCACGGATGTGGACCTGGGCGCAGACCATGGGGTTGCGGAAGTTCCAGGAAATGGTGTTCACCGGCCGCGCGTTCTCCGCGGCGGAGATGGACGAGTGCAATTTCCTCAACAGTGTCGTACCCCGCGCCGACCTCGAAGCCGAGACCGGCAAGTACGCCCTGGCCTGCGCCCGTAACCGGCCCACGGACACGGTATTCATGCAGAAGGTCTTCTTCGAGATCATGAAACAGCAGCAGGGCGAGTACATGGGCAGCCTGCTCAGCGGTTTCTTCGAATCGATGGGCGGCCATATCCACGCCGACGACAACGACCTGATGCTGGACAACGCCCTCGACGGCGGACTCAACAACTCGGTCAAGGACAACGACAGCCGGTTCCCCCCGGAATTCCGGCTGAGCAAATCGGGTCGCGAGAAGCCGGAATAACCCGGCCGCACCCCATCGGGGGATCGACAACACCGGCCCGGGCGTGCCGGTGCGCTGCACCCGCACCACAGTGCGGGTGCAGCGTGGTCTCCGGGGGGTTCCCCGCCGACGCACGGATCCACCGCGGCCGGCAGTCCCGGCACAGGAATCGAGAGGGTTATGACAGTGAATCGGACCGCGGGCCGATACGGCCCCCCGGAGAGTTCGCCGCTGACGGGCTACGTGGTGGTCGATCTGTCGAGCGGGATCGCCGGCGCCTACTGCGCCAAGCTCCTCGCCGATGCCGGAGCCCGGGTGGTCGCCGCCGAACCACCGGAGGGCAACCCGCTGCGTGGCCGGTCGGTCTCCGGCGCCATCCTCGAAAACGGCGCGGACGGTGCGCTTTTCCAGTTCCTCGCCGGTGGCGCGCACAGCGTGGTAGCCGATCCCGCGGTCGCCGCGGACCGCGAACTGCTCGACCGGCTGTTGACGAACGCCGACGCGGTGGTCTGGTCACCGGGCCCCGGAGCGGCCGGCGACCCCGGCTACTCGCCCGCCGCATTACGCGAGCGCCATCCCCATCTCGTGGTCACCGCGATCACCCCGTTCGGTCTCGACGGGCCGTGGACCGGGCGGCCCGCCACCGAGTTCACCCTGCAAGCCTGGTCGGGTGGGATCGTCGGCCTCGGCCGCGGCGCCCCCGACCGGGCGCCGCTGTATATCGGCGGGGATGCCGGGGAATGGTTCGCGGGCGCGTATGCGGCGGCCGCACTGCTCACCGCCCGGCAGCGCGCCCTCACCACGGCCACCGGCGAACTGGTCGATCTGTCGATGCTGGAAACCCAGATTCTCGGGCTCTCCTACTATCCGGTGTCGTTCTACGAGACGGTGAACCGCCCGTTCCGTACCCGGCGCAGGCTGAGCCGCCCCGGTGTCGCCACAGCCGCCGACGGTCTGATCGCGGTCGGCTGCGGTACCGCGCAGCAGTGGTTCGATCTGTGCGTCATGGTCGGGCATCCCGAATGGATCGAGGAGGACCCGACTCCGGCCATCACCGAACGCACCAACGAGAAGGCCGCGGAGATCGCCGAATGGTTCGCGGCGCACAAGGTCGACGAGATCCGGGAGCTGGCCACGGCATTCCGGATCCCGAACAGTCCAGTGGCCGACGGCGCCAATGTCACCGAATTCGACCAGCACCTGGCCCGCGACTTCTTCACCGTGAATCCGCGTGGCGGCTTCGTCCAGCCCGGACCACCGTTCCGTACCCTGCCCGCACTGCTACGCGAGCCCACCCCGGCGCCCCGGCTGGGCGAGCACACCGAGCATTACCGCAGCGCCGGATTCCCCGGCCGCCCGGCCCGGACCGGTATCGCCACCTCGAATCCCCTTCCGTTCCGAGGCCTGCGGGTACTCGATATGACCACGTTCTGGGCGGGTCCGTCCTGCACCCATTTCCTGGCCATGCAGGGTGCGGAGGTGATCCATGTCGAATCGGCCCAGCGTCCCGACGGGACCCGGCTCATCGCGGGCGTACCGATCGACGAGGACCGGTGGTGGGAAAAGTCGGGGATTTTCACCGGCCTGAACACGGGAAAGCGCGGTATCACCGTCGATTTCCGCACCGCGGCGGGCCGCGAGATCCTGCGTCGGCTGGTGGCCTCCTGCGAGGTGATCGTGGAGAACTACACGCCCCGGGTGATCGAGCAGATCGGTCTCGACTGGGAAACTGTCCGTAGGCTGCGCCCGGATGCCGTCATGGTGCGGATGCCGGGTTTCGGTATCGACGGTCCCTGGCGCGACAATCCGGCCTTCGCCTACGTGATCGAGGACGCCTCCGGGCTCACCGCGCGCACCGGTTATCCGGATCAGAACCCGGTGGAGCCCTATAGTCTCGGCGACCCGAACGCCGGTGTGCACGCCCTGATCGCCCTGTTGCTCGCTCTCGAACACCGGCGCCGCACCGGCGCGGGGGTGCTGGTCGAGGCGGCCATGGTCGACGCCGCGCTGAACATCACCGCCGAGCAGGTCATCGAGTATTCCGCCTACGGCGCACTGCTGGAACGCACGGGCAACCGCGGTCCGCACGCCGCGCCACAGAACCTCTACCGGGCAGCCGGACTCGACGAGTTCGGCCGGCCCGACAACTGGGTAGCGCTCGCCGTCACCACCGACGAGCAGTGGGCCGCGCTCGTCGAGATTCTGGAGCAGCCTGTGTGGGCTGCCGACCCCGGGTTGCGGACGGTCGCGGGCCGGCGCAAGCGGCACGACGAGATCGACGTACACCTCGCGTCCTGGTTCGCCGACCGGGAAGTCGGCGAGATCGTATCCCGGCTCTGGGCTGCCGGGATCCCGGTCGCCGAGGTACTCCAGCCGCACCGTCAGGGCGAGATCCCGCAACTCCACCATCGAAACTTCTTCGAGGCGGTCCCGCATCCGGTCAATCCGTCCGCGCGGCACAGCACGGTCCCCGCCCGCTTCTCCGCCGGGCCGGGCAGCTATCACCGCTCCCCCGCGCCACTGCTCGGCCAGGACAATCACGCGGTTCTCACCGAACTCGGATACAGCGCGGACGAGATATCCGTGCTGGAACGCGCCGAGGTGGTGGGCGGGACGCCGCGGTTCTGAGTCCTGCCCATGTTGACAATACACTGTCTTATTGACAGCATGTTGTCATGACTTCGAAACTCGTGCACCTGGCCGTATACGACACCCTCGCCGACTGGGAAGTGGGGGCGGCGACCGCGCATATCAACAACGACGCCTGGCATCGCGAACCGGGCGCGTACCGCACCCGCACGGTCGGTGCGAGTGCCGATCCCGTCACCACGATGGGCGGGATGCGGATCGTCCCCGATACCACCCTGGCCGAGCTGACTCCGGCCGACAGCGCCATGCTCATCCTGCCGGGTGCCACCGGCTGGGAAACGGGCGAACTCGACCCGTTCGCCGAGAAGGCGCGCGAATTCGCCGCGGCCGGAGTACCGGTCGCCGCTATCTGCGGCGCGACCTTCGGCCTCGCCCGGGCCGGCCTGCTCGATGATCGCCGGCACACCAGCAATATCGCCGAATTCCTCGCTGCCAGCGGCTACGCGGGCGGCGAGTACTACGCCGACGAACCGGCCGTCACCGATCGCGGAGTGATCACCGCGAATTCCACCGCGCCCTTCGAATTCGCGCGCGAAGTACTGGCAGCACTGGAAATCTACGAACCCGAGGTACTCGACGGCTGGTACCGCCTCTTCAGCGCCGGAGATCCGGCGGGTTACGCGGTACTCGCGGAATACGAGGCACGGCAGGCGGCGGTCTGAGGACGGGCACCGTGGAGAACGCCGAACAGCAGCTGTTCAGCGCGGCCGCCATCACCTCGTTCCGGCTCAACGGCCAGTTCCTCGCGATCGCCGAGGACCTGGCCGGACCGGCCGGGCTCACCGCCGCCTGGTGGCAGGTGCTGGGCGCGGTACTGCACGAACCACTTCCGGTGGCCGGGATCGCCCGGGCGATGGGCGTCACCCGGCAGGGGGTGCAGCGCATCGCCGACCTGCTGGTGGACCGGGGCCTCGCGGAGTACCGGCCCAATCCGGCACACCGCCGGGCCAAACTGGTCGCGATCACCGACGCCGGACACGCGGCCGTGGCCCGGATCACGCCGCGGCACGCGGAATTCGCCGCCCGGCTGGTGGCCGAACTCGGCATCGAACGCCTGACCGAGATCGTGGCCGCGCTCGCCGAACTCTCGGCGGCCGTGACGATACTCGGCGAGGACGAAAGGGGCTGATCACCGAGCGCGCCGGTCAGATACCGGCGAGCCTGCGCACGATCGACAGCGGCAGCACCTTCATCGCGTAGGCCAGCGGTACCCACGGCCACGCCGGGGTGTAGGCCTTGAAGCGCCGCTTCTCGATCGCCGACACCATGGACCGGACGCCGGTGCGGGTATCGACCAGGAACGTGGGCGGATGCGCGGCCTTGTCGTTCATCTCCGAGGAGATGTAGCCGGGGAAGATGATCGACACATCCACGCCGGGCACCCGTTCGGCCGCGATCCCCTCGGCCATCGCCGCCACTCCGGCCTTACTCGCCGCGTAGCTGGTCATGGTCTTGGGCATCCCGCGGACCGCGGAGATGGAGGAGATCACCACCAGATGCCCACCGCCCTGCGCGCGGAAGATCTTCATGGCCGCCTCCATCTGGGCCATGGCGCCGATGAAATTGGTCTGGGCGGTCTGACGATTGGGACGGTCACCGCCCTTGCCGAACGGCACACCTTTACCGAGACCCGCATTGACGATCACCCGGTCGATCCGGCCCAGATCGTCGGCGAATCCGTCGAAAACCTTCGGTACGGCGTCGAAATCGGTGACATCCAGTTCCGCGATCCGCACCCGGACCTCGGGGTGGGCCACCGCGATCTCCTGGGAGAGCTCGTCGAGCCGCTCCGTGCGGCGAGCGCACAGGGCCAGGTCGTAGCCGAGAGCAGCGAACTGCCGGGCCATTTCGGCGCCGAGGCCGGAACTCGCGCCGGTGATGAGGATCGAACCTTTGCCCACTGTGTCGCATCTCCTGCGGTCGGGCCGGCGCCGGTACCGGCGCGGCGATGATCGGCGGGTGTCCCGAGCCTAACGGTTACGAGGGCGCCTGCCCGCAGTTCGGCACGGGAACGGACCGCACACCGGACACCCGCGACTCGCTCATCGGGGTCCTGGGCAGCGAATTCGGGGGCCGGTGCCCTGGTGGCCTCGCTGCCCTCCTGCGGGACATCCTGGGCGCGTAGCCGGGTCGATCGAGCGTCTGGTGTGGCGAGAGTCCGCCGCCCATCAGGAGTCCTGTTATGCCGTGCCGGCTCCGGAAACCTCAGCGAGCGGCCCGGATCAGTTGCGACGCCGGTGCCACGAACGGCGTGAGGGCCTGCTCGATCTGCTGCTGCGAAGGCCGGCTGTGCCGTCGGCCCGGTAGGCCGTCCTCGGGCGTGCCGGTGGCCGCGCGGCACGGATCCGGTTCCGCGATCGCGGGATCCGCGCCGAACTGGTCGCCGGTGATCGCCATCGCGGCCAGTTGGTTCGCCGTGCGGGCCTCGTACACCGTGAGGCGATAGACCGCCGTGAACAGGTTGAGGGTCCGGCCCACCGGCTGTCCGGGGGCCGGTGGGTATTGGCAGGTCCGCACGAGTTCACCGCGGCGTTCCTGGGCTACACACGCGACCAGCTGGACCGCACCCGGGTCGATCGGGCGCCAGACCGCGGATGGCCCGAACGCGGTGTACTCCGGTAGATCGCCACCGAGATATATCGGGCTGGGTCCGGCCCCCGAATACGGTGCGGCGGCCGGATTCCCCTCGCCACCGCCGCACAGGGCACCGTATTCGGTCACATCGAACCGGGCGAAACCGGATGCCGCGAAAACCGTCGCCGTCACGGCGGCGAGCGCCACCCCGGACAACCCCAGGGCCGCGCGATACCGCAGGTCCCTTCCACGGCGCTCCGGCCTGCCGTAGTTGTGGGCTTCCCCGGGCGGTGGGGCGGCCGGCCGCGGGCTCGCGGCGGCGCGGCGGACCCGGGCCGGAATCTCGCGGGCACCGGCGAGACCACGCAGCACACCGGCCCGAGCACCGGCGGCGACCCGGTGCTCACGATCGGAATCGGGGGCGGCGCGGCCGTCGGAGTCCCGGCGGTTCGGGGCGGACGGGGCAGGCCGGACGGGCGGCCCGCTCGCTGCGACCGCATCCGCCCGCGACCCACCGGATTCGCGCGATGCCGCCTGACCCACGGCCGGTTCACCGCGCGCCGCGCCGGTCTCCCACTCCGATGGCCCGGTTCCTTCTCGCGACTCCGCCTCCGTGCCGCCGCGGGCCCCGCCGACCCGCTCCGGTCCGTTGTCCGCGTCCGAGCCCCGCGTCTCTGCTCGGACGTCGCTGTCGGTTGTCCCTTGCGCGTCCGTCTCGGTTGCTGTCACGGACCCTGCCGACCCCGATCCGATCGCCGAGTACGGCCCCGATCCGATCGCCGTCGAGGGCGGCCGCGCATCCCGTTCCACGACCGCAGCGGGCATCTCCGTAGGCGCCTCGATTCGTGGTCCGGGAAGCCGGACGGACCTTCCGGACAGCGCGATCAAGGGGTGCGAACCCGCGGGTTCGACCGGTGGTCCGGACGACTCGTCCCCCGCGGTGCGGAGATCGGCGACGCTGCCCGGCGCGAGAACGAACCCCTCCTTCGCCAGCTCGCCGGGATCGGGCAGGTGCCGCGGAACCCCCAGGATCTCGAATGCTCGCGCGATATCCGCACCGCGCCAGCGGACTTCCCCCACCGACGAACGCTCGAAATGCGCGGTCAGCCCCGCGGAGGAACCGATCCGGACCAGGATGGTCTCGATGCCGTCCTCCGGTGGCCGCGGGGTCCAGCTGATCCGCGAGCCCGTCTTGGGGATCAGCACCACAAGGACATCGAGCTGCTCGGACAGGCCGTGCCGCCGGAACATCGCGGACAATTCGTTGCGCAATTTGCGCCCGCGCAGTAGCGGGTTCGGCGTGGATCTCCCGGTGCGCAGATCCGCGGCACTCTCGCCGACCTGCCAGCGACCGGTGGGCCCGGTGGTCAGCACTCCGTGCTGGACCGACCCGAAATCGGCCAGCACCACCAGGGTGCAGCCGTGCGGAGTCCAGACCAGCAGGTCGGTGGCCGGGGCGGACCGGCGACGCGAGCGCGGTAGCGGCGAGCCGAGCAGGGCCACGCCGCCCACCCGGGCGGGACCCGGGCCCCAATCGGTCAGCAGCCGTCGGACGAAACGCTCTACGCCGGACAACTCGGTGCTCTGCACGCGTACAATCACGGCGACCCCTACTTCGGTGACCACGAAACCCGCGCACACCACAGGGGCGCCAGGGATTTTCGAAATTCCCTGGCGCACAATGCGATTGGATGCGCCGCCATCCATGGTAGCAAGACGCGGCAGAGCGCACGAGAGGGTGCGCCCGTACAACGACGCCCGCAGTCGGGCGAAGCCCACTCAGCGGGACCCGTACCGACTGACACGCCCGATTCCGTCCGACACCACCCGACCGATCGGCCCGCACGGTACGTTTGATTCACCAGAGCCGGTCTGGTAGTGCGGCCAGCCATCGGTAGAAGCGATGAGGCGAGCTGCGCGCGGTTGTCCGGGACCGCTTCGAGGAGAACGTCGTATGTCGCAGCACGAGCTATCCCATGAGGTCGTTTCATTGTTCGCGGAAGGCGAGGTGCTGCGGCTGGACGCCCAGCCGGTCGACTACGCGATCGTCGCCCTCTATTTCGTCTTCGTCCTCGGTATCGGCCTGCTGGCCCGGCAACGGATCTCGTCGAGTATGGACTTCTTCCTGTCCGGGCGATCGCTACCGGCCTGGGTCACCGGACTGGCGTTCATCTCCGCCAACCTCGGCGCCGTCGAGATCATGGGAATGTCGGCCAACGGCGCCGAATACGGTTTCCCCGCCTTCCACTACTTCTGGATCGGCGCGGTCCCGGCCATGCTCTTCCTGGGTGTGGTGATGATGCCCTTCTACTACGGGTCGAAGGTACGCAGTGTCCCGGAGTTCATGCGGCGCCGCTTCGGCACCGGCGCGCACCTGGTGAACGCGCTCAGTTTCGCGGTCGCCCAGGTACTCATCGCCGGTGTCAACCTCTATCTGCTCGGCACCATCGTCAATGTCCTGCTGGGCTGGCCGCTCTGGGTTTCGGTCATCGTGGCGGCGGTGATCGTGCTGTCCTACATCACCCTCGGCGGACTCTCCGCGGCGATCTACAACGAGGTGCTGCAGTTCTTCGTCATCGTGGCCGCACTTCTCCCGCTGACCCTCATCGGCCTGCACCGAGTCGGCGGCTGGTCGGGCTTGCAGGACAAGGTCGCCGCCTCTCCCGGCGGCGCTGAACAGCTGGACTCCTGGCCCGGTAACGCGCTGTCGGGTTTCGCCAATGATTTCCTGTCGATTCTCGGCATCGTGTTCGGCCTCGGATTCGTACTCTCCTTCGGCTACTGGACCACCAACTTCGTCGAAGTGCAGCGCGCCCTGGCCACCCATTCCATCGCCGCGGCGCGACGCACCCCGATCATCGGCGCGTTCCCGAAGATCTTCATCCCGTTGATCGTGATCATCCCGGGCATGATCAGTGCGGTAATGGTCCCGCAGATGGCCCAGTACAAAGCAGCGGTCACCGCGAACCCGGACGTGGACAGCGATGTCACCTACAACCAGGCATTGCTCTACCTGATGAAGGATGTGCTGCCCAACGGTCTGCTGGGGGTGGGCCTGGCCGGGCTGCTGGCCGCGTTCATGGCCGGTATGGCGGCGAACGTCTCCGCGTTCAACACGGTGTTCAGTATCGACCTGTGGCAGCAGTACGTCGTCAAGGACAAATCCGACGGCTACTACCTGCGGGTGGGCCGGCTGGCCACCGTGGGCGCCACCATCGCCGCTATCTTCACCGCGTTCATCGCCGGCGGGTTCAGCAACATCATGGACTACCTGCAGACGCTGTTCAGCTTCTTCAACGCGCCTCTGTTCGCCACATTCATCCTCGGCATGTTCTGGAAACGGATGACCCCGACGGCCGGCTGGACCGGGCTGGTGTCGGGTACCGCGGTAGCGGTCTTCATCTTCGTGCTGAACGAGACGGAGGTGATCTCGCTATCGGGCCAGGGCGTCAGTTTCGTCGCCGCCGGCGCGGCCTTCGTACTGGATATCCTGGTCAGCGTGGCGGTAACCCTGGTGACCGAGCCGAAACCGGCGTCCGAACTGGTCGGCCTGGTGTATTCGGAGACACCGCGCGAACTGCGCACCGACCCCGAAGCCGCCACCTTGCCCTGGTATCAGCGCCCGGTACTGCTGGCGGGTATCGCGCTGGTACTCGTGATCGTCCTCAATATCGTCACCGGATAGGACAACCATCGTGTTCTTCGATATCCGCACCATCGTGGGCAGCCTGCTCGGCCTCTACGGGATCATCCTGGTGATCACCGGACTCGTCCACGACACCGTCGACGAGGAAGCCAAGACCGGCGGTATCAATGTGAACCTGTGGGCCGGTCTGGCCCTGGTGGTGGTCGCCGCGGCCTTCGTGACCTGGGCACTGCTGCGCCCGGTCGCGACCGATCGCCCCGCTCCGGACCCGGCGAAGGAGACCGAGGACAGCACCGACTGACTCCACCGCGCCGGGTGGCTCACTACGACCCGCCCGGTCGCACCGGGCAGGTGGTCACGCGCGACAGTGTGTTCTCAGTCCGGCAGACCGAGCGCGAAGCCGATCGCGATGAGCACACAACTGATGATGGCGACAACCACGATGATCCACATCGGACAAGCGTACGAAACCGGATGCCCGGCCCGGGGACCGGGCCCCCGACCGGCCCGCGACGCCGGCGGGCGACGGGCCGGACCGGGTCACCCGAGGTATCAGGGCACGACCTCGACGACATCACCCGGGTTCAGATAGTGGTAGACCGCGATGGCGCCGGGTTCGGTCAGCCGGATACACCCGTGCGATTTGTGCTCCACCGGCCCGATGTGGAAGGCGATATCGCCGTTGAAGAAGACCGCGTAGTGCATCGGGGCGTTGTGCATCGTGCTCCAGTGGTACAGCTCTTTGAACGCGACGTGGAAGACCCCGGGCGGAGTCTCGAATCCCTGCATGCCGTGTGACATCGGCGTCGGGCCGTAGGTGACCTTGCCGTCGTCCATCAGCCAGACCTCGTTGCTGGACAGACGCAGGCAGGCCCGGGCCGCGGGTGAGCACGGCGCCTGGGTCGGGATGATGGCCGGGGCGCCGGGTACGTTCGGCCCGTTCGGCCACAGCGGTTCGGCCAGCGCGGGCGCTGTGGGCGCCAGCGCGGCCGCCGCGATACCGGTGAGAACAGCCATACGGCGTATCCGATGGAGGAACTGTCCGTTGCTCATCTCGTGCCGACCTCTTTTCGTCGATTTGCCCGCCGCATCCGGCGAGGGACAGCAAATTCCGAGCGAAATCAGAGACCTACACGAAGGTAATTGAATTTTCGGACTGTGGACCGCAATCACTGCAGCCGCGCCCGAAATGAGACACGGTGCGACGATCGGCCGGCGGCCTTCACCCGTTCAGGCGACACTCCAGCTATCGGGGGCCGGGCCACGTCGGCGTCCGCGTCGGCGCCGCTGGTAGAACACCTCCTCCACCGATATGTTGGGCACTTCTTCGACGATTCCGGCCAGCTGTACGTCCAGTCGGAGTTCGGCGATCCGGCGGTGCAGCCCGGCCCGCCGTTCCGCCGGCAACTTCGCCCAGATCGCACCGATGTGGCGTTGCGAAGGGTGATCGGCGACGGCGACCAGCCGCAGGAGCTCGGCCCACAGGTCATCGGTGTTGGCGATCGACGGAAGTTCGGCGATCCGCTCCTGCGGCATCCGCGCGATCAGGCCGGCGATATAGCGCTGCACGTCGGGATGGCAGCGTTCGGCGAGCACCAGCAGACCGCGCCAGGGCCCGGGTTGGAACGCGATGACGAGGGATTCGACGATCGCGTTGAGCGCGGCGGTATTGGCGAAGATCGGATTCATCGCCATCCGCTGCAGCCCCGGCCGGCTCAATTTGGATACGAAGGTCATCAGTTCCGGCGCGGCACCCTTCTGGATGGTGCGGGCGGCGAGCTTACCCAGAGCTTCCGCGGAGGCGAGGGACAGCAGGATATCGCCGATCCGGGAGACCACATCGTTCTCGGCACGCGACATCACCGAGATCGACGCTTCCTGCAACTCCGGCGAACCGGCCAGCACGGTCTCCATCATCCGTGGAATCCGCTTCGACCGGCCGTCCAGCAACTGGCGCAGTACGTTGCTGATGGCGGAGGCGGAGTAGGCGTAGGCGGCGGAGAAGATGATGCCCTCGTCGTCGAGGGTGCCGTGCTCGACCGCCTCGACGAATTTCGGTTTGGCGTATTCGAGAAAAGGGCCGACGGTGATGTGGTCCTTGCGGCGCAATACCTCGTTCACGATCGCGACCAACGGCTCGGAGGCCATGATGTCGCCCAGTTCACCGAGTGCCTTGGGATCCACGTACGGTGTGCAGTCCGCCGCGTACGCGGTCTTGAGCATGGTGAGGGTATCGGCGGCGGCATCCGGATATTCCACACCGACGGCCCCGGCCGCGCGGCCGGTCATCATGGGGGGCACGATTCGCTGGACCAGGGGCAGCGAAACCGTGAGCGGGATGATCGGGATCAATCGCCCGATCCGTTTGAACATCTCGCCGTGGTACTCGTAGATCCGGCCCGAGATCCGCTGCTCGAGTTCGTGCAGGTGTTCGGGTCCGAGTCGTTCGAGGTAGGCGATACGTTCGACAGGCACGTGTAGCGTGCGCGCGAGCAGGATCATCTGCGCGCGGGTGACCAGATCGCTCATCCTTCGAGTTTGTCCCCGAACATGATCCGGCGGGTGATCCCCCGGAACGGCGGTGGGAAGAACCGGATCATTCCGTTGACGGCCTCGATGAGCAGGTCCTTTTCCTGTTGCTGGGCACTGCGGAACAATCCGAGCAAATCCGCGATCTCCTGATCGGAGAGCATTTCCGAGGCGGCGGTGGGTCCGTTCAGTTCGCGGACGAGTTCAGTTCTGGCAGTCATTCTGCTCCTGTGTATCGATCAGTGGCCGGCAGCCGCGACAACCACCGCCGACCCCAGGTATTACCCGCATGACGATATGCCGAATCGTCACGAACGTAAGGCCGTTCACAACTGGTGTTACCTGCCTGCAATTTGTGCTGTCTCACACCATCGCCGGGTGTCGCCGACGCTACCGCAGGCCGCGTCACCCCCGCGCGGGCCGATATTCCCGCCGCGACGAGACCATAACGAATTACCCGATATCTACAGGTCGGAGCAACCTTCGCAGGACACGCCCCAGACCTGGACGACAGAGGCAGCCTATGGGTGAGAGGACTCACCCATAGGCTGGAGCCGGATCAGCGAGCCCCGGCCGACGATCGTGTCCCACTCGATTCGTCCAGCGCGAGATGACGGCGCAGGAACAGCAGCTGGTGCGCGACGGCGGCGTCGAAGAACGGATTGCCCGGCCATACCCCGAAGTGGTCGCACGGGTAGTGGCGCACCTCGGCCCGCGCCGCGAACGCCGCCTTGGCTGCGGCGTAGGGCGGCGCGCCGCGGTCGAAATCGGCGATCTGCACCAGTACGGGCAGGTTCAGCGCGGCGGCGGCACGGGCGGGCCGGTAGCCGGAGAGCTGGAGCAGCACAGTCGGATCGATCTCGTTGCGCCAGGTGGGACCGGCCAGCGCCCGGTAGGACTCGTAGTAGCCGTCCGGTGTCAGCGCGGCGACGTCACCCGGCCGGCCGACGAGCGGGATGAGCCCGGAACCGCCGGTCACGCCGGCCAGCCCGGCTCGGACGGCGCCGAACGTTCCGCGCAGTACCCCGGTGATACCGCTCTCCCGGACCGCGAGGACCCCTGCCGCGCGGCCGTCGACCAGGGGGGTGACCGAGACGAGCGCGGCGACGGAGGCCCGGACCGCGGCCGAGTCCGGCGCGGTGGCGCTCGCGGCGGCGCCGGCGGCGAAGACATGGCCACCGGAGAGCGAAACACCCCACAGCACCACTCGGTGCGGGTCCACTCCGGGCAGCCGGGCGGCGGCCAGGACAGCGGCCCGGTAGTCGGCCAGCTGCTCGGCCATCCGCACCCGCTGCCGCGGCCGGCCTCCGCTCGCCCCGAAATACCGGAAGTCGAAGGCCAGGACGTCGATCCCGGCCGCGGCGTAGGCGCGCGCGAACGGTTCGAGACCGGAATCCTTGGTCCCCCCGAAACCGTGCGCCATGACCGCGACCGGACGGCCGGCCGGTCCATCGAGGTCGGCGCATTCGGCCGGGAAATACCAGGCGTGACAGTTTTCGTCGCCGGAGCGGAAGGTCACGGTGGCAGGCTCGGCCGATGCGGCCGGTTCCTGGGTATCGCGCAGGGTCATGAGTCGTCCTACCTTTCTTCCTGGGTCGGTTGGGCCGGTAATGTCCCGGCGGCCCAGGGGAACCGGGTGTGGC